>NZ_JAIOUB010000001.1:0-780323 GCF_019931215.1 Alcanivorax limicola
GGCGGGGATGTATTTTCAGGACCCGCCGTAAATACATCCCTGTAGTCTTGTGTTCGGCATCCATGCCTCACACAGTCCTGAAAATACATCCCCGCCCCCCGAGGGCCGTCACGCGCAGCCCGGTTAATAGCTCCCAGCCAACTGGCGGTTTTGTTCCTCCAGAAAGTCGATAACCGCTACCGAACTTAGAATCTACTGCCAGCGTTGAGCCGGGGCACTCCCTGGAGGGACCTCTTTGGCCATGGATGGCCAAAGCGCGAGCGCCCATGGACGGCTTGAGCGGTCCCGGAAGGGAGTGCCCCGGCTCAACGCGTACTTGCTGGAGGGTGACCAACTCCGCTGAGCCGCTGAGCCGCTGAGCCGCTGCCCGCTTCCGGCTTCGCCCCTATTTGGTGCGCTACCTGCCACCCCAAAGCGCAGGGTTGCGCATTTACCGTGCGACCAGGCCTGAGAACCCCGCGTCCCGTGGCGCAGAGCTGGCACGTCTTGTGCTTCGTACCTGTGCTGCATCCATACATTCATATGGCATGAGCGAGGACGGGACGCACATGATCAAGGCAAGCAGTCCGCCTGCAGGCGGTTATGACGAAATGTTTGCCTCCGGGGACAAGGTCCGCGACCACTACGCAGCCTACTGGCGCTGGCTGGAAGGCGTGTCCATGGATACGGTGGAGCGCAAACGCAAGGAAGCCGACCTGTTGTTTCACCGGGTGGGCATTACCTTCAATGTGTATGGCGAAGACGAAGGCACCGAACGGCTGATTCCCTTCGACAGCGTGCCCCGGGTGATCCCCGCCAGTGAGTGGGCCCTGCTGGAGCAGGGCATACTGCAGCGCGTGCGGGCCATGAACATGTTCCTGCACGATATCTATCATGAACAGCGCATCATTCGTGATGGCCGCATTCCGGCGGCGCATGTGTTTGCCAATGCGCACTATCAGCCCTGTATGCAGGGCATCGATCTGCCCAATGATGTCTACGCGCATATTGCCGGGGTGGATCTGATCCGTAACAACGACGGCGATTATTATGTGCTGGAGGATAATCTCCGCACGCCGTCCGGCGTGTCCTACATGATCGAGAATCGTCGCATGATGATGCGGCTGTATCCGGAATTATTTGCGCGTCACCGGGTGGCACCAGTGGATCATTATCCGGCCATGCTGCACGAGATGCTGGAGCAGAGCTGTCATATCACCAATCCCTGTGTCGCATTGCTGACACCGGGCCGTTACAACAGCGCCTATTTCGAACATGCCTTTCTCGCCCGGCAGATGGGTATCGAGCTGGTGGAAGGGGCGGATCTGTTTACGCGTGATGGCGTTGTGTACATGCGCACGACGGCCGGGCCGCAGCGGGTGGATGTAATCTATCGGCGTGTTGATGACGATTATCTTGATCCGCTGGCGTTTCATCCGGACTCCATGCTCGGTGTGCCGGGGTTGATGACGGCGTACCGCGAGGGCAATGTCATTCTGGCCAACGCGGTGGGTACCGGGGTGGCGGATGACAAGTCCATCTATCCGTTTGTGCCGGAGATGATTCGTTTCTATTTATCGGAAGAGCCGATTCTCAAGAATGTACCCACCTGGTTATGTCGTGAGCCTGACGATCTGAAGTATGTGATGGCGCACCTGCCGGAGCTGGTGGTGAAAGAGGTGCATGGTGCCGGGGGCTACGGCATGTTGATTGGCCCAGCCAGTACCACTGAACAGATCGAGCAGTTCCGCAGCCGGGTGTTGGCGAATCCGGATAACTACATTGCGCAGCCGACGCTGTCGCTGTCCAGTTGTCCGATCTTTGTGGAGGAAGGCATCGCGCCGCGCCACATCGATTTGCGGCCCTTTGTACTCAGTGGCCGGGAGATGCGCCTCGTGGCAGGCGGCCTGACGCGTGTGGCAATGAAAGAAGGTTCGCTGGTGGTGAACTCGTCCCAGGGCGGGGGCACCAAGGACACCTGGGTACTGGAGGCGCCGCCATGCTGAGCCGGACTGCATCAGAACTCTACTGGATGTCCCGTCATCTGGAGCGTGCCGAGAACGCGGCGCGGATGCTGGATGTGGCCTGGAACCTGTCGCTTATTCCGTTTGCCGCCACGGTGGATGACGAGGTGGCGGCACCGCTGAAAATTACCGGGACGCTGGAGCGTTACATCGAGCGCTATGACACGGTGCAGGTCAATAATGTACTGCACTTCTTTTCGCTGGATGAGGAAAATCCGGGCAGCATTTATAACTGCATCCGCACGGCCCGTGAGAATGCCCATGCCGTGCGCGGGCGTATTACCAGTGAAGTCTGGGAGAGCATCAATACGACCTGGATCGAACTGCAGAATATCCGCCGTTATGGCCTGATTGCCATGGGTGCCAGCGCCTTTATGGATTGGGTCAAGGAGCGTTCGCATCTTTTCCGTGGCGCCGCCTATGGCACCATGATTCGTAATGACGCATTCCGTTTTATTCGTATCGGTACTTTTATCGAGCGCGCAGACAATACGGCGCGGATTCTGGACGTAAAACACCAGATTCATGCGCCGGGTAACGGTGCCGTGGATTACTACCGCTGGAATGCGCTGCTGCGTTCGGTGGGGGCCTATGAAGCCTATCGTGAGCTGTATACGGATCGGGTGACGGCAGAGAACGTGGCGGACATGCTGATCTTTCGTGCGGAGATGCCGCGCTCGCTACGTTCCTGTGTCGATATGTTATGTGAATTGCTGCCGGCAGTGGAAGGCGACGCCGGTCTGGATGCCAAACGCCTGGCAGCAGTGTTGTATGCGCGTTTGCAATACGGTGATATCGGGCACGTTTTTTCCGTGGGGTTGCATGAGTATCTCACCGACTTCCTGCGCCGGATCAACGAACTGGCAGACAACATCCAGTCTGCTTACCTGGAATTGATGTGAGAACTGATGTGAGGCTGCAATGAAACTGTCTATCGAGCATCTCACCACGTATCGTTATGATGAAGAGGCGCGTCACAGCACCCAGTATATTCGTCTGACGCCGAAGCCCTCATCACGGCAGCGCATCCTCAACTGGCAGTTGGAGATGCCACAGGCGCCGCTGCTCAGCAGCGATGGCTTCGGCAACATCCTGCACGTGCTGACGCTGGACCAGCCGCATTCCTCCATTTCCATTCTTGCGCGTGGGGACGTGGAGATTCTGGATGAAGTGCAGGAGGATGAGCTGACCGGATTATCGCCGCTGGTCTATCTGCGCTATACGCGTTTGACCCGTCCGAGCCAGGCCATCACGGCATTCATGCGTCAATTTACGGGTGAGGGCCGGCCGAGCAACACACTGGATCGCCTGGAGGCACTGATGCGCGGGGTGCTGGAGGTGATGCCCTATACACCGGGCGCCACCCATTCAGCCAGTTCAGCGGGCGAGGCATTTGCACTGCAACAGGGGGTTTGCCAGGACCACACGCATGTCTTCCTCGCATGCGCCCGGCTGATGGCATTGCCGGCCCGATATGTCAGCGGCTACCTTTACAGTGAAGATGAGGGCCATGTGGCCAGCCATGCCTGGGCGGAGGTCTGGTGTGATGGTGTCTGGCATACCTTTGATATCACCAATCAGTCGCGGCAACCCCTGCAGCATCTCAAGCTGGCGGTCGGGCTGGATTACCTGGATGCCTGCCCGGTGCGTGGGGTGCGTTATGGCGGCGGCCCCGAGTCCATGCATGCGGTGGCGACGGTGGCGCGGCTAGATCAATAGAGGCCGATTGATTGGCAGGTGTCGCGCCCGCCGCTGGCGGTGATTGCCTGCGTAACGCTATGCTATGCCGGAGCGGGCTCTCTGAAGTAGCCCGTCCCTGCCGGAGACCCCAGATGACTTACTGCGTCGCCATGCGCCTGGAACAGGGCATGCTCTTTGCGGCGGATTCCCGCACCAATGCCGGGGTAGACCAGATTGCCACCTTTCGCAAGCTGCACCGCTTCGAGCGTGAGGGCGAGCGCCTGATCGTGCTGTTGAGCGCCGGCAATCTCGCGACCACCCAGAGTGTGTTGAGCCTGCTGCGTAGCAGGGCCGGGGACGACACGGTTCCTAATATGTATAACGCCCGCGATCTGTACGAGGTGGCGGGGCAGGTCGGGGCCACCGTGCGCGAGGTGATTGATCGCGACGAAGGGCAGGGGCAAGGCAGCGGGGTGGATTTTGGCGGCAGCTTTCTGGTCGGCGGGCAGATTCGGGGCCAGGGGTCGCGGCTGTTTCATGTCTACCCGGCGGGCAACTTCATCGAGGCCACGGTGGATACGCCCTATTTTCAGATCGGTGAGAGCAAGTACGGCAAGCCGATTCTGGATCGGGTGGTGGATTACCGCCTGCCCATGGACCAGGCCGTCAAGTGCGCGCTGATCAGCTTCGATTCGACCATGCGCTCCAACCTCTCGGTGGGCATGCCGCTGGACGTGCTGACATACCCGGAAGACAGCTTCGCCGGGGGGCAGCATTACAATATTGATGAGCACCATGCCTTCTATCGGGAACTGCGTGAGGCCTGGTCTGACGCGCTGAGCCAGGCCTTCCGGAATCTGCCCCCTTTGCGTCTGTGATTTTTCCGAGCCCTTAATTTTTCTGAACCCTATGGCGAACAGCCACGGCATTGCCTTACAGTTCAGGTCTGAAACCTCTTTCAGTCTGGTGCCGTGATTCAGTGCCATTCAGTGCCGTTAGGGAGTGCCATGACGCATGTAATTCTGGTGGTCGAAGACCGCCGTGACTGGGCTGCTTATTACCCCGCCCGCCATCTGATGAGCGCCCGGGAGTACCTGGACAGCAGCACCAGTTTCCCTGCCGGACGGGTTCAGGTGATCAACCTGTGCCGCAGCTACCGTTACCTCAGCCCCGGGTACTACTGTTCGTTGCTGGCGGAGGCCCGCGGGCACCGGGTGCTGCCCTCCGTGCGTACCGTCAACGACCTGTCACGCAAGGCCTTGTACGGGCTGCATTTCGAGTCCTTTGATGCGGCGCTGGACAAGGCCATGAAGAAGCATCGCCAGGACGGAGAGCGCCTGACGGTCAAAATATTCTTCGGCCAGACCGAACATGCCGGGCTGGCGGAACTGGCGCGGCAGATCTTTGATCAGTTGCCGTGCCCCATCCTGCAACTGGAATTCCGTCGTCGTGAGACCTGGACCGTCGAGCTGGTACGCCCGCTGGGGCTGCACCAGCTCAAGGGTAAAGAGGAAGACGCCTTTGCGGCGGCGCTGGAAGCATTCAATGCCCGGGTCTGGCGCAAGGTCGGCAGCCGCCGTAAATACCGTTATGACCTCGCCATGCTGGTCAATCCGGACGAAGCGATGCCGCCCAGCGACAAGGTGGCGCTGCGCAAGTTTGTGCGCGCTGGCGCCCAGCTGGGCATCAATGTGGAAACCGTGGGCCGTGAAGACTATCCGCGGCTGGCCGAATACGACGCCCTGTTTATTCGTGAAACCACAGCGCTGGATCACCACACCTACCAGTTTGCCCGCAAGGCAGAGCAGGAAGGCATGGTGGTGATGGACGATCCGGGTTCGATCCTGCGCTGTACCAACAAGATCTACTTTGCCGAACTGATGCAGGGCAACAAGGTTGCGGTGCCGAAAACCCGTTTCCTGTTCCGGGATGGCCCCCTTGATATTGCCGCCATGGTGGACGATCTGGGTTTGCCAGTGGTGCTGAAGATTCCCGATGGCAGTTTCTCCCGTGGCATTACCAAGGCGGATAGCGCGGAGGCCCTGGAGGCCGCCCTGGGCGAGTATTTCCGGCAGAGCGCCGTGGTGCTGGCCCAGGAATTCATGTACACCGACTACGACTGGCGCATCGGCGTACTGAATAACCGCCCGCTGTTTGCCTGCCAGTATTTCATGAGCAAGGGGCACTGGCAGATTTACAACCACAAGACTGGCAAGACCGTGTCCGGCACCTCCCGGACGGTGCCGGTGCAGGAAGTGCCGGCCAAGGTCCTGCGTACTGCACTCAAGGCAGCGCGCCTGATGGGTAACGGCCTTTATGGCGTCGACATGAAGCAATCCGGCGACCGTGTGGTGGTCGTGGAGGTCAACGACAACCCGAATGTGGATGCGGGGGTGGAGGACGCCTGGCTGGGTGAAGATCTGTACCGCCAGATCATGCTGGAGTTTCTGCGGCGCATGGAGGCCCGCCGCCTCGGGTTGTCTGTCTAGGCGTTTCTCGGAGCCCTCAGCGCTCGTTGGAGCCCTCAGCGCTCGTTATTAGTGCGCCACCTGTTACAATGCAGCGCATGAAAATTGTCATGCTGTCTGTTATTGCATTGTTTATCAGCCTGGCACTGCTGGTCAGCGGCAGCGCCATGCTGGGCACCCTGATTGCCCTGCGCCTGGATATGGAAGGGGTAGCGGAAGCCACCCTCGGCCTGATCATGGCCTTCTATTCCGTGGGCTTTGTGCTCGGCGCGACCTACGCCGTCAGCATCATCCGCCAGGTCGGGCATATCCGCGCCTTTGCCGCTTTCGCGGCGGTGGCCTGTGCCACGGTTCTGATGCATCCGGTGATTGTCAGCCCCGAAGCCTGGGCGATCATGCGTCTGGTGGTGGGCTTCTGTCTGGCGGGGCTGATGACTGTCTCCGAAAGCTGGATCAATGACCGGGCCACCAATGAGTCCCGCGGCAAGCTGCTGGGCATCTACACCATCAATTTCTATCTGGCTTCGGCCCTCGGCCAGTTGCTGGTCGGGCTGGGCAATCCCCTGGAGTTTGTCGCCTACAGCGTGGTGGCCATGCTGATTGTGCTGTCCATGGTGCCGCTGACGCTGACCCAGAGCCTGATTCCCACGCCGCCGTCGCCCACAGAACACCTCGGTATCCGCAAGCTGATCCGCCAGGCGCCAGCCGGCATGACCGGTGTGCTGGTGTCCGGTATCGCCCTGGGCGCGTTTCTGGCGCTGGCGCCGGTGTACGCGTTGCGTGCCGGGCTGGCACTGGGGGAGCTGTCCCTGTACATGGGTTTTTCGGTGATCTGCGCGGTGGTGCTGCAGTGGCCGGCGGGCTGGCTTTCTGACCGCATAGGGCGCCTGCCGGTGCTGACGGGGCTGTTGTTTGCCGGCGCGCTGGCAGCGGCCATCACCTCGGTGCTCGGCGGCTTTTCCATGCTGGCGCTGTTTCTGTTCAGCGGCATCTTCTTCGCGGTGGCGGCGAGCACCTATCCGGTGAGCGTGGCACTGGCCAACGACCAGCTGCCCAATGATCAGCTGGTGGCGGCCTGCGCCGGGCTGTTGCGGACCTACGGTGTCGGCACCATGATCGGGCCGCTGGCCGGGGCCGCGCTGATGGGTGTTTTCGGGGCGCCCGCCCTGTTCGTGTTCATCAGTCTGGTGCTGCTGCTGGGCGGCGCGGCGGTCTTCTATCGCTTCCGTGCCAGCGACCAGGTGCCGTTGGCGGAGCAGGGGGAATACGTCACGGTGACGCCTGCCTCCACGCCAATGCTGGCCGAGATCGACCCCCGCAATGAGGACTTCGAAGAGCACCATACCGGCGAGCCGGCGGAGTGGGATATTGCGGACAAGCTGGAAATGCTGGTGGTCGGTGCCGAGGACACGGCGGCAGAGAAGCTGGCGGCGGATGAGGAGGCTGGCGAATCCGGGGAGCCGCTGTCCGGGGAGCAATCGTCCGGCGAGTCGCTGTCCGGCGAGGAAGAGGAACAACCGCCGGGGCCGCGTCGAGATTGATCAAATACCCGGGCCGCGCAATGCGGCCCGGATGGCTTGTTATGCGGTGTAGGTGTCCTTGAGGTACTGCACGATGCGTGTGGATTCGTACAGCTCAACATCCGTATTCACATCAATCAGATAGGGCACGGCCACGCGCCCGGTGCGTTCCATCAGTTCCACCCGGTTGCGCTGTGTGGGGCGATAGTCCGGGGCGATCCGCTCGCGCATCGGCGGCAACACCCAGTCCAGCGCCTGGGTCCGCCCCGTCTGGCGCAGGATGTAGGGAATCTCCAACTCGGTCAGCAGCTCACGCACCGGCCGTGCAAACGGGCTGGCCTCAAAGCTGAACAATTCCAGTGGTTCTTCCGGCAGGGCGGCATTTCTGGCACGCAGGCCGCGCCCGGCGCGCAGGGCGGAAGCGCCGAACGAGCCCGCAGTGCGCGCGGTGCGCAGCAGCCACTGGCGCGGGGCCGGCTTGTTGCCGTAGGTGCTGTATAAGTAGTCGATGATCTCGGCTGACTCATACATGGCTTCGTCGGTATTCGGGTCCATCAGGAACGGGAACTGCTGCACACCGCCCAGTTTTTCCACCAGCGGCCGGAAACGCACACCGCCCTTGGGGCAGGGGTAGATCACCGCATCCAGATCCAGATCGGTCAGCGCTTCGCGGACCACGCGGCAGAACGGGCAGCCCTCCATGTCGTAGAGCTCCAGCAGCTCTTCCGGCTGGCGCCCGGCGGCGCTGGACTGCACGCCCCGGCCTTGCTCGCTGACCGTGGCCAGCAGGGAGGTGGTGATATCGAATACCGCACTCATGGGTGCTACTCCTGATTGAACATCAGCAGGCACACTATGCCGAGCCTTCGGTGGGGTCAACGGGCGTGTTGTGTCCGGCGAGCACTATTGCCCTGAGTGGGCATTAACAGAAGTGCTCAATCGCTATGAGCTGTCCTGTCATTGTTTGTATACACGCGGTGGTGCAGTCTAATGGCCCTTCCGGGCGTCATGCCCGGCGACAACAGCCACTCACAAGCTGACAGAAGGCGAGAGGACCCTCTCCATGACCGAAGCCTATATTTTTGATGCGATTCGCACGCCCCGTGGCCGGGGCAAAAAGGACGGCGCCCTGCACACCGTGAAGCCCATTTCACTGGTGGTTGGCCTGATCCATGAGATCAAGGACCGTTTTCCGAACATGGACCCGGCGATGATTGATGACATCGTCATGGGCATTGTGTCGCCGCTGGGCGACCAGGGTGGCGTACTGCCGAAAATTGCCGCGCTGGCGGCAGGGCTGCCGGAAACGGTATCCGGGCTGCAGGTCAACCGTTTTTGTGCTTCCGGCCTGGAAGCGGTCAACCTGGCGGCGCAGAAAGTCGGCTCCGGCATGGAAGACCTGGTGCTGGCCGGTGGTGTCGAGGTGATGAGCCGCGTGCCCATGGGCTCCGACGGCACCCCCTGGGCACTGGACCCGCAGACCAACTACGACACCGGCTTCATTCCCCAGGGGATTGGTGCTGACCTGATCGCCACCATCGAAGGCTTCTCCCGCCGCGATGTCGATGAGTACGCGGCGTCTTCCCAGAACCGCGCGGCGGCCGCCTGGGAGAAAGGCTATTTCAGCAAATCAGTGGTACCGGTCAAGGACATGAATGGCCTGGTGGTACTGGAGCGTGACGAGCACGTCCGCGCTGGCACGACCGCTGACACGCTCGGTGGCCTGAACCCGTCCTTCGCCATGATGGGCGAAATGGGTGGCTTTGACGCTGTCGCGCTGCAAAAGTACCACTGGATCGAGAAAATCGATCACGTGCATACCCCGGGTAACTCCTCCGGCATTGTGGACGGTGCCACGCTGATGCTGGTCGGTTCCAAAGCCGCTGGCGAGAAAATCGGCGCCAAGGCCCGTGGCCGTATCGTTGCCACCGCTGTCAGCGGTGCCGATCCGACCATCATGTTGACCGGTCCGGCTCCGGCGGCGCGCAAGGCACTGGCGAAAGCTGGCCTGAAAGCCGAAGACATCGACCTGTGGGAAATCAACGAAGCCTTTGCCTCGGTGGCCATGCGCTTCATGAAAGACATGGGCATCAGCCATGACATTACCAACGTGAACGGTGGCGCCATTGCCATGGGGCATCCGTTGGGTGCTACCGGTGCCATGATTGTGGGCACTGTGCTTGATGAGCTGGAGCGTCGCGATAAGAAGTTTGGCCTCTGCACCCTGTGCGTCGGCGCAGGTATGGGTATCGCCACTATCGTTGAGCGCCTCTGAGCGGCCACCGGACACGGAGAATTGAGATGACTGAATCAACCATTCGCTGGGAAAAAGACGCGGATAATATTGTCACGCTGATCCTGGATGATCCGCAGCAATCCGCGAATACCATGAACGAACGATACACCCGTTCCATGCACGACATGGTCAACCGTATCGAGAAAGAAAAAGCCGACATTGCCGGTGTGATCATCACGTCTGCAAAAAGCACTTTTTTTGCTGGCGGTGACCTGAAAGATTTGATCAAGGTTACCAAAGAAGACGCCGGCAAGATGGCAGAAGGCGGGCGTGTGCTGAAGGGCGACCTGCGTCGTCTGGAAACACTGGGCATTCCCGTTGTTGCCGCGCTGAACGGCACGGCATTGGGCGGCGGTCTTGAAATCGCGCTGGCCTGCCATCGTCGTATCGCACTGAACAATCCGAAAGCACAGTTCGGCCTGCCGGAAGTGTCACTCGGCCTGCTGCCGGGTGCCGGTGGTGTGGTGCGTACCGTGCGCATGCTCGGTATCCAGAATGCGCTGATGAATGTGCTGATGCAGGGTCAGCGCATGAAAGCGGACAAGGCCATGAAAGTCGGCCTGATCGACGAAGTCGTCGAGACGCAAGACGAGATGATTGCCAAGGCCAAAGAGTTCATCAAGGCGAACCCGAAATCCCAGCAGCCGTTTGATGTCAAAGGCTACAAGATTCCGGGCGGCACCCCGAGCGTGCCGGCGTTTGCCATGAACCTGCCGGCGTTTCCTGCCAATCTGCGCAAGCAGATCAAGGGCGCCAACTATCCGGCCCCGAAGAACATCATGGCGGCTGCGGTAGAAAGCACCCAGGTGGATGTGGATAACGCCTTCAAGATCGAAGAGCGCTACTTCATTGATCTGGTGACGGGTCAGGTAGCCAAGAATATGACCACCGCGTTCTTCTTCAACTTGCAGGCGATCAATGGTGGTGCCAGCCGTCCGAAAGACGTGCCGAAGTTCAAGGCCGAGAAAGTGGGCATTCTGGGTGCTGGCATGATGGGCGCAGGTGTGGCCTATGTGACAGCACGTTCTGGTGCTATTGCTGTGCTGAAGGATGTTTCCATTGAGAATGCGGAGAAGGGCAAGCAGTACTCCAGCAATCTGCTCGATAAGGAAGTATCCAAAGGCAAGATGACCAAGGAGAAGAAAGAAGAAATTCTCTCCCGCATCATCGCGACGGCTGATGCCAAAGATTTCGACGGCGTGGATTTTGTCATCGAAGCCGTGTTCGAGAGCACCGAGCTCAAGCACAAGGTGTTCCAGGAAATCGAAGACGTGGTCAAGCCGGATGCTGTGCTGGGCTCCAACACCTCTTCCTTGCCGATCACCGGCCTGGCAGCAGGTGTGAAGCGCAAGCCGGACTTTATCGGCATTCACTTCTTCAGCCCGGTCGACAAGATGCCGCTGGTGGAAATCATCTGCGGTGAAGAAACCAGCCCGGAAGCGCTGGCGAAAACCTACGATTACGTGCAGCAGATCAAGAAGACCCCGATCGTGGTCAACGATTCCCGTGGCTTCTTTACCACCCGCGTGATTGGCACCTTTGCCAACGAAGGGATTTCCATGCTGGGCGAAGGCCTGAGCGCCAGCTCTGTCGAGCAGGCTGCCATGCAAGCCGGTTACCCGGTGGGCACGCTGAACCTGATCGACGAGATCAACATGGAAACGGCGCTGCGTATCGGCAAGGCCGCCCGTGATGATGCCAAGCGTGAGGGCAAGCCGGAACTGCCTGAGCATCCGGCCGAGAAAGTCATGAAGAAGATGGTTGAAGAACTTGAGCGTCCGGGCAAAGCCCAGGGCAAAGGGTTCTATGACTATCCTCAGGGTGGCAAGAAGACCCTGTGGCCGGGCCTGAAAGAGGCTTTTGGTGGCGACAAGGAGATCCCGTTCGAGGACATGAAAGAGCGTCTGATGTTCGTGGAAGCCATCGAGGCGGTCAAATGCTTCGAGGAAGGCGTTATCGAGTCCGTCGCGGATGCCAACATCGGCTCCATCTTCGGTATCGGTTTCCCGGCCTGGAGTGGTGGTGTGATCCAGTACATCAACCAGTATGAAGGCGGGCTGCGTGGCTTCGTGAAACGCGCCGAGGAGCTGAAAGCCAAGTACGGCGAACGGTTCACTCCGCCGGCCCTGCTGGTCGAGAAAGCCGAAAAGGGCGAGATCTTCAAGTAAGAGACCTTCAAGTAAGAGTCTTCAAGTAATCTGAAGTAAACCCGGTAGTACAAAAAAGCCCCGCCACACGCGGGGCTTTTTTGTATCCCGATGATGGCAATCTGCCAGCATGGAAGCCCGATAAAGTCTGTGGACACTCACGTCAGCGCGCTGATACATTTCGCTACATTATGCAACGAACCAGATCCCATTAAATGGGACGCTAAAATATGATCTGCCCTGGGGGGGCGTATGTTGGGGTCGGGAGTGGATCTTCCTGGCGGGCTGTATCTCCGGCCTGTCCGTTCGTCAGACGCTGGCTTTCTGGCGGGGCTGTATAGCTCGACCCGTAATGACTTGCGCCTGATCGGCGATCGCGACCTGTCTGAATCCCTTATCGAAATGCAATTCACCGCCCAGAGCAACGCATACGGGCAGCGCTATCCTGATGCCATGCACCTCATTATCGGAGAGCTGGATACCGAGATCGGTCGCCTGATTCTCGATTTCAGCGAGGGCGGCGTACACCTCGTTGACCTGTCCCTGCGCGCCGAAGCGCGCGGCAAGGGCCACGGCAGCGCCGTGATCCGTGCCATGCAGCAGGTGGCGGCGCGCATGCCCGCGCCGGTCACGCTGTCGGTGCGGCAGGACAACCTGGCCGCGGCCGCCCTCTACCAGCGTCTTGGCTTTCAGATCGAACAGCAGGCGGGCGTCCATGCGCGCATGGTCTGGTACCCGGCGACCCTCACGGGCGGCCTGCGGGCGGGAGCAAACCGATGATCCTTACCCCTGAGCAGTTCCGGCCCCTGACGGGCAGTGATTTCGCTTTCGAGGTGGCAGAGGGCGCGCCGGTGGCCCTGCGGCTGGACAGTGTGAACGAGGCCCGCAGTGACCAGGGTTTTCGTCAGTTTTCCCTGTATTTCTCCGGGCCGCTGGACGCGCCGTTAATGCAGGGCACCTATCTGATCCGTCATCCGGTACTGGGTGAGGGGCCATTGTTTCTTGTACCAACCGGCAGGGATGCCGAGCAAATGTCTTATGAGGCTGCCTGTAGTTGCCAGGACTGAATTGTCCGGCGCAGGTGGTCAGCGGCAGCGGGTTTTGCGGGGAATACTATGAAACGACGTACTTTTGTCGCGGGTCTGGCAGCTGCCCCCTGGGTGCTGGCGGGCTGCGGCGCAGACAGTCAAGGCAACCGTTCGGGCGCCAGCGGGCACCCGCCCGCACCGGTCGTGCCGCAGGGTCTCTCGCGGCGGCATGACTTCGGCGCGCTGGAAGGTGACATCTTTTATGTCGCCCATCCGCGCTACGGGTCGGTGGATGCGCGCCTTGTCGGGGTGGAAGACAACACGCGCGATGCGCAACTGGAACAGTTCGCGCTGCGCTTCGAGTTGCCGCCGGGCAGCGCGCTTCAGGATGCGCTCTACCGCGTCGAGCACGCCCAGGCTGGCAGCTTCGATCTGTTCATGCAGCGCAGCCATGACGGCAGCCGTGACGACAATGTTGCCGGGGAAGGCTACGTGGCGTTTTTCAGCCACCTCACAGACTGAAGGGAGAGGCATTATGGGGGACCGCTATCTAGGCGAGATAAGAATGTTCGGCGGCAATTTTGCGCCTGCGGGATGGGCCTTCTGCGATGGGGCCTTGCTGCCCATCTCCGAGAACGACGCGCTGTTCGCACTGATCGGTACCACCTATGGCGGTGACGGCCAGATGACCTTCGCGGTACCGGACCTGCGTGGCCGGCTTCCGCTGCATCAGGGCACCGGCGGCGGGCAGACGTTCGTTATGGGGCAGTCGGGCGGTACGGAAATGGAAACGCTGACACTGCAGCAGATTCCGGCACATTCCCATGTGCCGGTGGCGTCGTCGGCGGAAGCGAGCAGTACCAATCCTGCCGGGCATGTCTGGGCCGCAACAGCCAGCAATGCCTATGCGACAGCGGGCTCACCCTCAGCCATGGCGCCCAACCTGAGCGACGGCGTCGGCGGCGGCCAGCCGCACGAGAATCGCATGCCGTATCTGGCGGTCAGTTTCATCATTTCCCTGTATGGCATTTTTCCCACCCAGACCTGAGCGGCCGACGTCGGAGGATATTTTTATGAGCGAACCCTTTCTTGGCCAGATCTCGGTCTTTTCTTTCAACTTTGCACCCAGGCATTGGGCCTTGTGCAATGGGCAGCTGTTGCCGATCAACCAGAACCAGGCGTTGTTTGCCTTGATGGGCACCATGTATGGCGGCAACGGACAAGTCAACTTTGCGTTGCCAGACCTGCGCGGTCGTGCCCCGGTGCATGTCGACGGTGGCATCGTTCAGGGGCAACCGCTCGGTAGCGCCGCCGTGACGCTGAGCCAGGCTGAGATGCCGCCCCATACACACCCGGTGTCGGCCAGTAATACGGCGGCTGATCGCACCACGCCGGTGGGTAACATCTGGGCGCGCCCGGCTGCCAATGCCTACGGTGAGCCGGTGAGTGGAACCGCGATGCGTGGTGATCTGGTCACCGACGCGGGTGGGTCGCAGCCGCACAACAATATGCAGCCCTATACCGTGCTGAGTTTCTGCGTGGCCCTTCAGGGCCTCTTCCCCAGCCGGAATTGATAAGGAGCTTCCAGAATGTCTGATCCATTTGTGGCCGAAATCAGAATTTTCTCATTCGACTTTGCACCAAGGACCTGGGCCGAATGTAACGGACAGTTGATGCCCCTTTCCCAGAACACGGCGCTGTTTGCCTTGTTGGGCACCATGTACGGCGGTGACGGCAAGAGCACCTTCGCGCTGCCGAATCTGGAAGGTCGCACGCCACTGATGTGGGGGCAGGGCCCCGGATTGAGTGCGTATGACCAGGGCGAGATGGGCGGCGCGGAAACGGTGACGCTGACGGAAGCGAACCTGCCCCCGCACGCGCACCAGTTTCGGGCGTTGCCGGGTACGCCATCCAGCCGTTCGCCGGCCGATGCCGGCTGGGCGGGAACCGCCCGGGCGCAGGTCACGCATTATGCCGCCAGCGGCCAGGCCGATGTGCAGATGTCGCCCGCCGCGCTGGCCCCCACGGGGAGCGGCATACCGCATAACAATCGTCAGCCCTGTCTGGGCCTGAGATTTTGTATCGCTCTGCAGGGCATTTTCCCGCCGCGTAGCTGAAGCCGGGTGGAAAAGGACAAGCAAGAAAGAACGGCGCACACACGACGCTGAACACGTAACATTTTGGGGGCACAAAAAATGGAGTTTGATTCGGTAGCGCAGGGAGGCGAGCTGAAGCAGCCATCCCGCAGCAGAGGGTATCGTCAGTCCGGCAGCTGGCTGATGGGTCTGCTGCTTATGTTGATGGTGGTTTTGCCCGCTACGGCGTCGGCACTGACCTTCGTGGTCAACAGTACCGCGGACACGACGGCGGGCACCCATTGCCAGGCCGGTGGCACCAACACCTGTACACTGCGTGCTGCCATCAGTGAGGCCAACGCGATCCCCGAGGCGGCCCACCCGGTGATTACCGTGCATATTCCGGCGGACACCTATACGTTGGGTGATGTGTTGCAAGTGCGTCGCAGCATGACCTTTGTGGGCAGTGGCGGTAACCGCGAAGGTGATCCGCGCGCCACCATCATTCAGGCCGGTGCCACGGCGAACAATCCCGCCAACGGTCAGATCATGCTGGTCAATCCGGATTGGGATACCGGCTTCGATACCGTATTCGAAGCGCTCTGGTTCCGCCATGGTTACAACACCACCAGCGAGTACGGTGGCGCCATCGACTGGGATGGCAGTGAAGGAGAGCTGGTGCCGCATGTCGGCACCCTGAGCATCTACAACACGGTTTTTTCCGATAACGTCATCAATACCAACGTGGGCCACGGCGGTGCGCTGGGCGCCTATTTTGGTGAGCAGATCACCATCGAGCGCACCGAATTTCGCAATAACCGCGCACTGGGCACCGGCGGTGCTGCCGGTGCACTGGAAATCATCGGCACCAATAATGTGGTGCTGCGCGGCGTGACCATCGACGATAACAGCGCCGAAGTGCAAGGCGGCGCGGCCATCACTCGGCTGGGCAATCTGGTGATGGAAAATACCACCGTGTCGCGTAACCGTGCTGAAGGGGATGCGACCAGTAGCGTAGGCGGTCTGGCGATTCTTGAGTATTACGGCGATGTGCGGATTACCAACAGCACCATCTCCGGGAACACCGCATCAGGCACGGTGGGTGGGCTGGAACTGGCGCCCCACGAGAGCGCCAATGAGGCACGGCTGACGCACGTCACCATCGCTGACAACCGCTCCGGGCTGGTTAACGCCAATGCCAGCGCCGGGGGGCTGCGCGTTGTCACCACCGACGCGCCGACGCGCTTGTACAACACGCTGGTGGCCGCCAACTTCCGCGGCGCCGGTGATACGGCGGATGACATCTTCGGTGTGTTGCACAGCAGCAGCCAGCACAACCTGATCGGCACCGGCGGCGCCGGTGGCCTGTCGCATGGCGCCAATGCCAACCAGATCGGTGTGGCGGACCCCGGGCTGTTCCCGCTGGCGAATTATCATGGCGCTACTGAAACTCACGCCTTGCGCAATGGCAGTCCGGCACTGGATGCGGGTAACACCACACTGCCCGGCGTGACCGCTAACGACCAGCGCGGCTGGCCGCGTGCGGTGGCCGCCGCCTCATCGACCCCGACAAACCAGACCGACATCGGCGCCTACGAGGCCCATCCGACGCTGGGCCTCATCGCCGATCAGACGGCCATGGCCCCGCTCAGTGGCACGCGTACGGAAAGCATCTCGTTCCTGGTTGGCGACGCCAGCCTGGGCGTGACCGTGAGTGCCACCTCTTCGAACCAGAGTGTGCTGCCGGACAGCGCCTTGTCGTTAACCGGTACCGGGCATGAACGCCAGTTGGTGGTGACCTTGTCGCCGTCGTCGCAAGGGGTCACGGACATCACGCTTTCCGTCTCGGGCCAAATCAGCGGCAACCAGCGCGAGCGCGATGAAACCTTTAGGTTGACGATCGTGGCGCCACCTGCGCTGAGTCTCAGCAAATCCCATGAAGGCAACTTCTATCAGGGGCAGACGGATGCCGCCTACACCCTGGTGGTGAGCAACACCGGCCAGGGGCCCACGAACGGCTCCGCCGTCACCTTGACCGATACCCTGCCGGACGGCATGACGGCGGTCAGCATGGCAGGCACCGGCTGGGGCTGCACCCTGTCACCGCTGGCATGCCAGCGCAGTGACGTGCTGCCCAGTGGCGAGAGCTATCCGGCCGTGACACTGACCGTCTCTGTGGCCACTGACGCTGAAGCCGAACTGGTGAACGCCGCGGCGGTCAGCGGTGGCGGTGATGCCGACGGGGACAGCACGACGGACCCGACCACGATCCTGTACGCCACCAGCACCTCGCTGAGCAGCGGCGGCAGCACCTATGGTCAGGACTTCGAACTCGTCGCCACGGTTCAGCCTGACGATACGGATGTGACGGGCAATGTGGTGTTCCAGCGGTATAACGGCAGCGACTGGGTCGATATCGGCACAGCGCCGCTGGCTGCTAATGTGGCGGTCTTTACCGTTGATGGCGAGGCCTACGATGCGGGCTTCCAGTCGTTCCGCGGGATTTATTCCGGTGACACCGCTCATCGTGGGTCTCAATCAGGCTCGCATTCCCATGCTATTGCCCAGGCCACGCAGACGATTACCTTCGCCTCACCGGGCGGTGCGACGTTCGGGGATAGCCCGGTCACGTTGAGCGCGTCGGCCAACTCGGGCTTGCCGGTCACGTTGACCAGCAGTGACCCCACGGTAGCCACCCTCAGTGGCACCACCCTGACGATCGTGGGTGCGGGCAGCAGCACGCTCACCGCGACGCAGGCAGGTAACACCAACTATCTGGCCGCGACGCCCGTTGAACACACCTTCATCGTGCAGCGCGCGCAGGCCAACGCGTCGATCAGCAACACCGAGCAGGTCTATGACGGCACACCGCGTGCCGTCACCGTGACCACCGATCCGGTGGGTGTCAGTGTCACCGTGACCTATGAAGGCAGCACCGAGCCGCCCACGGATGCCGGCACCTATGACGTAGCGGTCGTGATCAATGACGACAATTACGAAGGCGGGGAAACCGGCACGCTGGTGATCAGCAAGGCGGATCAGGTCATTACCTTCAATGCCCTGGCAGCGCGTACCGTCGGCGATGCAGATTTTACGCTGGATGCCGTGTCGGATTCCGGCCTGCCGATCAGCTATGTCAGTTCAGACCCGTCGGTGGCTACCGTCTCCGGTAACACCGTGACGATTGTTGCGGCGGGCGACACCGACATTACCGCGAGTCAGGCCGGTGACGACAACTACAACGCAGCCACCGCAGTGGTCCGCACACTGGAAGTGAATCGTGCCGAGCAGGTCATTACCTTTGCTGCGCTGGCGCCGGTGACGTTTGGTGATGCGCCCTTTACGCTGACGGCGACAGCGGATTCCAACTTGCCGGTGAGCTTTGCGTCGTCGGATGACAGCGTCGCGACCGTATCCGGCAACACCGTCACCATCGTTGGCGCAGGCGAGGTGGATATCACGGCGAGCCAGGCAGGCAATGACGACTATGCGGCCGCCGTGGACGTGGTGCGTACGCTGCAGGTGCAGCAAGCCGCCCAGACGCTGGATTTCGATGCCATCAGTGACACGAGCATCAGTGGCGAGGCGTTCACGATCACTCTGACTGCCAGCGCCTCGTCCGGCGCGGAGGTCAGCTTCGAGGTGCTCAGTGGTCCGGCCAGTCTCCAGGATGATGAACTGGAGGTGTTCGGCGCGGGTGAGATCACGGTACGGGCCACAGCGGATGGCGACGCCAACTACCAGGCCGTGCAATTGCAGCGCAACTTTACCGTGACCGCCACGGCGGACGCGGTATGGCGGGTGACCCGGTGTGACAGCGGCGAGCGGGGCAGTCTTGATCGCCTGCTGGATTACGCCGTCAGTGGTAACCGCATCGAATTCGAGCCTGCGCTGAGCTGTCGTGGTGAAAACGCCATTTCGGCGGCAGCAGCCGGTCCCTTCAATATCGATCAGAGCCTGACCATAGACGGGGCCGGGGCGGATATCGAACTGACCGGGGAAAGCACCTCGCCGGTCCTGTACGTGGCCCCCGGGACCGCGTCCTTCACCCTGCGTAACCTGCGGGTCAGTGATGGCCGTGCCAGCCTGCATGGCAGCGAAGGCCCTCTGGAGTTCCGTGGCACCAGTACCACGATCGAGGATGTGATCTTTACCGGGCATCATGGTCCTGTACGGATCTCTCCCCAGATCGCGGGCGGTGAGGTTCTGGTCCGCAATGTGGTCATCGAGAACGGGCAGAGCGGTAGCGGGGCCATCTACCTGCGCGGTGAGGCGATCGGCGGTACCACCATCGTCGCCACCCTGGAAAACGTGGTGATCCGCCATCAGAGCGGTGGGCTCGGTGCCTTTGCATTTACCGAGAACTGGAGCAACTGGCAACTGACATTGCGGCACATGACGGTCGTTGATAATGACGCCCAGGGTGCGATTTATCTGGAGCGGTTCGATGCCAATACCACCATTCTGGTGGAGAACAGCGTGCTCTGGAACAACGCTGGCAGCAATTACCGTCTCTGGGGTACCGCCGGGGATGTGCTGACGTTGCGCCATAACGTGACAGAGGGCGGTTCCGGCGGCGAAGCGATCCGCGATGGCGATCCGTTGCTGTTCCCCGTCAGCAGTGCGGGTGCCTTGCCCTATGTGGCGCTGCTGCCCGGCAGTGCTGCGCTGGGCGCGGCAGATGCCGCCACCTGTGCCGACACCGACATCCGTGGCATCGCACGCGACGGCGATCGCTGTGATGCCGGTGCCTTCCAGTCGCGCGGTTTCGTCCTGGCCGAGGCAGGCGGGGATGAGCAGGAAACCCCTATCAATAGCGACTTCCCGGTACCGCTGAGCGCAACCGTGACCAGCGACTTCGACGAGCCCGTCGTGGGCGGGCAGGTGACCTTTACCGCCCCCGCCACGGGCGCGTCGCTGGCCGATCCGGTCAGCGTCGTGTCGATTGCTGCCGAGGGCGCCGTAGCGCTGCCGGTGACGGCAAACGGCGTGGTGGGCAGTTACCAGGTGACGGCGGACACCGCCGGTGCCGCCGCGCCGCTGCACTATGATCTGGAAAACCTGATCATCACCACCTCGCTGCTGCTCAGCAGCAATGCGGCCATGCTGGAAAGCGGTGATGACATCGTGCTGACCGCCGTGCTCAGTGCCAATGGTGCGCTGCCGAGCGGCGATATCGTATTCCAGCGGCTGGATGACGACGACGAGTGGGTGGCGCTGTCGTCGTCTGCGCTGGTGGACGATACGGCCAGCCTGACGGTATCGACCAGTGCGCCGGGCGCGCAGCAGTTCCGTGCCCGTTTTGCCGGTAACGCGACCCATGCGGCCAGTGACTGGCAGATGGTGACGGTAGAGGTCTTCGACGCGGTCAGCGTCAGTGATCCGCAGGGCGGACCCTTGCAGCCAGGCAGTGGTCGTGACCTGCTGCTCGCCGGGGGCGAGGGCAGCACCTATGACATCGTCGTCAACGGGCCGCAGTCGTTCAGCACCTCGGTGACCTGTACCGCGTCACCGTGCACGTACCGCTTTACCGCGCCGGAGACAGGAGCGTTTGCCGGGACCTATACCGTAGCGGTCGTCGACCCCCATACCGACTGGTCCGATTCGTTGCTGGTCGACGTACCGTTGCGTGTGAGCGTGGCGCGCCCGGTCATGCTGAGCCTGGATACCGCACGTAACCACACCGAGGTGCTGGTGTCGGGTGCAGCACCGGGTGTCACCACGCAGTTGACGGTGGATGCCACGGCGGACGCTGCGGGTATTCTGGTCAGCGGCAGCGGTGAAGCGACCGACGATACCGAGGCGGGTCATCCGGCCGTGTTCACGGTGACCTTGCCGGATGATCTGGCGGGCTCGCTGCCCACGGTGTCACTGAGCGCAGAAGGGCCAGGCCTGCCGACCGGGCAGGCGGCGCTGGCGGCGCTGGCAGCGCAGCTTTATCACGGCAGCGTGAGCGGACCACTGGGCGAACCCGTTGTCGGCGGCATCGTGACCCTCTTGTCGGATACCACGCCGATTGAGGACAGCGACGGGCGCTATGAAACACTGACGGATACCTACGGTGATTTCACGCTGATCGCGCCCCCGATTGAGTCAGATCATCGGGTCGAGGTGATGGCGACGGGCTACCAGAGCGTGACGGTGTCGAGCGCGGACTGCACCACCTCTTGCGACCTCACCATGGTCGCCGCCGTGACCGCCGAAACGCCACGTTTCAACCCGCCCGCCGGTGAATACGAGGGCTGGGTGACGGTGCGCCTGGAAAGCACGACGGTGGGCGCCATGCTGCGTTACACCACAGACGGCACTACCCCTACGCTGTCCCATGGCACCGAGGTGGCGAACAACACCGAACTGCTGCTGAACAGCGAGACCACGCTCAAGGTGATCGCCTATCAGGTGGGCCTGAATGTGTCCGAGGTGGCGGAAGCCACCTACACCTTCCGTGATGCGCGCTTCACCAGCAAAGGTGGTGCGGCCTGGTCGCTGCTGCCGCTGCTGGCGCTGATGCTGCTGCGCGTGAAGCGTCGCGCTGTGCTGTTGACCGTTCTGCTGCTGGCATCACTGACGTTGCCCGCTCACGCGGGTGATGGCTGGTACCTGGGCGGCGCGCTCGGCTGGGCCATGACCGACATCGACGCCAACGACGTCGAGCAACGGCTGGCGAACGAAGGCCTGCCCGGTACCGCAACGGTGGATGACGAGGATCGCCTGGGTTGGAAACTCCTCGGTGGTTATGGCTGGCGTTATCTGGCTGTGGAAGCCGGTTATGTTGATCTCGGTGAAATCACCACCGGCCTGGCCGGTACCGGGCCGGTCACCATCGATCAGCTACGTGGTATACCCGCGGCGTCCGGCAGTGGCGCCGAGGCGGCGCTGCTGCTGCGCTATCCCTTTACCGAACGCCTGGCCGCTTATCTGCGTGGCGGGGCGTTGCGCTGGGAAACCGAGTACGGCCTGGCCGGTGACACAAAACGCTTTTCCGGCACCGATGCGACGTTCGGCGCCGGGATGCAGTATGGTCTGGCGACGCATTGGGTCATGCGGTTGTCCTGGGATCGCTACACGGTTGAAGACGACGATAGCGATTTGCTGTCTCTGGGGCTGTTTTACCGTTTTGGCAGGCCAGCGCCCCGGTCTGCGCCGGCATCGGAGCGCGCGTCTGAAGCAGCGAGCACGCCAGCGCCCGAGCCTGTGTCGGAGCCTGCGTCTGAGCCAGAGCTGCAACCGGCACCGCAACCAGACCCAGAGCCACAACCTCAACCACAGCCACAGCCGCGCCTGGCGCCCGCTACTCCCTTCACCGTGGGCGTGGTGACATTCGGTTTTGACACCAACGAGCCGGTGCAGGCTGACCTTGATCAGGTCGTGACCTATCTCCAGGCGCACCCGGAGGCGCAGGTGGTGGTGCGCGGCTACACGGACAACACTGGCCCGCAGGCTCACAACGACGCACTTTCCCTGCAGCGTGCCGAGCGCGTGGTGATGCTGTTGGAAGCGGCGGGGATTGCCAGTGCCCGGCTCAGTGCAGAAGGGCGGGGTGCTGCATCACCACTGGCGGACAACAACACCCGTGAAGGGCGCATGCAGAATCGCCGTGCAGAAGTGATTCTCAAGCCCTGAAACGACCGCACACCGCTTCTTGCAGGCGGTGTGCGGCCGGCTCACTCCGGCGCGTAGCTAAAAGCGATCATTGTTGTCCAGATCGAGATTGTTGATACGGGTCTTGCGCAGCACTTTCAGCAACAGATTACGACAGGCTCGCAGCACCGGATAAAGCACCCGTGCCAGCCTCGCAGAGCGAAATACCTGATAGTTGATACGGTTGAAAAAGCCGCTGTCGCTGCCGAGCAGGGCCAGCGCGTGAATGGCATCGGCGCCGTAGTACAACTGTTCATCGACCTTCAGCACCATGCCCTGATCAATATCCAGCCCCAGTGCCGTCACTTCATCCAGCAGTGGCCCCGGCTCTCGTGCGTCTACCAGCACCAGCTCACCCACGGACTCCCGTATCCGCACCAGGTTGCAATAATAATCGCAGGCCGGGCAGGCGGTATCGTAAAGCAGCCAGATCTTGCGCGTCGGAGGCGTGTCAGTGGGCATGGCATAAAACCGTCAGTGATCGGGATGCAGGGCTGTCAGAAGTCTCCGACAAGGTTACCATGAGACACTCTGACGCTGTAACGGAGCCTGCCATGACTGATGACGACACCCGCCGTGATATCGAAGCCGCCGTATTTCGCCGTTTGCTGGCGCACCTGGACGATAACAAGGCGGTGCAGAATATCGACCTGATGAACCTGGCCGGCTTTTGCCGCAATTGCCTGGCCAAGTGGTACGTCGCCGCAGCAGAGGAGCGGGGCGAGGTGCTGGATTACGAAAGTGCCCGTGAAACCATCTATGGCATGCCGTACAGTGAGTGGAAGGCGCGCTATCAGAAATAACGCTATACACAAGGATCGTCATTCATGAATCTGGAAAAAGTGATCTTCGGGTTTTTCATTTTATTGGCGCTGACCCTGAACTTCGGGTTTTTTCTGGGTGAGATCGACAACCCGGAACACCATAACGTCTATGAGCTGTTTGCAGCGATCATTGTCAGCCTGATTGCCACGGTGCTGAAGTTTGGCGAGCGCACCCAGATTGGTGCGGTGCTGCTGGCATCGAGCCTGGTTGCGGATCTGCAGTTGATCACTGCTGCCGTGGTCTGGGCTGTCGCGGTGCATGTGCTGGACGTGGGCCTGACGCCTGCGGTGATGGCAAGTATCGTGTCACTCTCTGGCGGTGCCTTGCTGGCCAACGCGGTGTCCACGATCCTGTTGACCGTCGAAACGGTCACGCTGCACCGATGATGCAACCATGACGCCAATGCGCTCTGTCTTTCCGATCATCATGCGGCGCATGCGGCCGCCGATGATCGTGTTGATCAGTGCCTATGCGCTGGCGGTGTTCGGTTTTACCCTGATGCCCGGCGTGGATGATCAGGGTGAGCCCTGGTCCATGACGTTCTTTCAGGCGTTCTATGTGGTCAGTTATACCGGCAGCACGATCGGTTTCGGCGAAGTGCCCTATGACTTCTCCAATGCCCAGCGCCTGTGGACCATGGTCAGTATTTACCTCACCGTGTTCGCCTGGCTGTACTCCGTCGGTACCATCATTTCCCTGATCCAGGACCCGGAATTCCGCAATGCGCTGATCCGCAGTCGCCAGTTGCGCAGCATGGGCGGGCTGCGCGAACCCTTCTATCTGATCTGTGGCTACGGCGATACAGGCAAGCTGCTGGCTCGCGCATTAATCGGACGCGGGTATCGCATCGCCGTGATTGATCAGGACGCCGGCAACATGGAACAGTTGCGGAGCCAGGATTCGGGTATTCATGTGCCGGCCTTCTGCATGGATGCGGAGGTTCCCGGCAATCTGATTGATGCGGGCTTGCAGCACCCGTGGTGCGCCGGGGTGCTTGCCGTGACCGATAGCGACCACACCAACCTCAAGGTCGCTATCGCAGCGAAGCTGCTCAATCGCGAGATACTGGTGTTTTGTCGTGCCGACAGTGAAGAGACGGCCAACAACATGTTGTCTTTCGGTACTGATCTGGTGGTTAACCCGTGTGAGGATTTTGCCCGGCGCCTGCTGATGGGCATGGTCGAACCGGACGGGCATCGCGTCTACGACTGGCTGACCTCGTTGCCCGGTGCCCGACTGCCGCAACGCCCGGAGCCGCCGCAAGGGAACTGGATCATCTGTGGTTTCGGTGACTTCGGCCAGGCCGTGTATCGTGTGCTGCGCGAAGCCGGGATGGAGGTCACGGTGGTGGCGGAAGATCTGACGATGTGTCCGCCCGGCAGCATCCAGGGCAAGGGCACAGAAGCGGTGACGCTCAGGCAGGCGGGTATCGACAAGGCCTCCGCCCTGGTGGCGGGCACGGATGACGATGCGGACAATCTGTCCATCATCATGACGGCACGCCAGATCAACGCGCGCGTTTATATGGTGGCGCTGGAAAACCGGCTCTATAACCATGGCTTGTTCAAGCTGGCAAAACCGGAGCTGCCGGTACAGACAAGTTATCTGACAGCGAGCCGTTTCATGTCCGTGCTCAGCGCCCCGATGCTGAAGGATTTTCTGGATATGGCGGCGCAGCAGGGCAACACCTGGAACCAGGCACTGGTAAAGCGCCTGGCAGATATCAGCGGCGACCTGACGCCGGACTGCTGGAGTGTGAATATTTGCGAGCGCAGCGCGCGCGCAGTGACCTTGTCGCTGCAACTGGGCGAGACGGTGGCGCTGGGCAATATTTGCCGGGACCCTCGCAAACGCAAGAATATGCTGGATCTGGTGCCGCTGATGCTGCGGCGTGGTGGCGAGAGTTTTCTCTTGCCTGGCCCGGAAACGACGTTACAGAGCAACGACCGCCTGTTGTTCTGCGGTACCGGGAGAGCGGCGGCGCTGCTGGGCTGGAGCCTGCACAACCGTAACTCCCTGCGCTACGTGCACACTGGCGAGCACCGGCCCGATGGCTGGGTCTGGCGCACGCTGGCACGTCGTCGGCGCGCCAGGGCGAAGGTGGACGGTTGAGCGTCACGATGTGCAACGTTGGCACCGAGACAGGACGGTTACGCCTGCAAGCAACGCAGATGCCGGCATAACGCCGCACAGGCGTTGTCCAGCCGCTTGTTGAGCGCTGCATCTGTGAGCTGCCCCGTGTCGTCAAAGGCTTGTCCGGCGCGGGGCACAGAGACCTGATTCGGCAGCACCAGGACCCCCAGATTGGTGAGTAGCTGACGCACCGTTTGCAGGCTGCGCATACCGCCGAGCGCTCCCGGGGAGGCGGCCAGTATCACGGCAAGTTTGTCCTCGAAGAGCGCCAGGCCGCTGGCATCGCCGTCCGATCGGGAGATCCAGTCCAGCGTGTTCTTCAGCAGCGGCGTGATAAAACCATTGTACTCCGGGGACGCAATCATCAACCCGTGATGTGCTGCAAAGAGCGTTTTCAGTTGCCGTATCGCCGGCGGAATACCGTGCTTCTCCTCCAGATCACCGTCATACAACGGGGCCGGGTAATCGCGCAGGTCCACCAGCGTCACATCAGCGCCCTGACGACGCGCGCTTTCCGCTGCCGCGCGGGCAAGCTGCTTGTTCAGGGAGGCGCTGCGTGCGCTGCCAGCGAAGGCCAGAATGCGCGGCGTGTCTGCGGGGTTGTTTGTGGCGTTGTCTGTGGAGTTGCCGGGAGGGGTATCGGTCGTCATGTGCGCTCCTTATCATGGGTCTCTGGCAAGCATACCGTTTCTGCCAATGCTGTGGAGCCCGTTATGAAAGCCCTGAAATTTGATCATGCCGGTGCGCTGGATGCGCTGGCGCTTGCAGAGATGCCGCGACCGGTACCGGCCGATGGCGAGGTGCTGGTGCGGGTGTGCGCCGCAGGCCTCAACCCCAGCGATCTGAAAAATGTACTGGGGCGTTTCCCTTACACCACGCTGCCGCGTGTCCCGGGCCGGGACTTTGCCGGCATTGTCGAGGACGGGCCGGCAGCACTGAAAGGCAAGGCGGTCTGGGGCTCCGGCAAGGGCATCGGTTTTACCCGCGACGGCAGCCATGCCGACTACCTGGCGCTGCCGGCAGCGGCGGTGTCACTGAAACCGGAGAGCCTGAGCTTTGCCCAGGCCGCCAGTTGCGGTGTGCCCTGGATTACTGCCTGGGAAGCCATTGAGCGTGCCGGCGTTACCGCAGGGGCCACGGTCATCGTGATTGGGGCTAGCGGTGCGGTAGGGCTTGCGATGTCGGCGTTGGCGAAGGCAAGAGGGGCGCGCGTCATTGGTGCCGTGCGGCGCGCAGCGCAATTGACCGAGTTGGCGATTGTGGCGCCGGATATGGAAGCGCTGTTGCTGGGTGAGGCGGATGATTTTGTCAGCCGGGTCAGCGAAAAGTGCGAGGCGGGTGCGGATATCGTCATCGATACCACCGGATTCTGGCTGGCGCCGGCGGTGGCGGTGCTGGCGGATCGTGGACGTCTGGTATCTATTGCAGCGCCCGCAGACGGCATGACAACGCTGCCAGTGCTGGCCTTCTACCGGCGTTCTGCGACCTTGATCGGGGTCAACTCGTTGCTGCATGACAGCGCCACCTGCGCGGCCATGCTGGCGCGTCTCGGGGCCGAGTTTGATCAGGGCGCCTTGCCCTTGCCACCGCCGCCCCACGAATGGCCGCTCGCAAACGGTGTGGCGGCCTACGAGGCCCTGGAAGCCGGTGGTGCGGGCAAGATTGTTCTGGTGCCCTGAAGGGCGTCAGAGGCGGGATGTCAGAGTCCGGATGTCAGAGGCTTTGGTCAGGCTGAAGTGACTCCAGTGCGGCGGCCAGTGTGGGGGTAAACCGCAACTGGCCGGGCACCGGTGTCAGGTCCGCACGCGCCAGCGTTCGTAATGGTTGAAATTGCAGGTCGGCGACGACGATTTCGGTGCCCGCCCGGGCGGCCTTGTCCAGAAACTTCATGAAGGCGTTGAGGCCGCCGGCGTCCAGAATCGGCACACCATCCATGTACAACACCAGCCCGCGCTGCCCCTCGCATTCCTCCAGCAAATCATCAAACACGCGATCTGCGGCAGCAAAGAACAGGGGCCCGGTAATCTTGATCAGATGCCAGCCCTCCGGCAGCGGCGTGTCGCCCGTGAGCTTGCGTTGGCTGCTGACATCGCTGACACGGGTCATGCCGGCCAACTGCTGCATGAACAGCAACGAGGCCAGGACGATGCCGACACCGATGGCAATCACCATATCGAACACCACGGTCAGCGACAGGCAAACCAGCAACACCAGCACATCTTCCCGTGGTGCCCGCTGCAACAGGTGTTTTACCTTGGGGGCCTCGCTCATGTTCCAGGCCACCATCAACAACAGTGCTGCCATGGAGGCCATGGGCAGATAGCTGAGCCAGCGAGCGAAGAACAGTACCGCGGCCAGCAGTACCAGAGAATGGACGATGGCGGACACCGGCGACGTCGCGCCCGCGCGGTAATTGGCGGTAGAGCGCGCCAGCGCCGCTGTTGCTGCAAAACCACCAAAGAATGGCGCCACCATATTGCCCAGCCCCTGGCCGAGCAACTCGCCGTTGGCGTTATGGCGCCGGCCACTCATGCCGTCGAGCACCACGGCGCACAACAGCGATTCGATGGCCCCGAGCATGGCGATGGTAAAGGCGGCCGGCAGCAACGCGCGCAGAATATCCAGCGACAGCAGGCTGCTGCCTGCAGGCGTCTCCCAATGCCACGGCAGGCTGAACTGCGGCAGAAACGGCGGAATGCCCTGGCCCGTGGTGCCATCCGGCCAGAGAAAGCTGAAACGGCTGCCAATGGTGGCGATGTCGTGGCCGAAATGCGCGAGCAACAGTGACGCTATGACCCCCAGCATTACCGCCGGTAAATGGCCGGGGATGCCGGTGCGCAGGCGTGGCCAGATGATCAGCGTCGCCAGGGTGACAGCGCCGGTCAGCAGGGTAGGCCAGTGGACATCGCGAAGGTGGCTGCCCAGTGTCAGCAGCTTGTCGATAAAATCCGGTGGCATTCCGGCAATCGGCAAGCCGAAGAAATCACGCACCTGCAGCAGTGCAATGACGATGGCGATGCCGGACGTAAAGCCCAGGGTGACCGGCTCCGGAATGTATTCTATGAAGCGTCCGAAGCGAGCCAGTGCCATCAACACCATGATGACGCCGGCCATCAGTGTGGCCAGCAGCAACCCGCCAGGGCCGAACTGGAAAACGACGGGCTGCAATACCACGACAAAGGCGGCGGTGGGCCCGGACACCGAAAAGCGCGAGCCACCGGTCAGGGCGATCACCAGACCCGCGATGATCCCGGTGTACAGGCCATACTGCGGCGCTACGCCGATGGCGACGGCTAGCGCCATCGCCAGGGGGATAGCAATGATGCCCACCGACAGCCCCGCCAGCAGGTCTTGCCGCAGGCGGCTGCGGGTATAGGGTTCGCGCAGGCACGCCTGCTGCAAGGCGCTGGCAAAGCGCACGGTGGTCAGATGTGAGCGATCGGCCATGTTTCCCCCCCGCGCCATACGCCCTCGACGCCCTGCGGATGACGTGCTGTCAGGGCGGCCCGAAATGGCGAGTATACAACTGATCTTGCCGCAGCTGTGCCTTCACTTGCACCTGACCTTGGTCGAGGCATGCTCAACAGCATGAAAATGTCGATCAGCCAGCTCAAGAATATTGTTGTCGGGCGCCTGCGGATCCGTTCGGTGGACCTGTCTCTGTACACCGTGGAAGTGCAGTTGGGCGGTGACTGGCATGTGCTGGCTGATGATGACGGCAAGGTGCTCAGCTTCCGCAGTATGGAGGCCGTGCGCAAAGCACTGTCCTGCCTGAAAGTCCTCGAGGCAACGTTACTGCATGCCTCGCCGTACAACGAAATGATCGGCATCGAACCCAGTCGGGTCCCACCTATGGAAGTGCCCATCGATTGGCCGGGCCCCGCCGGCACTACCGCGCGGCGGCGCATGCGTCGTGGCGGTTTTGGTGGTGCGCTGCGTTGATGACCTGGGTCATCGTGCTGATCCGTCAGGTTATCGTATAGTAAGGCTCTGAACTCATTGCACGGAGCCTGATGACCTGATGCTGGACGCATGGCAGTTGTTGGCGGGTCTTGGCCTGTTCCTGCTTGGCATGGATTACATTGAACGGGGCCTCAAGGGACTGGGCAATGACGTGCTGGTGCGGGTGTTGCGTGGCAGCACCGGGCGCGCCTGGACCGGCGTCCTGGTGGGCGCAGCGGCCACTGCACTGATGCAGAGCAGCTCGCTGGTTGGTCTGCTGGTGCTGGCCTTTGTGGGCGCGGGCATCATGCCCATGAAGAACGCCCTCGGCGTTGTGGTGGGCACCCATGTCGGCACCACTGTCACAGGCTGGATCGTCGCCACCGTCGGTTTCAAGCTGGATATGGGGGCCTTGTCCCTGCCGCTGCTGGGGCTTGGCGGGCTGGGTGTTGCCATGCTGGCCGAACACAATCGCCCCGGTGCCGCGGCGCGTCTGTTGCTGGGTTTCGGTCTGTTGTTGTCCGGCCTGGGGTTCATGAAAGAAGGCGTTGAGACCTTCGCCTCCACGGTGGACATGGTCTGGCTCGCCGATTATCCGGTAGCAATTTTTGCTGTGGTGGGGCTGGTACTGGCGACGCTGCTGCAATCCAGTTCTGCGACTATGATGATCAGTCTGTCAGCCTTGCACGCTGGCGTGATCACGCTACCCATGGGCGCGGCGATTACCATCGGCGCACACATCGGTACTACCAGTACCATGGCGCTGGGCGCGTTGCGCGGCGATGCCGCCAGCCGCCGGGTTGCGGTGTTCAATGTCATCTACAGTACGGCCACGGCGGTGTTTGCCTTGCTGGTGCTGTTGCCCTTCGTTGCACCAATGCAAGCCTGGCTGGGCATCGAAGATCCGCTCTACAGCCTGGTGGCCTTTCATACCCTCTTTACGCTGCTCGGTGTGTTGATGTTCTATCCTTTGCTGGGCTACGCCGCGCCGTTGCTGGAAAAGTATGTGGCGGGCCGTCGCAACCAGGTCAGCCAGTTTGTCAGCAAGGTGCCGCCGTCCATCAGTGAGGCCGCCGTGGCAGGTCTCGAAAAAGAAACGCTGCATGCGCTGGGGCGGGCCATGCAGCTGACGGCCAGCGCATTTGGTGGTCGAACAGGGCAGGCGTTGCGCCCCGCCTCGGTGCCGCGCCGGCGTCTGACCGGTGCGCCCGGTTTTCTGGATGAGTACCAGGCGCTGAAAAATCTGGAAGGCGAAATCCTGACATTCATTACTGCCATGCAGACCAGCGAGCTGTCGTCTGCACAGGCCGAGCGGGTCAGCGCACTGGCCGCCGCGACGCGCGACGCCGTGTACGCCTCCAAGGCGGTCAAGGATGTGCGCAGTAACCTGGATGATATGCGTTTGCGCACAGCCACCAGCGCCTGGGTCAGCGACTTGAGTGCGCATGTGCTGTCGACGCTGAACACGCTGGAGACGTTGCTGATTGGAAAGATGGGTTTGTCGGGGCATGAAGCGCCGCACAGTGGCGTCTCGGCGAACACACTCGCGGCGCTGACAGAGCGCCACAGCGACACGATGCGTCAGTTGCTGATGCAGCTTCAGCAACGTGGGTGGCAGGGCTTGCTGCACTCAACGGCACTCAACGTGATTCGGGAGCTCGATCAGAACCTGATAGGGCTGATACGCGCCGTGCAGGCCTGTATGAACACCGAAAGCTCCCCGGATGTTGAGCCAGTGGACACAGAAATACAGGGCTGAAGCTGGCGCGAACGTACTGCTTCCGCCCTGGTGAATGTGCGCTGGTTCACGAAACATGTCTTTCTTTCCGCCTTTTTACAAAATTAATAATTCGTGCCCGCTTTTGACAAGAATCTTGTCGATCAGATCAATGAATGCCCGCGCAGGAGAATAATAATAAGACAGGAAGGCAATAATAAGAAAATGACGAACTGGGGGGAATAACAACTAACCTGTATCTGGCGCGAGAAAAATAATGTACAGAGCAGACAGCATGGCATTTGAAGTGCCTATTATATCAGTTCGTTATGTGCGCGCGTTTGTCAGCTTCATGGAAAGTAGAGGCATCAGTCGGCAGATGCTTCTCACTGGTACGGGCGTGCGCGAAACGACACTGGATGACCCCAATCGATTCTTCTCCATGGTTCAGGTTGTGCGCGTGCTCGGCCGTGCGGAAATGCTGCTGGAGGATGACCAGTCAGGCTTTGCATTTGGTCAACGCCTTGATCTGCAAGGTCACGGCGTACTCGGGTTCGCGTTGTTGCAGCAACGCGATCATCGCACGTTGATAAGAATGATCGTGGACTACCTTCGTGTCGCCCTGCCGATTATGGACATGCGTATCAAGTGTTTCGGTGATGAGGTCAGTATTGCTCTCGCCGATACCTGGGAGCTTGGGGCGTTACGCCCCTTTGTGGCCAAAATGTACATGGGCAGCATTCATACGCTGGCGTCTCTGGTGTGTCGCGATTTCGTATTCGAGTTCGATTTTCCGGCAGACAAAAGCACATCCTCATGGTTGACCCTCACACGCGGTGCCGAAGTGCGTTTCGGCTGTGATAAGAACCGCATTGTAATGCCGCTGTCCGGGTACCGGCCGTGGGGTAACGAAGATGGTCTGGCGCGTCGCCTGGCGGCAGCGAGGTCGAGAGAAAGCATCGAGGTCGACACACACCGGGATACGGGCACGCTGCAATCAGGAAGTGCGGTGGAAGTCGTTGTGCGCGTGAAGCAGCACGTCATGAATAACCCGGGCCGCAATGGCTCGCTGGATCGTGTTGCGGATGAGTTGGGCATGAGCCCGAGATCGGTGCGCTATCATCTGAATCTGGCCGGTTTCGCCTTTCATGATATTCGCAACAGCATCAGGGAGACCTATGCGACCCGCTACCTCAAGGATACGCGTTTGCCGTTGAGTCGCATTGCCGAGAAGGTGGGCTACAGTGACCAGGCCAGCTTCACGAAGGCCTACCGGGGCTGGACGGGTAAGACACCGGGCGATGTCAGGCGTGCAAGCAGAATGCTATGACGGTGAGCGAGCGCGTGCTACTGAGTGCGGTATTTCTTGTCAGTCTCTGCGGCTTTCTGCTTGCCGGTATTCCTGCCGCAACGGTGCTTTCTCCGCTACTGACAATGGATGCAGAATCAGAACGCCCGATCATTACACGTGTACAGGGCGTCTGGTGGGATGGTGCTGTGCAGGGCAGGTGGCGGGAACACCACTTCCTGGCACGCTGGAGGCTGGAACGGCGTGGCCTCTCGCCCGGTGTGCGCTTGAGCATTGATGCGGGCGGCTTCGATGCCTCGGGTTGGGCGGGTCGCGGTTCGCGAGATTGGCGCCTGGAGCAGTGGCTCGTGACGTTGCCCGTCATGCTCGTGGAGGACCTGCTGCCAGATGTGAGTGCCGACGGTATCTTTGAAATTGATATAGAGGCGTTGGCACTGAGCAACAGCACGCTGAAACACGTCGATGGCAAGCTCCGCTATGGTGGTGGAAAGGTATCCTGGCGGGAACTGGAGAGTGTCAGTGTGCCAGCCCTGGACGGCGTGCTGGGCATGGTGGAGGGCCGGCCCGAATTTTCCATGGCGGGGCCGGCGGGCGAGACACTGATGCAGGCACGGTTGGGGCAAGATGAAGTGTCGTTACGTATTTATACGGCGTTGCTACAGTTATTTGGCATGACCGAGGACGGTGACCCGGCGAGTGAAATATTCCATAACACGTATGCGTTCCCCCATTGACAAGCAAGGCGGCATTCTGGACAAGACGCGCCGGCGTCGGGGACACGATAATCTGCAATATGTATAGATTTTCAGGTGTTCCGGCACATCGAGGTGGGCGACATCCGTCATGTTGCATAAGAAGAACAGCACGGCCTACGAAGTACCTTTGATTCCCGTGCGCTATGCACGCCAGTTTCTGGATTTTGTTGGCGCACAGGGTATCGCGAGAGATGCCGTGCTGTATGGCGCTGAGTTGGATATTCGGGAACTGGATAACCCGGATATGATGCTGAACATGCGACAAACCATCCAGATCCTTGATCAGGCGCGTCGATTGCTCGACGATGAGCGTGCCGGTTTCCGCTTTGGTCAGAAGCTGGATCTGCTCGGGCATGGGCTGCTGGGTTTCTCCTTGCTCTGGCAGCAGGATCAACGTGATCTGATCAGAATGCATGTGCAGTACATTCGTGTCGCGCTGCCCATTATGGATATGGATATCCAGTGTGTCGGTGGAGAGATTCGCGTCCGGCTGCATGATGTGTGGGATCTTGGTGGTTTGCGACCCTTCATTGTGGCCGTTTACATGGGCAGCGTTCATTCACTGGCCTCTCTGGTATGCCGGCATCTGCGTTTCGAGTTCGATTTTCATGCACAGCGCCCCGCGAACGAGTGGGAAAGCATGGTTGAAGGCTCGAGTATGGTGTTCGGTGCACCTGTCAGCCAGGTATTGATGCCGCTTTCAGGGCGGCCGCCCTGGAGCAATGATGCGTCGCTCTCCTACTATCTGGCCGGTGCGCGCTCGCGCGAATCCTTGCAGGCCAATGGCGATATGGAGGTGGTCGCACTGGTTCGCCAGAAGTTGCTGGATAACCCGGGGCGCGACAGCACCCTGGAGCGGGTGGCGGAGCGTCTGGAGATGAGCCCCCGCTCTGTGCGCCATCACCTGCGCCGGGCCGGGGCGTCCTTCCATGGTATGCGCAATGAGATACGCGAGGCCTTTGCGACACGCTACCTGACGGAAACTTATCTTTCCTTGCAACGTATTGCCGAGGTGCTCGGGTATAGCGATCAGGCCAGTTTTACCAAAGCCTATCGGGTCTGGACGGGCACGACGCCCGGTGAGGTTCGTCGTCGCAAAAAGAAAAACGATGCATGATGTAGCACCGGTCATGACGTGTTTCACAGGTTTTTCCATCATTCCCGATTTGACAACATCATTGCCGTTTACATCAATGACCCCCTCCGTCTCCCCGAACAGATAATGATCGCGCTGATTATGCTTCGTTGTTTTGAGCATTCCCTATCGGAGCATTCTGCATCAAGAACGCCAATAACAGGGATACGGAGGAAAGTATCATGGAGTCCACAAGTAACAGACGCCCGCCATGCGGGATAAGAAAGAAACTGGCCACAGCTGTTTTGATAGCGGCTGCCGGCGGTATGGGCAGCAGCGTCGCCATCGCTAATTCGGTCGATGTTGATCTGCAGCTGATGTACAGCTGTGAATATCCTTTGATCGGTGTGCAACCACTGAGTGCGGACATCAGTTCGCATATGCCGCTCACCATACCCGTCAACGAGCCCACCGGGGCGTTTGATCTGAATATCGTTGCCACGGCGATGGGCAATACCTGGACCGGGCTGAATATCGTCAGCGCCACGACGATTGAAGGCATGGCCTACGCCGATTCGAATCTGTCCGGCAATAACCTCAATCTTGATCTGACCGTGCCGATGATCATTGATCAGCAGCCGGTGCCTCCGTCCGCCGGGGATTTCGACTTGATCGCCTATGGCGAAACGCCATCACTGACCTTCATGGAGAATAATGAAGGGGAGGTGATCATTGCGGTCGAAGACAATTTGCGTATGGCCATGATCGCGCGCCGTGCCGATGGCAGCTACGTTGATTTCGGCGGCAGCTGGCACTCGGACCCGGATAACCCGGAAGCCTTTATCGTGTCCTGCGCAGTAGATGCCGGACAGGATCAGGAGCTGCATCGCTTTACGGTGGGTGGCGATACGCCGACAGAACCGCGTATCAGCGTGACGCCGGACGAGCTCGATTTCGGCAATGTTCAGGGTGGTCTGACCGTCACGGAATCTGTCACCGTCTCCAATACGGGCGGCGCAGAGCTGGGTATCAACAATATTACCCTGGCAGGTCCTGATGCCGGTGCGTTCTCTGAAAGCAACGATTGCACCACCGTTGCGGCCGGCGACAGCTGCACGATTGATGTGACCTTCTATCCTGTCAATGAGGACAGCTTCAGCGCGGAACTGGTGATCGAGTCCAACGACGCCGAAGAGCCGAGCGTCTCTGTGGCGCTGATGGGTTCCAGTGTCATGACACCGACCCCGGAGATCACCGTGAACCCGGAGTCTGTCAGCTTCGGCATGGTGCAGGTCGGCGACGCCGCGACGCAGACGGTGACGATAGGCAACACGGGCCTGGAATCCTTGTTTGTCGACAGCATCAGCATTACCGGTTCTGAAGCCAGCGAGTTTATTGAAAACAATGACTGCACGACGGTCGCGCCGGATGCAACCTGCGCCATCACCATCTCTTTCTCGCCCACGGCCACCGGCAATCGCGCGGCCACGCTTGAAATCGAATCCAACGCGGCGGACACCGCCACGCTGGTGCCGCTGAGCGGTCAGGGTTCCACCGGGGGCGGGAATACCGTCGATTTCCCGATGAGCCTGACAGGTGAGTCTTTCATCAAGAAACCTCACGGCACGGTACCGCTGACGGGTGGCATTCAAGCCGTGCTGGATCTGGCAACGGGTGACTTCGTCGCTGATCTCACGCTTGATCCGTCCCACGGCGAATTCGAGATTCTCTATCCGCTTTACAATATTCCGTTCCTCGGTCCGATCATGGGCTGGATTACATCGGACGCGGATGTGGAGTTCGAGATGGTCGGGCAAACCACCGGCACCCTGGTGGATGGCGTGCTCACCGCTCACGCGACCATGTATATCAAACTGCCGCGCGTGCGAGTGATCGGCCTGGGTATCCCGCTGCCGATTGGCGGGGGTGATGAGTGCCGGACCAGCGAAGCGATCGAGATTGAGCTGAAGACGCCTGAAGGCGAGCAGTTTGATCCCTTCCTGGGCGGTAACCTCGAGGCGACCTACACCCTGCCTCCGGTTGAAAACTGTGGTGGCTGGTTCGACGGCTTTATCAACATGTTCATGGCCGGTCCGGATAACACCATTCATGTCTCACTTGAGGCTGACCTCTGAAGTCAGTCCCCCGGATTGCCTGGCCTGCCTGGGCAATCCGGCTTTTTTTTCGGGATACCTGCATGAAATCAGTGATACGGCCGGGCCGACTGATCAGCACCTGTGTGCTGTCTGCGGCGTTCTGGGGCGGCATCGCCACCCTGGCACCGGCTCATGCCGAAGACGATACCCCCTCATTGATGCTGGAGTACACCTGTGTATTCCCGCTGCTGGAAGAACAGCCCCTCACGGTGGCGATCACCGCCGAGATACCGGATACGGTGCCGGTGGGTGAGTTGACGGAGGCGTTCCGGATAAACGCCGAGGCGTTGGTCAGCGGGCAAGCTGGCAATGCGCTGGATTTTCTCGGTTCGCGCACGCTTTCGGGCACGGTTCAGGCTCAGGCCCGGATCGACGGCCCCGCGTTGACGCTGGACCTCTCGGTGCCCATGACGGTGCCCGAGCAAGCCATGCCGGGAGCGCCCGGCGATTTTCAGATTGACGCGCAGGGCGAGACGCCGCCGTTGATATTTGAACAACAGAATGCGGGCGAGGTGGCGATCAGGGTTGAGCATCTGGTCATGACACTGCGACCGCTGGACGCGCAGGGCGCGCTGACCGGTATCGGCGAATTCGAAGCCGAGTGTCTGCTTGAACCGGATCAGGATAACGTCCTGCATACCCTGATCGTGGGTGAAGGCAGCGCAGGCGGAGAATTTGCCTTGCCGATAAGCGGGCAGACGCTGATTCGTGCCGCAGACGGCACGGCGGCGTTACAGGGCCAGATCAGCGGCGTGCTGGAAGACGACGGCGCGCTGGCCGCCGACATGCATTTCGCGCCTGCCCACACCCGGCTGCACATGCGCTGGTTGTTGCGTTTGCTGACGGCCGACGCCGAGTTGCTGTTCGAGCCGGTGGCACAGACCCAGGGCCACCTCGACGGCGAAACCCTGACAACGGAAACGCTCATGCACGTGCGGGTGCCCGCCATCAGCGTGCGCATGCTGGGTCTGCCGTTGCTGTCGGGTGGCGGCGAAACCTGTCGAACCGCCACACCGATAACGCTGCATCTGGCAACCCCCTCCGGTGGTGCGTTTGACGTGGAAGCGGGAGGCGTTCTGGAGGGCGTCTATCTGGAGGGGACCTACGATATGCCGACGTTCGAGAATTGTGGCGGCCTGGAAAGCTTTATCAATCTGTTCATGACCGGCACGGGCAATCGTATGGCGCTGGCAATGGGCCTGGCACCGAGTCTGGCACCGGGCGCAACAGAGAGGACGCAACCATGATCGACGCAACCAGGATTGACACAAGACGCACCAGAGGACGTCTCACGGTGTTGCTGACCGCGCTGCTGACGGCGCTGTTGACGATAGTGATCAGCGGCCCGCTGATCGCCGTCGCCGATGACTGGTATCAGCCCCCGGTCCCGCTGCCTGCCGGTGAGCCGGGCGACATCATCAAAACGCGTGAGGTCAACGCGGGGCCGCCGTCCGCGCGCGCCATGGCACGTGCCTGGCAGGTCATGTACCGCTCCACGGATGCCCTCGGTGAAGCGAATGCGGTGACGGGCACGTTGGTGGTACCGCGCGCGGGCGATCCGGGCAGCATGCCGCTGATCGGCATGGGCCCGGGGACGCATGGGCCGGCGGCGCGCTGCGCACCTTCGCGCATGATCGACAAGGGTGCTTTTTATGAACAGGCCACCCTCAACGACATGCTGCAGCGTGGCTATGCCGTGCTGGTGACCGACTATGAGGGCTATCACCCGGACCCGGCCACCACCTACATGGTCGGCCGATCCATGGGCGCCGCCCTGATCAACGGCGTGCGTGCGGCGCAGCGCTTTCCCGAGGCCGGCCTTTCCGATCTGGCGCCCGTGCTGTTTCGTGGCTATTCCCAGGGCGGCGGTGCGGCGATGTGGGCCGGGCAGATGCAACCGGATTACGCGCCGACCCTGAATCTGGTGGGTGTGGCCGGGGGCGGTGTGCCCGCCAATCTGGCGGCGGTGGCGCTGCCGCTCAACGGGGAGCCCGGTTTTGGCGTCATGTTTTATGCCTTGCTGGGGCAGGACCATGCGTACCCCGAGCTGTCGTTGGCGCCCTTTGTGAATCAGGCGGGCATGGCGGCGTTGCAGGCAATGCAGGAGGACATGTGCGTGCTGGAGCTGCTGCAGGGGTTTGCGGGTATCACGCTGGATGATCTCACCGACATCAATCCCCTCAATGCCGAGCGTTTCAATCGCATTGCCGAGAACCAGCTTGGTGATCAACCCATTCCGGTGCCGGTGTATCTGTACCACGAGCAGCAGGACAGTCTGGTGGCCTATGGGCAGGCGCAAACCCTGCGCGATGACTACTGCGCCCTCGGCGTGGACGTGACCTGGCAAAGCCATGACACCGGCGGCGACACCGGCGTGATCCGTCATCTGAATCTGGTCTATCACGGCAATGAGGGCGTCAACGCCTTTATCGAACAGCGGCTGGCCGGGCAGCTGCCGGCATCCCATTGTTTTCCCTGAGCGGTATCGCGGAGGCAACCTTATGAAAATAACAACGATTGCGGGTACGTTTTTCGGTGCAGCGCTGAGCCTGGCGGCGACACCGACGCTGGCCGCCATGGGCAACGCGCCGTCCACCTACGGTGTGTTGCCTCATGATGTGGCCACGGCGCAAGCACTGTCCCTGTTCAGCACACAGGTCTCGTCGGTCTACTACAATCCCGCCGCCCTGGCGCGGGACGGCCGAGGTGAACTCACGGGCGGTCTGTTCCATGCGGACCATACCTTGCGTGCGGAAAGCCTCGGCGGCGCGGCGCCCGCGCAACGCAGTGGCAGTGTGCTGGACGACACCCCGTCGCAGCAGTTGTTGCTGGGTCTGAAAACCGATCTGAGCAACCTGACAACGTTCCGGCATCCCCTGTACCTCGGTTTCATGTTGGGATCAGAGCGGTATGCGCAGGAGATGCTGGCGTTCAATGCCGAGACATCCGAGTTCGGCCAGTTCCTGCACTACGGTCGGCAACCGTTGTTCCTGTCGATCGGCGTCGGCACCCAATTGTGGCGAGGCATTAATTTCGGCGCAGCGCTCCGGTTGACGCTGCACAGTGACGCCAAGCTGTATACCGAGACGAATCTCCAGGGAGATACCCGCCGCGAACGACTGGATGTCACCGCCGAGCCGGTGCTGCGGCCGATCCTCGGGTTCCACGTCAACATGGGCGAGACGTTCTGCAGCGTGCAAGACTGCTGGATGGATCATCTGGATATTGCACTGGGCTATCGCGGCTATTCCAACACCCGTGTGCGTGTGGATGCCGAGGCAGAAATTCCCGGCACCGTGACCGGGCCGGGACTTGAGCTGGCCATCAGAGCCATCGATTCATTTCAGCCGGAGATTACCACCCTGGGCATACAGTACGCGTTTGCTGGCCGCACCCGTGTGGGGCTGACCGGGGAATACCAGACATGGCAACGGCTGAGCCGCGAATTCGAAGGGGACACCGTGCGCGATCAGGCCGAAGCACGTTTTCGCGATATCGTGATTCCACGCCTCGGCCTTGAACACGACGTCAGTGAGCATTTTACCGTCAAGACTGGCGCCGCCTGGGAGCGTTCGGCGTTGCGCAGCACGCGCACCCCGGACGTCAATTATCTGGATAACGACAAGCTGGTGCTGGGTCTGGGTTTGAGCGTGGTGGCCCACCGCCTGCCGTTCATGGCGCATCCGGTACAGATTGATGTCGGCTACCAGTTCCATCATCTCAAACATCGCGAGTTTGATCTGGTGACGTCGGACCCGTCAGATCCCGACCCACTGGAAACCGTGCGCGCCAAGGGCGAGGTGCATGTTTTTGCGGGCAGCGTGACGCTGCGATTCTGACCGGGCGTAGTAAGGAGCACATCATGACAGGCATCAGGTTACCTGCATTCAATGCGCCGCTGATCGGGGCGCTGCTGATGAGCGCGCTGCTGCTGGCCGGTTGCGGGGATGACAAGGCGGACATCCGGCAAGGGCCGGATCGCTACGCCGGCCAGCAAGGGTTGGTATACAGCTATCCGGCGCCGCAACAGATTGAAGTGCCCGCGTCGGCACCGCTGGTGCTGCGCTTCAGCAGCGAGATCACCGCGTCGCACCCGGAGAGTCGTCTGACGTTACTGGATGGCGAGGGGGAGACGGTGGCGTTCAGCCATCGCGAGGTGGGCGAGGGGCGCGGCCTGGTGCTTGTGCCCGAGGCACGCCTGGCGCCCTTGAGTGAATACACCTTGCAGATCGAGGCACTGAGTCTGGCTGCCGGAGAGATGGCACCGACCAGCTTCTCGTTCACCACGGGCGCGGCCGCAGAAGGCCCGCGTGAACAGATGGCCAGCAGCACGGGTTTTACTGTGCAGCGTCAGATTCCGGATGGCGAGGCGTTGCCCATTCTGGCGTTCTCCAACTTCCGGTTGCTGTTTACGCAACCGCTGGCGCGGGACACGGTGCGCTATGGCGATACCCTGAGCCTGACCGACAGCGAGGGTGCGCTGGTGCCAGCGCAGGTGCTGGTGCGCGGGCGTCACCTGACGCTTGATCCCCTGACCGAGTTGCTGCCGGGTGAGGACTACACCCTGCAACTGCTCGGCGGCATCCGAAGTGCCTATGGTGATGCGCTGGACGCGTACAGCCTGACGTTCTCGCCGCAGGACACGGGGAATCGCTCCACCATGGTGCAGGAAGTGCCGGACGCGCAGGGCGGGGCAGTTGTGTCGCCGCTGACCGGCGAGCCGGTCAATATGGTGCCCATGGCCTCGGTATTGCTGGGCGAGGACAACAGCACCCAGCAGAGCGGCGACATACGGGCCGAGCTGGCCCATATCCCCACGTTTCCGGATACCTCGCCGTTGCGTATTGCGCGCGGCTCGCGCCTGAGCGGTACGTCTCTCGAGGTGCTGATTGGCGGCGCCGTGCCGGCCGGTTTCGACTCGGGCGCGGTGGAGATCCAGTTTGTATCGGACGCCATGGGTTACATGCTGGAGAATCCCTACAGCAGCCTGCCCGGTGCGCCGCGCTGGCTGAAACTGTACATGGACGTGGCCATTACCACGGAAGATCCCCGGGCCAATGCGGCCGTCACGCAGAACCTGATGCATCTTGAGCTGGTGGGCACCGTGTTTGTCGAGGAGGGCAGGCTGGTCGTCGATGCGGTGGGCGTGGCGGAGCCTCGTATCCTGGGCGACGAATCTGCGCGCAGTGTGCTGAGTTTTTCCATGCGCTCCTATCTGGATCAAAACCACCCGCCGCCCCCGTTGGACGACACGACGCCGCCCGAGCTGCAGAGCGGGCTGCCCGGCACCCACCCTGAGCTGATCCGTCCCGGCGATCCGCTGGTCCTGAATTTCACCAAGGTTCTCGACCCCACCACACTGGTCGGGCGTGTGCACCTGTATGAGAACGGTCTGCTGGCGGAGACGCCCCGTGTTCACACCGACGGTGCCGCCCTGGTCATTCGACCGGTGGAACCGTTGATCTACAGCCCTGATGCCACGCCGCGCGAATACAGCCTGGTGCTGGAGGACGGCATTACCGACCTGGCGGGCAATGCCCTGGCGGTGCAGGAAGATACGTTTGCCTTGCCGACCTTTGTCACGGAGCAGCCGCGTGCCCCGGTGGTGCTGAGTGCCTATCCGGGCTTCCCCTGCGTTACCGAACAAGCCGACCTGGCGAACCATGATGCCGGCCGTTGCCTGGGTGGGAAGCCGGACGACGATCACCTGCCGTTGGCGCGCCTGCCCGCGGATCGTTCCTTGAGGGTTACCTTCTCCCAGGACATGGATCCGGATTCGGTGACCGCAGACACCCTTGTGGTGGAGGAGATTGACGCCGCAGGCGATCCGGTGGGTGATCCGGTTGACGGCCAGGTGACGGTCGGGATGCGCACGCTGACGTTTACCCCGACCGCGCCCTGGACGGTCGGCAGTCTGTATCGCTATACCCTGCGTTCGTCCGAGCTGGATCCGGTCTGCGGCAGCGACGCCATCTGTGACCGGCGCGGCTTGCCGCTGCAAACCCGGTTACTGGCGCAAACCCCCGACGAGGCCGTGCCGGCGACGGCAGGCGGGCCGGATATGGCCATTCATTTTCTGGGCGCGCCGCCCTCACATGCCGTGATGCAAGCCTTGCGCAATCTGCCCGGGGCGGACGTGAATGCCAATTTCGTATTAGACGCCGGTGAGACGCTGCCCTCCGTGGACCCGATGGCGCTGGCAAACAGCACGCGGCTGTCACGCAATCCGGATGCCAACCCTGATGCTGATGGCACAGCGGCCTCGGGCAATGCCCTGCGCGATGCCAATGTGGGGTGTGGTTTTGATGCCGACGATGCGCCGCTGGATTGCCCTGACGAGACCTACCTGTTTCTGAACGGCAATCTGGATGTGGAGGTGTACGGCTATGTACCGCCGGAAGACATCGACGCGGCCGATCCGGGCATTCCCGACCAGGTCAAGGATCAGGGGGGTGTGCTGGCCTATATCCATCCCACCCAGGTGCTGCTGTCCGGCACTGTGGTGCACGTCGAGTTGTCAGATATCGCTGCATCGCTGAACTTTGAGGCGCTCCCCGCGCAGACAGGGCCGCAGGTCATGCGCATGCGTTATACCTGTAACGCGGCCTCTGGAGAGTGTGAAGCGCCGGATTACGGCCGCATCAAGGGGTGGATCGTTGAGGAGGCCGGCGAGGCGCGTTTCATGGCGCAACTGTCACTGTACCTGGACGCGCCGGAACTGGACCCCGAGGTCGTGAACCATAACCTGGGCGGTGAACTGTTGCCGGTGGCGCACAACCTGCGCAGCTATCCGCTGACGCTGGAGCTGAGCGGGGCGCTGACGTTTCTTGATGATGGCCGCCTGCAGATTCGACAGCAGAACCTGTCACCGATCGCGCTGACCATTGAGCTGGAAATCGGCCAGCCGGTGCTGCTGACCGGCGCGCTCTACCTCGGCATCGAGACCGGCGACGCGCAACTGGAGTATGTGTCTGAACCGATCATTTCAGCACCGGCAGAACCTTGAACCCGGGCACGCCCCGGTGCGCGAGGCAGACCGGGGTGTGACAAGGGGAGCCAGAACGATCAGGTTGCCGGGTGCTTGTGCCGATGATGACCGCGCGGTAGGCTTTCTGTGGGGCTATATCTACAAGATTGAGGGATTAATTATGAATAAAATCAATGGACTGGCTGCGGCCATCGCGTTGGCCGCCGTGCCTTTCGCGGCTTCAGCCCAAAGCCTGATTAGTTACGACTATTTGCAGCTGGACATTATCGTCGACGGCGAGCTCTCGGAGAGCGGATTCTCTGAGGATGTGGATGGCTTTGCGCTTGAGGGATCTGCTCTGCTGCACCCGAACGTATTCATTGCTGGTCAGAGTACACAGGGTTATTTCGATGACAGTGGTGATGATGCCGCATTTGATCAGTTCTCCTTCGGCGTGGGCGGGCGTTTTGGCCTGATGGAGAGCGCAAGCAGTGCCCTGGACGTTTATGGTGTCTTGAACTACGAGAACATATCTTTCTTGGGCGCCTCTTTCTCGGGTTTTGGCATTGGTGCAGGTCTGCGCTGGGCGCCGGCGGATCAGTTTGAAATCAATGCGTCTGTCAGCCATGTCGATTATGGCAAGAACGTGGGCGCTGAGATTGAGGCCCTGCGCTATCAGTTACGTGGCCTTTTCCACGCTACTGAAAATCTGTCTTTTGCTCTGGACTTCCGCTTTGAAGAGCTCGATATCGATTTCGGTGGCGGGGCTGGTGGTGATCTTGATTACGATCAGATTCGCCTGGGTGCCCGCTGGAATTTCTGAGGTATCGTACCAGCACGGGATGACCGGGAGTTCAGCCCCCTCCCGATCATCCCGGTTTACAAGGGAGGCTCAAGCTCGGCCTCTCCGGGTTTCCGCTTCAGCCTCGTCAGCAGCTTCTCCGCGCGCCGAAGGATGGCGTCACGTTTTTTGCCATCCATCTTCTCCCAACTCCGATAGATCATTGCCATCCGTGGGTGGTTCGCAAAGCGCTTCTCATGCCGCTGGATGAAATGCCAGTAGAGGCTGTTGAACGGGCAGCTATTGTCTTGTTCAGCAGTGCTGACAGAGTAGGGGCAGTCAGCGCAATAGTCGGACATGCGCTGTATGTATTTGCCGCTGGCGGCATAGGGTTTGGAGCCCAGATAGCCGCCGTCCGCATGCATGACCATGCCCAGGGTATTGGGTAACTCCACCCACTCATACGCGTCTGCGTAGACCGCCAGATACCATTCATGGATGGCTTTGACGTCCACACCCAGCAGCAGAGCCAGATTGCCGGTGACCATCAAGCGCTGGATGTGATGGGCGTAGGCGTGTTCGCGGGTGGCGCGGACCGCCTCGCTGACACAGCGCATGCGCGTGTTGCCGTCCCAGTAAAACCAGGGCAGCGGGGCATGGCTCTCCAGGCGGTTTTCGTCGAGATACCCGGGCATGGTCAGCCAGTAGATACCGCGCACGTATTCTCGCCAACCGATGATCTGCCGGATGAAACCTTCCACGGCATTCAGCGGTGCATGGCCGCTGTAGTAGCGCTCTGCGGCGGCATGGCAGACCTCACTGGGAGTCAGCAGGCCGCAGTTGATGGCCGGCGATAACACCGAATGAAACAGAAAGTCGTCGGCGCTGGTCATGGCATCCTGATAATCACCGAAGGCGGGCAGGCCCTTGTCCATGAAATGCGTCAGCGCCTGGCGTGCCTGCTTTCGCGTCACCGGTAACCAGAAGGGTGTGCTGTCACCGAAATGATCGGGGAAGTGTGTTTCGACATCCGCAATGACCGCGTCGGTGATGGCGTCTGGCGTAAACTGCATCGGGCGTGCGAGAGGGCGGCTGCCGTCAAAGCGTTTGCGGTTTTCGGCATCAAAATTCCACTGGCCGCCCTCGGGCTTGCCATCCGGGGTCATCAGCAGACCCGTCTGGCGACGCATGTCTCGGTAGAAGTACTCCATGCGCAGTTGCTTGCGGCCGCTGGCCCAATCAGCGAATTGCGCCTTGTCGCAGAGGAAGCGGTCGTCGGTGAGGATGTCGACGGGCAACTTCAGCTGCTCAGGCCAGCTGCGGATGTCCTGATCCAGTCGCCATTCGCCACACTCGGTGGTCACAATCCGTTCGCTGTCATGTTGCGCGGCGCTACGGGCCACGGCCGCCGCGATATCCGGCAGGCCATCGTTGATGGTGAAGTAGTCGACGTGCCAGCCCTTGCTGCGCAAGGTGTCGGCAAAGTGACGCATGGCCGAGAAGATCAGAATGATCTTCTTCTTGTGATGGCGCACATAGGTGGCCTCGGCCAGCACTTCCGCCATGACCACCTTGTCGCGCTTCGGGTCCGCCGCGGCGAGGCAGCTCAGGGTGTCGGTGAGCTGGTCGCCGAGGATCAGTACCAGCTTGCCACTCACGCCCTAGCCCTTGATCAGTGACAGGAACTCACTGCGGGCTGCGGCTGACTCCCGCAAGGTGCCCAGCATGACGGAGGTGGTGGTGGATGAGTGCTGCTTCTCCACACCGCGCATCATCATGCACAGATGTTGGGCATCCATCACCACCCCCACGCCTTTGGCGCCGGTGACTTCCTGGATGGCGTGGGCGACCTGGAATGTCAGTGTTTCCTGGATTTGCAGGCGGCGGGCAAACATGTCCACCACCCGTGCAAATTTGGACAGGCCCAACACTTTGCCATCCGGAATGTAGGCAATATGGCAGGTGCCGAAGAAAGGCAGAATATGGTGCTCGCACAGGGAATAGAATTCGATGCCGCGCACCACGACCATTTCGTCACTGGCCGATTCGAATACTGCGTTGTTGGTGACGTCTGACAGCGAGCGAGTGTAGCCCTCGGTCAGGAAAGACATGGCCTTGGCAGTGCGTTTGGGTGTGTCACGCAGGCCCTCGCGATCCGGGTCTTCGCCGATGTCGACAAGAATCTGACGGTAGTGCTCGGTAAGGCTGTTGATAGCGCTCATGGCCGCTTCCCCTCTTTATAATCCGCCGAGTATTCACGGATGTTGGTCAAGAGGGCGTCAACCGGCCGCCAGGGCGGCTGGTTGCGCGGCCATTCGCTCAGGTGCTTTCCTCAGGTGTTCTCCTCAAGTGTTCTGCAGATTGCCGAGCATTGCCATGATGGCTTCCTGGCCATTGCCGGGGTGGTCTGCATCGGTGAAGTCGGTGATCGCGGACCACTGCTCCACGATCGCCTCGGGGGTCAGGGGTTGCGAGATGGGGAAGCCGTGGCCTTTGGAGCGCTCCCAGTGCAGCTTGCCGATCCAGCCTGCCCCTACCTCATAGAGACTGCCGCTGTCGCGGTGCGCCTCATGGCAGAGCGTGAGCACCAGTGGCGTGACGAATTCGGGTTTCAGTTGCTCGACGATCTGTGGCGGCATGATGGTGGCGGTCATGCGGCTGCCGGCAATCGGGGCGATGGTGTTGACGACGATATTGCGCTTGGCCCCTTCGATGGCCAGGCTCTGGGCCATGCCATGCAGCCCCAGCTTGGCCATGGCGTAGTTGGCCTGGCCAAAGTTGCCATAGATGCCGGCAGCGGAGGCGGTGAAGATGATGCGCCCGTACTCCTGTTCCCGCAGATGGGGCCATGCGGCGTGGGTGACCTTGAAGGCGCCTTTGACATGCACGTTGTAGACCAGATCCCAGTCGTCCTCGGTCATGTTATGAAACGATTTATCGCGCAGAATGCCGGCGTTGTTGATGACGATGTCCACCCGGCCAAAGTTGTCCAGGGCGCATTGGACAATGCGGTCGCCGTCGGTCACGGAGTCATGGTTGGCGACAGCTTCGCCGCCGGCGGCGGTGATCTCGTCCACGACCTTGTCCGCCGCTGAGCGGTCGGCGCCCTCTCCGGTGGCGGAGCCGCCGAGATCGTTGATCACAACCCGGGCGCCCCGGGCGGCGAAGGCGAGTGCATGACTGCGGCCCAGACCGTTGCCAGCGCCGGTGACGATTACCACTTTGTCATCGAAATTCAGTGTGGACATCTGCTGTTTCCTCCTTGGCGGAAGATGGTATGGTCTGCGTCCTGCGGGGCTTCGCTCAATGACGTAATGTGCCAATCTGGCTGACATTAACTATCATGGTGCGTCGCGTGAGCGCTGAGCCCTCGGGTATGCCTGGATGATAGTGGCTGCGCCGTCTGTAGTGATATGATTTATAAAGAGAATTTCTGGTCGGTGGGAGCTGCGTTGCCGGGTTGCCCATCGGGGTGAACAAGAATTCAGGGCGGCGCGCGCCGCAATGGCATCAGGATGTTTAGACGCAACACCATCGCAATCAGTCACGTGATCCGTGTGCTTCAGGGGGCTGCGCGCTCCGGCGCCTCGATTCCGGCGCTGCTTGAAGCCGCCAGTATTCCCCGGGCGCTGCTGGACGACCCCGATGCCCGCATCGGGCGGGATGCCTTCATCCGTCTGATGCTGGAAGTGATGCAGCAGACTCAGGATGAGTTTCTGGGCTTCGGCCAGGGGCGCAAGTCGAAGCCCGGGACCTTCAGCATGATGGCCCATGCCGTCATCAATTGTTCCAATCTGGAGAAGGCCATACGCCGGGGCATCCAGTTCTACGACCTGTTTGACCTGCATGTGCACACTGAGCTGCATCGGGAGGGTGAGCGCGCCTGGCTGGTGGTCAAGGCTGATCCGCGTCTGGATTTCCGTGAGGTCATCATTGAATCAACGCTGATGTTGTCGCTGCGCTTCATGAGCTGGCTGGTGGGCAAGGCCATTGAAGGTCAGCGGGTGGAGTTCGATTTTGCCAAGAGCGGCCCGGTAGATGAAGATTACAAATCCGTGTTTGTCTGTCCGGTGGTCTTCGAATCCGAAACCAATGTGGTGATCTTCAACAGCGATTATCTGGATTTGCCACTGGTGCAGAACCAGTTGTCGCTGTCACGTTTTCTGAGGGACTCCCTGGCGCAGCTGATCGACGGCAATATCCACAACGTGGGGCTGCCGGCACAGATTCGTGCCATCATCTCCAAGGAATACGGCAATAATTTCCCGGATTTCTCGGAGATCTGCGAAAAGCTGAACATGACGCCGCAGACGTTGCGCCGGCGCCTGAAAGAGGGCAACACCAGTTATCAGGAGATCAAGGACACGATCCGTAAAGACGCCTCGATCTACTATCTGTCGAAACCGGACCTTTCCATTGATGAAATTGCGTTGTTGATGGGCTTCAGCGAAGCCAGCTCGTTCCATCGCGCCTTCAAGAAATGGACCGGCAAGACCCCGTCGGCGTACCGGAGAGAATATTTTGGCGAGCATTGAGCCGGACCTGAAGAGCGGCCAGGTGGTGGATGCCACCACGGCACGGCTGCTGATCACCTGTCCTGACCAGCCAGGCATCATCAGCGCGGTAAGCACCTTCCTGTATCACCATGGTGCCAATATTACCGACTTCGATCAGCACGCCTCTGATCCGGATTCCGGCACCTTCTTTTTGCGCATGGAATTCCAGACACCGGGCCTGGATTGCTCCTGGGATACGCTGAAAAATGCCTTCGAGTCACGGGTGGCACGGCAATACGGCATGGACTGGCAACTGACCCTGGCAGCGCAGAAGAAGCGCATGGCGATCATGGTGTCACGCCACGACCATGCGCTGATGGAGCTGCTCTGGCGCACCATGGGTGGCGATCTGCCGGCGACCATCAGCATGGTGATCAGCAATCATGATGATCTGCGTGGTGAGGTCGAGCGTTTCGGCATTCCGTATCACCATATTCCGGTGACCGCCGACAACAAGGCTGAAGCGGAGCAGCAGGCGCTGTCTTTACTGGAAGGGCAGGCGGATCTGGTTGTGCTGGCGCGTTACATGCAGATTCTCAGCCCGGCATTCGTGGCCCAACATCCGCACCGCATCATCAATATCCATCACTCGTTCTTGCCCGCCTTTGTGGGTGCCAATCCCTACCAGCAAGCCTGGGAGCGGGGCGTCAAACTGATTGGCGCCACCAGCCATTACGTGACCGATGACCTGGATCAGGGGCCGATCATCGAGCAGAACGTGGCGCGGGTGTCACACCGTCATGGCCCGGCAGACCTCAAGGCGCTGGGGCAGGATGTGGAGCGCAGTGTGTTACTGCGCGCCGTGCGCTGGCACCTGGAAGACCGCGTGATTGTGGATGGCAACAAGACGGTGGTGTTCGTCCGCTGAGGGCGTCAGAAGCGCAGATGCAGGCCCGCAGCGAAACTGTCCACATTCTCTGATTCGATCCGATAGCGGGTGACGTCCAGCACCAGACTGATGTCCTGGACCAGCGCCACATTGATGCCCAGGCCGGCATAGGTCCCGGTGCCGGACAGGCTGTCTGTGGCAGCAACGGGCTGCACCGTGACGCTACCCGTGCTGCCATTGTAGGTGAGCACACTGTTGTTGCGTGTCTTGGTCCGGTAGGCCAGCAAGCCGCCGCGAATATAAACGATCTTCTCATGCATCAGCCTGCCGCCGATCTCGAACCCGCTGATGTCCAGCCGGTCCTGGGCGCGGACATCCACGTCCTCGAGCGTGCCGATGCCGCCCGGCGGGGCCGCGATTTCCTGCGGGGTCGGGTCGCGGGTAAATTCGCTGTCCCGGGTGTCGCGTACGAACTGGCTGAGGGCACCTTCCAGGGCAACTTCCACGCCGTGGCGCTCAAGGCTGTTGAACCAGATGCCGCCGCGCAAACGGTACCCCTCGGCACGGCTGTCCTGATCAAACTGACGCAAGTCGGCCCGGGCGTACTGCACCTCGGCAAAGAGATCGACATCCGGCGGCGCAAGCGCGTCGCTGGCACCGGCGGCCGCGCCGTGCAGCATGGCAAGCGTCAGCAAGGCCCCACGCAGTGCCGGGCGAACAGCACTGGCGCGAGAGATCCAGGCAGAGATCAGGCGTGTGGGCGGCAGGGCCCTGAGAGCGAAAGGTGTCATAGTTGTTTTACTTTTGTTGTTTTACTTTTTAGAGAGACGACAATGGCGTTCATTGTAACCACCTGAGGTAACTCATGACCATCCTCGACAGTCTGCTGGTGCTTTGCCGGCCCGGTTTTGAGGCGGATTGCGCAGCAGAACTGACCCAGCGCACGGCGGAGCGGGGCATGGGCGGCTATGCCCGGGCCCGGCAAGACGCGGGCTGGCTGACCTGGCACACCCCCGGGCAGGATGCCGGGGTTCTGTGTAGCGGGTCTTCGGGGCGCCGGGGGCTGATCTTCCCGCGCACGGCCTGGCCGGTGGTGCAGGCATTCTCGGATTTGCCGCCTGCTGATCGCGTGACACCGCTGGTGGCGATGGCCCGGCCACTGGGGCCGTTCAGCGCTGTGCGCCTGGAATACCCGGACACCAATGAGGGCCGTGGCCTGCAACGCTTCATCAAGGGCTTTCGTCAGGCGTTTGAGCGGGCGCTCAAACAGCAAGGCCTGTTACAAGAAGTGCCGGACGAGAGCAGTGGGCGCATTCTGCACCTGTTCTTCGAGGATTCCGGGCGCGGCGTCATGGGCTGCGCCGATGCCGGGCAGATTTCGCTCTGGGAAAACGGTATTCCCCGCCTGCGGTTGCCTGCTGTGGCGCCCAGTCGCTCGGCGCTGAAACTGGAAGAGGCCTGGCTGACGTTGATGACACCCGCAGAGCGGGCCCACTGGCTGCGCGCTGGCCGCTCCGGCGTGGATCTCGGCGCCGCGCCCGGGGGCTGGACCTGGCAACTGGCGCGCCATGGTGTCCGGGTGACAGCGGTGGATCACGGCAAATTGGCGTCGCATCTGCTGTCGGACTACCCGGTGACCCATGTGTCCGGGGATGCGTTTACCTGGCGCGCGCCACGCACGCTGGACTGGCTGGTCTGCGACGTGGTGGACAAGCCATCACGCACGCTGGCGCTGATGGAGAAGTGGCTGGTCAACGGCTGGGCCAACGTGGCGGTGTTCAATCTGAAACTGCCGATGAAACAGCGCCACGCGACGGTGGATGAATTACTGCAGCGTCTGGAGGGCGCGTTGGCAAGCCGCAATACAGGGCATAGCGTTCGTGCCGCGCAGCTGTATCATGACCGCGAGGAGATTACCGTGGCCGTGGTGCGTTAATGGCGACCGTGCAGCGGCTCCAGCAGGGTAATGCGCTCGGGCTCTTCCAGAAACGGGCTGATATCGTTGAGCGCATCGCGGCGCTCACTGGAGTGCAGCCAGCGCATCCATGCCGCGCGACTCTGCCAGGCAGAAAGAATGAAGTGATGCTGCGGGCGATTGGCATCGCGCAATGATTCGCCGGAAAGATAGCCCGGCGCCCGGACGATCGCTTGCAGCATACCGGTAACGGCCTGGCTGTAGGGTTGTTCCAGCCCTTCGACAATCTGTCTTTCGATCAATACCCGAATCACGCGTGCATCTCCCCTGGTGCCGTTTTATCAGGGCGCAAGTGTAGCCAATGATGCGCTGGACAGGTAGAGGATGGACATGATGGCTTCTTCCCTGACGACATTGCGTCAGCATCCTGTCTGGCAGCATCGCTCCTTGCTGGGCGTGCTGGCATTGTTCTATTTTGCCCAGGGCCTGCCGTCGGGGCTGATGGCCAAGGCGCTGCCAGCGCTGGCCCGCGACGCGGGCATGTCGCTGCCGCATATCGGGCTGCTGAGCCTGGCGGCCTTGCCCTGGGCATTGAAGTTTATCTGGGCGCCCTGGGTCGACCGGGTCGGCGCCGGGCAACCGAATCACCGCAAGCGCTGGATCATCGGCTGTCAGGCGGCTGCCGCGATGGTGGTGCTGGGTGTGGCTCTGATTGATCCGGCGACGCTGTTCAGCACCCATCTGTTTATCCTGATCGGCCTGCTGGGGCTGCTGAATCTGTGCTGCGCGACCCAGGATATTGCGGCGGATGGCCTTGCCGTGCGGTTGCTGACGGCGCGCCTGCGCGGGCCAGGCAACAGCATTCAGGTGGCGGGCTACAAGCTCGGCATGATGCTCGGAGGCGGCGCCCTGTTGATCTGGGTGGGCCTGCTGGGCTGGACCACCACGTTTCTGCTGGTGGCGTTGCTGTTGCTGCTGATGCTGTGGCCGGTATCGCGTTTTCCGGAGCCCGCGACGCAGCAAGATCCGGCCAGCCGTCAGCGGCTGGATTTTCGCGCCTGGCGCCGGGAAATCACCCGTTTCTGGGGGCGGCCGGGCATGCTCTGGTGGTTGCTGTTGTTGCTGGGCTACAAGGTTGGCGACAGTTTCGGGTCGCGCATGCTCAAGCCGTTTCTGGTGGACAGTGGCTGGACCCTGCCGCAGATCGGCGTCCTGGATCTTTCCGTCTCTGTGGCAGGGCTGCTGGCCGCCGTGGTGGGTGGCCTGCTGATGATGCGGCTGGCGCGCCCGGTGGCGTTGACGGTATTTGGCCTGTTGCACGCGCTCGCCTTTGCCGGCTGGGCCTGGCTGGCGGCCGGCGAGGCGTCGACAGGGCAAATCTGGGCACTGGCCATGGCGGAGCAGTGTGCCGATGCCATGGCGACGGTCGCGCTGTTCACCGTGATGATGGATCAGTGCCGGGCCTGGCATGAGGGGGCGGATTACACCCTGCAGGCCTCCATGCAGTTGATGGCGGTGGGGCTGTTTGCGCTGGCCAGCGGCTTCAGTGCCGAGTGGCTGGGCTTCAGCGGCCATTTTCTGTTCTCGGCACTGCTGTGCCTGGCGGCTATAATGGCCATCCCGTTATGGTGGCGCAGCCAGCAAGCGCGTCGCTGATCAGGCCTGCAGGCTGACATGCAAGTTGAATAAGTCACACGCTGAATGAGCCACACGTTGAATGAGTTACACCATGACTGAACCCTCCACAGAACAGGCGCCAACGGCCCAGCATCATCTGGATGCCAGTGGTCTGGTATGCCCTGAGCCGGTGATGCTGCTGCACAACCGGGTGCGCGACATGGCTTCCGGCGAGGTGCTGGAGGTGCTGGCCACCGACCCGTCCACCACCCGTGACATTCCACGTTTCTGCCAGTTTCTCGGCCACACGCTGGCGCACCAGCGTGTGGAGGGGGCGCAGTTTCGCTTCTGGATTCGCAAGAAGTAGCCAACGACCAGACAAAAAAATACCCGCGCGCGATTCCGTTGTTCGCTGCGGGCATTCCATATTGGCGGTGAGCGCCGGATCAAAGAGAGGTGTTGCGACGTCTGATGTTGCCAGATTACGGGCCACGGCGCTGCGTCAGAAGTGGTATTCCCTGATTCCTGTGATAGCAAACCGCTATCACGGCGGGCTGTGGCTACTCTGCCAGGGTGGCAATGGCCGCCAGCGCCTCGGGGTCCTGGTCCTTGATGCGGTTGGCAATGCCGTGCTGGAAGAAGTAACAGAAGTCCGCATGGGTCTGGGCATCAGACAGGCAGGGGTCACCAGGGAGCACCGGCGTGCGGGTGATTTCTGTCTCATCGGCGACCAGCGCGTGGACTTCGCCGCGGGTGGTGAGCTGCCAGCTGACCACTTCCACCAGCCGGATCGTGTGAAAGCCGTCGCTGGAAAACACGGCATGGGTGCCGATGGTGTCGGGAATTTGCTGACCACTCGCGCCGTGACCGAAAAAGTCTACAGCAGCATTGAGTTCCTGCACCTTGTGATCGGGGATATCGGTGAACAGATAGTCGCTGCCCGGCAGGCGATAACCCATCCAGCGGCCATTGAGCGGGTCCTCCAGCTGTTCTGCGGCCACAACGCGTTTCAGCCAGGGCACCAGGGCGGTGATGCTGTCGTCATCAAGCATGGCCCAGGCGAGCACTTTCAATGAGAAGAGTTTGTCCGGGTGGCGATCGTTGGCGTAAAGCAGCTCTATGCCGTCGTATTCCGGCGACAGACGCACAATGTGTGCGGGCGGAGACAGGCCCGTATCATCGTGCCGGGCGCGGCGCTGGTTGCGGTGGTGGCATAGCGAGACAACCTTGTTGTCACCGGCTTTGCCGCCGTGCTCGCCGCTGTGGGGAGGCTGGTGGTGCATGTTGGGCATGTCGCCCTCCTTGCAGTGCGGTTCACCAGTTTGTTCGCACAGCCTGACGCGTCGTAAAAGCTGACTTGTCGTATAGCCTGACTTTACGTTAGCTGCTTGCGACGAGCGCCGCAAGTGCTAGCCGCCGCTGCCGCTGCCCGGAGCGCTGTTGCGCAGTAGTCGGTTCTGCAGCCGCATCCCCAACAGCACTGCCGCGCAGGTCAGGCCCGCCAGCAGGCCGATCCAGAACCCGGCCGGGCCCATGGCGGGCACCAGCAGATCGGTGCGGCCCAGCACGAACCCCAGCGGCAATCCGACACCCCAGTAGGCCAGCAGGGTATAGAACATCGGCACGGTAGTGTCCTCGAAGCCGCGCAGGGCGCCATTGGCCGTGACCTGGAAGGCATCCGACAACTGATACAGCGCGGCAAACAGCAGCAATCCGGCTGCCAACTGACGTACCTGCTCGTTATCGGTATAAATCGCCGGCACCTGGTGTCGCAGCAGCAACAGCAGCAGTGCCGCAGTCAGGCCGCAGAGCATGGTCAGCCACAGTGCCGTGCCGGTGGCTCTGACCACGGCAGCGTGATCCTTGCGGCCACGCTCATGGCCGATGCGTACGGTCACGGCGATGGCCATGCTTAACGGCACCATGAACAACAGTGAGGCGAAGTTCAGTGCAATCTGGTGGCTGGCCACCACCACCGGCCCGAGGCTGCTGATCAGCAGCGCGATCACGGCGAAGATACTGACCTCGAAAAAAATGGTCAGCCCCACCGGCAAGCCCAGTCGCAGCATGTAGCTCAGGGTGCGAGGCTCCAGTGATAGCTGGCGGAAGTTGAGTCGTGCGCGCTGGTACGTCTGGTGGCTGGCCACATAGCCGGCCATCATCAGGGCCATGCTCCACATCACCAGTGACGTGGCCCAGCCGCAGCCAACGCCGCCGAGGGCAGGGAAGCCCAGCTTGCCGTAGATCAGCACGTAATTGGCGGGCACGTTGATGACCAGCCCGATCACGCTGATCCACAGCACCGGCCGGGTATGGCTCATGGCCTCGGTATAACTGCGCAACGCCAGAAACAGGGCGACGGCGGGCATGCCCCAGCTCAGCGCGCTGAGATAGCCGAGCACCATGGGCCGCATGCTCTCGTCCACGTCCATCCAGTCCAGCACCGGGGCCATGCTGCGCAATACCGCAAAGCCCACCATGCCGAGGCCCAGCGCCAGCCAGAGGGCTTGCTGTGTCAGCGGGTTGATACGATGGTAAGCTGCGCCACCGAGATGGCGGGACAGAATGGGGGTCGTGCTCATCAGCACGCCGGCCATGAACAGGTAGACCGGCACCCAGATGCTGGCGCCCACCGCGACGGCCGCCAGATCGGTGGCGCTGACGCGGCCGGCCATGACGGTATCGACAAAGCCGTTGGCGGTCTGCGCCAGCTGGCCGCCCAGGATGGGCAGCGCCAGACGCAACAGCAACGTCAACTCGGTACGGCGTTCAGCGGAAACAGGTAACCAGGACACAGGCACGGGAAGGGTCTCTCATGAGGGTGGCTAATCTAACCCATTACACCAACGCTGGCGAGGCGGATCAGCCTGTCGAGCCGGTGCATCGTGCGCAGGATCTGGAAGCCCTGTTTGCGCAGACGTTTGCTGCACACTACAACACCGTGTTGTGCGGGGGCGCTGAAGAGCCGCTGTATCAGCCCGGTGCGCCGCACCGCATTGTTTATACCCGGGATTATTTTCGCAGCGCCTTGCATGAAGTGGCGCACTGGTGCGTGGCGGGCGAAAAGCGTCGGCAGTTGCCGGATTACGGGTACTGGTACGCACCGGACGGCCGTGACGCGGTGCAGCAGCAGGCATTCGAGCAGGTTGAGGTCAGGCCGCAGGCGCTGGAGTTGCTGTTCTGCGAGGCCTGTGGGCATCCCTTCAGCGTGTCGCTGGATAACCTTGAGGGTCTGTCGGGTGTGTTGGGTGAGGCGGCCAGCCGCAATGACGCATTTGCCCGGGCCGTAGCATCGCAGGCCGAAGTGTTTCGCGCACAGGCGCGTGAGCAGCGTTGGGCGCGCTGGGTGAGGGTGTTACGTGCGCACTATACATTGGGCAGGTGAATGGGCGGGCGAATGAGCAGGCCAACAGAGCAGGGGACTGCCGTGCGGGAAAATGCCGGTGCCATGGCATTTCCCGCAGACAGCCGTGTCGAAACCGGGCGCTGATCTGCCCGGTCAGCGTCAGCCCGGGAAGAAGTTGATCGGGTAATCCCCCTTCCAGACAGAGACGGGCAGCGCGCCAAAGTCCATGCTGCGGACCACCATCAGGATGCGCCGTTCCAACTCGTCATCGTTCAACTCCGAAGAACGGATGGACACGTTGGTAACGCTGCCGTCCGGCGCGATTTCCAGTGCCAGCACCACGGTGCCTTCCAGGGTGGGATTGCCGCGCAATGCCCGCTGGTAGACGCTGTTGATGCGGCCACCGTAGCGGTCGAAAGTACGGCGTAGCTGCTCGGTGGTCCGGCGGCCTGTGCCATCGGGCCGCTGTTCTACGGTCGCCGCTGCCTGGGCGCTGGCGGCAATCTCGCTTTCCACCTGCGCCATCTGGCCGCCTTCCAGGCCACCGCCGCCACCACCACTGGACACACTGCCGGTGCTGATACCGCCGGAGCTGCGCCCTGCACGGCTGGTGAGCAGGTCACGCTGGACCTCGGTGGTCTGATCCCCGCCCCGGCGCAGTTCGCGCGCCGAGGATACCGGCGGGGCCAGATCCCGTAGCCCGGCCAGAGAATCCTCGAACACCTGAACTTCCTGGCGCGCACGTTCGCGGGCCTGCTCAACCCGTTCGGGAGTGCGTTCCGGTGGCGGTGTCTCCGGTTCAGGTTTTGGCTCTTCCTCCTTGGGTGCCTCCGGTTCCGGTTCGGGCTCTGGCGGCTTGGGGGGCTCGGGTTGCTGCTTCTGCTCAATCACCAGTCGCGCCAACCGTTCCGGAATTTCATCGGCGCTGGTATCGCGTTTCGGCACGTCCGTGGTTTCGATGATGTAGACCAGCGGGATGAGCAGTAACAACAGCACCGCCAGAATACCGTACTGGCGGCGGCGTTCTCCGGGGAGCGGGTCCCAGGGCAGCATGCCATCAGAGAGGAGGACGGACTTGCGTGATGCTTTTGCCATCATTCGTCCTCCCCGCTGATGCGCAGCACTGCGAAGGAGACCTTGTTGTAGTCAGTCTGGCTGGCGCTGTACATGATGCGTTGAATGACGGCGAAATGAGCATGCCGGTCGCCCAGGATCATCAACTCCCGATCTTCGTCGTTGCTGCCCAGACGTCGCGCTCGCTCGGAATAGGTATTGAGCACCTCCACCAGAGCGGGAATCACGCGGTCGTCGCCGGACAACGCTTCGCTGACAGACACTACGGGCCGTTCCTGCACCAGAATGTCCCTGGCACTGATCTGTACCGTCAGCACTTCATTGGGCACTTCCTGGGCAATGGATGCCGGCAGCGTGATATCCGGGTTGTCTGGCAGCTGCTGGGTATTGGTCTGATTGACCAGCAGGAAGAACACCAGAATGGTGAAGATATCCATCAACGCCGTCAGGTTCAGCGGCATGACTTTCTTGCGTCTGCTGTAGTGACGGCCTTTGCGCTTGGCGCGGGGGGATCGCTGTCTCATGACGTACCTCCCGCACTGTCAGCACGTTGCGTATCCGGCGGCGCCGAACCGATACCGATATCCGGGAACAGCTCACGGCGAATACGTTGCCCGTTCAGTTCCACCTCGCGCAGGCGCACGGTGTCCATGGTCTGGATCAGCAACTCATAGGGCGTGTCATCCTCGCACAGCAGGGTAATGTCGTTGACGTCCGGGAAGCGGCCTTTTACTTCCAGCAAATACTCATGCAGGCCACTACGGTCGTGCTCGCCATTCTCCGTATTGGGCAGGATCTTCAATGGCCCGCTCTGGCGGTCAATCACCTCATAGCGGTCCTGATAGATCATGACTTCCAGCACGATGGCGCGTTGGTTTTCTGATTCCGAGGGCGCGGCGTCATCCGACGGCAGGTTCAGCTGCAGGATGGCGACCTGGGCGAATACTGCATTGAGCAGCAGGAACGGAATAAGCACTACCATCAGGTTCAGAAAGGCAGTGATGTTCAGTTCCACCTCGGTATCACGTTCTCGTCTGCGAAAGCGCATACCGGGCTCCTGGCTTATTCGGCTTCAGCTTTACGCTGTTCCTGCTGGGTCATGGCATGGCGATAGACATTGATGAATTTCACCGAGGCCATTTCCATGCTGTCGACAATCTTGTTGGTCATCGAGTTGATGAACGCATGGGCGAGCAGCAACGGAATCGCCACCATCAGACCAAATGCCGTGGTGTTCATGGCCACAGAAATAGAGGCAGAAAGCAGATCCGCTTTTTGTGCCGGGTCAGCACTGGCTACCGCAGTAAACGCTGCGATAAGACCCAGAATGGTCCCGAGCAGGCCGAGCAGGGTGGCGATGTTGGCCAGCGTGCCGACGTAACCGGTGCGGGTTTCCAGACGTGGCAGCACTTCCATCAGGCCCTCTTCCATCGCCAGCTCCACGTCTTCGTGGCGGCGTGATGTGCGGGCGCGATCCAGGCCATAGCCGATGACGCGTGCCAGACCGGTTTCCTTGTTTTGCACCGCTTCCATAGCCTGGCGGAACTGTGCCTTGGAGAGCAGTGGAAACACTTCTTTCCAGGTTTTCTGGTTACGGCTCTTGATGCTCTGCAGATAGATGATCCGCTCCAGCACGATGCCGAGACCGACGGCCAGTACAACAAGAATGGGATACATGAACGGACCACCATTCTGGATGAATCCGATGATGGTAGCGACCAGGCCCGGATCTGCAGCCGGTGAGGTGGCGGCGTCGAGTGTGGATGTGGGCATGCCTGTCTCCTGAGATATGCCTGATATGCAGGCGTTACGGTTTAAACGTTATTGTCCGGACGACGCATTGAGTCGCTGGTGGTATTCGATCTCCCGCAGCAACACGTCCTGATCAAGCGGTTCAAGTACACGATCAAGCAATGATGACGTGGGATCTTTGCGTTCCAGTTTTACTTCGCGCTCTTTCCAGGGCACCACATTCAACACCGTAGGTGCTTCCTGGCTGCCGATGATATTAGTGCCGACGCCGGCGCGGTTGCTGCTGCCTGTGTCACGCTCTTCGGCAAAGACGAGATTGCCGAAAAGTAACGTTGCCAGGGTGCCGAGCAGGATACCGAGAGTACTGAAATGCCGCATCACAATGTCTCCTCGGTAACGTCAGGTTGTCGCCGTTCAAGATCTGTAATCCAGTTGGCCACCGTGCTGTCGGGTTGCCGTTGCAGCGCCTGATACGCCTGGAAGTGCGCCAGGGCTTGCGGTATGTCCTGCAGATACAGTTCGGCCAGCACGCCGAGATTGAAATGGGCCCGCGCGTACAACGGATCAAGCGTCACAGCGTGTTGATAGTGGTCCGCCGCCTCAGCGAAGCGTCCTTGTTCGCGCAAGGCGATACCCAGGGCGTTGTGTGCGTAGGGGTTTTGTGCATTGACGTCCAGCGCCTGGCGCAATGCAGCCTCGGCGTCTTGCCAGTTTTGCTGGCGCAAGGCGATCAGGCCGACATTGACCCACGGCCCCGACAAGGCCGGGTAGCGTGCTGTGAGCGACTGGAACACCACCAGTGCGCGGGGCAGGTCATCATTGCGCAGATACTGCAGCCCGCGAAAGTATTCTTCCGTGGCGGCCGCCGCCATGGGGCGAACGGCCGGATCATGGGGCACCGGCGGGATATGTTCGGCATCACTGTCAGCAGCGGCAATGCCGACACGCTGGGCAGCATGGCGTGATTCGCCGGGCTGGCCGCTGCCTTCCAGGCCATGTTCCGGATGGCTGGCGCAGCCACTGAGCAGGGTCAGCGCCAGTACTGGCATTAACAGTACCGGCATCAACAGTGCCCGGTGCCGCTGCAACTCAATAGATGATGTCGACATAGGGCTCCACCTGTTCATATTTGGCATAGCGACCGGGCAGCAACTCGCCCAATGCACTGAAACTGCGTTTTACCCAGTCGTCATAAATGTCGTCAGCGACCATGTCGGTGTTGGCCATGTACAGATCAATGGCCTGGTCTTCGTAGGGCAGGGCCTGCTCTTCCAGCAGCAGCTCATACATTTCCAGTTCCAGTTCATCCAGGCCGCGGGGGCGTTCGCTGTCCATGATGTCGCTGGCGAGCACGCGGTACATTTCGCCAATCTGGAATTGCGCTGCGGTGGCATATTCGGCAACACCGATGGCTGCCACATTTTCATAGCGTTGCAGGGCCTCGCGCATGGCGTCTGTTTTCTGCGTCAGGCTGCGGCGCAGGGGCTGTGTCAGGCGGATGCTGCTGAACGCCTGAAACTTCTCTTCTGCGAGGGTGAAGCCAGCCCAGGCACCGAGCCAAGCAACACGGTCACTGGCGTCGTCACCGGCATCGGCGAGTGTTTCCACCAGTTTCTGCAACCAGAAGTCACGGCGTTCATTGTCCTGCTGCGCGGTATAAAGCGAGGCCAGGCGATACTGACCTTCGGCGCGCACGGCGACGGGTTCCGGCCAGGCCCACACGTACTTGCGATACAGCCGAATGGCGCCCTCGGTATGTTCGCGGCTGCCTGTTGCCTCGATCGCCTGATCCTGCATTGCTGCGGCTTGCCAGAGGGCCTGGCGTGACAATTCCGGATCGCTTTCCTCGCTGGCATCAGCGATACGTTCCAGCTCCAGAGCAGCGGCGGCGAAGTTGCCGGTGGCCTCATAGGCGACGGCGAGCTTGTCTGGCACCGTTTCGGTCAGGACATCATCCGGATAGCGCCGACGGAAATCTTCCAGCACCTTGATGGCGGAGGTGTGGTCGGCTTCCGCGATATACAGGGTGGCGGCGTCAAATTCTGCATTCTTTCTGATGCTGGCTTGCGGATAGACCTGGCCGACCCGCATGAACATGGCGGCGGCAGCGAGCGTGTCACCCTGTTCATCACGCAGTGTTTCGGCCTGCCGGTAAACGCTGGCAGCGAGCTGCTCGCGATAGCGGCCTTGTTCGGCGTCGCTCAAGCCGGGCAGGGCCAGCAGGGTGCTGTAGGCATACTCGGCCACATCATGGCGCCCCAGATCGAATTCCCCATTGGCAATGGTGGCCCAGCCATAACGCAGCATGGCGTCATCGGGTTGCGGCTGGCGATTCACCAGAATGCCGGCAGTGCGCACGGCGCCCCGGGTATCGCCGCTGGCGAGCTGATCTTCCGTCAGGCTGTACAGCACTTGCGGCACCCGTTCATGGGTGGCGAAGGTGCTGGCGAACAGCAGGCCGCTGCGAATCTTGCGTTGTCGCAGATCATCCTGTGCGGCCTGGGCCTCGGTGCTGGCATCAGATGCCGCCTTCAGGCGTTCCTGCTCTGCTTGATAAGCCACCAGCGCAAAGTAACCGGCGTCGCCAGCGTCGGCGTATTCCGGATAGCTGTAGGCGGTACGTTCGAATTCGGTAATGGCCTGCTCGAATGCCTCGCTGGCGAACAGCACTTCGGCATAGCGGTGATTGATGTCTGCTTGTGCTTCACCCGGCGGCGGCGTGTCCAGATACTCGCGGTACCATCTTGCTGCCAGCGCATAGTCAGTGGCGTTGGTACCGGATTGGGCTACGGCATGATAGTGCCGGGCCAGATCAAGAATGTGGCCTTTCAGCTGGTCCAGATACTGGGCGCGGATATCTGGCTGAGCCAGCCAGAACTCGCTGCTGACGCCGTAACGTTCAACAAACTGTTCCTTGGCCGGTAGCACCAGCGACGGAAAGCCACCACGCTGATAGGCCTGGATTTCTCGGGTAGAGAAGGCCGGTGCGCGATGGTCCGCCGGATAGACACGGACAAACGTATCGAAGGTATCTGCCGCATCGCGATAGCGTTCCTGCTGCAGGTAGACCTCGCCGAGGCTCTCGTAGATATCCGCCTCGTAGTTTCTGTGGCCGGTGCGCGCAAACCAGTTGCGCACGGATTCTGCACCATCAAGATTGATGAAGGTGAGGCTGACAGCACGCCGCGTATCCTGCATCAGCTTGGCCTGCATGGAGGTGTCGCTGGCCATGGCCGGGTGCGCATGCAAGTGATCAATCAGACGGAAGAAATCAGCGAGGGCACGCTGGAAATCACCCATCAGGTATTCGCTCCAGCCACGCTTGTAACGCGCCTGTTCGTAGAACTCGCTACGGGGCTGCGCGGCGATCACGGTGGCATACGCGCTGGCGGCTGTGTCGTACTCGCTGTTCATGAAGAGCAGCTCACCACGGCGGAATTCCGCTTCGACCACGTACTCGCTGTCCGGATATCGCTCAACCAGGTTTTCCAGCGCTACCAGCGAGCTGTCCAGATCACCGGCCAGCTCATGGACTTTGGCCAGGCTGTACCAGGTATGGGCCAGTTGGTCCGGGTCCTGTGAGGTTTCCAGCAGGCTGTGATAGAGCATGATGGCGGTGCTGAGATTGGCATTCAGCTTGCCGCCCTCCAGATCAGCCGCCACGTTGCTGGCCAGGCCGAGTAGCGCGAACTTCTCCTCGGGATCATGCGTGTCCTGTGCGCTGCGCATGAAGTTGTCATACAGCATGGCATCGATATCGGCATCAACGCTGCGGTCGGCGCCAGCAAGTGTGTCGACTTGCGGCTGCTCCCTCAGATCTTCGGTGCGGAACTGCTGGTCTTCTGCCGCCGACACGGCCAGATCCGCCATGCGCTGCAATGGTGCCACGCGCTGCGCCGGGTCCTGGAACAGCTCTACGGCGCGGCGATAACTCTCCAGCGCCTGCTGCGGTGTAGCACGTTCCAGCGCTTCCGGCGCCACTGCGATATCCATCTGCTCCAGATCGGCCAGCGTGGTGCCGCCGTAACGCACCGGTTCGGCAGTCTGCTGGCTGGCGCAGCCAGCCGTGAGCAGCATGACCATCGCGGCCAGCGTCTGGCGGCGGAAGCCTGGCACGCTCATCGTTGATCTCCTCGGGTGGTAGTGCCAGGTCGTGTACCTGAGTAGGCGGCATCCTGCAGGCGCGCGATGGCCAGATGTGCCTCGCCGAGCTGCTCGCCCAGGCGAGCGCGCCGTTCGGCCAGCACGCGCAGGGCTTCATTTTTTAATTGCTGACCAAGTTCGGCCAATGCGTCGTCGGCGTCGTTGATCAAGTTGGCAATGTCAGCTTCTCGTGCTTGCAACCGGGTGGCCAACTGCGTTTTGCCGGCCGCTTCAGCGTCGTTGAGCAGCTGCTCGAGTGCGGCGGCACGCAGCGCCTGGATGCGAGCCTCATCGCGTAACGCCCGCGCCGTTTTTTCGAGTTCAATACGGCGTTGCTCTGCACCGTGGGCGATATCCCACAGCAGCAGGCCACGCAGACGCGCCAGGCGACGGCGTTGTTGTGGTGACAGGCCCGGTTGTGAATTCAGTGCTTGCAGCCGTTGCCACATGATGGATTGCGGCAGGTCGGCCATGTCATGGGCATAACGGATATCCAGTTGCGCGGACATCGCGCTGTTGAGCATTTCGGCCTCTTCGCTGAGCCGGGTTTGCTGTTGTTGCATGGCTTCCAGGCGTGCGCGGGCGCTCGGGAGTACCCGGGCATGCTGGCGCTGGCGCTGGGCCAGTGTGTCCTGCAAGGCGGGCAACTCGCGCTGTCGGCGCTGCAACAGCTCACGCAGGCGCGTGATCTGCTGATATTGATGATGTCGTTCGGAAAAGCCGTGACTCGCGAACAGGGCGTACAGGTAGGGCATTTCTTCCCCCTGCGCCGCGTCGAAGCGCGCCAGGCGCGCCATCGGGTCCACGTCACGCCGTTGCCCGCCATTGTCCGCCAGTTGTGGCAGCCATTCGGCGTTATCCACATTGCGAATGGCGCGCTCTACCTCATGCAGTGCCGCACGGTAATTCCGTGCCGCCTGCTGATACCCGGCCAGCGCCTGCGGTTCGGCGCCCAGTTCTTCGAACGCACGCGGGGCCAGCAGCATGGCTTCCTGAACAGACTCGTGCGCCGGATGGCGCGTCATCAGCTCCATCCACAAGGGCAGGGCGGCGCGGGGCGCGCCACGTTCGAAGTTGACCAGGCCCAGGACCATCAGGGCCTCGTTGGAAAAGGGGCCGTCGGCCCGCACCTGGATCAGTGCATCCCGGGCACCACTGAAGTTGCCTGCGCGCAGTTGGCTCAACCCTTTGGTCAGTGCGGCGCGATCACGTAGTGCGCGTATTTCTTCACTGTCCGGTGGCAGTTGTATGACGTCATCCAGGGCGCGCAGGCCGTTGCGCAGGTCGCCGCTGCGCAGACGTGCTACGGCAACGTTATAGCGTGCGTAGGCACCGGACACGCTGGTCAGGGCCACCTGTTCCAGCTGTCGTGTCGCGCCGGCAAAGTCTCCCTGGGCAATCAGGATGTTGGCCAGCATCAGTTGGCCGCGTACCGCAAGCGCCTCAGGCAGCGCCTGAACCGACTTGCCCTCAAGAACGCGCCGGGCCGTCCCGTGTTCGCCCTGACGATAGTGCAGAGACGCCTTGTGCAGCCAGGTTTCGGCGCGCGTCTGTGCCAGCATGTCGCGCGCCAGCAGCCGGTCAAAAATCTGTTCGGCTTCTGCCGGCAGGCCGTAACTGACGTACAACTCGCCCATCAGCAACTCGGCATAGCCGGTATCACCGTTGAACAGCCCGCGCGTCTGATTGACCCGCAGCCCGGACAGGGTGCTGAACTGGCGATCGCTGTAATAGTCGAAAATGGCCTCGCCGAACACCAGATAACGCTGCTGTTCCTCGCTCATCGCCTGCGGGCCGGTGGGCAGATCATCGAACAGCACCAGCCGCGTGGGCGAACTGGCAAAGGCGGACCCTGCAAGGGCGGACACTGCAAGGGCGGCAGACAGTACGCCGGCTGTCAGTTGTCGGGTTCCGGTACCGGCGCGCATCACTGATCCCATTCGTGGAATTCGAACCGATGCTGCATGGCGTCGAGGTCATCGACGACGCGCAGTTCAATCCATTTCCGGCCTGGTCCTTTTTCGAAGGTATAGGAGGTGCTGCGCTGGTAATCCTTGCCGCGCGGGTCATAGCCGGTGATAACCGCCTCGAGCTGGTTGCGCCCGCTGCGCAGATTGCCGGTGTACAGGCGCTGGATCCCACCCTTGGTCAGCGCGTCGAATTCCTGATCGGAGTAGAAGTGGTAGCCCACATGCTGACCATTGAGGGTCAGGTTGATGTCCACCAGACGGATGGGGGTGCCCACATCCACGGACAGGAACAGGGCGGCCTGGGAGCTGGGGTAGAGCAGCTCCTCTTCGAGCAGGGACAGGTCGCGATTGAGATCCAGCACCTCACGGCGCAAGGTTTCAATGCGCTGGGACAGCGGCTCTGCCCCCAGCGCGGCAGCGCCATTTGCGGTGGCAACGGGAGAATGAACGGAGAAAAGCACTAACATGGCCTTGAGGGCCATGAGACCGGTACGCATTTTCATTGATATGGCCTGAGGCTGTGGTAATGCTGTTTATTGTTATTGACCCTTCGCGCCGTCACGGCGTCGGCTTATGTGAGCATTTGTAACTGAGAAGAAAGGACTAAATCAAGTCTGGATTTTGCCAGACGTTGGGCAGAGCGAGTGTGAGGTGGGTCACTTTCTGCTTTTTCGCGACCGTTGTCGGTATGATATCGACACGATTGCTACTGTAGGCCGAATGCCTGAGTCCTGTGGCCGATTACGAAAACAGGCCGACCGGGTGCTGGCCGGCCGCTCGGGTTCCCAGCCCCGGGCAGCATGGCCGACGGTCTCGCGCTGCTGCCTCGGCGACCTTGTTGGTGTAACGGTGGGGCGGGGAGCGGGAAGCCTCAAGGCGGTCATTGTGATAACAGTTACGCTTTTTGCCCCGATCTGCTTTACAATGCGCGCCGAAAGAAAATGGAGGCGGATCTTTCAGGATTCGGGAACAGGCAAGGATGCGTGTGTAACACTCTTTATAGGCGCCCATGGCGTCGTCTATGGCTGCCGGGTCGTGTGGGCCATCGCATCCATCCTTTGCCGTTATACCCTCACCTGCAATGGTCTTCTGACCTCTTGCCACCGTTGTAGCAGTCGCTGGATTGCTCTTACTGGAGTGCTCTGTTGTGTGCGCGGTTGTGCGCGCTACGCGTGGTGCGAAAGCAAGAGTAGATAAGGTCAGATTTCGGGAATGTTTTATTCATCAATACGGAGGATGTTCGGGTGAAGATGCCTGCTTTGGTTGTGTCATGTTTGGGGGTTGTGGTGTTGGCGGCTTGCGGCGGCGGTGGTAGCAGCGGCTCGCCCGGGCCGGCAAATGATGTGGTGACGTTGCAGTCATTGCAAAGCGCTTCTGGCAGCGTGCCCGAGGGGGAGTGGCGCCATGCCAGGATTGAGGTGCCGGCGGGTTACGCACGCCTGAAAGTGGTGGCGAACCGGAGTGGGAGTTCCGGTAGCACGCGCATGATCATGTTGAAAACCATGAAGGGGAGCGACGCGCTTCTGAATGGGCCAATGGTGGAATGCGATACGGTGATGGATGGCGCCAACATTACGTGTGAGGTGGAGAACCCGTCTGCAGGCACCTGGTTCATCTCCCACAAGGGGCTTGAAACCACATCGCTGTCCATGACCGTCTATTACGACAATCCGGTTTCACTTGCTGCGTATGGAGGCAGCACCTATGCCGCTGTTAACCAGGGCGATGCGGGTTATATCAACAATGGCAGTACGACAGGTAACTACTGGAGTGGCTCTGCTGTAGGGCAATGGCTGGGCGTCGCGCTGGATCAGGATTACCAGATTACCGAGGTGGTCGTGCACTCCAATGCGGGCGCATCGATTCCCCGTCCATTTTCCTTGCTGGATGCGAGCGTTGAAGAGGCCGGGAATGATCAGTTCTACTATCTGTTCCGCCACAATGAGGTGTCTACCTATTGTGCCAGCGCCGTTTTTTCCAGTGATCGACACTGGTGCAGAGTGGCTCGCGAGCGGCGGCCAGCGGGCGACATCAGCATCGAGCTGCAGAATGGTGCCTCGGTTTCGGCCGGGGATGTCCGTGTCTACGAGATTGAAGTGCATGGCTTTACCCCGACCCCGTAAGGCGCTGGCGCAGAGGTGATCGGCGCGGCGTACAATGGTGTGGCGGAAACCCATTGATAGTGAACGCCAGGATGACGTCACACCATGAAGATCATTGCCGACGAAAACATGCCCGCCCTGACGCTGTTCTCGGCGCTGGGTGAGGTCACTCCCCGTGCGGGGCGCGGGCTGACACAGGCGGATCTGCGCGATGCGCAGGTTTTGCTGGTGCGTTCGGTGACCCGCGTGGATGAAGCCTTGCTGGCAGATACGCCGGTGCGTTTTGTCGGCTCCGCCACCATCGGCACCGATCATGTGGATCAGGCCTGGCTGGCCCGTCACGACATCCACTTTGCCCATGCGCCGGGCTGCAATGCCATGGCGGTGGCGGAGTATGTGTTGCAGGCGGTGCTGGACTGGGCGTGCGAGCAGGGTCGGGCGCTGGCGGATCTGCAGGTGGGCATCGTCGGGGTGGGCAATGCGGGAGGGCGCGTGGCCGCTTTGCTGGCGGCCGCCGGTTGCCAGCTGCGCTGTTGCGATCCGCCCCGGGCGGCGGCGGGGGACACTGTGGCAGGGGGCTGGGCGTCGCTGGATGAGGCGCTGGCCTGTGATGTCGTCACGCTGCATGTGCCGTTGAGCAAGACGGGCCCGGATGCCACGCATCACTTGCTGGATGCGACCAGGCTGGCGCGGCTGACACGTGGGCAGTTGCTGATCAACAGCAGCCGTGGCCCGGTGATCGACAATGCGGCGCTGTTGGCGCGTTTGCAGGCTGACGGCCCGGAGGTGGTGCTGGATGTCTGGGAGACGGAACCCGCAGTGCCCCCGGCACTCTTTGCCCTGGTGCGTTGGGGAACGCCGCATATTGCCGGTTACAGTGTGGAAGGTCGCACGCGAGGCTCATTGATGGTGTATGAGGCCCTGTGCGCGCATCTGGGCCAGGCCGCTGACGCGGCGGTGTTGCCCGAATCCCCGTCAATGCAGATCAAGGCAATGCAGATCAAGGGCGGCATCCACGGCGCGCCGGATATGTTGGCGCTGCTGCGGCAGCGTTGGGATATGCGGGACACGCATGCTGCGTTGGCTGCGGTGGTGGCTGGCGATGAGGGCCGTGCCGGGTTCGACCGCCTGCGCCGGGAATTTCCTGCACGTCACGAGGTGGCCGGGGTAGAGATCCGGGGCGAGGTGCACGGGAGCTGGGCTTCTGTGCTGACAGCCCTGGGCGCCACGTTCTTGCCAGACGTATAAACCGGACGAAAAAAGCCCCGATGGCTTCAGGCCATCGGGGCTTTTTCGTTAAAGAGGTCGGTGATTGAGCGGATAGGGTCAGCCGGCGCGGTGATGCGCGGCGCGCTCATGGGCCGGGTAGTGCCAGACATGTTCGAGGCGCTCGCACGCCTGCTGTATCATGTCTTCCGTGATCGGGATTTCACGTCCCTGAGCATCAATAAGCGCCGCACCATGGAAGTCCGGCTTCTGCTTTACAGCGTACAGTTTCGCGGTTTTCTCGCTCATGGGGCACCTTTCGGGCTGATGGCTCTTGGTTTGATCATTGTGCTCGGTCAACACAGGTACACTAACGCGGCGTTCTTGCCGCCTCCAAGTGAAGTATTGTTTCGAGATATGACGCCCGTATGAATTCTCAGGAAAATCCGCTGGTTATCGGTTTGTTGGTCAATCCCTGCGCTGGGCTGGGAGGCGCTGTGGCGCTCAAGGGCAGCGACGGCGAGCAGATCATGCGCGAGGCGCTGGCCCGAGGCGCTGTGCCGCAGGCCGGGCCGCGCACGCAGCGGGCGCTGGCGCTGTTGGCCGAGGCCGGGGTGCCGGTGCTGCTGCGGGTCTGGGGCGGCGACATGGGCGCGGATTGGGCGCAAGCGGCCGGCTTGCCGGTGGAGGTCATCGGGCAGCCGGGGGCAGGCCTGACCTCCGCAGAGGATACGCGCACGGCGGCCGCTGCCCTGGTGGCGGCGGGTATTGATGTGCTGCTGTTCGCCGGCGGGGATGGCACGGCGCGAGATGTGCTGGACAGTGTTGGCGCGGCGGTGCCGGCCCTGGGTATTCCGGCCGGTTGCAAGATGCATTCAGCGGTTTACGCGGTGAACCCGGAAGCGGCGGGGCGCCTGCTGGTGGCGCTGGCCCGGGGCGAGCTGGTGAATGTCATGGAAGGCGAAGTGCGGGATATCGACGAAGTGGCCTTCCGCAACGGGCAGGTGCGGGCGCGCTATTACGGCAGCTTGTCAGTGCCGGCGGATGCACGTCTGTTGCAGCAGGTGAAATGCGGCGCGCCGGAGCAGGAAGATCTGCAGGTCGGTGAGGCCTGCGCCTGGCTGGCGGAACGTATGGCGCCCGGCGTCACCTACCTGATGGGCTCCGGGTCGACGGTGGCTGCGTTGATGGAACAGTTGGGGCTGCCAAACACGCTGCTGGGGGTGGATCTGGTGCGTGACGGGGCGCTGCTGGCGGCCGACGTGACGGCGGACCAGATTCTGGAGTTCATGGGGGACGCACCGGCGCGCGCGGTCTTGACGGTGATCGGCGGCCAGGGCCACCTGTTCGGGCGGGGCAATCAGCAGCTCAGCCCGGCCGTGATCCGGCGTCTGGGGCGTGACGGGCTGCATATCCTGGCGACCCGCATCAAGCTGGCCTCGCTGGACGGTCGGCCCTTGCTGGTGGACACCGGCGACGCTGCGCTGGATCGCGACCTGTGCGGTCTGTTGCCGGTCATCGCCGGCTATGAAGATGAAGTGCTTTACCGCGTCGCCACCGACGCCAGCGAATAAATGAAGGGTGCAGGGCAGATCGTCCGGGGGCGCAGGGTGTGCGTAGGGTGTGCTGAGTGCAACGAAGCGCACCGCAAGCTGCCAGCACACACCGCAGGTGCGGCAGTGAGCTGGGGCTAATGGTGCGCTTCGTTGCACTCAGCACACCCTACTGGCACCCTGCGGGCACCCCGCGCATACCCGATCAGGCGTGGCGGTTTTCGCGCAGGGCGGCGATGCGGTCGTCCAGCGGCGGGTGGGAGGCGAACATGCGGCGCATGCCGGTGCGCACGCCCATGTTGATCCCGAACGCGGTCATGGATTCCGGCATCTGGTCTGGCACGCCGGATTCGGCTTTCAGGTGCTCCAGCGCGCTGATCATGCCCTGACGGTTGGCCAGTCGTGCACCCGCGGCATCCGCGCGGTATTCCCGGAAGCGGGAGAACCACATGACGATGGCGGACGCCAGAATGCCCAGTACGATCTGCGCCACGATGGACGTGATGTAATAGCCGGGGCCATAACCGCGCTCGGTCTTGAAGATGACCCGGTCCACGACGTGCCCGATGATGCGCGAGAAGAAGATCACGAAGGTGTTCACCACCCCCTGCACCAGGCTCAGCGTGACCATGTCACCGTTGGCGACGTGGCCGATTTCGTGCGCCATCACCGCTTTCACTTCTTCCGGCGAAAACCGTTGCAGCATGCCCTCGGATACGGCGACCAGCGCTGAATTCTTGTTCCAGCCGGTGGCAAACGCGTTGGCTTGCTGGGCCGGGAAGATGCCCACTTCCGGCATACCGATGCCGGCCTTGGTGGACAGCTCGCGCACGGTCGCCATCAGCCATTGTTCAGTCTGGGTGCGGGGTTGGTCGATAACCCGGACCTTGGCGGCGCGCTTGGCCATCCATTTGGAGATGAACAGCGACACCATGGAACCGGAAATACCGAACACGGCACTGAAGATCAGCAGTGCCTGCAGGTCCAGATCCACGCCGTTGGCGGCCAGGGTCGAGTTGATCCCCAGCAGGCTCAGGACGATACCGGCTACCAGCAGTACTGCTATGTTAGTCAGCAGAAACAGGCCAATTCGCATCATTGTGTGTGGCTCTCCGTAGTGTCCGTAATAGTGTTCATAGCGATTCGTTATCAGTGATTTGTTATGAATAATGTGGGCTTTCGTGCGGATTTCAAGTGAAACCGGTATGACTGCCCCTTGATCTTACCCGTTGCTTTGACAGCTGGCATCCGGCAGGTTCCGGGCTGAGCCATGCTCGTCGACGGCATCGGCGTCTACGGCGTAGTTGCTCAGGCTGGCGGGCGAGATAACCGCCTCCGGCCGGCGCGCAAAAAAGAACCGCATGATGGTGCTGATGTCGTCAGACGTGCCCTGGCGCAAGGCTGCGCGGATCTGTTCCACCAGCGCGCTGTGCTCCGCCGCCACCGAGGGTGGCAGGTCCGGCGCCGGTTGGGCCAGCCGCACCGCGCTGGCGGCGCTGAGCAGCACGAACGCCTTGTTGGTCAGCACCGCCTGATCAATGCCGTCCTGGTAGATCAGGCTGGTATAGCGCAGGTAGCCTTCATCGGCGAGCCACAACAGGGCGCCCAGGCAAGCCATATAGCGTCCCGAGTGCAGGCCCACCTCGTCCGGCTCGTCCGGGCCGGAGATATCCTCCACATACACCGCCCGGGGGCGGGGGAAGCTGTTGTACAGCTGCAGCAGAATGCGCGCGGCATCGCGGCAGAAATCGTCGATATGAATATCAGCCATGATTGACGGCGCTATTTACGGCGCTTCTCCAGATACCGCCCGATGCGGGTAATGGATTCGGTGAGATCGTCCATATTCGGCAGAAACACGATACGGAAATGATCCGGCTTCGGCCAGTTGAACGCCGTGCCCTGCACGACCAGCACTTTTTCCTGGCGCAGCAGATCCAGTGCAAAGGCCTCATCATCCTCTATCGGATAGATATCCGGGTCCAGGCGCGGGAACAGGTACAGCGCCGAGCGCGGCGTAACACAGGATACGCCGGGGATGTCGTTGAGCATGGCCACCGCCAGATCGCGCTGTTTGCCCAGCCTGCCGGTGGGCAACACCAGATCGTCGATGCTCTGGTAACCGCCCAGGGCGGTCTGGATGGCATGCTGTGCCGGCACATTGGCGCACAGCCGCATGGAGGCCAGCATCTCCAGCCCTTCGATAAAGTCTGTCGCCCGATGGCGCGCCCCGGAGATGATCATCCAGCCCGCGCGGAAACCGGCCACACGGTAGCTTTTTGACAAGCCGTTGAAGGTGACGAACAGCAGATCATCGGCCATCGACGCAATAGACGTATGGGTTTCGCCATCGTAGAGAATCTTGTCGTAGATCTCGTCGGCAAAGATGATCAGGTTGTGCTGGCGAGCCAGCTCCAGCAGTTCCTGCAGGAAGCTTTCGCTGTAGTTCGCGCCGGTGGGATTGTTCGGGTTGATGATCACCAGCGCACGGGTGCGCGGGTTGATCTTGGCCCGAATATCGTCCAGCGACGGCTGCCAGTCCTGTTGTTCATCACACAGATAATGCACCGGGGTGCCGCCGGAGAGCCGCACGGCGGCAGTCCACAGGGGATAGTCCGGCGCCGGAATCAGGATTTCGTCGCCGTTGTTGACCAGCGCCTGCATGGCCATCACGATCAGTTCGGAAACACCGTTGCCGAGAATGATGTCGTCGATGGTGACGCCATCAATGCCTTTCTCCTGGCAGTAGTGCATCACCGCCTTGCGCGCCGGGAACAGCCCTTTGGAATGACAATAGCCGGTGGAATCCGCCAGATTGTGGATCACGTCCTGCAGAATCTCGTCCGGGGCGTCAAAGCCGAACGGCGCCGGGTTGCCGATATTCAGCTTGATGATCCGATGGCCATCTTCCTCCATGCGGTTGGCTTCACGCATGACGGGGCCGCGGATGTCGTAACATACGCCTTTCAGTTTATCGGACTTGAGAATCAGGGAAGAATCCGCACTCATGAATAACAGACTGGTCAGAACAGGGAAGGAGCATTCTACAATGGCGTTTCCTTCGCTGTATATGAAGCCGGACACCCGGCGGGAGTGACACAGTGACAGACACGGATAAAGCGACAAAAAGCGATGCCCAGTGGCGGGCAGCGCTGGATGATGAAACCTACCGCATCACGCGCCAGCATGGCACCGAGCGGCCTTTTACCGGGCGCTACAACGATTGCAAGACGCCCGGCACCTATCTTTGCGTATGCTGCGGTACCCCCTTGTTCAGCTCACAGACCAAGTACGATTCCGGCAGCGGCTGGCCCAGTTTCTATCAGCCGGTAGCTGGCGAGGCGGTGCAAGAGATCCGCGACATGACCCTGGGCATGGTGCGTACCGAGGTGCTCTGCGCCCGTTGCGACGCCCACCTCGGGCATGTGTTCGAGGATGGCCCGGCGCCCACCGGGTTGCGTTACTGCATCAATTCCGCCTCGCTGACGCTGGCGGAAGAGGGGCAGGGTGAGGATGGGGGAGAGCGCGACGCGTGAAGCCCTTTTCCGACATCCATAGCCTGGCCTGTCGTCGCCACGGCGGCCCCAAAGCCGTCGCTGCGGGGCTGCCGTCCATCCTCACTCCGGCGGCACTGGCAAAGAAAAGCGATGCCTTTTACCTGTCCGCCATGATGCGCCGGGTGTTTCGCGCTGGCTTGACCCACAGCCTGGTGGACGCCAAGTGGCCCGCCTTCGAGGATGCCTTCTTCGGTTTCGATCCGGAAAAACTGGTGCTGATGCCCGACGACATGCTGGATGCCCGCATGCAGGACACCCGGCTGATTCGCCATTACGGCAAGATGCGCGCCATTCGTCACAACGCGCAGCTGGTGACGGACGTGGCCCGTGAACACGGCAGCTTCGGGCGCTTTATCGGTCAGTGGCCGGACGACGCGGTGGCCGATCTGTGGCGTGAGCTGAGCCGGCGCGGCAAGCAGCTGGGCGGCAATTCCGCGCCGGCGTTCCTGCGCATGGTGGGGCGCGATACCTGGTACCCCACCGGTGACGTGCTTGCCGGCCTGATTGCCAATGGCGTGGTGGACAAGGCACTGGCCAGCCAGCGCGACCGCCGCGCCGCCCAGCAGGCTTTCAATCAATGGCAACAGGAAAGCGGCCTGCCGCAGGCGCATATCAGCCGTATTCTGGCCATGACTGTGGGGTGATAGCCCGTCAGGCAGGCGCCGCCCGCTTCGCTTTGCGTTGCGCCTGCACGGTTTGCATCACATGCCCGATGCCGCCCTGTTCGTCATACAGCCGCGCATGAATGATGCCGGTGCCGTGGGGCTGGAACAGGTTCTCCGCCTGCATGCCGATCCAGTCGGATTCGGGGTAACGGTACAGCGACAGGGTGATGTCGGCATTGATGGTGCCCAGCCCCGGGGCCAGATCCAGGTGTGCGGCGCCGTTGCCCATGTCGGCGAGCATGGCCAGATGCACCAGTGGCGAGGGACGGGTACCGGCCAGAATGGCAGCGGGCAGGCGCAGCCAGCACTTGCCGTAGCCGCTCAGGTTCCACGGCGATAGCGGGCGGATTTCCAGGAGCGAATGAATGCTGTGCGGCACATCCGGGCGCCGGGTGCGCATCCACTCGGCCATCAGCATCTCGTCGAGGGTGCTGTGATGGGGCAGGGGTGCGGGGGCGCGGGGCGCAATATCGGGCACGGCTACGTCGTCGCGGTACTGGGCCAGTGCCAGGGCCTGGGCCATCAGGCTGTCGCCGGCATACAGGCGGATTTGCCACAGCTTCAGCCGCCCGCCATCGCGCAGGGCCAGGCATTCACTGCGCAGCGGCGCATTGGGCACCGGACGCATGAAATCCAGGGTCAGGCGATTGAGCATGAAGGTCGGGTGCTCGGCCACCAGCGCCTCGGCCAGAAAACCGAACAGCCCGGCCACGGCGGAGCCGTGCAGCACGGCGCCATGCCAGGGGCCGTTGGCCAGCGAGGTGGGGAGGAACAGGTCGCCATCACGCGTGTACAGCGGTGCCCAGGGGGTGGGTTGCGTCATGTCGTGTCCCCTATTGCTGTGGCCAGTAGGGCGCGCGCAGTTCGCGTTTCATGATCTTGCCCAGGGGGTTGCGGGGCAGGCTGTCGTGGAATTCGATCGCGGACAGGCGCTGGGTCTTGCCCAGTCGCTCATTGACCCAGTGGCGCAATGTCTCTGCATCAATGTCGGCACCGGGCCGGCGCACCACGATGCCCAGTGGGGTCTCGCCCCAGGCTTCGGAGGGCACCGCGATGACAGCCACGTCTTCCACCTGTTCGTGGCTGCTCAATACCTTTTCCAGATCTTCCGCAAAGATATTGAAACCGCCGGACAGGATCATGTCCTTGCGCCGATCCAGCAGATAGACAAAGCCGTCTTCGTCGATGCGGGCCATGTCGCCCGTGCGGTAGAACACCTGGCCCTGTTCATCGTGCCAGAGCATCTCCTGGGTCTGTTCCGGGCGCTTGTAGTAGCCACGCATCATGATGCTGCCCCGGCCGACCAGTTCGCCCGCGGTGTTCGGCGGCAGAACGCGGCCCTGTTCGTCGATGACATGCAGCTGCGTGCCCTCACCGGCCTTGCCGACCGAGTCCCACTTGTCGGGGAAGGCGTTGCAGTTGAGCACCGTGCTGCCGCCGCCTTCGGTCATGCCATAGAGTTCGAGCAGCGTGCCGGGCCAGCGTGCCACCAACTGCTTGATCAGCGGTGCGCGCAGTGGTGCGCCGGAGGACATCTTCAACTGGAAATGCGACAGATCGGTGTGCTCGAACGCCGGTTCGGCGAGCAGGCGCTGATACTGCACGGGAATCATGATGGTGTGGGTAACGGCGTGTTGTTCGGCCAGCGCCAGATAACCGGTGGCGTCAAACTTGCTCATCAGTATCAGCAGGCCGCCGCTTTTCAGGGTGGGCAACAGGCCCACCATGGTGGTGTTGGAATAGATCGGGGTGGCCAGCAGGGTCACGCAACCGGGCCCGAAGCCCATGCGCACGAAACGATCGTGTTGATGCGCGCGCAGGCGATGGTCGTGGACAATGCCCTTCGGGCGCCCGGTGGTGCCCGAGCTGTAAATGATGTTGAACGCATCATCCTCGTGCAGGGTGATGTCGGGAGCATGGTCGGGCGCGTCGCCCAGCCAGTCTTCCAGCGCCTGCCAGCCGTCAAGCTGCCCCTGCAACAGCAGATGGTGGGCGGCGGGCACGCCGGCCAGCGGTGGCAGGGTGTCGGCATACTGCGGATCGCAGAACACAAAACGTGTGTCGCAGTCGTCGATCATCAGCGCCAGGCTGTCCCCCGTGGCCATGCCGGACAGCGGCACGAAGCAGCCGCCCGCGGCGAGGGTGCCGACCAGCAGCGCGACATAGTCACGGCTGTTGGCGCCCAGCACGGCCACGGTGTCGCCGCGCTGCAGGCCGCAGGCGATCAGGCGATGGGCAATGCGGTAGGCGCGTGATTGCAGTTCGGCGCGGGTCCAGCGGCCGGTATCGTCAATCACCGCAGGCGCGTCCGGCGCCTCGGCCGTCAATTGCCGCAGGCGGTCGGGGAGGGACTGGAAGACGGTATCGACGGCGGCGGCATGGACCGGCATCTCGGTGATCAAGCTGTTCATGCGGACTCCTGTTCTGTCTGGCCGTGACGGGCCATGATCTGTTGGGCGCGACGGATGACCGGGGCATCGACCATGCGACCGTCGAGCTGGAAAGCGCCTGCGCCGTGTTCGGCGGCCCCGGCCAGTACGCGTCGGGCCCAGTCCACCTCGGCAGGGTCATGACCGAAACCGGCATGGGCGGGCGCAATCTGTTTCGGATGGATGCAGAGCATGCCGGCAAAGCCCATATCGCGGGCCTGGCGGGCGGTCTGGTGCACGACATCCGCATCATTGAATTCTGTGCAGACGGTCTCCAGCGGGGCGGGCAACCCGGCGGCCCGGGCGTGCAACAACAGGTCATAGCGCACGGCATCAACAATGCGCCGGGCGGCCGGGCTACCCGGAGTCAGACCGAGATCGACACCGAGATCGAGGCCGCCATAGCTCAGGTGCTCCACGCCCTCGGTCCGGGCGATCTCGGCCAGCGCGCGGAGACCGATCGCGCTTTCAATGAGCGGCCAGACTGGCAAGCTCGGGAAGCGCGCTGCGGCCACATGGTAGGCGGATTCGGTTTTGGGCAATACCAGGGCGCGCAGTCCGCCATGTTGCCGCACCAGGGCCAGGTCGTCCTCGAACCAGGGGGTATCGCCGCCGTTGATGCGCACCGCCACCTTTGCGCCGTGATGCGTGCGCAGGAACGCCGCGAAGGCCTGGCGCGCGCTGTTCTTGTCGGCCGGGGCCACAGCATCTTCCAGATCCACAATCACCACATCGGCGCCGCTTTCCAGCGCGCGCGGAATACGTTCGGGGCGGCTCGCCGGTACGAACAATGCGGAACGCATATCAGATCACTCCTTTTTCGCGCAGCGCGCGGATGCGGTCGGGCGCGTAGCCCAACTCCTGCAGAATGCGGTCGTTGTGCTGGCCCAGATCCGGCACGGCATCCATGCGCGGGGTCCAGGCGTTGCTGGTGCCGGGCGGCAACAGCGCAGGAATGTCGCCCGTCGGGCTACCGATGGTGGTCCAGCGCTGGCGGGCGCGCAGTTGCGGGTGCGCCCAGACGCCGTGCATGTCATTCACATGGGCATTGGCGATCTGCGCGTCATCGAGGCGGGCGATGACCTGGTCGGCATTGAGCGTGGCGAAGGTGTCATGGATCAAGTCGCGCAGCAGATCACGATGGGCGACGCGTTGCGCGTTGCTGCTGAAACGGGGATCGCTGGCGAGGGCGGCATCACCCAGCACTTTTTCGCAAAACAGCGCCCATTCCCGTTCGTTTTGCAGGCCCAGCATCACCTGCTGGCCATCGCCGGTGGCGAAGGGGCCATAGGGATAAATAGTGGCGTGGGCGGCCCCGGCGCGCGGTGGCGGCGTGGCGTTGTCGAAGGCGTAATAGAGCGGATAGTTCATCCACTCCACCAGGCTTTCCAGCATCGACACATCAATGCCGGAACCCTTGCCGGTGCGGCCGCGCAGCAGCAGCGCGCTGAGAATGCTGGTGTAGGCGTACATGCCGGCGGCGATGTCGGCGATGGAGTTGCCCGCCTTGGCCATCTCGTCGGGGCCCCCGGTGACGGACAGAAAACCGGCTTCGCTCTGGATCAGCAGGTCATAGGCTTTCTTGTCCTGATAGGGACCGCCTTCGCCGTAACCGGAAATGTCGCAGACGATCAGTTGCGGGAAGCGTTCATGCAGCGCATCGAAAGACAGGCCCATCCGTGCGGCAGCGCCGGGCGCCAGGTTTTGCACCAGCACATCGGCCTCGGCCAGCAGGCTGTCGAGAATGGGGCGGGCGTCGTCCTGTTTCAGGTCCAGCGTCAGGCTTTCCTTGGAGCGATTCGTCCAGACGAAATGCGATGCCAGGCCGTTGACGCGCTCGTCATAATGACGCGCGAAGTCGCCCACGCCGGGCCGCTCCACCTTGATCACACGGGCGCCCAGATCGGCCAGCTGCCGGGTACAGAAAGGCGCGGCAATGGCATGTTCCATGCTGATGACGGTGAGGCCGTCCAGTGGTCTGGGGGCTTGGGCAGGGGCTGTGCGTGACATGCTGTGGTCCTCCATCAGAACAGATTGCGCAGGTCGGTGTGGCTGCGCAATGACCAGACCGTATCAATCCAGGCCTGCGCCCGGGTGGGTGTACCGGCGCCGGAGAAGGCCACCAGTCGGTGGAATTTGTCTTCCAGTTCGGGGCGCGTCAGGGTGTTGCCCGGATCGCCGCGAGGTTCGTCGATGGCGCCATCGAGGCTGCGGCCGTCGCGGGTCTGTACGCGGATGCGGCCAAGCCAGCGTTGCGGGTAGGCGCTATTGACCTGCTCGTCCAGCACCATGGTGACGCGCTCGCGAAAGGCGGCCACGCGCGGATCGGTGAGGGCGTGGTCGCGGAACTCCTCCAGCCCGGCCTTGCCGTGTACGGCGATCAGGCCGAGCACCGTGCCCATGGAAAACTTGGCCTGGTGAATGCTCTGCGGCACGGTGACGCGGCCGAGCACATCAATGGCGCCCTGATGCACGCGCGCGGTAACGCGGTCGATATCGTCGGCGCGCAGGTTTTCCCGTTGTATCAGCGCCAGCAGGGCATCGGCGGCCGGGTGCGTGTGGCGGCAGGACGCATGGAACTTGAACGAGGTTTCCAGCAATGCCCAGCGTTGGCCGAGCCGATCATTCAAATGACGCGCATCGGCGTCCGAGGACAGGCCCGCGGCCAGCCCTTGCTCACCTTCAAGAATATTGCGTGCACCGGTCAGCCCGGTTTCCGTGAGGTAGGCGGCCATCAGGCCGTCAGCGGCGGCCTTGGCCGTGTGCAATTGTTTCGAGTCGGCGGCATCGCGCAGGAACTCCCACAGACCGGCAGCCTGGGTGCCGGCACTGCCCAGCACATGGGTAAAACCCTCGGCATCCAGGCGCAGTATCTTGCCCACCGCCACGGCAGCGGCCAGGGTGCCCACGGTGGCCGTGGTGTGAAAAATCCGGTAATGCGAGCGGCCCAGAAATTCACCGATGCGAATACCGGCTTCATAACCGGCCACGGCGGCCAGGATCAGGGTCTTGCCATCGCAGGCGATATCCTGGGCTGCTGCCAGCGCGGCAGGGAATACCACGGTGGCGGGATGCAGCACCGAGCTGTTGTGCAGATCATCCTGTTCCACCACATGGGACGCGGCGGCGTTGACCAGTGCGGCAAACCAGGGCGAGCTGTTGCTGCCGTGATTGATGCGCTGGCTGTAGCCCTCGGCGGGCCCCATGCGCGTGGCGAACCGCTCGAACAGCGGGATCGGATGTTCGTGGCGGCCCGCCAGCAGTGATGCCAGCCAATCGAGAAACAGCTCCTCGGTGCGCGCAATCACCGCCTCTGGCAGGTCGTCGTACTGCAGCCGGGCAAGAAAGTCGGTCAGGTCCTGTGTGGCGGTCATGGCATGCAATTCCCTGCGTTGTGATTCAGAACGAGCGCGGCAAGTCGAGCAGATGCTCGGACACATAGGACAGAATCAGGTTGGTGGAAATCGGTGCCACCTGATACAGCCGGGTTTCGCGGAATTTGCGTTCGACGTCGTACTCGCAGGCGAAGCCGAAACCGCCGTGGGTCTGCATGCAGGCGTTGGCCGCTTCCCACGAGGCCTTGGCGGCCAGGTACTTCGCCATATTGGCTTCGGCCCCGGCAGGTCGACCGGCGTCATACTCGGCGCACGCGCGCCAGCGCATCAGGTCGGCGGCCTCCACTTCGATATGCGCTTCGGCAATCGGAAACTGCACGCCCTGGTTCTGGCCGATGGGGCGGCCGAATACTTCGCGCTCGCGGGCATAGCGGCTGGCCTTGTCGATAAACCAGCGGCCATCGCCGATGCACTCGGCGGCAATCAGCGTGCGTTCCGCGTTCAGGCCGGAAAGGATATAGCGAAAGCCCTGGCCTTCTTCGCCAATCAGGCTGTCGGCGGGAATCTCCAGGTTGTCGAAGAACAGTTCATTGGTAACGTGATGCACCATGTTCTCGATGGGCTGTACGGTCATGCCGTTGCCGATGGCCTGGTGCAGATCCACCAGAAAGATCGACATGCCGTCGGTTTTCTTTTTCACCTCGGCCAGCGGTGTGGTGCGGGCCAGCAGAATCATCAGATCAGAATGTTGAATGCGCGAGATCCAGACCTTCTGGCCGTTGATGACGTACTTGTCACCTTTCTTCACCGCTGTGGTCTTGATCTTCGTGGTGTCGGTGCCGGTGGTCGGTTCGGTCACAGCCATGGATTGCAGCCGCAATTCGCCGGTGGCGAGTTTGGGCAGCACCTTCTGCTTCTGTGCCGCTGAGCCGTGCTTCAGCAGCGTGAACATGTTGTACATCTGGCCGTGGATGGTGCCGGAGTTGCCGCCGCAACGGTTCACTTCTTCCAGAATGACCGACGCCTCGGCCAGGCCCAGCCCGGAGCCGCCGTATTCTTCCGGGATCATCGCGGCGAGCCAGCCCGCCTGGGTCATGGCGGCGACAAAATCCACCGGGAACGCGTGTTGCTGATCAATGTCGCGCCAGTAGGCATCACCGAAATTGGCGCACAGGCCGCGCACGCCTTCGCGAATACTCTCGAGCGCGTCGTTGTCGTGGTACAGGGACATCAGGGTTCTCCTTGGGCAGCTATTCGTCGGGCAGCTATTCGGTAAAACGCAGCAGGCCGGTCTGGGCCAGGCCGTCGGCGTTGTCGATAAAGATGTCGGCTTCGCCGGGGGCACGCAGGCGACCACCGGCCCGGAAGGGGGTGGGCGCGATCATCGGGCGCACACCGCGAAACTGCATATGCGTGGGGGTGGCGCCGGGGTGGGCGCGGGTAAAGGCCTGCATCATCAGCGTGGCCATTAACGGGCCCTGGACGACCAGCCCGGGATAGCCTTCTGCGCCGGTGGTGTAGGGCAGGTCGTAATGGATGCGGTGGGCATTGAAGGTCACGGCGGCATAGCGGAACAACAACACCGGGTCGGGCGTGATGGCGTCATACCAGTCGCAGTCAGCCAGCGGCGCCGGTTCCCCGGCGCGCGGCGCGGTGGGCGCACGGTAGACGATGTCCTGTTGTTCCTCGATGGCCAGCGTGCCGTGTTGCGTGTAGCGATGCTGCAGCGTGACGAACAGCAGTGCGCCGCTGCGGCCCTGCTTTTCTTCGATGGCGGCGATGCGCGTGCGGCGCTCCGCCGGCAGGCCCACGCGCAAGGGCGCATGAAAATGCAGCTGGCTGCCGGCCCACATGCGATGGCGGTTTTCTGCGGGCGGCAAAAACGTGCCGCGTGCCGGGTGGCCATCGGGGCCGATGCCGGCGGCAGGCACCGGCGTCTGGAAGAAGGCCCAGTGCCACAGCCAGGGCAGGGCAGCGCCCACTGCGGGCGCAGGCTGGCCAAAGGTGGCCGCGACGCGGGCGGCGAGGGTGGCGTCCAGGGCATCGGCGCAGTGTTCCTCGCGGCCGATCCCGTCGTGGGCGGCGGCCACGTTAGCGCACCGCGCCAGCGCTGTGCAGCGCGTCGATGTCCGCGTCGGGCAGCCCGGCTTCGCGCAGTATGTCGCGGGTGTGCTCGCCGGGCAGCGGCGCGTGGCGATGCAGGGTGAACTGGAAGCGGCTCATGCGTACCGGGCAGGCCGCCTGAGTGACCGGCCCATAGGTCGGGTGCTCGGTTTCCAGCACCATGTCGCGGGCGCGGAACTGTTCGTGTTGCAGGGCTTCTTCCAGCTTCAGCACCGGCGTCACGCAGCAGTCGTTGTCGCGGAAGCGTTCGTTCCAGGCGGCCTGATCCTGGCTGGCAAACAGCGTTGTCAGTTCGGCATGCACCGCGCGGTTGATCGCCGGGTCCGGGCTGCGGTGTTGCGCCTTGAGGTCCGGGCGCTCGATCAGGTCGCAGAAGCGGTCCCAGAACTTGCGCTCCAGGGCGCCCACGGCCATGAAGCGGTTGTCGCGGGTGCGGTACAGACCATAGCAGGGCAGGCCGCCGGACAGGGTGTCGCCGCCCGCCGGGTAGGTATGGCCGTGGGTGCCCAGCGTGGCCAGCGGCATGACGGCGTGGGCCAGCACGCCATCGCTGATGGCCAGGTCCACATAACGGCCGCGCCCGCTGCGGGCGGCGTCAAACAGCGCAGCCTGAATGCCCATCATGGCCGTCAGGGAACCGCCCATCAGGTCGGCCAGGGGCACGTTGGACAGGGCCGGGGAGTGGGCATCAAAACCGATCTGGTCGGCCACCCCGGCGTAGCCGCAGTAATTGAGATCATGGCCGGGGGCATCACGGAAAGGCCCGGTCTGGCCGTAGCCGCTGATGCTGCAATACACCAGCTTCGGATTGATCTGTGCCAGTGCCTCGTAGCCCACGCCAAGACGTTCCGCCACGCCGGGGCGGAAGCCCTCGATCAACACATCGGCGTCGCGTGCCAGGCGCAGGAAGGCGTCCAACCCGGCGGGCTGCTTCAGATTGATGCGGATGGCACGTTTGTTCCGATTGATCAGTGCCCGAAGAATCGGCGGCACATAATCGCCGGCGCCGGTATCCTCGACCTTGATGACATCGGCCCCCAGGTCGGCCAGATGCAGGCTGCATACCGGCCCCGGCAGCAGGCGAGTCAGGTCCAGCACGCGGATACCGTGCAGTGGCGGTTGGTCAGTCATAAGTGCTTCCCCGGAATACTGGTGTCCCGGCGAGTGTAGGAAGGGCATGGTGGGGCGCCAATGGCGAAACAGCTTGGAAATGATTGGCGTGATCGATCAATTCAGGGAGTGGCAGATTCTGTCATCTTTTTTTGATGCATCTGGCCATTGTTGATCTGCCTCGCCAGTCACAAGCTTCGACGTATCGGTTGCCGGGCCATTGCCGGGCACAGTGACGGCAGGGGTGTTGCCGGGTCCGTGCGCTACGGATCATGCCGGGTTCAGGCCCGCGCACGGCCATCCCTGCAGAATAACAAGGCTTGCACGCGAGAGAGATCGTGCAGGCGAGACTATGCAGGAGAAGCGCCCGTATGCTGAAACGTCTCAACGTGCCCGAAATCACCGGCGCCGCCTTCGTGCTGTTGCTGGGCGTGGCCGTCATCGTGCTCGCCCGGGAGTACCCGCTGGGTTCGCTGAGCCGCATGGGCTCTGGCTACTTTCCGATCATTCTCGGGGTGCTGCTGATCCTGATGGGGCTGGTGCTGGTGTGGGAGGTCATGTTCGCCCCGCCCGCCGAAGGCGAGGCCTTCCCGTTCCGGCCGGTCATCATGGTCTCACTGGGCATCATGACGTTCGCTTTCCTGGTGGAGCGTCTCGGCATGGTGCCGGCCATCGGTGCGCTGGTGGGGTTGTCCGGCATGGCGGAGTCGCCGCTGCGTCCGTTGACGCTGCTGGTCATCGCCCTGGTCATGTCGCTGTTGGGGGTGCTGCTGTTCATTCGCGCGCTCGGCATGCCGCTGTCTGCGTTCGGGGGATAACCGATTATGGAAATGCTCTCGAATTTTGGCCTCGGCCTGAGTACCGCCATCACGCCGGAAGCGCTGCTGTTCTGTCTTATCGGTGTCACCGTGGGCACCTTCGTCGGTGTGTTGCCGGGTGTGGGGGCCATGGCGGCCATCTCGCTGGCACTGCCGATGACGTATCACCTTGACCCCACCTACGCCTTGATCATGCTGGCCGGGATTTTTTACGGATCACAGTATGGCGGCTCGACGGCGGCGATTCTGCTGAATCTGCCGGGGAGTGTGACCAATGCCGTGACCTGCCTGGACGGCTATCCCATGGCGCGCAATGGCAAGGCGGGTGTCGCCCTGTTTGTGACCGCGATTGCCTCGTTCATTGGCAGCTCCTTTGCCATCGTCATTGTCATGGGCTTTGCGCCGATGATCGCCGAGGCCGCGCTGAGCTTCAGTTCCTATGAATATTTTGCGGTCATGCTGATGGGGCTGATTGCCGCCTCGACGCTCTCCAGCGGGTCCCCCGCCAAGGGATTGGCGGCGGTGATTCTCGGGGTGCTGATCGGCATCATCGGCACCGACGTGACCAGTGGGCAATACCGCTATACCTTTGGCCTGCAGGGGCTCAGTGATGGCGTCAACCTGATTGCCATTGCCATGGGGCTGTTCGGGATTTCCGAAATTCTCTCCAATATCGGCCAGCGTGCGGCCCCCCGCGTGGGCAAGGTCACCTTGCGCTCCATGTTTCCGAATCGGGAAGAATGGCGCCGCATCTGGGCGCCGGCGGGGCGTGGTTCGGTGGTCGGCTCAGCCATCGGCGCACTGCCCGGCATCGGGCCGACGCTGTCGGCCTTCATGGCCTATCTGCTCGAGAAAAAAGTGTCGCGCACGCCTGAACGTTTCGGGCAGGGCCAGCTTGAGGGCGTCACAGCGCCGGAAGCGGCGAATAATGCCGCTGTTCAATCCGGTTTTATTCCCACCCTGAGCCTGGGTATTCCCGGGGATGCGGTCATGGCCTTGCTGCTGGGCGCCATGATGATCCACGGCATCGTGCCCGGCCCGCTGTTCATGACCGAGTATCCGGAGATGTTCTGGGGGCTGATCATGAGCTTCTGGATCGGCAATATTCTGCTGCTGGTATTGAATATTCCGCTCAATGGTTTGTGGGTGCGCATCCTCGCCATTCCCTACCATGTGCTGTACCCGGCCATTCTGGTGTTTATCTGCATCGGTGTGTATAGCGCCAGAAACAATGTCTTCGATATTTATGTGGCGCTGTTCTTCGGTGTGCTGGGCTATCTGATGAATCGGTTGCGTTATCCCTCGGCGCCCTTGCTGCTGGGCTTCGTACTGGGGCCGCTGCTGGAAGAGCACTTCCGGCGCAGCATGCTGCTTTCGCGCGGCGAGTTCGGTGTGTTTCTGGATCGACCGATCAGTGCCACCTTCCTGGCTGCCACGGCCCTGATGCTGCTGTACGCGGTATACCTGTTGCTGCGTCAGTGGCGCGCACGTCAATAATACCAAGTGCGCATTGAGTCTGCCGGTGGCAGCGCGCAATATCGAGGTGGCGCGGGTTCGCCCCGCTACCGCCGCCTGAAAAAGGGTGAAGGCCATGTCTGCTGAAATCGAGTCTGGAACCACGCGTCACACCATACCGATCTATCAGGTGACTGAAATCCTGCAAGGGGCGCGGGAACAGGGGCTGGATATCGATGCCATGTTGTTACGTGCCGATATCTCGCCCGCGTTGCTGGCGTCACCGCTGTCCCGTGTTTCACAACGTCAGTACGCACGCCTGATTCGTGTCATGCGCTACAACATGCGCGATGAAAGTTTCGGGCTCTGCTCGCAGCCCGTGCGCATTGGTGCGTTCGCCTACATGTCCCGGAATCTCATTCGAGCGGGCAACCTCGGCGAAGCCATGCGTGAGGGCTTTGCGTTCTATCACATGATGATCGGCGATTTCGTGATGCGCTTGTCGATCAAGAATGATGTGGCGCGTGTGCGTGTCGTCCACAAAGGCCCGCCAGACACCATGGGCTGTTATGCCGAACGCGTATTCCTGTTTTTTGCCATGGGCTTGTCGTCCTGGCTGGTGGCGCGCCGGTTGCCCTTGTTGCGTGTGTATTATCCCGCCGCCGAAAAGGAGCGGGATGCGTATGTGAAAATGCTGTTTCAGGCGCCGGTCAAATACCAGGATGGCGAACTCGGATTTGATCTGGAGGCGCGCTGGCTGGATTTGCCGGTCGTGCAGAACCTGATGAGCCTGCGCGCATTTCTGCGCCAGGCACCGGCCAGTCTGCTGGTGAAGTACCGTGATCAAACGAGCCTGACGGAACGTATCAGGCGTTTGTTGCGTCGACATCTGAGCACCGAAATGCCAACGCTCGAAGAGGTCGGTTCGGTATTTGGTGTCACGCCGCAGACCTTGCGTCGCCGCTTGCGCGCGGAAGGGCAGACGTATCAATTGCTGAAAGACAGCCTGCGGTGCGATGCGGCCATCGAACTGCTGGGCCGCGCGGATATGTCGCTGGTGGACATCGCGGCGATGGTCGGCTTTTCCGAACCCAGCACGTTTCATCGTGCGTTCAAGAAGTGGACCGGCTTGCCGCCGGGCGAATACCGCAGCCGCAGTTTGCGTGAAGTGGAAACCTATTGAAATGCTGGCCGCTTTCGCCAATTCATTTGAAACAAAGCGCCATTGTTGAAACCCCCTCCCGAACTCACTCTATACCCATGTTGTTACTCGGCCTGTCCCATGGCGGTCAGGCCCACATCGAGGAGGGGTTCCCTTGAACCAGAAAGTACATGTTGTCGGCGTTGGCATGATTCCATTCAGCAAGCCCGGCGCCAGCGATGATTATCCGATCATGGGCGAGCAGGCGACCCGCGCGGCGCTCGCGGATGCCGGTCTTGATTATGGCAAGGTGCAGCAAGCGTTTGTGGGCTACGTGTACGGGGATTCCACCAGTGGCCAGGCGGCGGTGTATCGCACCGGTCTGAGCGGCATTCCGGTTTTCAACGTCAACAACAATTGTGCGTCGGGTTCTTCGGCGTTGTTCCTGGCGCGCCAGGCGGTCGAAAGTGGCGCGGTAGAGTGTGCCTTGGCGCTGGGCTTCGAGCAGATGACGCCGGGCGCGTTGAAGGGCGCCTACGAAGATCGCCCTTCCCCGGTGGCCCGTTTTCAGGATGTGATGACCGGGCTGCAAGGGTACGACGAGACGGCGCCCCGCGCGGCGCAATTTTTCGGCGGCGCCGGCCGTGAATACATGCAGCGTTTTGGCGCCCGTGCCGACACCTTTGGCCGCATCGCGGTCAAGGCACGCCAGCATGCTGCCAACAATCCCTATGCCGTATTTCGTCAGCAGCTTTCACTGGAAGAGGTGATGGGCGCGCCGATGATCTTTGATCCGCTGACCCGCTTCCAGTGCTGCCCGCCCACCTGTGGTGCGGCGGCGGCCATTGTCTGCTCCGCAGCGTTTGCCCGCCGCCATGGTCTGAATACGGATGTAGTGATTGCCGGGCAGGCCATGACCACGGATACGGAAAGCACCTTCAACAGCGGCGATATGCGTCGCGTGGTCGGCTATGACATGACCCGTGCAGCGGCCGATGCCGTATTCGAACAGGCGGGCATCGGTCCGGAAGCGGTGCAAGTGGTGGAGCTGCATGACTGCTTTACCGCCAACGAGCTGATTACCTATGAGGCGCTGGGCCTGACCGCTGAAGGCAGTGCGGAGAAGTTTATTCTCGACGGCGATAACACCTACGGCGGTCGCGTGGTGACGAATCCCTCCGGCGGTCTGCTTTCCAAAGGGCACCCACTGGGCGCCACCGGGCTGGCGCAATGCACCGAGCTGGTCTGGCAGTTGCGCGGTACCGCTGATAAACGTCAGGTCGAAGGTGCCCGTGTGGCCCTGCAGCACAATCTGGGGCTGGGAGGCGCCTGTGTCGTCACCTTGTATCGCCATGATTGATACGACGTTCATTGGTGCCGCCTTGCCGGTCTTCAGTGCGGACGTGGACGCCGGACGCCTGCGCTTCTTTGCCAAGGCCATCGGCCAGCAGGACCCGATCTATCGGGACGAGGCCGCCGCGCAAGCGGCGGGCTTTGCGGGTATCCCGGTGCCGCCGACCTTTCTGTTCTGCCTGGAGATGGAGTCGCCGAACCCGGCGGCCTTGCGCGAAATGTTGAACATCGATATCGGCCGCGTACTCCACGGTGAACAACAGTTTGTGTATCACGCCCAGGCCTATGTGGGTGATCGCCTCACCTTCACGCCGCATATCGCGGATATCTATGCCAAGAAAGGTGGCGCGCTGGAGTTTGTGGTGCGGGAAACGCAGGTCACCAACCAGCACGGTGTGCGGGTGGCGGCGCTGCGCTGTGTCACGGTGGTGCGCAATGACTGAGACAGCGGAGAACGCGATGACAGCCATTGATTATGACCTGCTGCACGTGGGTGACACGCTGCCGGTGCTGGTGACGGCACCGGTCAGCCGCCTGGATCTGGCGCTCTACTGTGGTGCCTCGGGCGACCATAACCCGATCCATGTGGATATCGACTTTGCCCGCCAGGCCGGTATGGACGATGTCTTTGCCCACGGCATGTTGTCCATGGCCTTTCTGGGGCGGCTCCTGACTGATTGGGTGCCACAGCACCAGCTGCGTACCTGGAGCGTGCGTTTCGTGGCCATTACCCATGTGGGCGATGCGATTACCTGCCAGGGCGAAGTGGCAGAAAAATTCGAGCAGGACGGGGAGCGGCGGGTGCGCCTGGCCCTGACCACGCGCAACCAGCATGACGACATCAAACTCAAGGGCGAGGCCGTGATCGGCTTCCCCGTCTGAGCGGAGAACAGCGATGAGCAAGTTGCAAGGCAAAGTGGCTATCGTATCCGGATCGGGGCGTGGCATCGGGCGCGAGATCGCCCTGAAGCTGGCCAGTGAAGGGGCCGCGGTGGTGGTTAACGATCTGGATGCGGCCCCGGCGGAAGAGACCGTGACAGACATTATCCAGGCCGGCGGCAAGGCCGTGGCGTGTGTCGGCAGTGTCACCGATGTGGATTTCGCTGAGCGTTTTGTCAATACCGCGATCAATGAGCTGGGCGGGCTGGACATTATTGTCAATAACGCCGGCTACACCTGGGACAGCGTGATCCAGAAGATGACCGATGAGCAATGGCAGGCGATTCTGGATGTTCACCTGACGGCACCGTTCCGCATCTTGCGCGCAGCATCGGGCTATATGCGCGAGCAGGCCAAAAAGGAAGCCGAGGCGGGACAAGAGGTGTTCCGCAAGGTGGTCAATATTTCCTCCATTTCCGGCCTCATGGGTAATGCGGGCCAGAGCAACTATTCGGCTGCCAAGGCAGGTATTGTCGGGCTGACGCGCACCCTGGCCAAGGAGTGGGGCCGCTACAAGGTCAACGTCAACAGTGTGGCCTATGCGCTGATCAGCACGCGGCTGACCCAGGCCACGGAAGAAGAGAAAACCGTGGATATTGAAGGCCGCAAGATTCGCGTCGGCGTCAAGTCGGCCAACCTCAAGGCGGCGGAGGCCTCGATTCCCCTCGGGCGTGCGGGCACGCCGGAAGAAGCGGCGGGTGCGGTGTATCTGTTCTGCATTCCCGAGTCCAATTATGTCAGCGGGCAGTCACTGATCTGTGGCGGCGGCCGACCCTGAGGTGTGTGATGCATAACGACCAGCATAACTGGATGGATGAGGATCTGATGATCTTCCGGGATGCGACACGGAAGATCTTCGAAAATGAATTTGCGCCGCTCGAGGCGCGCTGGATCAGTCAGAAACGGACTGATCGCGAGGTCTGGAACATGCTCGGGCAGTACGGTCTGCTGTGCGCCAGTATTCCACAAGAATACGGCGGCGCTGGTGGTTCGTTCGCCCACGAGGTGGTTATCTGCGCCGAGCAGTCCAGAGCCATGATCAGCAGCTTCAGCCTGAATGTGCACAGTGCCATCGTGGCGCACTACATTCTCAATCACGGCACCGAGGCGCAGAAGCAGCAGTGGCTGCCGCGCATGGCGGCAGGCGAGCGCGTGGCGGCGATTGCCATGAGCGAGCCGGGCGCCGGTTCGGATCTGCAAGCGATCCGTACCACGGCGCGTCGTGAGGGCGATGAGTATGTGATCAATGGCTCCAAAACGTTTATCACCAACGGTTATCACGCCGACCTGGTGTGCGTCGTGGCGCGCACGGATACGCAGGCACCGGGCGCGCGCGGCATTTCACTGCTGATGGTGGAAACCCGCGACCTGCCGGGATTCCGGCGCGGCAAGTTGCTGGAAAAGATCGGCCAGCAGGGCCAGGACACGGCAGAGCTGTTTTTTGATGAGGTGCGTATCCCGGCTGCCAACCTGCTGGGCGGTGAAGAAGGCAAGGGCTTTCCGCAACTGATGCAGGAACTGCCACGCGAACGTTTACTGATCGCCGTCGGTGCCATGTCGGTCATGGAACGCGCTGTGCGCGAAACGGTCGCCTATGTCAGAGAGCGCAAGGTATTCGGGCAGCGCCTGATGGACATGCAGAACACCCGCTTCAAGCTCGCCGAGTGCCAGACCCGTGCCCGCGCCGCGCGCGTATTCGTGAATGACTGTATCGGCAAGGCCCTGCGCGGCGAGCTGGATGTGGCGACGTCGGCCATGGCCAAGTGGTGGGTCACCGAGACCAATTGCCAGGTGATCGACGAGTGCCTGCAGTTGCACGGCGGCTACGGTTTCATGACCGAATACCCGATTGCGCGCATGTATACGGATGCCCGGGTGGGGCGTATCTATGGCGGTTCCAACGAAATTATGAAGGAACTGGTGGCCCGCTCCCTGGATCGGGACTGACAGACCTGCACGCACAGACAAGAACAATGCGCACACAAGAAAACAGCACTGGAGTGAACATGGGCAACGCACACTATCGTTTCTGGCCAAAGGGCCTGCCGCATACCTTGCAGGTGCCGGATGTCACGTTGTGCCGCAACCTTGAGGATGCGGCGGCGCGCTATCCCCGGCGCCCGGCGGTGATTTTTTACGACGGTGTGCTCACCTATGGCCGCTTCGCGGAGGAGGTCTCCTGGCTGGCTGGTTACCTGCAACAGCAATGGGGCGTCACGCGGGGCGATCGGGTGGTGCTGTTCAGCCAGAACTGCCCGCAATATTTCATTGCCTACTATGCGGTGCTCACACTCGGCGCTGCGGTCGTGCCGGTGAATGCCATGAGCACCACCCAGGAACTGGATTACTTTGTTCGCGACAGTGGCGCCCGCGTTGCGCTGCTGGCCCAGGAAATGTACGAGCGCGCACGGCCACTGGTGGATGACGGGCTGCTCGACCATCTGTTGATTCATACCTATGCCGACTACATTGGCGCGCAATGCGAACTGGTGGTGCCTGACTGGGTGCAGATGTCGCGGCGCCGCATTGACGATCCGGTCGTCGCGCACTGGCAGGAAGCGCTGACGGCGCGCCGTCATCCGACACCGGAGCGCTTCGGCCCGGAGCAGATGAGCATTCTGCCCTATACCTCGGGCACCACCGGACATCCCAAGGGCTGCATTCACAGCCATCGCTCGGTCATGAGCGCCATTGCGGGCTCCGCCATCTGGCGTGGGTTGCACGCGGAAACCGTATTCCTGTCGGTCGCGCCGCTGTTTCATTTGCTGGGCATGCAGAATGGCATGAACTTGCCGGTGCTGCTGGGCGCCACGGTCGTCATGCTGCCGCGCTGGGATGAAGACACCGCTGCCGCGCTGATCGAGAAATACCGCGTCAGCTTCTGGTCAGCCACCCCCGCCATGCTGGTGGACTTTTTTTCCAATCCGGCAGTGCGCCGCCACGACCTGTCCAGCCTGGCGCTGTTATCCGGCGGCGGCGCGGCCATGCCGGAAGCGGTGTCGCAGATGTTGCGCGAAGACTATGGCATCTACTTCAACGAAGCCTACGGGTTAACGGAAACCGCCGCCTTCCTGCATGGCAATCCAGTGCGTCGTGGCAAGCCCCAGTGCCTGGGCATGCCGGCTTTCGGTGTGGATTCCCGCATTGTTGACCCGGACACGCTGGAGGAACTGCCCACCGGCGAGGTGGGCGAGTTGATCACCCACGGTGATCAGGTCATGCAGGGCTACTGGAACAATCCGGAGGCCGACCGGGACGCGTTTATCGAGCGCGATGGCAAGCGTTTCTTCCGCACCGGCGACCTCGCCTGTGTCGATGACGAAGGCTATTTCTTCATGCGCGACCGGCTCAAACGCATGATCACCGTGTCCGGCTACAAGGTCTGGCCCGCCGAGGTGGAAAACGCCTTGTATGCCCATGGCGATATTCAGGAAGGCTGCATCGTCAGTGTGCCGGACCGGCGCAGTGGCGAGGCGGTCAAAGCCATCATCGTGTTGCGGCCGGAATGTCGCGATCTGGTGAGCGAGCAGGACATTATCGCCTGGTGTCGCGCCAATATGGCGGTGTACAAGGCGCCACGCTATGTGGAGTTCCGCTCAAGCCTGCCGCGTTCCGCCACCGGCAAGATCCAGTGGCGCGCGTTGCAGGAAGAACAGGACCGGACTTACGACCAGACCGGTAGCTGATTGCTGCCGAATGATAATGACAAACGGGAGGTTTATCCCATGCTACTGACAAGGTTGCTGACAACATCAATGAAGGCGCTTGCTGCGCTGCTGACCGTATGCCTGCTGAGTGTGTCCAGCCTGGCGATGGCGGATTACCCGGAACGCACCATTCGCATCATCGTGCCGTACCCCGCCGGGGGCGCGACCGACACGCTGGCCCGGCAGATTGCCCAGGGCATGTCCGAGACCTGGGGGCAATCGGTGATCGTGGACAACCGGCCCGGTGCCAGCGGTATTACTGGCAGCAATCAGGTGGCGCGCAGCCGCAAGGATGGCTACACCTTGCTGATGGGCATTGTGGCGTTGGCCCAGCTGCCCGCGCTGCATGCCAACCTGCCGTTCGATGTCGCCGAGGACTTCGCGCCGCTGACCGAAGTGGCGCGCTCACAAAACCTGCTGGTGGTGCCCAAGTCCCACGGCATCGCGACCTTCGAGGAACTGCTGGCGCGGGTGAAAGCGGAGCCGGGCGAGCACAGCTATGGCTCCTACGGCAACGGCACTTCGGCGCATATCTATGGCGAGATGCTGAAACAGCAGACCGGTATGGATCTGGTGCATATCCCGTACCGGGGCGCGGCGCCGCTGATTACCGATGTGCTGGGTGAGCGATTGACCCTGGGCATTGTCGATGCCGGATCGGTGCGCGCGCATCTGGATTCCGGGCGCTTCAATGTCATCGCCGTGACCGGTGCCGAGCGCTCGGAACTGGTGCCCGAGGTGCCGACGCTGGGTGAACTGGGGCTGGAGAACTTCGACCCCTATGGCTGGTTTGGCATGTTCGCCCCGGCTGGCGTGCCCGAGCCGATCCTTGAGACCTTGTCTACAGAGATTGCCCGCATCATTCACTCCGACGAGGTCTCCGAGGTCATGCGCGGCTTTGGCCTGCGTCCGGTGGGCAATGACCGGGAAACCTTTGCCGAAACGGTGCGCAGTGACCTGGACGTGTGGACCTCGGTGATCGAGCAGACCGGCATCCGCATCGAATGAGCGAGGGCAGTATGAGCAGTTCAGATAACGCACAGCCGTATGCGTCGGCGCTGGATTTCAGTGGGCGGCATGTGTTTGTCGCCGGCGGCAGCAGTGGCATCAACCTGGCCATCGGCGAGGCCTTTGCACGGCAGGGCGCGCGCGTAACGCTGGTCAGCCGTTCTGCCGAGCGTGTGGAAGCGGCCGCCGACGGGCTGCGCCAGCACGGCGCCGAAGCGCAGGGTATCAGCGCCGACGTGCGCGATTATGCGGCCATGCAGGCGGCGCTGCAGCAGGCCTCGGACGCCTTCGGTCCGCTGGATGTGCTGATCTCCGGGGCCGCCGGTAATTTTCTGGCCCCGGCCACCGGCATGTCCGAGAACGGCTTCCGCACGGTCATCGATATCGACCTCAACGGCACCTTCAATGTCTTGCGCGGGGCGCACGCGTTCCTGCGCAAACCGGGAGCGGCGGTGCTCAACATCTCGGCGCCGCAGGCGTTCAATCCCACGGCCTTTCAGGCGCATGTGTGCGCCGCCAAGGCCGGGATCGACATGCTGACCCGCGTGCTGGCCATCGAGTGGGGCGAGGCGGGGATACGCATCAACTCCCTTGTGCCGGGGCCGATCGGGGACACCGAAGGCCTGCGCCGTCTGGCGCCGTCGGCGGACACGCTGCAAGCGATGGCGGACACGGTGCCGCTGCGGCGTCTGGGTAACACCCGTGAGATTGCCGATATGGCCCTGGTGCTGTGCTCGCCGCTGGCCAGTTTCGTCACCGGCGCCGTGCTTACCGTGGATGGCGGCAGCTCGTTGCTGGGCGGCCGTGACTATACCGAGGCCTACGCCGCGTCGCGGCAGGCCCGCAATCAGTGAGAAAACCATCAGTGAGAAAACCATGAACGCCACACGTTACTCAGTGGAACAGGGCGTGGCCGTGCTCGAGCTGAACCGGCCGGAGCGGCGTAATGCCCTGAACGAAGCCATGCGCGATGAACTGCGCGATACGGTGACCCGATTGCGCAGCGATCGTGATGTGCATGCGCTGGTGCTGGCGGGTGCCGGCGGCGCCTTCTGCGCCGGGGGCGATCTCAAGGGCATCAGCAGCGCCGGACTGGATAACGAAGGCTGGCGCAATCGCATGGCGGATCTGCACAGCTGGCTGAAGGATCTGCTGCTGCTGGATCGGCCGGTGATTGCTGCAGTGGATGGCCCGGCCTATGGCGCCGGGTTCAGTCTGGCGCTGGCCGCCGATTTTATTGTCGCCACACCGCGCGCGCGTTTCTGCATGTCGTTCATGCGCGTGGGCGCGGTGCCGGATCTCGGGGCCTTTTACACCTTGCCGCGCATTGTCGGCCCGCGCCGGGCGCGCGAACTGATGTTGTCCACCCGTGAGATCGATGCCGAGGAAGCTCTGGCGCTGGGGATTGTCAGCGAGATCGTGCCGGTGGCGCAGTTACGTGACCGGGCCCTGGCATTGGCGGCCAGTTTCGAGGGTGCCTCGCCGCTGGCCGTGTCACTGATCAAACGCGCGGTGACTGCCTCGAGCACCAGTGACCTGTCCACGATGCTGGATATTGAAGCGGTCTCGCAATCGCTGGTGTTTGGCGGTGCTTACCACCACGAAGCGATCGCGCGCTTTCTGAACAAACAGCCGGCGATGTTTCGCTGGCCTGAATGAGTACGAGGAACCTTGTCATGTCAGATTCAGCGTTGCTGGAAGGAAAAGTCATTGTGGTCACCGGCGCCGGTGGCGGTATCGGCCGCGACATTGCGTTGTCGGCAGCCAGCCAGGGCGCGCGCGTGGTGGTCAACGATATCGGTGCATCGCTCGCGGGCGACGGCCTCGATGCCGGTCCGGCGCAGCAGGTGGTGGATGAGATTATCCGCGCCGGTGGCGAAGCGGTGGCGAGCACGGACAGTGTCTCCGACGCCGCCAGTGCTGAGCAGATTATCGGCGCCGCGCTGGATACCTTCGGGCGCATTGATGGCATCGTCAACAATGCCGGTATTTTGCGTGATCGCTTCTTTCACAAGATGGCGGAACCGGAATGGGACGCCGTGATTCGAGTGCATCTGTATGGCGCCTACTACGTCAGCCGCGCTGCGGCGCCGCATTTCAAGGCACAGGGCAGCGGTGCCTATGTGCACATGACCTCGACGTCGGGCCTGATCGGTAATCTCGGCCAGGCCAACTATTCAGCGGCCAAGCTGGGCGTGGTGGCGTTATCCAAATCCATCGCGCTGGACATGCAGAAATTCAACGTGCGTTCAAACAGCATCGCGCCTTTTGCCTGGAGCCGCATGACCGGATCGGTGCCGACGGAAACGCCGGAAGAGAAGCGGCGCGTCGAGCGCTTCAAGCAGATGACACCGGCGAAGATTGCGCCGCTGGCAGTCACGCTGTTGAGCGATGCATCCGCTATCAGCGGCCAGATCTTTGCGGTGCGCAATAACGAAATCCTGCTGATGAGCCAGCCGCGCCCGGTGCGCTCTGTGCATCGCAGTGAAGGCTGGACCCCGCAGACCGTGCTGGACCATGCACTGCCCGCGCTGGAGGCGTCCTGCTATCCGCTGGAACGCTCCGGCGATGTGTTTTGCTGGGACCCGGTGTAACGGACGCCTTGTTGGCGAGTGCAGCGTTTTTGGAGAGCACAGATGAGTGACAACGAAACAGGCGTACAGAGGGCCTGGCAGGCCAGGCTGGATCAGGGTGAGTTCATGCTGCAGCAGTGCGGTGCCTGTGATCGGCATGTCTTCTACCCGCGTGAACTTTGCCCCCACTGCGGCGCGGACGCGTTGTCGTGGGTGCCCGCCTCGGGCCAGGGCACGGTTTATTCGGTGACCACCGTGCGGCGCAAGGACGAAGCGGGCGGCGACTATAACGTGTCGCTGGTGGATCTGGATGAGGGCGTTCGCATGATGAGTCGCGTCGAGGGCGTGGCGCCGGAGGCGGTGCATATCGGCATGCGCGTAACGGCCCATGTCGGCATGAAAGACGGCCAGGCGCTGGTGCTGTTTACAACGCCAGGAGAGCAGCAATGACCCAGAATATTGATCCCTCACTGCGTGGCAGTGTTGCCATCGCCGGGGCGGCAACCTTCGGGTGCGGCAAGGTGCCCGGTTATACCGATATGGAATTGCTGGCCGGTGCCGCCAAGCGCGCCGTGGCCGACGCCGGGCTGACCATGCAGGACATTGATGGTCTGTGCACGGCCAGTGTGACCGCCACCATGTGGCCGATGGCCGTGGTGGAACACCTGGGCATCCGTCCGGGCTTTATTGACGGCACCATGCTAGGCGGTTCCAGTTTTATCGCGCACCTGATGCCGGCCATGCTGGCGCTGCAGAGCGGCCAGTGCAATGCGGTGCTGGTGTGTTATGGCAGCGCGCAGCGCTCGTCCACTTTCAACCGCCGCGAAATTGTTGCCAGCCGCCGGATGCTCGATCCGCAACCCTATGAGCATCCCTACGATCCGATACTGCCGCCCTCGGCCTATGCCTTGTCGGCGGCGCGGCACATGCATGAGTACGGCACGACGCGTGAGCAACTGGCCGAGGTGGCGGTGGCGGCGCGGCAATGGGCGCAACGTCATCCTGGCGCCTACGATCGCGCCCCGCTGTCCCTGCAGGATGTGCTGGATGCCCGCATGGTGTCGGACCCGCTGACCGTGCGGGATTGCTGTCTGGTCACCGACGGCGGCGGCGCCTATGTGCTGGTCCGCGCCGAACGCGCGAAGGATCTGCCGCGTCCGCCGGTCTATGTGCTGGGCAATGGCACCGCTTGCTGGAACCGTCAGATTTCCTCAATGGAGGACCTGACCGTGACGGCTACGGTGGATTCCGGCCGTGCCGCCTTCGCCATGGCCGGGCTGACGCCGCAGGACATCCAGGTGGCACAGCTGTATGACGCCTTCACCATCAATACGTTGCTGTTTCTGGAAGACCTCGGTTTCTGCAAGAAAGGCGAGGGCGGTGCCTTCGTGGAAAACGGCGGCATCGCGCCCGGTGGCCACTTGCCGGTGAATACCAACGGTGGCGGCCTGTCCTGGGGGCACCCGGGCATGTACGGCATTTTTGCGCTGATTGAAGCGGTGCAGCAGTTGCGTGGCGAATGCGGCGATCGTCAGATCGCGGGCGTGCAGACAGCGCTGGCCCACGGCAATGGCGGCACCCTGTCGAGCCAGTCCACGGCGATTCTTGGCACCGCCGAGACGTTATAACTTATTCAGCAGAATGCGAGAGTGTCCCATGATTCGTGACCAGGAAATGATGAACGCCTTTCTCGATACGGTATCCAGCTTCGTGCGTGACACGCTGGTGCCCAATGAGGATCTTGTAGCAGAAACCGACGCCATTCCGGAATCCATCGTTGCGCAAATGAAAGACATGGGCCTGTTCGGCCTGACCGTGCCCGAGGCCTACGGTGGGCTGGAACTGACCATGGAAGAAGAGTCCCTGGTGATGTTCGAACTGGGCAAGACCTCCCCTGCGTTTCGCTCACTGATCGGCACCACGGTGGGTATCGGTTCCCAGGGCATCCTGATGGATGGCACAGAGGAGCAGAAGCAAGCCTGGTTGCCGCGCCTGGCATCGGGAGAGGTGATCGCCTCGTTTGCCCTGACCGAACCGGGCTCAGGCTCGGACGCCGCCTCGATTCGTACCGCCGCAGTGCGCGACGGCGACGAGTATGTGATCAACGGCACCAAGCGTTTTATCACCAACGCGCCCCACGCGGGGGTATTTACCCTGATGGCGCGCACGAATCCGGACGACAAGGGCGCAGGTGGTATTTCAGCCTTTATCGTTGACGCCCGCACGCCGGGTATCAGCTTCGGCAAGAACGACCGCAAGATGGGCCAGCGAGGCGCGCACACCTGCGACGTCATTTTTGAAGACTGTCGTGTGCCCGCCGCCAATATCATTGGCCTTCAGGAAGGCCGGGGCTTCAAGACGGCGATGAAGGTGCTGGACAAGGGCCGTATTCATATTGGCGCCATCTGCGTCGGCGTGGCCGAGCGCATGCTGAATGATGCCCTGAATTACGCCATCGAGCGCCAGCAGTTCGGCCAGCGTATTGCCGATTTCCAGTTGGTGCAGGCGATGCTGGCAGACAGCAAGGCTGAACTCTATGCGGCCCGAAGCATGGTGCTGGATGCGGCCCGCCGCCGTGATCTGGGTGAGGACATCGTGACCGAAGCTGCCTGCTGCAAGATGTACGCCTCGGAAATGTGTGGGCGCGTGGCGGATCGCGCCGTGCAGATCTTCGGTGGCGCCGGGTACATGACGGAATACGGTATCGAGCGCTTCTACCGTGATGTGCGTTTGTTCCGTATTTATGAAGGGACAACCCAGATTCAGCAGATCATCATCGCCCGGAATATGGTGCGGGCGGCGACGGCCTGATACGACACCATGCATGGCAGCCTGGCCGGCGTTGCGTAGAGCTCGCCGGCCTTTTTTGTTGGTGCAGGGCAGAAGATAGAGAGGAGTGGCGGGAATGCGGGTGCTGTTACTACCAGTGGTAATGCTTTCCACCATCAGCTATCAGCTGACGGGCTGGATGCCACTGGCGATTCCCGGATTTGTGGCGCTGGTGCTGTATCTGCTGAGCGAGTGGCCGCGGCTGGGAAACATTCCGCGTACCGTCCTGGTCGCTGCCGTCTTTGTGCTGTGCATCTTCTTCTTGCGGATGCCCGCGCCACAACAGGCATTGCTTGAAGGCTTTGGCCGCGCCGCCTGGTTCGCTACGTTTCTTGCGGCGCTGTCCTACCTGCGTGAGGCTGCTGAAACCTCGCCATTGGTGCGACAGTGCGGCCGCGTCATCATCAATCAACCGCCAACCAAGCGTTACGCTACCCTGAGCGCGGGCTCGCTCATGATTGGCGTACTGCTGAACATGGCGGTGCTGAATCTTCTCGGAGTCATGGCGCGACGCGCCAACAGCCTGGTGCTGGCGGGAGGCGATAGCGAAGTCCGTGCCGCACGGACCCGGCGCATGTCGACGGCGATCACCCGAGGCTTCTCTACATCGCCGCTGGGGTCACCGCTGACCATGACCATGGCGGTGATTCTTTCGGTTTTCCCGGCATTGCAGTGGTGGCGATTCTGGCCTTTGGGATTGGGTGCCACGGTGCTGCTGATGCTGCTGGGCATTTTTCTGGATCGGCGTGATGCACCCCGTCATCTGGTGGGTCGTATACCGGCGCTCACCGCCGGGCCGGAGAGCGGGCATCCGGTGTTGCGTTTTTTGTTGCTGGTGGGCGCGGTGTTCATCGCAGCGGTGCTGGTGGAGCAATGGCTGCAGGTCACACTGGCACTGGCCATTCTTCTGGTTGCCCCTGTTGCGGCATTGATCTGGCTGACAATGCAGTTTCGCCGTTTCGGTCCTGGCCGTGGCTTCCTGTTTTCGCTGACGCGTCTTCGACGACGCGCGCCTGCTCAGTTCAGTGGTTTGCGTGCAGAAACGGCGGTGTTATGCGCCGGTGCATTAATGGGGACCCTGGTGGCTGCCATGCTGCCGGTGCATGCCTTTGCCGATGCCATGGCACACGTGGGGTTGCATGGGCTGCCGGTCGCATTGCTGGTGCTGGTGCTCATGACAGCGCTGCCGCAGCTGGGCCTGAACCCGATACTGGTCGCCACAATACTGCTGGCCTCTATGGCGCAGCCAGCAGTGTTCGGCATTTCTGCAGAGCTGCTGGCATTGAGTATTGCCAGCGGATGGGCACTGGCCGTGAGTTGCTCGCCCGTGGCCACCACCGTGCTGATCAGTAGCCAGTTGATTGGTGTCAGCCCACAAACATTGGGTTGGCGCTGGAATGGCGTCTATGTCGCCGTCGGGGTGTTGGTATGTGCGTTATGGCTGTCGTTGGCGAATTATTTTTTCCTCTAGTTCGCTTTGTGTGACGTCATATCTTCTGGTGTTACCTCGGGTAACAGCTTCCGCAAAGGGGCATGTAGCGGCGCTTTGCCGTGCTCTTTCTGATGCAGATTATTTTCCGGTTTATGCCGGGCATGACGAAAACCTCAAAAAATTTCCGGTTCGGCCTGTTTGGCCAATGGGAACTGATCGAAACCGCCATTGTGACTGACCGGTCCCGGTTTCACTATGAGGCACATATCAAGAAAAACCTGCTTGAAGGAGCATTTCATGATGCGGATAACACAAGCACCATTACAGATTCTGGCCAGCCTGGCCTTGGCAATTTCCGTGCTGGTTTCCCCCGTTCTGGCAAGCACTGCCTACCCGGAAAAACCGATACGCGTCGTGGTGCCTTTCCCGCCCGGTGGCGCGACGGATTCACTGGCCCGCGTGCTGGGTGATTTCATGAGCCGCGATCTCGGGCAGCCGATCATTGTGGACAATCGTTCTGGTGCGGGTGCAATGATCGGCGCCGAAGCCGTCGTCAATGCAAGCGCCGATGGATACACCTTGCTGCTGACCATCTCTTCGCTGATTCAGGCGCCTCATCTTCTCAGCAAGCCACCGTTTGACCCGGTTGAAGATCTGGTGCCTGTAGCACAGCTTGTTACGACGCCGCTTGTGGTCACGGTACTTTCCAGGTCGGGCATTACTACGCCGGAAGAGCTGGTGGCACGCGTCAAGGCCGAGCCGCGCAGCCATGTTTATGGCAGTTACGGTGCCGGCTCCTCCGGGCATCTTTATATGCATGCCTTTACGGAGCAAACGGATCTGGATTGGGTGCATGTGCCTTATCGCGGCGAAGCGCCTTCCGTTACCGATCTGCTCGGCGGACAGATCACCGCCGTGATCATGTCCGGTGTGGGGGCGGTGCCGCACGTGCGCAGTGGCAGGATGAACGCGCTGGCTGTCACAGGCCCGGACCGCATGCCCGCGATGCCGGACGTACCGACATTCGAAGAGTTGGGCTATGAGCGCATGTCGACGCGCGGCTGGTTCGGATTCTTCGGCCCGAAGGGACTGGACCCGGAAATCGCATCGCGTGTGTCCGACAGCGCCATGAAAGCATTGCAAGACCCTGCCGTTATCGAACGTATCGAGAATCTTTCGCTGATCATTGATCCGCTTCCTGGTGCGGAGTTTGCGCCGGTTGTCAAACGTGACAACGCCATGTGGCGCGACATCATCCAGGAAGTCGGTGTGCAACTCGACTGACCGGACGAGCTGACAGCATTTATCTGATCTAGTGCCGAATGCGTTGCAGAGGAAGAATACACCATGTATCTGACGCAGGGGCTGCACCGCGCAGTGCAGCAATTTCCGGATCGTATTGCGACAGTGCAAGATGATCGTCGCACGAGCTATCGCGAGCTGGCCGATCTTTGCGCCAGGCTTGCCGGCGGCCTGCAGCGTGTTGGCATAGCAGCGGGGGAGCGCGTCGGCATTCTGGCGCTCAACAGTGATTTTCACAGCGGCTACTTTCTCGGCTGCTGGTGGGCAGGCGCGGTATGCGTGCCCGTCAACACACGCTGGAGTCTGGCCGAGATAGTCTATGCGCTGGATGAAAGTGATACCACGCTGCTGTTTATCGATGACGAATTTTCATCCATGGCAACGTGGCTGTTGCGTGAGTCGACGTCCCTCAACACGGTGGTGCATGTGGGGCAGGGCGCTACGCCGTCAGGCGCTGTTTCATTGGCGCAATGGCTGGATGGCGCCATGCCAGTGGATGATTGCCGGCGCGGCGGCGATGCGTTGGCCTGCATTCTCTATACCGGCGGCACCACCGGGTTCCCCAAGGGCGTCATGCTGTCGCATCGGAATCTGTGGAGTTCAGCCATTGCCCGCATGGCGGAAGGCATGCCTTTGCCGCACCATGTCAGCCTTTATGTGGCGCCGCTGTTTCATACTGCGAGCCTGGGCAAACTGATCACGCAGGTTATTGTCGCGGGTACCAGCGTTGCTGTCCCGGCCTTTCGGGTCGAGGAGGTGATGGCGCTGATCAGCCGCGAGCGCATCAACGACATCGTGCTGGTGCCGAGCATGATCCAGATGATGCTTGATCATCCGCAATTCCCTGATTACGACCTGAGCTGTCTGGCGCGCATCACCTATGGTGCGTCACCGATCTCGCTCGCCTTGCTTGAACGTGCCATGCAGGCCTTTCCGGAGGCACAGTTTTCTCATGCTTATGGCATGACCGAAACAGCACCGGTGATCAGCATCAATCCCTGGTTCAACCATCTTCCCGAGGCATGGGATTCCGGCATCGTGCGCTCTGCCGGGCGTGCGGGACTGTGTGTGGAAGTGCGCATCGTGGATGAAAACGGGCACGAAGTGCCGCGTGGCGTTTCAGGTGAAGTGACGGTGCGCGGGCCAAACGTGATGCTCGGCTACTGGAATAATCCCCAGGCCACCGCCGATGCGTTGCGCGACGGCTGGATGCACACCGGCGACGGTGGCTACATGGACGAACAGGGCTATCTGTACATCGTTGATCGCATCAAGGACATGATCATCAGCGGTGGCGAGAACGTCTATTCAGCGGAAGTCGAGAACGTACTGGCGCGGCATGACGCCGTGGCGTCCTGCGCCGTCATCGGTATTCCCAGCGAAAGATGGGGCGAAGCCGTCCACGCTGTGGTGGTGCTGCGACCCGGTGCGGCCGTCACCGAGCAGGCGCTGTGCGATTTCTGCCGGGCCGCATTGGCCGGCTACAAGGTGCCGAAATCCGTCGCGTTTGTTTCCGAGCTACCGCTGTCCGGCCCAGGCAAGGTGCTCAAGCATGTGCTGCGCGAGCCCTACTGGTCCGATCGCACCCGGCAGGTGTCTTGAGATGCCCTGGACAACGGAAGACGAAATCGCCTGGACCTTGACCAATCCATTTCGCCAGTTCCTGGGCGTGGAAGTGGCATTTGTGGACGGGCCGGTTGCCGAGATAACCCTGCCCGTGCATGAGCGCTTGTTACAGGCGTACGGCATGGTGCACGGCGGCATCTACTGCGTACTGATAGACACCGTGCTGGGTACGGCGGTGCGTGGTGCCAGTGGCGCCGACTCCCGGCCGCTGACCGTGGACCTGAATGTCAGCTTCCTGCGTCCGGCGGGGCGGGGCCGCCTGCGCGCCCGGGCCAGCATCATCAAGCACGGTCGTCAGGTCACGGTCGGCAATGCGGATGTGTTTGATGACCAGGACCGGAAAGTGGCGACAGGTCGCGGATCCTTTCTGCTCGGTAAGCCATCGCCGGATGAGTCCGGCTGAGATTGTGAGCCGACGCCGAGATGCCATATGCGGAGTCAGCTCTGAGGTTTCGTCTGCCCGACAACGCAGATGAATCAGTGGGCGTCCCTGTGCCGTGCGCTACAGCAACGGGACGCTCTGGACACACCGCGCTCCTCCTTCTCGGGAGAGTGCCGGCTGCGCTGCAGCCGGGTGAGGGCGCCGGTTCAGACTCGTGGGTCACGACCCTCGAAAACAAAAAATGAGGATCGCTCATGTTCAATCCAATCAGGAAAAACGCAGGCGCCGTGGCGCTGGTCAGTTCACTGGCGCTTCTGACAACCCCGGCGCTGGCCCAGGAGACAGGGGCCCGGGAGGCAAGTGAGCTGCAACGCCAGATTGATGTGTTGCAGAGAGAGATTGAGACGCTGCGCAGGGACCTGGCACCACGAACCGCCGAGGAAGAGGCGGGCCTGGTACGCCGTTCGCCCGACGGCGGCATTCAGGTCGGTAATACGACGCTGCGGTTCAGCGGCTACGTCAAGGCGGACCTGTCCCTGTCCAACAATGGCTTCAGCAATGGCCGCAATTACGAAATCGTGACGCCGAGTGCGCTCAAGACGCTGGATGACAATCAGGGGAACCGGGTCAACCTGGGCGCGCGGCAAAGCCGTTTCGGCTTCGGCACAAGTACTCCGGTAGCCGGTGATACGCTGACGACCTTCGTGTCCTGGGACTTCTACGGCGAGGACACTGCCGCAAACGAGTTTGTGTCCCATGGCTATGCTCCTCGTCTGCGGGAAGCCTACGGCCTGTACCGCAATCTGCTGATCGGCCAGACCTGGTCGACATTCACTGATCTCAACGGGATCGGTGAACTGATTGCGTTTGGCCAGCAAGCCAATGTGAACTTTGTGCGCCAGACCATGGTGCGTTACACCATGCCCTTCGATGGCGGTATGTTCCAGGTCGCCATTGAGAATCCCGAGGACACGGGGGCTGACCATCAGGACACCCCTGACATGATCGCGCGGCTCACCTTCCGTGGCGGTTGGGGGCATGTGTCCGCGGCGGGTATCGCGCGCCGCCTGGTGCTGGATGATGGTGTTGATCGTGATACCGAGTGGGCGGATGCCTACAGCCTGACGGCACGCTTCCCGACTATCGGACGTGACGATATCCGTTTGCAGGTCAATTACGGCAACCTGGGTCGTTACATGGGCTTGCGCGCCTATCCGGATGCGGTAGTGGACAGCGGCGAGATCGCCGGGGTTGATGCCTGGGGCGCGTCGGTCTTCTACCGTCATTACTGGACCGAGCAGCTGCGCAGCACGGCCGCTTACTCGGTGTCGCGAATTCGCGATGCAGACACCTACAGTGGCACCACGACGACCCATTACGACTCGGCCTTCCTCAATCTGATGTGGTCGCCGTCCACGGCCATGACCTACGGCATCGAGTACCAGTATTTCGATCTGGAGGTGGCGGATGGCGACACCTTTGATCTGACACGGATTGCCTTGTCCGCTCAGTTCAACTTCTGACGCTGTTCAGCACTGACGGAAGATTGCGCTGATTCGACTGTGTCTCCCGTCTTCAGGCCCCGCGTTTGCGGGGCTTTTTTTGTTCACCGCAAAATGGCGCCCAGAGGCCCGGAATGCTAGCATTGCGCTCCCGCCCTGATGTATAGCCTGTGGCGCCCCCTTGCTGGAATGCTTGAATGGCGGCGCCCGGCGTGGTATTTCCGCATCGGGCAGGCGGGAACAGGCGTGAATCAACTGCCGGTCGGCCGTTCAGGAAACGGGCCCCGGCGTTACCTGGCCAGCGATCAGGGCAGCAGCCCGACGCAGGTCTGTCAGGTGGAGAGAGGCGATGCAGCACCCCGTGGCGGTAGTAATGGGCTCCCGTTCCGACTGGGCAACAATGAGCGAGGCCTGCAAGGTGCTCGACCAGTTTGGCGTGCAGTGGAACGCTGAAGTGGTGTCTGCCCACCGCACCCCCGAGCGCCTGTTCGAATTCAGCCGTGAGGCCCACACCCAGGGCGTCAAGGTCATCATCGCTGGTGCGGGTGGCGCCGCCCATCTGCCCGGCATGATCGCCTCGATGACGCCGTTGCCTGTCCTGGGCGTGCCGGTGCAGAGCAAGGCGCTGTCTGGCCTGGACAGCCTCCTGTCCATCGTGCAGATGCCCCGTGGCGTGTCCGTGGGCACTCTCGCCATTGGTGGTGCCGGTGCTTATAACGCCGGGCTGCTAGCGGTACAGATTCTGGCCACGCAGGAACCGGCGCTGATGCAGAAGCTGGTGGACTGGAAAGCCGAGCGTGCCGACGAGGTGCGTCAGTCGGCCATCATCGATCGTTCCGAACTGGACCAGACCGGGAAATAAGCACAGATGCGGCATGTACTGGTGATCGGTGAAGGGCAACTGGGCATGATGCTGGCAGAAGCTGGCGTGCGCCTTGGCGTGGTAGTGGACCGGTTGCACCCGGAAGAGGGCGACATCATTGCTGGCGGCTCTGACCTGCGCCAGACCCTGGACGCCGACACCGTGCTGGCACGTTACGACGTGATTACCTCCGAACGTGAGCATTTCCCGCAGACGCCATTGGTGCAAGCGCTCATCAGCCACGAGAAATTCCCCAACGCCGACACCTATGCACTGCTGCCGGACCGTGCCCAGCAGAAGACCATGCTCGATGAGCTGGCCATCGCCACCGCGCCCTGGGGCCTGTGGCATGGCGACGCGCCCACCGCCATGGCGGATTTCGGTCAGCGCGCCCGGCTCAAATCCCGCCGCGGCGGCTACGACGGCAAGGGCCAGTGGGCCCTGAGCAAAGGCGGCGACCTGCCACCGGCCGACAGCGCCATCATCGAAACGCACATTGATTTCAGCCGCGAACTGTCACTGGTGGGTGCCCGCAACGCCAATGGTGAGAAGGTGTTCCTGCCGCTGGTGGAAAACCGGCACCGCGACGGCATCCTGCGCCTGACCCGGGCCCCGATGACCGAGACCGGCGCCCGCGTTGCGGACCTGCAGGCCGAAGCCGAAGACTGGCTGGGCCGCATCATGGACCACCTGGGCTATGTCGGCGTCATGGCCATGGAGCTGTTCGACACCGACAGGGGCCTGCTGGTGAACGAACTGGCGCCGCGCGTCCACAACTCCGGCCACTGGAGCCAGGACGCCGCCAGTGCCTGCCAGTTCGAGCTGCACCTGCGTGCCCTCTGCAATCTGCCCCTGGCCGCTCCGCAACTGCACGGCTGCGCCGCCATGATCAACATTATCGGCGAAGCCTGGGACCCGGAGTGGCTGCACATCCCCGATCTGCACCTGCACTGGTATGCCAAATCCCCGGTGCGCCCCGGCCGCAAGATGGGCCACTTCAACCTGTTCACCCGCGACGCCGCCTCCCTGGAGGCCCGCCTGCACGAACTCACCGCACAACTGCCCTGGCTGGCGCAGGACCTCTGAGCTCCTTGTTTCGGGATCGTCTTCAAAAAGCGGCACCCAGGGCGATATAGCCCCGGGTTTCGCCCAGGGTGTTGTCCAGCCCGTGCGCCACGCCCAGGCGCAGGGGCAGTATCAGGTTGTAGCCCAGTACCAGTTCGGTGGTGATCTCGCCGCCGACGCTGGTAAAGGCGGTGTCGTCGCGCGGGCCGGGGGTGTCATTCCAGACCGCGCCGGTGTCGCTGAACAGCGCGCCGTGCAGATCACGCACGCCCAGTGGCCAGGTTTGCGCGTTACGCTGAATGCGCGCCAGCGGGAAGCGCCACTCGACACTGCCCAGTGCGGCACGGCGACCGAAAATCTCGTTGTCCGGGTAGCCGCGCAGCAGATAGCGGTCGCGCCCGAATACGCTCAGGCTTTCTCCCGGATGATCGCCCAACCGCACGGGCTTGGGTGCGTCGGTTCCCCAGCTGCCCGCTGCGCGCAGTGCCAGCACGTGAGAGCGGCCCAGATGCAGAAATTCGCGATAATCCAGGCTGTACACCTCACCCTCGAAATCACTGCTGAGCGCGTCATTGGTTTCAGCGGTCAGCGCAATGCGGCGCCCGGCAGCGGGGCTGATGCTGTAGCGGAACTGCTGGCGGTTGTCGTACAGCAGCGCCAGCCCCGCGAGGCCGCGCTGGCGATCAATAAAGGGCGCAATACCATCGGCCACAAAGCGGTCGCTGTCGCGCTCCACAAACACACCGGCGCGCAATTCCAGCCGGTCGTGCAGGGCATTCCACAGATTCAGACGAGACAGGCTCAGCGTGTCGGAGGCGCGTACGCGGGTCACCTCGCCATCGTCGCTGGAGAATGACAGGTCGCGCTCACCGAACAGCAGCCAGCGGTTGCTGAACTGCCAGGTGGCAAAGCCCGCCGGTTCTTCGCTGCGGGTCTCCCAGGTGAGGGTCAACGCATACTGATGCTCCCCCAGGGCGTCCTGCCCGGCGGTGGAGAAGCCCGCCTGAAGGCTGTCGTCATTGGCCAGCAACACCGGCAGCCACCAGCGCGGGCGCAGGCTGTACCACGGCCGATACGGTCGCGTTTCGGCGTCCAGGCGCGCCTCGGGATCGGGGCGGGGGCCCGGGCTGAGGCCGGGCGTACTGTCGGGCGTAGCAAGCGCTTCGCCTGGCGTAGTGTGCAGCGAGGGTTGTGCCTGATGGTTTGCGTCCGCCGCCGCGTCGGCGAGGGCTGTGGCGTCGTGCAGCCGCCACAGGTCGTAGCCGCTGGCAGACAGATGCTGCACATACACAGTGCCATCCCGGGTCTGCACGGGCGTCATCGCCGCCGTGTTCACATCAGTAAGACGTTCCGGCGCGCCGCCCTCGGCGGGCAAGCGCCAGCTGTTGAAACGCCGACTGCGCCCCGTGCCATCAGCGGGTGGATAATCGGCGCTGAACAACAGGCTGCCATCCTCGACAAAGCTGGGCTCGCCCTGAATGAAATCATTGTCCGTCAGCAGTGTCAGCGTGCCGCTTTCCCGATCAGTGCCGTGTTCATCCTGTGCCGGCACATCAATCCGCGCCAGCTGCCAACTACGGCCCGCAGGCTTGAACGCTGCGACCAGATGCGTGCCGTCCGGGTGGAGGCTGAATTGCCCCAGCACCTCACCGTGCCGGCCCTGCCATACCGGGCCGAGATCCTCGCCGTTGCTGCGCAACCGGTGCAAGGCGGGCAGGCCGTTGATCTGCCGCCGCGCGATCAGCGTGTCGGCATCCAGCCAGCGCGCCTCACGATACCGGCCATCCCGCGTCAGTCGCTGCCAGCGGCGCCCGTCATGAAGATACAGGTCACTCCACAGCCGGTTTTCCCGCCGCAGCTGCGCGCTGGCCATGACGATGTGGCCGCGCGTACTCACATCAAACAGTCCCGGATTGCGGGGGCGTGCGATGGTCTCGGGTGCCATGCCAGCGCGATAGCGCACCAGACGCGGTCGGGCATGGCCGTCATCATGTATGCGATAGAGCGCATCGCCGCGCACCACCGGTGGATAGCTCGCCAGCCCGTGATGTGTCAGGGCCTCACCCGAGAGCGGCGCGCCGTCTTCTGCAAAGGTGTCTTGCAGCCACTGCTGATACGCCGCCCACAATGCCGGGAAGCGTGCTCCGTAAACGCGCCGCGCCGTGCTGTTCAACGCAAAGGGCAGCAGATTGCTGCTGTAATCCTCGATCAGTGCATCAATGCGTGCCTGACCCCGGGTTTCTTCCAGAAAGCGATAGAAAAAGGCGCCATACAGATAGCCATCCCCCGACGGCCAGCGCCGGTTGGTGACGCTGACTTGCGACAGACTGCGCGGCCCGGCGGCAACCTGCGCGCGTATCTCACCTTCGTACAGCGCACTGTAGGCACGGCCACGGAGGCGCTCGGCATCGGACTCCTTCTGGATCGCCAGCCCTTCGATCATGAAGGTGGGCTGGAACTGATTCGGAAACAGAAACGGAAAGCGCCCCAGCACCCGGCGCACGCCAAGCGGCACGCCGTCGCCTTTGTCCAGATGCAGCACATGGGTGTATTCGTGGGTGATCAACATGTCCAGCCAGTCGTCGTGATTTTCCAGACTGTTGAAGCGATCCGGTGGCGACAGAAACAAACGGCTCTGGTTGAAGGGCAGGGCACTGGCCCAGCCATTGGCGAGATCATAGTTATCGGTCAGCACCAGCTCGGTGCGCTGCCGGGGTTGCCAATTCAGTTCCTCACTCAGCCGCGCATGCGCCGCCTCGGCCCGGTCCGCCGTATGTGCCACCCAGTCTTCAGCCCCCTCGCGGTAGTGAATGCGAAAGTGGGGCGTCTCCACCGTGAGCCAGCGCTCGCCCTGGCGCCAGTCAGTGCTCAGATCGTTGAAGGAGGGGTTAGCGAAAACGGTAGTGCACCAGAGCAGAGCCAGCACGAGGATATGGATGCGCACCCTGAACTCCTTCTATGGGCCGTTTTTTTTGTGGCTTATCAGCATGCTCAGACTACTGTGCTGTCTGGTCGCAGGCAATTACAGTGTTACGCTCTCTCGTTGGACAAATAATCGTGTGCGGGCCGTCCAAATCGTGCAGCGGTTCGCCGTCATTGCTTGCGAGGGCTGTATTATGCGATTGCAGAATACTCGAGGGAGAGGCAAGAATGAAAACAGCAACGAAATGGCTTGTGATCACACTGGCTATCGCGGCATCGGGGTGCGGTGGTAGTGGGGGAGGTGACGGAGGCGATCCGAATTTCAGTCATCTGGTGGTTACCGATAACGACAATGGCGGTCTGCTTCTGTTTGATATCACCGACAAGCAGGCCATCAATCACGATCCGGTGCTGACGCTGGCGTTGCCCACGCCTCATTTTGATCCGACCGGATTGACTTACCACCGGGGCATTGATGCGCTCTTTGTGGCCGGCTACATGGGCATCATCCACATCTATGATGACTTTTCGCTGGCAACAGAGGAATCAGTGCCCTCCCGGAGCATCAGCGGCCCGCTGACGCAGTTGAGCGAGGCCACCGATACGGCGCTGGATGCGTCACGGGGTCTGCTCTACGTGGTCGAGTATCCGGATATTCTGGTCTTTGACAGGCTGGCCAGCATTGATGGGGATGTGGCGCCTGCTGCCGTGATTACCGGGCTGGGTATCGCTGTGGATAGCCGGTTGGCCACTGATCCCCTGCGAAACCTGTTGTATGTGGCGGACCCGGGCGGCTGTTCGCTTTTCCGGCTTGCCAATGCGAGCGCGCAGGACGGGGCGGCGGTCATCAGTGCCGAGATCACCTATGCCGGATGCGATTACCCTTGGGGTATCAGTCTGGATGCACGCCGGGACATGCTGTATGTGAGTGATCAGGTAACAGGCGCGGTATTTGTGTTTCACCGCGCCAGCCAATGGGAGAGCGGTGCGAGGGTGCCGGATCGCACGATTGCCGGTGAGGCCACCACACTCGAGGGCCCCTCTGAGGTAGTGGTCAATCCACTGACCGACCGGCTGTACGTGCTCGACGCCGATGGCGAACAGCTTGTGGTCTGGGACAATGCGTCCACAGTGGACGGCGATGTACCGCCCGATTGGGCCATTTCTGCGGATAATGACGTGCTGAGTTACAGCTATGACCTCGAGGGTATCCGCTAGCACTTGGGGTCGCTCAGTGTCGATGGCAGCAGATTACCCTGGAGGGTGGCCAGCCGCAGACTCCGGGGCTTCCATGTCTCGGACCTCTTTTTCTTGTGTCCATTTTTCTTCCTTGGGCTTATGCTCCTTGCGGAAAAAATGCCGCCCTGAATGCGGCTCTACCGGGGGATGAGAATGAACGCAGCAACGAAGGTGTTTGCCAGCCTGTTGGTTACGGGGGTCGTGGGGTGTGGGGGCAGTGGTGGTGGCGGTGGCAATGCGAGCTTCACCCATCTGGTGGTGACCGATAACAGTAACGGCGCTTTGCTGGTGTTTGATATCGGTAGCAAACAGGATATCAACGGCGACCCGTCGTTGATCTTGACGGTACCCGGTAGCTCTTTTGATCCAACGGGGCTGACCTACCACCGGGGCATTGATGCGCTTTTCGTGGCCGGTTACACGGACGTAATTCATGTCTACGATGGCTTTTCATCGGTCACCGGAGAGTCACTCCCTTCCCGAAGCATCAGTGGCCCGCTCACGCAGTTGAATGCAGCCACGGACACCGCGCTGGACGCGTCACGGGGCCTGCTGTATGTGGTCGCGTATCCGAATATCCTGGTCTTCGATGGGCTGGCCAGCATCGATGGGGATGCAGCGCCTGCCGCCGTGATCACCGGGCTGGACATTAGCGCCGACAGCCGCTTGGCTGCTGATGTCCAACGGAATCTGCTGTACGTCGCTGATCCGGGCAGCTGCTCGCTTATCAGGCTCGCCAATGCCAGTGCCCAGGATGGGGCGGCGGCGGTGGATGCGCAGATCTCCTATACGGAGTGCTGGTACCCTTGGGGTCTCAGCCTGGACGAAGGGCGGGACATGCTTTATGTCGGTGACCAGTCGGCAAAGGCGGTATTTGCGTTTCACGAGGCCAGTCAACGGGAGGGTGGCGCTACCACACCGGATCGGACGATTACGGGTGAGAACACCACGCTCGAGGGCCCCTCTGATGTAGTGATCAATCCGCTGACCGACCGGCTGTACGTGCTTGACGCCAATGGCGAGCAGGTTGTGGTCTGGAACAATGCCTCTTCAGTGGACGGCGATGTACCGCCCGGTTGGACCATTGATGCGGATAATGATGTGCTGGGCTACGCCTATGACCTCGAGGGTATCCGCTAACGCCGGTCGCTCAAGGTGAACAGCGGCAATGAAAGGTTGCGATACAGCGCCGCCAGCCGCAAGGCCAGGGCGGCGCTGAACCCCGCCCAGGTGCCCAGCAAGGGCATGTCGATCATGACACACCCTGCCGTCACCGCCGCGCCCAGCAGGGCGGCGGTGGCATAGATTTCCTTGCGCAGAATCAACGGCACCTCACCACAGAGGATGTCGCGAATCATGCCGCCGACCACGGCGGTCATCACCCCCATCACAATAGCCACGCCGGGGCCGAAGCCCAGCAGCAGGGCGCGTTCGGTGCCGATCACGCAGAAGGTGGCCAGGCCCAGGGCGTCGGCCAGCGGCAGCACCTGGCGTGGCACGCGGACATGCCGTGCCAGCGCCACGGTGGCAAAGCCAGCCGCCAGGGCCAGCCAGATATACATTGGTTTGGTGATCCACAGCACCGGCGTTGCCCCCAGCACCAGATCGCGGATCGTGCCGCCACCGATGGCGGTGACAAACGCCAGCACCATCACACCGAACAGGTCCATTTGCTTGCGCCCGGCAGCCAGGGCGCCGGAGATGGCGAACACGACCGTACCGAACAGATCGAACAGCAACAGCAGGGGCATGGCAGCCTCCTTATCATCAGTTGGCCATGTTAAGGCGTTCGTCGCTCGTGTTCACCTCGTCACTCCATAATCTTTCCATAATGCTGCCATAGACTCGGCGCTGTTTCCGGACGAAACCGTCCCCGGGTGACATACCCTCAACGCAGACAGGAGTGCAGGCAGGTGGTATCCCGTTCCCCGACACACAACCGCTCATCAATGCGCTGGCGCCGCGCGTTCTACTGGCTTGTGCCGGTGCTGCTGGTTGCGGTGTGGCTGGGCTGGCAGGCACTGCGGCAACCGGCGCAGGCTGAATTACCGATGGCTGAAGCGACGCGCGGCGACATCGAGCATGTGGTGACGGCTCTGGGCAATTTGCAGCCGCGTGATTACGTGGATGTGGGGGCGCAGGTGTCCGGCCAGCTGGTACGGCTGCATGTGGAAGTCGGGGATGCGGTCAGTGAAGGGGATCTGCTGGCCGAGATCGATGCGGATGTGCAGCAGGCGCGGGTGGAAGCCGGTCGTGCCCAGCTGGTGGCGCTTGAAGCGCAGCTGTCCGAGCGGCAGGCGCAATTGACGCTGGCGCGGCAGCAGTTCCAGCGCCAGGAGCGCTTGCTGGCAGATGATGCCACCAGTGAAGATGCCTTTCAGATTGCACGCGCGACCGTGTTGACCACCGAGGCGCAGATCCGGGCCTTGCAGGCGCAGATCGAGCAGAACCGCTCCTCCCTGCGGGCTGAAGAAGCCACGCTGGGCTATACCCGCATCTTTGCGCCCATGAACGGCACGGTGGTGGCCATGGACGCGCGCCAGGGCCAGACCCTCAATGCCAACCAGATGGCCCCGATCCTGATGCGCATTGCGGACCTCTCCACCATGACGGTGTGGACGGAAGTGTCCGAGGCGGATGTCAGCCGTCTGCGTGCGGGTATGCCGGCCTGGTTCTCGCCGTTGGGGATGCCCGGCACCCGCTGGGAAGGTACCTTGCGGCAGATCCTGCCGACACCTGAAATCATCAATAACGTGGTGCTCTACACGGCGTTGTTTGACGTGGATAACCATGACGGTCGCCTGATGACGCAGATGACCGCGCAGGTGTTTTTTGTACTGAACGAAGCGCGTGATGTGGTGCGTGTGCCGGTCTCTGCGGTGCAGCCGCAGCGCGACGGCAAAGGGCTGGTGACGGTGATCAACAGCAACGGCCAGCGCGAGCAGCGTGAAGTGGAAACCGGCGTCAGTGACCGTATCACGCTGGAAATTCGCAGTGGCCTGCAAGAGGGCGAGACGGTACTGGTGAATGCGGCGCCGGGCGGGCGCGCCAGCGCCAATAGTGGCAATCGCCAGCGCGTGCCACGGGGGCTGTTTTGAGCACGACGCCGATCAACAATCCGCCGATAAACAGACCGCTGATCAGCCTGCGTGATGTGCGCAAGCGTTACATCAATGGTGACATGGCGGTGGACGTGTTGCGTGGCATCTCCCTGGATATCCACGCGGGCGAATTCCTGGCCATCATGGGCGCGTCCGGGTCCGGCAAATCCACGCTGATGCATATTCTGGGTTGTCTGGATCAGCCCAGCGATGGCGCGTATCTGTTCAATGGCGAAAACGTGGCGACGCTGAATGACGATCAGCTGGCCTGGTTGCGTCGCGAAGCGTTTGGTTTTGTGTTCCAGAGTTATCACCTGATTGCCGCCGGTTCGGCGACGGAAAATGTTGAAGTGCCGGCGGTCTATGCTGGTATGCCTCGCGCCGAGCGGCGGGCGCGGGCCCAGGCGTTACTGTCGCGTCTGGGGCTGGCAGAGCGGCTGGATCATCGCCCGAACCAGTTGTCCGGCGGCCAGCAGCAGCGGGTGTCCATTGCACGGGCGCTGATGAACGGCGGCCACATCATTCTGGCGGACGAGCCTACGGGCGCGCTGGACAGTCACAGCGGTGCAGAGGTGATGGCGCTGCTGGGTGAACTGGCGCGAGAAGGGCATACCGTGATCCTGATTACCCATGACGCCAGCGTGGCCGCGCACGCGGATCGGGTGATCGAGATTGCCGATGGTGAGATTGTACGTGACAGCGGCAGCAAGCCGTCTGCCCATCCTGCGCGGGGGGTGCCCGCGCCGGGGGCGCAGGATACGGTATCGCCGGTGTCGATGGTGCCGGAAGCACTCGAGGCGTGCAGCATGGCGTTGCGGTCGTTGCGCGCCAACCTGTTTCGTACCTTGCTGACACTGCTCGGCGTGGTGATCGGTGTGGGGTCGGTGGTGGCGATGCTGGCCATCGGCGAGGGGGCGCGCACGTCGGTGATGGAGCGCATCAGCAGCATGGGGACCAACTTGCTGGTGGTGCGGCCCGGCTTCGAGGGCTTCGGGCGGCGCAGCGCGGAAGGGGAGATCGCCACGCTGACGCCGGAGGATGCTGTCGCCCTGGCGACATTGCCGAACATCATCGCGGCGGTGCCGGAAAATACCAGCCGTGCGACGGCCCGTGCCGCAGGGCGCGACACCACCACGCAAGTTAATGCCACGACAGCAGCGTATCCGCTGTTGCGCAACTGGCACCCCGAGCGGGGCATATTCCTGAGTGATGAGGACCAGCATCGCTATGCGGCGGTGGCGGTGATCGGGCAAACCGTGGCCCGCACGCTGTTCGGCCAGGGGGACCCGCTGGGTGAATTCCTGCTGCTCAATAATGTGCCGTTCCAGATTATCGGCGTAATGGGCGAGCAGGGTGCGACTGCCTGGGGGGATGATGCCGACGATATCGTGTTTGTGCCCTTGACCACCGGCAGCCTCCGTTTGTCGGGGCAGCGTCATTTGCGCTCGATCACCGTGGCGGTGGATGACGTCAGCCAGATGGACGCCACGGAAGCCCTGGTGGCGGAGCTGCTGCGTGAGCGTCACGGGGTGGAGGATTTCCGGATTCGCAATATGGCGGCGATTGTCGAAACCGCCTCTGCCACGCAGAACACCCTGACCATTCTGCTGGGTTCCATCGCGGCGATTTCGCTACTGGTGGGCGGCATTGGCGTCATGAACATCATGCTGGTGAGCGTCACCGAGCGCACCCGGGAAATCGGTATTCGCATGGCAACAGGGGCACGTACGCGCAATATCCTGCAGCAGTTTCTGGTGGAGGCGGTGGTGGTGTCCGCCATGGGCGGTGTTGTCGGTGTGCTGGCCGGTGTCGGTGTGGGCGCCTTGATCGGCGCGTTTGCCATGCCGGTGCAGTTTTCCGTCCCCATCATGGTGCTGGCATTTGGTTGTGCCGCGGGTACTGGCCTGATTTTCGGTTTTGCGCCGGCCTTGAAGGCCGCGCGCTTGAACCCTGTTGTTGCCCTGAGTAGTGAATGATGAATCCTGTGCGTACGGCATTGCTGCTGACTTTTCCTTTCTGGTTGATGGCCTGCGGGACCACGCCCGTGCAACCGGTGCAGCCCGCGCCACCAGCAGGGTGGGAGTACGGGCAGGGCGTCACGGACGCCTGGCCTGCGCGGGACTGGTGGCGGGGCTTTGCCAGCACGGAGCTTGATGCCTTGATGCAGCAGGCGCAGGCCAATAACCCGGATTTGAACGCGGCAGCGGCGCGTATTCTTCAGGCCGAGGCGCAGGCGCGGATTGCCGGCGCCAGCCTGCTGCCCAATGTGGACGCGGGCCTGGATGCCGGGCGCAGCGGTATTGTTGATCAGGGCGGCGGCAGCGCCAGTTACAGTGCCAGCCTGGGCGCCAGCTATGAGCTGGATTTCTGGGGCGCTAACCGGGCGCAGCGCGCAGGCGCCCGGGCGGCACTGGCGGCGACAGCCTATGACCGGGAAACGGTGGCGCTGACGTTGACGGCAGGCGTGGCCAATAGCTATCTGCAAGTGCTGTCGCTCCAGGAGCGGCTGGAAATTGCCCGGCTGAACCTGGCCCTTGCTGAAGAAATTCTGCGGGTGGTCGAGGCACGCGTCAGCAGCGGCGCGGGCACGCCACTGGACCTGGCGCGTCAGCGTGCGGTGGTGGCGCGCCAGCGGGCGAGCGTGCAGCCTCTGCTGCAACAGGAGCGGGATGCCCGCGCAACGCTGGCGTTGCTGCTGGGGCAAGTCCCCCAGGGCCTCGCCGTGGAGGGGCAGCTTGCCGATATGCTGATTCCACAAGTCATGGCAGGTCTGCCCGCTGAGTTGCTGGTGCGGCGCCCGGATATCCGGCAGCAGGAGGCACGCTTGCTGGCGGCGGATGCCGACATCGCGGTGGCGCGGGCGGCTTTTTTCCCGAGTGTGCGCCTGACCGGCGCGGTGGGAACACGCAGCGATATGTTTTCGGAGCTGTTCAGCGGTGATCTGCTGTATAACCTGGGCGCTTCGTTGACCCAGCCCATTTTCAACGCCGGGCGTTTGCGCGCGCAGCGTGATCTCAGCGAAGCGCGCAAACTGGAATTGCTGGCGCTGTATCGCGGTGCCATACAGCAGGCTTTTGCCGAGGTGGACCTGTCGTTAAGCAACATCGAGACGCTGGCGGAGCAGGCCTTTCAACAGGATATCGAACTGACACAGACACGCCGCGCGTTCACGCTGGCAGAAGCGCGCTATCGGGAGGGGGCGGATGACCTTCTGACATTGCTGGATGCCCAGCAGTCGTTGTATCAGGCAGAAGAAAACAATGGCCTGCTGCGGCTGGCGCAGATGCAGGCCATTGTCACGCTGTATCGCGTGCTGGGTGGCGGCTGGTCGGAGGCAGAACAGACGAGCGCGCGCTGAGAAGGCCCTGGCTGACCCTGCGCTGATCACCCCGGAGCGAGATGATCAGCGCAGGGTTTCAGGGCGCGGGGAAGAACACGGTAATGCCGCGTATGGCAGGAGCGTCGGCGCCACCAATGGTGGAGCTCGTCACGTCACCGGTAACCGGCGTGAAATCGCCACTCATCAGATTGACTCGGTAAAGCACATAGGGCGCCATGCCATTCTCGCTCAGTGCCGCTATGACGATCCCGTTGTCTCCTCCCGCAATATCAAAACCCTGATCGCCCTGAAGGGCAAACGGCGTGTCTACCAATGGCACTTGTACACCGTCGTTGGGCGGGCTTTGCAGATTCAGGGAATTGTTCTGCGTGTCCAGCGTAAACAGCTCGGTGGTGGCGGTGCCGGCGAAGCTGTTGGTGTAAGCCGCAGCAGTGATGGCAGGCACCGGCGCATCGTCCTCGGGCAGTAATATGCTGCCGATGATGCCAAGCAGCGGGCCCAGCAACGGGATGTCTTCAATGCCGCCGAGATCACCTTCCTCAGCATAGGCAATATCACCGTCGGTAATGGTAGCGCCGGTTTCAACGTTGATGCGCAGATTCTGGCCACTGTCGCTGATCAACCGCAGCCGGTCGGGCACAGGATTGAAATCCATGCCGAAATCGGTGCCTGTCAGCATGGTGAAGGGATCATCCGGTGCCGCACTGAGTGTTGCCTGGAAGGTGGCAGTGCCGGTGTCCGGGTCGACAATATAGATGTTGCCCTGATCGGAGACGGCGTAAAGATCGCCCGTGGCGGGGCGCACATCGACGCCAATCAAAGCTTCCTCTGCCATCAGTCCGGTCACCATCACGGTGTTGAGGCTGGCAGGCATGAGCAGCGGAAAGGTGGCCAGCGTATTGTCGCCGGTAAGCGCTATCACTTGCGGGGGTTGCGGCGGTGGCAGGGCGAGGCCATGGATGGTGCCGTTCACGGCGAGAGGCCCGATAAGGGTGGCCACATCGGCGGTGCCATTGAGATCAATGACGTAGAGCCCATTGCTACCGTCGACTGTCAGCGCGGCCAGGGCGAGATTGTTGAGCCCATCAATGACAAAGCCGCCGTCAGCGCTGGCATTTACGCCCAGCGATACGGGATTGACCAGGTTGCCGTCATTGGGAGGCTGTTGCAGGTAGAGCAGGTCATCGCCGCTGTCGATATTGAACAGGCGCGTGCTGGCGGTGCCGGCGAAGCTGTTGGTATAGGCCGAGCTGGTGATGCGGGTGTCGTCAGTGCCGCTGTCCAGATCGCCATCGACAATGGTGGCGCCGGTATCAACGTTGATACGCAGATTCTGGCCGGTGTCGGAGGTGACACGCAGACGGTCTGGTACCGGGTTGAAATCGACCCCGAATTGCGTACCTTCCAGTGCAACGAATTGCGGCATGGTGTCTGGCGCCGGTGTCAGCGCCACGCTGCTGATCACGGTGGCGTTGACGGGATCAATGACATGCAGCATTCCGGAGCGCCCCAGCGCATACAGGTCACCGGTGGCCGGGCGATACGCCATGCCGAGCAGCGCTTCCGCATCGGGAAGACCCTCGATGCTGAGTGTGTCAAAGGGAGCGTCGGGTTCGGTGCGGTCCAGAGAAGTGAGTGAGAATACGGGGGTGTCGTTGTCTGTGGTGCTGCTCAGCACCATAATGTTTCCGGGCGTCAGTTCGCCGCGTTCATCCGGTGGCGGTGGATCGGCGGGTTGCAGGTTGCCGCTGGAGCTGCCCCCGCAGGCCGTGAGGGTAACGGCGAGGGCAATGGTCGCGCACAAGGGGTAAAGCCTGGTTGAATACATGGTGTTCTCCGGGTATCGGTATGACCGCTGGTCTGTTCAGTTCAGACGCCCCGGTAGAAAGGTCACGTGAAAGCTGCAGTGCTGATTCGTGCTGTTATGTAATGTTCGGTAAGCGACAGCTGTGTTATGCCATGGCGCCCTGTCTATGGCGCCCTGTGTGCTAATGGCACTTTGCCATCAGTCGCTTGAGGGATATCGCAAGTGTAATTTTATGAAAAGCAGCTTTTCTTCCTGATCTGTTTCGGTTCTTGCCCCGAAATACTAGCCTGCCTATGACTCAGTTCACATTGACCGGTTCACAGAGATCGGCTTGCAGAATGGCTGTGGCCAGACTGAGCTCGTTCATATCGCATATCAACAAAAACGAGCCCGAAGAACGCAAGGAGATTTGCAGCATGAGGCTTAACCTGTTCTCGTTGAATCCTTTCTCATCCGCTACAACCGAACTACACCGGTCGCACAGCCGGGCGCACAGAGCGCGCCGAAACACCGGATCATCGGTGTCGGCTGGCCTGGCCGGTCTGTTGCGTCCGTTTCGTCTGGCTGCGCTACTCGCCGGGGTGATGGTTCTGCAGGGCTGTAGCGTGATCTACAAGACCACTGGCGACATTCTGGTCAATTACGGCCGCTCGGAAATGACGCCCTATCTGTTGACCTACAACGACATGGGCATGGCCTGTGCGACAGGCGAAGGCCTGACACCTTTCCTGGTCTCTTTTGAATCTGTGCATTCACGGCCCACACGCCTGGCGGTTCTGACCAACAGCATGGCGGCAGTGTGCGCGGACAGTCTGGCGCTGCAGGAAGAGCTGCGTTATAGCCGTGCGATGAAGCGTGGGGATACGGCTGAAGCACAGGATGCGCGCACGCTGCAGAAGCGCCACTCCGAGGTTGCTGCATCACGCCTCTATGAGTCCTACCAGCGTTCAGTCAAACAATACGGCGAAGTGGAACACGGCGGGCAGTGTCCACGTTTGCGCTCGGAGTTCGATGAACTGGTGTTCATGGTCGGTCTGATCAGCGGTGTGCAGGCGCTGTTGCATGATGCGACAGCAGACGTTGCCGTCGGTGTGCCGCGGGATATTGCTGCCAAGGTGGAGCGCGCCGCGACCTGCCTGGACAGCGAAAAATGGTGGGGCGTGCCGCAGGGCATTCGCGCATCGCTGTGGAATATCCTGCCGATGCTGGCGCCGGAGGGTGTCGATGCCTGGGGCCAGCTGGAAAGCTCCGTAGATCAGGGCTATGCCGCCGGTGTGCGTCTTGCCAGCGCCCTGTATGTCGTGACCGCTTACAGCGTCGGTGATGAAGAACGTGTGCGCCGCGGCATTCGTGGCTTTGCGGCCAACGATGAAGAGCTGGATCCCGACTACGCCATGCTTGATGCCATTTCCGGCTTCATGGTCGAGGGGGTCTCTGACCGCCTGTGGACCGAGGCGACCGGGCAGCGCACGCCGTTCAAGCGTCTCGGTACCTTCTGGGATGACACGCGTGACAGCGAATCCGATATCAATATTGACGATCTGCTTTAAGGATTGAATCAACGCAAGGCTACTTTGTCAGCGCACCTGCCGATCCAGGCGGGTGTGCGGGCAGCGTGGCCTATGGAGAGATGACAATGCGTTTCAAGAAACTGCTTTCTGTTGTGCTGGGTGCGAGTCTGGGTGTGAGCCTGGGTGTTTCCGCGGGAACGGCGCACGCCAATACTACGCGTCTCGACTTTTGTGTGTTCGATATCATCGGCACGTCAGGGGATACCTTCAATCTGATGCGCGATTATCGTACTGCCGCGCTGGAGCACGGGCTGGACCTGCGAGTGCGTGCGTTTACGGATGAGAATATTGCCTACCAAGAGTTGATCGGTGGCCAGTGCGACATGGCTGCGATAACCGGCATCCGCTCCCGTAACCTCAATAGCTATGTGGGCAGCCTGGATTCCATCGGCGCGATACCGAACTACGATGTCATGCGCACCGTGGCGCGGGTTCTGGCCAGCAATAACCCCCGCATTACGGAGAACATGCGCAGCGGCCCTTACGAGGTAATTGGCATGGCGCCAATGGGCGCGGCCTATCTGTTCGTCAAGGACAAGGCGATCAACAACGTCAACGCGCTCGCCGGCAAGTCCATTTCTGTCATGGAATACGACGTTGCCCAGGGTCGCATGGCCTCTCGGGTCGGCATGTCGCCGGTGATGTCGGATATCACCAACTTCGCCGGGCGTTTCAATAACCACAGTGTCGACATCTGCTTCGCACCGATGATGGCCTACAGCGCGCTGGAGCTTTATCGCGGCATGGGCCCGGATGGCGGTATCGTGGATTACACACTGGGCCAGCTGACGCTGCAGATCATCGCGCGTCACGACAAGCTGCCCGAGGGTTTTGCTGACTGGTCCCGTGAGTATGTATTCCAGAACCTGCATGACCGGGCGCAGGCAATCGTCGACAACGCCTACAACGATGTCAGCGATGATCGCTGGATCAACATCAACGAGGAAGACACCTTGCGTTATGACGAAATGATGCGCGAGGCGCGCGTTGCGCTGACGCAGCAGGGCGTCTACAACGCCGACATGATGTCACTGCTGCGCAATATCCGGTGCCGTCATGACGGTGGCCGGGCCGAGTGCTCTGAGCGCCTTGAATAAATAGCCTTGCTGATACACTTCCAGGCCCGCTTTCGCGGGCTTTTTTTGTAAGGCTAAAATGGGTAAATTTGCCATATTTGCCCATTTGGCCTAGCATCAAGGTCAGGCAATCAACGAGGTGCTCCCCATGGCAACCCATACAGCGTTTGACGAACTTGACCGGCGCCCGGCTTCTGACCTGAAGCGAGCGGGCTGGCGCGATGTCATGCGCTCGGTCCGCGAGCGCGGGCGCCTGCTGGTGACCAACCACAACCAGCCGGAAGCCGTGATCCTGTCGGCCGAGGCCTACAGCGAGCTGATGCAGCTGCTCAAGCAGGCAGACAGCACCCAGGCGTCGGCCCTGGCGCAGTTACGCCAGCGTTTCGACACCCATCTGGCCGGGCTCAAGCAGGCCGATGCCGGAGACCGCTTGCGGGCACTCATGGATGATCCCGCCACCCTGGGCGGTGACGTCGGGGCTGGCGAGAGCCATTAGTGGCGCGCCCGGTCCTGTTCGTGCTGGCGGGGGTTAATGGCGCTGGCAAGAGTTCCATTGGCGGCCATCTGATTCGTCGGCAGGGCCTCGACTGGTTTAACCCCGACACCTTCGCCCGGGAACTCAGAGACGCCACCGGCTGCCCGCAGCAACAGGCCAACGCGCTGGCCTGGCAGGAAGGCGTTCGCCGCCTGGATCAGGCGCTGGCCGCCGGAGAGCACCATGCCCTGGAAACCACCCTGGGCGGCAATACCTTGCCGCAACGCATTCTCGCCGCGACTCAGACCCATGACGTCCTGATCTGGTTCTGCGGCCTGACCTCTCCGGCCCTGCACCGTGAGCGCGTCCTGGCCCGCGTCGCAGTCGGCGGCCACGACATCCCCGAAGACAAGATCCGCGCCCGTTTCGACAGCGCCCGCGCCAACCTGATCGGCCTGCTGCCCCATGTGCAGCGCGTCAATTTGTTCGATAACAGCCATACCGTGCCGCCCGGTACACCGATTCCTGATCCGTTGCCGGTGGCGCGGATTGAGGAGGGGAGGTTGGTGTGGCCGGATACCCCGGAGCAACTTGCCGATACGCCCGAATGGGCGCGTCCGATCCTCGGGGCCTGCTTGTCCTGACCTTCTCTCTGTGCCTGAGCCGTGTGCTGGAGCGACGGCCAGCAGCAAGGTTGGTCGAGCGCAAGAAACAAAAAAAGGCCGCCCTTACGGGTGGCCTTTTTCTTTGCAGATGGTGCCGGAGATAGGAGTCGAACCTACGACCTTCGCATTACGAATGCGCTGCTCTACCAACTGAGCTACACCGGCGAAGCGCGAGAGTTTAATCGCGCGGGCCACTGGCATCAATAGTCATGAAGGCGCACGGTCGTACCAATCACCAACACAAAGCCAACGCAGGGTAATTGAGCGTGGCGGCAGGACGCGGATACTCGAGTCACAATAACAACTGGATCGAGATCATGCGCTACCTGTCCACGCTGGGCGTCGTCACGCTCACCCTGTTTCTGTTGTCCGCCTGCGGTGGCAGCAGCAGCGACAACCTGTCTGCGGCCCCGGATGACGGCGGCCCGCGTACCGATGCGCCGGAGCAAGACGCGCCCGGGCATGATGACCCGATAGCCGATGATGATGCGGCGCAGGCGCAGGGCCCGGCCTTCCCGTCGCCCGAGTGGTATGCCCGCGAGGCGGAGAATTATGCGCGGGTGCTGGAAGCACCCGTGGAGCAGGTGACCAGTCCGGCCTTCATGCTGCGCTGGACCAGCCAGAGCCTGGCCAATGCGGCCAGCTTTACCGAACGCGCGGCGGCGGATAACACCTGGTTGCTGGGCGGCATCACCGGCTTGCTGGGTGGCATCGTCAACAACCTGACGGACCCGCAGGCGCTGCTGACGCTGGTGCAGGACACTGTGACCGACACCGCCGAGGCCCTGCAGAACGACCCAATGGCGGCCATCGGCCTGCTCGGCAATACGCCGGTGACACCGCTGTGCACTAGTTGGGCGGCGCAGTGTGCGGGGGACCCGTTCCGGTATCCGGGTGTGGACAGTTTCTATGGCAGCGTCGGCACGGTAGAGCCGGTGGTGTTTTATGACCGCGAGTGTGCGCGTTTGTCCGGGCGGGTGTGGCGGCCTTTGAATGCGCCGGCCGGGGCGTCATTGCCGGGTATCGTGATCCAGAACGGTTCGGTGCAGGCGCCGGAGACGCTCTACTGGTGGGCGGCGCAGATGCTGGTGGACAGCGGCTATGTGGTACTGACCTTTGACCCGCGCGGTCAGGGGCGTTCGGATCTGAGCACACCGCAAGGGGCGCAGGGCAGCAATTTCAATCCGGCGGTGTTTTGGGAAGGACTGGTGGACGCCATCGACTTCTTCCGTTCCGCGCCGGAGCAACCGTATCCGCATAACGACACCTGCGCGGGGACCTGGCCTACGCCGGTGACCGCCTTCAACCCGTATCACGATCATATCGACGCCGAGCGTCTGGGCATTGCCGGGCATTCACTGGGCGGTACCGGGGTGTCAGTGGTGCAGGGGCTGGGCGGGGTCGGTGCTGATCCCTGGGACGGCCAGCTCGACGTGGAGAACCCGGTGAAAGTGGCGGTGGCCTGGGACGGTGCGGCGACGCCGCCGGGTAGTGTGCCTGCCGAGGGTGGCGGCGGTGGCAGCCCGCTCAGCCTGGTCTTTGGTCTGTTGGGGGGCGATGTCGAGCGGCCGGTGTTTGTGCCCCGGGTGCCGATGATGAGCCAGGATTCCGAATACGGTCTGACGCCGGTGCCGTTCAGCTCGCCACCTGAGCCGCGTGCGCGCCTGGGCTGGTTCGACGCCTGGCAGGCAGCGGACGTGCCCGCCTTCGGCTTCACCATTCGGGGCAGTTCGCATTATGAGTGGTCGCTATTGCCGAGCTTTCCCACGACATCATGGTGCCCGCGCATCGAGCAGGGGCGTTGCGTAGGCGGGTGGGGCTTGCCGATGGCGCAGCACTATACGCTGGCCTGGTTTGATCGCTATCTGAAACAGCCGGGGGAGCCGGGGTTTGATGATGCAGATGCCCGGTTGCTGGCCGATGAGGACTGGTCCGAGCGCTGGAGTTTCTATCACGCCAGCGCCCGTGACTTTACGGATCGTGAGGGTCGTCGTCAGACCTGCGATGGCCTGTTGGCCGGCTGTGACTGAGGGCTGACCTCGGCGCGGTCAGTCATGCAGGGTAAAGCGAGCGCGGTTGCCTTCACTGCAGGTCATGCAGCATTTGTCACACCAATGGGCGTCGTCCATACCGACGCCCCAGTATTCGTTGGGGCGATGTTCCACCCAGGCGCCGTAGCAGATTTGCTCGGTGCTGCGGCAGTGCAGGGCGAAGCGGTGCTCTTCGTAGTCACGCACCACATAGGCCTTGCCGCCGCCGGGCCAGGCGGCATTGCGATGCTGGGAATAGAATTCCACCATCACGGGTTCGCGGGACTGACTGGTGATAAAGAACTCGACGTTTTCGTAGGTATTGGGCAAGGGGGTCGCACAGGCGGTGAGCGCCAGTGTGGCAAGCAGTATGACAAGGCGCATGGAGAGCCCTCCGGATATGGCGTTATTCAGGATAATGCCGCGCACATCCGGGGGCGCTGAGGTTCGCCGGGACGGTCTGGCGTTTTGATCATAATCCGGGATCAGAACGCCGCGCCAGTACCGTCAATCAGGCCTGTCAGGTCCTTTTCTTCAGGTCAGGCCTGTTTCACCCCGGCCAGCTTGCGCGCATGCCATTTCTTGTCCTCGACGTTCATGCCGCGCAGGATCTGGATGCGCTGCGCCTGCGGGCTGCCGGCGCCGTGCATGGATTCGGTCAGGTAGCCGACGGCGTTACGCCCCAGAGTCATGTTCTCGATCAGGCGCAGGATGCGCACCCGGTCTTCCACCGCAATATCGTCACGCCCTTTCAGAAACTTCTTGATGATGCCGCCGACTTCCTCGGAATTCATGTCCTGTTCGCTGGGCATGGTGACCATCAGGCCGCCGGCCAGATCCTGGGCCAGGCGGGAAATTTCATAGGGGAAGCGGGTGACATTGTGCTTGCACACATTGCTCAGCATGGCGTCGTTCATGAAGATGCCGCTGGGCAGTTTTTTTGCTTCGTGGGAGCTGGCAATGCCGGAAGAGAAAATGGTTTCGTTGAGGTGCACCATTTCCACCAGCTTGTCGCGAATGTGGCTGACCTTGTCGAGGCCGTTGTACTCGGCGATGGACGCCGCAGCGCCGACCAGGACATCACCCAGGCCGGTCTTGCACACGTAAGAGGCGCGGTGATACGCGGTAAAACGCGCCACCATGTCCTGGGCGAATTCGTACTCGCCATCCATCAGCACATGTTCCCAGGGGATGAACACATCATCGAAATACACCAGCACTTCCTGACCGCCGTATTCGGCGTTGCCCTGGTCGATATTGCCTTCTTCCATGGCGCGGGTATCGCAGGACTGACGGCCATAGATATAGGTGATGCCCTCGGCGTCGCCGGGGATCATGCCGACCACGGCATAGTTCTTGTCTTCTTCGGTGAGGTTCATGGTCGGCATCACGCAGATCCAGTGCTGGTTCCAGCCGCCGGTCATGTGCGCCTTGGCGCCGCGTACGAAGATGCCTTTGTCATTGCGGCCGGACACATGCATGAACATGTCCGGGTCGGCCTGCTCGTGGGGGCGCTTGGAGCGATCGCCTTTCGGGTCGGTCATGCCGGCGGCGATCAGGATGTTCTTGCGCTGGGCTTCCTTGAGAAAATCCAGGTAGCGCTGGTGGTATCGGGTGCCGTGCTTCTCATCGATCTCGTAGGTGATCGAGTGCAAAACGGAAATCGTGTCCAGCCCGGTGCAGCGCTGAAAGCAGGTGCCGGTGATCTGGCCCATGCGGCGCTGCATGCGGTTTTTCATGACCAGATCATCGGGGGACTCGACGATGTGCAGGAAGCGGTTCACCTGGGCATTGATCAGCGGTGACCAGGCGGTAGCCAGGTCCGGGTCTTCGATGGCCAGATCGTAGCTGGCGCGCAAGGCGTTGATCGACGGTTTGATGATCGGGTGATCGGCGGGTTCTTCAATGCGTTCGCCGAACAGGTACAGATCTGTACCCCGGTTGCGCAGGCTGGCCAGATACTCGTCGCCGTTGGTGATGGTGGGGAAGCGTGCCCAGCGTTCAGCGGCACTTTCCTGTTTCCGTTCCTTGATCGGCGAGACGGCATTCATGGTCCTCTCCTTGCGCATTTTTGTATACATGGGTGACTCATTGGTCATCGACCCATGTTAGTGGCTGCGTGTGGAAAGGCAATGACACGGTTGTACAGCCCGGGTGGACACTAACGTCATGGGCAGGCGTTGACGCCAGTGTCTGGCATAAGTGTGCACCCGGGTGTTTACGTTACAGCTGCGACGCCGCACCACTGCGGAGCAGTGCCTCGATGTGGGCCTCACTGAAACCGGCGTCGCTGAGCACCGCACGGGTATCGGTGCCGGGTTTGCGTGCGGGCTGCGGGGCCGCGCTGCGGGTGCGGGAAAAGCGCGGCGTCGGTGCGTGCTGGGTCATGCCATCCACATCGACAAAACTTTGCCGGGCCTGATTGTGCGCGTGGGCCGGTGCCTCCTGCAGATCCAGTACCGGGGCAAAACAGATGTCGGTGCCTTCCATGATCTGGCACCACTGGGCGCGGGTTTTCTGCCGGAAAACGTGCTCCAGTGTTTTCTTCTGCTCCGGCCACTGGGCCGGGTTCATCTGCACGCCAAACACGGCCGGGTCGAGTTCGGCTTTTTCCAGCAGCAGCGCGTAGAACTGCGGTTCGATGCTGCCTACGGAAATATAACCGCCGTCGGCAGTTTCGTAGACCTCGTAGAAGTGCGCGCCGGTATCGAGCATGTGTCCGCCGCGGCCGTTGCTGAACATGCCTCGTCCCTGCAGGCCGTAGAACATGGCCATCAATGCCGCAGCGCCCTCAACCATGGAACAGTCGATAACCTGGCCCTTGCCGGAGCGGCTGCTTTCCAGCAGCGCGCAGACCATGCCGAACGCCAGCATCATGCCGCCACCGCCGAAATCGCCGACCAGATTAAGCGGCGGCAGGGGCTTGTCGCCTTTGCGGCCCATGGCATGCAGTGCGCCGGAGAGTGCAATGTAGTTGATGTCATGCCCGGCAGCGCTGGCCAGCGGGCCCGTCTGTCCCCACCCGGTCATGCGCCCGTAAACCAGTTTTTCATTGCGCGCCAGGCAGGCCTCGGGGCCGATGCCCAGGCGCTCGGTTACGCCGGGGCGGAAGCCCTCGAACAGACCGTCGGCGCTTTCGCACAGTTTCAGCAGGGCGGCGACGCCCTCCGGTGACTTCAGATTCAGCGCAATGCTGCGGCGATTACGAAACAGCACATCATGACCGATCTCGGCCACCGGATTGCCGCCGGGGCGGTCGACGCGAATGACTTCCGCGCCCATGTCGGCCAGCATCATGCCGCAGAAAGGCCCGGGGCCGATGCCGGATAATTCGATGATGCGCAGGCCGTGGAGAGGTCCGCTCATGGTTGTGTCCTCATAACGCAAAGGGTTGCAGCGTGGTGTACGCGAAAGTCAGCCACACTAGCTGACCATTGGGTCACGCTCAAGTACGCGGAGGACAGGCAGGACAGGGAAGATGATGCTCAGCGACCGCCGAGCATCTTGACCAGTGCCTGACATTGGCTGCGGGCGATGGCCTTCACCTCGTTGGCTTCACGGGTATCCACTTCGCCACGCCAGAGCGCGTCGCCATTGCCTGCAAAGAGGGTGACTTCAATGCTTTGATCCAGTGCCGGATCATCGCGCATTTCGCGGTAACCCCGAATCGGGGTGATCACACCGACTTCTTCGCGCACCGGGTCATAGGCCATGCCGGCATCCGGATTCAGGCGATATTCCCGGGCTTGCTGGAAAGGTGCGAGCAATAGCCCGGTCAGTTCGGCGACCATGATCATGCTGGCATCATGGGTGGCTGCCCAGCGTTTCAATGCTTCGTTGCCCGGTTCGTACCACTGCGGCATGACCCGGTGGCTGCGGGTCACACGAAAGCCGGCGTGCTCCAGTATCGGGGCGCAGGCGTCTTCCCACTCTGCCCGGATGCTGCCTTCGGGGGTGCGTCCTGCCAGCAGGATTTTTTGCCCGCTGATCTCGCCGGTATAGCCGCCTTCCGGGTAGTGGGTGGTGATCTGGCTGGTACTGGCGCAGCCGACGGTCAGCAGCGTGGCCAGCATCAGGGAACAGGACAGCGGGGTTTTCATGGCGGCATCTCCGGTGAGTCTCATGACCGAGCATACCGCAATCCTGACAGACGACGCAGCAATGCGGGCTGCGTCGTCTGACCTGCGTCAGAAAGCCGGAGAATAAAAGCTGCGTTGCGATGGTTCCGCGCCGACAGGGCGGGGCGCAACCCGGATACGGAAGCGCTGATCCGGTGCCGGTGGCAAGGGGTTGAACCAGCGCACCGTGTATTCCGCGCCGGTGTCGGTTTCGCGATCCATGCGCAGTTGCAGGTCGGTGCCCTGATCATTGACGCGGACGCCTTCGGTGATCAGTGGTTGCCAGCCGTTACCTGCATCCACTTCTACCTGCAGCAAGGGCTGCTCCAGTTGCAGGTAGGCCGGATGTTCCCCCGCAAAACGAAAGGCCCAGAACGCTTCATGCCCGGTTTCCGCAGGCGAGAACACTGGCGCGCTGAGCAATGACCGGGGGGCTGGATCAAGCGCTGTATCTGGCCAGTAGGCCCGGCTGCGCAGTGCAAATTGCCATCGGTCCGGCAGGTCCTGGATCTCGCCTTCGCGGACCAGGTCGCGTGTGAGTATTGCGCTCTGTCCGGCCAGCAGGCCGAGGGTGCCGGGCCCGTAAAGTGTATGCCCGCCCTCGTAATACTGAATGCCATATTCGGCCGGGGTGGTGACATAGCCGAAGAAGCCATTGGCCAGGCTGGAGATTTCTACGGTCCAGTCGCCCTGGGGCAATTCGGCGAGCACGGCTTCGCGGATCACGTTGCCGCTTTCCAGCGTGACTTCCCAGGGGACCGCGACCAGCACCAGATCATTGATGCGAATGACCTGGAACAGTGCTTCATGGGGGAAGCGTTCAGCCGGCAGTAACCGTTGCAGGCGCGAAAGCATCCATTGCTTGGTGCCATGGCACCCCTCGGTGAAGATCCGGCGGGGCCAGCCGTGCTGCAGATAGGGGAGCCAGGAGATGGGAAATACCTCATCGCCTTTTGCGGCACCGGCGGTGGCGGCGCCGACGGCGGCGCGCTCACAGATGCCAAAGCGTTCGGCATCGGTCAGTGTCAGCAAATTCAACTGGCGGGTGCCGATCCAGGTTGTCAGTGCAGCGTCTTCCTGCCCCGGAATGTCCTCGCCCAGCGTGTCAAACAGTGCCAGTGCACGTGTTGCCAGCGCCTCGCCGATGCGGCGCGCCTCCCGGTCGCCGCGCAGGCCCTCCACCCAGGCGGGGTTGTTATCCGCATGGGTGGCCTGGTAAGCGCCATGCACGGGAGTGAAGGGGGTGTCGTAACGGGACTGTATGCCCCGAGCCACGTCCTGTCCCAGCCAGGCCCAGACATCGGCATGCCACGGGCGCGTAAAAGCCGGTATGGCGGTGCCGTGAATGGAGAAGGCGGTAAGCGCCCCGGCCGGATAGAAGCGGCCGTCGTCGGCCTCGAGGTCAATCCGCAGCATGGTCATGGCCGGGTTGACGGCCTGCAAGGCGAGGGCTTCGGTGACCTGTTCTTCCGGCAGATCAAAGTTGCGGGCCCAGGCTTCGATGGAGCGGTTGCGGGTCAGCCCCCATATGTCGGTCTGGCCGCTGGCGAAGCGGGCGGCGCGACGTTGCTGGTAGGCGCTGATGACGGCGGCAGCAATGCGCTGGCTGAGAAACTCGGCCAGTTGCGGGTCGAAGCCGGGGCTGTCGCTGCCGAAAACATTGTAGAAGTCGCTGTCCAGATACTGGCCGGGCCCGGAGTGGGTATGCGTGACCAGCAGGCTGAGCCCGTGGGCGGGCACATCGGTTTCGGCGGCGATGATTTCCGCGACGCGGTGATGCAGTACCCGCGAGCCGGCGCCCAGATCCAGCGTCACCAGGGCCAGCGGCGTGCTGTCCGGTGCATGCAGGTAGAAGGCCTTCGCACGCAGCCGCGTGCGGAACCCGTCAGCGGGGCGCGACCAGGCGGAGTAACCGAATTTGGGAATGCCAACGGGCGGCGTGATATCGACTTCGGCGATGCCGGCCAGGGGCACCCGGATATTTTCCGCGGGCAAGGGGGCCTTGCGCTCGATGTCCAGCACCGTCACCGGATAGGCGATGAAGGGCCAGGCAAGATGCAGCAGCACACCGCCGGTGATCAGAAGTGCCAGGGCAAGGATTTTGAGCCAGCGGCGGGGGCGGCGTCTGCGCATGTCGGGGTCCTTGTTGTGAGCAGGGTTGTGAGTAGGGCAGTGAGCAGGCGTGAGAGCTTATGTCTTATGTGTACCATCGTGCAATAAGAATGATGCGTATTACTTGTTTTATTTATGGGTAATTTAATACTCTTTAATTGTCTGTATGGCACTTTTGCGGTATAAATTTACCCATGAAACTCTATGGTATGACAGACAGCGCCATTGCAGCGGAGATCGGCCGACGGCTGGAGCAGCTGCGTCTGGAGCGCAATATCACGCAACAGGCGCTGGCCGACGAGGTGGGCATCACGCCCAAGACCTACCGGCAGCTCATTCAGGGCGGCGGCAAGTTCGAAACCCTGATCGGTATCCTGCGCGCGCTGGGTGAGCTGGAGCGTCTGGATCAGTTTATCCCGGAAACGCCGTTCAGTCCCATTGAGCAATTACGCCTTCAGGGCCGCCGTCGGCAGCGTGCGAGTGGGGCCCATGCCAACGACACTGCCAATGACACGATGAGTGACAGTGTGCGAGAACCGGCTGCCGGTGAAAGCGGCGACGACGGGATGGACTGGTAATGCAGCAGCTGGCGGAAGTACGGCTTTGGGATCAGTTTGTGGGCGCGTTGGCCTATGACACGGAAACCGGATTCGGCACGTTCGAATACAGCCGGGCCTGGTTGGCCCGGGGCTTTGCGGTGGCGCCGCTGCACCTGCCGCTGGCGCGCAGCATCTTTACGTTTCCCGGTCTCAACAGGGCGACCTGGCATGGATTGCCCGCCGCCTTTGCCGATACCCTGCCGGATGATTTCGGCAACGCCGTGATTGATGCCTGGCTGGCGCGGCAGGGGCGTGATCCGGCGTCGTTCACGCCGCTGGAGCGTTTGCTGTACACCGGCAATCGGGGGATGGGCGCACTGGAGTATGCGCCCGCGCTGGATCGTGCGGCCTCGCCGAACACCGAGGTGGCGCTGGCGTCACTGGTGCGCATGGCGCAGTCGGTGCTGGATCAGCGCGCGGGGATCGCTGCGGTGCCGGGGAGTGAGGAAGATGAAGGCATGCGTGCCCTGTTGCAGGTCGGTACCTCCGCCGGCGGCGCCCGGCCCAAGGCGCTGGTGGCAATCAATGCGGCGCGCACGGAGTTGCGCTCTGGCCAGCTGCCGGCGCCGGAGGGTTTTCAGCATTACCTGTTGAAGTTCGATGGTGTGGTGGAGGGTCGGGCGGGTACAGAACTGTCCGGCGATCCGCTGGGCTATGGCCGCATGGAGTACGCCTACTATCTGATGGCCTGCGATGCGGGGTTGGATATGTCCCCCAGCGAGGTGCTGGAAGATGGGCCCCGTGCGCATTTCATGACCCGCCGTTTTGATCGCGAGGGCAATCGCAAACTGCATTATCTGTCGCTGTGTGCGATGGATCATGCCGACTACAAGGCCCCCGGTGCGTACAGCTACGAGCAACTGCTGGCCACGGCGCGCAAGTTGCGTCTGCCGCGTCGCGACGCCGTCGAGATATTCCGGCGCATGGTCTTCAACGTGGTGGCGCGTAACCACGATGATCATGCCAAGAATTTCGGTTTTCTGCTGGCTGCCCCGGATGCGGGTTGGCGTCTGGCGCCAGCGTTTGATGTGGCCTACAGCTATAAACCCGGATCGCCGTGGGTCAACAGCCACCAGCTCAGCCTGAACGGCAAGCGTGATGATTTCGTGCGTGATGATCTGCTGGCTGTGGCGGCACTGATCGGCAATTTCCGCCGCGAGGCGGGCACGATTATCGAGCAGGTCATAGATGTTGTGGCGGGGTGGGAGCGTTACGCTGACAAGGCGGGGGTGTTCCCCGCATTGCGTCGCGACATCGCCCGCCATCATCGCCTGTCGCTGCGCCGCTGAGGCGTCAGCCTGCTTCTTGCCTCAGCAGTGCCAGGGGCGGTTGGCGGCGCGCGCCAGCGCCCATCGCCATACCGGCCACGGCGACCATCAGGCCCACCAGGGTGGGCAGCAGTAACCACAGGGACCAGGGGATGCTGCCGCCGAACAGGCGTTGGCCCAGGGGAAACAGGGCAGCCAGCATGATCAGCGTGGCGCCCAGCGCAGCGCCGCCGCCGAGGGCCAGTGACTCCAGCCAGGTAACGCGCCGAATCAGCTGCCGGCTGCCGCCCAGTGTGCGCAGCAGGGCGTTGTCCCGGCCGCGCTGCGCCTGAGCGCCCAGCAGGGCCGCCATCAATACCAGTATGGCGGCGGCCATCAGCAGCACGGCCATCAACCCGGTAGCGCGGCTGGCCTGCGCGATCACATCCTGGGCCTGATCCAGAATGGCGTTAACGTCGAGCACCGTAATATGCGGCATGTCGCGCAGCAGCGCCGCAAGCCGGGCGCCATCGCCTTCCGGCAACCAGAAGCTGCTCAGCCAGGTGATGTCCTGCCCGGCCAGGCCGTCTTTGGCAAACATGAAATAGAAGTTGGGTTCAAAGCTTTCCCAGTCCACCTCGCGAATACTGGCGATGCGCGCACTGACCATGCCCTGGCTGGTGGTGAATTGCAGCATATCGCCCATGGCCAGTCCCAGGGTGCGGGCCAGATCCGCTTCCACGGACACTTCGCCAGTGGCATCTGCCTGCCAGGCGCCTTCCCGTACCCGATTGCTGGCCGGGAGTGCGTCGGCTTCGGTCAGTATCAGATCACGGTTCAGGGCACGCTCGCTCTGATCACTTTCCTTGGCGACGGCATCGCGCACCGGCACACCGTTGACCTCGGTGAGGCGACCGCGCACCACCGGGTAAGCAGGTTGTGCTCTGGCATCGTGTTGCGTCACCCAGTCCTGGAAGCGCGGCAGGTCGCTGTCGAACAGGTTGAAGACAAAGTGATTGGGCGCGTCCGCCGGCAGTTTCTGGCGCCATTCGCTGAGCAGCTGGTTACCGGTCTGCCCGGCCAGGCCCAGCACGGCGATCGCCACCGTCAGGGAGGCGAGCAGGGGCAATGTCAGACCGGGTCGCCGGCTCAGCCGCCGTACCGCCAGCCGCCCGGACAGGGGCAAATGGCGACTGCCCAGATCAAGCGCTTTCAGCAGTGGCCAGAGCAGGGCGGGCAGTAACGCCCCCAGAATCACCAGCAGTGCCAGCAACTGCGCCAGCTCGCGCAGCGAGCCGGTGAGGAGTGCGGCCAGCAGCACTGGCGCACCCAGCGCTGCAGCCAGTTCGATAATGCCGGCAAGCTGACGGGGGGCGAGCCGGTCGTTGAGCACCTGCATGGCCGGGGTGCGCACCAGCGTGGTGAGCCTTGGCAGGGCAAATGCGAGCCACAGCACGAGTGGCCCGAGAAGCAGTGTCAGCCATTCGGTGAGGCCAGCGGCCAGGGGGCCTTCCCAGCCCAGGGTACTGCGCAGTGCGAGAATCAACAGCACGCCAGCCAGCGAACCGGCCAGCGCTGCGGGCAGTACCGCCAGACCTTCCTGGCCCAGCAAGCGCGCCAGCACCTGGCTGCGGCGGGCACCGAAGCTGCGCAACAGTGCGGCCATGCGCGCCCGGCGCCGGACCCGTTGCGTGGTGGCCAGATAGATGGCGGCGCCGCACAGCAGGCTGACCAGCAGCACGCCGAGGCTGACCCACAGCGTCAACTGGCGCATCGGCCCCATGGTGCGGGTGGCGGCATCCGCCACCGTGTCCAGCCGCTGATCCGGACGCAGACTTTGCGGCAGCGCGGCTTCGGCGGCACTGACGTCAGCGCTGTCACCGGCCAACATCAGGCGGTAGCGAACGCGCGTGCCCGGCCCCAGGATGCCGGTGTCCTCAAGATCGGCGCTGTTGAACAGAATGCGCGGATTCATGTTGTAAAAACCGGCGCCCTGGTCTGGCTCCTGGCGAATGATGCGGGTGAGGGTCAGCGCCTTGCGACCAACGGTGATCTGCTCGCCCAACTGGATGCCGAGACGATCCAGTGCCTGGTCGGCAACCCAGAGCTCGCCGGGCGGGGGCGCGCCTTCTGCAGGGTAAGCCGGGCCGAAGCGGTCGTCGGCAATCTGCAGGGCGCCGTACAACGGATAGCTGTCGGCGGCTGCTCTGGCCGCGACCAGCAGCATTTCTTCCTCGTGCACCAGCACGGTGGGAAAGTCGGCGATCTCCGCCTGTTGCAACGCGTGGAGTAACGCGCGCTGGGCATCGGTGGCGGGGTAGCTGCCCACCAGAACAAGATCACCGCCGAGCACTTCGGCGGTGCGCACGTCAAAACGCTGTTCGAGCTCCGCGCGCAGCAGCACGATGCTGGCCAGCGACAGTGCGGCAACCGCCAGCGCCAGCGCCAGGATGCGGAAGGCGCTGTCACGCCAGGGGCGTAAAAACGTGGTCATAAGAGTGGCCATAAACGCCGCAGGATTCATCAGCGTCATTGATCGTTCAACCGGCCGTCATCCAGGCGCAGGTGGCGGCCGCAACGTGCGGCGAGCTGGTCATCGTGGGTGACCAGCACCAGTGCGGTGCCTGCTTCCTGATTCATGGCGAACAGCAGATCAATGACGCGCTGCCCGTTGGCGTGATCCAGACTGCCGGTGGGCTCGTCCGCAAACAGCAGGCGCGGCGCCACGGCAAAGGCACGCGCCAGGGCGACGCGCTGTTGCTCGCCGCCCGACAAGGTGGTGGGAAAGTGCTTCAGGCGATGCGCCAGGCCGACACGCTCCAGCCATTGCCGGGCGATGCGTGCCGCATCCCGGGTGCCGCGGATTTCCAGTGGCAGCATCACGTTTTCCAGCACATTGAGGTCGCTGACCAGATGGAAAGACTGGAAAACGAAAGCGCACAGCTCGCCGCGGCGCACCGCGCGGGCGTCCTCGTTGAGCGCGCTGAACGACGCCCCGTCGAGACTGACAGTGCCGGAGGAGGGGACGTCCAGCCCGGCGAGGATGCCCAGCAATGTGGATTTGCCGCTACCGCTGGGCCCGGTGATGGCCACGCTTTCACCGGGCAGCACGGTCATTGCGATATGCTGCAGGAGTGTCAGTTCTCCTTCCGGCCCGGGAACCCGTTTGCTAAGGTTGCTGGCGTCCAGAATCGGTACGGTGGCAGCGGTCGCCTGAGGAGTAGAAATCATGCGTTATATGCTCGGGTTACTGTGCGGCCTGTTGAGCCTGATTGCGTCAGCCGACGTGCTGATTGTGGGTGACAGTATTAGCGCTGCGTACGGCATTGACAAGGAACAGGGCTGGGTGACGTTGCTGGAACAGCGCGTTGCCGAAGAGTGTCCCGGCATGGCAGTGAATAATGCGTCGGTCAGTGGCGAAACGACGGCGGGCGGTCTGGCGCGATTGCCAGTGCTGTTGCAGCGTCATGCGCCGGCTATTGTGGTGATCGAGTTGGGCGGTAATGACGGTTTGCGCGGCATGCCGCCGGCGCAGATGGCGCGCAATCTGCGCGGCATGATCGCCGCTTCGCGCGAGGCGGGTGCTGAGCCGCTGTTGTTCGGCATGTTGATTCCACCGAATTATGGCGCTGCCTACAACGCGATGTTCGAGAGCGCATTTCGTGATGTTGCCGAGGCAGAAGAGATTCCGTTTGTGCCGTTCTTTCTTGAGGGAGTTGGTGATGATCCGGCGCTGATGCAGGACGACGGCATTCATCCGACGGCGGCGGCCCAGCCGGTGCTGCTGGACAACGCCTGGGCTGTGCTGGCCTCGGCAGTACGCGACCACTGCGAGGCTGATGATGTTTGAGCAGGACCCTGTATGGCAGCAAGTGCTGCGCTTCTGGTTTGGTGAGGGCTTTCTTTCTGAGGGCTCTCTTTCTGCTAAAGAGAACTGGCCGTTGCCGCAGCAGGAAAAACGCTGGTTTCGCGGCGGCGCCGCGCTGGACGCCGAGATCGCAGAGCGCTTTGGCCACGTGGTGGATGCAGCGCTATGGAGTGAGATGGTGGACTGGGAAAACCGCCCCCTGTCTCGCCTGGCACTGATCCTGGTGCTGGATCAGTTCACCCGCAATATCTATCGCGGCGAGGCCCGTGCTTTCGCAGGGGATCATCGCGCGGTGACATTGGTCAACGAGGGGCTCGCCATCGGCATGGATGAACAGTTGCCGTGGGCGGGGCGGGTGTTTTTCTATATGCCGCTCATGCACGCAGAAGATATTGACCTGCAGCGACGCTGCATTACCTGCTTTGAGCGTGCCCGGGATGCGGCGCCAGCGGATATCGCGGTAAAGCTGGAGAGTAATATCCGCTTTGCCCGCGAACATGCCGAGATCATTGAGCGCTTTGGTCGCTTCCCCTACCGCAACCGTGCGCTGGGCCGTGAGAGCACCGGCGAGGAGCTGGCGTTTCTCGAACACGGGCCCAGCTTCGGGCAGTAGTACCTCAGCGCGTCGCTGCCTCCAGTGCACTGCGCAGGCGCTCACGAATGTCCGGTGCGAGGCCATTGCCCAATAGCGCCTCGGCACCTTCCAGCAACTTGGCACACTCTTCAAAGCGGTCCGGGCTGGCCTGCTGCTTCATGGCCTGGGGCAGCTTCTCCAGTTGCCAGCGCATGCGTTCCTGACGGGCCGTTTCCGGGCTCGGTATATCGGCGCTGACTTCAAGGGCCACGGCCAGCTCGCGCTGTTGCGCGCAGGCGCTTTCCAGCGCAGGGGCTTGCTGGATCTTCGCCAGCAGTTGTCGGCTGCGGTTGCGGCGGGGCAGGTCGCTCAGTAATTGCCGGGCTTGCTGCACGAGTGCCTGTTGCCGCTTTTGCAGGGCGCTGTCGCGCCGGGGCGGTGTAAGGCGCTCGATATCCCGCAACGCGCTGCGCAGGGCGTCGGTCTCGGTGTCTGGTCCGTCCTCGGCCAACAATGCGGCGAAGGCGCTCAGTTGTGCCTGGATATTGTCGCGCTGGGCTTTCTCAGCTACCTGATCGGCCTTGCGAGCTTCCTGCTGGCGGCCAAACAATGTGTCGCACGCTTTGCGAAAGCGTTTGTGCAGCGTGCGGTACTGCTGCGGGTGCACCCAGCCCGCCTGTTTCCACTGCTGTTGCAGTTGCTTGGCGTGCTCGGTGGCCGCGCGCAGGTCGTCGCTGTCGCACAGTGCTTCCACTTCTGTGGTCAGGGCTTCCAGCGTCGCGGCATGGCGTTCGCTGGCCTCGGTCAGGTGACGGTCAAACTCGGTGAGCAGGTCGCTGAAGCGACGCCCCACCTCTCGTGCATCGGTGAAGCGCACCGGTTGGTGCTGTTTGAATTCGTCGGGTGCCTTGCGCCGGATCTCGAACAGTGCAGCAAGGTCACCATGCTCCCAGTCCTGCTGTGCCAGCAAGGTGCTTAACTGGTCGCACAGTGCTGCACGGCGCGCCAGGTTGGCGCTGCGTTCGGCATCCTGCTCGCGGAAATGCGCGCGGCAGGGTTCGTAGGCGTTGTCCGACGCAGCCTTGAAGCGATCCCAAAGTGCCTGATCCGCTTCCTGGTCTGAGGACATCAGGGCGCGCCACTCGTCGTGCAACGCCTGAATGGCACTGGCCTTTTCTTCCGCATCCATGTTGGTGTCAGCCAGGGCTTCCATGCGTTCGCACAGCGCGGGTTTTTTCGGCTCCGCGGCAAAGGCGTGCCAGTCTCGCAGCTCATCCAGTTGCGGGCGGAGTCTGTCCAGCCGCGCGGTGCGGCTGCTGTCCGGGTGTTCGGCCAGCAGGCCTTCGGCCTTGTGACACAGGCGGTTGGCATGGCGCAGGTTGCGTTGGCGGAGTTCGCGCTGCAAGGCGCCGAGAATATTGTCCAGGGCTTCCTGTTCGGCGGTGCGCCGGGGGCGGTTTTTTTCCGCTGCCGCGGCAGTGGGCTTCGACGGTGCTTGGCACACATCGGTGAGCGCCGCCAGCAGCGGCGGCATGTTGCCTGCTACCGGCCACGCCTGCAGCAATGCACGGGCCGCGACGCGCGCGTCTTCTTTCTCATTGCCCTCTTCATTCTGGTTGCCACTGAGCCGGGCTGTGAGGGCGTCGATTTCCTCGCGGCGTGCCAGCAGGTCTTCCATGGCGCCGATCAACCCAGTCCAGATGTCGGTCAGTGCGGCATAGCGTTTGGCGAGTGCTTCTTCGGCGGGGCAGGTGGTGATGGCCTCTTCCCAGCGTCGTTGCTGGGTCGCGACGGCGGCGCGCAAACTGCCGATATCCTGCTCCAGCGTGTTCATATCCAGATCATCGTGGAGTTGGGTCAGCATGGCGACCGCCGCTTGCTGTTCCTCGACGGCGGCCCGGCGCTCGGCAACCTGTGCTGCCTCGCGGGCCAGTTGCGCCAGTTGTGCCCGGCATGCTGCCTCGGCGGTATGGAAGGCGTCGGTCTGTGCCGTGTCGGCATCGCTGGCGACGTCCTGCCATTGTTGGCACAGCTGGGTCAGGCGTGGGCCGTACAGTGCGTCCGGCGTGCGCCGGGCATGCTGGGTCAGCTCTGCCAGTACGGCGTCGCGTTGGGTCTGACGACTCTGGGCCGCCTGTTCTGCCTGTTGGCGCTGTTTCAGGCGCTCCCGGGCCTGCTGCAGCACGCGTTTGTCGCGGCCGTCGCGGACCAGCTGGCGCAGTGCCTCGTCGCTGCGCAGTCGCGCGGCGGCGGCGATGCGCTGTGGGGCCTCGTCACCATGCAGGGCAATATCCAGCAGCACGGTTTCGTCGTCCAGGCGTTCAATGGCCGCGATACGACAGGTGCCGTCCGGGCTGGATCGGGCGACAAACGCCAGCGCCGCCTGATTGTCGGTAAGGCGCACCAGGCGCAGGCGGTTGTCCAGGCCGGGGCACTGTTCGGCGAGCCCGGCGAGCAGGCGGTTGATTTGCAGGGCGGCGGCATCACGCACCAGATTGTCCGGGTCCTGCCGCACCAGTTGATCCAGCAGTTTGAAATCATGCAGACGTCCGGCAGCGCCCGCTCGTACCGAGGCATCGCTGTCGCCGCGGGCGAGGGTGGTCAGTATCTGTGCCGTCTGGGGATCGTCCAGGGACAGCTCTCCGATGGCGCGCAGACGCTGGTCGGCACTGTTGTGCTGCCAGCGGGGTTTGAAGAGTTTGCCGAGCATTGAATTCCCCTGTGTCCCGGCAGCAACACGGGCTGCCGAAAAGATTGCTGATGTGCTGAAAGCGGCGCTGAAACCTGCAAGGGACCCATGATAACTATTGACGCGGGATGTGCCAGCATCCGTTTATGCAGGAGATCAATAGCGATGGCGCCCTGAGGCCCGGGGCAGCCATTGTTGCCAGGCCAACTCCAGTGCGGCGAAACCGCCCGGCCAGTGATCGTCGATAAAGGCGCTGCTGTCTGTCAGCGGCCGTGGGTCGTTGGCTACCCGTGCCAGCAGATCCCGCAGGAGCTGACGGCCCTCGGCCGTGTCCATCAGAAACCAGACCAGTGACCAGCTGATGGCGTAGTTGCCGCCCCGCGCTGCTTGCGCCTGCCAGACCTCGTGCCTGGCGTCGACATTATGACGCAGGACGCCGGGTGCGGGCGGCGCGCCTCTCAATTGCTGCAACCAGTGCGCTGCCACAGGTATTTCGGCGGTCAGCCCGTAGATCTGTAGCTGTGAGAAGTATTCCGCCAGACCCTCATTGAGCCAGATCGGCATATAGCCGGCCTGTCGGGCGGCAATGGCATGGGAGCATTCGTGGGTAATCAGGCGTAGCAAGGCATCATGGTCGTCGAGTGCCAGGGCCGTGATACGACCATTCATGCCGTTGAAGAAGCCGGCAGGGTTCTCCAGACGCGGGGCGACCTGACGTTGGTACTGACGAAATGCGTTGGCATCGCCGTACAGCATGATCTCGAAGGGCATGTCGGTGGGCATGTTGACGGCCAGGGTGTGTCGATAAATGCTGAAAACCCGGGTGACGGTCACTTCAAGACGCTGTTGCAGGCGTGTGGGGAGTACATAATCCCGTGTTTCGATACGGATATCCGGGGCATCCGGTTGCTGATAACGGGCTGCGACGTCTTCGGCGTTTTGTTGGGCGGGTGCGCGGTCAGAGAAGTGCCAGCGACCCTCCGTATCTTGCCAGCGGTAAAGGCCGTTGCCATGGGCCGGCGCCGGCACCACGCAGGACAGCATGGCGCCGACGCAGCATAGCGTCAGGAATCCATGCGGGCCTAATCCATGCGGGCCTGTAACAGCGCGTCTTTTTCTGCCCAGAGTTCGCTTATCCATTGCTGGAATCGGGCGCGGAATGCAGGATCATTTTCGTAGTCCCCCTGTGCGGTCCAGGCGGGGATGTCCCGCTCACGCACCACGACCTGCACGTCCCGTATCGCACCGCCCAGGAAGGCATTGAGTGAGCGGGGTGCATCTTTGGGATAAATGATCGTGACATCCAGCAGCTTTTGCAACTTGCCGCCCATGGCGCCCAGGGTGAAGGCGGTGCCGCCGGCCTTGGGCTTGAGCAGGTATTTGTACGGCGACTGCTGCTGATCATGCTTGGCCTGGGTAAAGCGGGTGCCTTCGAAGAAGTTCATGACCGATGTAGGGAAATAGGCGAACTTCTCACAGGCCTTGCGTGTGGTTTCCAGATCCTTGCCCTTGAGCGCGGGGTTGCGCTCGATCTCTTCCCGGGTATGCCGCTTCATGAAGGGGAAATCCAGTGCCCACCAGGCATGCCCCAGAACCGGCACCTTCAACAGTTCCTGTTTGAGGAAGAATTTCAGCATCGGCACCTTGCGGTTGAACACTTTCTGCATGATCAGAATGTCGGCCCAGGACTGGTGGTTACTGGTGGCCAGATACCATTCGTCGTAGCGGAGCGATTCAAGGCCCTCGATGTGCCAGCGAGGGCGGCTGATCAGGCTGATGATGGCGTTGTTCACCGACATCCAGAATTCGGCGATGTGCACCAGTGCCCGGGACAGGCGTATCTGAGCCTGTTCGCCGCGCATGGCCAGTTTGACCAGCGTGAGCAGGTAAAGGGGGACGCACAGAATGAAGGTGTTCAGTGCGATCAGGGTCAGGGCCAGTGCTGCGCGAATGTGATGGATGATATTCATACACTTGTATAGTAATTCAGAGAGGCGCCATGCTATCGGAAAAGCCCGCCGCTGGCGACCATTGCCCGGTGCCGATGCCCGGTGCGATGGTCACTGCCCGGGTCAACAGCGTAGGCGCTGGTGTTTCCGGTCAGGGATTTTGAGCTGCTGCGTCATTGGCCACCGGCCCGGTCCTTTCTATGCTCGGCGGCTTGCGATGCTCCCTCCGGGGTGTCTGATCTGATCTGGTGAGGCGTTATTTATGGCGGGTCCACTTTCCTCTCTCAAAGTACTTGATTTCAGTGCCCTGTTGCCGGGGCCGTTTGGAACGCTGATTCTGGCCGATCTGGGGGCGGATGTGCTGCGGGTGGAGTCGCCCACCCGGCCGGATATGGTGCGCATGCTGCCGCCCATGGATCAGGGCATTTCAGCGGTGCATGGCTATTTGAACCGATCCAAGCGTTCCCTGGGGGTCGATCTCAAGAAGCCGGAAGGCGTGGCGGTGATCAAGCAGCTGGTGAAGGATTACGACATCGTCGTCGAACAGTTCCGGCCTGGCGTCATGGCTCGCCTCGGTGTGGGGTATGAAGACCTGCGGGCGATCAACCCCGGGCTTATCTACTGCTCCATCACCGGGTACGGGCAGGACGGCCCGTACCGGGATCGGGCCGGCCATGACCTCAATTATCTGGCGGTGGCCGGTATGGCAGCCTACAACGGTCGGCGGGCGTCCGGGCCAGCGCCCATGGCATTCCAGACGGCAGATGTGGCGGGCGGTTCATGCCACGCAGTGATGGGCATTCTTGCGGCGGTGATCCATCGTCAGCAGACCGGTGAGGGGCAGCATATCGACATCTCCATGACGGATGCGGCATTCAGCCTGCACGCGCTGACGGCACCGGCGGCGCTGCTGGCGGGTGAAGATCCGGCACTGGAGCGGACCCAGCTCAATGGCGGGTCTTTCTATGACTGCTATGAAACCCGGGACGGCCGCTGGTTTTCGGTGGCGGGTATCGAGCCGCAGTTCTTCATGCAATTCTGCCAGGCCATCGGGCGGCCTCAGCTGGCCGGGCGCGGGCTGGCCATGGCGCCGGACATCGTTGCCGAGGTGAAGGGCGAGATTGCTGCGGCACTGAAAGAGAAGGACTACGACGAGTGGCTGGCCATTTTCGCCAGCATTGATGCGTGCGTTGAGCCGGTGCTGAGTCTGTCGGAGGCCTGTGAGCATCCCCAGCTACAGGCGCGCAAGATGCTGGTAGACGTCCCCGCAAGTGGCGGGGCGGCACAGCGTCAGGTCGCGTCACCGTTCAAATTCTCGGCAACACAGCCGGGTTACCGGTTTACGGGTGCGGCGCTTGGCGCCCACACGGCAGAAGTGCTCGCGGAACAGGGCTTCAGTGAGGAGGACATTGCCGCCTTGCGCAAGGGCGGTGCCATCCTGTGAAAGTCCGCAGATTTTGCAATCGCACGCTGGCCCCTCTGCGGTAGCGCGGCTATGCTCGCAAAAACAGGTGCGGGTAAGCAGTCGTGTCGGATTCGTCGGGAACAGCAGTATCAGGGGGGTTATTGCGTTCAGGAAGCGCTCGTTTGCCAACGAGCGTTCTGATGGCCCTGGTCATGCTATGCGCGACGTCGTTTCTGGTCGCGCAGACCGCGGCGGCCTCTGATAACACATCCTCGACGGACAACGCCTCACCGGAGGCTCAGGATGAACGGCCTGCTTACTGGGGGCCGGACTGGGCGGATGAAGAGCCGGACGACGAATCGGCCGACGCCGATGCACCGTTGCAAGATCCGGAGGGCTGGCACAGAGAGGCTGACGGCAGCATTGTCCTGGACATTGATGAGAAGAGTGGGCAGGCCTATCGGGTGCCGGATGATTGTGAGCCCTGGTCTACCGAAGGCATGCGTTGGGTGGATCGCACCCATTACAGTTTTTCCCGCGGGTTTTGCTGGCCGACGCGGTGGTTCGATGGCGTATTCGGTGATGCGGACGATCAGGACCGGGAGAGTGTCGGCACTTCGGTTCGTATCGTAGGCGCGCAGCTGCTGCAGGAAGATGGCGACCACAGTAGTGATGTGCGGTTCCGGGTGCGGGCTCATCTGCCGGGTGTCGAGCGCCGCTTGAGTCTGGTGTTTTCCAGTGAGCGGGATTTCGAGGATGACAATGCGGGTCTGCCGGGCGCGCCGGAAACCACCGGGCAGAGCGATGATAATGCATTTCGCGCCGGGCTGAACTGGGTGTTGTCTGCCGCAGAGAATTCCGATCTGGATATGGATATCGGCCTGCGTTCCAACTTCAAGACGTTCTGGCGGACACGCTATCGGGTCAATCATCCGCTGTCGGAGAACTGGTCATCGCGGTTTACTGAAACCATAGACTGGCGCGACACGCGGGGCTTCAGATCTCGTTCAGTGCTGGATTTTGATCGTCCTGTGGGGCGGCACAGATTGTTTCGGCTTACCAGCTATGCGGAAGTCAGCAACGAGCTTGTTGACGAGGGGCGGCACTGGTTCTGGCAGCAGAGCGGGGCGCTCGGGATAGAGCTGACGAAACGCTCGGCTCTGCGTTATCTGGTCAGCGTTGAGGGCTATACCCGCCCGGAAACAAGAGTGGAGAATTACCGTAGCGGGGTGACCTACCGGCGCAATACCTGGCGCCCGTGGTTCTTCTACGAGATTGAACCTTATTTGCTCTGGCCTCGGGAGAGTCGATACCGCACCACTACCGGGGTAGTGCTGCGGATCGAAACCCAGTTCGGCATTCTCTGATGCGGCCTCTGACGTGGCGTTATACCCAGCTGGTGCGCTGACGGCTGCTCCGTGATTTGAAGTACCAGCCCAGCAGCATGCCGCCGAACACCGTCAGCAAGGCAAACATCCAGCCCCGGAACGTCTTGTCGTTACGCAACTGGGTATTCTCGGCACGGACCTGATCCAGTTCGGTGCGCAGCAGGCTCAGTTCCTCATTCAGTTGCCGGTTGGCCCGGTCGAGTCGCATCGGGTCGGCGGCAACTTCCTGCAATTTTTCCAGCTCTTCGCCACGCTGACTCAGATTCTGGTCCAGCTCCCGGGTGCGGCCCGCCAACTGATCCCGTTCGGCGGTCACTTCTGCAAGTTCGCTGCGGGCATTGGCCAGTTGTTGCTCCAGGCGCGTCACTGACTGCTGCGCCTGCTCCAGGCGCACCTGGGCGATGGGGCTGCGGCTCAGGTATTGCGTTTCCACCCAGCCTTCAGTATCGCCAGTGCGGATGCTGGCCCAGTCGGCACCCTGTTCCCATGCCAGAATCTCGACCCGGGTGCCGGTGCGCAGGCCCCGGTGCACGATGCGATAGTTGTTACCTGCCCCGGCACGCACCGGAACGAACAGGGTATCGCCGATCCAGCCGGTCTGGGCGTGGGCGGCCTGGGGCAGACTCAGGCCGAAACTCAGGATAATAACCAGACAAAGGGCAAGGCAGTGACGCATCGAATCATTCTCTCCATTGATACAGGGTGGGGCGGGTCGACCGTGATGGCGTATCCGGCGCGCAGTGTAGAAAAAAGCGGTTCTGACCGTTTGTGACGCACATCACATCAGGGGAGAACTTTACGAAATGGTTTTACCGTGACGCGCTGGTAAACACCGCTGGTGAGGTAGGGGTCTGCATCGGCCCAGCGTTGCGCAGCCTCCAGAGATTCGAACTCTGCGACCACCAGCGACCCGGTGAAGCCTGCCTCGCCCGGGTCCTCGCTGTCGATGGCGGGGTGTGGCCCCGCCAGCAGCAGGCGCCCGGCATCCCGCAGTGCCTCAAGGCGGGCCAGATGGTCTGGTCGTGCCTGCAGGCGTTGGGCCAGAGTATCTGGCTTGTCTTCACTGATGATCGCGTAAAACATGGGACTCCTTGTCGTTTTGAGGGTCGTTCTGAGGGCCGCTCTTACTGTCTTCCTGGCTGGCTGACGGCGCGATGTTGCCGGTCGTGGCGTCACCTGACGCGGCCGGGATATTCTCGGGGCTGTCGGGCGCTGCGGGTGCATCCCTGTCCTTGAACAGGCGAGCTCGCTCTTCCTCGGGCAGGATGGAATACACATAGCCGAACAGGCTGATATAGAAGACAAAGTTCAGGGCCGTGAAGCCGATGAGCTTGAAGTTTACCCAGAAATCGGTGCTGAACTGGTAGGCGACATAGATGTTCAAGGCGCCGAGAAAGGCAAAGTAGAGCACGAATGCGGCATTCAGCAGGGTCCACTGTCGCCTGGCGAGGGGAACGATATAGCCCAGCCCGCTGATCATCATCGCTTCACACATACGTTGCAGCAGGATGCGCTCGCGCAGGAACTGGCCAATCAGCAATACCGCAGCCAGCAGACCGTAAATGACGGTGGGCCGCCATTTGATGAACATGTCGTCACGCAGCAGCAAGGTCAGGCCGCCGAAAATCACGGTGACGACAAAGACCAGCAGGTGCATGCGCTCGACTTTGCGCCAGATCAGCCAGCCAGCACTGACCTGTATCAGGCAGGCAATGAGAATGCCCCAGGTTGCCAGGTAGATATCCCGCCCGCTAAGGAAGTAGAGGGCAAAAAACACCACCACGGGCAAGTAGTCGAACAACTTCTTCATGCCTGCTCCAGTCAGCAAGAGACGTCAGGGCCGGCAGTCCGCTCGAGCAGGATGCCAGAGGCGCGTTTTGCCTGTCGGCCGCCCCGGGTGCGATGCAGGGGCCTGACGTTGAGGGGCTCTAGTATAGGTGCGGGTGGCGGCCTCAGCCACCGCTGTGCGTGCTATTCGGGCGGCGGCGGGCTTTTGCTGGCAAAAAAGGGCGGTAGTGGGCTACTCTGCGCCCAATTAGCCACGTCATGACGGGATGCCACTTGCCTGAGATCTACGATTTTCATTGCCATAGCACCGCCTCGGACGGCGTTCTGTCGCCGTCGGAGCTGGTGCGCGCGGCGGCCGAGGCAGGCGTGCAGCAGTTGGCCATTACCGACCACGATACCCTGGCAGGGCTGCCGGAAGCGGCGCGGGCTGCTGCGGAGCATGGGCTGGAACTGGTGTCGGGCATTGAGCTCTCGGTGATCTGGTCGAAGCGTGAGATACACCTGGTCGGGCTGGGCATGGACACCAGCGCGCCGGCGTTGCAGACGCTGGTTGCCGCGCAGCAGCATGCCCGGGTAAACCGTGCCGAATTGATCGGCAAGCGCCTGGACAAGGCGGCAGGGCTGGCCAACAGCTATGGTCTCGCTGCTGACCTGGCCGGCACCGACGCCCCGGGCCGCCCCTGGTTTGCACGCATGTTGGTGGCGGCCGGCAAGGTGCGTGATGAGCAACATGCTTTCAATCGCTACCTCAAGGCAGGGCAATCGGCGTATGTCAGTACGCCCTGGGCGACGCTGAGTGATGCGGTGGCAGCCGTGCGAGAGGCAGGCGGCGTGCCGGTGGTGGCGCATCCGGTTCGTTACGGCATGACGCGCCGCAAGCTGCGCCAGCTGCTGGCAGACTTCTGTGAGGACGGTGGTCAGGCGATTGAAGTGGCCATGCCGCGTCTGAACGAGGCGCAGAAAGCGCTGTTGGGCGAGTGTTTGCGCGATTTCCCGCTGCATGCGTCCGGTGGCTCCGATTTCCATACTCCGGCGCAGAAGTGGCTGACGCTGGGGCGGCTGCCGGCGCTGCCGGAAGGCGCGCGGGCCGTCAGTGAGTTGTTTGGCCCCCACGCTGCAGTAGCGGCCTGAGCCCAGAGCAGGATATGTCATGACGCTGGTACTCCATATTCACCCGGAAACGCCGCAGCCCCGCCTGTTGAGACAGGCGGTGGATGTGCTGCGCAGCGGCGGCCTCATTGCCTATCCCACGGATACGACCTACGCCCTGGGCTGCAGTATCGGTGAGAAAGGTGCGCTGGAACGGCTGATTCGTCTGCGCCGACTGGATGACAAGCATCAGTTTTCGCTGTTGTGTGCAGATCTGTCGGTGCTGGCGCTGTACGCCAAGGTGGCCAATCCGGATTATCGTCTGCTGCGGGCGCATACCCCGGGGCCCTACACCTGGATACTGAAAGGCACCAGCGAGGTGCCGCGGCGCCTGATGCACCCGAAAAAGCGCAACATTGGTATACGGGTACCGGACCACGCCATCTGCCAGGGGCTGCTGGCGGAGCATGGCGAACCGATCATGACGTCGACACTGCTGCTGCCAGGGGATGAGTTTCCGCTGACAGATCCTGTGGATGTCCGCAACATTCTTGACGGCCAGGTGGACCTGATTATCGACGGCGGCTTCTGTGGCCTGACCGAGACGACGGTCATTTCGCTGGCCGAGGGTGACGGGCCTGAAGTGGTGCGTGAGGGGGCCGGTAGCCTGGACGGCATATTTTGACGAACAGCCTGACGAACAGCCTGGCCAGCGGCCTGGCGCGCCACTGATCCGGACAGCCTTGTCGTATCCTGTTGTTTTTTGCATTCCCTGCCATGGCGGGTTCGGTATTCGTGGATCAGATGTCCCGGGAGCCGGTATACTGCCGCACTTCTATCAAGTGGTTTTCAGGAGTCTGTTTTGAGTTCTGCGGTCTCATCCCAGCGCGTCTTGTCCGGCATGCGGCCTACTGGACGTCTTCATCTGGGGCATTATCACGGTGTGCTGAAAAACTGGGTGCGTCTCCAGCACGAGTACGAATGTTTCTTCTTCGTGGCTGACTGGCATGCACTGACCACCGAATACGAGCACCCGCAGAAGATTGAACAGGCGGTCTGGGACATGGTCGTGGACTGGCTGGCGGCCGGCGTCAATCCGGGTTCTTCCACGCTGTTCATTCAGTCGCGGGTGCCAGAGCATGCCGAGCTGCATCTCTTGCTCTCCATGATGACGCCGCTGGGCTGGCTGGAACGGGTGCCGACCTACAAGGACCAGCAGGAAAAGCTGAAAGAGAAAGATCTGGCAACCTATGGTTTCCTGGGATACCCGCTGCTGCAGTCCGCAGACATTCTGATGTACCGGGCCGGCATGGTGCCGGTGGGCGCGGATCAGGTGGCGCATGTAGAGATCACCCGCGAGGTGGCGCGCCGGTTCAATCATCTTTACGGTCGCGAGCCCGGCTTCGAGGAGGCGGTGGAAGCCGCAATCCGCAAGATGGGCAAGAAACAGTCGCGGATCTATCTGGATAATCGCCGCAAGTATCAGGAGCAGGGCGATGACAACGCCCTGGAAACCGCGCAGGCGCTGGTGATGGATCAGCAGAATATCACCCTGGGTGACCGTGAGCGTCTGCTTGGTGACCTTGAGGGCGGTGGCAAGGTGATTCTGCCCGAGCCGCAGGCGTTGTTGACCCCTGCGTCCAGAATGCCGGGGCTGGATGGTCAGAAAATGTCCAAATCCTATGGCAACTTCATCGGCCTGCGTGAAGAGCCGGATGAGGTGGACCAGAAGATTCGCCGGATGCCGACGGACCCCGCCCGGGTGCGCCGCAACGATCCCGGCACCCCGGAGAAATGCCCGGTGTGGGAGTTCCACAAGGTGTACTCGGACGATGCCACCTGTGCCTGGGTGCAGGAGGGCTGCACGACAGCGGGTATTGGCTGCCTGGATTGCAAGAAGCCGGTGATTGATGCCGTGCAGGCGGAGCTGGAGCCGATCCGTCGCCGGGCAGAGGAACATATGCGTAACCCCGATCTGGTGCGTACTATTGTGTCGGAAGGGTGTGAAGAAGCCCGCGAAGCGGCAAGGGCCACCCTGGATGAGGTACGGGCTGCCATGGGGCTGAACTACCGTTGACGAGCCAGGAGCGATGATGGACGACACGACAGACGTCGCGACCTTGCCGGACGCGGAAGCGCCCAGCGCTGACGCGGCGCCGTTCAATCCCAGGCAAAGCGAGATGCCCTTCGGGTTGATGTACGGGCAGGCGATCACCAAATTGCCGGACGACCTTTATATTCCCCCGGATGCCCTGGAGGTATTTCTGGAGGCGTTCGAGGGCCCGCTCGACCTGCTGCTCTATCTGATCAAGCGCCAGAACCTGGATATCCTGGATATCCCGGTGGCGCAGATCACAGCCCAGTACATGAAGTACGTGGAGCTGATGAAGGCATTGAATTTCGAGCTGGCGGCGGAATATCTGGTCATGGCCGCGTTGCTGGGCGAGATCAAATCCCGCAGCCTGCTGCCGCGTCCTGAGGCTGATGCCGAGGATGAGGCGGAGGACCCGCGCGCGGAACTGATTCGCCGCCTGCAGGAGTACGAACGCTTCAAGAAGGCGGCGGAAGATATCGACGCATTGCCGCGACTGGAGCGGGACATCTTTCCGGCGGCCGCCCGGCGTCCCGAGTACTCCCGGCCGCGGCCGGAGCCGGATCTCGACCTGCGCGAATTGTTGCTGGCGTTCCGTGATGTGCTGCATCGCGCGGACATGTTCGAGAGTCACCATGTGTCGCGGGAGAAATTATCGACCCGTGAGCGCATGGCGAACGTGCTGGACAGCCTCAAGGGGCGTGAATTCGTCCCCTTCGTGGCGTTGTTTCCCATGGAGGAGGGGCGTGGCGGCGTTGTCGTAACGTTCCTGGCGGTGCTTGAGCTGGTCAAGGAATCCCTGATCGAGCTGATTCAGAATGGCCCGTTTACCCCGATCCATGTCAAGGCACGGACGATCATTCTGGAAGAACATGACATTGACGACGAACCGGACAGATAAGCGCCGGACAGATAAAGGATAGGCAATCAGGTGGAAGCGGAGCAGATCAGGAAAATCGTCGAAGGCGCCATATTTGCAGCGGATGCGCCGCTGGATCGCGATGCCATGTTGATGCTGTTTGATGAAGGCGATCGCCCGGACAAGGCGGTGCTGGGCAAGGTGCTGGAGGAGCTCACTGAAAGCTATGCCGACAGAGGCATCGAGCTGAAGGAAGTGGCCTCCGGCTTCCGTTTTCAGGTGCGCCAGGAAATGGGGCCCTGGGTCAGTCGTCTGTGGCAGGAAAAAGCCCCCCGATACAGTCGGGCGATTCTGGAAACGCTGGCGTTGATGGCCTATCGGCAGCCGATCACCCGGGGCGAGATTGAGGAAATCCGGGGCGTGGCAGTGAGCAGCCACATTATCAGAACGCTGCTGGAGCGTGGCTGGGCTCGCGTTGTCGGGCATCGGGATGTGCCGGGTCGCCCGGCGATGTTCGCTACGACGCGGCAGTTTCTGGATTATTTTGACCTCAAGAGCCTTGAGGATCTGCCATCGCTGGCGGAGATCAAGGATCTGGACAAATTCAACGAAGAGCTGGCTCTGGATGATCAGGGTTCGGCTGAGACAGCAGGTACGGAGAATGTCGCGGCGGAGCACGCCGAGGCAGATGGCGTCGAGGGGGCGGCAGTTGAGCGCTCTGAAGAGGACGTCCCGCGTCAGGTGGGTATTGATATAATGTCTGCCGATGAACCGGAGATCGACGAGTCCACATTGATGGACATGGACAAGGTGGATGCGGTGCTGGCGGAATTTGATGCCCAGTATCGGCGGAAGCCTGCGTCGCCACAGGAGGCCATTGAAGCGGCGGAGGATTCCTCTACCGCTGGAGCCGATAGTCGAGATGAGTGAGAAAATACAGAAAGTCCTGGCCCGAGCCGGGCTGGGTTCGCGGCGTGAGCTGGAAACCTGGATCAGCGCCGGTCGGGTCTCCGTCAACGGCAAGATTGCCACGCTTGGTGATCGCGCCGAATCAGAGGATGTTATTCGCGTGGATGGACACGTCGTCCGCACCCCGGCACCGGAAGAAATGGTGCGCAGGGTCATCATGTATCACAAGCCCGCCGGGGAGGTGTGCTCGCGCAACGACCCCGAGGGACGGCCTACCGTATTTGACAATCTGCCGCGATTGAAGGGCATGCGTTGGGTGCAGGTGGGCAGGCTGGATATCAATACATCCGGTTTGCTGCTGTTCACTACTGACGGTGAGTTGGCGCATCGCCTGATGCATCCCTCCAACGGCTTTGTGCGTGAGTACGCGGTGCGTATTCATGGCGAGGTTACCCCGGAGAAGCGCAAGGCCATGCTTGACGGGGTCATGCTGGAAGACGGCATGTCGCGTTTCAAGAGCATTGGCGACGCGGGCGGGGCGGAAGAGGGGGCCAACCATTGGTACAAGGTGTCGCTGGTCGGTGGCAAGTACCGGGAAGTGCGCCGCCTGTTCGAATCCCAGGATCTGGAAGTGGCGCGTCTGATACGGGTGCGTTTCGGCAATATTCCGTTGCCCCCGCAGTTACGGCAAGGGCGCTGGATGGATCTGCCTCCTGAGCAGATGGGCGAGTTGGCGGGCAAGGTGGATCTCAAAGGCAAGCAGTATACGGGGCTTTATGGCCGTGCCCGTTTACGTACCCAGCGCTCGGGTGACAAGCCGCCACGCAAGCCACGCCGGAACCCTTATCGCCGGTGACGTATAAGCCGGGCAAGTACAAGCCCGGCAATGTAAAGCAAGACAGCAAGCATGAAAAAGGCCGGCTCAATTATGAGCCGGCCTTTTTTTACGCAGAGAGTTGAATTATCTGCGTTCTTCTACCGTACCGGTGATGATGGCTTCAACCCGACGGTTCTCGGCGCGACCTTCGCGGGTGCTGTTATCAGCAGTCGGCTCACGTTCGCCTTTGCCTACAACTTCCACACGATTTTCGGTAACGCCTTCGTCGACCAGCAGGCGCTTGGCAGCTTCAGCCCGGCGCTCGGACAGTCGCTGGTTGTACTCTTCCGGGCCCATGTTACAGGTGTGACCTTCGAGAGTGACGCGGGTTTGCGGATGCGCGCGCAGGAAGCGTGCCGCTTCGACCAGATCAGCACGATTGCTGTCGCTGATTGATGCATCGTCGAAGTCGAACGTGGCCTGGTGAGTCTCTTCAACCTGACGGCGTACCACTTGTGGTTGTGGTGCGGGCGCCGGTGCAGGTTGCTCGGCGCGCGGCTCCGGCTCGGGTTGGGACGCGGTACGAGCACCCAGCATCAGGTTGAGGCCGGCATAGACCTGACCATAGGTGTAATAACGGTCGTGGCTATAAGCGTGGCGTGTGCCAATATCCAGAGCCAGACGATCCTGAATCAGTGCGCGTTGAACCCCCAGCTCGACACCCGCCATCAGATCTTCTTCTGTGCGGTCGCCGGGTGCGCTACGCAGCTTCTGACGGTTCTCACCGACGTTGATACCCGCGTAGGGTTCGAAGCCGAACAGGCTGGTGTTGTGGAAGTGGTTCCGGAGGCTGACGTAGTAGGTGTTGTTGTCCAGCCGAACACCGGTGTTGTATTTGCTGTCCAGCTTGCCTTCAGCTTCTTCATAAGTAGCTTGCACAGACCAGGCGGGATTGAAGCGCCAGCCAATCTGACCACCGAAGAAGGTGTTGTTTTCGAGCCCGTCCGAGTTTGGTTCCCAGACTCTGTTTTCGTAAAAGAAGCTGTGGCTGGCGCGACCACCGATGTAGCCGTAACTGTCCGGCATGTTGCCACTGGCAACAGCGAAAGAGGAAGCGGTAAATGCTGGTATGCTCAGGATGGCTAGAAGACGCGAATTCATGTCAGCTCCTTGATGGTTATCTGAAATCCCAAAAATGCTTGAAGTTGCTCATTTGACTGCTTTTAAGAACGGCTTCTCTGATATTTTATCCGTACGCACGCAAGGTTTCAGTTTGCCCGGTGTATGCATTTGGTAATGCATTGGTGGTGAAAAGTATCTCGCTGAGGTCTGCGCCGTTCCATGAAGCACATCTTTTTCGCAAATGATTTGTTTGGCAGTAATCTCAATATGCGAGAGTAGTGTGGGTTATTGCTGCGGTAGCGTAAATATGGCGGGAGAAAACAAAATAGAATATTACAATCCGCACATCGACGATTCGCATCCGCGAGGCGCTTTCAGGGCAGGGCGACGATGCGACTGATCAATGCTGGAACAGCCGTTTCAACCCGGAGTAATCGACGCCCCAGTGAAAACCCTGTGAAGCCTGCCAGCAGAAACATTTCTGACTCATAGGGCGTCCAGCCTCCCTCAGGTCCAATGGCAAGGGTGACGGGTTCATGGCCGGGCGCTTGAGAGAGGAGTGGAGGCGCGCCGGGATGTCCGATCAGGCAGCGACTATTTGCGCTCAGCGATGGCAGTGTATCTTCCAGGAAAGGGCGGAAACGCCTGGCCAGAATCAATTCAGGGAGCACGGTGTCCCCGGCCTGCTCCAGCCCGAGTATCAACTTCTGCCGCAGCTGCTCCTGCTTGAGCTCGGGGGTTTGCCAGTAACTTTTATCGACCTTGTAGCTATTGAGCAGAACGATGCGCTTGACGCCGAGGCTCGTCGCGTCAATCAGGATGCGTCTGAGCATCTTCGGGCGCGGCAGGCCGAGTACCAGGGTCAGTGGCAGCGGTTGGGGTGGCGGGGTCCGGGGCGTGAATCTGAGGGTAATAGCTATGCCGTCATCGTGCTCCAGTGCCGCGGGGCCGGTATCGCCGTCGAGCAGGCCCGCCATGAGCGAGTCGCCGGGTTGCAGGACCCGTATCTGCCTGATGTGTTGCGCACGCCGATCCGAGATGCGCCAGAGGTCATCGTGGAGGTGGTCGTCGGGGGTCAGCAGCAGCAGGTTCATGGTGCGGATTGTCCCACAGCGCTGGCCTACAGCGCGAGCGGCAGTGGCGGCGGCAGGCCCCGCAGACGGGTTGACCTGACTGCTCAGTCTCATGGCCGTATTGCCCTTGTCACAGAGTCTGGGGTTGCTAGAGTAGTACCCTTGTCCAACAGGCAGCCAATGACTTACAGACCGGTGCGCCGGGTAGATCAGCTTGCAGCAACTTGCCGTTAACGTCCGTAGTGGAGAAAGACAAATGCAGTTTCAGGGTACCGACCAGTACGTCGCCACCGACGATCTGAAAATGGCGGTAAACGCCGCGATAGCCCTCCAGCGGCCCCTCCTGATCAAGGGGGAGCCAGGAACAGGCAAGACATTGCTGGCCGAACAGGTTGCCGAGTCGCTGGGGTTGCGGCTGTTGAGCTGGAATATCAAGTCCACTACCAAGGCCCAGCAAGGGCTGTACGAGTACGATGCAGTGTCCCGTTTGCGGGATTCGCAGCTGGGCTCCGGCGGTGTTGAAGACGTCAGCAACTACATCAAGAAGGGCAAGCTGTGGGAGGCATTCACAGCGGACGAGCAGGTTGTGCTGCTGATTGACGAGATCGACAAGGCCGATATCGAATTCCCGAACGACCTGCTGCAGGAACTCGACCGCATGGAGTTCTACGTTTACGAGACCCAGCAGCTGGTCAAGGCAGTGCGACGCCCGATCGTGATCATCACGTCCAACAACGAGAAAGAGCTGCCAGACGCCTTTCTGCGTCGCTGCTTCTTCCACTACATCAATTTCCCGGATGCGGCGACCATGATGCGCATCATTGATGTGCATTATCCGGACATCAAGCAAAGCCTGGTCAAGGAAGCGATGGAGATCTTTTTTGATCTGCGCAAGGTGCCAGGGCTGAAGAAGAAGCCCTCCACGTCAGAGCTGATCGACTGGCTGAAGTTGTTGCTGGCAGATGACATCCCCGAGGATGTACTGCGTAACCGGGATACCAGAAAAGCCATTCCGCCCTTGTACGGCGCATTGGTGAAGAACGAGGCTGACGTGCAGTTGCTGGAGCGACTGGCCTTCATGTCCCGGCGTGAGGGGTAACGGCTGTGCTGGTCCGGTTTTTTGACACGTTGCGTGAGTATCGGGTCCCGGTCACGCTAAGGGAGCTTCTGGATCTCCATGCCGCCATGGGTGAGCACCTGGCGTTTGGCAGCGTGGATGATTTCTATATGTTGTCGCGGGCGGTGATGGTCAAGGATGAAAAGTACTATGACCGCTTCGACCGGGCGTTTGAGTTCTATTTCAAAGGCCTTGAGAGCATTGATCCCGACTGGTTTTCCAAGGCAATCCCGGAGGAGTGGCTGCGCAAGCAACTGGAGAAGAACCTCTCTCCTGAGGAGCTTGATGCGCTTCAGAAAATGGGCAGCCTGGAGAAACTGCTCGACGAATTTCGCAAGCGCATGGAGGAGCAGCACAAACGGCACCAGGGTGGTAACAAGATGGTAGGCACCGGTGGTACCTCGCCGTACGGCGGGCACGGTGCCAACCCGGAAGGTATCCGGCTGACAGGCGAATCCCGCAACAAACGTGCGGTCAAGGTCTGGGAAAAGCGGGAATACCGCAATCTGGATGATTCCGCCGAGCTGGGAGTGCGCAATATCAAGCTGGCCTTGCGTCGACTGCGCAAGTTCGCCCGCACTGGCCGCGCAGAAGAACTGGACCTGGACGATACCATCCGCTCCACGGCGCGCAATGCGGGGCTGCTCGATATTCGCATGCGGCCGGAAGAAGAGAATCGCGTCAAGGTGCTGCTGTTTTTCGATGTGGGTGGCTCCATGGACCCCTATGTCCGCACCTGCGAAGAGCTTTTTTCTGCGGCACGTACTGAATTCAAGCATATGGAATATTTCTATTTCCATAATTTCATCTATGAATATGTCTGGAAGGATAATCGCCGGCGCTGGGATGAAAAGACCGCGACCTGGGATCTGCTGCATAAATATGCCTCGGACTATCGTGTGATTATCATCGGGGATGCGGCGATGAGCCCTTATGAGATCAACTCGGTGGGCGGCAGCGTCGAACACTGGAATGACGAACCCGGTGCGGTCTGGGTGCAACGTATTGTGGAAACCTTCGACAAGGTTGCCTGGTTGAATCCGGAGCCCCAGCGTGGCTGGGATATGACGACTTCCACGGTATGGACCAAGCAGTTGGTGGACCACCATATGTATCCGCTGACCATCAAGGGGCTTGAGGATGCCATGCGCTACCTCAGTCGCTGACTGACCGTCAGGCCGCAGCCGCCCTGGCGTGCGGTCAGCCTCTCCAACAGAGGACTCCACAGAGGCCTCCGCAAGGGCCTCCATACCCGCCTCTTTACAGTGTTTTACCGGTGCTTTGTCGATATATCCCTTTTCGTCCGCGGAAGGGGTATGTTTGTATGGACGTGTAGCGGGACAGTGCGAATCACGGAATGGATTATTCACTGAATGAACGCATCATTTCATAAGGAGGCACACATCATGGCCAAAGGAAATACAACTCATCATCAGACCACGGACCGCGTGGCCGAGTCCTTGCATGGCGCTGTCGACACAGCGGCAGCTCGCGCAGCAACGACAGAAGAGCGCTTGCGTCAGGAGGCAGCTCACGCCAGCGAACGACTGCGGCATGGGTCAGAGTATGCACGAAGCCGTACCGAGGAGCTGGCGGGCAATGTCACCGGCTATGTCAGAGAGAATCCTCTGATGGCACTGGGTCTGGCATTTGCTGCGGGCACGCTGTTCTCGGCACTGACTCGTCGCCGTTGAAGTCGGTCACTGCTGAAGCCCAAGGGCCGAGGGGTATGAATGGTACAGACCGAAAGAGAGCCGGAACGGCCACGGTCCGCACAAGATAACGATCCGGTGGCACCCGCAGCCGGGGAAGGGCCGGATGGCGCACTGCCCGATGCAGGAGATGATCAGGGCGAGCGCGGCCCGAGCGGAACCGGCAGCGACTTTCGTCAGTTGGGGAAAGACGCTTCCGGTCTCGCCCGGGATATGCTGGCGCTTTTTGTCGCCGAGCTGCGCCTCAGTCTGTCCACAATACTGGTGATGATAGCGCTTGCTGCCATGAGCGGGCTTCTGGTGGCAGGCGCATTCATTTTTCTGGGTGGCAGTGCTGCCTGGATGCTGGTCACGACAGGCCTCGCGAGCCCTGTGATTGCCGGTTTGTTGCTGGTCGTTTTTCTGCTGACGCTGACCGGGTTGGCCTACATCTGGACGCGACGCCTGAGCAAGGATCTGATGTTCAGGGGCACGCGTAATGCAATGCTTGCGCTGACGACATTGCGCTGGACGCTGCCCGAGGAGGAGCAAGGTGATAATCAAACAGATTCAGGACCGACACCGGGCCGAGGCGGCGCTGCAGAGAGTGCTGGACCGCAGAACGGTACTCAACGTTCACCTGATTGATACGCGGCGTAAATGGTATCCGCGTATAGCCAGACCGGAATGGCTGCCGGTGGCGTTTGTGGCCGGATTCGGGTTCGAGCGGCTGTTGCCGCGCCGTCATCTGTTGCGTGAGGCCAGCGCCATGCTCGCCGACATGATTCGCTTTGAGCAGCTTGGGCGAAATTTCATGACCATGCTCTCGCAAGATCGCCGTGTGTATCGCCCGCCAGGTACAGCGTCGCAGCCAGCTGAAGGCGCCACGGAATCAGAACAGGTTTAACCTCTTTTAACTGCCGATGGCTTGAGACGTCAGCTTAAATACCTAAGCTTTCGGTGGATCGTTCACTTACAGGAGGTTCTATATGTCAGCCCGTCAGGATTATATCGACAAGCTCAAGACCAAACTGGACGAGTGGGACAAGGAAATCGACAAGCTCGAGATCAAGGCACGGCAATCCAACGAGGACCTGCGACATCAGTGGGAAAAGCGAAAGCTTGATCTGCAGGAGAAGCGCCAGGATCTGAGTAGCCGCCTGGAAAAGCTGCGCAACAGCGCGGATGACACATGGGGCGATCTGAAGAAGAACATGGATGAAACCTGGGATTCTGTCTCCCGGGGTATCAAGGATATGAAGGACAAGCTGTTCGGCTGAGCCCCTGACGTGTCCTGGCGGGTGCCGGGGCACGTCAAACAGCTGTACATATGGACAGTTGTTTCGTTATAGTAGCCCTGTCAGTTCGGAGCACCAGGACAGGGAGTTCTTATGCAAACCACAGCACGCTATCCACAAGCGCTTTGCGCAAGTACCCGCGGCGCGGGTGCCAGTTACGCTCACTTCAGTGGTCGACCTCTTCGTGAAAGCCCGTTTGTGGCCCGTTCTCCACAGGGCTGCTATCAGACACGCCTCAGAGAAACCCTGACACTCTCGATCGAGCAGCTGGAGTATCTCGAGATGCTCAATGCCGCCATCGTCGATGCGCTGGAGCAGTCATCCGGCAGCGATGCCGGGGTGCGAAGAGCACTGGTGCTGGCAAAGCTGGCCCGAAGCCAGGCGCAGTATTGGCATGCGCTTTTTCAGGAGGATCAGGAGCGCGCCTGACATTGCCTGGCCGGCCGGTTCAGTTTGCGGGCGCGGCAATGACATCATCCAGCCATCCGCGCAGGGTGGCGTGTACTTCTGCGCGACAGTAGTCGTTCAGGATTTCATGCCGCGCACCGGGGAACTCGGTGAACCGTATGACGGCACTGCCTGTTCGCTGCAGTGCCTTGTACAACCCTTGCATGCCCTTGCCGTGCCGGCTCATGGGGTCGCTGTCACCGGCAATGAGCAGTATGGGCAGCGCTGCCGGCAGACGGCGCAAGTTGGCGGGTGCATGAGCACGGATCAGGCCGCCCATCAGATCGCACCAGAGTTGGGTGGTGCAGTCGAAACCACAGGCAGGGTCCTTGATGTAGGCGCTGACCTCGTCGCTGTCGCGGCTGAGCCAGTCAAAGTCCGTGTGTCGCGCCTTCAGCGTCCTGGCCCAGGCATCGAACGTCATGCCACGAATCAGGGGGCTGGTGCCGCGAGGCCCTCTTCGGCGGCGTTCAAACAGTATGGGCAGTCTTGCGAGACGGTAGAACCAGCCGGGGCTGTAATCACTGCCGCAGAGTATCAACCCGGCAAGGGACGTATCCTGGTCGCTGGCATGCTGCTCTGCCCACGCCAGCGCCGTGAAGCTGCCCATGGAGTGTCCGCCCAGTACATGCGGCAAAGCCGGGTATTGCTCACGCAACCAGTGCTGCACGCAACTGATGTCTCCCAGCACGCTTTGCCAGCCACCGAGATCGGCAAAATGCCCCTGGGGGCAGTTTGCAGAGACGCTTTCACCGTGTCCTCTGTGATCGTGCACACAGACATGCCACCCCCCGGCATTCAAGGCCGCTGCGAGCGAGGCGTAGCGGCCACTGTGTTCTGCCATGCCATGCAGCCAGTGGATTACGCCGCACGGAACGGCTGCGGTGGGCCAGAGGCGCACGGTGATCTCGTGCCCGTCTTTGGCAGTGACCCGCTTCACTACAGGGTCTGATGCGGACAATGATGCAGAACTTGGCATGGTGCCTCCTGGATGGGCATGGGTTCTCCTGAAACACGCAGGCAGACCTGTATACTATGGCTTTCCTGTGCAGTAAACCGGAGCACCTGTGATTCAGTATCGTATCCAGCCCCTGCGCCCAGAAGCGCATCTGTTTGTCATCGAAATAGTTGTTGCGGAACCCACTCCCGAAGGGCAGGCCTTCGCAATGCCGGCCTGGATTCCCGGCAGCTATATGATCCGTGATTTTGCGCGTCATGTAGTCAGCTTTCGTGCCAGCGCGGCCGATGCTCCGGTGTCCTGGGCGAAGCTGGACAAGCAGACCTGGCAGCTGGCGCCCGTCAAGGGCCCGATCATGGTGCGCATTGAAGTGTATGCCCGGGACCTGTCGGTACGTGGCGCTTACCTGGATCTGCAGCGGGGCTATTTTAACGGCAGCTGTGTGTTTCCTGCGGCGAAAGGGCACGAGGATCTGCCCTGTGAAATGACGGTTATTGCTCCCGAGCACCCGCAGTGCAGCGGATGGCAACTGGCAACCGGCATGCCCAGAGTCAGCGGCCCGGCGCTGGGGTTCGGCACTTTCGTGACGGAAAACTATGATGCACTGATCGATTACCCGGTGGAGATGGGGCGTTTCGAGCATGCCACGTTCGAAGCCTGCGGCGTGCCCCATCAGGTTGTCATCAGTGGCCGCCATCAGACCGATATGGCACGGCTTTGCCGAGACTTGAAGCCGATCTGTGAAGAGCATATCCGTCTGTTCGGCGAGCCCGCGCCGGTGGAGGACTATATGTTCATGACGCTGGTGACCGGGGATGGATATGGCGGGCTTGAGCACCGCAACTCCACCAGCCTCATGTGCGCCCGCAATGATCTGCCGCGACGCACCGATGCGCCTGACAGCCTCAGAGACGGGTACCGGACTTATCTCGGGCTTTGTAGCCACGAGTACTTTCACACCTGGAATATCAAGCGCATCAAACCGGAAGCCTTCACGCCATTTGATCTGAGCCAGGAGGTCTATACCGAGCTGCTCTGGGCGTTCGAGGGCATCACCAGTTATTACGACGATCTCGCGCTGGTGCGCACGGGACTGATTACCCCGCAAGCCTATCTTGAGCTGGTGGGTCAGACATTGACACGGGTGCAGCGGGGCAGTGGTACAGACAAACAGACGGTGACCGAATCCAGTTTTGATGCCTGGACCCGGTTTTACAAACAGGATGAGAACGCGCCCAACGCCATCGTCAGTTATTACGCCAAGGGCGCACTGATCGCGCTGGCGCTGGACCTGACCCTGCGAGACATGACCGGCGAGAAAAAATCGCTGGATGACCTGATGCGGATGCTCTGGCGTCGCTACGGCCAGCGCGGAGTAGGCCTGCCCGAGCAAGGCATTCGCATGTTGTCGGAAGAGCTGGTCCAGCAGCCGATGTCCGACTTCTTTGATCTGGCGCTTTACAGCACGGATCCTTTGCCGCTGGCTGATCTGCTGGCAAAGCGAGGGGTGCAGTTGCAGTGGCGTTCTCCTGCGGGACATGCCGACACCGGTGGCAAGCCGGCAACCCGGGCGCCTGTGTATCTGGGCATGCGGCTCGCGGAAGACCCCATGGGCGCACGCATCCAGGTAGCCCATGATCAGGGCGCAGCCATGGCCGCCGGCTTGTCGGCGGGTGATGTGATTGTTGCCCTGGACGGGCTGAAAACGGACGCGCGGCGTTTTGATGAACAACTGGCGGCGTACCAGCCGGGTGAACGTATTCGCATCCATGCCTTCCGTGGTGACGAGCTGTTACAGCATGAGGTCCTGCTCAGTGTTGGTGAACCCGATACAGCCGTGTTGACGCTTGAGGGAGACACCCTGAACGAGGCGGCGAAGCTGTGGCTGCGTTACCCCGATGGCAAGTGAGGCACGTGAGTCGAATACCGGCATGACGACGGATCTTCCCCATCTCAAGCGTGCACTAAGCGCGACCTTGAGTCGCGACCGGCCACGTTTGCAGCGTCGCCTGCAACAGCTGGAGAAGCGTTTTGATGCGGGGCAGGCCAGCAAGCTGGCAGCGGCTATCGCCGCGTCGGCCGAGCATCTGGCGCGTCGCCAGGCGCTTCCGGTGGTGTTGAGCTGGCCGGATCTGCCGGTGGTGCAGTGCCTGGACCAGCTGGAAGCAGCTATCAGCGCGCATCAGGTGGTGGTTGTGGCCGGGGAGACCGGGTCCGGCAAGACGACGCAGCTGCCCAAGCTGTGCCTGAAACTGGGGCGCGGGCGTGCCGGCATGATCGGTCATACCCAGCCCCGCAGGCTGGCAGCGCGGGCGGTGGCAACCCGTCTGGCAGAAGAATTGCAGACGCGGGTCGGCGAGCAGGTTGGCGTCAAGGTGCGTTTTCAGGAGCAACTCAGCGAGCAGAGCCTGATCAAGGTGATGACCGACGGCATGTTGCTGGCAGAAATGCAGCAGGATCGCGCGCTGGATCAGTACGACACCCTGATTATCGACGAAGCGCATGAGCGCAGCCTGAATATCGATTTTCTGCTTGGCTACCTGCGGCAACTGTTGCCAAAGCGCCCGGATCTCAAGGTCATCATCACCTCCGCGACCATTGATCACGAGCGTTTTGCCGCGCACTTCCGGCAGGCTCCGGTCATCGAAGTGTCCGGGCGCACCTACCCGGTGGAAGTGCGATACCGTGACAGTGCTGAAGAGGGCGAACGGGATCTGCGTCAGGATGTGGAGGCCGTGCTGCGTGACATCGAGCGCGAAGAACGCGGCCAGGTGCCGCCGGCCCGGGATGTGCTGGTGTTTCTCAGCGGTGAGCGGGATATTCGCGAACTGCATCATCATCTTCGCCGTTGTAATTTCCGTGACACGGAATTTCTGCCCTTGTATGCGCGCCTGAGTCAGCAGGAACAGCACAAGGTATTCACGGCCCATCGCGGGCGTCGGGTCGTGTTGACCACGAACGTGGCAGAAACTTCCCTGACGGTGCCCGGTGTGCGTTATGTCATTGACGCCGGGACTGCCCGCATCAGCCGTTACAGCGTGCACTCCAAAGTGCAGCGCCTGCCCATCGAGCCCGTGTCCCGCGCCAGCGCCGACCAGCGCAAGGGGCGCAGTGGCCGTGTGATGCCGGGCATCTGCTATCGCCTGTATAGCGAGGCGGATTATCTCGGACGCCCGGCATTTACCGACCCGGAAATCCGCCGCACGAATCTCGCCGCTGTGATTTTGCAGATGGCGGATTTGCGTCTTGGCGATGTCGAAAAATTTCCCTTTATCGATGCACCGGATGGCCGTCTGGTGCGCGATGGTTACCGTTTGCTCGAAGAGTTGGGCGCGATCAGCGGGCGCACCCTGACGACGGTCGGGCGGCAGCTGGCGCGCTTCCCGCTGGACCCGCGCCTGGGCCGCATGCTGCTGCGAGCCGTGGATCATGGCGCGCTGGAGGAAGTGCTGATCATTGTCTCGGCGCTGGCCGTGCAGGACCCCCGTGAGCGCCCCCATGAACTCCAGCAGCAGGCAGACCAGGCGCATCAGCCGTTTGTCGACAAGCAGTCGGACTTCCTGTTTTTCGTGCGGCTCTGGCGCTGGGCCGAAATACAGCGCGAAGAGTTGGGCCGCAATCAGTACGAGAAACTGCTGAAGAAAACCTTCCTGTCGCCGACGCGCATGCGCGAATGGCGTGATACGCACCGGCAACTGTTGTTGCTGTGCCGCGAAATGCGCTGGGCTCGCAATACCGTGGAGGCCAGCTATACCGCGATTCATCAATCGCTGCTGTGCGGTCTGCTCGGGCAGGTGATGTTCAGAACAGACGAAGGAGAGTGGCTGTCCACGCGCAATCGCAAGCCGGTGATCTGGCCCGGCTCGGCCCTGTCGAAAAGCAAGGCGCGCTGGCTGATGGCCGCAGAAATGGTAGATACCAGCCGCCTGTTTGCCCGCTGTGTGGCCCAGATCGAACCCGAGTGGATCGAACAGGAAGGTGCACACCTGGTGAAGCGAAAATATGTCGAGCCTTACTGGTCGAAAAAGCAGGGCGCGGTGCAGGCCAAAGAGCAGGTGAATCTGTTCGGTTTGCTGCTGGTCGCCGGTCGCAGGGTGCATTACGGCCCGCATGATCCGGTATTGGCCAGGGAGATGCTGATCCGCGAAGGGCTGGTGGCCGGGGCGCTGCCCCGCGAACCTGATTTTGTGGCGGCCAATCGCGCGTTGCGCGAGGAGCTGGAGGCTTACGAGCACAAGCTCCGACGTCGGGATCTGCTGGCTGATGAGGACACCTGCGTTGCTTTCTATGACGCCCGTCTGCCGGACAAGGATCTGTACACGCTGCGGCATCTTGAAACCTGGTACCGGCGCAAGGCGGATGCGGCGCAACGCCAGGCCTTGCACATGACCAGAGAGGACCTGCTGGTACGGGTGCCGGATATGGCTGCAGATGCATTTCCGGATGACCTGCTGTGCGGTGACCTGCGTCTGCCGCTGGAGTACAGCTTTGATCCCACCGGTAGCCGCGATGGCATGACGGTTTGCGTGCCGGCGGAGGTGCTGAACCAGGTCTCTGCCGAGCGTCTGGAATGGCTGGTTCCCGGTCTGTTGCCGGACAAGCTGGAGGCGTTGATTCGTGGGCTGCCGAAGGCGCGACGACGGCATTTCGTCCCGGTGCCGGACTATGTGCGGGCGCTGATGGAGGTGCTGGTGCCGGGTGACGGACCGCTGCTGCCGGTGGTGATCCGCGAGCTGGCCCGGATCACCGGCGTGCGCGTCGAGATCGAGGAATGGCAGCCGGCAGCGCTGCCACCGCACCTGCAATGCCATATCCGCGTGATCCAGGGCGAGCGGGTACTGGCGGAGGGGCGAGATCTGGTGGCCTTGCAGGCCCGGTTTGCTGAACACGCTGTGGCTGCCGTCGGAGCAGAGCAAGGGGCGGACCCGTTATCCGGGACTGACTGGGTTTTCGATACGTTGCCTGCCGTGGAAGAACGCGACCGTGGCGGGGTCGTCATGCGGGCCTGGCCAGCGCTCGAGGACCGTGGTCGTGAGGTGGCGGCCATCCTGTGCTCGAGCAGTGATGAGGCCGCCTGGGTGCATGGCTGGGGTGTGGCGCGTCTGTTGTTGCTGCGTCAGGGCGAGCAGGTGCGTTTGCTCAAGCGTTTCGCGGGCCAACAAGCCGGTTTTCAGAAGATGGCAGCGGAGAAGTCGGCGCTGGGACGTAGCGTGCTGGACGATGCCTTGCTGCGCTGCGCCCGTGATCATTTCCCCGCGGCCGCCTCGGTGCGTGACGAGGCCGCCTTTCGGGCGTGCCTGCAACAGGGGCGTGGCGATTTCGTGGCCGTGGCGGAGCAGCGCCTGGCGGAGTGGGGGCGCTTGCTGGCGGAGTATCGGGCAATTGCCGTGAAGCTGGAGAAGCACTTCCCGTTGGCCTGGGCGCATGCCCATCGGGACATCAAGACCCAGCTGGCAGGCTTGTTCTTTCCCGGTTTCCTGCAGCAGGTGCCGGCGCAATGGCTAGCCGAGTATCCCCGTTATATCAGTGCGCTGGCCCACCGGCTTGACCGTCTCGGCGGGCAGTTGGGGCGCGACCGCACCGTGGTGGCCGAACTGGACGTGTTGCAGGCACAGCTGAGCACCCGGAGTGGCGACAAGCCGCTGTGGCAGTGGCCTGAACCGCTGGCACACTACCGCTGGATGCTGGAGGAGTATCGGGTCAGCCTGTTTGCCCAGCAACTGGGCACGCAGCTGCCGGTCTCTGCCAAACGTCTGCGTCAGCAATGGGAAGCCTGCTGAGTGGCTGAGTCGACGGTGTCTTTGCCTATCGCCGCCGTAACCGCGATAATCCGTGGCTTGAGACCTTCTTTTTGCCAGTCGGGGCACCGGCTGGCCTTTTCGATGCGAGGACAGGGCAGTGACACAGCGGGCAGTGGTTATCAGCGGGACCGGTTTGTGGACCCCGGAAGAGTTCATCACCAACGAGGAACTGGTGGTGTCCTACAACAGCTATGTAGAGCTGTATAACAGCCGCAACGCGGCGGACATCGAAGCGGGCACCCTGCAACCCCTGCAACCGTCAAGCGCCGAGTTTATCGAGAAGGCGTCGGGGATTCGTCAGCGCTATGTGCTGAACAAGGACGGTGTACTGGACCCCGAGCGGATGGCGCCGCATATCGCCGAACGCAGCGATGATGAGATGTCCGTGCAGGCCGAAATGGGGGTGCGCGCGATCCATCGGGCGCTGGAGAGTGCCGGGCGCACACCGGCAGACGTGGACGCCGTGCTGGTCGCGTGCTCCAACCTGCAGCGACCTTATCCCGCCATGGCCATCGAGATACAGCACTACCTGGGCATGGAAAAGGGCTGGGGTTACGACATGAACGTGGCGTGCTCTGCGGCGACGTTCGGCCTGCAGGCGGCGGTGGATGCGATTCGTACCGGCAGTGCTCGCTGTGTCGTGGTGGTGAACCCGGAAATCTGTTCGGCGCATCTGGCCTGGGAAGATCGTGACTGTCACTTTATTTTCGGTGATGTGGCCACGGCGCTGGTACTGGAGGCGCGGGAGGATGCAACGTCCGGCAATCAGTGGGAAGTGCTGGGTACTCGCTTGCAAACAAAGTTCTCCAATAATATCCGCAATAATTTCGGCTTCCTCAACAGAGCAGATGAATCCGGCGTCGGCGCGCGTGACAAACTGTTCCGTCAGGAAGGGCGCAAGGTCTTCAAGGATGTGTGTCCGATGGTGGCCGAGCAGATCAGCAGCCATATCAGCGATCTGGGTATGACCTCGGATGCGCTCAGCCGCATGTGGCTGCATCAGGCCAATCTGGGCATGAACGAGTTTATTTCCCGCCGTGTGCTCGGGCGCCCGGCCACTCGTGAAGAGGCACCGGTTATTCTGGATGAATACGCCAATACCAGTTCTGCCGGCTCCATTATTGCCTTTCACAAATACAATCAGGACCTGAAAGCCGGTGATCGCGGTGTTATCTGCTCATTTGGGGCGGGCTACTCCATTGGTAGCGTGGTGCTGGAGAAGCTGTGAGCCAGAAAGCGCGCTGGCGCACGTCAGAATGTGAACCTGTTCCGCGGAATATTAAACGCGTGTAAAACATCGGCCGTTTCCATGCTGCTTCTGGAACATCGTGGTGTTGCCAATGACGAAAACCATGCAACCCACAATTCATTTGGCATACCGTCAATTGAGAGGAGAAGCACCATGGATATCAAAAAGCTGAACCCGTTCGCTGCCATTGCCGCCATCGCCTTCCTGGTTGGCGCCATGTTTGCTCCGGCCACCCACGCGGCGGTCGCTTCCGATAATGGCGCACAGGGCCCGACCAGCTATCAGGCTGAGCAGGGCTGGGATACCGGTGAAGATGAAACCGAAGACGATGACGAAGAAGGGACGCAGCAGCCGGGCTGGTAAGCGCGCTGTATTGATTACAAGGACGTAAGAAGCAAAAAGCCCGGTACAGCCGGGCTTTTTGCTGTTTACACACCCTTCACGGTATGCACACCGGTGTGCTGGGACAGTATTTACCTGCAACTGCCGTCGGAGTAGTGTGCAGTATCCCACTGACAAAAGAAGGAGTTCCCCATGTCTCAATCAACCAGACGTCATACCCTGGCAGCAGCGCTGGGTGCCGCCATGCTGGCGGGCGCTTCAGCGGCACCGGTCCAGGCTGCGGAAAACCCGTTTGCCGCCAAGGACCTGAGCGCCGGCTATCAACTGGCCGAGCATCATGACAAGGATGCAGAAGGAAAATGCGGCGAGGGAAAGTGTGGTGAAGGCAAGTGCGGCGAAGGTAAGTGCGGTGAGGGCAAGTGTGGTTCAGCCTGAGCCCTGGCGTATTGATCCTGCTATACACGGCGCGGGCCTTGGCCTGCGCCGTGGCCTTATGGCGCCTTTGTCAGAGCACGCGGATGCGGTAGCGTCAGCGGTGAATTTTATGGAAGTCGCACCCGAGAACTGGGTGGGGCTCGGCGGGCGCTGGAAGCGGCGTTTCGCTGAATTTTCAGATCAGTATCCCCTGGTCAGTCATGGTTTGTCGTTGTCCCTGGGAGGGCCGGAACCTCTGGACATGGGTTTTCTCCACGATGTCAGGCATTTTCTGCGTGACAACGATGTGCGTTGTTATACAGAACACCTGAGTTACTGCAGCGATCACGGCCATCTGTATGACCTGATGCCGATTCCGTTTACCGAGGAGGCGGTACATCATGCCGCCGCACGGATTCGGCAAGTGCAGGATTTCCTCGGTCAACGTATCGGTATTGAGCATGTCAGCTATTACGCGGCACCGGGGCAGCAGATGAGTGAGCTGGATTTCGTGTGCGCGGTACTGGAGGAAGCCGACTGCGGTTTGCTGCTTGATGTCAACAACGCCTACGTGAACAGTATCAATCATGGTTACGATGCCGCGCAGTACATCAGCGGTCTGCCGGGTGAGCGGATCATGTATGTGCATGTTGCAGGGCACTTTGACGAAGCGGCAGATCTCAAGGTCGATACCCATGGCAGTGCGGTGACAGACCCGGTGTGGGCGCTGTTGTCACATGCCTATGCTGAGTTCGGAGTGCTCCCCACACTGCTGGAGCGTGATTTCAATTTTCCGTCGGTGCCGGAGTTGCTTTCCGAGGTGCGCCAGATCCGCGCTTTGCAATCTGCAGGGGAAAGCGCTGCCGGTGGGGCTGCGGTACGATGACCGAACAGGATTTTCAACGCGTACAGCGCATGTTTGCCGGACACCTGCGGGATCCGGAGCACAACCTGCCTCCCGAGGGGCTCGAAGACCGTCGTCTGCGCATATACCGCGACCTGTTTTTCAATAATCTGGACAATTTTCTGCGCACCGGTTTTCCTGTATTGCACAGCCTGTTACCGGAGCTGCGCTGGCAGCAGCTGGTGCGGGATTTCATGCGCAACCATACTTGCCACTCCCCGTACTTTCGCGATATTCCCGAGGCGTTTCTTGCTTTTCTGGATGCCGGCGAGACGTTGACCGCCGACGATCCGCCGTTTGTGCAGCAGCTTGCGCACTATGAGTGGATGGAACTGGTACTCGATACCCGGGATGTGACGCCGCAGGAGTGCGATCCGTCCGGAGATCTGCTGGCAGGCGCCCCCGTGCTGTCGCCGTTGGTGGAGGTTCTCAGCTACGACTGGCCGGTTCATCAGATAGGTGCCGAGTATCAGCCCGACGCGCCATTGCCGGCGCCGGTGTGGTTGTTGATCTATCGGGATGCCACAGACAGTGTCCGGTTCATGGAAATAAACAGCGTGACCGCACAGCTGCTGGCGCTCATCACGCAATGGCCCGGTCGTGCCGGGGAGGCATTGCTGCGGCAGTTGGCCACGGACCTGGCCCACCCTGATCCGGAGGCGGTGTTGCGCTTTGGCGCAGACCTGCTCGCCGGGCTGCGCGAGCGGGGTGTTCTGGCGGGTGTTGCGCCCGCGGAAGTGCCGTGACATGCCGCGTTCAGCGGGGCGAGCAGACGGTTTCTGGCGTGGCTGGCTGATCACGTCAGGCCTGCTATACTCCGGCAGTTGCGGAGCTGCCCGGGAGGCAGGGTGAGACAAGTAAAAGCAGTACTGATATATGCGCTGGGCCTGGTGAGCTTGCTGCCGATGGCGGCGGCGGCAGACTATGCTGACGCGCTCCGTGCTGCTGAGACCGGGGAGCGCTATCAAGGTACCGCGAGTCACCCCAATGATCCCTGGGAAGCCATGAACCGGCGCATCTTTTCGTTCAATGAAACGGTCGATCAATACACCGCCAAACCCGCTGCGAAGGCATACCGGCGAGTTGTGCCCGGTTTTGTCCGGCGGCCCATAGGCAATTTCTTCGAGAACGTGCGTGACCTGCGCAGTGGCGTGAACAACCTGCTGCAATGGCGCTGGCGTGATGCGGGCAACAATCTGGGCCGTTTTGGTCTTAATACCACGCTTGGCGTCGCCGGCTTTTTTGATGTGGCCACCAGTGTCGAGCTGAGCAAACGCGACAGTGATTTCGGTATTACTCTGGCGCGCTGGGGCGTGCCGGAGGGGCCTTACCTGATGTTACCGGGTCTGGGGCCTTCAACGGTGCGTGACACCCCGGCCATGTACCCGGACTATTATCTGGGGCCGGCTCGGCAGATAGACCACACGTTGACGAGCTGGACCTATACGGGGATCTATTTGCTGGATGTGCGCGCCAGGGTGCTGGACTTTGAGGATGCCATCAGTGGCGATCGCTATGCTTTCCTGCGCGATTTCTATCTGCAGAGCCGCCGCTCTGCGGCGGGTCAGCGATCCGTTGACGACGATTTCGAATTCGGTTCGGATATAGACGACTGGGATGATGACGACTGGTAAGCGCGACGGATCAATGCCCGCGAATCAGATGCCGTGCCCGAATAAAATCACTGTGCGCCACGTACAGAAGATCCGCTACCTTGCGGATCACATACTCTTCATGAGGGTGTGTTTCCCCGTCGGCATGGGCGACCGCCCACATATCAACGATCAATTCAAGGCGCTGTTCTGCGGACCAGTGAGCGCGCAGTGAGCGCGTAAACTGAAAATAGTCCGTGGCACCTTCGGCGGCCGTTTCTGCTTGCTGGAATTTTTCCTTTACCTGGGCTCTGGGCAACTGCCAGCGCTGCTCAAGGCGGTCAAGCAGGGTGTCGAGCTCGTCCCGGTCGATCTGCCCATCCGCCCGTGCCACTTCATACAGCAGCGCGGCGGCGGCCAGATGCAGGTCGTGCTTGTCGGCGTCTGGTGCAGCGGCCTCGCCAAGCAATTGTCGCAGCATCGCTATCATGCCAGCAGTGCCTCCAGTGCCTCCTGGTCCCTAGCGAAGCGCCGGATGCCATCACTGAGCAGATCGCAGGCCATGGGGTTGTCGTTCATGGCCCAGCGGAACACAGCCTCGTTGAGCTGTGCCGGCCGCTGCTCTGTCGAAGTCGGGTCTTCTGCGGGAACAACCGTATCGGCATTCAGTTGCTGCGTCAGTGAGCCGGTGTCGTTTTCCAGTGTTTCAAGCAGGGCCGGGCTGATAGTCAGGCGATCACAGCCCGCCAGCGCCTCGATCTGGCCGGCATTGCGGAAGCTGGCACCCATGACGATGGTGTCCAGCCCCTGGCTTTTGAGTGTGTGGAAGATCGCCTTGACCGATATCACGCCAGGATCAGTGTCGGCGCTCTCGACAACGGTGCCGTGTTTGACATACCAGTCGTAGATGCGGCCAACGAACGGAGAGATCAGCGTGGCGCCATGCTGGGCGGCTGCGAGTGCCTGTTCAAGGCAAAACACCAGCGTGAGGTTGCAGCGGATGCCTTCCTGCTCAAGGATCGCTGCCGCCTGTATGCCTTCCCAGGTGGCCGCTATCTTGATCAGGATGCGGCCCGTATCGACGCCCAGTTCGCGGTACAGCGCGATCAGGCTGCGAGCGCGCTCGACGGTGGCCATGGTATCGAAAGACAGTCGCGCATCGACTTCCGTGGACACCAGGCCGGGCACCGTATCAAGGATGGTGCGGCCGGTCAGGGTGGCGAAGGCATCACAGCGCAGGACAATGCTGTCCTCGCGGCCCAGCTGCCGAGCCAGCAGGCCCGCATCCTCAAGCAGGCTCTGATAGCGCGGTTCCCGGGCGATTGCCAGCAGCAGGGACGGGTTGGTCGTGGCGTCTTCGGGCTGCAGGGCGCGGATCGTATCCATGTCCCCGGTGTCGGCGACCAGAGTACTCCACCTGGCCAGTTGTGCGCGTTTGCTAGTCATGAGTTCAGTGCCTGCTTCCTGTAAGCCTGTGTCGAATGAGCGGCGATTCGGGACATTATGCCCCGGACAGGTGACAAGCGTGCGTTAACGCGGCACAAGCCGCAAGGCCTCAAGCAATACTTCCGGTGTGGCATCGGCGAGATGCGCCCGGGTGCTCAGATGGCGACGAAAGGCACGCGCGCCCGGGATGCCCTGGAACAGGTTGAGGACATGGCGCAACACGTGCTTCGGGTGCACGCCCTGCGCATACCGTTGCTCGACATAGGGCAGGAACGCCTCAATCACACTGTGACGGTCCGTGCAGGGGGCGGGCGTGTCGAACAGCAGCGGGTCTGCGTCGCGCAGAAACCAGGGATTCATGTAGGCCTCCCGGCCAATCATGACGCCATCCACCTGATCCAGATGCTCACGCACTGCGTCCAGTGAGCGTATGCCACCGTTGATGATGATCTCGCAGTCCGGGAAATCCTGCTTGATTGCGTAGGCGCGCTCGTAGACCAGGGGCGGGATGTCCCGGTTCTCTTTCGGGCTGAGCCCGGCGAGGATGGCCTTGCGGGCATGAATGGTAAAGCTGCGGCAGCCCGCCTGACGCACCGTGTCGACAAAGGTATGCAGGAACGCATAGTCATCCTGATCGTCAATGCCGATGCGGCTCTTGACGGTCACCGGCAGTGAGACAGCGGCGGCCATTGCCGCCACACACTCGGCCACCAGGCCCGGATCAGCCATCAGACAGGCGCCGAAACGGCCCGATTGCACCCGGTCGGAAGGGCAGCCCACATTGAGGTTGACCTCGTCGTAGCCGTAATCGGCACAGATGCGCGCCGCCTCGGCCAGTTGGGCCGGGTCGCTGCCGCCGAGTTGCACGGCCACCGGGTGCTCCAGGGCATCAAAGCCGAGCAGGGTGTCGCGATGCCCGTGAATGATCGCGGGCGCGGTGACCATCTCGGTGTAGAGCAGCGTGTGCCGGGTGATCAATCGGCACAGATAACGGAAGTCGCGACTGGTCCAGTCCATCATCGGCGCGACGGACAGACGGCGACGCAATGTCGGGGGAGGCGATGCCGGGGAGGCAGGCGCAGCGTGGTCAGGGGGCAGGGAGGGCATCAGCGTGTGGTCTGGTCGTGTGGTCTGGTTTAGTCGGCAAGCCATTATGGCACAGCGCGCAGCATGCCCGTGAGGGCATGCTGACGCAGACTGTGGGCTATTCTTCGACGGTAATCGTGATGGTGTCGGACAGCACCGGTGGATCATGCGGGATATGCATGTGATCACCCAGCAGCAGTTGCAGGGTGTGAGTGCCTGGCGGCAGTTCGAGCTCGGTCTCGGTCTGGCCGCCGCCGAAGTGCACGATCTGATCTGTTGCCGGCAGCGGGAAGTCCATGGCTGGCAGCTCATCCAGGTTGATCAGCAGGTGGTGATGACCCGCATTTTCCTGCTCTTCACCCGCGGGCACTACCTCCATGCCCTCCAGGCCAAAGCTGATGGTCACGGGGCTGCTGACGGTGTCGCCATCTGCCGGGCTGATGAAGAAGACCCGGGCACCATCCGGTGCGGTGCTCCGTGGCAGCCCGGCAGGCTCTCCCCGGGTGTCCTCGTGCGTATGATCCGCATGGGTTTGTTCTGCATGGGCAGCTGTCTCGCCGGGCGCAGTGGAAGGCGGCTCCGGGGGATCGCGGTCGGAACAGCCGCTGACCAGCATGCCACCGGCCACAAGGCCCGCAACAAGGCTCATGTGATGTCTTTTCTGCATCAGGAATACCCCTTGTTAATGTAGATCATGGGACAGGCACTTTAGCATGGATGTGATTCCTTTTGCGTGGGGGCGATACCGGCGCCCAAGGCGGGTATAATCCGCGCCAGCCAGAAATGCCCGGCCCTGAATGACTGGAGTTTTCATGACCGTTCGTACCCGCGTTGCACCGTCGCCCACCGGCGATCCCCATGTTGGCACCGCCTATATCGCGCTGTTCAATCTCTGCTTTGCGCGCCAGCATGGCGGTGAGTTCATTCTGCGTATCGAGGATACCGATCAGGCGCGTTCCACGGCGGCATCAGAGCAGGCCATTTTCGATGCGCTGCGCTGGCTGGGGCTGGGGTGGGATGAGGGGCCTGACGTCGGTGGCCCTCACGGCCCTTACCGGCAAAGCGAACGTAGCGAGATTTACCGTGAGCATGCACAGCGTCTGCTGGATAGCGGTCATGCGTTTCGTTGCTATCGCACGCCGGAAGAGCTGGAGCAGCTGCGCGAGGCGCTCAAAAGCAGTGGCGAGCAGCGGGCATTGAAAGCCAGTGATCTGGAACTGACGGCGGACGAGGTGGCGCGTCGGGAAGCGGCAGGCGCCCCCAGCGTGGTCAGAATGCGCGTGCCGGAAACCGGCCGCTGCCCGGTTGAGGACATGTTGCGCGGCACCGTAGAGCTGGACTGGTCACTGGTGGATGCGCAGATCCTGATGAAGTCTGACGGGATGCCTACCTATCATCTGGCCAATGTCGTGGATGATCACCTGATGGGCATCACCCATGTGATTCGGGGGGAGGAGTGGCTCAACTCGGCTCCCAAACACAAACTGCTGTACGAGTATTTCGGTTGGGATATGCCGGTGCTGTGCCATATGCCGTTGTTGCGCAACCCGGACAAGTCAAAGCTTTCCAAGCGCAAGAATCCGACCAGCATCAGTTACTATCGCCAGAAAGGCTATTTGCCCGAAGCGCTGGTCAATTACCTCGGCCGCATGGGCTGGTCCATGCCGGATGAGAAAGAAAAGTTCACCCTGCCCGAGATGCAGGCGGCCTTCGATATCAAGCGTGTTTCACTGGGTGGGCCCGTGTTCGACGTCGAAAAGCTGTCCTGGCTGAACGGGCAGTGGCTGCGGGAGCTGGATGACGATGCATTCCTGGAGCAGCTGCAACAGTGGCTGTTCAATCGCGAGCATGCTCTGGCGGTGATTCCACACATCAAGAGCCGGGTAGAGACGCTCAGCCAGGTCGTGGAGAAGGCCGGTTTCTGCTTTGGTGATGCGCCAGCCATTACCGAGAACAGCTTTGTGCACAGCCAGCATCCGCCGGAAGACATGAAAGAGTGGTTGCAGTATCTGCTCTGGTCACTGGAAGCCCTGCGTACCTGGGAGCGCGATGCGATCTTTGCGGAAGCGAAAAGCCTGGCCGACGGCCTCGGGGTCAAGGTCAAGGATTTCCTGTTCCCGGTGTTCGTCGCGATTGCCGGTACGGCAGCAAGTTTCTCGGTGGTGGATAGCATGGCCTTGATCGGTCCGGACTTGTCGCGGGCACGTTTGCGCCAGGCCATTGAGGTGCTGGGCGGCGTATCCAAGAAGCAGGGCAAGAAGCTGGAGAAACAATGGCTTGCACTGCGCTCGGAACAGGCTGATCAAGCAATAGACGATCAGTGACAGATCGCATGTCATTTGCTTGACAGCCTCCGGGCTGCTGCTACAATGCGCAGCCTCAACCGGGGCCGAGGCTGCCGGTTGTAGCAAGACCAGCGGCGAGCTTTCAGAGCTCGCGCACAAATCTGGGGCCATAGCTCAGCTGGGAGAGCGCTACAATGGCATTGTAGAGGTCGGCGGTTCGATCCCGCCTGGCTCCACCAGATTCCAGGCCAGACTCAAGTTCAGAAGGTTTTGTCCCCTTCGTCTAGAGGCCTAGGACACCGCCCTTTCACGGCGGTAACAGGGGTTCGAATCCCCTAGGGGACGCCAAAAAGAGCAAGCCCGCTTCGCGAGAAGCGGGCTTTTTCTTTTGGGCTGTCAATCCCGGTCATGGCCCACCCCTTGCGGGCTGGTATACGGTTTGTCGAAGCATTCGACGATCTGATACCCGGAGGCAAGGATGGCGCAGACAGACACGCTCCCGTTCAATCCCGCAACACTCGAGACCTGGCTGGCGCAGCATATCGAGGGCTTCCGTGGCCCGATTCGGCTGACACGCTTTCCGGGCGGGCAGTCCATTCCGTCCTGGCGTATCGACGCCGGCTCCGGTGTTTACGTTTTGCGCCGCAAGCCTGATGGTCCTGTCCTCAAGGGGGCGCACAGTGTCGAGCGTGAGGCGCGCGTGCAGCTGGCACTGGCGGGGCAGGGATTCCCGGTACCTCGGGTGTATGCGCTGTGCGAAGACGCAGCCGTGCTCGGTACGCCGTTTTATGTCATGGATCACGTGGAAGGCCGTATCTTCTGGGACCCGACGTTTCCGGAGGTGATAGCGGGGGAGCGTGCCGCGTACTTCGATGCCATGAACGCCACGCTGGCACAGTTGCATGGTATTGATCCGGCGGCCGCAGGGTTGGCGGACTATGGCCGGCCGGGGAATTTTTTCGCGCGCCAGATCGGGCTCTGGTCAAAGCAATACCTGGGTGACCCGGAAGCGGGCCAGGACCCTGATATGGATGCGCTGGTGCGTGACTTGCCGACGATGATTCCGCCGGGCGATGAGGTGGTGGTCGCCCACGGTGACTTCCGCTGTGACAACATGATTTTCCACCCCCGTGAGCCACGAGTGATTGCGGTGCTGGACTGGGAGCTGTCTACGCTCGGTCATCCACTGGCGGATTTTGCCTACCACGCGATGATGTATCACATGCCGGCACAGGGCATGAATGGCCTCGGCGGTCTGGATCTGACATCACTCAACATTCCTGATGAAGCGGCGTGTATCGAGGCCTACTGCCGTCGCACCGGCCGCAGTGGTATCGATCACTGGTCGTTCTATATCGCCTTCAACATCTTTCGTTTGGCGGCAATTCTGCATGGCATTCAGGGGCGGGTGCTGCGTGGTACGGCGGCGTCCGCCAGTGCACGGGAGCGGGCCGCCCAGTATCCGGCGCTGGCCAGGCTGGCCAATCAGATCCTGCAGCGGCAGTAAGCCTGAGTGGCTGCCGGGTCAGTGACGGACCCGGCGTGCCTGCAGTCGCTTGAGCAGACTGGACGTGTCCCAGCGGCCGCCGCCCATCTGCTGGATCTCCCGATAGAACTCGTTCACCAGTTCGGTCAGCGGCAATTCGCAGCCATTATCTGCGGCCTCGCGCAGGCAGATATCCAGGTCCTTGCGCATCCAGTTGACGGCAAAGCCATGGTCATACTCACCCTTGATCATGGTGTCGTGGCGATGCGTCATCTGCCAGGAGCCTGCTGCGCCCTGAGAGATGGCTTCGATGACCTGGTGTGGATCCAGGCCGGCGCTTTCCGCGAACGCCATACCTTCTGCCAGACCTTGCACCACACCGGCAACGCAGATCTGGTTGACCATTTTGGTGAGTTGGCCTGCGCCTGTGTCGCCCATCAGCTGCAAGGCTCTGGCGTAGCAGCGCAGCGCGGGGCTGGCCAGTTCGAAGTTTTCCCGGCTGCCGCCACACATGATTGTCAGGGTGCCATTCTCGGCGCCTTGCTGGCCACCGGACACGGGGGCATCCAGCCAGTCGTTCCGGTTTGCCCGAGCCAGCGCGGCCAGTTCGCGCGTGACGTCAGCGGAGGCCGTCGTATGGTCCACCAGCAGGGCCCCCGGGTGCATGCCGCAGAGCGCCCCGGCAGGCCCTTCTATGACACTGCGCAGGTCATCATCGTTGCCCACACAGGTGATGACCAGGTCGGCGCCGACGGCCGCTTCGGCCGGGGTGGAAACGAATATGCCGCCAAACCGGTCGACCCAGCGCTCGGCCTTTAACGTTGTCCGGTTATAGACGCAGACCGAGTGTCCGGCGCGTTGCAGATGGCCCGCCATGGGATAGCCCATGACGCCCAGGCCAATGAAGCCGATATTCATGCTCATTCGTGAGCTCCGTCAGATTGATACTGAATGCTTCAAGCTTCCGTGTTCGACGCAGGTGGCGCAAGTCCTGATGCCGCTGAGACGTCACGCCACGAATCGAAGACGAAAAAAAACCGCCCGAAGGCGGTTTCTTTTCAGCGTGCGCAATGCTTACTTGCGCTGCGCGGGTGGCACGAAAGGTCGCTCGGTTGCGCCGGTGTAGAGCTGGCGCGGACGGCCGATCTTGTACGGGTTGGAGATCATCTCGTTCCAGTGTGCGATCCAGCCTACGGTGCGGGACAGCGCGAAGATCACGGTAAACATGGAAGTCGGAATGCCAATGGCGCTCAGGATGATGCCCGAGTAGAAATCCACGTTCGGGAACAGTTTCTTTTCCTTGAAGTAAGGGTCGCTGAGGGCGATCTCTTCGAGCTTCAGGGCCAGTTCCAGTTTCGGATCGTTGACGCCCAGCTCCTTGAGGACTTCGTGGCAGGATTCGCGCATCACGCTGGCACGCGGATCGTAGTTCTTGTAAACCCGGTGACCAAAGCCCATCAGCTTGAACGGGTCCTGCTTGTCCTTGGCCTTGGCGATGTACTTCTCGATATTGGAAACGTCGCCAATCTCGTCCAGCATGTTCAGCACTGCTTCGTTGGCGCCGCCGTGAGCGGGGCCCCACAGGGCGGAGATGCCGGCCGCAATACAGGCAAACGGGTTGGCGCCCGAGGAGCCGGCCAGGCGTACGGTCGAGGTGGAGGCGTTCTGCTCGTGGTCCGCGTGCAGAATGAAGATGCGGTCCATGGCCTTGGCCAGGGTCGGGCTGATCTTCGATTCTTCGCACGGGGTGCCGAACATCATGTGCAGGAAGTTTTCCGAGTAGGTCAGGTCGTTGCGCGGATACATGAACGGCTGGCCTACCGCGTACTTGTAGCACATGGCGGCGATGGTCGGCATCTTGGCGATCAGGCGCATGGCCGTGATCTCGCGATGTTGGGGATTCTTGATGTCGGTGGAGTCGTGATAGAAGGCAGACAGCGCGCCAACGACACCACACATGACGGCCATGGGGTGCGCGTCACGACGGAAACCGCGATAGAAGAACTGCAGCTGCTCATGCACCATGGTGTGATTCTTGATGGTGCTGACAAACTGTTCTTTCTCTTCTGCCGAGGGCAATTCGCCGTGCAGCAGCAGGAAACAGACTTCCAGATAATCCGACTGGCTGGCCAGCTCCTCGATGGAGTAGCCGCGGTGCAGCAGCTTGCCGACGTCGCCATCAATATAGGTGATCTTTGACTCGCAGGATGCGGTGGACGTAAAGCCCGGGTCAAAGGTAAACAGTTGGCTGCCAGTCAACGGGCTGACGTCAACAACGTCCTGTCCCAGGGATGGGGAGTATACCGACAGAGCGATATCCTCACGGCCGTCCACCTTGAGGATGGCTTTTTTCTCGGTCATGGAAATCTCCTACGCGGGGGCAATCAGGGGTGCCCACTTTCAGGGAATCGCGGGTCAGCGACCCGGGTTCCTTACTGTACGGCGCGGTGCAGAGCGGCGCTGCACGTCAGGCGCGACGGACGTTAAGGTTTTGATCCCTCTTTGTCAACGCGCTTGAGCGCGCAGGGTGGGGGACCGGTGAGTCACAAATGCAAGAGTAAACAGGGTGTTACGCCCGGCGACCCAAAATAGAGCAGCGATATAATAAGCCTATCGTGCGCATGGGCAATTTATACTTTTGGCGATGAAGGTCTCAAGGCCTTTGAAAAACAGTGCCTTGGGGATATTGGTGCAGATATTGCGGTTTGTTTTCAGGCAGGGGCAGGGATATACTTCCGCCCCGTCGTGCACCGGCCCGCCCCGGACGGTGCACATGAGCCCTGATATTTTCCCGGCGAGTCATCATAGACCCGCTTTGGATCCCGGGGTTCCGGACGTTCCCGACAACTGCTCCGACAAAATTGGAGCCCAGCTAATAGTGATGGCTACCGTGAACGACAAGCGACCTGTAAATCTCGATCTCACCACCATCAAGTTTCCGCTCAGCGCCCTGACGTCTATCGCCCACAGGATTTCCGGTATTGCCTTGTTCGTGGCATTGCCGATTCTGCTGTGGTTGCTGGATCGCTCCCTGGCGTCGCCGGAAAGCTTTGCCGAAATGAAGACATTGCTCGCTACACCGCTGGCCAAACTGGTGGTATGGGGCATCCTTGCTGCACTGCTGTATCACCTGACGGCGGGCATCAAGCACCTGATTATGGACATGGGGATCGGCGAAACCCTGGAAGGCGGCCGTCGCGGCGCTTTCACGGTTGTTGTCGTATCTGTAGTACTGATTCTTCTGGCGGGAGTCTGGGTATGGTAACCAGCGTTACAAGCCTGGGCCGTAATGGCCTGTCCGACTGGCTGGTACAACGTGTCAGCGCGTATCTGCTGGCGATTTATGCAATCGGCCTGATGGCTTATCTGTTGTGCAATCCGGGCCTGGAGTATGCCGCCTGGCACGCACTGATGACATCAGTGCCGATGCAGATCATCAACACACTGGTCGTCTTTTCCATTGCCTCCCACGCATGGGTAGGCCTCTGGACCGTGACCACGGACTACCTCACCGGCACGCAGATGGGGAGCTCCGCTACGGGCATACGCCTGGTTGTCCAGACGCTGCTGGTATTGCTGATTCTGGTATATGTCCTCTGGGGCCTTGTGATGATCTGGGGAGGCGCGTAAGTCATGTCGATCAGAACCGTAACGTTTGATGCAGTAATCGTGGGCGGCGGCGGCGCGGGTATGCGCGCCTCGCTGCAGCTGGCACAGTCCGGCTTCAAGACCGCACTGATTTCCAAGGTGTTTCCGACCCGGTCACACACCGTGTCCGCACAGGGCGGTATCACTTGCGCCATTGCCAGCTCGGACCCGAATGACGACTGGCGCTGGCATATGTATGACACCGTCAAGGGCTCTGACTATATCGGTGACCAGGACGCGGTGGAGTATATGTGCTCCGTGGGCCCGGAAGCCGTGTTCGAGCTTGAGCACATGGGCTTGCCGTTCTCCCGTACCGAAGAAGGGCGCATCTATCAGCGTCCGTTCGGCGGGCAGTCGAAGAATTATGGTGAGGGCGGCCAGGCCGCGCGCACCTGTGCAGCGGCGGACCGTACCGGTCACGCGCTGCTGCATACGCTGTATCAGCAGAACGTCAAGCACAACACGCAGTTCTACAGCGAGTGGCTGGCGGTGGAGCTGGTGAAGAATGCCCAGGGCCAGGTGTGCGGCGTGATTGCGCTGTGTATCGAAACCGGCGAAGTGGTGTTCTTCAAGTCCAAGGCGACCGTATTCGCCACGGGTGGGGCGGGGCGGATCTATGCGTCCACCACCAATGCGCTGATCAATACCGGTGACGGCATGGGCATGGCGCTGCGGGCCGGTGTGCCGGCGCAGGACATCGAAATGTGGCAGTTCCACCCCACCGGCATTTATGGTGCGGGTACCCTGGTAACCGAGGGGTGCCGCGGTGAAGGCGGCTATCTGATCAACAAGGACGGCGAGCGCTTCATGGAGCGTTATGCGCCCAATGCCAAGGATCTTGCCGGCCGCGACGTCGTGGCTCGCTCCATGATGATGGAGATCCTTGACGGTCGCGGCTGTGGTCCCAACGGTGACCATGTGTTGCTGAAGCTGGACCATCTGGGCGAGGAAGTGCTGCACAGCCGCCTGCCGGGCATCTGTGAACTGTCCAAGACCTTTGCCCACGTTGATCCGGTCAAGGCGCCGGTGCCCGTGGTACCGACCTGTCACTACATGATGGGCGGCATTCCGGCCAACATTCACGGCCAGGCACTGCGTCTCAGTGCGGGCCATGACGGTGACGACCAGATCATTGACGGCTTGTTCGCTGTTGGCGAGGTAGCTTGCGTATCGGTACACGGTGCCAACCGCCTCGGCGGCAACTCGCTGCTGGATCTCGTGGTCTTCGGTCGCGCGGCCGGCCTGCACATCGAAGATGCGCTGCGCCAGGGTATGACCCAGGCCGAGCCGTCCACGGACGATATCGACCAGGCGATGGCGCGCATGCGCCGCTGGAACGAGTCGGACAAGGGCGACTCCGTGACCGATCTGCGCAAAGAGCTGCAGCAAACCATGCAGAACCACTTCGGTGTGTTCCGCAAAGGGGACCTGATGGCCGAGGGCGTGAAGAAGCTGGCGGATCTGCGCGAGCGTATTGCCGGTGCACACCTGACCGACAAGAGCAACGCCTTCAACACCGCGCGCATCGAAGCGCTGGAGCTGGATAACCTGCTGGAAGTGGCCGAGGCTACGGCGATTGCCGCAGAAGGTCGCACCGAGAGCCGTGGCGCTCACTCGCGCTACGACTTCCCGGATCGGGATGATGAGAACTGGCTGTGCCACTCCATCTATGACCCGCTGACCAAGCAGCTCGGCAAACGGGCGGTGAACTTTGCGCCGAAGACTGTCGATACCTTCCAGCCGAAGGTTCGGACTTACTAACGGAGACTCGGGATCATGAAAGTCAGTATCTATCGATACAATCCGGAAACCGACCGCGAGCCCTGGATGCAGGACTACGAAGTCGACACCGGGGGCAAGGACCTGATGGTGCTGGACGTTCTGGCCCTGATCAAGGACCGGGACTCCAGCCTGACCTACCGTCGTTCCTGCCGTGAAGGGGTCTGTGGCTCCGACGGCATGAACATCAACGGCAAGAATGGTCTGGCCTGCATCACGCCTCTCTCGGAAGTGGCGCCGGGCGTGCTGGAAGGCAAGAAGCCGCTGGTCGTGCGGCCGTTGCCCGGCCTGCCGGTGATTCGTGATCTGGCCGTAGACATGACCATGTTCTACAACCAGTACGAGAAGGTGAAGCCCTACCTGATCAACGAGACACCTGCGCCGGCCATCGAGCGACTGCAGACACCGGAGGACCGGGCCAAGATCGACGGCCTCTACGAGTGCATCCTGTGCGCCTGCTGCTCCACCAGCTGCCCGTCGTTCTGGTGGAACCCGGAGAAGTTCCTGGGTCCGGCAGCGCTGTTGCAGTCCTACCGTTTCCTGGCGGACAGCCGTGACCAGGCTACCACGGAGCGGCTCGGGCACCTGGACGACCCGTTCTCCCTGTTCCGCTGCCGGGGCATCATGAACTGTGTCAGCGTGTGTCCGAAAGGGCTGAATCCGACCAAGGCAATTGGCCACATCCGCTCCATGCTCCTCGAGCGCGCGGTGTAGTCGGGATAGCCCGGATAGCTGAGCAATACGAAAAAAGCGGCCGACAGGCCGCTTTTTTTGCTTCAGGGCAATTCAGCCCGCATCATCTATAGACCAAAGTCCATGGGAAACGGCCATTTTTTGCCTTTTGCGTCTAACAATAAGGCGTGAAACTCGCTACACTTGTTGCAGGTCGGGGCCACCCCCCACCAACACACATAATGTATCGGTAGAGTCGGCGCTCACAAAGCGCCGGTTCTGTAATTTACACGCGGGAAACGGGCGATCCCCCTGCGCAGTATCTGGCCTCAGGGGGCCTGTCCCTTCTTCCGAGAAGGAACGGACACGATGCAAGACAGTTTCATGCAGCGCCAGTGGGCATCCTCCCACATCGGGGGCAGCAATGCCGCCTATGTTGATGAACTGTACGAATCCTATCTGACTGATCCCAACGCTGTGCCGGAAGACTGGCGCGCCTATTTCGAAAAGCTCCCCAGCGTCGAAGGCAATGTGGAATCCGATCTTCCCCACGGCGCCGTACGCGAATACTTCCTCCTGCAAGCCAAGAACCGCTCCCGAGTGCAGAAATTCGGCGCCGGTGCTGTCAGCACCGAGCACGAACGACGCCAGGTGCGGGTGTTGCATCTGATTGCGGCCTACCGCAACCGGGGGCATCAGGTGGCGAGCCTGGACCCGCTGGGTCTGATGGAGCGCGAGGATGTTGCGGACCTGGAGCTGGCGCATCATGGCTTGAGTCAGGCAGATCTGGATACCGTATTTCAGACCGGCAACCTGTTTATTGGCAAACCCGAGGCGACGCTGCGAGAGATCGTCGACTGTTTGCGCGGTACTTACTGCTCCACCGTGGGCGCTGAGTACATGCACATCGTCAATACAGCGGAAAAACGCTGGTTGCAGCAGCGCCTGGAGAGCGTGCGCAGCCATCCCCAGTACGGGGATGAAGTGCGCCGCCATATCTTCGAGCGGCTTTCCGCCGCTGAGGGGCTGGAGAAGTATCTCGGCAGCCGCTATCCCGGCACCAAGCGTTTTGGCCTTGAAGGCGGCGAATCACTGATTCCGCTGGTGGACGAGGTGATACAGCGGGCTGGCAGCTACGGCGTCAAGGAAATCGTCATTGGCATGGCCCACCGCGGCCGTCTCAACGTGCTGGTCAACACCCTCGGCAAGAGCCCGGCTGATCTGTTCGGTGAATTCGAGGGCAAGACATTCAACGAGCACGGCTCCGGCGACGTCAAATATCACCAGGGCTTTTCCTCCAACGTCCAGACGTCTGGCGGGGAAGTGCACCTGGCGATGGCCTTCAACCCGTCCCACCTGGAAATCGTATCCCCGGTGGTGGAAGGTTCTGTTCGTGCACGCCAGGAGCGCCGCAGCGATGGCGACGGCGATCAGGTCGTGCCATTGCTGCTGCACGGCGATGCGGCTTTCGCTGGCCAGGGCGTGGTCATGGAGACATTCCAGATGTCCCAGACCCGTGGCTTCAAGACGGGCGGCACTGTTCACGTGATCATCAATAATCAGGTGGGTTTCACGACCAGCCGGCGCGAAGACGCGCGCTCCACGGAATACTGCACCGATGTTGCCAAGATGGTTCAGGCGCCGATTTTCCATGTCAACGGCGATGACCCCGAAGCGGTATTCTTTGTCACCCAGGTGGCCATGGATTACCGGATGCAGTTCAAGAAAGATGTCGTTATCGATCTGATCTGTTATCGCCGGCTCGGCCACAACGAAGCGGACGAACCTTCCGCGACGCAGCCGCTGATGTACAAGAAGATCAAGGCCGTGCCGACAACGCGCAGCATCTATGCTGAGCGGCTGATCAGTGCGGGCGTGATTTCCGAGGAAGAAAACGCCCGCATGGCGGAGGATTACCGCAACAACCTTGACCAGGGCAATCATGTGGTCAAGTCGCTGGTGCGTGAACCGAACAAGGCCCTGTTTGTCGACTGGTCGCCCTACATCGGCCACCAGGTGGTAGATGAGTGGGATACCGGCTTCAAGCTCAAGAAAATGCAGAGCCTGTCGACGCAGCTTGAAACACTGCCCGAGGGCTTTGTTCCCCAGCGGCAGGTCAAGAAGATATTGGAAGATCGCCGCAAGATGACGGCGGGTGCGTTGCCGATCAACTGGGGCTATGCCGAGACCCTGGCTTACGCCACGTTGATTGATCAGGGCTTCCCCGTGAGGCTGACCGGTCAGGATTGTGGTCGCGGGACCTTCTCTCACCGCCATGCGGTGCTGCACAATCAGAAAAACGGCGAGCCGTATGTGCCGTTGCAGCACCTGTACGACGAGCAGCCGGCATTTGAAATCTACGACTCGCTGCTGTCAGAAGAGGCCGTGCTGGCATTCGAATACGGCTATGCAACGACAGCGCCCAAGTCCCTGGTCATCTGGGAGGCCCAGTTCGGTGATTTCGCCAATGGCGCCCAGGTGGTGATTGATCAGTTCATTTCATCCGGTGAAGCGAAATGGGCCCGTGTCTGCGGCCTGACGTTGCTGTTGCCGCACGGTTATGAAGGGCAGGGGCCTGAACATTCTTCTGCACGTCTCGAACGTTTCCTTCAATTGTGTGCCGAGCACAATATGCAGGTCTGCATGCCGACGACGCCTGCGCAGATATTCCATCTGCTGCGGCGTCAGGCCATCCGCCCGCTGCGCAAGCCGCTGATCGTGATGAGCCCGAAAAGCCTGCTGCGCCACAAGCGCGCTATTTCGTCACTGGATGATCTGGCGGGCGGGCATTTTGAAACGGTGCTGGCCGAGGCGGAAGAGCTGAATGCAGACAAGGTGCAGCGCGCCATACTGTGTAGCGGCAAGGTGTACTACGACCTGCTGGAGAAGCGCGAGGCTGATGGTATTGATGATGTCGCCATCATTCGTGTGGAACAGCTTTACCCGTTCCCGGAAGAGCGCCTTTACGAAGTGCTCTCCGCGTACAAGAAGCTGAAAACAGTGGTCTGGTGCCAGGAAGAGCCCATGAATCAGGGTGCCTGGTATTGCAGTCAGCACCATATGCGTAACGTGACAACACGGCTCAGCCGCAAGCTCAATCTGCATTATGCAGGGCGGGATTCGGCGGCAGCGCCGGCGGCCGGCCTGATGTCCCAGCATGTTGCCCAGCAACAGAAGCTGGTGCAGGACGCGTTCGAGATTGAGTAATTTCCAGAATTGAATCGGAATCAAGGGCATAACATGTCAATTGAAATCAAAGCGCCACAATTTCCGGAATCGGTAGCCGACGGCACAGTGGCAACCTGGCACAAGAAAGAAGGTGATCAGGTCAAGCGTGACGAGCTGCTGGTTGATATTGAAACCGACAAGGTCGTGCTGGAAGTCGTTGCCAACTCGGACGGCGTCCTGGGCAAGATATTGAAAGGCGAAGGCGATACGGTGGAAAGCCAGGAGGTTCTGGGTTCCATTGAAGCGGGCGATGGCAAGGCTACGGAAGCGCCTGCGGCGAAAGATACCGCAGCAAAGGGTGAGGAAAAGCCCGCGGCGTCCGAGAGCAAGGCAAGCACTTCGGCTGCCGAGCCAGCTTCGAGCGGGGAAGACACCGCTGCCGGGCCCGCAGCGCGCAAAATGATGAGCGAGCATGGCATTGATGCGCGTTCCGTCGAGGGCTCCGGTAAAGGTGGTCGCATTACCCGGGAGGACGTCGAGAAGGCGTTGACCCAGCGGGAAGAAAAACGTGCCACTGATCCGGCGGCCAAGGCGCCTCAGCCGGCGGACGCCGAATTACCCGGTGTGCCCGGCGAGCGCGAAGAGCGTCGTGTGCCGATGACGCGCCTGCGCAAGCGTATTGCCGAACGGCTGGTCGCAGCACAACAGAACGCGGCCATGTTGACGACCTTCAATGAAGTCAACATGAAGCCGATCATGGACATGCGCAAACACTACCAGGCTGATTTCGAGAAGACGCACGGGGTCCGTCTGGGCTTCATGGGTTTCTTCGTCCGTGCCTGTGTGGAGGCGCTCAAGCGTTTCCCGGCCGTTAATGCATCCATTGATGTGGACGACATTGTTTACCACGGCTACTACGACATCGGCGTAGCGGTGTCCTCCGAGCGGGGCCTGGTGGTGCCGGTAATGCGCGATGCAGACCAGAAAGGTCTTGCAGAAGTTGAAACCCAGATCATCGAGTACGGCAAGAAGGCGCGTGACGGCAAGCTGTCCATCGAAGAAATGACCGGTGGCACCTTTACCATTTCCAATGGCGGGGTGTTTGGCTCGTTGATTTCCACGCCGATTCTGAACCCGCCGCAGACGGCGATTCTGGGGATGCACAAGATCCAGGAGCGCCCCATGGCGGTGGATGGCAAGGTGGAAATCCTGCCCATGATGTATCTGGCTCTGTCTTATGATCACCGCCTGATCGACGGCAAGGAAGCAGTACAGTTCCTGGTCGCGGTGAAGAACTTCATTGAAGACCCGGCTCGCCTGCTGCTGGATATCTGATCGGACTGGCGGACCACGAAGGAAATGCTATGAGTGACAAGTTTGATGTAATCGTGATTGGCGGTGGCCCGGGTGGCTACGCCGCGGCAATCCGCTGTGCGCAGCTCGGTCTGAACACCGCCTGCATCGAGAAGCGGATCAACAAGCAGGGCAAGCCTGCGCTGGGCGGCACCTGCCTGAATGTGGGGTGTATCCCGTCCAAGGCGCTGCTGGACTCGTCCTGGAAATTCTACGAGGCGAAGAACAAATTGGCCGATCACGGCGTTGTCGTGAATACGCCCAAGATGGATATCGCCCAGATGCAGAAGCGCAAGGACGAGGTTGTGCTGCAGCTTACCGGCGGCATCGGTGCGTTGTTCCAGGCCAACAAGGTGACCTGGCTGCAGGGCAGCGGCAAGTTGCTGAGCGGCAAGCAGGTCGAGTTTACGCCGAACGAGAAAGGCGATGCGCAGACGTTGCAGGCAGAACATGTGATTCTGGCGGCGGGTTCTGTGCCCATCGAAATATCGGTAGCGCCATTGAAAGACGATCTGGTGGTGGACTCCACCGGGGCACTCGAATTTACCAGCGTACCCAAACGCCTCGGCGTTATCGGCGCAGGTGTGATCGGGCTCGAGCTGGGCAGTGTCTGGGCGCGTCTCGGTGCTGAAGTCGTTGTGCTTGAAGCGGTCGACACCTTCCTGCCGGTGGTGGATACCCAGATCAGCAAGGAAACATTGAAGGTCCTGAAAAAGCAGGGCCTGGATATCCGCCTGGGTGCGCGTGTGACCGGTTCTGACGTGAAGGGCAAAAAAGTCACGGTCAGCTACGAGGACGGCAGCGGTGAGCAAAGTGAGGTATTTGATCGCCTTATCGTTGCAGTAGGGCGCCGCCCCATGACCGGCGAGCTGTTGTCGCAGGACGCTGGCGTATCACTGGATGAGCGCAATTTCATCTACGTGGACAGCCAGTGCCGTACTGATGCGCCGGGCGTCTACGCCATCGGCGATCTGGTGCGCGGGCCGGCTCTGGCGCATAAAGCACTGGAAGAGGGCGTCATGGTGGCAGAGGTGATTGCCGGGGAGCATACCCAGGTCAATTACGACACCATTGCCTCCGTGATTTACACCCACCCGGAAGTTGCCTGGGTGGGCAAGACCGAAGACGAAGTCAAAGCTTCCGGTGAAGCTTACAAGACCGGTGTTGTGCCTTTCGCCGCCAATGGCCGGGCACTCGCTGCGGGCGATGCCGAGGGCATGGTCAAGTTCGTCGTCGATGAAAAGACCGACCGCATTCTCGGGATGCACGTGGTTGGTCCCCAGGCATCCGAGCTGGTACAGCAGGGTGTCATTGCCATGGAGTTTGGCTCAACCATCGAAGATCTTCAGTTGATGGTGTTCAGTCACCCGGCGTTGTCAGAAACCGTTCACGAGGCGGCGCTGGCAACGGATTACCGGGCGATTCATGTGGCACAACGTCGCCGCAAGAAGTAAACGGGTTGTCGGGCCGCGTTACCCAAAAGGAGCGCGGCCTGATTGTTTAGAGTACGTCTATATAATGGAAATCTGACATGAACCTGCATGAATATCAGGGCAAGCAGCTTTTTGCCGAATACGGCTTGCCGGTCTCTACGGGCTTTGCCTGTGACACACCTGAGGAAGTCGCGGCAAAAGCGAAGGAAATCGGCGGCACACGCTGGGTGGTCAAAGCCCAGGTGCACGCGGGTGGTCGTGGCAAGGCCGGTGGCGTGAAGCTGGTCGAATCCCCGGAAGACGCGGCCGACTTCGCCCGAAAGTGGCTGGGCCAGCGACTGGTGACCTTCCAGACCGATGAACGCGGTCAGCCGGTCTCCAAGATTCTGGTAGAAACATGCACGGATATTGCCGATGAGCTGTATCTGGGCGCAGTGGTTGATCGTGCGACCCGCCGCGTTGTGTTCATGGCCTCCACCGAGGGTGGTGTAGAAATCGAGAAAGTGGCCGAAGAAACACCGGAGAAAATTCTCAAGGCGGTTATCGACCCGCTGGTCGGTGCGCAGCCCTACCAGGGCCGCGAGCTCGCTTTCCAGCTCGGTCTCAAAGGGGATCTGGTCAAACAGTTCGTGAAGATCTTCATGGGGCTGGCCAAGCTGTTCGAAGAGAAAGACCTCGCACTGCTGGAAATCAACCCGCTGGTCATCACCGAGCAGGGAAATCTGCACTGCCTGGATGCCAAATTGGGTATCGACGGTAGCGCGCTGTATCGCCATCCGGAATTGAAAGCGCTGGAAGATCCCAGCCAGGAGGATCCGCGTGAGCGTCGTGCAGCCCAGTGGGATCTGAATTACGTGGCGCTTGAGGGCAATATCGGTTGCATGGTGAATGGCGCGGGTCTGGCCATGGGCACCATGGATATCGTCAAGCTCAAGGGCGGCGCACCGGCCAACTTCCTGGATGTCGGCGGCGGTGCCACCAAAGAGCGCGTGACCGAGGCCTTCAAGATCATCCTGTCTGATGACCAGGTCAAGGGCGTGCTGGTCAATATTTTCGGCGGCATCGTGCGCTGCGACCTGATCGCTGACGGTATTCTCGGTGCGGTGCAGGAAGTGGGTGTGCAGGTGCCCGTCGTGGTGCGTCTGGAAGGCAACAATGCCGAACTGGGCGCCAAGAAGCTGGCCGAGAGTGGCCTCAACATTATTGCGGCCAAGAGTTTTGATGATGCCGCTGAACAGATCGTGAAAGCCGTCGGGGGTGCAGCGTGAGCGTACTGATTGATAAAGATACCAAAGTCATCTGTCAGGGCTTCACCGGTGCGCAGGGCACCTTCCACTCTGAGCAGGCGATTGCCTACGGCACAAAGATGGTAGGCGGTGTGACGCCGGGCAAGGGGGGGCAAACCCACCTTGGCCTGCCAGTATTCGATACCGTACGCGAAGCGATCGAGAAGACCGGCGCCACGGCGTCAGTGATCTACGTCCCTGCCGCGTTCTGCAAGGACTCGATCATCGAAGCGGCGGATGCCGGTATCGAGCTGATCGTGTGTATCACCGAAGGCATTCCCACGCTGGATATGCTGTACGTGAAAGAGTACATCAGCCGCAAGGAAGGCGTGCGTCTGATCGGCCCCAACTGTCCGGGAATCATCACGCCGGGTGCGTGCAAGATCGGCATCATGCCGGGGCATATTCATCAGCCTGGCAAGGTCGGTATCGTGTCACGTTCCGGGACTTTGACCTATGAAGCCGTGAACCAGACCACGACGCTGGGCTTCGGGCAGTCCACCTGTATCGGCATTGGTGGCGATCCGATTCCGGGCACCACCTTCATCGACGCACTGGAGCTGTTCCAGAATGATCCGCAGACCGAGGCCATCATCATGGTGGGTGAGATCGGCGGGACAGCGGAAGATGAGGCCGCGCTTTATATCAAAGCCAATGTGACCAAGCCTGTAGTGTCCTACATCGCTGGCGTGACCGCGCCTGCGGGCAAGCGCATGGGGCATGCCGGTGCAATCATTGCCGGTGGCAAAGGTACGGCAGACGAAAAGTTTGCGGTGCTGGAGGAAGCAGGGGTCAAAACGGTGCGCAATCCGGCACAGATAGGCCAGGCATTGAAGGAACTGACCGGCTGGTAAAGTAGCCGGATGTTCTGTCAAAAAAGCCGGCGAAAGCCGGCTTTTTTGCAGGTGTGGCCGGGACGGGCAACTCTCAATGCAGTGTGTCGTCGTCCTCCAGGTCAAAGGCTTCGTAGCCATTCAACTCCCGTGCGAGCCGGCGCTGTTCCAGGCGATCCTCGATCCGGTGCCGCATGTCCAGGTTGAAGCCTCTGGAGCGGGGAGTGGGTTCGTCCTGTTCCTCTTCGGCTTCTTCGTCGAGAAAATCGATGTCCTCATTCATCAGCATCTCTTCCGTATCGTCATAGTCTTGCTCAGCGCGATGATCGGTCATGGCAGGCCCTCCTGCGAATTCCACTCAACTTGACTGTTCAACTTCAGCATCAACTGCAACTTGCCAGTTACCTTGCCCCCCGTGGGGAGGAGCGGGAGGGCTGGCCGGGACCGCCGGTCGCCGTTTCCAGTCCACAGCGCCTGTATACCGCCGACTTTTGTCCTTGACAAGAAAAAAATAAGCAAAATGGCATACCGTCTGTCGGGCGATGGGTGGGGCGCCCGAGGTCAGTGGTCGGAACGGCGATCGCGGGTGAAGACAACGGCAAAAATGCCGCTTGCGATGACGATGGCCATGCCCGTAAAGGCCAGGCTATCCGGGAGCTCGCGCCAGTACCACCAGTCCAGCAGGCCCGCCACCGGCACCGCGGCATAGCTTAGCGGCGCGATCAGGCTGGTGGGGGCATGGCTGTAGGCGCGGGTGTAGAGCACCATGGTCAGAAAGATCGACAAGCCGACATAGAGCATGCCGCTGGCCGCCAGCAGGGACACCGGCTGAAGGTTGAGTAGCGCCATCGGCGTACTGGCGGCAAAGGAAATTGCGAAATAATAGAACAGGATACGGTTTGCGGGCTCGCTGGTGGAAAGGGCGCGGGTCGTGGCCATGGAGATGGCGAGCGCCAATCCCGCAGTCATGCCCAGGAGGTGGCCGAGCTGAATACCCTGACTGGCGGGGCGCAGAATCATCAGTATCCCCGCGAATCCGCCAGCCAGGGCGACCCACCGCGCCAGCGGGATCTGCTGCCTCAGGCCAATGAAAACGATCAACGGGACCCAGAGTGGCGCAGCGCTGCGTAGCAGGGTTGCGTCGACCAGCGGGATGTAAGGCAGTGCCAGGTAGTAGCAGGTAAACCCCAGCCAGCCTCCCAGCGAGCGCACGGTATGCAGCGCAGGGCGCTGTGTCGCCAGGGCGGCAGGCCCGTGTCGCAACAACCAGGGCAGCAGCAATAGCGTGCACAGACCGTACTGGACCCAGACGATCAGCCAGGGCGATACGCCTTCGCTGCTGATGTGCTTTACTGTGGCTGCTGCGGTGCTGGCGACCACGGTTGTTGCCAGTGCATAAAAGACACCAAGCGGAATGTGATGGCGGTCAAGGCTTGCAGGAAGCTTCATCTGGTCAGTGGCCGGCAGGCTTTGTAAAGTGTGGCGTAAATGAGACAACGGCATCAGCAGCGTCGCTGGCGTGCTTAATGATACAGCAAAAGGCCATGGGGAGATGGTGAGCGAATGACACAGGTGATGCTGATTATCGGGCTGACACTGGTCCTGTTGGGAACCTTCGGACTGATGCGCGATATTGCGGCCAAGGGCCGTAGTGCGCTGGTGTTCCTGCTGCCGCTGGCAGGTTTGCGCCATGTGCAGGAGAACTGGTCTGACATCTGGTGGGCTGCCTTGATGCGCGTGTTTGGCGTCGCGCTGATACTGCTGGGGCTGGGGTTGGCCGTGGCGCGGGACCCGCAACTGCTGCACGAGCCACAGCGTGTATTTGGCGCCACCGGCGGGGGGCAGGAGGGCGTGCTTGCGGGCAGCCAGCGTGCTGCGCTGAACGCCTTTGTCAGCTCAGAGGAGGCGATTCGTATTGCCATCCGCAATGATGCCAATCCGCGCCTGAGCGGCAGCGTTAACGGCCACACATTCCAGTATGACCGGGCTGAACTGATTAACGGTGTTTTCAGCGCGCAACAAGGCGAGGGCTTCATACCGGATCTGGAAGTGCGCATTCTGCTGCGCGAAAACCCCATGCCCATCACCCAGCGCCGCACGTTGCTGGTGCGCCCGGGAGATGAGATGCCCCCGGAGATACATCTTTCCTGGCGAGAGCAGGGCCGCGACCTGCCGGAAACACTGATCATCACCGAAGGCTATCGCATGGAGCTGCACCTTGCGCCGCTGGATCACAATCAGCTCACCGGGTTTCTGCAATTGATTCTGCCGGACACGCGGCGCAGCTTTCTGTCCGGCGATTTCACCGCACATACCAATCACCTGCGCTACCTGGGCAATCAGGTGGACCTGACCTTTGATCATCCCGACACGCTGAACTATCTGGTACGAGAGCACCTGCGGGGGCAGTTCCCCGAGGGAATGATCAGCCGTATCGAGGTTCTGGATACCCGCATGCAACGCCGCGAACAGACGGGCAGCAGCCGTGTGCGTGTCACGCTCCGTAACGGCCGGGTCGAGGAACGTCTGCTGCGTCTCGAGCGTTCCAGTGTCGGCTGGGCCATGCGCCCGGGGGCGACGGAGATCACCGTTGTTGAGGCGGGTGAGCGGGGGGATCTGCGATTGATCACGGCGGCACCGCAACGTAAAGCGAGTGATAGCGAGGCTGGCGCAGCGGTGCCACCACCACCGCCCATCACGCGTTCCTTCACTGATTTCGGGGAGTATACCGGCCAGCAGGTAGAGCTGTTGCGCGTTGATGGTTCCCGTCAGACCGGTATTGTGCGGTCGGTCAATTCTGACAGGCTGATGTTGGAGACGACGGTCGGTAGTGGTTCGCTGGCTTACACGGTGACGTCAGAAGAGTTGGTGATGTTGCAGTTATCCAGCGGGCAGCAGGTTTATGCTGAAGGCCACGCGCCGCCAGGGCCTGCGGCGACGCAGCAGTCCGTCACGTTGGCGCCGGAAAAAACGGCGCAGCAAGGCACCGCTGACGAGCGCGCGCTTGACGAGAGTGCGATGGATGAGCGCGCGACGGAGGCGGATCAGCCCGCCTCGACGGCCCTGTCTGATGAGCACCAGCAATACAAGAAGCTGATCGGGCGGCAGGTGCGTATCAGTGGGCACGACGGTCGGGTTCGCACCGGCGTGCTGCGCAACGTTGACGATCGACAGCTGACGCTGGAGGTGCCTGTGGGGGCTGGTGCACTGGAGTATTACTACCGGCCGGATGAGATCGCCAATCTTGAGCAGGTAACACATCAATGAATATTCTGATCACGGGTGGCAGTGGCTTTGTCGGGCAGCATCTGTGTCCGGTGCTGACGCGCCGAGGGCACGATGTCACGGTACTGACGCGGCAACCCGGCAAAGCCGCAACACGCTTGCCTGAGGCCGTCACGCTGGTCGCAGACCTTGCAGCGATAGCTGACGACGCGCATTTCGATGCGGTGATCAACCTTGCCGGAGAAGGTATCGCTGATCGCCGCTGGAGCGAGGCCCGCAAGCAGGTACTCCTGGATAGCCGCGTGGGTGTGACGCGGGCGCTGGGCGCCCTGTTTGACAGATTGATCCACAAGCCGCCGTTGCTGATAAACGGCTCGGCGGTGGGTTTTTATGGTGATGCCGGCAACGCGGAGCTGACGGAAAGCTCACCCGCAGCGCGGCGGGATTTTACCTATCTGTTATGTGACGCATGGGAGCAGGCAGCCCGGGATGTGGCCAAACAGCATGGCACTCGGCTGTGCGTATTACGGATTGGCGTCGTGCTGGGTCGAGAAGGGGGAATGCTGGGGCGTTTGCTACCGGTATACCGTCTCGGATTGGGGGCGCAGCTGGGCGATGGCAGCCAGTGGTTTTCCTGGATACACATTGATGATCTGGTGGCGCTCATATTGCGCTGTCTGGACACGCCCGCTGCCAGCGGTGTCTACAATGCGGTCGCACCGGAAGCAGTGCCTCACGGGCGTTTCCACACCGCACTGGCATCACGCTGTCGCCGGCCCGGCTTCATGCGGGTGCCGGCCTGGCCGTTGAAGCTGGGGCTGGGAGAAATGTCGGTGCTACTGCTCGGGGGGCAGAAAGTCGTACCGCGCCGTCTCATGGATCAGGGCTTCGTGTTCAGCTACCCGACCCTGGACGCTGCTCTGGGCGAGATACTGTCCGCCTGAACGCCAGGATGAGCCGCTGCATTGCGGCCCGACGCCGGGATGCTTATGATGCCGGGCAACCTTGCTGGCACAGTGCCAGCGCCAGGAGGCGAACAAATCACCATGACGGACAAAATGGAAGTCGCGGCGGTACTGGGCGGTGGCAGTTTCGGCACCGCCATCGCCACAATTCTCGCCCAACAGGGGCATGCGACGCGCCTGTGGGTACGAGACCCGGAAACCGCGGCGGCAATCAATCGTGACCGCGAGAACCCTCGATACTTCCCGGGTGCCGAGCTGCCTGAAGGCGTGCTGGCCAGTGAAGATCTGCACGAAGTCCTTGGCGGCGCCACGCTGGTGTTCATGGCGGTGCCGAGCAAGGCGTTCATGGACGTTCTGGCCCAGGCGAGAGACGATATTGCAGAAGGCACTATCGTTGTCAGCTGCACCAAGGGTATCAGTGCCGATGGCTTCCTGCTGATGAGTCAACTGCTCGAACGGGAGTGGCCGCATACCCGTGTCGGGGTGTTGAGTGGGCCCAATCTCGCCAGAGAAATTGTCGAGCGCAAGTTTACCGGAACCGTTATTGCCAGCCCCCACCCTGAGGTGTGTCGGCGTATCCAGGATGCGTTGTCCTGTGATTACTTCCGGGTCTATGACAGTGCGGACATGTTCGGTGTGGAACTTGGTGGCGCTCTGAAGAATATTTACGCCATCGCGACGGGCATGGCCGCAGCGCTGGGCGTTGGCGACAATACACGTGGGTTGCTGATCACGCGCAGTCTGGCAGAAATGAGCCGCTTTGCTGCGCACCTCGGGGGGAGCCCGATGACTTTTCTGGGGCTGGCCGGGGTCGGTGATCTGATCGTGACCTGCTCATCCAGCCTGTCGCGCAACTACCAGGTCGGATACCTGATAGGGCAGGGCAAGACCGTGGAGGAGGCCGTTGACGTGTTGGGACAGACCGCCGAAGGGGTCAATACCATCCGGCTGGTGGCAGAGCGAGCCCGGGAGCTGGATATTTACATGCCGCTGGCCTCGGGATTGTATGAAATCCTCTTCAACCAGCTGCCTCTGACGCAGGTCATCGATTCCCTGATGCGCGGTGAACACAATCACGATGTGGAGTTTGTCCGCGAGGCAGTATCCTGATGCGCCTGTATGTGGTGCGCCATGGTGAAGCCGAGCGGCAGGTGACGACTGATGAGGCCCGGGCACTGACACCTCGGGGGCGTGAAGGCGTTCGCCAGCTCTGGGAGACGTTGACCTCAGAGGGAGAGCGCCCGCTGCGGTTGTACACCAGCCCCTATGTGCGTGCGCGCCAGACTGCCGCTGAGATTGCTGATATCTGTGGCCTTGACGTGACCGACACCTGCGACTTGCTCGTTCCTGACGGTCATCCGCAACGGGTACTGGACTGGTTGCTGGGTCTGACCATGCAGCCTGCTGATCAGGATTCACCGCTGGTGCTGGTCAGCCATATGCCCCTGGTGGCGCATCTGGTGGGGCAGCTCTGCGAGGGCCCCTCGGCGCGCCTGCCCATGGGCGTGGGCGCCGTCGCGGCGCTGGATATGGAGGTGGCGGCCATGGCGGGCGCCAGACTGGCCTGGTTGCGTGCCCCGGGTGACCTTTTCTGACGTGGAGAATATATGGCCATCTGGACTCAGGCGCCCGATCTGGCGACCGCCAACCGCCTGCAGCAAGGCACAATTTGCGAGCACCTCGGCATCCGTATCACGGACATTGGCGATGACAGCCTGACTGGCACCATGCCGGTGGACACCCGTACGCACCAGCCGATGGGCATTCTCCATGGGGGTGCCTCGGTGGTGCTGGCCGAGTCACTCGGTAGCATGGCCGCCAATATGTGTGCGGCACCGGGGCACTACTGCGTTGGCCTGGATATCAACGCCAACCACCTGCGCAGCGTGCGCACGGGCCTGGTGACCGGTGTGGCGCGACCGTTGCATCTGGGGCGCAGCACCCAGGTGTGGGAGATACATATCCGGGAGGAGTCAGGCAAGCCGGTGTGCGTTGCGCGGTTGACCATGTCGGTGCTGGCTGGCGACCGTTCGTCGGCGATCTGATACCTCCAGCGCTGCAGACTGGACGCCTGTGATGTTTGTCACATACCATACTAGTACTATTCGGGTTGGCCCGTCTGATGCGAAAGGGTTAGTTTTCAGGTGAGCGCTTTCGCTGGTATCAAGGACTTGGCAGGGACTGAAACGTAGCGAGCGACGAGTGTGACAAGTAATCGGGGGGTATCCTGAACCATGGCTGTCAGGACTGAACGTGTTGAAACCAGCGATTTGCAGCTCGGCATGTATGTGTCAGAGCTTGATCGTGCCTGGATCGAGACACCCTTCCCGTTACAAGGCTTCCACATCAAGACTCAGGATGATGTCGAGCAGCTCCGGGTCTGGTGCCGGCATGTCTATATCGATCGCCAACTGAGCACCTGCAAGCTCGAACCGCAGGCCGCGGCATCAGCGCCAGCCCGTCCACGGGTCCGTGGCGGTATCGGCAAGTTCACCCCGGTAAAATACGAAGTCAGCCAGACACTCAAGCAAGAGGTGGTGTCTGCCACCCTGTATCACCGCGAGGTAACCCGCGCTGTGGTGCATCTGCTCAATGATCTGCGCGCGGAAAAGGGCCTCAACCTGCGTGTGGCACGCAAGGCGGCGGCGGTCATGGTGCACAGCATCCTGCGTAATCCGGACGCCATGGTGTGGCTGGCGCGTATCAAGGATTGTGATAGCTACGGTTATGCGCACAGTATCCGGGCTTCAATCCTGGCCACGGTGTTTGGCCGTCATATCGGACTGCCCCGGGACGTACTCGAAAACCTCGCCACTGGTGTGTTGCTGATGGATACCGGCAAGACCCGTCTGCCGCGCAGCATGCTGGTCAGCACGGAGCGATACGGACCGGAAGACCATGCCGCCATGCGCGAGCACGTGAATCATGGCATTGAGCTGCTGCAGCACTGTGGCGGCGTAAACGACCAGATGCTGGCGGTGGTGCAATACCATCATGAGCGCCATGATGGCAGCGGCTATCCCTTTGGTCTCAAGGGAGGGGAAATCCCCTTGCTGGCACGCATTGCCGGGATCGTCGACACCTATGACGCGATGACCAGCGACCGTCCCTGGGCACAGGCCCGGACAGCTACTGAGGCGGTGTCCGAATTGTATGAGCTGCGCGACAGCGGTTTTCAGAGCGCGCTGGTGGAGCAGTTTATTCAGGCGGTCGGTGTTTACCCGACCGGCACGGCGGTCGAGTTATCCAATGGTGACAAGGGTATTGTAGTGGCACAGAACGCGACACGGCGTTTGCGCCCCCAGGTCATGGTGATTCGCGATGCCAGTGGTAACACGCTGGAGCGGCCGCATATTGTGGACCTGATGAGCGTACAGCGGGACGCAGACGATTTGCCTCTGGCTGTGGCCGGATGTATTCGTGCCAGCAGCGAGAAACTGGATCTGGTCAATTTGCAGATCAACGCGGTCTGAAGGCCGGCTTCGTTTTATTGCTCCGCCTTCTCAAGTAGCAGCGGCTCCAGCGGTTTGCCATCACTGCCCTGGAGTGTCACGCTTACCGTCATGTTGCGCAGAGGCGCATGGCCGGGAATTTCACGTAAACGTCGCACATAATCCTTAACCCGCCCTGCGATCCAAGGGTGAACCGTGGCGTCTATCTGCACGGCGCCACAGCGCTTGCCGCGTTTGGCATACCATATCAGCAAGGCGGCACTGAACGCCTCATAGCAGGGCTTGAATGCGTCGAAATCATCCGCTGCGAAGGTAATCAGGAAAACACGCTTGCGCGTCAGCAATCCGGGCATTTTTTTATCGGTGAGTGTCAGCCCCGGCGGCAAGGTTTCTGTCATAACGGATTTCCTCTGCGGTTACCTTCGGCTTTGGCGGCTTTGGCGGTTTTGGCAGCTTTGCGTTCAGCCTCTGCGCGTTCTTCTTCCAGTTTCCAGTTCTGTACCGCCACCTGCCGCTTTATCTGGTCCAGCACGTCCATCAACGTATCGCGAACCAGACTGTTGAGCTGCTCGGCGTTGCCCGCGCTGTTCTCGATCAGGTCATTGAGAAGCTTGTCGACGGTGTCCCGGTAATCCGGGTGGCTGATATCGGCAATCAGTTGGTCTACCAGTGCGATACCGACCTCCCGAACCGCCTCACCGATCAAGGCGACAGCGCGTGGCCCGGCAACGGGTATGGCGGCCAGGCGAGCACCGCTGCGGGTGTTGCCCAGCGCCTCGTCGGTGAGGTGCGACAGGTACCGCCCCAGGGGTTCCCGATAATCGGCATGGGTTTCCTGAGCAGCGCTGATCAGTCGCCCGGCGGCGAAGTCCACCAGACTGGCCTGGCGTGGCAGCAGGACTTCATGCTGGATACGCTGCATCAACGGGTTGCCCTCGCTGATTTCCCGCTGCACGCCATCCAGTACATTGAGTACGACGCGGTCGGAGATTTCCTCCACCAGCACTTTGTAGTATTTCAGAAGTGTGGCGCCGATGTAGGTGTCGCGAAGGTCTATCACGCCCAGCCGCTGAAGACGCAGCAGCAGACTGATGATGCGCAGGGTACGGAGCCAGCGGAAACCGCCAACCGGAATGCAGCCCAGCAGATCGTACCAGTGAATAAACGGAAAGAAGAACCAGCGATGATAGGTTTGCCGGGCTGCCGCGATGATCCAGCGAACCAGGAATTCCGTCAGATAGACGGCGACAAACCACAGGTCATAGAAGAAGAAATCAGCGTGAATCGTGTCTGCGTACAGTGCTGTCAGATCGGGGGCGACCGCAGCCAGCGCATCCTGAACCCGAGACACGGCAAACAGCCAGTCAAAGATGATCAGGGAGAGGTTGATGACCACCAGGATGATCATCAACACGTCCACCAGCAGCCCGAGGCGGTCCCAGAGGTTGCTGGCGCGGAACTTGTCGGGGTGCAGATGCACGCTCATGCTCAGTCCCTGAAACGTGCCCAGACCGGACAATGGTCAGAAGGGCGTTCCATGGCGCGTATGCCGTAATCGATACCGGTATCTTCCAACCGGTCGATCAGTGGCGCTGTAGCCAGCACGGTATCAATGCGCAGGCCGCGTCGCGGTTCCCGCTCAAACCCTTTCGAGCGGTAGTCAAACCAGCTGAAGCGATCGTCGGCCTCGGGATAATTGACCCGGTAGGTGTCGGCGAGGCCCCAGTCCAGGAGTTCGTCGAACCATTCCCGCTCTTCTGGCAGAAAGCTGCATTTGCCATCACGCAACCAGCGTTTGCGATTGCTGTCGCCAATGCCGATGTCGGTGTCCCGGGAGGAAATGTTGAAGTCGCCCATGATGGCGACTTGCTCGTCCGGTTGGTGCTGATCCTGCAAGTAGCGTTGCAGATCTGCATAGAAGCGGGCTTTTGCAGGAAACTTGATCGGATGATCGCGGCTTTCGCCCTGGGGGAAATAGCCGTTCAGCACGGTCAGTGACTGGCCGTTGTACTGCATCCGGCCGATGATCATGCGCCGCTGGGCGGCAGGTTCATCAGAGGGAAAACCATACTGCACTGCCGCCAAAGGCTCCCGGCTGATCAGTGCGACACCGTAGTGGCCCTTTTGCCCGAAGAAATAGGGGTGATAACCCATTTCCCTGACCGCCTCGGCAGGAAACTCGTCATCCTGAACCTTGGTTTCCTGAAGTCCGATCAGATCCGGTTGGTGCTGGCTGATGACCGCTTCAAGTTGCGGCAGACGGGCGCGGATACTGTTGATATTGAATGAAACCAGTTTCATGCCTTCCTCCATTGCTGGTTGGCATTGTAGGGTGGCGCCGCGTCGGTCACCAGCTTTTGCCGGGCTTCCGCATCACTTCATCAACATGCCGTGGCTGGCGCCATCGTGCAAGGCATGGTTCCATACGCTTCGCACTTGCCGATCAGCACGCAATGAGGATCACCATGACAGATCGTCCAACCCTGGTGTTCGCCCACGCCAATGGCTTTCCCGGTGGCAGCTATACCACTTTCCTGGCCCCTTTCCGGGAGCATTTCCATGTCGAAGTGATGGATCGCATGGGGCATGACCCACTGTACCCTGTGGACGCCAACTGGGAGAGTCTGTCCCGTGAACTGGAAGCGAAACTGGCGCAGCTGCCTCGGCCTTTCGTCGGTATGGGGCATTCCATGGGCGGGGTGATGATGTGCATGGTGGCGAGCCGCCGGCCGGACTGGTTTCAGGCGTTGGTGATGCTGGACCCGCCCCTGATCAATGGCTGGCAGGGCCATCTGTTCAATCTTGCCCGGCTGATGGGCCTGGGTGACCGGATTACGCCCGCCGGGCGCAGCAAGGGGCGCAGGGCGCGCTGGGCGGATCGCGCCGAGGCGGAGGCCTACTTCCTGCGGCGGCCGTTCTTCCAGCGCCTTGATCCGCGCTGCCTCGCGGATTATCTGGCCGCCGGACTGGAGGTGGATGACGATGCGCCCGGTGAGGGGGATGCCGGCGCTCTGCGGTTACGTTATGCTCCGGAGGTGGAAGTGAACGTTTTTCGTACCACACCGGGAAACATCGGACGGCTGCCTCGGCTGCAAGTACCCGGTCTCATGGTGTCAGGCGCTGAATCGGAGCCCATGTTCCTCAGCAGTGCCCGCCGCCATGTGCAGCGCCATGGAATGGTTCATCGTCTGGCGCCAGGCGGGCATATGTTCCCGCTGGAAAATCCTGAAGCGGCATCAGACATCATTCTCACCGGGTTGCAAGGGTTGGGCGTCATGCCTGCCCGGGACACAAAGGGGCAAAATGACGATGTCGCGCAGCATACGCCGGCCTGAAGAGCGGCGCATAGAGGCTTGGGGCCTGACATTGCAGGGGCGCTACTGGCCGGGTGAGGGGACACCGATACTGGCCTTGCATGGCTGGCTGGACAATGCCAATTCCTTCCTGCCGTTGTCGGCACATATCCGCAATCCGCTGTTCGCACTTGACTCCGCAGGGCATGGCAAATCGGCGCACCGGCCATTTCACAGCGTCACGCACTACATCGACAATATACGTGATGTGATTGCCGTGGCGGACAGCCTGGGCTGGGAACGTTTTATTCTCATGGGGCACTCCATGGGCGCAGGTATTGCCAGCCTGCTGGCGGGTGCATTTCCGGAGAGGATAGTGGGCCTGATCCTGCTGGAAGGGCTTGGGCCACCCACGACACCGGGCAGTGATGCACCGACAACCCTGCGTAAAGCGATTCGCGCCATGCAGGATCTTTCCGCCAAGCGAAAGCCGCGCTATGCACGCGTCGACGAGGCGGTTGCAGCGCGCACGCTGGGCTTTGGCGGGCTGTCGGAAGACGCCGCCCGGTTGTTGTGTGAGCGCGGCCTGGAATCTGTCGCAGGGGGCTGGACCTGGCGTGCCGATCCGCGACTGCGGCTACCCTCGTCACTGCGACTTACCGAGGAACAGGTGCTCGGTTTTCTCGGCGCTATCACTGCACCGACACTGCTGATCGGGGCGGAGCAGGGGCTTGAGGGGGGAGGCGCCTTCGCCACGCGAGCAGCGCACGTGCCGCAACTGGAGGTGGTGCGGGTGCCCGGGCGCCATCATGTGCATATGGAAGCCGCTGCGGCCGTGGCTGAAATCATCAATCCCTTTATTGACCGGATTGTTCAGGCCTGAGTCCGTCCGTCATGGAGCACAGGGCCCGGCGCGTTATGATTCCCGTGCACACGAGCCTATCGGTGAGATCTCAAAGGGAGAGAAAAATGAAAGTTGTTGAGCCGAATCAACTGACAGAATATGTAGGTAAAGAGCTGGGTGAATCGGAGTGGTTTCTGATTGATCAGGCCCGTATCAATGCGTTTGCTGACGCAACGCTGGATCACCAGTTTATTCATGTGAACCCGGAACAGGCAAAAATGACGCCGTTCGGCAGCACCATCGCCCATGGCTATCTCACCGTGTCACTGCTGCCGTATCTGCAGACCAGCATTGACGGGTTGGTGGTCCCCAAAGGTCTGAAGATGGGCATGAACTACGGTTTTGACAAATTGCGCTTCATGGCGCCCGTCAAGGTCGACAAGCGGATTCGTGCCAGAGCGACCTTGATGGAAGCGACCGAGCGCAAGCCGGGCCAGTGGCTGTTCAAGCTGGAGTGCACTGTCGATATCGAGGGTGAGGACAAACCTGCGCTGGTCGCTGAATGGCTGGTGATGTACTTCGTATGATCTGACGGGAGCAGGGCAGCGACATGCTGAGCAAGACGATCAGATGGGGCCGGCGTGTGCTGGATAATCGTTCGGCGGTGCGCCGGGATGTGTCTCTGGCGCTGTCCCATGTCGGCCAGCTGCCCCGGCTGCTGTCACCCGGTCAGGATGAGCCCACAGCGCATTCGGAGCTGGATTCAGCCAGCTATGCCAGTCGCGGTGACTGGCTGAATGCGCTGGTGCAGATTCTGACCCCCGGACGCCGCGCCTCATGCAGCGCTGGCACACTGGTATTGCGGCCGCCAAGGACCGTACAGGAGCCGGTGGGCGAGCGCTGGTTCTTTATCAACGGTATGGCCTGTCCACCACCGGTAGCCATTCTCAATGGTCTGGAAATCGCCCGTACTTTCGGGCGCCCGGTACATCTGTTGCACATACCGACCGCGGGACTGGCGGCGGATGTGCTGGATGTCGCTGCGGCCCGCACGTTGCGCAAGGACGGCTATCTTTCTCGCACCGCGTTTTATGTGGTGGAGGAGGCATTGCGCCAGCATGACAAGGTGGTGCTGGTTTGCCATTGCCGTGGTGCCATCACCGCCAGCTATATTGTCCGCCAGCTGCTGCGCAGCGAGGCGACCCGGGCATTGGCGGCAAAGCTCGAGATCTACAGCATCGGGGGTATTGCAGACAGTCTTGAGACTGATGCAACGCTCAGCCGGGCGGCGGGTCGCCCGGTGCCCTATGTAGAACATTTTGCTAACGGCGGAGATTATTTTTCCCGGATTGGTATACTCTCGCACCTGGATAGCACCGCTGGTATTGTATTCTGTATTCCGGCACGTACCGGGCATTTGCTTAATCAGCATTATCTGGCTGGTATTGCCAGGGGGGATTACTGTCAGCGGAGTTCACGTTTGTATCGCTATGCGCGTGGGCGCGATCCGGGGACAGCGTACAGCGTGGAGCCAGCATGCCTGGACAATCCTTGACCAAGCGCCCGCATGGCCGTCGACGGTTCTGACACGGTTTTGACAAGAGGCAGGAGTTTCAATGTCGCAATTACCCGGCCGCTCGGCCGGCAAGCCGCGTCTGATCATCGTTGATGATTCACGCGTCATGCGCGCAGCCGTCAAGAAAATGCTTGGCGAGCGCTTTGACGTTGTGGCCGCCGAAGACGGTCAGAAAGGGTGGGACGCGATTCGCGCGGATCAGTCCATTCAGGTGGTATTTACCGATTTATCCATGCCCGAGATGGACGGTTACGAACTGCTGCAGCGTATACGGACCTGCGATGATCCCGGCGTCGCGGGTCTGCCGGTGATTATTGTCACTGGCGCTGAGAACGACGACGCTGCGCGGGAACGGGCACTGGAGCTGGGCGCTACCGACTTCATCAGCAAACCCTTCAATACGACAGATCTGACTGCCCGTGCGACGGCGCACGCCAATTATCAGCGCGCGCGCAAAACCCTGGAAGAGCGCACCACCATCGATACGCTCACCGGCCTGGGCAATGCGGCGTTCTATGCGGCGCGCCTGAAGCAGGATCTGGCTTTTGCCGCACGCCATCAGCACGCCCTCTCTGTGGTGCGGTTCGAGGTTGATCAGTTCAACAAGCTGTTTATCCGGGCAGGAAAAGAGGCGGCAGATCATGCGCTGGTTGAGGTCTCTCGCCTGGTTGCGCGGCTGATCCGCAAGGAAGATACCGCCGCGCGCATTGGCGTGGCGCAGTTTTCGGTCACACTGCCAACGGCCGACGGCGCGGGCGCCCGGGTGTTTGCTGAACGTTTGTGCCGGCAGGTGCGGGAAGCCGCTATCAGCCATGCTGGTCGGCGCTTGCCGGTGACGATATCCGTGGGCGTGCTTTCTCCCGGTACGCACCCGGGCCAGACCACGCGCTCCGTGCAGGAAGAGGCGGCTACCGTGTTACAGGCAGCAGTCTCTGCGGGCGGCAATCGTGTGGTGACAGACAGTGATCTGAGAAAAGCGGCGCGCGACAGGCTGCCTTCCTCGCCGGAGAAGCCGGAGAAGGGCGCCTATGCCTCCCCGTCCATCAGTGTCGAACAGGCGCTGGCCATGTTGAAGGCAGGGCGTGATAAAGATGTCGCTGCGCACGCGGCCGCATTGCGGGAGCAGCTGGCGCCATTGCTGGCGTTACTGGAGCAGGGCGTGGAGCAGGGAGGCCCGCATTGATGAGTGTGCAATTGGCCCGGACAAGGCGGTTTCCGGTATCGGCGTCAGCACTTTACAGCGTGCTGACTTGCCGGGCTTACTACGACGCGCGATTTGCCATGTCCGGGGTAACGGATTACGGCTACGAAGAAGAGCAGATGCCCGATGGCGCTTTGCTGATTCGTTTGACGCGCCAGATGGATGTGAAGTCCGGCAAGGTTCCTGCCTTTGCTCGCCGCTTTATCGGTCGCTCAGCGGCGTTGATCAGCGAGTTCGTCTGGCAGCCCGGTACGACACAGCCTTTTCGTGCGGGTTTCCGTTTTTCCATGGGCAGCGTGCCGGTAACGGTTGCTGGCAGTATGACATTGAGTGAGGATGGTGCGGGGCACGCGCAGCAGGATCTGGAGGCTGATATAACCAGTTCGGTCCCGCTGCTGGGCCGCAAACTGGCGCAGCTGGTAGCCGATCAGGTAGACAAGGGTCTGGCCTCCGATTCCCGCGCCACGCTGCGCTATCTGGAAGAGCAAGGCATGCTGACCCGATGATGGGTCAGGCACGCATTTTTCGGCCCAGCGCAATCATTGCCTGATAAAAGCGTGCCGGGCGCCAGCGCTTGTTTCGCCACGCCCGCTTCCCCGCGGGGTGCGGCAGAATCAGAAACTGTTTTTTCTCGATGCCACAAAATATATGCTCGGCGATTTCGTCGGCGCTATAGGATTGCGATTCGAGCAGTTTCTCGAACCTGGCCCGAGTGACCGGGTCCGGTGTGCGCAGGGAATCGCTGAGATTGGTTTTGAAGAACGACGGGCATGCGACGCTGACCTGGATGCCCAGCGGGGCCAGTTCGCTGTGCAGGCTTTCCGACAGGCTGACGACACCGGCCTTGGAGACGTTATAGCTGCTCATGCCTGGCGGCGGTGTCAGCCCTGCCATGGAAGCAATGTTCACAATGTGTCCGCCGCCCTGACGTTTCATGGCAGTGAGCGCAGCGCGACAGCCCCGCACGACCCCCATCAGGTTGATATCGACGATCCACTCCCAGTCCGCCGCCGGTATCATCTCGAACAGACCTGCTGCGGCAACGCCGGCGTTGTTGACCATGATGTCCAGTTGGCCCCAGCGAGATACGACACGTTCAACCGCCAGCCGCAGATCTGCTTCCTTGCGCACATCGCAGGGGATATACATGTGCCCGATGTCCATGTCGGCGAGTGCCTTGCAGGTTTCATCGGCGCGCAGGCTGTTGGTGTCAGCGATGGCAACGCGGTAACCGCGTTTGCCAGCCAGTTCAGCCAGTGCCCGGCCAAGGCCGGAGGCGCCGCCGGTAATGAGGATAGTGGGAAACAGGGTTGTCATGGCAGATTCATCTCAGAGCTGACGCGTCGGTACGGATAGTACCCCTTCTTCACCTTCGCTGCGTGCGATGAGCACCGCGCCGACACTGTCGCCCCAGATATTCACCGCGGTGCGACACATGTCCAGCACCCGATCGGTCACCAGGATCAGCCCGATAGCCTCCGGCGGCAAACCGACCATGCCCAGGATCAGTGTTATCGCCACAAGACTGGCGGCTGGCACGCTGGCCACGCCGATGGAAGTCAGCAGCGCGGCGATGACGATCATGAATTGAGAAGCCAGCGACAGGTCCATGCCGTAGGCCTGGGCAATGAAGACCACCGCAACACATTCATACAACGCTGTGCCATCCATGTTCACGGTGGCGCCCAATGGCAGGACAAAAGTCGCGCTGCGGCGGGAAACGCCGGAGCGTTTTTCCACGCATTCCATGGTCAGGGGGAGTGTGGCCGCCGAACTGGCAGTGGAAAAGGCGGTAAGCAGCGCCGGGGTCATTGCTTTCATATGCCTTACGGGGCTGCGACGTGCGAGCAGCCGAATCGCCAGCGGCAGGATGACAAAGGCATGTATCGTCAATGCCAGCAGTACGGTGAGGAAAAACCACGCCAGCGGTGCAATAGCGGAGAAGCCGGTACGTACCACCGTGGCCGCGATCAGGCCGAATACGCCCAGGGGAGCGAAGCGGATAATGAACATGGTGATCTTCACCATGGTCTCATACAGGCCGTCGATGGCATGGCGCAGCGCGCTGCCAGCATCGCCGTCAACCTGGCGCAGGAAATAACCGAACAGCAACGAGAAGACAATCAGGCCCAACAGCTGACCGGTTGCGGCGGCGTGGAACAGGTTGGAGGGCACCATTTGCAGGATGATGCCGGCGAAGTCGCCGACGCCGCGCCCCTCAACCCGCGCCAATACGTCGGCGGTATTCTCTGCCAGACCGAGTCGGTCACCGGCAGCTTCGCCGCCAATGATGCCGGGCTGAATCATGTTGACCACCAGCAAACCGACAATGACGGCAATCAGGCTGGTGCCGAGATAATAGGCGAGGGTTTTGCTGCCAAGGCGGCCGAGATCCCGTCCGTCTGCGAGCCCGGTCAGACTGCTGATGATGGCGGTGGTGATCAACGGTACGACCACCATCTGCAGGCCACTGATAAACAGCTGACCCACCGTATCGTAGATCGCCAGCAGGGGGATGCCGAAAAACTGCGTGCTTTCTGTCGTCAGCCAGCCAGCCAGGGCCGCCAGTACCATGGCCAGGAAAATCTGGTTATGCAGCTTCACGCATCACTCCCTGTTGACCGGCCTGATCTGGTGCCGGTGATATGCTTTTTGTGCATAGCATACGCAGCGGATGACGGCCGCCGCAACCGCGCTGGCTGGCCGGGGTGAGTTCAGAGCAACTGGCTCAGGTGTTTGTCCAGCTCCGGTTGCGTATCGCGCACCTGGGCGACGGCGTCGGCGAGCGCCCGATCTGCGCTGACCGGGCCGATGCGTTCGGCCAGCACGACATAGGTGCGGTTGACCAGCGCCTGCAGCAGCGCCTCCGGGACGGCGGGTACACTTAATGCCGTTCCCGATGCCGTTTCGTCCGGGCTGGCATTTCGGCGGTCCCTGTTGTCGCCACCCAGCCAGCGCTGCATGGCATTGACCAGTGCGGGTGGCCAGGTATCGCGATTGATGGATGCCAGCAGATCCAGGCGAAAGCTGTGCCGCTGCGGCAAGGGCACGCGGCTGCTCAGGGCTTCCATGAGCGCAGAGAAAGCCGCGGCAACAGAGGCAGCGGAGCCGCCGGTTCCGGCATCGTCACGCCGTTGCGGATGCTGCCCGGCCAATGGATCGGGCAGCAGAGAGTGCACGGGCATATTCATGGCCTGCACCAGACTCAGCAGTATCGCCGAGCGTCTTTCGCGCAGGCTTTCGTCCTGGCAGATGTCCGAAATAAATCGCTGCAGCGTGAAGCGTGGCCGTTCCGCGTAGTGTGTTTCCCAATGGTGCAGCGCCGCCATCAGGTCTTCACGGGGCAGAAACGGTTTGAGGCCGGTATAGACTGCGCGGCGCTTGTCGACGAGCTCCTGGTTGTTCATCGGCTTGCCTCGATGCTGCCGGCCCGCTCAGCGGTGTAGGCGGTCGTCTCACCGGCAAATTCCGGATAGCCGATTTCGGCATGCTCACTCAGATCCAGCCCGCGCTGTTCATGCAGGGCGCTGGCTCGCAGCCCCATGGTCAGAGCGATGAGGCCGTACATCAGCAAAGCAGAGAAGAAGGTCCAGGCGAAGCAGGCCAGCACGCCGATGACCTGAACAGTGACAACGTGCGCGTTGAACATATCGCCGTGCAGGAACAATCCGGCAGCAATGGTGCCCCAGGCGCCGGCGACGCCGTGGGCAGACACCGCGCCAACGACATCGTCAAGACGCCAGCGCAGCAGCATGTGCATGCTGAGGCTGCACAGCATGCCTGCGATCAGACCGGTGATCAGCGCGTAGGGCGGCAACATGGTGGCACACCCTGCAGTGACCCCGACCAGCCCCGCCAGGCTGCCATTGACGGTTTCCGTCAGTAGTATCGGGCGGCGGCTGACAAGCGCCAGCAACATGCTGCCACAGGCGCCCGCCGCAGCGGCCAGCTGGGTGTTGAGATTGATCAGGCCGATATCCGTGGAGGCCTCCAGTGTCGAGCCGCCGTTGAAACCGAACCAGCCGAACCAGAGAATGAAACCGCCCAGCGCCACCAGCGTCAGATTATGGCCGCGTATTTCCCGTGGGCGCCCCTGATCATCAAAGCGACCCAGGCGAGGGCCGAGCACCAGGATGCCGGCCAGCGCACACCAGGCGCCGACGGAGTGCACGACAGATGAACCGGCGAAATCGATGAACCCCATCTGGGCCAGCCAGCCATTGTCGTTCCAGACCCAGCTGCCAAATACCGGATAGATGAAGCCGATGATGCCCAGCGCGCCCACCAGATAAGCACCGAAGCGCGTGCGTTCGGCCATGGCGCCACTGGCAATGGTGGCGGCCGTGGCTGCAAACATGGTCTGGAACAGCAGCATGCCATAGGTCTGGTTATCCGCCTGGCTGATCATGAAGCTGCTGGTGCCGTACCAGCCCTGACTGTCGCCGAACATCAGGCCATAACCGACCGCCCAGAATATGAGAGTGCCTACGCACACATCCATGTAGTTTTTCATGACCACATTGAGCGCATTCTTGGCGCGGGACATGCCCGATTCCAGCAGGGCAAATCCGGCCTGCATCAGAAACACCATTGCCCCGGCTGCTGCCAGCCAGACCATATTGACGGCGGCGTCGCCATCACTGGCGGCCGCCATGGACGGCACCAGACAGAGCAGGCCGATCAGCCAGATATACATGATGATTGTGCTCCAGAACGGTTTTACTCGAGTCCGGCGGTGCTCAGCGCGGATGACTCCCCCATTCGGAACGTTGCAACCGGCGTGCCAGCACGGTGCACCGCCATGCAGCGTGCGCAAGTCGCGTTCTGGCTGTGCATCAGCCGGGGCACGCACCATTGTGGCGCGGCGAAGCAATGTCTGGCGCGCAATGGCGCATCAAGTCAGTGTTAGCGAAAGGTGACCAGATCGGCCGGTTGCAGATGGCTGTAGTTGTTGAAATAAGACAGGTGCAGCTGCCCCTCTTCGTGGGTAATGCAACTGATGGACGCGTTGGCGATACGATAGTTGAGATGGCGCAACAGGCTGTCATCGGCGCCGAGTACCTGTTGCAGTATCACGGCGATGACGCCGCCGGAGGTGAAGATACCGATGCGTTCACCGGGGCGGGCATCGGTCAGGATGTCGGCCATGGCAGCGCGCACACGCTGGCGAAATGCGGGCCAGCTTTCCAGATCCTCGCGCGGGAATTCACAGGACTGCCAGCTGCCCAGCGTTGCCAGCAATAACGGCTGGAAGTTGCGATGAAAACCGTTCTCCCCCGTCAGCAGTTGGCCCAGCTCGGGTTGCTGGCGAATCACCCGTGGCAGGTAGTGGCGCACGATGTGCTCCGCCTGGAATTCGTTGAAACCGGGGTGCTCCTGCTGCTGCGAAATACCGTTGACGCCCGGTTGCTGCAGATAGGCGGCAGCGGTATCGCGCTGCCGCATCAGATTGCCGTGGACCACCCGGTCCAGCGGAGCGCTCGTGGACGTGCTCAGATGGGCAGCCAGTACCTCGGCCTGACGCCGGCCCTGAGGCGAGAGCACATCGTAGTTGCTGGCGCCGAAGGAGGCCTGGCCGTGGCGGATGAGCAGGATGTCAGTGGTCATGATGCTCCGGGCGGATGTTGTGAGGGCTGGGTCAGCTTCAATCCGGAGAGAATATACGCTGCGGCGGCAACATCCACCTCCTGAATGGACAACCGGCCCCGATTGACCAGTTCCAGGTGTGCAAGCCTGGGGTCCTGCTTCACGGCCTTCAGTGTGAGAGGCTGCCCGGCATGGCCTCTATAGGCCACGTCCACCCGCAACCAGCGCGGGGCGTCCAGACTGGATCGGGGGTCGAACCAGGGGGATTGCGGATCGAACTGGGTGGGGTCCGGATAGGCGTCACGCACGACTTCCGCCAGACCGACGATTGCCGGCACCTTGCAGCTGGAATGATAAATGAACACCGTATCGCCGCACTGGACGGCATCGCGGAGCCGGTTGCGTGCCTGGTAGTTGCGAATGCCTTCCCAGCCGCAGCGCTGCTCCCGCTGAAGATCGTCGATGCTGTAGGCATCGGGTTCGGTTTTGAACAGCCAGTACGCCATGGGTCGGGGCCTCCTTGTCTGCCATGCATTGTCTTTCGTATGCCGGGCCCTGACGGCCCGCCGGGTATTATAGCGGATCGCCTGACCCTGGCGTCCCGGATCAGCGCGGCATGCCCTCGAACGCGACTGTGATCCCGGATTCTGTGATAATCTTCGCCGCCGGAATGGGATGCTCAACATGATCAGTGAACTCGAACAGCAACAGGCCAGCCAGGCGCTGGTCACCGTACGCGACTGCCTGCGCTGGGGCGAATCTGCCCTGCGCCGGGGCGAGGCGTTTCTGGGGCACGGCACGGATGATTATGGCGATGAAGCGCTGAATCTTCTGCTGCATGTCCTCGGCCTGCCCTGGGATTCGGATCCGCGCTTGCTGGACGCGCGTCTGCTGCCGCTGGAGCTTGACGCTTATGTGGCATTGATGACCCGGCGCGTGAATGAACGGATGCCTGCGGCCTATCTGACCGGACGGGCCTGGTTCTGTGGCCTGGAATTCCGTGTGGATGAGCGGGTGCTGGTGCCGCGTTCGCCGCTGGCCGAACTGATCGAGCAGGGTTTCGAGCCCTGGATTGTCCCGGAACAGGTGCACCGGGTGCTGGATCTGTGCACCGGCAGCGGTTGTATCGCCATTGCGCTGGCGGCGGCTTTGCCCCATGCGCAGGTGGATGCCTCCGATATCTCTGAGGATGCGCTGGCAGTGTGTCGCGAGAATATTGCCCTGCACGGCGCCGAGAATCAGGTTCGCGCCTTGCTGGGCGACGGGCTGGCTGCGGCGCAAGGGCAATACGATCTGATCGTCACCAATCCGCCCTATGTGGACGCGCAGGACATGGCCAGCCTGCCTGATGAATACCGGCACGAGCCTGTGCTTGCACTGGCCTCTGGTGCGGATGGTCTGGATTTCACCCGTCGGCTGTTACGCGAGGCGCCGGAGTATCTGAGCGAGCAGGGCGTGCTGATTGTGGAGGTGGGCAACAGCTGGGAATCCATGCTGCGGGCATGGCCCGAGGTGCCCTTTTTCTGGTTCGAATTCGAGCGGGGCGGGCATGGCGTGTTCATGCTGACCCGCGACCAGCTACTGGCTCACGCCGAGGCCTTTGCGGCGGTTTGAGTTACCATGCGAGGATGCTGTGCAAAGCGCAGCTGACCGCAAATCGGGTCTGACAGACAGGACAGGTAGATATGGCAGGTAACAGCTTTGGTGAACTCTTCCGTGTCACCACCTTCGGCGAAAGCCATGGCCCGGCGTTGGGCGCCATTGTGGACGGCTGCCCGCCGGGGCTGACATTGTCGGAAGCTGATCTGCAGTGCGAGCTGGACCGGCGCAAGCCTGGCACCAGCCGTTACACGACCCAGCGTCGTGAGCCGGATCAGGTGCGTATTCTCTCCGGTGTCTTCGAAGGCAAGACCACCGGCTGCCCGATCGGTTTGTTGATCGAGAACACCGACCAGAAATCCAAGGACTACTCTGATATCGCCAACACCTTCCGGCCGGGTCATGCGGATTACACCTATCACCGCAAGTACGGTTTTCGTGACTACCGGGGTGGCGGGCGCTCGTCCGCGCGCGAGACCGCCATGCGCGTCGCCGCCGGGGCCATTGCCCGCAAGTGTCTGGCAGAGCAGTTTGGCATTCGTATCTATGGTGGCGTGGTTCAGATCGGCAGTGTTCGCGCCACCGCGTTTGACTGGCACACCGTCAACGAGAATCCGTTCTTCTTTCCGGATGCCGCTCAGGTGCCCGCACTGGAACAACTGATCAACGCCCTCCGCAAGGACGGCTCGTCCATCGGTGCGCGGGTCAACGTCTACGCCGAGGGTGTGCCGGCCGGGTGGGGCGAGCCGGTGTTCGACCGGCTTGATGCCGATCTGGCCCGGGCCATGATGAGCATCAACGCGGTCAAGGCGGTGGAGATCGGTGACGGTTTTGCCGTGGTGGAGCAGCGTGGTGAGCAGCACCGCGATGAGATGACGCCAGAGGGCTTTCTCAGCAACCACGCAGGCGGTGTGCTGGGGGGGATCACCTCTGGCCAGCGTATCAAAGTGTCCATGGCGCTGAAGCCGACCTCCAGCATCCTGATTCCAGGGCAGTCGGTCGATGTGCAGGGCCAGCCTGCCGAGGTGGTCACCAAGGGGCGCCACGATCCCTGTGTCGGCATACGGGCGACACCCATCGCCGAAGCCATGCTGGCGCTGGTGCTGATGGACCACTGCCTGCGTCATCGTGCCCAGTGTGGCGATGTGCAGCCCTCCGGCGTGCCGATTCCGGCAGGCCAGGATCACGACATACCGGGCCAGGGTTGAGCGTACCGGGCATGCGAGGTATGCCCTGGTACTGGCGGCTGTCCGCCTTTTACCTCTTCTATTTCGCGCTACTCGGCGTGCTGGTGCCGTACTGGAGTCTGTATCTCCGGGAAGATGGTTTCAGTGCCGCCGAGATTGGCCTGCTGATGGCGGTCCCGCAAATCACCAAGATGGGGGCGCCGAATCTGTGGGGCTGGCTGGCCGATACCACCGGCCAGCGCTTGCGCATCATCCGTACCGGTAATCTGCTTGCCGCCGTAATATTTACCGGCGTTTTTTTCGCTGACGGCTTCTGGTGGATGTTGCTGGTGCTGGCTGGCTTCAGCTTTTTCTGGAACGCGGTGCTGGCCCAGTTTGAAGTGCTGACCCTGAGTGCCCTGGGGCATCGCAGTGATCGCTACAGCCAGATCCGTGTGTGGGGCTCTGTCGGTTTTGTGCTCGCGGTGCTCGTGTTGGGCCGGGTGCTGGACAGCGCCCCGGTATCGGTGGTGCCCTGGGTCTTGCTGGCGTTGCTCTGGGCCATCTGGCTGTGCACGCTGACACTGCCCGAGCAACAGCAGGTTCACCGGCGGCCAGCCCGAGGTGGTCTGCTGGCATTGCTGCGGCGTCGCGAAGTGCTGGTGTTCTTTGTCTGCGCTTTCCTGATGCAGATGTCCCATGGGCCTTACTACACGTTCTACACCATCTATCTTGTGGACATGGGCATCAGTCGCGGTGTCGCCGGGCAGTTGTGGGCTTTCGGCGTTATCGCGGAAGTCGCCGTGTTTCTGCTCATGCACCGGCTTCTGGAAAGGCACTCGCTGGCGTTGATCATTCAGGCCAGCTTGTTGCTGGCCGCAGTGCGCTGGCTGATTATCGCGACCCAGGCCGACAGCATGAGCATGCTGGTGCTGGCTCAGGTGCTGCATGCCGCCAGCTTCGGCAGTTTCCATGCGGCGGCGATTGCCTGGCTGCACCGCACCTTTCGGGAGGGGCACGCGGGTCAGGGACAGGCGCTGTATTCCAGTCTCGGTTTCGGGGCCGGCTGGGCGGTGGGGGCGACGCTTTCGGGGTTGTTCTGGGACCAACTTGGCGGCACCAGTTTTCTGCTGGCAGCTGGCGTGGCGTTGTTTGCGGCGGTGCTGGCGGTGCTGTTTCTGCGCACGCCTGCTGTGGACTGATCAGTCCGCAGCAGGGTGGGCGGTTGCCGTGGCCCAGATGCCTCTGACCAGCTTCATGAAACGCAGCCCGATGGTGTGCCAGAACAGGGTGCGTGTACGCGTCAGTAGCCCGCGTTCCTGCCACGCCTCACGTGTGACGAGCACGGATTCCCTGTCCAGCAACGCTTTCATCTCTGCCATACGCCCGGCAAATCCCTGATCGACCGTCTCCACGTTTGCCTCAAGATTCCAGCTACTGTTCCAGATGTCATAGTTGAAGGAACCCATGGTGCTCCAGTTATCTGCTCTGGCTGCCTTGAGATGCAGAAAGCGGGCCTGGTACTCATGAATCTGCACACCGGCGTCGAGTAGACGCTGGTAGTAGTGCTGGCCTGCGTAGCGAATGGCCGGGTGATCAGTATGCTCACCACCGAGAGTCAGGTGCACGCTGACGCCGCGTCGTGCGGCAATGAGCAATGCCTTGTACAGGGAGCGCGGCGGGAGGAAATAGGGCGTGCACAGCCAGACTTCCGTGCGTGCACGCAGAATGCGGCGCACCAACGTCCTGATCAGGGGGTTGCGGCGGCCGCCGCGTGCCGCATTGACGCGTGCCCAGGTGGTATTTCGCCGGTCCTGCCGCACGGGTTCAGGGCGCTGCGCCGTCAGGCGCCACCGCACGGCACCGCTTACCGGGCCCGCATCTGCCAGACGCCAGGCCTGGTCGAACAACATGCGAAAATCGGCCACCAGGGGCCCACGGCAGGCGAGCATGGCATCCATCCAGGCTTCATCGCCGTGCAGGCGGGGGTCATAGCGGTCATCAATGCCCATGCCGCCTACCCAGGCGCGCTCGTCATCAACAATGATCAGCTTGCGATGATCCCGCACCAGGGCGCTGATCAGGTGGCCCATGCGCACCGGGTTGAAGAACAGCAGTGTCACTCCGGCGTCGCGTAAACGTTGCCGATCTTGGCGACTCAGTGCGGCGCTGCCAATGTCATCAAGCAGCAGCTGCACCGATACGCCCCGTTGGACCGCTGCGCTGAAGACCGCAAACCACTCGTCGAACAGCACCCCGGAATTGCACATATACAGCTCAATGCAGATGCTGCGCCGGGCGCTCTGCATGGCCGTGCGGATATGGGGCAGGTAACGCTGGCCGCCAGCCTGAATCGAGAGCGTACAGCGACTTCGCCAGGGCCAACGCAAGCGCCCCGCAGTGTTGGTGGTCCGGGGGTAGGTGTCGGGTACAGAGGAGGCATTCATGCAAATGATAACTCGCGGTGCGGTGGACGTCCGGGCAGCGTTCATCACATCAGACTGAAACGAGTATGCCGGAAAAACGATGTAAAATGTGAAGCTGGTACTGTCGTTTGGTTATTTCGGGTGACGCAACCGGGGCGATAAGCTGGCAATATGCCGAAGTGCGCAGTGAACAGGTATACACTCAACGAGAGGGTGTGTAACTGCTGCCAATTGAAGATCACCGGACAACGGTGGCAATCCAAGAACAATAGCCTTTTTTACAGGGCGGGAGAGCAGTATGAGTCGTTATTCTTCGGGCATCCGGATGGTGCCTTGTGTGGCCGGGGTCGTGTTCACCATAACGAGTACGAGTGTTTTCGCGGCGGGCTTTGAGCTGCCTCAGCGAGGCATCAAGGAAATGGGTATCGGGTACGCCGGCTCCGCCGCGCTGCTGGAGGACGCTTCGGCAGTCGCCAACAACCCGGCCGGGCTGATGCGTCTTCAGGGACGCCAGGTCAGTGGCGGTGTGACATTGATTCGCTCCGGTTTTGATTACGACGTCACCGTGGAGCGGGAATTGATCGACGGCACCGGCGGGACAGTGCCCGGCCGCGAAAGCGGTAGCATCTCGGCGCTGTCGGTAGCGCCCCATGTGTATTACAGCCAGCGCCTGTCGGAGAATTCTGCCGTGGGTTTCGGCATCTACGCGCCTTTCGGCTCTACCACCAGCTACGATGAGGACTGGGCCGGGCGCTATCATGCGACGGACACCGATATTACCGCGATCAACTTCAATCCGGTATTTGCCTGGCAGGCTACCAATACGGTGTCGGTGGGTTTGGGCGTGGTCATCCAGCGTTTCGAGGGTGAATTCCGCAATGCCATCGACATCGGTTATCTGGTGGCCGATCAGGTGATCCAGGAGCTTGAACAGAACAATCTTGCCAGTCTTCGTGAAGATCCACAGGATCTTGTCGACAGAATGGCCCATCAGTTTGATGTCGATAACATCATGACCGTGGACAGCTGGGGTTATGGTTTCAACTTCGGCCTGCTTTGGGAACCGACGGACCGCAGTCGCGTGGGCTTCAACTACGCCAGCGCAGTGCGGCAGGTTGCCGATGGGGATGCCAAGCGCCCGCAAACACTGGATCCGGATTTCCAGCAGGACCTGGAAAACGCGATCGCGGCGACCCAGATATGGGGCATTGGCTTCATTCCCAGCACCATCGGAGGTTTGCAACCTGCTTCTGCGACGGAAGGTGCGGAACGTGCCGTGGGGCCGTTGGGCGCCCAGGGTGGAAAAATCCAGTTGATCACCACCATGCCGGAGGTGGCGACCCTCAGCGGCTATCATCAGTTGTTCGATACGCTGGCGATTACCGGCGGTGTGACATGGACCAACTGGAGCCGGGTGGATGAGTTGCGTTTTACCTACGTAGATACCTCTGACCGTGGTGGTAGCGACATTACCGGGTCCGGTGATGATGTGCGCCGTCGTGATCTGGTTGTTCCTTTTGAGTGGGAAGATACTTTCCGGTACGGGGTGGGTGCGATATTTACCGGCATTGATAACTGGGCATTGCGCGCGGGCTTCAGCTATGACGAAAGCCCGGTGCCGAACCCGGAGCGGCGTACGGCACGCGGGCCGGATAGTGATCGCATGATTTTCGCATTGGGTGCCGGTTGGCAATGGCGGGATAATCTGGGGATAGACGTGGGTTACAACTACACCCATTTCACCTCATCACGCATCAATAACCGGGAAAATCCGGCGGGCAGCCAGCATCGCATGGAAGGTAACTACGATGGCGGGCTGCATAATATCGGTGTGCAGGCCAACTACGTGTTCTGATGCGCTCTTCTGATAAATCTCCCTGCAGGACACTTGCAGAAATCGGCCCGGGCGTCAGCCCGGGCCGAGTCCGAGATGAGCGGCGTGATAGCGCAGATGATCATCGATAAAACTCGTGATGAAGTAATAGCTGTGATCATAGTGTTCATGGCGGCGCAGGTTGAGCGGGTGATCATGCTGTTGACATACTGCTTCCAGCGCGTCTGGCATCAGCTGCTCGGTCAGAAAGTTGTCTGCCATACCCTGATCAATGAACAGCGGCTGTCTTGATTTCCCTTCTGCGATCAGCGCACACGCATCATAGGTATCCCAGCATTTTTCGTCGTCGCCGAGATACGCGCTGAATGCCTTGCGGCCCCAGGGACAATGCGTTGGGTGAGTGATCGGCGCGAAAGCGGACACCGAGGCATAGCGTCCGGGCTGCCGAAGCGCGCAGACCAGGGCGCCGTGCCCCCCCATGGAATGGCCGCTGATCGCTTCGGCATCACTCAGCGGAAACAGCGCTCGCACGAGAGCAGGCAGTTCCCCGGTCACGTAATCGTACATTTGGTAGTGCTGATCCCAGGGCGCCTGCGTCGCATTCACATAAAAGCCGGCGCCAGAACCGAAATCATAGCTGTCATGCTCGCCGGGGAGGTCGGTGCCGCGCGGGCTGGTATCCGGGCAGACTATTGCCATGCCCAGCCGGGCTGCAAGCCGGAACGCCCCCGCTTTACCGGTGAAGTTTTCGTCAGTGCAGGTCAATCCCGATAACCACCAGAGTGCCGGGACAGGGCCTTGTTCTGCAGCGGGCGGCAGGAATATCGCAAAGGTCATGTCGCAGCGCAACACGCTGGAGTGGTGGCGTATGCGGTGCAGCCAGCCCCCATGGCATCGTACGCGGGCAACGGTTTCAGTGGACAGACTCATAAATGCTCTCAGTAGATGATCACCGAACGAATGCTTTTGCCTTCGTGCATCAGGTCAAAGGCCTCATTGATTTTCTCAAGCCCCATGGTATGCGTGACAAATTCATCAATGCGAATCTCGCCACTCATATAGCGCTCCACGTAATCGGGTAGCTGGGTGCGGCCCTTCACGCCGCCGAAAGCGCTGCCGCGCCAGACCCGCCCGGTGACCAGCTGGAAAGGGCGGGTGGCGATTTCCTCGCCGGCGCCCGCCACACCAATGATGACCGACTCCCCCCAGCCCTTGTGGCAGCACTCCAGCGCTTGTCGCATGACGGTGGTATTGCCGATGCACTCAAAGGAGTAGTCAACGCCACCGTCGGTCATGTCCACGATGACGTCCTGTATTGGCCCGCTGTGCTCTTTGGGGTTCACGCAGTCGGTGGCACCCAGCTGACGCGCCATGGTGAATTTGTCGGTATTGATGTCCACCGCGATGATGCGGCCGGCCTTTGCCATGACCGCCCCCTGAATGACGGACAGGCCAATACCGCCGAGACCAAACACGGCCACGGTGGCACCAGGCTCGACTTTTGCCGTATTGAGCACGGCGCCGATGCCGGTGGTGACGCCGCACCCCAGCAGACAAACCTTGTCCAGCGGCGCTGCTTTATTGATCTTTGCCAGCGAAATTTCCGGTACAACCGTAAACTCAGAGAAAGTCGAGGTACCCATATAATGGAAAAGCTGCTTTCCATTTTTTGAAAAACGACTGGTCCTGTCCGGCATGAGCCCCTGGCCTTGCGTTGCACGCACGGCCTGGCAGAGGTTGGTCTTGCCGGAGAGGCAGAATTTGCACTGCCGGCATTCAGCCGTGTACAACGGAATAACATGGTCGCCGACTTGCAGGCTGCTAACGCCTGGCCCGACTTCTTCCACTATGCCGGCGCCTTCATGGCCGAGAATGGACGGGAAGATTCCCTCCGGGTCTGCGCCCGAAAGTGTGTAGGCATCGGTATGACAGACCCCGGTTGCGACGATGCGCACCAGCACCTCACCCGCCTTGGGGCCCTCCACATCGACGTCTTCAATGGCCAATGGCTGACCTGCTTGCCAGGCGACTGCAGCGCGGGATTTCATCGTGACTCTCCAGAGTAATGTCCAGACCAGTGTCCGGAATAATGTTGCGTTAATCCAGTATAGAACGGGGCCATGGTGCCATGACGTAAAGATCCGGTGATGAAGAAAGTGCAAAGCAACGTTGAATAGAGGCGAAAAAACAGTCTATTCAGATCACAAGTATGCGGTTTTTTCGGGATGGTGAACAATGGTTCGCCTAAATACATTTTTCCGATTGTTGCACATCTGTCCGCGCCTGTGGCATCACAGAATCTGGTCCGGGGATGACCAGGTCAGGGGACATCATCATGAGCAACAACATGAGCAACAACGCGCGATATCTTGAGCAGTTAATGGCCATGGCTGTGACGCAGCCGGTTTATCTCTGCACCTTCTACGCCACCTTGCTGGACGCGACGGTATATATCCTGGGCGGCAACCTGTTGCCGCAACCGGACCTGACGCCGTTGCGACAGGAAATACGCTGGCGGCGTGGGGGACGACGGGACCTCATGCCTGGGACGGGAGTGCTCGTGCAGCACTGGTGCCTCGACGACGGCACGCGATTTCTACCGTGCTTTACCTCGTTGTCGGCACTGCGGGCTGCGATCGACAAGGACAGTGCGTATCTGGCGCTTCGTGCACGGGATCTGTTTGCCATGACCTCCGGCAATACCCTGATACTCAATCCCTGCCTTCCAGTGAGCAAGATCCTGTGGCCCAGCGATATCGAGATGTTGCTGGAGCAGGACGCCATGGATATCCGCAACTGTGTCCTGAGTATGCCGGAGCATTATCCGCAATCGCTGGCGGAGGCGCTTGCGCGCACCTTGAGCCGTCACCCGGAAGTCGGACGCGCCTGGTTGGCCCAGGTCGTGAACGAACCCGCGGCAAAGCATCATCTGGTACTCGCGCTGGAGGTGGATGGGGATGCTGAGGATGTGCTGCGGGAAACCGGGCTGGCCGCCAGCCAGTATGTGACTGATTCTCAATTGCTGGATTTGTGTCGTGTGCAGGTGGACCGGGCCGGGCTGGCGGAAGAGTTTTTTGCCGAGACGCCGCCTTTTTATGAACGTGTCTGGGGCCGCAAGCTGGCAATGTCGCCGGATACCATCGGTCACGCCTGATGTGTCTGCATCTCTTGTCTCAATATCTCCAGAAAGTGCCGTCCCGCATTGGACAGGCTGCGTGCCGGGTGCATGACATAGCCGAGTTGGCGGACCGGTAGCTGGGTTGTGACAGGCAAGGTGCGCACCTGGCCGTCAAGCATGGTTGCTGGCAAGACACTCCAGCCCAGGCCGATGGAGACCATCATATAGATGGTTTCCAGATAGTTGGTCGACATGGAGATGTTCAGGGTCAGCGCATGGTCGTCGAACAGCTTTTCGACAATGCGACGGGTAAATGTGACCGGTGACGGCAAGATGGCGCTGTAGCCGGTCAACATGGCCAGGGTAACTTGCCGCTCCTGCGCCAGCGGATGCTCCGGCGCGGCCATGAATACCAATGGATCCTGCCAGATCACCTCACTGGTCACCCGGGGATCCGGTGCCGGGGGCAGGGTAACGACGCCCAGCTCCAGATCGCCTTGCAGCACACCCTCCCAGGCTTCTTCGGAGTCAATGAAGTGGATATCCAGTTGCACCTCCGGGTAGCGGCGGGAGAATTCCCGCAGTACAGGCGGCAGCCGGTGCAGCCCGATGTGATGGCTGGTGCCGATGCGTAGCGTGCCGCCGACATGTCCTGCCAGATTGCTGATGGCGCGGCTGGTATCTTCCATGTCCCGCAGGATATTGCGGGCCCGGGGCAACAATGCCTGCCCGGCCTCAGTGAGATGTACCTGCCTGCCGATGCGATCAAACAAGCGCGTGCCGAGTTGCTGCTCCAGCAGGGCAATGCGCTTGCTGATGGCGGGCTGCGTGACAAACAGGGCTTCGGCGGCAGCGGAAAAGCTGCCCTGGTCCGTGACCGCCAGAAAGGCTTGCAGGCTGTGGGTGTCCATTTTATTCATTCCATTTGGGAATCGCTAAGATAAATAATATGAATTGGATTTATGGATGGCAAGGCCCTAAGCTGACTCCAGTAACGATATGCCCGTATGGCGGGCCGGGGAGTCAGAGATGGCAGGCAAGACACTTTACGACAAACTCTGGGATGCGCACCTTGTCACCGAGCGTGATGACGGGTCGGCGCTGATCTATATCGATCGTCAGATCATCCATGAGGTGACATCGCCTCAGGCCTTCGAGGGCCTGCGGCTGGCCGGTCGTCAGCCCTGGCGTGTCGGCGCCAACTTCGCGACCCTTGACCACAACGTGCCCACCACGCCGTTCAGCAATGCATCGGAGATCGTCGACGATACATCGCGGATTCAGGTGCAGACGCTGGAAGACAATACCCGCAGCTTTGGTATCCGTGAGTTCGGTATCGGCGATGTGCGTCAGGGCATCGTGCATGTCATGGCGCCGGAGCAGGGGGCCGTGCTGCCCGGCATGACCGTGGTCTGCGGTGATTCGCACACCTCCACCAACGGCGCACTCGGCTGTCTCGCCCACGGGATCGGCACCAGCGAGGTGGAACACGTGCTGGCGACGCAGTGCCTCGTGGCGAAGAAAATGAAGAACATGCAGGTGCGCGTCGAGGGCGATCTGGGCCCCGGCGTGACCGCCAAGGATGTCGTGCTGCATATTATCGGCGTGATCGGCACCGCCGGCGGCAATGGGCATGCCCTGGAGTTCGCGGGCAGTGCCATCGAATCCTTGTCCATGGAAGGGCGCATGACGATCTGCAACATGTCCATTGAGGCGGGTGCGCGCGCCGGCATGGTCGCTGTGGACGACAAGACCATTGCCTATTGCGAAGGTCGGCCGTTTGCCCCCACGGGTGAGCAGTGGGACCAGGCCGTTGCCTACTGGCGCACCCTGCGTTCGGATGATGATGCGGTTTTCGATACGCTGGTCGAGATTGATGCTGCGGAGATTCAACCACAGGTGTCCTGGGGCACATCACCGGAAATGGTGTTGCCGGTGGGCGCCACCTTGCCGGACCCGGACAGTGAAACCGATGCCGTAAAACGCTCTGGCATGGTGCGGGCCTATGAGTACATGGGGCTGACACCGGGTATGAAGATCAGTGATATCCATGTGGACCGGGTGTTTATCGGGTCCTGTACCAATTCCCGTATCGAGGATCTGCGTGCGGCGGCCGAGGTGGCGCGCGGGCGGAAGAAGTCGGATTCCGTCAAACAGGTGCTGGTGGTGCCGGGCTCGGGTCTGGTCAAACGGCAGGCCGAGGAAGAGGGGCTCGACAAGATCTTTCTGGCCGCAGGCTTTGAATGGCGCGAACCCGGTTGTTCCATGTGTCTGGCCATGAACCCGGACCGGCTGTTGCCCGGGGAGCATTGTGCCTCGACCTCGAATCGCAATTTTGAGGGCCGTCAGGGTAATGGCGGGCGCACGCATCTGGTCAGCCCGGCCATGGCTGCGGCGGCTGCCGTTGCCGGCCATTTTGTCGATATCCGCCGTTTTGCCGAGGAGGCCTGAGATAATGGACAAGTTCACGACGCTTGACGGTCTCGTGGCGCCGCTTGATCGCGCCAATGTGGATACCGATCAGATTATTCCGAAGCAGTTTCTGAAATCCATCAAGCGCACGGGTTTCGGACCCAACCTGTTTGATGAGTGGCGTTATCTGGATGAAGGGCAGCCCGGTCGTGACAACAGCCAGCGGCCGTTGAACACGGATTTTGTGCTCAATCAGCCGCGCTATCAGGGTGCGCAGATACTGCTGACTCGCCGTAACTTCGGTTGCGGGTCGAGCCGCGAGCATGCGCCCTGGGCGCTGCTTGACTATGGTTTCCGCGCAATCATCGCACCGAGTTTTGCGGATATCTTTTTCAATAACTGCTTCAAGAATGGCGTGCTGCCGATCGTACTGCCGGAAGCGGTGATCGATGCCCTGTTTGATGAGGTCGAGCAGACAGAGGGTTACACCCTCAATGTCGATCTGGCCGGGCAGTATGTACAACGCCCGAACGGCGAGCGTACGGCATTCGAGGTGGACCCGTTTCGCAAGCATTGCCTGTTGAACGGTCTGGATGATATCGGACTGACGCTGCAGGACGCGGATGCTATTCATGCCTATGAAGCCGCGCGTCAGAAAAAAGAGCCCTGGGTGTTTGTGGAATAGCCTCGGGGCGACGAATCAGCAGGACGTAACCACAGAATGGAACCAAATATGACGAAGCAGATTCTGATCATGCCCGGCGACGGTATCGGGCCCGAAATAGTCGCGGAAGCAGTGAAGGTGTTGCAGGTGGCCCAGCAGCGTTTCGGCCTGGATATTGCCACTGATGAAGCGCTGGTAGGGGGGGCGGCCTATGATGTGCACGGTGATCCGCTGCCGGACGTCTCACTGGAAAAAGCACGCGCCGCCGATGCCATTCTGTTTGGCTCCATTGGTGGCCCGAAGTGGGACACGATCGAGCGAGACAAGCGGCCGGAACGGGGGCTTTTGCGTCTGCGTTCGTCGCTGGGCCTGTTCGCCAACCTGCGGCCGGCGCTGCTGTTCCCGCAGTTGGCGGATGCCTCGAGCCTGAAGCCGGAAGTGGTCAGCGGCCTGGATATCCTGATTGTGCGTGAGCTGACCGGCGGCATATATTTCGGCCAGCCACGCGGTATCCGCGAAGAGAACGGTGAGCGCGTCGGCTTCAATACGGACGTGTACAGCGAAAGCGAAATTCGACGTATCGGCCGTGTCGCGTTTGATCTCGCCATGGCGCGGGGCAAGCGATTGTGCTCCGTCGATAAAGCCAACGTGCTGGAAGTGACCGAGCTGTGGAAGGAGATCATGACGGAGCTGTCCGCAGAGTATCCCGAAGTCGAGCTGTCACATATGTATGTGGACAATGCCGCCATGCAGCTGGTACGCGCGCCCAAGCAATTTGATGTGTTGGTAACCGGTAACCTGTTTGGCGATATTCTCTCTGATCAAGCGGCAATGTTGACCGGGTCGATTGGCATGCTGCCGTCTGCGTCGCTGGACCAGGCGCGCAAGGGCCTTTATGAGCCTTGTCATGGTTCTGCACCGGATATTGCCGGCCAGGGTATTGCCAACCCGCTGGCGACGATTCTGTCGCTGGCGATGCTGCTGCGCTACAGCCTGGATCGCGGTGATGTGGCGCAGGCCATCGAGGCGGCGGTGGAAACGGTGCTGGAGCAGGGCCTGCGTACTGCCGATATCCATACTGAGGGTTGCCGCAAGGTAAGCACCGCGGAAATGGGTGATGCAGTGGCTGCAGCGCTCTCTGCCTGAGCGCTTTTGCCCGAAAAAATTCCTTGAACGCAACGGGAGCAAGATATGAAACGAGTCGGATTTGTAGGGTGGCGCGGCATGGTGGGCTCAGTGCTCATGGAACGCATGCGCACCGAGAACGATTTTGCTGATATAGAGCCAGTGTTCTTTTCCACGTCCCAGACCGGCGAGCCCGGCCCGGATGTCGGTAAAGACATCCCGCTGTTGAAAGACGCGCACAGCATTGATGAGCTGAAGGCGCTGGATGTGATCGTGACCTGTCAGGGCGGTGATTACACCAACGAGGTATTCCCGGCGTTGCGTGAAGCCGGCTGGAAGGGCTACTGGATTGATGCGGCCTCGGCACTGCGCATGAAAGATGACGCCATTATCGTGCTTGATCCGGTCAATCGCCGGGTTATCGACGAAGGTGTGCAGTCCGGCGTGCGTAATTTTATCGGTGGCAACTGTACTGTCAGCCTGATGCTCATGGGCCTCGGCGGTCTGTTCAACGCCGGTCTGGTGGAGTGGGCGAGCGCCCAGACCTACCAGGCGGCGTCCGGAGCAGGCGCGCAGAACATGCGTGAGCTGATCGCCCAGATGGGCAAGATCAACGCGGATGTTGCATCACTGCTTGCCGACCCTCGCAGTGCCATCCTGGATATCGACACGCAAGTTGCCGCCACCATGCGTGGCGATCTGCCCGTGGAGAATTTCGGCCACCCGCTGGCCGGTAGCCTGCTGCCCTGGATCGACAAGCAGCTGGATAACGGGCAGAGCAAGGAAGAGTGGAAAGCGCAGGCGGAAACCAACAAGATTCTCGGTCGCACTGCTGCCCCGGTTCCGGTGGATGGCACCTGCGTCCGTATCGGCGCCATGCGTTGCCATAGCCAGGCGTTGACGCTGAAGCTGAACAAGGACGTGCCGCTGGACGAGTTGAGCGACATGATTGGCAAGGCCAATGACTGGGTGAAAGTGGTGCCCAACGAGCGAGAGGCCACCTTGCGTGATCTCACGCCGACAGCGGTGACCGGCACACTCACGATACCGGTGGGTCGCCTGCGTAAACTGAACATGGGCCCACAGTACCTCAACGCCTTTACCGTCGGTGATCAGCTGCTGTGGGGCGCCGCCGAACCGCTGCGGCGCATGCTGCGTATCCTGCTCGAGCATCATCCTGCTTGAACGGCATGCAACATGGCTGCTTGCTCCAAGGCTAACTCCGCACCCCACCAGAACAGGGATACAACATGAGTCGTCAGTTTGATATCGCCATCGCCGGTGCCACCGGCCTGGTAGGGGAGATGCTGGTGGAGCTGCTCGCCGCCAGTGATTTGCCGGTGGGTGAAGTTGCCCTGCTGGCCTCAGCGGAGTCCGCCGGCAAGCGGCTGGCGTTTCGTGGCCGACATCGCAGCACCCAGGCGCTGGATGAGTTTGATTTCAGCACGGTGCAGCTGGCGTTCTTTGCGGTGCCGGAGGCGGTAGCCCAGGCGCATGTCGAGCGTGCGGCCGAAGCGGGCGCCATTGTCATTGATGTCAGCGGCGCTTTTGCGGCGGATCAGAGCGTGCCGGTGGTAGTGCCGGAGGTGAATGCGGAGATGCTGACGGATTTCCGTGAGCGCGGCATCATTGCCAGCCCGTCCCCCGGTAGCATCCAGTTGGCGATGGCACTCAAGCCGTTCCTGGATGCCGTGGGGCTGGGGCAAATCAATGTCACCGTCTGTGAATCCGTTTCCGAGGCCGGACGACCGGGTGTGGACGAGCTTGCGTCGCAGACCGCCCGACTGCTCAACGGGCAGAGCCCTGAACCGAAGCTGTTCAATCAGCAGATTGCGTTCAATGCGCTGCCGCAGACTGGCGCGGTGCTCGAGAGCGGCGCGTCCCGTTCGGAAGTCAGACTGGCGCTGGAAACCATGCGCTTGCTGGGCGAGCCCGGGCTGCGTATCAACGCGACATGCCTCAGATTGCCGGTATTTTTCGGGACATCTCTGGTGGTGCAGCTGGAAACCGGCCAGCCGCTGGACGCGGGGCAGGCGGTGGCACTGCTGGAGTCTGCCCCGGGGCTGGTGGTCGTTGAGCGCCCTGAAGGGGCAACACTGATCGGAGACGCGCTGGGGCACGACGGGGTATGGGTCAGCCGGGTGAGGGCAGATCTGTCCCGTGAGCAAGGACTGAATCTGTGTCTGGTCACCGATAATCTGCGTAAAGGGGCGGCGCTCAACTGTGTACAAATTGCCGAATTATTGATAAAAGACCATCTGTGATGGATACTTACTGGCAATATGTGACACAGTTTCTAGGTTTGTACAGGTCGCCAGTGCACAATGTCTGAGCTGGCCTGAGGCTGGGCACAGTATGTCATGAATCCCTTCCGGGGGCTGTCAGGCAGGCGAAACTGCCGGTCTGCGGTGGGAGGCATAATAAATAAAGGGTTCAACCATGTTGCGAAGACTTGGGATCGGCTTTACCGCATTGGCACTCTTGTGGCCGGGTATGGCAGCAGCGCTGGGGGTGGGAGATTACTCGCTCAACTCCTATCTGAATCAGCCTCTGGACATGGAAATCACCCTGCGGGATACACGTGGGCTGAACGAAGAGCAGCTGCTGGTCAGCTTGGCGTCTGACCGCGATTTTGCCATGGCCGGTATTGATCGCCAGTCCATGCACAGCGAATTGCGCTTCGACGTCACGATCAATGACGACGGTAGCGGCGTGGTGCGTATCACCACCCGGCAACCGGTGCGTGAACCCTACCTCAATTTCCTGGTGGAATATCTGTGGCCTACGGGGCGCATGCTCCGTGACTATACCGTGCTGCTTGATCCCCCCAGCTATGCAGCAGATCGTCGGGATGCGCCGGCCGCTCCTGCGACCAGCGCGCCCGCGCGTCGAGATACCGCCCCTGCCGCGCCATCTCGCCCGGCAGCAGATGCACCCCGCGAGCCTGCTCGTGTCGCGACGCCGGATCGTCCGCGCCAGACTCGGCCGGCAGCCACGGACACCGGTCCGCGCAGCACCCATACCGTTCGCTCGTCTGACACCATGTGGCGTATTGCCCGGGATAACCGACCCTCCAGCAGCGTGTCAGTACAGCAGATGATGGTGGTGATTCAGGAAATGAATCCCGATGCCTTTATCAATGACAACGTCAATCTTGTGCGGGAGGGCGCTGTATTGCGCCTGCCCACAGAACAGGAAGTCCGTGCCACCACGACCCGCGATGCATTGGCCTCCGTGGCAGAGCAGAACCGCCAGTGGCGGGAAATGCTGCAGGCGCGCGGTATCGCAGTGCCCGGGCGGCAGCAGCTGGATGGCACGCCGCGCACGATAGAAGAGAGTGTCGCCACGACCCGGCCGGATCAGGGACAGGTGCGTCTGGTTGCGCCGGAGTCTGCAGGCACGGGGGCCGGCACTGGTGCAGGCTCGGCCCGCGAAGGCGATAGCGCAGCACTCCAGAATGAACTGGCGATTCGCGATGAAAATCTGGACCAGCTGCGTCGTGAAAACCGCGAGCTGGCAGAGCGCCTGAATGACCTGGAAGGGCAGGTGGACACCAGCGAGCAGATACTGAGTTTGCGCAATGACCAGATCACCCGCCTCCAGGAAGAGCTGCGTCGGCTGCGTGAGGAGCGTGGCATCGAGATTGAGGATGACAGCCTCCTGGCGCCAGTGCCTGGGCCCGGAAGGGATCAGGATGAGGCGGCAGCGGACGAAACGGTGGCCAGCGATGATGATGCTGCTGAGGATGGCAGCGACGATGCCGTCGCTGCGGCCCCTGCTGGTCCTGCAGCGATTGAGCCTGAAACGGCACCGCCCCGGCCGGAGCCTATACTTCCGGCGCCGGCACAGCCGTCACTGATGGATTCCCTGCTGGGTAACCCGCTGCTGCTTGGTGCTGCAGCGGGTCTTCTGGTATTGCTGGCCGTGCTCGCCGTGGTAATGCGCCGTCGTCAGCAGGCCGCAGCCATGGATGATGAAGAATATGAAGAGTACGAGGAAGGCGATGCCTTCGGTGACGACGATGACTTCCTGCCGCCGTTAAGTGATGACGACGATGATGCATCGGGGCGCGACGGACCGATGGGCGACGAGGCGCCGATGCAGCAGCCGGGCCAGGATCCGGCCGAGCAGGTTGACGTTTTCATGGCGTACGGCCAGTACCCGCAGGCGCTGAGTCATTTGCGCAGCGCAATCAATGCCGAGCCGCGCCGCATCGATCTGAAAAAACGCCTGCTGGATGTGCTGGTAGAAAGCAACGATGCACCTGCTTTTGAGCAGGAAGCGACCAAATTGAGTGGCCTTGATCGTGACCTGGATCAGCACATCACAGCGCTACGCTCGCGCCTGCAAGGCGCCGATGCGGCGCAGGATGATGATGAACTCTCGTTCGATGACCTGGCGATGGATCTGACCGCCGAGCCGACTAGCCAGAGTGCCCCGACCGTTGCCGACGAAGCGGACGAGGAAGAGGCTCTGTCGCTGGATTTCGGCGATGACGGCAGTGACGGCGGCAGGAACCTTGAGACATTGTCTCTCGATGATGGCGAAAATAATCTGGACGATCTGGGCGATTTCGATCTCGAGTTGCCTGATGCACAGCCTGAGACGCAGCAAGCCGCCGGGCCGGCGACCAGCGCGCCAGTCGCTAATAACCGCTATTCGCTGAATGAAGTGGATGATCTGTCTGAAGACGAGGTCTCGGCAAGCCTGGGGGCCGAGTCGGTGCTGGAGCTGGATGGCGACGCGGGCACGCTGGACGAAGCGGACATGGATTTTGGTGAGCTGAAGCTGGACGATGTCAGTGACGAGTTCTCGGGTGTCGACAGTGACACGGCCTCACTGGACGTCGATGATCTTGATCTGTCGCTGGACGATCTGGACCTCGGCAAGCAGCCTGGCAACCGTGCTCCCCAGAGCGATGACCTTGAATTGACGCTGGATGACGCTGATCTGGAGGAGAGCTCTGATTTCGGGAGTTCTGATTTCGAAAGCCCGGGTTTCGAAAGTGATGCTGCGAGCAAGGCGGATCTGAATGACCTGGCGCTCACCGACAGTGCGGTGGATGATTCCGGCCTTGATGACCTTTCTCTGGATGATCTGTCACTGGACGAGGCGCCGAACGAGGCAGAGCCCGCTCCGACTCCGGCGCCAGCCCCGGCCCCGCCTGCGGTGGCTGCGAGCCTGCCGGAGGATGCGGGTCTCGGCGATGACGACGATTTCGACTTCCTGGGCGAGACGGACGAGAACGCGACCAAGCTGGATCTGGCCCGTGCCTACATCGATATGGGTGATACGGAAGGCGCGCGGGATATCCTTAATGAAGTGGTTTCCGAGGGCAATGACCAGCAGCAATCGGAAGCGCGGGAGCTGCTCACTCAGGTGGGTTGATCCCTGACCGGATATGTCATGACGCGTATTGCCCTGGGTGTTGAGTACGATGGCAGCCGCTATCATGGCTGGCAGACACAACAGAAAGGCATTGCCTCGGTGCAGCTGGCCGTCGAGACGGCACTGGCCAAGGTGGCGGATCATCCGGTGTCGGTGAGCTGCGCCGGCCGCACGGACGCCGGCGTCCATGCGACGGGGCAGGTCATCCATTTTGATACCGGCGCAGAGCGCACTGAGCGTGGCTGGGTCTTTGGCGCCAATACCAACCTGCCTGCAGATATTGCCATTCGCTGGGCGCGCCCGGTAAGCGAGGCGTTTCATGCTCGCTTCGGTGCGCGTGCCAGACGCTATCGCTATGTCATCTATAACCATCCCATTCGGCCGGGCCTGTACAACCGGCAACTGACCTGGAACTATCGGCCGCTCGATGTGGCGCGCATGCGCGCCGCGTTGCCGGCGCTGCTGGGCACCCATGATTTTACCTCCTATCGCGGCATCCACTGTCAGGCGAAGTCGCCGGTGAAAACCCTGCATCACCTGGCGCTGTATCAGCAGGGGCCCCTGCTGGTGCTGGAGGCCGAGGCCAACGCTTTCCTGATGCACATGGTGCGTAACATTGTTGGCGTGCTGATGGCCATCGGTACCGGCAAGGCCGAGCCGGAATGGGCCGGGCAGGTGCTCGCCGCCCGTGATCGGCGCCAGGGCGGTGTCACAGCGCCGCCGTTTGGGCTGTATCTGGTGAACGTGGATTACGACAGCAGCTTTGGTCTGCCGGCGGAGCAGCTGGGTCCGCAATGGTTGCCGCATGACCTGTCAGCCTGGTCATCCTGAAGGCCGCTGTTTGACGCGCTGATCATTAAAATTTGCTATACTCCGTGACTTGTCAGAGCTCGTCCGAGCTTACCTGAGCCGCTTTTCAAGCTGGCAGGAGATCGTGTTTGTTTCGCACCCGGGTCAAGATTTGTGGCATCACCCGTGCTGATGATGCATTGGCTGCGGTGCGTGCGGGTGCGGACGCCATCGGGCTCGTCTTTTACGCCCCTAGTCCCCGAGCGGTGACCGCAGAGCAAGCGGCGCAGATCTGCGCCGTCTTGCCCCCCTTTGTCACCACGGTGGGGCTGTTTGTAGACGCCGCAGAGGCGGATGTGGCGGCGGTCTTGTCCCACGTGCCACTGGATTTGCTGCAGTTCCACGGCGATGAAAGCCCGGCCTACTGCCGCAGCTTCGGCAGGCCGTGGATCAAGGCTCTGGCGATGCGAGACGGGCTGGACGTTGCGGCTTGCGTGGAGCGCTATGCAGGCGCCCGTGGCTTGCTGCTGGATGCCTGGGTACCCGGTGTGCCGGGTGGTACGGGTGAAGTGTTCGACTGGGCGCGTATTCCTGATGCGTTGTCCATGCCGGTTGTGCTGGCCGGGGGGCTGACCCCGGACAACGTGGCGCAGGCCATTGACCAGGTCAGACCCTGGGCAGTGGATGTCAGTGGCGGTGTTGAAGCCCGGGATGCGTCAGGTAACGCATTGCGCGGGATCAAGTCCGCCCGGGCCATGAACGCATTTATTCAGCAGGTTCAACTGCGAGGAGTAGAAGGTGGCTGAACGTCCCGATTATGCAGCGTTTCCCGATGCCCGCGGGCACTTTGGTGCCTACGGCGGGCGATTTGTTTCAGAAACCCTGATGGCCGCATTGAGCGAACTTGAGGAAACCTATCTCAAGCTGCGCGACGATCCTGTCTTCCGGGCTGATTTCGATCAGGACATGGCAGATTACGTGGGCCGTCCGTCGCCGCTGTATCTGGCCGAGCGCTGGAGTGACAAGATCGGCGGGGCGCGTATCTGGCTCAAGCGCGAAGATCTCAATCACACCGGTTCCCACAAGGTGAACAACACCATTGGCCAGGCGTTGCTGGCCAAGCACATGGGCAAGCCACGGGTGATTGCCGAAACCGGCGCGGGCCAGCATGGCGTGGCGACGGCGACCGTTGCGGCGCGGCTGGGCCTGAAGTGCCAGGTGTACATGGGCGCTGAGGATGTGGAGCGCCAGAAGCTCAACGTTTTCCGGATGCGCCTGCTTGGCGCAGAAGTGATTCCGGTGACGTCAGGCTCTGCCACCCTCAAGGACGCCATGAACGAAGCCATGCGTGACTGGGTCACCAATGTGGATGATACCTTCTATATCATCGGCACCGTGGCGGGCCCGCATCCGTACCCGATGCTGGTGCGGGATTTTCATCGCATCATCGGTCTGGAAGCGCGTGAGCAGTTCATGAGCCGCCACGACGGCCGCCTGCCGGATGCGCTGATTGCCTGCGTCGGTGGCGGGTCCAACGCCATCGGTCTGTTCCACCCCTTCCTGAACGATGATGGCGTGGCCATGTACGGCGTGGAAGCGGGCGGTGACGGTATCGAGACCGGCCGCCATGCTGCACCGTTGGCTGCTGGGCGTCCGGGGGTGCTGCATGGCAACCGTACTTACCTGATGGAAGATCAGGACGGGCAGATCATTCCGACCCATTCGGTTTCAGCGGGGCTGGACTATCCCGGAGTAGGGCCTGAACATGCGTGGCTCAAGGACATGGGCCGTGTGCAGTACGTGTCAGTCACCGACAAGGAGGTGCTGGTCGCCTTCCACGAACTGACGCGCACCGAGGGCATCATGCCGGCACTGGAAACGGCCCACGCCGTGGCCTACGCGGGCAAGCTGGCGAAAACCATGTCCCGTGATCAGCACATCATCATCAATCTGTCTGGCCGTGGCGATAAGGACATTCATACTGTCGCCGCAATGGAAGGCCCGAAACACGCATCGTGAGGAGTAACAGGTGAGTCGCATAGCAACATGTTTTGCAACGCTGGCAGCGCAGGGACGCAAGGCACTGATTCCCTTCGTGACGGCGGGGGACCCGGTACCGTCCGTGACCGTGCCGTTGATGCACGCCATGGTGGAAGCCGGTGTCGACGTGATCGAGCTGGGCATGCCGTTTTCCGACCCGATGGCCGATGGCCCGGTCATCCAGCTGGCCTGCGAACGCTCCCTGGCCGGGGGCACGACCCTGATGCGCGTGCTCGAGATGGTCAGCGAATTCCGCCGTGACAACGACATGACACCGGTCGTCCTGATGGGGTATCTCAATCCTGTCGAAGCCATGGGCTACGAGGTGTTTGCCGAGCGTGCCGCCAAGGCCGGCGTTGACGGCGTTCTGCTGGTGGACCTGCCACCGGAAGAGGCCGAGAGCGTCGCGCCGCTGTTTGATCAGCATGGGCTGGATCGGGTCTTTCTATTGGCGCCGACCACCACCGAAGCGCGCATGCAGATCATCGCGGCAGCCGGCACCGGTTACCTGTATTACGTGTCGCTGAAAGGCGTTACCGGCTCCGGCGCCCTGAATGTGGATGAAGTGGCGGCCAAGGTCGAAACAATTCGCAAACATGCAAAATTGCCCATCGGGGTCGGCTTTGGTATCAAGGACGCTGCTTCCGCCCGGGCTATCTCCCGTGTTGCGGATGGTGTCGTGGTGGGCAGTGCGCTGGTACAGCGTATTGCGGACCATGCCGATGAGCCGGAAAAGATTCCGGCACGGGTATCGCAACTGCTGGCAGAGATGCGTGCCGCGATGGATGAGAGCGAGTAATACATGAGTACAAACAACTGGCTGGAGAAGATCCTTCCCGCGATACGGCGCACCGGCGAAGACCGCAGGGCCAGCGTGCCCGAGGGGCTGTGGCGCAAGTGCCCGCGCTGTGACGGGGTCTTGTATCGGCCGGAGCTTGAGCGCAACCTTGAGGTGTGTCCGAAATGTGGCCATCACATGCGAGTCAGTGCGCGAAAGCGGTTGAAGCTGTTTCTCGATGAGGGCCCCCAGGCTGAAATCGGTGCCGAACTGATGCCGGTAGACCGGCTCAAGTTCCGCGATTCCAAGAAGTACAAGGATCGCCTTGTTGCGGCACAGAAAGAAACCGGCGAGGGAGACGCCTTGATCGTCATGCGCGGCAGATTGAAAACACTGCCCGTGGTGGCCTGCGCCTTTGAATTCCGCTTTATGGGGGGCTCCATGGGCTCCGTCGTCGGCGCGCGCTTTGTGCGTGCCGTGGACGTCTGTCTGGAGCGCAATATTCCCTTGGTATGTTTTGCTGCCAGCGGTGGAGCGCGCATGCAGGAAGCGCTGTTCTCACTGATGCAGATGGCGAAGACCAGCGCCGCATTGCAGCGCATGCGTGAGGCGGGACTGCCGTTTATCTCGGTGCTGACTGATCCGGTCTACGGCGGTGTTTCGGCGTCCCTGGCGATGCTGGGCGACGTCAATATTGCCGAACCCAATGCCCTGATCGGTTTTGCCGGGCCGCGCGTCATCGAGCAGACGGTGCGCCAGAAGTTGCCGGAAGGCTTCCAGCGCAGTGAGTTCCTGCTTGATCACGGCGCAATCGACATGATCGTGCATCGCCATGAAATGCGTGACACCCTGCACCGGCTGCTGGCCAGCATGATGCACGCACCGGCAGCTGAACCAGCGGCCTGATTTCATGCCCCGGCCCTGTGTTATGCCCCGGTCCAATTTCATGCCCCGATTAAAGGGCCGGGGTGTTTGCCGATTCCCCCGGCCGTTTCCAATATGACTGCTCTGACATGACTGGTGCTGATAGAACCGGCTCTGCCTCCCCCCGCGACCTGCCTGCCTGGCTGGCGCACATCGAATCTCTCCACAGCCGCGAAATCGATATGGGTCTGCCCCGTATCAGAGAGGTCGCGATGCGTCTTTCTCTGCTGCCGTGGACTGGCCCTGTGGTGACTGTTGCCGGCACCAATGGCAAGGGGTCGACCGTCGCGTTACTGCATGCGCTGGCGTCGGCCGCCGGTTATCGCACCGGGGTTTATACCTCGCCGCATATCCTGCGCTTCAATGAGCGTGTCCAGATTGCCGGGCAGCCGGCGGATGATGCGTCGCTATGCGAGGCATTTGCGGTGGTCGAACAGGCGAGGGGAGAGACCCCCTTGACCTACTTCGAGTTTTCGACGTTGGCGGCCCTGTGGCTGTTTCGTGCCGCCGAGCCTGATCTGCTGATTCTGGAGGTCGGTCTTGGCGGTCGTCTGGATGCGGTCAATCTGGTGGACCCGACGGTGGCGGTGATCACTTCTGTCGGGCTGGATCACATGGATTGGCTGGGGGATACCCGCGAGGCGATTGCCACCGAAAAGGCCGGGATTCGTCGTCCGGGCGTGCCGCTTCTTTATGGCGAGGAAGACATGCCTGCGGTGGTGGCCGAACTGGCGGCCGCTGATCAGGTGCCGCTGCTGCGTGCAGGGCAAGTGTTCGGCAGTCGGGAAACCGGCCTGGCCACAGACCAGTCGTTGGCGCGTGAGGCGGCTGGCGCAGAGATATGGTGGCAGCAGGCTGGTCAGGTACGCCGCCTGGCAACGCCGCCGGTGTGGTTGGGGGCGGATAACCTGGCGACGGCCACACAGGCGTTGGCGGTGCTGGATATGCTGCCCCCTGAACCGATGATTCAACGTGTGGCGGGTGAACTCCGTCTGCCCGGGCGTTGTCAGCATCTGCGGTGCAACGGCATCGACTGGTATCTGGATGTCGGTCACAATCAGGAGGCCATGACCCGCTTTCTGGGCCGTTTGCCCCCGGCGCGGCCCGGGAGCAGTACTCTGGCAGTCTGTGCCATGCTGGCCGACAAGCGTCCGCAAGCACTGCTGCCTTTTCGGGATCAGGTCACACGCTGGTTTCTGGCCGATCTGCCGCCGCCAAGAGGCGGGCAGGGCGAGCACCTGCAATCGGCATTGGGCGATGCAGCAGTGTCTGATGTGTACGCGACAGTAGAGGCGGCCGTGCAGGCCGCAGCAGAGGCGGCGCTCCCCGGTGACCGGGTACTGGTGTTCGGCTCGTTTTTCACCGTTGCCGCGGCACAGCCCGTGATTGACAGTATGCCAGGCCAGGGATGACGGAGATGCGGATATGAACAGGCAGGTAACCCAGCGTATTGTCGGCGTCATCCTGTTGTTGCTGCTGGCGGCAATTGTCACGCCGTTTCTGTTGCGCAGCCCGGAAGAGGTGCGCGTGGCGCTGGATCTGAGCCTGCCCCCTGCGCCGGAGTCGCCGGCCATGGCGATCGAGCCGGTGGTCAGTGATGCCGAGGTGGCCGAGTCCGATGCGCGTATCAGCGATGAGCGGGACACCGTGCGTCGCACGGCAGAGGCCGCTGAATCACCGGTGGGTATCCCCGAGCAGGAGCCAGCCGAGCCGGCCCCTGATGTGGCCGACGAGGCGCCGCCGACCGCGCCACCGGCTGCACAGCTTTCAGGCTGGGCGGTACAGGTCGGCAGCTTCAGCCGTGTCGACGGCGCCGAGAGTCTTGCCCAGCGCTTGCGTGATGCCGGTTATCGGGCCTTCACTCGCCGCTTCGAACAACCCGGGCAGACCTTGCACCGTGTCTATCTGGGGCCGGAGCTGGACCGTGATCGGGCACGTGATTTACGTGAGCGCGTCGCGGCGGACGAGAACTTCGCGCTGCAGGGGCTGGTGGTATCAGTAGGGCCCTGATACGTGTCTGTGGTGTGCAAAATCATCGCGTCGGCGTGGGCAAGGGCCTGCGCCTCTGCTACCATTCGCGTCCTCATCATGTGGTGCGGATATGAACCTGGCAGACGGCGTGATCCTCTTCATTATAGCCGTGTCGGCGCTGATCAGTGTGCGACGCGGGTTCATGCGCGAAGCCTTCTCCCTGGTCACCTGGGTGGCCGCTTTTGTTGTTGCCCGATTGTTCGGTCCCGGTCTGGAGGTCATGCTGGAGTCCTCCATTGACACGCCGAGTGTGCGCATGGCGGTGGCATTTGGCAGCCTGTTCGCCGCCACCCTGATCGTCGGGGCGTTGATCAACCACCTGCTGGGTGAGCTGGTACGCGTGACCGGGCTCAGCGGGACGGACCGGTTGTTCGGAATGGTATTCGGTGCCGTCCGCGGCATGGTGGTGGTGATTGTGCTGGTAGCGCTGGCCGGACCGATGTTTGTGGAAGATGCCTGGTGGCAGCAGTCGATGCTGGTGCCTCAGTTTGCGATGATGGAAGACTGGTCGCGACAGCTTGCTGAAGAGTTTGTCGCGTTTCTGATGAATATTGGCTAGGGGAACCGAGCATGTGCGGGATTGTGGGCATTGTCGGGCACTCGAACGTGAATCAGAGCATCTATGATGCGCTGACCGTTCTGCAGCATCGTGGCCAGGATGCCGCGGGTATTGTCACCTGTGATGGTGACCGCCTGTTCCTGCGCAAGGACAATGGCATGGTGCGCGATGTGTTCCGTAACCGGCACATGCGCCGTCTGGTGGGTAACATGGGCATTGGCCATGTGCGCTACCCCACGGCGGGTTCCTCCAGCTCGGCGGAAGCGCAACCGTTCTACGTCAACTCGCCCTATGGCATCACACTGGCGCACAACGGCAACCTGACCAATTCCCAGGCGCTGGCGGAAGACATCTTTCGCGCTGATCTGCGCCACATCAATACCACCTCGGATTCCGAAGTGCTGCTGAATGTGTTTGCCCACGAATTGCAGCAACTCGGCAAGCTGATGCCGGGGCCGGAGGACATCTTCAGTGCCGTGCGGCGTGTGCATGAGCGTGTTGAAGGCGCGTATGCGGTGGTGGCAATGATCACCGGTTACGGCATTCTGGCGTTCCGCGACCCCTATGGTGTGCGCCCGGTCTGCTACGGCAAGCGTGAAACCAGCCGTGGCGTCGAATATATGGTCGCCTCCGAGAGTGTTGCGTTGTCTGCATTGGGCTTTCATCTGGAGCGGGATCTCGCCCCCGGCGAAGCGATCTACATCACCGCTGATGGTCAGCTGCACACCCAGCTTTGTGCTGATAATGCGCAGCTCTCGCCGTGTATTTTCGAGCAGGTTTATCTGGCGCGTCCGGATTCGATTATCGACGATATTTCCGTCTACAAGGCACGCCTGCGCATGGGCGACAAGCTGGCGGAAAAGATACTGCGGGTATGGCCGGATCATGACATCGATGTCGTCATCCCGATCCCGGATACCAGTCGTACTTCGGCGCTGCAGCTGGCCAATACGCTGGAAGTAAAATACCGCGAAGGCTTTATCAAGAACCGCTATATCGGGCGGACCTTCATCATGCCCGGCCAGCAGCAGCGCAAGAAATCCGTGCGCCAGAAGCTCAATGCCATCGAGCTGGAGTTCAGCGGCAAGAATGTGTTGCTGGTGGATGATTCCATTGTGCGTGGCACGACCTGTAACGAGATCATTCAGATGGCCCGGGAAGCGGGTGCCAGAAAGGTGTATTTCGCCTCTGCTGCGCCGCCGGTCCAGTTTCCCAATGTGTATGGCATCGATATGCCGGCCGCCGGGGAGCTGATTGCCCATGGGCGTAGCGTAGAGGAAATCTGCGAACTGATTGGCGCAGATCGTCTGATCTATCAGGATCTGGAAGATCTGATCGAAGCCTGCCGGGAAGGTAATAGTGACATAGAGCATTTCGAGTGTTCGGTGTTTGACGGTAATTACCTGGCCGGTAATATCAACCGGGATTATCTGGATTATCTTGAGCAACTGCGCAACGATACGTCCAAACGTGAACGCGATCAGGAGCGCTCTGCGGCGCTGGCCGAGAACGGTGCCATTGATCTGCACAACGCCGAGTAGGCTGGATCGACAGTAGTCCCAAACAAAAATGACACAGGAAGCACCCCATGGCAGAGCGGCAATTGCCGGATGATCTGAGTCTCGACACCCTGGCCATCCGGGCCGCTGAGTTGCGCACGGACGAAATGTCCCACTCCGAAGCACTGTTCCTGACGTCCAGCTTTGTCTATGAGTCAGCGGCACAGGCTGCGGCCCGTTTCTCCGGCGAAGAACCGGGCAACGTCTACTCCCGTTTTACCAATCCGACAGTCAGGTCTTTCGAGCAGCGTCTGGCGGCGATGGAAGGCGGTGAGCGCTGTGTGGCGTTTGCGTCCGGCATGGCTGCCATCACGGCGGTCTTCATGTCGCTGCTGAATCCGGGCGATCACATCGTCAGCTCCCGGGGTGTGTTTGGCACGACCAACGTGGTCTATGACAAATACCTGAAGAAATTCGGTATCGAGACAACCCTGGTGGACCTGGCGGATCTGGATGCCTGGCGTGCGGCGATACGGCCCGAGACGCGCTTTCTCTATCTGGAAACGCCCTCCAACCCCTTGGCGGAAGTGGGGGATATTCGCGCGCTCGCCGATCTGGCGCATGAACACGGTGCGCAACTTATCGTGGACAACTGCTTCTGCACCCCGGCGCTGCAACGGCCGCTGGATATGGGCGCGGATTTCATTATTCACAGCGCCACCAAGTACCTGGACGGGCAGGGGCGTTGCCTGGGCGGGGCGGTGATTGGTCCGGCGGAGCCGATGACAGAAGTGCTGGGCTTCCTGCGGACCTGTGGCGCCACCCTGAGCCCGTTCAATGCCTGGGTCTTCCTCAAGGGGCTGGAAACCCTGTCCCTGCGTATGCAGGCACACTCGCGCAATGCCCAGGCGTTGGCGGAGTGGCTGTCGGCGCAACCGGGCATGGCGCGGGTTCATTACGCTGGCCTCACGTCACATCCGCATCATGAACTGGCCAAGCGCCAGCAATCAGGCTTTGGCGGTGTCTTGTCGTTCGAGGTGGAAGACAGTGACGGCAAGCGGGATCGTCAGGCGGCCTGGCGCTTTATCGACGCCACCCGACTGGTGTCGATCACCGCCAACCTGGGGGACGTGAAAACAACCATTACACACCCGGCATCGACCACCCATGGCCGTGTCAGTGATGAGGAAAAGCAGCGCTCCGGCATTCGCGAGAATCTGATTCGTGTGGCCGTGGGGCTGGAGGGCATTGCTGACCTGAAAGCGGATATGGCGCGCGGCATCGCAGCGCTGGGGTATACGCCGGGCCAATGCTGATCTGATACCTGGGGATTCTGATGCAAAAGCTTCATGACGCGCTGGAGCGTGTCGGCAAGGTCGTACTGGGCAAAGATGAACAGATACGGCTGGCGGTAGCCTGCATGCTGGCCCGGGGGCACTTGCTGATCGAAGATCTCCCCGGTATGGGCAAGACCACGTTGGCTCATGCGTTGTCGCGGATCTTCTCGCTGGATTATCAGCGCGTCCAGTTCACCAGTGACATGCTGCCGGCTGACATTCTTGGTGTCTCGGTATTTGATCCGGACAGTCGCCGTTTCGAGTTGCGCAAAGGGCCAGTCTTTACCCAGTTGCTGCTGGCTGACGAGATCAACCGTGCGACACCGAAGACCCAGAGCGCGTTGCTTGAAGCCATGGAGGAGCGGCAGGTGACGCAGGATGGCGAAAGCCGTCCGCTGCCACAGCCGTTCTTTGTTGTGGCTACGCAAAATCCTCTGGATCAGGGTGGCACCTTCCCGCTGCCGGAATCCCAGCTCGACCGTTTTCTGATGCGCATCAGCCTCGGCTACCCGGCCCCGGAGGCTGAAATGTCCCTGCTGCGAGCGGGTGATCTGCGCGAGCGCGCGCTGGATATGAGCCCCGCACTGACCGTGGCAGAGCTGATGGCGTTGATGGCCGAGGTGGAACAGGTGCATGCCTCCGAGGACCTGCTCGACTACCTGCAGCGCCTGCTGGAACACAGCCGTGGTTGTGGATGGTTTACCGCCGGGCTGTCACCGCGTGCCGGGCTGGGTGTGTTACGCGCAGCGCGTGCCTGGGCGTTGCTGGACAAACGCAAGTATGTCATCCCGGAGGATATTCAGGCTGTGCTGAAGCCGGTATGTGAGCACCGTCTGCAGTCTGCTTCGGGCGGCACGGCAGGTGGCGCCGCCAGCCGCCTGCTGGAGGCTGTACCGGTGGTGCGCTGATGGCCACCGCCGGGATGCGCAGTCTGTACCGGCGCTGGCTGGATCGCCGCATGCCGGCAGCGCGGCAGCAGCAATTGACGCAACGCCGGATTTTTATTCTCCCCACCGGGTATGGTGTGTTCTTCATGGTGATTGCCGGGAGCCTGTTTCTCGGCGGCATCAATTATGAAAACAACCTGATCATGGCCCTGTCATTCCTGATGACCAGCCTGTTCATGATCGCCATCCTGCATACGTTTCGTAATCTTTCCGGGCTGGTGTTGCGCGCCGGGCGCATGGCGCCGGGCTTCGCCGGTACTGACGGGGCGCTGGAGCTGGTCCTGCATGCCGGCGATCAGCAGGCACACACCGGCCTCTGGCTGGCCTATCCCGGGGCAGCGCCGGAAGAAGTTTCGGTGTCGCCCGGAGAGGAAAAAAACGTCTGGCTCAGCGTGCCGTTGCGCCGCCGTGGCTACAACCGGGCGGGGCGGGTGCGTATCGAAAGTCGTTACCCTCTTGGCCTGTTGCGTGCGTGGAGCCTGTTGGACATGGATCAGGCTTGCCTGGGTTGGCCACGTCCGCTGGCCAGTGAGGAGTGTCCTGCCGGTGGTGGCGAGCAACTGCAGGGGCAATACGCGGGTCGTCAGCGAGGCAGTGATGACTTCCAGGGATTGCGCAGCTACCAGGAGGGTGACTCGCCGCGGCAGGTGGACTGGAAGGCCTATGCCGCCGGGCGCGGGCTGCACAGCAAGCACTTTGCGGACCCCGCTGAAGGTTGGTTGTGGCTCGATTGGTCATTGTTACCCGCCATGGATACGGAAACCCGCCTGGGGCGTCTTGCCTGGTGGGTGCTGGCGCTGGAGCAGCGCCAGCAACGGTATGGTTTGCGCCTTCCGGGGACTGAATTGCCGCCGGCATTGGGGGCGGACCAGCGTCGTCGCGCGCTGGATATGCTCGGTCTTTACGGTGAGAACATTCAGGGGGGAGAGCACTGATGCGGGTGTATCAGGTCCCTCAACATGCGTTTCTGCTACTGGTTGGCGGCGCATTGCTGGCTGCAGCACCGCATTTGCTGCTGGGGCCACCGTGGCTACGCATTCTGTTGCCCCTGCTGTTGCTGGCGCGGGTGCTGATTCAGCGGGGGCGACTTGCCATGCCCGGTCGTATGGTTCGCGTGGTGTTGTTGGCCGGTGTGGTGCTGGGCACCCTGTATACGCATGGCACAGTCCTGGGCCCCGAGGCAGGCACTTGCCTGTTGATCGCGGCGTTCGGCTTGAAAACACTCGAGATGTTCCGACTACGTGATGCGTACGTCCTGCTGGTGCTGGGCTATTTCGTGCTGGCAACAACCTTTCTTTTCTATCAGAGCCCGTTGGCCGCGTTATACGTCTTCGTCGTCATGGTATTGCTGACTGCTTCGCTGGTCGGCATCAATCGCCCCGAAACCGGGGCTCGTTCCCGCACGCATTTGCGTCTGGCCTCGGTCATGCTGCTGCAGGCGTTGCCGTTGATGGTGTTGCTGTTCGTGCTGGTGCCGCGCATCGCGCCGCTCTGGGCACTGGAATTCCAGAGCGAGGGCGCGCGCACCGGCATGAGCGACTCCATGGCGCCGGGGGAGGTGAGTCGCCTCACCGAGTCAACTGAACTGGCATTTCGTGTCGAGTTCGAGGGGGCGGTGCCCTCACCAGCGGAGCGCTACTGGCGTGGTATGACCTACTCGCTGTTCGATGGACGCCGCTGGAGCCAGGCCTCGCCAGGCGGTTTGCCGCGTCCGGATCTGGTGATTTTTCCCGGTCAGGGCACGGCGCCCTGGCACGAGCAATTGCAGGCGCAACATGCCGCGATGGCTGATACCGATGCTGCGCCGGTATATCGCTATCGCGTGGTGCAGGAGGCGAGCCGTCGCCCCTGGCTCTATACGTTGGCGGTGCCGTTCGTCCGGGGGCCGGCGCGTGGTATCGGGCAGGTCCGGGACTTTCGTCTGGTCAAGGAAGGCGACATTGAACAGCGGTTTGCCTACAGCGTAGAGAGCTATCCACTGTTGACGGCAGCAGTGGGGCTGCCGGACTGGGAGCGTGACTTCAATCTTGCCTTGCCGGAGCTGGGCAACCCGCGCAGTCGTCAATTGGCGCAACGTCTGTTTGATGCAGAGGGCGGGGATGTCGAGGCCTATGCGTTGCGGGTGCTCGCGCATTTTCGTCAGGAGCCTTTCTACTACACCCTGGAGCCGCCTTTGCTGGGCGGCAATACAGTGGATGAATTCCTGTTCGATACACGGCGCGGGTTCTGTGAGCATTACGCGTCGGCCTTCGCCTTCATGATGCGCGCAGCCGGTGTGCCGGCGCGCATTGTTGCGGGGTATCAGGGGGGCGAACTGAACCCGGTCGGCAATCATCTGCGCGTCCATCAGTATCATGCGCACGCCTGGGCAGAGATATGGATTGATGGTCAGGGGTGGGTGGAATTCGACCCGACGGGCGCGGTGGCGCCGGAGCGCATCGAGCGAGGCATGGATCGCTTTCTCGGTCGTGAGATGGGCGCACTGCAGAATCTGCTCAGCGGTGCGGCGTTCAGTCGCAATCCGTTGCTGGCACGTCTGCGCAACAGCATCGATTATCTGCAGTTCAGTTGGCAGAAGTGGGTGCTGGGTTACGACGAGAGCAGTCAGATGGCCTTTCTGGAACGCTGGCTCAAGGACGTATCGCCGCTGCGTATCGGCCTGGTATTGCTGATCGGAACGGTTGCCATCCTGTTGCCAGTGGCCCTGTGGGTGCTGTTGCGTCGGCGCGGACCGCCGCGTTCGCCGCTGCAGCGCGAGTATCGTGCCCTGCGCAAACAGTTGCTGCGCAGCAATATTGCGGTCTCTGAGGGCCTGCCGCCCCGTGCCGTATCGGAGACGGTGGCGCGCGCTTGCCCTGCCGCTGCTGACGCAATACGCGCCTGGGTGTCGCAATATGAGCAGGCAGCCTACGCGGAGCACGCGGACGCACAAGCCTTGCAACGCCTGCGGCGTCTGCGGCGCGCATTGCGGTGGCGCTTGCGGCGCAGCGCTCTCTCCGGGTAGTGCTCTCTCTGGATAGCGCTCTCTGGACCATGCCGCTGCAAGGGTAGTCATTTAATCCCTTTTTGTTACCTTCTGCCCGGGCCGACTGGCTGGCATGCTGTTGCGCTTTCCAGATAATCCAAACATCCCGGAGGTATTATGCGGGGGGCAACTTTTTTGCTGGCCGGTCTGCTCGGCTGGTGCGGCAGCGCCGGGGCCATGGGGCTGTCAGAGGCGTTTGATCTGGCGACAGAGTTCGACCCGGCGATTCCTCAATCACTGGCAATCTACGAGGCGGATCGTCAGTTGGGCCGCCAGGTCAGCGGTACCCTGAAACCCTCCCTGAATGCCTTTGGCAGTGCGGCCCGTGGGCGAGCAGAAGTGGAAAGCAATGTGTTTCCCGGCGGCGAGGACGAAGGCAATGTCTACAGCGCCGGTATCGAGCTGCGCCAACCGTTGTATCGGCGGGACTGGGGCGCGCGGGGCGAACAGGCGGGGGCGCTGGACCGGATTGCGGATATTGGTCGCGAAGACCGTATTCAGCGATTGATACTGCGTGTAGCCGAACGTTATTTCGCTGTGCTGGAAGCCCGCGACGGGCTGGAGCTGGCGCAGCTGGAGCAGGACGCCCTGGACAAGGCACTGGAAGATACCCGCAATCGCGCAGAAGCCGGTGTTGTGGCTCAGACGGAACTACAGGAAGCCCGTGCTCGCTCGGATCTGGCCCGGGCCGGGACGATCCGGGCAGAGGCGGCACTGGAGTCCGCTCAGGACGCCCTCGACGAGATCACCAACAATGGTTATGCACCGTTGCCGAGACTGGGTCGGGACACGGTTCTGCCGCCGGTTACGCCAGCAAGCGTCGATGACTGGCTTGAAACGTCTCGACGGCACAGCCTGGTGTTGATGCAGGCCCGGGAAGGGGTTGTCACCGCTCAGGCAGAGGCGGCAGCACGGCGCTCAGCCTACACACCGACGCTGGATGCGGTGGCCGGCTATGACTATATGGATACCCGCGACTTTTCGGATGGCATGGAGCGGCGTGAAGCCCGTATCGGTCTCGAGCTTCAGGTGCCGCTCTACCAGGGCGGCGCCAATACGGCGCGCAGCCGCGAGGCCGCTTTTCGGCTGGAAGCGAGCCGGGCAGAGCTGGCGCGGCTGAATCTGGAAACTGACCGGCGGATCAGACAACTGTTTCGGGGCGTGCAGGCGGATTTGCTGGAAGTCGACGCATTGCAACGTGGTCAGGAGTCTGCGGCTGCGGCACTGGAAGCGACCCGTAACGGCTACGAAGCGGGGACGCGGACCATTCTTGACCTGCTGGATGCCGAAGCGCGGCTGGCGGATGCGCGCCGCAATTTTTCCGGCGCCCGTTATCAGTTCCTGATGAGCTCGCTGACGCTGTATTACGAAGCCGGTGTGCTCACTCCAGAAGAAGTGCGTCGCCTGGATAATCTGCTGGAAGCGGGTTCTGACGAGCCCGTATTCGGTATGTCACGCTACTGAGCAATAGCACTGCCACAGGCAGTCGTCGTCAAAGGCGCGGCAAGCGCGCCTCTGACGATCTGGCTCAGCGGTACAGGCAACGTTAGCGGTACAGACAAAGATAGGCGGTATCCACTGCCACTTTCAGCTGGAAGCTGGCATTGGCAGGCACTTCAAATGTGTCATCGGCGGCAAAGGTCTGCCACGTTTCGGCGCCCGGCAGCTTGACGGTCAGTGCGCCACTGATGACTTTCATGATCTCGTGCTGGCTGGTGCCGAACTCGTACTCCCCCGGGGCCATAACGCCGACGGTTGCGGGCAGGGTCTCGGTCTGGAAAGCGATTGAGGCCACCTGGCCATCAAAATACTGGTTGGTCTTGAACATGGTCGTCTCCACATCAGGGGGCGCGAGTATCGCATGCTCTGTGTTTCCCCCGCCAGATCACCCGGTTAAACTCGCCAGCTCTTCACATTCTTGACTTCACACCCGTTTGAGTATTGCAGGAGATACAGCGCTGCCTTCCTTTCCGGCCGACAATTTGCCCATTGATGAGGCGCTGCCCGACCTGCTTGCTGCCTTGAGCAGGTCACCGACGGTGGTGTTGCAAGCGCCACCAGGCGCGGGCAAGACCACGCGTGTGCCGCTGGCACTGGCTGATGAATCGTGGCTGGCCGGGCAACGCATCCTGATGCTCGAACCGCGCCGCATGGCCGCACGCAGCGCGGCGACCTATATGGCGCGTCTGCGCGGCGAGCAACCGGGGCAGACGGTCGGTTACCGGACCCGGCATGACACGCGCATCGGCGCAACGACGCGTATAGAGGTGGTCACCGAAGGCATTCTGACGCGATTGCTGCAACAGGACCCGCAGTTGAGCGGGTATGGCATTGTGATATTTGACGAGTTTCACGAGCGCTCCTTGCAAGCGGATCTCGGTCTGGCGCTGGTGCGGGAAAGCCAACAGGTGCTGCGGCCTGATCTGCGCGTGCTGGTGATGTCGGCGACGCTGGACGGTGAGCGGCTCTCTGCCTTGCTGGATCAGGCGCCGGTAGTCAGCAGCGCCGGGCGCATGTTTCCGGTATCGATAACGTATCGCCCTCCGGGGCGCACGCCCTGGCTGGATCATGCCGCACAGGAAATCCGGCAACTGCTGGCTGGCGATTGTGGTTCAGTGCTTGTGTTTCTGCCGGGTGCAGCGGAAATGCACGGTTTGCAGCGCCGCCTCAACGGTATGCTGCCGCAGGACGTCCAGATCGCTGCACTGGCGGGGGACTTGAGCCCGGCAGCGCAGGACGCCGCTATTGCACCGGCACCGGCAGGCCAGCGCAAACTGGTGCTCTCCACGGCCATCGCCGAAACCTCACTGACCATCGAGGGCGTGCGTACGGTGGTGGACTGCGGCTGGTCACGACGCCCGCACTACGATCCCGGCAGTGCCATGACCCGGCTGATCACCGAGCGCGTATCGGCCGCATCCGCCACGCAGCGTAGCGGCCGTGCCGGGCGGCTGGCGCCCGGTCATTGTGTGCGCTTGTGGGCGGAGTCCGAACGGTTGTCAGCGTTTTCGTCGGCAGAGATACAGCACGCGGACTTGTCTGATCTGGTGCTGGAGCTGGCGGCCTGGGGCTGTCACGACCCGAGCACACTGACCTGGCTTGATATACCGCCCCCGGCGGCCTTCGAGCGCGCCCGGTCTTTGCTGCAACAGCTTGGCGCGCTTGACGGCAGCGGTTGTATCACCGCACACGGCAAGGCCATGCAGCGCGAGGCCTTGCCGGTGCGCCTGGCACACATGCTGTTGTGCGGACGTGCGCGGGGCCAGGGGCCGCTGGCAGCAGAGCTGGCCGCCTTGCTGTCCGATCGGGATTTGTTCGCCGGGCCGTTGGCCCGGGAGCAGGGCGTTGATCTGCACCGTCGCCTGGCGGTGTTGCGTGCGCCTGCGAGCGCGGTGCCGGCTGGCGTGTCGCGCTCGCGACTGCAGCAGGCGCGGCAACTGGCCCGGCGCCTGGGCGCGCAGGCAACGCACCACGCCGACGACGAGACGGGGGCGCTGCTGGCCCTGGCGTACCCTGATCGCATTGCCCGGCGGCGTCCGGGGAACGCGCCACGATATCAGCTCAGTAACGGCCGCGGTGCGTCGCTACCGGAAGAAGACCCCCTGGCCACAGCGCCCTGGCTGGTGACGGCGGAGCTGGACGGCGATGCGCGCGAGGCACGTGTGTTTCTGGCGGCTGAGGTGCGTAGCGACCAGATCGAGGACGCCTTTGCCGAGACGTTGATCGAGGAAGCCGACCGCGTGAGCTGGGACAGCCGGGCAGGGCAGGTGGTGGCCCGCAGGGAGCGACGGCTTGGCGCGTTGCTGCTGAGTGATGGTGCACTGGCGCGCCCGGACGCCGAGGGCATACAGGAGGCCATACAGGCGGCCATGCTGGAGGGCGTCCGTCACGCGGGGCTTGATGCGCTGCCCTGGCGCCCGGTGCTGCGGCAATGGCAGGCGCGGGTGATGATGCTGCGTGCGCTGGCGCCGACAGACTGGCCGGATGTCTCTGACGCAGCGCTGCGGGATGCGCTGCCCAGCTGGGCCGGACCGTTTCTCGAGGGCATGACACGGTTGCGGCAACTCGACGATTTCCCGTTGCCCGAGGCGCTGCAGGCGCTGCTGGATTATCCCGCCCGACAGATACTGGCCCGCGAGGCGCCGACCCATGTCCGTGTTCCCAGTGGCAGTGAGATCATGCTGGATTATTGCGCTGCGGGCGCTGCATCGGAAGCCGGCGTGCAGCCGGTGCTTGCGGTCAAGCTGCAAGAGATGTTCGGTGCGCAGGACACGCCACGGGTGGCCTGTGGTCAGGTGCCGGTGGTACTGCATCTGCTGTCACCGGCACGGCGGCCAGTGGCCATCACGACGGATCTGTCCGGCTTCTGGCGGCAAGGCTATGTGCAGGTGCGCAAGGACTTGCGTGGTCGCTACCCCAAACACCCGTGGCCGGAAGACCCGCTTCAGGCCCCTCCGCAGCGCGGCACGGGGCGTCGCAAGGGATAGCAGTGCTGGCGTGGCCCGTCACGGAGACCAGGGGTGTGACGCGCGGTATTCGCCGGGTGTCATGCCGGTCCAGCGGCGGAAGGCTTTGCACAGGGTGCCGGTCTCGGTGTAACCCAGTTGCTGCGCGATCGCTTCCTGGGACAGCAGCCCCTCACTGATCAATTCTCTCGCCCGATGTGCCCGCACCTGGTCCACCAGGCGCCGGAAACTGGTGTTCTGTGCCTGTAACCGGCGTTGCAGGCCGCGCACGCTGATGTGCATGAGTTCGGCAATCTGCCGCTGGGCAGAGACCCCCTCCATGTTCCCACGGGGTAACTGATCCCGGATCAGGACGGTAATGTCATCACTGAAGAAGCGCTGCCGCAGGATGCCCAGCTCGCGTCGGGCCTGCAGCAGCGCCTGGTCCAGGGCGGCTGACTCGCTGGCCGGATTAGGCTGATCGAGAATATGTCGGCTGAAGCAGATTTCGTCCACCTCGCAGCCGAAATGTACCGGCACGCCGCTCAACTCACGCCAGAGATGGGGCTGTGCGGGTTGGGCGCGGCGAAGGCGAAGACAGGCATCCGGGGCGCGATCAATACCCAGCAGAACGCCGCCCAGGCGCAGGATGCCGTTGATCATTGCCTCGGTCTGCTGTGGATGTTGCTGTGTTTCCAGCACGGGGTGTACCTGAACGCGGCAGGTTTCCCCTTGTGCCAGCACTTCCAGACGATCGGCCTCGGTGAGCAACGGCCAGAATTGCCGTGCGTGATGCAGCATCTGCCAGCCGTTCTGGCTGTGATGTATCAGAGGCAACAGTGGCGCTATGTCGCTCAGCAGTGTTTGGTGGCCGATCCGCAACCCCATGCACGGGTCATGCAGCCGGTTGCTGGTATAGGTGTACAGGCGATAGATCAGCGCGGCGTCGGCACGCTCGCTGTCCTGTGTCAGGTCAGAGACTGATGCGCCCGTCGCCGCGCCCAACTCCGCGAGAGACAGGCCGTGGCTGACCCAGTAACGCAGGTCACTGGCCAGCAGAGCCGGATGTTTAGTCAGGTGCATGGCTGTGCCTTTGCTGGTTTTGACTCAATCTTCACGCCCTTTCCCGGAATCCTACACCCGAATGGCACTTTGGTACCACACGACAGGCGCCCGCCAAGACAGGCGTGTGGTGCCATTGTCTGTTCCAGGAGGGGCTACGAATATCGGATGAGTCACATCACGTGAGCAAAAAAATAACAGGAGAGCCCCATGACTGACTTTCATCACCCGGCCCCGTGGCAGCGATTTGCTGCTGTGGCATTGCTGAGCGCCAGCGCCTCGCTGGTCGCCTGCGGCGGCAGTAGCAGCAGCTCCAGCGGCCCGTCGTTTCCGCCGGGCGCGATCATGCTGGACGCGAACGACCTGACCGAAAGCGCGAAAACGGCCTTCATCACCGCATCACCGGGGGATGTCATTGTCTTTCCCGAGGGGCACTTCATGATCGAGGACACCCTGACCCTGGATGGGGTGACCAGCGGTCTGCACAACGTGACCTTGCGGGGCTACGGACGAGAGCGCACTACCCTGGATTTCTCCGGCTCAGTGGGTGGCGATGGCATCTATGTACAGAACGCCAGCGATATCACCATTCGCGATCTGACGGTGATCGAGGCTAATAACAACGCCATAAAACTGCTTGGCGTGGACGGCATCCACATCCATCACGCCGGCGCGGAGTGGCGGGGTGATCTGACATCGGATAACGGCGCATACGGGCTCTATCCGGTGGAGTCGAGCAATATCCTGATCGAGCATTCCTATGTGCGCGGATCAGCGGATGCCGGCATTTATGTCGGTCAGTCTCAAAATATTGTCGTGCGCCATAATATTGCTGAAGAAAATGTGGCCGGCATTGAAATAGAAAACTCCAGTAACGCGGATGTTTACGGCAATATCGCGCGGCACAACACCGGCGGCATTCTCATCTTTGACCTGCCCATAGGTAATGGTATCTACGGCAGCACCGTGCGCGTGTTCGACAATGATATTCAGAGCAACAATACCGACAACTTCGCTAACGAAAGCGCCAATCCGGCCGGCGTCCACATTGTGCCCCCCGGGACTGGCGTGATTGTTCTCTCTACCCGGGATGTCGAGATTTATCACAATCGCATTGATGATCATGACACCACCGCAGTGGCCATTACCGATTATCAGATAGCAGGCACCCCCAGTGCGGATGTCATTACTGACGGCTTCCGGCCTACGCCGCGCAATATCCATATTCATGACAACGAGATTGGCGAAAGTGGCGGTGATCCGCGAGGCTTGCTTATCGAGACCATCGTCGCGCCGGTGTTTGCCATGATCGGTGAGGGCGTGCCCGCCATTCTTTATGACGGGCTGGGTGAAGTGCTTGCCAATCAGGGCTTCTCTGCCGGTCTGGGCGAAGAGGCTTTTGCGGCGGACGGCTCTGACAACGTTTGCGCCACCGATAATGGCGACATCAGTGTGGGCTATCTGTTCGACCCCGCCGATGAGTCGGCGCTGCAGTTCAACGAGGGTGAGCCCGTGCCGCGCCCGGCGGTCGATACCGGCAACGGCAGCAGTATCTTCTGCACCCAGCCGCGTTTACCTGCGTCCGCTGCCACCATCAACGGTGTCAGCTATGGCTGTGGTGAAGACGACGACGGCGCTGCCTGCCAGTTGTGAGGCTTTCGGGGGTCTGTCATGGCGCGCCTGCTTGCCCGCCATGGCAGATGTCTGCCCTCAGGTGAGGAATCTCTGATGCATGCAGTACGCACGTTGGTGTTGTGCATGATGGCGGGGCTGCTGTTGCCCGCCTGCGGTGGTAGTAGTGGTGGTGGCGGATCATCCCAGGTGCGGGAATGCGGTGTCAGCGAGGGCGAGATAAATCGCGCCATGCTGCTGCAGGACAGGCCGCGATTGTCAGATTATGACCTGTTCCAGGATCACTGCAATCCCACGGCCATGCCACGGGAAAACGGGGTGCGCTATGAGCTCACCAGCAGTCTGTTCTCGGATTACAGCAGCAAGTATCGCTTTGTATTTTTGCCGCCCGGTGAGTCGGCCACCTGGGATGATACGGAGGCATTCGAATTTCCTGTGGGCACGGTGATCACGAAAACATTTTCCATGCCGGCAGATACAGCCCATCCGGGTTTCGAGAACGAGCGCCTGCTTGAAACCCGCCTGCTGATCCGGCGGGATAGCGGCTGGGTGGCCTTGCCGTATATCTGGAATGCGGCGGGTGACGAGGCCACATTGCGTATTACCGGTGGTGGTATACCGGTATCGGTAGTCCACGATGGTGCCCAGCGTGACTTCACCTACCGGGTGCCGGACGTTAACCAGTGCAGTGCCTGCCACCAGTTCCGCGTCAACGGCTCCGCCATCATCACTCTCATCGGACCCAGAGCGCGCAGCCTGAACCGGGATGTCGATTATGGCATCGGCCCGCAAAGCCAGCTGGCTCACTGGGTAGATGAGGGCCTGCTCAGTGATGCCCCTGCCGATCTGACGGCCGTTGACACAGTGCCTGAATTCTCGAACGCCGACGCAGCGTTGATTCCCGGTATGAGCGATGCGCAACTGTTGCGCCATGCCAAGGGCTACCTGGATATCAACTGCGCCCACTGCCATCGCCCCCAGGGCAGTGCCAGTACCTCCGGTCTGTTCCTGGAATTCTGGCGGGATTTCGCCACCCAGCCGACGCAGCATGGTGTCTGTAAACGCCCCATTGCCTTTGGCGGCGGCACCTTGAGTTACGACATCGTGCCGGGGGATGCGGCGGCGTCGATCCTGCACTATCGCATGGGGTCATTGCAGCCTGGCCACAGTATGCCGTCGCTGGGAAAAGCGACGCCCCATACCGAAGGCCTGGCGTTGATTGGCGCCTGGATTGACAGGATGCCCGCCTCAGACTGCGATGGTGCTTGATGTGGTGGCGGCCCCTGGTTGGAAACGGGTGGGCGCTCCTGGCGGCTGCCGTACTGGCGGCATGCGGTGGGGATGGCCGGTCAGGCGCTGAGAGTTCCCTCTGCGCCGCAGAGGGGGAGGGCGTCAACTGGTCGGCGCTGGCTCAGGAGAATTGCCCACGGCTCAGTGACTATCGGTTGCTGGATGAGCTGGGCGAGTCTCGTGCGCCAGCGTTGGGGTTTACGCCGTCTGTGGCACTGTTTACGGACTATGCACGCAAAACCCGCGCCATCTACCTGCCGCCCGGTGGGCAGATGCAATTCGACGACACGGCACCCTTTGCCTTTCCCGATGGCAGTGTGTTGCTGAAGACCTTCTCGCTGCCGACGACCACCACGGACACGGCGCCGCATACGCGGGTGGAAACGCGACTGCTGATCCTGCGCGCAGGGCGCTGGTATGGCCTGCCCTACGTCTGGCGAGAGGATGGTACGGATGCGGATCTGCGAATGGGTGGCGCACTGTTGCCACGGCAGATACTGCGCGATGCCGTCCAGGTGGATTTCATGTACAGAGTGCCGGATGCAGGGCAATGCGCGCTGTGTCATCAGCAACAGGACCCGGGCGGGAATGGCCGCGCTCTGCTGCCTGTCGGTTTGCGCGCCCGCTATCTCAATCATCCCGGGCCAGCGCCCTCATCAACGAATCAGTTGCGCCACTGGGCCGAGCAAGGGCTGCTGCAGGGCGTCCCTGATGCACTGGGCGACATCATGAGCGTCCCGGTGGCAAGCGCTGACAGCACGACACTGGCGCAACGTGCCAGGGGCTATCTGGATATCAATTGTCGCCATTGTCATGTGGATCAGGGCAGTGGTGGTTTGTCCGGTTTGCGACTGGGTTATGAGGAAGACCCGGGCAGTTTGCGCTACGGTGTCTGTAAACAGCCACCCGGGTACGACGGTGGCGCCGCAGGGCTGGATTACGACATCGTGCCCGGCGATGGCGCGGCGTCCATCTTGCCCTACCGCATGGCGCATACCGCGGCGCGCGACCGCATGCCGCCGCTGGGCCGCTCGCTGGTGCATGAGGAAGCTGTGGCGATGGTGCGAGCCTGGATAGACAGCATGCCGCCGGTCTCGTGTGACTGATTTGAGGGAGGCCCTTTATAGGGAGGCAAGCCATGAAAAAGATAATGCTGCTAGGTACCGCAGGCGTGTTGGCGCTGGGTGCTGCGATCACACTGATTGACGGGTCGATCGAAAAAGAAAGCGCAAAAGAAAGCACAAGACATGACCGCAATGATGCCGTCTCCATAGCGGTTCAGACGAGCATCCCGCCGCTGGCGCCAACCCCGGAACAGCATCGCGATAATGCCATGCTGGCGAGCGAGATCACCGCGTTCGAGGCGCGCCGGGATTTTCTCGATGCGTTGCAATCGTTTCTGGAAGCGCCGGAGACAGTGGCCGAAGCGCAACGTGCGGACACCGCAGAGGACTATCGTGAGCGGGTGCGTGAGCACGCTGAGCGCGGCGAGTTTTCCGCCGCAGAAACCCTGATGCTGGAACTGGCACTGCTACGTCATCAAGTGCCTGACGATGTGTACGAAGCGCATGCTCAGGCATTGATAGCGCACTATGCGGATGACAGCGCAGCCCGTGAGGCGGCATGGCGAGCGCAAGCAACGCAGACGCATGCGGCGTACAAGGAGCGTGAGCGTGCCGTGGTCGAGGAAGTACGGGCGATGGAGCACTTTCCTGACGGTATGACCCGGGGCCAGTATCTGCGCGAGCGTCTGCAGGCCGAGCGGGAAAGACTGGCCGACGACTGACCTGCTGCAGGTATCACAGCAGGTCAGCCTCGTGCCCGTGATTACAGCAGTTGATCCAGCAGATAGTAGAGCAGGTTGAACGGTTTTTGCCGGTCAATCTGCGTATCCGTTTCGGAAGCCTGCATCACCGCACCGGTGCCCTCCATGACGTTGGCAACAAAGTGATTCAGTTCCAGCCCCTGTTCCTGAATGTCCGAGTTGGCAAACTCGATGATGCTGGTGCAGTGGCTCTCATTCACGGCGCGGTAGCGTGGCAGGTAGTAACCCACGTTATCCAGGCCAGCAAGGTCAGACTCCAGGCGAGCGGTATCGGCATGCCAGCGTTGCAGTATCAGTGCTTCCCGCACCGCCGGGTCCGGTTCATCTGCGATCTCATCGAAGAACCGTTCGTAGGAATAGGACGAATAGTTCATATCATCCCAGAAATGGGTGTGGCCCATACGATCACCCGGTAGCGCGGCGGAGAGGGCGGGGTAGAGGGTGCCCAGATCGTCCAGATCAAGCAGCGGCAATTCGCTGGCGATGTAGTCCAGTGGCCCGTTGGGCGCATCCAGCCCCCAGGCGGAGCGAATGTGCTGTTGCAACGGCAGCGACGGGTATTGCGCCGGATCGCCGTTTGCGGGCGCCGTGAAAACCGGCCCGGAATCATTGATCAGATAGCTGCGCGTGGGGGCGAGATCCCGGCGTGTCGTGTAGTAGTTGGTAAAGCTCCCGGCACCGCCGGCACTGCAGCCGGTAGCCAGCATCTGCCCTGAACGTTGCAGGTTGTCCTTCAGCCAGGCAATGGTGGCGCGGGTGTTGCGAATACCGTTGTGATGCCAGACCAGGGGCTCAGCGTCACCTGTGGGGTCGTCATAGACCGCGACGGTATCACCGGAATAGATATCGCCGGTGCAGTAGGGCACGTACACCATGTTCCAGTTCTGCGTCTTGACGCGGGTCCAGGGATGGGCCCGCACGACAAACGGACTGACCAGGCTGGCGCCAGGGTTCAGCAGGCTCATGTAGTCGTCGGGGATGCCATCCGGGTTGCGGGCACCACGAATGCCGAAGTCACCGCTGCAACTCTCATAGTCCCAGCAGGCACCGCCGCCTTCAAAATAGACGATGGTGTTGCTGGTGTTGGGCACCCGGTTGACGAAAAACTTGTAGGGCGAGCCATTGCCACAGACGGCACCGGTTTCCGGCGCAAGCTCGATGGTTTGCCAGGCGTAATAGTTGCCGGGGGTGAAGTTGTCATAGCCTTGCGGGTTGCTGATCAACGGATAAGGGCCTTGTTGATCTGCTTCAGTGACAGGATTGTCGGGCGCTGGTGGGCTTACCAGGTTCAGTAGCGTGCGAAACGCGCTGTAGTCGCCGAGTTCGGCAGAAGCCGTCGGTGCAAGCAGCGTGGTTGCCAGGGCAATGGCAAGTGTTGCAGCATGGTTTTTCATGATTCTCTCTCCTTGATTATTATTCCCGTTTTATTAACCAGGTAATATTTTTCGAGCAGGTAATAGTGCAACCGCCGCGGCCGTTGTGACCTGCGACAGACCCCCTGAGTACGGCTGGGAAACAGAGAAGAGATGACGCTGATAAAGGAATCACTACAAGCAGTAGTCATCTGGTTCCAGCCTAGAGAATCAGGGCCTTTCCAGCAATTGGTACTATAGACCCAATTATTATATGCAAAGCATGAAGCGTGCGATTTTTTTCACGGTTTCTGTGTTGAGTGGGTGTGATTAAGCTTATTTTCGTGATGGCAATATGCCATTATAAAAGGCGAAATTTAATTTTAGTGCGCAGAATAATATGAACCATGAAGTGCGTAACGCTGATGTGGATCCGGTCTCGGACGTGGTGATTGGCAAGGCGGTCCCGCGCCGCGGCAATGCCTTCAGCCGCCTTCTTGGCCGAATCATTCTCCGACTGATCGGCTGGCGCATTACCGGCCACTTCCCGGATGTGCCCAAAGCGGTAGTGATCGGTGCGCCGCACAGCTCCAATTGGGACGGCCTGGTGGCGGCGGGGGTGGTGTTGGCATTGCAGGTGCGCATCGGTCTGATGGCCAAGGAGACATTGTTCCGTTGGCCGTTTGCCAGAGTGTTGCGCTGGCTTGGGGGTATTCCCATTCACCGGGACAGCGCGCGCGGCGTGGTCGATCAGTCTGTGGATCGGTTTCGGGAGCGCGAAAAGCTGTTTCTGGGCATCGCGCCGGAAGGAACGCGTACCGCCGCCGAGCAGTGGCGCACCGGCTTCTACATGATTGCGTCCCGAGCCCGCGTGCCGGTGATTGTTGCCGTGCTGGATTATGGACGGCGCGAACTGCGTTTTGCCGATGTGCTCTATCCGGGCGAGGATTATTCCGCCGCCGAGATGGGGGCCGATATGCAACGCATCCTCGGTCACTACCGCGGGGTGGTGCCGCGACGTCCGGAGCGGTTGTCGCTGCCATTGCGCACACCTGAGAATAATGCTGATATAACGCGGCACAAGACTGATTGAATGATTCAGATCATGTCAGGCCATCATCGTCAGGCCACCATCACAGGAGCGACAGCATGACAGACAAGCAGGCTTTTGATCAGGCACAACTGGACGTCAAGACACTGACCAAGCGTCCCGGCAACGACGATATGCTGTTTCTGTATTCGCATTACAAGCAGGGTGCCAGCGGCGATGTGTCAGGAAAACGGCCGGGTATGCTGGATATGGTCGGTCGCGCCAAATATGACGCCTGGGCCAAGCTCAAGGGCATGTCCCGGGAGCAGGCGATGCAGAAGTACATCGACAAGGTTGCGGCGCTGCTGAAAACCCACAAGTAGCAGGTCCGGCCGAAACAGACCAGGCCAGGCCGGACCGGATTACCGGGGCGTGTCCTGGCTTTCCTGCTCTTCCAGATGGGTGAGCACATTGGCCAGCCGGTCCACCAGAATCTTGTTGATCGACTTGTCCAGAATGCGTGCCAGCTCGGCGCTGACGACCATGTCCGCGATAGGGCGCACGCGCTGGATGAAATGCGCCAGTTTGGCGATATCCTCACCACGGGGCAGGTCCTTGTCGCCATATTTGGCGTCCACCAGGTGGGTGACCACCAGCCGCACGAAGCCATCGGCAATGCGGTCCACCTCGGAGCGTACGGAGTTCACCTCATCCAGCAACGCATCCAGCGGGATGCCAGCCTCTACCAGTTCGCGGCCGGCATTCAGAATGCGCGGGCTGGGAACACGCAGGCGATCACCCTCGGGCATCATGTAGCCCAGATTGACGGCCTTGAGCAGCACCTCCTGGGTTAGTTGATCGCCAAAGGATTCCAGCAACTCTTCATAGCTCATGTAGGAGGGCGCTTCGTCACTCCACGGGCTTGTGACGACGACTTCCAGCCCGAGAATGTCATTGAGGTCGCGCCCCTGTTCCCAGGCGGTGAGCAGATCGCGGATATTGGCCAGGGTAAAACCGCGATTGAGCAGCTGCCCGATGATTTTCAGGCGCGCCAGATGCACATCGGAGTAGATGCCGGTGCGGCCGCGTTTTTCTGGCGGCGGCAGCAGACCACGATCCTGATAGGCGCGCACGTTACGCACCGTCGTGCTGGCCTCACGGGCCAGCGCATCAATGGTGAATTCCTTGTGCCCGGACGTTTCCACGGGCACGTCTGCGCCTTGCCGTGTGTATTTACGCAGGCTTTGCAGAATGGCGGACGGTGTCAGCTGGGTAGGTTTCATGCCAGCGATGATAGCGAGGATTGTCGTGCGGCACCACAGGCCCGGTGGGGTTGGCGATGCAAGGTGTGATCACCTCAGCAATCTTGTCTGCCCGCCATCCTCTGTACAGTGACCGATGTGCCAACAGGGGAGGCCCAGTGCGTGCAGCGCCGCGATACAGGCAAGGTGTTGCGCTGCCGGAACGCTGGCCAGCAACCCGCCACTGGTTTGCGGGTCAGTCAGGGCCGTCAGTAGTGGATGTCCCGCGACACCCGGCGCCAGATGGCAGCGGGACAGCACCACATCATTGGCCGGTTTCAGGCTGCTGCCGATGCCTTGCCCGGCCAGCGTGATGGCGCCGGGCAGCACGGGCAGTGCACTCAGGGTCAGGTTGGCGCCGACCTGGCTCTTGTCCAGCATCTCCAGCAAATGACCCAGCAGACCGAAGCCGGTGACGTCGGTACAGGCGGTAGCGCCGTGCTGCGCAAACACACCGGCGGCCGGGCCGTGATTCGCCAGCATGCTTTCCAGCGCAGCATCCAGCCAGGGGCCCTTGCAGCGCTGGCGCATCTGCGCCGCCAGCAGAATGCCGGTGCCGAGGGGTTTGGTCAGCAGCAGCACATCGCCCGGGCGTGCCCCTTTTTTGTGCAACAGCTTCGCGGGATCGGCGCTGCCATTGACGGCGAAACCGGCGGCCATCTGCGGGCCCTCGATGGTGTGGCCACCCAGCAGGCTGCAATGGCTCTCCTGCAACGCACTCAAGGCGCCCTGCATCAATTGCCGCAGATCCCGTTGCTGCAGGCGCGGATGATTGTGGGCAATACTGACGGTGGCCAGAGCGGAGTGCGGCGTGGCATTCATGGCGTGCAGATCGCTCAGTGAATGCAAGGTGGCAATGCGGCCGAACAGCCAGGGTTCGTCGATAAAGGCCGGGAAATAGTCCTGGCTCTGTACCAGCAGCTGCCGGGCCGGCCAGCGCACCAGTGCCGCATCGTCGCCGCTGCGGAAATCAGTCAGCACCTCGTCCCGGGGATAGCCCTCAAGGCCTTCAAGCGCGTGGCGCAGGGCGTCCGGTCCGAGTTTGGCGCCACAGCCCTGGCAATGCATGGCCGCCGTGCCGTCGGTCTCCCTGGTGGCCATCGTTTGCCTGGCCGGCAGATCGCTGAAGAGACGCATGAAATTTCGGTCTATGCGGTTTTTCCAATGCCATACCCAGGCGCCGCTCGCACTCAATCCGCCCCGGCTGGCCACGGCGAAGGGGCGTTCTGTCGAGAGCCCTGTCGAGAGCCCTGCCGAGAGCAAGGACAGAAAGCGCCGCTGCGGCGTGTAGTTGCGACAGGCTTTTTGAAAGTGCTCAGGGCCGCGTTCCGCAAAGGTCGCGAGATTGTGCGCCAGCACCGGTGCCTGCCTTACCGCATAGACGCCGGCGCGAGGCAATTGCAGTCCCTCCAGCCAGGCACAGTCCCCGGCGGCGAAAACCGCCTTGTGGTGCAGGCTCTGCAGGTTTCTGCCGACCCGCACGAAGCCCTGTTCGGTGACGGCCAGGCCGGACGCTGCAAGCCATGGCGCACCGCAGGCACCGGTGCACCACAGCAGGAAGTCGAAAGCCTCGCTGCCGCCGTTGTCATCCGTCAGTTGGTGCGCGTCCACGCGGGCAACATTGAAGTGACTCAACACTCGCACGCCAGCATGGGCCAGTTCTCGGGCCATGGCCTGGCGCGCCCTGGACGGGTAGCCCGGCAGCAGCTGGCCGCCGCTGACCAGCGTCAGGCTGGCGCGGATCTGTTCGCGACTCAGCGCCCGGGCTATGGCCAGTATCATCTCGGTGCCACCGGCACCGGCGCCCACCACACAGATGCGCGCCTGTTGCTGCGGCTGTTGACGCAGGCGTGTCAGCAAGGCGTCCCAGCGTTGGCGAAAACTGCTGACCGGTTTGACTGGCACCGCATGCGTGCGCGCACCGGGCACGCTGTCCAGATCAGGGGTGCTGCCGATATCCAGACTCAGCATGTCGTAGTGAAGCGGTGCGCCATGGGCGAGGGTTAGCTGACGATGGTCGGCATCCAGCGCGACAACACGATCCCGGACAAAGCGCACGTCGGCCCATTGGCACAGCCTGCGCAGATCAATGTGCGTCTCTTCCTCGGTGTAATGGCCCGCCACCAGCCCCGGTAGCATGCCGGAGTAGGGCGTCAGGCTGTCTGGCGACACCAGCGTGATACGCGTGTTGGCCAGCGGGCGCATCCCCAGGCGGCGCAGCACCAGCGCATGGCTGTGGCCGCCACCGATCAGCAGCAGATCCTGGCTGGCGCCGTCGTGATGGTTCATGGCATGGGCTCCCGTGCAAACTGGCCGCTGTTGATGGAAAGCCGCAAGTGTTGCCGCAATCGGCGGGACAGATGGTCCACCAGCAGATTCAGGGCGACGGCGAGGCCGATCAGCACCAGCGCCCGGTCAAAACGGAATTCGGCGAAGGCGGCATCCACGTAATAGCCCAGTGTCGTGATGCCGAGAATACCGAGGATTGCGGTTTCGCGCATGATGATCTCCCAGCGGTATAGCAGCAATGCCAATACATTGGGATAAATGCGCGGCAGCGTATCCCAGGCGTAGCCCTGCAATCCACGGGGGCGATCAGCACGAGCCGGCAAGTACAACGTAAAGCGGCCGGTCAGATAAGCGACGATGGCGCCGGTATGCAAGGCCAAAGCAATGATGCCGGGCAGCATGGATGGGCCCAGCAGCAGTAACAGAATAAACGCCAGCAGGAATTCCGGTGTGGTGCGCATGATCATCAGAAACAGGTGCCCGGCGCCTCGACTGACGCGATTGCCAAACCGGGGCGACACCAGCGGGAACAGCAACAACGCCAGCACGGCAGTGGCCAGCAGTGCTGCGGTGGACAGCACGAGCGTATGCCAGAGCCCCGGCAGTCCTTGCTCCATCATCAGCCGCGCAAACCAATGCCAGAGATCTGCCAGCGAGCCGTCCCCCTTGAGCGGGGCGGGTACGATATCGCTGGTAAAGAAGCGACGCAGCGTGCCTTCTGGAGCACTGGACAAGGGCGGCGCCCACCACAGCGCCGCGCCGAGATACACCGGCACAAGACGCCGGTGCAACCAGAAACGTAACGTGCCGATCAACAGAAAAAAGACGTACAGCACGGCGGCCCCGGCGCTGTAATCCCCCTGCCGGAACGCGGTTTCCAGATGGAAGCCCAGTGTCGGCAAACCGATAAAACCGAGGATCGCCGAGGCGCGCAGTCCGCACTCCAGACGATACGCGCCGTAGGTGCGCAGCGGCCCCATGATCAGTGGCAGGCGAGCGTAAAAAAATGTCGTCAGCCTGCCGCTGCCCTCGGGAAGCGCCAGCGCAGGGCGCTGATCTGATTCTTCCAGAAACTCACCGAACACCTTGGCAAAGATGCCGGCATAGGGAATGGCAATGGCGAGCACGCCGGTGAGCGGCGACAGGCCGGTGAGTTGCAGAAATATCAGCCCCCAGAAGAGTTCATGCACCGCGCGGATGACGGCACTGCCGGCGCGCACCAGGCGATGGTGCCAGAACACCGCGAGCACAAACCCGCCGGCAATACCCAGGGCGACGCCCTGGAAGGCGAAGGCGAGTGTATTGGCCAACGCCTGCCAGATAAATTCGGTCGCGGCCAGATCCGGCGACAGGAAGCCGGTGGCAATACGCCCTATCTCAGTGCCCGGTGTGCCGGTAATAATTTCCAGATCAGCAACAACAAACGCCAGCAGCCCGGCAAGGCCGAGCCACAGGGAGGCAACGCGGAAGCGGCGGGCTGTGGTCTGCCAGCGCTGTTCAGTCATGGCAGCATCCACCAGTGCTGGTACAGCTACTTATACAGCTACTGGTACAGCGCATCGAGATCTGCCAGTGTCAGCGATGCTGCCGGTGCGTCGAGCACCAGACGGTTGTCACGCAAGCCGATGACGCGATCAAAACACTGCAGGGCGAGACTCCGGTCATGCAGTGCGATAACAGCGCTGTCATGTTGTGCCAGCGCCTGACGCAGCAGTGCCAGCCCCTGATGCTCATCCAGACTGGAGACCGGTTCATCACCCAGCAGCACGGGGCGTTGGCTGTAGAGTGCGCGGCCCAACGCCACCCGCTGCGCCTGTCCGCCGGACAAGCGATCGACGCTGGTGCGCCATTTTTCGCTCAGGCCCAACTCTGATGCCAGGGCCTGTATCGCACGGCGCTCTGCCGGTAACGGCCACACCAGATTGGCAAGGTTGTAGAGAGTGCCATGGCGACTCAGTGCGCCCATATAGATGTTGTGGAACACACTGAGCATGGGCACCAGCGCACCCTCTTGCGGACACCAGGCAACCTGCTGTGGTTGCTGCGCACGCAGGGCGCCAAGCAGCGTGGATTTGCCGGCGCCGGATGGGCCCAGCAAGGCGACTTTCTCACCACGCTGAATATTCAGCGTTAATTGCGTGAGCACCACCAGATTGCCCTGGCGCAGCGTGGCATCGCTGAAGTGGAACAGCCCGTCGCTGTGCATCAGTCGAGCAGGTCCAGCTCACGGGCGGTATTCACGATGGGCGCGTAATCGTCATTGCTGGCCGGGATAAAGCCCTGGCGCGGAAAACTTGCCAGAATATCCTCGTCTTCGATGCCGATCAGCACCGCCTGGACTTTGTCGATAAAACCCTCACCAAAACGATTTTCCACGTCACCGCGAATCACCCAGTGGTAGTCGGGGTAGGGCGGTGTGGTCCATACCTTGCGCACGCGGGTTTCATCTACCTGGCCTTCGCGCACTGCCTGATCCCAGACCTTGTAATTGACGACGCCGGCGTCCCAGGCACCGCTTTGCACCAGAGCAATGGTGGCACTGTGATCGCCGCTGAAGCCGACACGGCTGAAGAACTGTTGCGGCGATTGCCCGGTAGCCTGGCGCATGAAATATTCCGGCATGAGACGGCCGGAGGTCGAGCTGCGTGAGCCAAACGTAAAGCGTTTGCCTTGCAACGCCATGGGAAAGGCCTCGGCTGGCTCAATATCGGTGCTGGTGTTGACGATCAGATAGCTCAGGAATGCCGGGTCTTCAACGCCCTGGGCAATAGCGCGGCTGCCGGCAACGAGACGCTGGGCTTGCACACCGGAGAAGCCCCCGAACCAGGCCATCTGCACTTCGTTGTTGCGGAAGGCGGTGACGGCGGCAGCATAGGATTTCACCGGGATGTAGCGCACTTCGACGCCCAGTTCTTCACTCAGGTAATCCGCCACCTTGCCAAAGCGGGTCATCAGGCGGGATTCATCCTGGTCCGGAATGGCGGTGAACACAAAGGTATCGGCCAACGCCGACAAGGGCGCGGTCATAGCAAAAGAAACCGCCAACAAAAGGGCAGTGAGGCGCGTGGTCATTGTGTCGCTCCGTTCAATAGGGAGTGTGAGCCAGACTGTTTTCACCGTTTTCGGCGGGGGCCGTGTCTGGCAATCGGCCCCGGAGATCAGGTTTCCTGTGCGCTGAGAAATTGTTGTACTGCGTCGCGGGTGCCACGGAACAGCGTGTCACCCTCGCGTTTGCTGAGCATGTAGTCATACATCGGGTCGTAATAATCCCGCAACAGCACGCGTATCCAGTCACGGTGTGCTTCGACATCACCGTTTTCACGTTGCAGGGCGAGCGCCGCGCACAGCGTCTCGCGCAATGCGGCGTGCCGTGATCCGCCGAGGCGGCGCTGAATGCGATCCAGCCCCGCCAGCAATGCTTCGCCAAGCCGTGCCTCGGCCTGATCTGCGCCGTAGAAGGCGCGGTACTCGGCAACCGGGCCCAGCACATAGTCTTCCAGTGTCACTTGCACGCGGCTTTCCAGGCTCTCTTCGATCATGACCCGGGGCGCCGACTTCATCGCTGTCTGCAAGGGTATCGGTAGCGCGCAGCGGCCGATCAGACGGCCCTCATCTTCCAGTACCAGCGGCCGGTCACTCGCTTCGCGCAGGCGCAACAGGCCGATGGCCAGGGCGTTCTCGAAATCGATCTGCGCCGGTTGCTCACCCGGGCGGCGTCCGAAAGACGAGCCGCGATGATGGGCCAGACCTTCCAGGTCCAGGGTCTGCGTGAGTTGCTCGATCACCCGGGTCTTGCCGGTGCCGGTGCGGCCACTGAGCAATTGCAGGTGGCTGCGATTGAGGTCTTGCTGAAAGCGCTCCAGCAGGAAACGACGCAGGGCTTTGTAACCGCCGGCGATCAGCGGAATATTGACGCCTTCTTCCTGCAACCATTGCTGAACGGTACGTGAGCGCAGCCCGCCACGAAAACAATAAAGATGGCCGTCGGGGTGTTGCCGATACCAGTCAACCCAGGCGGCAGTGCGAGCCGCCCGCACGTCACCGCCCACCAGTTCATGCCCCAGGGCGATGGCAGCCTCCTGGCCCTGTTGCTTGTAACGGATGCCTATCTGGTGGCGCTCATCATCGTTCAGCAACGGTATGTTGTGGGCGGTCGGGAAGGCGCCTTTCCCGAATTCCACCGGTGCACGCACATCCAGAAGCGGCACGTCAGCAAGAAACAGCTCAAGGAATTGCGCATGGGCCACGAGCAGTATCCTAACGTTGACGGCGCGGAGGCAGCCCGGTGTGCTGGGTGAGCACTTTCCCGCCTCGCTTGTCCGGCTTGCCGCGCCGGGTGTTATGCGCTTGCTGGGAATTCTTGCGACGGGGAGCGCGATATTCGCCTTTTTCATCCGGCTGGTCTTTGGGGATCAGCTGATGCTGCCCGGGGCCGATCAGATCCGCGCGGCCCATTTTCTTCAGGGCGGCGCGCAGCAGCGGCCAGTTCTTCGAATCATGGTAACGCAGGAAGGCCTTGTGCAAACGCCGTTGCTCGGCATCCTTGACGATGGTGACGCGCTCGCTCTTGTAATCAATGCGGCGCAGCGGATTGCGGCCGGAATGGTACATGGCGGTGGCGGTTGCCATCGGGGACGGGTAGAAGGCTTGCACCTGATCGGCGCGGAACTTGTTGATCTTCAGCCAGAGCGCCAGATTCATCATGTCTTCGTCACGGGTGCCAGGGTGCGCCGCGATAAAGTAGGGAATAAGGTACTGTTCCTTGCCCGCCTCTTTGGAAAATTTCTCGAACATGCGCTTGAACAGATCATAGGAGCCGATGCCCGGCTTCATCATCTTGTTCAGCGGGCCGTCCTCGGTATGTTCCGGGGCGATTTTGAGATAGCCGCCGACATGGTGCGTGACCAGTTCGCGGACATACTCCGGGTCCTTGACGGCCAGATCGTAACGCAGGCCAGAAGCAATCAGGATCTTCTTGATGCCGGGCAGGCTGCGGGCTTCGCGATACAGTTGCGTCAGCGCAGAGTGGTCGGTATTCAGATTCTCGCAGATGCCGGGGTAAACGCAGCTGGGTTTACGGCACGCCGCTTCGATTTCCCGGGTTTTGCAGGCAATGCGGTACATGTTTGCCGTCGGGCCACCCAGGTCTGAAATCACGCCGGTAAAGCCGGGCACCTTGTCCCGGATTTCCTCGATCTCCCGCAGAATCGAATCCTGTGAGCGATTCTGGATAATGCGTCCTTCGTGCTCGGTGATCGAACAGAAGGTACAACCGCCGAAACACCCGCGCATGATGTTCACGGAGAAACGGATCATGTCATAGGCGGGAATCTTTTCGCCTTCATAGGCCGGGTGCGGGACCCGCGCATAGGGCAGGCCGAAGACGTAATCCATTTCCTCGGTGCTCAGTGGAATCGGCGGCGGGTTCATCCAGATGTCCTGGTCGCCGTGGCGCTGGACCAGCGCCCGGGCGTTGCCGGGATTGGTTTCCAGATGCAGTACGCGGTTGGCGTGGGCATAAAGCACCGCATCATTGCGCACTTTTTCGAAGCTCGGCAACCGGATCACGCTGCGGTCGCGATCCCGGTGCGCGTGCCAGCGAATCTGCACGACCTGTTCGGCGTCAGGATCAATCTGCTGGGCGTTACGTTTTTCCAGCTCGCAACTGTCCAGTTCCTGGGTATTGATATAGGGATTGATGATGCGATCAATCTGCCCCGGGCGGTCGACACGGGTGGAGTCCACCTCCAGCCAGCCTTCCGGCGTGTCACGGCGCACAAATGCGGTGCCGCGAATATTGGTCATGGTGCTGAGATCTTCACCGCGGGAAAAACGCTGGGCGATCTCGACGATGGCGCGTTCAGCGTTGCCGTAGAGCAGGATGTCGGCGGCTGCATCCACCAGAATGGAGCGACGCACCTTGTCCTGCCAGTAATCATAGTGAGCAATGCGGCGCAGCGAGGCTTCGATGCCGCCCAGTACCACCGGCACATCCGCCCAGGCCTCACGACAACGCTGGCTGTACACAAGGGAGCAGCGATCCGGTCGCTTGCCTGCCATGCCGCCGGGGGTATAGGCGTCATCGGAGCGCGCTTTACGGTCGGCGGTATAGCGGTTGATCATGGAATCCATGTTGCCGGCGGCAACACCGAAGAACAGATTGGGCCGGCCGAGCTTCATGAAATCATCTTTGCTGTGCCAGTCCGGCTGGGCAATGATGCCGACGCGAAAACCCTGCGCCTCCAGCAGGCGCCCGATGATGGCCATGCCGAAGGAGGGATGGTCCACATAGGCATCACCGGTCACGATAATCACATCGCAGCTGTCCCACCCCAGCAAGTCCATCTCGGCCCTGGACATGGGCAGAAAGGGTGCTGTGCCGAAGCATTCAGCCCAATAGCGCGGATAATCGAACAGGGCCTTGTCGGCCCTGGGCATGGCAATGGCGGTCATAAAGCATTCCGAAGCGGCGGGCCGTGACGGCGCCGACTGATGGCTGTGGCCGCATTCTACCTGAATCGCCGGTGTTCAGTCTGCTTTAGAGGGCTGCTGCGGAAGGCGCGCCTTAACAAAGATAAAGCAGGGCGCGCGGGCGCGGCCCTGCGGGTCGGATCAGTGTTGCTGACTGCGCCGGGCGTCGCGCCAGTGGCTGCGCAAGGTGCGTGCGGTGAGCCCGGGGGCTTCCAGCATCGGCAGGTGGCCCACACCCCGGAAGATGCGCTTGCTGGCATGAGGGATCAGGCTGTGGAAGGTGTCGGCGCAGCTGACATCCAGCACGGCATCCTGGTCGCCCCACATGATCATGGTCGGGCAGGTCACCTCACTGAAGACCTGATTCGGGTCCTCATCAATGTCGAGCATGTCCCGGAAAATACGGTGATTCACCGGGTGCCGATGCACCATTTCCCGATACATGATCGGTGTCAGCAGGGCGCTCAGGCTGTGGCGATTCTTGTAGGTCACGATGCGGAACAGCCGCGCCACATCAAACATGCTCGCCGGGATCAGCGGGTTTTCACCCCGTTGTAATGCCGTTTCGAAATCACTGGCGCGGCTGCCGCGCATGCCGGCGGCATTCATCAGCGTCAGGCTGGCGATCTGATCGGAAAAGCGTGCTGCGGTAATCCCGGCGATGGCGCCGCCCATGGAATTACCGACCAGGTGCACCTTGCCGCTGCTGATCTGGCTGACAATGCGGTGCAGGCGTTCGGCCTGGGTCGCGAGCCGATAATTGGAACTGGCAACAAAGTGACTTTCGCCAAAACCCGGCAGATCCGGGATGATCAGGTGATACTGGCGGGCCAGCAGGCCGGCCAGAAACAGCCAGTTTTCCTTGCTGGCGCCAAAGCCGTGCACCAGTACCACGGTGTCGGCGTCCATGCGGCCGCCTTCCAGAAAGGTGACCCGGTGCTGATCCAGCCACAGATGCCTGCGGCGCAGGCCGGAGACCGCCACCTGGCTGCGGCGGGCCAGATTCCAGATGCTGCGGGTGGGGCGCCAGCGGGCGAGCAGGGCAGGGTCCGGTGCATGGGCATCATTGGCCAGGAAGGCCTGACCCACGGTCTCGACAAAGCTGCCGGTGCTGGTGTGTACGTTGTTCATATTGTTATCTCCCGGAGGGACGGGCTTATTGTGATGGCAAACTGTCACATCTGATTTTTACATTATCTGATGTCACAGTGAGCCACAATAATATTTTTATCCGAGGAGAGTGGCTGAGACGAGTGGTTGAGAAGAGTGGCTGGGTCAGGTGCCTGACCCAGCCTTCCGCCGCTTCAGTGCTGGCCCTGGGCGGTGGGGAGTGGGACCTCCGGCACGCTGTCCTGATGCGAGCTCTGGGCCTGTTCCTGGGCAGCCAGGATCGCCCGCCACTCGGCGATCAGCGCGCTGTTGTCCTCCTGCCAGGGATGGAAATCCGGGCGCAGGAACGTCAGAAAATCCGGGATGGTGCGGGTCAGCACGCCGTTGATGCCGAACAGGCGCCACATGCCCCGGGCGAGCACCAGCGGGCGGCGGTGCAGGCGGTCTTTCTTGAGAAAGGCCCAGGTGTATTTCCCGGTGTAGGTGCCCAGCGCCAGTGTGGCGGCCAGCAACGTCCGCACGCGCATGCGGTAGCTGCCGACCACGTCCTGGTACAGATCAAAGGCAACGGCCTTGTGCTCGATTTCCTCAATGGCGTGCCATATCCACAGGGCGCGGACAGAGGGATGCATGCTGGCCAGCAAGGCGGGGTCTTTCAGCAGTCGGTTGGCCAGAATCGCGGTGATGTGCTCCAGCGCGGCAGTGGCTGCCAGCTGCTGTTTGGCCGAGAGCCGTTCGCGCCCCTGTTTGATCAGGTGACGGGCCAGTTTCTGGCCGCCCTCGGCTTCTTCACGGTAGCCCTGGCTGGCGAGCATATGGTTGAAGCTGTCATGCTCCAGCGAATGCATGGCCTCCTGCCCGATAAAGCCGGAGATCTCGGCTTGCCGTGTCTTGTCAGTCACCTGATCACGAAACGCGCGCACGGCATCGACGAAGAATCGCTCGCCATCGGGAAACGTGAGTGACAAGGCGTTGAGAAAATGTGTCAGCACCGGGTCATTGCGGAACCAGTGGCGCGGCACATCCTCGAATGCAAAATCCATGCGTTGTGGTGTAATGCTGACGTGCGCCGGTTTACTGATGGCGGCAGTACGTGACATAACAGAGTCCTCTGTGGCCGGTGAATCGGGACCAGTTGGCCCCGGTGACACGCGTGAGGGCTGCGGGATCATGGCGAACCGGGCAGCGACTCGGTATATCTTGGGCTTCATCCCTGTGTGATGTCTGGTAGACGGAGACCATATTTCAGTGAATTCAGTCCAGACACGGCCCCTCCCGGCAAATCAGCCCGGTGTGCCGGCAATCTATCTCTTGCTGTTATGCGACGTGGTCAAAAGCCTGGGTTTTGACGATCACCAGGTGATCGAAGGGCTAGGTGTGGACCGTAGCAGTCTGCTGGACGGTCAGCGCCGGGTGTCGTTGCAGATATGCCACACCGCAGCTTGCCGTGCAGTCGCCATGGCGGGTGATCGGGGGCTGGGGCTGGCCTATGCCCAGGCGTTGAATGTCACGCTGCACGGGTCGCTGGGCATGATGGCGTTGTCCAGCCCCTCCATCACGGCGGCAATGAACGCGGCGACCGAATACGTGACGCTGCGGGCGCCTTTTCTGTCCGTGACGCAGGTGTTTGACGGCGATACCGCCGTGATCCAGGTTGCAGCGCGCTGGAGCCTGGGAGAGCTGGACCGGTTTGTCATGGAAGCCATGCTGGCTGGTTTGGCACATATGGCAGGTCAGTTGCTGGGCGCACCACTTGATGGCGCCGAGATTCGGCTGACCGGCGCGTGCCCGGATTACGTCAGGGCCGGAGAGCTGCTCGGGGAGAGCGGCTATCAGGTGCCGGTGCCGATTACCTACGGGCATGACAGCTGCCAGCTGCGGGCGCCGGCCAGTTTACTGGAAGTAGCGCCCAGGCTGGCCAATCCGACTGTCGCGGCGTTGGCGCGTGAGCAATGCGAGCAGGAATTCCGTCAACTGTTTGCTGCACAGACGCAGCCACCGGGTATGGTCGAGCGCATTACCGACATGCTGCGCGACTGGCCGCAGAATCAGGCGCTGCCTTCCCAGGATGAGGTGGCGGGGTTGTTGCACACCTCGACCAGCACGCTGAAGCGACGGTTGCGGGAAGAAGGCAGTAATTACCGGGATCTGATGGAGGTGTTGCAGTCTGAACGCGCCCGCGAGCTGCTGGAAGACGGCCGCCTGGGCATCAGTGAAGTGGCCTGGCGACTGGGTTACAACGATGTCTCCAATTTTTCCCGTGCGTTTCGGCGCTGGACCGGGAAGACCCCACGCCAGTGGCGTGGGGGTGCCTGATCACTCTCTTGCGGTTGACTGGTTTGAGGGCAACTGGGCAATAAAGGCCTGCCAGGCGCCGAGCGTTGCTGCGGGTGCCTCCATGTGCGGGTAATGGCCGATGTCAGCCAGCTCGCGAATAAAATGCTGCGCCCCGACAAGCTCCCTGAAACGGGCAACCATATGTGCGCCGGACACAGGGTCCGCACTACCGTTAATGACCGCGAGTGGCACACGGGTATCCGTGAGCGCACCGACCCATCGGCTGCGATGCTGCCGTCGTTCGCGTATGTAGCCGAGCAGCGGCGGCAGGCAGCGCAGGCCCTGATTGTGATTGACCAGTTGCCATACTGCTTCCAGTTCCTCCTCCGACGGTTGGGTGCTGGCACCGAACACCGAGCAGAACGTTTTCAGCAATTTGCCGCGGGAAGTCAGCCGAGCCAACAGCGGACCCAGACGGCTTGCCATCAGTTTCTGCATCGGTCTGGCAAGGTGCGTTTCCGGGAAAAGACCGCCGTTGAGCAGCGCCACCGACAGATAACGTGATTGCGGTTTGGCGTTGTCCCGGGCCAGCATTTCCTGCACTACCGTATCGCCATAATCATGGGCGAGCACATGACATTGCTGCACGTCACAGTGTGCCAGCGTCGCTTCGACGATGCTGGCTTGCTCAGCCATGTTGTAGTGATGCGGGTAGGGTTTGGCGGAGAAACCCAGGCCGAGCAGATCCGGCACGACAACACGAAAATCCCGGCACAGCTCATCCAGAATCAGATTGAAATCCCAGCTGGATGTGGGATAGCCATGCACCAGCAACAAGACCGGTTTGTGGTGGGCTGCAGGGTCACGTTGCAGCGTATCAATAACAAAAATCTGCTGCCCGTGCAGGTTGGCAAAGTGCCCCAGTTTGCGCCAGGCCTCCAGCGAATACTTCATTGCTCAGCTCCCGCTGTTGTTGTCGTTATGGTTGACCTTATCCACGCAACTGCGTGCGTAGCAGTCTGCCGAAGGCTTGCTTGCCGGCCTGCGCATGGGGTGTGCCGTTATCCATCGCGACATGGCCGCTGACGATAACCTGGCGGACGGCTTTGCCGGATTCAGACACCATACGCATGGCGTTATCAAAACCGGGATCATTGGTTTCCTGCGGCCCGGTGAGATCCGTTGCCAGCGCGGCAGGATCGAGAATCATGATATCCGCCGGGCGGCCTGCGGCAAGCTTGCCGGTATCCAGCCCGAACCAGTCGGCGAGCTCGCCGGTAATGCGCCAGATTGCTTTTTCCACCGGCATGGCGTCATCGTTGAGCATGGCGTCACGCAGGAACCAGAGATGGGAGTTCTGAAACGCCATATTGCGGTTATGCGCACCGGCATCGGAAAAACCGAGCTGAATATAAGGATGCTTGAGGTGCTGGCGCAAATAGGCCGGCCGATCATTGGCAATGACGGTATGCCAGCGAATGCTCTCATCAAATTCGGCAATCAGGTTGATAAAGGTGTCCACCGCAGACGTGCCGCGCTCGCGGGCAATGTCCGCAAAAGTACGATTGACCAACGTGCCATCCGGGCAGGCGACAACGGTCATCAGCGACAGATCCTTGTGGAAACTGCTGTTGAATTTTTTCAGCCACTCCTGGCGCATCTGCGCACGCCAGTCACTGTCGCGGTAAAGCGCTTCGCGCTGACTGCGCGTATCGGCATTCATCAGACAGGCGCTGGCGTGCATTTCCTCGAATACCGGCGTGTTGCAGCCATCACTCCACAACTCGAACGGCACGGCCAATGACTGAAAGCGCATGTCGCCGCGAAACAGACCATTGATCACCGACGCCAGTCGTTGGGTGAGCGGGCCAAGGCGGCGGTTGGCGGTGAAATCGAGACTGGTGAGCATCGACAATTTCATCGGCTTGCGGCGAATGCCACTGCTGAGCATGGCCAGTATCGGAATCAGGTGCCGGCGCCCGGCATCCGGTGTCGCCTGCATGACGCGACCGTGCTGGCGCAGTACATCCGCCAGCAGGCGGAACTCCGCCATGGTGGCGTAGTGAGAGGGCGCCGAGGCACCGTTGTACTTGAAGCCTTTCCAGCGGTGCCACTGCAGCATATCAACGCTCAGGCCGAGAAAGCCGGCATCGAGGGCCTCACTCAGCATGGTGCGCAGGGCGCTCTTGTCGCCCCAGGTCAGCGTCGTTGGCGCCAGGCAACGTTGTTTGCCGAGCACGCCCAGGCGCAAGTTCGAGTGCCCCAGGAACGTGGCCACGTTGATGCCCAGGGGCAGTTTCTCAAGATGGGCGTAGTACTCTGCGGGCGTGTTCCAGTCCTTGTTGCTGAACCAGCGCTCCAGGATGTGCCGTGGCAGGTTTTCGACTCGCGAGAACATGTCTGCGATGTCATCGGCATCACCGACCGCCGCCGACAGGGAGCAGTTGCCGAAAATGACCGACGTTACCCCATGGCGCATGGATTCGGTCAGCGCCGGGTTATGCTCCACCTCGGCGTCATAATGCGTATGGATGTCGATGGCACCGGGCGCAACCCAGCAGCCGCCGGCATCAATTTCGCGGCTGGCAGTGGCCGTGCTGTTCGCCTCTATGGCCTCGATACGGCCAGCCCGGATCACCAGATCCGCCTGGCGGGGCGGGGCGCCGGTGCCGTCATATACGGTACCGTTACGAATAATCAGATCTGCTGCAGCGCTCATTCAGGCTCTCCCGGGCTTGTTGATCAGCATGTTATTGATATTGTCATCAATCTATACTCCACCGATAATACTAACGAACGTTAGTTCGTCAAAGACATATCCGCTGAACCTGTGAGCACAGTGGCCAGGGCAGGGCGAGGAGACAGGCGTGAAACAGACCGGAAACACGAAGGGCAAGGCCTCTCCGGGGGCACCACAGGCTGCGGCCAGAGCTCTGCCGGGCACACGGGAACGGGTGCTGGATGCGGCGCTGATCTGTTTTGCCGAGCGGGGTTATGCGGCCACCAGCATGCGCGAAATCGCCCGCCAGGTGGGCATACAGGCGCCATCGCTGTACAACCACTTCAGCGGCAAGCGGGACATCCTCGCCGCGCTGCTGGAGCGCCTGGGCCCGGCCAGAATGACCCGGGCACTCGCGGAGATGCCCGCGCCGGTTTCGGCGCAAGCACTGCACGAGGCGCTGTTGACGCTACTGTTCCAGCTCTGGCGCGATGCCGACGAGAACCGGCTGATGCGTCTGTTCTGTGCTGAGGCGCTGCACGATCCGGAGATCGGTGCGATGCTGGAGCAGCAGGTATTCGTCCACGAAAAGGCGCGCCTGGCGGCGGCCATCAGCGCTATGTTGGGCCCTGGCGTGGAGCAGGCAGCGTTGGCAGAAACCTATGCGGCCCTGTGTATCGCGGTGGGGTTTGGCAAGCGTTTCCAGCTTTTGCTGGGGGAGGACGATCCGGCGCGCCTGGATGCGATCTGTGCCGAGACGCGCGTCCTTTTTGGTGCGGTGGCCGGGTTGTTGCCTGACGAACCGCGTTAGTGGTTCTCCCTCAACAAGCATTTCTGCGAATTCGTGAGGAATAAAAAAGGCCGCAGAAGCGGCCTTTTTCAGTTTGACGCGACTGGCGCGCAGCGGGGTCAGTCCGATTTGTTGTCTTCGGCCTGTTTGGCTGCTGCCAGTCGTTCTGCTTCCTGCTGACGCCGCAGCACACGCGGGTCATTGGAGGCCCGGGCGGTGGGTTGCTGGGCTGCCGGGGCAGGGGCTTTCGGCGTCGAGGCCGCTGGCTCCGCCGGTTTTTCCGCAGACTGCTGTGGTGCCGGTGCCGGTGCCGGTGCCGGTGCCTGGGGCGCCGCCGGGGCTGCGGGTGTTGCCTCTGGTGCTGCCGCTGCCGGTTTCTCTGCTACCGGCTTGTCTGCTACCGGTTTCTCGGTAGCAGGCGCTGGTGTAGCCGGTGTTGCCGCCGGTTTTTCTGCAGCGGGCTTTTCAGTAACGGCTTTTTCCGCAGCAGGCTTGTCCGCAGCGGGTTGAGGCGCAACAGGTTTTTCAGCTACAGGCTTGTTCCGGGGCTGGGACGGTGTGCCCTGAGCCGGTGTCGCCTTGTTGCCATCCACATCACGAGCCGCGGCATTATCGGTGTTGCGATCATCCCGGTTGCCGTTGGCGGCCGGTTTGCTGCTTGTGGCTTCGGCTTTCGGCTGCTCGGCAGGCTTCTGCTCAGCAGATGAGGGCTTCGGGCTGCTTGCCGGTTGCGCATCCTGCTGCTGTGCAGCGGGTGCCGTCGGGGTTGCAGCTGGCTGTGCTGCCGGTGTGTTGCCAGCCGTATCCACAGCCTTGTCTTGCGTCGGCGCCTTGGCTTCCGGCTGCTTTGTGGTATCCGCTGCGGTGTTGGCAGCAGCATCAGTGGCGGTAGCCGCAGCGGTTTCTGCGTTGGCGGCAGTGTCCTGGCCTTCGCGAGCAGGGCGCTGACGTTGACGCAACGGACGATCATCCTTCACCTGTGAACGACGCTCGGCGCCGTCCTGGCTGCGGATATCGTTGTTATCGCTGGGCGTATCGCTGTCGTCATTGCGTTCGCTGCCTTGCTGGCGCGATTGGCGTGGCTGGCGGTTTTCTTGCGCGTTGTCATTCTGCGCGCCTTGCTGATCACCCTGCTGACCACTTTGCTGGGCATTGCCGCCACCGCCACCGCTGCCGCCACGGCTGCGACGCCGACGGCTGCGGCCGCTGCGCGGTTGCTCAGGCTGAGCGCCGTCCTGTGCTGCGTCCTGGCGGTTGCCATCCGCATCATTGCGTTCCGCACGCTGCGGTTTGTCTGCGGCGGGCTGGGGGGCTTTTTGCTGAGGGCCCTTTTCTTGCTGTGAACGGTCCTGTTGACGGTCTTGCTGCTGACGTTCTGGACGCTCCTGGCGCCCACCGTCCTTGCGACCTTCGGCGTTGCGGTTGTCGTTGTTGCGACCGCCACGGCCACGCGGGTTGTCGCCGCGGGTGTCGTCCTTCTCGCCGCGGTTCTCGCCACGACTGTCTCGGCTACCGCGTGTGTCGTTGCGTCGACCACGGCCACCACCTTCGCTCTGGCGACCTTCGCCACCGCGACGGCTGCGGCCCTGACCACCCCGGGCTTCAGTGCCACGACGGTTGCCCTGGTTGTCTTTACGCTGCGGGGGCTTGCGTTCCGCTTTTACGCCCCGTGGTTCGTCACTCTTGAACAGCTGTACGATAAACGCCACGAGCCGGGCGAGCATGCCAGGTGCGGCAGCAGCGGCAGGCGCTGCTTCCGGTTCAGGTCTGGGTTTCGGCGGTGGTGCAGCGGTATCCGGTGCGACCAGTTTGACGGCCGCTTCCTGGCGTTTGATTTCGGTATCTTGCGCCGACACCAGGCTCGGATCTTCTTCACCTTCCAGCAGATCCACTTCGTGGCTGACCAGTGTGGCGTGAACCTGATCGTCGCGAATGCGCTGGACTTCAAAATGCGGTGTTTCCAGATTCTGGTTGGGGATGATCAGCACGCGAATCTTGTAGCGGCCTTCGATATCCCGCAGTGCCTGCCGTTTTTCGTTCAGCAGGTAGGTGGCAACCGGTACCGGCACCTGGGCCTGGATTTCGCCGGTGCGCTCTTTCATCACCTCTTCTTCCACCAGACGCAGGATGGAGAGTGCGAGGGATTTGACGTCACGGATGTGGCCCTGCCCGTTACAGCGCGGGCAGACAATGCTGGATGTTTCGCCAAGGGACGGGCGCAGGCGCTGGCGTGAAAGCTCCATCAGGCCAAAGCGGGAAATGCGGCCGACCTGCACGCGTGCGCGATCTGCTTCCAGCGCTTCACGCATGCGGTTTTCTACTTCACGCTGGTTGCGTGCCGGGCCCATGTCGATGAAATCGACCACGATCAGGCCGCCGATATCACGCAGGCGCAGCTGGCGGGAGATTTCGTCTGCCGCTTCCAGGTTGGTCTGCAGTGCGGTTTCCTCGATGTCCGCGCCTTTGGTGGCGCGGGAGGAGTTGATGTCGATGGAAACCAGTGCTTCGGTAGGATCAATGACAATGGAACCGCCGGAGGGCAGTTTCACTTCACGCTGGAATGCCGTCTCGATCTGGGATTCGATCTGGTAACGGGAAAACAGCGGTGTCTCATCCTTGTACAGTTTGATCTTGTTGGCAAAGTCGTTCATCACCTGGGTGACGAAGCCATTTGCTTCAGCAAACGTTTCGTCGGAATCGATCAGTACTTCGCCGATGTCCTTGCGCAGGTAATCGCGGATGGCGCGAATGATGACATTGGATTCCTGATACACCAGGAACGGGGCAGGGCGGCTTTTGCCGGCGGTATCAATGCTGTCCCACAGTTTCAGCAGGTAATCGAGGTCCCACTGCAGTTCTTCCGGGGAGCGGCCCAGGCCAGCGGTGCGTACGATCACGCCCATGTCGGCGGGCAGCTTCAGGGCGCCCAGTGCTTCCTTGAGTTCCTGACGCTCTTCACCTTCGATGCGGCGGGAGATACCGCCAGCACGGGGATTGTTCGGCATCAGGACCAGATAACGGCCTGCCAGGCTGATAAAGGTGGAGAGCGCCGCGCCTTTATTGCCGCGCTCTTCCTTGTCCACCTGCACGATGACTTCCTGACCTTCGCGGACCACTTCCTTGATATTGATGCGGCCCTGAATGTCTTTCGGGTCTTTGCTGAAGTACTGGCGGGAAATTTCCTTCAAGGGCAGGAAGCCGTGGCGCTCGGCGCCGAAATCAACGAAGGCAGCTTCAAGAGAGGGTTCGACGCGGGTGATCTTGCCTTTGTAGATGTTGGCTTTTTTCTGTTCCCGGGTGCGATGCTCGATGTCCAGATCATACAGCCGCTGGCCATCGACCAGTGCAACACGCACCTCTTCAGGGTGGGTTGCGTTGATAAGCATACGTTTCATGTGTCTACCACATTTATAGGGTAGCCATGACAGAGGGCCCATTGCCGGGCATCAGACCGGGAACCGGACGGACAGACTTCTTGTACAGCCGGGAGACGGCATGAAACGCCGTGTTAGCCCTCCCGTGAGGCTGTGGGCCGGTAATATCCGGCTATTCTGTCCCGAACGCGGCTCCCCGATGGTGTTCGGAGATCACGCCTGGGTTGTCTGCTGCCCCGGCGATGGTGATCAGCCCGGGCGGCATAGAACCTGTTATCTGGCTGAGGCCGCACATCAAGCGGGCGGCCCCGCGAGGCATCTTTCTGCCGTATAGCTATCGTATTCAGTCTGTCGCCCGATCAGTCGGGGCGTCTCTGCAGGCTACCTGGGTTGTCGAATCGCCGTCGTCGCAATAGGGGTTCGACGGCATGTCCAAAGGTATTTTCCTGCTGCGCCGGGCCATCATGATGTGCTCGGCGCCAGTCATATATCTGTCGCTTTGTCGGGCGAGTCCCTGCTGCACCCGGCGAATGTTCGCTGCGCGTCGCCGGGGCCGGTAAACGGCCGACAGGGAACTATAGCAGCAAAATAGTCGGCGGATCAATTAGATAGCTCTGGTGAATGGCTCCGACCCGGCGGCCGGCACCTGTGCAGACAGATTGAAGATGCCTGATGCACTTTGCCTGCGGCCTGTTTAGAATCGCCGGCATGTCAGACACCCCGAGCTCCACCCCCAGCGTCACTCATGTAAGCATCGATGCCGACCGCGCCGGTCAGCGTCTGGATAACTTCCTGATGGCCACGCTGAAAGGCGTCCCGAAGTCTCGCATCTATCGCATCATTCGCGATGGCCAGGTGCGCGTGAACGGAAAACGCATCAAACAGACCTATCGCCTGGAAGAGGGGGATCAGGTACGCATTCCGCCAGTGCGCGTTGCCGGTGACAACGGCACGCCCGCCGTAAGCCAGGCGTTGGGGGAGCGTCTCAGTCGCGGTCTCATTCACGAGGACGACAAGCTGCTGGTGTATAACAAACCGGTGGGGCTGGCAGTGCACGGTGGCAGCGGCATCAGCCTGGGGTTGATCGAATCCCTGCGGGTATTGCGCCCGGAGGACCGGAATCTGGAGCTGGTCCATCGCCTGGACCGGGACACCTCCGGCGCCATCATGCTGGCAAAGCACCGGCCTTTTTTGCGGCGCCTGCAGCGACTGATGCTCGACGGCGGCATCGACAAGCGCTACTGGCTGATCTGCCGGGGCTTTACCGGCAAGCAGCGCACCATCGAGGCGCCGCTGCTGAAGCAGACCCATGGCAACGAACGCGTGGTGCGTGTGTCCCAGGAAGGCAAGGCCTCGCGCACGGATTTCCGCTTGCTGGAGCGTTTCGGCGATCTGGCGCTGGTGGAAGCCACCCTGGGCACCGGCCGGACGCACCAGATCCGCGTGCATGCCCGCTTTGGCGGCTTCCCGTTGGTGGGTGATCCGAAATACGGGGACCCGCAGGAGAATGCCCACTGGGCGCGGGAGCTGGGTCACGCCCGTATGTTCCTGCACGCCCGCCATCTGGGGCTGCGGCACCCGGAGTCCGGTGAGATGTTACAGCTCACGGCGCCGTTGGATGAGGCGTTCGAGGACGCGTTGGTGCGGCTGCGGAAGCACCCTGTTACTGCACCGGCTGTCCTGGATGTGGTGACAGATGCTCCGGGCGATGAAGAACCGCCGCCCGCACGGGCGCGCAAGGCGCGCATGGGCACCACGGGTACTACTATGCTCGGCAGCAGGCCCGGCAACAGGTCCGACAATAAGTCCGGCACTGCAGCGTCGAAAAGCGGCAGGCCGGCAAAAGCGGCGACGCGAGGGTCTGCAGACGGTGACGCAAGGCCGGCCAAATCCTCTGTTGCCAGAAAGGGCACCAAGACGGATTCCAATACCGGTGCGAGAGCCAGCACCCGGGGCACCACTCGGTCCGGTCCGGCGGGCCGCAGCAAAGGGCGACCGTCCGGCAGGGCGACAGGGACGCCTCCGCCGAAGAACAGGCGGGGCCGCCGTTGATGCGCTATTCACTGATAATTTTTGACTGGGATGGCACCCTGATGGACTCTACGGGTCGCATTGTCAGTTGCCTCGCGCGGGCGGCAGCGGATGTGTCGCTGCCGGCATTGCCGCCATTGCAGCTGCAGTCGATCATCGGGCTGGGCCTGCATGAAGCCATCAGGGTGCTGTATCCCGCAGCAGACGAGATGCGGGTGGAAGCGATGCGCGAGCGGTATGCGGTGCATTTCATCGCGGCGGAACAGCAGCCCAGTCCGTTGTTCCCCGGCGCGCTGAACACGCTGGAGACATTGCGGGCGGAGGGGCTGCAGTTGGCGGTGGCCACCGGGAAGAGTCGCAAGGGCCTGGATCGGGTCTGGCGCAATACCGGTCTGGACCGCTACTTTCATGCCTCGCGCTGTGCCGATGAAACGCGTTCCAAGCCGCACCCGGATATGGTGCATGCCATACTGGATGAGCTGGCCTGTCCTGCGGAGCGGGCACTGGTGGTGGGTGACACCGGATTTGATATGGAAATGGCGGCGCGAGCCGGCGTGGATCGGGTGGGTGTGGTGTACGGCGCGCACGAGGTGGCCTTGCTGGAACCCCACGGCCCCCTGGCATTACTGGAACGTATTGATGCATTGCTGCCCTGGCTGGCGTCGGCCGGGCAGCGTGGTTGAATCGCAACGGGAGAAGGCAACATGGCGGAATCGGGATACGGTGTTCACGACAGGGGCACAGGCGCCAATCGGCCCACGCCACCGCAGAGTAATCGTGAGTGGCAACTGATAGAAAAAGTCGTGATGTCGATGCAGGACGAGCAGCGCAAACAGCGCCGCTGGAGCATTTTTTTCCGCATGGCAACGCTGGGCTACCTGTTCCTGATTCTGATTCTGTTTCTGCCCATGCGTATGGGGACCGGCGGCTTTACGGCGCCGACCCAGGCACATACGGCGATGGTGGATGTCAGCGGCATTATCGCCGACGGCGCAGAAGCCAGCGCCGATGCGCTCACCAGTGGTTTGCGTCGCGCTTTCGAGGCAGAGTTTTCGCAGGCCGTGATGTTGCGCATCAACAGCCCGGGCGGTTCGCCGGTGCAGTCCGCTTACGTCTACAACGAAATTCGTCGTCTCAAAGGTGAGTATCCGGACAAGAAAGTCTATGCCGTGATCACCGATGTCGGTGCTTCCGGCGCCTACTATATTGCTGCGGCCGCTGATGAAATCTACGTGGACCCCTCCAGCATTGTCGGGTCCATCGGGGTCATCATGGCCGGATTCGGTTTTACCGAGGCGCTGGAAAAACTGGGCGTGGAACGCCGTGTCCTGACCTCCGGTGATAACAAGGCCATCATGGACCCCTTCGGCCCGGTAGAGGCTGATCAGCAAGCCCATATCCAGCGGTTGCTGGATGGCGTGCACGCGCAATTTGTCGCCGCTGTCCGTGAGGGGCGCGGTGAGCGCCTGAAAGAAGCCGACCACCCCGAGTTGTTCTCTGGCCTGATCTGGACCGGCGAGGAAGCTGTGCAGCTGGGTCTTGCCGATGGCACCGGCAGCCCGGGCAATGTGGCGCGGGATGTGATTGGTGCCGAAGAGATTGTGGATTATTCGGTGTTGCCGCATCCGTTCGAGCGGTTCCTGCGCGGCTTTGGTGTCAGTATCGGTCGAGGTATCGGCCAGGTGATGGGTGTTGATGGCTGGAGTCTGCGCTGACACAAGACGCCGGCGCTGGCTGACCGGCGTCTTGGGTGTACTGGCGCTGGGGATGCAGCTCGCCGGGTGCGCCCAGGTGGAGCGGCGCGATGGCTATGTCGTGGACACGAGCCACGTGGCGGCCGCCCATAACAGCCGCGTCTATCATCTCGTCATGCATTACACCGGGCACCATGAAGCACGCGCACTGCATACGCTGACCGGCCCGCAGGTCAGCTCGCATTACCTGATGCCGTTGCCGGCGCGCCAGTTTCGTGGTGCGCCGCTCATCTATCAGCTGGTGGAAGAAAAGCGCCGCGCCTGGCACGCCGGGGTTAGTGAGTGGGGTGATCGGCGCAATATCAATGACACCTCCATCGGTATCGAGATCACCAATGCCGGCCCGCGCGGCACCTTGTTCGGGCTCTACTGGGCGCGCTATCCGGATGATCAGATCGAGGCCGTGATTGCGTTGGCGCAGGACATCATTGCCCGGCATGACATCGATCCGGTAAATGTGGTGGCGCACTCCGACGTTGCCCCCTCCCGCAAGCTTGATCCCGGCCCCCGATTTCCCTGGCGCCGCCTGTACGAGGCCGGCATCGGGGCCTGGCCGGACGATGACACCGTGGCGTGCTATGCAGCGGTCTTCAGCGCGGCACCGCCGTCGCTCATCACATTGCAGGCCGGATTACGCGGCTACGGCTATCCGATAGCGGTGAGCGGCGAGCTGGATGCACAAACTGAAGACGTACTGCGAGCGTTCCAGCTGCATTTTCGTCCGCGACGTTACGACGGGCAGGCGGATGTGGAAACCATGGCGGTGCTCTGGGCGCTGCTGGTGAAATACCGCCCGGGGGTGGTTCAGGCGCTGGCAGACGAGGTGGATGCCTACGCCTGCAGCGCGTCCTGAGTCGGGTCAGTTCGGTACCGGGGCGGGTGCAATGGGGGGCAGGGCAACGCCCTCGGCGCGCAGAAAGTCCGTCAGCATGATCAGGGGCAGCCCGATCAGTGCATTGGGGTCGCGTCCTTCCAGGGCACTGAAGAGCACAATGCCCAGCCCCTCGGATTTGAAACTGCCGGCGCAATGGAACGGCTGCTCCTGATCGACATACCGCTCGATGACATCATCAGTCAGGGTGCGGAAGTGCACCCGGAAGCGCTCACAGCCGCTCTGGTAGCGGCCGGTAACCGCATTCATCAGGCACAGGCCGGTCTGAAAGGTCACGCAGCTGCCGCTGCTGGCGCGCAGTTGCGCTATGGCCTTGTCTCGCGTGCCGGGCTTGCCCAGTACCTCGCCGGTGGCGGTCACCGCCACCTGGTCCGAGCCGATCACCCAGGCATGCGGGTGCCGTTCGGCGACGGCGGCGGCCTTGGCGCGCGCCAGTCTCAGGACCAGTTGCTCCGGTGTTTCCCCGGCCAGGGCGCTTTCGTCGATATCCGGGCTGTCACATTGAAAGTCGAGCCCGAGGCGGCCCAGCAGCTCACGGCGAAACGGGGAGGAGGAGGCCAGGACCAGATCCAGTGTCGAATCCTGTACTGAATCCTGTACTACAGAGCGGGGGGCGTCAGTCATGGGGGCTCCATCAGGGAAATGCCGTGCCGTAAAAGAGCGCACTCCCGGCAGTATTTCTGCCCGGATACGCCTACAATGAGCGATTAATGGGTGATTGTAGCCCTACTCATTTGCCTCTGCACGAGAAAAGCCTTTTCCATCAATTGGTTAGCTTTTCAACTTCACTTTGACAGGGGGGCTGTACGGCCCTAGAATTGCGCGCTTATGTTTTCAGAGCAATTGCCGCACTACGTCGAGCCGCGCAAGCTGGCTGATCAGGGTGTCCTCATCAGTGGTCAGACCACCGTCGCAGCCCTTCCCCGGTTCAGTGATTTCGATCAGAGCCAGGCGCAGGCAGTTTCGGTGGCGCTCACTTTCGAGCGGGATCCCGAGGACGGGCAGCGTATTGTTCACGGCACTGTTTCCGCCGCGCTGGTGATGACCTGTCAGCGCTGCCTGGAACCCGTGACGTGTGATGTGACCGCCCGGGTGAATCTGGCGCTGGTCTGGACCGAGGAAGAGATCAACATGCTCCCGGAGCGTTATGATCCCTGGCTGGTGACAGACGAGAAGATGACACTGGCGACATTGCTGGAAGAGGAATTGCTGTTGGCGCTGCCGCTGGTTGCCACGCATGAGCAATGCCCCACACGTCTGCCGGAGGGTGACCAGCCCGATGTGTCGGCGAGTGATGAAAAAGCGGATAACCCTTTTGCAGTTCTGGCAAGCCTGAAAGGCAGCCAGAAGTAACGACTTGCTTTATTAGGAGCGAACCATGGCAGTTCAACAGAACCGGAAAACCCGTTCCAAGCGTGACATGCGTCGCTCTCACGACGCCCTGTCTGCGCCGGCCCTGACCGAAGACAGCAACACCGGCGAAGTACATCGTCGCCATCACATCTCTCCGGATGGCTACTACCGTGGTCGTCAGGTTATCGCGTCCGTCGAGACTGACGACGACGAAGCCTGAGTCGATCATTGAACAACGGGAGCTGCGGCTCCCGTTTTCATTTGTGTCATGACCGGTTACGTTTTTCCTGGCGAAATTTTCTTTGCGAAAATGATGTCCCTGTCGCATGCTCTGCGGGCAATCATTCAGGACATCCTTTACAACAAAACAGAAGAGAGGCTGGCGCATGGCCCAGTTGACCCTGGCGGTGGATGCCATGGGCGGCGACCACGGCTTGTCGGTGACCATACCGGCGGTGGCGCGGCTGCTTCGGCAACATGCCGATTTGCGTATTCTGGTGGTGGGGCAGGAGGCTCCACTGACGGCGGCACTGGAAGCGGCAGGTCTTGCAGGTCATGCACGGCTTGAGCTGGTTGCCGCGACCGAAGTCGTGGAAATGCACGACCCCATTCCCGTTGCCCTGCGCAACAAGAAAGATTCCTCCATGCGTGTCGCCATCAATCAGGTGCGCGACGGGCGTGCGCAGGCCGCCGTCAGCGCCGGTAACACCGGTGCGCTGATGGCGATCAGCCGGTTTGTCCTGAAAACGTTGCCAGGTATTGATCGTCCTGCCATCTGTACTGCCATCCCGACCCGCAAGGGGCATTGCCACATGCTCGATCTGGGCGCCAATGTGGATTCCGAGCCAGAGCATCTGTTGCAGTTTGCGCTGATGGGCGCGGCCGTGGTGCGTGCCGTGGATGGCGTTGAGGCGCCCCGCGTGGCGTTGCTGAACATTGGCGAGGAAGACATCAAGGGCAACGAACAGATCAAGCTCGCGGCACGCCTGCTGCAACAACACCCCCAGCTCAATTACACCGGTTATATAGAAGGCAATGCCGTGTTCGCCGGGGATGCGGATGTTGTGGTGTGTGATGGATTTGTCGGCAATGTGGCGCTGAAAACCATGGAAGGGGTGGCGTCCATGATCAGCCAGATGATTCGCGAGGAAATCGGTCGCTCCTGGCTGAAGAAACTGTCGGGATTGCTGGCGTTGCCGGTGCTGCGCGGCCTGAAAGGGCGCCTGGATCCGGAGCGTTATAACGGCGCGAGTCTGGTGGGCCTCAACGGTATTGTGGTGAAAAGCCATGGTGGCGTAGGCGAGGCAGGCTTTGCGGCGGCACTGGAAGTGGCCTTGCTGGAAGCGAAGCGCAATGTGCCGGCACTGATCGGCAGCGCGCTGCAAACGCCAGTGGTTGCAGCGGAATAAGGTTTTGTTGCAAATCCGGCGCGCAATCTGCTGCCGGGGCAAGCACAATGCCCGCCGGGCTGAAATCGGACTGAAACCGCACTGAAAAAAGCACGTGTAGTGGAGCGAAGCATTTATGAGTAAAACGGCATTTCTGTTTCCCGGTCAGGGGTCGCAATCGGTGGCCATGCTCAGTGACTACGCCGGGGAATCGGTCGTTCAGCACACCTTCAATGAGGCCTCTGGTGCTCTCGGCTATGATCTCTGGCAGCTGATACAAAGCGGCCCGGATACCGAACTCAATCGTACTGAAGTGACCCAGCCCGCGCTGTTGACGGCGGGCGTGGCGCTCTGGCGTCTGTGGATACACCGTGGCGGGCAGCGCCCGGCGCTGGTGGCGGGCCACAGTCTGGGGGAATACACGGCCCTGACCTGCGCCGGTGTCATGAGCCTGGGGGATGCCGCGCGTCTGGTGGCGCGCCGTGGCGAACTGATGCAGAGCGCCGTGCCAGTGGGCACCGGTAGCATGGCTGCGGTGCTGGGGCTGGATGATGACAAGGTTCGCGAGGCCTGTGCCAGCGCCGCTGGCGGGCAAGTTGTTGAAGCCGTTAACTATAATGCGCCAGGCCAGGTGGTGATCGCCGGCGATGCAGAGGCCGTAACGCGCGCCATTGAGGCCTGCAAGGCCGCAGGCGCCAAGCGTGCCATGGCGCTGCCTGTCAGCGTGCCGTCACACTGCGCCCTGATGCAGCCAGCGGCGGATGCGCTGGCGGACGTACTGGCGGGCATTAATCTGCACGCGCCCGAAATGCCGGTGATCAACAACGTGGACGTGCAGGCCGAGCAGGACGTGGACGCCATTCGGGCCGCCCTGGTGCGGCAGCTGCATTCTCCCGTTCGTTGGGTGGAGACGGTGCAAAAGCTGGTGGCGGAGGGTGTCACGAAGGGCTATGAGTGCGGCCCCGGCAAGGTGCTCTCGGGCTTGATAAAACGCATTGACCGCAGCCTCGAGATGGTGGCGCTGGAAAATGCCGAGACGCTGCGGGCAGAGACCCCCAGCGGCGGATAACAGGGAATCACGGAGTAGAGCAGATGACAGCATCAGCAGAGCAGACAGCGCGCGTTGCGCTGGTAACGGGCGCCAGCCGCGGTATTGGCAAGGCGATTGCTGCCGGCCTGGCCGCTGCCGGCTACACGGTGGTGGGCACCGCAACAACACAGGCCGGCGCGGATGCTATCGGCGCCATGCTGGCCGGGCAGGGTGGCGGTGTCGTCATGGACGTCAGTGATGCGGAATCCGTCACAGCGGCCATGGCAACGATACAGGCGGAATACGGCGCCCCGCTGGTGCTGGTCAACAATGCGGGCATTACCCGGGACAACATCATGCTGCGCATGAAGGCCGAGGAGTGGGATGCGGTGATCAACACCAATCTCAATGCCCTGTTTCGGGTCACGCGGGCCTGTCTGAAAGGGATGACCAAGGCGCGCTGGGGCCGGATCATCAACATCACCTCGGTGGTGGGCACCATGGGCAATGCCGGGCAGGCCAACTATGCGGCGGCCAAAGGCGGCGCAGAGGGCTTTACCCGGGCGCTGGCGCGCGAGGTGGGGTCCCGGGCGATCACCGTCAATGCGGTAGCACCGGGCTTTATCCAGACGGACATGACAGAGGCGCTGCCCGAGGCACAACGTGATAACCTGCTGTCACAGATACCACTGGGCCGGTTGGGCCAGGTGGAAGAAATCGCCAGTGCGGTAACCTGGCTCGCCTCGGATGGCGCGGGCTACGTAACCGGCACCACGGTGCATGTCAACGGTGGAATGTTCACGGGCTGACACACAATTGGCAACATATGCACCCGGGCGGGTGGGGATCGTTGCTTGCATGGGCAATCAGCGTTCCCCTAGAATAGCCGCCTGAGGTGTTGAGACACCACAACAGGAGAGAGTTAGTATCATGAGCAGCATTGAAGATCGCGTCACCAAAATCATCGTGGAACAGCTGGGTGTGAAGCCGGAAGACGTCAAGCTGGAAGCTTCCTTTGTCGAAGACCTGGGCGCCGACTCGCTGGATACCGTCGAACTGGTGATGGCTCTCGAAGAGGAATTCGAAACTGAAATCCCCGACGAGGAAGCTGAGAAGATCAGCACCGTTCAGGCTGCCATCGATTACGTCAAAGGCCACGCCTGATCCGGCTCTGGCCTGATCAAGAAAGCCGCAGGTTCAGCGCTCTGGACTTGCGGTTTTTTTTTGCTGACTGAGGACTGGAGGAAGAGGCAGTGACAAGACGTCGTGTAGTTGTCACCGGCATGGGAATGCTCAGTCCGTTGGGGACTGACGTCGCGTCCACGTGGAAGCGCCTGGTGGCTGGCGAGAGCGGTATCCGCAGTATCACGCATTTTGATACGGAGCGGTTTTCCACGCGCTTTGCCGGGCTGGTCCCGGAGTTCGACGTAGCGGATTTCTTTCCCGCCAAGGATGCGCGCAAGATGGACGGCTTCATGCAGTACGGCATGGTGGCCGCAGTACAGGCAATCCGGGATGCCGGGCTGACCGATGCTGAAAAGGATGCTGATCTTATCGGCGTGGCCATCGGCTCGGGCATCGGCGGTCTGGGGACCATTGAAGAGAATCATCAGAAGCTGCTCGACGGCGGCGCACGCAAGATATCGCCGTTCTTCGTACCGGGCAGCATCATCAATATGGTCGCGGGTAATCTGTCGATCATGTACGGCTACCGCGGCCCCAATTTTGCCACGGTAACGGCCTGCACCAGCGGTACCCACTGCATCGGTTTCGCTGCCCAGCAGATCATGCTGGGCACGGCAGATGTAATGATCGCCGGCGGTGCCGAGAAGGGCTGCTCTCCCCTGGGCATGGGCGGTTTCGGCGCAGCGCGGGCGCTTTCGACGCGCAACGAAGATCCTCAGGGCGCGAGTCGGCCCTGGGACCGTGACCGCGATGGCTTTGTGCTGGCCGATGGCGCGGGTATTGTGGTGCTTGAAGAATATGAGCGTGCCAGAGCCCGTGGTGCACATATTTACGCCGAGTTGGTCGGTTATGGCATGAGCGGTGACGCTTTCCATATCACGGCACCACCGGAAGATGGTGCGGGTGCTGCGCGCGCCATGACCAATGCCCTGCGGGATGCCGGTGTCAATCCGGACGAGGTCGCTTACATCAATGCCCATGGCACCTCCACCAAAGCGGGCGATCTGGCGGAAGCGCATGCCATTCGTAACGTGTTTGGCGCGCATGCGGATGCATTGGCTGTGAGCTCGACCAAATCCATGGTGGGCCATTTGCTTGGCGCAGCCGGTGCGGTCGAGGCAATCTTCACCCTGTTGGCCATGCGTGATGGTGTGGCGCCGCCCACCATCAACCTGGACAACCCGGATCAGGATTGCGACCTCAACTTCGTTCCCCACACTGCTCAGCAGCGTGATATTCCGGTCGCGTTGTCGAACTCCTTCGGTTTTGGTGGCACCAACGGTTCGCTGGTGTTTCGCCGCCTGTGACACTGCTATGGCAGTCACTGCCGGCGGATGACCGGGGCCTGGCATACGGGGATGGCTGTTTCGAGACTGTGCGTCTGGTCGCCGATTCAGCGCCCCTCTGGCCCCGTCATCGTGCCCGCATGCTGGCGGGGGCAGAGCGCCTGGGTATCGCCACCAGCGCTGATGCGCTGGACCAGGCGCTGAGGGAAGCGCTGGTGCAGCACGCACGACAGCTGCAGCAGGGTGGAAGTCCTCACGCCGTTTTCAAGCTGATCCTGACCCGCGGCAGTGGTGGGCGGGGCTATGCCTGGCCAACACCGGCAACGCCGCGCCTGCTGGCCAGCCTGCACGCATTGCCGTTGCGACCTGCCAGCGAATACCGGGAGGGATTGCGCATCGGTCTGTGCCAGCAGCGCCTGGCGCTGCAACCCGCTTTCGCAGGCCTCAAGCATCTGAACCGGCTTGAGCAGGTCATGGCGCGCGGCGAAGTGCAGCGTGCCGGTTGGCAGGAGGGCCTGATGTGTGACATGCAAGGCCTCCCGATTGAACTCACCAGCATGAACCTGTTTGCGCGCTTCGGTGAACGCCTGTGGACACCTGATCTGGCCCAGTGCGGTGTGGCGGGCGTAGCGCGCAGCGTGATCATCGAAAAACTCGCGGTTGATCAGGGGCTTGACGTGGATATCCATGCGCGGCCATTGTCACAACTTGAGTCCGCCGATGAAGTTTTTGCCTGCAACAGTGTTGCCGGAATTCTGCCGGTCCGTACACTGATGGATCGATCATGGCCGGTGGGGGATCTTACCCTGGCTTTACAGGCACGCCTGGAACAACTATTCGAATGAAAAAACGCCATACGAAGTATTTTGTCCTGTTGATATTCGTGCCGCTGCTGCTGGTGCCACTGGCCTTTACCTGGCTGGCCGGGCATATGCACCGGCCTCTTTTGCTGGATGAGGAATACATCCTGGATGTGCCTCGCGGTGGCTCATTGCATGGCGTCATCCGGCACCTTGCCGGGCGAGGCATGCTGGGTGATCCGGCCGAGGCACGATTGCGGCAGCTCAGCGTGCGCGTCTATGCCCTGACCAATGATGATGCGCGGCGTATCCATCGCGGTGAATATCGCATCAAGCCGGGTGAGAATCTGGTGTCCCTGCTCGACAAGCTGGAGCAGGGCGACGTGATACAACACCCTTTCGTCATCATCGAGGGCACCCACTTTCGTGAGATGCGTGCCCAACTGGCCATGGCCGCCGGATTGCAGGCGCTGACAACGGACATGAGCGACGCGGATATCATGGCGGAGCTGGGCGCGCCGGACCGTCACCCGGAGGGCTGGTTTGCGCCGGATACCTATTTCTACACCCGCGGCGAAACAGACCTGGCGCTGATGCGCCGGGCCTATGCGCGTCAGCAGCGCATTCTGGATGAGGCCTGGGCCGCCAGGGATGCCGATTTGCCGTATGGGGACGCCTATGATGCATTGATCATGGCGTCCATCGTTGAACGTGAAACCGGCGTCCCCGAGGAACGTGGCAAGATCGCCGGTGTGTTCGTGCAGCGGCTGGAAAAAGGCATGCGCCTGCAGACAGACCCTACCGTCATTTATGGTATGGGGGAGCGCTACGAAGGGCGTATTCGTCGCGTCGATCTGCGTGAGCCCACGCCCTACAACACCTATGTGATTCGCGGGATGCCGCCGACACCGATTGCCATGCCAGGCGCGGCGGCGATTCGTGCCGCGGTCAATCCGGAGCGCAGCGAAGCCCTGTTCTTTGTGGCCCGGGGCGATGGCTCGCATCAGTTTTCCGCTACACTGGAAGAGCACAATGCGGCAGTGCGACGTTACCAGCTGAATCGCCGGGAGGGTTATCGCTCATCGCCGGCACCGCAGGCTCCGGTTGAGGCCCCGGCCGAGACTGAGACCCCCTAGATTCATTCAGAGACATTTATGACGCAAGCAGCGGGGCGGTTCATCACCTTTGAGGGCGTGGAAGGCGCGGGCAAGTCCAGCAATCTGGGCTGGGCTGCCGAGCTGCTGCGTGCCGAGGGTATCGAGGTCACCATTACCCGCGAACCCGGCGGCACGCCGCTGGCGGAAGCCCTGCGGGATCTGCTGCTTGCCCCCCATGAAGAGCCCGTGGCCCCCGATACCGAACTGCTGTTGATCTTTGCCGCCCGCGCCCAGCATCTCCAGCAGGTGATACGGCCCGCGCTGGCCGCCGGCAAATGGGTGTTGTGTGATCGCTTTACCGATGCCACCTATGCCTATCAGGGCGGCGGGCGCGGTCTGCCGGTGGATCATATCGCTGCGCTGGAAACGCTGGTGCAAGGCGATTTGCGCCCGGATGCGACCTTCCTGTTCGACATCGATGTGTTGACCGGGCTGTCGCGGGCCGGCAAGCGTGGCAAGCTGGATCGTTTCGAGCAGGAGGAGCGTGCGTTCTTCGAACGCATCCGCGAGAGTTATATGCGACGTGCTGCGGATGATCCCACACGGTTTCGCCTGATCGATGCTGGCGCGCCACTGGATGAAGTACGCATGCAGGTACAGGCACTGATTGCTGAGCAGGTGAGCGCCCGTGGCTGAGGCCGTTGCCGCCATCCAGGCGCCGTGCCCCTGGCACCGGGATACGTTGAATCAGCTGCTGAGTCGCCGTGAGGCCGGGCGCTTGCCCCACGCCTTGCTGTTCAGCGGTCCGGCGGGGATTGGCAAGGAGCGCCTGGCGTTGGCGTTGTTGCAAGTCCTGTTATGCGAATCCCCCCGTGGCGGTATTGCCTGTGGTCGCTGTCACGGTTGTCACATGACGACCGGCGGCACCCATCCGGACATGTGTCTGACGGAGCCGGCGGAAGCGGGCAAGGCCATCCGCATCGACCAGATTCGCGAGTTGGTGGAATTCGCCAGCCGCACGCCGCAATACGGCGGTCATCGGGTTGCGCTGGTGCGCCCGGCACAGGCCATGAACCGTAATGCCCAGAATGCACTGCTCAAGACCCTCGAAGAGCCTGGCAGCAATACCTTGCTGATTCTCGTATGTGACCAGGTCAGCGCCTTGCTGCCCACGGTGCGCAGCCGTTGCCAGCAGCAGCTGCTGACACCGCCCCCGCTGTCGGTGTCCGAACCCTGGGTTGCCGGGCAACTGGCGGTACCGGAGCGGGCGGCGCCATTACTGGCCGCCGCCGGTGGCGCACCGCTGCGTGCGGTGGCGCTGGAGCAGGCCGACTGGTTCGCAGAGCGGGCCGCGCTGGTCCAGGCGCTGGCACGACTGGCATCCGGGCAGGCCAGTGCGGTGGTGATCGCTCGGCAGTTTGCCGGCTATGATACGCTGGCGCTACTGGAGGCCTGTTATGGCTGGACGCGCCAGGCGTTGCGACTCAGCCAGGGCGCCACCCATGTCACGGATCCCGAGCTTGCCAATGCCATGCAGCATCTGGCCCGCGTCTCCCCGATTGTATTGCTGCAATTCGCCCAGGCGCTGTCCCGCGCCCGGCGGCTGTTTGTCTCGGGCGCGAACCCGAACAAGGAGCTGTTGCTGGAGCAGTTGCTGTTGGTGCTGACGGGTGCAGGCCCTCGGAACGCCTTGTCAGCCTGACCTGTCAGCCTGAGGCGGCGCGCGCTGGCCGGTACCCGCCGGTGACGGTTGACGCTGTCCCGGTGGGCTTCTAATCTTCACTGTCTGGTCTCTAGCGACAATAATGATGGCACAGCGCAGTATTGATCGCGGTGTTGTGACGACAAAGCAGTTTATTTATCGGGGTTGCTGTTCATGAAAATGCCAGGCGGTCGTAGTGGTATCCTGTCTCTGACCATCAAGGACAAGGCCGTCCTGTATTCCGCCTATATGCCGTTCATCAGGCATGGCGGGTTGTTTATTCCCACCAGCAAGCACTACAAGCTGGGCGAAGAAATCTTTCTGCTGCTGAGCCTGATGGAGGAGTCAGAAAAGATTCCGGTAGCGGGCAAGGTGATCTGGATTACACCGGCAGGCGCGCAGGGTAACCGGGCGGCAGGTATCGGTGTGCAATTTTCCGATCAGGATGACACGGCGCGGCGCACCATTGAAAACTATCTCGCGGGCTCACTTGAATCCGATCGCCCGACGCATACCATGTGACAGCTTGATCGCCAGCAACAGGTTTCCTTATGACGCAGCCGTCACCGGCGCGGGCAGAGCCGCTGCCCCTTGTCGATTCCCATTGCCACCTGGATCGCCTTGATCTGACCGCGCACCACGGCGATCTGGGTGCCGCGCTGCGTGCCGCTGAGGCGGCCGGCGTGGGGCATATGCTTTGCATCGGTGTGGATCTGGAAACATTCCCCGACGTACTGGCCCTCGCAGAGCAGTGGCCGCAAGTGTTTGCCACTGTGGGCGTACATCCCCTGTACCGGAAATCACGCGCCGCCACCCTCGATGAATTGATTCAGCATGCCGCGCATCCGAAGGTGGTTGCGATTGGCGAAACAGGCCTGGATTATTTTTACGCCGGTGACGATCCGAGTTGGCAGCACACACGGTTCATTACCCATATTCAGGCTGCGCGGGCCACCGGCCTGCCGCTGGTGGTGCATACCCGGGATGCCCGGGAAGACACGCTGGCACTGGTTCGTGAGCACGGTGGCGCAGAGGTGCGCGGTGTGCTGCATTGCTTTACCGAGAATCTGGCCATGGCAGAGGCTGCCATCGACATGGGCTTCATGATCTCGATTTCCGGCATTGTCACCTTCAATAACGCGGCGGATCTGCGTGAGGTGGTGCGAGCGTTGCCGGTGGAGTCCCTGCTGATCGAAACTGATTCCCCCTGGTTGGCGCCGGTGCCTTATCGCGGCAAGCCCAACGAGCCGCGCCATGTGGCCGAGGTGGCCCGGTGTGTGGCTGACCTGAAAGGTATGAGCGTGGCAGACCTGGCCGCCCAGACCCGCGCCAATTTCTTCAGCCTGTTCAGCAAGGCGGTCCCGGTGGAGGCATCATGAACGGTGTGATGGTGCTGTTGATGGTCGTCCTGTCCCTGCTGCTGGTGGCCGTGGTGGCGCTGCTCTGGCGTCTGCGCAATGCCGGCCTGAAGGCAACCGGTTTGCGAGAGCAGATGCTGGCTGCCGAGGTAGAATCCCGCGCCGGTCACCAGGCGCGACAGTCGCTGGAGCAGCGCCTGCATGACCGGGACCAGGAACTGCGGGATGCCCAGGAGCGGATTGCCGGGTTGCGTGCGGAACAGGCGCGCATGGAAGAGCGCCATCAGGGGCAGCAGGAGAAGCTGGCATGGCTGGAACAGAGCCGGGAACAGCTGAAACAGGAATTCGAGCAACTGTCGGCGAAGATATTCGAGAATCGCAGCAAGCAACTGCAAGAGCAGAACCGTACCGGGCTGGATGATCTGCTCAAGCCGTTCCGGGAGCAGCTCGCAGACTTTCGTCGCCGCGTGGACCACATCCACAGCGAAGACAACCGCTTGCAGGCGACGCTGGGCGAGCAGATCCGCGGCTTGCACCAGCTGAATCAGCAGATGCATGAAGATGCGCGCAACCTGACCAATGCCCTGAAGGGCCAGAACAAGGTGCAGGGCAACTGGGGCGAGATGATCCTGGAGCGCATCCTCGAGGAATCCGGCCTCACCAAGGGGCGTGAATATGACACCCAGGTGTCTCTGACCGGTGACGAAGGTGAGCGCCGGCAGCCTGATGTGATCGTGCATCTCCCCGATCAGAAAGACGTGATCATCGACAGCAAGGTCTCGCTGGTGGCGTACGAGCGCTTTTGCAGTGTGGAGGATGACGGCGAGCGGCAGCAGGCCCTGGACCAGCACATCCTGTCCTTGCGCAGCCATATCCGTGCGCTCAGCGAAAAACGCTATGAAGGGCTCAACGGCGTGCGGACGCTGGACTTCGTGCTGCTGTTCATCCCTGTCGAGGCGGCGTTCCTGAGCGCCATCGAGCGCCAGCCTGGCCTGTACAACGAGGCGTACAGCCGCAATATCGTGCTGGTCAGCCCGACCACCTTGCTGGTGACGCTGCGCACGATCAACAACATCTGGCGTTACGAGTACCAGAATCGCCATGCCATCAGCATCGCCGAGCGCGCGGGGCGCATCTGTGACCAGATTGCCCTGCTGGAGGAAGCATTCAGGGAGGTCGGCGACCGGCTGGGCAAGGCGCAGGTTGCCTGGGATACCAGCTACAAGCGCTTGACCGAGGGCCGTGGCAACCTGCTGCGTCAGGCGCACCAGCTGCGCGACCTGGGCGCCAAGGCCCGCAAGGAGCTGCCAGCGCCTGCTGACGATGATGACGATGACAGAGACCCTGGTACTGACAATGAGGCGCCGAGCGGGGAGGGCGCTGACGACTGATCCCCCGGATACTGCCCCCCGGAGATTCTGCCTCCACCCCTGTTCTGCATATTCCTGCCTGCACATTCCCTGTGCCTCGACGCGAATCTCCTCTCCTGTAAAGACCTGGCGGTGCCTGCCCGACGACGCTGCCCGGCCTCCAAATGTAACGTTATTTTTACAAAGTGTTGCCTGTGTCCTGTTCGTGTAACCAAGCAGGTCACAAAATGAGCAATTCGCACTACCGAAAGGTCATCTGATAAGCCAAAGTCACTACCTACATTATAAAAATATAGGTAGAACTACTTATGCTTCGTAAGCTGGGCTTTGGGCTGGTCATGGCATCTTGCCTGATCAGCCAGGGGGTAGCGGGGGACGAAGCACAGGCCAGAATCATTGGTGGTACGGAAACAACGCAAGGCAAATGGCCCTGGATGGCCGCAGTGAATTTTGTGACCGGTGCTGACAACGAGAACCGATCCCTGATTTGTGGCGGTACCCTGATTGCACCGCGCTGGGTGCTGACGGCGGCGCACTGTGTCACGACCAACCAGGAGCTGCAGTACAACGCGCAGAACCTGCTGGTTGTTGTCGGCAGCATCCATCGAGACGGCAGCGGCGGCGAACAACGCCCCGTCAGCGCCATCTACGTTCATCCGGAGTACAGCCGGACCTCCCTGCATAACGACATTGCCCTGTTGCGGCTGTCTCAACCGGTCAGCGCGCGGCCCGTCAACCTGGCCGGTCCTGACGCGCATCGCTACCTGACCCGGGCGGGCCGCCAGGAGCTGTTTACTGCCATGGGCTGGGGGCGCACCAAGGCGCATGATCCGAGCAGTGGTGCCAAGCTGCTGCAGGAGGTTGCGCTGGACTATGTGCCGGGCAGTCAGTGCAGCCAGACCTGGCGTAACCTCACGGATCATCAGATCTGCGCGGGCAGCAACACGGTCAGGGATACCTGCAACGGCGACAGTGGTGGCCCGCTGATCATGTATCACGAGGGGCAACACTGGTTGATGGGCGTGACCAGCTACGGGAGTGCCGACTGCGGCACACCAGGCGTGCCCGGGGTGTATACCGCCGCCGCCAGCTACACCGGGTGGATGGAGCGTACTGCTTACGCCAGCCTGGTGGACCTGGCCTCTGCCAGTCGCGCCAGCGAGACGGCGGGCCGTCGCCATACACGGCGTGTGCTGACCAGCGATATCGTCAATCAAAGTGCGGTGACCCAGGCCTCAGCCGTGGGCTGGCGCCTGCGTGGCGATCGGCCGATTTCCGTGCGCAGCCTGGATGGCCTGTATTGTGTGGCGCGTGGACCGAACGAAGCCGAGTGTCGTAATGCGGGTAATGTCCCGGTCGGGCAACAGATCAGCGCGCGCAGTTTCGAGATCAGTTATGACGGCTATCAGGACGCAGACGTCAGCGTAGACATCACGCCGCTGGCGAGTGAGCACAATTATCGCGAGCGGGGCAACGATACGCTCAGCCTGCGCTTCTCCGATCAGCCTGATCTGTCACTGCACCTGACCCGCCAGCCCTTGCGCCAGGATGGCTTGCTGGGCGGGCGGGTGCAGCTGCAGGTGGGCAATGATGCACCGGATGTCAGCGCGGATGAGGCGGTACTGCGCATATTCCTCCCCGCTGGTGCCCGCATTACCAACCTGGCTGAGGCCGGTTGTGTGGACCGTTATCCGGTCGAGTGCCCGTTGGGCACATTGCTGGCCGGTCAGGACAGCAGCCGCAGCCTTGATATTCTGGGCAGCAATGCAACGGACAGCGTGCGTTTCGACGTGGCGGCCCGTAACGGGAATTTCCCGGCCACGGCGTCTGCGCGGCAGGTAACGCTGGGTGAACTGGCGGCATCAACGGGCGGCAGCAGTGGCGGCGGTGGCGGCAGTATCGGGGCTGGTGTACTGATGCTGGCAGGTTTGCTGATCAGGCGTCGTGCTCGGATGTGCTGAGCGCTGTCTTTCCCTTTCCTTCCTGAATTCCCTCCTCCAGCGCATTCACGCGACCTTTCCAGGGCAGCAGGCGTAGCTTGCGTTCGTCGTTATGATCCACGAACGGGTACTTCACGATATCGAAGTAGGGTGAGTGGTCGAAATCTGCCGGAAAAAAGATTTGTGGGTGGCGGCGGTACAGGCGTGAGACATCGCTTTCCGTGCGTTTGACCAGCGGCAGGATCGGGAACTGGATAAACGAGAAGGCATCACCGACGGTGCTGCCGGTCAGGGCGCGCAGGGTACGTCCCGCCAACCGGGCAAACAGACCCGTACGCCAATGTCGGGGCAACAAGCCCCAGGGGAGCAGGAGGGCGAGGGCATCACTCGAGGACAAGGGGCGGTGAGTGCCCAGTCGGCTGAGCGCGTAACGGATGACGGCTTGCGGGTCCTCGCCGCCCAGTCCGCGGGGGCGGCAGATGCGCACGTGTTCCGGCGCCATTGCAGCCAGCGGCATCAGTACCAGACCACGCGCCGGATCGGCCATGAGCACCAGCTGCGTGTCCGGCTCGCAGGCCAGATACTCTGTGGCGGTGGCGCGCAGCGACGGATCGCGGATGTCGTGCAAGCGGCCCAGATACAGCCCTGCCCGTGACCAGCGGCTGTCGGTCACACGTCGCAGCCGCGCATCAAGCCGGGTTGCGCCGTCGATCAGCAGCACATCACAGGGCTGCAGCAGGTGTCGCATGCGGTCGATATCGCAAAGCTTCAGCGCCGGACGCGGTCGCTCGGCCTGCAGCCATCGGCGCAGGGACGGGGCGCCGTCTTGTTCCTGGGCTATGGACTGCTGGAGCATGGATTGCCGGGTCATGGATTGCGGGCTGCTGTGGTCATTGGACATGGCGTCAGTCTAGCAGCAATGCCAACGCATGATCCATGACCGGGTAGTCAGTATAGAAGTGCGGTGACAGACGAATGCCGCCGCCGCGCATGGCGCAGACCACGCCGGCCTCCCGCAGACGATTGAAGCAGGGCACCAGCGCCTCGTCCGGACGCCAGGTGACGATACCCGCGCGTCGCGCCGGATCTGCCGGGCTGATCATCTGCCCGCGGCCGGCGTTGCGCAGTGCCTTGTCCAGATAGGCTGTGCGGGCAGCCAGCTGGTTACCGACCTCCTGCAACCCGACTTCCAGCAACAGGGAGACACTTGCCGACAGGGCGTGGGCGGCCAGCATGTTGGGGCTGCCGCACTCGAAACGTCGTGCCGTGCGGGCGATTTCCCAGTCGTGCCGGTCGTAGTTGCCGGCGTCTTCCACCATATGCCAGCCAAACTGATGCAGGGTCAGGCGTTCACGCAGAGCGGGCGCGCAGTAGAACACGGCCAGACCCTCGGGACCGAGCATCCATTTGTGACCGTCAGCGACCACCACGTCGGCCTGGATCGCCTGAAGATCAAAGACACAGGTGCCAATGCTCTGGATGGCGTCAACGCAGAAGAGGATGTCGGCGTCCCGGCAGGCCTGGCCCAGTGTCAGCAGGTCCAGGGTCAGGCCTGTGCCGTATTGCACTGAACTGACCGACATCAGCCGGGTGCGGGGTGTGATGGCGTCCGCCAGTGCCTGTTCTGGCGCCGGGCCACTGATGTCGACTTCACGCAGCAACACGCCACGGCTGGCGAGGGCCTGCCAGGGAATGCGATTGGAGGGAAACTCCTGATCCGTGATGATGATCTCGTCGCCGGCGCGCCAGTCCAGTCCACTGGCCAACACGGACAAGCCTTCAGACGTGTTCTTGAGGAGCGCGATGTCATCCGGTGATGGTGCGTTGATCAGCGTGCATAGCTGGCGTCGAAGTGTGTCTTCCATGGCCTGCCAGCGTGGATAGTGTCGGGCGCCGCGGGTCACGTTTTCCCGGGCAAACAGTGTCACAGCGTCCAGCGTGCGGCGCGGCCAGGGCGCTACCGCCGCGTGATTCAGGTAAAACGTATCCGGGTCCTGCGGGAATTCGTCGGCAGACAGAGTGACAGACAGCGTCATGGGGCAGCCTCGTTGCGATTCATGATGGTTGGCGTATCATTCGCGCGACCGTTCAGGGGATTCTGGGCGGTATTCGCGGTGACCACAATGTTCTGACGCCATGCAGCGCCTCGCGACGCGTGACGCTGCGGCTTTGCCCGTTGCCGGGCGGTGGGCTAGACTGCTCTGGCGTGGGCGCTGTCATGCGCGGCACGTTGGGCAACTGGAGAGAAAGCGGGATGGGCGATCTGGAAAAGGCGGCGCGCAAGGCGCAGGAGTTTCGTCAGCGTGAAAGGGAAATCCTGGACGCGGCACTGGCGTTGTTTCTTGAGCAGGGCGAAGACCGTGTGACGGTGGAAATGATCGCGGATCGTGTCGGCATCGGCAAAGGCACTATCTACAAGCATTTTGAAACCAAGAACGAAATCTATCTGCTGCTGATGATTCGCTACGAGGAAGCACTGGCGGACCTGTTCCGGGAGATCGGTCACTCTCAGGACAAGGAGCGTCTGGCGCGGGAGTACTTTCGCTTCCGGATCAGCGATCCCAGTCGCTACCAGTTGTTCGACCGGCTTGAGCACAAGGTGATCAAGGATCATGCGGTTCCCGAGCTGGTGGAGAAGCTGCACGCAATCCGTGCCGCCAACCTCGACAATCTCACCAGCGTGGTGGAGACGCGGATTCAGGAAGGCGCCCTGGAGGATGCCCCCGCCAGTTATCATATCGCTGCTGCCTGGGCGCTTGCTCACGGTGCAGTGGGGCTGATGGAGTCGCCGTTCTATCGCAAATTTATCGATGACAAGGAAGATTTTCTCGATTTCCTGATCAGCATCGGTATCCGCATGGGCAACAAGGGGCAACGCGGTAAATGAGTGACGACCGGCAGCCCGAGCAGATTCTCGCCATTATCGAACAGGCAGAGAAGGACGGGCAGGGGTTGCCGCCGGTACACAAATGGCACCCCGAGTACACCGCCGAGATCGACATGCGCATTGCCCGGGACGGCCGCTGGTACTATCAGGGCACCCCTATCAATCGACCCGCCATGGTGCGCCTCTTTTCGACGATATTGCGCCGGGAGGGTGACCGCTATTTTCTGGTCACGCCGGTGGAAAAGCTGGGCATTCAGGTCGAGGACGTGCCTTTTGTTGCCATCACGCTCGAGCTGCTCGCGGAGAAGGATGAGCCGTTACTGGCGTTTACCACCAATGTGGGCGCTACGGTCATTGCTGATGCCCGGCACCCGTTGCGTGTGGAAACGGACCCGGAAAGCGGGGAGCCAGCACCCTACTTGCTGGTTCGGGATAATCTGGAAGCATTGATTCACCGCAACGTGTTTTATCAACTGGTACAGAGCGCCCGGACGGAGTCCATTGACGGCAGCGACTGGCTGGTAGTGTCTAGCCGGGGCGAGCGTTTCCGCCTCGGCCCGCTGGAAGGCTGACGGCCATGAGCACGCGCGTGCCCGGACACGTGCCGGGACAGTCGGGACAGTCGGGACAAGAGACCGGGCAATCAGAACAACAGGTAGCCACAGAGTTTCATCCTGCGACAAGCTGGCAAGGGCGTGCTCTGGCGCGCGGAGCACGGCATCTCGTCAAGCCGCTGGTGTCCCGGGTGCGTCTGACCCCTCGCGTGATGCGGTTCTCCCAACTTGGTTTTGATACGGTGACGCTGGCCTTGCCAGTGCATGCGGATGTGCACATTGCACCGGCAAACGAAGGTGGTGTGCCAGGTGAATGGGTCATGGGCGGCCGCGATCTGATAGCGGGACGGGTGTTGCTCTATTGTCATGGCGGCGCCTACTTTTTCGGTTCGCCACGTTCGCACCGGGCACTCACCTGGCGTCTGAGCCGCGCCTGCCGGGCCCGGGTGCTGGCGCTGGATTACCGTCAGCCGCCCAAGTGGCGTTACCCGGCGCCGCTGGAAGATGCGGTAGCGGCTTACCGCAGTTTGTTGCAGCGCGGGTACCGCCCGGAAAACATTTTGCTCGGTGGCGATTCGGCCGGCGGCAACCTTGTTCTGGTGACGCTGATCCGCCTGCGCGAATTGGGGTTGCCCATGCCCGCCGCAGGTATTCTGATCAGCCCCTGGGCGGATCTGTCCGCCAGTGGTGTCAGCCTGACCGACAACGCGGATTATGATCCGTTGATTCCGGTGAACCTGTTGCGCTTCGTTGCCAAGACCTATTGTGCCGGGCATGACCCGCGCTCGCCGCTATTGTCACCGGCCTGGGCTGATCTCACCGGGTTACCGCCGCTGCTGGTGCAGGCCGGGAGTACCGAAGTATTGCGCAGTGATGCGGAAGCCGTGGTGGCACGCGCGCGAGACTGCGGTGTTGAATGTCGTTACCAGGTCTGGGAAAACATGATGCATGTCTTTCAGGCGCTGGCTGGCTGGTTGCCGGAAGCGTCTCTGGCGGTGCACGAAATCGGTGCCTTCGCCCGCGAGAGCGTGGCGCAGGCGGGGGGAGAAGTGACGCAAGTCGCAGGTGCGCGTCTGGTGCAGGGCAGTGACGCCTGAATCCGTGCGCGCACCGCCACAAGAAAAAGGAGTGACGATGGAGCGTCTCAAAGCCTGGTACATCAGTGTCTATTTGCTGGTCGCGTCGCTGGCCAGCCTGCATATCCTGCTGTTGCTTTCCCGCACCTGGCGGGTGGAGTGGGTGGGTGCGCTGATGGCGTGCTCGGCGTTTCCGGGATTTCTCATCTGGTTGTCGCTGCGTCGTCCGGCGCGGACGACAGCGCATCTGTTCGGGGTAACCTGCTTTGCCTGGCTGGGCACTTGCCTGGCCGTGTTTGGTACCTTGACCGCCAGTGATCCGGACGGCTGGCCGGTGCTGTTTGCATTGCCGCTCGGGCTGGGCGGTTTTCTGTTGTATCTGTTGTGGTACAGCCGGCTCAGCCAGCGCGGGCGGCAGCTGCAATTGTTGTCAACGCTGCCGGACGTCACGCTGTATGGTCTGGACGGCGCCCCGGTGACCAATCGCGATCTGTTGGGGAAACCTGTGGTATGGCTGTTTTTTCGGGGTAACTGGTGCCCGTTATGCGTGGCGCAGGTGCATGAAATAGCGGCGCATTACCGCCAGTTGAGTGAGCAAGGCGTCACGGTGGCGCTGGTGTCTCCCCAGCCGCTGGAGAAGACCCGCGCCCTGGCCCGGCGCTTCGATGTGCCGTTACTGTTTCTGCAAGACAGGGAAAATACTGCCGCAGAGACCCTGGGTATTGCACATCATGGTGGCGTGCCTGTGGGGCTCGGGCTGTTCGGTTATGGTCGGGATTCCGTGCTGCCGACGGTGCTGGTGACGAACGGGGAAGGGGAGATCATCTTTCTTGATCAGAGCGATAACTATCGGGTGCGGCCTGAACCTCAGACGTTCATGAAGGTGATTGAGCGGGAGCGCGCTCGCCGCGCAGGCCTTTGACGTCTGCGCTTGCCCCCGGCGGCTGGTTCGCCGGGGGCAAGGCGTGAGTCAGCCAGCTGTTCGCGCGGGCAGTACGTCGCGCAGTTTGTCCGCCATGCTGCGGATGGTCTCTTCGGTGGTCTCCCAGCCAATACAGCCATCCGTAACAGATACCCCATACTCGAGCTCGGACAGATCGGCCGGAATCTTCTGATTGCCCGGCTTCAGGTGAGACTCGACCATCAGACCGATGATGGACGTGTTGCCCTCGATGATCTGATTGGTAATGTTTTCCATGACCAGTGTCTGCAGGGACGGGTCCTTGTTCGAATTGGCGTGGCTGGCATCGACCATGATGTTGGTGGAGACACCGGCTTTCGCCAACGCCTGCTCTGCCAGCGATACGGACACCGAATCATAGTTGGGCTTGCCGCCGCCACCGCGCAGTACCACGTGGGCGTAGGGGTTGCCGCGGGTGACGGTGATGGCCACCTTGCCGTCGGTGTCGATACCGAGAAAACGGTGTGGATGCTTGACGCTGAGCATCGCGTTGATCGCCACATCCAGACCGCCATCGGTGCCATTCTTGAAGCCCACCGGGCTGGACAGACCGGATGACATCTCGCGATGGGTCTGGGACTCGGTGGTGCGGGCGCCAATCGCAGACCAGGTGATCAGGTCCTGCATGTACTGCGGTGTGATCGGGTCCAGTGCTTCGGTGGCGGTGGGCAGGCCCATTTCCGCCATGTCCAGCAGCAGTTTGCGGGCGATATGCAGACCGTCTTCGATCTTGAAGGTGTCATTCATGTAGGGGTCGTTGATCAGCCCTTTCCAGCCCACGGTGGTGCGCGGTTTTTCAAAGTACACGCGCTGCACCAGCACCAGGGTGTCGGACACTTCATCGGCCAGGGCTTTCAGGCGGCGGGCGTAGTCATGGGCGGCTTCCACATCATGGATGGAGCAGGGCCCGATCACCACGAACAGGCGGTGATCCTTGCGGTCCAGAATATCGCGAATGACGTCGCGGCCCTGGGCCACCGTATCGTGTGCCGTCTTCGAGAGTGGCAACTTCGCCTTCAGCGCCTTCGGTGTCACCAGCAGTGTCTGGGATTCGATATTGAGATCGTCAACCTGTGTTTCAACCATGATGGTCCGCTACCTGTGCCAAGCTGTTGGATGTTATGCGTAGAGCGAGCATGGCAGTCTAGCGGAATCAGTGCGCTGAAGAAACACGATGGCGCGGCGCTATCAGTCCTGTTGGCAGTCCTGCTGGCAGCCCCGCCGGCCGGGTCCACGGGCAGCATTCGCTGGAAGCGCGCCGAGCAGGGTCTCCACCCACGCAGGCACCAGCTCACTGGCCAGGCCCTCGCGATGCTCACGGAAAGCACTGCGCACGCGTGACGCCTCGAGATTCAGCTCCAGCGTGTGTGCGCCGGCACGGTTGGCCACTTCCACGAAGCCTGCGGCGGGATAGACATTGCCGGAGGTGCCGATGCTGATGAAGTGCTGACAGCGCTCCAGCGCCGTGTAAATGCGCTCCATTTCCAGCGGCATTTCGCCGAACCAGACAATGTGCGGGCGCAGGCAGCCGCTGTTCTGGCAACCCTGGCACCTGCTGTCGGGGCCCAGATCCTGGGCAGTGTCCTGCACATGGTCACATAGCCGGCAACGTGCCTTGAGCAGCTCGCCGTGCATGTGTACTACTCGCTGGCTGCCCGCGCGCTCATGCAGGTTGTCGATATTCTGCGTAACCAGCAGAAACCGCTCTCCCAGCGACCGTTCCAGCTGCGCCAGCGCGATATGCGCAGGGTTTGGACGTATTGCCGCGTCCAGCAGCTGCCGACGGCGCTCATTATAGAAACGTTGCACCAGCGGCGGGTCACGCAGGAAGGCCTCCGGCGTCGCCACGTCCTCCAGGCGGTGGTTTTCCCACAGCCCGTCAGCGCCCCGAAAGGTGCGGATGCCGGATTCGGCCGAGATGCCGGCCCCGGTCAGTATGACAATGTTTTCAATAGTTTCTGCCATGCCACCTCCTCATTCACGGCGCTGTGCCGCTATACTGTCGCCCATGAACGATACCATTATCCGCTTGCAGGAAACCTGCACCCTGGGAGACCGGGGCAACGTCAATCTGCTGTACTTCCATCACGAGATGGTGCTGATGATCAGTGCCGCTGCGGTGGGTCTTTACCGTAACCGTGCTGCGCTGGATGATCCGCTGGGTAACGGCGTGCTGGGTTATGAAGTGATTCCGCCCGGGATGGCGCCGGCCTGGCAGCCGGAGTGTGGCTTTGTGCGCGAACAGGCCTCGGGCTACGTTGGCCTGACCTCCGGCGCGGTGCTGTTCATCCGCCCGGACGGTGTGGCGCTTTACCCGGACGGCATGGCCGCACTGCGCAACCAGGCCATGCAGTGGCTGATACCCTACGAGCCCCGCCAATTGAACTGACAGATGCGAGGAAGTATCCATGGGTGAGGAAAGCACCAAACTGCGTCTTCGGCAATTGACCGAAGAGGACTATCCGGAGCTTGCAGCCCTGATGAACCTGGTCTACGCGGATATCGGCGGCGCCTGGCCGGAAGACACCGTGCGTACCCTGATGAAGATCTTCCCGGAAGGGCAGTTGTGCATCGAGGATAACGAAGAACTGGTGGCTGCCGCGCTGACGGTGCGGGTGAAGTATGACCGCTTTTCCAATCCGCATCGCTACGAAGACCTGATCACCGATGACAAGGTGCACTCCCACGACAAGGACGGTGACGCCCTGTATGGCCTGGATGTGTTCGTGCATCCCGGCTATCGCGGCTACCGCCTCGGCCGGCGTCTGTATGAAGCGCGCAAGGAACTCTGCCGCGATGAGAATTTGCGCGCCATCCTCGCCGGCGGCCGCCTTCCCGGCTATACCAACCATGCAGAGGAAATGTCGGTAACCGACTATATCGAGCAGGTGGAGCGGCAGAAGATCTATGACCCGATCCTGTCGTTCCAGCTGGCCAACGGTTTCGACGTCAAGCGCCTGCTCAAACGCTACCTGCCGGAAGACGAAGACTCCCGCGGCTACGCGACGCTGCTGGAATGGGACAATATCCTGTACGTGCCCGACGACCAGAACTTCTATGAAAGCAAGACCATGGTGCGGCTGGGCGTGGTGCAGCGCCGTATGCGTGCTGCCCGCTCGGTGGATGATCTGCTCAACCAGGTGGAATTCTTTGTTGATGCGCTGTCTGACTACCGCGCCGATTTTGCCGTATTGCCCGAGTTTTTCAGCGCGCCTTTGATGGGCCTGGAGCTGGACATGCCGTCGCTGGAAGCGATCCGCTTCCTGGCCAGCTTCACCCCGCAGATACGCGATGCCGTGTCCGAGCTGGCGGTGAGCTACAACATCAATGTGGTGGCGGGCTCCATGCCGCTGGTGGAGGACGGCAACGTCTACAATGTCGCCTACCTGTGCCGTCGTGACGGCACCATGGAAGAACAGCGCAAGATCCACATCACCCCGAGTGAGCGGCGTGACTGGGGCATCGAGGGCGGCGATCAGATTCAGGTGTTCGAAACGGATGCCGGGCGCGTCGGCATTCTTATCTGTTATGACGTGGAGTTCCCCGAGCTGGGCCGCATCCTGGCAGAGCAGGGGATGGAAATCCTGATCGTGCCATTCTGGACCGATACCAAGAACGGCTACCTGCGCGTGCGCCATTGCGCCCAGGCGCGTGCCATCGAGAACGAGTGCTACGTGGCCATTTCGGGCAGCGTCGGCAACCTGCCACGGGTGGATAACGTGGACATCCAGTACGCCCAGTCCGCGGTCTTCACCCCCAGCGATTTCTATTTCCCCCATGACGGCATCATCAGCGAAGCCGTACCGAATACCGAAATGCTGCTGTTTGCCGACGTCGACCTGGACAAGCTGAAACTGCTGCACACCGAAGGGTCGGTGACCAACCTCAAGGACCGGCGCCACGATATGTATCGCCTGAAATGGCGCAGCCAGATCGCACCGGAATGAATGTCGGGGCACCTGTCGAATAGCGCCTTTGTGAGACGACACAGGGAAGACGCGGCGTGTAGTGCGCTGTTATCTTCCCTGTACGACTCCCTGAGGAGAGAACCATGTCATATGTAGACGGATTTGTGGTCGCGGTGCCCACCGCAAACAAGGCGGTATTCCAGACCCACATTGATGAAGCAGGTGCGGTATTCATGGAGCATGGCGCCACCCAGTATGTGGAATGCTGGGGGGACGACGTGCCGGAGGGTGAAGTCACCTCCTTGCCCATGGCCGTCAAGTGCGAGCCCGGCGAAACGGTGGTCTTCTCCTGGATCATGTGGCCATCGAAGGCGGCGCGTGACACCGGCATGCAGAAAGCCATGGAAGATCCGCGCCTGCACCCCGACGTCAACCCGATGCCGTTTGATGGCAAGCGGATGATATTCGGAGGCTTCGTGCCGCTGATCAACCTCACAAAAGCCGGTTGAATCAGGCGGCGGATTTCAAGCAACGCGGCACCCTTGAACGTAACGAGGCACTGGCGGTGCCGCAGCGGATACCCTGGATGGCAATTACACCGTTTGACGCACTGGCCTGCCCACTGGATGGTAATCCGCTGCACTGTCAGGATGGCGTCTGGCGCTGTGCCGACGGGCACAGCTTCGATATTGCCCGCCAGGGGTACGTTAACCTGCTGCCGGTTCAGAACAAGCGCTCACGGGACCCCGGCGACAGCAAGGAAATGGTTGCCGCCCGGTCCCGATTTCTCGCTGCCGGCTTCTATGATCCCATTGCCGAGGCGGTCAACGCTGCGGTGTTGGGTGACATGGCGCCCGGGCAGCATGCCTGCTGTCTGGATGCCGGGTGCGGTGAAGGACATTACCTGCGAAGCCTGGCGAGTGCCGCCGGAGCCCGGCATCTGAGCTTGCTGGGGCTGGATATTTCGAAATGGGCCGTTCAGGCCGCCGCACGACGGGCGCTGACTGCGCACGGTGGATTGACCGCCGACAGTGGAGCGTCCCGCTGGGTGGTGGGCAGCAACGCCCGCCTGCCTGTGTTGTCCGGCACGCTGGATCAGGTGCTGTGCCTCTTCGGTTTTCCGGTTTACCCTGAATTTTCCCGTGTTCTGCGACCCGGTGGCATGTTGTTGCAGGTGGATGCCGGGCAGGATCATCTGCGCGAATTGCGGCAAGTCATCTATCCCAGCCTCAAGCCTGAACGGCCGCCTGAAGACACAGCGCCGCCGGGCTTTACGCTGCAGCACCAGCAACACCTTCGCTATCCACTGACACTGCGCACAGCGGATCTGGTTGCCGATCTTCTGGCAATGACCCCCCATCTTTACCGTGCCAGCCACGAGGGCCGTGCCCGGGCTGCCGCGCTGACCTCAATACGCGTCATCGTCGATGTGCGGCTGACGATGTTTCGCAGTGCAACCTGATGCGGACGTCTGGCTTTATCTGTCAGCTTGACCTCAACTAAAGTTAAGGTATTAGGCTGGGTTCTGTCCCGACACACACGGAGCAGAGCATGAAGCAGTTATTACCGGATCTTTGGCAGACGGAGGTTGAACGGCCCGCTCCCGGCCTGACCACGCAGGCGTATTTCCTCGTCCGTCCGCAGGGCAACATACTGTTCTATAACACCAGTCATGCCGCAGAGATTGAGCATATGGCCCGCCTCGGTGGCGTCCAGTACCAACTCCTGAGTCACCGGGATGAACTGGGCGAATCCCTGAACCTGTTCCATGAACGTTTTGGCACGGTGCTCGGTGGTCATGCTCGGGAGAGAGAGGATTTCGCGCAGTACCGAACGCCGGACATCCTGTTTTCCCGGCGCGAAACGTTCCGGGAAGCGGCGTTGAAGGACATTGAAGTGATTCCCACACCCGGCCACAGCCCGGGCAGCACCTGTTTTCTGGTGACAGGTGCGGCAGGCAAACGCTACCTGTTTACGGGCGACACGCTTTATCTCAGCCGCGGCGATATCTGGAAACCGGGCCTGCTACCGGGCAGTGATAAAGCCGCGCTTGTCGACAGCCTGAAAGTGTTGCAGACGCTGGCGCCGGACGCCGTGTTCTCCAGCGCCTTCGCCGGCCCCCGCAGTTATCAGCTGGCCCCGCCGGACTGGCACGGACACGTCGAGACAGCACTGGCAAGTCTCCTGTGATCTGGATACTTGCGCACCGGTTGCCTAAAGTAGCTGCATCAACGCGGCGAGTGACAAGGCATGGCGGAAGCAGAACAACAAACCGGCGGGCGAGGGGGGCAATACCTGCTGACGCTGGTCTTTGTGGTGATTGGATTCTTTATTGGCAGCCACATCGATGCCATCGCACCCTGGCTCACCGAAGACCTGTCGCTGCGCTTGTGGCATCTGCTGCTGTTGCCCATCTGGTTTTTTGTCTCCGTCATGGTGCATGAGGGCGGTCATTTCGTCGCGGGTCGACTGGCCGGACTCCAGTGGATGACGGTGACGGCAGGGCCCCTGCGCCTGACACGGCTGCGCTCAGGCGTTAGCGTCCAGTGGTTCAGGAATGATTCCAGCATCGGCGGTCTGGTGCTGATGGTGCCGGGTACCGTACCGATCTCGCGCACCGGGTGGGCTGCCTTCGTGTTGGGCGGCCCCGTGGCCAACCTGCTGTTCTCAGCGGTCTTGATTGGCGTGCTACGCGTTGGTGTCACCGCTGCCTGGCAGGGGCCGCTACTTCTTCTGGCATTGGTCTCACTGTTCCTCGGCGTGCTTAACCTGCTGCCGTTTCGCGCCAGTGGTTTCAGCACTGACGGCCGCAATCTGCTGGACATCCTTCGCGATGATGCGACCTACGCGGTGTCGCGGGCGATGCTGGCCATCGCCGGGCACAGCGCTGCTGGCGTGCGCCCGCGAGAGTGGAACAGCACGCTTGTCGCGCAGGTTCGGGAGTTCCATCACGGCAATAACGCAGATGCTGACGAAGCAAGCCGGGCCGCGAGTGCTACCCAGGCCTATATTCTTTACCTGCACGCGCTGGATGCGGGAGACCGGGAAGCCATGCGGCGTTATCTGGCGGACACGGCGGAGTGTTTCGAGGCACTTCCCTCACTGACTGCCTCGCCGGTCGCCTGTGCATTGGCGATACATTTTCGCCTGATTGACGCGGATCTTGCTGCGGCCGAAATCTGGCATGAAAAAGGGCGCAGTGGTTTGACGGATGCGTCGATGTTGGCAGTGGCTGACTTTTCGCGTGCATATATCGACGGGGACATCAATGAGGCCCGGCGGCTGGCAGATCATGCTCGGCGGTGTATGGCGGAGGATGCCGATCAGGGTGGGGTGTTGCCCTATCGCGACTTGCTGGAGCGCATTGTCGTTTGAGGGGTTTCCATTCTTTGTTGGTTTGGTGGTTGTGGCCCTCGGGGGGCGGGGATGTATTTTCAGGACCCGCCGTAAATACATCCCTGTAGTCTTGTGTTCGGCATCCATGCCTCACACAGTCCTGAAAATACATCCCCGCCCCCCGAGGGCCGTCACGCGCAGCCCGGTTAACAAACTGGAAGCCAACTGACGGGCTTGTTCCTCCAGAGCGCTGAGGCAAACCACCAAACTTAGAATCTACTGCCAGCGTTGAGCCGGGGTATGCCCTGGAGGGACCTCTTTGGCCATGGGTGAGGCAAGCGTTTTGCAAAGCACAGCTTTGCGTGCAGCCGAACGCACGCCATCTGTGATGGTGGGCCGGTCCCGAAGGGGCCAAAGCGCGAGCGCCCAGGGACGGCTTGAGCGGTCCCGGAAGGGCATACCCCGGCTCAACGCGCACTGTCTGGAGGGTGACCCACCGGATCGGGAACAGACTACTTTCCGGTTACAACACCAATTGCCATTTCCGCGAATCTTTGACGCAACAAACCAAAAAAAAGCCCCGCATAACTGTGCGGGGCTTTTTTGTAAACGGCCGGTTTGCAGTAATACGCTAGCCGGCGTTTTGAGGATTACATGTTGGGATAGTTCGGCCCACCAGTGCCCTCAGGCGCAACCCAGTTGATGTTCTGCGTCGGGTCCTTGATGTCGCATGTCTTGCAGTGAACGCAGTTCTGCGCATTGATCTGAAAACGCTTGGAACCGTCGTCGTTATCCACTACCTCGTAGACACCGGCAGGGCAGTAGCGCTGCGCAGGCTCGTCCCACTTCGGCAGGTTGACCTTGATCGGCACTTCCGGATCTTTCAGCTGCAAGTGACATGGCTGATCTTCTTCATGGTTGGTGTTGGACAAAAACACCGAATCCAGCTTGTTGAAGGTCAGCTTGCCATCCGGTTTCGGATAGGTGATTTCCTTGCACTCGGCAGCCGGCTTGAGTGTTTCGTGATCCGGCGTCTGATCGCGCAGGGTGAACGGCATCTTGCCGCCCAGGAAGTTGAGATCCAGCACCGCCAGACCGGAACCGATGAAGTTACCGAACTTGTGCTGGTAAGCACCGAAGTTGCGCTGTGTGTGCAACTCTTCGTAAATCCAGCTGCTTTCAAATGCCGCCTTGTATCCGCTCAGCTCGTCGTTGCCTCGGCCTTCTTTCAATGCCTCGGCCAGCAGTTCAGCGGCAATCATGCCGGACTTCATGGCGGTGTGGCTGCCCTTGATCTTGGCGAAGTTCAGGGTGCCGGCATCACAGCCCACCAGCAGACCACCGGGGAAGCTCATCTTCGGCAGTGACTGCAAGCCGCCTTTGGCGATGGCGCGGGCGCCGTAGGACACGCGCTTGCCGCCTTCCAGATATTTCTTCACTTCCGGGTTGGTTTTCCAGCGCTGCATTTCGTCAAACGGGCTGACGTGCGGGTTGGAATAGCACAGGTCGGTAATCAGACCCAGAGCCACCTGGTTGTCGTTGAGGTGATACAGGAACCCACCGCCCAGGGAGCCGGATTCGGTCAGGGGCCAGCCGGCGCTGTGCATGACCAGGCCTTCGCGGTGCTTGGACGGATCAATATCCCACAGCTCTTTGATGCCGATGCCGTAATGCTGCGGGTCAGCGCCTTCGCGCAGGTTGTACTTGTCCATCAGCTGCTTGCCGAGGTGACCACGGCAGCCTTCGGAGAAGATGGTGTACTTGGCGTGCAGTTCCATGCCCGGGGCATAGCTGCCTTTCTTCTCGCCATCGTGGCCGATGCCGAAGTCGCCTGTGGCGATGCCGCGTACGGCGCCGTTGTCGTCGAACAGGACTTCAGTGGCGGCAAAGCCCGGGAAGACTTCGATGCCGAGTTGTTCGGCCTGTTCGCCGAGCCAGCGGCAGACGTTGCCCAGCGAGACAATATAGTTGCCTTCGTTGTGCATGGTTTTGGGGACGAACAGCCCCGGCACCTTGATGGCTTTCTCGGCACCGGTCATGTAGAAGATCTCGTCTTCCTTCACCGGGACATTCAGCGGTGCGCCGCGTTCTTGCCAGTCCGGGAACAGCTCGTTGAGCGCTCGCGGTTCGAGAACGGCACCGGAGAGGATATGGGCGCCGACTTCGGAGCCTTTTTCGACAACTACGACACTGATTTCCTGACCGGTTTCCTGAGCGATCTGGCCCAGACGGCAGGCAGTTGCCAGACCCGATGGGCCTGCGCCGACGATGACGACATCGACTTCCATTGCTTCGCGTTCCACAGCCTGTCTCCTTAACGTAGCCACCCGGACAACGGGCAGTAATATTGAAGGCGCGCAGTATATAGAGCCCCTTTCGAGGTGACCACACCGTGAGGCCATGGCCGTTGACCTCTGTGCCCGTCAGGGTTGCGGCGCCGGTCAATTCAAACAAGTGTTTAAATTATCCCCCTGAAAGCCGTTGATTTACAAGGAAAAGCCACACACCGCAGTGAGTTGTTTGTGACTGATGCGTCAAAATCAACGGCGCTATTTGCTGGAAAATCAAAAGGTTCGGGCATTTCAGGCTATTGACCTTCCGGACAGCAGCGGTCAACATAGCCGCCTCATTTGCGCGGGGGTAGTCCCGGTCTTCACCAGGCGCCTCCTGTTCTGTCACTCAAGCAATCATTCCGAGGATCCTATGAAGGTTCTTGTACCGATCAAGCGGGTCGTGGATTACAACGTCAAGGTACGCGTCAAAGCGGACCAGAGCGGTGTTGACCTCGCCAACGTGAAAATGGCCATGAACCCGTTCTGCGAAATCGCAGTGGAAGAAGCCGTGCGCCTGAAAGAGAAAGGCGTAGTAACCGAGATTGTCGCGGTTACCGTTGGCCCGAAGGCTTCCCAGGAGCAGCTCCGCACCGCGATGGCGCTGGGCGCAGACCGTTCCATCCTGGTCGAGACCGATGAACAGACCCAGCCGCTGGGCGTGGCCAAGGCGCTGAAAGCGCTGGTCGACAAAGAGCAGCCTGACCTGGTGATCCTCGGCAAGCAGGCCATTGACGACGACAACAACCAGACTGGCCAGATGCTGGCTGCGCTGGCTGGCATGTCTCAGGGTACCTTCGCATCTGTTGTGGAAGTAGCTGACGGCAAAGTGAAAGTCACCCGTGAGATTGATGGCGGCCTGCAGACTGTCGAGCTGACCCTGCCGGCAGTGGTCACCACTGACCTGCGTCTCAACGAGCCGCGCTACGCCTCACTGCCCAACATCATGAAAGCCAAGAAGAAGCCGCTGGAAACCCTGTCCCCGGCAGACATTGGCGTGGACCTGACCCCGCGCGTCAAGACCATCAAGGTTGAGCCGCCGGCAGAGCGCCAGGCGGGTATCAAGGTGGCTTCCGTCGAGGAGCTGGTTGATAAACTGAAGAACGAAGCGAAGGTGATCTCATGAGCGTACTGGTCTATGCAGAACACGATAATGCTGCGCTGAAAGGGGTCACCCTGAGCGTCGTCGCTGCCGCCAAGGCTATCGGTGGTGATATCACCGTGCTGGTCGCTGGTGAAGGCTGCGCCGCTGTGGCAGGCGAAGCGGCCAAGATTGACGGCGTGAGCAAGGTCCTGCTGGCTGACAACGCCGCTTACGGACATCAGCTGGCAGAGAACATTGCCGCGCTGGTTGCTGAAGTAGGCAAGGACTACGGCCACATCCTGGCTGCGGCAACCACTACCGGCAAGAACTTCGCACCGCGTGCGGCGGCACTGCTGGATGTGGGCATGATCTCCGAGATTCAGTCTGTGGAGTCTGCCGACACCTTCAAGCGTCCTATCTATGCCGGTAACGCCATCGCTACCGTACAGAGCAGCGACAGCATCAAGGTCATTACTGTACGTGGTACGTCTTTTGACGCGGTTGCCGCTGAAGGCGGTTCTGCCAGCGTTGAGAGCGTTGATGTTGCCGCTGACGCTGGCCTGTCCAGCTTCGTCGGCGAAGAGATCGCGAAATCCGACCGTCCTGAACTGGCCGGTGCCAAGATCGTGATCTCCGGCGGCCGTGGCATGCAGAATGGCGACAACTTCGAGATGCTCTACAAAGTGGCTGATAAACTCGGCGCTGCAGTAGGTGCTTCCCGGGCTGCCGTGGATGCAGGCTTTGTGCCCAACGACATGCAAGTCGGTCAGACCGGCAAGATCGTTGCCCCGGAGCTGTATGTTGCCGTTGGTATTTCCGGCGCTATCCAGCATCTGGCGGGCATGAAAGACTCCAAGGTGATTGTTGCCATCAACAAGGACGAAGAAGCCCCGATTTTCCAGGTGGCGGATTACGGCCTGGTGGCAGATCTGTTCGAAGCCGTGCCGGAGCTTGATAGCAAGCTCTGAGCCGGTCTGACACAGATGCCGCAAGGAACCCGGCTCCGGCCGGGTTTTTTGTGCCCGCACGGTGCTGCTTTTGTGCAGCGGATGCTGTGTCGCGTCATCACTTTATGGTACAACGCTTTCACACAGAACAGGGACGACGCATCATGCTGACAAGTTACGCATTCTGGATGATATTCGGCTTTCTGCTGATCATCTCCGAGTTCTTTTTTACCGGGCTGATCGCCATCTTTTTCGGCATCGGCGCTATCGCAGTAGGCCTGCTGACGCTGCTGGGTGTGATCGATGGTGCGCCAGCCCAGCTCCTGCTGTTCAGTCTGATCAGCCTGGCTGCCCTGTTTGGGTCGCGCAAACACTTCAAGCGCTGGCTGAAAGGCAATGTCTCGGGTGGTGGCGATGATGAGATGGCCGCCACACACATCGGTGCCCGGGTCATGGTAATCACTGATTTTCAGCAGGGCGCCGGACACGTCCAGCTCAATGGTGCCAAGTGGGATGCGGAATCCACGGAGCCATTGAGGGCAGGGCAGTCTGCCTGGGTTGTCGGCAATCGTGGCATCCTGCTCATTGTGGCCAGCAATCTGCCTGGCTGAACCCGTTTTTCTTTCGTTGCATAATCTGGAGATTGAACATGGAAATAGCGACCATTCTGGCGCTTTTGTTTGTTGCGTTTGTTGTTGTGGCAGTGGTCAAGACTGCCCGTATCGTTCCCCAGCGTTCCGCGTTTGTGATTGAGCGCCTGGGCAAGTATGCCTCCACCCTGGATGCCGGCTTCCATCTGCTGATCCCGTTCGTGGACAAAGTGGCATACCGTCATACCCTGAAAGAAGAAGCGATTGATGTAGAGCGCCAGTCCTGTGTCACCAAGGACAACATCCAGGTGGTCGTCAACGGCGTTATCTACCTGCAAGTGATCGATCCGAAGCAGGCCAGCTATGGCATTTCGGACTACCGTTTTGCGGCCATGCAGCTGGCGCAAACCACTCTGCGTTCGGTGGTCGGTAAAATCGAGCTGGACAAGACCTTTGAAGAGCGGGAAACCATCAATTCCCAGGTGGTCGAAGCGCTGGACGAAGCGGCAAAGCCCTGGGGCGTGAAGGTCATGCGCTATGAGATTGCCGATATCGAGCTGCCCGCCACTATCCTTGATGCACTGGAAAAGCAGATGCGCGCGGAGCGTGAGCGTCGTGCAGTCGTTGCCCAGTCTGAGGGTGAGCGTCAGGCCAAGATCAACGTGTCTGAAGGTCAGAAGCAGGAGACCATCAACCACTCTGAAGCCGAGAAGCTGAAGCAGATCAACGAGGCGGAAGGTAAGGCACGGGAAATCGAGCTGATTGCAGACGCGACAGCCCGTGGTCTGGAGCGCGTTGGTGCGGCGATCCAGAGCAGCGGCGGCAAGGAAGCGGTTTCCCTGCGCGTTGCGGAGCAGTATGTGCGCGAATTCGGCAAGCTGGCGCAGACCAACAACACCATGATCCTGCCCGCCGAACTGAGCGACATCGGCTCCGCCGTGGCAGCACTGACCAAGACCCTGGATGTAACCCGCCGTTAATCCGGCACCTGCCCCTCCTGCTCAGGAGGGGCTTCCCCCTTTCCTCCTTTCCTCTGCACCCTGCACCCTGCACCCTGCGGTCAAGCCATTTTGTGCGGGTAAACATCTTGTTTCGTTTCAGCAGCTTGGTTAAGGTCATGGCTCCATGACCGATGCGTCACAAGCAGGAGTGAGGCGAGCCATGCCCACCGCAAAAGAACCCTCCCGAGATCAATCAGACCAGGCAGCGGCACGCCAGGTGACTGCGCCGTTGGCGGCCGTGACCCGGCGCCGTTTCATGAAAGGTGTCTTGCTGGGCAGTGCCGGCCTGGCCGTCGCCGCCGGTGGCACCTTCGCCGTGCTGCGTCGCTCACCGGTGGATCAGCAGCCGGTGCCAGAAGGCATACGGCACCTGAGCCAATCTGAATACCATCTGTTCCGGCGTGCCATTGATGTGCTGTTGCCGCTTGCCGGCAGCGCGCTGACCCCCGTGGCAGAGGTGCCGGTGCTGGCGAACATCGATGCCATGATCGGCACCTTGCCCGCGCACATTCGCAAGGACGTCGCCAGCGGGCTGATGTTGTTTGATAACGCTGCTGTGGTCTCCGGCTGGCACGGGCGTCGCTTTGTCGACCTGGACGATGCCGATGCCGTGGCGTATTTCGATCGCTGGTCCCGGGGCAGCGTGATCCAGCGCACCATGAACACCGTGATCAAGCAGTTCGTCTATGTGAGCTACTGGCGCGACCCGAAGACCTGGCCGCCGGTGGAGTTTGATGGTCCCGTATCGGATCGTTGGGGCATTGCCTACCTGGGTAACGCCCCCTTGCCTGAGGAGGCAGACGCATGAGCACGCCAGTCCAGATGAGAGAAGACACGGGCAGTGCCGCGACAGTGCAGCAGATCAATCAGGGCCTGCCAGTGGTACAGGCCAGCGACGTGACGGTCGATCGGCTCGAGTTGACCGCTGACGTGGTGATTATCGGCTCCGGTGCCGGTGGTGCGGTGACCGCCTATGAGCTGGCACGCAAGGGGCTGGATGTGCTGGTACTGGAAGCGGGGCCGTACGTCCCCTCCAATGAATTTACCGAAGATTTCAGCGAAAGCCTCGAGACACTGTATGAGGATCACGGCGGCCAGGCTAACACCGACGGTGATCTGCTGGTGCTCCAGGGCCGTTGTGTGGGGGGGTCCACGGTGGTGAATGGCTGTGTGTCGTTCCGCACGCCGGATTTCATCTTCGAGGAATGGCATCGGGATTTTGGCCTGACAGATTTTACGTCCGCGTCCATGGCGCCGTACTTCGAGCGGGTGGAGCGTAACCTGTCCATCACCGAGAACGGGCCTCACGAGATCGCCAGGCACAGCCGCATCATGCAGCGTGGCGCGGAAGCGCTGGGCTGGTCGATGAAGCCGTTCAAACGCAATATCCGGGAATGTGCGCTGACCGGCCACTGCCTGTCCGGCTGCAAGACTGAGCGCAAGCAGTCCATGCTGGTGACGTATCTGCCCTGGGCGGCGGCGCACGGTGCGCGCATCCACAGCGATACCCGGGTGGACCGGGTCACCGCCGAGCAGGGTCGTGCCACAGGCGTTGAGGGCAGGGTGATAGACCGTCACGGCAAGCATGTGGCGGATGTCAGCGTGAAGGCCGAGCGTGTGATCATGGCCGCCGGGGCAGTGCAGACACCGGTGATCCTGCAGCGCAGCGGTCTGGGCAATGACCAGGTGGGCCGTAACTTTGCCTGTCACCCGTCCATGTACGTCGGCGCCCGCTACCCGGAGCCAGTGCATCCCTGGCGTGGCGCCATGCTGGGGGTCTATGTCGACGAGTTCATGCACCCGGACAACGGCGGCTTCATCCTTGAGGTGGGCGGTCTTGGCATCGCCGAGCTGTGCATGATCTCGGAGCCGGGTACCGGCAAGCCGTTTGTCGAGTACATGGAGAAAGCGGCGCATATGGCCGGCATCGTGACCCTCATCCACGACCACAATGTGGGTGAGATTCGCTGGCAGGGCGACCACAAGGAAATCGTCTATAAACTGAGTGACAAGGATTTCCCGTCCATGCTGGCGTCCCTGAAAGCAGCGGTGCGCCTGCATCTGGCTGCCGGGGCAGAAGAGGTCCTGCTGCCCACCAGCGAACGGCTTTCCGTGACCTCGGTAGACCAGATCGATGCGGTCATCGACCGCCTCAGCAACAAGCCTCAGCATCTGCGGATGGTGTCCTACCATCCCCAGGGCAGCTGCCGCATGGGCACCGACCCGGCCAACAGCGCCACGGACCCGGAAGGGCGGCTGCGCGGGGTCGAGGGGGTGTGGGTGGCGGATGCCAGCCTGCTGCCGACGTCGCTGATCGTGAACCCGCAGGTCACGGTGTACGCGCTGGCCAACTATGTGGCGGACCGTATTGGCTGAACTGCACAAGCGCCGGGCCGGGCTGCCTCTTTTGCCCGGCCCGTGCTTTGTATAGACTGTCTCCGGTTACATAAAATAACGTTCATAATAACAACGCATAAAAACAGGGCCATCAGGCCTCGCTGTGGAGACAGCACCATGAATAATAATAACCTCCGCGCGTCGCGGCGCAGCGGTGCGCCCGTGGCCGAGGCAAGTGTTGCCGGTCTTGGTTCTCTTCTGTCCCGCCGCAGTTTCCTGCGTGCCAGCATTCTCACGGGTATGGTGATCAGCAGCGGCTGTGCCACGCTGACGGGCCGTCGCGCCCTGGACGGCGAGGCCGTTTACCCCCATCTCACGGCAGAGGAAGCGCGCGTACTCACGCGCCTCACAGAAATCCTGTTGCCTACCGAGCAGTTCAACCTGCCCTCCAGTCTTCATGAAGTGCCGACGGTCGCCAACATCAATGATATGGCGGGCGATATGTCTGGCCAGACCCGCGATCTGCTGGCCATGGCATTGTGGGCCTTCGAACGTCGGCCCATGGCCAGCTTCCGCTTCAGCCGTTTCTCGCGCCTGGATGATGAAGAGGCCTTGCGCTATGTGCAGGCAATGCAGGCCGGTACCTTCTTCGAGCGCGGCCTGATCACGACCCTGCACACGGTGGTCTGCGTGAATTACTGGCGTGACAGCCGTACCTGGCCGGGGCTGGATTATCACGGCCCTGTGACCGGTATCTGGGGGGTGCGTCGGCTTGGCAACGCGCCGCTGCCAAATGGTTCTTCCGCTACCCAGCCGACCGCCTGAGGGGACAGACATGCGAGCAATCAATATGCCCCGTGACGGGCTGCCGGTGACCACCGCCCGTGACATGGCGCGGGATGAAAGTATCGGCCAGCAATTTACGCTGAAAACGGAGGTGGTGATCGTTGGCTCTGGCGCCGGTGGTGCCATGACTGCCTACGAACTGGCCAAGGCCGGGCGCCAGGTACTGGTGCTGGAGGCCGGCCGTTACCATCCCAGTTCGCTGTTCACCGAGCACCTGGGCGACACCATGACCGAGGTCTACCGGGATCAGGCGACGCAGTTCAATACCACCGCCGATGTGCTGTTTGCCGAGGGCGCCTGTGTCGGTGGTTCTACGGTGATCGGTGCCTGTGTGATGCAGATGCCGCCGGACAGCCTGTTGCGGCGCTGGGAAACCGAGCTTGGCCTGAGCAACCTGGCGCCAGCGCGCTTCAAGCCATTGCTGGATGAAGTGGGCAAGGAGCAGTACCTGCACCTCAACGAGGCGCATGAAATCAATACCACTGCCCACAAGGTGATTCAGGGTTGTGAGCGCATGGGCTTCAGCTGGAAGCCGGTCAGTCGCAATGTGCGCCAGTGCGCCCTGACCGGGCACTGCCTGGCGGGCTGCCCGTCGGACCGCAAGATGTCGTCACTGGTCACCCATCTGCCTTGGGCGGTCGCCCACGGGGCGCGACTGATGGCGGACACCGAGGTGACGCGGGTGCTGATCAGCAACGGCCGCGCCTACGGGGTGGAAGCCGTGGTCAGGGACCCGGATACCGGCCGCAAGATTGCCGATCTGCGCGTGGAAGCCGATGTTGTGGTTGCCGCAGGGGGAGCAATACAGACGCCGTTGCTGTTGCAGCGCAGCCAGATTCCCGACCCCAGTGGTCAGGTGGGCAAGAACATGGCGGTGCAGCCTTTTGTGCAGGTGCTCGCGCGCTTCAAGGAAGAGTTGCACGGCTTCCGCGGCGCGCTGGTGGGGGTGGAGATCGATCACTTTGTGGAGAACGAAGGCTACATGTTTTTCTCCGCACTGGCCGAGCCTGAACAGTTGATGATTCAGGGTAATCAGGGGGCTGGTGCCGATCACATTCGTTTCATGAAAAGCTACAAGCACCTGGCCGGCCTGAATGCCTTCGCCATTGATGAAGGGCGTGGTGAAGTGACCTGGAAAGGCGGGTTGGAGGATGGCCGCAAGGTGATCAGCTGGAATCCCAGCCGCAGCGAGTTCGAAAAACTCAAGCATGGCGCCGCGCTGGCCGCGCGCGTGTTCTTTGCTGCCGGGGCAGAAGAGGTGTTCATCCCCAGCTTCCAGCAGATCTCCGCGACCAGCGTGTTTGACCTTGACCCGGCACTGGATGAGATCAGCTATGGCGTGCGCGGGCTCTACTCCCTGCGCATCAATTCCTTCAGTGCCCACGGCACCTGTCGGATGGGGGTGGATCGTTATCAGGCGGTCGCCAATGCGCGCGGCGAGGTCTACGACGTCAAGGGCCTGTTTATCGCTGACGCCAGCCTGATCCCCGAACCGATGCCGTCAGCGCCGCACTGGACGGTGCAGGCGCTGGCCAAGCAAGTGGCCCAGGGTATCAATCAGCGCAGCAGGGAGCTGTTCCTGTCCTGACAATGCTCTCGGATCAGTCTCTCGGATCAGGCCCCCTGGTCCGAGAGCATCGGGTGGTTGCGAAAATGCGCCAGGGCGTCCGGGTTGGCCAGGGCGCTCTGGTTGGTCACCGGGCGGCCGTGCACCACTTCGCGCACGGCCAGTTCCACGATCTTGCCGCTGACCGTGCGGGGAATTTCCGGCACTGCCAGAATCACGGCGGGCACATGGCGCGGGCTGGCGCCCTCGCGAATCGCCTTGCGAATGGTGGCCTGCAGTGTCTCGTCCAGCGTATGACCCGGTTGTAACACCACGAACAGCACCACGCGCACATCTCCCTGCCAGTCCTGGCCGATGACAATGCTTTCGCGAATGGCGTCGAGGGTTTCCACCTGACGATAGATTTCCGCCGTGCCGATGCGTACACCGCCGGGATTGAGTACGGCATCGGAACGGCCATGGATGACCAGCCCCCGATGCCCACGGTGGCGCCGGATTTCGGCATAGTCGCCGTGCGCCCAGATATTCTCGAAACGATCAAAGTAGGCCTTGCGGTAGCGGCTGCCGTCGGCGTCATCCCAGAATGCCACCGGCATGCAGGGGAAGGGGCGGCGGCAGACCAGCTCGCCTTTCTCGCCCTCCACCGGTTGCCCCTGATCATTGAAGACCGCCACATCCATGCCCAGCCCGATACATTGCAACTCACCGCGATACACCGGCAGTAGCGGATTGCCCAGCGCAAAACAGGAAATGATATCGGTGCCGCCGGAGATCGAGCTGAGCAGCACATCAGCCTTGATATCCCGGTAGATGAAATCAAAGCTCTCATGGAGCAGTGGCGAACCGGTGGACATCAATACTTTCAGGGATGACAGATCATGGTCACTGCCGGGTTTGACGCCGGCCTTTTCCACAGCCTGAATAAATTTGGCGCTGGTGCCGAAATGGGTAATGCCTTCCTGCTCACAGAGTGCAAACAGACGGTGGGCATCGGGCCAGGCCGGGTTGCCGTCGTAGAGTACGATGCCGGCACCGGTCTGCAGCCCGGCAATCAGCCAGTTCCACATCATCCAGCCGCAGGTGGTGAAAAAGAACAGCCGGTCATCCGCGTTCAGATCAGCGTGCAGGGTGTGTTCCTTGGCATGTTGCAGCAAGGTGCCGCCGGCGCCATGCACGATGCATTTCGGTTTGCCGGTGGTGCCGGAGGAATACAGGACATACAGGGGATGATCAAAAGGCAGCGGCACAAAATCCGGCGCAGCGGGCGCCCCGGAAAGCCAGTCAGCCCAGGATAACGTATCGGGCAGTGGGGCAGTGCGGGCGGCGTCAGCGCCGGGAATCTGAATTACCTGCCCGGGCGCCAGCGCTTTACGCACCGCAGCGACCTTGTCGGTGAGATCCTGCCATTTGCCATTATAAAAATAGCCGTCCGTCACCAGCAGAATGCGTGGTGCTATCTGACCGAAACGATCGGTGACGCCACTGACGCCAAAATCCGGGGAACAGGATGACCAGATGGCGCCAACCCAGGCGCAGCCCAGCGCGGCGATTACGGCTTCGCTGCGGTTAGGCAGCCAGCCAGCAACGCGATCCCCGGGTTGAATGCCAGCCTCTTGCAGGCGGGCCGCCACGTTGCCCGCGGCCTCGCGCAGTGCCCTGAACGTCAGCGTGCTGCGTTGGCCGTCTTCGGTGAGGGCGGTGATGGCGATGGCGTCGTCATCTCTGCGCAGCAGATTCTGCGCATAGTTCAGCGTCAGGCCGGGATACCAGCGCTGCTCACGCATGGCGTCGGCGTCGCTCAGCAGCGGTGTGCGCTTGCCGTGAGTGCGCACCTCACAGAAATCCATCACCAGACCCCAGAACGCATCAGGGGCGATCAGCGACCACTGATGCAACGCTTCGTAATCGGCAAAGCGCTCGCCGCTGAGGGCTTCGGCCTGTTGCCAGAAACGGCCCAGTTGCGTGGTCTCACGGGCATTGGCCGGGGGCTGCCAGAGCAGATCATCCATTACAGTGCTCCGTCTTCTTTGTCTTCGTCGTCGGCTTCAAACACCACCAGCAGCGTCCCGTCGCTGACGGTATCGCCGGGCCCATAGGGCAACTCGCGGACCACGCCAGCAGCGGGTGCGCGCAATGTGTGTTCCATTTTCATGGCTTCAAGGGTGACCACGGGATCGCCTTCGGCCACATGCGCTCCGGCGTCCACATGCACTGCCACCAGCGTGCCGCTCATGGGCGCCGTAAAGGCCGCGCCCCGGCTTTGCGCTGCGCCGGGAATGAATGCCGGGTCCAGCGCCAGGCACCAGCTGTGTCCGGCCGCAAAAAGATGCAGCTGGCGATCGACGATGCGAGCGCTGAATTCATGGGTGTCGTCGTTATAGTGCAATCGCCCCCGGCAGAAACCATCGCTGGCCGGCGTGCCGTGCCACGACAGGTCCAGCAGGGTGTCATCGACCCGTGCTTGCCAGGCACCGCTGTTGCCCGGTGTGGCGGCAGCAGCTTCCAGCATGATGCTGGCCACCGTGTCTTCCAGTGCCAGGCGGGCATGGAATCGTTCGGGCAGCAGACCACGCCAGCCGTTGAGCCGGGCCCAGGGATCGCCGTCCGCTGCGGCGGCCAGCGCATCACGCCAGAGCAACGCCGCCGCGCAGAGCAGGGTGTGGGTGTCGGGCTGCTGTGCTGCGCCCAGGACTTCCGGGTGCTCTTCGAGGAATCGGGTAGACAGATCGGCCGCGATAAAGCCGGGATGATTCAGTACCGTGACCAGAAAACCGATGTTGTGATCGATGCCACCCAGATGCACGGCAGACAGGCTGCGCTGCAATTGCCGGCGCGCTTGTTCGCGATCGCTGCCATGGGTAATGACCTTGGCGAGCATCGGGTCGTAATGGTCGCTGACCCGGTTGCCTTCGACAAAACCGGTATCGATACGCAGCCCCGGCAGTTGCGGCCAGTGACAGACGCTGAGCAGGCCGGAGGAGGGCATGAATTGATTGGCCGGGTCCTCGGCGTAGAGCCGCACTTCCATGGCATGGCCGTGGATGCTGAGCGCACTCTGGGTCTTGGGCAGCGGGTTACCCGCCGCGACAGCAAGCTGCCAGGCGACCAGATCTTCGCCGGTGATCAGTTCAGTGACCGGGTGCTCTACCTGCAGCCGGGTATTCATTTCCATGAAGAAGAATTCGCCGTCCGGTGCCAGCAGGAATTCCACGGTGCCGGCCCCCCGATAGCTGATCGACTGCGCAGCGCGAACAGCGGCGTCGCCGAGCCGCGTGCGCAAGGCATCATCAACGCCGGGGGCCGGGGCTTCCTCGATGATTTTCTGGTGGCGGCGCTGCACCGAACAATCACGTTCGAAAAGATGCACCGCATTGCCGTGGGTGTCGGCAAATACCTGCACTTCCACATGCCGGGCGCGGGGCAGGTAGCGTTCCAGCAGCACGCGATCATCGCCGAACGCATTGCGGGCCTCACGGCGTGCCGCCTGCAATGCGCCCTCGAATTCGGAGGTATCATTGACGATACGCATGCCCTTGCCGCCGCCACCGGCCACCGCCTTGATCAGCAACGGATAGCCGACCTGGTCTGCGGCCTGGATCAGCGCGGCGTCATCGGCGCCTTCTTCGTCGAAACCGGGCAGCACCGGCACGCCGTGGCGTGTCATGTGCTGGCGCGCGGCGGCTTTGTCGCCCATCAGGCGAATGGTATCGGCTTCCGGCCCGACAAAAATAATACCCGCTGCCGCACAGGCATCGGCAAAGGCAGGATTCTCGGAGAGAAACCCGTAGCCGGGATGAATGGCATCGGCACCACTGGTGCGCGCTGCGGCAATGACCTTGCCGATATCCAGATAGCTTTCCCGCGCCGGTGCGGGCCCGATATGCACGCTGTGGTCGGCCATACGCACGTGGGGCAGATCCGCATCAGCATCAGAGTAGAGCGCGACTGTTTCAATGCCCAGGCGGGTGCAGGTGCGCATGATGCGGCAGGCAATTTCGCCCCGGTTGGCGATCAGCAATCGCTGAATCATGATGTTTCTCCGTAGCGGTCCGCCTGCCAGGCGGGCGCGCGTTTATTCAGAAAAGCGTCCAGACCTTCGCGGCCCTCATCGGCGGTACGTAACCCGGCGATCAGTTCAGCGGTCCAGTCCGTCAGTGTGTTGTCCAGCGGTGATTGAGCAGTGCGGGCGACCAGTTCGCGCACGCCAAGCTGCGCCTGTGGCGCGCCTTGCAACAACGCGTTGACCAGTTGCGCGACGGTGGTGTCCAGCGCCGCCTCGGGCACGACTTCATGAACGACACCCAATGCCATGGCCCTTGGGGCGTCCATGACTTCCGTGGTCATCATGTAGCGCTGTGCCTGCCGCGCGCCCATGGCACGAACCACATAAGGGCCAATGACGGCAGGCAGAATACCCAGCCGGGCTTCGCTGAGGCAGAAGCGGCTGCTGTCGCTGGCGACGGCAATATCGGCGGCACAGATCAGCCCCAGTGCGCCGCCGAACGCAGCGCCCTGCACCCGCGCGATGACGGGTTTGCCGGCTTGATCAATGGCGCGCATCAGTGCGGCAAGCCGCAGCGCATCGGCACGGTTGTCTTCCCAGTTCATATCCGCCATGCGGCGCATCCAACCCAGGTCAGCCCCGGCACTGAAATTGCGGCCGCTGGCAGCCAGCACGATGACGCGGGCCGCACTGTCACCCGCCTGGGCAAAGGCCGCCGTCAGATCCGCGATGACCTGGTCGTCAAAGGCATTGTGCTTGGCCGGGCGGTTTAACGTGATACGTGCTACCGGCCCGTCTATGTTCAGTGCCACTGCTGTGTCAGACATGCGGCGCTCCTTACATGCGGAACACGCCGTACCGGGTTTCCCCGATGGGCGCATTCAGGCTGGCGGAAATGGCGAGGCCGAGCACATCCCGCGTGTCGGCAGGATCGATAATGCCGTCATCCCACAGGCGCGCGCTGGCGTAGTAGGGGTGCGCCATGGTGTCGTAACGGGCCACCATGTCATCCTGAAACTGTTGTGCTTCATTCGCCGGCCAGGGCGTGCCTTTCTTTTTCATTGAGGCAGCGCGCACTTGTGTCAGCACGCTGGCCGCCTGCTCGCCGCCCATGACGCTGATGCGGGCGTTCGGCCACATGAACATGAAGCGCGGATCGTAGGCGCGGCCGCACATACCGTAGTTGCCAGCGCCGTAGCTGCCGCCGATGACAACAGTAAATTTGGGCACGCTGGCGCAGGCCACCGCGTTGACCATCTTGGCGCCGTGCTTGGCGATGCCCTCGGCTTCGTACTTGCGGCCCACCATGAAGCCGGTGATGTTCTGCAGGAATACCAGCGGGATACCGCGCTGGTTGCACAGCTCGATAAAGTGGGCGCCTTTCAAGGCCGATTCGGAAAACAGGATGCCGTCGTTGGCCAGAATGCCCACCGGAAAGCCGTGGATGCGGGCGAAGCCGGTGACCAGGGTGGTGCCGTAACGCGCCTTGAATTCATCGAACTCGGAGCTGTCCACCATGCGCGCAATGATTTCCCGGGCCGGCATCGGCTGGCGCAGATTGTCCGGAATAATCCCGTACAGCTCCTGCGGATCGAACGCCGGCGGTTGCGGCGCGGCCATGGCCATCTGCTCGGGTTTTTTCCAGTTGATGCGTGCAATCACCTGACGCGCCAGCGAGAGGGCATGGGGCTCATCTTCGGCAAGGTGATCGGCAACACCGGACTGTTCGCAATGCAGTGCCGCGCCGCCCAGATCTTCCGCGCTGACTTCCTCGCCGGTGGCGGCCTTGACCAGCGGCGGGCCGGCCAGAAAGATGGTGCCCTGGCCGCGGACCATGATGGTTTCATCGGCCATGGCCGGCACATAAGCCCCGCCGGCCGTGCAGCTGCCCAACACCACCGCAATCTGCGGAATGCCCTGGGCCGACATGTTGGCCTGATTGAAAAAGATGCGACCGAAGTGTTCGCGATCAGGAAACACCTCATCCTGGCGCGGCAGGTTGGCGCCGCCGGAATCCACCAGATAGATGCACGGCAGCCGGTTTTCCGCAGCCACCGCTTGAGCGCGCAAGTGTTTTTTTACCGTCAGGGGATAATAGCTGCCCCCTTTGACGGTGGGATCGTTGGCGACGATCATGCATTCGACACCGTGCACCCGGCCAATGCCGCCGACACAGCCCGCTGCAGGGACGTCTTCGCCATAGACATCCATGGCTGCCAATGGCGAGAGCTCGAGAAACGGCGAGCCGGGATCGAGCAAGCGGGCGATGCGTTCGCGCACCGGCAGCTTGCCGCGCTCGCGCAAACGTTGCTCGGCGGCTTCGCCGCCGCCGTGCGCGATGCTGGCCAGCTTGTCGCGGAGATCATCACGCAGTGCCAGATTGTGGTCCCGGTTGCGGGAGAAATCGGCGCTGCCTGTGCTGATTGTCGAGACGATACGTGGCATCAGGCGGTTTCCTTGAACAGTTCACGGCCGATCAGCATGCGGCGGATTTCACTGGTGCCGGCGCCGATCTCGTACAGCTTGGCGTCGCGCAGCAGGCGGCCGGTGGGGTAGTCATTGATATAACCGTTGCCGCCCAGGCACTGAATGGCATCCAGCGCCAGTCTGGTGGCGTTTTCGGCACAGAACAGAATGGCACCGGCAGCGTCCTTGCGGCTGGTTTCACCCCGGTCACAGGCCTGGCAGACAGCGTAAAGATAAGCGCGGCTGGCGTTGAGCGTGACATACATGTCAGCCAGCTTGCCCTGCATCAACTGGAACTCACCGATGGCCTGGCCAAACTGCTTGCGCTCGTGCACATAGGGCACCACCACATCCAGCGCGGCCTGCATCAGGCCGACAGCGCCCCCGGACAGCACAGCGCGCTCGTAATCCAGGCCGCTCATCAGCACGCGGGCGCCGTCGCCTTCCTTGCCGAGGATATTCTCTGCCGGTACGGGGCAGTCTTCGAATACCAGCTCGCAGGTGTTGGAGCCCCGCATGCCGAGCTTGTCCAGTTTTTGCGCGCGGGAAAAACCGGGGTAATCCCGCTCGACGATAAAGGCGGTGATGCCACGCGGGCCGGCATTGATGTCGGTCTTGGCATAGATGACATAGGTGCTGGCATCCGGGCCGTTGGTGATCCACATCTTGTTGCCATTAAGAATGAAATGGTCCCCCTGGCGCTCGGCCCGCAATTTCATGCTGACCACATCCGAGCCCGCGCCTGGTTCGCTCATGGCCAGGGCGCCGACCTGTTCGCCGGACACCAGGCCGGGCAGGTACTTCGCCCGCTGCGCGTCGGTGCCATTGAGGAAAATCTGGTTTACACAGAGATTGGAGTGGGCGCCGTAGGACAACCCCACCGAGGCAGACGCCCGGGAAATCTCTTCCATGGCGATGGTATGGGCCAGATAGGACATGCCCGCGCCACCGTATTCTTCGCTGACGGTCATGCCGAGAATGCCGAGGTCGCCCATCTTCTTCCACAGCTGCGCGGGGAAGGCGTTGTCGCGATCGATCTGGGCAGCGATGGGCGCAATTTCCTTCTCGGCGAAATGGCGCACGCTGTCGCGCAGGGCATTGATGGTCTCGTCGAAATTGAAGTTCAGGGTAGGGTAGTGGCTCATAGTAGCGCTCATGCGGATTCTCCGGAGAGGGTGCTGGGGTCTGCGGTGCGCATGGCGTCCTGGCAACGGCGTTCCGCTTCATCGAGTTCGATCTGCATGACTTCAATGTCATGCAGCTGGCGCAGCAGTTGCGCCCGTTTTTCGGCAATCTTGCCCAGCAGGGCTTTCAGCTGGGTCTGGTTGTTGTCGGCGTCGGGGTTATACAGCTCGATCAGCTCGCGGCTTTCTGCCAGCGAGAAACCAAGCCGCTTGCCGCGCAGGATCAATTTGAGCCTGACCCGGTCTGCGGGGGTATAGATCCGCGTCTGGCCGCGGCGCTCCGGGCTCAGCAGGCCCATATCCTCATAGAAGCGGATAGTGCGCGTGGTGATGTCCAGTTCGCGGGCCAGTTCGCCGATGCTGTGGGTCTTTTTTGTCATGGGCGAACGCTACCCCAAGTTGACGTTAACGTAAAGTGCGGATTGATGGCGGAAAGAGGGCCGGGACGGCGGCTCGCAGCACCCCGATGAGCGCCGTGTACAAGGGGCTGGCGAGCGCCGGAAGCCGGTGTTACCTTAGCGCGTCATCGCAAGGAGATGGCGCTGAATGACCCGTTCTGCAGCACCGGTGAACAAAGACCGCAAGGTTTTGCGGCGGATCGACCACGGGGCCGCCTGGAATTCCGTCATGGGATTGCTGGCCGCACTGGCGGTGTTCGTCCTGATCGGCTTCTGGGGCCGACTGTATTTTGACCACGAAGGTCTGGTGATCGGCTTCGGCCTGCTGATTCTGCTGGTCACCGCCTACCGTCTGTTGATTGTTGCCCGTTTCGAATCCCTGTATGCCGCCGGGCCCGCGCGCTGGCGCTGGCTGTTCGGTATCGGCCTGTTGGCCCACGCCTGCATCTGGGGGGCGTTGCTGGCCGTCGTGACGCTGAATTACGGTATCAGCTTCAACTTCTTCGCGGTGGCCATCTACAACATCGGCGTCACAACGGCCTTGTCCGGTGCCTGGATGGCGGCGCTGCCCGCCCGGCAGAGCTATATTGGTCTGATGCTGGCGCCGGGCATTGTCGCCCTGTTGCTGGTGGGTGGTGCGGAAGCCCTGATTCTGGCGCTGCTGCTCACCGTGTACGCCGTCTACCTGCACCGTCTTTTTGCCAGCCTCTACCACACCTTCTGGCACGCACTGGCCCGGGAGCGTCGCCCGATGCAGGCCCAGCTCGAGGCGGACGACCCGTCGCGCCGCTCCCGCGATATGCAACTGAGCCTGGTATATCGTCTGGCCCACGAGCTGCGCACGCCCATGAACAGCATGCTCGGCATGCTGTCGCTGATTGAAGAAACCGAGCTGTCCCGCGAACAGAAGGAATACCACCAGGTGGCGTCCCAGTCCGGGCGGCTGTTGTTGTCGTTGATTGATGACGTGCTCGATTACAGCCGCGTGCTGACCGGCCGTATTGTGCTTAACCATGAGTATTTCGACGTGCGTGGGGCGATCGAGCAGTCGCTGGATGCGTTCGGCAATATTGCCCAGAGCAAAGGACTGGAGTTGACCTGTGTCATGAGCCGTCATTTGCCGCGGCGCGTGCGTGGTGACCGTGAACGCTTCCTGCAAGTCCTGAACAATCTGCTCAGTAATGCCATCAAATTCTCTGATCGCGGCGAAATCCGTATCGAAGTGGAGCACCTGGGCGACCATGATCGTGACGGCATCCTGCAGGTGCGCGTCGTGGATCACGGCGTCGGCATGGAGCCCTTGTCGGCCCGGCGTCTGTTCGAGGATGAATTTCTGGGCCCGGATGCTGACCCGTTTGCGAACCGCCATACCGGCTTCGGGCTGCTCGTCTGCAAGGGGCTGGTGGAGGCCATGGCGGGTCAGATCGGTGTCGACAGTGCGCCGGGGGAGGGCAGCACTTTCTGGTTTACCCTGCGCCTGCCCACACAGCTTGATCTCAGCGATCGCAGCGAGCTGCGTCGCGCGCTGCGCAACAAGCGCTGTCTGGTGGCGGGCGCGGCGCCGGGCACGTTTGCTGCACTGGTGGAAGAACTGGAAGTGCTGGAAGCAGAGTGCGAGGAAGCGGATGACTATGATCATGCGCTGCAGCATCTGCGTGCCGGCCATCGCGACGGCAGTGAATATGACCTGTTGCTGGTAGACACCCGTGAGCGTCGCGACAGCGCATTGAATCTGTGCGCCACGGTGCTGGATGACCCGGCGCTGCGCGGCGTAAACGTGGTGCTGCTGGCTGCTGTGGACGAGCGCAGCCATGCCAGGGTGCAAAAACTGGTGCACAAACATAATCTGCCGGTGCTGACCAAACCGGTTCACCGTTACGGTCTGCGCACGCTGATGGCCGGCCTTTACGGCGTTGATGATGTGACGCCGGAAGACAGTGATTACACCGAAACTGCCGAGGATCTGGCGCGCCGCCGGGATTATCGTTTGCTGCTGGTGGAAGACAATGATGTCAACCAGATCGTCATTCGCGGCATGCTCGCCAAGCTGGGCTATCAACTGAAAAGTGTCAGTAGCGGTGAGACCGCACTCGCCTTGCTTGAGCAGGAACAGTTTGACCTGATTCTGCTGGATTGCATGATGCCCGAGATGGATGGTTTTGAAGTGGCTCGCCGCATTCGCCAGTATGAGCGGGCGCAGCAGGCCGACGTGGCGGCGGATGACGCAACGAAAGGCGAATACCCGTCGACAGATGCGGGGCGCGTGCCGATTGTGGCGATTACGGCGAACACGATGGAAGGTGTCCAGGCCCGCTGTCTGGCTGCCGGTATGGATGACTTTCTGGCCAAGCCGGTGCAGCTGGAACGCCTTGAAACCATCCTCCGGCACTGGCTGACGCCGGAGGCAACAACGTCAGTTTATATCGACCAGTAAGGGGGGAAGATACGATGGCCGGTTATCATGCACTTGTGCTCGGCGGCACCGGGCTGGTCGGGCAGGCATTATTGCAACGGCTGCTCGCTGATCCGGCCTGGGAGCGGGTTACCGTGTTAACGCGTCGGACCCTGACCGGGCCGGATGGCGCGCCACTCGATCACCCGGCGCTGCATCAGCAATGCTGCTCACTGGATGATATGGCACAGCATGCCGATCTGTTTTCGGTGGATCAGGTGTTCTGCTGCCTGGGCACAACATTGCGCAAGGCCGGTTCCCGGGACGCCTTCAAGCGCGTTGACTTCGACTATTGTGTTGAAGCCGCGCGACTGGGAAGACGGCAGGGGGCTGAACATTTTCTGATCGTCTCGGCAGTCAATGCCAATCCCCGCGCCCGCGTTTTCTATTCCCGCATCAAGGGCGAGATGGAGGCGGCGATCCAGGCGCTGGATTTCCCCATGCTCAGTATTTTTCAGCCTTCGCTGCTGCTCGGGGATCGCCAGGAATTTCGTCTGGGTGAAACCCTGGGCGCCTGGTCCGCTCGCGCCCTGCGACCGCTGGCCGCCTTCAGCCGGGCGGACTGGTTACCCATTGAAGCGGACACCGTTGCGGCGGCCATGCTGGCCGCCGCCAAATCTCCGGCGCCCGGGTGCCGACGGCTGCGCTATGACGCCATGCTGTCGTTGCAGTCCGGCAACGCCGTTTCAGCGGCCTGATTTTCAACCTTCCAGGAGTGAACAGTGAGTTTTGTAACCTGCGATCTGTGCGACGACCATGCAGAACATGTTGCCGTGGTAACCGGCCTGCAATGGCGCAGCTTCGGCGGACGTAGCCGCTTCAGCGGCGAAATCCAGACAGTGAAGTGCTTCGAGGACAACAGCCGCGTCAAGGAACACCTGGCTACGCCGGGCAAAGGCAAAGTACTGGTGGTTGATGGTGGCGGCTCACTGCGCAATGCATTGATCGGCGATCTGATTGCTGAAAAAGCAGTGGAAAACGGTTGGGAGGGCGTCATTATCGCCGGCGCTTGCCGGGATGTGGATGCGCTGGCATCACTGGATATCGGCATCATGACCCTGGGCTGCGTCCCCATCAAGAGCGTGCGGCGCGGCGAAGGGCAACTGAATATTCCCGTCAGCATCGGCGGCGTCACCTTCGAGCCGGGCCAGTTCGTTTATGCGGACAACAACGGCATTATTGTGGCGCCGACGGCGCTTGTCTGAACACAGATGGCGCCGGTATCGGCGCCATCTGCTTGCGTTTTTCAAGTCCTGTCAGGGGGCGCTCTGCATCGCCTGGGCACGTTCCACGTATTCGGCATACTGCGGGATGGCAATCGCCGCGAGAATGCCAATGATGGCGGTCAACAGAACCGGCATCATTACCGCAAGAATGACGACCCCCGTTGTATTTGCCGCAGGCCGTGGGCCGAAGCGGTTGCTTGCCGGCTGGCCGCGGGCGAAGAGCAGGTAAAGAACCAGAATCAGGTTGACGATGGGCACCAGCGTTAGCAGACAGAACCAGCCAGAGTGGTTCAGATCATGCAGTCGGCGCACCATATAGCCAAATGTGTAGACGATAAGCGCGATATACAATACGACGGCCAGCGTGATCGTGATGACCATCCCCGCATCTTCCCCAAACAGTGTCAGAGACAACAGGGTGCCCAGCATCATCACCGCATAACCGAGCAGCGCAATCGCGAAACAGTAAGCGAGATAACGCAGCCGGCCGATTCTGCCGGAGAGACTGAGAAAGCGCGGTGTATAAGGCACATCGTTTGTCATACCGACAGGTGCGGTCGGTGTCTGGTATGGATTATTCATCGTGAAGCCCCCGAGTGATATGTTCTTGTTTGGTGTCCGAATATAGCTTTCGCGGACAGGGCGCGCCAGCAGAAAAGTGTGCCGGCTTTAGCAAAAAAAGGGTGCGCTTTCGCGCACCCGTACAGGATCATGCCGACCTAACCGCAGGTATCAGGGGCTGCGGCCAGGCTGGCACGCCAGAGCAACCTCTGCGGTTATTCGTCCTCGTAAGGGCCTTTGCCTATCCATTCATCAATCTCGATATAGCCGTCACCGTCGTCATCCAGTGCGTCGAACATCGGGGCCATGGCGGCTTCCATCTCTTCCCGGGTAACGCGGCCATCACCATTGATATCCATACGCAGAAACCAGGCTTTTTGAGACTCGGCCGCTTGCGTGTCACCCGATGCGAGATCCTTCGGCACGATATAGCCCTTGTTTCCCTTGTCCAGCTCCCGGAATGCGGCTGCGCGCATGTCGGCGGCCTGCTCACGGCTGAGCAGGTCTCCCGGTTCAAGGATCAGTGGCGCAGCACCTGACGGCGCGGCAATCAGCAGGAGCATGCTCAGGCTGAAGGCAATAGCAGGGTTCTTGAAAAAGCGTTTCATAAGGTTCTCCTCCGGGGGGCCGGATTCAGGGTGCCAGCTGCAGGCGCTGGAACTGGATATCGGTGAACTGGATGGCGCCGTTACTGGTCTGGTCGAACACCAGCTCGAGTGCCGCAAGGCGCGTCTTGTCGATGCCGGAGTAGGCCGCAAGCGGGATGGCGACCATGTTCAGTGTCGTCTTGCCCTCCGAGGCCAGGGCCATGGGATAGAACAGGGCATCGCTATAGCTGCTGGCCGGGATCTCCGCGCTCATCCCATTGGCGTCTGTCAGCCGAATGTGGAAATCCTGATCGCCACTGGAGAGTATGCCGGTGGTATCAAAGGCTACACCTGCCCGAAGGCTGACGACTTCATAGTCCGAGACATCCAGCTCGCCGAGCTCGGTGCGATACACCGCATCAGTGGTGGACCATTTGGCGAAGAGCTGAGTCGAGTTGCCATAGGTGCGTGCAGAAGGGCAGCCGGTCGCGGCACCGTTGAGGATGCTGCAAAACTCGAACCGATCCAGCCCGCTGATGCTGACAGGGAGGCCCAGCGCGTTGCGACTCAGACTGGTCGGGCTGAGTGTGTCCTCTACCAGCAAACGATGCTGCCAGGGCGCGTGGTAGGAGACAATGCTGCGTGCATTGCAGCGCTCGACACTGTTGTTCATCGGGCAGTACTCCAGCGGAATGGTTGCGCGCCCTTTCCAGTAGTTGGCGTACTGCATTTCGCCACCCGCCGCCATGCGGAGATAGGAGGACATCAGGAACTCACCGTAGTCACGCTGCTGCTCGGGTGTCAGGCGGCCGCTGGTGCTGGCGGTGCTGCGCTGGCAGTGGACGCCGGTAGCGCGGTAGTCGTCTGACGGCCAGTAAGTGTTGAAGAAGTTGTGGTTGGCGCCGTCGAGCAGTATCTGATATTTGGTTTCCGGTTCGCCGACGGAGTTCGGGTCGTCGGGATTGGGCGGGTTGGTATAGCGGCTGGTGTCATACATCCGCGCGCCTTGCAGGTTGCTGACATCGCCATCGCAGTAGGGCAACAGTGTCATGAAGTTGGACTGCGGAACGGTCTGGTATTCGAAATCAGTGGGGGCCAGGGGCAACACAGCGCCCAGGGAGTGCTTGTTGGTGAAGGGTTCGCCAAGTGTAGTCGGTCCCTCGGCGCGATACTCCAGCGTCGTGCGCTCCTCCGTCAACTCGTTGAGCAGGTTGGCACGCATCACGCCTTCCCCGCCACGGGAGTGGCCCATGATGCCGACGCGGGACAGATCCATCTTGCCCATCAGATCCATGAAGAATGCCGGCTCGGGTGCTGTGCCCTGCATCGGACTCAGCGTTGCATATTCGCCGGTCTCGTTGATCTGCCGGAAGATATCCAGGTGATGGAGGATGATGTAGCCGCGCGCGATACCGCCGCGCTCCGGCAGGCTGGGGTTATCGATATCGTTAACGTCATTGCCGTCGATGGAAATCACCACGTAACCGGCGGCCGCCAGATTGGTGGCCATGTAGTCGTAACCGGCAAGACTTTTGACCGGGCGAACCCCCACGAGTGGCAAACCAATCAGTGACATGTTCGGGCAGCCGGCAGCACCGGTCAGGGCTTCGGTCCCGCCGAGATAAATACAGGTGCCGTGACGTCCGTGCAGGTAAAGGATTACCGGGAACGGCCCTTCACCAACAAGGGGATAGCGCACCTGCCCCTTGATGGACATCGGTGCATCGGCGCCTCCGGTGGTAAGTACCCGGATCGGCGCGGCCTTGTATTCGATAACCGGGCTGATGGGCAGGGTGCCATCCCGGACGCCGGGTGCCACTTCGAGAAAACGTTCCGCCGAGGTTTCAATTTCATCCACAGGTGGCGGTGTTGGCGAACTGTTGTTGTTGCTACTGCTGCCACCGCAACCCGCTATGGCGGTCAGCAGCAGTGACAGAAGAACAAGAGACAATGATGGTTTCATGTTAGGCCTCGTGTAATACATATGCGTTGATGAGTTCTGCGCTGGCATGACGTTGCCTGGCTACAGTGCCGGATCGAAACAGGACGCGAAGGTTTCCGGGGCGTCCGCGCGCTCGGAGAAGCGCATGCCGGTGATATCCGAGGGCACGCCATTGCCGGCGCCGTCTGTGCAGACAGCAAGCACCAGATCCACCAGGTCATCTGAAGCGGGTGGCGGTGTCTCGGGGCCGGGTGGTGGTTCGCCAGGGGTGCCGCTTGATCCGGAAGAGCCGCCGCAGGCTGCAAGCAGTACAGCGAGTACCAGAACAGTGAGGAAACGGAGCTGTGTCATGAGGTTCTCCCGAATCAGCGCGCGGAGCCCGCAGTGGGCAGCGGCAGGTAAGGGAAGTTGGCGAGCATACCTGTCGTGGTACGACGCGCACCGTCGGTGACATGGTCGCCGGCAACCAGATCCGGTGTTTCATCGCTCAGATCGCAGAACTGCAGCGATAGCGGGTTATCTGCGGAGGTAGCACCGAGGCTGGCGCTGAGCACGATATCCAGCACGTCATCCATTGGCCGGCGTCCGTTTGGGTAGCCCGCGAGATCGCAGGCCAGAACGCCCATCGGATTCTGACTCGCGAGCGGGGCAGCGGCGATGCTGGTGTCCAGGCGGAGCATGTCTGCTGGCGCACTGCTGGTGCCGGTCAGCGCAGGGATGCCATAGAAGAAAAGTTGCGCGAGATCCTGGCGTGGTGTTGCGGCCTCAAGAAGGTTGTAACGCTGCGCGATGACTCTGGCCGGGTTAGGGTAGAGCGCGGCATTCAGGAAGCGGTTGTCATCGACGGGCTTTGAAGCGTTGAAAGCGTCACGACGCCCGGCATCAACAAACAGTGCATTCAGATAGGGATTCCCGACGCGGGAAACCTGTACCCAGCCGCCACCGCTGACGAATGGCGCAGAGCCTGCCTCGGCCGGGAACCCGGGATTGAGCACTTTGGCCTGAGGCAAACTGGCGGTGGTCCATGCGCCGATGACGGGGTTTTCCGGGTCGGATTGCAGGCAGCTTATCGGGACCTCTATCGCAATGGAGGTCACGTTGAACGCGGCCATGGGGTCAGTGACGCTGTCTGCGCCGATGACACTCGCGAAAGGTTGTGCACCAAGTGCCAGATTGCCGTTGTCAAAATAGTTGCCGAGGCTCGCTGCGGTACTTTCAGCGCGCTGGCCGACAAAAACCCGCCCCTGGCTGCCGCAAAGTGGCAAACCGACAGTGTAGATTCTGGCATTGCTGTAGTTGGTGTAGCTGGTGGTGGAAAACGTACTTGTTCCGATGAAATCAGCGGGCTTTTCCATTGCATCGTTGCCCGCCGTAGTGCGAACGACGGCTTTGCTGCCCGTGCGCCGGTCTCCATTGACCATGGTGATGCCATAGGTCTGGAGTACATCGTTTTCGTCCAGGCGCTCCGTGCTGCCGAAGCGGAACTGGAATGTCAGGTTCTCCCGGCCATCACCGGTGTTGTCCACATGAATTTCGTAGAGTGCTTCTTCATCCATCGGGTAATAGATGGCGCCACTGAACGGCACCTGGAAGGGCTGGTAGTTTGCGATCATGGTGACGGTATCGGTCCGCCCCGACTGGTAGCTTCGAAACAGATAAAAATCACTGCCATCGACGCGTGGCAAACCGGCAATGGCGGGTGCTTCTCGGTGACTTGAGGCTGTTGCAAGCCCTGTCAGACTGGTGGTGGCAAGCGTAATGAGTGTGCTGCAGGCGAGCGAAAGCGCAGCGCTCCCCGTGAGAAAATCTCTCATGAGTGATTAGCCTTTTCATAAAGTTGAAATAGTCCAGAGAAAGGTAAAGCCGCCATCCGGGGCACGTGAATATTCAGCAAACGCCATGCCAGATGATTTGATTGGTAATATAAAAAACAACAAAACAGCTATTTATCATTAACTTGAAGGTACTTCTGTACCAAGAGTAAAGTCCCGAAAAGGAGTGCGCCAAGCCTATGAATTACATGAAATCATGCACTTTCAGTGAACATGCGCACCGAGAAATTCCACGCGACGTGCGCGATCATGATGCAAGGTGGGGGTTGGCAGCTGGCGGTGTCGGGATAATAAAAAATGAATGACGTTCAGTTTTAATTAGTGTTTATTTTTCGAGGTGTCACATAATCAGGTCGGCATACACGGAGTATAAAACGGCGGGGCTTTCTTACATGAAACGGGGCCATACGGCCCCGTTTCTTTTCTTGCTACAAACAGGAATGTTTACGGCAGCAGGTGTTTCACTGCATCACGCTCTTCGGCCAGCTCTTTCTCGGTCGCCAGCATGCGCTCGCGGGAGAAATCGTTGACGTCCAGGCCCTGAACGATAGCCCAGTCGCCGTTCTGGCAGGTGCAGGGGAAGGAATAGATCAGACCTTCTTCAATGCCGTAGGAGCCGTCACTGTAGACACCCATGGAAACCCAGTCGCCTTCGGCGCTGCCCAGCGCCCAGGAGCGCATGTGGTCGACAGCGGAGCTGGCAGCCGAGGCTGCGGAAGAGGCGCCGCGTGCCTTGATGATGGCTGCGCCGCGCTGCTGCACTTCCGGAATGTAGGTGTCGGTGTACCAGGACTGATCCACCAGGCTGATTGCGTTCTTGCCATCAACGATGGCGTGGTGCAGATCAGGGTACTGGGTAGAGGAGTGGTTGCCCCAGATGGTCATCTTGCTGATGTCGTTCACGGTGGTGCCGGTCTTCTGGGCCAGCTGCGCCATGGCGCGGTTGTGATCCAGGCGGGTCATGGCAGTGAACTGACGCGGGTTGATGTCCGGCGCGTTGCGCTGGGCAATCAGGGCGTTGGTGTTGGCCGGGTTGCCGACAACCAGGACCTTGATGTCACGGCTGGCCACTTCGTTAATGGCTTTGCCCTGTGCGGAGAAGATGGCAGCATTGGCTTCCAGCAGATCCTTGCGCTCCATGCCCGGGCCACGCGGACGTGCGCCGACCAGCAGTGCATAGTCTGCATCCTTGAAAGCCACCTTGGGGTCGTCAGTCTGGACGATACCGGCCACCAGCGGGAATGCGCAGTCATCGATTTCCATGGCCACGCCTTTCAGTGCTTCCAGCGCCGGGGTGATTTCCAGCAGCTGCAGAATCACGGGCTGATCTTTGCCGAGCATGTCGCCGGAGGCAATGCGGAACAGCAGGGAGTAGCTGATCTGGCCTGCGGCACCGGTGACCGTGACGCGTACGGGTGCTTTCATGAACAATCTCCTTGATTCGCCTGTATGGCGGATTGTGTGTGAGTCTTCCGGCGACATCCGGCCTTTTGGGCTGGAGGGCGATGACCCGGTGGGCGCGCATTATAATCGACTCGGCGCGGTATCGCACGGGGGACGATTTCCGGGCGAGGGGCTGCGTGCGCCACTCAGGTGTGCCCGGTCATGGACGTGAAGGAACGAGCGAGGGAGACTTTGCCTTTTCAGCAGGGAGGCCATGCGAGTGAGCACAACGGAGGCAGAAGTACTGGTGGTCGGTGCCGGGCCCGCGGGGGCAGCAGCGGCGCTGGATCTGGCGCGGGCCGGGGTGTCGGTGCTGATGCTGGATCGGCCGGCACAGGCGCGGGCCAAGCCCTGCGCAGGGGGCGTGACCATCAAGGCGGCGCAACGCCTGCGCTTTGCCATTGCACCGGTGGTGCGCGAATCGGTCTCCGCTATCACCATGAGCCACCGCGGCCGCTGGGTGGACCGCTTTGAAGCCGCCGCGCCGGTGTGTCTGATGACGCATCGTCCGGAACTGGATGCCTTTTGTCTGACACAGGCCCGCCAGGCGGGTGCGGCACTGGAGCATATCCCGGGCATCGCCCGGGTTACGCAGGACGGCCTGCATACTGCCGACGGGGCGGGGCGGGTGACGCTCATTGCCAGCGATGGCCAGGCCTTTCGTGGCCGCTGGCTGATTGCCGCTGACGGTGCTCATTCGCCGGTGCGGCGTTTGCTCCTCGGTCAGCCTGATGGCGCGACGGCAATGGCTATCGAAGGCTTGCTGCCCCGGGAAGCGCTGACCGATGTTGCCTGGCCCGGCATGCGTTTCGACTATGCCAGCCAGGCGGGCGGTTACGGCTGGCTGTTCCCCAAGGGCGATCATGTCAATGTCGGTCTCTATACCCATTGCGGCGCGACACACGGGATCAGTCGCGAACGGTTGCTGGCCTATAGCCGGGCGCGGCTTGGCAGCGATGCGCTGGAGGCGGTGAAGGGCTATCCGATTCCGGTGCGCGGCGATCAGCAACCGCTGAGTGCAGGGCGGGTATTGTTTGCCGGGGACGCGGCAGGGCTGGCAGAAGCGCTGCTGGGGGAAGGTATCTATGGGGCGGTGTTCAGTGGCCAGATGGCGGCAGCCGCCATTCTGGGCGCTGGCGATGTTGCTGCAAGCTACCAGCGCAACCTGCAGAGTTGGCGCCGGGAACTGGCAGTGGTTCGCCGTCTGGCGAGGGTCTACTACCGTTTGCTGCCGGTGCCCTATGCGCTGCTCCGTATGGGGCTGCACAAGCCGTTGATGACGGGCTTTGCCGAGGGGCTGACGCTGGTGCAGAGCAAGCGGCGCTGGTTGACCCGACAATGACGGCTGGCGACGTCAGCTCCGGTATTGCTGCCGGTAAGCCACGGGTGTGCAGGCAAACCAGCGTCGGAAGGCGCGATTGAAGGCGCTTTGCTCGGAATAGCCCAGATCAGCGGCGATCTGGCTCACCGGGCGATCACTGTTGATCAGCCAGTCGGTCGCCAGCGCCTTGCGCTCGTCATCCAGCAGTGTGGTGAAATCCGCTTCTTCGGCGCGCAGGCGCCGGCGCAGTGTCCAGGGCTTTACATTCATCGCCTCGGCCACGCTTTCCAGCTGGGGGGTGCCATGCAGCAGTTGTTGCTGGATTTCCGCACGCACCTGATCAAGCAGATTGTCCCGCGCCAGAAACTGGGTCATGGCCTGATGCACGCGATTGCGCATGATCCGGTGTACTTCCGGGTCGGCATCGCGGATCGGCATGTCGAGCATGCGCTGATCAAGCACTACAGAATTGTGGTCGGCACCGAAATGCACCGGGCAGCGGAAAATGCGGGCGTGCTCGCTGGTATCCGCTGGCGCTGCATGCCGGAAGTGTACTGACACGGGGTTTTCTGCCTTACCGGTGATCCAGCGGCCGAAGGTAACCGAGCCTGCGCACAGGGCCTCGATGCGGTGATGCACCTCAGGCAGGTCCGGTAGCAAGGCGTCCCAGATCAGGATCAGCTGGTCGCCCTCGCGTTCGACATCCAGGGAAATCAGTTCGTTGGTGACGCGCTGGAAGGGGATGGTCAACTCCAGCGCCTGGCGCAGGTTGGCGCTGGACATGGTGGCGTAGCCCAGTTCGCCCATGAAGCGCGGCCGGATCATTTCGCCCATATGCAGGCCGAAGCAGGCGTCGCCGGTGCGGCTGACGGCAGCTTGCAGCAGTGCTTGCTCCGTACGCAGGGGAACGCGTGCCTGCGGCTGCTCCAGTTGCTCTTCGGTAATACCCAGCCGCAGCAGGTCAGCGCTGAGGTCGCAGCCGAGATGCAGGGCGGCATCGAGCAGGTACTCGATCCAATAGGAGGCCACCGTAAGGGTGCCCGGCCGTGTGTTATTCGGGTTGTTCATGCAGGACGTTACCCATCAGCGTAGACCGCATAGTCAACGGAAGCGCTGGCGGTGTGTCAATAGGCAGGCGTGGCTGGCACCGCACGATCGCCAGACAGACGAGCGTGCGGGACGCAGCACAAACGGGCCAGGCCCGGGAAATCAGGCGCCGGTGGCAGATTTCTCGATCTTGCGGACCTTGCGGGTCAGGGAATTGAGCTTCTTGTTCAGGGCTTCGACTTCGTCACGGGTCGGCAGGCCAAGCAGGCTGGCAGTGCTTTGACGCAGGCTGTCGAGGGACAGCTCCGGCTTCTTGGCGGTCTTGGCGGCTTTGCTCTGGTTCTTGCTGCGTGACTTTTGCAGTGCTTCGCCGGTCTTGACCAGCTCCTGGAAAAAGTCGGCGCTGCGCTGCTCTACACGGGTCACGGCGCCGCGCAGGGCTTTCACAGCCTTGTCACTGGTGGCGCGAAGGTCTTCACGGGCCTGCTCAAGACGGCTGTTGATCTGGTCAAGGCTTTCCTTGTTGAACTGAGGCATGATCTAACTCCTTAAAATGCTGAATGTCAGGTCGTCCCCGGCAACAGCTTCCCTGATGTGGTGAGGAATGGCTTCGTGAGGACGCAGACAGTGTAGGTGAGATGTCAGAGCTGTTCATCGCTCGTTGTCCGACAATTAAACAGGTGTCGGAATGCGAGACCTCTCCGCAGCATTCACAACGTATCAGGCGTCATCAACGGATGAGGAGTTATTAATGACAGTGGTGGAAACCGAGAGCGGTAAAGTCAGTGGTCTACCCGGCAAGGGATGCATGGCATACCGGGGTATCCCGTTCGCCGCCCCGGCCAGCGGCGCGTTGCGCTTTCGGGCGCCGCAACCGGTGCCACCCTGGCAAGGCGTGCGGGCAGCGGATCGCTTTGCCGTGGCCACATGGCAGGAAAAGAACCCGCTGATGGGGGTCGAGGAGATCGGTGACGATTGTCTGGCGGTCAACATCTGGGTGCCTGAGGGGGAGGGGCCTTTTCCCGTGATGGTCTGGTTTCACGGGGGTGGCTATCTCGCCGGATCGCCTTCGCAACTGCTGTACAACGGCGAGCAGCTGGCGCGCACACAAAATGTCATCGTCGTGAATGCCGCCTATCGGCTGGGGGCCTGGGGTTATGGCTGGTTCGCTGATCTGGCGCCCTCGCTGGAAGCCGACGGCAATCTGGGGCTGCGCGACCAGGTGGCGGCCCTGGCCTGGGTGCAACGCAATATCGGTGCTTTCGGCGGTGACCCTGCGGCAGTCACGATTTTTGGCGAATCCGCCGGGGCGTTCAGTGTGGCCACGCTGCTGGCGACGCCCTCGGCCAGCGCGTTGTTTCATCGCGCCATTCTGCAGTCCGGCGCTGGCGATATGGTGCTCTCACCGGACGAGGCCAGCCGCGTTGCCGAGATGTTGGTGGCAGCACTGCCGGGAGACGGGAACGCCGCCGACAAGCTGCGGCAGGCATCCCCCAAAGACGTGGTGCGGGCGCAACGCAGCGCCGTGAAAACAGCCGTGCAGCGCGGGCTGCGCAGCAGCACACCGCAATTCGGCATGACGTTTCTGCCTGTGGTGGACGGCGATCTGCTGCCAGAGGTGCCCGTGAACGCCATCGCGGCCGGTTGTGCCCGGGACAAGATCCTGTTGGCGGGCACCTGCCGGGATGAATGGCATCTGTTCCAGTATGCGGCGCCCTTCAATGGTGGTGCCAGCATGCAGCAACTGCGGGCGCTGGGCGACGATGACATACAACGGCGTTTCCAGCGGGCACTGCCGGCGCATGGCGAGGCGGCACTGGCGGCCTATCAGCGTGAAGTGACCCCGCATGCCGAACGGTCGAAGCTGGACTGGCTGAGCGCCATGGAGACGGACCGCGTGTTCCGGGTGCCTACGCGGCGGCTGCTGGACGCCCAGGTTGCCGCAGGCGGCAGCGCCTGGGGTTTCGAGTTTACCTGGGAAGTGTCGGCATTCGGCGTGCCGCTGGGTGCGTGTCATGTCAGTGATGTGCCTTTCGTTTTCGGCATCACGGACACCCCGGTGGGGCAGCTGTTCACCGGCGGCGGTGAGGCGGCGGCCGCTCTCAGTCAGGCGGTGCAGACAATATGGGGCGGTTTCGCCGCAGGCAAGGCACCGGGCTGGGCTGATTGGGCGAGCAGTGGTCAGGTGCGGTTGCTGGGCCGGGAATCCGGCATGGCGGACTATCCGGGCTGGCAGAACACCGCGCTGCCAGCGCTTTGGGACGAGATCATCGATTCCCCGATCAGCGAGCCGATTGCCGGGTGAGCGGGACAGTGGGCGGGACAGAGCGTGCCGGTGCGGCGTAGAATGCGCCCCGATTGACCGGTGCATGAAGGGGGGCATATGGCAAACGCCACAACAGACGCCACAGCAGACGCTACAACAATGGCAACCTTGATCGAGCGCAAGGTGCGTGACGGTCTTGCTGTGACACACTTGGCGCTGGAGAACGAGAGCCACATGCACGGCGGCCCGGCGACGGAGTCGCACTACAAACTGGTAGTGGTCTCCGACGCATTCGAGGGCCTGTCGCTGGTAAAGCGCCATCGGTGCATCTATGCATTGCTGAAAGAGGAACTGGCGGGGTCGGTGCATGCGCTGGCGCTGCATACGCACACGCCGCAGGAATGGGCACAGCGCGGTGGCGAAGCACTGGCGTCACCGGACTGTCGGGGCGGTAGCCGCTGAACTTGAACAACTCAGATTAAAGAAACACGGGAGCTTCTGGAAAGGTCATGCGCGAGATTGTTGTTGCAGCACTCTACAAGTTTGTCCGGCTGGACAATTATCAAGCTCTGCAGCAGCCGCTGCTGGATACAATGCATCGGCTGGCCGTGCGTGGCACCCTGTTGCTCGCCGCAGAGGGCATTAATGGCACCGTGTCGGGCACGCGCGCGGCGATTGATGCGCTGCTGGACTGGCTGGCGCAGGACCCCAACCTGGGCGCCATCGAGCACAAGGAATCCTACGTGGAGGCGCACCCCTTCCTGCGCACCAAAGTAAAACTCAAGCGCGAGATCGTCACCATGGGCGTGGAGGGTATTGACCCGCGTCATGTGGTGGGGACCTATGTGGCGCCTGAAGACTGGAATGCTCTGATCAGTGATCCTGAGGTCCTGCTGATCGATACCCGCAACGATTATGAAGTGGCCGTGGGCAGCTTTCGGGGTGCCGTCAATCCGGAGACCACCAGTTTTCGTGAGTTCCCGGACTATGTGCGCGAGCATCTCGACCCGGCGCAGCACCGCAAGGTGGCCATGTTCTGCACCGGCGGTATTCGGTGTGAGAAATCCACGGCGTACCTGAAGGAGCAGGGCTTCGAGGAGGTGTATCACCTCAAGGGCGGTATTCTGAAGTATCTCGAAGAGGTGCCGGCGGAGACATCGCTCTGGGAAGGGGAATGCTTTGTCTTTGATGAGCGAGTGACGGTTGATCACAGCTTGCAGCCCGGACAATACGATCAATGCCACGCGTGTCGCCGCCCGATTTCCGCCGAAGACAAGGCCTCGCCCCTGTATCAGCCGGGCGTTTCATGCCCCCATTGCCATGATCAACTGACGCCGGAGCAGAAGACACGTTTTGCCGAGCGCCAGAAGCAGATCGAACTGGCACGCCAGCGCGGTGTGGCGCATCGGGGTCAGAATCCCCGTCAGGCGGACTGAACGGAGCCCCGGCAGCTGCTGGCGGGCCGTGGCCTGGTCTTTGCATGACTCTTGCCCACTGTTTCACACTATATTGACGTAGTTCGGGTAAAAGAGAGCAGATGATGACCGCTGGACCGCTCGGTAAATCCCGGCAAGACAGGCCTTGTGCGACGGATTTCGTGATTGCTTCAAGGCAGTGCGAGATCGACGATCTGTCGCACCTGATGCGTATGGGGCAGCTCGTTGCCGTCATCAGCAACCTGATTCATGCCCTGCAACGGGAGCGGGGCGCCTCCAACGTCCACCTCGGTTCCGGCGGCGAGCGCTTTGCCGCGCAACTGGATGATCTCCGCGCCGCCTCGGATGAACTGGCCCAGACATTCTACGGCGCACTGAATGAGGTCGCCTCGCGCACCATTGGTGTGCAAAGCGGTGCCCGGCTGTTCAGCCGTATCGCCCATGCAGTGCATGTCCTGGAGGGGCTGGCCCCGTTGCGGGCGCGCATCAGGGCACTGGACCTGGCGCCGGATGAAGCGGTGCGGCACTACAGCGCCATGGTGGGCAGCCTGTTGGCCGTGGTGTTCGAGGCGGCCGATGCGGCCATGGACCCGACCATTTCCCGGCTACTGGTGGCCATGTTCAATTTCATGCAAGGCAAGGAACTGGCGGGCCAGGAACGCGCGCTGGGTGCGGCAGGCTTCGCACAGGGTGAGTTCGATGCTGCCCATGCGGAGCGGCTGAGTGATCTGATCGAGGGGCAGGAGCGCTGTTTCGATATCTTCGCCGAGTTTGCCGATGCCGACAGCCAGGCGTTGTGGTGTGCGGCGCTCGGGGCGACCGATCAGGCGGAGGTGGAGCGGCTGCGGCGTCTGGCGTGCACCGGCAATCTGTCTGCACTGATCAGAAGCGAGAGCGCATCGGCGCATATCTCGGACCATTGGTTCTTGCTGATGACAGCGCGTATTGATGCCATGAAAGAGGTGGAGGACCACCTTGAGGATCAGTTGCAGGCCTTGTGTGTGGAGCGGCTGGAACAGGCACGTTTGCGCCTGGCGGAGCATGAATCACGGATTGGTGCCTTGCAGCAAACGGATGTGGCCGAACCGGACGCGCTGGACAAGGACGCTGTCGAAGAGAACGGTTCCTTTGTCGTGTTCTGCGGGCCAGAACGTTACAGCAGTGAGAGTCTCAGCCCGCGTCTTGGCCGGGCGATTATCGAGATGGTGCATGATCAGTCGCAACGTCTGCAGTCTATGCAGGATGAGCTTGATGCGGCGCGGGAAGCTCTGGAAGAACGCAAGGTTGTTGAGCGGGCCAAGGCATTGCTGATGAAACACCGCAAGTTGCAGGAAGATGATGCGCATCGCCTGCTGCGCAAAATGGCCATGAATCAGGGCAAGCGGCTGGTGGATGTTGCCAGAGCTGTGGTGTCCATGGCGGACGTACTGGGTTGATCCAGCCCATGCTGCACTGCGCGGTCCGCACAGTGCAGCATGGCCCGTCTCATCAACTCGCCCTGGCTTTTTCTGATGCTGTGCCTTCATCCTTCTTTGCCCGGTGCTCACTGAGGTTTTCCAGTTTGCGCTGCTTTTCGTACAGAAAGCGCAGCACTTCCTGACGGTAATGGTTGTAGCGCGGGTCATCCGCGAGTGCGATGCGGTCCCTGGGGCGGGGCAGGTCGATGCTCAGCACTTCCCCGATGGTCGCGGAAGGGCCATTGGTCATCATCACGATGCGGTCCGAGAGCAGGACTGCTTCGTCGACGTCATGGGTAATCATCAACACGGTATTGTGCAGTTCGGCCTGGATGCGCATCACCTCGTCCTGCAGGTGCGCACGGGTCAGCGCGTCCAGTGCGCCAAAGGGCTCGTCCAGCAGCAGAACTTTGGGCTGCATGGCCAGCGCCCGGGCGATGCCCACGCGCTGTTTCATCCCGCCGGAGATTTCCGCCGGTCGTTTGTCCAGCGCATGGGTCATGTTCACCATGGCGAGGTTATGCAGTATCCAGTCATGACGCTCACTGGCCTTCATGGTTTTGCGCAGAGTCTTGTTCACCGCCAGGGCGACATTCTCATATACGGTCAACCAGGGCAGCAGTGAATGGTTCTGGAACACCAGGGCGCGATCCGGCCCCGGCTTGCTGACTTCACTGCCATCCAGGATGACACCGCCGGATGTGGGCGAAATCAGCCCGGCGACAATATTCAGTACCGTGGACTTGCCGCAACCGGAGTGGCCGATGATGGAAATGTATTCGCCTTTGTCGACACGCAGGTTTACCTTGTCCAGAACATGGGACGCAACCTTGCCGCTGTTGAACGTCATGTCGATATTTTCGATTGTCAGATAATGTGCACTCATGATGATGCTCCTTCGCTGCGCGGATTAACTGCCAGCCTCGTTGCCACGTGTGACCCGATTGCCGATAAATACCACCAGCCGATCAAGCATAAAGCCGACGATGCCGACATAGACCAGTGCCAGGATGATGTCGCTGATCAGTGAGGCGTTCCAGGCATCCCAGATAAAGAAGCCGATGCCCACGCCGCCAATCAGCATTTCAGCAGCGACAATGGCCAGCCAGGAGAGGCCGACACCGATACGCAGGCCGGAAAAGATGTAGGGCGCTGCTGCAGGCAGCATGATGCGGTGGAAATATTCGGCGCCGTTCAGTCGCAGCACCCGGGCGACATTGCGATAGTCCTCGGGAATATTGCGGATGCCGACGGAGGTATTGATGATGATCGGCCAGATGGCCGTGATGAAGATGACGAAAATGGCGGATGGATTGCTGTCCTGAAAGCCGGCCAGGGAGATCGGCAACCAGGCCAGCGGCGGCACCGTGCGCAGCACCTGAAACAGCGGGTCCAGACCGCGCATGGCCCAGGTGGATTGGCCCACCAGCACGCCCAGGCTGACCCCGGCAATCACGGCCAGCACATAGCCATAGGCAACACGCTCCAGGCTGGCAAGGATCTGCCAGGCCATGCCGACATCATTGCCGCCATAATCATAAAACGGGTTGACGATCAGCTCCCACGTGTCGCTGACGACCTGAGTGGGGGGCGGCAGCACAGCGCCGTCACCGGAGCAAAGCAGTTCCCATATGCCGAGCAATACTGCCGTAATCAGTACCGGGGGCAAAACGCGATCCAGCGCAAAGCGCAAGGTCCGAGTCGCTGCCTCTGCCCGCCCTGCGGCGTGCATCAGCGAGTGCCCGGGGAAGCGCAGGCCGGAAGTAAGGGTTGATGTGCTCATGGTAGTTACTCCTGCTTGCCGCTATTACCGAAGCCGCTTGATCGCCAGGCTGTCGAGATAGGCCTGCGGGTTTTCGGGATCGAAGACTTTGCCATCGAAGAAGGTCTCGACGCCGCGCGAGGTGGTATCTGGAATGTCACGCTTGTCGATGCCCAGCTCCGCCGCGGCAGCGCGCCAGATATCTTCGCGGTTGACACTTTCCACCAGGGCTTTGGTGTCGAGTTCCTTCGGCAAATAACCCCAGCGGATATTCTCGGTCAGGAACCACTGATCATGGCTCTTGAACGGGTAGGACGCCTGATCATGCCAGTAGCGCATGCGGTGCGGGCTGTTTTCCACGACCCGGCCGGTGCCGTAGTCAAAATGGCCCTGCATGCGATTGATGATGTCTTCATAGGGTGCGTTGATCCAGCGACGCCGTGAGCAGATACGGGCCACTTCTTCGATATTTTCCGGTTGCTCGCAGAATATCTGTGCTTCCATGATGGCCTTCACCAGCGCACGGGTAGCGTTCGGGTTCTGTTCCACATAATCGGCGCGCATACCGAATGCTTTTTCCGGGTGGTTGTGCCAGAGCTCACCGGTGGTGTTGGCGGTGTAGCCGATATTCTGGCGGATCAGCTGTTCGTTCCAGGGTTCGCAAACACAGAAGGTGTCCATGCTGCCAACACGCATATTGGCGACCATCTGCGCCGGTGGCACAACGATGGTGGAGATGTCGGCATTCGGATCAATGCCGGCGGCAGCCATCCAGTAGCGAATCCAGAGATCATGGGTGCCGCCGGGGAAGGTCATGGCTGCACGGACTTCGTTGCCGCCGGCACGTTTGGCTGCGAGCGCCTTGGCGAACTCGCCTGCATCAACACCGACTTTCAGGTCCGCATACTCGCGGCCTACTGAAATGCACTGCCCGGCAAGATTCAGACGGGCGAGGATGTACATGGGGACCGGCTGGTTGTTTGCCGTCATGGCGCCGGTGGCAATCAGGTAGGGCATGGGCGTCAGGATATGAGCACCATCAATGCCGTTACGGGCGGAACCCAGTACCAGATTGTCGCGGGTGGTTCCCCAGGAGGATTGCTTGAGCACCTCGACACCGGTCATGCCGTGTTTGGCAAAGAGGCCTTTTTCATCGGCGACAAACAAGGGTGCTGCATCTGTCAGTGCGATAAAGCCCAGCTTGGCGTTGCGTGTTTCCGGTTGGCCGGTGCTGGCCCGGGCGGTACCGCTCAGTAGCGGTGCGGCCAGGGTCGCGCCCCCGATCGCGGCGGTGGACTGTTTGATAAAATCCCGACGTTGCTGGCCACTGTTGCTCAGCGCTGGTGCCTTTTTCATGACCTTTCCCTCTTTCCGTTCCCGAAAAAAAGCAAAAAAAAACGCCCACGCATACCAGGCTGAAGCCGAAGTATGTGTGGGCGCCATTGCCCGACAAAATGACCCATGCAACAACATCGACATTGATTCCGTTGCACACCTGGAGAAAAGCATGAAGCGTGCCATGTCGGGTTTCGGGGTTGGCTGGATACGCGGCGGGGCAACATTATTCTATAATAATCATGTAGTTATGGATTGCTCGGCGCCCCCGCCCCGGAGTGCGGCTGAGCTCAGGCGAAGCCATGCATTGCGTTAAAGCAGTGCTCTTCGCACCGCTTTAACGCAGCGCAAGACGATGCCCGGCGCGCGCCAGATCGGTGCGCGATATCGTGCAGACTGCCCGGTGATAGCGCAGGAGATGTCGATCTTTGCGGAGAGCTTTCCGTGTTAACACTTTGATTTTTATCGTCGATATGAGGGTGGCATAGCGATTGCATTGTACTTCACCGTCAGAGTGACCGTTGGCCGACAACGTTGTTGGCATTGCAGTCACTTCTCGTATCACTATGTCGGGCAATGGCGCTCACCGCACAGGGAACTGTGCAGTGAGCGTTTTTTTTTGCCCGCAGGGAAAGGGAGCAGAGCTATGACCGCAAGATTCATCATCGCGCTATGCAGTGTGTTACTCGTCTCAGCTCAGGCTGCGGCACAGAACTGGCCGGAAAAGGATGAGCTGCGTTTCGGCTTTATCAAATTGACTGATATGGCGCCATTGGCCATAGCGTATGAACGTGGCTATTTTGAGGATGAAGGTCTCTTCGTCACGCTGGAGGCGCAAGCAAACTGGCGTGTGCTGCTGGACGGTGTGATCTCCGGGGAGCTGGATGGCGCACATATGCTGGCTGGACAACCGCTGGGCAGCACGCTTGGTTTTGGTACCCAGGCGCATGTCGTGACTGCCTTTACGATGGACCTGAACGGTAATGCCATCACCGTATCCAACCAGGTCTGGGAAGCGATGAAGCCGCATCTCGATATGGCGGACGGTAAACCGCAGCACCCGATTCATGCCGGTGCACTGAAGCCTGTCATCGAGGCCCATAATGACAAGGGTGAGGCTTTCCGCATGGGGATGGTCTTCCCGGTCTCTACGCACAATTATGAGTTGCGCTACTGGCTTGCTGCTGCCGGCATTCACCCGGGCTACTATGCACCGCTGCGGGGTGACACCTCGGGCAATATCGACGCAGAAGTGTTGCTGTCCGTCACACCGCCGCCGCAGATGCCCGCCACGCTGGAAGCCGGCACGATTCATGGCTATAGCGTCGGTGAGCCGTGGAATCAACAGGCGGTTTTCCGGGGTATCGGTGTGCCGGTCATTACGGATTACGATATCCGCAACAATATCGCGGAGAAGGTGTTCGGCGTCAGCAATGAATGGGCCGAACGTTATCCCAATACCCACATGCGTGTGGTCAAGGCGCTGATCCGGGCCGGTATGTGGCTGGACGCCGAGAATAATCGCAACCGGGAAGAAGCGGCGCGCATCATTTCACGGCCCAACTATGTCGGCGCGGACTACGAGGTGATCGCCAACAGCATGACCGGGGTTTTCGAGTTCGAAAAAGGTGACGTGCGCGAGGCACCGGATTTCAACGTTTTCTTCCGCCACAATGCGACCTATCCCTACTACTCCGATGCGATCTGGTACCTCACCCAGATGCGTCGCTGGGGCCAGATACCCGAGCACAAGCCGGACGACTGGTATCTCGACATGGCGCGCAAGGTATTCAAGCCGGCAGTCTATCAGGCCGCCGCGCGAGCCCTGATCGAAGAAGGTAAGGCGTCCGCCGCAGACTTTCCTGACATGAACACCGAAAGCGGTTTCCGGTCGCCGGAACATACGACGTTCATTGATGGCATGGTGTTCGATGCACGTGAACCGAACGCTTACCTGCAACGCTTCGATATCGGCCTCAAGCAAGACAGCGGGAGGCTGTGATGACGACGCTGACTTTGCCGCAATGGCTGCAACCCTGGGTGCGCCTGGCGCGGGGCGAGGCACCGCAAGCGCAGATAAGACTGCTGCTGTTGCAGTGGGCGGCGCCCATCGTCGGCATTCTGGTATTGCTGGCAGTCTGGCAACTGGGTGCGTCGCGTATCAATACGTCATTGGGTCAATTTCCCGGCCCGGTACAGGTGTATGAACAGGCCGGCAATCTGCTCGCGGAGCACCGTGCGGAGCGCGAGCGGTCACGGGCGTTCATGTTGCGCCAGGAGGAGCGTATTGCTGCGCGCCTGGCGCAGCAGCCGGACTGGGAACCGGTACGTCGCAGCTATACCGGGGCGCCGACCTTCTTTGACCAGATTCGCACCAGTCTGGTAACGGTGCTGGCCGGTTTTCTGCTGGCATCGCTGATAGCGATACCCCTGGGTATCGTCATGGGGCTCAGTCGCGTGCTGGAGAATGCATTGAATCCGGTGGTGCAACTGCTGAAGCCCGTATCGCCGCTGGCGTGGTTGCCGCTGGTCACGTTGGTGGTGGCGGCACTGTATACGACGGAGGACCCCGCCTTTTCACGATCCTTTGTGGTGTCCATGGTCACGGTGATGTTGTGCAGTCTGTGGCCGACGCTGATCAATACGGCAGTGGGCGTGAAAACGGTCAGCGATGACCTGAACAACGTCAGCCGTGTCCTGCGCCTCAAGTGGCTGACGCACGTGCGCCGGATCGTATTGCCCTCCGCCATTCCGATGATGTTTGCCGGCCTCAGGGTATCGCTGGGCATTGCCTGGATGGTGCTGATCGCGGCGGAAATGCTGGCCCAGAATCCGGGGTTGGGCAAGTTCGTCTGGGACGAATTTCAGAACGGCAGCTCGCAATCGTTGAGCCGCATCATGGTGGCCGTGCTGGTCATCGGCGCCATCGGCTTCGCGCTGGACCGCATCATGGTGCTGATTCAGCGGCGGGTAGACTGGAAACAGGATTAGGAGAATGCGATGAAACCCTTACTTGAGCTCTCATCTGTGGGCATGCATTTTGAAACGCCGGGGGGCATTTTTGACGCACTGCGTGACGTCAATCTGCGTATCAATGAAGGGGAGTTCGTCTCCCTGATCGGTCATTCCGGCTGCGGCAAGTCTACGGTGCTGAATATTGTGGCGGGCCTGTTACAGGCGACGCGCGGTGGCGCCATCCTCGCAGGCCGTGAAGTGACAGCGCCCGGCCCGGAACGCGCCGTCGTGTTCCAGAATCATTCGTTGTTGCCCTGGCTGAGCGTCTGGGACAACGTTGCGCTGGCGGTGCAGGAGGTGTTTCGGCGGCGCATGAATCGCGCCGAGATGCGTGACTGGATAGCGCATAACCTCGAGCTGGTGCAAATGCTGCACGCGCGGGACAAGCGTCCGGGGGAAATTTCCGGGGGCATGAAGCAACGTGTTGGCATCGCCCGGGCACTCGCCATGCAGCCGCGCGTGTTGCTGATGGATGAACCGTTTGGAGCGCTGGATGCCCTGACGCGGGCCCGCCTGCAGGATACGCTGATGCAGATCCAGACAGCACAGGGCAATACGGTGATCATGATTACGCATGATGTCGACGAGGCGGTGCTGTTGTCGGACCGCATTGTGATGATGACCAATGGCCCCTCGGCAACGATTGGCGAGATTTTGCCGATCGATCTGCCGCGCCCGCGTGATCGTCTGATGCTGGCTGATAATGCGCATTACAACCGTCTGCGACACCGGGTGCTGCGATTTTTGCACGAACGGGATGATGACGGTGATGTGGCCGGGGTCGCGGCATCGGTGACGGCTTTGCAGACGCCAGCGTCATCTCCGGCGAGTCCTCCGAAGAAGAGCGCGGCCAGCGCCTGATGGCGCTGGCCGCATGACGTCACAGGTGCAAGGACAGACTCATGATCAGCAGCACCAGCAGAATGACGCTGGTGGCCTGCCAGAGGCGCAGCGTATTGCGCTCCTGGCGGGTGATGATCGCAGTGTGGGCGGCAGGGCGGCGCAGTGCGGCGCGGAACTCCGCCGCATCGGCATAGGGATTGGCATCCGGGTGCAGTGCGCGTTGCAGCACATGGTTCAGCCACATCGGCACGAAGGCATTGTGCTGTTGCAGGCGCAGTGCCGGCTTGTCCGGATCAGGCAGCGTGCCAGTGAGCATCTCGTGGATGATCACCGCCACGGCATACAGGTCTCCCTGCTCGTCCGGCGTGGCGCCGCTACGAATATGACGGGCTGTATAGTGACGCGTACCGAGGGGCAGCGGCGGGGGTTGCTGGTCCAGCCCGCGACAGTAACAACTGCCGAAGTCGATCAGTTTTACCAGCCCGCTGCGGTCGACCATGATGTTGTCGGGTTTCAGATCGCCATGGATCACATCGGCCCGATGCAGGGCGCGCACGCCGTTGAGTAACTGATCCGCCAAGTAGAGCTTTTCTTCCACGGCCGCATCAGGATGTTCGCGCAGCCACTGGCGCAGTGTCACACCATCGATATATTCGAGCCGCTGATACAGGCAACTCTGCTGGCCGACGGGGGGCAGGGGTTTCAACAAGTGAGCGCTGCGCAAGCGCGCGCCGATCCAGCCTTCCAGCGCAAAGCGGGTCAACGCATCAGCATCGTCCTCCAGATTGACGGAGGGTGCCTTGAGTGCGCTGAGCTGGTCGTCAGCATCGCGCACCAGATACAAGTGGCTGCGCGCGCTGGCATACAGCTCATGCACCACGGTCAGACCGTCGACGCGCATCCCCGGCGCCAGCGGTGGCGGCAGCGGCAGTTCGCGCAGCGAGGCCAGTGCGTCATCGGCACTGGCATCCGGCAAGGTCAATACATGAAGGACCTGGCAACTGACGTTGTCGCGGCTGCCATTGTTGAGCGCAAACTGTACCAGGTTCTCGGCGGCCACCTGCGGGGTCTCCGAACCGAGCAGGGTGTCTTCAATGATCGGCCAGGGCAGAACGTCATGCACACCATCACTGGTGAGCAGGAAGATGTCACCCTGCTGCAGTTCGCATTGGCGGTAGTCCACTTCCAGACGCGTATCGCCCCCCATGGCTCGCGTCAGCAGGCGTCGTCCGCCGGCCTGACGGCTGTGATCCTCGGTCAGGCATTCCAGTCGTCTGTCGCGCAGTCGCCAGATGCGCGAATCGCCGACCTGGAACAGATGCGCCAGGCGCGAGCGCAAAATCAGGACCGACAGGGTGCACAGATGATCTTCGCCCGCGAGGGTGCGTCGGCACAGCCAGCGGTTGAGTGCTTCCAGTACGCGCTGCGCCGAGCGCGGCACGCTCCATAGCGAGGGCGTGGCGTAGTAGTCGTTGATGAAACCGAGCACGCAGGCCTCGGCGGCCTCACGCCCCGCCTCGGCGGAGCTGAGGCCATCGGCGAGGGCTGCCACCAGTCCCTTGGTGCGCAACGGCTGGCCGGAAGGCAGTCGCATGGCTACGGCGTCCTGGTTGTGTGGTTTGACGCCGGTCTCACTGCACTGGCCCACGCATACGTTCAGACCGCTTTCTATGGCGTCTTGTGGCGAGGTCCCTGCCTCCCGCAGATCTGGCATGTGTGCCATCAGCTTACCTCGATCAACTGAACCTGGCCGTTCTCGTCCACTTCCGCAATATGTCCGCGCGGTTCTTCCAGCCACTGCACGGCGGCGAGTGTTACTGCGGCAAATGCTGCGATGACCAGGAAGAAGGATGAGGGATCGACAAAGGTCAGCACTGTGAGAAAGCTCACAGCGCCGGCGTTGCCATAAGCACCGACCATACCGGATATCTGGCCGGTCAGGCGGCGTTTGATAAGCGGCACTGTGGCAAACACGGCGCCTTCGCCAGCCTGAACAAAGAACGAGCAGCACATGGTCGCCATGACGGCAAACACCAGCGGCCAGCTACTGCCGATCAGACTCATCAGCCCGTAACCGAGCATCAGCCCACACAGCAGAATGCTCAGGGAGCGTTTCCGGCCGAAGCGATCCGAGAGCCAGCCGCCACCGGGCCGTGCGACCAGATTCATGAACGCAAAGCCGGAGGCCAGGATCCCGGCTGTCACAGCAGCCAGGTTGAAGGTATCGATAAAGAAGAGCGGCAGCATCGACACCACGGCGAGCTCTGAACCGAAGGTGACCAGGTAAGCCAGGTTGAGAATAGCGACTTGCTTGAACGCGTAACGGTCATGCTCCGGCACGCCCTCGCGCAGGCGCTGGTAGTTTACCCGCCAGACCTGATGCAGCTGGACGATCGCCAGGCTCAGAATCACAGCAATCAAAGCCAGTTGCGGTGTCACGCCATACAGTCCGAGTTGCCCCGGACCGAGACGCCAGACGATGACCAGCAGCGCGGCGTAAAGCGGCACACACATTGCCATATAGAAGTACAGGTCGCGCTTGCTGCTGACTTCCAGTGCAGACGCTTTCTTGGGTTTGAAGTAGGACGCACCGGCGGGCGTATTGCGCGCGCGCCAGAGAAAGATCAGCCCGTAGGTGACAGACAGCAGGCCGGTGCAGGCCACGGCCCAGCGCCAACCGTTGTCGCCGCCGAACAGCATGGCCAGCGTGGGCAGGGTAAGGGCTGCCGCCGCGGAACCGAAGTTGCCCCAGCCGCCGTAGACACCCTCTGCCAGCCCGACCTCTCGCGCCGGGAACCATTCGCTGATGAGACGAATGCCGACGACGAAGCCGGCGCCGACAAAGCCGAGCAACAGACGTGTGACAGCCAGTTGCTCATAGGTATTGGCCAGAGCAAAGGCCCAGCAGGGAATCGCTGCCACAATCAGCAGCATGCCGAACACCAGGCGTGGCCCGTAGCGATCGACCAGTGAACCGATAACCACCCGTGCGGGAATGGTTAATGCAACGTTGAGAATGAGCAGTGCCTTGACCTGATCCGAGGTCAGGTCAAAAACCTCACGGATATCCCCCATCAACGGGGCGTGGGAAAACCACACCACAAAGCTGACAAAGAAAGCCATCCAGCTGAGATGCAACAGGCGGACGCGCGGGACAGACAGGTTCAGCAAATTCAGTTTCTGCGTGCTCATGGGTGCTCCATTTCAGGGCCATATCAGGAATGAGCGCGCGGTGCTGCTCAGGAGCCCGCTGCGCCCATGTGTGAACGGGGATAACCGGACACAAGGCCGAGCGTCGTTGCTCCTGGTGCGCTGACTGCGATGATGTCGCCGGTGTCAGGGCAGGGTGTCCGGACCGCCATTGATCCGGAACATGCAGGCAAATAGTGCACGATGCATGCCACTTTTCCCGGAGTGCATCTCAATGGTGCGAAACAGGCAGGCGTGGTGGGCCTTAACCGGGCGTTTGCAGGTTCTGCACGATGTCGCAGTAGTAACCCGCTGCATGGCGATAGCGGACTGCCAGGGCACGGATGAAGGTTCCTGTGCATTGTTTCGGTGCACGGGTGCGCGATCAGGTGGCAGGGGAGGGCGTGGCCGGAGGTTGCCTGGCAATCCCCTGCGCCCGAGCGAAGTCGGGCAGGTGCCGTGTCAGCGGCTGTCCTGCAAGGCTTTGCGGGCGTCGGGGAGGTTGATGGCTGTGTGCTTTACAACGGCTGGCATGAGTTTTGCTCCTTTCATCACGTCGCGACCCGTGCCGCATGCCATCAACGACGATGGCGCCGTGCACTGCCGTGATACAGCGACAAGACATCGCGCTAGGGACAATCGAGCAAAGGCGCTCACCGTCCGGGCCACAGCCCGGGATGTGAGCGCCTTTTTTTTATGTCTGCGAGACGGCGATACCCGCCGAACCGACAGGCGGACCGGTACAGCACGACCTTGTTGTACAACCGAAACATGCAGTGAAGGAGCTTTCCATGGGCAAACCGGCGTTGGTCATCATAGGTAACGGGATGGTGGGGCAGAGCCTGCTCGAAACGTTGAGCGGTCTCACTCATGACTACGCCATCACGGTGTTCAGTGCCGAGCCGCGTCCCGCCTATGATCGGGTGCAATTGAGCAGTTGGTTCAGCGGTGCGACTACTGAAGATCTGGCATTGACCACTGAGGCCTTCTTTACCGAGCACGGTATCCGGCTGCTGCTGGGTGAAGCGGTGGCACGCATCGATACCGCCGGGCGTTGCGTGGAAGGGGTGTCAGGCGCGTCAGTGGCCTATGACAAGCTGGTTATTGCCACGGGCTCCTATCCGTTTGTGCCGCCCATTCCCGGTAACGATCAGGCGCATTGCCTGGTGTATCGCACCATTGAAGATCTGGAGGCGATTCGCGACAGCGCAACCTCATCAAAATGCGGCGTCGTGATTGGTGGTGGTCTGCTGGGTCTGGAAGCTGCCAAGGCGCTGAAGGATCTCGGGCTGGATACCCATGTGGTGGAGTTCGCGCCACGTCTGATGGCCGTGCAGCTGGATGACGGCGGTGCGCGGGTGCTGCGCCACAAGATCGAGAGCCTGGGCGTCAAGGTGCATACCGGCAAGGCAACGCAGGCGATTGTCGCCGGCGAGACCTCACGTTATCGCCTGGAATTTGCCGACGGCGAAACCCTTGAAACCGATATGGTGCTCTTCTCTGCCGGCATTCGACCGGACGATAAACTGGCCCGTGACGCCGGTCTTGAGGTGGGCGAGCGAGGCGGCATTGTCGTCAATGATCGTTGCCAGACCTCCGATCCGGATATCTATGCCATCGGTGAAGTCGCGCTGTGGTCCGGGCGTATCTACGGTCTGGTGGCGCCGGGCTATGAAATGGCCCGTGTCTGCGCCGCACAGCTTACCGGTGATGGCAGCCGCACCTTTACCGGTGCGGATATGAGCACCAAACTCAAACTGATGGGCGTGGAAGTGGGCTCCATCGGTGATGCCCAGGGCAATGCGCCCGGCGCGACCACGTGCGTATTCGAAGACGGGCCCGCGGGCATCTACAAGAAACTGATCCTGGACGCCGAAGGCAAGAAGCTGATCGGCGCCGTGCTGGTCGGGGATACCGCAGACTATGGCATGTTGTTGCAGTACTGCCTCAACGAGATGGCACTGCCGCAGCAACCCGCCGCGTTGATCCTGCCGGCATCCTCCGACAAACCGTCGCTGGGCGTGGATGCGCTGCCCGATTCAGCACAGATTTGCTCCTGCAACAATGTCACCAAAGGCGATCTGTGCAGCGCCATCGCCGGCGGCTGCACCACCGTAGGTGGTTTGAAAACTGATACCAAAGCGGCCTCCAGTTGTGGCGGTTGCGCCGCCCTGGTGAAGCAGGTGCTGGATGCAGAGCTCGTGCGGCAGGGCATTGAAGTCAACAATGACCTTTGCGAGCACTTTGCCTACAGCCGCCAGGAGCTCTATCACTTGGTACGGGTGCATGAAATAAAGACATTCGATGCGCTGCTGGAAAAATTCGGCAAAGGCCACGGCTGTGATATCTGCAAGCCGACGGTGGCGTCCATCCTGGCATCTTGCTGGAACGAATACCTGCTCAAGCCCCAGCACGCCGGCCTGCAGGATACCAACGACTATTTCCTGGCCAATCTGCAGAAGGACGGGACCTACTCGGTGGTGCCCCGCGTACCCGGTGGCGAGATCACACCGGAAAAACTCATCGTTATCGGTGAGGTAGCGCAGCGTTACGACCTCTATACCAAGATCACCGGCGGTCAGCGTATTGACCTGTTTGGCGCCCGGGTGGAACAGCTGCCAAAAATCTGGAGTGAACTGGTGGAAGCCGGTTTCGAATCCGGCCACGCCTACGGTAAATCCCTGCGTACGGTGAAGTCCTGTGTCGGCAACAGCTGGTGCCGCTACGGCGTGCAGGATTCCGTCGCCATGGCGATCTTTGTGGAAGAGCGCTATCGCGGTCTGCGTTCCCCGCACAAGCTGAAGATGGCCGTGTCCGGTTGCACACGGGAATGTGCAGAAGCACAAAGCAAGGACATCGGCATTATCGCAACAGAAAAGGGCTGGAACCTGTATGTCTGCGGCAATGGTGGCATGCGCCCCCGGCACGCCGAACTGTTTGCCAGTGATATTGATGACGACACCCTGATCCGCTACATCGACCGCTTGCTGATGTTCTATATCCGCACCGCTGATCGTCTGCAGCGCACCTCGGTGTGGCGCGACAACATGGAGGGCGGGCTGGAGTATCTGCAGGACGTGGTCATCAATGATTCCCTGAATATTGCGGAAGAGCTTGAACACCAGATGCAGGCGGTGGTGGATACCTATGTCTGTGAATGGAAACGCACTATCGAAGACGCCCAGGCGTTGCGCCGCTTCGATGCCTTCATCAATGACGACAGCGCGGATGAGCATATCGTCTATGTCCGTGAGCGCGGGCAGAAGCGCCCGGCGCGACCTGAAGAACGACAACAGCTGATGGCAGAGGCGCAGCCAGTGCGCTTCGATCCTCAGGCCCGCACGGAAAAAGGAGAACCGGCATGAACAGCAAGGCACAGGTGACGGGTTGGGCGGATGTGTGCGCCGTGAGTGATGTCATTCCGGGTACTGGTGTTGCGGCGCGGATCAACGGCGCGCAGGTGGCGCTGTTCCACACCGAGGACGGGTTCTTCGCGCTGGGCAATCATGATCCCTTCAGCGATGCCAATGTGCTGGCCCGCGGCATTCTGGGTGATATTGGCGGCAAGCTGGTCGTGGCATCGCCGGTATACAAGCAGCATTTCTGTTTGCACACCGGCATCTGTCTGGAAGACATGGCCGTGAATGTCCCGACCTGGCCGGTCACCGTGCGCGACGGACGTGTGCTGGTGGCGCAACAGCCGAGCGCACAGTAATCCGCATGTTCCTTACCAAGCGAGCAAGTCAAGCGAGCAAGCGCATGAGCGAGCACCGTACACCACAGACTGCAACGCCCGATGCCCGGCACCTGATCATCATCGGTAACGGCATGGCGGCGACTCGATTGCTGGAGGAATGCCTCAGCCTGGCGTCTTCAGCATGGCGCATCACGGTGATCAGTGCGGAAGCGGAGCCGGGATACAACCGCGTACTGTTGTCGCCGGTGCTGGGTGGCGAGCAGAACGAGGCGTCGGTGATCACCCATGATGCCGAATGGTATCGCAGCCGGGGCATTACCCTGATTTCCGGCGATGCGGTGGTTGAGATAGATCGTCGCCGCCGCGTAGTGCGCACGGCCTCCGGGCGCGAGGAAGTCTACCAGCGTCTGGTGTTGGCCACCGGGTCGCAGCCGCGGCGCATCGATTGTGCCGGCGCCGAACTGGCGGGCATTACCACCTTCCGTGACCTCCATGACACTCGGCAGCTCATTGATGCCAGCCGAAGTGTGCGTGAGGCGGTGGTGATCGGTGGTGGTTTTCTGGGTATCGAGGCGGCGGAAGGGCTGCGGCGTCGCGGTGTGTCCGTGACGTTGTTGCACAGTGGACGCAGCCTGCTCAATCGCCAGCTCGATCCCGAAGCCGGTGCGCTGTTGCAGAAGGATCTGGCAAAGCGTGGATTGCACATCGTATTGCAGGCGCGTACGGCCGCCTTCCTGGGGAATGGCCGCGGCCAGGTGCGCGCTGTCGCGCTGGAAGATGGTCGCAAGATCGCGGCAGATCTGGTGGTGCTGGCCATCGGCATCATCCCGGATATTCGTCTGGCGCGCAGCGCCGGGCTGGCCTGTCGGCAAGGTGTGCTGACGGATGACACGCTGCAAACCTATGACCCGGCCATTTATGCGGTGGGTGAGTGCGTTGAACACCGTCACCGGACCTTCGGTCTGGTGGCACCCTTGTATGAACAGGCCCGCGTCTGCGCCGCGCATCTGATGGAGACCGGGCATCGCCGTTATGTGTATCGCGACAGCCCGACGCGTCTGAAAGTCAGCGGTGTGTCGGTGTTTGCCGCCGGTGTGCAGCAGGGCGACAGCAGCCTGGTCTGGCGCGATCCGGTGGCGGGGCACTATCGTCGCCTCTGGCTGGAGGGCAATCGCCTGACCGGCACCGTGTTGTACGGTGAAACCAGCGGTGGCGCCTGGTACGAAAAACACCTGGGCAAAGACATCACGCGCTGGCGTAACCAGTTGTTGTTCGCAGACCGTTTGCCCGTGTCCGCCGCCGAGGAGGCCCTTGTATGAGCCGTTGCGGCGATCAGGATACAACACAAACCACCTGCCCCTATTGTGGCGTTGGCTGCGGTGTTGCCATGCAACGCACGCAGGATGACGGCTGGAAAGCGAGCGGGCTCGCAGCGCATCCGGCAAACCAGGGGCGGCTGTGTGTCAAAGGTAGCGCGCTGGGCGATACCGTCAGTGTCCGGGAACGGTTGCTGTACCCCGAGATCAACGAATGTCGCGTGAGCTGGGATCAGGCGCTGGACACCGTCGCCGTGCGCATGCGCGAGGCGATCGATCAGTATGGCCCGGAATCCATCGGCTTCTATGTGTCCGGCCAGTTGCTGACAGAAGACTATTACGTCGCCAACAAGTTGATGAAGGGCTTTATCGGCGCCGCCAATATCGATACCAATTCGCGCCTGTGCATGGCCAGTGCTGTGGTGGCGCACAAGAAGACGCTGGGTGCTGACGCGGTGCCAGGCTGTTACGCCGATCTTGAGTTGGCCGACCTGGTGATCATCACCGGCTCGAACATGGCCTGGACGCATCCGGTGGTGTACCAGCGTATCGTCGCCGCGAAACAGCAACGTCCCGACATGAAAGTGGTGGTGATTGATCCGCGCGAAACGGCGACTTGTGATCTTGCGGATCTGCATCTTGCCATCCAGCCGGGATCGGATGGTTTTCTGTTTACCGCCTTGCTGGCCTGGATGGCCGATCAGGGCAATCTGGATCAGGATTTCATTGCCGCGCACACGCGCGACGCGGAGGCTGCGATTGCTGCGGCAGCGGCGGCCTTTGCCGGCAGTGCCGATGACGTGGCGGGTATGGCAGAGGCGTGTGGGGTATCGACCACCGCGCTGAGCACGTTCTTCGACTGGTTTGCCCAATCACCGAAAACGGTGACGGTGTTCTCTCAGGGCATCAACCAGTCGGAAACCGGCGTCGACAAGGCCAGCGCCATCATCAACTGCCACCTGGCTACCGGTCGTATCGGCAAGCCCGGGGCGGCGCCTTTCTCCATTACCGGTCAGCCGAACGCCATGGGCGGTCGGGAAGTGGGTGGGCTGGCCAATCAGCTCGCTGCACACATGGGTTTCGATGAGCCTTCCCGGTCACTGGTTGGCCGCTTCTGGGGCAGCAATCGCGTGGCGCGGGCCCCGGGCTTCAAGGCCGTAGACTTGTTTCGTGCAGTGGGCGAGGGGCGCATCAAGGTGATCTGGATCATGGCCACCAATCCGGTGGTGTCCATGCCGGAGGCGGATCTGGTGCGCGCCGCACTGGCCCAATGCCCGACGGTAATTGTCTCGGACTGTGTTGCCGATACCGATACCCTGCGCATGGCACATATTCGTTTGCCTGCGGCGGGCTGGGGTGAGAAGGATGGCACCGTCACCAATTCAGAGCGCTGTATTTCCCGGCAACGGGCCTTCCTGCCGTTGCCCGGTGAAGCGCGCCCGGATTGGTGGATCATCAGCGCGCTGGCACAACGTCTGGGTTTTTCTGACGCCTTTGATTACGCCAACCCGGCAGCGATCTTTCGTGAACATGCGGCGCTTTCGGGGTTTGAGCAGAGCAGGTCGCGCCGCGCTTTTGATATTGGCGCACTGGCGACGCTCAGCGATCGGGATTATGACTCACTGTTACCTGTCCAGTGGCCGCTCAGTGCACATGGTCCGGGCGATCCAGGTTCCTCAGGGACTGAGCGCCTTTTTGCTGACGGCCACTTTTTTACACCTGACGGGCGTGCGCGGCTGGTGCCGGTCACGCCACGTTTGTCCCATGCCGGTGTCAACAGCGACTGGCCCTTGTTGCTCAACAGCGGACGTTTGCGTGATCAGTGGCACACCATGACGCGCACCGGGCGCGCACAGAAATTGCTCAGCCACACCAGCGAGCCTTTCGTGGCCATGCATCCTGAAGACATGAAGCGTGCCGATGTCCGTGAGGGTGATCTGGTGCGCGTGGAAAGCCCCCTGGGGCAGTGCGTTGTGCCGGCCTGCAGCAGCGATGGCCAGCAGCAGGGCAGCGTGTTCATGCCGATTCACTGGAACGATTGCTTTGCCAGCGCAGCGCGGGTGGATGCGCTGGTCGCCGCCAACTGCGATGCGGAGTCCGGGCAACCGGCCTTCAAACAGACACCGGTACGGGTCGCCCCTTTCGCACCGATCTGGCATGCCACGGTAATTGCCCTGACGCGCCTGAATGCCCCGGATGCCAGCCACTACTGGTGCCGCATCCCCGGCGAACCGGCCACCCGTCTGCGCATGGCAGGTCAGCGCCCGGTGGACACGGACTGGTTGCGTGCCCGCTGCCCGGATGTGCAGGACTGGGCCGAAATGACGGATGAGGCCAGCGGCCACCATCGTTTGCTCGGTTACCGCCAGGGCAAACCGGTCTGCTTTGCGGTGATATCGCCGCTGCCGGCAGATATTGACGAGGACTGGTTGGCGCTGGCACTGGCCGAGCCCCGTCCGGACCCCATGCAGCTGATGGCCGGTGTGCCGGGTGGTCTGCGAGACAACAGTGCGGTCGTGTGCAGTTGTTATCAGATACGTCAGGCAAAAATTGAAGAAGCGATTCATGAGGGTTGCGCGGATGTGGCAGCGATCAGTCGTTGCACTGGCGCGGGCAGTGGCTGCGGCTCCTGTATCCCTGAACTGAAGAAACTGCTGGCAGCCGGTGCAGGTGCACCGTCGCGGGAATCCGATGAGGAGAACGACAATGTTGAGCCTGTTCGCGCCCTGGGTTGATGCACTGCACGGCACCGGTAATACCGTGTCCGAATGGTGGCAGCGGCTGCGTGCCGACGAAGCGAACCGCACAACACACGGGCGTAGCGGTCATGTGTGGTTGGTGGGTGCCGGCCCCGGCGATCCTGATCTGATTACCGTGCGTGGCATGCGTTTGCTGCAGCAGGCGGACGTGGTGGTCCACGACCGCCTGGTAGCGCCGGAGCTGCTGGACTATTGCCGCCCCGATGCCCGCCGACTTTATGTCGGAAAACGGTGCGGCCGTCATAGCGTGCCGCAGAACGAGATCAATGCGCTGCTGGTACGAGAAGCGCTCGCGGGCCGCCAGGTTGTGCGCCTGAAAGGCGGCGATCCCTTCATTTTTGGTCGCGGCGGCGAAGAACTCGCGGAGCTGCAGCGTCACGGCGTGGCGGCCAGTGTGGTGCCGGGGATTACGGCGGCGGCGGGCTGCGCAGCGGCCACCGGTATTCCGCTGACCCACAGAGATCATGCCGCCAGTGTCTGCCTGGTGACGGCGCACCGTCGTGATGGCGCGCCGCAGACCGACTGGGCCGCGTTGGCGGCTGATCCGAAGCGCACGCTGGTGTGTTACATGGGGTTGAGCGAGCTTGGCACCATCACGGCGCAGCTGACGCGCCATGGGCTCTCGGCAGAGACGCCCGCCGCGCTGATCAGTGAGGGCACGACAGCGCGCCAGAAAGCTGCGCGCTGCACTCTGGCAACGCTTGCGGAGACGGCGCAGCAAACGCAAATGGGCTCGCCGTGTCTGGTGATGATCGGCAGCGTGGTGAGTCTGGGTGACGCGCGGGTGTTCAGTCAGGAGATCGCAAGCACCACAGACGCGGTGGTGGCCTAACAGATTGATAAAAAGGCATGACAGTAAAAAATGCCGGTATAACGCAGTGCTTTTCGGACAGGCATTTCACTTACCTTGAGAGGGAATCGGAGATGTCTCATACCTATCGTTTGGCAGCCATTGTGCTGTGTTGTGTCAGTCTTGCCGGGGTACGCAGTGTGGCGGCGGCAGATGCCGATACACTGGTAGAAGCGCTGACAGAGGGAAACGTGTCCCTCGGCGTACGCTATCGCTATGAACAGGTGCGCCAACCCGATCTGTTCGATAAAAACGCGCATGCCAATACCCTGCGTTCCCGTCTGAGTTATCAGAGCGGCAACTGGCAGGGGCTGCAGTTGAGAGTGGAAATGGACCATGTCGGTTATCTGACCGAGCAACGGTTCAATTCCACGCGCAACGGCCGCACAGATTTTCCTGTCGTCGCAGATCCCAAGGGGGCGGACCTCAACCAGTTTGCGCTGGACTACCGGTTCAATGACACCGCAGGGGCGACGCTCGGGCGGCAGCGCATCAATCTTGATAACCAGCGTTTCATCGGCGGGGTAGGCTGGCGCCAGAATGAGCAGACATTCGATGCGGCCAGTCTCGACATGGCTGTGCCGGGCGGGGTCAAGCTCCGGTACGTCTGGATTGACCAGGTGCGGCGCATATTCGGTCCTGAGCAAGGTGGGCCGCCGGCCGCGTTTGACAGTGACAGCCATCTGCTCCATCTGTCCGGCGCAATCGGCGGGGTGACGTTGAGCGGCTACGCCTATGCACTGGATCTTGATGAAGCGCCGGCGTTATCCAGCCTGACGACCGGGCTGCGTGTCAGTGGGCGCCCGGCATGGCAGTCGCTGTCGTTCCCGATCACGCTGGAATATGCGCGGCAGCGGGATTATGCCGATAACCCGGTGGATTTCGGGGCTGATTATCTTCTGACAGAAGTGGGTGTAGCGAGTAACGGCTATGGCCTCACGCTGGGTCGCGAAAGCCTGGGTGCTGACGCGGACGCGGGTGTGGCGCTGCAAACACCGCTGGCCACCATGCATGCGTTCCAGGGCTTTACGGACATTTTCCTGACAACGCCGGCGGACGGTGTGGTGGATCAGTATGTGCGCGTCAGTGGCCCTGCGGGCCCGGTTTCCCTGGCGCTGACCAGCCACTGGTTCGATGCTGACCGTGGTGACGACAGATATGGTCGGGAGATCAATGTCAGCGCCGGCTGGCAGGCGCGGCCATGGCTGCATCTGTTGCTCAAGGCCGCGGACTATCAGGCCCGTGACCTCGCTGCGGATACCCGCAAGCTGTGGGCCCAGGCAACATTGACGTTCTGATGGGCTAACCGCGGCTCTCCCCGAGAGCCGCTCTCCTCGACAGCAGCGCCCCCCTTGTCTTGCAGAGTCAGCGCTGCATGGCATTTAATGACAAGAATAATGGGAAGGGGAGCGCGGGGGCGTCATGGAGCGAACAGACACGCTGGTTGTGGGCAGCGGTTTTGGTGGTGCCGTGATGGCGTTGCGGCTGGCTCAGCAGGGCGCTCGTGTGCTGGTGCTGGAACGCGGGCGGCGCTGGTCTCCGCAAAGTTATCCCAGTGTCAGTGGACGGCACTGGCGCTGGGACGAGCGGCGACCGGAACGCCACAATGGCTGGATCGATTTCCGCGCCTTTGGCGACATGAGTGTGGCCGCAGGCGCCGGTGTTGGTGGCGGGTCATTGATCTATGCCAATATCAGTATTCCCGCACGTCCGGATAATTTTCTGCGCGGCTGGCCTGCCGCGATCAGCTATGCCGCACTGGCGCCGCATTTTGCGACGGTGCAGCAGATGCTGAAGGTGGCCCCCTTGCCCGCCAACCAGTTTACGCCGCGCACACGCCTGTTGCGTGACGCCGCAGAAGCGATTGGCGAAGGCAAGCGTTTTACCGTGCTGCCACAGGCCGTCACGTTTGACCCGGCCTGGCACACGCGGCGCGAGCGGCCTTACGATTATCGACATTCGCGTACCTGGACCAACGAGCATGGCCGTGTCCAGGGCACCTGTGTGCATTGCGGCAACTGTGATATCGGTTGCCCGGTGCAGGCAAAAAATACCCTCGATCTGAATTATCTCGCTGAGGCAGAGCAGTGCGGAGCGGAGATCCGGCCGTTGCATCATGTGCGCTGGCTACGTCCGGCAGAGGAGGGCGGTTACGAAGTGGGTGTCCGCGATCTGGCCGCAGGTAAAGATGTGCGGATACTGGCCCGTCGGGTTGTTATTGCGGCGGGGAGTATCGGTTCAACGGAATTACTGTTGCGATGCCGCGATCAGTATCAGACCCTGCCGGGGCTCAGCGACAGGCTGGGGCACGGTTGGCTCAGCAACGGCGATTTCCTGACGCCGGCGCGCTATCCACACCGCGACATATCACCCTCAAGAGGGCCGACTATTTCTGCCGCAATAGACTTTCTTGATGGCAGTCAGCAGGGCCAGCGTTTTCTCGTGGAAGATGGCGGATTTCCGGACGTGGTCGGGAATCTGCTACGCCGTCGCAAGCGACGTTTGCTGACGGACCCGTTTGCGGGGCTGGGCAAGCATCGACTGATCGGCATTCTGCGACATCTGATCAGCAAGCGCGATCCGCTGACCGGGCTCATGCCCTGGTTTGGCCAGGCGCAAGACGAGGCGGGTGGTGTGCTGTCGCTGGGCCGCCCCTGGTATGCGCCGTGGCGCCGCAATCAGTTGCGGATGAAATGGGATTATCGCGCGGCCGAGCCTGCCGTCGAGGCCCTCTCTTCAATGCATGTGCGTCTCAGTGAGGCGACCGGCGGCCAGCCACTGGTGCCCGCAACCTGGCGCTGGTTCCGTAATCTGGTGACGCCGCACCCGCTGGGGGGCTGCAACATGGCGGACTCACCGGAGCAGGGCGTGGTGGATCATCGCGGCGAGGTGTTTGGTTATCCGGAACTGTTCGTGATGGATGGCGCGGTGGTGCCGGTGGCGCTGGGGTTGAATCCCTCACAGACCATCGCGGCACTGGCTGAATACGCGGCGGCGCAGATAGCCGAGCGCTGAGGTGTGTGGCTTCCCTGGCCGCAACGACGACGGTAGACTGTCTGGCATGAGTGATGCACGTTACAACATTGTATTTGACGGCAGTCTGGTGCCCGGTGCTGATCCGGCCGCCGTGCGTGCCAATCTGGGGCGCCTGTTCCGTATGACACCGGAGCGGGTGGAAGCGCTGTTTTCAGGCAAGCGCATGGTGCTCAAGCGTGACGCCGATCAGGCGACGGCGATGAAGTTCCGTGCGGCGCTCAAGCAGGCGGGCGCCCAGTGCCAGATGGTTGAGTCCTCTCCGGCTGCTGTTGCGGCGCCATCACCGGCTGCGCCTGAACAGCGCAGCAGCCCTGCGGACAGCAACCGCGAAATGGTCGGTACCATCCGTACGGGAGGCGAAGGGTTCAGCGGGCCCTTCGAGGTGGCACCGCCGGGTGCGGATCTGGACACTACCGAGCGTCAGACAGTCAGTGTTAATCCCGACATCAGCCATCTGTCGATGGCTCCCCCGGGGACTGAACTGGAAGAGCTGGCGCCGCGTAAAGCGGCGGTCAACCCGGACATCAGTCATCTGTCACTGGCGGATGACAGCTGACACACCGGAATGCTGCAGTGGACAGTGGAGTGGCAGTACATGGCTGCGCCCGGTGCGTGTATCAATCAGCAGAAAATCATAACCGGTTGCGGTTGCCTGACGGTCCACCCATGACAACGCTTCGGTAATCCGCGTCGGCCAATCCTCGGCGAACGCAGACGGATTGGTACAAAGTGCGCCGCCGGCCAGGCCCTGATTGACGGTGTGGCGCCAGGCGGCCAACCAGTACACGTATTCGTTCTCCAGATCGGCGGTACGCTGCGTAATCTCCCTCTGCAATCCTGTGATTGATGCTCGCTCCTGATCACTCAGGTCGTCGCGCTCAGACAGTTGTGCCAGACGCGTGGCGGCGGTGTACAGGCGCTCCGCCTCGATTTCCCGCCGGGCACTGGCCAATTCCAGATCCACTTGCCTGATACGTGCCAGCAGCTGTGGGGCCACACCGCGCTCCGCTTCCGCCTCCAGCAGCATACGTGCGCCGATCAGGTCTTGCTCCGCTAGCAAGGCATTGATTTCTTCAGTTCTGAGTGCCGTCTCGGCGGTTCGTGTCGCCCGGGTCGGTGATGAGCGAACGGGTGTTGAACGGGTCGGTGCTGCCGCAGGTGGCCGTGCTGCATCCGGATTGCCCGCAATAGTCCAGACACCCAGTGTGCAACCGTTGTCGGTGGTGACGGTGACGCGCCAGTCCATCGTATTGTCGACGATCTGCCGACTGGACCAGGTGCGCCAGCCCGGGCTGCCGATACGCAGCGGCACGGTGACATCCGAGTCCCCGTTTTGCCAGCGATGCTGCAGTGTCATGCCGGTGGCGCCCAGAACTTCCGTAAAGAAGAACAGCGTTCTGACGGTGGCAGGCACTTCCGTCAGCAGGTCCAGCGGTTCGCTGCCGACCACGGCGCCGGTAAAGCCGGCGCGGCTGATTTCCGGGCAGCTTTCGGCATGTGCGGCGGCACCGCCGGATTCGGCAAATGCCGGCGTCGCTGACAACATTGCCGACAAGGCAGTCAAGATGACGCCGAACCGGACGGCCGGGCAGGGCATAAGCGGAAGTATGAGGCGACGCATCGTGAACATGATCAAGGCTCTTGCACTCTTTTGCGTCGTATCATAGGCGGCGGCACTGCAGAAACAACCGCAGAGTTGTAACTGTGGCGTGAACACCGGAGTATAGAACGCGCAGTTTCCACACAAGACGCTAACACAGTTTGCGAGGTAACCATGTCTGACGCCCGGGCCAGCTGGCCATGGATTGGGATTCTTGCGGCCCTGGTGGTGCTGGTGGCAGGTATGCGGGCCGCCTCTGGGTTACTTGAGCCGTTTTTACTCGCTGTCTTTCTGAGCATCGTCTGTGCGCCGGGCGTTGCCTGGTTGCGGCGCCATCATGTGCCGGAAGCGTTGGCGGTATTGCTGGTCATGATCGGACTGATCGTGGCCATGATCGGTGTGGCCACAGGGCTCGGTGCGTCGATCAATGGCTTTGTGCGCGAGCTGCCAAAATATGAAGAGGCGCTGAATGAACGCCTTGCCGGGGTGCTGGATATGCTGGCCGGATTCGGGATGCACCTGGATACTGATGCATGGCGTGAGCACCTGGATGCCGAGACGCTGATGAATATGGCGGGCAAGGTTGCCGGGCATTTTGGTTCTGCGCTGGGCAATCTGTTGCTGGTGCTGTTGACCGTGGCGTTTATCCTCCTTGAGGCGGCACGCTTCCCCGCGAAGCTGCAGGCTGCGTTGGGCGGTTCCGCCCCCGGCGTTGCGGTGTTCCGCAAGTTCTCTGCCGGTGTGAATCAGTATCTGGCGATCAAGTCACTGGTCAGTCTGGGGACGGGCATTATCGTGGCCTTGTGGATGTGGATACTGGATGTGGACTATCCGCTGCTGTGGGGCGCGTTGGCCTTCATGTTCAACTACATCCCGAATATAGGCTCTTTCCTGGCTGCCATTCCGGCGTGTCTGTTGGCTTATGTGTTGCACGGGTTCGGTCTTGCTGCCGTTGCCGTCGCCGGTTTTGTGGTGATCAACACCGGTATGGGCAACCTGCTGGAGCCACGACTGATGGGACGTCGGCTGGGATTGTCCACGCTGGTGGTATTTGTGTCTCTGGTCTTCTGGGGGTGGGTGCTGGGGCCGGTAGGTATGGTCCTGTCGGTGCCATTGACCATGATCTTGCGGATCGCATTTGAAAGCCGTGCCGAAAGCCGCTGGCTTGCCGTATTGCTGGGTCCGGAGGTTGCTTCTGAGGTTGCTCAGCAGGGCCCTGCTGCACCCGGGCAGCAGGACGAGGACGTGATGACCGGGGACAGGGATGCCGGCGGGGGCTGATTAATCGTCCTCGCTCGCTTCGCTGTCATCACCGCCGGTCGGGGCATCCGGTGCATGGAAGTACAGGAACAGTTCTTCCAGCAGCTCGGGTATCGCCATGGCCATGGTCCGCACCAGTCGGGTGTCTTCCCAGAGGCTGTCCAGTTCAGGGTCTTCATCCATACCGCTGATCAGCAAAAAAGGCAGCAGCATGTTGGCCATGCGTTCTTCATCTGCCTCCGACCAGCGCTCTTCCTGTAGCAGAACACCTGCCATGAAACCGGCGCACCAGCTGGACAGATCTTCCCCTTCATCGTCGGCATACGGGTCCAGCAGGCAGGGGAGCTGAAGGCGCTCGCCGACGCCCAGCTGGGCGGCGAGGCGTTGCTGCAGTTGCAACAACGCGGTTGCAACATTGGCGGGCACCGCGTTCTCTTCCGCATGACAGATCTGCGGCCAGTCTTCGGGGGCGGACGGGCCAGCGGAAATGGCACACATCAGGCCATGGATCTCGGTCCAGGTCAGGGCATCCTCACCGGTTTCCCGGATAAAGGCATCGACGGTTTGCCGCAGACCGGGATTTTCAAGACTTTCCATTTGAGCATGACCTTCTTGTTGGTGATCTTGTAGGCGATTGGGCGCGAGTCTAGCATGCCGCCGGGGTATCAGGCTTCTGCTTCGACCAGTCGGTTGCGGCCGGTGTTCTTGGCGCGATAAAGGGCCACGTCGGCGCGCTGGAACAAGGAGTCCACGGTGTCGCCTTGGCGCCAGGTGGCGAGCCCGGCGGACAGGGTCACCTGGAACCCTGCCTGGCCGCCAAAATGAAGGCCGGAGAGCGTGCTGCGCAGCCGTTCCAGTACCTGACGGATGTCGTGCGTGTCGCCTGCGGTCAGCAGAATAACGAACTCCTCGCCACCATAACGGGCAATCAGATCGGAGCGCCGCAAGGTGTTACGGGCAGTTTCGGCGAAGCGAACCAGCACTTGATCACCGGCCTGATGTCCCCAGGTGTCATTGATTTTCTTGAAGTGATCGAGGTCGATCAGCGCCAGATGCAGCGGGTTTCCCTGACGCTCTGCGCGGGCCATTTCTTCTTCGATCCGTTCCATGAAATGGCGACGATTGAACAGACCGGTGAGGCTGTCACGGATGGCCACTTCTTCCAGCCGCGCCATGGCATCCTGCAGCTGCTGGTTGATCTGTTCCAGATGGCGTTGTTGCGCTTGCAGCGAGGTACGCTGATCCCGGTTTCGTTGTTGCAGGTTGTGAATATGACCGCCGACATAGATAAACCAGGCAAGCCCCATGGTCAGGATGCTCAGGTGCCCGAGGCTCAGTGACACGATCTTGTATTGCGGCGCATCAAGATACTCGACCACTTCCAGGGTGATAAAGCAGGCGAGCACAAACAATGCCATGACGATCATGCGTCGCCGGGCCAGCGCAAATACACCAAAGGTCATGACCATGAAGTAGATGGCCAGCATGGCGCCACGCATGTCACGGGAGTAATGCAGCAACAGGGTAATCAGCAGAATGCCGATGATCATCTGCGGGGTGGTCAGGCTGGGATCTCGCCAGCGCTCAGAAAATCCACCCTGAATCAGGAAAAACACCAACAGATTGAGCGCCAGCGTGCCGCCGAACAGCCACTGGTGAGGGGTGTCTGGCTCGAAGTAGCCGATTTGCATGCCCAGCAGCACGCCCCCCCATACCAGCAGATACGAGTAGATGGCCATTCTCTGGCGCCGCAGGCGCAGACTGCGGCGATGGTCCTGTGAAACGTTCAATGCTTTGACATTTCCCCCTGACGGCAGCTGCTCCTCGCAAATCCCGCCTGATATCACATTGATATCATGACACAGGTCCGGAAACGCGGCGATAGGCCCGGAGCGCAGGCGTGGCGGGGGGCGCCGGTGGGCGACGAACGGCTTGCCGCGTATCCGGTGCTGTGTCAGGATTGACGCAAATTCAAACGAGCGTTTAACTGGCCGCGGGTCTCAGACATACCCCCGTCAGCCAGACGCGCAACGGTCACCCACAGGAGTATGCGAAGTGGTCACGAGTCAGGATCTGCCATTTGATCTGTCACTGTCGGAGGAGCAGCGCATCGGTCGCGAGAGCATGCGCCGTTACGCAGAGCGACAGCTGCGCGCCATTGCCCGCGATGCCGATGAGGCCGGGGCTGCACCGGAGGGCTTTTATCAGGGCACCACAGAGCTGGGCCTGTCGCTGATGCCGATCCCGGAGGCGTTTGGCGGAGCCGGTATGCCGCGCTCGCCGGTGAGTAACGCGCTGAATGCGGAAGACCTGGGCAGCGGCGACATTTCACTGGCACTCGGCACGCTGGCGCCCTTGTCCTTCATCAATGCACTGCTGGACTTCGGTGACGAAGCGCAGCAGGAGATGTTCCTGCCGCAACTGGCGCAGGAGCACTTCGTGCCGGCCACCGTGGCGCTGATGGAGCCCCGGGCCACCTTTGATCCGGCCAATCTGCACACACGGGCCGTGCGGGACGGGGATGACTACGTCCTGAACGGCGAGAAATCCATGGTGATTCTCGGGGCCAGCGCGGAGCTGGTTCTGGTGGTCGCCGAGCTGGACGGGGAGGGCGCCGCCGCGTTTGTGGTGCCGGCAGGCAGCCAGGGGCTGAGCGCCAAAGCCGAGCCCTATATGGGCCTGCGGGCGGTGGAAGTGGCTACGTTGACGCTGGATCAGGTGCGTGTCGGTGCCGCACATCGGCTGATGCAGTTTGATCTGGAGCGTCTCGTTGATCTGGGCCGGATCGGCACAGCGGCCCTCGCGGTGGGCTGTTGCCAGGCCGTGCTGGATTACTGCATTCCCTACGTCAAGGAGCGCAAGGCCTTCGGCGAGCCGATCGCATGGCGCCAGTCGGTAGCGTTCATGGTGGCCGATATCGCGATTGAACTGGAAGGGATGCGGTTGCTGGTCCTGCGTGCGGCAAGCCGTGCAGAGCAGGGGCTGCCGTTCCACCGGGAAGCCCATCTGGCGCGTGTTTACGCCGCCGAAAAAGCCATGCAGATCGGCACCAACGGCGTCCAGTTGTTTGGCGGCGCCGGCTTCGTGCGCGACTACCCGCTGGAGATGTGGTACCGCAATCTGCGCGCCATTGGCGTGCTGGATGGCGCCGCACTGGTTTAACCCGACCGATTCCTGGCCGCCGGCAACATCGCCTGGCTGGCTGACTGAATATGTCTACTGAAAGAGACGCGTCATGATCAATCTCGAATTGCCGCAAAAGTTGCTGACCGTGCAGAAGATGAGCCACCAGGTGGCCAGCGGTGTTTTTCGCCCCATCTCCCGCAAGTACGACCGCATCGAGCACTGCGATACGCCGGAAGAACTCAAGCCCATCGCCCAGATGATGGCGGCGATGCGTCCCAGCCGGGCCAAGAAAGAAGCGCGGCCGGAGGATGGCAGCACCGTTAACGGTGCCAACCTGTCCGGTATCGTCGGGGCAGAGGAGCTGTGCTGGGGGGATGTGGGGCTACTGCTTTCGATCCCCGGTTCCGGCCTGGGCAACGCCGCCATCATGGCGGTGGGCACCCCGGAGCAAAAAGAGGAATTCGGCAAGCTGTACTGCGCCATGGCGATTACCGAGCCGGGTGCCGGTTCGGACTCCGCAGCCGTGTCCACCACCGCACGCCTGGAAGGCGACGAGTGGGTGCTTAACGGCGAAAAGATCTATTGCACCGCTGGCCAGCGCTGCGACGCCATCGTCGTCTGGGCCACCCTGGACAAGAGCAAGGGCAAGGCGGCGATCAAGTCCTTCATCGTGCCCCAGGGCGCGCCGGGCATGTCGCTGGTGCGGGTCGAAGACAAGATGGGCCTGCGTATCTCGGATACGGCGGCGTTGTCCTTCGATGAATGTCGGATTCCCAAGACCAATATCCTGGGCTCAGCAGAGGTCGCAGACACGGAAGAGGCGCGCAAGAAGGCCTTCGGCGGTGTCATGCAGACCTTCGACAACACCCGCCCGCAGGTGGCGGCCATGGCGCTGGGTGTTGCCAGAGCAGCGTTGGAAATAGCCCGTGAACTTCTTGAAAAAGAAGGGGTTAAGGCTGATTACTCGAAATCACTTTACAATAGCTCGGCGATTGAAGCGGAGCTGTACCGGATGGAAGCCGACCTGGATGCGGCCCGCCTGATGACCTACAAGGCGGCGTGGATGGCGGACAACGGCCAGCCCAATTCCAAAGAGGCCTCCATGTGCAAGGCCAAGGCCGGGCGCATGGGCAATCAGGTCACCCTCAAGTGTGTCGAGCTGTGTGGTGAGCTGGGTTACTCCGAGCGCTTCTTGCTGGAGAAGCTGGCCCGGGATTCCAAGATCATCGATATCTTCGAAGGCACCCAGCAGATCCAGCAGTTGATTGTCGCCCGCAACCTGCTTGGCCTGTCCTCCCGGGAACTCAAGTAACCCGGCTGGCCGGTTCCGCACCGGCGGGGCGCCGGTACACGGGCTGACGCTGGTGTATCGGCGCCGGATTGCCTATGGTTGCTGCTTATTCCTGTCTGAGGGGGCGCAAGCATGGCACTGACCAACAAGGTTATCTGGATTACCGGCGCATCCAGCGGCATCGGCGAGGCGCTGGCGCGGGCCATGAGCCGCCAGGGCGCGCGGCTGGTGTTGTCGGCGCGGCGCGAAGACGAGCTGGAACGGGTGCGTGCCAGCCTGGAGCACCCCGAGCGGCATCTGGTGCTGCCACTGGATCTGACCAACAGCGACAGCTTTGCCGCGGCGGTGGAGCAGGTGCTGGGCAGTTGCCAGCGCATCGATATGCTGGTCAACAATGGCGGTATCAGCCAGCGCTCGAAGGTGATTGATACGGATCTGGCCGTTGATCGCCGGGTCATGGAAGTGAACTACTTCGGCGCCATCGGGCTGACCAAGGCTGTGTTACCCGCCATGCGACGCGCGGGTGGCGGCCAGATCATGGTGATCTCCAGTCTGGTGGGAGAGCTGCCGACGCCGATGCGCTCGGCTTACTGCGCCAGCAAGCACGCCCTGCACGGCTGGTTCGAGGCCCTCCGGGCCGAGGAATATGAGCACAACATCCATATTCTGATGGTCATGCCGGGCTTTATCCGCACCAATGTCTCCATTAATGCAGTGACCGCTGACGGCTCAGCCCATGGCGTCATGGACGATCATCAGGCCGCCGGGCTGGATGTGGACGTGTGCGCCGGACGCATACTCCGTGCCGTGCAGCGCGGCCGCGAGCAGGTTATCATTGGCGGCCGCGAAGTGGCCGGTATCTGGCTGAAACGCCTGTTCCCGTCGCTGTATCGCAAAGTCATCCGTCGTATAAAGGTAACCTGAATGTCCGGCACCGGTGTGCAATTCCATGACGCTGCTGAATCTGATAGCGCTGACACGGCTGCGGCTGATGCCAGCGTTCGACCTGGGCAGCGGCTCAAGCTGAACAAGCTGCAGAAGCGCCTGCGCCGGGAAGTGGGCAAGGCGATTGCCGATTTCAACATGATTCAGGATGGCGACCGCATCATGGTGTGCCTGTCCGGCGGCAAGGATTCCTACACCATGCTGGATATCCTGCGTAATCTGCAGCATTCGGCGCCGGTGCAGTTCGAGCTGGTCGCGGTGAATCTGGATCAGAAGCAGCCGGGCTTTCCCGAGCATGTGTTGCCCGCGTATCTCGAAGCAGAGGGCGTGCCGTTTCATATCCTGGAAAAGGACACCTATTCCATCGTTCGGGAGAAAACCCCCGAAGGCAAGACCACCTGCGCCCTGTGTTCGCGCCTGCGCCGGGGCAGCCTGTATGGCTTTGCGGAGGAAATCGGCGCCACCAAGATCGCGCTGGGCCATCATCGCGACGACATGATCGAGACGCTGTTTCTGAACATGTTCTTCGGCGGCAAGATGAAGGCCATGCCGCCCAAATTGCGCAGTGATGATGGGCGTAATGTGGTCATTCGCCCGCTGGCCTACTGCCGCGAGAAGGATATTGCCCGTTACGCCGCATTGCGCGAATACCCGATCATTCCCTGCAACCTGTGCGGCTCCCAGGAAAATCTCCAGCGCCAGGCCGTGAAGGCCATGCTGCAGGAATGGGATCGCAAGCACCCCGGACGGATCGAAAGCATCTTCACGGCGATGCAGAACATTGCTCCCTCTCAGATGGCAGATACCCGCCTGTTTGATTTCGCCAGCCTGGAGGAGGGCGTCTCCCGGGGCGGCGCTCAGGCGCACAAGCTGGACCTTGTAAACCTGTTCCACTGACCCGATTAATCTGATGCAGCGGCTTTGATTCAACTGACTGCCGGGTCAGGGCAATGACCGCCATCCGGCGCATGAATTGCTGCGGGGTTTCCGTTAAAATCGCCGCTTTCCGCGTGTCGGGTGGCTGAATCAGCACCGCCATCCGCGTTCACCACCGACACATGTACCTTGCTTCTTGACCGAAAGGGTAGCAGCACTATGACCGATCGCATTCGCCAGGGCGCTCTCGAAATCGCCCCCGTTCTCTACGATCTCGTTGAAAAAGAGATTGCTCCGGGCACCGGTGTCGACACCGCCCGGTTCTGGGCCGAACTGGAAAAAATCCTGACCGACCTGGTACCGAAGAACAAGGCGCTGCTGGCCAAGCGTGATGAGCTTCAGACGCGCATTGATGCCTGGCATCAGGCGCGCAAGGGCCAGAAGATCGACATGGCCGAGTACAAGGCGTTCCTGACCGAGATCGGCTATCTGTTGCCGGAAGGTGACGATTTCCAGATCAGCACGGAAAACGTGGACGCTGAAGTCGCCCGCATTGCCGGCCCGCAGCTGGTGGTGCCGGTGATGAATGCACGCTTCTCCCTGAACGCGGCCAACGCGCGCTGGGGCAGCCTGTATGACGCGCTTTACGGCGGCGACGTGATTTCCGAAGACGGCGGCGCTGAGCGTGGCGGTGCCTATAACCCGAAACGTGGCGCCAAAGTCATTGAATGGGCGCGCAACTTCCTTGATCAGTCCGCACCGCTGGCGCAGGGCTCACACAAGGACGCCACCGGTTACGCCATCGTTGACGGCGCGCTTGTAGTGCGCACCGCTAACGGAGAAACCGGGCTTCAGGAGCCGGCACAACTGGTCGGTTACGTTGGTGATGCCGCCAGCCCCACCGGCATTCTGGTACGCCGCAACGACCTGCACGTGGAAATCCAGTTTGACGCCAGCCATCCGATTGGCGCGGAAGACAAGGCGCACATCAAGGATTTGCTGCTGGAATCCGCGATTACCGCGATCCAGGACTGCGAAGACTCCGTGGCCGCCGTCGATGCGGATGACAAGACCGTGGTCTACCGCAACTGGCTGGGCCTGATGAAAGGCGACCTGCAGGAATCCTTCCAGAAAGGCGGCAAGACCCTGACCCGCAAGCTGAACGCAGATCGCGAGTACACCGCAGCGGATGGTGGCAAGCTGGTGTTGCCGGGCCGCTCCCTGTTGCTGGTGCGCAACGTCGGTCACCTGATGACCAACAATGCCGTGTTATTCAACGGTGAAGAAGTGCCTGAGGGCATTCTGGATGGCATGGTCACGGTGCTGGCCGCCATGCACGACCTGCAGAAGCAGGACGGCGCGCGCAACAGCCGTACCGGCTCCGTGTATATCGTGAAGCCGAAGATGCACGGCCCTGAAGAAGTCGCCTTTGCGGTGGAGCTGTTCGGTCGCGTGGAAGACGCGCTGGGCCTGGCACGCAACACCCTGAAGATCGGCATCATGGATGAAGAGCGCCGCACCACGGTGAATCTGAAAGCCTGTATCCGGGAAGCGAAGGAACGGGTGATCTTTATCAACACCGGCTTCCTGGATCGCACTGGTGATGAGATCCATACCTCCATGGAAGCTGGCGCCATGGTGCGCAAGGGCGGCATGAAGCAGCAGCCCTGGATCAATGCCTACGAAGACTGGAACGTGGATATCGGCCTGAACACCGGCCTCAAGGGGCGCGCGCAGATCGGCAAGGGCATGTGGGCCATGCCGGACGAAATGAAGGCGATGATGGAGGCCAAGATCGGCCATCCGAAAGCCGGCGCCAGCTGTGCCTGGGTACCGTCACCCACCGCAGCGACCCTGCATGTGACCCATTACCACCAGGTCAAGGTGGCGGACATTCAGGAGCAGCTCAAGCGCCGCGCCCGTGCCAGCCTGGACGATATCCTGACGGTGCCGCTGGCGCCGGACACCAACTGGTCTGCCGAAGAGATCAAGCAGGAACTGGACAACAACTGCCAGGGCATCCTCGGCTATGTGGTGCGCTGGATCGACCAGGGCGTCGGTTGCTCCAAGGTGCCAGACATCAACAATGTCGGCCTGATGGAAGACCGCGCGACACTGCGTATCTCCAGCCAGCATATTGCCAACTGGCTGCATCACGGTGTCTGCACCGCAGACCAGGTGATGGAGGCGATGAAGCGTATGGCTGCGGTGGTTGACGAGCAGAATGCGGCTGATCCTGCCTACCGCAAGATGGCGCCGGACTTCGACGGCAATGTCGCGTTCGAAGCGGCCTGCGAGCTGGTCTTCAAGGGCCGCGAGCAGCCCAGCGGCTACACCGAGCCCGTCCTGCACCGTCGCCGCCTGGAAGCCAAGGCCAAGTACGGACTGTAAGACCAGCGCCCTGGCGGGGTGCTACAGGACCTCGACCCGGACCTGCAGGGTGATCTCCTCACGGCCTGATTGGCGTTGACCGCCAGTCAGGCCCTGACGGGAGCCGCTATCCTCTTGCGTCAGCCCACCCAGATCATGCCATTGTCCCGGGGACAGCTGCAGTGTGCTGTGCGCCGACTGGGTGTGCATTTCTCCCGTATTCCTTTGCTCATCAAAACGCTGTTCTACTGTCAGCCGGATCTGACCGTCCGGCAACAGCTGGGGTGTCACGGCAATGCCCTGAAGCAGGGGTAATACGCTGGTGTTACCCGGCCCATAACCCGACAGTTGCAACAGATTGCCGCGATCAATAAATGCATCATGGCCGTCCAGCGTATTGATGCTGTAGTGGTCATCGCGCTGCTGTTGCTGGCGATCGCGCAGAATGACGACGTTGCCGCGTACATTGCCACGCTGATCCACAGACCCGCTCATTGATGCATCGTCTTGCTGACTGCTGCCACTGGCGCTGCGGCGCAGGCTGATGCGCACACTGCGTGGTGCCCGGTCGATATCTGCGATCAGTCGGGTGATGTCACTGAAACTCTCCGCTGTGGTGCGGATCACCAGCCGTCCCTGGTAGTGGCCAATGCTGCCGCCGGGGGCCAGCAAAGGCTCGATGAGTGGGATCAGAGCCTGCCCGCCGAGCGTGTCGACGATATGGGTTTCCATCCGCTCGCTGGACGCCGCCTGTGCACTGTGCGGGGTAAAAGGCATGTGCAGCAGCACGGCGGTAGCCAGAACTGCTGTCAGAAGTCTGCTCAGATGACGTCTGTTCATGATTTCTCCGTTATCATGCGTGCCGGTCCGTGAATACGGTCAGTGAATAAGGGTAACCCATGTTCGGCAATAGCAAACCGGTCGTCAGTAATCAGACCGGGATTCATCAGGATTTGTTCAGAACGGTGCAGCGCCATCTGACCCGCACCTGGCAGGCGCCGGTGGCGGAGCATACCAGAGCCGCCTTCGCCGAGGCGCTGGCCTGGTTGGCGGAGCGCCAGGATGCCCCGGTGATTCTGGACTCCGGGTGCGGCACCGCGCGTTCCTCTCGCTGGCTGGCCGCACAACACCCGGGCGCGGCAGTGATTGGAATAGACCAGTCCGCACACCGGCTGGCGCGCGGCCGTGATGCCGGGGCCCTGCCAGATAATCTGTTGTTGCTGCGCGCTGAGTGCGCCGATTTCTGGCGCCTGGCCGAGGAGGGCGGGTGGCGCCTGATGGCGCACTACCTGCTGTATCCGAATCCCTGGCCGAAGGCGGCCCATCTCAAGCGCCGCTGGCACGGGCACCCGGTATTTCCCTCATTGCTGAATCTCGGCGGCACGCTGGAAGTGCGCAGCAACTGGCCGATATATCTGCAGGAAATGCAGGCGGCTCTGGGCCAGGCGGCAATTCCGTCGACCCTGGACGAATTACCTGCTGACGCAGGGGAAGCCGTCACCGACTTCGAGCTGAAGTATCTCCATAGCGGGCATGCCCTGTGGCGTTTACAGGCACAGCTACCCTGATTCCTCACCGCGGGTTAACCCGTCTGGGGCATGGTCGCTCACCCGATCTGTCTTCTAGGCTGGCATGACTGACCAGCATAAAAGGAAGGCTCATCATGTCACATCGGGAAAATGACACAGGGATTGTTGCCGTATCAGGACAGCAGCCCCGATTGAATGTACTTCATTATTGCGGCGCCGCGCTCTTGGCTGCTGCCTTGAGCGCCTGCGGCGGCAGCTCCAGCAGCAGCGGCGGTGGCGGTTCCAGACCCGCACCGCCGATCACGGATGCGGCGCTGAACAGCGCCGATGATGTGGCGCGTCACGTCAGTATGATGGGCGCGGCTACCAGCTTTGATAGTGAGGAGGGTGAGGTAGATGAGCCCGAGCAGCGCGGGGGTAACATGCATCAGCCCGCTGCCCGGCTGGGCGGCGACGGCCCCGAGGTGGTGTCCTGTAATCAGGGCGGCACCATGACGATGGAAGAGTTCACTGCTTCCAGGGATACCCCCTACCATGACGGCAGCTTCGAGATATTCGTGACCGACTCCGACAACTGTCGTCAGGAATTTTCGGCGGGTCCCTTCTTCAGCAACAGTTTCAGCAACGGCAGATTCGAAGGTGGTGAAGCGCTGGACTACGCGGGCCCTGGCGAAGTGCTGTATGTGTTCATGGGGGATATGGAGACGGGCGTGCCGGTAACATCAGAGCTGGAAACGGATCAATTCCGTATCTTCTCCGAGATGCTCGGTGTGCAGTACATGTGTGAAGAGTGCGCGGGCACGGGTGTGTCAGAATTTGAAGTGTTCGTTGAAGCCCGCTTTGACGACGGTGACGGCGAGGTACGCATCAGGCTGGGTGCCGACGAGAATAATCGGTATGTCGGCAAGGAGACGGTCATCGAATCCCCCGGTGGCCTGACCGGCGACTTCATCACTGATCTGGAATTCGAGGGCGATGTCGGCTTCAGCACCGCTGCGTGCAACCTCGGCAGCGCATATTACCGGACTGACGGTGCACTGCGCGTTATCGAGTCAGTGACAGAAGCCGGTGATGGCACATTGGTCTACAGCGATACGGTGGATAGCGGGCGCGTCTTTATCAACGACAGCATTCAGGTGGATTTTGACGGTGGCGGCGATATCACCGTAACCCTCGGCGGCAACGCCACCAGCTACACGCGGGCTCAGCTGGAGGAGTTTGCGCTGCCCTGCGACATTCTGGGCGGTTGAGGTCATCGTCCATCCTGTATGACGGGTCTGGTTCGGACGGGCGGCACATCCCGCTCGCCTGAACCAGGCCTCTCTTTTATTCAGGCCTCTCTTTTATTCAGGATAATAGCTACCTACCGGTTCCCCCTCCTCATAATCTGTCACAGCAAACAGCCGCCCCTCGCGCGAGAAGCGATAAAATCTGCCTTCCGGCAGGCCGTTGCGATACTGGCCGATTTCCAGCGGATAGCCTGCAGGCTGTTCCCGGCGATAGGGCCCGTGCTGTTTACCCTGAAGGTAGTCGGTACGATGCACGTTGCCATCCCGATCCGTATCGAAGAAGCTGCCGTGCAGCATGTCCTTGTCGTAGGCGACGTCACTGATCAGCTCGCCCTCCGCGTTAAAGCGTTTCACGTTGCCGTGCCGCAGCCCGTCCTGGTGGTGGCCGATCTCCCGCACCTGGAACGTGCCGTCGTCCTGCTCTGCCTCAATGCGATACTCGCCGTGGCGCTTGCCGTTGCGATAAGTCTTGTGTGTGATCAGTCCATCGAAGTGTTCCCGTTCAATCCACGGGCCTTCGCGTTGGTCGTGTTGATATTCGCCCCGGCTGAGGATCACGCCGTTGTCGTCCCGCAGTTGATAGGCGCCGTGCAGCGCTCCGTGGACATAATGGCTTTCACTGACCCAGCCCTGGAAGGTGGTTTCACGCTGCGGGCCATCGCGTAGCCATCGTGTGTTGGCCTCGGCGCGAATGTCGCGCTGATAGTCGCCAGCAGAGCCGTCGTCGCTCTGGTGCATGATGATGCGCAGCGCATGGATATCCTTGTGCGGCGTCAACAGCTGCGTACGCGTGTGGGTCAGGCCGTCACTACGCTGCTGCCACTGCACGGAGGCAAGTGTCTCGCCGTCGGGCAGCTTGTGCTCAGCGTCGATATGGCTGGGTGTGCCCTGGGCGGAAAAGCGCCGTGACACATGCAGTGTACTGCCGTCACTGAACGGAATGACGCGCATCGCCTGTGAGGGCGTACCGTCGTCGCGGAACGTCTCCTGAAACGTCATATCGCCGTCGTCATTGATGTACTGCTGTACGCGCAGCTCGCCATTGGCATGCCAGCTCTGGCTTTCACCGCGACGCTGCCCGTTCACCAGCGTGTAGCGATCCCGGGGCGTGCCGTCATTGTGGAAGCTTTCATACAGGCCATGCCGTTGACCGGCTTCATAGTGTTGGCGGCGCACCAGCACACCTTCGTGGAAATACTCCGAGGCGCCATGCAGTTGGCCGTCGCGGCGCGTATAGCGTCGCTCGAGACGCCCCTGGGCATCACGGATGTCGTAGGTGCCGTCGACAACCTGACCGTGCTCGTAGGCGATCTCGCTGGCCAGGGCGCCAGTCTCCGGATGAAAGTTGCGGTGCAGGCCATGGGCCTGGCCCATGTGATAGTTCAGCTCTGCACGCAGGGCGCCGTCGCTGTTGTAGCGACGCACGGTGCCATGCAGACGCGCCATGCGGCGCTGGCCTTCAGCCAGCAAGGTGCCGTCTGGCGCGAAGTGCCGAAACGGGCCGTCGGATGTGCCGCTGAGGTCCGGTGCCGTTGACTGGTTTTCGCGGAACAGATTGCCGTCGGCGTAATGGATATGCTGCTGAAAGCGCGGCGCTGACGATGCATCGTCGTTATCCACCGCCGGGTAGGGGATGTCGGTGTAGTAGGCGCGCGTATCCGCGCCTTCAGCCGGTTGCATGGCGTCATTCAGCCAGATGCGCCGGGCTTCAGTGTGCAGGCCTTCTGCGGGCGCCGGCTCATCCGCGATAGCTGCAGCAGGGCAGCACAGGAGAGACAACAGCATCAATAAGCGTGCAGGGGGCATCATGGCTGCTCCGGTATGGCAGAGAGAGGCGCGAAGTGCAGGGACCACTGGCGAGTGACTTCACCTTCCGGGCGCGGGTAGCGAACGTGGCTGACCGGACCATGGAAACGCAGCAGGTTGTCCATGTCGGCAGCGTCCGCTAACGGGACTTCGCGCAGCGGAAAACCCAGCTCGTCCAGCGCATCGAATCCGCCCTGTGCCTGCGGACTGGCCGCGCGCAGGGCGGCGCAGTCCGGGGTGTCGGCAATGTGCAGGCCGCTGCGCCCCCGTGCCGTGACACACTCACTTTCCGCAACGGCTTCCGTGACGTAGGTGATGCGGGCCGGACAGCGCAGGGTGACCGTCACGTCCAGGTCGTGGAAGTGACGGATGATGTCATCGGCCGTGCGCAGTTCAGTGACCGGCGCATCGCTGCCGCTGAAGCTGACGGTGCTATCCAGATAGCCCGCCAACGGGTTGCCGTAGTAAAGCGCTTGCTCCTCCGGCTGCAACGCACACATACGTACGACAGCCGCGGGCGTGTCCGTCGGCCAGGGCAGGCGGAAGGTATCGCAATCCGTACATGTCGGCGTCAATGCTGCTACCCGTGCCGCCATATCCAGCCCGTCATCGGGCGGTGCGGGTGATGCCGGAGTGAGCCCGCTCGCAGGCATGCGATAACGACGGATATCGGATGTTTCCGGGTCCAGGTCATTGCCGTCGCGATACACCAGGGTATGCCGTTGCGTTGCTGCTTCACCGATGTATAACGCAATCCGTGTCGCTGGCGTTTCCGTGAGCAGGCGCACCTCATGGGTGGCGTTGTCGAGGGACAGAACGGTGACATCCGGGTTGAACAGGCCGTCCTCATCGTCCTGTGACGGATCAAGTTGCGCCAGTAACCAGGCAGGCAGATAGACCATGTCGAAGGGAATGATGTTGCCCTCCTGGTCCAGGGGTATTGCCGTCAGCGTGCGATTGCCCCGGAATACCAGATCGACGCCCTGGTCGTGCCAGCGTGCGTCGGCCAGCCCGGGTATCTTGTCGGCATTGCCGCCATGATCCAGGTGGGCCACCGGCAGTGGCTGCAACATCTCGATATCCAGATCCAGTTCAATGCGACCGAGGGTTTCGGCCAGATAGCCCGGTGTGCGAGGGTCGGGAATGATCACGGGGGCTGTTTCACTTTGCAGCCAGACCTGGTTGCTGTGGATATGTTGCTCGAAGCGTCGGTTGAGCAGCGTCTCGACGTGCAGTGGCGCACCGGCGTGATCAAGCAGGCGTGCTGCGCGCAGCGTCACCATGGGCATGTGGTAGCCGAACAACGGCAGGGGCTCGCTGTGCAAACGGATACTGTCGCCATCCTTGAGCCAGTAGCTGCTGTGCTGCAATGCCTGCAGTGCGTCAGTGTCTGTCGTCGTCAGATCTTTCAGCCAACGTAATTCGTGATCGTCGGGCACGCTGTAGTCCGGCGTCGCAAGTCGCTCGCTGACCCAGTCGGCTGCGGTAATCGCATCCTGATCATAAAAGCCGTAGCGGCTGAAGCGGGTGCTGGCGAGGCGAATCGCGTAGCTGAGGGGTGTGCCCTCGGGCTCGGAAGGCAGATACATGTGCAAACGCAGTTCCACCGGCCAGTCGCCATCACGGCGCAATATCATGCGCCCGCGCACCAGCGGTTGTTGCACTGTGTCGCCAGCCAGCGCGGTCGCGGGGTCACCGGCATCCAGTGACAGCAGCACCTCCTCATCGTCGAAGTCCAGTACCGTGATGCTCAGGCTCAGAGGCGTGCCGTCGCCCATGTCCCGGGTTTCTTCCCAGGATTGCCCGCGCTGGATATCTTGCGGCAGTCGCATCAACATCGGCGCCTGCTCATAGAGCGCGCCGAGGTTGTCCGGCATGCGCGCCATGATCCGGGCGTGGGCCGCCTCATTGCCGGGTTCAATCCTCTCGATGCCGCCGTCCGCATCAAGGTGCAGGTGCGTGCCGGCAAACATCCAGTCCAGCAGCGTGTTGAACTCTTCATCTTCCAGCATGTAGGGCGCAGGCGTGGCCGTGTTCAGACCACTGCCGTGGGGCGGGTTAATGCTGAACCATTTCGGCGTGACGTGGAGACGGCTGCGCTCGCCCTGACGGGAGGTGAAATAGTCCGCCTGCAGGATGGCTTCCGAGGTCAGTTCGCCGTGCATTCCCGGAGCGGATACGGTCTGGATCAGCAGATACTGGTCACTGAACGCCGGGCTATCTGTAGCGGGTTGGCAAGCAGCAAGACCAGCAACAAGACCAGCAACAAGAAGAGTGATCAGAAGAAACAGGAAGCCAGACAGCCGGCTCTGGTACGAATACATGGACGCTTCTCCGGGAAGTCTGCCCTGAAAGACAGGGGGGAATAGCAGCGCCGCGCATGATAACAACGGGAAAATGGATTATCAGTAACTGGTCGGCAAACTGGCTAAACACAGCATGCTTGAAGGCAAATGTTTGAAGACAAGTGTCTGAAGCCAAAGGTTTGAAACTAATGGCGACTAGAGATAAAGACGCCGCAGTTGTGCCGCTGGCCGGGCGCGCTGCCAGCGCTCTTCAAAATCCTGCAACAGATTGCGGGCCTGAAGTGGTGCTGACGGGCAGGCAGTGCCGTCGCTGAAGCGCTGCGCGTCATTGCGGGTAATCACGGCGCGCTCGTCAATCACCAGCCAGGCCTCCGGCCGCTGATCTTCCGGTTGCGCCTGGTGCAGGCTCAGATAGGACGGAAACTGCTGCGCGGAGCGGATCAGCTGATGGCCACGCTGCACCGCGTCGCGGGCGTCATTGAACAGCAGGCGCAGATGAAAGCGCGGATTGGCGCGCAATACCGGAGTCAGCAAACCGCTGACCTCTCGCATGCCAAGCCAGGGCGTGTCGAGTTCCGGTGCCTGAATGACAACGCTGCGACGCGCCTGGGGGAGTAGCTGCCGCAGAGCATGGTGAAAGTCAGCGAGGGTCGCCAGCAGGTGCTGGCCGGTTTCCTCGCCGATCAACCAGGAGGATGCCTGAGGCGGTGGGGGTGTGTCCGGTGGTGTGCTCATATCTGAAACCATGCCGCACTGCGATGAGGGCTGCAAGTGATGCAGCCGGGCTCATTTGCGGACATGTTTGCGGACATGTTGGTCGGCGGGCCAGCTGGCGTATCAGGCTTGTGCGAGTTCCTTGAACATCTGGCGATGGGGAATGTCGGCTTCCAGGAAAATACCGCCGGTTACCGAAAACCCGCAAGCTTCGTAAAAGCTGGTGGCATGGGTCTGGGCGTGCAGGAAAATTTCATCCATATCGCCGGCACGGGCATGCTCTTCCGCGGCGATAATCAGCGCTTTGCCGATACCCTGGTTGCGATACTGCTCCAGTACCGACAGCCGGCTCAACTGACCGCTGGGCATCAGGCGAATACAGCCCACCGGTTGCCCGGCATCGCCGAGCGCAAGAAAGTGGACGGAGTCCGCGTCAGCGCCATCCCACTCCATCTCTTCAGGAACGCGCTGCTCCTGAATGAATACGGTGTCACGAATCTGACGCAGGGCGGCTTCGTGCTCGGCCCAGCTGGTGCGGATTACGGTGAACGCCATGACTGCCTCACTCAAGGGAAACGAAAAAGCCTTGTTCAATCCATTCATTCAGCAACTCCAGACCGGTGCTTCCGGCATGCTCCATCAGGGCGCTCTGCTCATACAGACGCCGACTTGCAAGATAAGTGCCCAGTGCCTGCGCATCGGCAGGCAAGCTGTGGTGTTCGCCGTTGATCCATAGCCCGGTACTGTCTGCCAGCAAGCGGGTACTGCCGTGCCGTACCAGCGAGGCCCCGGGGGCGGCGGCGCGAATGTGCCCGGTATCTACCTCAAAATCAAGGCCATTATGGCGGGGCTCACTGAGAAGCTGCGCCAGCGCACACTCTGCGCGCGTGGGCGTGATCAATCCCAGCGCCTGTTGCGTCAGGGCCTGCGCGTCAGTCGCTGACAGGGTGCCCGGGGCGTCGGGCAAGCCCCGGCCGGCATCGGTGAACAGGGTGTCCGGCACCTCCGAGAGCACTTCATCGGTGATCCGCGCCAGCAGATCTGCGTGCCGCGGGGCGCGGAAGCCCACCGACCAGGTCACGCAGTCGTCATCTTCTGCCACGCCCCAGTGGGCGACGCCGGGCGGGACGTAGAGCACGTCACCGGGGCCCAGCAGGTGCTCCGAGGTGACCGGCATGTCTGCCAGCAGGCGCAGGCTCTCGTGGGGCTGCAGCGGTGTCGCGGCGTCACAGTGGGGGCCGAGCTTCCAGCGGCGATGCCCGGCGGCCTGAATCAGGAAGACATCATACTGGTCGAAGTGCGGGCCGACGCTGCCCCCTGTGACGGCATAGCTGATCATGATGTCTTCCAGGCGCCAGCCCGGCAGGAAGTCGAAGCTGTCCAGCATCAGCGACACTTCGGTGAGGCAGTAATCCACGGACTGCACCAGCAACGTCCAGTCCTTGTCCGGCAGCGTTTGCAGGTCTGCTTCGGAGAAGGGGCCGTGGCGTACGGACCAGGGCGTTTCCTGCGACGCCGCGCCTGCGCTGCTGCTGCCGAGGATGATGCGTGACTCCACGCTGTCTTCCAGCGCGAGGCCGGCCAGCACGTTCGGGTCCGGCACGTCCAGGCCTGTCGCCGACGCGGGCGCCAGCAGCGGCTGACGCTGCCAGTAATCGCGCAGAAACTCTGCCGCAGGGATCGGCAGGCGGAAACGCGGCAGCATCAGATGGCCCGCGCCTGGTCCGCCGCGTTCCCGGTGTAGCTGGCGGGCGTCATGGCTTTCAGTCGCTCGCGGGCGTCTTCGGGAATCTCGAGGCTGTCGATAAAGGTGGCCAGTGCCTCCCGGGTGATCGCCTTGCCGCGCGTCAGCGCCTTGAGCTTTTCGTAGGGCTGCTCGATGCCATAGCGGCGCATCACGGTCTGGATCGGTTCGGCCAGGACTTCCCAGGCGTTATCCAGATCGTCGTCCAGGCGAGCGGCGTTGATTTCCAGCTTGCCGATGCCTTTCAGGGAGGCTTCGTAGGCGATCAGGCTGTGGCCCAGGCCGACGCCGACATTACGCAGCACGGTGGAATCCGTCAGGTCGCGCTGCCAGCGGGAGATCGGCAGCTTGGCCGCCAGATGATCCATCAGCGCATTGGCGATACCCAGGTTGCCTTCCGAATTCTCGAAGTCGATCGGGTTGACCTTGTGCGGCATGGTGGAGGAGCCGACTTCGCCCTCGACGGTGCGCTGTTTGAAATAGCCCAGCGAGATGTAGCTCCAGATATCGCGGTCGAAATCGAGGACCACAGTGTTGAAGCGCATCAGGGCGTGGAAATATTCCGCGACACAGTCGTGGGGTTCGATCTGGGTGGTGTAGGGGTTGAAGGTCAGACCCAGCCCCTCCACGAAGCCTTTCGCCAGGGCAGGCCAGTCGACATCCGGGTAGGCGGCAAGGTGCGCGTTGTAGTTGCCCACGGCACCGTTGATCTTGCCCAGCAGCGCCACGGCGGCGAACTGTTCCCGCTGCCGTTGCAGGCGTGCCACGACGTTGGCGAATTCCTTGCCCAGGGTGCTTGGCGATGCGGTCTGCCCGTGGGTGCGGGACAGCAGCGGCTGATCGGCAAACTGGTGTGCCAGGCGGCGCAGGGACTCGATGAGCTTGTCCATCACCGGCAGCAGCACCTTGCGCGCGTCCGCCAGCATGATGCTGTAGGAGAGGTTGTTGATGTCCTCGGAGGTGCAGGCGAAGTGCACGAACTCGCTGTTGCCGGCCAGCTCCGGGAACTCGGCCATCTTTTCCTTGATGTAGTACTCCACCGCTTTCACGTCGTGATTGGTGGTGGCTTCGATGGCCTTGACGCGCTGGGCGGCGGTCAGATCAAAACGGTCGGTGATCTGGCGCAGTTGATAGGCGGCATCCGCGCTCATCAGCGGCACTTCGGGAATGTCGCGGGCCTTGCACAGGGTCTCCAGCCAGCGAATTTCCACCAGCACGCGATTGCGGATCAGACCGTATTCACTGGTGGTCTGGCGCAGGGCGTCACACTTGCCGGCGTAGCGGCCGTCCACGGGAGAGATAGCAGTCAGGGTGTCGTGAATCTGGGACATCGTCGATGGCTCCTGGCGGGCACGGATAGCCCATGGGTCGGGCTGTGTCGAGAATGGCGCGCATGATACATCAAAGAGAGAGAGTGCGGCGAGTCAGCGCCCCCACGCCCCCCAACCGCAAACCACCCGCGTAGCATCAAATGATAAATTGCATTAGATATGCGCTGTAAGATATTGATTTAACGCGACTGTCGTAGGGTGTGCTGAGCCAACGGCGAAGCGCACCAACACCGCCGCCGTCGCACCTTCCCCAAAAAATCAATGCAAAGACTGCTTCAACACCGCATCCACCGCCGCCAACAGACGCGCACGCCGGAACACCAGATGCCAACGACGCCCCCCGGCCTGATGCCAGAGGAAGCCGGCGCGCACCCCGGTCAGGAAAGTGGCGCGAATGCGTGCGGCATTGTCCTCGTTGCGCAGATGGGTTGGCTCGCCCTGCACCTTGATACGGAATTTGAGTGTGCCGAGTGTGTCGACATAGATGCCCGCCAGACGGTGGCAGAACTCATCGGTTACCAGATCCGGGAAATGCGCCCGCTGGGCGTCCAGCGCCTCCAGCCGGTTGCGCAGGATCGTCATCAGGCTGTCGTCCTTGCGCAAACGCCCGGAGAGGTGCATCAGCGCCAGTGCATAACCCACCGGGCGTACCTTGTCGCGGCTCTGTTTGCCGGACAGCGCATCCCGCAACATGGAAAAGCCCGGCCGCAGATCGCCCAGGGCAGGGTAGACGTCCTCGTAGGACGCCGGCGCGAGATTCATGGTCCCGGACAGCAATGTGCGCAGCTGGTCGTTGGGGCATTCGCCGGTGCTGGCGATGCGGTCGGCAATCTGGCCCGCCTGGAAAATGGCGGCCAGGGCGATCACTTGATGAAGGTCTTCAGGTCTGTTCATGCGGTGGATTCTATCACGGCGCCGCCCAGACAGCGGTCACCATCGTAAAACACAACAGACTGGCCCGGGGTCACGGCGCGTTGTGGCACGTCGAAAACCACGTGCACACGGCCACTGTTCTGAAGCGAGTCGCTTGCTACTGTGACAGTGCAGCGCTGGTCCGGCTGCCGGTAGCGCGTCTTGGCGGTGAGTTGCGCGGGCAGCTCGGGCGGGGCGCCGGCAATCCAGTTCACCGGCCCGGTTTCCAGTTGCTGACTCTGCATCAACGGGTGATCGTGGCCCTGCACGGCAATCAGCACATTGCGCTCGAGATCCTTGGCCGCCACATACCAGGGCGACTCGTCGGCTCCCGGTCGGCCGCCGATGCCCAGCCCCTGACGCTGTCCCAGGGTGTAATACATCAACCCGGTGTGCTCGCCCAGCAGGGTGCCGTGATCGTCCTCGATGCGCCCGGGCTGCGCGGGAAGGTAGCGCTGCAGGAAATCCTTGAAGCGTCGTTCACCGATAAAGCAGATGCCTGTGGAATCCTTTTTCTTGTGATTGGCAAAGCCCTGTGCCTCGGCAATGCGCCGTACTTCAGGCTTGTGCAGCTCACCAAGGGGAAAGAGTGTGCGGCTGAACTTGTCGCCGCCGACCGCATGGAGGAAGTAGGTCTGATCCTTGTTGCCGTCCATCGCGCGCAATAACGTTGCCGGGCTGTCGGTGTGATGCGCCACCCGGGCGTAGTGGCCGGTGGCGATGCCGTCTGCGCCGAGCGTCATGGCGTGGTCCAGGAACGCCCGGAACTTCACTTCCTTGTTGCAGAGAATGTCCGGGTTGGGCGTGCGGCCGGCGCGGTACTCTTCCAGGAAGTGCTCGAATACCCGGTCCCAGTACTCAGCGGCAAAGTTGACGGTGTGCAACTCGATATCGAGCACCCCGGCCACTTGCATGGCGTCCAGCAGATCTTCCTGTGCCGTGCAGTATTCGGTGCCGTCGTCTTCGTTCCAGTTCTTCATGAACAGGCCTTCGACCCGGTACCCGGCGTCTTTCAACAGCCACGCTGCCACGGCCGAATCCACACCGCCGGACATGCCGACGATGATGCGCGTCTCCTGCGGTGTCTTGTCTGCCAGGGGGTTCATGTGCGGGCTCATGGGCGTATCCATCTGCAAGTTCACCAGGGTCATCGTTCCTGCAACGCCCAGGGATGCTCATAAATGACATCCAGTGGCAGCCGCTGGCCGGCGAGATAATCGTCCACGCAGCGCATCACCAGCGGGCTGCGGTGTTCCGCCTTCCTCTGCCGCAGGTCGTCAGCGGAGAGCCAGATCGCCTCGATAATGCCGCGATCCAGCCGCTGTCCGCGGTCATGTTTGAGCGGCTCGGCGATGAAGCAGTAGCGGTGATAGACCCCGGCGCGCGGATGCGGCTGGAAGATGTACATGCCCAGCAGGCCGGTGATCTTTACCTGCCAGGCGGTTTCTTCCAGGGTTTCCCGGAAGGCCGCCTGGGCCAGCAGTTCGCCGGCTTCCACATGTCCGGCAGGCTGGTTGATGACTTCCCGGGACGCGGCGCTGCCAGGGGCGGCGGCGCGTTCCTTCACCGTCTCCCTGACCATGAGAAAGCGGCCGTCCTGCTCGACCAGGGTTGCTACGGTAATATGGGGCGTGAAACTGTTCATGATTGACTCATTCCGGCGAGCGGGAGATGGTACACCACCCGGCCGACGAGCGGCCAGACAAGCGCCTCACAACCGGCTCACAACCGCCTTGATCCGTGTGGGCGCAGCGCAAGTGGCCAGAGACCAAGTGGCCAGAAACAAAGGACATCGCATGACCGACACATCACTCACACACCTGGATGCCCGCGGCCAGGCCTCCATGGTGGATGTCACCGACAAGCCCGAGACCGACCGCACCGCCCGCGCCATGGCCCGCATCCGCATGGCGCCGGCGACGCTGGCGCATATTCTGGACGGCCAGCACCCCAAGGGGGACGTCCTGGCGGTGGCGCGCATCGCTGGCATTCAGGCGGCCAAGAAGACCTGGGATCTGATTCCGCTGTGCCACCCGCTGCTGCTGACCCGTATCCGTGTGGAGATCACCCCCGAGGGCGATACGGCGCTGCTGATCCGGACAGAATGCCGGGTACGCGGTGTTACCGGCGTCGAGATGGAGGCCCTGACGGCGGCGTCCGTGGCGGCGCTGACGCTGTATGACATGTGCAAGGCGGTGGACCGCGGCATGGTCATCGAGGAGATATGTCTGCTTGAGAAGCAGGGCGGCCGCAGCGGCACCTGGCAGCGCGATGGCGCGGAGCCCCGCTCATGATTCGCATCCTCTTTTTTGCCAGCCTGCGAGAGCGACTCGGCGAGGCGGAAGTGACGCTGGCGCCCGCACCCGAATTGAAGACCGTGGCCGATGTTCGCGCCGCGCTGGCGGCACGCACCGATGGTCGCTGGGCGGAATTACTGAGCGTCGAGCAGCTCCTGCTCGCTGCCGTCAATGAAACCATGGCCCCCCCGGAAACTGCCGTGCAGGACGGTGATGTCGTGGCGTTCTTCCCACCGGTAACGGGGGGGTGACATGACCATGGCCGACACGATCTCGTCCGACCTGAACTCGCCTGACGGACCCTTCTGGCACCGCATTCAGACGGCGCCGATCGACTGCGGCGCGGCCCAGCAATGGCTGTCCGCTGATATCGTCGGCGCGGCGGGCGCCACGGTGCTGTTTACCGGCCAGGTGCGCAGTGAGCAGGGGCAGGTCTCTGCACTGTCTCTGGAGCATTACCCGGGCATGAGCGAGAAGGTGCTGGCCGGGCTGATCCGTGAGGTCGCACAACGCTGGCCGCTGCTGCGCGCGCTGGCCTGGCACCGTGTTGGCGATATGGGCGCGGGGGACGCCATTGTCGTGGTGGGCGTTGCCGCGGCCCATCGCCAGGCCGCTTTTGAGGCCTGCAGTTGCCTGATGGACCGGGTCAAGACGGAAGTGCCGCTGTGGAAGAAGGTCAGCGGCCCCGACGGGAGCGACTGGGTGGACGCCCGCGACGCGGATCTGGCCGCCGCCCGGCGCTGGCACGACTCGGGCGAGGCAGATGAACGCTGATTTCCCGGTGCATGCCGGGCAACAGCTTTTCATCGCCTGAATAGGCATCGCCAAGATGCCAGTCACCGATCTGCCAGCGCACCAGCCGCAGGGTAGGGCAGCCAATTGCCGCCGTCATGCGCCGCACCTGACGGTTACGGCCCTCGGTAATGGTGAGTCGCAGCCAGCTGTCCGGTACGGATTTGCGCTCCCGCACCGGTGGATCACGCGGCCATAGTGCTGGTGGCGGGATCAGGGCCACCTCTGCGGGGCGCGTTAGACCATCGTTCAATTGAACGCCATCGCGAAGTTGCTGAAGCTGTGCCGCGTCAGGAATGCCTTCCACCTGCACCAGATAGGTCTTCGGCAGATGGAATGTCGGCTGACTGATGCGCGCCTGCAGTGCACCGTCATCGGTCAGCAACAACAATCCTTCAGAGTCCCAGTCCAGGCGGCCCGCAGGATAAACGCCGGGGATGGCAATATAGTCCGCCAGCGTCGAGCGCCCGCTGCTGTCGGTGAATTGCGACAGCACCCGGAAGGGTTTATTGAACAGCACCAGGCGCGCCATGGCCAAATCTCCGCTGTCTGGCAAGTGTGTTATCGCGGGTTGTCCGGAAACTGCACGGCATGTCCGCAAAAGGTCAGGCAAGGTTGTCGCGCCGATGCTATAATCGCGCCTCTCGGGCTTACCCAGGCCCAGCTACCGAATTGTACGGTTATTTTCCAGAGGGAGTAGTTAGATGGGATACCAAAAGATCATGGTTCCGGCGGACGGCGACAAAATCACCGTTAATGCGGACCTATCCCTTAATGTACCGAATCACCCGATTATCCCCTATATCGAGGGTGATGGCATTGGCGTTGATATCTCACCCGTGATGATTGAAGTGGTCAATGCTGCAGTAGAGAAGGCGTACGGCACCAAGCGCGCCATCACATGGATGGAAATCTACGCAGGTGAAAAAGCGACCAAAGTGTATGGCCCCGATGTCTGGCTGCCTGAAGAAACACTGGAAGCGATGCGCGAATTTACGGTGGGCATCAAGGGCCCGCTGACGACCCCGGTAGGCGGGGGGATACGGTCCCTGAACGTCGCACTGCGTCAGGAACTCGATCTGTACACCTGCATGCGCCCGGTGCGCTGGTTCCCGGGTGTGCCCAGTCCGGTTACCCACCCTGAACTCACCGACATGATCATTTTCCGTGAAAACTCGGAAGATATTTACGCCGGCATCGAGTGGAAGGCTGACAGCCCCGACGCAACCAAGCTGATCCGTTTCCTGCGTGAAGAGATGGGCGTGACCCAGATTCGCTTCCCGGAAGGCTGTGGTATCGGTATCAAGCCGGTATCCCGCGAGGGGACCCAGCGGCTGGTGCGCAAGGCGATCCAGTACGCGATCGACAACGACAAGGACTCGGTGACCCTGGTTCACAAGGGCAACATCATGAAGTACACCGAGGGTGCCTTTAAAGACTGGGGCTATGAACTGGCCCAGGACCGCTTCGGCGCCGAGCTGCTGGATGGCGGCCCCTGGCTGACCCTGAAAAATCCCCGCACCGGTCGTGACATCGTTATCAAGGATGTCATCGCTGACGCCTTCCTGCAGCAGATCCTGATGCGCCCGGCAGATTACAGCGTGATTGCCACGTTGAACCTCAACGGTGACTACATCTCTGACGCGCTGGCTGCGGAAGTGGGCGGTATCGGTATCGCGCCGGGCGCCAACATCGGTGGCTCTGTGGCGCTGTTCGAAGCAACCCACGGTACTGCGCCCAAGTACGCGGGCCAGGACAAGGTGAACCCGGGTTCATTGATCCTGTCAGCAGAAATGATGCTGCGTCATATGGACTGGAACGAAGCGGCTGATCTGATCATTGCGGGCGTGGAAGGTGCTATTGCCGCGAAGACAGTGACGTATGACTTCGAGCGTCTCATGCCGGATGCAACGCTGCTGAAATGCTCCGAGTTCGGTGGTGCTGTCATACGACATATGGAACGGTAAGCGCGGCTTACCGTTCTGTGACCGGCGCTGCCGCCAGTGGCGGTGCGTCGGTGCTCTGGTCGGTACTCTGATTGGTACTCTGATTGGTGTTCTGGTCGGTGCTCTGATTAGTGTTCTGGCTGGTGCTTTCGGCAGCGGGGCTGCCTGTATCTTGTGTGGCGCCTGGCGCGTCGGCAGGTTTCAGGTTTACGGCGTGGTAGCCCTTGTTCGCCGCCTGCAACTCGTACTCCACCGGTTGCCCGGCCTTCAGGCTGCGGTAGCCGTCCATCTGGATGTAGGAGTAGTGGACAAACAGGTCTTCACCCCCGGCATCCGGGCGGATGAAGCCGTAGCCCTTCGCGTTGTTGAACCATTTTACCTTGCCCGTCGCCATGGTCCTTCTCTCTGTTACGTCTGCCGCTCCGATGGCAGTGCGATCCCCGTTATCTCCGCCCTCACGTGAATTCAGGTAAGCTGGTACCTGTGATGTGCAACATGAGGTGTCATTGACCGCACCCTGAAACTGAAAAGCCTGAGTCGTACAACTTTTAATCAACATGAAGGAAGAGTCAACCCCCGCCGGGCGGCTGGCTGATTGACGGGATGAGCACAGGATGCGCGTTCGGATGAAGGGGCTTGAAAAAAGCCGGATGATTCACCATAACTTGATTGCCTGAAGCGCATGACAGGTATACAACGATAGAGAGCAGCATGAATTTTCATTCAACCCGACAGGTCACTCTCGGGCCTGAACAGCCCCCTGAGAAACCCGGCCAGCCGGATCGGCATGGCGATCTGGCCGTAGAGGAAGCGAAGCCGAAACTGAGCCCGCCACCCCTCTACAAGGTATTGATGCTCAACGACGATTACACCCCGATGGATTTTGTGGTGGAGGTGCTGGAAACGTTCTTTGCCATGGACCGTGAAAAGGCGACACGCGTCATGTTGACGGTGCATACGGAAGGGCGAGCGGTGTGCGGTCTGTTTACCCGCGACATTGCTGAAACCAAGGCGGCGCAAGTAGTTGATTATGCCCGCGACAATCAGCACCCATTGATGTGCCAGGTAGAGTCGGCCTGACCTAATTTTCCTCGTGACCGAGAGGTGAGCCATGCTCAGCAGAGAACTGGAACTGACCCTGAACGACGCGTTCCGCCACGCGCGCACCCACCGTCATGAGTTCATGACCGTCGAGCATCTGTTGCTGGCGCTTCTGGACAATCAAGCCGCTGTTGAAGTGCTGGAGTCCTGCGGCGCTGACCTCGTTGATCTGCGCCAGGCGCTGGACCGCTTTATCGACGACACCACCCCCCTGATTCCCGATGACGACCCGGAGCGTGATACGCAGCCGACGCTGGGCTTCCAGCGCGTATTGCAGCGCGCTGTCTTCCATGTGCAGTCGTCCGGCAAGCGCGAAGTGACCGGCGCCAATGTACTGGTCGCCATCTTCAGTGAGCAGGAAAGCCAGGCGGTGTATCTGCTGCGGGCCCAGAACATCAACCGCGTCGACGTGGTCAATTTTATCAGCCACGGCATTTCCCGGATTCACGAGGGCGACGAGGCCGAGCGCCCGCAGGAGGCGACCGAAGAGGGCGCCGAGGGCAGTGCCACCAGCGCGCTGGACAATTACGCCAGCAACCTCAATGAGCTGGCCCGCCAGGATCGTATTGATCCGCTGGTCGGTCGTGCCTTCGAAATCGAGCGTGCGGCGCAGATTCTCTGCCGTCGACGCAAGAACAACCCGTTGCTGGTAGGCGAGCCGGGCGTAGGCAAGACGGCCATCGCCGAAGGCCTGGCCTGGATGATTGTCGAGGGCAAGGTGCCGGAGCCGCTGGAAGACGCCATTGTCTATTCACTGGATATGGGCGCGTTACTGGCGGGCACCAAATACCGGGGCGATTTCGAGAAGCGCTTCAAGGCATTGCTGGGCGAGCTGGAGAAGCACCCCAACGCTATTCTGTTTATCGATGAAATTCATACCATCATCGGCGCCGGTGCAGCCTCCGGCGGTGTCATGGATGCCTCCAACCTGCTGAAACCGGCACTGGCCAACGGCAGTATCAAGTGCATGGGCTCCACCACGTTCCAGGAGTACCGGGGCATTTTCGAGAAAGACCGGGCCCTGTCCCGGCGTTTTCAGAAGATCGATGTGCTGGAACCCACGGTGGACGAAACCATCGGCATTCTGCGTGGCCTGAAAAAACGCTTCGAGGATCATCACTCGGTGATTTACGCCGATGAGGCCCTGCGCAGTGCCGCGGAGCTTTCATCGCGTTATATCAACGACCGTTACCTGCCAGACAAGGCCATTGATGTCATCGATGAGGTGGGTGCCTGGCAGCGGCTGCGGCCGGAAGGCGAGCGCAAGGAGATCATCGAGGTCGATGATGTCGAAGCAATGGTCGCCAAGATTGCACGCATCCCGCCAAAATCCGTGTCCCAGTCAGACAAGGAACTGCTGCGTAATCTCGAGCGGGACCTGAAGATGACGGTGTTCGGGCAGGACCCGGCGATCGAGGCCCTGTCAGCGGCGATCAAGCTGTCCCGCGCGGGTCTCAAGGCCGCAGACAAGCCTGTGGGCAGCTTCATGTTTGCCGGGCCCACCGGGGTCGGCAAGACCGAAGTCAGTCGACAGCTGGCTCGCGCCCTGGGCGTGGAGCTGGTGCGTTTCGATATGTCGGAATACATGGAGCGGCATACCGTCAGCCGTCTGATCGGTGCACCGCCGGGGTATGTGGGCTTTGATCAGGGCGGGCTGTTGACCGAAGCCATCACCAAGACGCCGCACTGCGTGTTGCTGCTGGACGAGATCGAGAAGGCCCACCCGGAAGTCTTCAATCTGCTGTTGCAGGTGATGGATCATGCCACCCTGACGGACAACAATGGCCGCAAGGCGGACTTCCGCAACGTCATTCTGATCATGACCACCAATGCCGGGGCGGATGTCATGAGTCGTGCGTCCATCGGTTTCACCCTGCAGGATCACGCCACCGACGGTAGCGAAGCGCTGAAGAAGATGTTCACGCCAGAGTTCCGCAACCGTCTGGATGCCACCATCCAGTTCGGTGCGCTCACGCCCGAGACCATTCTGGGTGTAGTGGACAAGTTCCTGACCGAATTGCAGGCGCAGCTGGACGAGCGCGGCGTCACACTGCACGTGGATCAGCAGGCCCGCGTCTGGATGTCTGAACACGGCTACGACCGCGCGATGGGCGCTCGCCCCATGGCCAGACTGATTCAGGAACAGCTGAAGAAGCCGTTGGCGGAAATGCTGCTGTTCGGGGAGTTGGCCGAGCACGGTGGCAAGGTCGATGTGACCGCCAATGACAAGGGGCTGGTGTTGACGGTGTCCGAGGCAGAGGCTGAAGAACCAGCCACCTGAGACGCCGAGTGCTGCAGGGGTGGGGGCTCCCGCCTCTGCAGTGTTATTTCATACGGAAGGTGATCCGGCCCTTGCTCAGGTCGTAAGGGGACATCTCCACCTTGACCCGGTCGCCGGTCAGAATACGGATATAGTGTTTGCGCATCTTGCCGGAGATATGGGCGATGATCTCGTGCCCGTTATCCAGCTTAACGCGAAACATGGTGTTAGGCAGGGTGTCTACCACTACGCCTTCAAGTTCGATTTGCTCTTCTTTCGCCATGCAATCAGTCGACCCTTCAGGGCTGCTCAGATTTAAGAGGCGCAATTGTGCCGGAAATGGGCAGACCCTGCAAAGGCTTCCTAGGGATATTCGCCCCAGACGTCCTGACGGAGCAGTTCCAGGGGCTGAAACGCTTCCTTGTAGCGCATCTTGCGGCAGCGACGAATCCAGTACCCCAGGTACAGATGTGGCAGCGCCTTGTCCCGACAGTGACGGATTTGCCAGAGAATGGCATAGGTGCCCAGGCTCAGCTCGGGCCGGTTCGGCTCATAGAAGGTATAAACCGCAGACAGGCCGTCCGCGAGCTGGTCCATCACCGCCACGGCCAACAGCTGGTCGTCCTCATCCCGGAAGCAGCAGAAGCGGGTGTCACTCCAGCTGGACATCAGGAAGCTGGCAAACTGCTCCTGACTGGGCGGGAACATGTCGCCATCCCCGTGGCGGCGTTCAATATAGCGGCTGTAGAGTTGATACAGCTCGTTGGTAAAGCGGGGCTCCACCACTTCAACGCGCAAGCGCTCATTGCGGGCCATGATGCGTCGCTGGCTGCGATTGGGGGAAAAATCCATGACGCGGACACGCGCCGGGATACAGGCCTGGCAGGGGCCGCAGTGCGGCCGATACAGGTAATCCCCGCTGCGGCGGAAGCCCATGCGGGTCAGGTCGTTGTAGAGCGCCGGGGTAATCCGGGCATGCGGATCAACGAACAGCGTGGTGGCCTGGTGATCTTCCAGGTAGCTGCAGGCATGGGCCGGCGTGCTGAAAAAACGCAGTGTCGCCAGATCACTCATACAGACCATCCGTCCTCGTAATGGGTTAAGGCGTAACAAGCGAGTAGCGTGCGACATACGCCGTCAGTGGCGCGGCAAGATGGGGCCAGTGCCAGCCTGAGGGCGTCGCAGCGCGAATCCCTTCTGAAAGCTTCGCCTCAAAATCCCGGCGAGGCAAGGTACGGGCGCCCAGAGACAGCAGGTGCGGGGTTTCCATCTGGCAGTCGATCAGCTCGATGCCATGGGCGGGCTGCAAGCGGCACAAAAGCGCGAGGGCCGCTTTGGACGCATTGTCCGCACGACTGAACATGGATTCACCGAAGAAGACCCCGCCCAGGCAGACGCCGTACAGGCCGCCGCAGAGCGTGCCGTCCTGCCAGACCTCAACGCTGTGAGCGTAGCCGGCCCGGTGCAGGGCAAGATAAGCGTCACGCATCTCTGCGACGATCCAGGTGCCGCCGTCCGCATCCCGCGGGGCGGCACAGGCATCCATCACGGCAGGGAAGTGCTGGTCTATGCTGAACTGAAAATGATCCCGGCGCAGCAGGCGGCGCAAGCTGCGGCTGAGATGGAAGTGTTCGGGGAGCAATACCAGCCGCGGGTCAGGCGTCCACCACAAGATGGGCTGGTCATCATTGAACCAGGGGAAGATGCCGCTGGAATAGGCGCGAACCAGGGTCTCGACAGACAGATCCGCGCCAAGGGCAAGCAGGCCATCAGGCTCGGTGAGTGCCTGGTCGGTGGGCGGGAAGGGCGCCCCCGGCGACAGCCAGGGAACGCCCGGTCCACGACTCATACAGGGCTCACGCCGCCAGACTCACGCTGCCAGATTCACGTTGCAGAGACATCCGGCAGATCATCCAGATAACGCTCGGCGTCCAGTGCTGCCATACAGCCGGCGCCGGCGGAGGTGACCGCCTGACGATAGATGTGGTCAGCCACATCACCGGCGGCAAAGACACCGGGCACGCTGGTTGCGGTGGCATTGCCTTCGATGCCTGAGCGAATGCGGATATAGCCGTTGTTCATGTCCAACTGCCCCTCGAAAATCTGCGTGTTGGGCTGGTGGCCAATGGCAATGAACACGCCCTGCACGGCAAGCTCTTTCGTGGTACCGCTGTCATCGGTGGCGCGCAGGCGTGCCCCGGTAACGCCACTGTCATCACCCAGCACTTCATCCAGCGTGTGGAACCAGATGGTTTCGATGTTATCCCGGGCGAACAGCTTGTCCTGGAGAATCTTCTCTGCGCGCAGGCTGTCGCGCCGGTGCACCAGGTAGACCTTGCTGGCGATGTTAGACAAGTACAGCGCCTCTTCCACGGCAGTGTTGCCGCCGCCGATCACAGCGACCTCCTGATTCCGGTAGAAAAAGCCGTCGCAGGTCGCGCAGGCAGACACGCCCTTGCCCTTGAAGGCTTCTTCGGAATCCAGGCCGAGATAGCGGGCGGATGCCCCGGTGGCAATAATCAGTGCGTCACAGGTGTATTCACCGCTGTCGCCCTTGAGGCGGAACGGCTTTTCGTGCACCTGAACCTCGTTGATGTGGTCGTATACCATCTGCGTGTTGAAGCGCTCGGCGTGTTGCTGCATGCGCACCATCAGATCCGGACCTTGCAGGCCCTCGACATCGCCGGGCCAGTTATCCACCTCGGTGGTCGTGGTCAACTGACCGCCGGGCTGTATCCCTGTGATCACCACCGGGTTGAGGTTGGCGCGGGCGGCATACACGGCGGCGGTGTAGCCGGCGGGGCCGGAACCAAGAATGATCAGGCGGTGGTGCTGCGTAGTGCTCATGAACTGAGGTCCTCCGGACAAAACGGGGCAATGGGATCAGCCGTTGCTGGCGTGGAGCAAACTACACTAAAACGACATCTGGTTGAAGCGCGTGATCGGGCCGCGCAGGCGTGGCGGGGCGTCCAGCCGACGGCTGGCGCAGGCTGCAACGGCGGACGGTTTTTTCCGATGTCTGTCATAGCATTCGGTAATACATTCGGTCTGCGGCGTGGCCGGTTGCCCCTGCGGGGGCAGATGACCGACAATGACGGGTTGGCACGGCGGCGGCGGGAAGCCATTCAGGGCTGGCAGTTCGGCGCCTCAAGCTATAATATCCCTATTTATTTCATTGGGTTATATCCACTATTTTGAGTGGATTCTTTAGTCCGAGTCCGGTGTGCAAAGGATGATGCGGTTTGAGTAATTCCAAGGTTCAATCAGAGACTTCCGGGTGGTCCCGGCATCTGCGCCGTGGGTTGCTGGAGGGCATGGTTATCAGCCTGATCGCCCTGTCGCTGTATCTGTTGCTGGCGCTGGTCACCTACAACCCCCGTGACCCGGGCTGGTCATTCATGGGTGATGCGAGCCAGGTACACAACGCTGGCGGGCGCTTTGGTGCCTTCGCCGCCGATTTGCTGTTCATCCTGTTTGGTTATCTGGCCTATCTGTTCCCGCTGCTGGTGGCGTTCTGGGCGGCGCGCGTACTGCGCGAGCGTCATGCCGGCCTCGCGGGCAACTGGCCCATGTTCAGTCTGCGCCTGGTGGGCTTCATCCTGACCATGATGGCGGGTACGGCGCTGGCCTGGATGCACTTCTCCGGCAACGGTAGCATTTTGCCAGAGGATGCCGGCGGTATTATTGGCCAGGTCATAGGTCGCGCCTCGCTGGATGCGTTCAATCCGCTCGGCGGCACCCTGGTGCTGGTGTCCCTGTTCCTGATTGGCGTGACAATCTTTACGGACCTGTCCTGGATACGGCTGGCCGAGCGGCTGGGCGCGCTGGTCATGGGGCTGCTGCAGCGCATCCCGCGCTGGATCGTGGCTGTGCGTGAACGGCGGGCCGAGCAGCGCAAGGCCCAGGCCAATCTGGCACAGCGCCGCGAAGCGCGGGAAGTGGCGATGAAAAAGGCGGAAACCCGCAAGCCACCGACCATCGCGCCGCCGCCAAAGAAAGTGGAAAAAAGTGCCCGCGCCGAGAAAGAGCGCCAGCAACCGCTGTTTACCTCACAGGTCACCGGATCACTGCCGCCGCTGGGGCTGCTGGATGCGGTGGAAGAGGGCAACCGGGGCGGTTTTTCCAGTGAAGCACTGGATGGCATGTCGCGCTTGCTGGAGATCAAGCTGCGTGACTTCAATATTGAAGCCGAGGTCGTGGCCGTACAGCCCGGCCCGGTGATTACCCGTTTCGAGATTCAGCCTGCCGCCGGCATCAAGGTCAGCCGCATCACCAACCTGGCCAAGGACCTGGCGCGCTCGCTGGCGGTGATTTCCGTGCGTGTAGTGGAAGTGATTCCCGGCAAGACCACCGTTGGTATCGAGATTCCCAACGAACAGCGGGAGATGATTCGCTTTACCGAAGCGGTGGCCAGCAAGGCGTTCGACGATTCGCCCTCGCCACTGACGCTGGCGCTCGGCAAGGACATCAGTGGCGACCCGGTGGTGGCGGACCTTGCCAAGATGCCGCATCTGCTGGTGGCGGGTACCACGGGCTCCGGTAAATCAGTGGGGCTTAACGCCATGCTGCTGTCGATTCTGTTCAAGGCGACGCCGGAAGAAGTGCGCCTGATCATGATCGACCCGAAGATGCTGGAACTTGCCGTGTACGACGGCATCCCGCATCTGCTGACACCGGTGGTCACCGACATGAAGGAAGCCGCCAGTGCGCTGCGCTGGGGCGTGGCCGAAATGGAGCGCCGCTACAAGCTGATGGCGTCCCTGGGCGTGCGCAATATCGCCGGTTATAACCGCAAGGTCAGTGATGCGGAGAAGCAGGGGCAGCCATTAAAAGACCCGCTGTGGAAGCCGAAAGACCCGATGAACGTCGACGAGCCGGCGCCCTTGTTGCAGACGCTGCCGTATATCGTGATCGTCGTGGACGAATTTGCCGACATGATGATGATTGTCGGTAAAAAGGTAGAAGAACTGATTGCCCGGATCGCCCAGAAGGCCCGGGCGGCCGGTATCCACCTGATTCTGGCAACCCAGCGGCCGTCCGTGGATGTGATCACCGGCCTGATCAAGGCCAATGTGCCCTCGCGTATGGCGTTTCAGGTGTCCTCCAAGATCGATTCCCGCACGGTACTGGATCAGGGCGGAGCGGAGCAGCTGCTCGGCCACGGTGACATGCTTTATTTACCTGTCGGGGTCAGCGTACCGGAACGTGTGCACGGCGCCTTTGTCTCAGATGAGGAAGTGCACCGGGTCTGTGATGACTGGCGCAAGCGCGGCGAACCGGATTACCTGCCGGAAATCCTGGAAGGGGGCGATATCAATGGCCCCATGCCGGGGATGGAAAGCGGTGATGACGACGCCGAGCAGGACCCGCTCTACGACGAGGCCGTGGCGCACGTGATTGAAAGCCGGCGTGCTTCGATCTCTGCCGTACAGCGGAAACTGAAAATCGGCTACAACCGGGCTGCACGCCTGGTGGAAGCCATGGAAATGGCCGGCGTAGTGACGTCAGCCGGCCATAACGGCCAGCGTGAAGTCATCGTGCCCGGCGGCGATTGAGGAATCAGATGAGCAACACTCGTATGCATAGCAGTGCCCGTGCCAGTCGATATCTGAAAGGCATGCTGGCGGCAGCTGCGCTGACGCTGCTGGCCCCCTTTGCCCAGGCTGATGCCACCGCCGAACTGGTCAAGCGTCTTACCGGCGTGCAAAGCATGAGCTGTGATTTCGAGCAGCTGGTGCTGGATCGTGGTGGTTCCCGCTTGCAGCAGGCGAGCGGCGAGATGCTGGTGGCGCGTCCGCGGCAGTTCTATTGGCATGCGGACCAGCCCTATGAGCAGGTCGTGGTGTCCGATGGGGATGTGGTCTGGATCTATGACGTGGATCTGGAGCAGGTTATCGAACGGGCGCTGGGTGAAGAGGTTGGCAATACGCCCGCCTTGTTGTTCAGCGGCAACCCGGATGAAGTGGCCGCTGAATTCCATATCGAGGAATCCGACCGCCATCGTGGCACGGTCACCTATCGGCTGCGCCCGCGCGGTGAGGGCCAGTTGTTCGAGGTCCTGGAAGTCACCTTCGCCGGTAACCAGCCCCAGGGCATGCGGCTGGAAGATGCGCTGGGCCAGCAGACCACCATCGAGTTCAGCAATGTACGCATGAACCAGTCCATCGATCCCGCCCGTTTTCGTTTTGAAATCCCTGACGGCGCGGATGTGATCAGCGAGCTGTGAGCGATCTGTTTGCCGCACCCGCCGACCAGGGGCATCAGCCCCTGGCCGCACGCCTGCGACCCGCCAGCCTGGATGAGTATGTCGGCCAGCAACACCTGGTCGGGCAGGGCAAGCCGCTGCGCCGCGCCCTTGAGCAGGGCCAGCTGCATTCCATGATTCTCTGGGGCCCGCCGGGCACCGGCAAGACCACCCTGGCACTGCTTCTGGCCCGCCATGTCAGCGCAACCTTTGTCACCATGTCGGCGGTGCTCGCTGGCGTAAAGGATATCCGTGCCGAGGTGGAACGGGCTCGCGAGCGTCTGGGTGCCGGGCAGCGCACCGTGCTGTTTGTTGATGAGGTGCATCGCTTCAACAAGTCCCAGCAGGATGCGTTCTTGCCCCATGTGGAAGATGGCACCGTGATCTTTATCGGTGCCACCACGGAAAATCCCTCCTTCGAACTGAACAACGCCTTGCTGTCCCGTGCTCGGGTCTATCGCTTGCAGTCCTTGCAGCGCGAGGATCTGGCTCGCCTGCTGGACAGCGCATTGCGGCATGCGGTGATGGCCGATGTCACCCTGGGCGAGGAGGCCCGCGAGGCGCTGCTGGACCAGGTGGATGGCGACGCGCGGCGGCTGCTCAATTTGCTCGAGGTTGCGGCGGATCTGGCTCGGGGTGAAGCCGGGGAGGGCGACACCGCAGACATCTCGCCTGATCTGCTGCGTGAGCTGTTCCGCGACAGCCTGCGCCGCTTCGACAAGGGCGGCGATATCTTCTACGACCAGATCAGCGCCTTGCATAAATCAGTCCGGGGCTCTGATCCGGACGCCACGCTTTACTGGTTTGCCCGCATGCTCGACGGCGGCGCTGACCCCTTGTACATCGCCCGCCGTGTGGTACGGATGGCCAGCGAGGACATCGGCAACGCCGATCCACGCGCCTTGCGGCTGGCGCTGGATGCCTGGGAAGTGCAGGAGCGTCTGGGTTCGCCGGAGGGCGAACTGGCCATTGCCCAGGCGCTGGTTTACCTGGCCGTCGCCGCGAAGAGCAATGCGGTCTACAAGGCCTACAACAGCGCCCGGCGCTTTGTGGAAACCCATCCCACCGATGAAGTGCCGATGCACCTGCGCAATGCGCCGACCAAGCTGATGAAGCAGGAAGGCCACGGGGCTGACTATCGTTACGCGCATGATTTCCCCGACGCCTATGTGGCGGGCGAGAACTATTTCCCTACATCCGTCCCGGATACCACCTTCTACACGCCGGCCCCCCGTGGCCTGGAGATTCGCATCGCCGAAAAGCTGGCCAGCTTGCGGCAGCGTGACGACGACAGCGACTGGCATCGCTGAACCGACATCGCTGAACTGGCATCAAGCGCGCTTGTCCCCGATAATGACCGCCTTCCTTATACACGCAACTTGATACGCAACCGCTGGGCTGACTGAGCAATGCTGGATATCCGTGACCTGCGCAAGGCAGGCGAAGAGATCAGGACCAAACTGGCCAAACGCGGCCACGACCTCGACTTGGCCGCCTTTCAGGCGCTGGACGCTGAGCGCAAGGACGCTGATATGCGTTCCCAGGCGTTGCAGGCGGACCGCAATCGTGCCGCAAAAGAAGTGGGTGTACTGATCAAATCCGGCATGAGCGTGGACGACGCGAAAGCGCGGGTGGCAGACACGCTGGCCGATATCGATGCGCAGCTGGCCAGAGAGACCGAGCGCGCTGCGTCTGTCGGCGATACCTTGCGCGATCTGCTGATGAGCGTGCCCAACGTGCCACATGACGAGGTGCCGCCCGGCAATGACGAGGCGGACAACGTGGAAATTGCACGGTGGGGCACACCGCGCCGTTTCAGTTTTACACCGCGGGATCATGTTGATGTCGCCGAACAGCTGAGCAACGGCCGTCTGGACTTCGAGCGCGCAGCGAAACTGTCCGGGAGCCGTTTTGCGGTGATGACCGGCGGCCTTGCACGGCTGCACCGGGCGCTGATCGATTTCATGCTGACCCTGCATGCGGGTGAGCATGGCTATGTGGAAACCTATGTGCCGTATCTGGTGGGCCCGGACGCCTTGCGCGGTACCGGACAGCTGCCGAAATTTGCCGAGGACCTGTTCCGCATTGCCGGCGACCGCGAGCTGTATCTGATCCCCACGGCAGAAGTACCGGTCACGAATCTGTATGCGGATGAGATCGTCGACGCCGCGGCGTTGCCGCTCAAGCATGTGTGTCACACACCGTGTTTTCGCAGTGAAGCAGGCAGTGCCGGGCGCGACACCCGCGGCATGATTCGCCAGCACCAGTTCGAGAAAGTGGAGCTGGTGCAGCTGGTGCAACCGACGGAATCCGATGCGGCACTGGAGGCGCTGACCGGCCATGCCGAGGCGGTGTTGCAGGCACTGGAATTACCCTATCGCAAAGTCATCCTGTGCGGCGGCGATCTCGGTTTTTCAGCCAGCAAGACCTATGACCTGGAAGTGTGGCTGCCGAGCCAGGACTCCTACCGCGAGATTTCCTCCTGCTCCAACTTCCGCGATTATCAGGCGCGGCGCATGCAGGCACGCTGGCGCAATCCGGAAACCGGCAAGCCAGAACTGCTGCATACCATCAACGGCTCAGGCCTGGCTGTGGGCCGGACGCTGGTCGCGATTCTGGAAAACAACCAGAACGAGGATGGCAGCGTTACCATCCCGAATGTGCTCAGACCATTCATGGGTGGGCGGGAACGCCTCGGAGGCTGATATGGATTACCTGCCGGTCTCCTGGCGCATCAAGGATCAGACCGTGCTGCTGGTGGGCGGCGGTGAGATCGCCCTGCGCAAGGCACGGCTGCTGGTGCGTGCCGGTGCGCGCCTGCGCCTGGTATCACCGGAGGTCGTGCCCGAGCTGGTCGCGCTGGTGGAAGAGAGCGGCGGCGAGACATTGCATCAGCGCTTTGCGGAAACGCAGCTTGATGGCGTGCTGCTGGCGCTCGCAGCAACCGATGATGAAGCCGTCAATCGCCACGTTTCCGAGGCCGCCCAGGCGCGCGGCATCCCGGTCAATGTGGTGGACAATCCGCCGCTGTGTACCTTTATTTTTCCTGCCATCGTTGACCGTTATCCGCTACTGATCAGCATCACCTCCGGTGGCGCAGCGCCGGTGGCGGCGCGCTGGGTGCGCAGCCGTATCGAATCCATGCTGCCCGCACGATGGGGGCAGCTGGCCGCCTTGATGGGCAGCCGTCGTCAGCGTTTGGCAGAGAAGCTGCCGAATATTTCTGCGCGTCGTCTGTTCTGGGAAAAAATTATCGATGGCCCGGTGGCCGAAAAGACGCTTGCCGGGCAAACCACACAAGCCGGTGACATGCTGGATCAGGCCATCGAGGACGCTGATGCGGAGCGTCTGACCCAGGGTGAGGTGTATCTGGTAGGCGCTGGTCCCGGTGATCCAGACCTGCTGACGTTTCGTGCCCTGCGTCTGTTGCAGAAAGCCGATATCGTCCTGTACGACCGGCTGGTATCGCCGGGGGTGCTGGAACTGGCCCGGCGCGATGCAGAACTGGTGTATGTCGGCAAGAAACGCTCCGAGCATGTGCTGCCGCAGGACCAGATCAATCAGTTGCTGGTGCGTTATGCCAGCGAAGGCAAGAAAGTCTGCCGCCTGAAAGGCGGCGACCCGTTTATTTTCGGGCGTGGCGGCGAAGAGCTGGAAAGCGTTGTTGCAGCGGGCATCAATTTTCAGGTGGTGCCGGGCGTGACGGCGGCGGCGGGTTGTGCGGCTTACGCGGGCATTCCCCTGACACATCGCGATCATGCCCAGTCAGTGCGTTTTGTCACCGGCCACCGCAAGGAAAACGGCGAGCTGAACCTGCCCTGGAAGGATTTTCTGACACCGGGCGAGACACTGGTTTTCTACATGGGGCTGGTGAGCCTGCCGGATATCAGCGCGGGCCTGATTCTGGCCGGGCGTGACCCGGCAACGCCGGCGGCCATGATTTCCCAGGGCACCCAGGCTGATCAGCAGGTGGTGATTGGCACCCTGGAAAATCTGCCCGCGCAGGCGGCTGCCGCGCAGCCCGTCGCGCCGACCCTGATCATCATTGGTGATGTGGTCGGCCTTTATCCCCGCTACAGCTGGTTTGGCGCCGGGACGGCATAATTGACCTGAGTGAGGACGCTCTCACTCAGGTCAATACCAGCTCAGACAGGGCGCATGGGTTTCGGTCAGTGCCGCGATGTCGTCCCAGCTGACCAGTGCCGCAGTGTGTGTGACAGGGTTAGTGACTGAGTCTGTGGCGTCATCCGCCAGACAGTGAAGATCCGCTCCAGCCAGTAACGCCAGCGCGGCCTGGCTGTCCGGCGTGTCAGCACAGAACAGCACCCCTTCCTCAATAAAGACCACCTGATCACCGGGCTGCACACTGTGCTGCAAACTGCGCAGCAGATCGCTGCGCGCGGGTGGGAAAGCAACAAGGTGCAGCATCACCAGCCCCAGACCTGTGTTGCCTGATGCATCAGTGCCTGCACCTCGGAGACGGAGAGTGGTGTTACAGGAATCAGGGGGGCGTCACTGCCGAGTTGGTCGGTCATGGCCTGCGCCTCGGCCACACAGCGAATATCGAAGTCGGGCAGATTGCGCAGCTGCTCCACCAGTTCCGAATCGCCATGCTGGTCCTGAAGCAGGCTCAGCACCCCGGCACCGCTGAACAGCACGGTCACCGGCTGGGCAAAAGCCGCCAGGGTCAGCGCCATATCTGCCAGATCCCGGACAGCCGTATCCCTGGCCGGGGCGCTGCGGGCAATCAGAAGATTCATCGCTCAGGCTCCGAAACTCAGCACACGGTCACTGACTGCCACGGCCTCGGCCCACAGGCCGAGCCCGGCGAGACTGAAACCGGCCGCCAGTTTATCGCTGTCGAGACCACGACGCTGGGCAGCGCCAACACAGACCACGGCCTCAACCTCCTGTTCACGCAAGAATGCGCGCCATTGGGCGCAGATGTCGGTGTTGTCTGCGGCGACGCGATTGTCGGCGCTGGCAAGGTGCACGCCCTGACGATAGAAGAAAATGCGAAAAAGCGCGTGGTCCCGGGCCAGCAATGCTTTGGCCATATGCAGGGCCGAGGCCGCCGCCGGGCTCTCAGGCCCGGCGGTTACCAGCAGGCTGTAGCGCATCAGTCATCGCCGCTGAGCGCGGTGAGCAGGTGCAGCAGGGACAGGAACAGATTGTAGATCGAGACGAACAGCACCACGGTGGCACGGATATAGTTGGTTTCGCCGCCGTGAATGATGGCGCTGGTCTGCCACAGAATCAGCAGCGAAGAGAGCAGGGCGAACATGGCGGATACCGCCAGACGCAGGACCGGCATGTCCACAAACAGCGTAACGATGGCACAGACAAACGCGATGATCAGGCCGACCATCAGGAAGCTGCCCATGAAACTGAAATCCTTGCGGGTGACCAGCGCGATGGCGGACATGGACATGAACACCACGGCGGTCATGCTGAGCGCGGTATTCACCACCGCCATGCCACCGGGCAGGTTGGCGTAGAACGCAATGATCGGGCCGGTGGTAAACCCGAGCCATCCGGTAATGCCGAACACGCTGAGGATGCCCCAGGCACTGTTTTCCAGCTTGGCGTTTACGAACAGCAGAGCAAAATAGACGCCGATCACCACGAACGGATTGATGAAACCGACGTTGTTGGCCATGGCAAACCAGCCAGCGGCGGCGGAGACCGCCAGTGACATGGCCAGCAGGCCGTAGGTGTTGCGCAGTACCTGGGCGGCCTGTTCCCCGGCGACGGCGGGTGTGCCGGCACGGTTCGTGTAGCGGTATTCGTTATCCATTGTGCAGTGTCCCCTTGGTAAAACCTGTGGCAAAACATGTGTCTATACATGCCACTATACACGTCACTATCTTAGCCCGGATGATAGAAACAGGGGCGGGAAAATCAAGTGATAGTTGACTCTCTCGCCGGCAACGCTATCATGCCGTCTTCCGTCGGAAAACAGACGGAGGGAGAGGTGGCAGAGTGGTCGAATGCAACGGTCTTGAAAACCGTCGAGGATTTGCGTCCTCCGTGGGTTCGAATCCCACCCTCTCCGCCAATACAAGACCCCGCCGTATGGCGGGGTTTTTTTGTGGGGCATTGATCGCAGGCCTGCTCTGCGCCTTTGCGGTCCTCGGCGGCTGCGCGACTGCCCCGGCCGCACCGCCGACAGACCCGGTCGTGGCGTTCGCCGCGATCCCGCTGAACGGCCCGGGCAAGCCCCGGCTCCAGCGCGCCGATGAGGCACTCAATCCCGCTTCCGTGATGAAGCTCATTACCACCTACGCGGCGCTGGACCTGCTCGGGCCGGCGTTCCGCTGGAACACCTGGCTCTATACCGACGGCCATCAGGCGGGCGACGTGCTGCACGGCAATCTGTATCTGGTCTCCGGCGGCGACCCGTCGCTGAGCAGGGAGAGGCTCTGGAGCATGCTGGACGCGCTGCGCGGGCAGGGCATTCGCCAGATACAGGGTGATCTGGTGCTGGATGGCAGCTACCTGCGCCTGCCCGATGTCTGGCCCGGCTTTGACGACGATGGTGACAACCCCCACGCCCCGTATCTGGCATTGCCGCATCCGCTGCTGTCCCAGCTGAATCTGGTACAGGTGCGGGCGGAGGCGGACGCAGGCGTCATCCGCACCGCCATGACCCCCGCGCTGCCCGGCGTCACGCTGGTGGATAACCTGCGTGTCGGGCCGCCCCTGGCCCGCCCGGAGACGGATGACGCACCGATGGCGCGCTGCCCGCGCTCCGGTGCCCTGATTGGTCTGCCACGCCAGAATGATGCCGGAGAGTGGCAGATTCCACTGGACGGTGTGCTGCCTGAGGGGTGCGGCGTGCGGCGCCATCACGTGTTGGGGGCCGCAGATGAACACACAGCCGCGACCGTGCGTCATATCTGGCGGGGGCTGGGCGGTGAGATCAGCGGCGTTTACCGCACCGGGCAGCTACCTGCCGGCAGCCGCCTGGTAGCGGCAACGACCTCCGCCGATCTGGTGACGGTGATTCGCGACATCAACAAGCACAGCAATAACGTCATGACCCAGCAGCTGTTCCTGACCCTGGGGGCCCAGTATCGCCAGGCAGGTGACAGCGATGACCTGATGGCCGCCCGGCGCGTGATGCGGGAATGGCTGGCCCATAAAGGCCTGGATGTCGACAGCATCATCGTGGACAACGGATCAGGGCTGTCGCGCAGCGAGCGTGTGAGCCCACAGCAGTTGACCGTCTTGCTGGCGCAGGCGTGGCGCAGTCCCTGGGCGGCGGAATTTGCCAGCAGCCTGCCGTTGACCGGCATTGATGGCAGCATGCGCACGCGCGGCCGCGACATTGCCGGTCACGGTCATATCAAGACCGGCAGCCTGCGCGATGTGCGGGCGGTGGCCGGTTACCTGCGTGACCAGCGTGGCACCACCTGGGCCGTGGCGGCGATCATCAACGATGCCGATGCCCGCCGTCATCAGTGGCGCCTGGACCAGTGGCTCAACGATATTGTGGTATCGCGCTGAGTGCCGCGGCCGGAAACGTCTGGAGCAGCGTATCCGCGATCGCCTCCGTGCGTTGCAGGGCGGCATTTACCGAGGCGGCCAGTAGCTCACCCCCATCCTCCTGATGCTCCACCGCCACGGTACGCAGGTCACTGATACCGATGAATTCCAGCGCGGTGCGCACGCTGGGTTCGAGGTGGTTCATATGGGCATAGGGGCCGCCGGGCTCCATGCCATGCCCGCCGCGTGACGAGATGAGTACCGCAACACGCGGGCGGTCGCTCAGCAATGGCGAGAAAGGCGCGTCTGGATTACCCGGGTCGATGACCACCGTGCGGCCCTGACGAATCACATTATCAATCCAGGCCTTGAAACCGGACGGTGCGCTGAAGTTGTACAAGGGCACGCCGAGCACCAGAATATCCGCGGCCACCAGTTCATCGATCAAGGCGTCACTCTCCGCCAGTGTGTCCACCATCCAGGGCTGCCAGGCCTCTTCCGGGGCAAACGCCGCTTCAATCCAGGCATGGCTGACCGGCGTTGGCGGGGTAATGCCAACGTCACGATAAATGACCTCGTCGTCGGGGCGGGCGGCATGCCAGCGCGAGACAAAGTGGTCGGTCAGGCGGCGGGTGTGGGAGCCGTGAACGTCGATGCCGGCGCGGCCGGGGCGGGCGCTGGCGTCCAGATGCAGAATGCGGGTCATGGGGCTTCTCCGTGTTGAGCAGATGGTGGGGGATTTGACACTGCCATGCATGTGCACAGATCATCCATGAATCTGGAGAGGGCCGACAAACGATGAATATTGCACGCTATGACAAAAAATAACTCATCCATGCACGGTGCGCCCGTGGTGCCACGTCGCCTGCCGTCACTGGCGGCCCTGCGTGCGTTTGAAGCGGCAGCGCGACACCTCAGCGCCAAGCGGGCTGCGCAGGAGCTGTCGGTCTCGGCGACCGCCATCAGCCATCAGGTACGCCAGCTTGAAGAATCCCTCGGCGTGGCCTTGTTTGTCCGCAAGCCGCGTCAGCTGCTGCTGACCCGTGAAGGCAGTCTGCTGCTGCCGGTGCTGACCGAGGCGCTGGATAACATGGCGGCGGTGGTGACGCGTCTGCGTGCACCGACCACACGGCAGGCGGTGACACTGTCGACCACCCCGGCGGTGGCGATGCGCTGGCTGCTGCCCTGGGTCTGTGTGCTGCGAGACCAGCATCCCACGCTCGACCTGAGCATCCATGCCACCCATGAGCCGGTGTCGCTGGATGGCGTCACCACCGACATGGCGATTCGCTATGGCAGTGGCGAGTGGCCGGCGCTGGTGGCAGAGAAGTTGTTTGATAACGTCTTCGTGCCAGTCTGCAGCCCGGCGCTGGGTCTCCGGGACCCTGCCGGCCTGGCTCGTGTACCCCTGATTCATTTCGCGCCACGCAACGCCCAGAGCGTGCCGGCGGGGTGGAGCGAATGGCTGAAGCTGCTGCGGGCCGAGAGCGGGGAGGCCTTTCCCGCGGCGCTGGCGCAGATGGATAGCAACGCCGGGCTGGCGTTTTCTGATGAAACCCATGCCATTGCTGCCGTGCTGGCGGGGCAGGGTGTGGCGCTGATGAGTCAGGCGCTGGTCGCCGACGAACTCGCCAGTGGCCGTCTCGTTCAGCCGTTCGGCCCCGAGATGGCCGCCGACGCCTTCTATCTTGTGTATCCCCGGCAACGCGCGGATGATCCGCATATTCTGGCGGTGAGAACGTGGGTGATGTGGTTGCGTGACCGGTACCGCAGCGGCGAGCCGCTGCAATGCAGTGAGCAATACCTGTGATCAGTTCCGGGGGATGGTCCGCTGCGTCGTATCTGCTGCTGGTACTGCTGGGCGGCGGGATCGGCGCAATGGCGCGTCTTGCGCTGGTCACATACGCGGGTCGCCAGTGGGGCACGCTCTGGCCCTGGGGCATCTGGACGGCGAACATCGGCGGGGCATTGCTCGCTGGAGCGGTACTGGCGGTGATCAACAGCATGCCGGCAGCCTGGGGCAGTGCGCTGTGGTGGCTGTTACTGGTGGGGCTGCTGGGCAGCCTGACCACCGTGTCCTCCTTCAGCCTGCACACCTTGCTACTGTTTCGAGAGCATGGCCCCGGAGCGGCTGCCATCAATCTTGCGGTGTCTGTCGGCGGGTGCCTGGTGGCGACAGTGGTTGGCTTCCTGGGCACAGGGGCACTGCTGACGGGCCTGGGAGGTGGCGCGTGACCCGCCGTGATACCCCCACATGGCAACGCTACGCTGTGGTCTTTGCCGGCGGGGCACTGGGAGCAGGTGCCCGCTGTGGCCTGAGCCTGGCAAACATGCATCACAACGAGACGGCTATCTGGCCCTGGGTGATGCTGCTGATCATCAATGTGATCGGTTCACTGCTGATTGGTTTGTATGCCGCCGCCTGGAGCGGTCGTCATGCGCTGCGCGATCAGTTCGTGATGACAGGCCTGCTGGGCGGCTTTACCAGCTTCTCGCTATTCAGCCTGGAAAGCATGACCCTGTGGCAGGCGGGTATGCCGGGCATGGCATTGCTCTGTATTGGTGTCTCGGTGCCACTATGGCTGCTGGCTGTGGCCCTGGGGTATGCTTGGGGCCAGAAGGCAGCATCTGAGTCGGGGCGGCGCAATACTCAGCCATGAACACTCAGCCATGAATACCCAGCCGGAAGCACGGCACGCCAAGGTATGACACGTCAGGGAATGACAACACCGTATTGAGGGAGAACTCCATGATCAAGGTAATGGTGGTCGATGACCACGATCTGGTACGTACAGGCATCTCGCGGATGCTGGATGATGTCGAGGGCATCCGGGTTGTTGCCCAGGCGGACAGCGGCGAAGAAGCGGTGCGTCTGGCAAAGGAGCTGGAACCGGATGTGGTGCTCATGGACGTCAAGATGCCCGGCATGGGAGGCATGGAAGCAACGCGCAAGATGGTACGGGCCAACGATGCCATCCGGGTCATCGCGGTAACCGTGTGCGAGGAGGAGCCATTCCCCTCCCGGCTGCTGAAGGCTGGTGCAGTGGGGTATATCACCAAGGGCGCGGATTGCGAGGAGATGCTTCGGGCTATCCGGGTGGTGCATGTGGGCCAGCGCTATATCAGCCCGCACATTGCCCAGGCCATGGCGCTGAAGCCCTACAAGCCGGAAGCGACCCCGTTCGAATTGCTTTCCGAGCGTGAGCTGCAAATCATGATGATGATCGTCAACTGCCACAAGGTGCAGGATATTTCCGATAAACTCTGTTTATCGCCGAAAACGGTCAATACCTACCGCTACCGGATCTTCGACAAACTGGGTATCACCAGCGATGTCGAAATGACGCTGGTGGCAGTACGACACAGCATGCTGGAAACCGAACTCGCGGCCAGCTAGCCCGAAGTGACCAAACATGAAAAGTGAATCCGGTGCTGACACGACGTCAGTGAGCCGCTTCGATGCTGTTGCGTTCCTGCGTGATTGCAGCCGTCGCCCGGGCGTCTATCGCATGATGGATGCCGACGGCCGCGTGCTGTATGTGGGCAAGGCGCGGGATCTGCGGGCCCGCCTGAACAGCTACTTCCAGAAAAATGTCGAGGCCATCAAGACCCGGGCCATGGTGGCGCGGGTGGCGGCGGTCCAGACAACCGTGACCAATGACGAGACCGAGGCGCTGTTGCTGGAGCAGGCGCAGATCAAGGAATACCGCCCGCCCTACAACATCCTGCTTCGCGACGACAAATCCTATCCCTACATCCGCATTACCGTAGAGCAGACTTTTCCGCGGGTCGGCTTTCATCGTGGCAAACGACGTGAGGCAAGCCGCTACTTCGGCCCTTACCCGAGCGGCTCGAGCGTGCGCGAAGCATTGAGCACCGTGGAAAAAGTCTTCCAGTTACGTAATTGCCGCGACAGTTACTTCCGCAACCGCACACGTCCCTGCCTGCAGCATCAGATCAAGCGCTGCACGGCGCCCTGTGTCGGACTGGTGAGCGAAGCCGATTACGCCCGTCAGGTGCAACTGGCGATGGATTTTCTGGAAGGCAAGGATGATCAGGTTTCTGCCGCGCTGGAAGCGCGCATGACCGCCGCGGCCGAAGCGCTGGATTTCGAGCGCGCGGCAGAGTTGCGGGATCAGATTGCAGCCATTCGGTTGGTGCAGCAAAAACAATACGTGGATACCCAGCGCGGCGACGTGGATGTGCTGGTGGTGGAATGCCGCCATGGCCTGGCGGTGGTGGAGGTGTTGGTAGTGCGCCAGGGTCGTGTGCTGGGCCACCACAGCTACACGCCTCGCATTCGTGCAGAAGACGAAGAAGCCGATATTCTCGAGGCTTTTCTCGGCCAGTACTATCTGGGCGATAACGGCGACCAGGCGCTGCCAGCGGAAATTATTCTGGATCGCAAGGTCGAGGGTCTGGACGTGCTCGGCGAGGCGCTGAGGACCGCTCGCGGCCGCAAGGTGCGCTTTGCCACCTCGGTCCGCGGCGAGCGCCAGGCCTGGGTGAAGCTGGCCCGCGAAAACGCATTACAGACACTGACCGCCAAGCTCGCCAGCCGGGACAATATCAGCAAGCGTTACAGCGCACTGGCGCAACTGCTGGGGCAGCCGCAGCCCCCCGCACGCATCGAGTGCTTCGATATCAGCCATACCGGTGGCGAAAAAGCGGTGGCCTCCTGTGTGGTATTCGGCCCTGAGGGCGCCATAAAGGGCGATTATCGCCGCTTCAATGTTTCGCCGGCGCAGGGCGGCGATGACTATGCTGCGTTGGTGGAGGCGGTCACGCGGCGCTACGCCCGGGTCAGCAAGGAGGGCAAGCCGTTGCCGGACCTGTTGCTGATCGACGGCGGCAAGGGGCAGTTGCGCTACGTGCATGAAGCGCTGAGCGCCATCGGCCTGGGCGATATGCCGATGATGGGCATCAGCAAAGGACCGTCCCGGCGTGCCGGGCTGGAGGAGCTGCATCGCCCCGGTGGCGTGGTGCTGACGCCCGCAGCCGATGATCCGGCCCTGCATCTGCTGCAGCAGGTGCGCGATGAGGCGCACCGTTTTGCCATCACCGGGCACCGCGCCCGGCGTGGCAAACAACGCAGCGCCTCCACGCTGGAAGAAATTCCGGGTGTTGGCCCGAAGCGTCGACAGCAGTTGCTGAACCATTTCGGCGGCTTGCAACAGCTGCGCAATGCCTCGGTGGAATCTCTCGCGGGCGCACCGGGTATCAGCCGTGCGATGGCAGAAGCCATATATGCGTGGCTGCATGAGTGACCCGGATGCGGGTATACTCTGTGGCTTGTTGCGAGGAGCTGTTAATTGCATGCCTGATAATCCAAACCCGGCGCCACCCAGCCTGAACCTGCCCAATATCATGACCCTGGCGCGGTTGGCTTCCATCCCGGTATTCATGCTGGCCTTTTATATGCCGGGAGACTGGAGCGCGTGGATTGCCGCGGCCATCTTTGTTGCTGCGGGGATTACGGACATCCTGGATGGCTATCTGGCCCGGCGCATGCAGCTGACCAGCCGCTTTGGTGCCTTTCTGGACCCGGTGGCAGACAAACTGATGGTGGCTGCCGCCCTGGTGCTGCTGGTGCAGAATCACGCCACGGCCTGGATTGCGATACCGGCGGTGGTGATCATCTCCCGCGAGATTGCGGTGTCGGCACTACGAGAATGGATGGCGGAGATCGGCGCGCGTGCCAAGGTGTCAGTGAGCTGGCTGGGCAAGGTGAAGACGGTGGTGCAGATTGCCGCCATTACTGCCTTGCTGGTACAGACCCCGGGCAAGACCAAGGCAGGCGAGTTGCTGATGACGCCGTTCCTGTGGTTCTCCTACAGCCTGCTGTACATTGCCATGGCGCTGACGCTGTGGTCGATGATGAGTTATCTGCGTGCCGCATGGCCGCAGTTGTGGCCAAAGCGCCACAAGGGCTGAAGTGGTCCGAGGAAGTGGCCAAAGTTTGTGCGGTCAGCCACCACAGGTGTAATGTTGGCTTGACAGCAGGGTAGCCTGCGGTAGAATCCTCGCCGCTGCAGCGGGTTCATGTCGGGCAGCAGACAGATCAAGCGGGAATAGCTCAGTGGTAGAGCACAACCTTGCCAAGGTTGGGGTCGCGAGTTCGAATCTCGTTTCCCGCTCCAGATTGCCAGCCTCGGGATCACCGGGGTTTTTTGTTTCAGGCGCGGTGGCAGAGTGGTTATGCAGCGGACTGCAACTCCGTAAACGCCGGTTCGATTCCGACCCGCGCCTCCATCTTCTTTTCCCGGCTTCGCTGTGTTTTGAAGCCGTGTACCACGCCGACACCGTCGGCACCTGCCTCACCCGGCCCGGGTGGCGAAATTGGTAGACGCATGGGACTTAAAATCCCTTGTCCTTCGGGACGTGCCGGTTCAAGTCCGGCCCCGGGCACCAATTAAATCAAAGGGTTATGGTGTCACCCCAAGCTGGGAGCATGTGCAGACACCTCGGATTACCTGATTCCTGCCTAGTATGGTGCCTAGTTATCGCTTGGGGCCATCGCCTGCCTCGACTTCTGTTTTCATGATCTGCTCCGTCTTGCGCTCCACCTGACTGCGCTCAGCAGGCCTGGGTGCTCTCCAGAAGGCATACCAACAGCACGTTTGGCATGTACACGCAGGTGATCGGTGATCCTGAGCGGGGTGGCATCACTCTGGTCGATGTTCCCAGAGTAGGTGAGAGCGAGACCAGAGACATTGAGTACATCAAGATGTATAGGCGCCTGATACCTGAGCTGGACTTCGTCCTTTGGACGATCAAAGCAGACGAGCGCGCCTAATTCTGCCACCGTGCGGGCCTACCGCGAGGTCGTGATGCCATTCGAGAATCAGTGCCCTGTTGTCTTTGTCATCACGCATGCGGATAAGATTGAAATAGGCCCGGCGCCAGGCAACTGGACAGCCTAGCGATAGCATAGATAAAGTTGATCGTGTATATCTATATATCCCTTTGTTGGTAGCGCATTCAAGGGGCGTACCCGCCTCAAGTAGGGCGAGTCCCATAGCTCAATTACGCAGCCGGGTCGACTTTGCACATTTGCGACCTCCGGATTTGTGAGGTGAGGGCGGCCCTAGGCTATCGGGGAGAGTAGTTGGGTGCCCGCTGTTCTGGCTTTGGAATAGTCTGTATCCTAGGGACACGAGGCTGCTGCGAAGCTTGCAAAACCACAACTTATGCTAATTAGATGGTCGCTGTCGGGTGGCCATGCCCCTCGGCGGCTTGTTATTTTTTGTTTGTATTCAGTAAGATACAAGCGCAATAAAGCGCGAGTCATGCTCGGGGGGCGCGTTAGAGCATCATAACCTTAAGATACGAAAACATGCGAAGTGGGAAACGGATGGAAAAGTTGGCCTGTGTCGATCTTTTTTGTGGTGCAGGTGGGTTAACGCATGGCTTTGTGAAAGAAGGTCTGCCGGTCGTTGCCGGTATTGATATGGACCCGGCCTGTAGGTATCCATACGAGGCCAACAACAATGCTAGGTTTATTGAGGCAGATATCGCGTCCGTGAAGCCAAAAGAGCTCCTCGCTCTGTATCAGGAGGCTAGTGTGAGGATTCTGGCCGGCTGCGCGCCGTGTCAGCCGTTTTCTTCATACGCGCAGCGCTACGATGAGAAGCGCGACGGCAAGTGGAGCTTGCTTTATGAGTTCGCTCGGTTGGCAAAAGGCGCAAAGCCCGATGTCATCACTATGGAAAACGTACCTAAATTGATTCGTCATGAGGTGTTTCTAGATTTTGTGGCGACTTTGGAAGGGCTTGGTTATAAAACTTGGTTCAAAGTAGTCGATAGTACTTATTATGGTGTTCCTCAGACGAGAAAGCGCTTAGTTATGCTTGCTTCGCGGCATGGCGAGATTTGTCTGGAAGAGCCTACGCATCCCATTCCTAAAACTCTTCGTCAGGCTATTGGGCGACTCATGCCATTGCAGGCTGGTGAGGCGTCGCCAAGAGATCCGATGCATGTTGCGGCTACCTTAACCCCGCTGAATCTCAAACGAATAAAAGCGTCTCGTCCAGGTGGGACTTGGCGTGATTGGCCCAAGAGCTTGGTCGCGGATTGTCACAAAACGGAACAAGGGAAAAGCTTTCCCAGTGTTTACGGAAGGATGGAATGGGATAAGCCCGCCCCAACTATGACGACCCAGTGCTACGGTTTCGGAAATGGTCGATTCGGCCACCCAGATGAGGGTCAGCATCGGGCTATTTCACTGCGAGAAGCAGCTATTATTCAGAGTTTTCCCAAGGATTATAAATTCGTGAGAAATCGCGATGATATCAACTTCAGAGTTCTTGGTCGGCTCATCGGGAACGCGGTTCCCGTTGGCTTGGGGCGGGCTATCGCTCGAAGTATCAGGGGGCATTTGGTTGAATGTGGGCTGGCTTAGAGACCAAATAAAAAAAGATACTTCAAGGGATCGACATGCAGACTAAGGAAGATGGAAAAGGCCATCACATTTTTGGAGTGCCTGAGCCTGGGCAATTGGTCGAAGTTAGAACGCGCCAGTGGATTGTATCTGATATTTCCGTATCCTCATTTTCCGGGCATCATGAGGTTCGAGATGCCGCAGGCGCGTACGCCGTAAAGAATACCAAGCAAAGCCCGTCAAGCCACGGCAAGTATCTTGTATCACTCGACTCAATTGACGAGGACGGCCTTGGAGAGTCACTTGAGGTAGTCTGGGATATAGAGCCAGGTGCTCATGTAATTGAGAGGGCGGGGTTACCCGCCATTTCTGGGCAGGATGACTCGATTACACTCGAATCTTTCTTAGATGCAGTGCGATGGGGCGCCGCCACCAATGCAGATCGAGGATTCTTGCAGGCACCTTTCCGCAGTGGCGTCAGCATCGAAGACTTCCAGCTTGATCCTCTGGTGCGCGCCATCGACATGGCCCGCGTCAACCTGCTCATCGCCGACGACGTCGGCTTGGGCAAGACCATCGAAGCGGGGCTGGTCATCCAGGAGATGCTACTCCGGCACCGCGCCCGCACTGTCTTGATCATCTGCCCCGCTTCGCTCCAGGAGAAGTGGCGTGTCGAGATGCTGGAGAAGTTCGGCCTTGAATTCCGTGTGGTCGACACTGCCTACATCAAGCAATTGCGGCGCGAACGCGGCATCCACGCCAACCCGTGGACATCTCATCCGCGCCTCATCGCCTCAATGGACTGGGTAAAGAGTGGCGAGGGGCTACGCGCTATGCGCGACGTCCTGCCGCCCCATGCCGACCATCCGCGAAAATTTGATCTACTGGTCGTCGACGAAGCGCACAATATCGCCCCCGCCGCCGGTGCTCACTACGCCCTTGAGAGTCAGCGGACGCGCTTCATCCGCGCGATCAGTCCGCATTTCCAGCATCGCCTTTTCCTGACCGCGACGCCACACAATGGCTACACCGAGTCGTTCACCTCACTGCTGGAGTTGCTGGACGACCAGCGCTTCGCCCGGAATATCCTCCCCGACGAGAAGCAGTTGAGCCAGGTGATGATCCGTCGCTTGAAGAGCGATCTCGTGGATGCCGACGGCAAACCGCTGTATGCCCAGCGCAAGCTGCAGGCGTTGGCGGTCCCTTACACGGATGAGGAACGGGATATCCACCAGAAGCTGAACGATTACTGTGCCAGCCGCGAAAAGGACGCGGAGAAGACCGGCAGCACCTTCGGTACTTCATTCGTCAACCAGCTGCTCAAGAAGCGCCTGTTCTCGTCACCCGCCGCGTTCGCATCCACGCTCGAGAAACACATCGCTTCACTGTCGAATGGCCCCAAGCCCAAGGCACAAGACGCCATGGCCGAGCGCATCCTGCGCAGAGCCATCCTGAAAGCAGACGAGGATTACGCCAACGACCAGGAAGTCGAGAATGCTCAATCGGAGGCCGTCGAGGAGGCGTCACGCCGATCCCATCCGCTGACGCGAGAGCAACAACAGATGCTGGCCGACTTGAGGCAATGGGCTCAGCGCGCCAAGAACCAGACCGATTCCAAGGCCAGAGCCATCCTCGATTGGCTCTCAGCCAATCTGAAACCGGAAGGCCACTGGAACGATCGCCGGGTGATCCTGTTTACTGAATACCGCACCACCCACCAGTGGATGCACGAGATCCTCGCCAGCCATTGCTTCGGCGGCGAACGACTCGGCCTGCTCCACGGAGGACTCACTCAGGACGAGCGTGAGCCCGTCAAAGCAGCCTTCCAGGCATCTCCCAAGGATTCCCCCGTCCGCATCCTGCTCGCCACCGATGCAGCCTCCGAAGGTATCGACCTGCAGAACCACTGTAACTGCCTCATCCACCTGGAGATCCCCTACAACCCCAACGTGATGGAGCAGCGCAACGGGCGTATCGACCGTCACGGACAACGCGAGAAAGAGGTGCTGATCTGGCACCCCGTCGACGGTGGTGGCAAAAGCCATGCATCGGTCGGTGGCCATGGTGACGACATTCTGCGTGCGCTGCGCAAACTAGAGTCGATGCGCGCCGACATGGGCAGCGTCAATCCGGTCATCGCGCCCCAGATGTCCGGGCTCATCGAAGGCTCGCTGAAGGATCTGGACACCCGCCTCGCGGAGGCCAAGATTGCCAAGGCCAGGCGCTTCGTGCGCGCCGAACGCGAGCTGAAAGAGCGCGTCGCCAAGCTCCATGAACGACTTCTCGCCACCCAGCAGGATTTTCACCTCACGCCCGATCACATCCAGATGGCGGTGAAGACTGGTCTCGCGCTGGCGGGCCGCCCCCCGTTGGAACCCGTCGCCCTCGCAGATGCACCCCAAGGCAGCGCATTCAGGATGCCACCCCTCTCGGGATCATGGGCGCGCTGTCTGGAGGGCCTGCGTCACCCGCATACCCAGCAGATACGCCCGATCACCTTCGACCACGCTGTGGCCAAGGGGCGAGACGATGTCGTGTTGGTCCACCTGAATCATCGACTGGTGCAGATGTGCCTGCGGCTGTTGCGCGCCGAGGTCTGGGCGCAGGATGACGTGAAGAAACTCCATCGCGTCACCGTGCGCACATTGCCGGATGGCAGCATTGAGGGTCCGGCTGTGGTCGTCATCTCGCGGCTGGTCATCACCGGTGGCAACCACCATCGCCTTCACGAGGAACTGACCGTCTCGGGCGGCTATCTGCGCGATCAGTCGTTCCGGCGCGAAGAGGGCGTCACGCGTGTCCAGCAGTGGCTTGACGAGGCGCAGCCCATCACTGCGAACGATTCGCTGTTCGATGCCCTTCGGGTGCGCTTCGATCGCACTCGACCCGCCATCCTCCAAGCGGTTGATGCCCGTTCTAAAGATCGACTCAAGTTTCTGGCTAACACGCTGCAGACTCGCAAGCAACGAGAGATGGACGATATCGGCGCCGTGCTTGATGAGTTGGGGCAGGCTATCCAGAGTGAATTGAGAAAGGACCAGCAGCCAGAGCAGATGGCTCTCTTCACAGAAGACGAGAGAACCCAGCTCAGGCGCGATACCGCCGCGCTGGAGGCGCGCCTCGCGCGAATTCCGACCGAGCGCAACCAGGAGGTCAAGGCCATTGAGGCCCGCTATGCCAAGCTTGATGATCGCACCTTTCCGGTCGCCGTCGTCTTCCTGGTTCCCGAATCAGCCATGAAAGGGGGGGCGGTATGAGCAATCACGATCTGCACCACGACTGGCTGGCGCTGATCGAGATTTCCGGCCCGTTCCTCGCCGTCCCCGTTCTCAGGGAGGCCTTTCCCCAAGGCCTGGAAGAGCTCGACGGAACCAAGCGCAAGCGGTTACGTCAGGCCTACGAGGAATGGCGTGAGGCGCAGGAGACGGACGACCCGCAGTTCGACGAATTGCACGCCGCCTGGATCGATGAGGTGCTGGCGCGCGGGCTGGAACTTGATGAGGATGGCAAAGGCGACGTGCTGAAGCGCGCCGACTGGTGTGCGGCCAACCTGAGTGCCGCCCTGCCAGCGCATGGCGTCATGCTTGCTCCAGATCTCGCCGTCATTGACGAGCAACGGGCCAACAAACCGCTGATGCTCATCCACACCTACGGCCAGCGCGTCGACCTCGATGCCACCCTGAAGCAGGATGGATGGGCCGCCACCCCGGCCGATCGCATGGTTCAGTTGTGCCGCGCCATTGGTTGCCGCCTCGGGCTGGTGACCAATGGCGAGCGCTGGATGCTGGTCGACGCCCCAGTAGGCGCCGTCACCACCTTCGCCAGCTGGTACGCTCGCATCTGGAGCCAGGAGCTCATCACCCTGCAAGCCTTTGTGCATCTGCTGGGCATTCGTCGCTTCTTCGTCGATGAAGCCGAGCAACTGCCGGCACTGTTCGACCGCTCGCTGAAGTATCAGGACGAAGTCACCGACGCCCTAGGTGAGCAGGTGCGGCGCGCGGTCGAAGTGCTGATCCAGGCGCTCGACAAGGCCGACCAGGACCGAGATCGCGAGTTGCTGCGCGACGTGAAGGAGGCCGTGCTCTACGAGGCCGCACTGACGGTGATGATGCGGCTGGTGTTTCTGCTCTCCGCTGAGGAGCGTGGCTTGCTGTTGCTCGGCGATGAACGCTACGAGGCCAACTACGCGCTCTCGACCCTGCGCATGCAATTGCGCAAGGAATCCGAGGAGATCCTTGAGCGCCGCTGGGATGCCTGGTCGCGCCTGCTGGCGATCTTCCGCGCCGTTTTCGGAGGCATAGAACACGAGAACCTGCGCCTGCCCGCGCTGGGTGGCTCGCTGTTCGACCCGGATCGCTTTCCTTTCCTCGAGGGGCGCGCCAAGGGCTCCGACTGGCGCACTGACACGGCCAAGCCGCTGCCGATCGACAACCGCACCGTGCTGCTGTTGCTTGAGGCCATTCAGCAGTTCCAGGGCCGAACACTGTCCTACCGCGCACTGGATGTCGAACAGATCGGCTACGTGTATGAGGGCTTGCTGGAGCGTACCGTCAAGCGAACCGCCGAGGTCACGCTGGAGCTGGATGGCACCAAGAATGCCAAGGAGCCCTGGGTCAAGTTGGCTGAACTGGAATCCGCCCGCCTTGACGGCGCCGAACGTCTAGCTGAATTGCTTCAGGAACGCTCCGGTAGCTCAGCCAGCCGAGTGTGCAACGATCTGGCGAAGCCAGTCGACGACACCCTTGCCGACCGTCTGCTGGCCGCCTGCCATGGGGATACCAGCCTTCGTAACCGCATCAAGCCCTTTGTCCATCTGGTGCGCACCGATCCATGGGGTTATCCGTTGGTCTATCCCGCCGGGGCGTTCATCGTCACCACCGGCTCCGACCGGCGCGAGACCGGCACCCACTACACTCCGAAATCGCTCACCGAGGCCATCGTTACCGAGACCCTGACGCCGATCGCCTACGTGGGACCGGTAGAAGGAGCCCCGCGTAAACAGTGGATGTTGAAGTCGCCCGCCGAACTGCTGGACCTGAAGATCTGCGACCCGGCCATGGGCTCAGGCGCGTTCCTGGTGCAGGCTTGCCGCTGGCTGGCTGATCGCTTGATTGAGGCTTGGTCACTGGCCGAAGGCAGTGGAAAGGCGGTGAGCGTGGATGGCGAGGTGCTGGATGCTCCCGACACCAAGGAGTCTCTGCCTCGCGACACCGAGGCCCGCACCGTGATCGCCCGCCGTCTCATCGCCGAGCGCTGTCTGTATGGCGTAGACCTGAATCCCCTGGCGGTCGAACTCGCCAAGCTCTCCATCTGGCTAGTGACGCTGGCTAAGGGACGCCCCTTTGGCTTCCTCGACCACAACCTACGCTGTGGCGACAGCCTGCTCGGCATCCATCGTCTCGATCAGCTCACCGAGCTCTCAATGGTGCTGACCGGGAAAGGCCAGCAACGCTTGTTCGGGCAGAACATCCAGCAGGCGGTTCGCGAAGCGATCAAGCTGCGGCAGCGACTGCGCGCGATGCCGATCCGGGACATCCGTGATGTCGAAGCCATGGCAAGCCTAGATACCGATGCGCGCCAAAAGCTCGAAGTACAGGAGCGCATCGCCGATGCGTTCATTGGAGAAGTTTTCGCGTCAGGGGGTAATAACACGGCATTGGAAAGCGCGCTGGCGTCGCTGGCCGTTCAGGCCGGACAGGCAATACACGGTGACCGAGAGGCGCTCGCGTTGATTAGCCGGAGATCGGTCGCCACGCTCTCGACCGATCTGCCCGCCGACAAGCCCGCGCGGCGACCTTTCCATTGGCCGCTGGAGTTCCCGGAAGTGTTCACCATAGAGCAAAGGGGATTTTCCGCCTTCGTCGGCAACCCTCCGTTTCTTGGCGGAAAACGCATCAGCACAGTTATGGGGACTACGTTTAATGCTTATCTCGCAAATACACATTTAGGCGCGAGCAAGAATACTGATCTGGTGGCTCATTTTTTTCGCCGTACTTTCGATACCCTACGGGATGAGGGATGCTTAGGCCTCCTTGCTACCAACACGATTGCCGAAGGTGACACCCGGCAGGGTGGTCTGGAGTGGCTACTCAAACATGGCGCAACGATATATGCCGCCTGGCCCAATGAGCCTTGGCCCGGCTCTGCTGCAGTGGTTACCAGCCGCATCCACATATACAAGGGTGATTGGCGTGCTACTCGGTCATTACTTGGCCACCCTGTAACCCATATCTCAGCATACCTTTCCAGCCAAGAGGACTGGAGCCCAAAGCGGCTGAAGTCTAACGAGGGAAAAGCTTATATCGGCTCGCTTCTCAATGGTATCGGCTTTGTATTGGATGAGCCAGAAGCCAAAAGACTCATCAATGAAGATTCAAAATATGCCGAGGTAGTTCTTCCTTACCTCAATGGCCAAGATCTCAACACTGATCCCGAACAAAAGCCTAGCCGCTGGGTGATCAATTTTTGGGATTGGCCTGAGGATCGCGCACGGCAGTACGAAAAAGCCATGGAGATTGTATTTGGCAGAGTCAAGCCGCATCGGGATCAAGTAAGCGCCGCCAAGAAGAGGGTACGGGAAAAGTGGTGGCTATATGAAGCATCTGCAAAGGAGCTTTACCACACCATAGGCCGTGGCCACTTTTTTGAGAAACATCCAGAAGGTTGGGATGCCAGCTCGCCTGCCAGGCAACGAGTACTGGCGCTGACACGCGTGAGCAAGACATTGGCTTTCTCCTTTATCAGCTCCGATTCAATTTTTTCTGAACAAACCGTCATATTTCCCCTTGATCAGGGATCTGATTTTGCGTTGTTGCAATCAAACATACACGCAGTATTTGCCTGGCAACACAGTTCGCGAATGAAAAGCGACCTGAGATATGGACCGTCTGATGCGTTAGAGCCATTCCCTTTTCCCTCAGATTTTCAGAGTACGTCAGGTGACGACCTAGACGCCATTGGCAAACAGTTCCATCAAGAGCGCATTGATGTCATGCGGGCAGACCATGTCGGCCTGACCAAACTCTACAACCGCTTCCATACTGAAACCGAGATCGATCAACGCATTGAGGCGTTGCGTGCATTACAACGCCAAATGGACGTCGCCGTCGCGCACGCTTATGGTTGGGACGACCTAGACCTTGGTCACGGTTTCCATGAAGTGCCATATCTGCCAGAGAACCACCGAGTTCGATTCACCATTTCAGAGTCTGCGCGTGTCGAAGTGCTGCGACGGCTGTCGGAGTTGAACCGACAGCGTTATGAGGAAGAGGTCGCCAGAGGCTTGCACGGAGCCAAAACTACAGGATCGGCGACCCGCGCCCCACGCAATATGCGCACCGGGGGCGGAGCCTCATCACAGCCCTCATTCGACTTTAATGCCAGCCCGGTCAACGAGGGCAACTACCTCAAGGCTGCCGAACCGCGCCCCCAGTATCAGGCAGACCCAGTACCCGCCGTCGTCGAATACCTTAAGACCCATTCCGGATGGCACGCCAAGTCTGACATCGTCTCCGCCATCGACATCACAGACGGGCAATGGAGCGCCGCGATCGCCGAGCTTATCGCGGATAACAGGATTGAGCGCCAGGGTGAAAAGCGCGGAGCGCGTTATCGAGTAGTGACCGAAGGGGCGAAAGAATGAAAGAGTATCAACTGAATGTCGATCCGCGCATCTTGGAACTGCTCGGCCCGAATCTCTACACGAACATTTACTACGTGCTGGCGGAGTTGATTGCCAATGCGTATGACGCAGACGCAAAGAACGTCTACATCATTGCCAATAAGGACGATATCAGGGTTGAAGACGATGGCCACGGCATGTCCTACGAGAAGGGTGATATCACCAATTATCTAAATGTTGCTGGCGTTTCACGCATCAAAGAAGCCGACTCGTTCTCCAAGTCCGGAGCTCGCCGAAAAATGGGTCGCAAGGGCGTAGGAAAGCTGGCGGCGCTGTCGGTCTCCGAGAATGTCGACATCCTGACCGTGGCAGACGGCGAGAAGTCGGGATTCGTCCTTTCTCGCCATCCAGATGAAGGCAGCAAGCTCCGGGCCATTGCCGACGCCGACATCAAGTTTGATCATGTCCAAGAGCATGGCTCCGCCATCGTGATGCGCAACCCGCAATACAGACTCCACAAGACGCTTGCAGCCGTAAAGCGCAATCTGCTGAAGATTTTCCCCTTGATCAATACTGATTTTCGCATCCACGTCATCAGGGGGCAGGAATCCGAGATCATCGATGATTTCGACAGAAACGTGATGGCGGAGCTCGGCACGCTGATCGCGCTTGGCGATGAGTATTCGCCATTGATCGACCTTGTACCAGATATCTATCCACAAAGGCGAATGGACCTGGTCGCCAGCAGGGACGAGAAAGCCATTCCCCTGGTCATGAAGGACAACGAAGGGGGCGAGCACGAATACACCCTTCAGATCGCCGGTTGGATCGGGACATACAAAACGACACGAGGCCGCAAGGCCGAGATGTCGGATTTTCCTGACAACTTCATCTCGCTGTTCGCGAACAAAAAGATGGGAGAGTTCAATATCCTACCTGTCGTTGGCCAGAACAAGTTGAATGAGGTTTATGTCGTTGGGCAACTACACGTCGACTTATTCGAGATGACCGAACTGCCAGATATGGCATTGAGCAACCGTCAGGGATACAAATCTGACGATCCGCGATATATCGCAGTCCTGGACTATGTGAGGAAGGAACTGCTGGCAGAGATTCTGAGAAAGCGAGAAATTTTCACGGACATAGGAAAAACGAAGAAGAAGCAGAAAAAGCAAGACGAACAAAAAGGCAATGAGGAGCGGCTCCGTCGCAATGTCGATGCCTTCCGCAGGAAGGCAAGCGAAGAAGCCGCCAACAACCTCCTGGGCCTTGGCTCTGGTTTGTCTCGCGAAGCGATCGAAGGTGCCATCACAAAATCTATAAACGACAATAGCCCAGACCTTGGGCTGAAGTCGCTCATTGATTCCCAGAAGAAAAAGATACTCATCAGTCAGACGTATCCTGATAAACCGTTCGCCGACATCATTTATCAGATGCTCCTGCACAACAACGTGCCAGCCGAGGATATCCTGTATACGAATTGTGACAATGAAATCTGCCGCGTACCGGAAGGCAGAGGTGTTTACGACTATTTAAGAGAGTTTTTCGTAGAGAGCTATTCGGCCCAGAAAATATTCGTCCTTTTCGTGACGAGCGAGAACACCAAGGTTTCGTGGGGCGCAATCACGGAAGTGGGCGCGTCCTGGATTACTCAGGTCGACCATAAGATCTTCAATGTTCATCCGTTCAGACCCGAGCATCCTCTGAATGATGAGGTGCAGTGGCAAAGCACCAACCGCGAGGAACCAACCAGAGGCGAGCTTTGGATGATTCCACTGAACGCGGATGTTTTCTGCCAGAAGATCGAAGCAGTTTGTGACGCGCTGGGGTATGAGAAGAAGGCCAGAGCAGACAACAAGGCGTACCTCGGGACGCTAATTCCTATTCGAAGCGCCTGAGGGAACCTGGCATGGCACACAACACAAGACCCAACGCATGGATCGCCATAGATCACGGCCTTGGCGTCGACCACAGGCTCGCACCCTACATCTTGGTTCTGAAGGGTGAGCGCTCCTTCTACCAGGCCATCGCGGAGGGCGACTGGGTCTTGGTCCTGAGCCCGGCCGGAAACATCACCCGTGTCGGGCGTGTACTGAGGGTCCGTTCCGATCTCAAGACTACTACGCTCTATTTCGACCGACTGCTGTCGGTCACCGAGCCCGTCTTAATCGGCCTCAGCGCACTCACACCACCGTCCTCGGGCAGTGTGGGGCGCATCCAATGGACCGATTTCGTCGAAGCCCTGCCCAGGACGCTACACAAGACGATCACCGAGGTGCCGACGGTCGGTGCTGACGCTCATTCACCCCAGTATCAGCAGGAACTCGCCTACATCCGCGAATTACTGCAACTGGCCGTGATGGACGATCTGCTTGGCCCGGCTGGCGGTCCTCATGAGCGGATCGTCGACATGGGTGTGCGGGATCGCTATCTGGTGGGCAAGCTCGCTCCGCGTGAGGCGGCACAGGGTGGCATCGAAGGGCTCGAAGGGCCACTGGCAAACTTCGAGGTCGAAGAGCCCACCGACCCGAAGGCGCCCGGCCAGCATGAACCCGGTGCGGAGTTCGGCACGGCGACGGGGCGTGTCGAGCCCGAATCCGATGCGGCAGACGAGATCGACGCGGCTAGCAATCAGTCGCTGGTGCCGAGTAGCCTCGGCATGACCTTTTGCGTGGATGGCGACGCCGAGCGGATTGAGATTGAGGTGCACTGGGGTCGCTATGAGCGCAGCGATGAGCACGAAATCTTCCGCACCCGCAAGAACAAGGAGACCGGTGCCGAGGAGCAGACCAGGGCGAAGGTATGGCAGCGCATCCCCTGCGGCGGCAAGCTGGTGCTGCCGCTCAGCGAAGGCGTGATTCCCCATCAGGCGCCGGACAAGAGCTATCCCGAAGTGCGGGTGCAAGGCTCCGTGCGTGCCAAGAACGCGAATGGTGACCGCTTAGTGACGCTGTTCCTGGTCAATGCCCAGGAGGAACCCGAGACCAACCGCGAGTCCGCCTGGGTGTTCCAGCCGGAGCTGATCGTTCGATCGGAAGCTGAAGCCCCCAAGCGCGCCGTCTTCCGTCGCCGCCCCGTACTGGATGCGGACGGCATGGACCCGGAGCGTGAATCGCTGGAGATGATCTACCGCAACCGGGTGGAGTTCGCGGTGGGTCATGGCGTCGCCGTCCATGCCGAAACGGCGGATGACGTGACGCTGGCCACCGAGGTGCGCACCACCGTCATGCCGCAGTACGAGGTGCAGGTCACCGAGACACCGGGTCTCGATCCCGCCGACCGACCGGTGATGAAGGAAATGGTGAGCAGTGGTCTGCTCGACATGCAGCGCCTCGCCACCTTGGACATTGATCCTCTGGTCGACGCCCTGAACCTGCTGACCAAGGATTACGCCGCGTGGATCGACGAGCAGCGCGCTCGAGTTGGTGCCGACGTGCTCGGCTATGACGCCCAGGCCCGACAGGCGATGGATCGATGCCAGGAGATCCACACGCGTCTGCAGCAGGGCATTGATACTCTCAAGAGCGACGAGAGAGCGCTGGCAGCTTTCCGTTTCGCAAACCGGGCGATGGCCACACAGCGCGTGCGTAGTCAGTACGCGCTCGAAATCCGGCGCGGCAAGGACGTCACCGTCGACCAGTTCGACGTGCTGAAGAACCGCAGCTGGCGCCCGTTCCAGTTGGCCTTCCTGCTGCTGTCGATCCCATCGCTGGCCGACCCCGCACACCCTGATCGCGTGCAACCGGTTGAAGCCTATGCCGACTTGCTCTGGTTCCCCACCGGTGGTGGCAAGACGGAGGCGTACCTGGGTGTCGCCGCCTTCACCATGGCCGTTCGGCGCATGCAGGGCAATCTTGGCGGTTACGACGGATCACGCGGTCTGGCCGTGATCATGCGTTACACCCTGCGCCTGCTGACGCTGCAGCAGTTCCAGCGTGCCACGGCACTGATCTGTGCGATGGAGGTGCTGCGACGTGAGGCGCTGGCCAAGGGGGACGAGTCGCTCGGTACCGAACCCTTCACCATCGGACTGTGGGTGGGCAACAAGGTGACGCCCGGTACGACTGAGGACAGTCATCGGGCGATTGAGGACATCCGCAACCCTGGTAGGTATAACGCTGGGGCGGCGTCTCCCGCGCAACTGACCAGTTGCCCTTGGTGTGGCTCGGAAGTCGCTCCGGGGCGAGACGTGGAGGTCGACAAGGGGCAAGGGCGCACTCTCGTCTACTGTGGTGACAAGAAAGGCCGTTGTGACTTCTCGAAGGGCAAGTCCAGCAAGCTCCCTCACCCGGGCATCCCGGTGTTAGTCGTGGACGAGGAGATCTACCACCGTCCCCCGACGATGATGATCGCCACCGTGGACAAGTTCGCCATGATGGCGTGGCGGGGCCAAGTGCGTACTCTGTTCGGTCGGGTCGGCCAGGAATGCGAGCGGCACGGCCTGTTATGGCCAGGCGCGGACTGTAATGGCAATCACCAAGCTGGCAGGGGACTCGGTGCCGCCAAGGTCAAGAATATCAGCCCGATCCGACCGCCGGATCTGATCATCCAGGACGAGTTCCACCTGATCAGTGGGCCGCTCGGCACCATGGTTGGCCTGTACGAGACGGCCGTGGACGAACTGTGCGGCTGGAAGTTTGGCGAACGTATGGTGAAGTCGAAGATCATCGCGTCGACCGCCACGGTGCGTAAGGCCCGCGAGCAAGTGAACAACGTCTTCATGCGCCAAGTGTCGGTGTTCCCGCCGCATGGGCTGGACGTGGAGGACAACTACTTCTCTGTCCAACGCCCCATTGAGGACAAGCCGGGACGGCGCTACCTTGGGATCTGCTCTCCCGGAAGTTCACGACCTGCGATGTTGATTCGCGTCTACACGGCATTCCTGACTGCTGCTCAGGCGTTGTTCGACCGCTTCGGCGAGCCCGCAGACCCCTACATGACCATGGTCGGCTACTTCAACTCGCTGCGAGAACTGGGGGGCATGAAGCGCTTGGCCGAGGACGATGTGCAGACGCGTTCCTACCGGGTACAGATGAGCATGGTCGAGCGGCCCGCGCTCGCGCAACGCAGCGTCAGCAATATTTGCGAGCTGACCTCGCGGGTTTCCAGCCAGGACATCCCGAAGTACCTCGACAACCTCGAGGTGAAGTTCAAGTCCGAGTTCGATGCCGTAGCCGGCAAATACGTGACCAAGTGGCAAGAGGGCGACACCCGGGCGATCGACGTGGTGCTGGCCACCAACATGCTGTCGGTGGGGGTGGACGTCAATCGGCTGGGACTGATGGCGGTCAATGGCCAGCCCAAGGGCACGGCGGAGTACATCCAGGCCACCAGCCGAGTGGGGCGTTCCTTCCCCGGATTGGTCTGCACCGTGCTCACCTGGGCACGACCACGCGACCTCTCGCACTACGAGACCTTCGAGCACTACCATGCCACCTTCTACAAGCACGTCGAAGCGCAGTCGGTGACACCCTTCTCGCCGCGCGCGATGGACCGTGGCCTGACCGGCTCGCTGCTGAGCCTGATGCGCCTGGAGAACGATACGTTCAGCCCCAACGAGGGGGCAGGCAAGTTGGACAAGTCAGATCAGAGCGAGATCACTGAGGCCATCAATGTGCTCGTCAAACGGGCATGGAACGTCAGCGAGCTGTCCAGCACTAAGAGCCTGGCCGAACAGGAGCTCAAGGAGCGCGCGGACGAGTGGGCGAAGGAAGTGAGCAAGGGCGGCCGGATCTTGGGCTATGAGAAGCGGGGTCCCGAGAAGGACAAGACGGTTGCATTGATCAAGTCGCCTGGCATCCACGCGTGGGATAACTGGACCGTACCCATGTCAATGCGCGAGGTGGAGCCTGGCGTGCGCCTTATCATGAACACGAGCCATATCACGGACGATCACGACTGGAGACCTCGTCCAGCGACAAAGGATGAGGATTGAATATGACAACGAGCAATAAGACTCCGGTCGGAGAAGTAAGACCCAGCCAGTTACTCTGGACCTACGGCCCAGGGGCTTTGATCGACCTGCCGAGCCTATCCGTCGTGACGCTCGGCATCGACCGATGGGAAAAGGACCGTTGCCAGCCGATCCAGGAAGCCAGGCTGTTGGCCGCAATTCGCAAGGTGCTTGGGGCACAGGTCGAGAGCCTGAGGATGCCACCGTTCCAGAAAAGTGAGCTCTTTGATCCGTGGTCGGCCGAGGCCAACATTGGCGTTCCCGTCCGGCCATTCCCTCGCTGGATGCGCTGCGTCAAATGCGGCCTGCTGTCTCCTTTCGATGCCGGATTGTTCGAGATCAAGGAGAACCGTTTCAGGTCCGAGCGAACCCGATTCGTCCACAAAGGATGTCGGGGTTCGAAGGGCGATCAACCCGCCAAGGACGCCGACGCCGTACCGGCACGTTTCCTGTTGGCTTGCCGCGACGGCCACCTCGACGATTTCCCTTGGCATTACTTCGTCCATGGCGGCAACAGCTCGTGCAAGGGCACGCTGCGCTTCTTTGAGAGCGGCGCCTCGTTGCAGACCGAGAACCTGTGGGTGAAATGCGATGCTTGTGGTGCCTCAAGGAGCATGGCACACGCCTTCGGCAAGGCTGGAAAAGAGAATCTGCCGGGATGTCGCGGACGACATCCCCACCTTGATCACTTCGACAACGAATGTGACGAGGAGGCGCGGGCGGTTCTGTTGGGCGCCACGAACAGTTGGTTCCCGATCACCCTCTCGGCGCTAGCTATTCCCCAGACCAAGGGCCCACTCAGTCAGCTGATCCAGGATGGTTGGGAGTTTTTCGAGGAACTGAAAGCTGAAGCCGAAGTGTCGGTGACAGTGAAGATCTTGAAGAAGACCGGGGCGTTGCCAGGGGTCGACAAATATCCGGCGGCGTCAATCTGGTCGGCTATTGAGGCGCACCGTAGTGGCGGCGGACAGGAGGTCGTGGGTGAGGCCGACATCAAGGGCCCCGAATGGGACGTGCTGACAGAGGCGAATCCACCTACGGACTATCCGCACTTCATGAGCAAGAAGGTCGGCACGCCGCCGGCTTTTGCGAAACATATCGGCAGAGTGCTGCTTCTGGAGCGACTGCGAGAGGTCAATGCCTTGCTCGGTTTTACTCGCGTGGAGGCGCCCGAGGAAACTGGCGACCCGAATGAACGGCCCCAGATGGCCAGCCTCTCACGAAGCAAACCGGATTGGGTTCCCGCGAATCAGGTGCATGGTGAGGGTATCTTCATCCAGTTCGATGAACCGGCGCTCGTCGCTTGGGAAGCGCTACCCGCCGTCGTGGAGGTCGACAAGATGCTCCGGGGCGGCCACAGGGGATGGCGCAATTCACGTCATCTCGATCCTGACGAGGGCTACCCTGGCATTCGCTACGCCATGCTCCACACGCTCTCGCACCTGCTGATTCGTGAGCTGGCGTTGGAGTGCGGCTACAACGCCGCGAGTATCCGCGAACGAATTTATGCCGACACCTCGGGCGAGAGCCCGCAGGCCGGCATCCTCATCTACACGGCAGCAGCGGATTCCGATGGAACCCTGGGCGGCCTCGTCGATCTCGGCAAGCCGGAGAATTTGGGACGCCTATTTGAGCAAGCCTTGAATCGCTCAAAGATCTGCTCCTCTGACCCGCTTTGCTCCGAGCACGATCCCGAGAAGGATCGCTCACTTCATGCGGCGGCGTGCCACGCTTGCAGCTTGGTGGCGGAGACCTCCTGCGAGCGTGGTAATCGCTACCTGGATCGGTCATTGCTGGTTCCGACCCTCGAACGCATCGACGCGGCTTTCTTCAAGGACTTGTGACATGGAGAAGCTCTTGGATGCCGTTGCAGCACTAGTGTTTCTGGTCTCTCCAGAGAAGGTCCAGGCCATAGCCGGGCGAATTCGCAGGACTGATCCCGTCAAAGTTCCCGATGCGCTGTCTAGTGCAGTCAGCACCCCCGTTGCTGCTGAGATTGTGGATCAGCTCATCAATGCATGGCAAAGCACCTCTGTTAGCGCCGAGGAACTCGCATTGATGCTGCTCGCGGCAGGACATGTCATGACCAAGGCAGCCAATCAACAATCCGTCGAACTCGTGTGGACTGGGCCCACGACCCCCTTCGTCTCTGCGCGACGAACCGAGCAGTCACTACTGCAAGTGATAAATAGCGCTGAACATACTCTTTTCATTACTAGCTTCGTAGCCTATGACGTGGCGAGCGTTATTAAAGCGTTGAACGCGGCGGCTGGCCGTGGGGTTGCAATTTCTATCCTTCTTGAAAGGTCTCAAAGCGACGGCGGCAGCATTTCATTCGATGCGATAGCCAAGATGAAAGTTCTTGTACCAGAAGCCAAGATCTTCACTTGGGGGATTAGCTCAGAGCCTTTCAGCGGCGGTAGCGTCCACGCTAAAATTGCAGTGAGCGACGATCATAGATGCCTTATAACCAGTGCCAACCTTACAGGGCATGCAATGGAAAAAAATATGGAAGCGGGCGTTCTTATTTCAGGAGGAATTATTCCCAAGGCGCTATCAAATCATCTTAAATCTCTTGTTGCCATGAAGGTCATTTCTCCAATTTATGAAATATAGAATCTTGACCTTAGCCTTGTCCGAGGATGCGCCGCGGAGTCGCTATGCAAGACCAGAAGCTTTAGCACTATTATAACTGTTCGTGGAAACGGGGTAGAACAGCAATGCTTTATTACACACTTGATGTTGCTCATACCGGCGGAAGCATCCGGATCCCAGAGATGCCACCCTTCGTACCGCAGCCGGTTCGCTATCCCTGCGAGCGCTGTGGAAAGCTTTTCGAGAACAGTGCCGATCTGGCTCAGCATGTTCTGGTGGCGCACCCGTATCATCGCCCGGTGCTATTGCTTCGCGGCGTAGAGATAGGGGTGTCTCCCGGCCCTATCATTCTACCCAGCAGGCCAGATGACTGGCAGGTAATGCACGCTGAGGTACTACGTCTCAATGGCGACGAAATTTCCGCAGTCCAGCTCGCCGAGCATCTGGCAGCTGAGCACAGCGGCGTTCACTTTCTGGAGTTGGTCAGTCAAGCCTCGCGTGTAGAGATTCGTCTCGTATTCGCAATTGCAACACAAGAGCATCTGGAGAGTGTTGAGAGTGCCTTCTGCATGCTGATTGAGGGGCATCTATCTGACGTCTCCCGCGTTACCCAATTTATTGATACATGCCAGCCATGGTCAACCGCCAGCCCTTATCTTGAAGGCGTTAGCCAATACCTGTTCGGAGTGCTGGCTAAAGACCAGCGTGGTGACACGGGTTTAAGTCACGCTCATCACAAGGAGCGTTTCAACCAGGCTATTGAGGTATTGCGTCATAATGACCGACCACTGGCGAGACTGATTACCTCGGTGATCAACTTCAGTTTCAATCATTTTTCTGGGGCTGTGCAAAGCCCTTCGCCTGTACTTAATCAGGCAGCAACGCGCCTTGCAGGCTGGGCGGGTAAGCCGATAGCAGCGGCCAGTGAAGTACATAACCAGACCACAAAGGCCTTCCCGCTAGACAGCGCTACTGAGCAGCTCACTGGCTGGCTCGCGCTATCTGCTGAGGCAGCGTTGGAGGAGCTTGATGATATTCGCCACGCCTCCGCCAGCTTGGCATGGACCCCGGAAGATTGCAGCAAGGCCGAGGCCTTGCTGTTAGCATTGCTGCAGCATCAGGGTGCCAGCGACGAGCTGCGTTGGGTAGCCAGAAACCTGCAGCACCATTCCTTGTTTGCCCCCCTAGCCGCCGGGGTGCTGGAGAACTTGCATGACTGATGACGGTACGCTGCCGCCAGACAGCAGCAGCGAAAAGCCCCAAGTAAAGACAGTTTCTTCACAGATCGAAACCCTGATGGATTTTCTGCAGTGTTTCTACGATGGCAAAATCAGATCTCTCAATAACAAGCTGGCGCAGCGTATTGCCCGCCAATCCTCATTGCCGGAAGAGCAGATCTCAAAGCTGCTGAGCATGGCAGCGGAATCGGACCCGGCTTTGGATCGAACCCTGAGCCTCTGGTTGGGGGCTCTACCGATTCAGAGTTACCCGGCCGTTCGCGATCAGCAGTTGCGCTTCGCCGAACGGCTGGTTCGCAATGCGTCTCCTGTGGGGCGTTGGCTTGAGGGCGATGCAGACACCGTCAGCATTCGCACCATGCTGGCCGATTATAAGCAGCAGCGAGATGTCGCCACTAAGGCGCCTGCCGACCAACGCAAGGTACTCCTGACACGCCTGGATAACGGTATTTTGCTTGCCAGCCTGATCTGGTCGCAGCGTGGTGTGGCAGACTCGATATTGCTGCAGGAATGGAAGCCGCTACTGTCTGCTGCTTCAGATATAAACGGCTTTGCCGCTCTGGTGCCGCTGATTCAGAAAATGCCCTTTGGCAAGCTTGCTGGTGTACGCAGCCTGCTGGAGCAGCACGAGCGCCACTCAGCATCCATGGCAGCCAACATCCAGCGTCTGGAACGTCTTGTTGATAGCCAGAAGCTGCAAATCGCACAGCTTCAGGCAGAGCTTTCCGAAACGCAGCAGCACAATGCTGTATTGGAGAATAATCTGCACACCAGCGAAGCGGCGCTACAGCAGTATAAGGAGCAGGCCCGGATAAAATCCATCCATCATACCGATGATGTGCATCAGCTGCAGAGTCGGATAAATCGTCTGCTGCAGGCGGAGTTGCAGTTGCTGCGCGATGCCCTTGTTGCGTTGCAGCGTGATCCGCCCAAAGTGCCGGTGGCGCTGGATTATCTGGATGAAGCAATCACCAACATCGACAAGGAAGCAACCCGCCTCAAGGAGCGATGAGATGAGCGTTTTCGGTTTTGACTTCGGCACCACCAACAGCCTGATTGCACGGGTTGAGGGTGAGCGTTGCGTGCTTGCCTTGGATGAGCGCGGGTTACCCCATCCCTCGGTGCTGTGTTACGAAGGTGATCAGGTCCTGGTCGGCCGCGAGGCGCGCGAGCGCATGGTGGAGTCCCGCATTGGAGTTAGCGGCAATATTGTCCGCTCGCCGAAAACCTTGCTGGGTCGCCACTCTGTGCATGTCGAAGGCGTGGCACGCAATCCACGGGAAATGGTTGGGAGAATTGTACGCTATGTGGCAGAACACGCTAGCCAGTTGCATCCCGGCGACTATCAGCGCGCGGTGGTTACCATTCCCGTAGACATGAATGGCGAGCGGCGTCGCGACTTGCGCGAAGCATTCCGGCTGGCCGGCGTCGCCATTGACCAGTTCGTCCACGAGCCGCTTGCAGCCTTGTACGGTTACCTGCGCAGCCAACCGGATTATCGCAGCGAGCTGCGTCGGCTAGATCGCCAGTATATGGTGGTGTTCGATTGGGGTGGTGGCACCCTGGATCTGACCCTGTGCCAGCTGGTTGATGGCATGCTGGTGCAGACCCGCAACGATGGCTGCAGTCAAATCGGTGGAGACGTGATTGATGAAACCATCCGCAATGAAGTGGTGCGACGGGTGATCACCGGGCGCGGCATCCAGCAGGAAGTGGAGCCCGTATCCGGTGCCGCAGCGCGTCTGCTGGCGCGGGCCGAACGCGCCAAAATCGAGCTGTCTAGCAGGGAAAGCTATCGGGTTTACGTGCCCAACTATTTCTACGGTCTGGATGACCCGGATATTGAGCACACCCTGATGCGCGCCGAGCTGGATGCCATGGTCGGTGACAAGATCCAGTCCGGTATCACCCGCGTCAACGCCTTGCTCAGCGCTGCCGGGCTAGTGCCGGCGGACATTGCCCTATGCCTGGCCACCGGCGGCATGGTCAACATGCCCCTGATCAAAACCCGCCTGTACGAAATCTTCGGCTCCCAGCGTGTACGGGTATCCGATCGCGGGCAAACCATCATTGCCGAAGGCGCAGCCTGGATCGCCCACGATCGCGCCAACCTCTGCTTGGCCAAGAACATTGAGGTCGCTCTGGCCCGTGGCGCCCGGCATCCGGTAATCCGCGCCGGCCTGGACATGCCGCGTCAGGGGATGGCCACCGACAGCGTCCGTCTGCAGCTGTATTGCACCGATCCGCGTGACGGGGTGGCCAAGATCCAGCTGGAAACCCCCATCCGCCACGGCCGCCATGTACAGAAAACCGATCCCCGCGACAGTCTTGCGCTGTTGTCGGTTGCGGTGGACGGCCAGGCAAAGGAACTGTTCGAGCGTGTCGATATGGGCCTGACCATCGATGAAAACCTGATCTTGACCGTGGAGGCCCGCTCGGCCTTGCTGGAGGATAAGGACCGGCAGGAAATCCACACCCTCGAATTCGGCCTCCAGGTCGGCAGTGATCAGGCCAGGCGGAAACAGGAGGGCGAATCGGAAAAGCACTCAGCGCAGGGTTCAGGCAAGCAACCGACTGCCAACGGGCAGGTGATGCTGCGCGCCAATCTAGCCTTGCATCAGGACATGACCCTGATCCCCGGCGACTACTTGCGGGTTGTACGCCCCCGGGCTCTGGCTCGGGACAGCAACCCGACCGAGCAGCAAATCCGGGAGGACCTCTACTACCGCCCCTGTTCCCTGTGTGGCCGGCGTAGTAACGACCCCTTGTGCCGCTGCGGCAGTAAGCTGCCGCCAAACCTGCAGTCGGATAGCATCCAACGTCATTAGTATCAACGCGGAACCGACGGCATCGGCCCCAGAGAAGCTGAAGACTCGAATGAAGCTGAGGCCGAGCTTCTGAGAGCTTTCTGCTGGCTGCCGGCCAGACCCTGCAAGGTGCCGCTTTCAGATCGCGACGAGGTTCTCTACATCGGAGTGGGAGCGCCTCTTGATGGAAGGAAGTACCAAGGCCATGGTATTGGCTCACGCATGCCATCCTACTGCCAGATGGCGCCGGGTCAACACGGGATTGCTGTCTCGAAAAGACGATATGTTCCGGTGGCACAGTGACAAGAGCGTGACCTGGTTGCAATTGTCACCCTCGGAATGCAGCCTGATCAGGCCATATTTCGCCTATGGCCTCGAGGCGTATTTATTGGCTGTACTTCGGATCTCGCATAACTCTTCAAGGCCAGCGAGGCCCAAGCCTATTATGTCGACTTCATGAGGGAAGTACTGCTTAATGTTTGTTTTTAGCGATATGGATGGCTGGCCACTCAGTGCAGTGCTTCCGCCGCCCGAGCCTATATTCGATCTTCTGGGACTCCCTGTTTCACTGCAGTCGGCGGTAAAGCTCTTGGAGAGCTTCCATCGCTTGGCCGGAGAGCGTCCGTCTGACACCACCATTCATGCCATTGAAAAAGGGAAAGCCAGCAAGCAATCTGAATTGCAACTCATGAACTACCTCCCAGCTTTCTTTTTGCCGGATGATAAGGAGATCAAGGATGCTCAGCAGTTCGAGAGAACGCCTTTCTCACGTCATTCATGGAAGGCCGTCTTGCGTGGCGTTTATCATTGGGCAGTACCCCCTGAGCTTGCTTTACTTGAGGATTTCGTTAAGGATCGCATTGCCAAGGAAGAGGCGTTGCATAGGGAGCTTTATGGCCCGACCTATCTCAGGTGGCCGCGAGGCGATATCTTCACCTCTATCGGGCGACAGATTGCGTATCCACCATCCATACTGGACATGCTTGCCGCCGGGGAAGAAGCATTCTGCCTTGCGTTATCTGAAGGTAGAGTTAGTCATGAGGATCAGCTGAAGGTTATACTATTTTTCGAGCTTGATTTTATATTCGGTGCATTGAAATCCTTGGAAAGGGGAATTATTTCCTATCGAATGCGTATAGATGACAATTTCAAGAGAAGATATCCAAAGATGGCCGATTATGTGGCTTTCTCTCATTTTTTTCCTGGATATGAAGATAATGACTTTTATAGCCCTTTCGAGCGGTTCCTTGATCTTGTTCGATGCGGCTTCTCCAGTGAATATAAAACATGGTCGGCCCTCTCTAATTTCATACCCGTAGAAGGTGAACAACACTTAGATCCTTCTGCTGTGAAGGCAAGAAGAAAAGATATCCTGAAGAAATGGAGGTCGCTCGGAAAGAAAAGAGGGTATATGCCATCGATGGAAGTAATGGTTGGCTTTATTGACAATTTGTCAGCGGACGACGATGAATATCGGCTGCTTATCATCGTGGCCTGGGCTGCTATGTTTCTGGAGAGGGCCTTCACCAGGCATGTCGAGTTTGCACAAGGCTTGGATCTGCCTTCAGCGAAGGCTAGCGTCCTCGCTGAGTATCGGCGATACAGAGAGCCATAGCCCTGATATTACAATCTGCGGCACTGGTGGCTAGCCAGTGCCGCTATGTCCATTAGCGCCGAGGAGGGTTGTTGCCCCTGCCCGGGCCTGACGGGTTGCCGGTCTTGCTGGGTGCGTTTTCAAGCCTTTGTGCGTTTTTCATTTTGAGCTCCTTGCCATGTTTGGCGTTTCAGTTGTGTACCAGGGCAGATTAGCCTCTCGGCATGGTTCGGTGCAGGGGGAGAATGGATTCGAGTGGTATAGCGCTCATGATGCATGATCGTTGCCCGGGAGTATCCAGCCTGGTCTCCACCGTTCGGCGGAGCACCCCGAATGATAAGTCATGCCGCACATCGCCGGCCTCAAGCATGTCCCGCGAGACCTTTTTCAGGTGTGGCGTAGTAACGGCGGAGTTGTCACACGGGCTCCTGCCGCCGTTCAAGCTGGTCTCCCAACGGCCTTTGCGGTCCCAGGGCGTCGGACAATGATCATGCACATCATCAAGCTTGGCCCGGGCAAGCTGCTCGAACCGTTGCCCGCCAGTCAGCAGATAGAGCCGCAGGATCGCAGGCCCCGCGCCTGCCTGGCCAACAATCCTGCGCCAGAGGTCGCCTAGCTCTTCCTTCTACATAACAAGATCACGGGTTTGGCGGGCTCCCTGCGCCACGGCGATGGTGCCTGGTTGGCGTGAGCTGAGAATATACGCCAGGAGTTGAAATGTGAAAATAAGTAATTGATATAAAAGAATATTTCCATATCTTGAAGAAGTTGTGAGACGTTACGAGCTGCTATGGGTTGCGCTTAAAATCCCTTGTCCTTCGGGACGTGCCGGTTCAAGTCCGGCCCCGGGCACCATTTTCGCTCCCTGCTGGCATTCTGCCATTACTTCCCGTTAATAAAATCCATACAAATCAGCCAGCTAAGCCTCTGTTCTGAGGTATTTTATTGTCCCGGATCAGGATATTCTGCTAGCCTACGAACTTCGTCTGACCCGGCGGTATAGCCGGGCGGCACAACTACAACAATGATTTGACCGCATTGCGGTGCAGGCTTGCAGTGTAAGGGGACCTTGATGAGCTGGTTCAAGAAAGTGTCTATACGGTTCAAGATCGTATCCGTGGCCGCGATGGGCATCCTCGCCTTCCTGGCGTACTTCGTTTACAGCTACTACGCCTCCGAAGACAACATTCACCAGCTCAGCACCATCGAGCAACAGCATTTCCCCGTGCTTGAGGCCGTCAACCGCAACAACCTGGTTTACGCGAACATGCGTGAAACGGCCCTGCGGGCGATGTTCATGAATGACCCCGCGCTGTATCTGGAGGCGCAGGATCTCGCTCTCGCTTATTCGGAAGGGCTTCAGGCCATCGCGGCTGCTGATCCCTCGCTGGCCGAGGAGATCGCGCTGCTGTCTGAAACGCTGGACCGGTATCTGGCAGCCGGTGAGGCGCTGACGCAGTATGCGCTCAACCCTGACGTTGATATGAGCCAGATCGGGCCGCGCCGCCAGGGCGTGGTCATGCTGCAACGGGAATACGAGGCGTTGCAGCGTGAGTTCGAGCGCAACCTTTACCAGCAATTCCACGACAAGCTGAATGTCGCGCGTGAAGACAGCCGCGGGACGCAGCGTTTTGGTCTTGCGGTGAGTATTGCCGCCTTGTTGCTGCTCAGTCTGCTGGCCTGGGTCATTACCCGCGGCATCACCCGGCGCCTGCTGTATGCGGTGGGTGCCGCCAATACCATCGCCGAGGGCGACTGGGATGCGGAGATCGTCGCCGACAGCCGTGACGAAACCGGTCGTCTGCTGTATGCCATCCGCTCGATGCGCGACACGCTCAAGACGAATCGGGATCATGATCGCCGCGATGAGCGCCTGAAGACGCAGCTTGCGGAGCTTAACGACCGTATGCGCGGGGACATGACCCTGCAGCAACTCGGCAATAACATGCTCAACTATCTGGTGCCGACTCTTGATGCGCAGGTCGGTGCCTTCTATGTGTTCGATACCGATGCGGAGAAGCTGCAACTGAGCAGCTCTCATGCTATGCAACGGCGCAAGAACCTGGCCAACGAATTTGCGCTGGGTGAAGCACTGGTAGGCCAGTGTGCGCTGGAACAGAAACAGATTCTGCTGCAACGGGTGCCGGATGATTATCTGAGTATCTCCTCAGCCACCGGTGAAGCGACACCGCGCAATGTCGTCGTGACGCCGATTGTGCACGAAGATGAAATCAAGGGGGTGCTGGAAATCGCGGCTTTCCGCGAGTTCTCTGAAGACGATCTGACTTTCCTGGAAATGGGGGTGCGCAATATCGCCATCGCCGTCCACACCGCGCAGAGCCGGGTACGGCTGGCGCAGATGCTGGAACAGACCCGTCTCCAGGCGGAGGAACTCGAGAGCCAGAAGTTCGAACTGAGCAAGGTCAATGAGGACCTTGAACAGCAGGCGATGGACCTGTCCGCGTCCGAGTCACGCCTGCAGCAGCAACAGGAAGAGTTGAAGGCGATCAACGAAGAGCTGGAGGCTCAGACTCAGGCGTTGCGTGCCTCGGAAGAAAGCTTGCAGGCGCAGCAGGAAGAGCTGCGGGTCACCAACGAAGAGCTCGAGGCGCAGGCGCGTCTGATGTCCGAGCAGAAGGCGGAAGTGACGAAGAAGAACCGGGAGCTGGAACAGTTGCGGCTTGAACTGGAAGAAAAGCTGCGCGAGCTGGAAATGTCGTCCCGCTACAAGTCCGAGTTCCTCTCCACCATGTCCCACGAGCTGCGCACGCCGCTCAACAGTATCCTGATCTTGTCCAATGCCCTGGCCGAGAACAAGCGTGGCAATCTGGACGAGAAGCAGGTTGAGCATGCGTCGGTGATTCATTCTGCCGGTACGGATCTGCTGTCGTTGATCAACGACATTCTGGACATCTCGAAGATCGAAGAAGGCAAGATGGAGCTCATCATCGATGATATCCATATGGCGGAGTTCTCCGAGCATTTCCGCCGCAACTTCAGCCATGTAGCTGAAGATCGGGGGTTGGAATTCAAGGTGGAGCTGGGCGAGACCTTGCCGGAGCGGATGTATACGGACCGCCAGCGCGTCGAGCAGGTGCTCAAGAACATGCTTTCCAATGCGATGAAGTTCACCGAGCACGGCAGCGTGACCCTGCGCATGGATATGCCTGACGCGGATGAGAAGCTGCCCGGTCGCAAGCTGGTGCCGGAACAAACGGTGCGTTTCTCGGTGATTGATACCGGTATCGGTATTGCCCAGGACAAGCAGCGTCTGATCTTCGAGGCCTTCCAGCAGGCAGACGGCACTACCAGCCGCAAGTATGGCGGCACCGGACTGGGGCTGACCATTTCCCGTGAGCTGGCACGTTTGCTGGGTGGCGAGATCGACATCTACAGCGAAGGCGAGGGCATGGGCTGCACCTTCATGCTGTATCTGCCTCTGGGTGACGTGGACACGGTGGAGCGCAGCGAAGAAGAAGGTATCGCTGAATCCATGCAGGGTTTGCCCCAGGCCCACGATGCTTTCCGGCAGATGGCCGAGCAACAGTCTGATGAAGACGGTTTTACGGTGCGCGAAAAAAGCGTACTGATCATTGAAGACGATGGCGATTTTGCCCGTGTGCTGGTGGATCTTGCGGCGGACTACGGGCTGGAGGCGCATGTCTGCAATGATGGCGAGAGTGGCCTGGAGTACGCCCGGCATTACCGGCCCAGCGCGATCATCCTGGATATCGGCCTGCCCGGTATGGACGGCTGGGAAGTGATGGAGCGACTCAAGGGCGACGCCCGGACCCAGGACATTCCGGTACATTTTCTGTCCGGCAAGGATGAGCGCAAAAAGGCGCTGGATCTGGGCGCCATCGATTTCCTGACCAAGCCGGTCAACAAGGAGCAGATTCTGGGCGCCTTTGCCAAGATCGAGACGGCTATCTCGAAGAACGTACGGCGCCTGCTGGTGGTGGAAGACAGTGAAATCCAGCACGAGGGCATCCGCGAGCTGTTCGATCAGAAAGGGGTCGAGATCACGGCGGTGGTCAATGGGGCAGAGGCGCTGGCCGCGCTGCGCAGTCAGGTTTTTGATTGCATGATTCTGGATCTGACACTGCCGGACATGACCGGGTTCGAATTGCTGGAAACGCTGCACAACAGCGATGAGTACGACACAGTGCCGGTGATCATCTACACCGGCAAGGATCTGACCCGGGATGAAGAGGCGCAGCTGCGCAAGTACGCAGACCGGATCATTCTCAAGACGGAACGTTCCTCCGAGCGGCTGCTGAATGAAGCCTCGCTGTTCCTGCATTGGCTCGAATCCACCTTGCCCTCCCATGCGCGCAACGCAGGGCATGCGGTAGAGCATCGCGATGATGTGTTCGAGGACAAGAAGCTGCTGCTGGTAGACGACGACATGCGCAATATCTACGCCTTGTCCGCGCAGCTGGAAGAGCTCGGTTTCGATATCACCATTGCCAATAACGGACGCGAGGCGCTGGAGCAGCTGGAGGCGATGCCGGACACGGATATCGTGCTGATGGATATCATGATGCCGGAAATGGACGGTTATGAGGCCATGGGGCATATCCGCAGCCAGGAGCGCTTCCGCAAGCTGCCGATTCTGGCGTTGACCGCCAAGGCGATGAAGGATGACCGCGCCAAGTGCATCGACGCCGGCGCCAATGACTACTGCTCCAAACCCATTGATATGGCCAGGCTGACGTCGCTGATGCGCGTCTGGCTGCACAAGTAGGGCAGGTCACCATGAAGATGCCGGAAAGCGTCACCGATGAGCAGGTCAGTATCGAGGATATCGAGATACGCCTGTTGCTGGAGGCGATATATCAGCTCTATGGCTATGATTTTCGCTGTTACAGCAAGGCATCCCTGCGGCGGCGCGTGCTGCATCGTCTGGGTATGTCGGGAATGCCGTCAATCATGGCCATGACCGAACGGGTGCTGCGGGACCAACAGTTTTTCGTCACCTTGCTCAACGACCTGACGGTGAACGTGACCGAGATGTTCCGCGATCCCGAGTTTTATCGCGCGTTCCGGGAGGAGGTGATCCCGGTGCTCAAGACGTTCCCGTTCATCAAGATCTGGCACGCCGGTTGCGCTACGGGCGAAGAGATATACAGCATGGCGATCATGCTGGAGGAAGAGGGCCTGTATGACCGGGCCATGCTCTACGCGACGGATATCGACAAGAACGTGCTCGCGGCCGCGAAGAAGGGCATTTACTCCTACGCCGCCGTGAAACAGTACAGTGAGAACTACCGCCGCGCCGGCGGCAAGACGTCGCTGGCAGACTATTACACCGCGAAGTACGACGGTGTCATCATGGATCAGCGCCTCAAGCGCAATATCGTGTTCGCAGACCACGACCTGGCCACTGACCAGGTGTTTGGCGAAATGAACGTGATCGTGTGCCGAAATGTGCTTATCTACTTTGATCGTGATCTGCAGCAGCGAGTTTTTCGCCTGTTCCGGGATAGCCTCGACATGGGGGGATACCTGTGTCTGGGCACGAAGGAGAGCCTGCGCTTCTCCGCCTGCGAGGAACATTTCGAGCCGGTGGTGGCTGATATGCGGATCTTCCGCAAACGACAGTTGATGAAAAGAGAAACACGATGATCCAGCAGAAGATACTGATGGTCGATGACCAGCCCGCCAATCTGGTCTCCCTGGATGCGATTCTCGAGGCGCCAAACCGGGAGCTGATCAAGGCGCATTCCGGGCCAGAGGCATTGAAAGTGCTGCTCAAGGAGGATGTGTCACTGGTGTTGCTGGATGTGCAGATGCCGGGCATGGACGGTTTCGAGGTGGCGGAGCTGATGCGTCAGCGCAAGGATACGCAGAATATCCCGATTATTTTTGTCACGGCGATCAGCAAGGAACAGAAGTATGTGTTCAAGGGCTACCAGTCCGGTGCGGTGGATTATCTCTTCAAGCCACTGGATCCCCTGATCCTGCAAAGCAAGGTAAACTTCTTTCTGCAGCTGGACCAACAGCGCCGGGAGCTTCAGGCCAAACTCAAGGAAGCGCAAGCGTATCGTGCTGCCTATGAAGCGGAGAAACACCGCGGCGACAAGTAGCCGGACGTAATGCAGGCAATGATGGCAGGGTGTAATGCGGCAACGGATCAGCGCGGTGGTAATCGGAGCCTCTTGGGGAGGGCTCGACGCCTACAGCCGGGTACTTGGCAAGTTGCCTGCCAACTTGCCGGTGCCGGTGCTGGTGGTGCAACACCAGCATCCTTCTGGCGGGGACAAATTGCCCTGGATACTGGATACGCGCACGGCGATGCATGTGGTGGCACCGATGGAAAAGGAGCCGATCGAGGCGGGTTGTGTCTATGTCGCGCCGCCTGGTTATCACATGTTGGTAGATGTTGACCATACAGTATGTTATTCACTTGCGGCGCCGGTAAATTATTCCCGGCCTTCTATTGACGAACTTTTTTTCTCCGCCGGGCATGTTTATGGTCCGGGTTTGCTGGGGGTTATCCTCACCGGCGCCAATGATGACGGGGCTGCCGGTATAACGTATATAAAACAACGAGGAGGAATCACCATGGCTCAATCTCCGGTTACCGCGGAAGCGCGGACCATGCCAGAGGCAGCCATCGCCACCGGGTGTATAGACCAGATTCATGATCTGGATGACATCGGTACTGTGATTTCCGAACTTGTCTTCGGGTTGGGTGCATGATCAGGCAGAATATTCTCATCGTTGATGACCACAAGGAAAACCTCATTGCACTGGAAGCGATTCTGGAGGCGCCGAATCGCAATCTGGTCATGGCGACGTCGGGCAATGAGGCATTGCAACTGGCATTGAAGCAGGACTTTTCGCTGGTGCTGCTGGATGTGCAGATGCCAGAGATGGACGGCTTCGAAGTGGCAGAACTGATGCGCCAGAGCCGTCGGACACGCAGCATCCCGATCATATTTGTCACGGCGATCAGCAAGGAACAGAGTTACGTCTTCAAGGGTTACGAAGCGGGCGCTGTGGATTACCTGTTCAAGCCGATTGACAAACAGGTGCTGGAAGCCAAGGTCAATGTGTTTCTGGATCTCGATATGCAGAAACGCAAGCTGCAGCAGGCCGTGGTCCAGATGAAGCGCCTCAAGGACGAAAACGAGCGCTTGCTCCAGGCGCTGGGTGAGGGCGTGCTGGGCACCGACGCGGAAGGGCGTATTTCGTTCTGTAATGATGCTGCGTGCACACTGCTTGGCTGCAAGCGGGATGATCTGGTCGGGGCCCATCTCAGCGGCATCCTGTTCGAGGATGCGGAGGGCAAGACGGCCTGGCAGTGGGAAGGTTCGGCGCTGCTCGAGCGCTGTAGCGACGGCGCCTCCTGGCGTAACGAGCAACCCTTGTTTGCCCGCCCGATGGACAGCGCGGGGCGGGGCATTGATATCAGTGCCAGCCCGATCAATCAGCGCGGTGATGCCTTCAGCGGTTGCGTGGTGCTGTTCCGGGAGTTCTCCGCAGACGAGCTGTCCAGCGCCGAGCGTCAGGTGCGCGATGCCCGACGCTACCCCCGCAAGAAGGTATTCCGGGAGATGGTATTGTTCGATCGTACGACTGGTGGCAATGTAGGGCGGCTGCTCAACGTCAGCATCGACGGCTTCAAGCTGTCTACCCGCAAGGCCATCGATGAAGGCCAGCGTATGGCGCTGAGCGTCGTGCTGCCGGAGCAGATCAACGGGCTCAACACCATGAGCTTCGATGCCCGGGTGGTCTGGTGCCGCGATGAAGAGGCCGGAGATGGTTGTCTGGCCGGCTTTCAGTTTCTGGATATGACGGAGACGGGGCGCGGTATTGTCGAGGCACTGATGGAACGGTACTGATTGCGGGACTGTCCGCTGGAGCGGGCAGATATGAGACTGATAATGAGACAAGGACAGGGACAGGAGACACAGCAGGCGCATGTCGGAAGCTGAGATCGGTTCAGAAATCGAAGACGACATCATCCCGGCGGTGGCATCCCGCGAGATGCTGCCCTACAGCTATGCCCGTCGTCACAAGGTGCTGCTGCGCGGCAGTGGCGCCGCACGGGAGTTGTGCTGTGTGCCGCCGGTGGATATCCAGGTATTTGCGGAAGTGCGCCGCTGGCTCGGCGATCTGCCAAAAGTCGTCGCGCTGGACGAAGGCGGGTTTGCCGGGGCAATGGCCATCGCTTATGAACAGCAGCGAGGCGCCGCAGCCGAAGCGGCGGATAACTTGGAAGGTATCGACCTGGCCAGTCTTGCCGAAGCCCTGCCGGAAACCTCGGATTTGCTGGAGCAGGAGGATGATGCACCGATCATCCGCCTGATCAACGCCCTGTTACAGGAAGCCATTCGCGAAAACGCGTCCGACATCCATATTGAAACCTTCGAGCGGCGCCTGCTGGTGCGCATGCGCGTAGACGGTGTGCTGCGTGAGGTGTTGTCACCCCGACGCGAGCTGGCGCCGTTGCTGGTGTCACGGATCAAGGTCATGGCGCGCATGGATATCGCTGAAAAACGGGTGCCGCAGGATGGTCGTATTTCCCTGCGCATCGGCGGACGTGATGTGGACGTGCGGGTCTCGACCATGCCAGCCAGCAACGGCGAGCGGGTAGTGCTGCGTTTGCTGGACAAGCAAGCGGGGCGCCTGCAGCTGGGCCATCTGGGCATGGGGGATGTGTGCTATCAGGAGATGATGGCGCAGATTCACAAACCCCACGGCATCATTCTCGTCACTGGCCCGACCGGGTCGGGGAAAACGACAACGCTCTACGCCAGCCTGACCGAACTCAATGATTCATCCCGCAACATCCTGACTGTCGAAGACCCGGTGGAATACCAGCTTGAGGGTATTGGCCAGACCCAGGTCTCCAACAAGGTGGACATGACCTTTGCCCGGGGCTTGCGCGCCATCCTGCGTCAGGATCCGGATGTCGTCATGATCGGTGAGATCCGGGATCTGGAAACCGCCGAGATCGCGGTGCAGGCGAGTTTGACCGGTCACCTCGTGCTGTCCACCTTGCATACCAACACCGCGGTTGGTGCCGTGACCCGGCTTCAGGATATGGGCATCGAGCCGTTCCTGTTGTCGTCGAGCCTGCTGGGCGTCATGGCACAGCGGCTGGTGCGCGTGCTCTGTGACAACTGCAAGGAACCTTACCAGGCCTCACCGGGCGAGCTCGCCCTGATGGGGTACGCGGAGGGCGAAGCCGTCACGCTACATCGCCACAAGGGCTGTGAAGAGTGCAACAACCTGGGCTATCGCGGCCGCACCGGGATCTATGAACTGGTGGTGGTGGACGACGAGATGCGTGAGCTGATCCACGACAAGGCCAGTGAGCAGCATCTCGAGCGTCATGCCCGCAAGCGCACGCCCGGCATCCGTACCGACGGCTGGCGCAAGGTGCTGGCCGGCGATACGACCGTGGAGGAAGTGCTGCGTGTTACCCGTGAGAGCTGAGCCGAAAGGGGAGCCGCAGCATGTCGGCGTTTGAATACCGGTCCCTGGATGCCCGGGGCAAAGTCCGCAAGGGCATGGTGGAGGCCGACAGCGCTCGCCAGGTGCGCCAGCAGCTGCGTGAAAAGGGCTGGGTGCCACTCGAAGTGCGCGAGACCCGGGATAACAAGAGCGGCGGCAAATTGTTTGCCAGCTTCTCTCGTTCAGGGCGCCTGAACACGGCTGAGCAGGCTTTGATTACCCGTCAGTTGTCCACCCTGATCCGCTCCGGGATGCCCGTGGAGCAGGCCCTGTCTGCTGTAGCCCGCCAGGCTGGGCGGCCACATATCGAACGTATCATGCTGGCAGTGCGGGCCAAGGTTACCGAGGGCTACGGCCTGGCTCGCAGCATGGCGGAGTTTCCCCGGGCCTTCCCGGAGATGTACCGCGCCACGGTAGCCGCGGGCGAGCAGAGTGGCCATCTGGAACAGGTGCTGGAGCAGCTTTCGGAGTATCTGGAGAATCGCCACGATACCGGCCGCTCGGTCATGCAGTCCCTGATCTATCCGGCGTTCATCATGGTGTTCTCGATTCTTATCATTACGCTGATGATGACCTATGTCGTACCGCGCATGGTGGAGGTTTTTGCCCGTAATGAAGAAGGGCTGCCTACGCTCACCCGGGTGATGATCAGCGTCAGCGACTTTTTCCGCGATTGGCTCTGGTTGGCGGTGGTGTTGATCGTGACAGGCGGCTTTGCCTTTGCCCGGGCCATGCGCTCACCGGCGTTCCGTATGCGGGTGCATCAGCGTCTGGCGCGCATGCCGGTGTTCGGCAAGCTGATCTGTACCGCCGACAGCTCGCGGCTGGCAAGCACCCTGGGTATCCTTTCGCGCAGTGGCGTGCCCCTGGTGGAAGCCCTGGCGATTTCCAGTCAGGTGGTAGGGAACCTGGCTGTCCGTGAAGCGGTAAAGAAGGCGGCCGGCAAGGTGCGCGAAGGCGGCAGTCTGAGCCGGGCGCTCGAGGTCAGCGGTTACTTCCCGCCCATGCTGGTGCAGATGATTGCCAGTGGCGAGGCCAGTGGCGAGCTGGATCGCATGCTCAATCGGGCCGCCGAGTATCAGGAACGGGAACTCACGGGCGTGGTCAATACGGTGGTGGGGCTGCTGGGCCCGGCCATGCTGCTGGTGATGGCCTCACTGGTGGCGCTGATCGTGATTGCCATGATGCAGCCGATCATGCAGATGAACGCGCTCTTCGGGATTTGATGCAATACTTGCAGGATTGAATTACGGGGTTGGCATACGGTCAGCGACATCCCGGCTTTCGGGTGTGGACCGGTAACATAGAACGGACAACATGGCGGAGAAAGTGATGAATATTCAGGCGCGGCGCAAGGCCCAGAAAGGCCTCACGCTGATTGAAATCATGGTGGTGGTGGCCATTCTGGGGCTTCTGGCTGCAATGATCGTGCCCAATGTGATCGGTCAGGGGGAGCAGGCCCGGGTGGACCTGGCCAAGTCCAATATGGCCAGTATTGCCTCGGCACTGGACATGTTCCGGCTTCACAACAGCCGCTATCCGACAACAGAAGAAGGGCTGCGTGGACTGGTGGAGCGGCCTTCCAATGCCCGCAGCTGGCCCGAGGGCGGCTACCTCTCGCGCATCCCCGAGGATCCCTGGGGCAATCAATACGTCTATATCAGCCCCGGTTCGTCCGGGCCCTATGATCTGATTTCCCTGGGCGCTGACGGCGTCGAAGGCGGCGAGGGCGTCAATGCCGATCTCAACTACCGTGAGCTCCAGCGTCGGGACTGAGCGCGGCTTCACGCTGATTGAGGTCCTCATCGTTGTTGTATTGATAGGACTGTTTGCCGCGCTGCTGGTGCCCAACATGATCGTCGGCAACGAGCGTGATCTTGATCAGGGAGCACTGCGCTTGCAGGACGTGCTCGCCTCCGTTGGCGAGCACAGTGTCTTCAGTGGTGAGCTGCTGGGCGTGCGCCTGGAGGAAGACCGCGTCGTGCCGATGCGCTTCGATCCGGTCGAGCAGAAGTTCGTGGTGTTCGGGGGGCAGTCCCGGGTCGGACTGGACACCTGGCGCCTCGATGAAGACCTGCGGCTGGCATGGGATCTGGGCAACCCCGAGGAGGATGCCGCCGACAGCCACGGTGGCGTTACCATTGCCCAGGCAGCGGAAGCGCGATTGATCGCAGGGGAGGACGAGGACGACCGGGACAAGCGGCCGCAGCTGTTTTTCTTTCCCAGTGGCGAAGCAACGCCTGCCAGGCTGAGCCTCGAACTGATCGGCTCCCGGCGCATGCCGGTAGTGCTGAACCTGAGTGCCTTTTCCCGCGTTACCATCGAGGATGACACGCTATGAAGCGCGCGCGTGGCTTCACGCTGCTCGAAGTGCTTGTTGCGCTGGGGATTCTCGTATTCGCCATTATGGCACTGATGCAAAGCATGGGCACCGCGGCCGTGAATACCAGCATGCTGGATGACCGCACCCAGGCTTATATGGTTGCCACCAACAAACTGGTTGAATTGCAGGTTTACCAGGAGTGGCCAGAGACCGGCACCCAGGATGAGAAACTCGAGCGTGACGAACGAACCTGGCAAGTGCGTACCCGCGTCAGCAATGGCCCCTATCCTGATACCCGGCGCGTGGATATTGAAGTCGGCCCCGAAGTAACGGGGGGGCGTGAGCGCTCAGTGCTTTATGTGCTGACCAGCCTGCTTGGCAAACCCGCTGCCGAAGTGCTTGAGGCTGATCCGGGTGATGCTGGAGAAGGGACATGACACGCACTGCAGCAACCGCAACAGGGTATCAGTCGGGTTTCACATTGCTGGAAGTCGTCATCGCCATCGCGCTGTTTGCGTTCATGTACATGGCGGCGCAGCTCGCGTTCAGTACTGCACTGGACAACCGCGATATTCTGGCCCGGCACGCAGCCAGTCAGGAAGAGCGCCAGCGCGCGCTGATCTTTCTGGCGCAGGATATCGAGCAACTGGTGGCCCGCCCGGCCCGCGACGCCTTTGGTGATACTCAGCCGGCGATACGGGGCACGCTTGAGCAATTCGAATTTACCCGTCTTGGCTGGGCCAATCCGTTCGACCTGCGTCAGCGCAGCCAGATGCAGCGGGTGGCTTACTTTGTTGACGACGAGCAGCAGCTGATCCGCCGCCACTGGGCTGCGGTGGACCAGAACCAGGGCACCGAGGCGGTGGACACGGTCATCCTGGGCGGTGTGGAGGAAGTGCGCTTCCGCTTTCTGGATCAGGGACCGCAAGGCGAGTGGGTCTGGCGCGACGAGTGGCCAGACGTGGATCTGGCTCAGACGCCCCCTCTGTTCCAGCGCCTGCCGCGCAGCATTGATATGGAGCTGACCTTTCAGGACGAGACCAGTATCCAGCGCTTCTATCGCACCGTCATCAATCCCTGGAGTCAGCCATGAGATCGATGACAAAACCGGTTCCCCGGCAACGGGGCATGGCGCTGATCGTGGTGCTCATGATTGTCTCCCTGATGACTGTCATTGCGACCGAAGTCATGTTCCGGCAAGACCGTTTCCGTGCCCGTACCGAGAACCTGACAGACTGGGACCAGCGCTATCAGTACGCCATTGCTGCTGAAACCGTGGCCATTCAGGGCCTGATCGATGACCTGGAAGATGACCGAAACAATAATGCTCTGGTGGACGATTGTGTTGAGGAGCAGTGGCCGGTCAATCTGCCGCCAACCCCCTATGAAGACGCGGTGCTCAGTGCCACGGTGCAGGACCTGCAGGGCCGCTTCAATCTGAACTGGCTGGTGACACAGCAGGGCACAGAGTTTATCCGGGACGAAATCTGGCGTGAGCGTCTGGCATCGCTGTTGCAGGCTACCCTGACCGAACCGGGCAAGGCCGAGCGGCTGTCCCACGAAATGGTTGACTGGATTGATTCCAATAACATCGTTGATGGTATCGAGGGCGCGGAAGATCCGGACTACCGCTGGCGCCGCACCCCTAACGCCCCGGCCATGCATGAAAGCGAATTGCGTGCATTGCGCAGTATGACGGCAGGGGATATTCCGGACCCCTTGTTCTGGGGGCTGTTCAGCGCGTTACCGCTGGATGCCCGGCTCAACGTCAATACCGCCCCGCAACCGGTGCTTGACGCCGTTTTTGCTGATAATGTGGGCTCTGCCGGCAGGCAGCAGATTGTCGCCATGCGCGAGGAGGGCCCCATCAGCAGCATTGATGAGTTGATGGCACAGGCACCATTCAGCGCCATGGAGGCCGATGCCCGCCAGGCACTGCAAGAAAAACTCGATGTGCGCTCCAGTTATTTTCAGGTCATGGTGGATGTGCGGCGCAACGACCAGCGCAGCCGGCTGGTAACGCGCATCAGGCGCCTTGAACAAGGCCCTACCGAGGTATTCAGCCGCCAGCTGGTCCCGATACTCGGGCCGCTTGAGCCGCCATGCAATCCTTTTTACAGTGAGCCCCTGGCAGACGGAATAAACAGCGATGGATGAACGCAGACTGATCTACCTTGCCGCCGGTGCATTACGCGCAGAGCAGGCCGCTGACGTTGCCGCCTGCTGGCGCAGCGCGGAAGGCGATACGGCTCGGGGCACACTGGAAGATGCGTTGGCGCAGGCGCGCGGCGATGTGCACCTGGTGCTTTCGGCTGGCGACGCGCTGCTGACCCGCGTGGCGCTGAGCAAGCGGCAGGGCCGACATATCCAGAAGGTGCTGCCGTACCTGCTGGAAGAGTCCGTACTGGGCCGTAATGAGGAGCTGTGGTACGCCCACGGGAAGCCGCTGGATGATCAGTATCCGGTTGTCGCCTGCGAGCAGGATGGTCTGACGCAGTTGCTCGACTGGTGCAGTGAGGCTGCTCATGTGCGCATTGCCGGTGCCTGGATCGATGCTGACCTGTTGCGCGATCAGGCGCCGTGCATGGTGCCTCAGCAAGTGCTGCACGGGGATATGCTCGACATACTCTGTGTTCCCGCGCCGGGCCAGGCGCTGGTGCTGCCGGTTGCTGAGGCGGCGGCCTTGCCTACCATGATGGGGCTGGGTGAGGCCGATTTTCAGCACCTTGATGATCCCGCGCAGCTCTTCAGCCATTTCGCCCGGGCGATTTCCGCAGGTGACCGGATCGTGTTACTGCACGGTGCGCTGCGTCCGAACAAGGGCTCAGCAGGCATGCCGCAGACAATGCTGGCGCCCTGGCTGCCGGTGGCAAGGCTCTCCGTGGTCGTGCTCGTGTGCATCTGGGGCTTGCTGCTGGTGCAGAAGTGGCAGTATGAAGCGGCGGCGCAGGAAGCCGCACAGGCGTCCGTAGCGCTGTATCAGGAGCTGTTCCCGAGCGCGAGTCGTCCGCAAATGATCATCACGGAGTTCGAGACCCAGATCAATCGTCTTGCCGGCGGCGCGGGCGGCAGCGGCTTTCTGGCACTGATGGGGCCCACCGGCGAAATCATTGGCGCGGCAGCTGACCAGGGGGTGGTGCCGCGACGATTACAGTACGACGAGCGTGACAGCGTGTTATTGCTGGATCTCAATGCACAGGATTTTTCGGTGCTGGAATCGTTGCGTGAGCAGTTGCAGTCGGCCGGCCTGAGTGCCGAGATCGGCACTGCGCGCAGCCAGGCCAGCGGCGTAACCGCACGTATGCGAGTGGGGCAGGGCTGATGCAACAATTACAACAACAGCTACAGCAATGGCGACAGCAATTCATGACAGCCAGCGAACCGGCGCGGGTCTGGTATCGCTCATTGGCGGAACGCGAGCAGATTGCCGTCAGCGTGCTGGCAGTGGTGCTGGGGTTAATGCTGATCTATCTGCTGATGTGGGCGCCAGTGCTGAATGGGCGCGAAGCGGCGATCAACAATTACCTGGCACGGGAGCGCGTGCTCAGCTGGATACAGGATAATGCGGACGCAGTGCGCGACGCCCGGGCAAGCAGCCAGGACCGCCCGCAAACACATCGCGGCGACTGGATTTCGGTGATCAATGCCAGCGCATCCGAAGCAGGCCTGAGCCTGCGCGGCTTCACGCCCGAGGGCAATGATGCCGCACGGGTCCAGCTGGAGCAGCAGGAGTTTGCCAAGGTGATCGTCTGGCTGCAGGCGCTGGAACAGAATATGGGCATTCGCGCGTCGGCGGTGGAGATTTCAGACAGCCAGACGCCCGGGACGGTGAACGTCAGAGCCACTCTCCGCCGGGGGGCATGATGTCACAGTCTTGTTTCCCGGTTCGGGGCGTCATCGCCCTGACCGCTGCGCTGTTTTGCGCCGTTGCCGTGGCAGAGGTGCCCGGTGATTTCCGCATTCTGGACTACCGGGCCAGTGAACTGGGTGCGGCGGCAGGCCGTCCGGTTGCCTCGCTGTCTGTTCTCAGCTGGCAAGATGGTGCTCTGCAGCCCATCAGCTTCCAGATTGATAGCATCGGCGAGGCCGACCTGGTCTGGTTTCCCGAATCCGGTCTGACGCGTGAGGGGGACCCCGAACGGTTTCTTGCCGATGATCGATTGCTGATCCGTGCGGCGGATATCGGGCCGCGGGCGCCAAAGGATGTGGCGTTGCCGGACGGGGTAACGCCGCTGGCAGAACTGGCCATCGAGGACGTTACCGGCGGGCCCGGTTATGTCTATCTGGTGGAAGGCGACAACCGGCGCAACCCGGCGCGCTACATTGACCACGACATCGAGAGCGGCATAACGCGCACACACCGTTATCAACTGCATGTGGACCCGGAAAACGAACTGAACTGGCGCCATCTCGGTTATGCCGGTTACGAGGGCGACGGCTCGATCATCGATACACTCAAGATGCGGATGAGCGGTGGCTTCCTGAGTCGGCGCGCACGAATGACGCTGGACAACACCAATCTGCGCCCGCAACTGGCAGGCAGTAAAGTCGGACCATTGCGTTCAGTGATGCATCTGGAAACCCGTGTGGTACTAGGTGGCATTCCGGTGATGCGACTTCAGGTTCAGGCCTACCGTTATCCGGATCACTACGAAGCCCACAGCTATGCGCGCATACCGGCGCTGTATCGCAACACGCTGCGCGACCCGGAAGTGGCGGTGTCCATCGACGGCAATGCCCAGTACGGTGCCACCGTGCAGACAGCCCGCGGGAAAGAATTGCGCGGGCTGGTGGATGGACGCATGGATGATGAGGAACAGCAGCTGATCGAGCGTGGCCTGACCACCACCGACAGCTGGATACTGTTTGATTCCCGGCGCAATTTCATTTTGCTGGCTGATCTGGATGTGCCGGCGTCGCTTCAGGATATTCCGTTGACGCTGGTGTACCAGGATGACAACCAGCTGGAGATTACACCGGAGCAGTTCCCCGGACAGCTGCCGAATATCGGTTATGCCCTGCGGGGCTGGCCGCCGGAGCGGGAACTGCGTTTCGCGGTACGGTTGCTGTTCGGCAATGCCATCGCAGATGACTACTCGCCGGAGGATTATGTGGCCGCGCGCATGGCGCGGCCGTCTCTCAGTGTGACGCCCTGGTCTCCCAGCTATTCGTCACAATCGGTAACGCAACCTCACCATTGAAGTGCGCGCGGCTCCACCAGAAAGACGGGTTGAAGGCGTACTGCCAGCTGTAGCCGTACACCACCAGGCCAACGCGATCGCCGGCTTTCAGCGGTACTGACACGGGCGTCAGCGGCTGACGATACAAGCCCTTGCCCGGCAAGGGCGTCAGTTGCTCGCTGGCGACGCGCACACGCCGTTGGTTGGCATGCTGTACACCAATACCGATGAACACCCGCGTGCTGCGCAGACTTGCCGTACCGGCGAGTTGCAGATCAATCTCCGGGATGCCCAGCAGCAATTCATCATCGCGCTCCACCACATGCAGCGGGATAAAGCGCGGCCGTCCCAGGCCGCCATTGGGCGACAATTCGCGACGGTCTGCGTTGCGCCAGAGGCCACGGACCATGTCATAACCGGTATCGACCGGAATCATGAAGCCTTCGAACAGGCCGGCAATCGGGATGTGGACCTGCTCCCGGGAAATTCTGAAGGGCGTGGTATCAGTGGGGAAGTTCTCGGGTGTTATCGCGTCATCATAATCCAGCGCCAGACACAGCTCGGGAACCTGCGGTGCTGCGCCACGCAGCTTCTCATCCCACCATGCCAGAATCATGTCTTCCAGGGGTTGAGTATGGCCATTGCAGTTGATCTGTCGATCGGTATTGAACAGGGGCTTGCCGGACCAGCTCTGCACCGGCCAGGGCAGAATATGGCCACCCTGAATGCCGAGCAGACGCACATCGCGCCCCCCCTCAAGGAAACAGGCCCGGTTGTCGAGGGCCTGATCCATGGTCATCAGGCTGTCGCGGAAGCCCTGCACCAGCAACGCGTCAGCCTGCGGGTGCTGGCCATTGGCGCACAGGGACGCCGGGCTGCGCGCCGTCAATATATTACGCACTTCCCCGTTCATGCTGCCGGTCATCATGCTGCGCCAGGGTCGGCTGAGCCCCTGGGTTGAAAAGCCGCTCGTGACCGGCGGCACTGTCAGCAACGCGCCGCCCCAACTGGTCCGCATATGGCCGTTGGGTGCCAGCGCTTCCGCAAAGTTATGCCAGCCTGCCACCGGCACCAGTGCTTGCAGACGCGGTTCATGAAACGACGCGAGAATTTGTGCGCCAGCGCCGTAACTTTCACCGATCATGCCGATCGCGGGCTGGCCATCGGCCAGTGTCTCGATGCCGGGCAGGTGCGCCAGCGACCAGTCGATCACGGTAGATACATCGCGGACTTCTTTTTGCAGGTCCATCATGTTCACCTTGTCACCGCTGCCACCAAAGCCACGCTGGTCGTAAAACACAACCCAGTAGCCTGCACGCCAGGCGCGTATTGCCGCCTGACCGGTAATCATGGTTTTGCCATAGATGGAGAGGGGTCGCTTGGCGCGAAAACCACCGTAACCGTGTGTCGCGATAATGAGCGGTGCGGTGTCGCCGACAGCCAATTCAGGCTGGTAGACTGTGGCGGTCAAGATGACGCCGTCATGGGTGGGGATCTTGACCTGATAGCGCTGCGCTTCACGGTGTACTGTCACCGGACCGCTGTCTGCAGGGGGCAATCGGGTTGTTGTGGTACAGCCCGTCAACACAAGAATGACCCAAAGCAGGGCAAATGCACTACGCATGGCGGGAAAACCTCGCTTTATTATTTGTTATTTTTTTCAGGCGAGCCTGATTATGCGCATTAACGCCTCGCTTCACCAGAGCAAACGTGGACTTCTGTGGCTCGGCTACGCCCTGACCTGTGTCTGGCTCGCGCTGGCACTGAGCTGGTGGTTGCTGTCTCGGCTGGATTACGGCTATCCGCTCTGGTACAGCGTGCTGAATATCGAGCAGCATATCGCTACCTATGCTCCGGAGAATGCGGCGAAGCCTGGCTTTGAGGCCTTGTCGGCGACGCAACATGCGGAGGCCTTCAGCGCCATACGGCGTGCCGTCCATGATGGGGGCAGAGGCCTCGCAGCCATTCAGTATACCGGCCCGGATGGCAGGGAGTTGCCACTGCTGATCCGCGCAGAGGTGGTGCATTTGCAGGACGTTGCCGATCTGTTGGCACGCGCCACACTGGCCAGCGGGGTACTGTGCCTGCTCTGGTTACCGCTGGCCTGGGGTTCCCGCCGCAGCGGCCTGCCTGGTTGGCGGGCTCGCAGCCTGAGTGCGCTCGTGCTGGCCGTGCCGATGCTGTTCTGGTTGTTGATTGCCGGGCCCAAGGCGGTCTTCTATCAATTGCATATCTGGCTTTTCCCACCTGAGAATCCCTGGTTTTTTTACTGGGAAGAATCCCTGATGAGCACCTTGATGAAGGCGCCGTACCTTTTCGGCGCCATAGCGCTGGTGCTTGCCATCGGCGCGCTGATCCTGACCCCCGCTTTTTATAGCGCAGGTTATCGTATTACTGACAGGCTTGGCCGTTATCTGGCAGAACAAGACAAGGAAACACAATGATCATAGACGCTCTGTCGAAGAGCCGTGCGCACGCCGCCGAGCGGCTGCAGCAATGGGCTGCGCTGGACTTGCCGGTGCCGCCAACCTGGTGCGTCAGTCGGGGGCCTGATGTGCCGGTAGCCTTCGACGTTGCCGCGATACTGGAAGCACTGGCGGGGAAACCCGGCGCCGGCGATCACTACTGGATCCTGCATCAGGGCCCGGCAACGCCCGGATCGCAACGCCAGTCACTGGTAAACCTGGATTCGGATACGGCCTTGTCTGCGGCGCTGGTGCAGCTGTTCTCCAAGGCGGATGCTCCCGACCAGGTGATCATTCAGGCGCTGCCCCGGCGTCATGCTGCAGGGGTGTTGTTCACCCGTCACCCGGTACGCCAGGATCTGGAACACGTGATTGTGGAAGGCGTGGTGGAGCAGGGCGTGGTAGCGCAACCCGGCACGCCAGAGAGTGTGCAGGAAAGACTCATCCTGCATCGCGACGGGCTGGTAGCCTACAGCAGCCAGCCTGAGAGCGCTTTGATTGCGGCGATTGGCGCGCGGCCGTTCAAGGCACTGGCCGATCAGCTGCGCCGGCATTTCGAGCGCCCCCAGGCCTGTGAGTGGGTGCACGATGGCGAGCAGCTGTGGCTGATCCAGACGCTCCCGGTCGGGTCATTACCGCGGCCGGAGGAAGCCTGGTCCCGTCGTGCGGGCTCGGGCATCTGGCAGCAGGCTGTGTCACCCCTGTGGTACACCCTTGCCGGGCGCTGGCTCAAGACCGGCTTCTGGCGCCCGCTCGGCGAGCGTCTGGGCTGGCATGATCTGGCCAATATCGAGCCATATCGTCGCCAGCACAGCCATATCTATACCAACAGCCGCTTCTTTCTGCGCCTGTACGAGCAGGGCGGCCCTGCGCGACTGACCGGCGGCCTGCCGCCGGCCTGGCAGCCGCGGGAAACGCCAACGGCAAAGCCCTGGCAGTGGCGCCGCGACGGCCTGCGCCGACTTACCACCGGGCTGGCACTGGCCAGTCTGGCTCGCGAGCTGCAGCAAGCCAATGCAGTGACCCCCGCGCTGGGGGATCTGGAAGGGCAGTGGCGCCAGCTGATGCGCTACGACCGGGCAGGCGAGCGCCTGGCGGCTATCGATGGCTGGTTGGCCTACTGCGCCCCTGAGGCGCCCGCCGAGGCGGCGGCTCCCACTGGTGATGCGGTGGCAGCAGTGCAACTGGCGCAGGCGTTGCCGCCCGCGCATCTCGCCAATCTGCAGCGTCTTGGCCTCGGCCGGGAGGCAACCCTGGCACCGCATACCGGGTTTGGCGTGGACCCGGTGTTGCCACGCTTCAGTGCTGCGCTGCCCGAACTGGCGGCACTGGCCAGCGTGAGCCCTGAACGTCGTCATGCGCTCGCGCGGCTCGCCGATGCCGAAGCAGGCAACATCGAGCGTCATGTGCGCTGGCGCAGACAGGCCGCCGCGCTACGTGAGCAGCTCGGCAGCCAGTTGCGCAGTATTCTGGCGACGATGGGGCAGGTGTTGGTGGCACGGCAGTTGTTGCGTCGCGCCGAGGACATTCATTTTGTCTATTTCGATGAGCTGTGGTCGCTCTGGCAGCGCCAGGGCCAGGTGCAGGACCAGCGCCGTCTGACGCCGGAAAAGATCGGCGAGCGGAAAGTGCGCTACCTGACCTCGGCCTATCAGGGCGCGCCGGACTGGATGCTGGATCAGGTTGCCTATGGCGTGAAGCTGGACCAGCAGGAAAAGCCCGTGCTCAAGGGGCGTGCGTTGGTGCCCGAAACGGCCAGTGGCCCAGCGCGCATGATTCATTCAGGCTGGGCCCTGTCCGGGCTTGAACCCGGCGATATCGTGGTGCTCGACCAGTGTGAGCCTGGTTGGCTGCCCTGGTTGGCGCTGGCCGAGGGCCTGGTGCTGGCAAGTCACGATCCGCTGCACCCGGCAGCGTTGTTTGCCAGAGCGCTGGGCATTCCCTGCGTTGCGGGCGTCGATGACGCCATGCACTGTCTTGTGGATGGCGCCCCGGTGCGCATCAATACCCCGGAGGGCAGTGTGCTCGCCGATGACGGACAGGCGCCCCGTCAGGCGTTATAGCCAAGCAGGTGCGGGATGGTGCGCTCGATCTCTTTGACCGTATGCCCGGTCCGGCGCGCGTAGTCTTCCATCTGGTCGCGGCCGATCTTGCCGGTGCCGAAGTAGCGGGCCTCCGGATGGGAGAAATACCAGCCGGACACAGAGGACGCCGGGTACATCGCATAGCTTTCCGTCAGGGAAATGCCGATGGTGTCATCCGGCTGCAACAGCTCCCATAGCAGGGTCTTCTCGGTGTGGTCAGGGCAGGCCGGGTAGCCGGGGGCAGGGCGGATGCCCCGATAACGCTCACGAATCAGATCGTCGTTGCTGAAATTCTCATCGTTCGCGTAACCCCAGAATTCACGCCGCACCCGCTCATGCAGACGCTCGGCAAAGGCCTCCGCCAGACGATCGGCCAACGCCTTGAGCATGATGCTGCTGTAATCGTCGTGATCCGCCTCAAAGCGGGCCAGATGCTCCTCGATGCCCACCCCGGTCGTAACCGCAAAGGCGCCGAGCCAGTCCTGAACGCCACTGTCGGCAGGGGCCACATAGTCGCTCAAGCACAGATTCGGCTTGTCTTTCTTACGTGCCACATCGGTCTGCTGGCGCAGGTGATGCAGGGTCATCAATGGCTCGCCACCGGGTGTCTTGAGCAGCTCGATGTCATCGCCGATGCTCTGGGCAGGGAAGAAACCTATTACGCCACGGGCAGTTAGCCACTTTTCTTTAACTATTTTCTCAAACATGGCTTTGGCGTCCCGGTAGAGCCGGGTGGCCTCAACACCCACCACCTCGTCCTCGAGAATGTCCGGAAACTTGCCCGCGAGCTCCCAGGAGCGGAAGAAAGGGGTCCAGTCGATACGGCGCACCAGCTCGTCCAGCGGGTAGTCGTCCAGCACTCGGGTGCCGGAGAAGGTTGGCACTGGCGGCGTGTACTGCTGCCAGTCCCAGGTGAACGGATTGCCGCGTGCCTGCCCCAGGCTGGCGAGCTTGCGCTCCTGCTGCTGGCTGGCGCGGCGTTCGCGCAGGACCTGATATTCCGAGCGAATACTACTGACATACTCGTCGTGCTGCGTTTCGCTGAGCAGGTTACTGGCCACGCCGACTGCCCGGGAGGCATCGTTCACATGAATCACCGGGCCGTGGTACTGCGGCTCGATCTTGACGGCGGTGTGGATGCGGCTGGTGGTGGCCCCACCGATCATCAACGGGATATTGAAGCCAAGGCGTTCCATCTCGCTGGCCACATTGACCATCTCATCCAGTGACGGCGTAATCAGCCCGGACAGGCCAATGATGTCGACGTTTTCCTTGCGCGCTACATCCAGAATCTTTTCGCAGGGCACCATGACGCCCATATCGATGACGTCGTAGCCGTTGCACTGCAGCACCACGCCCACAATATTCTTGCCGATGTCGTGCACATCGCCTTTGACCGTGGCCATCAGGATGCGCCCGTTGCTCTCGTCCACGGTGCCGAGCTCTTCCCGTTCCTTTTCCATGTAGGGCAGGAGATAGGCGACGGCTTTCTTCATGACGCGCGCGGATTTGACCACCTGGGGCAGGAACATCTTGCCGTCCCCGAACAGATCGCCGACCACATTCATGCCCGACATCAGCGGGCCTTCAATCACATGCAATGGGCGAGCGGCCTTGAGACGCGCCTCTTCCGTATCTTCCTCGATATAGTCGGCCACGCCTTTGACGAGGGCATGCTCCAGGCGTTTCTCGACCTCCCATTCCCGCCACGTCAGGTCTTCCTGCCGCACGCTGCCGGCGCCGGTGCCGCGATATTTCTCAGCCAGCTCCAGCAGACGATCTGTGCCGTTCTCGGTGCGGTTGAGCACCACGTCCTCAACGGCCAGCTTCAGGTCTGCCGGGATATCCGCGTAAATGCCCAACTGGCCCGCATTGACGATGCCCATGTCCATGCCGGCCGCGATAGCGTGATAGAGAAACACGGCATGGATCGCTTCCCGCACGGGCTCGTTGCCCCGGAACGAGAAAGAGACGTTAGAGACGCCACCGGAAATCAGTGCATGGGGGAGGGTGCGCTTGATATCCCGCACCGACTCGATGAAATCCACCGCGTAGTTGTTGTGTTCTTCGATGCCGGTGGCAATAGCGAAGATATTCGGGTCGAAAATGATGTCTTCTGCCGGGAAACCGACCTCGTCCACCAGCAGGCGGTAGGCGCGGGTGCAGATCTCGGTCTTGCGCTCGCGTGTATCCGCCTGACCGTCCTCATCAAACGCCATGACAATCACGGCGGCGCCGTAGCGGCGCAGCAGGCGTGCCTGCTCGATGAACGCCGCTTCGCCTTCTTTCATGGAGATCGAGTTGACGATGCCCTTGCCCTGGATGCACTTCAGCCCGGCCTCGATCACCTCCCACTTGGAGGAATCGATCATGATCGGGACTTTTGAAATCTCCGGCTCGGCGGCCACCAGATTCAGGAAGCGCACCATGGCATCCCGGGATTCGAGCATGCCCTCATCCATATTGATATCGATGATCTGGGCACCCGCTTCCACCTGCTGGCGTGCGACTTCCAGCGCGGTATCGTAATCGCCTTCCTTGATCAGGCGCAGAAACCGTTTGGAGCCGGTCACATTGGTGCGTTCGCCAACATTGATGAACAGGGACTCGGCGGTAATGTTGAGGGGTTCCAGGCCGGACAGACGACAGCCCGGCTCCCGCTCAGGCAGCACGCGGGGCGGGTAGGGCGCCACCGCCTCGGCAATTGCCCGGATATGCTCCGGCGTGGTGCCGCAGCAACCGCCAATCAGGTTGAGAAAGCCCTTCTTGGCCCAGTCCGCGATTTCGGCGGCCATGACCTCGGGGGACTGATCATACTCGCCCATTTCGTTGGGCAGCCCGGCATTCGGGTGGGCAGAAACGGGGCCCTCCGCAATGCGTGACAATTCGGCCATGTAAGGCCGCAGCTCCTGGGCACCGAGTGCGCAGTTCAGGCCGATGGTCAGCGGCTGCGCATGACGCAGGGAGTTATAGAAGGCTTCCGTCGTCTGGCCAGTCAGGGTACGCCCGGAGGCGTCGGTGATGGTGCCGGAGATCATGACCGGCACGTCGCGCTGATGAGTGGCTTTCCAGGTCTCCACCGCAAACACGGCGGCTTTGGCGTTGAGCGTATCGAATACCGTCTCGATCAGCAGCAGGTGCGCGCCACCTTCAATCAGACCCTCAATGGATTCGATGTAGGCCTCGACCAGCTGGTCAAAGCTGACATTACGGTAACCGGGATCGTTGACGTCTGGGCTGATGCTGGCCGTACGGTTGGTCGGGCCCAGCACGCCAGCCACATAACGCGGTTTGTCCGGTGTGAGGGCGGTATATTCATCCGCAGCCTGGCGCGCCAGTCGGGCAGCGGCGACATTGATCTCCCGGGAGAGATCCTCCATGTCGTAATCCGCCATGGCGATACGGGTGGAGTTGAAGGAGTTGGTCTCCAGGATATCCGCGCCAGCCTCGAGATAGTCCCGATGCAGCTGCAGAATAGCCTCGGGCTGTGTGATGCTCAGCAGATCGTTATTGCCCTTGAGGTCGCTGGGCCAGTCGGCAAAGCGCTCACCCCGATAAGCCTGCTCATCAAAGCCCAGCCCCTGGATCATGGTCCCCATGCCGCCATCGAGGATCATGATACGTCGTGCCAGTTGCTCTTCGAGCTGTTGGCGCAGGCTGTCTGACATGCTGAACTCCGGGATGAACTGGGTAGGGGCGGCATTATACCGGCCCCGGGGCGGAATACCCAAAGCCGTGAGCGGTAAAAGTACCGGATTATGCACTGACGTGCGTCGCGGTTTTGTAAATGCCATCACAGCGCGGGGCCGATGGACTCCCAAGGCCAGGAATGCTCTGGCATACTGGCCAGCATCATAATCGAGAGGGAAATGAGCATGGATGAGGTGGCGGCGTTGTCAACGGAGTTTGTCGAACAGAATCTGATGCCCTACGCGTTCAATCTGCTTACCGCAGTATTGATCTTCATTATCGGCAAGTGGGTGGTGGGGCGCCTTGCCAGCTTCATGGAAGGGGTCTTCAAGCGCAAGCTCGATCCTACCGTATCCAGCTTTCTGGCCCGCCTGGCGCATATCGCCATGCTCGGCTTCGTCATCATCGCGGCTATCGACCGCCTCGGTGTGCAGACCACATCCCTGATCGCCATCTTCGGTGCCGCCGGCCTCGCCGTAGGTCTTGCCCTGAAGGACTCCCTCGGCAACTTTGCCTCCGGCGTCATGATCCTGATGTTCCGGCCTTTCAAGATTGGTGACTATGTGGAAGCTGCTGGCACCGCAGGCACCATCAAGGAAATCCGCATTTTTGCTACGCTGATGACATCACCGGACAACAAAGTGATCATGGTGCCCAACGGCAGCATCATGTCCGGCAACATCGTCAACTATTCCACCATGGCCACGCGCCGGGTGGATCTGAAATTCGGTGTCAGCTACAGCGCAGACCTGTCCAAGGTCAAAGCGGCCATTCTGGCTGTGCTGGAAGCGGATGAGCGGATTCTCAAGGATCCCGCTCCCAACATTGCGGTGGCGGAGCTGGCGGACAGTTCGGTCAACCTGATTGTACGTCCCTGGGTCAACACACCGGATTACTGGGCTGTGTACTGGGGCACCATTGAAGCCGTGAAACGTCGCTTTGATGACGAGGGTATTGCCATTCCGTTCCCGCAAATGGATGTGCATCTCGACAAGGTCGATATGACCTGATTTCACGGAAAATTGATACGTCATCGCTTGGCAGCCTGTAGGCTGCCAATGTTTTTTTGTGGCCTGTCGCGTACAGGTCAGTACCAGTTAACACGTGCCAGGCACCAGAATGAGTAGCAGGAGTAGATGTGATGATGGGCAAGAAAAAACTGATCGCGGCCGCCTGTGCCGCAGCGCTGACGCCGGGGCTGGCCTTCAGCCAGGCCGAGGATATCCAGAATGAGTGGACCGGCGATGTCGAGCTGGCGTATCTCCTGAAGCGGGGGAATACCCGTTCAGACACCATTAACGCGCGCAGCGAAGCGCAACGGGAATCTCTGGACTGGCGTCACCTCGCCAGACTGGAAGCTGCAAATGCAGAACAGCGCAACAATACAACCGGTGAGGACGAGCGTTCTGCAGAACGCTACTTCGGTTCTTACAAGCTGGACCGCAAGCTGGATGAAGCCAACTATCTGTTCAACCTGCTAACAGCGGAAAAAGACCGCTTTACCGGTTACGAGTATGAGGCGACCTACGCAATCGGTCTGGGTCGACGGCTCTTTGACAATGATCTGCACCGCCTTGATCTGGAAGCGGGTCCGGGTTATCGGACACGCCGTCTGGATCAGGAGCCGCCGACGGGCAGCCGTACGGAAGAAGATGTGGTCGGCCGTGTGGGGCTGCGTTATCTGTTGAACCTGTCCGAGAACGCCCAGTTCCGTGAAGACCTGAGCACAGAGTTCGAAGATGACTCCACGCTGACCCGTGCGACTACCAGTGTTACCAGCAAGATCAACAGCCGGCTTTCCCTGCGTGTCAGCCACGTGCTGCGGCACAACAGCGACCCTGCACCCGGGGCGCGCAAGACGGACCAGGAAATTACCGTTGGCCTCGTTTACGGTTTCTGATTCCCGGGACACAAAAAAAGGAGAGCGATGCTCTCCTTTTTTTTTCGTCGACTTTCCCCGCGATGGGGAAGGCTGAATCAGCCTTCCTTCAACGCATTGGTGGTGTCGATGATCGCCTGCTTGCCGTCGCCGAACAACATCAGGGTGTTGTCCTTGGCAAACAGCGGGTTAGGCAACCCGGCAAAGCCAGGGCTCAGCGAGCGTTTGACCACGACCACGGTGCGTGCCTTGTCCACGTTCAGAATCGGCATGCCATAGATGGGGCTGCCTTTGTCTTCACGGGCCAGCGGGTTGGTCACGTCGTTGGCGCCGATGACAATCGCCACGTCAGTCTGCTCGAAGGTCGGATTGATGGTGTCCATGTCCTTGAGCTTGTCGTAAGAGACTTCCGCTTCCGCCAACAGCACGTTCATGTGGCCGGGCATACGGCCGGCTACAGGATGGATGGCATATTCCACCACCGTGCCGCGCGCTTCGAGAGTGTCCGCCAGGTCACGCACTGCGTGCTGTGCTTGCGCCATGGCGAGACCGAAGCCGGGCACGATGACCACACGTTGGGCTGTCTCAAGGATCATGGCCACTTCTTCGGCAGAGGAAGACTTGATCTTGCCCTGGTACACCTCATCAGCGTCCATGGCTTCACCGGCTTCCGCCATGACACCGAACAGCACATTGGTCAGCGAGCGATTCATGGCCTTGCACATGATCTGTGTCAGGATCAGACCAGAGGCACCGACCAGTGAACCGGTGATGATCAGCGCGCTGTTGCCCATGACGAAACCGGCAGCCGATGCAGCAATACCGGAATAGGAGTTCAGCAGGGCGATCACCACCGGCATATCCGCGCCACCGATGGGCATGACCAGCATGATGCCCAGCAGGGCGGCAGCGGCCACGACAGCCCAGAACAGGGTGTCATTGGGTTGGCCCGTCCAGGTCATGTAACCGATAGCGCCGAGCGAGAACACCAGCAATACCAGGTTGACCAGTTTCATGCCCGGGAAGCCTTTCGGCTGGCCGTCAATCAGTTCCTGCAGCTTGGCAAACGCCACGAAGGAGCCGGTGAGTGTGACCGCACCAATGAGAACTGCGGCGCCAGATGCTGCCATGGCCACTGTGGTGTCCACGCCTTTGAAGTACTCGGCCGCTGCCAGCGCAAACGAGGCGCCGCCACCGAAGCCGTTGAGCAGCGCGATCAGCTGCGGCATGGAGGTCATCTGCACGCGGATGGCCAGCACGGCGCCAATGACGGCGCCAACAATCAGACCGGCAATAATGACTTCATAAGAGACGATATCGTGGTGCAGCAGCGTGACTACGGCTGCAATGCCCATACCGGTAGCCGCAAGCAGGTTACCGCGTACTGCGGTTTTCGGCTTGGAAAGGCCCTTGATGCCGAGAATAAAGAGTGCGGCGGCGATCAGGTAGGCGATGTCGATCCAGTGTTGCGCTATCTGCATGGGTTACTTCCTCTTGAACATCGCCAGCATGCGATTGGTGACCATGAAGCCGCCAATCACGTTGATGGTCGCCAGCACGACCGCGACAAAACCGAGCACACTGATCAGCGTGCTACCACCGTGACCGGCGGCAAGCAATGCACCAACGAGTGTGATACCGGAGATGGCATTGGAGCCTGACATCAGCGGTGTGTGCAGGGTGGGCGGTACCTTGGTGATCAGTTCGAAGCCAAGAAAAATGGCCAGTACGAACAGGGTCAACTGGGCAACGAAATCCATTATTTCTTCTCCTCTGCAGGCGCATCCTGTGTATCGGGCTGCTCTGGCTCAGGCTTTTCCAGGGCCGGCAGCTCCAGCAATTCACGCATGCGTGTCTGCGGGACATCGCCGTCGTGGGCAATGACCGTGTCCTGGACAATCTGATCCTCGAAATCGAGCGTAATCTCGCCATCCTTGCCAATCAGCAGGTTGAGGAGGTTCTCGATGTTCTTGCCAAACATCTGGCTGGCGTGGTGCGCGACAGTGGAAGGCACATTGACTGGCCCGATGATGGTGACGCCATGCTTCTCCACGGTCTTGCCCATCTCGGTCAGATCACAGTTGCCACCGCGCTCGGCGGCCAGGTCAACGATAACGCTGCCTTGCTTCATCGCCTTGACCATGTCCTCGGTGACCAGAATCGGTGATTTTGCCCCCGGTACGGCCGCAGTGGTAATGACCACATCCATCTGCGCGATCACGTCGGTCATCAGCTCGCGCTGACGCTTGAGGAAGTCTTCGCCCTGGGCCTTGGCGTAACCACCGGAGCCTTCTGCTGCGCCGGTGTCGAGGTCCAGCTCCACCGGCTTGGCGCCGACGGACAGGATCTGCTCACGGGCGGCCGGGCGCACGTCATAGGCTTCAACCACGGCGCCGAGGCGCTTGGCGGTAGCACAGGCCTGCAGGCCTGCAACGCCAGCGCCCATGACGAAAACACGGGAGGCGTTCAGGGTGCCTGCGGCCGTCATGTTCATCGGGAACATGCGATTGGCCTCCGTGGCAGCCAGCAACACGGCTTTATAGCCTGCCAGCATGCCCATGGAAGACAGGACATCCATAGCCTGGGCGCGAGTGATGCGCGGCACCAGTTCCAGGGCGATCCCGGTCACCTTGTTATCCGCCAGTGTGCGGGCAAATGCGGGATTTGCCAGCGGGTCCATCATCCCGATCACGATCTGGCCGGCTTTCAGGGCTGCGAGGTCTTCATCGCCGTTGCTCTGGTTGCTGCCAGGTGTCTGGACCTGAAGGATGACCTGGGCCTTGCTGAAGATACTGGCGCGGTCGGCGAATGAGGCACCGGCGGCTTCGTATTCTGCGTCCGTAAAGCCCGCTGCGAGACCGGCTTCTGGCTCAATCAGCACCTCGATGCTGTGCTTTTTCAGCAGACTTGCGATATTTGCCGGGGCCAGCGCGACGCGCTTTTCTCCGGGGCAGATTTCCCTGGGTACACCGATAATCACCTGCGTTACCCCCATGTGATGGTTCGCTGGATGGAAATGCCCGTCTCGAGGGGAGGCGGGCACTGATGTCTGATACTTGTAGCCACAAAATCCGGCCACGAACACTGGCCGTTAACGCCAGCCACTACCAGAACCGGCCGGTTCCAGGGAACCGGCCGGTCGGCAGGGTGCTAACCTTATTGCGACATCCGTTTGAAGGCAAACACGAAACGCGATGATAGCGCCCAACCGATCAAATTGTGAGCAAAATCAGTCATTGACGGACCTCTTCTCAGTATATATTCGGTCTACCAGCGCCTTGTCGGCCTCCTCATGCATGCTGATGAAGGGTCTCAGGATGGTGTCGCCGCGCACTTCCGCCTCAATAACATGGAGGAAGGTGTAGGCGCCGAGCAGTTTGCGCGCCAGGAAGATGAATTCCTTGGGCGGCACGTCAAAATGCACGGAAAAGGCATTGCGGCCGGCGCGTGCCATGATACGCGAGGGCAGATCGCTGTTGCCCCACAGGTACTCACCGCGTTCATTGATAACGCTGGCCGGCGGCGGATAACGCTCGGGGTCCTGGAGCACCTCGATGGCCTCGAAACACAAGGCGGCAAAGTCATCCAGCACCCGCTTTGGCGCCGTATTGGCCAGGAAATCCAGGGCATGCAGTGCCCGGATCAGTCGCTGTGCGTCATGATGCCAGGCGCCGCGGATCATTTCCCGGCCCGGGCCCAGTGTCGCATCTTCAAAATCCCGGATGGCGCCAAAATCCAGCAGGACGATCTGGTCTTCTTCGGGCTTGTCACCGACACGCAGCAGATAATTCCCGAAGTTCGGGTCTGTCTGCATCTTGTTCCACTCAAACACCTCGTGGCAGCACAGCTCCATGATGGCCCGACCGATGAAGTTACGGCGCGTTTGGGACAGCTCCAGCACCGCAGGATCATTTACGCTGATGCCGTGCTCGTAGGACAGGCAGAGGATATTGTGGGTGGAGTAGGCGCTGAAGACCTCCGGCACCACAAAGCGCGGGTCATCTGCCAGCAGTTTGCGGAAATGCATGGTGGTATAGGCTTCGAGATCATAATCCACCTCGCGGCCCAGCATCGCCCGGACTTCGTCCAGCCACTGATTGAACTGTTCCGTGATCGAGACCATGCGGCTCAGGCGTAGCAACTGCACCACGGCGCGCATATCCGAGTCGATGGCGTCAGCGACACCCGGGTACTGGATCTTGAGCACCAGCTCGCGGCCATCGGATTTGCGTACAGCACGGTGGACCTGGCCCAGCGACGCAGCGCCCAGCGGCTCCTGGTCGATATCCAGCTCGGCCATCTTCAGCTCGCCCAGCTCCTTGCGCAACTGGCGCTCGATGGCCGACCATTCCAGTGCAGTAGTGCTGTTTTCCAGCGTGTGCAAGGCTTCGGTGACTTCTTCGGGCAGAAAATGCTCGCCGAACAGCGCCATCATCTGGCCGATCTTGACCACGGAGCCCTTGAGCTGGCCCAGTTCTCGTACCAGTTCCTGTGCCTGACTGGAGAGAATCGCCTTGCGCCGCCCCTCGCGCTGGCTCCTGGGAGCAAGATAGGTGCCGGCAGTGAGCGTCGCATAGCGGGCGCCAGCCAGAAAGCCGGCCTTGGCCATGGAGAAGCGGCGCTCAAAAGCACCTGTTTTTACACGCTTTACGGTTTTGCGGGCCATCTGCTGGGTAAACTCCAATTGCCTGGTGAATTCGCGCCGGGCATTCTAGCGCAAATCAGGGAGCGAGACTGTTCAATGGATGAAACCTGGGTGTTACTGCGCGGCCTGGTCCGCGAAGCACGGCATTGGGAGGGCTTGCCGGCGTTGCTGAGCCAGCATCGGCCCGGCGCCCGAGTGGTGACCCCGGATCTGCCGGGGAATGGTCGATACTGGCAGACCCGCAGCCCGGATACCATTGCCGATATGGTGGAAAGCCTGCGCGCAGATTTGTCGGAACAGGGCGTGAAACCCCCGTGGCATATCATGGCGCTCTCCCTGGGCGGCATGATGGCGGTGGAATGGATGAAGCGCTATCCCGATGAGCTCGCTTCCGTCACCGTCATCAATAGCAGCGCTGCCGGATTCAACAATTTCTGGCAGCGTGTGCGGCCAACGGCCTATCTGTCGATTCTGCGCTTTATCCTGTTACGTCGCGACGCCCTGGCGCGGGAAACGCTGGTTCTGAAGCTCACCAGCAATATGACCGACAGCGCGGAGCGGGCGAGGCTGGCTCGACGTTGGGCGGATTATGCCGCGCAGCAACCTGTCAGCATCAACAATGCACTGCGCCAGCTGCGGGCCGGCCTGACCTTCAACGCACCCCGGGAGTTGCCCGGGAGCGTGCCATTGCTGCTGATCAGCGGGGCGGGGGACCGCATGGTGAACCCGATATGCTCAGTGACCCTGGCGGCGGCATGGCATTGTGCTTTGCGCGTGCACCCGCATGCCGGCCACGACCTGCCAATAGATGCGCCACGCTGGCTGATTGATACGCTGAATGACTGGCTCCCCTTGCCGTCGGGCGGCAAGGGGCCGTAGACGTCACTTGCTGGCGCTGATGGCGACCTGCTTTTCCTGCAGCAGATGAATCAGGTCGCCGAGGATGTAGCCCGCTTCGTCGAGGTAGGCATCCGGGCGATCCGAGTCATCATTGTCCGGGTCCAGCGCGCGCTGCTCCTCCAGCGCTCTGAGTTCGGCAAAGTCCTTGATCACCTCTTCGCCCTGCGCCTTGCGCCGGGCATTCTCGATCACCAGGCTGCGGCGTTCCACATCGCTCTGCTGAGTACGACGCTGGCCTTCGTTCAGGCTTACCGTCTGACGTTTGCGTTGCTCGTTCACGAGATCGCGCTGGTCAAGCACATAGACAAACTCGGGATTCACCTTGATCCGCTCGGCATGGCGGGCGCGCAAGGTATCGAAGAATGGCGACAGGTCAAACACCTGCTGATAACGGGTCGGCTGGATCTGATCCCAGGGCAGGGCATTGGGCAGGGCGCTCTCACCGATCTCTTCCTTGTCCACCAGCCAGGGCAGTTCGATGTCCGGAACGATGCCCAGATTCTGGTTGCTGGAGCCGGACACACGATAGAACTTCGCCTGGGTGATCTTCAGCTGGCCGTGATTCAGCGGCAACAAGGTCTGTACAGTGCCCTTGCCGAAGGTGTGGTCGCCGATAATCAGGGCACGGCCGTAGTCCTGCATGGCGCCGGCAAAAATTTCCGAGGCGGAGGCCGAGAAACGGTTGACCAGCACCGCCATCGGGCCTGCGTAAAGAATGCCGGGGTACTGGTCCTGTTCAACCTGAACGCGACCACGGGCATCACGGACCTGCACGGTGGGGCCACGGGTAATGAAGAGCGATACCAGTTGGGTCGCCTCGTGCAGTGAGCCGCCGCCGTTGTTGCGCAGATCGATGATCAGGCCATCAATACCTTCTTCATCTTCTTCAAGCGCCTGCAGCAAGCGTGCGACGTCGCGGGTGGTGCTGGTGTAATCCTCGTCGCCGCGATTGTAGGCGTCAAAATCAAGATAGAACGCGGGCAGGGTGATCACACCCAGGCGTTGCGTCTGGCCGGCTTCCTCGCCGGGGACCTCGATGATTTTCTTCTTGGCGGCCTGTTCTTCAAGAACCACCTTGTTGCGCTCGATGGCGATTTCCCGGGTGGTGTGCTCACTGGCGCTGCCAGCCGGAATGACTTCAAGACGCACTCTCGAGCCCTTGGGCCCGCGCACCAGATTGACCACCTCGTCGAGGCGCCAGCCAATCACGTTGATCATGCTGCCGTCTTCCTGGCCGACCGCGACGATGCGGTCCGCAGGCTGCAACTGACCAGCCTTGGCGGCAGGGCCGCCGGGAATCAGGCGTACCACGCGGGTGTACTCGTCTTCGGCTTGCAACACCGCGCCAATACCTTCAAGGGACCGGCTCATGCTGATATTGAAGTTCTCGGAGGTGTGCGGCGTGAAGTAGGACGTATGCGGATCAAATGTCTGCGTCAGCGCATTGATGTAGACCTGGAATACATCTTCCGGCCCGTTCTGGCTGATACGTGTCTGCTGGCTGCGATAGCGGCGTTCAAGCCGTTCGACGATTTCATCGTCTTCCACGTCGTCCAGGCGCATGGACAACACGGCATGCTTCAGGCGCCGTTGCCAGAGGTCATCCATGGCGTCAACGTCTGCCGCCCAGGCAGCTTCGGAGCGATCCAGTTTGACACTGGTATCATCCGAAAAATCCAGCTCGTCCAGACCCTGGGCGAGTTGCCCAAGCATATATTCCAGGCGCTCGTTCACCCGCAGCTGATACAGATTGAACATATCGAAACCGGCGCTGAGGTCACCGCGCCGCAGCTGGTCGTCCAGCACCTTGCGGTAGCGCTCGAAGTTCTCGATGTCGCCGGCGAAGAAATAGATGCGATTGGGGTCCAGATCGCGCAGATAGCGTTCGAAGACCTTTTCTGAAAGCGCATCATCAAAGCGCATCTGGCGATAATGCCCCTGCAGCCGCTCGACGATATGTCTCGCCGTGCGGGCATGCACATCTTCCGGTGCCAGGCCTGCGTTCACCAGGGGCATGGGCTGGTTCGCGGATGTCAGCGCACCATTCACCTGGAATGCCGCGGTGGCGAGCAGCAGCATGATCAACAGGCTGCGCAGGATAGTACTGGGTCGAATCATTTCGGGCCTCATCGTGCTGCGTTTGCGCAGGGTCGTATTTGCATCAGCGCCGTCCTGGCACCCGGCGGCAATAACCGGCGCGCAATGTCTGCCTTTCGCTGGCAGAATGCTCACACAGGTGGACAACCGTCCTGAGCATTGGTTGCGCGGTGCAAAACGAGAGCTCCACACTGTGCCAACAGTATAAGGTAATGACACATCGTGTACACGAGGCCGTGAATGCACTACTTATTTATCGGTTTTTTGCTGCTGGGCATCGCCGCAGCGGTGATTCGGGCCATATTCGGCACGCCTGAAGCACTCTCCGGGACCATGGAGGCGATGTTCAGCGCAGCCGATCTGGCAGTGCAGGTCAGCATCGGGCTGATCGGTGTACTGACCCTGTGGACCGGGCTGTTCCGCCTCGCCGAGAAAAGCGGGCTGGCCGAGTGGGTCGCGCAACGGGTGACGCCCCTGCTGGGACGGCTGATGCCGGAAGCCCGGCAGAGCACCGGTGCCGACAAGGATGGCGGGCCGATGGCGCCGGTTACCATGAACCTGTCCGCCAACATGCTCGGGCTGGATAATGCGGCCACGCCCCTGGGCCTCAAGGCCATGGAAGCCCTGCAGGCGCAAAACCCCGAGCCGGATACCGCCACCAACAGCCAGATCATGTTTCTGGTGCTGAATACGTCATCCGTGACGCTGGTTCCGGTCACCGTGTTGATGTACCGCGCCCAGCAGGGCGCTGCTGATCCCGCCGATATCTATCTGCCCATGCTGATGGCCACCACAGCCTCGACCTTTATTGGCGTCTGGTTCACCGCACGCCTGCAGGGCATTCGCCTGCTGGACCCGGTGATCATGGCGGCGGCCGGCATCTGGCTGGCCTTGCTGATGGCCCTGGGCGCGCTGGCCTGGGCCCTGCCAGCCGAGGCTGCAGCAACGCTCTCCAGCAGCATCGGCAACGGTATTCTGCTGGGTGTCATCGCCCTGTTCCTGATCATGGCGCATCGCGCCCGGCTAGATGCCTACAGCACGTTTATCGAGGGTGCCAAGGAGGGCTTCCACCTGGCGGTCAGGCTGATTCCCTTTCTGGTCGCCATGCTGGTGGCGATCGCCGTGCTGCGCGAGGGCGGAGTGCTGGATCTGATTCTGGGCGGCATTCGCTATATCGCCGTGGTTGCAGGCTTCGACACGCGCTTTGTGGATGCGCTGCCGGTGGCGATGCTCAAACCCCTGTCCGGCAGCGGCGCTCGCGCCATGATGCTGGAGGTGATGCAGACCCACGGTGTCGATTCCCTGGCCGGGCGCATGGCCGCGATCATGCAGGGCAGTACCGAAACCACCTTCTATGTGCTGGCCGTCTACTTCGGCAGTGTTGGTGTGGTCAAACTGCGCTATGCACTGCTGTGCGGCATTGTCGCCGACATGGCGGGGCTGATTACCGCGATATTCGTGACCTATCTGTTTTTTGGATGATTATAAAACCTTTTAAATCATCAGGTTGCTATCCATATATAAAGCGAAACGTGAGGTTTATTCGCGGCGCCAGCACCCGTGCCCGGCGCGGCAATGCGTGCTCCCAGTGCTGTTGCATGGCCGGCGGCATCAGCAGTAGCTGATCGTGCGCCAGCGCGATCCTGTCTCCGATGCGGGTGGTGCCGCGGCGCCGCAGCGTGAAATCCCGGGTCGCCCCCAGTGAATAGGAGGCAATCCAGGGTGCAGGACCCAGTTCTCTTTCATCGTCGGTATGCCAGCCCATGGTGTCGTGGCCGTCGCGATAGAGATTGGCCAGCACACTGTTGAAGCGGTGCCCGGTCGCGCTCTGTACGACGTCCAGAATATGGCGCAGCCCCGGCGTCCAGGGGGTGGGGGGCAGGGGCAGGCCGGAGTAGGCGTAGCGCGCCTCAGGCTCCCCATGCCAGCTTTGCAGGCGCGGCACCGGCGCGGTGCGACCAAACAGGGTAATAGCCGGTTGTTCCCAGGGAATTTCGTCCAGCAGCTGCTGCATCAGCGCCTGGGCTGGCGCCGCGCCCAGCAGTGTGGGCCAGCATTGCAGTCCGGGGGTGTGCGGCAGGGGCCTGAGGAGAGGCTCTGTCACAGGTCAGGACGCGAGCATGGCCCAGCGCTCGTTGTCCTGCGCTGCCAGCCCTTCCTCTTCCAGTTTCAGCAGGTGCGCCATCAGCGACATGGTCGCGACGCCATGGAGAAATACCGGCACATCATCATAAACGGTGCCGACCAGATCACTGGCCGTGCTGTCCGGATGCAGGCGCAAGGCGCGAACCACTTTCTCTTCCCGGCGCAGGCGGTGGCCGATGGTGTGCGCGATATAGGCCTGGGGATCTTCGATCAGATCACCGTGGCCCGGGGCCAGACGGGTGATGGGTTCGCCCTGCAGTTTTTCCAGTGACGCCAGATAATCCCGCATGGAACCGGCGGGGGGCACGATCACCACGGTAGAGCCCTGAATCAGATGATCCCCACTGAACAGAACGCCGCTCTCCTCGTGCAGGTAGCACAGATGATTGCTGACGTGCCCCGGAGTGGCGATGACCCGAAGCCGCTTCTCATTGCCGAGGTCGACGACATCGCCATCTCGCAGAATCTGGTCCGGCACCCAGGCATCGTCCTGAAGGCCGTCGTCTGGCGCTTCGGGGCCAAGCCGGCGCAGTGCCAGTTCAGCCACCAGTGCCTCGGCGGCGGGGGAGTGGTCCCGGTGGGTGTGGGTCACCAGCACGGCCTGCAACGGCAAGCCGATCTCCGACGCTGCGGCGCGGATGTTGTCGACGTGCTGACTGTCTGCCGGGCCCGGGTCGAGCACCATCAAACCGTCACCTGCCTGGAGCAGATAGGTGTTGGTGCCGGGGCCCGTCATCATGCCGGGATTAAGCGCCAGCAGGCGCCAGATACCGGGCACAAGGGGGGTCACCTGGCCGGGAACAAGACCGCTCATGCATACCTCGGGCTGTATTTCGGGACCGGCATTGTGAACCTTTCGGTGACTGGCGGCAAAGTGCCATCACTGTCGCCGCTCAGGCTGCCGCTTCAGTCATCAGGCGGTCCAGGCGGCGCAGGTGCCAGTCCTCGTTGCCCAGCAGCTCCTGGATCAGCGTGAGACGCTTGAAGTAATGACCGACCCGCAATTCCTCGGTCACCCCCATGCCGCCATGCAGCTGCACGGCCTGTTGCCCCACGTAGCGTGCGGCAGAGCCCAGCCAGGCCTTGAGCGAGGATAGCGCTTCGCGGGCTTCCGCCGGCGCGGCGTTATCCGCCTGAATTGCGGCCATCTCCAGCAGGGCCCGGGACTGCTCCGTGCGCATGAACATGTCCACCATGCGGTGCTGCAATACCTGAAAGGTGGAAATCGGCGTGCCAAACTGCTTGCGGGTCTTGCAGTACTCCACGGTATCGCTGACCAGCGCCGCCATGATGCCGACGGCTTCGGCACACAAGCCGAGAAGCGCCTTGTCCAGCGCCACTTCGATGGCGGCGCTCTGGTCCTGTTCATCACCCAGCAGTGCAGAAGCGGGCAGGGTGACGCCGTCGAAATGCAGATCGGCAGCACTGCCACCGTCCACGGTCGGATAATCACGCCGACTCAGGCCTTTGGCATCCGCCGGCACCACGAATAACAGGGTCGCCTCACCCAACCGTGCAGACACCACCAGCTGCTGCGCCTTATCCCCGTTCAACACCACGGCCTTGTCGCCGCTGAGGCGGTACTGATCGCCGTCGCGGGCAGCGGTCAGCAGACGGGCATCCAGGGCAAAACGGCGTCCCGGCTCATCGTGGGCAAAGGCAAGCTGCATGTCGCCGGTCAGCATGGGCGACAGCAGTGCGGCCTGCTGTTCAGGGCTGCCGAGTGCCGAAATCAGCTGCCCGGCGAGCAGGACATTGGCACTGTAGGGTTCGACCGTCAGCCCCTCACCAAAACAGCTCATCAGCTGCACCAGATCGCGGTGGCTGCCATCCAGCCCGCCCTGATCTTCCGGGTAGGGCAGGGCCAGCCAGCCCATCTCGGCAAACGTCTGCCACAACGCGGCGTGCAGGCCGGCGCCTTCCTTGAGGAGGGCGCGGCGCTGCTCAAAGCCGTGTTGCTGACGCATGAAGCGCTGGGCGCTGTCCTGCAGCATCTGCTGCGATTCGGTGAGTTGAAAATCCATGGGGGCTCCGGAAGCTGAGTGCGCGTGTCAGGGGGCCGTAAATCGAACCCATGACTCACGGGTCATATGTCCGCTCACACGATAATCGCTGCACAGCTACTGTCAATGACGCGTGCGTTCCGTTATGGCATATCCGATCACGGAAAGTGGTTCAACCTGCCATTGCGTCGTGCCGTCGAGCAGGTCAGCGGAGAGATTGACCATCGTGGAGTACGGGTAGTCGGCGCCTGCAGGGACGTGTTGGCGAAGATCGATGGTGTCTTTTCCCACTGCTTCGCAATGGGTTGCATCGGTGCTATCGGCGTCAGTGCTATCAGCGTCAGTGCCATCCAGATCAGCGCACTGCAGCAGGGTGACCCGCGCCTTGACCCGGGCCAGCGCATGCTCGCTGTGATTGGTAACACGGCCCCGGATGCGAATGCCGATCTCCATACCCCGGGATTGCGACAGCGAGAGGCTGACGGCGTCGGCAGGTAATACGACCTGCGCCTGGCCACGGCTGTGCCAGAACCCCAGCGCAAACATCAGGGCACCAATCAACACCGCCACCAGTGTTCCGGCAAACAGGCGGCGATCGATACGCCAGCTCGCCCACAGTACGACGGCGATGGCGAGGAGGCCGGCAAGAACGAGAAGCACGCGTAACATAAGGGTTCCCTGGTTGGTTGTCTGGTCTGCTGTCTGGACTGCTGTCTGGACTGCTGCGTGATGCGGGCGGCGACAACGATCACTGCCATCGACAAAACCTGTCACCGCCCCTGCTATACTGCCGCGCTGTCATTGTCACGCTGCGTGAGGTCAATAATGCTGATTGTCGTTTCCCCTGCCAAGACACTGGACTACACGTCACCACTGCCGAACGTGAAGACCACGCGGCCCAGGATGTTGGCGGACAGCGCCGAGCTGGTGGCGCAACTGCGCGATCTCACCCCGGGGGACATTGGCACGCTGATGGGCGTCAGCGACAAGATTGCGGCGCTGAACGCCACGCGTTTCGCCAGCTGGCAGCCTGCTGCGACGAAAGACAGCGCCAGACCCGCCGTATTTGCCTTCAAGGGCGATGTCTATACCGGGCTGGATGTGACCGGATTCGATGCTGACAGTCTGGCGCGGGCGCAATCCCGCCTGCGCATTCTCTCTGGACTATACGGGTTGCTGCGGCCGCTGGATATGATGCGCCCCTATCGCCTGGAGATGGGCACGCGTCTTGCCAACGAACGCGGCAAGGACCTGTATCAGTTCTGGGATGATCGCATTACCGACATGCTGGCAGCGGACATGAAAGCGGCCGACACGGATGTGCTGATCAATCTCGCATCCAACGAGTATTTTCGTGCCGTGCGCCCGAAACGTCTCAAGGCACGGATTATCACGCCGGTGTTCGAGGACGAGAAGAACGGCCAGTACAAGGTGATCAGTTTTTATGCAAAAAAAGCCCGCGGCCTCATGGCTGCCTGGATACTGCAGCATGATGTCCGCGAGCCGGAGCGGCTGACTGGCTTCGATGTGGCGGGATATCGTTTCCACGCGGCGGATTCTGATGCCGACAGGCTGGTATTCCGCCGCCGTGAAAAGGATCAGTGAGGGCTGGTCGGCATCAATCCTCCTTGGCTTCAAACTCTGCGCGGGCGGTGAGCAGGCCAAGGTGCAGCCCGTCCCAGGCAAGCTCCAGCCCATCACGAATGTCTTCCAGGGCCTGCTCACCCTGACCTTCCAGATGCGCCAGTTTGTCTTTCAGTTCATTGCGCAGGGCCTGCAGCTCCGCCACCTGTTGGTCGGCGCGAGCCCGGGCCTGGTCGCCGAGATCAGCAACACGGTGCTGAAAGCGGTCAAGCTGGTATTCCCATTCTTCAATACGTTGGCCAAGGGACTGCAAATATTCGCTGGGGCGTTTCATGGAAGCTCTCCTCACTTACGGTCTGGTATTTTTCAGGCTACCGTCTCAGGCTGCCATCTCAGGCTACTTTCCCAAGGCTACCCCCGAAACGCAGACATGCTATTGACGCATGTCAGCATCCCGTTCTCTGCGGCACCTGACATAAAGACAAGCGGCGCTGTCGGATCAGGACAAGGGCGTTGCAGACTGGCGGTGCTAGGCTGCATGAAGTTGCCCCTTGTTGGAGATGCGCTTATGTCAGCCCCCCGGCCACAATTCGAGACCCTGTTGTACGAGGTTGCCGATGGCATCCTGACGTTGACGCTGAACCGCCCTGATCGCCTGAATGCCTTCACCGATGTCATGGCCGAAGAGCTGATCAGTGCGATGGACGCCGCCGATGCCGATGACGCAGTGCGTGTCATCATTGTGACGGGCGCGGGGCGGGCTTTCTGCGCGGGGGCCGATCTGGGCAAGGGCGCGGATACGTTCAATTATGACGCTACCGGCGACGCGCCCCGGAACGAGAAAGACGAACCGGATTGGGAGCTGGTGCGCGACACTGGCGGCCGGGTCACCCTGCGCATGTTCGAAAGCATCAAGCCGATGATTGCCGCCATCAACGGCCCGGCGGTCGGCGTCGGCGCCACCATGACGCTGCCGATGGATATTCGTATCGCCAGCCGGGACGCGCGCATGGGTTTCGTATTCTGTCGGCGCGGTATTGTGCCTGACGGCGCTGCCAGCTGGCTGCTGCCGAAAGTGGTCGGCTTGCCGCAAAGCCTGGAATGGGTACTCAGCGGTCGCGTTTTTGATGCGGAAGAGGGGCAACGCGGCGGCTTGTTACGCTCACTGCATGAAGGTGATGCGCTGATGGCTGAGGCCCGGCGTTTGGCCAGAGAGATTGCGGATAACACGTCGGCGGTGTCGGTCGCCTTGTCACGGCAGATGCTCTGGCGTATGGCCGGTGAGCCACACCCGCAACGCGCCCACGAGATCGAGAGCCGGGCCATTTACTGGACCGGGCGCTCGGACGATGCGAAGGAGGGCGTGTTGTCGTTTATCGAGAAGCGCCCGGCGAGATTCTCGCTGTCGCCGGTGCGCGATATGCCGCCGGGCTATCCATGGTGGGACTGAAACCGTGGTGGGACTGAGGCCGTGGTGGAAAGAGCCTTATTCCCAGGGGCTGTCGAAATCGCTGTCCTTGACGACCAGCAGATCACCGCGGGCGCTGCCGGCAATTTTTTCCGCTGTGCTGCCCAGCAACATGCGCCGTACGGGGCCACGATGCACGGTCCCCAGAACGAGCAACAAGGGCCCCTGACGCTGCTGGTATTCGGCCAGCGCGTCCGCCGGGCGACCCTCCAGCAGCACGCGGGCCTGTTCGTCCAGCCCTGCATTGCGACACAGCTCGCCCAACTTCCCTGAGTAGTAATCACGCAATGAATCCGGATTGCTGATGTAGCTGGGAATCGCTTCACCGGCAATCAGCACCAGACTTTCGTCCGGGTGTTCCACCACATAACTCAGACGCAGATCGCTATCGAGCGCATCGCTGTACTGCCGCGCCTTGCGCACAATCATGGCGTTCAAGCCAAGCAGCTCGCCACCGTCATGGTCCGGGTCCACCGCAGCGAGTACCGGCAGCTCGTTCGGCCAGGCCACTTCATCGACGCACAACACATCACAGGGCGCCTTGCGCAGCAACTGCCAGTGGCGCGGGGTGAGTACCAGACCCTTGATACCACGATCGCGCCCGTCGGAATGGATCACCACCAGCTGCGGGTCAGCGGCAAGAATCGATGTGCGCATGGCGGCTTCGGCATCCTGCTCCCAGACGATATCGCTGTGCAGCGTGATGTCGTCAACAGGCAGCCCCGGAACATCCCTCAGCAACGCATCAATGCGCGCCTGCCAGGCGTGCCGCACTGCATACCGGGCACCCGCCAGGCGGCTTTCATCACTGCCAATGCTGCGCACCAGCGCGGCGGAATAGCCGTTGACAAACACGGTGACAGGGGCGCCAAGACCCTGAGCGATGCGCAGGCCTTTTTCCAGCGCGGGCTGGCTGGCTTTGAGTTGCGCATCAAGAATAATAAAAACAGGTTGCATGGAATCTCCGGAGGGCAAGACGACGGGCTGTCAGCAGGGCTGGTCAAGAATTTCCTGGGGCGCGGCACCGCAGAGTGCACCGCGATTCAGAATTTCAACCTCGCGCCCTTCAACCCGCAAAATGTGCTGCTGCTGGAAACGGGTGAAAGTGCGGCTGACGGTTTCCACAGCCAGCCCGAGATAGTTGGCAATGTCGTAGCGGGACATCGGCAGGCGAAAGGTGGATGCGGACAAACCGCGCAGCTTGTGCCGTGCAGAGATGGAGAGCAGCAACGCCGCAATCCGGTCGTCGGCAGATTTCTTGCTGACCAGCAGATGCAATTCACGGTCCGCCTGAATTTCGCGGCTCATCAAGCTGAAAAAGTGATGCTGCAAGCTGGGAATGCGCGTGGAAAGAAACTCAAGGCGGTCAAAGGGAATCTCGCAGACGGTGGCGGTTTCAAGCGCCTTCGCGGACGACACATGATGCGCCGTACTGATGCCGTCCATGCCGACAATTTCGCCGGGCAGGTAAAAGCCGGTGACCTGTTCCTCACCATCCTCTGACACGGAATAGGTTTTCAGGGCGCCGCTGCGCACCGCGTAGACGGAATCAAACGGATCTGCTGCGCGGTAAAGGTGCTCACCGCGCTTCATGGCGCGCCCGCGGCGAATGATACTATCGAGCTGTTCCAGCTCATCGGCCCGTACCGCCAGGGGCAAGCAGATGGGGCTCAGGGAGCAATCATTGCAGGACACACGACTGGTCATTGAGTCAACTCTCTCTGGCGTACAACGCCTTTCAGCAACTGGAACGATATCGATACTGTAACCCTCCTTCATGTGCAATGCATCCGGGAAAAGGGGCAAGATTCAAAGAATGCGGCTGTAACGATGCTGCTCCGGTGTCTGGCCGGAATACAGGTCGAAATGCATGGCCACTGCCCGGGCAAACAGACGGCCGCGCGGCGTAATGAGAAGCCTTTCGCTATGCCGCTGCACCAGCCCGTCCTGTTCCATCGGCGCCAGCGCTGCCAGTTCCCGGGTAAAGTATTCCGGTATCGGTACCGACCATTTTTCGCCAAGCGCGGCGTAATCCAGCGCCATATCACACAATAATGTCATGATGACATCACGGCGGATCAGATCATCCCGATTGAGCACAAAGCCGCGCTCGATGGGCAATTCGCCTGCCTGTACGCTTGCCTGCCAACGATCATGCTGTTTGAAATTCTGGGCGTAGAGACCGCCGATCTGGCTGATGGCCGAGACCCCCATGCCCAGCAAGTCCGCATCGCCATGCAGGGAATAACCCTGGAAGTTGCGGTGCAAACGGCCGGCCTGCTGGGCCTTGGCCAGCGCATCATGGGGGCGGGCGAAGTGATCCATGCCGATCAGTTGATACCCCGCCTGTTCGAACATGCTGCCGGCCCGGGCCAGCATGCGCAGCTTTTCCGAAGGGGCCGGCAGTGCGGCTTCCTCGATCTGCTTCTGCACCTTGAAACGGGCGGGCAGATGCGCGTAGTTATACAGGGAGACGCGGTCCGGGTTCAGTGCCACCAGCTGCTCGACCGTCCGTGCCAGGCTCGATTCGGACTGCCAGGGCAGGCCGTAAATCAGATCCACACTCACCGAGTGGAAACCGAACTCACGCAGGGCATCCATCGAGTCGGTGATCAACTGCAATGGCTGCACGCGGTTCACCGCCTGCTGGACCCGCGGGTCCAGGTCCTGCACGCCGAGACTGGCCCGATTGAAACCGAGCCCCCGGAGCAGGCCGATGCGTGCCCGGTCCACAGTGCGCGGGTCCAGCTCAATGCCGTAGTCGCCACGATCATCTTCCAGCAGCCGGAACAGACGCCCGGTGTGATGCATCAGACGCGTCAGCTGGCCGTCATCGAGAAAGGTCGGGGTGCCGCCGCCCCAGTGCAGCTGGGTGACCGGGCGCTGGCTATCTAGCGATGCGGCCCTGAAGCGCATTTCGCTGAGCAGGTCATCGAGGTACACGGCGCCACGCTGCCGGTTGGCGGTGACAATGCGATTACAGGCGCAGTAGTAGCACACCGACTGACAGAACGGGATATGGCTGTACAGCGACAGCGGGCGCCGCGCCGCATTGCCTTCCTCTATCGCTGCAAGATAATCCGTCTCGGCAATTTCCTCATGGAAAGCGAGGGCAGGGGGGTAGGAGGTATAGCGCGGCCCCTTGCCGTCGTATCGACGGATCAGATCTGTATTCCATTCGCTCATGGCGCCTCCGTCTCCTGCTACTGCGGGCCGTTGCCTGTCACGTTGCTATTTGTCACGTTGCTATCTGTCACGTCGCTATCATGGCGGGGCCGGAAAATGCTGCGTTGATATGCGTCAATGAAGCACTGACATTACGTGCTGGAATGAAGTGCTGGAATGAAGCGCTGACGCTGAAATGAACACTGAAACCCGCCGCTGTTAATGGTGATGATGATGCTCATGCGGCACGTCCTTGCCGTGCGCATGATCGTGACCGCCTGCCACAACCTGCCAGACCAGCAATCCGGCCATGATCAGTGCCAGCGCCGCCGCCACTCGCCGACCACGAGGGCCACGCAAGGCCGCCATGGAGCCGCCCACCACCCCGGCCGCCGCCACCGGCGGCACAGTCACCGCACCGAAGACCAGCATCAGCGCCGCCCCCGTCAGCGGCGACGCGGCACCGACGGCCAGCGCCAGCGCGGCGTAAACCAGTCCGCACGGCAGCAGGCCCCAGCCCATGCCCAGGGCCAGCGCGCGCCCCGGGCTGGTCACTGGCATCAGTCTGCGCAGGGCGGGGCTGACGCGCCGCCAGAGGTGCCCACCCAGTTGCTCGACCAGGCGAATACCGGCGGTGCGGCCAACAAGATACAGGGCCAGCAATACCATAATCACCGCAGAGAGCAGCAGCGGTGCGCCTTGCAACGCCGGTGGCAACGACATCACCGCACCCAGTGCGCCCATCACCGCGCCCAGCAGCATATAAGTGAGGACGCGGCCGCAGCCGAACAGGATCTGCCAGCGCCACAGGGCCGGCCCCTGACGCTGGCCCTCGGGCACGGCAAAAGTGGCCGCCATCGCCATGCCGCCGCACATGGCAATGCAATGCACACTGCCGGCAAACGCCATCAACAGCATGCTGGCAAACAGCAATCCATCACTCATCAGCAGGGGGCTCTTTTGTCAGAGGGTCGGCATCCGCAGGCGCGCCGTGCGGGTCACGCTTTTCCGGTTTGGGGGGCGTTTTGTCATCAAACAGCACGCGCCACGCCGGTGAATCCAGATCGTCAAACTGATCCCGGCTGACGGCCCAGAAGAACGCCGCTATCGCAAGTCCCAGGACGACCAGGGCCAGGGGGATCAGAAGAATGACTATTTCCATATGACTATTTCCACGAACGCAATCTCCCCGCATTCCAGGACACCAGCAGAGAACTGGCAGACATGCCGATGGCGGCCAGCCAGGGCGGGATCAGGCCCGCTACGGCGAAGGGAATCGCCAGCAAATTGTAGCCCAGCGCCCAGGCAATATTGACGCGCAGCGTGCGGTGGGTGGCGCAGGACAGACGCTGAAGCCAGGGCAGGGCAAGCAGGTTTTGTCGCAGCAGGTAGATGCCCGCCGCATCCCGGGCCAGCGCGCTACTGTCCGCCATGGCAATGGCGCAATCTGCGGCGGCGAGGCTGCGGGCATCGTTGATGCCATCGCCGGTCATCAGCACGCGGTGCCCGAGCCGTTGCAGTTCGGTGATCCAGGCCAGTTTTTGCTCCGGGGTCTGTGCGCCGCGGGCATCGCTGATGGGCAACTGAGCGGCCACATGCTGTACCGCAGCGTCCCGGTCGCCGGATGCGAGCATCGTGGTAATGCCTTGCTGATGGAGCTTCTGCAGCGCCTCTGCGGCGTCGGGGCGCAGGCAGTCTGCCAGAAAAAACAGCATCACCGGCGTCTCGGATGCATCGGCATTCTGTCGGTACAGCGCGACGGCGGTGCCTGCGGGGTCCTGCTCGCTCAGCAGTGCTGCCGACGCGGCACGCAGGGCCCAGGTCTCACCGGCGGCGATGCCGCTGACCCCCTGACGCACCTGGGTGAAGGCGTCCACGGGCACGGGGGGTGCCAGTGCGGCAATAGCTTTTGCCAGGGGATGACTGGCATGTCGCTCCAGGCCGGCGGCGACACCCAGTAGTGTGTGCTCGGGCCAACGCTCATCCAGGTGGCGAACCGCCTGCACACTGAAACGCCCTTCGGTCAGGGTCCCGGTCTTGTCGAATACCGCACGATCAACCTCTGCCAGTGCCAGCAGCTGCATGGGGCGGGCAATCAGCACGCCTTCTGCCAGCGCCCGGCTGCGCGCCGCACTGACGGCCAGCGGCGCGGCCAGTGCCAGCGCGCAAGGGCAGGTGACCACCAGCACCGCCAGGGCGTACTGCAGCCCCAGGTCCAGACCTGCATCCCGGTGCCACCAGAGGGTGAATACCGCCAGGCCCAGCACCCCGCCAATAAACCACGGCACGATATGGCGCGCATACAGATGCAGACGGGACTCTTCGGCCTCGCTGATATCCAGTAGCTGACCAAGGCGTGCGACCATGCTGTCGCGCACACTGCCTTGCGCCTGCATGACAAGATGGCCTTCCAGCACTCTCGCGCCGGCAAGCACCGCTTCGCCGGCGACGCGTTTCACCGGCACGGCCTCACCGGTGAGCAAGGCTTCTTCCACCAACGCCTCGCCATCGGTCACCGTGGCATCGACAGGAATCAGTTCGCCTTGCTGCACGCTCAGACAATCACCCGGGTTGATCAGGTGGCTGGCAATGGTTTGCCAGGTGTCGGTGTCTGCGATTTTTCGGCGGGCGACGGCTGGCAGGCTGTCCGAGAGCTGGCTGTGCGCTTCTGCCGAACGCAGTTTCTGGCGTTGCTCCAGCCAGCGGCTGATCAACAGGAAGAACACGAACATGGCGAGGGATTCGAAATAGATATGCCCGACGCCGCGCACCAGTGCCACCACAGAGCCGGTCCAGGCCAGTGCCAGCGCCAGCGCAACGGGCACATCCATGGTCAGGGTGCGCGCCCGCAGGGCATACCAGGCGCCACTGAAAAAGGGCCAGCCACTGTAGAAAATCGCCGGCGTGGCAACAATGAAACTGGTCAGACGAAACAGCTGCGCGTAAACCGCTTCCACATCGTCAAAAGTACCCACGTACAGCGCGGTGGAATACATCATTGCCTGCATGCTGCAAAGCCCGGCCACCAGCAACCGGCGCAGCATCTGGCGATAGGCCGCGCGGGCTTGCAGCACGCGGCCTTCCCGGGTCGGCAGGCAGGCGCGATAACCCAACTGCCGCAAGCGGCGGGCAAGCGTCAGCGGCGTCACCTGCTGCGCATCATAGGTCACGGTCAGGCGGGCACTGGCCAGATTCAGACGGACCGCCTCGACCCCGGGCAACGCGGTAAGCCCATGCTCGATCAGCCAGACGCAAGCCGCGCAATGCAGCCCCTCGATGCGCAACGTCAATCGGGTCTGGCCGTTCTCCTGTGTCTCGATGAAACCGGCCAGCAACTCCGGCACGGTAAACGGTGCCAGCGCCTGATCATCGCGTGCCTCCGTGTCCGGCGGACGCCCGGCATCGGTGCGGAAACGGTAGTAATCACCGAGACCCAACTGATGAATGCCTTCAATCGCGGCAGCGCAGCCGTGGCAGCAGGCCGGTTGAGGCCCTTCCGGTGTCTTCGCCGGCACGGGCTGCGCGCCCACGGGTGTGCCGCAATGCCAGCAGGGCGCGTCCGTCGTGAACAGTGCGTCCGGTGCATTCATGCATCCGGGCCTAACAGCAAGGGTTGCGCAGTGCTGGAGACACGATATTGGTGCAAGCGCCAGTTACCCTCTGAGGGCGTCAGCGTCAACGACCATCTTCCCTGAGGCAGTGGCGTCTCGGTGGCATATTCGCCACCCCCCTGATGGGTAAAGGCCAGTACCTGATCGCGGGCCGCAATGGTGGGGTGGCGCAGCGCCAGTTCCAGCTGTGGCGGCATGGGCAGAGCGGCGTCGCTGCTGAGTTGCAGTGCGCTGCCTTGCACCACGACACGAATACCCAGTGCCACAGCCATATTGTCTGCGGCGATATCGCGATTGATGCCGCGTCCATCGCGATACCAGGTATCACTGACGACGTCATCTGCATTGAGCACTGCAACCACCAGCAACGTCAGTCCTGTCACCACAGACCAGGCCAGAATGCCGATGATCAACCACACGAACCGGTAGCGGTACCAGGGTTGTGTGTCAGTGCGCCGGGGCGATAAACCGGGATTCTCGACGGAGCTGATATCTGACATTGTCCTGGTCCTCCAGAATAAACCACACCGGGCCGGTGCGGACCTCGTCGGTGTAAGGGTCGTAAGCGAGTGTTACAGGTAGCGTGCGTGTCGTGCCCGCGGGCAGTTGTATGCGTTGCTCACCGTGCTGCCAGCGCAAACCGTCGGCCGCTTTCAGGGAAAGCCGGATATCACGGGTCTGCTGGCTGCGATTCATTACTACCAGCTGGTAGCTGTTTTCGATCATGCCGCCACTGGCGGTGCGATAGAGCTGGCCCCGGTCCCGCATCACATCAATGCCCAGCGGCACGCGGGTCGCCAGGGCATAGCCCAGCACGCTAACCATGATCAGCAGCATCGCGGCGTAGGAGAGCAGCCTCGGCCGGAACCAGTCCGTCGCGCGACCCTGCTGCGCATTTTCAGTGGTATAGCGAATCAGGCCGATGGGCAGGTTGACCTGTTTCATCACCGCATCGCAGGCATCCACACAGGCCGCACAACCGATGCATTCGTATTGCAGACCGTCACGAATATCGATACCGGTGGGGCACACCTGCACGCACAGCTCGCAATCAATGCAATCGCCGACATCCGTCTCTGTGGGTTTGCGCCGCCCGCGTTTGCGCGGCTCACCCCGTTCTGTGTCGTAGGACACGATCAGCGTGTTGCGATCAAACATCACACTCTGGAAGCGCGCGTAGGGGCACATATAGATGCACACCTGCTCGCGCAGCCAGCCCGCATTGACATAGGTGGCGCCGGTAAAAAAGGCAATCCAGATCATTTCCCAGTGCCCGAGTTCCCAGGTAAAGGCGCGTAACAGCAAATCGCCTATCGGCGTAAAGTAGCCCACGAAGGTAATGCCGGTCAGTGAGGCCAGCATCCACCAGAGAATGTGTTTGCTGCCGCGCCGCATCACCTTGTTGCGATCCCAGGGGGACTTGTCCAGCCGGATGCGCGCATGGCGATCCCCCTCGGTCATCTTCTCGATCCAGGTGAAGAAGCGGGTCCAGGTCGTCTGCGGGCAGACATAACCGCAGTAAACCCGGCCTGCCAGGACGGTGACGACAAACAGGGCGAACGCCAGTGATATCAGCAACCAGGACAACAGAATGAAATCCTGGGGCCAGAAGGTCACGCCGAAGATATGAAACTGGCGTTCAGGCAGATCAAACAGCACCGCCTGACGCCAGCCGCCATCGCCGTCGGGCCAGCGCAACCAGGGCAACAACAGATAGCCACCGAGCGTGGCCCACACGGTCACATCCCGCAGCCGCTGGAAGCGACCGTGCACCGCCCGCGGATGTATCGCGTCGCGTTTGCTGTACAGGCTGATCCACTCGGGATCTTCCTGCATCGGGATGCGGGGTTCGTTCATAGCCGGTCACTCATCATCAGAACGGAGCCCGTAGATATAGGCGGTCAGCACATGGATACGCTCAGCCGAGAGAATGCTCTCGTGGGCAGGCATCTTTCCCATACGCCCCTGACGCAACGTCTGTTCGATATCTGCGATCCGGCCGCCGTACACCCATTTGCCGTCAGTCAGGTCCGGGCCACCGAAGGTGGTGTTGCCGGTGCCGTCCGCGCCGTGGCAGGCCGTACACATGGCAAAGAGGGGCGCGGCGCGCTCGATTCGTTCCGCCACATCCTCGCGCTCGGCCAATTCCGGCTTGCTGAGGCTGGCCACATACCAGGCCATATCAGTGGTGCCTTCTTCGCCCAGCGCCGCAGCCAACGCCGGCATATTGGCGTCACGGCCTTTGGTTATCGTGTGCTTGATGGCTTCCGGTGTGCCGCCCCATTGCCAGGAACCGTCCATGAGGCTCGGGTACCCGCGCGCACCACGTGCGTCGGAGCCGTGGCACATGGCACAGTTCTGCATATAAAGACGCGCGCCGACTTCTCTGACTTCCGGGTACTGGTACAGCTCTTCCACCGGGACTTTCGCGTATTCCGCAAACAGGGGCGCCGTCTGCCGTTCGACAAACGCCACTTCCTCTTCCCACTGGCCCTGGGATGTCCAGCCCAGCAGCCCGGCGTACTTGCCCATACCGGGATACAGCGCCAGATAGGCGGCGGAAAATATCAGCGTGCCGACAAACAGCCAGAGCCACCAGCGCGGCAACGGCTCGTTCAGTTCTTCGATGCCGTCAAACACATGCCCTGTGGTGCGGCGCTTGGCTTCCTCGGCGCTCATGCGGCTGTTCCAGAACAGCAACACTGCGCAGCCAAGCAGATTGAGCAGCACCAGTACAATGATGTAACCGCTCCAGAAATTACTCATCGTCTTTTTTCTCCTCGGCATGCCGGTCCTGCAAGATGCGCCGGGCGATATCCTGGTAATGCGGACGACGGGAGGGCCAGAACACCCAGGCTGTCATTGCCGCAAAGGCCACCACCAGCAGCACGGTCAACACGACGTGATAATTGATCAGTGTCATGGCGCGCTCCTCCCGGTCATGACGGTGCCCAGTTGTTGCAGGTAAGCCACCAGTGCATCTTCTTCCGTCTTCTCGGCCCAGTCCTCAGCAACACGCTGCAGCTGCGCCTGAATATCTTCTTCGCTGTAGGGCACACCCAGCATGCGCATGGCATTGAGCTTGCGTTCCGTGTGCCGCCAGTTGACCGTGCGATAGCGCAACCAGGGATAGGCGGGCATGTTGGACTCCGGCACCAGATCGCGCGGTGCGTACAGGTGATCGCGGTGCCATTCATCCGAGTAGCGTCCGCCGACACGGGCCAGATCCGGTCCGGTGCGCTTGGAGCCCCACAGGAACGGAAACTCCCAGACATCCTCGCCAGCCACCGAGTAAGGGCCATAACGCTCGGTCTCGGCACGCAGTGGCCGGACCATCTGGGTGTGACACACATGGCAGCCTTCGCGGATATAAACGTCCCGGCCTTCCAGCTCCAGTGCGGTATAAGGCTTGAGTCCTTTTACCGGCTGGGTGGTATCGTCGTCCCAGAGCAGCGGTACGATTTCTGCGAGGCCACCGAAGCTGACCGCAACCAGCACCAGTGCAATCAGCAGACCGACATTCTTTTCAACTTTTTCGTGTGCAGAACCGGCCATGATTACGCTCCTCCCGGCAGTGCGGCTGCGTCGCTATCCAGGCGGTTGTCCGCCCCCTCATCGTTGTCCGTCTCGCGAATCGTTTTCCAGACATTCCAGGCCATCAGCACCATACCGGCGAAGAAGATCACACCGCCGATCAGACGCACCACGTAGTAGGGGAAGCGATATTCCATTTCCTGAATGAAGGAGTAGGCGAGGGTGCCGTCTGCATTCACGGCCCGCCACATGAGGCCCTGCATCAGGCCGGAGATCCACATGGATGCGATGTACAACACCGTGCCCACGGTGGAGAGCCAGAAGTGCGTGAAGATCCAGTTGATGCTGTACATGGCGCGACGATTGAAGACCCGCGGGATCAGCACATACATAACGCCCATGGTGATCATGGCAACCCAACCCAGGGCGCCGGCATGCACGTGCGCGACGGTCCAGTCGGTGTTGTGCGACAGGGCATTGACGGTCTTGATGGACATCATCGGCCCTTCAAAGGTGGCCATGCCATAGAACGCCAGCGCGACAATCATGAAGCGGATAATCGGATCGGTGCGCAGCTTGTCCCAGGCGCCGGACAGGGTCATGACCCCGTTGATCATGCCGCCCCAGCTGGGTGCGAGCAGCACAATGGAAAACACCATGCCCAGTGACTGGGTCCAGTCCGGCAATGAGCTGTAATGCAGGTGGTGCGGGCCCGCCCACATGTAGATGGCAATCAGCGACCAGAAATGCACGATCGACAGGCGATAGGAATAGATCGGGCGCTGCGCCTGCACCGGCACGAAGTAATACATCATCGCCAGGAAACCGGCGGTCAGGAAAAAGCCCACCGCATTGTGGCCGTACCACCACTGCACCATCGCATCCACGGTGCCTGAGAACACGGAATAGGAATTCCACATGGACACCGGAATGGCCAGGTTATTGATCACATGCAGCAGGGCGATGGTGAGAATGAAGGCCCCGTAGAACCAGTTGGCCACATAAATATGCGAGGTCTTGCGCTTCGCGATGGTGGCAAAGAACACCACGGCATAGCTGATCCAGACCACGGCAATCAGGATGTTGATCGGCCATTCCAGCTCGGCATATTCCTTGCTGGTGGTGAGGCCCAGGGGCAGGGTGATGGCAGCCAGCACGATGACCGCCGTCCAGCCCCAGAAGGTAAAGGCGGCCAGCCGCGGGAACGCCAGTGGCGTCTCGCAGGTGCGCTGCACGACATAATAGGACGAACCGATCAGTGCCGATCCACCAAAGGCGAAGATCACGGCATTGGTATGCAAGGGCCGCAACCGGCCGAAGCTGGTCCAGGGCAAATCGAAATTGAGGACCGGCCAGGCCATCTGTGCGGCGATCCAGACGCCGACAAACATCCCGACAAGCCCCCAGACGATGGTCATGATGGCAAATTGTCGAACTACCCGGTAATGGTAGGGCGAGGGTGTGGCAGCGTGCATGGCAGTATCCCCAGACTGGCGTGACAGGCAAGACGCGCCCATTCTCACTGCGTTGCAGGGCGCAACCTTGACCTGTATCAAGTTGCGCAGCGGGCACAGTGCTGCCATGCCGGGGTCAATGGGGATAACATCCGCTTTATTGATCAGGATCAAGATAAGGAGTCAAACGTGTATCAGCGCATCATGGCCGTGATGACCGGTGACGCCGCCGCAGATCGCCAGCTTGTGGCGCGACTGGCCTGTTGTGCCGATGCAGCCAGCAGCCTGCTGTTGCTGCGCCCGGTGCGCAGCCCGCTGTCCGGGATGGATTATCGGTTTCTGACCCCGGAACTGCGCCATCAGGTGCGCCACAGAGCCATGACCCAGGCGCGGGGTGCCATGGATACGCTGGTGGCCGAGCTGCGCAGCAGCGGCCGCGAGGCACGCTACGAGCTGGCCTGGCTGGATGACGATGCCGCTGAACTGATCCGCGATACCGCCACGCAGCAGGATATGGACCTGGTACTGCTGCAACGCGGGCCGGCCGGCACACCGATTCCCACCGATCTGCGCCGCTTTCTGCGCTTCAACGACACGCTGTGCACCTGGCTGGTGGACCCGGAGCGGCCTTGCCCGGAGGCGGTATTTGTCGCCATCGACACCGGCGCCGGCAACGAGAATCTGCAAGGGGCGGCGATTGCCCATCACGGCGAGGCACTGGCCGGCGCGACCGGCTGGCCCTTGTCGCTGGTGACGGTGATACCGCCACTGCAGTGGCTGAAGGAGGAGTTCGGCGACTTGCTGCCTGGTGGCGGCGATCCTGCGGCGGAGGTGACGGCAGAGCACCGGACACGACTGGAAGCCCTGTCGGCCACCCTGTCCGCAACGCCGGCATTTACAATTCTGGAGGGCGCGCCGCCCCGGGCTTTGGCGGTGCAAATGCAGGATGCCGCAAAGCCGGGCATCCTGGTGATGGGGCGAAGCATGCCGTACAGCGGCCTCTCAGGGTTGTGGCGGACCACCACCCTGGAGAAGGTGCTGCATCAGGTCAGTGGCGATATGCTGATCATTCCGTAAGCTGTTGCAGGAATTGCTGCGCAGCCTGCGCGGTGGCCTGCGGGTCCTCTTCCTGCGGAACATGTCCCAGCGCATCAAACATCACCAACTCGGCGTTCGGGATATCGTCAGCAAAGCGGTGGCCATTCTCAGGTGGAATCAGACGGTCCTGCCCGCCCCAGATGATCAGCGTCGGTTGCGTCAGGGTCGCCAGCCGCTCACCGGACTCATCACGCCAGGCTACATGCTTGAAGCGCGCAGACAGGGCCGCGCGGTTGCCTTCCCGCAGTGTCAGATCGTAATACCGGTCTACCAATGCCTCGTCGACCAGGCTCGGGTCGCCGTAGACATTGCGCACGCTGGATTCGATCACGCTGCGCGGCAGGACGCGATTCATGATGCCGCTGAGTGCCGGAATCTGCGCGATGCGGAAGCCCAGCGGCATGGAGGCGGATTCAATCGGATAACCGGCTGCGTCCACCAGAATCAACGCAGCAACGCGCTCCGGCACCGTCAAAGCCGTTTCCCAGGCGACTTCACCGCCAAACGAGTTGCCCGCCACCACCGCCTGCTCGATCGCCAGGGCATCCATGGCTTGCGCCATGAAAGTGGTATAGGCGTCGATGCGGTAATCGTCATGGTTGACGAACGGCCCGGTCAGCCCGAAACCCGGCAGATCCAGAGAGACCACCCGATAGTCGTCTGCCAGCACATCGACCCAGCCTTCCCAGGTATGCAAACTGGCCGAGGTGCCGTGCAGCAACAGCAACGTCTGTGCTGCATCGCGCGGCCCCTGATCGCGGTAGTGCACGGGCATGCCATCGATGATGATGAAAGAGGAGGGCGGTTGCGCCCAGCGTTCGGCCAGTTCCTCCGCCGACTTGTCCGGTGCCCAGTAGACGCCGAGCAGGACTGCGACTACCAGCAACAGAGCAACAACAAGCCCTGACAGATACTTGATCAGTGATGACATAAACTTTACCCGTATACCTGTTTATGGTTTATCGATTGACCGACGCGTGTCGGCTGGCCGTGGATGCCATTGCGGCGGGCGCGGCGGCCAGCCAACTACTATAACGGATGATTGTAGACTGCGCCGCACACTGGCATGTCAATACAAGCCAATACCAGGCAACACAAGTTACGACGGGAACAACGCCATGAATCGCCTGTTCAAACGCGTCCTCGACCGGGGACTGTTCATCAACGAGCGCCTGCTGGCCACCGCCGACAACGCAGTGGACTGGATGCTGATGCGCGAATCGCTGGTGAAATCCGGGATGACGCCCTACGACACCGTGTATCAGGGCGACCCCATGTCAGTGCGCTATTACCCGCCACCGTCAGACAGTTGGATCGAAATGGCAGGCGGGGAGAGGGTGCCCGTGGCACCGCAACGTTTCCCCGTCCCGCTGGTGCTGGTGCCGCCACTGGGTGTGACCACCGAGGTCTTCGACCTGATGCCGCATCGCAGCCTGGTGCGTTACATGGCCGCCCGGGGCTTCCATGTTTACCTGATCGACTGGGGCAAACCCGAACGGCGTCATGCCACGCTGAGCATGAAAGATTATGCCGTGACCATGTTTGATACAGCCCTGGAAGAAGTGCGTCGCCACGCTGATATCGAGGATGTCTCGGTCATGGGCTGGTGCATGGGCGGCCTGCTGTCCCTGCTGCATACCGGCCTCGAGCGTGATCACCATATTCAGAACCTGATTACCGTCGCCAGCCCCATTGATCTGCGCGGCGGTGGCCTGGTGGCTCGTGCTGCCACAGCGCTGAATACGCCCGCGCGTCTGATCCGCAAATTCAGTGACTGGCGCCTGCACAGCCTGGACCCGAGCAAACTGCACGCGCCCGGCTGGCTGACCACCCTCGGGTTCAAGCTTACAGACCCCATCGGCAGCATTACGACCTACTGGGATCTGCTGACCCGGCTCTGGGATCGGGAGTTCGTGGAGAACTACTCGACCACTGCTGACTACCTCAACAACATGCTGGAATACCCCGGCGGCGTCATTCAGGACATGGTCATCAAGTTCGCCATCGATAATCAGATGGCGGCGGGGCGGGTGGAGTTTCGTGGCACCGTGGCCGACATGAGCCTGATCGAAGCCAACTTCCTCGTTTTCGCCGGCGACACCGACATACTGGTCCCGCCGGAGATCGCCCGTCGCAGCGTCGAACTGGTCTCCAGTCAGGACCGCGAATTCCACGTTGTGCCCGGCGGACACATGGGGGTCATTCTCGGCAGCAAGGCCCTGAAGTCCGTGTGGGCGCCATCTGCCGACTGGCTTTCCACACGCTCTGACAGCAGTAACAGACGTGGCGAAGGCCCCAGTGCCGCCGATCTGGCGGTGCAGGACGCGCGGTTCAGGCGGCAGGCGGAAGATCCAACCTGGTAGGTTCGTATCCGGAGGGTGGGCAGACAGGTTGCAGCTGTCTGCCGGTCTTGGACTTCGTAGTGTGAATTCATGATTTAACATAATATATATTATACGAATCAAAGGATGTCTCAAAAGAGACCTTGAATGGGGTCTCAGCCATCCAGAGACCTCGCCGAAGATACCCCCCGCATTCAATCCGCGTCCCTAACGCGCACCCTCGAATCAAGGCGCTCTGCACCGCGAAGTCTGTCCGGTTGCGCTATCACTACATCCAGCGCCTCCGGGTAACGTGCCGTTACGCCTGAACACCGAGCCTTACCACTGCACGCATTTCAGATATGGAACCCGGTAGTCACAGTGGCTAAAGATTGCGGGGCGCTACAAAAAAATAATGCTGGAGAGTCAGTGACATGAGAATAAAAAGCTCACTGCAGGGCGCGGCGCTTGTCGCCAGCCTTGCTCTGTTCGCAGCCTGTGAAGACAGCAGCCGGGCGTTCCAGCCCCCTGAGATCGGTGACGGGCTGATATACACCTACCCATTGGACGGCACCGTTGATGTGCCACTGGGCACCAAGACCCTGTTCGTGTTCTCGAATCCCGTCGATGCCGACGCAGCGCTCGCGGGATGCTCAGAGGGCGCTGACAACGTGCCTGTTGGCAGCTTCTGCCTGATCGGTCCGAACGGCCCGGTAGACACGGCAGCGATGACGGAGATCGTCAATAACGGCCGCACGATCCAGTTTTCGACTGACCAGCTGGCGCAAGGGACGCGCTATGAGGTCTGGTTGAGAGAGTCCGCTGCGCCTGGGGCGGTCAATTTGCCTGAGGCGGCTCCCCTGCTCTCCTTCCGCACCCGTCAATCGGCGCCGGTGCCCGGCCAAGCGCCGAGCGTTCTGGCGATCAACCAGGACAGCCCGGATGCATTTCTGGAAGGTTCAGGGCGCGAGCCACGCTTTCCTTTCATGGATTTCGCGCCCATCAGGGTGACTTTTTCTGAACCGCTGGCGCAGAAATCCGTGCGGCTCGGAGAGACCTTCAGTTTCGTCAAGATTCTCCAGGACGAGAGCGGTGGCGTAGTCGGTGAGGAGCCGGTCGAGGTGAGCCTGCATACCGAGCGGCACTATATATCCCTGCAGCCTCTGGAAGACATGGAGCCTGGTGCGCGCTATGAGCTGCGCCTGACGGATGCCATCACCGATCTCGGCAGCGAGCCCCTGGCCCCGGTGACATATCGTTTCCTGCCGGAAAACTCGAAAGAAAACCCGGGCGACGAGAACCCGCCTATCCGCCAGGTGCTGCAAACATTTCCTACCGTCAACGACCCGGGCTTTCCCCTGCCCTCGCGGCTGAGCGATCTGACACTGAACCAGTTCAATCTGGTCAACGACGTGCTCGGTGTGAATCAGGTTGATGCCTTCCCCGATGCGCTGGAAGCATGGCTGGTGGACCCGGTGAGATTTCCCGTGGAAACGCCGATTCTTGCCCGGGCAGGCCAGAAGCTGCGTTTGACCGGGATTAATCCCGCGAAGCTCAGTGGTGAGGTGGACCTGAACCTGAATACCGGCAATATCACCGGGGTGTTCTTCAACAATGTCACGGCTTATCTGCTGCCCAACCCTTACAGACCGTTGGGAACAAACCCGGATGATGACGTCGCGCCGTTGATTGCGATCATGAATTTCGATCTGTCCATGCAAGGTGAAGACCCGGCGGGCAACGCCACCTTCAATCAGAACCTGATGCACGTGCAGGCCCCCGGTGTCGTGACCATCACCGACGGGACCTTGAATATCGAGTTGTTCACCACGTTGCAGTTCGAGGTGCTCGGTGGCGCATCCACCATCAATGCGGACTTCGCACTTGGCGTGCGCAGTGACCTGGCGTTTGTTGTCGATCCGCAAAACCCTGAAGGCCCGATCGTGACGGGCAGTTTCCCGGAAGATGGCGATATCGGCGTCGAAACCCAGGAGAATATTCTGCTCACCGTCTCCGACACGCTGAGCCATAAAGGCCTGGATGAGGTGGTGTTGCTGAATATGGATCAGGGCGGCACGGCAGTCCCCATCAAGGTGAATCGCGACGGCACTACGCTGGTAGTGACACCGCTGGGTGAGCTGGCTCCCGCCAGTCGGTATGAACTGATTCTGCCACCCTCGATCACGGACGCGGACCTGCTCAATCCCCTGCCCCTGGAATTTCGTGCGGATGACGCCCTGGGTGGCGATGGTGTGCTGCGCTTCACGACGGCCGATTACAGCCGCGACAACGGCGTTCTGGTGCCGCCCATGCTGGTCAATGTCTATCCGGGTGTCGGCTGCGCACTGACCGACGTGAACACTCAGCCCGGCAAGGCAGGACGTTGTATCAACGGCTTGCCCACGGATGTGCAGTACGAAAACTTCCTGTACGAAATCGACACCATCATGGACGTCAATTTCAGTCAGCCCATGGATACCGCCAGCATGCGCCCTGGCACCATCAACGCTGCCGGCAATGCGTGCAGCAACGGCGCTATCTGCATCGGCGAAGACGTTGACGGTACCTGGCAGAATATTCCGCTGACGCTGCATGCGGAAAACATGGCGGCGCAGCTGTTCCCTGAAGAAGGTCGCATCATCGAGGGCGGTATGTACCGTCTTGTCGTTAACGGTAGCGGCGATACATTCCGCAACCATCCTGATTTCGGCAACCTGGCCGTCAATACCGATCCACTTGGCAGCATTAATGCGCCCGGCGGTCCGAATATCATTGCGGATTTCGAGGCGGTGCAGGCCACCAGCACCATATTTGCCACGATTCGTACCCGCCCTTTCACCGATACCAATGGCAATGGCTTCTTTGACGCCGGGGAATTCGAAGCACTGGGCAACGGCGCCACGCTAATCATCGATGATACGGGTGGTGTGATTACCGATGCGGACTTCAGCGATCCGGACAAGGACAAGATATTCATTTCCGGTGCGCTGCCGGTGGGCTTCAAGCCGATTGAACCCATGGATCTCGGTAATCCGAATCTCGGTATGATCCCTGACGGGCCGGGGCGCTGGTGTACACCACCGGAAGTCGATGCCAATGGGGACTCTGTCTGTATCGATACCGAAGGCGATTTCATGACGCCGGTGGATGTCGGGACGCAGATCGTGCTCGGTACCAGCGTATCGCTGGACGCTACCGCATTGGTGGTGCCGATCAATGGTCTCGCCACCGGTGGTGTGATACTGCGTATCAAACCACGGGAAGAAGGTCCGGTGGTGGGCTATGTCATCAATGAAGCCGGTGAAGAAACACCACAATTCCTGCTCAAACTGGATGCCTACCTTGATGCACCCGATCTCGAGATTCTCGGCGGCCTGGCAGCCAGCAATCTGCGCAGTACCGAAATCGGCGCTTACATCAAAGGTCCCATCTCGTTCCTGAATGACGGCCGTATCACGCTGGATTCCACCAACATCACCGCGATCTCCCAGAGCATCGAATTGTCTCTTGCCGAACCCGGCACAGCGGGCCCGCTGGATCCGGTATGTGGATTGCCGATCCTTGGTCCGATTTTGTGCGGCATCGTCGAGCCCGTCCTGACGTTCGAGCTGGGCAATATCGATCTGCTCATCAATCCGGGTAATTTCAATATCAAGGTGGTCAACCACCCGTCCCGCGCGCTGCGTCTTGCCGCGCCGGAATCAGAATAATAGCGAAGGGACAATACAATGTCAGACAAGACCTTTTGCGTTACCTCATTGGTACGGCTTGTGGCTGCGACGCTAATGCTGAGCCTGGCAACACCCTCAGTCATGGCCCGCGAAGTTCGCGATTACCGTAACGATCGTCCGGAGTATCCGGGCACCAACCTGATACGCCGTATCTTCGGCGAGAACCGGCTTTATTTCAGAGCGGGTGCGACCTATCTCTACCCGGACCTGAACACCCGCTCCATTGAACTGAAAAACCTGTCGAACATCGCTGAAGTTGCCGTTGAGCCGGGCCCGCAGAATGGTGAGGCGTTCAGTGATCCGTTATTGCTGTTTCCCTCGGCCATTATCGGCTACGTACTGCCGTGGGGGGACGGTGGCTGGTCGGTGGAAACCCTGGCAGCCCTCCCCCCTACCCTGACCCTGAAAATAAAGGGCGAAATTGCCGACGTGCCGTTGGCTGAAGAGGCGCAGGGCATTCCCACTGGGGTGCCGCCGCTGGGATCGCGGGTCGCTGAAACCAAGGCACTGCCGCCCATTGTCACGCTCGTGAAGCGCTTTCGCATGCACAGTGATTTCCGCCCTTATGCCGGCCTGGGTCTGACTTACCTCTACACCTATGACAGCAAGGTGACCAATCCGGTGCTGACTGAATTCGGACGCCCGGATCTGGATATCGAGAACAAGTTCGGCTGGGTGGCGCAAATCGGTTTTGACTACAAGATCTACCGCTACTGGTGGGCAAACCTGGATGTGAAGTATGTGAGCGTGCCGAAGGTGCGGGCGACCATGGAGAACACCTTCATCAGTGCCCCGGGCCTGCCTCAGTTTCAGTTTGTCGAGGTCGGGGATGCAGAGTTTGTTGCTGATCTCAATAACCTTGCTGTGCATGTCGGGCTTGGTTTTATGTTCTGATTTTTCATTAACATATCGCTATTATCAGAACGGGCCTTCATGGCCCGTTTTGTTATTATTATTTTATACATCACGGTGCAGATTATCTCCCGGCGAGCACATTATCCCCAATAATGTATCCCTGCATTCATATTTATAATCAATAACTTACCAATTAATTGCTTGTGATGACGATATTTTACATCTTCACGCACTCATAACGTAGAACTGATCAGTCACGACAAATAGTATCGCCCTCAGATAACAAACAGAAAATAATAAGAGCGCTCTGAGGTAAAAATGAAAAACAACACGGACCGTCTTCTTTCCCTGCTCGCCCTGTGGGCCGTTATTGCAGCAAGCAGTGGCTGCGATAACAGCCCGACCCCGTTCAAGCCGCCGGAAATTGGCGATGGCCTGATATATACCTATCCCCTCGACAACGCTGTCGATATTCCGCATGGCAGCAAGGCGTTGTTTGTCTTTTCCCACCAGGTCGATGCGGATGAAGTGGCAGCGGGCTGCGGCGCTGTTGATGCTGCAGCTGTCCCTGAAGGCAGCTTCTGCATTATTGGCCCTGACGGGCCGGTGGATATCAGTGATCGGATCTCGGTGGTCAACGCGGGGCGCTCACTGCAGGTCACCCTGGACGGGTTGATCTCGGGAGGTCGCTATGCGGTCTGGCTGCGGGAACCGGCCGCCCCCGGCGCCGTCAATCTGCCCGGCAACACGCCGCTAATGCACTTCCGGATGCGCCAGAGCAATCCTGTACCCGATGCGCCGCCGACAGTGCTTGCCATTAATCACAACGCGCCGGACGCCTACGCAGAGCCGGCCGCCTCGGACCCGCGCTTTCCGTTTATGGACTTTTCACCGGTGCGCATCACCTTCTCCGAGCCCCTGGCGCAACAAACGGTGCGCTATGGCGAGACCTTTGAACTTCTGCACAGGGATGACACAGGTCAGGCAAGTCTGGTGCCTGCCAATGTGTATGCGGAAAGACATTATATTTCGCTGCAGCCGGAGCAGGATCTGATCCCCGGCGAACGTTACGAGCTGCGCCTGAGCAGCGATATCAGGGACCTGGGCGGCGACGCGTTGGCCGAAGAAACCTTTGTGCTCATCCCCCTCCCCTCGAAAGCGGAGATCGGTGACGACAATCCGCCCATTAGGCAAGTATTGCGAACATTTCCGGCGCCGGGTGATCCTGGCTTCCCGCGTCAGTCGCAACTCAGTGATACTTACCTGAACAGCTTCGAGTTGGTGACCGAAGTGCTCGGCGCTGTGGAGACCAGCACCTATCCGGACAGCCTGGAGGCGTTTCTCGCCGATCCTGTCCTTTATCCGAACTATACGCCGATTCTGAGTCGGCACGGGCAATCCCTGCGCTTGACCGGCATCAACCCGGCGAAAATCGGCGGGCAGATCGACACCAATCTGATGACCGGTGATATCGGTGGCCTGTTCTTCACCAATGTCACGGCATACCTGCTGCGTAACCCGCACCGGCCCCACAATACCAACCCGGATGATGCGCTGGCGCCACTGACCGCCGTCATGCATTTCGATGTCGCCATGGTCGGCGAGGATGAGGCCGGTAATGCCACATTCAACCAGAACCTCATGCATGTGCAGGCGCCGGGCATTGTCTCTGTCTATGACGGCTCCCTGAATTTTGAAGTGTTCACCACGTTGCAGCTGGAAGCCCTCGGCGGAGCGGCCCGCATCAATGCAGATTTTTCTCTGGGGATTCGCTCCTCACAGGGTTTTGTTGTCGATGAAAGCAACCCGCACATTACAGAAATCACTGGCACCTACCCGGCAGATGGCGAGGTCAACTTTCCCACCCGGGAAAATATCATGCTTACCTTCAGCCGCCCGCTGAGCAATAACGCGCTTGATGAAATCCAGCTTCTGGATATGAGTGCCGGCGGCACACCGGTGCCGATTCGCGTCAACCGCGATGGCACGACGCTGACGGTAACGCCATTGGCGGAGCTTGCCAGTGCGGCAGAGCACCGGCTGATGCTGCCTGCCGGTCTCAGCGATTCCCATCTGTTCAATCCAATGCCCGTCGTGCCGCGCGCCGGCGACGCCCTGGGCGGTGATGGCGAACTTGTTTTCTCGACGGCCAATTACGCCGGCACGGCGACGCCGCCCATGATCCTGATTCTGCACCCCGGTGTGGGCTGCGCCCTCGCGGATGCTGGCACCCAGGAGGGCAAGGCCGGGCGTTGCGCCGGCGGGCTTTCCAGCGATGTGCATTATGAGCGCTTCCATTATGAAATCGGCACCATGATGGAAATCACCTTCAGCCAACCCATGGATGTGACCACACTGCGCGCTGGCACCATCAGTGCGGATGGCAGCCGTTGCACAGACGGCCCCGTCTGTCTGGGCAAGGAATCCGAAGGAAGCTGGCAGAACATTCCGGTAAGCACGCATATCGAAGACCGCTCGATGCAGCTGTATCCCGGCCACGATGCCCTGCAACCCGGGCAGGCCTATCGTCTTGTGGTGAATGGCAACAGTGCGCCGGCCTTTCGTAACCATGCACGCTTCGGCAACTTGCGCTTGAACACCACCCCCATGGCGGGTATCCGGGCCAGCGGCAATCAGGGCGGCGCCAATATCCTGGTCGATTTCGACGCCATAGATCAGGTGAGTACCATTTTCGCCAATGTGCGGACCATGCCCTACAGCGACACCAACGGCAACGGCGTGCTCGATACCGGCGAAGTCGAGCAACTGCTTAACAGTGGTCGCTTGCAGGTTGTCGGCACCGGCGGCCTGATTACCGGCGCAAGCCCGTCCAGCCCCGGTGATGATTTTGCTTTTACCTCCGGGGGGCTTCCCGCAAGTTTTTTCCCGGTCGTGCCGCTGGACCTGTCGGTATCCAATCTTGGCATGGAACCCCAGGGGCCGAACCGCTGGTGCTCGCCGGAAGGCTATGACGACGGCGCAGGAAACCCTGTATGCATTGATACCGAGGGCGGCTTCATGGCCCCGGTGGAAGTGGGCACGCCGCTGGTGCTCGGCACCGCATTGTCACTGGATGCCATCGTCGCCGGCCTGATTCCGCTGCAAATACAGACCGGCGCGCTGATCCTGCGCGTCCGGCCGCGCGATGAAGGACCAAAACGCGGCTACGTTATCAACGTTGCGGGGGAATCCCAGGCTCAGTTTCTGATTCGCCTCGAAGCATATCTCGATGCGCCGGATCTGAATCTGCTCGGCCTTGGTAACCCGTCCAATCTTTACAGCTTGCCCATTGCGGCCTATGTCATGGGCCCGGTGATCTTCATGGAGGACGGACGCCTGGCGCTACAGGCAGAGAACCTCACTGCCATTGATGCGCGACTGGACCTGGATCTCAGTAATGCCAATTTTATCGGGCAGATATGCAGCATCCCGGTTCTTGGCCCGATTCTCTGCGGAATCACTACAGGGCATGCGGATCTGAGAATCGAACCCGGTGATTTCAATATCACGGTGGCAAATCATCCGACACGTGGCTTGCGGCTCATCGCACCCTGATCAACGGGAATCAGCACAATAACAAAACGGGAAAATTCAACATGCGTATGATGCGTGCACGTTTACTCAGCGTCACTACCTTGCTCACAGCCTTGTTCACTGCCCTGCCCTGTTTGCTGCTGGCATCGGCTGCCAATGCTGACACTTATCGTGGCAACAGTTTCGAACAGCACCAGCAGCGGCCGCAAATGCCGGGCGCCAATCTGGTACGGCGTATCTTCGGCGAAGACAAACTGTACTTTCGCCTCGGCGCCAGCTTTCTCGAGCCCAACCTGAAAACCCGCTCCATTGAACTGAAAAATCTGTCCAATATCGCGGAGGTGGCGGTAGAGCCAGGCCCCCAGGAAGGCGAAGCCTATGCAGAAGGCATTCTGTTGCCCGGCGCCATCGTCGGTTACAACCTGCCCTGGGGGCGCGGCTGGTCGGTGGAAACGATCATCGGGTTGCCGCCCACCCTGGAGGTCAAGCTCAAGGGCCCGATTGCCGATGAACCGCTGGTGGAAGAAGCACAGGGGATTCCCACCGGTGTATCACCGCTGGGCTCAGACGCCGTAGAAACCAAAGTCATCCCGCCCATCGTGACGCTGGTCAAACGCTTCCGCCCCGAGCGGGATATTCGTCCCTATGCGGGGCTTGGCATGACCTACCTCTACAGTTACGACACCCGGGTGACCAATGCACTGTTGACCGAAGTCGGCCATCCCGACGTGGATATCGAGAACCGCTTCGGCTGGGTGGCGCAAGCCGGTATCGACTATCGCCTCTCCGGTTACTGGTGGGCCAACCTGGATGTGAAGTATGTCAGCGTCCCGAAGGTCAAAGGCACCATGCGGCGCACGTTTATTCGCGCGCCCGGCTTGCCCCAGTATGAATTCGTGGAAGTCGGCGATGCCGAGTTCGTCGCTGACATGGAAGCCTTTGCCGTGCATCTCGGCATCGGCTTTACTTTCTGAGTGTCACAAACGCCAGGCCCGCAAGGCTGCTGCAGACCACCATCGTCAACGCCATTGGCAAGGCGGAGCTGGTGTGCAGCAGCGTCACCAGGCCACCGGCCAGCCCCGCAAGCAGAAACTGCAGTGCGCCGTTGAGCCCGGTGGCGGCGCCGGCATCCTGCTCGAACAGCGACAGGAAACTCGCCAACGCATTGGGAATGATCAACGCCACCGAGCCGACCGCTATCATCACCAGCGGCACCGCCCGTTCCAGGGTCAGCGCCCCCAGCAAGACCAGCACCAGCAAGGCGCTGGCCGCGAGCCATTGCATGATCAACCCGGCACGCATCATGGCCGGGCTGTCATAGCGCCTCAGTAGCAGGATATTCAGTCTGTTGAGGGTGATCATCACGACCACATTGGCGCCGAACAGTATCGGGAATACGGCGCTGGATACGGCAAAGTGCGTCATGTAAAAGAACGCGGAGTCCGTGATGAACACAAACATCGCGGCAAAGGACAGCGCATTCGCCAGAATGAAGCCCATCGCCTGACGATTACGCAGCACTCGGCCGTATGCGGCAATGATGCCGCCCGCCGGCCGCCCCATCGGGTTCGCGGCCGTGGGCAAGGCGGTATTGAGCACCGCCACCATCAGCACGGCATAGGCTGCCAGTGCAATAAAGATGCCCTGCCAGTGCAGCAGATGCAGAATCGTTGCGCCGAGGGCTGGCGCCGCCAGTGGTGCAACCAGCATCACCAGACCGATGGTGGTTAGCAGCCGCGCCGCCTCCCGCCCGGTATGAAAATCGCGCACCGATGCAGCGGCAATGACAACCGTCGCGCCACCGCCCAATGCTTGCAGCAGACGCCAGCCCAGCAGACCGGTCAGCGAATTGCTCAGGGCCACACCGACACACGCCACGGCAAACAACAGCAGCCCGGCCGAGGCGACCGCTTTACGGCCGTAGCGATCTGACAGGGGGCCACCAAGCAGTTGGCCCAGTGCCGTGCCGAACAGGTAGATGCTGACAGAGGCTTCGATGCGCTCGACACTGACAGACAGGCTCTCCGCCATGGCCGGCAGCGCTGGCAGGTACATATCGATGGCCAGCGGCCCGATGGCCACCAGCATGCCCAGCACCAGCGCCAGGCGCGTGGTGGAGGTGGCAGAAGGTGCAGACAGCGCCGGTTGCGGCAGCAACGGAAAAGACATGAAACACCGTACTCCGGAAATTCTGGGCCCGGACATGATAGCGGCAACGGAGGCGCAACAGTGTAAAAGCCGGCAACGGTTTCGGGCCCAGCTCAACTCAGCTCAGACGAACTGCCAGCCCAGCCCACGGTAGGTGTCCACCGTGTCGACGACGCGCCCATCGCGTATCAGCAGCAGATGGTTGAAGCGCTCGCACAACTCCCCTGCCTTGGCATGGCGGAAGAAAACCGGGTCCCCAATGCCCGGCAACGTTGCCGCCGGGTCTTTACGGCGCAGCGGGGTCTGCACTTCCCCTGCCCCTTCGTTCGGCTCCAGCATCAAGCCCCGGGGCCACACGGGCACAGGGGCCTTGCCCGGTGATATGCCGCCGGAGGCGATATAGCCGCCGCCGAGGCAGGTCACGCGCCCGGCGTCCGGTTGCCGCACCACTTCCAGTGCAAACAAGGCCGCCGGAGCATAGTGCAGGTCGCGGTAATGATCGAACTGGGTCGGTGCATAGAGGCCGCTGCCGGCGGTGACTTCGGTCACCGCGGGATCTTGCCGCGTGCTGTCCAGGCTGCCCGTGCCGCCGCCGTTGACGAAACGCAGCGGGGCGCCCGCCTCGCGCAATGCCGCCACAACCTCACCACGCAGTGCCTGCAAGCGCGGCACGGAACCGCGCTTGAGCAAGCGTATCAAGCGGTTCTTCAGTGCCTGGCCCGGCACCTGATCACCGAGACCGGCAATCTGGGCTTCATAGCCCATCACGCCTTCAAGGCGCACGGCGTCGGATTGCGCGATCACGCGATACACTGCCAGGGCAGCCGCCACATGACGCACCGGCGAGCGATACACACCGAAATTGAGCCCTGGCAGATGCCAGGACATATCCACATCCAGACACAGCGGCAGCACCACACCCTGCTCGGCTGCGATGGCCGCAATGCGCTCCACCTGTGCCGGGCAATCCACCATCAGCGTGATCGAGGCGCCGTTTGCTACCGCAGCACACACGGCCGCCACATCGGCGGGCTGGCACGACGGATAGGCCACCAGCAGATCATCGAAACCCATGGCCGCCAACGCACAGGCCTCGCGCATATGAAAGCACATCAGCCCGCGACAACGATCATCGAAGGCCAGCGCATGGCGCAACAGCGCCGGACAGCGCACGGACTTTGATGCGATACGCAGCGGCAGATCACCCGCCCGCGTCAGGAGTTCGCGCAGGTTCTGCTCGAACAATGTCATGTCTACCAGCGCCGCTGGCAGCGGCTGGTCCGTCAGCGCGTTGCGATAGCCGTCATAGTTGAGCGCAGAATGATCGAGCACACGGTCGCGAGTGTCGTTGGCAGACATGATCAGGCGTTCCCTCGTGGCTTCTGGGCATGCCCTTCAAGCTGCAACCCGGCCCGGGCAAAACGCAGCAGCGCCGCAATACCCCGACCGGACAGGCCGCTGATCAGCCCGCCGAACAGACGATACTTTTCCCGCGTGTAGGGATACCAGTTGGCCTCGAGCTTGCCATGCTGCTTGTCGATCAATATCGCCTTGGAGCGCGTCATGCCGCGCAGACCCTCGGCGCCCTTGACGCGGCCCGCGCCGGACGCCCCGACTCCACCAAACGGCAGCGCCGGATTGCCCTCGGTCAGCATTACGTTATTGATGGATACCGCGCCCACCCGTAGTGCCCGGGCAACGCGGGAAGCCCGCTCAAGGTCCTTGCTCCAGACACTGGCACTGAGCCCGAAGCCACTGTCGTTGACCTGCCGGATGACATCCGCCTCATTGTCGAAAGCCAGCACCGGCAATACCGGGCCGAAGGTTTCCTGTTGCATGAGCAGCATGTCCGGCGTGACGCCGGTGACCAGCGCCGGGCGCAGCAACCGGGTGCCTTCAATCCGGCCACCGCCATGAATATGCGCGCCCTTGCTGCGGGCGTCTTCAAGCTGCGCCTCGACAATGTCGCACTGGAACTCTGTCGTCATGGCGCCGATATCCGCATCACCGGCATCACCCTCATTCACGATCAGGCCATCCAGTTGCTGCACCAGCGTATTCACCATCTCCTGATACCGCGGGCGCTGCACGTAAAGCGCTTCCACCGAGGTGCAGGACTGGCCGGCATTGGTAAAGGCGCCCCACAGCGCGCCGGCACTGGTGCGATGCATATCCACATCATCAAAGACCACCATGGCGTCCTTGCCGCCCAGCTCCAGGTCCACCGGTATCAGCCGCGGTGCCGCCTGGGCGAGAATCGCCTTGCCGGTGGCAGCACTGCCTGTAAAGCAGATCTTGTCCGGCCCGGCGTCGATCAGGGCGCGCGCCGTATCTCCGTCGCCATAAACCACCTGCAATGCCGCTGACAACCCGGGCAAATCCGCCACCAGGGACTCGAACAGCCCCTGCAACGGCGTGTGCTCGGAAGGTTTGAGAATAACGGCATTGCCCGCCGCAAACGCCGGAGCGATAGCGGTCAGCGCAATATGAAAGGGGTAATTCCACGGGGTAATGATCAGCACGGTACCCAGCGCCTCATGCCAGATACGCGATGCCTTGCCCATCAGCGCGATGGGCGTGGACACCTTCTCATCGGCCAGAATGGCGGGCGCGGCCTTGCACAGCCAGTGCAGGTAATCCAGCGAGCCCATGATCTCCGAGACCAGGGCATCGGTACGGCACTTGCCGGTTTCCGCCATCACCTGATCGACAATCGCTTCGCGGCGCTGATCGATGCGGTGGCGCAACTGCGCGAGTTCGGCCAGGCGCTCGGCCAGGCTACTGCGTGCCAGCTGCTCGGCGGCGGCACGGGCCTGCGCCATATACTGTGTCGCCATCATCGTGCGTCCTCGTCATCCACGTGCATCTGTAAACGGAAGTCCAGCGCCTGGAATACAGCGGAGCTGCCGTCCGGGGCGGTGCGGTCCAGCCCGCAGTAGTAGGTATTCATGATTACCCCTTTGAGAGCCAGGTCCAGCAGCCGGGCAGGCGCACCGACCAGGCCGGGCAGGCGCAACCCGGCACGAATGAGCAGCAGCATCAGTGCAATCAGCGGCCGTGGCAGCGCACCAACGACAGTAATCAGGCGCATCATCATCACCTGGTCCACGGGGCGCGCCCCGGCCAGCGCCCTGGGGGCCAACGCCGCCGCCCCGCTCTCGCTATAGGACGGCAATGTATCGTCGCCGGGAATCAGCACATCGCCGATCCGGGCAAGCGCCTGTTCGTGCCGCCGGGAGAATGCCGCGATAGGCGGCGAAGAGGGTCTGCTCATGCGGAGGCCTCCGCGATGGCAATGGATTGGCCCCGGGCGATGCCCGCCGATGGCAGCGTGCAACCGAGCAGGGCCTCTGCCGCGCGGTGCGCCAGGGCCATAATGGTCAGTGACGGATTGATGCCCGGCGCGCTGGGAAACAGGCTGCCATCCACCACATGCAGACGCGGCATGCCATGTACCGCAAATTCCGGGTTGACCACAGACGTATCGCGTTGCACACCCTGTGCGCAGCCGCCCATCAGGTGTAACCCGATGCCCGTGGGCGCCTGCATGACCTCCTTCGCGCCGGTCACCCGGTAGATATCGCGTATGACCTGCAAGCCCTCCCGCGCACGTCGACGCTCGGGTGCGCCCAGGGATTTGCGAATATTCAGCTGGCCGTTGCGCCCCAGTGACAGGCGTCCCGGGGTGACATCGCGCACCGCGACTTCTATACAGGCCAGATGCCGGTAGCCCCGCATCAGGCGCTGGTGCATCTGCGCGCCGCCGGGCAACAGATAGGCGGCGGCGACCGGCCCCATGAACACGTTTTCGAGTTTGAAGCCCGCCGCGCGAAAACGCGGATCATCGGATTTGAGTGCCTGGAAGCTGCCCCGGTGTGCGTCCACCGGTTCGGCATAACGGGCAAAGGTGACAAACTGGGGGTGACAGAAGAAGCCTTTCCCCAAGGCTGGCAAGGCATGAGTGAGCCCGGAGTTCATCAGAATACGGCTGCTGCCCAGTGTCCCGGCAGCGAGAACGCATTGCGCACCGAAGAACTGCACCTGCTCCTGGCCCACCCGGCCGTATACCGTCACGCCGGCGCTGCCGTGCACCACACCGTGCACATGACAGCCGGTGACAATTTCCAGGCCGTGCTGCTCTGCTCTGGGCAGAAAGGTTGCGGCCATGCTCTGCTTGGAGCTCCGCGGGCAGCCGCCCAGACAGCGCATGCAGTCATTCCCTGCTGACACATCACAGCGGGACTGCCCGCGACGCAATGGCGCGCGCCGATAGCCCAGCTGATCAAAGCCGTCGGCATAGATGCGCGCATTGCCGTTCCAGTCGCTCTCGGGGATCGATTGCAGCGACAGATCGGCCTCGACGGCATCATAGTGGCGCCCGAGTGCTGTCACATTGAAGCTATCGATGCTGCTGCGCTCGGCCCAGTCATCCAGCGCCACACTGTCAAAGCGGTCCAGCAGACACTGGTTGATGACCGTGCCGCCGCCAAGCACCCGACCGCGCATCAACATCAATGACGCGTCATGGCTTGGCTCAACACCGCCGCTCCACATCAGGCGAGCGCTGGCATCCAGCTCGTTGTCCGGGTAGTCCTTCGCCTGCCAGCGCTGCCCGGCCTCCAGCACCAGCACGCGCTTGCCGGCACGCGACAGATGGAAAGCCAGCACGCCGCCGCCAGCGCCGGAACCGACAATGATGTAGTCATAGCGGGAAAGTGTCACAACGGTTCCTGATCATCCCTGTGAAGTTTGCACTATAGTACACATAAGTCCATTTGGCCAGTGAGCGCTGTCACGGTTTCTCGACGCCCACACAGCCCCGTATCGCTGCGTACACGAGCAAAACGGGGCATGGGCGCAGCTATGACGGGGTCAGGATGCGGCGGCAAACTCGCTGGAAGACCAGTTCAGCATACCGAGCACAACGACACGCATCTGTTGAGCGGTACGCGCTCGCAACGCTTTCATGGCCTCGGCGTTATGCCGCAGACCCAGCATATCCTGGGATGTGGTGAGCACCGCGCGTACCAACAGATCGGCCACCATGAAGCGTTCGGCGTCGGAGAGATGGTTGGCGAAGCCGATGCGGGCAAGATCATCGGCCAGATCGTAGCCAAAGCGCACTGTGTGCATGCGCAGGGCCTTGCGTAAGGTGGCGCTGCCGCCGGTAATCTCGCGGCCGAAGAAGAGAAATTCCTGGGCGTGCTCGAGGACGAAATCGAAAAACACATCAACAGAGGAGATCAGCAACCCCTCCATAGTGACAGTGTCGTGTCGCAAGGCGCGCATCTGGGAGCGCAGCTCCGGCAGCGCCTCCTCAACGATCGCCAGGCCAAGATTGTCCATTGTCTGAAAATGCCGGTAGAAGGCGGTAGGCACCACACCGGCTGTGCGCGTCACTTCACGCAAGCTGAGACTGCTGAAAGCGCGGCCGTTGGCCACCATCTCCAGTGCTGCACTGACCAGCGCGGCGCGGGTCCGTTGTTTCTGTTCTGCTCTGACGCCCATGGGGCTTGTCCTCCCGAGTGGCCGGCAAGGCCGGAGCCAATTGGCGCCAAGCATCCTTGCGACTACTTATTATTGTCATAACATTATTGTCGTTGCGGCGGACATCCTGCCGCAGTGTTCACTGAATACGCCGGTTCGCAGTCAAGGTCAAACGAACAAAGGTCTGATCATTCTAGAACTATAATTAGCTTTGCATCACATCATGCTGATAAATAAGCAATTGAGATGGCTTTAACGCGCTGTCAGAAAAAAACGGTTACCAAATTCCGACGATCGTCATCCGCTATCTGACGAACAAGCCGCCGGCCCCGCCCTGCCCTGTCGGCAAGTCACTCAGCGTGGCGAACCAGTCTTGCAGCGACGCCAGCTGCTCGGCGAGCACATACGGCGGATTGATCACCAGCACGCCTGATCCGTGCATGCCCGCACCGGACTTGCGCACGATCAGCTCACTTTGCACGACATCACCGGGCACGACGGCGCGCAGCGAGCGCAGCATACGTTCATGACGCGCGTCCGGGAGCAGCGGGTACCAGAGCAGGTACACGCCAGTGCTCCAGCGTTTCAGTGCCTGCGTGAGCGCTTTGGCCATGGCGCTGTAGTCATCGCGCAGCTCATAGCTGGGATCCAGGATGGCCAGCCCCCGTCTCGGGGTCGGTGGCAGCATCCCGGTCATCGCCTCAAGCGCATCGCGCTTGTGCAACTGGACCCGAGGGCGCGGCTTGCTGGTAATCGGCCGGAACAGCTCGGCCAACGCGCCGAATTCCATCGGATGCAGCTCACAGCAGGTCAGCCGTACCTCGTCGCCCCCCACATGGCGGGCAATAAGTGGTGATCCCGGATAGCGCACCAGGGTGCCTTTGGCGACGCCCTTGTTGACGCTCATGAGCGCCTCGCGATAGTCATCCAGCAACGTCGGCCAGGGCTGCTGATCCAGCAACCGCATGATGCCCGCCGCCGCCTCACCTGTTTTTGCTGCCTGGGCACCGTGCAAGTCATATCGCCCGCGGCCGGCGTAAAAATCCAGCACCGACAGCGGGCCGGGTTTGCGGCGCAGATACGCCAGAATGAGAGAAAGCACGACATGCTTGTGCACGTCTGCGAAGTTACCGGCGTGGTAGCCATGTTGATAGCTGAGCATGATCAGGCCTCCTGCACGCTGTAACTGTCTTGAATGATGTCCAGATACCGTTGCACTTCCACCTCCCAGCGGGATTGATCCCAGCCCAGCCGTTCACAGACCAGCTTCGCCAGAACCGGCAATCGCTCTTCGCCACCGCGAGGCAGCATGTTGCCCAACCGGGTACGACGCAACATCAGGTCATCCAGGTGTTGCACCATTTCGTGCTGCAGAACCCAGTCGATCTCGGCCAACAGGGCATCGCCCTCCGGCCAGCGTCGCAGCGGGTGCCCCAGCCCGGTCGGAATAGCGCTGTTCTGCGCAAACCGGGGGCCAGCCCGCCGCAGCGCACGGTGCCTGTGACGATCAATAAAACCGGCCACAGCCAGCGCATCCAGTGCAATCACGCGAAAGGTGGTCAATTTGCCGCCACTGACGGTGATGACGCCATCGTGTGACCAGACGGCATGGTCGCGGCGCTCGCTGGACGGGTCGCCGCCCTTGCCGGAGGCGATGATCGGCCGCACCCCGGCCATGGTGGACAGAATATCGGCATCCGTCAGCTGCACATCGGGGAAAAACCCGTTGACCAGTTCCAGCAGGTAGTCGATTTCTTTCCGGGTTGCCCGGGGCTCACGGTCCGGGTCGTCGCGGTGGTCCAGATCTGTGGTGCCAATGCAGGTTTCTCCCTCCCAGGGGAAGACAAACACCGGCCGACCATCGCGAGGGTTGACCAGTGTCAGGCATTCGGACAACGGCAGACGTTGCGCCGGCACAAACAGATGGCTGCCGCGCTGGGGCCGCACGCGCGCAGGCGTGCCAGACAGCTGATCCGCCCAGGCGCCGGTGGCATTGATGACACGCCGGGCCACTAATGTGGCCGTAACCGGCGTGCCGCCTCGGACTGGATCTGCCTTCGCCGCATGATCCGTCACGCTCAGCGTCAGATCGCCGTTCGACCGTCGCGATACATCGTTTACCCCGCAATAGTTGATCGCCCGGCCCCCCTCCTCCACAGCGTCATGCAAGATACGCATCACCAGGCGACTGTCATCGGTCAGGGCGTCGGTATAGCGCATGGCGCCGGTAAGCGCCCGGGTATCAAGGGCCGGGACACGTTGCGCCAGGTCATCGGCGCTGACCCAGCGGTGGTCGCGCACCCCTGCCAGCAGGTCGTAGAACCACAGCGCCACCGTCATCGCCCAGCGGCCGGGGAACTGCCCACGCCGCAACGGGAACAGATAGCTCTGGCGCACCACCAGACCGGGCAAATGCCGCAACAGATGCTCCCGCTCCTGCAGGGACTCCCGCGTCAGGCGGATATCGCCCTGCTTGAGATAGCGCAAGCCGCCATGCACCATTTTTGATGATCTACTTGAGGTTCCATAGCTAAAATCATGTTTTTCAACAAGAAGAGCTTTAATTCCAAGCTGTGCCGCTTGATGCAGAATGCCTGCACCCGTGATCCCGCCACCAATGACGATCAGATCCCAGCGCGTGTCTGCCAGCTTCACCAGATCCGGCCTGCTCCCGAGCATGTATTACTCCTTGTCACAATCTTTACTGTCCCGGCAACGCCTCACGGCGCACAATGCTTTATCACTTTTTCCACAATATGCCCGTCTGGCTGGCCTGCGCCGGACCGGCGGCATCAAGGACCACCCCGCATGCCCGATATACGCCGCGCCGGGGCCACCGATCTGCCGCTGCTGGCCTCTACCCTCGCCCGGGCTTTTCGGGATGACCCCTTCTGGCGCTGGATGGCGGTGCCCGATCAGCACTACACGCGGCGTCTGGAGGCCGCCTTCCTGGCCCAGTTGCGCCACCTTGCCCTGCCCTCCGGGCTGATACACACGGTAGAGTCCCGCCAGGCCGCTGCACTCTGGTCGCCGCCGGGTACCTGGGGCAGCAGCCTCCTGTCACACTTTCGTTTCCTGCCCGAACTGGTCCGGCTGTGCGGCGTCCTGCGGCTGCCCGCCCGGCTGCACGGTATTCGCCGGGTGCAGGCACTGCACCCGGTGACGCCGCATTTCTATCTGCAGATCATTGGTGTCGACCCCCGCGCCCAGGGCCGCGGACTTTGCCGTCTGTTGCTGGATAACGTACTCACACAATGTGACCGCAGCGCATTGCCCGCCTATCTGGAAACCTGTAATCCGGACAACGTGCCTCTGTACCAGCACTTCGGCTTTGACGTATTGCACGAACTGTCGCTGCCCGATGACGGCCCGACGGTCTGGTGCATGTGGCGCGCTACGTCAACCAGCGGCGCCAGCGAGACATCTGCGGCCGCGCCACGTCACGATCGCGCGCCAGATCGCTGATCATGCCTTCTATCGTCCCCGCAACCTGCTCACGCAGATCCCAGAGCACCTGCGTCTCATCCTGACGGCCAGCCCAGGGCGCAGCGTCAGTGGCGATCGGGGCACCGATACGAAAATGGAAGGGCTCCGGACGCGGCAACGGCAGCGGCCCGAGTCCCTTCACCCAGGGCATGAAAAGATCCCCGTTGCGCAAAGCCTGCCTTGCCCGAGGCAGCCTGAGCAGGCTCCGACCAAGCCGTGAGGCGGTAAAATCATTGCCGTCATAAAGAATATCAAACGCTTCATCACACCCGACGGACGCAAAAGGAATGATGTCATAGCCGTGGCTGATGGCCATATAGGCAAATCCCGTGCGCTTCTTCCAGACCAGTCGGTTGATCTCGTCACGCCGCTTGGCGACCTCCCGGGCGCCGCCAGGAAACACCAGCACATGCTGCCGGGCCGCCATCAGGGCATGGCAGTTCTCTCGCGTGCCCGGCACCGCACCGAAGTGCGTCAGCAAACGCCCCCAACCCGGTGTGCGGAAGTGAAAGTGGTCTCCCAGACTGCGCGGGTAGACACCGGTCTGTCGATACAGGGCACTCACGAACAAGGGCGAATCGATAATGCCGAACAATGCGTGGTTGCCGACGAAGAGCGCCGGGCGCGCAGGATTCACGTGCTCGGTACCACTGATCTGCGGTGAAAAGTACCAGCGAGACGGCGCCATCAATCGTCGCAACAAGCGCTCTGGTGGCGGCACGAAGTCTTCCAAGGGGAAATCAGGCATAGCATTGCGTTCCAGCCATTGTTCAAATCGGCCACAGTATCCCTGTCGGCCTCGCAAATGCCCAGCGCTTGTTTGTGTTGATCCGCTGGATGGCGTGGATTGATCTTCCGTCTTTTCGGCGTTTGCCGTAATGTTAGGCACTGGTTCTCCGGCCAAAAACAGATTGATGGTCACAACAAAACTCTCAGGAGCAAACATGAAGATTATTGCCGCAAGTGCCTTGCTGGCTGGCGCGCTGGCCCTTACAGGCTGTCAAACCACTGACCCGTACACCGGGGAACAGAGAACATCCCGAGCCGCCACAGGCGCCGGCATCGGTGCGGCCGTGGGCGCTTTGGTAGGGATTGCCACCTCTGACAGTGCCAAGGAACGCAAGCGTCGCGCCCTGGCGGGTGCCGGTATTGGCGCAGTGGCAGGTGGTGGCGTGGGCTACTACATGGACGTCCAGGAGCGCGAACTGCGTGAGAAGCTCCAGGGCACAGGCGTTTCAGTGACCCGCGATGGTGACAACATCATCCTCAACATGCCGGGCAACGTCACTTTCGATACGGACGCATACCAGGTCAAGTCCCAGTTCATGCCGGTTCTGGATTCTGTATCCGAGGTCCTGAAAGAGTACCGTTCGACCATGATTCAGGTGGGCGGTCATACGGACAGCACCGGCAGCGTGCAGTACAACATGCTGCTCTCTCAGCAGCGCGCTCAGTCTGTGAGCAATGCCCTCGCCGGTTTCGGTGTTGAGCAGGTGCGCATGGATATCGTCGGTTTCGGCCCGCATCAGCCCGCAGCGACCAACGACACCGCCGCAGGTCGTGCGCAGAACCGTCGTGTTGAACTGACGTTGCTGCCCTACACGAACTAAACCGTGAGCAAGAAGCCGCGAGAGCATTCCTCTCGCGGCTTTTTTTATGGTTCAGCTTTTATGCTTCCTCGCGCACACGCCCCAGGCGCCAGACGGCGAAACTCAAGGGGATAAACAGCAGGACCACCAGCCAGTAGGGCCACAATGGCTGGATCTGGTAAAGCCCGGTGCCGATGACCGGACCGAAAATGAATCCCAGTGCCGGACAGGCGCTCATCAGGCCCGCTACAGCGCCCTGCTCATCCTGACCCACACGCAGACTGGCTGCGCTGCTGACCCCCGGCATGCCCAGGCCCAGGCCCAGACCCAGCAGTATCACGGACACCGTCACCATCATCTGGCCCGGCGCCCAGATCAGCACCAGCACGCCAGCGCCCATCAAGGGGACAGCCAACCGCAGGATCGCCTCTGGCGCCCAGCCCAGTCGCTGCACGATAACCGCCTGGGCCAGCAGTGAGGCCAGTGCCGCGCACATCATCGCAATGCCGACGCCGCCCGCTGCCTGCTGGGGACTCATGCCCAGCCGGTCCTGAAACAGAAAGCCGAGGGTCTGCTGCACGATGGCAAACGCCAGGAACATCATCAGACCGACCAGCAGGATGTCGGTCAGACGGCGATCTGTGTAGGCCATGAAACTGGTGCGCAACGTATCGCGCAAAGAGAATGGCGTACTGTTGGGGCCGCGGGCCAGGATATAGGGCGATTCTGGCAAGGCGCGCATGACCCAGAGCGCCATCAGCGCAGTGACTATGGCCACCAGATACAGCGGCGCCACCAGGCTGATGCCCGCAATCAATCCACCCACCGCCGGGCCGATCACGGTGCCGAGGTTGTGTGCTGCGCCGATACGCCCCATGGCTTTGGTGCGCGTGGCGGCTTCCGAGGTATCTGCCATATAGGCCGCAGCGGCCGGCGGCGTGGCCGCCATGACCGAGGCTTGCAGCACGCGGCTGGCGATCAGGGCGGTAACCAGCAAAGCACCGGTGAGCATGCCACGAATACCGAACCAGAATGCAGTAGCAAACAAGGCGGTGCCGATGGCGTAACCGGTCAGACCAATCACCAGCACCGGCTTGCGGCCCAGGTATTCGCTGCTGCGGCCCCAGACCGGGCTGGCCAGGGCGAACATCAGCGAGGAGCAGCTGATGATCAGGCCCACTTTGACATCGGCAATGCCTGCGGCACGGCCGAGCGACGGCAGGATGGCAAACACCAGGGTCTGGCCCATGCCGGTGGCCGCCACAGCGGCGAGCAGCATGATCTGGGTACGGCGGTCAGCAAGTCGGGACACAGGGCAGCCAGGCAGTGATGAGTGGGCGAAAAAAAGCGGGCCGGTTTACCGGCCCGCTCCAATTATGGTCACTGCCGCCCCTGCCAACAATGGCAGGAACGGCCACAGGAGGGTCAGGATGCTTCGTTATACAGCGGCCGTGACAGCTCGGCCCAGTCGATCTCGCCGTCGTCCACCAGATTCTCGAATTGCAGGATACCCAGCTCCTCGAAACGTGGCCGCACCGAATCGGTGAGCAGACCGATGCGCTTGAGGTTGGGCACGATGCGGGTAAACAGCAAATTACGGAACTGCGCCATGATCTGCGACGCCAGCACCTGCTCGCGTGCTTGCTCCGGCTCCCAGCCGAATTCTGTGAACACCTCTGTGGCAATCAGGCGCTCGCGCATCACCACGCAGGCTTCAAAGGCGAAATGGGCGCGCTCTTCTTTCTCTTCCTGGGTCAGGGTGCTGACGAAATCCTCCAGGTAGTTCACACCGAAGGTCACGTGGCGGGCTTCATCACGAATTACCAGCGTGATGATGTCCTTCAACAGTGGGTCCTTGGCTGTAAGCTTGAGGGTATTGAATGCGGCCAGGGCAAGCCCTTCGATGATGATCTGCATGCCGATGAATTTCAGATCCCAGCGCGGATCGGACAGGATCTTGTCCAGCAGCACTTTCAGGTTCGGGTTGACCGGATACATCATGCCGACCTTTTCCTGGAGGTAGCGGGTGAACACCTCCACGTGTCGGGCTTCATCAAAGGTCTGCGACGCGGCATAGAGTTTGGCATCGTAGGTAGGGGCGCAAGATGCCAGCTGCGACGCGACCAGCAATGCGCCCTGCTCACCGTGCATGAACTGCGCCAGCATCCAGGCCAGGTTGTGCCAGCCAAAACGCAGCTTCTCTTCTTCGGAAAGCTTCTCGAAGGGCTCCCACCCCTGGAACGGATTGAAATTCTGATCCATGGGCTGTTCGGATTTGGGGAAATTCTGGGTCCAGTCCACGTCGAAATCGGCGTTCCAGTTCAGCTCTTTACCCAGACGGTAGAGCTTGCGAATACGGCCATCAGCAGAGCTGTAATCCCAGTTGTAATGGCCCGTCAGTGGTGTCTGGAAAATCTGCACCACGTCTTCGACGTGCTGGGTGGTCATGCGATGCTCAAGGTCATCACCGCCGGGCCCATCCCAGCTTTCATAGTAAATGATATCTTTCGGAGCCTGGTCGAGTCGCTTGATCTGCATGGTAGCGCACCTTTTTTGTCTTTGTCGGATTCGTCGATAAATCCCAGATCGGGTCGTACTCAACGCTATCCCGCAGCACCTGGCGCAGCAATGTCGCGAAATGACAATGCACGCACCGGCTGACGCGAAATCACAACTTCACCGCGCCGCTGAGATCGGCGGCAAATCGCTGCCGTCTTCACACGCCGCCAGGGGGCCCGCCACGGTAAAGGGGCTCGATACCCCGCTGTATGCGCCGCCCGGCGCCGCGACACCCTGGTGGCGTAGACGGTATATGCCCGCAGGGGTATTGGCAGGCAGGTGCCACCGTGCCTCGGCAGTGGACGGGCCCGTCGGTATCGGGTCCAGCGGCAGCGGCGGCAGCACGGTGGGCTGCCAGAGAAACCAGAGCGCAGGGTCCTGATCCCGGGCGACGACCTGCCAGCTGCCATCGAGGCGCTGGCGTTCGACGAACACATAGCTGTCGCCCAGCATCAGATCATTGCGCGGATGCCCCGCCTGGAAGATGGCGCGCACCGTATCGCCCGGCTCGGCGGAGGGCGGCACATCCTCCAGCAAAGAGCCGAAAGGCGCGCTGCCTGGCGTATCCGAGGGGATATATGGCGGGCGGCGCAACACTGGCGTCACTCGCGGATAGGCGGGCCCTGCCGCTATCGCCTCGCCATCGCGCATGCTCAGGGCCAGGCGCCGGGTTTCCTGTTTCACGGCCGCCAGGCTCCAGGGGCCGTATACGGTGGATGCCCCCTCATACTGCTGACTGGCGTATTCTTCCCGGGTCGTCAGGTAATGGATGAAATCGTTGGTCAGTCCGGCAATGATCACTGTGTCGACGCCCACCGGCGCCAGCTCTTCAAGCACCAGAGCGCGCAGGCGTCGCGCCGACATGGTGGTTACTTCCCAGGGCAAACCGACCACCGCCAGATTGCCGATACGGAATATCTGCAATGGCTGCACCGGTGACTCGAAGTTGGTGGTCAGCCCCAACGGGTTCAATACCAGGTCCAGTACGCCGCCGGCGGACTCGCCGAGATTGGTCGGCAACAGCACGGGCTTCTCCGCATGGCAACCGAGTCCGAGCAACGGCAGTGTCTGGGTATTGCACAGCAGCAGGCTGGAAACGATTTCCAATGGCAGCCCCGGCCCGGTCAGCTCCGCAAAGTCCCGGGCAATAGCCCGCATGATGCCGCCGTCCGTTGCGCAGGTGATGCCCTCATAACTGATTGGCCCCGGGCCATCCTCGGCGCCCGCCGGGAAGGACACGCCCAATGCGGCGTTACAGGTGCGCTTGACCGCAGCATCCAGCGCTGGCGGATGCTGCAGCCGCGACAGAATCACGGGGTCCGTCACCGTCACCTGGTTCATACGTACGTGCATCAGGCGGTAATCCACCGGCCCGCTGAGTGCCTCGCCCTGCCCCCATAACCTCAAGGCTTTGGCCAGTTGTTTGTTGCCAGAGATGGCGTTGGATTCAAACACCGTGCTGCCGCCGCCGCGGCGCGGGTCGGGGTGCGGGAACTCATTGATGAAGATGTTGGGGGACGAATCGCCCTCATCCGCTTGCGCGAACGCGGCGACAAAGGTGTCTTCTCCGGGATGCGGGCTGTAGCGGGTGCGCATGATGCGTTCAAAGCCCTGGGCCGCAAACCCCTTGCAATCACTGCTGACCAGATCCGCCTCCGGCCCGATAACCGTGGGGTGTACCCCGAACCAGTTGATGATGCCCACCGGGCTGCCGTTGTCCCGTCGCAGATTCAGTTGCACCACCCGTTTGTTGACATCCACTTCCTCTCCACGGGTGTCGCGAAACGCAGCGCGCTCGTCGGCCGGGTTCATGGCAAAGGCCGGGCGCGAACGGTTGATGTTGGTGTTCAGCAGTTCGCCGCTGGCAAGCGATACGCGGCCGGGCTCCGGATTGGCCTGGATATTAGCGTGTGCCAGCCGAATCGCCGCCACCATGCCGTCCACCAGTGTGCGGTACACCAGATCGTCGTAACCGAGATGCAGTGCGTTACCGGCCTCGTGATGGGAATAGCCGGCGGGGCCGGAATGCGTATGGGTCGCGGAGAGCATGACGTTATCGCCGTTATAAAAGCGGGACAAATCATCGTCTGCGGCGATGGCATCCAGTACACCCAGGCGCAACGAGCCCCACATCAGCCCGATGTCTGCCGACAGAAACATGACGCGCTTGCCGTTGCAGGGCGATTCGATGGCGTAGGCACGGGCAAACTGGCGGGTGTGAATGCCACGCATGACCTGGGCGGTATCTTCCCACCCGGCGCCACTTTTCAGGGCCACCGGGCCGGTGACGTCGGCAATGCCGCTCCCGAAGCGAAATGTCTGATTGTCGCCACAGTGCCCGGATGCCCTGCCACGGGCAGGGCTGTCCACATCCAGCCGCAGGCCCGGTGCATCCAGCCCCTGCCCCACCTCCAGCATCGGGCTGTTCAGCACACAGCGAGCCATCTGCGGTTCTGCGAACAGAGAGTCAGGCATCGCGCCGCCATTATCACCGTCTGCCGGTGGCGTGCCACGGCCACCGCCTAATGAGCTGTCGCCGCCACAGGCGCTCAACAGAAGAACGCCAAGCAGTGTCGTAATGATGCAGCGTGTCATCATGCATTTCCTTTTTCTGTTATATAGCACGATAGTGCAACTATTCAGAAAAAGGATTATTTCAGCAAAGCGGCGGCGCGGGCAGCACCCATTACAAATTGCTACCGAATACCGCCAGCGGGATACCTGGGACTAAAGAGGATTACTCGGGGGGTTCTGTGGCAGATTCCTCTGACAACAGGAAATGCGCGCGGGCTATGGCAATAGGCTCGGGCCGACGTACCTGCCAGGCACTGATGTGTACATTGGCCACCCGGCGCCCGAGGCGCGTCACACGGCACTCTGCGAAGGTATCGCGAAAATGCCCGGCGCGCAGGTAGTCCATGGTGAAATCAATGGTCTTGGGTACCCGGGGCTCACCCATCTCCAGCAGCAGGAAGATAATGGCAGCCTGCTCCATAAAGCCCGCCACTGCGCCACCGTGCAGCGCTGGCAGAGTCGGATTACCCAGGTTGGTGTCCCGTTTGGGGAGCACGAAGGTCAGCTCCTCGCCACGGGCCGTTATCTCAATGCCCAGGAATGCGGCATAGGGCACGCGGTCGATCAATGCCTGATAGGGCTCACTGCCCTGGCGACAGGCCGCGACCAGATCACGCAGTCCGTCAGTCATGCCACCACCTTGCTTGCACCGGGCAGTTTCATACGCATGTAGGTTGCCAGACCCGTTGCCAACATCTCACCCTCTTCATCGCCTTCCTCATAAACACTCATGCGCACAAAGGCGACATGCTGACTGAGCCGGTAACACTCAGCGTCGCAGATCACCGCCTTGCCTGGTGCCGGGGCACGAAGGTGGTCCACACGCATATCAATGGTCGGCGTGATTTCGAATGAGGGAAAGATCAGACAGGCATTGGCCAGGCCACCCGCCTGGTCCATCAGGGCAAAAATCGCCCCGCCATGCATGATGCCGGAATCGGGGTTGCCCACCAGCTGCGGGCTGGCAGCCATGCGCGTACGCACACGATCCTCGTGCGCTTCAAGCACTTCAATGCCGAGTTCCGTGGAGTGCCGTACCGAAGCCACAAACCGGCGGCACACATCAAGTCGTGTCATCAACTCCCCGCAACCTGATCGACAGAAGCAACGATCTGCTGGGTATAGCGATGCACCAGAAAGGGCACAGAGTTCTCGTAGAACTTCACCAGAGATTCGCGGATAAAGCCCCATTTGCTGGCGATCTGATCCAGCGCGCGGGTCGCCGTATCGTCGTCGCGGTATTTGGCCCGTATTTCAGCCAGGCGCCGATCGAAGGCCGGCACCGTGTCGCGGAATTCAATGCGGCCTTCGCCGGTATCGACGGCCATACCGCCGGAGGGATCCGCAGACAGCGCCAGGTACTCGGACGACATCCGCTGCATATAAGCGGCCAGGGCCCACATGTCAGCATAGTCACCGCTGCTGTCGGCAGAATAGGTGGACAGCTGGTTATTCATGACCGCCGCCAGTCGGTTCACGTCCTGCGCCGCGTAACTTTCGGTATAGCCCAGCTTTGCAATGGTATTGCTCTCTGCGGCCTTGGTGAATTCCGCCCAGTTATTTCGCATGGCATTCACCAGCGCAACATCCGTATCACTGGATGCGGCACTCTGCAGGACACGAAACTGCGATTCAGCGGAACGAAGGCTTTGCGCCAACTGGCGCTCATAGCGACGATCACCGTCCATCACCGTGAACATATGGAAATCAGCACGCACGCGCCACAATTCGAGCTGCATGCGCTCGACCTGCGCCTGATTGATGGCTGCGCTGGCCACTACGGGCATCAGCAGCACCGGCATTAACAGCAGCGCAGCGCAAAGGCCTCGCAGGTATGCAGATATTCCAGACATTGTTGTCTCCCGAATCATTATTGTTCTGCCTCTTCTCAGGGGCAGGTTAAACCGCGACACGCTGGTGTGTCACCCGCCCATATCCCACGTGTTCGTTGCCCATATCTGCTGCTGTGTCCTGTGCTCCCCCGAGCCAGCAGCAGACAGGCTCTCACCTGTACGCTTCGGATAATAGCAGATTAATGCCGACGGGCAGTATAAACAGCCTGGTCAGGGCCCTGCCCTGCCGCCCGGCCGGGCTACCGCTCGCCGGGGCATGCAGAGGTTGCTCAGCGGCTCAACTCGGCGTGCAGTGTCACGAACTCCTGGGTCAGCTTGTGCCGCGGCGCCAGATGGATCAGCGGTTTGGCCTGATCGTGGGACTCCCGCATGATCACGCTGGCAGACAGGTAGCTCGACAGTATCGGCAGCCCCTCTTCACTCAGCCCTTCCACCAGCTGCTGCGGCAAGCGCGCGCGGGGCTGGAACTGATTCACCACGATGCCCTCGACCTCCAGCGCGTCGTTGTGATCGTCACGGGCCTCGCGGATATTCTCCAGCAGTGTGTACAACGCCTTGCGGGAGAAGGCATCGCAATCGAAGGGAATCAGCACCTTGTCCCCGGCAATCAGGGCCGAGAGGGTGTAGAAATTGTAGGCGGGGGGCGTATCGATATAAATGACATCGAACTCCTTCTCCAGCGCCTTCACCAGTGCACGCAGCTTGTAGATCTTGTGCTTGCTTTCCAGCATGTGCTCAATCTCGCCCAGCTCCGGGTTTGACGGCAGCACACTCAGATTCTCGAACCCTGTAGCGTGGATGTACTCCAGCGGGTCCTTCTCTTTCAGCCGGAACGACAGCGTCTGGCCGAAAAAAGTACCTACATTGGGGGTCGGACCTTCGCCATTCTGGTAAGCATCCATACCGAGCAGGTACTGGCTGGCATTGCACTGGGGGTCGAGATCCAGCACCAGTGTGCGCTGGCCCTGGCTGGCACTGATGGCGGCAAGATTGACCGCGATACTGGATTTTCCTACGCCACCTTTCTGGTTGAACACCACTCGCCGCATCCGTTTCTCTCCTTCAACTGGTGCCTGGCCCAGCGGAATGATACAGGTGCCACTGCGTTATGCACAGAATCTGTGGAACAGGCTGTGGATAACCGCTGCGCAAATCGCGGAGCGGCCCGGCATGAGGCTGTTCGCCCCCTGCTGGTTACTCTCTGTACATAGGTCCCATCTGCACCTGAGTGCCTGTCATGCGCCGCCCCTATATCAACGGCAGAAAGCTGTTTACTCCACCGCAACAGGCCTTGCTGTCTGATCTTCATGGCCTATGATTGAGTAAAAGGCATACACCGTATATACCCATGCCGCCCGTAGTGGAGTATCAGGAGCCCCGCCATGCGCAATGTCCCCTTTTCAGCGGTCCCGTCCGGCAGTGATCTCAAACCGATACCCGGTGATCCAGGCCCCCCGTTGATAGGCCATACTCTGCGGCTGATCCGCGACCCGCTGGGTGTCGGGCGGGAGCGCTACGAACGCTACGGCGCCATTTCATGGGGCAACGCGTTTGGCATGAAAATGGTGAGCATGATTGGCCCCGACGCCAACGAGTTCGTGTTGCGCAACAAGGGCGATGTGTTCTCCAACCATCAGGGCTGGGATGTCTTCATCGGCAAGTTCTTCCACCGGGGCATCATGCTGCTGGATTTCGAAGAGCATCGCTGGCACCGCAAGATCATGCAGCAGGCGTTCAAGACAGAGGTGCTGCGCGACTACAATACCCGCATGGGCCCGGGTATCGAGGCGGGTCTGGCAGGCTGGCAGCCGGCTGAACGATTCATGATTTTTCCCGCCATCAAACAACTGACACTGGATCTGGCCACGGATGTCTTCATGGGCCAGAAACTGGGCAGCGAAGCCAACAGCATCAACACGGCCTTTATCGATACGGTGCGCGCCGGTACCGCCCTGCTGCGCTTCAATATGCCCGGCGGTCGGTGGGCAAAGGGGTTACGCGGCCGCCGCGTCCTGGAAGACTTCTTCCGCCGCGAAGTACCGGCCAAGCGCCGCAGCAACGAAGCGGATCTGTTCAGTGTGCTGTGCCGGGCCGAAACCGAAGAGGGCGAATCCTTTACCGATGATGATGTGGTCAACCACATGATCTTCCTGATGATGGCCGCCCATGACACCACCACCATCACCCTGAGCAACATGATCTACTGGCTGGCGCGCCATCCGGACTGGCAAGCCCGGATTCGTGACGAAAGCCTGGCACTGGGCAAGACACAGCTCGATTACGATGACCTGGGCAAGCTTCACAGCGCGGGCCTGGCCATGAAAGAAGCACTGCGTCTGTGTGCACCGGTACCGTCAGTACCCCGCCGCACGGTGCGCGACTGTGAGTTCGCAGGGCACTATGTGCCCGCCGGAACGCTGGTCTCCATCAGCCCGTTCTTTACCCATGCCATGCCGGAGTACTGGCCTGATCCGGAGACTTTCGACCCGGAGCGCTTTGCCGAGGATCGGCGCGAGGACAAGGTGCACCCTTACGCCTGGGTGCCATTCGGGGGTGGTGCGCACAAGTGCATTGGCCTGCACTTCGCCGAGCTTCAGGTCAAAGCCGTGCTGCACCAGTTGGTGCTGGGTTTCGAATGGGACGTGGACCCGGCATACCGTATGCCACTGGACATGACCAGCCTGCCGGTTCCCAAGGACGATCTGCCGGTACGTCTGCGCCGGCGCTGATGCTCGCCGGCGCACCCGGCAGTAAAGGCCCCTGACGGATCAGGGGCAGGTACGGGTCAGGGTCCGCATGGTGACGAACTCTTCCGCAGAGGTGGGATGGATGCCCAGGGTGCGGTCGAAATCAGCCTTGGTTGCCCCCATATTGATCGCCACGGCGAAACCCTGAACGATCTCACCCGCTTCGTCTCCAGCCATATGCAGCCCCACCACCCGGTCGCTGGCATCGTCCACCACCAGTTTCATCAAGGTGCGATGACGTGTGCTGCCTGCCGCCGCCGGGCTCATGGAATAACGCAACGGCCGGAATTCACTGGTGTAGATGCGCACCCTGTCATAGCACTCCAGCGCTTGCGTCTCCGTCAGCCCCACTGTGCCGATATTCGGGTGGCAGAACACGGCTGTAGCAATGTTCTCGTAATTCAACGGCCCGTCAGGCTTGTCAGTCGCGAACAGGGTTTTCGCCAGCCAGGTACCTTCTGCCAGCGCCACCGGGGTCAGCTGTACGCGATCCGTCACATCTCCGAGCGCATAGAGCCCCGGCACGGAGGTGGCGTATCCCGCATCCACCGGGATGGCGCCGTTGTCTGCCAGGGCCAGGCCCAGTTCATCGGCAAACAGATCGGTCACGTTCGGCACCCGGCCGGTGGCGTAGAACACCTCATCGACCCGCAACGTTTCACCGTCGGCCAATGTCAGTTGCTTCTGCCCGTCGACAGCATCGATGGACATGACATCGCAGTTGAAGCGCAGGTTGACGCCATTCTCGGCCATCTGTGCCGCAACAAAAGCACGGATATCTTCATCAAACCCGCGCATGAACAGACCACCCCGATAGATCTGCTGCACCGAAACACCCAGGCCGTTGAGAATCGAGGCAAACTCCGTGGCGATGTAGCCCCCGCCCACCACGGCGACGGTTTTCGGCAGCTCGGGCAGATAGAACAGGTCGTCCGAAATCAGCGCCAGCGCTTTGCCCGGAATATCCGGCACAAAAGGCTGGCCACCTGTGGCGACCAGAATATTTTTCGCGGACAGCTGCTGCTCGCCGGCACTGACACGGCCCGCACCGAGCACCCGGCCGTGGGCTTCAAAGATGGTTACACCAGCCTGTTCCAGCATGCGCCGGTAGATGCCATTAAGGCGCTCGATCTCTCGGGTCTTGTTGTCGCGCAGACGCTGCCAGTCCGGCCGTGATGGTGCCGATCCCGATGACGCGAAACCGTAATCCTCCGCGAGCTGGAACAGGTCCGCAAACTCACTGGCGTAGGCGAACAGCTTTTTCGGCACGCAGCCCACATTCACGCAGGTACCGCCGAAAAAGCGCGATTCAATGATGGCCACCCGCGCACCCTCCGCAGCGGCCATGCGCGCCGCCCGTACCCCACCGGAGCCGGCCCCGATGACGATCAGATCAAATGTGTCTGCCACTTCAGCCTTGGTCACGGCGGTATTGTCTCCTGATGCGATGGAACGGATGCGGAACGGATTTCTCAGGCGCCATGCTGACTGCCCCGCTGACGGCTGGCAATCCCCTGTCATTCCCTTGCCTGTAATTCCCTTGAAGGAAGCGATTTGTGATTCAGGCCCGTTCCTGACGTATCCCGGGTATGGATTCGGGCCCACAGACTCAGGCATACTGTCAGACCGGCCATCAGAATAAAGCATTAACCGGGCGCGAGCATAAGCATAAGACAAGCAGGAAGGAACGGGGATGAAGACACTCGTCAGCGCACTGGGGTTGCTGGCAGGGCTCCTGGGGCCACTCGCCACCACCGCAGACACCATCTACACCTACCGTGGGCCCGACGGTGTCACCCTGTTCACGGACCGCGATGCCCTGCCCGCCACCTATGAGTTGCTCAATGTGCGCCGTGGCTGGGATTACCGTCCCCGCGTGCTCACCAGCGACATGCGCGATCTCTACGACCCCGAAATCCGCCATGCAGCACGCCTGTATGATGTCGATCCCGGCCTGATCAAGGCCGTCATTCACGCCGAGTCCCATTTTGACCGCCACGCCGTATCCCGTGTCGGCGCCCAGGGCCTGATGCAGCTGATGCCACGCACCGCCGCCTTTCTTGAAGTGAACAATGCCTTTGATCCCCGCGAGAATATCGTCGGTGGCGCGCGCTTCCTGAGCTATCTGATGGAGCGCTTTGATCGCCTGGATCATGTCTTGGCGGCATATAACGCCGGCGAGGGCAATGTGCGCCGCCACGGCGGCATTCCGCCCTTCGCGGAAACCCAGGGTTACGTCAAGAAAGTACAGGAGCTCCTGCCCCGCTACCAGCAACACTTCGGCAGCCCCGATCCCGCCCTCGCTGTTCGCTGATTCCGCACTGCGCCATACCCAAAGAAAAACCCCCGCCACCTGCACCCGATCAAGGTGCCGATGACGAGGGCTCGTCAGGCCGTATCGAAGCCGCTTACTTGCCGTGCTTCTCCGCCAGGTAGAACCAGGTATCCAGTACCGAATCCGGGTTCAGAGACACGCTGGAGATGCCCTGCTCCATCAGCCATTTGGCCAGATCCGGATGATCAGACGGGCCCTGGCCGCAGATGCCGATATATTTACCTGCCTTGTTACATGCCTCGATGGCCATGCTCAGCAGCTTTTTCACTGCCGGATCACGCTCATCGAACAGATGGCTGACGATACCGGAATCCCGATCCAGACCCAGCGTCAGCTGAGTCAGGTCATTGGACCCGATGGAGAAACCGTCGAAGTGCTTGATGAAGTCATCCGCCAACAGCGCGTTGGTGGGCAGCTCGCACATCATGATGACGCGCAGGCCTTCCTCGCCCCGCTTGAGACCGTTCTTCGCCAGCAGTTCGATGACGTGCTCTGCCTCACCGACCGTACGCACGAAGGGCACCATCACCTCGACATTGGTGAAGCCCATCTCTTCGCGTACTTTCTTGAGCGCCTTGCACTCCAGCTCGAAGCAATCGCGGAAGTTCTCGCTGACGTAGCGTGACGCACCGCGGAAGCCCAGCATCGGGTTCTCTTCTTCCGGCTCGTAGAGCTTGCCGCCGATCAGGTTGGCGTATTCGTTGGACTTGAAGTCCGACAGACGCACGATGACCTTTTCCGGGTGGAATGCCGCCGCCAGGGTACTGATCCCCTCAACCAGCTTCTCGATATAGAACTCCACCGGGCCGTCGTAGCCTGCGATGCGCTTGTCCACCGTCTGCTGGATGTCCCGCGGCAGGCTGCTGTAGTTCAGCAATGCCTTCGGGTGCACACCGATCATGCGATTGATGATGAATTCCAGGCGCGCCAGACCCACGCCCTGGTTTGGCAGCGTGGCGAAATCAAAGGCCCGGTCCGGGTTGCCCACATTCATCATGATCTTGAAGGGCAGCTTCGGCATGGATTCGATGGAGTTGCGCTGGATGTCGAAGTCCAGGCGTCCCTCGTAGATCTTGCCGGTGTCGCCCTCGGCACAGGAGGCGGTGACCAGCTGGCCGTCGGTCAGCAGATCGGTGGCATCGCCACAGCCGACAATCGCAGGCACGCCCAACTCACGGGCGATAATCGCCGCGTGACAGGTGCGGCCGCCCCGGTTGGTAATGATGGCGGCAGCCCGCTTCATGACCGGCTCCCAATCCGGGTCGGTCATGTCGGTGACCAGCACGTCGCCGTCCTGAACCCGCTCCATCTCCTTGATGTTGGTGATGATACGCACCGGCCCTGCGCCGATGCGCTGGCCGATGGAACGCCCTTCCACCAGTACCCTGGCGCCCTTTTCCTTGAGCAGGTAGCGCTCCATCACGGACACGTCCGAACGGCTCTTCACCGTCTCCGGGCGCGCCTGCACGATGTACAGCTTGCCGTCGTCGCCATCCAGCGCCCACTCGATATCCATCGGCGTACCGTAGTGTTTCTCGATCTCGATCGCCTGACGTGACAGGTCTGCCACCTGGGCGTCGGTGAGAGAGAAACGCATACGGTCTTCGCGGCTGACATCCACCACCTGGACGGACTTGCCCGCTGAAGCATCGCTGCCATAGATCATCTTCTGCAGCTTGGAGCCCAGATTGCGGCGCAATACGGCCGGACGCTTGTTCAGCAATGTCTTCTTGTGAACATAGAACTCGTCCGGGTTGACCGCACCCTGGACGACCATTTCGCCCAGGCCGTAGGACGAGGTAATGAACACCACGTCACGGAAGCCGGATTCGGTATCCAGGGAGAACATCACCCCGGCGGCACCGGTTTCCGAGCGAACCATGCGCTGGATGCCCGCAGACAGCGCCACGCCGGCGTGCTCGAAGCCCTGGTGTACCCGGTAGCTGATGGCGCGGTCATTGAACAGGGAGGCAAAGACCTCCTTGACCGCCACCAGGACGTTGTCCACGCCCCGGATGTTGAGGAATGTTTCCTGCTGGCCCGCAAAGGAGGCATCTGGCAGGTCTTCGGCCGTAGCCGAGGAACGCACCGCCACAGACAGGTCGGCATTGCCGTCGCTGATCTGTACAAAGGCGTCACGGATTTGCTGCTCCAGCTCGGGCTGGAAGGGGGCTTCCACCACCCAGCGGCGGATCTCCTTGCCGGTCTTGGCCAGGGCCACCACGTCGTTCACGTCCAGACTGGCCAGCGCATCATTGATCTTGCGGGTCAGGTCGTTGTGTTCAAGGAAATCGCGATAGGCCTGCGCCGTGGTCGCAAAACCGCCGGGAACGGATACGCCCGCTGCCGCCAGATTGCTGATCATTTCGCCCAGGGAAGCATTCTTGCCCCCGACCGTCTCCACGTCGCCCTTGCCAAGGCGTTCAAACCAGACTACGTACTCCGCCAAGGTCCTGCTCCCTACATTTTCCGGAATGGATGGGTGTGTCGCGGGGTATTCTACTCAAAAAGCCGTTCCGTTTCTCGCCTGAAATGATTCGACTTTCGGGGAAATGGTCAATTGCACAATCTGGCCGGTCCCCCCGGCTCTCCCCCGGATGCGCTTGCATGCCCGCAACGCCGCCGTTAGCCTTGCCCTTCGAGCCTCTACCGCGAGTATGACCTGCCCATGAAACGTACCGCTTTTTTCGTCTCCGATGGCACCGGCATCACTGCGGAAACCCTGGGCCATTCCATGCTCAGCCAGTTTCGGGGCGTCGAGTTCGCCCAGATTACCCTCCCCTACGTCCAGTCCGAGGAGACCACGCGGCAGGCCGTGACCCGCATCAACCAGACCGCCGAGGCTGACGGGCACAAGCCCATCGTCTTCTCCACCGTGGTCAATGAAGAGCATCGCGAGATCATCGGCACCTGCAACGGGCTGGTGCTCGACATGTTTGCCGCCTTCGTCGGCCCCCTGGAGGATGAGCTGGGCGTTCGCTCGAGCCTGATCGTCGGCGAGAGCCATGCGATCCGGGACCATGAGGCCTACCGTATCCGCATCGACGCGGTGCACTATGCGCTGGATAACGATGATGGTGCGCGAACCCGGCACTACGACAAGGCCGACATCATCCTGGTCGGGGTATCGCGCAGCGGCAAGACCCCCACCTGCCTGTATCTGGCACTGCAGTTCGGCCTTTACGCCGGCAACTACCCGCTGACTGAAGATGATTTCGACGACTTGCGCCTGCCCGAGGCACTGCTGCCCCACAAGGACAAGCTGTTCGGCCTGACCATCGACCCGGACCGCCTGGCTGCCATTCGCAGCGAACGCAAATCAGGCAGCAAGTACGCCTCACCGCGTCAGTGTGACATGGAGGTCCGGGCCCTGGAGGCGTTGTTCAACAAGTTCAACATTCCCAGCATCAACGCGACGGAGCTCTCCATCGAGGAAATCTCCACGCGCATCCTGGCCAAGGCGGGTCTGCAGCGGCGCCTGCAGTAGTCTGTATCGGGGGGCAGCTCAGAGCTCCCCCGGGTCTCCTGCGTAAGCCACGAACAGACACCCAGCCCCCACATTGACCGCCCCGGTGGCGCTCATGGTGGAGAGATGCAGCGTCAGGCCTGCCTTGCGCGCCGCATTATCCAGTGTCTTGAAGCCCTCCATGTCCGGCACGGCGGAAATATCGCCTGCATAGCTCAGACAGATGCTGCCAGAGCGCACATCGCCCGCTTCAATGCGCGCAGCGACATGCTCCAGCATCTTGCGGACTGACTTCTCGTAACTGCGGTTCACCGTGGCCGGGTCTTCCTGACCCCGATAAACCTTGATGATCGGATGCAGTGACAGCGCCGAGCCCACCGTGAGTGCCACGCCGCGCATGGTGTCGGCCAGACTCTTGCGCGTTCCCTTCTTGAAGCCCCGGTTACGCACATAGGCCAGATCCGCGGGCACCATGAAGCCGCAGATGTCCGGGATCATCTGGTCAATTTTCAGGCGAATCTCGTTCGGTTGAATCCCCGCCTTGATCATCCCCGCTGCCTCGGCCACCAACACTGCTGTACCGGCAAAGATCGTCTTGCTGTCAATCACCCGCATGGAAAACGGGCCGCTCACTGCGGCCGCAGCGCGGGCATCCCGGTACTTCTTGAGAATCCCGAAAGACGCACTGGTGGCGTTATCGAAGATCAGGCTGCGCTTGCTGGAGACCGTAATGCAGAAGACCAGATCAAAATCGATCACCAAACGCTCAAGAAACACCGCCTGGATCTGCTTGCTGTCGTAGGGAATGGATTCGGAATCGATGCCTTTCGCGTCGAGCTGGCTGGTATAAAAATGTTGTGTTGCTGCAGCGTCACGCTCGTCCACCAGCAGCTCGTCGCCGAGCCGGATGGAGATGGGCATGATGCGGATGTCGTGCTCGGAATAGAATGTAGCAGGTAGATCACATGTGGAATCCACCACGATGCCGATACGCATGGGTCTTTCTCCCCCTGAGGTGCGAAATAACGCCATCCCAGACAGACAGAGTGACCAGGGCTCAATTGATCGGCCTGTAATTGTTGTTGTCGCCATGCTCCCTGTTGGCCGCGCCGGTCACCCCCCGGTGCCCGACTGTCCTCAGCCAGACTGCTTGTGACGCAAACTGGTTTTCTTGTGCCACATCAGTGTAACGGAGTGACGGGAGACTGCAACGTGCATAAAGCTCAACCAAGTCATTGATTTAAAAAAGGATTAAACGCTCATCGACGCACAGCTTCGCAGCGTCATAAGACCTGCTTCGCAAACCGGGAAGATTTGTAACACCTGATCTGATCAGCGTGTGGGCAAGGCCGCCCACCGCAGCACGCACCGCGACGGGGCTGTCGCTGATCAATCAGCAGCCATTGCGATCAGCATTGGTCGTACAAAAGGGGGATCACCAATGCTGTGCGATCAGACCGTGGTGTATCTGGTTCGAGTGGGTCAACTGCAACGCCAGCCATAGTGCCAACCCGGTTGCATGCGCGTTGCTATCGCCATCCTCCTGGGCAAAGGCAAACCCGCCGTCCTGGCGCTGGGCATCCATGAATGCGTGCAGCCACGCGGGACTGATCAGATCCGAGCGCCCGGCTGCTGCAATAAACGCCATTGCTTCAATATCAATATCACGGATTCCTTCTCCGCCAGGCTGGACCAACGCAAGATTCCTGAGCACCAGTTGTTCTACATCCGCAGCCGGCAGACGCAGCGGACAGGCATTGTCCGTCAGCAACAGGTAGGCAAATAGAGCGTGGCTGACCTCGTAAGCATCTTCGCTGGCCGACAACGCAAGCAACCGCCCGAGATAATCCGTGCCAAGCGCGTGTTCATGGCAATACAACGGCGCAATCGTGATCTCGTCGAGGCCCACCAGCCCGGACAGCGCCTCCGCCGGGAGCGTGTGATCCGGGTCATAAAAGCGGCGATAAGCCAGCAATGAGGCAAGCATCGCGGCATCCGTTTCATGGGCTATCAGATCCTCCAGCAATGCTGTCGGTGAAAACGCGGGAGCAATGCCGAACTGCCGCTGCATCCAGGTCAGCCCCAGCAGCACGTCGGCCGGCACCTGATTCTCATTACTCTCGAGCCAGGCCAGCGCATCACGTGCGACATCCGCCATGCCGTCGTGCAGCAGAGAGGAGCTCAACGGATTCAGATCCGGGTGACGGAATGTCAGGAACCGGTTGGCCGGTACATCCTGCAGGACCTCTTCCCGACCGTCGTGCCAGGTGATCCGTATTTCATCCACTTGCGTGTCAGCACCCAGGCCAAAATGCAGTGCCGTCGGTGTTTGACCGAGGTAGCCGGAATTCGCTTCCACCTGGCGCATGCGGGTGATCTCGCCAGTGCGCGCCCGCACCACCGCGCCAATGGCCTGGGTATTGGGCCGGTCGGCAACCAGCGACACACTCAGGAAATTGACGGCGCCCTGCCCGGGCAGCTGGTTTTCAAACAGCAGTGGGGGGCCGATGTTCTGGGCAACGACGATATCAATATCACCGTCACGGTCTATATCGGCGCAGACCACTCCCCTGCCGTTGGTCGGCGCAGTAATGCCCCAGCTTGATGCCTCATCAACAAAGGTGCCATCCCCCTGATTTATAAACAGCCTGGGCAGCTGCTGATGATAACCTGCGAGCAGCTCATCAAGGTCGCGCAACAGATCATCGGAAAGTTGAGCGCGCACCGCATCGGGTACGAGGCCATAGCCATTCTCGACAAACAGGTCTATATAGCCATTGTTATTGAAATCCGCTGCGCAGGCACCCCAGGCCCAGCCGGCATTCTCCGCACCGTGCGTTGCCTGTTGCGCAAAAGGAAAATCCGTGTCCCTGGCTGGCGTGTAAAGCTTGTTGCCCGTGCGACCCCATGGCCATTCACGATCATCATCCGGGGCATGTATCGACGTCACGAACCATGAGAAGTGCCCGCTGTTATCGAAATCCGCGATCGCAGATCCCATGCCGTTCTCATCAACAATAACAGCGCGATCAGTGATTACGCTGAAGCTGCCGTTGCCATTATTGATTGCTACTTCACTTGTTTCAAAATCAGACGCCAGCAGGAGATCAGGAAAACCGTTGCCGGTCAGATCAGTGAACGCCGGGGAGAAATTGAAGTTCTGTGCCAACTGGGCACCGGTGGTTCCTGCCGCAACATCATAAGGATAAAGCACCCCCGTAGGCCCGAGAAACGCATTGGCGCCCATGTTCTTCATCATTGCAGGCGCGGCCCCTGGCCGCGCACCCAGATCCCAGTGTGCAATAAAGGCATCCAGCCAACCGTTCCCGTCAATATCGGCGAAGGCGAAACCGAATGTAGACTTGGACATGGGAATGGACTGGCGCTGCACGAACCCCTCCCCGCCTCCCTGCTGGTATACCTGTACGTCACCGGCAAGATAATTACCCACCAACAGATCGATACGATAGTCGGCATTCAGGTCTGCCGCTCCGAGCGCCAGGGGAATATCCATGCCCTGCCAGAGCGCATGCGACTGTGCCTGGAAACCCCGCCCCATATCGTTACGATAAAGCGCCAGACCGGCACTACCGTAGCCACCAGTGGTGAAAAGTGCATCAAGCCAACAGTCGCCATTGATTGGTGCCAACAGCACGGCGCCACTTTGCATCGCCGCCTCAAGCGCACCGAACTCACGGCGCCAGGCTTCGGTTGCCAACTCATGGTGATGAGACAGGCCACTGTCGGCCGCCCGTTCGACAAACCCGGTGTGCCCCGCTGTATCCACCATGCGGTTGCGCAAGTTGTGCCCGCACAGGGTTGTCGCAGTGAAGTGTCGGAAAGGTGCTGTCGACGGGTCGATCTCCGGCTCTTCGGGTTCAACTGGATCGCCGGGATCGCCAGGATCGTTCGGATCACCCGGTTCTTCGGGATCAACAGGATCACCTGGTCCGCTGCCGCCATCTTCCCCTTCCGGGTGCTGAGGCGTATTCGGGATCACGGGGTACAGCATCTGTCCGTCGTGGTCGTCCTGTTCATCCGCCACCCACTGCATCAAACATTCCTCTGTATTCACGCAGGGGTCCGTCAGTGCATTCAGGAAATCGACCACTGCGTCCAGCTCATCCTCCCTCAAGGGGCGTAGCGGAAGCTTGGGGGAGACGCGCGCGAGCGCAGCCTCGGTCATGGCGCGGGCCCTGGGATAAGGGCTTTCCTCCAGCATGGAAAACTGCGACAGAGAAGCGAGCGAGAAATCATAGCGCTCGACCTCACCAACGGGGTCCGCATGGTAGCGCACAAACTCCGCCAGATCGTCAAAGGCCCCGCTGTGACCGTAGGGCCCCGTGACGCTGATATTCAGCAGGCCGGGGGTTCTGAACTTGTAGCGGTCTTCATCATTCTGGGTGACCAGAAAAAACCCCGGATCTGTATCATCCGCACGTTTGCCGCGGCCGAACTGGGGAATGGCCGCGACATGCAATCTCTCATCCGTCAACCGGTCGCCGCTGTGGCAGCCAACACAACCCAGACCGCCGTCTTCGAGGCTGGCAAAAAACAGCGCTGCGCCGCGCACCTGTTGCGCTGAAATCGCCGACGCATCACCCCGTACAAAAGCCGCCCAGGGGCTGTCAACGAAGGTCTTGCTGGCCTGGTACGCCGATAGCGCGGCGGCAATATTATTATAGCTGATCAATGCTTCCAGCCCGGCACCATCCGCTAATGGATCACCGAACGCGGCCACGAAGGGCCCCTCCCAACTTCCGGATGCATCGCGGAGGCGCTCGGCAATACGCTCACGCAGTTGATCAGACGACAAGGCGTAAAACTCGCCAAAACCACGCATTTCAGCAAAGCTGGTAACGGGGAACCTGGCCTGCACCGCAAGCAGATCACCTGCTGCAGATGGGTCAGGCAGTCGCCGCAGCAGACTCTCGGGGGTGCGGATCAACTGTTCGCCAGAGGATGCATCCGTGCCAAGCACGAACAACCGGCCATCGTGGAACAGCGTAGTGCGATAAAGGGCTGAATTGAAAATCGTTTGTGCATTGCGCGGCACGTTAGGCCCGCCCAGTGTCAGCGCTTTGGGATCACCATCCCGGGCAAGATCAATGGTGCGCCCCGGGCCGAGTATCTCCGGTTCATGCGCGGCGACACCAATAGACAAGGACAGGCCATCACCGCCGCCCAGAAACGGGTGATGACAGCTGACACAGGCAACATCCCTTTCCCCGCTCAACTGGCGGGAGAAAAAGAGCGCCCGCCCCAGCACCACTTTCGGGTCATCCGGCTGCGGTATCACGACACCAGCGGCAGGGTCCCCGGTGAGACCATGCAGCGCAACAAGCGAGTAAAGCCGTTCAACCGCTTGCGGTTCCTCGGCAGAGGGTTTTGTACTGTTGCCACCGCAGCCCGCGATGGTCAGGGTAAACGCCAACCCCAACCAGGGTAGATAACATTTCATGCACCGGCGCCTGTCACGGGAAGGAAGGGTGCGCGTCTTGAGGCCTCAAGGTGATGGAGGTATGCCATTGCCCGCTGGGGACCACAATCGTTCCCAGGCTGTTGCCCGCAAACTCCACCGCACCGATTTGCAGAACCTGCGCGCCACTCCCCCCGGGCAAGGAACTGCCGACGACACTATCAAGCATGCGTGCATGAGCTGTCTGCCCTATCAGGATATCCTGGGAGATTACCAGCTTGGGGAAACCGTCACCGTCCTCATCCGCGCCGCGCAGATCAATGCGCCCGTTAACAATCGCCATATCGCCAGTAATATCAGCAAGCCGCATCTCCACTGTCGGGCGACTGGGTTCAGCAAACGACAGATAGGTACCCTCGCCACTGGCAAGCCCGGAAGCCAGGCGCTCAGATGAGTCATCACGGTACGCGCGCATTGCCATGGAATAACCCAGGAAATGCTCACCCAGCGGTGCGGGCGACAACCTGATATTCAGGAGGCCTTCGTAGTTGAACCCGATCAGTGCCCCCTGAAGCAGACGCGATTCCGGCTGGGTCAGGTCAGTGCCACCGAACAGGGCATTTATCGCAAGACGTGTATTGCGGGACATGATATCCAGCCCACCTTCATAGTGGTCCGCCGGATTCCACTGCGGTTTGATCCAGATGCGCGTGTCGTCGGCAAGCAACAGGAAACTCACGCCGAGCAGGCCAATCCCCATCTGGGCATCGGTATCCGCAATCATCAGGTGGGAGCCCCGGCTCCAGTCAAAGCCCTGTTGAGCGCCGTTAAACGTCTGGGACATCAGGGCAATGTCGGCAATGATACCGTAATCAAGGCTGCCGCCAGCGATGTCACTCGGGTTCCCGCCGGGGTAGAAATAGATATCACCGTCCACGTTGGCGAGGGTATAAATCAGCCCCCAGTCAAACTCCCGGTTGTATCCATTTCCTGCATTAAAGGGCAGAGAGGGATCGGAACCATCGAAGAGGCGCACGCGCTCTGCATAGGTCAGCAAGTTGCCATCGCGCACACTCAGTGCGACACCGCCCATATTGCTGGTCGGCGTAATGAAGTCATTGACCTGTCCTGCCTGTAAACCCACCAGAGAACCGGCAGCACATGCGCCGCCTTGAGGCGCACCCCAGCACAAGGGCGCGGCGCCCTGCCCTGCATTGATGACATCAATACCGATATACGGGAAGTCATGGCCATACTCGATGCCAGGCAGATTGACCCAATCGCTCAACTCGAATCGCACGGGGTAGCCGCCGGGCCCGCCGACCTCACCAAAGCGCCAGCGAAATGGCGAGGCGCCAGCGGGCAAATCCGTATCGGAAGACACGGCATAGTTCCACCGACTGCTGAAGTTAAGCCCGTCGGAGCGACCGTTTGCGTACTCGATACCGCCCGGACGGAATACCAGCTCCGCATCCCGCAACGTCCCTTCCCAGCCAAAGTGCATCAGCTCGCGCTCCTGGCCGGTAATGGTGAAACTGTCTTCCCCCAGTCCAACCGGGAATTTGTAGAGAATATTATTATCCAGCCTGACATTGATAAAATCGGCAGCTGTCCTGATGCCTGCCACATCAGCCATGATCGCCCCGGGCGGCGCATTGCGACGAGCGCCGATGCCGATGGAGCCCTCAATAACTTCCCACAGGGCATTCATATTCGCGTAGACAAGATACGGATGCTCATGCCACAGCTGACGATAGAACATGGCAGCATTGTCCACTGATGCGTTCAGCGAAACATTGCCATCATCGTTGAAAATACCATTGCTGTTGCTGAATGAAAGCTGGCCGGAGAAATCCAGTGCCAGACTGCCATAGCTCTTGTCTGGCTGCGCATCATGAGAAATTCTGTCAGCCATGAAACGAACCCGATCCACATTCATCTCGAACGCAAGCCGCGGACCATCCGGGCCTGAGCCAACGTCAAACTGAGTGGTCAAGGTCGCCTCGCCCGGACGCAGGCTCCCATCAATGTTCACAGGCGTAAAGCTCACGGACTCGAGAATCAGACCCGCAGTCATGTCGGAGCGGCCGACACCCGGTGCTGTGTACATGATGCGATCACTGTCGAGATAGCGCCCTGCATCAGTCTCCCAGCGCACGGTGTCCGCACTGATCTCTTCTGCGGAGACCGATATTCTAAGCCCGTCCTGTCCACTGATTGACGACATTTCGTTTTCGCTCATGGCTTGCATGGCGACAGCAAAGGGCGTTTGAGACAACATCGCCAGAATAACAACGGTGTGCCATACAGGGACTTTTCTTTGACGTGGAAGAATCATAGTCATTCGCATCATCAGCAGAACATGCTGCCACCGTAACAATTCACCGGCGGCAATGTATTCAGTTCGGAATCCCTGACTACCGGGCCCGGAGAGCCAAGAGCCCCAAGTGCTTCACCAAGACCCAGACTGACGGTATCTCCAGTGAAGTTCTTGACATTCACTTGTGGCACGTTCATCCACCAGCCAGCATTCGCGATTTGCGCATAGCTTTGCTTGTCGTAGGTTGGATATGACACCTGCTCACGCTGGAACGAAATAAAGAAATCCGAAGTACCATCGAGTGCAAAACCATGAATAAAACGCAGGTTCTGCTGAATGGTGGCATAGGCTTGGCTAATGCCGATTGCGGAAAGAAAGCCGGCACTGAGAGTCAGAGGAATGCCGGGCTCAATAATTTCATTCAACCGCGTGCCTTCGATCTCGACAAAGTATGGCGTGTTACAAGAACTATTTGATGCTACATCACCGAAACAGGCCGTCTGGGTACCGAGCAATGTTATCGAGACGGGAAACTGACCAGAGAGCTCGGCATCTATGTACCCGCTAAGGCTATTAATGCCGGAATGGCATGCCAGCCGTGCGGCAGGGGTATTACTCCCACAAGTGCCACCACGTTCCTGGTTAACCTGACCCTGGGCATAGGTTCTGCCAACGCCGAAGAAGCCGTTCGCCTCCTGCGATCCGATCTTCACGCCCGCGATTTCCCTTGCGCCATCGCCAGACTCCCGGATGGCCAGCTCGATGTAAGGCCGGCGCAAGCTGAAGGAAGAATCCACCGCATCGCCAGGGCCATCACCGCTAGCGTTGAGCCCCATCAGACGTACAAAGTCGAGATCTATATCGCAAGCATTACTGACAATAGATTCATTGAAGCCGCCACAGCCAAGCTGCATTTTGTCAAAATTGGCATTCAGCTCAATCTCAACGTCCAGACCCATTCTGAAGAAAGTAAAATCTGTCGTGCTTCCTGCTGTACCTGAGGGACCAATCATGTCGGAGACGAACAACGCCTGACCGGTGACCTCGGACAGTTCGTCATCATCCAACATGACCATCGCATGCGATTGTGCAGCAAACGGCAGCAGAGCAATTGCGATGAAGCGTTTTATTATCATTATTCTGCCTCTCAAAACCCGAACATCATTACGCGCCCATCGATATCAATGCGAGCAGCGTTCTGAAACTTGTCTGTAATCTGCAAACCCAGAAAAGATGCATTCACATCATTAACAGGTAAATACCCCTCTGCGCCGGTTTGCACGGTGGCCCGCCCGATATACAAATGCCACTCGATGTCTGTCTCAAAAGTCCCGGGGCTCCCCGGAAACCGCATGCCGAGCGCGGGTATCTCATTCGCATTACACGTTGGTGCGGCACCGCCAACACCCTGCCCCGTCAGGCAGGTTTGACCATCCTGACTGAGAAAACGTCTGGGATCCGCGTATGCGCCGCTGCCGGAAGGGGTCTCTGCTGCATCGATAAAGAGGCCGTTAATCTTGAGAATGCCGTAGATATCCTTCAGCACAAGCCATTCGTCACGATTATTGAACTGAAGTGAAAAAGTGCAGGGATTCCCGATGCCAGAGCAGCCCCCCAGATTCGCGAGCGGATTACCTTCCGCATCAGCATTCATCCGGAATTCTGTATCCAGCGCTATGCCCTCCTGCCCGACAATCTGCCCCAACTGAGCGTCATCCAGGGGTACGAAGCCGCTGGCGAGCGCTATTGTCGTCTGAAAAAGCAACACGCCGGCAGCCATACTGATAACACTGAAGCGCATCATAGGTTGGTCGCTCCCAAAGAGGTGATCTTCAGGTGCTGGAACATCATTCCCTCGATACGTGCAGTGCCGATATTTATCGCATCCATATTCAAGCGGGGATTGTAGTTGTTCAGGTAATCAGGGTTCGCGCGTCGACCGGCGTTATTATTACAGCCTTGGAAAATACCGCAGTTGGTACTATATCTCTCGACCAGGAAAGACGGTGACCCTCCCGGTACTGGAGCGAGATATACCGCGCGATTCTGATTGTTTGGCACTGACCAGTTAACGCCTGGTTGCCGCGATACAAATGAGATACCCCCCTCAGCAACGATAGCTTCACGTGTCGAGGCGCCTTGCACCACTGTGCCTACTTGCGGTGTGGCAGTGACCGCAGTACCGCCGAACTCCGCGTTGGTGACGTTCCGGTTAGGACCATCCGGGTCGATCCCTGAATATCGAAGACCACTGACGCCAGTGCCGGGAAGACAATTGGCACCGCCGCAAGTCGGAAAGCCCGAGCCCCAGTTCACATAACCGTGGGTTTCGTAGTAGCGATCCGAACGCCCTGTTCGCTGATAGCCGTTCTGCCCGGCAATCTGGTAGAGATCCGTATAGGCTGGTGCGGCGTTAGGCAAGCGCGTCAGCTCGATAGTGAAGTTCCCGTCCCCGGTGCCATCAAGAACGATCGACTGGTAATGCAACTGCCCCAAGGGCAGGAATGCGTTGACGTCAGTAAAATAGAGGCCTTCCTGATCAGTAAACCGGGGCAACCCCTGGCTGTCAGGCCCGGCGCCTATCTGGTTCACACTGAGGCGATAGTCGCCGGACAGCCGGCTGTGATAGAGCAGCCCCAGCGAGCCATCCGTCTGGCTCTGGAAGAGCTGTAGCAGCGGCCCTGCCAAGGCGTTATTACTGGTGCCAAACTGGGACGGCGGCCGCACATGCGCTGCGGGCTTGCCGATGATGATGCTCTGGCTTTGCAGAATACCCAGAATGTCTCTCGGGGAGACACCGTCATCAATACTGGCCTCAACCTCGCCCCAGAAGCTCCAGCGGAAAGCGTCGGAGTCGGACGGCCCCAACAGCTCAAGCACCGTGGCGTTGACGCCCGCAACCCATTGATTCGCCTCGTTGCGCCCTACACGATCATAATCGAATACACGAAGTACGAAGGGATTGTTGTGGGTGGCATAGTTAGCAACCCCGGAGTCGGTCATGGGGCAGCCGAGATTGTTGTACCCTGCGCCACAACTGTGCCCGCCTTCCGTCGTCCAGGTCATACCTGTACCCGTAATTCCGGAGATGGCAAGACCGAACCAGCGCAAATCCCCCCGATTGAACGACGTGCCAGCACCCGGTGGGCCACCTATCTGTTCGATATAGCTGGTGGGTGCCATCTGGAAGCGGATGTCCTCGAAGGTAAACGCAAGCCCCGCCCCGGATACATCGGCCATTTCGGCTTCTTCAAGCGGGATCATGGCACCGGAAGGCGAGACGGACGAGACAGAATAGGCTGGTGCGGACGCTCCAGCCGACAGACAGGCGATAAAGAACAGGCGGAGTGCCCCCGGAACACCAAAAATACGCACCGTTATGCCTCTTGTTTTTATGTTTTTATAATTGCTGTGCTTTGGCTCGGGTGATACGGCATGACAAACAGCCCGAACGCACTTATACGGTCAGGCTACAGGGGCGCACCGCTCGCGGCAACATTTGTATGCTGAACGGTTACACTCAAGGCACAACGAAGTTATCCATATAAATCAATTATTTATATAAAAAGCACCCACCCAGCCGACCCGCTCGGGGCCAAGATGGCACGTAATGACCAGTTCATACATCCGATTTGTTACGTTAGGTAACGCCTGTTTCACGCTGCGCCGCTCTAGCGGCCCTTCGGATTCCTGGCTGGCACGTCGAGAGACAGGTCGCGCCAACTCGGGTTGAGCTCATTGATCATCTGTATCTTCTTCAGGCGCGAAGCAGTCTTGATACGCTGTTCGAGATGGAGCGCTTCATGGGCGTATTCCGTTCCCTGGTAATACACCAGCTTCTTGCAGCCCTCGCGGCCGGTAAAGGTCTCTTCGGAAATCTTGCGGTGGTCGGCCACGCGCCGACGCAAATCTCGGGCGACGCTGGTGTACAACACTGAGTGGTAGCGATTGGTGACGATATAGACGTAATAGTTCGGTGCTGATTCTGCCATCAGTTCTCTCGCATCCGTGCCTGGGAGTGCGCATCATGGCGCAGTGCTGATTGCGGCGATGTGAGCCAAATCACTTTCTTTTGTCAGTTATTCCAGACAAATGATGCCAGTGAAATACTACAAAAAAACATAAAGGCTGACTTTCAATAATTAACATCAAAAAATCAAATAACAAACATATCCATAAAGGCATTTACCGGCATGCTGTGCAGCGCGCTGGAATCACTGCACAGATCATATATCGCTGAGCAATGCGCCGTTGGAAAACGAGTGGCCAGATTGTGGCGAAATTTCTCCTCCAGCAACGGGATACCTTCTTCGCGGCGGCGCCGGTGGCCAAGGGGGTACTCAATGACAACCTTGTCGGTACTGCTGCCATCCTTGAAGAATACCTGAATGGCATTGGCAATGGATCTTTTGTCCGCATCAAGATAATCCAGCGTATATTGCTTGTCTTCTACCACCTCCATGATATCCCGTAATGCATCAATAAGCGGATGCGCCTGATGAAACGTATCTTCATAGTGCTCTGCGGTAAGCTCACCAAATATCAGCGGCACTGCCACCATATACTGCAAACAATGATCCCGGTCCGCAGGATTCGCCAGTGGCCCCTGTTTGGAAATGATACGAATGGCGGATTCATGGGTTGTCAGTACAATCCTGTCGATCTCCGCCAGACGATCCTTTACCTGAGGATGCAGGATGACGGCGGCCTCGCATGCGGTCTGGCTATGGAACTCGGCAGGAAATGCAATCTTGAACAGAATATTTTCCATTACATAGGTGCCGTACCGGGGCGGACCGTCATGCGGAAAACGAAAGCGCCGTTCTGCCTCGGGTTTCAGCGCAAGGTCCTTGCAGGTGTGACTGAAACTGACATCGTAAAAGCCCCATTGCGGTGCCGTCAGCGCGCCGGGAATGCCCATCTCGCCGCGCATGGCCATATCTGCCAGACGCACGGCGCGGCTGGTGGCGTCCCCCGCCGCCCAGGACTTTCGTGATCCCGCGTTGGGTGCATGGCGATAGGTGCGCAAAGCTGAACCATCCACCCAGGCCTGGGACACAGCGGCCATGATCTGCTCACGATTGCCGCCCATCAGGCGGGTCGCCACGGCCGTGGACGCCACCCGCACCAGCAGCACATGACATAACCCGACGCGATTGAAGCTGTTCTCCAGCGCCAGTACACCCTGGATTTCATGCGCCATGATCATGGCATCCAGCACCTGACGCATGCGCAAAGGCGGCTCGCCGCGCGCCAGATTACGCTGGGACAGATAGTCCGCCACCGCCAGAATGGCGCCAAGATTATCCGAAGGGTGGCCCCATTCGGCAGCCAGCCAGGTGTCGTTGTAATCCAGCCAGCGAATGGTGCAGCCGATATCCCAGGCGGCTTTCACCGGGTCCAGCCGAAACGACGTCCCGGGCACGCGCGCGCCATGGGGCACCACGGTGCCGTCAACAATCGGGCCCAGCAGTTTCGTGCACTCGGGAAAACGCAGGGCCAGCAGACCACAGCCCAGGGTATCCATCAGGCAATGGCGCGCGGTATCCAGCGCAAGGGGGGAAGACACGTCACCCAGGACATAATCGGCAATATCCTGGATGACGGTATCGTACTCAGGGCGGTCGTTCTGGTCAGCGTTCTGATCAGTGTTCTGCGTGCCCGTCTGAGTGTCCGTCTGACTGTGCATGCTGCTGCGCCTCCCGGTGGGAATCGAAACAGCCCCACAGTATCAGACGAAGGCGTCGCCCGGCACCCGCACCCAGCCTTCCATGAGGACCCGCGCGCTGCGACTCATGATGGCTTTGCTCACGGTCCATTCGCCATCGGTTTCGATGGCTTCCGCACCGACACGCAAGGTACCTGAGGGGTGGCCAAAGCGCACAGCTGTGCGGTCACCACCGCCTGCGGCAAGATTGACCAGCGTGCCGGGAATCGCTGCCGCAGCGCCGATGGCCACTGCCGCAGTACCCATCATCGCGTGGTGCAACTTGCCCATGGACAGCGCCCGCACCAGCAAGTCCACTTCATCGGCAACGACCTGTTTGCCGCTGGATGACACGTAGCTGGCCGGCGGCGCCACAAACGCGACCTTCGGGGTGTGCTGCCGGTTTTCGGCTTCCGCCAGGTCCTGAATCAGTCCCATGCGCAAGGCTCCGTGGGCGCGGATCGTTTCGAACATCGCCAGGGCTTTGGCATCGCCGTTGATCGCGTCCTGCAGTTCTGTACCGGTATAACCGATGGCGTCCGCATTCACGAACACTGTCGGAATGCCGACATTGATCAGCGTGGCCTTGAGTACACCGATACCCGGCACCTCAAGATCGTCCACCAGATTGCCTGTGGGGAACATGCTGCCCCCCCCGCCCTCTTCTTCGGCGGCCGGGTCCATGAACGCCACTTCCACTTCCGCTGCCGGAAAGGTCACGCCGTCCAGTTCGAAATCACCGGTTTCCTGTACGGCACCGTCTGTGATCGGCACCTGGGCAATGATGGTCTTGCCGATATTGGCTTGCCAGATACGTATGGTGGCGAAGCCGTTCTCGGGAATGCGGCTTGCGTCCACGAGCCCGGCGCTGATGGCAAACGCGCCAACGGCGGCAGACAGGTTGCCGCAATTGCCGCTCCAGTCCACGAACGCCTTGTCGATGGACACCTGGCCGAACAGGTAATCCACGTCATGCTCGGGCCGCGTGCTGCGGGACAGAATGACAGTCTTGCTGGTGCTGGAGGTGGCGCCCCCCATCCCATCAATCTGTTTGCCGTAAGGGTCCGGGCTGCCAATGACGCGCAGTAGCAACGCGTCACGGGCCGCACCCGGCACCTGCGCGGCTTCCGGCAGGTCGGTCAGGCTGAAAAACACCCCTTTACTGGTGCCGCCACGCATATAGGTGGCGGGTATCCTGATCTGAGGTGCGTAAGCTACATGAGCCATGCCTCTGTATCCTGGGCTGGGGAAATGGCGGCCCTCAGGCCGCTGTTTCCGATTCAAGAAAATCCTTGGCGAAACGCTGCAGTACGCCGCCCGCTTCGTAGATGGACACTTCTTCAGCGGTATCCAGACGGCAGGTCACGGGCACTTCCAGGCGCTCGCCATCCTTGCGATGGATGACCAGTGTCAGCGTCGCACGCGGTTTGCGTTCGCCGAGCACGTCGAAGGTTTCCGTGCCATCAATGCCCAGGGTTTTACGGGTGGTGCCGGCCGCAAACTCCAGAGGCAGGACGCCCATACCCAGCAAATTGGTGCGGTGAATGCGTTCGAAGCCTTCGGCCGCAATCGCCTCGACACCAGCCAGGCTCACGCCTTTGGCCGCCCAGTCGCGGGAAGACCCCTGGCCATAATCCGCACCGGCAATGATGATCAGCGGTTGTTTGCGCGCCATGTAGGTCTCGATGGCTTCCCACATACGCGTCACTTTGCCTTCCGGCTCAATGCGAGCGAGGGAGCCCTGCTTCACTTCGCCGTCCACCACCGCCATTTCGTTGATCAGCTTGGGATTGGCAAAGGTGGCACGCTGCGCGGTGAGATGATCACCCCGGTGCGTCGCGTAGGAATTGAAATCTTCCTCCGGCAAACCCATTTTCGCCAGGTATTCACCTGCAGCACTGTCCAGCATGATGGCGTTGGAGGGTGACAGGTGATCCGTGGTGATGTTGTCGGGCAGCACAGCCAGCGGACGCATGCCTTTCAGCGAGCGCTCCCCGGCCATGGCACCTTCCCAGTACGGCGGGCGACGGATATAGGTGCTCATCGGGCGCCAGTCATACAGCGGGCTGACCTGCGGCCCGGTGTCGGCTTTGGCCTCGAACATGGGAATATACACCTGACGGAACTGTTCCGGCTTGACGCTTTTCTTCACCAGCGCATCGATTTCTTCATCGCTGGGCCAGATGTCCTTCAACGTAATTGGATTGCCATCCTTGTCCGTGCCGAGAATGTCTTTCTCGATATCGAAGCGGATCGTGCCGGCGATGGCGTAAGCCACCACCAGCGGTGGTGACGCCAGAAACGCCTGCTTGGCGTAAGGGTGAATACGGCCATCAAAGTTGCGGTTGCCGGACAGCACTGCCGTGGCATACAGGTCACGCTCGATGACCTCTTTCTGGATCACCGGGTCCAGCGCGCCGCTCATACCGTTACAGGTTGTGCAGGCAAACGCCACCACATCAAAGCCCAGTTGTTGCAGCTCTGGCAGCAGCTCGGCTTCTTCCAGATAGATTTTCACGGTCTTGGAGCCCGGCGCCAGGGATGACTTTACCCAGGGCTTGCGGGTCAGGCCCAGCCGATTGGCGTTACGGGCGATAAGACCGGCAGCAATCATGTTGCGCGGGTTGCTGGTATTGGTGCAGCTGGTGATCGCAGCAATAATCACCGCGCCGTCCGGCATCATGCCCGGCTCGTTCTCCACCTTGCCGCTGATACCGCGCGAGGCCAGCTCGGATACCGGCAGCAGTGCATGGGGGTTGGATGGCCCCGCCAGGTTCCGGCCCACGCTGGTCAGATCAAACGTCAGTACGCGCTCGTACTCGGCGTCTTTCAATGTGTCGGCCCACAAACCGGTATGCTTGGCGAACAGCTCTACCAGCGCGACCTGATCATCGTCACGACCTGTGAGTTTCAGATACTCGATGGTCTGTTCGTCGATGTAGAACATGCCTGCCGTGGCGCCGTATTCCGGCGTCATGTTGGCAATCGTGGCGCGGTCGCCCAGGCTGAGATTGGCGGCACCTTCACCATAGAATTCCAGATAAGCCCCGACCACACGCTGCTTGCGCAGGAACTCGGTCAGCGCCAGCACCAGATCGGTACCGGTAATGCCCGGGCGCAGCTTGCCGGTCAGCTCAACGCCGATGATATCCGGCAGGCGCATCCAGGAGGCGCGACCCAGCATGACGCTTTCCGCTTCCAGGCCGCCAACGCCGACAGAGATCACGCCCAGCGCATCCACCATCGGTGTGTGACTATCAGTGCCAACACAAGTGTCAACAAACGCGACACCGTCACGCACCTGAACTACCGGCGACATCTTCTCCAGATTGATCTGGTGCATGATGCCGTTGCCCGGCGGAATCACGTCCACGTTCTTGAACGCTTTCTTGGTCCAGTTGATAAAGTGAAAACGGTCTTCGTTACGACGGTCTTCCACGGCGCGGTTCTTTTCGAAAGCGCCTTCTTCAAAACCCGGATGTTCGACTGCCAGGGAGTGATCCACGATCAGCTGTGTGGGCACCACCGGATTGACCTTCGCCGGGTCGCCGCCCTGCTCCGCAATGGCATCCCGCAAACCCGCCAGATCCACCAGTGCTGTCTGACCCAGAATGTCATGGCAGACAACACGCGCCGGGAACCAGGGAAAGTCCAGATCACGTTTGCGCTCGATAAGCTGCTTGAGTGAATCGGTCAGCATCGCCGGATCACAGCGACGGACCAGGTTTTCCGCCAGTACGCGCGAGGTGTAAGGCAGTTTGTCGTAGGCACCGGGCTCAATCGCATCGACCGCCTCGCGGGTGTCGAAATACGCCAACTGGGTGCCGGGCAAGGATTTGCGGTATTCAGTGTTCATGGTGTCAGGACTCGATCAGGTGATGTTCACACGCGCGACGCTGTGGTCGGCAACGGGCAGATTGAACGGGGGAAGCCGGGCGGCCTCCCCCTGCTCCGTCAACGCTGGGCGATCGGCGCAACCTTGCGCGGCTCTTCACCGACATATTCGGCGCTGGGGCGAATAATGCGGTTGTCAGCGCGTTGTTCGAAGATGTGCGCAGCCCAGCCGGTCAGGCGACTGATCACAAAGATCGGTGTGAACAGCTTGGTGGGAATGCCCATGAAGTGGTAGGCAGACGCATGGAAGAAATCGGCGTTGCAGAACAGTTTCTTCTCGCGCCACATGACTTCTTCGCAACGCACAGACACCGGATACAACACGGTATCACCCACATCAGCGGCCAACTTCTCGGACCACTGCTTGATGATGCCGTTACGCGGATCCGAGGTGCTGTAGATCGCGTGGCCGAAGCCCATGATCTTTTCCTTGCGCTCCAGCATGCCCATCATTTCCTGCTCGGCGTGATCGGCGTCGCGGAATTTCTCGATCATGTCCATGGCGGCTTCGTTGGCACCACCATGCAGCGGGCCCCGCAAGGAACCGATAGCACCGGTGACACAGCTGTGGAAATCCGACAGCGTGGACGCACAAACGCGCGCGGTGAAGGTCGAAGCGTTGAACTCGTGCTCTGCGTACAGAATCAGGGACACGTTCATCACTTGCTCGTGCAGCGCATTCGGCTTCTCGCCGCGCAGCAGGTGCAGGAAATGGGCACCAACAGACTCATCATCGGTTTCCACATCAATCTTCACGCCGTCGTGGCTGAAGCGATACCAGTAGCAGATGATGGAGGAAAAGGCGGCCAGCATGCGGTCCGCAGCATCGTCCTGTTGAGAGAAGTCCGCTTCGGTTTCCAGGTTGCCCAGCATGGAGCAGCCGGTGCGCATGACGTCCATCGGATGGGCATCCGCCGGGATGCGCTCAAGCACTTCTTTCAAGGCAGTCGGCAGGCCACGCAGGCTCTTGAGCTTGGCCTTGTAGGCATCCAGCTCGGCCTGATTGGGCAGCTCGCCCTTGAGAATCAGGTGGGCCACTTCTTCGAACTGGCAGTTCTCTGCCAGGTCCTGCACGTCGTAGCCGCGATAGGTCAGACCGGAACCGGTCTTGCCCACCGTTGAAAGGGCTGTCTTGCCCGCTACCTGACCGCGCAGGCCGGCGCCGCTGAGTTTCTTTGCTTCTGCCATGGTCATTATTCCTCTGTTACATATTCAGATGACATATTCAGACGCTATGCCCGCACAGGGCAGCGCCGCGAAAAATTTACGCTTTGCCTTGGCTGAAAAGCGCATCGAGCTTCTGCTCGTAATCGTGGTAGCTGAGGAAGTCATACAGCTCCATCCGGGTCTGCATGGTATCCACCACCGCCTGCTGATGGCCATCCTTGCGAATCGCCTCGTAAACATTCAGCGCCGCTTTGTTCATGGCACGGAACGCAGACAGCGGGTACAGGATCATGTTGGCGCCCGCTTCGGCCAGCTCATCACGGCTGAACAGCGGTGTGGCGCCGAACTCGGTGATGTTCGCCAGCAGCGGCGCACCGTCGATGCCTTTGGAGAAAGCCCGGTAGTCGTCCAGCGTGTGCACCGCTTCTGCGAAGATGCCATCGGCACCGGCGTCCAGACAGGCGCGGGCACGTTCGATCGCCGCTTCCAGGCCGTCTTTCTGGAACGAATCGGTGCGCGCGATAATGAAGAAGTCTTCGTCAAAGCGCGCATCGGCAGCCGCCTTGACCCGGTCTACCATTTCTTCCTGGGAGACGATTTCCTTGTTCGGCCGGTGGCCGCAACGCTTCTGTGCCACCTGGTCTTCCAGATGCACGGCGCCCGCGCCGGCGCGAATCATTTCCTTCACGGTGCGGCCGATGTTGAACGCCCCACCCCAGCCGGTATCGATATCCACCAGCAGCGGCACCGTGGTGGCAGCGCTGATGCGGCGCACATCTTCCAGCACGTCGTTCATGCTTGTCATGCCCAGATCGGGCAGGCCGTAAGAGGCGTTGGCAACGCCGCCGCCAGACAGATAAATGGCGCGGTACCCTACCCGCTCGGCCATCATGGCGCAGTAGGCATTAATGGTGCCCATGATCTGTAGTGGCTGCTCTTCCGCAAGTGCCTTGCGGAAACGTCCGCCGGCGGTCAGTGCTTTGCTCATTTGCTTTGCTCCACGGGCCCCGGGCCCTGCTTCGTTTCCGATGAAAAACTGTCTGCAGCGCCCAGCCCATGCTGAGCCTCGATATTCTGGCGCGCGCGGCTGATGTGCCGGCGCATGAGGATTTCGGCCATCTCCGCATCGCGGGATTCCAACGCCTCGGCAATCCGACGGTGTTCCTGCAAGGCGCGCTGCGGCCGATTGGCCACGGTTGAAAACTGATACCGGTACATGCGCACCATGTGATAGATGCCACCGATCAGCATGTCGATCAGCGTACCGTTATGGCTGCCCTGAATAATGCGGTAATGGAAATCCAGATCGCCCTCGCGCTGAAAATAGGCCACATCTTCACGCAGATCCTGTTGCTGCTCGTGCTGCCCCAGCAACTCCACCAGACTGTGGATTTCAGCGTCGGTCATGTGCGTGGCGGCCAGCCGGGCGGCCATGCCTTCCAGGGCCTCGCGGATGTGATAAATCTCGATCAGATCGCCCAGGGACAGAGAGGCAACGCGGGTACCGACATGGGGAATACGTTCAAGCAACTTGCGGGATTCGAGGCGACGGATTGCCTCTCGCAGGGGACCACGACTGACGCCGTAGCGGCTGGCGAGCTCTGCTTCACCCAGCTTGGTGCCGGGCAACAGAGCGCCACGGACGATATCGTCCTGCAGGCGGGTAAACACCCGGTCTGCCAATGTGCGGCTGTCGTCAGAAATAGTGGACTCCATGAGTGCCCCGGCAAGATTGTCGACAATAAGCGACCCGGGGCGTGACTGTAGAGTCTCAGAGGGGGAATTGCAAGAGGATTGTCGACAAAGCAGGCCCTGCCCCGGGTCGCTCAGGCGATCCCGGGGCAGCTAGTCAAAACAACGACTCAGGGACAGGCCACGCCGTCACGCGTGAAGTTCACCAGCCCCTGAAGATTGGACACCAACTGGCGATTGACCTCCGCTTCCGGATCATTGCCGTCCAGATTGCCATAATCGTGATCATCGTCCAGCTCGGCCTGGATCAGCACCGGCCGGTAATTGTCGATCCAGCGGGCGCGAAGGCCGTTCTCGAGCCCTTCTTCGCTGGGCCGCACCAGCGGCAGACCACACTCCTGCAGCGCAATCGCGCCTTCGATGCGAACGCCATACTGGGCGATATTGTCTTCATCCCCCGTCAACAGCATGAAGACCACAGCACCCAGTGAGTCGCCATCTTCATCATTGACCACGTTACCCACAAAACCGACCGGGAAGCTGTCACCGGGCCCGTCTATGTCCGGGCAGGCGCCGTTCGCCCCGACATATATGATGCCGTTGTCGTTGGCGTCGCGCTGAATCTCAACACAGGTTTCCAGTGGCCCGGTTTCTCCGCCGCCCACGCTGAATGACCCCGGACGCTCCCGTGCAAAATCAAAGCTGAAGGTTACTTCCAGCTCATCCGGCCCACCGTCGGGGTTGACGATCTGGAACCGCACAGGATAATCCGTCTGCTCTTCCTCTGTGATTTCCTCGAAGCACTCCGGCGACTCGCCCCCGTCACCCGGATCGTCCACCGTACAGCCACGCATGATCGTCAGGGTGTAAATGCCTTCGATCTCGTCCAGCACCGCTGCACTCACCGATGCTGAGCCACGCGACGTCCGTCCGCCACGCACAGGCAGCCCTTCCGGCGTGATCGCCGTATCATCCTCGAGCATATCCACCGTATCGTAACCCAGTATCTGGCCGTCCAGTCTGCCAAAGTCGGGGTCCAGCGGCTCATAACCGTTCAGCTCAGGGCGCAGGAACAACTCGAAGTCCCGCCGTGCGTCCGTGTCATCGTCTTCATTGGCGCGTCCAGCCACACCACTGAAAACATAATCAGCAAGCACACGCCCATTGAGGTCCATAGACGTGGTATCCATGGCACCCAGAAGGTTTTCAAAAACGACATTCGTGAAAACCAGCTCATTATTCAGTTCGCCGTCTACCGCCACCAGACCACGCCGTGTCGTCGTCGATGTGCCGGTAGAGTCAGCCACCAACACCGTCCCCAGCCCCAGCAGTTTGCCGGTAGGCAAGACAAGAAGGTCTGACGTAAACAGGCCAAGAAGCTCAAGATTCGGCGCCTTGCCGGAGAACAGGTACTCGGCCGCCCCCACAGAGGTATCGTTGTAGCCCAGGCTCAGATTGCCTGCCCGGGTCTGGTCCATGGCGCGCCGCACCTCGGCAATATCCGCGCCCGGGTTAGCCGGAAATGCGTAGCGGACTTCCTCGCCTGGTTCATACTCAGGCGCAAGCTCATCGTTCAGTGCATCCAGCAACGGCTGGAAGCCTGCCGTAAACGTGTTGTAATCCGACGCATCCAGATCCGCAGTGCCGAGCAGTTCTTCGAAGCGGGTATCCACCAGTTCATGCACCAGAGCAGGAATGCTGATGGGCCCTTCCGTGCCCGCCACGGGATTAACCAGATCATCCGACGGGCTGCCCAGCGCACGCAGCAGCGCCCAGCGATTGCGTACCGCGTTATTATTGGCCTGGGGCACCCTGCGCGGGGAATCCACCATATCGGCCAGCGTGACACGCAGGGTCATGCGGCCCTGCTCACGCACCGGTACGGCGGCAGTCCGCGCACCGGTCTGTGTCAGTGTAGAGGGGATCAGCACCCGGCCGAACGGCAGGTCAGTGCCCTCGAAAAAGCGGCTGCCGATGAAGAAATCAACCAACTGTGAATTGTTCGGACACACTGCGGTATACGGCGGAATAATACGGCCGCTGGAGACCACTTCGAAAGGCTCGGAACGCAACTGGCTGATGGAGTTACCGCATCGATAGCGCAGATTTTCCGGTTTGGGGCCGACGACTTCAATGAAGACCTCGCCGACAATATTCTCCTGACAGAGCGCGCCGAAGGCACAGCCGGGCAACCGGACATCGGAAAAATCCTCGCCGCCATTGCAGGCACTGAGCAACAGCCCGGAAACCAGTAGCGCTGCCACGCTGGCAAGCCGTCGCACTGACAATATCTGAGCCTCACCGGTCGTTATTCTCATAAAACCCTTCTCATTTGAAGCGTGCTGCCGGCGGCGTCCGCGATGGACAGCCGCGCCGCCGGTTGAAATTCGTCGGTCTGTGCTTCTCACATGGCCCGGCACTTTAAACGATACCACCCTGCCCTGGCCACTTTGAGCACCGTTGATCTGTTATTCCGTACCGCCCCGTCGTTCTGGTCGTTGGCGGCCACGCAGGACCACCTCGCCCCGTTGCGTCAACCTGCTGTCCGTCTCGGGAATGAAGCCGGGCGTCTCGTCCGGGGTGTACCCGATATAGACTACCAGATAACGATGACCCGGCTCCCGCGGCAGAGTTCCCGTGATATGGGCATAGCGCGACCAGGTCTCCGGATAGCGCCGCGTGAAGAGGCTGTTGATCTGCAGCACCGGCACAGCGGCATCATCCAGCACCAGCACCTGTGGATGCACATAGCCCTGCCGCCCCTTGAAGCTGGTCATGTCGACGGCAGCCACGTCATCAGCCAACCGGACGATGCGGGCCGGATAGCGCGCAGTGCCCACCGGCAGCATCACCTCATCCCCCTCGCCAAAGCGCAGCAGTATCTCGCGCCCCGCAGCCAGCCGCACGGCGTGCTCGGGCATAGCGAGGCAGCAGTCCGCACTGATGGGCGTAACGGTTTCCAGATATCCCTCTGCCACCTCGGCAGCATCGGCTTCACTGCCGTCGGCCATGTCCTCATAACCCTGCCCCCGTGCAGTGGCCGCCTTGCGCGCTGCCACGAAGTCCACTGGCTCGCGGACCAACCGGCCGTCGGCATCAAACCAGGTGATAAAGCGATCACTGTCGTCAATGCCTTCAGGAGAGGCCTGACCCTCTTTGCCGGGCTCTTCACGCACATCGCCCAGCAGGGCGTCGTCCGCCTCGAGTCCGGCGGGCGCGTCGGGGCGCGAGCGTGCTTCCTGAGGGATATCTTCCGGACCCTTGCGAGCCATCTCGCCGGAGACCAGATTGCCCTGCTCATCGACATAGGCATAAAAGCCGCCATCGCCCCGATTGCCGGTGCACGCTGCGAGCAGGGATACCGCCAGCACAAGCCACAGACGCCCGGCGCAGGTCATCAGAAGCGCGTCCGGAACGCCAGGCCGACCATATTGATGGTGGCCTTGGTTTCAATATCGAGCCCGGCATAAGGGTTGTAGATCACGTTGTTGATCCCGGTGCAGTTAGCCGCACAGCTGGTGTTGGCCGGGATACTGTCACGGCTGCGCAGCGTCGCAATGGCCACATCAATTTCCGTGTCCTTGTCCCACCGATACCCCATACCCAGGCTGTAATAGCGTGCCTCATTGATCGGCACCATTGGCGAACGACGGTCCTCAGGGATGGCGGATGCGCGAGGCTCGTAGCCCGCGCGCAGGCGCAAACGGTCGGTCATGGTGTACTCCGCCCCGAAGGCCAGATTCCAGGTGGATTCATAGCCCAGGGGGAAACTCAGACTGGTCTGGGTGGATTGGGGTGAAAACAGTCGCGCCAGCGCCAGTGCCGCGTTAGGGCCATCAAACTCGAAATTGAAGGCATCCCACTGCTTGTAGTCTACCCATACGGCATCCACATTGAACTGCCAGCGCTCCGTGGCATTGACCTTGATCCCGGTCTGGAAATGCGCGGGCATGGTCAGATCCATGGAAATCATGCCGGTATCCATTTCACCAATGCGCGAAGGGATACCCAGCACGGCCAGCGCAATAGCACCGGTGGGGCTGCTGCCGATGCCGTTCACCGTTTCCTGAGCCGCATTGGAGTAGCGAATCGAGTACTTGCCGCGCATGCTCACGTCCACCGGGGCATGCCATACAGCGCCCCAGGCGAACCAGTCGCGGGGCTCCCAGAGCACACCGAGGTTATAGGAGGGGCTGAAACGCTGATCCATCTGCACGTCCAGAGACGCCAGGTTCTTGAAGGGACCAAGCCCTTCATCGGGGTTACAGATACCGAAAAGCACGAAATCCAGTGCGAAGTTGGATTCGCCCTTGAACGGCGCACACAGGCTCTCGTCAATGATCCGCGCAAAACCCAGCAACTCATTGGGCGCACGCATGTCGGTTTCCAGCGCCACCCCCTGATAGGAGAAGCCGATGGACGCGCCAATCGCCAGCGTATCGTTGACCTGATAACCGACCGAGGGCGACAGGTAGGTAATCCGGTTCAGCGCCACCCGCCGGCCCATGAAGTTGCCTGCATCGTTATCATCGCGATAAAAGCCCGCCGCCATCGGCAGATAGACTGCAGTCGCAAAGGTAAACTTGGAGCCCGGCGGCTTGATGGAAAAGGACGGCACCGGGCCGGCAAGCAAGGGCCCGGGCGGCAGATTCACAACATCATTGATGATCGGCAGATACAGCGAAACGCCCTCAATGGAGCTCTTGCTGGTCTTGAAATCGTTACACACATCGGAACCATTGTTCGGTGCATCTGCACAGACAATCGGGTCGTCGGAGAAACCGAACACGTTATATCCCGGCGGCGCGCTGAATTCGGATTCAATGCTGAAATCTGCGCCCAGAAACTGCAGGTTCATCTGCCGGCCTTCCAGGCGCGCCAGGCCTGCCGGATTAAAGTGAATCGACATGATGCCCGGCGGATCCGCCGTTACCGCATGGCCCATACTCATGGCCCGCACATCGATCGCCAGGTTCGTGGCCAGCTGGGCGTGGGCACCAATGGATGTCAGCCCCAGCAACAGTGCTGCGGCTGTGTTACTCAGTACCCGGCTCATCATCTTGTTATTCTTCATTTGACCTCGCCGCCGACGCAGAGAACGCAGGTTCTCGCGCCGATATCCCACTTCTGTTGATACCGGCATCAGGCGCCCGGCTTCAGGCCGCTGATATCGATGGGCAGGGAAATGCCCAGCAACACATCCGGAGAATCTTCCGTCAGACCAAAGCCGAAACTGATGTTGATGATCCGATTGCTGGAGGTGCGCAAGCCCAGCGAGGTATTGAGGATGCTGGAAGTGGAATCCTCTGACTTGGCTGTATAGCCGATGCCGTCTTCATCCTCGAAGCGGAAATGGCTGACAAAGTTATAGGATTGCTGGTAGCTCGCACTGACAGACACTTCATAGGAGAGCGCGTAAGCCAGGCCCATTGAGAAACTGAGGCTATCACCGGGCTCAACGCGGCGCAGCGTTTCCTTGCCACGCTGCTGATCAAGCCCGGTGGCATCAAAGGCCATGGTGTAACCGACAGACCCGAACAGGACGACCGGATCCACCACCTTGCTCATGCTGACGCCACCGCCCAGAGAGTAATAACCCTTGCCGCTGGACACATCGTTCCGCGCATCAATGGTGTAGGGGCTGTCGCCGGTGGCGGTAGACAACGTCGTGAACAGGGTCGTATTGATACCACCGGGACGGACCGGGAACGGCTGGTAGCGCAAACCGAAGGTGATGTCGCCGAGCGAGGCTTTCTGTGCGTCCTTCTCGGTGTCATATTTGTACTGCACCGGCAGCCGCGTGTTGAATGTCAGGTTATTCCAGATGCCGTAATCAAATGACAACGAGGCGCCGAATGAATGCTCCGCGTCATTCTCGATGCGGAAACGGCTGATTCCACCATTATCACCGATCGCAATGTCGATACGATCGTTGCGAAAGTAGCTGTAGTCACCGGAAAAATTCAGCGCCATACCGCCAGAACGCAACAATGAGTACTGCCGCTCAGAGGCCTGGAAGACTTCCTCCAGATTACTCTCTTCGGTGGCATCCCCTTCCTGCTGCTGAAGTGCGGCCCGCGCCTCGTCTGCATCATTGTCTTCAGCCAGCACCTGCACGGACCAGCCCGCCATCATGCCTGCCAGAGCCAGCCATGCGACACCCCGGGAATAATTCATATCAGCTTCCATTTGTTATTATCGTTTTCAGATTCTGAATCTATTTTTCGACGACGTTCTATTTTCGACGGAAGTAGGTCCGCGTGGGCACATTGATCACGCGCTCCACATCGTCATCATCGGTAATCAATACGGCGTTCAACGTCCCCGCTTTATCGGCCCACTGCTCCATGGGACGGGTGAAAACCGGAAACTCCCTGAACGCCAGTTGATTGATGGTCTGTTCATCAATCATGCGCAGATCATAGTCGGTCAGCTCCAGATCCTGCTGCGGCTCGAACCCGTTCGGGAACACGATAAAGAGCACATTCTGTTCCCAGACTTCCTCGAACTTGGATTCGGTAAAACTGATATTTCCCAGGGCCGGATCGGCGACATGGATGTGCCCGTCACGGTATTCCCGCAACACCACGAAGTGTTTGAAACCGCCATAGGAGATCGGCACGATGGCCGGGTGATCCAGTGTCCGGAGATCCTTGATCTCAGCCCGGAAGCCACCGCTGGGGTGCCCCAGCGCGGTCGCCAGACGGCGCATGTCCAGCAACGAAAAGCCGCGACGCTCGATAATGCGCTCCCGCTCGCCAAAGCGCAGCAGCCCCTCCATGATCTGCCGCTCCTCGAACTGGCGTCCCAGGTAGTGGTTCAGAATGGTGGTGAGCGCAGCAGAACCGCAGGAATAGTCGTAGGCCTGACGCACGACGTTCCGATACCGGAACTCGGAAACAGGTTTGACAAGGATATCGCGCTCGACGACGGGCCCCTGCTGGGTCGGGTGCTCATAGTGCACATACCCGGTCGGGTAGTCCTCGACCACGGTGGCCTGATTGACCGCGAAAAAGATCAGGGCGACGCCCATTACCGCTACAAGCATCCAGGATGCCCTTTTTTATTGTCTTTTATTGTTATGCCTGCCGGTCTGGCCTGTCGTCGCCGCTGTTACCGCTGCGATCAACCTGCCTGCCTGTCACAGGTTCCTGATATTCGGAGAATATGTGATCTGTATCGTAACCCATCTTTACACAGGTTTGCACAGCCCCCGTCAAACGACACCAATTGTTGCCTGTTTGTAGCCCAATCTCAAGCCCCGTGATGCACGGATGCTTTGTCACCGGAGGCCACCACGGCATCCGTAGCGGTCAGTACGCAGAAGGCCCGGCATATGCCGGGCCTTCTGCTAAGCACAGACTATCTTCCAGAACTTACTTACCGGAAATGGTAATGGTCTGGTTGGACATGTTCAGGCCGGTAACGTAAACGTTGCCCAGTGACGCAGAAGCAGCGTCGCCCAGTGTCAGGCCCATCATCGCCAAGTCAATATTGCCCAGTGCGGCGTTGGTCGAAATCTCCAGGCCGTTGGTGGTGATATTGGCGGTCAGGCCGTCGAGGTCGATGTTACGGATCGCAATCTGGTCGAGGATGACAGAACCACCACCGTTGGCGCCCTGGTCGTTGAGCTGGAAGTTATCAGCCGCGTTCCCCAGTTCACCAATATTGATATCAAACGCAGAGGACGTATTGATTGACAGGAAGTTGTCAGCCCCCTCGCCCAGCTCGATACCCAGGCTCAGATCGTTCAGGGTAATCGACACGTTCTCGATCAGTGCGTCAGCCGGATCAGCCGCAGCAGCCAGTGCAGCGACGTTGGCCAGACCCGCGTCAACGTCGGTGCCATCAGTACCGGCAACAACGTAGATATCCCCGGTTTCCAGCGTCAGCGTCGGGATCTCGACGCCAATGCGCAGCACGCTGCCGTTAGCGTTGGTACCGGCATCAATATCCAGATTCACGGTACCGTTGAGGGCGTGGCCAACCAGCAGGATCATACCCGCATCCGGCGCGGAGGCATGGCCGTCAGTATCTTCGATACCGACGTTCAGTGTAGCGTCAAGCTGCAGGCCGATACGAATACCGTCCTGACCTGTTACCCCGGACAACGCTTCGTCATCCATCGCCTGCATGGCAAAGCCGGTCATCGGCATGGCGGCAATAGCTGAAACGAGAGCAAGTTTCCTGAAATTCTTCATCATTATTATCTCCATCGCGTGTGCACAACGCTTATTGTTATGGCTTCATCCCCCCAGCCTCGCTGACGGGCCGAATAAAGTTAACACTTCAGATACAAAATCGACAGTCCGCCGGCAAATTTTCCAGCATACCCCGAATAAATCCACAACTCTTTGATATATATGAATATAATTACTTTCGCCCGGCAAAATTCCAGATATAAAAGACAACCGTTCGTCGGGTCATGCTCCTGCCCGGGTTACATTACGTAACAGGAGACCCCCACGCACGAGCGCACTCGCAGCCAGCTCTTGCCGGGAGTAGAATGCGCTCTTCCCGACGCCAGGCCCCGCTTTCTGATGCCACACGTAACACCGGCCCGCACGACACTGCCCAGCGCCGCGTTTCATGACGGTCAACGCTGGCATGTGTGCCGTACCCCTGTGGCCACCCTGCGTATTACGGCAGATGACGTCGCTGGCCTTCGCACCTTGCCGCAGCAAGTGCAGGCCTTGCTGGCCCTGCATCCGGAAAGCATGGCCATAGGCCTGATCAGCTATGAAGCCGCCCGGGGCCTGCACGCACCTGACTGCGCGCGCCCTACCCCGCTCCCCACCGCCGTCGTACATATTTACACCCATACTGACGACGCCCTTGGCGAAACCGGCAGTGATGATTTCCGGTTGGCCCAGCCGTTCCAGGCAGACTGGTCTCGGGATCAATACCTGTCCGCGATGGCTCGCATTCAGACCTATCTCGCCGCCGGCGACTGTTACCAGGTGAATCTGGCCCAGCGTTTCCGGGCCCGTTTCACCGGCTCGCCCTGGGCGGGCTGGCGCCGCTTGCTGGCCGCCCACCCTGCCCCGCACGCCTGCTTTATGGACTATGGCGAGGGGCAGGTTTTCGGGGTATCCCCGGAGCGTTTTCTGTCCATTCGTCAGGGCAAAATGGTGACCGAGCCCATAAAGGGCAGCCAGCCCCGTGGTGACAGCCCGCATGAAGACGCGGCATTCGGACGCACATTGCTGGCCAGCGAGAAGGATCGCGCGGAAAACCTGATGATTGTGGACCTGCTGCGCAATGATCTGGGGCAGGTGGCCGTGCCGGGCAGTGTCAGGGCTGCGCCTCTGTTCGAGCTGCGCCGCTTCTCCAATGTGCAGCACCTGGTGTCTACCGTGACCGCCGAGCTGCGCCCGGACGTAACGCCACTGGCCGCGTTGCTGGCCTGCTTCCCCGGCGGGTCCATCACCGGCGCACCGAAACGGCGCGCGATGCAGATCATTACCGAGCTGGAAGGTTCACCGCGCGGCTTCTATTGCGGCAGCCTGTTCTGGCAGAAAGCCAACGGGGACTTCGACTCCAACATTCTGATCCGCACGCTGCAAAGCCAGGCCGGCGAGATCATCTGCCATGGCGGCGGCGGCATCGTGCACGACTCGGACCCCGAGCAGGAATACCGGGAGAGTCTGTTCAAGGTTGAAAAACTGATGGCAGCGCTCAGCGCCTCGCCGCCGGCACCCGGAGCCTGAGTTCACGGGGCCGCGCGGCAAGGCTCGCGTCAGAAGGCGGCAACGGCCTTGAGGATTTCCTGCTTGAGGTCTTCGTAGCTGTGCACCGCCGGGAACTGCGGGAATTCATCAATCACGTTTTGCGGTGCATGCAGCAGAATACCGGCGTCCGCTTCGGCCAGCATGGTCGTGTCATTGTAGGAATCACCCGCTGCGATGACCCGATAGTTCAGGCCATGCAGTGCCTTGACCGACATGCGCTTGGGGTCTTTCTGGCGCAATTTGTAGTCGGTGATGCGCCCTTCCGCATTCACTTCGAGTTTGTGGCACAACAGCGTCGGCCATCCCAACTGCCGCATCAGCGGCTGGGCGAACTCATAGAAGGTATCGGAAAGGATGATTACCTGGAATCGCTCGCGCAACCAGTCAACGAATTCCCGGGCGCCTTCCAGCGGGCCCATCTCGCCAATCACCGCCTGAATATCCGGCAAGCCGTAGCCATGCTCGTCCAGAATCGCCAGGCGCTGCTTCATCAGCACATCGTAATCCGGGATATCCCGGGTCGTTGCACGCAGGGCGTCGATACCAGTGCGTTCGGCAAAGTTGATCCAGATTTCCGGTACCAGGACCCCTTCCAGGTCGAGACAGACGATATCCACGAGCTTCCCCTGACAGTTTGCGTAGCACCACGGCTGTGGTGGCGGCGACAATTTAGCCTCAGCACCGCCTGATTACAACCGCTTCGCGTGGCCGTCAGGCCGGGTCTGGTTATAACCTTAGAACCAGACAATGGTTCAGACCGCTGCCGCGCGCTGCTAGACTGCCGGTCCCTGAGCAAAGCCGATATCGTGTTGCCATGACCCAGACCGCACAGCCCCCCCTGACCGACCAGGCCATCGCCGAGTGGAATGACGCCCTGCAAAAGGCGTCCCCGCGCCAGTTACTGGAAGAGGCGTTTGAGCGCTTCGAGCGCATCGCCATTTCCTTCAGTGGTGCGGAGGACGTGGTGTTGATTGATCTTGCCATGCGCCTCAAGCAGGCAGGCAAACAGGTGCAGGTGTTTACGCTGGATACCGGGCGGCTGCACGCACAGACCTACGCCTTTATAGAGAAAGTGCGCAACCATTACGGTATTGATATCGAGGTCATGTTTCCCGACGCCACCCGGGTAGAACGCCTGGTGCGTGAGAAAGGCCTGTTCAGCTTCTACCAGGACGACCATGGCGAGTGCTGCGGTATTCGCAAGGTTGAGCCGCTGAAACGCAAACTGGCAACACTGGATGCCTGGATCACCGGTCAACGCAAGGACCAGTCCCCGACCCGCGCCGAAATCCCGCTGGTACAGGCGGATACGGCGCTGGCCGCGCCAGGCCAGCAGTTGATCAAGTTCAACCCGCTGGCCAACTGGTCTTCACAGCGGGTCTGGGACTATATCCGTGGCAACGAGGTGCCTTACAACCCGCTACACGAACAGGGCTTCGTGTCTATCGGCTGTGAGCCCTGCACCCGCCCTGTCCTGCCCGGTCAGCACGAACGTGAGGGGCGCTGGTGGTGGGAAGAGGCCACGAAGAAAGAGTGCGGGTTGCACGTTACCAACATCTCCTGAGCCCCGGGCTACAGGATCGGCAACTCGATACTGGCGAACAGCTTTGCCACCTCATCGCGGCTGTGGCACCCCACAGCCTGATCGACCCGCTCGCGAGTCAGATGGGGGGCGAAGGCGCGCATGAACTCGTACATGTAGCCGCGCAGCATGGCGCTGCGGTGAAAACCGATGTGCGTGGTGCTGGCCTCGAACAGATGGCTGGCATCAAGCTTCACCAGATCGGCATCCTGCACCGGGTCCACCGCCATATGCGCCACGATCCCCACCCCCATGCCCAGCCGCACATAAGTCTTGATGACATCGGCATCCGCCGCCGTAAAGACGACCCTGGGGTTCAGATTCTTCTGGCGGAACGCTTCGTCAAGCTTGCTGCGCCCGGTAAAACCAAACACATAAGTGACCAGCGGATACTTGGCCAGCTGCTCGATGGTCAGCCGCTCGGTCTGTGCCAGGGGATGATCCTTGAGCACGATCACCGTCCGGTTCCAGTGGTAACAGGGCATCATCACCAGGTCCGAAAACAACCCCAGTGACTCAGTCGCGATGGCGAAATCCACCTCACCGTGGGCGGCCAGCTCGGCAATCTGGGTTGGCGTCCCCTGGTGCATATGCAGGGACACGGCGGGAAAGCGCTCGGTAAACTGGTGAATGACCGGCGGCAGCGCATACCGGGCCTGCGTATGGGTGGTGGCAATGCGCAACTCGCCCGTGCCCTCGTCCCGGTACTCCTGGGACACCCGGCGAATGGCCTCGACATGCTGCAGAATCTCACCGACCTTGTGCAGTATCTGCTGCCCCACCGGGGTGACATGGGTGAGATGCTTGCCGGCGCGGGCAAATATGATGACCCCCAGCTCTTCTTCCAGCATCTTGATCTGCTTGCTGATGCCGGGCTGGGAGGTATAAAGAGACTGGGCAGTGGCGGAGACATTCAGCTCGTGTCTGGCGACTTCCCAGGCGTAGCGCAGTTGCTGCAGTTTCATCCTGATGCTCCTGCCGATCGGTTATAAGACAGGTGCCCAGTATGCGTCCGGGGTATAAAAGATACCAGTTCAGCCTTTACCTTCATTGCTCAGTGCTTCATTGCTGACACCGTGGGGCACATGGCCCGCCGCAACATGACGTGCGGCGGAGATACAATGCCCCTGCTGGTCGTCAAAGAACACGTCCGCGCCGAAGTTATCCAGAAACACCCCCTTGTCCAGTCCGCCGAGGAAGAGGCTTTCGTCGATGCGGACATCCCAGGCCCGTAATGTGCGCACTACCCGTTCATGCGTCGGCGCCGACCGCGCCGTGACCAGCGCCGTGCGGATAGGGCAGTCGTCCTGGCTGAATTCCTGCTGCAATTTATGCAAGGCATGGAGAAAGCCCTTGAAGGGCCCGCCGGAGAGCGGCTCCCGGGCGCTGCGTCTTTCATTGGCGGTGAACGCCTCCAGCCCACCGGTCTGGAAGATGCGTTCGGACTCGTCCGAGAACAGCACGGCGTCGCCATCGAAGGCAATGCGTAACTGATCGCCGTCCCGAGCCTGGGCATTGCCCGAGAGGATCGTGGCGGCGGCGAACCCGGCATCCAGGGCGCCACGCACATCCTCAGCGTGGGTGGAAAGAAACAGATGCGCGCCGAAGGCTGACACATAGCGGTGCGGGCTGGCCCCGCCAGCAAAGGCCGCCCGGATGATCGGCAACCCGTAATGTTCGATGGAGTTGAAGACCCTCAGGCCCGTGTCGGAGCTGTTACGGGATAACAGGATGACCTCGACCCGGGGTGTCGCCAGACGGCTGTTGATGGCCAGCAGCTTCTGCACCAGCGGAAAGGCATCGCCGGGCGCGAGCACCTCATCCTCATGCGCAACCTGATACTCCTGATAGGCCTCAAGCCCCTGCTCTTCGTAAACGCGGTGGCTCTCCTGCAGATCGAACAGCGCGCGGGAGCTGGTAGCGATAACCAACTTGCCATCAAAGTTAACCGGCATGGACTTCCTCACCTGGACAGGATGTACGTCACAGCAGTCTACCTCAGCGGGTCCGGCTGGAACATCAACACAACAATAGACTGTGTTGTCGAGCCTGGATTTGTGGCATAAAGTGATTACGACGCGTCCTCTCCGTGCGCCGCGTCATCCACGTAGATAAGGTAGGGAGTCATCCATGGCTGCAAAGAAGGTTAAAGATCGCGTAGATGAACTGCAGGCGCAGATCCGCAAGCTCGCAGAGCGTTTCGATCAGGAAAGGGAAAAAAAGGTCTCATCGCTTGAGCAACAGCTGGAAAAGGCACGCGAGCGTGTCAGCCAGGAAATCCAGCGTCAGCGCGAGAACCTCGGCAACCTGGAGAACATCCAGTCAGAATACCGCGACAAGGCCAACGCCAACCTCAAGAAGCAGCTCGATCGTGCGCGCAAGAGCGTCGAGGATGCGCGTCACCGGGTCAGCGAATCCGAGACCCGCAAGCGGCTGCTCGAAGCCGAAGTCCGTGTGCTGAAGGCCACAGCCAAGCAAGCTCACAGCCTGGCCAAGGTCATCAGCCAGTATGAAAAGGACCTGGAGAAACGGGCCCGTGAGATCGAGAAGAAGGCCAAACCGCCAGTGAAAGCCGCAGGTAAAGCACCTGCCAAAGCGGCGAAGAAGGCTGCAGCCAAAAAAGCACCCGCAAAGAAAGCAGCAGCAAAGAAAGCCCCTGCAAAGAAAAAGGCAGCCGCACGCAAGAAAGCAGTAGCGAAAAAGGCATGACTGCCAGCCCGATAGTCAGGTCTGGCCGCCAGACCTGACTATCGGAGCATCGAGCGCCTGTTCAGCCCGCCCCGGACAGCATGTTCTGAAAGTGCAGCACCACCGGTTCCTTCTGCTCACGCCCCATCGCGGGCAATCCTTTCTCGATCGCCATATACGCCGCCTTGCGAATCGTACCGCGCGCAGTCGCCACCATGCCGCGATTGAAGGCATTCAGCGGTACACAGGCAACCAGTGCGTCCAGAAAATATACCAGCGCCCCGTCACAGACCGCCTTCAGGCTCTCGACCAGCTTCGGCGTCTGACCTGCCTGGCCTGCCAGAAAATCCCGGAACGTGGTGACCAGTTGATCTCCGGCAGTGCCGTCAAGCGGGAATGCCATATACAGCTGACCCTCCTGCTCGCACATCAGGCTGCGAAAATGCGCGGCCAATGCGCCCTGCTCCGCGACGCCGGTCTTGCCCAGCAAGCTGCGCAGCAACGCTCTGGCGGCCTTGTTGATGACCTTCACCCCCTTGTGAATCATGCTGACCACGCTGCCCTCGGCGCCAACCGCGTCGATAGGCCCGTCAAAAAAAGCGGCCAGCAGGTCACTGACGAAGTCCTCACCCACGGCTTCCAGCAACGCAAGGTGTGCGGTTTCCGGCTCGGCGTCGGCTTGGCTGATGAAGTGACGCAGATTCTCTTCGAGGCGCGGGGAGGCAGGGAATGCCATCCGGATAGCATAGTCGGTCATGCAACAGTCCTGATCTCTTGTCTGGGCGCGCATTGTAAAGCCATCACGGATGCGCGGCCCAGCGACAAGCCCGCGCGCCGTTGGCCGGAGGATGCGGCCCACCAGTCTGCAGGGTCATAGCAAACGCGGCCTCAGGCACCCAACTGCCTGTGCAGACGCCATTCGGGCAACGCCGCCAACAAGCGAGTGACGGAAGCAACGACCGCCTCTTCCTGTTCTGCTTCCAATGCTTGCCGTGCGCTGTCCTGCCGCCGCCGCTCCTCCCGGGGCAGTGCGTCACGCTCGGCACCGATGGCAAAGGCAGCTGCGCTGTCCGCCAGTTGATGGATCGGTCCCAGGTCCAGCGGGTGCGGCGGGCGCTCTCTCAGTTTGTCGAGCAACGATGCCAGGCGTAATGCGCCCTCGGTGAGATTCATCTGCTGCTGGAGCACCGCACGGCACATGATCTCCATCTGATCCAGCAACGCGTCCTGCCCGGCATGGCGCCGCTGTTCATCGGCGCGGGCCCGCTGCCAGACCCGTCGCCACAGCCACAGTGCGTAAGCGGCCAGTGCGAGGATGATAGCGAGGGCAAACAGAATCCAGTGCATCGTGTCTCCTTGTTCCGTGATGGTGTCGGGTTGTTCCGTGATGGCGCCGGTCATCGAATAATCGCTCGACATCCATACCGTTAACAATGGCTGGGTGCTGTGAAGACGTATTGTTAAGACAGGTACAGCGCTGTCATGATTGCCTCTGCCCGAGATACGCGGCATTTGACTGGACAGGAGCAACCCTTTTGAACACATCACCGCCGGCGGCGTTGCAAGCAGTGCCGCAGGGCCTGTGGGACACAGTCTCGGCCTGGACGCCCTGGCTGGTCGGTAGCGGCATTGCGCTGGGTCTGGCATCTATGGTGCTGATCCCCTGGCTGATCATCCACATGCCGGCGGATTATTTCGTGGCGCCGCGCAAACCGCGCCTGCGCAGCACGCTGATGCATTCACTGATCTGGGTGGCGCGCAACCTGCTGGGGCTGACACTCGTGCTGTTGGGGTTGATACTGCTGTTCCTGCCGGGGCAAGGCCTGTTGACCATTCTGCTGGGGCTCGGCGTCAGTACATTCCCCGGGAAATACCGTCTGGAACGCGCTATCATCCGCCGTCGCGCGGTCTATGACAGCATCAACTGGATACGCCGTCGGTATAAGCGTACCCCGCTTGTCTACCCTGCCCCCGAACTTTCTGACGATGAACGCGAACGCTGACCCACTGCAGCGGGAGAAAACGCATGCCTGACATCACGAGCCCCGCCATCCGCTGGCACGGCAACGCTCTTTCGCTGCTCGATCAGCGCCTGCTGCCTGGCCAGACCCACTGGATTACGCTGCACACCGCCGCTGAAGTCGCCGAGGCCATTCGCGACATGGTGGTGCGCGGCGCCCCGGCAATCGGGATTGCTGCCGCCTACGGCGTGGTCCTTGAGGCGCGCCGTCTCGATGCTGCTGCCAGCGCTGCGACCCTGGCCGACGCCTTTGCCGTGCTTGCGGCCAGCCGCCCCACGGCCGTCAATCTGTTCTGGGCCCTGCGTCGCATGCAAGAGAACGCCGCAACCCTCCAGGGCCAGCCCCTGATCGCCGCGCTGGAGCAGTGCGCCTGCGACATTCATACCGCAGATCAGGCGATGAACCGGCGCCTGGCCGACTTTGGCGTGCCGCTGTTACCGGAAGGGGGCTGCATTTACACCCATTGCAATACCGGCGCCCTCGCCACCGGCGGTCACGGCACCGCATTGGGAGTGATTCGCTCGGCCTGGGCAGCAGGACGGATCAGTGGCGTCTACGCCGGGGAAACACGCCCCTGGATGCAAGGCAGCCGCCTGACCAGCTGGGAACTGATGCAGGAACAGATTCCGGTCACCCTGGTCGTGGACAGCGCGGCCGGCCACCTGATGCAACAGGGGCGCGTTCAGGCGGTGATTGTCGGTGCCGACCGCATCACGGCCAACGGTGATACCGCCAACAAGATCGGCACCTATTCACTGGCCGTACTGGCGCGCCATCATGGCCTGCCCTTTATCGTCGCGGCACCCCTGTCAACGATTGATCCCCAGCTGGCATCCGGCGCGGCCATCGAGATCGAGGAACGCCCGGGCAACGAAGTGCGCGGCCTGCAGGGCAATATCATTGCGCCGGCGGACGTCCACGTTGCCAACCCGGCATTTGATGTCACGCCGGCCGCGCTGATCACCGCCATTGTCACCGAACGCGGCGTGATACACCGCCCTGACGCTGATAAAATGGCGGCTCATCTCAATGAGGTTTCTGCATGACAGCCCCCGGCAATCCTCACGGCAGCCCTGCCCGCCCCTGGTCCTCCAGTGATTTTCGCGCCGCCGCGCGCAGCATCGCGGCCACCGGCGTGCGTATTTACGACCATGGCTGGTCACCGGCTACCAGCAGCAACTATTCCATGCGCCTCAACGATCGCTTCTGCGCCGTGACCGTTTCCGGGCGCGACAAGGGCCTGTTGACCGAAGCGGACATCATGGTCGTCGGCATGGATGGCACACCAGCCAGCGAGGGTAAGCCCTCCGCGGAAACCGGGCTGCACACGCAACTTTACCGGCGCTTGCCAGGCGCGGCCGCCGTGCTGCACACGCACTCCCCCGCCAGTACGGTGCTGACCATGCACTACCCGCAGGAGGCCACGCTGGTACTGGAAGGCTATGAACTGCTCAAGGCGTTCACCGGCATCACGACTCACGAAAGCCGCCTTGAAATCCCGGTGTTCGATAACACCCAGGATATCGATGCACTGGCCGCTGAGGTCGATGCGGCCATGGACGCGGGACGCATCACACACGCCTACCTGATCCGCGGGCACGGGGTGTACACCTGGGCGGACTCCATGGCAGCCTGTTATCGTCAACTTGAAGCGCTGGAGTTTCTGTTTTCGGTGACCGTCCAGCGACGTATGCTGGGCACCAGAACGTAACACACACCAAAGCGAGAATTCTTTATGAGCCGGATACGCGTCTACGCTGACCAGTCCCCCGACACACCGCAGCAGGAAAGCAATGACCATGCGGATATTGCCGGCATTCTGGCCACAGCCGGGGTGCTCTTCGAGCGCTGGAAAACCGATCAGCCGCTCGCGCCCGGTGCCAGCCAGGACGAGGTTATTGAGGCATATCGTGCTGATATCGACCGCCTGATTTCAGAGCAGGGTTATCAGACCGTCGATGTCATCAGCCTCAATGCAGACCACCCGGACAAGGCTACCCTGCGGCAGAAGTTTCTGGACGAACATCGGCACAGCGAAGATGAAGTGCGCTTCTTTGTCGCCGGCAGCGGCCTCTTCAGCCTGCATATCGACGACAAGGTTTACGAGGTGCTGTGCGAACAGGGCGATCTGATTTCCGTACCTGCCAACACGCCCCACTGGTTCGATATGGGCCCCAACCCCTCTTTCATTGCCATCCGCTTGTTCAATAACCCGGACGGCTGGGTCGCCAACTTTACCGGCAGCGATATCGCCAGCCAGTTTCCGAGGCTGGAAAATTGACCATTCGAGCCATCGTCACAGACATCGAAGGGACCACCAGCAGCATCTCCTTCGTCAAGGATGTGCTGTTTCCCTACGCCGCAGACAAACTGCCCGGCTTTCTCGCTACGCACTGGCAGCACTCAGCGGTGAAAACGCAGATTGATGCGCTGGCCGCCCTGACCAATACGCCGATAGAAAGCCCGGAAGCGGCCAACCGCATTCTGCAGCAGTGGATTGTCGAGGATCGCAAGGCCACCCCGCTCAAGGCACTTCAGGGTATGGTCTGGCGACAAGGCTATGAAAACGGTGACTATCAGGCCCACGTCTACCCGGACGTGGCTGACGTGTTGCGGCGCTGGCACCAGCAAGGCATCGCCCTGCATGTGTACTCGTCCGGCTCGATTGCCGCGCAGAAGCTGTTCTTTGGCTACAGCGAGGCTGGCGATCTGACCCCGTTGTTCACGGGCTACTTCGATACCACCACCGGTCCGAAACAGGACGCAGACAGCTACCGCAAGATTGCCGAAGCCATCGGCATCCCGGCCGAGCTGACGCTGTTCCTGTCAGATATCCCCGCCGAGTTGGACGCAGCGCGCGCTGCCGGCATGCGCACCACACTGCTGGATCGCGACAATACCTTGCGCGACCAGAGCGCTCACCCCCGCGTTATCAGCTTCAGCGATATCGCACTCTGACGTCTGAACCCTGACCTCTGAACCCTGATTCAGACAGGCTTCGGATCACTGGCGGCGAGTATCACGAAACGACTATCGCCGCCGATCTGCCGCACTTGCGCGAAATGCCGCTGCAGGATGCTGTCGTAACGCAGGTGCCGGTTACCGATCACCTGCAACACCCCACCCGGCAGCAACCGCTGCGCAGCCTGCCGAAACAGCATTCTGGCCACGCGATCGTCCACCGCATGCCCGCGGTGAAACGGCGGATTCAGCAGGATCAGCGCAAAGCGCTCAGGCCCCTCAGCCAAACCGGACAGCCCGTTACCCAGATGAAAGTGAGCCGTTTCCTCAGGCAGATATCGCTGCATATTGTCGCGGGCACTTTCCACGGCAAGCCAGGACTCATCACAGAACGTCACGGGCACCCCGGGATTGCGCTGCGCGGCGGTCATACCAATCACCCCGTTGCCACAGCCCAGGTCCGCAATCGGCCCGGTAACCCCGCGAGGCACCGAGGCCATGAACAACCGGGCTCCGATATCCAGCTGCTGCTGGGCAAACACCCCGGCATGCACCGTCAACGACCAGTCCTGCTCCCGCACGGCCACACGAGTCGGATACGACGCCTTTGGCACCGGATGCGCCGGCACTTCGGCACGTAATCCATGCGCCTTGTGGCGACCGCGCAGCAGGGTCAGCGGGCCCAGATAATGCCGCACCCGGTCGACCAGCCCACCCGGCAGATGCTTGTCCATCCAGGCCAGTAATACGGGCGTCCCCGGTGCCATACTGCCCAGCCGACTGAGCTGTGCTTCCAATAACGCCATCTGCTTGGGCACGCGAATCAGGACCACCGATGGGGTCTCCGGCCATGCCTCCAGCGGCCAGCGCCAGCGGTCATCGGGGAGATCCATCTCATTGTCCCTGGCGTTGGCCTGCAAGGCGGCCCGCGCCAGCCAGGAGTCTCCGCTGCTGTAGACGTCGCCGCCATCCTGCTCCGGTCTCGAGGCAGCGCGCAAAGACAGCGCTAGCGCCCCGCACTGGTCATTGAGTACCAGCGGCGCGCCTGACGCGGCCGCGCCGAGATTGCTGTACTCGTCCAGCAGGTAGAGGTCGGCGCCGTCCCAGGCGCGCAGTGTTTCATTGCGCAGGCGCGGGTAGCGGCGCAGCGTGAGGCGGGCCAGCGGGTGTTCGAACCGGGTATCAACGGGGGGCTGTGTCATGGCGGCGGATTATACAGAAAGGCTGGCAATCGACGTAAATATTGATAGAATGCCCACCGCTTCGGAGTATAGCTCAGCCTGGTAGAGCACTACGTTCGGGACGTAGGGGTCGCAGGTTCGAATCCTGCTACTCCGACCAGATATACATCTGCCTTCCCGGGGCAGACACAAAAGGCCGCCTCGTGCGGTCTTTTTTGTGCCTGGTTATTCGTTCGGGCGTTTGCCATTCTGGGTGGGTTTGGTGGTTGTGGCCCTCGGGGGGCGGGAAAGGTTTTCAGAACACGCCGTTGCCCCCCCCCCTCCGGGTCCGGCCCGCCATCACAGATGCCGTGCGTTCGACTGCGCGCGACGCATGCGTCGCAACACGCTTGTCTCACCCCTGGGGGCTTGGTTTCGGCATCCTGCCTCAAACAGTCCTGAAAACCTTTCCCGCCCCCCGAGGGCCGCCACGCTCAGCCTGACTAATAAACTCGAAGCCAACTGCCGGTTTTGTTCCTACAGAAAGTTGAGGCAAACCACCGAACTCAGAATTTCCTGCCAGCGTTGAGTCGGGGTATGCCCTGGAGGGACCTCTTTGGCCAGGGATGGCCAAAGCGCGAGCGACCAGGGACGGCTTGAGCGGTCCCGGAAGGGCATACCCCGGCTCAACGCGTACTCGCTGGAGGGTGACCCACCTGCAAAAGAGCCCCACACTCAATCCGCGATGAGTTTTTTAAGACCACAAGAACAGGTGTATGCTCGCACCTGTCCTCAAGGGGGGAACATCATGATTCGATCACTATTGCTACTTGTTGCCACCACCACCACCCTGCTGAGCGGCTGTGGCAACCTGGCACAGATTGCCTACGATACCGGCCTGCGGGCCGAGACCAGCCGGGCGCAGTTGGCCGGGCATACACTGACCCTGCCGGCCCGTACCGATGATGCTGCCGTAGACTGGCACTATCTGGCGACCAAGGGCTTTCACAGCAATCGGGATACCGATCAACGTCCGGTGGTGTTGCTGGTGCACGGCTTCGGCGCCGACAGCAGCAACTGGCTGCGGATGATTATCGAGCTCAAGCACGACTTTCTTTTCGTCGTACCGGATCTGCCCGGGCATGGCGCCAGCAGCGGTGATACGGACACCGATTACCGCCTTGAGGCACAAGCGCGGCGACTGCTGAGCCTGATGTCCGCATTGGACGTTGAGGCGTTTCATGTGGCCGGCAACTCCATGGGCGGCGCCATCAGTCTGGAAATGGCGCGTCTGGCGCCGACGCGTGTGCGCACACTGGGTCTCGTCAATGCGGCGGGGCTCACCCTGCAAACGCCTGAATTCCTGGCGTTGATATCCGACGGCGGTAATCCGTTGATTCCCCGGGATGTGGCGGATTTCCGGGAGACGCTGAAGTGGGCCATGGCGGAGCCGCCCTGGCTGCCGGATTTCTTCGTGCGGGTCATGGGTGAGAAGAAAGCGGCCAATGCGGCGCGGATGGACAAGGTCTGGGCGGACCTGGGTGAAGACCCTGCCATGGCACGCGGAGAAGACGATGGCGCCGTGCTGGCGAGCATCAACAATCCGGCGCTGGTGATCTGGGGAGATCAGGATCGGTTGCTGAGCAATGAGAATGCCGACCGCTTTATCGAGTACTTGCCAAACAGCCGGAAAATCATGCTGCCGGGTATCGGCCATGCGCCGATGGTGGAGGCGCCGCGTGATACAGCCATGGCGCTGGGTGCATTCTGGTTGCAGCAAGAGGGTCTTGCTGAAGAGAGCATGGCAGAGCGTCAGTAAATCAGCCGACGGCGCGCCGCTCCGGCGGCGTCCAGTCGAAGGGCACCTTGTAGGCCATCAGGAAGCCGCCCAGTGTGATGAGGACACGGGAAATACCGATATACGAATCCGGTATCTGTATCTTTTCAGCACGTAATGCATCCAGCAGGGCCTGCACCGCCTGAACCGGATGCTCGTTCTTGAGCTTGTCGGTCAGGACATACTGCGATAACGCTTGCAGGGTTTGCGCGTTGCCGCCCACGAACCCGGCCTGGCGAAACAGTTCAGCCGCGTCGACGTCTCCTTCGAACCCCATCAGCCCGTAGAGAAGTCGTGAATAGCGCCGTACTTCATCCGGTGTCAGCCGACCGATTACGCCGTAATCCAGAATGGTGATACAGCCCGCTTCGTCGACGATAAAGTTGCCGGGATGCGGGTCCGCCTGATAGATGCCGAAGCGGGTCACTTGTTGCAAGTAGCTGGCGAACAGGCGATTCAGTAGCGGTGCCGCCTGCTCCGGATGCGCGTCAAGGTACTCGCGCAGACGATGCCCGGGCACCCAGCCAGTGACGAGGACTTGTTCACCGCTGAGGGCGTCAAACAAAGGCGGCACGGCAATGCCCGGCGGGTGCGGCTGTCGCGCAAACCGGCGCAGGTTTTCCGCCTCATTGCGAAAATCCAGTTCCGTTGCGGTCATCGTCAACAGCTGTTCGGTAATCTGCACCACATCCAGCTCTCGCACCAGTGGCGCCAGCAGCCGCGCCAGCAAACGAAATATCCGGCTGTCCTGTTCAAACAGTCTGGCGACATCCGGCATGCGGATCTTCACTGCCACGTCTTCGCCGCTGACCAGCGTGGCGCGATGGACCTGGGCAATCGAGGCGGTGGCCGCTGGCACCAGATCAAATGCGGTGAAGCGCTGCGTCCAGTCCTTGCCGAATGCGGCAATCAGTACCGGCTTGAGTTGATCGAAATGCAGTGCAGGGGCTTCGTTCTGGAACGGCGCCAGCGCATCAATGTAAGGCTGCGGCAATATGTCCGGTCGGCAACTGAAAAACTGCGCCGCCTTGACCCATGTTGCACCATTATGACGACACAGGCGCGCCACACGTTCAGCGGCGCGGGCATGCTGGTCCATCAGATCGTGAGAGCCTGAGGCCTTGCCGCGCCCATAGATCGCCAATACTTCAGCCAAGGTGGTCAGCGCACGCACATAGCGGCCACGTCCGGCGAACAGGCTGCTGACTGCCTGCCTGCCAAGGATGACGTTGTCTCTCAATCCGCCCAAGTGGTGCTCCCCGCGATGTAAAGCCCGCGCATTATGGCATGCAGGTCAGAAAAACACATTGCACCAGATTCCGGTTGAACAATGCCTGTCGAGTTCGTAAGGTTCTCATTTTCATGAACACACTCGTAGTCCACTTCTGACAGGGAGCCCCGCATGGCGGCCAGAAAGACCCATGAGATCAAGACCCGGGGCATTACCATTCTGCAGAACGGACACAAGGAAATACGGCGCCTCAAGAAAGCCAGCCATACGCCATCGATTCACGGCCACAAGGTGTGGAATTCCAGCTATGTGGTGATGGATTATCTCAAGCGCAAACCGCCGGCAAAGGGCAGCCATCTGATGGATATCGGATGCGGCTGGGGCATTCTCGGCATCTACGCTGCCAAACGCCTCGATGTGCAGGTCACCGGGGTAGATGCCGATCCCGATGTCCTGCCCTACCTCACCCTGCACGCGGCACTCAACTGCGTTGACATCACACCGCTACGCTGCCGCTTCGAAAAGCTGACGAGCAGGAAACTCCAGGGCGTGGAGACCATCACGGGCGCCGACATCTGCTTCTGGGATGAGTTGACCCCGGTGCTCTTCAAGCTGATTCGCCGGGCGCTCAAGGCGGGTGTGCAGCGCATCATCATTGCCGATCCCGGCCGGGCGCCCTTCTATGCGCTGGCCGAGCTGTGCCAGGAAAAGCTCAATGCCCGAGTGATCGAGCGGCGTACGGCCAATCCCAAGCCCGCCAGTGCCGATCTGCTGATCATCGAGGCCGGGTAATCTGTCCTCGTGCAGCAGTTGACTGCGCTGCCCTGCTCTTGAATTCTGTCACGCAATCGCCATCTCTGTCGGTACATATCCCCGGTATGGATAACACGCATGCGCGAAGACGACGAGACTCAGGACAGCAACAACGGTAATGGCAACCATCACACCGACGCCTCCCCATCGCATTCCCTGATCGTGCCGGACCAGGCACGCCCGCAGCGCATTTACCTGCTGCCGGTCCACCAGCGCCCTTTCATGCCCGGCCTGGTACAGCCTGTGCTGTTTCCGCAGGAGGCCTGGCAGGGCACGGTAGAGCGTGTCAGCCAGACACCCCACCATGCGTTGGGGCTGATCTATACCGGTGACGGCGAGCAGGTGTCCGCCGAGCCGGATGACCTTTCCGGGAAGCTGCCCGACAATCTGCCAGAGTACGGTTGCCTGGTGCGCATCCATAATGCCGCCTCCGAAGACGGCACCCTGCAATTGATGGTGCAAGGCATCTCGCGCTTCCGCATCACCGGCTGGCTCAGCCGCAAGGCGCCCTACCTGGTGGAGGTGGAATATCCCGAGGCCGACCCGGCGGAGGCCAAGCGGGATGACGTCAAGGCCTATGCGCTGGCGATCATCAACACCATCAAGGAATTGCTGCCCCTGAATCCGCTGTATAACGAGGGCCTGAAAGCCTACTTGCAGAACTTCAGCCCCCGGGAGCCCTCGCCGCTGACCGATTTCGCGGCGGCGCTGACCACTGCGAGCGGCGATGAACTGCAAACCGTGCTGGATACCATTCCGCTGCTCAAGCGCATGGAAAAAGTGCTGGTGCTGCTGAAGAAAGAAGTCGAAGTCGCACGACTGCAGGGCAGCATCAACGAACAGGTCAACGAGAAGATCAGCAACCAGCAGCGCCAGTTTTTCCTGCGCGAGCAGCTCAAGATCATTCAGAAAGAGCTGGGTCTGGCCAAGGACGACCGCACCGCCGACATTGAAGCCTTTCGGGAACGCACGAAGCCTCTGACACTCCCCGATGCTGTCGCGACGCGGTTCGAGGATGAACTGCGCAAATTATCCATCCTCGAAACCGGCTCGCCGGAGTATGGCGTCACGCGGAACTATCTCGACTGGCTGACCCAGATTCCCTGGGGGCACTACACGCCGGACAATCTGGATCTGGGGCACGCCCGCGAGGTGCTGGAAACACATCATGCCGGCCTGGCGGACATCAAGGACCGCATCATCGAATTTCTCGCCGTCGGTGCCATGCGCGGCGAAGTGCGTGGCGCTATCGTTTTGCTGGTCGGCCCTCCCGGCGTGGGCAAGACCAGCATCGGCCGCGCCATCGCGGAATCCCTGGGGCGTCAGTTCTACCGCCTGAGCCTGGGTGGCATGCGTGATGAAGCAGAGATCAAGGGCCACCGGCGCACCTATATCGGCGCCCTGCCCGGCAAACTGGCCCAGGCCTTGAAGGACAGCGGCAGCAGCAATCCGGTGATCATGCTGGACGAAGTCGACAAGCTCGGGCAATCCTTCCAGGGCGATCCGGCTTCGGCTCTGCTGGAAGTGCTGGACCCGGAACAGAACCATCAGTTTCTGGATCACTATCTGGATCTGCGCATGGACCTGTCGCGGGTGCTGTTCATCTGTACCGCCAACACGCTGGATTCCATCCCGGCGCCGTTGCTGGACCGGATGGAAGTCATCCGCCTGGCCGGGTATATCACCGATGAAAAGGTGCTGATCGCGCGCCAGCATTTGTGGCCCCGTGCGCTGGAGCGCGCCGGTCTCAAGAAGAACCAGCTGAGCATTTCCGATGCAGCGCTGCGTCAGGTCATCGAGGGCTATGCCCGGGAGGCGGGTGTGCGCAACCTGGAAAAGCAGCTCAACAAGATCGTGCGCAAGGCCACGGTGAAATTGCTGGAAGGCGAGCGCCGCATCGCCATTAGCGGCAAGAACCTGGAGGCCTTTCTCGGCATGCCGCACTTCCGTGCCGAAAAGCCGCAACGTGGCGTCGGCGTGGTCACCGGCCTCGCCTGGACCTCCATGGGCGGCGCCACCCTGTCGGTGGAAGCCAGCCGGATTCATGATCACAGCCGCGGCTTCCGCCAGACCGGCCAGCTTGGGGATGTGATGCGGGAATCCAGTGAGATTGCCTACAGCTTCGTCAGCAGCCATATCAGCGACTTCGGCGGTGATCCTGACTGGTTCAAGGATGCCTCACTGCATCTGCATGTGCCGGAAGGGGCAACGCCCAAGGATGGCCCCAGCGCCGGTGTCACCATGGCCACTGCCCTGCTGTCGCTGGCCTGTAACAAGCCGCTCAAACGCAAGATTGCAATGACCGGCGAGCTGACACTCACCGGGCAAGTCCTCGCGGTGGGCGGCATCCGGGAAAAAGTCATTGCAGCACGGCGCGTCGGCATTCGGGAACTGGTCCTGCCGGAAGCCAACCGCAGTGATTACAGTGAACTGCCGGATTATTTGCGCGACAAGATTACCGTGCACTTCGCCAGCCACTACAACGATGTGCATGACGCGGTGTTTGGCAAACATGACGCCTGAGGCCCCGCCCCCGGACGCACCGCCCTACTTCATCGTACCGGCGTGTCACGAGCCCCTGATTGTGCGGCACCGGGATGCGCACTGCATTGTTGTGGAAAAGCCGGCCTTTCTGTTGTCGGTGCCCGGTCGCGGCCCGGAAAATCGGGATTCGGCGGCCCATCGGCTGTTACAGGATGAACCCGAGACGCGGGTGGTACATCGTCTGGATCTGGATACCTCCGGGCTGATGGTGTTTGCCGTGGGTATTGCAGCGCAGCGCGTGCTCAACAAAGCGTTCGCGGAGCGACAGGTGGAAAAGGAATATATTGCGGATGTTGACGGCCTGCCGGACGCAGACCAGGGCGAGATTACGCTCCCCATCGCGCCGGACTGGGCCAACCGGCCGCGGCAACGTATCTGTCATGAGCGCGGCAAGCAGGCGCTGACGCGCTACACGGTAATCAGCCGCGATGCCGGGGAACATCGCAGCCGCCTGTTGTTACGGCCGGTCACCGGCCGCTCGCACCAGTTACGCATTCACCTGAAGGAAATCGGTCACGCCATCCTTGGCTGCGATCTCTATGCACCGCCGGATGTCCTGGCGCGCAGCCCGCGCCTGCATCTGCATGCCAGCAAGCTCGGCTTTCATCATCCGGCCAGCGGCGAGTGGCTGCACTTCAGTTCACCGGCGCCGTTCTGAGCAAGCCTCCTTGCCTTACTGCCAGTCGTCACCGTAGTGATGCAACAACTCTTCCCCCGCGCGGATATTACACAGGGCTTCCACTGTGAGGTCTTCGTAGTACGCCACATTCGGCTTGAGATCATGGTTGATGTAGCGCAATTCGCAGGTGACCCGCATGGGCTGTTTGCCATCGTCAAGCCACAACACATGCGGACCATCCTCGCGTGCCGGTCGCGCACTGCACAGACCCAGCAACGTGCCCTCGGCAATATCCCTTCTGGCAAACAACCCCTTGCCATGCACCGGTGAGCGACCCACTTCAACCAGGTCGTCACGCACAAACGCCTTGCTCATAAACACACACCTGTTCCGCCAAGACCACAATACCCACCGGGGTTGCGGTCCAGATACTGCTGATGAAATGTTTCAGCATAATAAAACGGAGGCGCAGGGATAATCTCCGTGGTGATCTCACCACGCCCTGCCTGGCTCAGCGCTGCCTGAAACTGTTCACGACTCGCGTCGGCCTGCGCCTGCTGGGCCGCGTCAAAGCAGTAGATGCCGGAACGATACTGCGTACCCACATCATTGCCCTGGCGCATGCCCTGGGTCGGATCGTGGCTTTCCCAGAAGCACTTGAGCAACTGTTGATAGCTGATCTCATCGGGGTTGAAGACGACCAGCACCACTTCATTGTGCCCCGTGGCGCCACTGCACACTTCGTCATACACCGGGTGCGGTGTGAAGCCACCGGCATAACCCACGGCCGTGATGCGCACGCCGGGCAACTGCCAGAAGCGCCGCTCGGCACCCCAGAAACACCCCATACCAAACATTGCCTGCTCGCAGCCTGCTGGCCAGGGCGGCTGCAACGGCAAGCCAGTGATGCGATGGTTCTCGGTGACCGGCATCGGTGTCTCGCGCCCGGGCAGCGCTGTGTCTGCTGACGGTAACGTCTGCTTGTCACGCCTGAATCCGAACATGCTCTGTCTCCTGCTGGTACATCGCTGTCTATGTGCCACTATGTGTGACCTACTATCGCATGATTGGCGAAGAGGGTCATGGCACGCCGCAGGCTAACCCCTTTACAGGCCGTCACATGTGAACGCTTTGCCTCCTCGTCCGGGATGCTACTATGGAGCAATAATAATCATGCAGCAGGAGTGGATGCGTGAGCCTTCTTGACGCAGGAAAGGATCTGCGCCGTGCCAATACCCTGGCCGGCATTCTGTTCCGCTACGGCTTTGGCGATGTCATTCGCCGTCTCGGTCTGGCCGCACCGCTTGAACAGGCCGGCAAGCTGGTCCGGCAAGGCATTGATCGCGACCTGTTGACCATGCCGCCCGCCGAGCGACTGCGGCGCGCACTGGAAGAGATGGGGCCGACGTTCGTGAAGCTCGGGCAGATTCTGGCCACCCGGGTCGATATGTTTCCCCAGGACTGGATTGATGAATTCGGCAAGCTGCAGGACAACGCGCCACCGATTCCCTACGACACCCTGTTACCCCTGATCGAAAAAGCACTGGGCAAACCCGTGAACAAGGTTTTCCGGGAAATTGATCCGGTGCCGTTGGGCGTTGCCTCCATCGGCCAGGTACACAAGGCCACCACCCTGCGCGGTGAGGCGGTGGTGCTCAAGATCCAGAAGCCCGGCATTCGCGCCAAGATCGATTCTGACCTGCGTCTGTTGCGGCATCTGGCGCGTCTTGCCGTCGACAATTCTGCCGAACTACGCCGCTATCGGCCGCTGGAGCTCATCCGGGAATTCGAGCGCTCCCTGGGCCGGGAACTGGATTTCACCACCGAGGCACGCAGCGCCGATCGCATCCGCAAGAATTTGCGGCGCATCACCTGGGTCACCGTGCCGCGTGTCTATTGGCAGTACACCTCCGCCACGCTGAGCGTGCAGGAATTGATCGAGGGCATCCCCGCCCGGCATCTGGACAAACTCGACGCTGCAGGGATTGATCGGCCACTGATCGCCCGGCGTGGCGCCACCATCGCCTGGAAGATGGCGCTGGAAGACGGTTTCTTTCACGCCGATCCGCACCCGGGCAACTTTCTGATCATGCCCGGCAACCGCATCGGGATGCTCGATTACGGCATGGTCGGCAAACTGTCCCATGGTCGCCGCGAGCAGATGGTGCAGATCATGAAGGCCGTGGTAACGCAGGAGGCCGAGGGTTGTGCGGCTGTGCTGGCGTCCTGGTCTGACGGACAGCCCGTCAAGTTCGAGGCCCTTGTCGCGGATGTCGAGGATATTGTCACGCTGTACTACGGGGTGCCGCTGGCAGAACTCGATGTCACGGCATTGCTGGGAGACATCACCAGCCTGCTGCGCAACCATAATCTGGTGCTGCCGTCCGACATCGCCCTGCTGATCAAGGCCATCATCACACTGGAAGGCTTCGGGCGCCTCATTCATCCGGGTTTCGATGTGATGAGCGAAGCGGAACCCCTGATCCGGCGTATGATCCGTGCCCGCTACAGCCCCAACCGCCTGGCCAGAAGCCTGGGCCTGCGCGCGCTGGAAGCCGTGGACAAACTGTACGCACCACCGCCTGCCGTTGGCACGCCGAAACCGGAAGGCACCGGCATCGACCCGCGACAGCTGGAACGCCTGGTCGCACGCCTGGAACGCTCCCAGTATCGGCAGGTCCAAACCATGCTCACCGCCAGTGGCGTATTATGTGGCAGCCTGCTACTCGGCCATCGTGTCATGCCGGTAGTATGGGACATCTCCCTGCCGGGCCTGCTGATCCTCATGAGCAGCGGCGTGTGGGCAGGTTGGCTGCTGTTGGTGGCCCGCCGCCATTTGCGCATGTGGGACTGAATTGATCAGAAACTGATGAGACCAGCACTATGAAAAAAAACGCCTCTCCCCTGGGTCTGGAACAGCAGGTCACCCGCGGCAACTTCACGCGCCGTCAGATGCTGTGGTTAATGGCGATGGCCGGCGGCGGTGTGGTTACCGGCTGTGCCGTCAACCCGGTGACCGGTCAGCGGCAATTCATGGTCATGAGCCCGGCCGAAGAGCTGGCGCTGGACCGGGAGCACTCACCGCACCAGCTGTCAGCGGACTACGGCACGGTACGTGACCAGGGCCTGCGGCAATACGTCAGCAGCGTGGGCAAGGTGGTCGGCGACAACTCCCATCGTCCCGAGATGCCCTATAGCTACAATGCCCTGAACGCCAATTACATCAACGCCTATGCGTTTCCCGGCGGCACTATCGGCATCACCCGGGGCATCCTGCTGGAAATGGAAAGCGAGGCAGAGCTGGCGGCGCTGATTGGCCATGAAGTGGCTCATGTCAGCGCCCGTCATACCGCCCAGCGCATGTCCAAATCCACGGTTACCGGGCTGGTAGTGGCGGGTCTGGGTGTGGCGCTCGCCACGCAGATGGATGACAGCCGTGCGGCGCTGGCCATGGGCCTCGGCGGCATCGCCACCGGCGCACTGCTGGCGCGCTACAGTCGTGTAGATGAACGACAAGCGGACAATCTCGGTCTCGAGTACATGACCCGAGCCGGGCACAACCCGCAAGGCATGGTGGATCTCATGGACATGCTGCGGGCCCAGAACAGCCGGCAACCCTCCATGCTGGAGCAGATGTTTTCCTCCCACCCCATGAGCGAAGAGCGCTATCAGACCACCAAACGTGCGGCAGACAACGAGTACGCCCGCTTTCGCAATGCGCCCATGCATCGCGAGCGCTACATGGACAACACCGCGCGCCTGCGCCAGCTGCGCCCGGCGATCCAGCAACAGCAGCAGGCGGAAGCTGCCGCAGGGCAGAAAAACTATGCCGAGGCAGAGCGTCTGCTGAACCAGTCATTGCGCAGCGCGCCGGAGGACTACACCGGCCTCGTGCTGATGGCCAAGGTGCTGATGGTGCAGGACAAGCATGATCAGGCCAAACCCTTCCTGGACCGCGCCATTGCGGCTTATCCGCAGGAAGCCCAGGCACAGCATCTGGCCGGCATCGTCGCACTGGAGCAGGGTCAGGCGCAGACGGCACTGACCCGCTTTCAACGCTACGACAGCCTGCTGCCGGGCAATCCGAATACCCAGTTCTTTATCGGTTTGAGTCATGAAGGGATGGGGCAGACACCGCAAGCGCAAGCGGCCTATCAGCGCTATCTTCAGTCCGGCGCCACCGGGCAATCCGCGGAGTACGCGCGCCAGCGTCTGCAGTAACGCTGCAACTGGCTGACACCCCTGCAGCAGATCACCCTGCTGCGGGGGCCTTCAGATTATTTATAGTAGGCGTTGTCCGTTACCGTGTGGTCAGTCTTGTCGCGCACGGCCGTCAGTTCCGGGATACGCTCTTTCAGGGTGCGCTCGACACCGTCGCGCAAGGTCATGTCGACCGCAGAGCAGCCCTGGCAACCACCACCGAATTCCAGCACCGCCACATTGTCGTCCGTCAGTTGCAACAGGGCGACATTCCCGCCGTGGGCAGCCAGCCCGGGATTGATTTCGGAATAAAGAATGTAATTGATGCGCTCTTCCAGTGACGCATCCTCGCTGAGCTCCGGTACTCGGGACTTCGGCGCGCGGAAGGTCAGCTGCCCGCCCATGCTGTCCTTCTTGTAGTCGATCACTGCATCTTCGAGATAACGCACGCTGTTGCCGTCAATCCAGGCGTGAAACCCTTCGTAGTCGTAACGAACGTCCTTGTCTTCCTGCTCGCCTTCCGGGCAATAGGCCATGCAGCATTCCGCATGGGGTGTACCGGGGCGTTCCACGAAGATACGGACCCCCATGCCCGGTGTGCTCTGCTTTTCCAGCAGATCACGCAGGTATTCCTGGGCATTGGCTGTCACGGTAATCAGGTTATCTGTCACTGGGCTCTCCACATCTGAGCGCGTCAACTCGGCTTCTGTGTGCCGCCGGAACGGGCATCACGCAATTCCCGAGTATTTTAGTCAAGTATAGCTCAGAAGCAAGCCGCCGGTGCCTCTGGTATCCTTGCCGCCTCGCCAGTGGAGCCTCCATGCTTGATGCCGTTCGCAGCCGCCGTATCCTTGCCCTCGCCTTGCCGATCATGGGTGCCATGGCCAGCCAGAGCCTGCTCAATCTGGTGGACGCGGCCATGGTCGGCAGCCTCGGTGGCGAAGCGCTGGCCGCAGTCGGGCTCGGCGGTTACGCGAATTTTGTCGCCATAGCCCTCGTGCTTGGCCTGGGCGCGGGGGTGCAGGCCACCGTCGCCCGCCGCAAGGGTGAAGGCGACCCCAGCGTCTATGCCGCGCCACTCAACGCCGGCCTGTTGCTGGGCATTGTCCTCTCTGTGCCCATCCTGCTGGTATTTCTGCAACTGGCCGCCGACCTGATCGCGGCGCTGACCTCCGACGACGCCGTGCGTGAACTGGCCGAACCCTACCTGTTGGCGCGCCTGTTCGGTATTTTTGCCGTGGCCATGAATTTCAGCTACCGCGGTTACTGGAACGGCATCAACCGCTCCTGGGTCTATCTGCGCACGCTGGTCGCCGTCCACATTCTCAATGTGGTCATCAGTTACGGGCTGATCTTCGGTGCTTTCGGGCTGCCCGAACTGGGCAGCACCGGGGCCGGCATTGGTACGACGCTGGCGCTCTACTTCGGCAGCCTGCTGTATTTCGTGCAGACGTGGCGCGAGGGGCGCATTCATGGCTTCATGACAGCCCGCCCGGCGCGGCAGACGCTGACCGCCATTCTGCGGGTCTCCCTGCCACAATCCCTGCAACAGCTGCTGTTCTCCACCGGCCTGCTGGTGCTGTTCTGGATTATCGGTCTGATCGGCACCCGGGAAGTCGCGGTGGCCCATGTGCTGATCACCCTGGTGCTGTTCCTGATCCTGCCCGCGATTGGTCTGGGACTGTCCGCCACCTCCCTGGTTGGTCAGGCGCTGGGCCGCAAGGACCCGGACGATGCCTACCGCTGGGGCTGGGACGTGACGCGTCTGGCAGTGGTGCTGTTGTTCGTCATGGCGCTGCCGATGTGGCTGGTCCCGGATCTGATTCTGGGCATCTTCCTCAAGGAACCAGAGCTCATCGCACTGGGGCGCATTCCGCTGATGATCACCGGCCTCGCCATCTGTCTGGATGGCGTCGCCATTGTCTTTACCCAGGCGTTGCTGGGTGCGGGCGCGGCGCGCTCGGTCATGTTGGTGACGCTATGCGTACAGTGGTTTCTCTTCCTGCCACTTGCCTATATCATCGGCCCTGTGGCCGGTGGCGGGCTCCTGGCAGTCTGGATCTTGCAAGCCCTGCAACGCCTGCTGACCTCGGTCTTGCTGGGGCGCCTGTGGATACGGCGTCACTGGATACACATCAAGCTCTGACGCTCTCAACATAGCCGAGGCACCATGTCTGACCTCAAGCACAGCACCACCAACGATCACGATAGCGCTCCGGAAGACCGTGAATCCGGCAAACCCAATCTGTTGCAGGTTGTCATGAGCGTCCTGGCGGCCCTGTTCGGGGTGCAAAGTGGCCGCAACCGGGAGCGCGACTTCAAGAAAGGCAGCCCCGGTGACTACATCCTGGTATACGTGATTCTGGTGGTCGCCATGGTGGTCGGCATGATCGTGACCGTAAACCTCGTTCTGTCTTCCGCCGGCGGCTGAGCGCCCGCCCCCGGCCCGTCACAGCGCCTCGTCTGTGTGCTTGTATACTTGCTTATATGCTTATAGGCACATATTACTTTTCTGCATAAGCCGGCTTTGTTAAAGTGCAGCCCCTTTGGCCGCAGGCTATCATGTCTGTTGGCCAGACGCGGTCTGCCAGACGTGTGCACTCCGGCACCAACGACACAGGGTGATAATCCAACGCCATGTATGTATATCGACCCCACGACCAGCAGCTCCTGAACGAACGGGTGGCCCAGTTCCGGGACCAGACCCGGCGCTACCTTGACGGTCAGTTGAGCAACGACGAGTTCCTGCCACTGCGCTTGCAGAACGGGCTCTACATCCAGCGATACGCACCCATGCTGCGCGTTTCCGTGCCTTACGGCATGCTCAGCAGCACCCAGCTGCGCGCGCTGGCCAAGGTCGCCCGGCAGTGGGACAAAGGCTATTGCCATGTCAGCACCCGGCAGAATATCCAGTACAACTGGCCGGCACTGGAAGATGTGCCCGACATTCTTGCCGCGCTGGCAAACGTGGAGATGCATGCCATCCAGACCAGTGGCAACTGCATCCGCAACGTGACCACGGATGAATTCGCCGGCATCAACGGCAAGGAAATCGAAGACCCCCGGCCTTGGTGTGAAATCATCCGCCAGTGGGCGACCTTCAACCCCGAGTTCGCCTACCTGCCGCGCAAATTCAAGATCGCGGTCAACGCCGTGCCCGACGAAGATCCGGCGCTGATCGGCGTGCATGACATCGGCGTCCAGGTGCTGCAACGCGACGGCGAAACCGGCTTCCGCGTGCTCGCGGGTGGTGGGCTCGGCCGCACCCCGATGACCGGTGAAGTGATTGGCGAATTCGTGCCCTGGCCGCACCTGCTGGCGTACCTGGAAGCAATTCTTCGGGTCTACAACAAGTACGGCAACCGGGACAACAAGTACAAGGCGCGCATCAAGATTCTGGTCAAGGCATTGGGCGCCGAAAAATTCCGCGCCCTGACCGAAGCCGAATTTGCCGAACTCAAAGACGGCCCGATGACGCTGACTGCCGAAGAAGTCGATGCCATGCGCAGCCACTTCTCCGCACCGGCCTACGACGCCATTGACGACCAGCCTGCCGCGCTGCAGGAGGCGCTGGCATCAGACAAGGCCTTCAATCGCTGGTACCACACCAATGTCTCGCGTCACCGCCAGGCGGGTTACGCCGCTGTGACACTGACGCTGAAGAAAACCGGGCGTGCACCGGGTGATATCACCGATGAAGAACTGGAAGCCGTGGCCGATCTGGCAGATCAGTTCAGCTTCGGCGAAGCGCGCACCACCCACCAGCAGAATATGGTGCTGGGCGATGTGCGCCAGGATCAGTTGTTTACCCTCTGGCAGCGTCTGGACGCGCTGGGCTTTGCTACGCCCAACCTGAAGTTGCTGACGGATCTGGTGGCTTGCCCCGGTGGTGATTTCTGCTCGCTGGCCAACGCCAAATCCCTGCCGATTGCCGAAGACATCCAGCGTCACTTCGAAGACATGGACTATCTGCACGACCTCGGCCCGATTGATGTAAACATCTCCGGCTGCATGAACGCCTGTGGTCACCACCACATCGGTCACATCGGCATTCTCGGTGTGGACAAGAAAGGCCGCGAGTATTACCAGATCACGCTCGGAGGCCGGGGTGACAAGGTGTCCCGCATCGGTGAAAAGCTGGGCCCGTCTTTCGACACCGAACAGGTCGTGCCGATCATCGCGCGCCTGATTGATCTTTATGTAGAACAACGCCAGCCCGGTGAGCAGTTCATCGACACGTATGAGCGCCTGGGAATCGAGCCTTTCAAGGAGCGGGCCTATGCCACAGATCATTAAGGATGGCGTGGTTGTCGACGACACCTGGGTGCGTCTGAGCAACGAACAGATTGATCAGGATGGCATCCCGGAAGGCGGCGACATCATTGTGCCCTTGTCCGTGTGGCAGGCGCAGAAAGACGCCCTGCTGAAACGCGATGGCGCCGTGGGCGTCTGCCTGGCACCGGGTGAAGAACCGGCAGCGATTGCCGCTGATCTCGATCAGTTGCCGCTGGTTGCGGTGGACTTCCCCGCCTTCAAGGATGGCCGTGGCTATTCCTACGCACGCGAGTTGCGTACCCGTTTCGGTTACAAGGGGGAGCTTCGTGCGGTGGGTGATGTCCTGCGGGATCAGCTGTTCTACATGCATCGCGTTGGCTTCAATGCCTTCGCTGTGCGGGCTGACCGTGACATCCATGATGCCCTGAACGGCCTGAAGGATTTCTCTGTCACCTACCAGGGTGATGCCAACGACCCCCGCCCGATCTATCGCCGTTAATCAGACTGCGCTCTGTTGCACTGTTGAAAAACAGCGGCAACAGAGCGCGGCGGCGCTGCCGTCAGAACCAACCGTCACAGCCATCGGTTGCGTTTCAGCACCAGACTGATTCCGGCCACTACCGTCAGCAATATCCCCACGAACCCGGCAAACGCATAGGGTGATTCGCTGGCGGGAATCCCGGCGAGGTTAACGCCAAGCAAGCCCGTCAAGACGCCCAGCGGCAAAAAGATGATCGACACTACGGCGAGGATATACATGCGTCGGTTGAGGTCATCCGCCAGGCGATTGCTCAGATCTTCCTGGGCGATGGTGGCGTGCTCCCGAGCGGTATCCAGATCCTCCAGCAACCGCAACAGGCGATCCAGCACCTCGCGCAGCAATCCCCGCTCGGTATCGCCCAAGGGTCCACTGGCGTCCAGCAAGCGCGACAACGCATCACGCTGTGGCGCCAGATAGCGCCGCAACACGCTGACCCGCCGCCGCACCCGGCCGATATCGTTGCGGACGGCGCGGCTCTGGCGCAGCAAGCCAACTTCCTCGTAGCCACCGATCTGATCTTCCACCTGATCCACCACATCTTCCATATTCCAGGTCAGACGATCGATCAGGCTTACCAGCAAGCCATGGGCATGCGTTGGCCCTGCCCCCTCGGAAAGATCACTCAGCATATCCGCCACCGCTCGCAGGGGGCGGCGTTGGGTACTGATGATACGCTCTGGCGTTACCCACAGACGCACCGCAATCATGTCCTCCGGCTGGGCGCCGGGCGTCAAATTGACGCCACGCAGATACACCAGAGTGCCGTCACGCATGAGAGAAGCCCGGGGCCGCGTTTCCTGCGTGAGCAAGGCCTCGGCAATCAGCGGACTGACGCCGTGATGTGTCAACCAGGATTCCGCATCGGGCAGGGTGTAATCAAGATGCAGCCAGAGCACGCCCTGCCCCGGCTGCCAGGCCAGCGCCTGGTCGGCAGTCAGTGTTTGCGCACCACCTTGTCCATCCAGCAGCTGTGCGTGGACGAGTCCTTTCATACGGTCTCCGACATGATGCGTTCAGGCATCCTTACGACAGTCTCACCAGTATGCGCCCTCGCATGCCGCCAGCAAGAATGGTGTCAAACCAGGGCGGCAGGTCGGCAAGAGTGACTTCTGCCGCCAGGATCTGCTCCAGCACCGGCAGACGCCAGTCCGTTGCCAGACGCTGCCAGATAGCCGCTTTCACAGCGAGCGGCGGCTCGACGCTGTCCACGCCAAGCAGGCTGACATTGCGCAAAATAAAGGGCAACACCGTCAATGGCAGCGCCGTACTGGCAGCGAGGCCACAGCAGGCGACACTGCCGCCATAGACCGTGCTCTTGATCGCGTTCGCCAACGGCTCGCCCCCGACCGTATCCACCACCCCGGCCCAGCGCGGTTTGAGCATCGGCCGCTCGGCGCCGGCCAGCATCTCTTCCCGGCTCACCCGGGAAATTGCGCCCAGCGCCGTCAGCCAATCAGCGGCCTCGGCTTTGCCGCTACCGGCGACAACCCGAAAACCCAGGTGCGCCAACAAGGCCACGGCGAGGCTGCCAACACCGCCGGTCGCGCCGGTGACCAACACTTCACCATCTTCCGGCGTCACGCCATTATCCAGTAGCGCCTCGACACACAGCCCGGCGGTCAGACCTGCGGTGCCAAACAGCATGGCCGTGCGGGCATCCATCCCTTGCGGCAATCGCGTCACCCAGGCCGCCGGGACCCGAATGTATTCGCCATAGCCGCCAGCGGTATTCATACCCAGATCGTAGCCGGTCACGATGACACCGGCGCCCTCGGCAAAGGTGCCACTGCTGTCGCTGACCACTTCACCGGCGGCGTCGATGCCCGGCGTATGCGGATATTGCCGCGTGACACCCTTGTTGCCGGTGGCTGACAGTGCGTCCTTGTAGTTCAGGGATGACCACTGCACACGCACCAGCACCTCACCCTCAGGAAGATCATCAAGCTGGCGCTGCACCAGGCTGGTGACGTAGCGTTCCCCGTCTGACCGGGTCTGAAGCGCGGCGAAGGTCTGTGTCATGCGGTTCTCCGATAAAAGCAGGTCGGACAGCGGTTCACCACCAGCGGCGTGCGCCGCGATGGAACCAGTGCTCTACCACACGCCCGAGCCCTGTCTCGAAGGCCAGCCCGAGACGCTCCGCCAGCTTCTGCCGGATATTCCAGCTGACTTCATAGACCTCGGCATCCTTGCAGCGCGCCAACAGGTATTCATCACTGGTCTGCAGCTCGTCTACCAGACCAATGTCCTTGGCGCGGATACCAAACCAGTGCTCGCCGGTGGCGATCTTGTCGATATCCAGATTGCGACGGTGCTCACGCACGAAATCCTTGAACAGCACATGAGTGTCTTCCAGCTCTTCCTGGAATTTCTCCCGGTCCTGGTCCGTATTCTCACCGAACATGGTCAGCGTGCGTTTGTACTCGCCGGCGGTCATCAGCTCGACGTCGATATCATTCTTTTCAAGCAGACGGTGAAAGTTCGGAATCTGCGCCACGACGCCGACGGAGCCAACAATAGCGAATGGCGCCGCCACGATGCGATCCGCAATGCACGCCATCATGTAGCCGCCGCTGGCCGCCACCTTGTCGACGCACACCGTCAGGCGAATGCCCTGATTACGTACCCGCTTGAGCTGCGAGGATGCCAGCCCGTAGGCATGCACAAGCCCGCCCGGGCTTTCCAGGCGCACCACGATTTCATCTTTCTTGTCCGCTGTTTCGAGCACTGCGCTGATTTCCCGGCGCAGGGATTCCACAGCGCTGGCCTGGACATCGCCGTCGAAATCCAGCACAAACACCCGCGGCTTGTGGTCCGCCGCCATGGCGCCGGCCTTTTTGGCGGCTTTCTGTCGCGCCTTTTCTTCCTTGCGTTCGCGTTTGCGTGCAGCCTTGCGCTCGGCCTCTGGCAGTACGGCGTCCCGCACGCTGTCACGCAGGTCGTCCAGCTCCTCATTCAAATGCCGGACGCGGATATCGCCCGCATCACTGTTCTGGGCGCCGCGCTGCCGCGCAGCCGCATCCACGATGCCGCCGATAACAAACAGAATAGCGAAGACGAGGGTAGCCACCTTGGCCAGAAACAAACCATATTCGGTCAACAACTCAATCACTGAGCACTCCTGCAGCAGGGGGAGAGACGAATGGACGGCCATCCCTTGCCGGGATGACCGTAACAACATAACACGTCGTACAGGACGTCATTATCCACAATCTGCCGACACTGGCCACGCTCTACTGCAGCATGGCCTCCTCGGCACTGCGATTGAGAGGGCGGGCCTCAAGACGGCCACGCTGGAGAACAATCTCGAAGATGGCACCATCGGCCATCGGCAGGAAGGCGGCGCTCAGGGTGCTGGCCGATAACAGCATGCTGCCCTCGCTGGCACCCTGCCAGATATCAAAGAAAACCGGGGGGCTGTAGATCACATGCCGGACGCGCTCACGGGAACGTTCGTCTTCCAGTGCCAGATATCGCCCCTGGATCTGCTCCAGCTGATAGCCCGGGCGGGCGCCGAACAGCGCCAGCAGGCCTTTCCAGCGAAGCACTCGGGTATCCAGTTGCCAGAGATCACCGCGCAAGGCGTAATCATGGCTCTCGGCGCCCGGCACCGCGACCGTGGCGACGAAGCTCTGCGGCGCCAACTCGCGGAAACTGACCGTCGCCAGTGGCGCATCCGGGTTCAGCTCATCATAGCTGTACAAATTCAGCGCCAGCAGGGACAGGTAGACTGCCGCAACCAGCATCGCAAGCCCGGCCGTACCCTTGAGCCATTGCAACAGCCAGCGCTGTCGCAGCAGCACCCACGCCCCCAGACCAAGCAGCACCAGGCTGACCAGAATCATCGCTATCGGCACACCGGCAAAACTCATGCGTGTTGTCTCCTTCCCTGGCTCAGCTGCCGCGTTTACGCTGCTGGGCCCAATCTTCTATCAATGCCCGGGCAATGCTGCCGGTGGGCGGAATCGGCGGCAACTCGCTGTAATGCCACCAGTGTGCTTCCAGAATTTCATCGCCGTCGACCTGAATCTCGCCGCCTGCGTACTCCGCGTGAAAACCCAGCATCAGTGCATGCGGGAAAGGCCAGGACTGGCTGGCATGGTACCGCAGCGTGCCCAGCGTGATACGCGTTTCTTCGTGCACCTCGCGATGCACGGCCTGCTCGGCACTCTCCCCCGCCTCGATAAACCCGGCAAGACAGCTGAAAAAACCGGCCGGGAAACGGGCCGCCCGCGCCAGCAGTGCCTCATCGCCACGGGTGACCAGGGCGATGACACAGGGCGAAATGCGGGGATACTGGGTATAGCCGCAGGCCGGACAGGTCATGGCACGATCGTGGTCATGGCTGTGTGTGCGGGTCCCACAGCGGGAACAGAACTGATGGTTGCGCTGCCAGGTGAGAACCTGGGAGGCGCGCCCGGCCATGGCAAAGGTCAACTCGTCCATCTGCCCGAGCAGGCGCCGCAACTGCGCAAGATAATACCCGGCCGGTACCCGCTGCGGATGATCCAGCGCCACGGCGAAGCAATGTTGGCCGCGCAGCCGGCCCAGATACAGCGACGGCAGGTCTTCGAGTCCGAACGGCGTCAGTGAGGGACTGTCAGGCAGCAACGGCAGTGCGGGATCCTCGCACACCATCAGCTGCCCGTCGCAGAAAGCGAACCAGAGCACCCGCCCGTCAATGTCGGCCGGCGCGTTAGCCGAATATTCCAGATCCTGGTACACAAAAACCTCGCAGGTCAGGCCGATTCCGCCACGGGGCGGCGCACCGTGACGCCCAGTGCGGCCAGACTCTCATCGGCAACATCAAGCACCGCATTGCCAATCGGCTTCTGCTCTTCGATGCTCTCCAGGTAGTAATCAATGCTGGTAATGGCATCGGCGAGGGTTTCCATCTGTTCCCTGCCCGGCACCGGTGCGCCCTCTGCCAACAGCGAACCATCGATATACTCACGGCAGCCATCAACAATGGCTTTGCTATGCAGCAATTCCAGGAACGTCAGCCCGCCGGCAACACCGCCGAGCACAGCAGGCACATTGGCCAGGTGCATACGATCGCCACCGTTGTCGATATAAGCACTCAACGAACGCTTGGTCAGCGACACCCCGGCACGGCACTCAGCCACCACGCTCATTCTCGCTTCATCCAGCTGGTACAGGGAGATGCGCGTGTTGCGCACCTCTCGATTGATATCGTCTGCTGGCGCGTATCGGCGCTCCAGGGTCGCCACCGCGTTCTCGACGGTCAGCAGGTCATCCACCAGGCTCTGGAATTCATGGCCTTCCATGTCGATGGACTCCGGCCGCCAGCGGCGAACCTCGGCCGCGCGGCCGCGCATCAGTTCCGCCTCAGCGCTCTGCCCGACCATCACCAACGAGCCGGAGAGCCGCAACAGGGTATCGCTGAGCTCGTCATAGTCGGTATCGGCAATGCCCTGGGTAGCCAGATCCAGCGTGGACTGAATGTCTCGCAGCTCCTCTTTCAAGGCCACCGCCACACTGCGTATCACTGAACCGCTGGCGCCGCTCATCAGGGCCATTTCTTCCTGCAGCACCGCATCGGTCAGCGTCTGCTCCACATTGAAGGCCCGCTTGATATCGCCCACCAAGCCGTCGCTGTGGCTGCACAGAGACACCACGTATACGCTTTCCTTGATCAGCAGCAGCGGTACATCAGCATCCAGGGCCCGTTCACCTTCATACACCAGACGCTTGATCTGCCGATCGTACTGGGACAACAGCGCTTTGCGGGCTGCATTGAGGGCCATGTCATCGGTAATCATCGCCTCCACCGCGCCGCGCGCGACCCACCAGAGGCGGTTGACCGGCGCTGTGCCACAGAGTCGGTCAATGCGCGCCAGTGCCCGGCCAACCAGCTTCAGGCTGACCTTGCTGTCGCCACGCAACACTCCCAGCAGCCCTACCTGATACATATGGCGTAAACGCCGGCATAACCGGGCCACATCGGCACGCGCACTCTTGTTCGGCATGGCAGGTGGGACGCGCTCACGGGATACATCAACGCGGAAGAAATGACTTTCATTGATCAATGGCTTGCCTGACGCCTGGCGCAGCTCATTGATGCCGCCGATCAGCAGCTCCGGCAGGGTCTGGTTCTTGAGCTGCACATATTCCAGATAGCGCCCGAGCAACACGATGGCACCGCCCAGCGCCGTGGTCTGGGCGGCCTTGCGGGTGCTGCGTGGAATATCTTCAGCCACCAGTTCCATCTCTTCGGCCATCAGCGCCGCTGCCGACAGCTCCAGCATCTGGCAGATACCCCGCACCTGATGAAAAGCCTCACCACAGACCGTCAGATCCTTGACCCGTGACGGATCTTCCGAGAAAGCCTCCAGTGCTGCCTCGGCCTGCCCCAGTGTGGTATCCAGCTCATCTTTCAGAAACGTGAGAGAGGTGGTGTTGGTAATGGCGACCATGGACTCTCCAGCACACCTTGCTATTTGTTATGACCGATTGTTATGACCGGTGGCTATGTGACCGGTGGTTATGTGCATCGCAATCTGGCATGAGCTCCTACGATGCGTCAACTTTCCCGTCTAAACAACTGAATTAGCGAGATTTTGTTAACCGGGACACATGGCGCATCAGGATCGACCCCAGAGCGCGCCTTCCTCACAGCTTTTCGACAGCATCGCCAACTTGGCTTCATGCGCGTCACGCTCTGCGGCACTGGCCTGCACCACCTTGAGCGCCGGACGCCCGGCGTCCAGACGCCGCACTGCCTCGGCCTGCGCCTCGCCGCTGGCACCGGCATCCGACGCCCCGAGAGACAAGCGCGTCTGCCCCCCCGTCATGATCAGATAGACTTCGGCCAGAATCTGGGCATCCAGCAACGCGCCATGCAGCTCCCGGTGGGAGTTATCAATGCCGTAGCGGCGGCACAGTGCATCCAGGTTGTTCTTCTGGCCAGGATGCTTGTTCCGTGCCAGCGCCAGCGTATCCAGGACCTTGCAGCGGTCCTCGATACGGCCATGACTCGCCCCGCGACCGGCCGCCAGCATCGCCAGTTCATGATTCAGGAAGCCGACATCAAACGCCGCGTTGTGGATTACCAGTTCGGCCCCGTCGATATAGGCCAGGAAATCCTGGACTACTTCGCTGAAGACCGGCTTGTCCGCCAGAAACTCCCGGGTGATGCCGTGTACCTCAAGCGCCCCGTCATCAATATCCCGTTCGGGGTTGATATACAGATGGCAGTTATTGCCGGTCGGACGTCGCCCGATCAGCTCGACGCAGCCGATCTCGATAATGCGATGGCCTTCCGACGGCTCCAGGCCGGTGGTTTCCGTATCCAGGACTATTTGCCGCACTGATCAATCCCCCTGTTAGCCAGCTGGTCGGCCCGTTCATTACCCGGATGGCCGCTGTGCCCCTTGACCCAGCGCCAATCAATGCTGTGACGCTGAACCGCCTGCTCCAGGCGCTGCCAGAGATCCGCATTCTTGACGGGCTTGCGTGCCGCCGTCAGCCAGTTGCGGGCCTTCCAGGCCGTCAGCCACTCGGTAATCCCCTTGCGCAGGTACTCCGAATCAGTATGCAACACTATCTTGCAAGGCTCGCGCAATGTTTCCAGGGCCATGATAGCCGCCATCAACTCCATGCGATTGTTGGTGGTGTGCGCTTCGCCACCGCATATTTCGCGCTCGTGGGCGCCATGTACCATCCAGGCGCCCCAGCCACCCGGGCCGGGATTACCCCGGCAGGCGCCATCGGTATAAATTTCGACCTGCTTCAACGTCTCTCCAGAATCAGTAATGCGCCTCGACCCTTCAGCCCCGGCAATCAGCACCCGTCAGTCCTGCTCGCTGCGCCGCCACCGCGCCATCGACACCGGAATCACGTTGGGCGCCGCCTGCGGCAGGCTGAAACGCGAGCGCAGCGGACGTACCATCGCGGCCCGCTTGCGCGCCACAAGGACATAAAATGCGCCATGTTGTGACCAGAAGCGTCCACCCAACCGTTCGAGCCAGCGGCGCCGGGAGCGCATGCTGCCGCGCCAGGGCCAGGAGTACAAGCTGCTCTCGAAGCCCTCGACTTCACAGGCCAGCACATGCAGCCAGTCGCTGACCCGGTGCGGACGGATAAAGCGCCCGATCCAGGGCACCCTGCCCGAGCCGAGCCGGAACAGGCGCGACAAGCCCCACAGGCTCAGCGGCTGAAAGCCCACGACTACCAGCGCTCCGCCGGGTTGCAGTACGCGCGCGGCTTCGCCCAGCAACAAGTGAGGATCATTCTCGAAATCCAGGCTGTGGTGCAATAGCACCAGATCCAGGGACTGACGCTGCAACGGCAGTTGCGCTGGCAAGGCTTGCATATCGACGCCAGCATGCTGTCCCAGCGTCCAGCGCAACGGCATGACCGAGCTTTCCAGCAGTCCCAGAGGCCGCCCTACGGCATACTGCACCGCCCGCAGGCCAGGCAGCCGGGGCAGCACATCCGCCAGTACCGCACGTTCGGCCGCCAGCAACGCTTCACCTGGCGGGGTCTCCAGCCAGCGATCGAACGCCTCACCGGTGTCCGGAGGTTGCTTGCGAAACGGATTGCGGATCAGCCGGGGAATACCCATGCCAGTGAGCCCTCAGATTTGTGCCATCAAAATCAGTCTAGCAGGTCCCCGGTGAAGCATTAAGCCGAGGCCGTACAGAGATGCTTGGCGATGACCCCAAGCCCCGATAGGATACCCGTATGCTGACACTTCATCCTATCCCTGCGTTTCATGACAACTACATCTGGGCCCTTTCCGATGAGCGCGGCAATGCGCTGATTGTTGATCCTGGCACCGCCGATCCGGTCATCGACTACCTCGACACCCACAACCTGACGCTGACGACCCTGCTGATCACCCACCATCACCCCGATCACACCGGCGGCATCCAGGCACTGCTGGCCCGCAGCCCGGAAACCCCGATAGCGGTGTATGGCCCGGCGGATGAACAGATTCCCGGGCGCACCCATGCGCTGCATGACGGCGACAGCATCACGTTGCCAGCACCGGCCATGCGTTTCGAGGTGATCGGCGTACCGGGCCACACACTGGGGCATATCGCCTTCTTCGCGGACCAACGGGATGTAGATGAACCGCCACTGCTGTTTTGTGGCGACACCTTGTTCGCCGGCGGCTGTGGCCGACTGTTCGAGGGCACGCCAGCCCAGATGCTGGCATCACTGGATCGCCTCCAGGCGCTGCCGGCTGACACACTGGTGTGCTGTGCCCATGAATATACCGTCAGCAACCTGCGTTTCGCGGCAGCGGTGACACCCGACGACGAAGCAGTGAACCAACGGCTCACCGAGATGGTCCATCTCCGCGATGCCGGCAAGGTCACGCTGCCGAGCACGCTGGCGGAAGAGCGGCGCAGCAACCCGTTTCTGCGCGCCGACGACCCGGACGTGCAGGCCAGCGTGCCTGAGGCCCGGGGTGACCGAAACGCCGTATTTGCTGCGCTGAGAGCCTGGAAAGACACCTTCTGAGCAGCGCGTCCGGCGCGCAGACCTGCCCGGGATCGGACCCTGCCGCTGCCGGGGCGTCAAAGTGATTTGCATCGACATGGATGGCTACACTAGGCTTTCGCCCAATCGCCGGACGAAAGCCGTTTGCGAAGCCGCTGCACGGCATGCCCCTTCATGGCATGCCCCTTGCAGCCTCGGTGATATGCCACAGTGCGCCCGAGCACAACAACTCATAATTGGCCCAGCCCGACACCCCACGGCAGGCCAGCCCCCAGAGGGCATTGCGGAGTCAGTTTGTACAATGAGAAGTCTCGCGATAAAGAATCTCGTAGTGAAAAGTCTCGTAGTGAAAAGCCACGTTCTGGCAGGCCTGGTGGGCCTCAGCGTCATGATGGCAGGTTGCAGCCTGCGTCCCGCTGTGGACGACCTGGACCCGATGCCGGCGGCCACGGTGCTGACCCCCGACCCGGTGGATCTCAGTGGCCACCCGGACCCCCCGCCGGAAGCATCCCCGGACAGCGATGCTGACCTCTGGGACCGTGTCCGCGCGGGCTTCACACTGGACCTTGACCAGGATAACGCCCGCATTACCGCGCAGCGCAACTGGTACGCCCGCCATCAGAATTATATGGACCGCGTGGCGACCCGTGCAGGTCGCTACCTGCACTACATTGTAGAGCAGGCCGAAGAACGCAATATGCCCCTGGAAATGGTGCTGCTGCCCATCGTGGAAAGCGCTTTCGACCCCTTCGCCTACTCCCATGGCCGCGCCTCCGGGCCGTGGCAGTTCATTCCCTCCACCGGCCGCCACTTCGGCATGGAGCAGGACTGGTGGGCCGATGGCCGTCGCGACATCATCGATTCCACGGATGCCGCCCTCACCTACCTGCAGCAACTGGCTGACCGCTTCAACGGCGACTGGCTGCTGGCGCTGGCCTCCTATAACGCCGGCGGTGGCAACGTGAATCGGGCCATCACCCGCAACCGCAATGCAGGCCGCCCCACTGACTACTGGAGCCTGCGTCTGCCCCAGGAAACCATGGCCTATGTGCCCAAGCTGCTGGCGCTGGCCCAGATCATTCGTGACCCGGAGGCCTACGGCATCACCCTGCTGCCAATTCCGGATGCGGCCTATTTCGCCCAGGTCGACATCAAAGGACAAATGGATCTTGCCCAGGCGGCGGACCTGGCCGAGGTCTCACTGGAAGAACTGTACATGCTCAACCCCGCCTTCAATCGCTGGGCGACCTCCCCCAACGGCCCGCACCGGCTGTTGGTGCCCGTAGACACTGCCGAGCTGTTTGCCGAGCGGGTTGAAGCACTGCCGCCAGAACAGCGCATGCGCTGGGAGCGCTATACCATCGCGCGGGGTGATAGCCTGATCAGCATCGCCAACCGCCACCAGACCACGCCGGACGTACTCCGCGAAATCAATCGCTTGCGCGGCAACACCATCGTTGCGGGCAACACCCTGTTGATTCCCCGGCCAGCGCGCGACGCGGACAGTTACAGCCTGAGTGCCGATGCACGCCTGGACGCCAGGCAGAACCGCAGCGTCAGTGGCCGGCAGCAGATCACGCACACGGTCCGTAATGGCGACACCCTGTGGGAGCTTTCACGCCGCTATCGCGTGGGAGTGCGTGAACTGGCTGCCTGGAATCAGATGGCGCCGGGCGACACACTGCGCATCGGACAGGATCTCTCGATCTGGACGACAGCATCAGCAAGCCAGGCTGGCACGCAAACAGCTGCTGCGAGCGACGCCCGCAATAATATGGTGCGCCGCATTAACTATTCAGTGCGACGGGGTGACTCCTTGCATGCCATTGCCAACCGGTTCAACGTGTCGGTCAATCAGATCAGCAGCTGGAACAGCCTGGACCGCAACCGGTATCTTCAACCCGGTCAGCATCTGACCTTGTACGTGGACATTCGCGACGCGCCCTGATCCCGGCCTGCGCTGGGCCAGCACCTGGCTGGCACCTGACCAGCACCAGAGAGAGCAACCACCGACGAGCATGGAAAGGCGGACAATGGTGATGCGGACAGTGTTAGCACAACAGACCCTATTGGCAAAACAGATGGCGCAAGGCCTGACCGGCCTGCTGCTCGGCGCCATGGCACTGAGCGCCGTCGCCAATGACGACGACCCGGTCACCATCAGCCATGGCTACAGCCCCTTTGGCGAGCTGCGCTACCCGCCAGACTTCACGCACTTCGACTACGTCAACCCTGACGCGCCCAAGGGCGGCACCCTGCGCCTGTTCGGCTTCGGCACCTTTGACAGCCTCAATCCCTACATCATGACCGGCCGCAGCCCCGCCGGTACACCCGGCGCCGCCGTATTCGGTTTCCTCGAGACCACGGACACCCTGCTGATGGGCAGTGGCAGCCACAACCGTGTTGGCGACGAGCCCAGCAGCGCCTACGGCCTGATCGCCGAGCGCATCGAATACCCGGCGAGCCTGGACTGGGTGATCTTCCACCTGCGCAAGGAAGCCCGCTTCAACGACGGCCATCCGATTACCGCACAGGATGTAGTTTTTTCCCTGGAATTGCTGCGCGAAGAAGGTCATCCGCGTTACGCCCTGACGCTCTCGGACGTCACCGGCGCAGAAGCCCTTGATGATCACACCGTGCGCTTTCACCTCACCGGCGACAGCCGCCGGGACTTGCCGCTGGTGCTGGGCGACCTGCCGGTGCTACCCGAGCACTACTGGTCGGAGCGCTCCTTCAGTTCCACCCTGTCCCCGCCGTTGGTCAGCAGCCCCTATCAGATCACCGCTGTCCGCCCTGGTCGGCAGGTAGTCTTCGAGCGCCTGGAGGGCTATTGGGGGCGCGATCTTCCCGTCAATCGTGGCCGCTACAACTTCGATCAGGTGGTCATCGACTTCTATCGCGACGCCCAGGTGGGCTTCGAGGCCTTCAAGAGCGGCGGTTATGATGTGCACCTGGACTACGTCGCCAAGCACTGGGCAACCGCCTACAACTTTCCTGCCGTGCGTCGAGGCGATGTACAGCGTGCGGAGATCCCGCACATGATTCCCAAAGGGACCCAGGCCTTTTTTCTGAACATGCGCCGCGCCCCGTTCAATGACCGCCGGGTGCGCGAAGCACTCAGCATCCTGTTTGATTTTGAATGGACCAATCGCACCATCTTCAATGGCGCCTATGCGCGCTCCAACAGCTGGTTCCCGAACAGTCTCAACAGCGCAACCGGCGTGCCTGAAGGCCAGGAACTTGCGCTGCTGGCGCCCTGGAAGGATCATCTGCCACCCGCACTCTTCACTGAACCCTTTGCCCATCCGGTCAGCGACGGCTCCGGCAACATTCGCGACCGCATGCAACGGGCACTGGCCCTGCTGGCGGATGCCGGCTACGTGATCCAGGGGCGTCGCCTGGTGAATGAAAAAACCGGGGAACCTTTGCGGCTGGAAATTCTCAACTATCAGACACCCGGCATGGTGCGCGTGGTCGAGCCTTATCTGCGCAATCTGGAGCGGGTCGGCATACAGGCCAGCTACCGCCCACTGGATCCGGCGAGCTACAAGGAGCGGCTTGATCGGTTCGACTATGACGCGACAATATTCGTGCTGCCCCAGCGCGCCTACCCCGGGCCGGAATTGCGCGACTACTTGCACTCAGACAGCGCCAATCTGGGCGGCAGTCGCAATTATTCCGGGATTGACGACCCGATAGTCGATGCCATGGTGGAAGCGGCGCTCGGCGCAACGTCGGATGACGACTATCGCGCCGCCATGCGCGCGCTGGACCGCGTGCTACTCTGGCAGCACTACAGCGTGCCGCACTGGTATATCGACAATCACCGGCTCGCCTGGTGGGATAAATTCGGTCGACCTGACAAACCCATGCCCTATATTCTTGGCACAGAAACCTGGTGGAAAAAACAACAATGAGACTGTTCTCTCTGCTTACCGCCCCGCTTCTTCTGCTACTGCTGAGCACCGGCACAGCACATGCCAGCCATGCTATTGCCATGCATGGTGAGCCAAAGTACCCGGCGGACTTCAAGCACTTTGACTATGTCAATCCGGACGCCCCCAAAGGCGGCAACCTGCGGCGGCATACCATCGGCACCTTTGACAGTTTCAATCCCTTCATTCCCCGCGGCAAAGCGGCGGCAGGCCTGGGACAGATCTACGACACACTGACCGTCAGCAGCGCCGATGAGCCCTTTACCCAGTATGGCCTGCTGGCCCGGCGTATCGAGACACCGGAGGACCGCAGCTGGGTGATCTATCACCTCCGTGAAGAAGCGCGCTTCGCTGACGGCGAGCCGGTTACCGCAGAAGATGTGGTGTACACCTTTGGTCTGCTCACCGAGAAAGGCCAGCCGTTCTACAGTTTTTACTATGCTGACGTCGAAAAGGTCGAGGCACTGGACAAGCACCGCGTCAAATTCTCCTTCAAGCCAGGTGACAACCGTGAGCTGGCGTTGATCGTGGGGCAGATGCTGGTGCTCCCCAAGCATTATTGGGAAGAACGCAACTTTGAACGCGGCACACTGGAGGCGCCACTGGGCAGCGGCCCCTACCGCATCGCCAGCCGTGACCCCGGCAAGCGCGTGGTCTACGAGCGCCGCGATGATTACTGGGGCAAGGATTTGCCTGTCAATCGTGGCCGGTACAATTTTGACCGCATCAGCTTCGAGTATTTTCTCGATGACACCGTCGCACTGGAAGCCTTCAAAGGCGGCCGCTATGACCTGCGGGTTGAAAACGTCGCCGCCAACTGGGCCAACGGCTATCAGGGACCCGCCCTGAGCCGGGGCGACATTGTCATGGACACTTTTGACCACGACCTGCCGGCTGGCATGCAGGCCTTTACCTACAATCTTCGCCGGCCACTGTTCCAGGACCGGGCCTTGCGCAAGGCCCTGGCCTACGCCTTTGATTTCGAATGGACCAACCAGAATCTGTTCCACGGCCAGTACCAACGCACCCGCAGCTTCTTCGAGAACTCCGAACTGGCCGCTACCGGCTTGCCGGCGCGCGATGAGCTGAAACTGCTGGAACCCCTGCGCGACGCACTGCCTGAGGAGGTTTTCACCTCGGTGTACAACCCGCCTGTCAGCGATGGCAGTGGCCGGCCGCGGGAGAATCTGCTGCGGGCCCAGACGCTGCTGCGGGAAGCCGGTTACACGCTCCGCGACAATCAGCTTTATACGCCCGACGGCACGCCCGTGCGTTTCGAGATCCTGCTCGACAGTGCTCACTGGGAGCGCATTGCACTGCCCTTCTCCAACAACCTGCGCGGCCTGGGTGTCCGTGCCGAAGTGCGCCGCGTAGACCAGACGCAATATACCGAGCGTCTGCGCCGCTTTGATTTCGACATGGTCGTCAATGTCTTCCCGCAGTCCAACTCGCCAGGCAACGAGCAGCGGGATTTCTGGCATTCCAGCGCGGCAGACCGGCCCGACTCACGTAATCTCCTCGGACTGCAGGACGACGCCATCGACACCCTGGTAGGACACGTCATCAGCGCCCGGGATCGCGATGCGCTGGTCACCGCCACCCGGGCGCTGGACCGGGCGCTGCAATGGGGGCATTACGTGATTCCGAACTGGTACACGGATAGCTACCGCATTGCACACTGGAAGCAGATCGTTCACCCGGGCAAACCGACGCCGCATGGTCTGCCGCTCGAAACCTGGTGGCACAAGGGCGCCGAATGAGTCGTTACATTGCCCGCCGCCTGCTACTGATCATTCCGACGCTGTTCGGCATTCTGTTGCTGAATTTCATTATTGTTCAGGCAGCACCCGGCGGCCCTGTGGAACGCATGGTCGCGCAATTGCAGGGCATCGAGAGCGACACCGGCAGTCAGTTTGCCGGCAGCAGGGCAGATTTTGTCGGCAGCAGCGAAGGCGGTTATCGCGGCTCCCAGGGCCTGCCCCCGGACCTGCTGGAACGCATCGAGAAGATGTACGGTTTCGACAAGCCCGCCCATGAGCGCTTCTGGCTGATGTTGCGCAATTACGCCACGCTCGACTTCGGCGAATCCTACTATCGTGACCGCAGTGTGCTGGAACTGATTCGTGAACGCCTGCCGGTGTCAATTTCACTCGGCCTGTGGAGCACATTGATCACCTATCTGGTTTCCATCCCGCTGGGCATACGCAAGGCGGTACGTCACGGCACGCCATTCGATGTCTGGAGCAGCAGCTTCGTCATTGTCGGTTATGCCATCCCCAGCTTCCTGTTCGCCATTCTGCTGGTGGTGCTGTTTGCCGGCGGCAGCTATCTGGATCTGTTCCCGCTACGCGGCCTGACATCCGACAATTTCGATGACCTCACCCTGGGCGGCAAGATCCTGGATTACTTCTGGCACATTACGCTGCCGACGATTGCCATTGTCATCGGCAGCTTTGCCACCCTGACCATGCTGACCAAAAACTCTTTTCTGGATGAAGTCAGCAAGCTCTATGTGCAAACGGCTCGCGCCAAGGGGCTGTCAGAGAACCAGGTGCTCTACCGCCACGTATTCCGCAACGCCATGTTGATCATCATCGCCGGTTTTCCGGCGGCGTTTGTCAGCATGTTCTTTACCGGTGTGCTGTTGATCGAGTATATCTTCTCCCTCGACGGGCTTGGCCTGCTTGGCTTCGAATCCGTCATAAACCGGGATTACCCCGTCGTTTTCGGCACCTTGTTCATCTTCACGCTTATCGGCCTGCTGATGAAACTGATCAGCGATCTGACCTATGTGCTGGTTGATCCGCGCATCGATTTCGAACGGAGAAACGTATGACGACCTGCCACAGGAGCCGGCATGGCCTTCAGTAATCCCGTTTTCGAGCGCCAGTGGCAGACCTTCAAGGCCAATCGTCGCGGCTACTGGTCGCTGTGGATTTTTGCCGCCGTCTTCGTGATCTGCATGGCCGCCGAACTGATTGCCAACGACAAACCCCTGGTCGTCAGCTACCAGGGGGAGTTGTATGCCCCCGTCTTCAAGGCATATCCGGAAACCACCTTTGGTGGCATGTTCGAGACGGAAACCAATTATCGCGATCCGTTCGTGCGCGAGCTGATCGAAGAAGAGGGCTGGATGGTCTGGCCGCTGATTCGCTTCAGCTATGCCACCATCAACTATGATCTGGATGTGCCCTCCCCTGCCCCGCCATCGGGAGAGAACTGGTTGGGCACCGATGATCAGGGCCGGGATGTGCTTGCACGCATCATCTACGGTTTTCGTATTTCTGTGCTGTTCGGGCTGATGCTGGCGTTTGCCAGCAGCATCATCGGCATCGGCGTCGGTGCGGTGCAAGGCTACTACGGTGGCTGGACGGATCTCGCCGGGCAACGCTTTATCGAAATCTGGTCGAGCATGCCCACCCTGTATCTGATCATCATCATTTCAAGCTTCGTAGCGCCGAATTTCTGGTGGCTGTTGCTGATCATGCTGTTGTTCTCGTGGATGGCGCTGGTGGATCTGGTGCGTGCGGAGTTTCTCCGCTGTCGCAACATGGACTATGTCAGAGCGGCAAAGGCCCTGGGTATTTCCACACCCGTGATCATGGCGCGTCACATGCTGCCCAACGCCATGGTGGCTACGCTGACCTTTGTCCCCTTCATCCTCAATGGCGCCATCATTACCCTCACCACACTGGATTTCATCGGCTTTGGCCTGCCGCCAGGGTCACCGTCCCTGGGCGAGCTGCTGGGCCAGGGCAAGGCCAACCTGCACGCGCCATGGCTGGGCATCAGTGCCTTTGTATCCCTGGCGTTCCTGCTGACGCTATTGATCTTCATTGGTGAGGCGGTGCGGGATGCGTTCGATCCGAAAAAGTATCTGGGGGCCACGTCATGAGCCAGGCTGACACGAGCCGCCTCAGCATCGAGAACCTCAGCGTACGCTTCGGCAACGACGGGCCCGCCGTGGTCGACAATGTCTCCCTGAGCATTGCCCCCGGGCGCATGCTGGCCCTGGTGGGTGAATCTGGCTCCGGCAAGTCCGTGACAGCACTCTCGATACTGCGCCTGCTGCCGCCCCAGGCCACGGTGACCGCCGACGCCATGACCCTGGAACAACAGGATATCTGGCACCTGCCTGAAAACCGTCTGCGCGGTTTGCGCGGCGGGCGCATCAGCATGATCTTCCAGGAGCCGCTGAGCGCGCTGAATCCCCTGCACACGGTCGCCAAGCAGATTGGTGAAAGCCTGGCCATTCATCAGGGCCTGTCCGGCAAGGCGGCACAGGAGCGCGTGTTGGCGCTACTGGCCAAGGTCCATCTGCCAGATCCGGAAACCCTGCTGGGCCGTTATCCACATCAGCTCTCCGGCGGGCAACGCCAGCGCGTCATGATCGCCATGGCACTGGCCAATGACCCGAGCGTACTGATTGCCGATGAGCCCACCACCGCGCTGGACGTCACCGTACAGGCGGGCATCCTCGATCTGCTGAAATCCCTGCAGCGAGAGCTCGGCCTCTCGGTGCTGCTGATCACCCATGATCTCGGCATTGTCGGGCGCTATGCCGAAGACGTCGCCGTCATGCATCAGGGCAGGATCGTCGAGAAAGGCCCTGCCGCCCGGGTGCTGGCCGACCCGCAGGCCGACTACACCCGGCATTTGCTGAAGACCGAGCCCGGCGGCGTGCCGCCGGTTACCGATCCTGCCCGCCTGACACATCTGAGTACGCGGGATCTGCGTGTCTGGTTCAGCCAGCGCGGTGGCGGGTTGTTTGCCCCCAAGACCTGGTTCCGCGCCGTGGACGGTGTCGATATCGCACTGCGCAAGGGCGAAACCCTGGGCATCGTGGGCGAGAGCGGCAGCGGCAAATCCACACTGGCGATGGCGCTGCTGAAGCTGACGGAGAGCCGCGGCGAGATCACCCTGGACAACACACGCCTGGACCAGCTTGACGCGAAAGCCATGACGCCCTGGCGTGCGCGCATGCAGGTGGTCTTCCAGGACCCCTGGGGCACCCTGAACCCGCGTATGACCGTCGGACAGATCATCGAAGAAGGCCTGACGGTGCACCAGCGTGGCCTGAGCCGCAGTGACCGGGAAGCCCAGGTGGTGACCATGCTCACTGAGGTGGGCTTGCCGCCAGAGGTGCGACACCGCTACCCGCATGAGTTTTCCGGAGGCCAACGGCAGCGCATTGCCATCGCCCGGGCGCTGATCCTGCGACCGGAAGTGCTGATTCTGGACGAGCCGACCTCGGCTCTGGACCGCAGCGTGCAGCACCAGGTACTTGAACTGCTGCGCGATCTTCAGGCGCGCCACGGCCTCTCTTATGTCTTCATCAGTCATGACCTGAAGCTGGTGCGCGCCATCAGCCACCAGATGGTGGTCATGCGCGCTGGCAAGGCGCTGGAACAGGGCCCCACGGAGCAGATTTTCCGTGACCCGGCTCACGACTACACACGGCAGTTGATTGACGCGGCCTTTGCCACTGACATTCGGGCGATTTCAGCGAACAACTGATACCCCAATGCTTTGTTGCATTTGAACAATGCAAGAAATCGGACTTTCCGCTACATTGCCTGCACCGCAAATAAAGAGGACTGCACATGGGCATTCTGAACGGCAAACGCTATCTGATTGTGGGCATTGCCAGCACCAAATCAATAGCCTGGGGCATCGCCGAGGCCATGCACCGCGAAGGCGCCGATCTGGCTTTCACTTACCAGAATGACAGGCTCAAATCGCGGATCGAAAAAGCGGCGGAAATGTTCGGCAGCTCGACGGACCTGTGCTTTCCTTGCGATGTCGCGGATGACGCGCAGATAGATGCCGTATTTGCCGGGCTCGGCAAGCACTGGGATGGCCTGGATGGCATCGTCCATGCCGTCGGCTTTGCGCCGGCAGAGGAGCTGGATGGCAACTTCATTGACGTTGCCACCCGCGACGGCTTCCGTATTTCCCATGAGATTTCCAGCTACAGCTTCGTGGCACTGGCCAAGGCCGGGCATGCGATGATGAAAGGCCGCAACGGTAGCCTGCTCACGCTCAGCTATCACGCGTCACGGCAAACCGTTCCCAACTACAATGTCATGGGAATGGCCAAGGCCAGCCTTGAAGCCAGCGTGCGTTACCTGGCTGCCAGCCTGGGCAAGGAAGGCATTCGTGTAAACGCCATCTCCGCCGGCCCGATCCGCACACTGGCGGCGTCCGGGATCAAGCGCTTCCGGACCATGCTGGATCAGAACGCGGCCAAGGCGCCCCTGCGTCGCAATGTCACCATTGAGGAAGTGGGCAACGCAGCAGCGTTCCTGTGTTCTGACATGGCCTCCGGTGTCACCGGCGAGATCATGTACGTTGATGGTGGTGCCAATACGGCGGCCAGCGGTGACGGCGAGTAATACGTTCCCGTGCATGTTCTGCAGACTCTGCAGGCCCAGCAAAGCAACGCATAAAAAAACCGGCCTGATGGCCGGTTTTTTTATTGCTGCGGCAGGTATTACTCTTTGCCGTTATTCCTCACCGCTACCAAGGCGCTCCGGATAAAGCCGCACTTTGCCGCTCTCCCGCAACCAGGCAATCGCCTGGCGGAAGCTGCGCTCACCCTCGAACTGGCCAAGTTGTGCCAACGCCTGGGCTTGCTGCGCGTCATCAAGGCCTTCCGGGTCACCATCGCGCACGGCGCGCAATGACAGCGCCACCAGATCACCGGTGCCCAATCTCACGATCTGCAGGGGCGCCACCTCACCTTCCGTCGGGCGCGGCATACGGAAGGCTTTCTCGACCAGCTCCGCGGCGGGTTCAGCAGCACCACGCTCGATGTCAGTCGCCACCGACACAGGGCGGTCCCACAGCGATGCCAGCGCGGTGATATCAGCCCCTTCCGAGACGGCTTGCTCGCCCTGAATCAGCATCTCGTCGATACGATCAAAGGCCTGACGCATCTGCAAGCGCCGCACGATACGATCACGCACTTCTGCAAACGGAATCGGTTCAGCAGGCTGGCTGTCAGCAACGCGAATGACGACAAAACGCCCTTCATCGAGCTCGACCAGACGACTGTTCTGGCCGCGCTCACGCACGGCCGGATTATTCAGCTCCGCACGGACGCCCTGATGGGTGGCAATGCCCTCCGGGCTGGACAAGGGGAAATAACCACTGGTTCGCACTGTCGTCGACAGTGTTTCTGCCGGGACCTGAAGATCCGGATGCTCAAAGGCCAACTGCTCCAGAATCGCCACATCCTCACCCAGGAGCACATCCGCCTGGGCCTGCTTCATATCCCGGGCGATGTTGTCACGCATTTCGTCGAAGCCCGGCAGTTCACGGCGCTGAACCCGGACCGCCTTGAGCAGGTGCACCGCGCCGTCATTGGCCACCGGCGCTGACACCGCCCCTTCTTCCAGCGCAAACAACGCCTCTTCCAGTGCCTCGGGCAAATCACCCCGTGCAACAGTGCCCAGATCACCACCGTTGCCCGCTGTGGCGGCATCGTCGGAGTGTTCTGCCGCAGCAGCACTGAAATCGCCACCGCCTGCCAAGGTCTCCCGCACCGCCTCAGCGCGGGCTTCCGCGTCATCGCCGGTGAACAGGATATGCGACACACGCCGACGCTCTGCGCTGGCTGCCGCGGACTCAATCATCTGGCGCCGGGCCTGATACTCCGTCCGAATCTCTTCTTCGCTCAAACTCACCCGATCGAGATAAGCATCACGGTCAAGCAGCACATACTCGAGCTGGAACTGTTGCGGCCGTATGAACTCGTCGGTATTGCGCTCATAGAAGGCCTCAGCCTCCTCGGCACTCACTTCAAATTCGCTACGCAGCGTGTTCGTATCAACCCGGATATAGCTGATATCACGACGCTGCTCACCCAGGCGGCGCAGGTCCGCAAGTTCATAAGGCAGGGCGAACTCGGTTTCCTCATACCCGGCGCGCAGCTGATTCAGCAGCATCTGGTCGCCCAGGCCCTGAATGTAGCCACGGGGGCTCTGACCCATACTGCGCACAACGCGCTCGAACACCTGCTGGGAGAAACGCCCGGTCTCCGGGTCCTGGAAGTCCGGGGTGCGCGTAATCGCGCGCGCCGCCTGCTCTTCCGATACGCGCATGCCCGAATCCCGAGCGGTGTGCAGCATCAGCAACTCACTGATCATGCCCTCGAGGATCATGCCCGCATTGATGAAATTGTTCAGCACATCCGGATCGATATCCGGCGACTGCTGACTGACGTTACGACGCACCTGTTGAACACGGCTATCGACCGCATTCCGGGTCACTGAAACGCCTTCCACTTTGGCAACAACGCTGTCGCCGCCCCCACCCGTGAAATAGCCATAAAACGCGGATACCACGAAGGGCAAGATGATGACCGCCAACAGGACTTTACCTGCCGGTCCGCGCAAGAATCGCCTGAAGCCCTGCATTGTTTTCTCCGTATTATTCAATATGCCTCAAACAAAAAAGCGCATCCCTGTCAGGACACGCTTCTCTGTTGGCGGAGCGGACGGGACTCGAACCCGCGACCCCCGGCGTGACAGGCCGGTATTCTAACCAACTGAACTACCGCTCCTGTACACGACTCAGTTGACCGCGTCCTTCAGTGCTTTACCGGCTTTGAAGCCCGGTACGTTTGCTGCTGCGATCTTGATGGTCTGCCCGGTCTGCGGGTTACGGCCTTCGCGCTCTGCACGCTGCTTCACGGTGAAGGTACCGAAGCCTACCAGTGATACGCTGTCGCCGCCCTTGAGTGCGTTGGTAACCGCCTCAACAGTTGCGTCCAGTGCACGACCGGCATCGGCCTTGGAAATATCTGCTGCAGCTGCGATAGCATCAATCAGTTCTGATTTGTTCACGAAAATCCCCTTTTTTGATTTCCCGTTGTTCACTGGAGCGCTCGCCACGTCCCTGGTGAGGAAGCCGACTTTATACCAACGGGCCGGAAACCCGTCAAGGAAGCGACCTCCAGAGAGCCCGAGCATTTACATTTGCTGATCAAACCAGCAAAACATTAACCACCGACAAATACACAGATGCAACTGTCAATGGGTGCTGACGCGATCAGCGTCACCTTTTTTCCCGTCCTCGGCAGTGGCGATTTCTTCCTCGACCTCTGCTTCGCTCAGTGGCGTCGGCATGTGCTGCAACGCCACTTCCAGAACCTGATCAATCCATTTTACCGGGCGGATATCAAGTGCTGTCTTGATATTTTCCGGTATTTCCTTCAAATCCCGCTCATTTTCCTGCGGAATCAACACAGTCTTGATGCCACCCCGGTGCGCCGCAAGCAGTTTCTCCTTGAGGCCACCAATTGGCAATACCTGACCACGCAATGTGATCTCGCCAGTCATCGCCACATCGGCGCGTACCGGAATACCGGTGAGCACGGATACCACCGAGGTGCACATGGCAACACCCGCGCTGGGACCGTCCTTCGGCGTGGCACCCTCCGGCACATGGATGTGGAAATCATTCCGCTCCAGCTGCCTGCGGCGAATACCCAGCGTACGTGCCCGGCTCTTGACCACCGTGTACGCAGCGCGGATCGATTCCTGCATGACGTCACCCAGGGAACCGGTCATGGTCACCAGCCCCTTGCCGGGTGTTGAGACGCCTTCAATCGTCAAGAGTTCACCACCGACCGATGTCCATGCCAAACCCGTCACCTGACCGATCTGATCCTGCTCTTCTGCACGACCGAAACTGTACTTGCGCACACCGAGATAATTCTCGATATCTTCGCCGACAATCTTGACCGATTCACTACTGTCGCTGAGCAGGTGCTCTTTCACCACCTTGCGGCAGACCTTGCTGATCTCGCGTTCCAGACCACGTACGCCGGCTTCGCGGGTGTAGTGCCGGATGATATGCTGCAACGAGTCGTCATCAAAGGACAATTCGTCTTTTTTCAGGCCGTTGGCTTCTGCCTGCTTCGGCACGAGATACTGACGCGCGATATTGACTTTTTCATCTTCGGTATAGCCGGGAATACGGATCACTTCCATACGATCCAGCAGCGGCGCCGGAATGTTCATGGAATTCGAGGTACAAATAAAGAGCGTCTCGGAGAGATCGTAGTCCAGCTCGAGATAGTGATCATTGAACGAGTTGTTCTGTTCGGGATCCAGCACTTCCAGCAGCGCGGAAGACGGGTCACCGCGCATATCCATGCCCATCTTGTCCACTTCATCCAGCAGGAACAAGGGGTTACGCACGCCGACTTTGGCCAGCTTTTGTATGACCTTGCCCGGCAGCGAACCGATATAGGTGCGCCGGTGGCCGCGAATCTCGGCTTCATCACGCACGCCGCCCAGCGCCATGCGCACGAACTTGCGGTTGGTGGCCTTGGCGATGGACTGCCCCAGAGAGGTCTTGCCCACCCCTGGCGGACCTACCAGGCACAGCACCGGGCCTTTCACCTTGCCAACCCGGGTCTGCACGGCCAGGAACTCAAGAATGCGATCCTTGACCTCCTCGAGACCGTAGTGATCCTGATCCAGAATTTCCTGGGCGGCCTTCAGGTCATGCCGCACCTTACTGCGTTTCTTCCAGGGGATGCTCACCATCCATTCAAGATAGCTGCGCACCACGGTGGCTTCCGCTGACATCGGCGACATCATCTTCAGCTTCGTCAGCTCACCCTGTGCCTTGTCGCGGGCATCTTTCGGCATACCCGAGGCGCCGATTTTCTTCTCCAGCTCCTCGATCTCGTTGCCGACGTCGTCCATATCGCCGAGTTCTTTCTGAATGGCCTTCATCTGCTCATTCAGATAGTACTCGCGCTGGCTCTTTTCCATCTGTTTCTTGACGCGGCCACGGATGCGTTTTTCGACATTGAAGATGTCGATCTCCGATTCCATCAGCGCAATAAGATGCTCGACCCGCTCACGCGTATCGGCCATCTCCAGCACTTCCTGCTTTTCCTCAAGCTTGAGCTGCAAGTGGGCTGCGATGGTATCGGTCAGCCGGTCCAGCTCATCGATTGATGACACCGAACTGACGATTTCCGGCGCCACTTTCTTCGACAGCTTGACGTACTGTTCAAACTGTTCGAGCAATGTCTTGTTCAGGGCATCTGCTTCGTTGTCTGGCGGCAGGCGCTCACCGAGTTCACGGGCATCCGCTACAGCGCACTCGTCGTTGAAATCGACCTTGACCACATGAGCGCGCCCACTGCCTTCCACCAGCACTTTGACCGTCCCATCGGGCAGACGCAGCATTTGCAGAATCGTGGACACCGTACCCACGCGATACAGTGCATCAGCACCCGGATCGTCGTCGGTGGCGTTGCGCTGGGCGACGAGCAGCACCTGCTTGTCGCCGGCCATGGCCACTTCCAGCGCGCGAATGGATTTGGCTCGCCCGACAAACAGCGGGATTACCATATGCGGGTAGACCACTACATCACGCAGTGGCAGCAGGGGGATATCTTTCAGCACGTCAGGCCTCGTTTGCCAGGCCCCGGATTACTCCGGAGCCACTTTGGAGGATTGCTCGCTGCGCTCGTAGATCAGCAGCGGCTCAGATTCACCCTTGATGGTGGCCGCGTCGATGACCACCTTCGCAACACCTTCCTGGGACGGCACCTGATACATGGTATCCAGCAGCACGTTCTCAAGAATCGAGCGAAGGCCCCGGGCGCCGGTCTTGCGTTCCATGGCCTTGTGGGCCACAGCGCGCAGTGCGTCCTCGCGGAAGTCCAGCTCCACCCCTTCCATATCGAACAGGCGGCCGTATTGCTTGGTCAGCGCGTTGCGCGGCTCGGTGAGGATCTGGATCAGGGCTTCTTCGGACAGCTCTTCCAGTGTCGCGATGACCGGCAGACGCCCGATGAACTCCGGGATCAGACCAAACTTGATCAGGTCTTCCGGCTCCACGTCCAGCAGGGTCTGGCCGACATTGACGGTCTTGTCCTTGCTTTTCACCTCAGCGGAGAAACCGATGCCGCCCTTCTCGGAGCGCTCGCGAATGATCTTCTCGAGGCCTGCAAAGGCACCGCCACAGACAAACAGGATGTTGGACGTATCCACCTGCAGGAATTCCTGCTGGGGATGCTTTCGCCCACCCTGAGGTGGCACAGACGCCACCGTGCCTTCGATCAGTTTCAACAGCGCTTGCTGCACGCCCTCCCCTGACACATCACGGGTAATGGACGGGTTGTCAGACTTGCGCGAGATCTTGTCGATCTCGTCGATGTAGACGATACCCATCTGGGCGCGCTCCACATCGTAGTCACACTTCTGCAGCAGTTTCTGAATGATGTTTTCCACGTCCTCGCCCACGTACCCCGCCTCGGTGAGGGTGGTCGCATCGGCGATGGTGAACGGCACGTTGAGCAGTCGCGCAAGTGTTTCTGCCAGCAGCGTCTTGCCGCTGCCGGTCGGGCCGATGAGCAGGATATTGCTCTTGCCCAGTTCGATCTCTTCGCCTTTCTTGCCGCCGGTCTTGCTCGGCACGGCGTTGTCGGGGCCACCGCGCAGACGCTTGTAGTGGTTGTACACCGCCACCGAAAGCACCTTCTTCGCACGCTCCTGGCCGATAACGAAATCGTCCAGTGTCCCTTTTATTTCATGAGGCTTGGGCAGGCGCCGCGACTCGTCCTCCGCGGCATCCTCGCTGACTTCTTCACGAATGATATCGTTGCAGAGGTCCACGCATTCGTCACAGATAAATACCGAAGGGCCGGCAATCAGTTTGCGCACCTCGTGCTGGCTTTTGCCGCAAAACGAGCAGTACAGCAACTTGCCGTCTTCGCTCTTTCCGCCGGTGTGATCGGTCATCAGGGTCGCCTCTCGCTGTGTTGACTCACGGCAACCGCCGCTTTCAACCTCTCTTTGTCCTCAAGATGCAGGCAACGCAGGGCTTTTTCAAGCCTGCCGCTGCCTGTGCCGCACAGAGAGCGGCCTGCAGCGCGGGCCACTCTTTCAGGGGCGTTATACTGACCGGCTACTAAGTACCTGATCTATAAGACCATACTTGAGGGCATCTGCCGGATCCATGAAGTTATCCCGGTCCGTATCGCGCTCGAGTATTTCTATCGACTGGCCGGTGTGGTGCGCCAGCAGATCATTCAGGCGGGCCTTGATCTTCAGGATCTCCCGGGCGTGGATCTCGATGTCCGACGCCTGCCCCTGGAAGCCGCCCAACGGCTGGTGAATCATGATGCGTGAGTTCGGCAACGCAAAACGCTTGCCCTTCTCACCGGCCGTGAGCAGGAAAGAGCCCATGCTGGCAGCCTGGCCGATACACATGGTGGACACTGCCGGCTTGATGAACTGCATGGTGTCGTAAATGGCCATGCCGGCCGTCACGGAACCGCCCGGGCTATTGATATACAGATGTATATCCTTGTCCGGGTTCTCGGATTCCAGGAAGAGCATCTGCGCCACGATCAGATTGGCCATCTGATCTTCGACCTGGCCCACCAGAAAGATCACCCGCTCCTTGAGAAGCCGGGAATAGATGTCGAAGGAGCGTTCACCCCGAGCGGTCTGCTCGATCACCATCGGCACCAGACCCAGCGCAGAGGGATCCTGACCACCATGGGATGCTGCTTGAGAGGTAAGCTGTGACATGCTGCCGCTGATATCTATCATTCACTGGTCCTGTTTAGTGCGGGTATTGTTACCGGGTATTCACAGCATCTTATGACGCACCCGGAACAACGTCTATAAAGCGGGCGTGAATCTCCCTGCGGTTGCGCAAATCTTGCACAAAGCGGCGATAAAAAACGCAAAACGGGGCCCGAAGGCCCCGTTTTCTGTGCGGGTATAGCGCAGATCAGCCCTGCTGACGCGCCACCGCTTCCTCATAAGGCAGTACTTTTTCGGTCACTTTGGCCTGCCCGAGCACCAGTTCGACGACCTGCTCTTCCAGCACGGCGCCCTCGATCTGCTGCAGCTGCTGCGGATTGCTGTAGACCCAGTTCACCACCTCTTCCGGCGACTCGTACTGGGATGCAATTTCCTCAACCTGGGCGCGTACCTTGTCGGCATCCGCCTTCACTTCATGCTGCTCCAGGATCTGACGCACGATCAGGCCCAGGCGTACGCTGCGCTCCGCCTGCTCCTTGAACAGCTCTTCCGGCAACATGCTGGCATCAAACTGCTGGCCGCCACCGAACTGCTGCATCATCTGCTGACGCATCCGCTGGATTTCACCGGTGACCAGGGCTGCGGGTACGTCGAAGCTGTGCGCTTCCACCAGACCGCCCATGATCTGTTCCTTGACCTTGCCCTTCACGGCGTTGCGCAGTTCGCGCTCCATGTTGCCGCGCACTTCCTTGCGGAAGGCGTCCATGCCGCCGTCCTTGACGCCGAACAATGCCATGAACTCGTCATCCACCTCGGGCAGCTTCTGTGCTTCGACCTTGTTGACGGTGATGGCGAACTTGACCGCCTGACCTTTCAGGTCTTCGGCCTGATAATCTTCCGGGAAAGTCACATCAATGGATTTCTCGTCACCGGCTTTCATGCCGACGATGCCGTCTTCGAAGCCCGGGATCATCTGGCCGGAGCCCAGGACCAGCGCCTGGCCGTCGGCGGTGCCGCCCTCGAACGCTTCACCATCGCGGGTGCCGACATAGTTGATGTTGACCCGATCGCCCTGCTCTGCCGCGCGCTCTACCACTTCATGGGTGGCACGCTGGCTGCGCAGTTGCTCGATCATCTTGTCCACATCAGCGTCGCTGATTTCTGCAGCCGGTTTCTCCACTTCAATAGTGTCGAACGCGGCCAGCGCCACCTCCGGGTACACTTCGAAGGTCGCCACGAACTCCAGATCCTTGCCCGGCTCGTTCACGGTGGCTTCGAACTGCGGCATGCCGGCAGGCTCGATCTTTTCCTTGCTCACGGCGTCGATGAAGGACTCACGCATCACTTCGCTGAGCACCTCGTCGCGTACGGCCTTGCCGAAGCGACGCTTCACTTCACCCATGGGCACCTTGCCGGGTCGGAAGCCGTCCACACGCAGGTTCTTCTGAGCATCCGCCAGGCGAGTCTGTACCGCGCTGTCCAGCTTGTCGGCCGGCACACCTACGGTTACGCGCCGCTCAAGACCTGAAGTTGTTTCTACGGAAACCTGCATAACTTCCTCTTTTATAAAGACGTAATCTGATTTGGAATTCCTGCCTGAACGTCTGTCTCAGCAGGCAGCATCCGAGAAGGGCCGGGATTATAGCTGATGCTGCCCCGCCCACGCCACCAGCACCGCCGCCGGGTACAACTCCCCAAACCACAACGCCAGACCACAACGAAAAACGGCGCCCGCTAAGGGGCGCCGCATTTCTGGCAGATGGGGTGGCTGATGGGACTTGAACCCACGACCACCGGAGTCACAATCCGGGGCTCTACCAACTGAGCTACAGCCACCATTTAAACGGGTTGAACCTTTCTCTGGATCCGCTCCCTGCTGCGTGGCACCCATTGGAAAATGGTACGCCTGGCAGGGCTCGAACCTGCAACCTACGGCTTAGAAGGCCGTTGCTCTATCCAATTGAGCTACAGGCGCATGATTCTGTGTCATGACCAGCTCGATGGACTTGCCAGCAATGCTGATTCGCACTGCGGGTTGACCAAACGAATTGGTCGGGGAGGAGGGATTTGAACCCCCGACATCCTGCTCCCAAAGCAGGCGCGCTACCAGGCTGCGCTACACCCCGAAACATGCAACTCGAGCGAGGCGGCATAATACGCGGGCCCCAGTGGAGCGTCAACGCACAAGTCTCTGTTTCTGATGCATTGGCGCTCGAGTGCTCAGTTAGTGTACAGCACACGCGACGAAACCTCCCGATCAAACCGCCACACGACGCGCCGCATACGGGCTGCACCCGCCGGTGATCCGTGCGAGAATGCGCCGCTCAGCAGAGACACCCTTTATACAACCGCTTCCAGGAGATATGACGCCGATGAGTGCGCTGGTTCTTGATGGCAAGGCCCTGGCCCAGAAGTTTGAGGCCGAAATGCGCGAGCGCGTCACCGCGCTGCGCGAGAGCGCGGATGGCCGCACCCCTATTCTGGCCACCCTGCTGGTCGGCGCCGACCCGGCCTCGGCCACCTATGTGCGCATGAAAGGCAACGCCTGCGAGCGCGTGGGCATGAAATCCCTGGCGATCGAACTGCCCGAGGACACCAGCACCGAAACGCTGCTGGCCCGCATCGCTGAATTGAATGCCGATCCCGATGTACACGGCATCCTGCTGCAACACCCGGTGCCGCCGCAGATCGACGAACGCGCCTGCTTTGATGCCATTGCACTGGAGAAGGATGTGGACGGCGTTACCTGCCTCGGCTTTGGCCGCATGAGCATGGGCGAAGCGGCCTACGGCTGCGCCACACCGAAGGGCATCATGCGCCTGCTGGAACACTACGACGTCCAGCTGGAAGGCAAGCACGCGGTGGTGGTCGGGCGCAGCGCCATTCTCGGCAAACCCATGGCCATGATGCTGCTGGGCGCCAATGCCACAGTGACCATCTGCCACTCACGCACGCAGGATCTGGCGAGCCATATCCGTCAGGCCGATGTGCTGATCGGCGCCGTCGGCAAGCCGGAGTTCATCAAGGCGGCGTGGATCAAGGATGGTGCGGTAGTGGTGGATGCCGGTTATCACCCCGGTGGCGTAGGCGATATCGAGCTGGACCCGCTGACAGAACGGGTCAGCGCCTGGACACCGGTGCCGGGCGGCGTGGGGCCGATGACCATCAATACGTTGATTTTTCAGACGTTGGAGGCTGGGGAGAAGGCGTTTGCCTAGGGTGTTTCAGGCACACAGTGCAAACATCCGGTGCGCTTCGCTGCGCTCAGCACACCCTACGACGCTCCAGTAGGGTGTGCTGAGCGCAGCGAAGCGCACCGAGGTCTAGAACGACTCCCGCAACCCCACCGTCAGATTGAATACCGGCCGCTCCGGCTGACTATCCCGGTCAACACAGAAATACCCCTCCCGCTCGAACTGGAAGCGGCTCTCCGCCGGCGCAACAGCCAGCGACGGTTCGGCAACGGCACCCTCGAGCACTTGCAGGGATGAGGGGTTCATGCAGCTCAGGAAGCCCGCCTCCTCCCGATCCGGGTTGGCCGCCGTAAACAGACGGTCATACAGGCGCACCTCACAAGGCACACCCTGCGCCGCCGAGACCCAATGGATCACACCGCGCAGCTTGCCCTGCCCTTCGTCGTTCTCGGGGTTCTTGCCCAAGGTGTCCGGATCATAGGTACAGCGCACCTCGACAATCTCACCCTGGTCGTCCCTGATCACGTCCGTCGCACGCACCACATAGCCGTAGCGCAACCGCACCCGGTCGCCCAGCACCAGGCGCTTGAACTTCTTGTTCGCCTCTTCCTGGAAATCCTCACGATCAATAAAGACCTCCCCGGACATCGGGATCTCTCGCGTCCCCATGGCCTCGTTCTGCGGGTGCATCGGGGCTTCCAGTTCGGCAACCTCCCCCGCAGGCCAGTTCTCGATCACCAGCTTCAGCGGCCGCAGCACACACATGGCGCGCGGGGCATGCTGGTTCAGGTCATCACGGATGGCCGACTCCAGCATACCCATATCCACCACCGAATCCGCCCGCGCCACACCGACCATGTCGCAGAAGCGGCGGATCGCCGCCGGCGTATAGCCGCGACGGCGCAGACCGCTGATGGTGGGCATGCGGGGATCATCCCAGCCCTGTACGTGCCCCTCGTCCACCAGCAGCTTGAGCTTGCGCTTGCTGGTCACGGTGTAGTTGAGGTTCAGCCGGGCAAACTCATACTGCCGGGGGCGTGACGGGAACGACTGCAGGCCCTCGAGCTTGTCCAGCACCCAGTCATACAGCGGGCGATGCGCCTCGAATTCCAGCGTGCACAGGCTGTGGGTGATGCCCTCGATGGCGTCAGAGATCGGATGTGTAAAGTCGTACATGGGGTAAATGCACCAGGTGTCACCGGTCTGGTGATGGCGCACTTTACGGATACGGTACAGCACCGGATCACGCATGTTCATGTTCGGCGCGCGCATATCGATCTTCGCCCGCAATACCGCCGTGCCCTCGTCCAACTCGCCCTGGCGCATGGCCTCGAACAGCGCCAGATTCTCCTCGGCACTGCGCTCGCGGAACGGGCTGTCCGTGCCGGGGTGGGTAAAATCGCCCCGGTTGGCGGCAATCTGCTCTGGCGTCTGGCTGTCCACATAGGCCTGCCCGGCACGGATCAGGCTCACTGCACAGGCATGAATGACATCGAAATAATCCGAGGCATAGCGCACCTCACCGGCCCACTGGCAGCCCAGCCAGCTGACATCGGCCTTGATGGAAGCGACGTACTCCTCAGACTCTTTGGCCGGGTTGGTATCGTCGAATCGCAGCGTGCAGGCGCCGCGATACTGCTCCGCCAGGCCAAAGTTCAGAAAAATGGATTTCGCGTGGCCAATGTGCAGATAGCCATTGGGCTCCGGCGGAAACCGGGTGACAATATGCTCACCTTTGCCGCCGTGCTTGCCTTCAGCCAGGTCCTTGTCGATGATCTGACGGATAAAATGAGTCGGAGTATCGGTATGCTCAGTCATGCTGTCTGCAGCTTCCTGTGGCAGGATGCATCATTCTGAAACCGGAGCTGAAAAGGTTCCGGTCACCGGGGGCGCTAGTGTACAGTGCGCCCCCTGTCAGTCAAAGCTTGGAGGACCTCCAGATGAAAGCGGCGCTCACCACCACTTACGGTAAAATTGTCATCCGCCTCGACGCCGACAAGGCACCGGAAACCGTGGCCAACTTCGTGCAGTACGTCAAAGATGGCTTTTACAATGGCACCATCTTCCACCGGGTCATCAGCAACTTCATGATCCAGGGTGGCGGTTTCACCGAAAAGATGGAACAGAAGCCGACCCGGGCGCCGGTCAAGAACGAGGCCGACAACGGTCTGTCCAACAACACCGGCACCGTGGCCATGGCCCGCACCGCTGATCCGCACTCTGCCACCGCTCAGTTTTTCATCAATGTCGGTGACAACCACTTTCTCGACAAGGCGCGCAGCCAGGATGGCTGGGGCTATGCCGTGTTCGGCGAAGTCGTCGAAGGCGACGAAGTGGTCGAGCGCATCCGCAATGTCGCCACCGGTTCACGCGGCGGCCATCAGGATGTCCCCAGCGAAACCGTGCTGATCGAAAGCGCAGAGATCGTTGAAGACTGAGATTGAAGACTGACCCTGCGAGCCCTGAGGACACCTGCCATGCACCGACTGCTGATCATCCTGGCTGCCCTGCTGCCTCTGGCAGCCGGTGCCGGCCCGGCCACACAAAGCGACACTGCCGCCGACCCTGAACGTCCCCGGGTCGTCCTGGAAACCAGCAAAGGCACGATCGTCATTGCCCTGTTCCCGGACAAGGCGCCCCTGTCTGTGGCCAACTTTCTCCAGTACGTGGATCACCAGTGGTATGACGATACGGTGTTTCACCGGGTCATCCCCGGGTTCATGATTCAGGGCGGTGGCTTTACCTCGGTGCACGCCAGCAAGGAAACCGCTGAACCGATCCGCAATGAGGCCGACAACGGCCTGCGCAACAGTCGTGGCACCGTCGCCTACGCCCGCACTGGCGACCCGCACTCAGCCACCAGCCAGTTCTTCATCAACACCGTGAATAACACCAGTCTGGATCACCGGAACAAGACACCGGCCGGCTGGGGTTACACCGTGTTTGGTGAAGTGATTGAAGGCATGGAAGAGGTCGTGGACGAGATCAGTGCCGTCCCCACAGGTGGCGCCATGCTGGGCGGCAGACCTGCGCCCAACGTGCCGAAAGAACGCGTCATCATCAAGAGCGCCCGCCGCCTGACGGACGCCCCATGAGCTATACGTTATTCATTTCCGACCTGCATCTGGATGAGGGGCGCCCACAACACCTGGACGCCCTGGAAGCACTGCTGGCAGAGCACGCGGGCAAATGCGACGCGCTTTATGTGCTCGGCGATCTGTTCGAAACCTGGATCGGCGACGATGACGACAACCCGTTTCATCTTCGCGCCATTGCGGCCTTTCGCCAGTTCAGCGACAGCGGCAGCGCACTCTGGTTCATGCATGGCAATCGCGACTTCCTGCTCGGCACCACCTTTGCAGATCAGTGCGGCGGCACCCTGCTCGACGACGGCACCGTCATCAATCTGTATGGCCGCCCGGTGCTGCTGATGCATGGCGACAGCCTGTGTACCGCCGACGAGAAATACATGGCCTTTCGCAAGCAGACCCGTGATCCGGCCTGGCAGGCAGACATGCTGTCCAAACCTCTTGCTGAGCGGCGCATGATTGCGCAGATGATTCGCATGAAAAGCGCCCATGAGAATGCCAACAAGGCCAGCAACATCATGGATGTCACGCCGGAAGAAGTGGTGCGGGAAATGCAAGACGCAGGCGTGATGGACCTGATTCATGGCCACACCCATCGCCCGGCTGTACACGACGTGTCGTTGCCCGACGGCACAGGCAAGCGCTGGGTGCTGGGCGACTGGGGAGACACAGGCTGGTGGATCGTCGCCGACAGCGAGCAAGGCATGGCACTGGAAGCCTTTCCTCTGGCCTGATCGCTCCTGATCACTGTTGATCACCCCCAATCGATTCCCTTCAGCTAATCTCTGACAGCAAGACATAAAAAAAACCGCCGTATGAACGGCGGTTTTTTGTGGAGCATGTTGCCTTAGCGCACGACATCGTCCGCATGATCAGCGGCAGGCGTGCCCGGCGCGCTGTTGCCGCTACCCGCTACCAGTGCACCACCAGAAGCGATGAAGGTCGCCAGCTGTTGCTGCATGACACCGGTGACCCGTGCATCAGGTGTCGGACGTAGCAGGGAGCCATGATCCCCTGAAGCAAAGCGCACAATCGCATTGCCCGTGGTGCCCTCGGAGGGCGCCTGCGGCAAGCTCAGACCGTAGAATGCATTGACGCCCATCGGGCCCAACTGACCGCCGGCCTGACTCAGTGGATCGCCAAGCAGCGGCACGCCAGACAGTGCCAGGAAGGCAGTACCCTGTGCCAGAGGATCAGTCCCTGCCAGCCCCACCGGCTGCGTCAGAACGTTCTGACCCGGCAACCAACCGATCTGTCCGAGCTGGGAAACAGCACCCCATGCACCACCCAGCGCACTGCCGTAGGCATTGTTGGGCACTACCAGATCAGGACACCCGTTCGGGCTCGCACCCGGAGTCAAATCGCAGGCCAGGAAATCACCGGCACCGACCACCGACTGCATCAGGATATTGCGGCCATCCATTTGCGCGGTGTAGTTGATCGGATCTGTGTTATCCACCAGCGTCTGGGCAATGATCATGAAGCCTTCATAATCGCCAGACGGCTTGGCAATACCGGCAGCCGCTTGCAGGCCTGCGCGAATCTGCGGCTCGAATGTGGCCGAACCATCCAGAATCTTCGCAACACCACCACCAGACACATTGATGACTGCGGTTTCGATTTCGTCTTCCAGGGCCACGAAGGGTACACCGACGATGCCGCCGAGCGAGACACCCGCGAAGCTGATGTTATCCAGATCAACGTCAGCACCTGCTGGCAGAATGGTACCCGCCGCAAAGCCCTCACTGATCGCAGAGTAGAGTGCATGCAGATCCACGACGCCCTGACGCAGGCCGTCGCGTGAGTTTGCCAGGTTCGTCAGGTTGATGAAGCCATCACCGGAAGGACAAACCGTCCCGCCAGTCGGCGTTGCCACCGCTTCGCCAGCCTGACAGCCGCCTGCCGCCTCACCGGGGACCAGACGCTCGGGAGCACCACCGAAGCCGACGTTGGCGGTAAACAGCGCGCCGAAGGTCGGATCGTTCGGCACAATGCCGTGCTTGGGCAGATCAATACCTACCGCCACAACACAGGCGCGTGCCAGTGAATCAGCCAGCGCCATCAGTGAGGCACGGTTGGAAGTGATACCGTGCTGGTAGATCACGACCGGCAATGCAGACGCCTGCGCAGAGCAATCAATCGTACCGTAACCGGGCACATTCACACCGCCAGGCTCGAACGCATCGGGACGCGGCGCAGAAATAATCGCCGGAATGGAATGCGATGCCGCTTTCGGTGCTGCTGTGAACTGGTTACAGGGCAGCAGGTTGGTCGACGGGGTCAGGGCATTACAGGCAGGAATCGGTACCCAGCTTGCCGTGTCCGCTTCCCAGATCGTGGTGTTCGGGTTTGCCGGATCAATAAACTGCACGGTATCTTCCAGCGTTGCCAGATAGATATGAGCCGCATGATCGTTGCTGTTATCCGGTACCCCGTTGACGCCAGGAGACACAATGCCCAGTTGCGGGTTGGCCTGCCACTGGCTGAGCGGATTCAGCACGGTCAGGGCAGCGTCAGTCACCTGTGCTTTTGCGGCCATCAATGCAGAACCCACATCCTGTGTCGAAACGCCGTAGCTCAGGATGATGTTCTCCGGATCAACAGCAACCTGATCGGGCGCAACAGCAAAGTTTTCTATCGCAGACTCATGCGCATTGACCTGCTGACGCAGCGGCTCGAGCTGCAGCGCCTGAGGCAAGGTCAGCGTGATGCCAAACCCTGCAAGCGCCGGGTTGACGATGCAGGTCGATGGGTCAGACGAGACACAGGGACCATTATCGGGATCATCGGCGGTCAACGGCAGCGGCAATTTCGCGAGTTGGTATTCCTGATCCGCACCGACCGGCCCGGCAGCAGAGGCCAGATCATCCGTCAGCGTAATCAGATAGGTGCTTGAGGGAGCAAGAGGCCGCAAAGGCACGACGAACACGTTGGTCTGCAGCGGGAACGCAAAGTAATCCACACCGAAGCGCAGCTTGCGATCGATAGCCACCACGGTCTTGGTGGCAGGATCAACAGTGCCGCCTTCATAAACATGCAAACCGGCGGCCAGTGATGCCTGGGTTACCGGTGTGGAAAAACGCACCACCATGGATGCGGTCGTGCCAAAGCCATCCATGGTGTTGAGTGCGGTCTGAGGATCGGCCAGCGCCGCAGCGGGTGGTGTTGTTGCCGCGCCGCTATTGGGCTTGCCAGGAATATTGATCGACCCGTCCACGGTGCCGCTGAAGAACAGATCCATGGGGAACGGGACGCGGGCAGCGTTACCGGACCCCGGACTGAACAACGCCACCGGCGCTGGGGCTTGTGGTGGCTCGAACGTCACCTTGGAATCGCTACCGCAGCCGGCCAGCACAAGGGCTAGTGGCAACACAGGCAGCATGGCCTTGGTCATCTTTCTCATTGGTACTCTCCCGGGAGTATCGTGTTGTTGTCCTGTTTTTCTTCGAGTCGAGCAGTCGTAATAAAGTTGTAGACGCACTACTTACCCGAGAATAGCCCAGCGTTCCATTGCTAACAAGTAAAGATGTTCGACTGCGAAGTCACCCCGAGGCAGGCACAGCACAGGCCACCACTGTGAAGGCCCCGCCACGCCGGGCAACGCCTCAGCCTGCGGATTGACGGGCAAACTCTTCACCCGGCGGCCCGGAATGGAAGCGGAATTCCCGGTCTGGCAGGGTCACCAGATCAGCCTCCAGATCGCGGAAGACGGCAACGCGGGGGGCGATATCCTCCTCTGCATAAAGCGTAGCCAGATGCAGGTAATCCTCGAAATGCCGGGATTCACTCTTCAGCAGAAAGTAGTAGTAGCGCCCCAACTCCTCATCCACCCGCGGCGCCAGCGCGGCGAAGCGCTCACAGGAGCGGGCCTCGATCAGGGCGCCGATGATCAGCAGATCCACCAACCGCCCGGGCTCGCTGGTGCGCGCATGCTGGCGCAGTCCCTGGGCATAGCGGGACGAGGACAGCGCGCGATAATTCACTCCGCGCCGCCGCAGCATCGCCAGCACCTGCTCGAAATGCAGCAGTTCTTCCCGGGCCAGCCGACTCAGCGCATCCAGCAGTTCCGGCCGGTTCATATAGCGAAACATCATGTTCACCGCGGTCGCCGCCGCTTTCTTCTCGCAATGGGCGTGATCGATCAGCAGGATATCGGGGTGCTGGTCCGCCCAGTCCAGCCAGGCCGGCGGTGTCGGGCAAGGCAGAAAATCGCGAACGGCAGAGATGTCGTGCATAACAGGCAGGGTCCAGCGTGACAGGGGCCGGGCAGTATACCGTCTCAGTAGCGTCTGAGTAGCGTCTGAAAACCTGCCGGGCACCGCACGGGGCGGCCGGCGCCCTATGCGCAACCGCCCGGTCACTTCTATAATGCCGACCCCATAAGCTGCTCCCCGGCAGTCACGCGTCCGACAGCACCGCTCACAGCAGAGATACGGCATGGCAAAATCCCGCTCACCTCGCAGGCAACGACTTAAAGGCAGGCTGGCCCTGCTCGCCCTGCGGCTGGTGGGCTCCCTGCCCTTGTCACTCAACCGGGCGCTGGGCACCCTGCTCGGCTGGCTCGGCGCGTGGCTGCCCAGCGAGGCGCTGACGATCTCACGCATCAACATCGGCCTGTGTTTTCCCGAACTGGCGCCGGCGGCCCAGGCAAAACTGGCCCGTGCTGCCATGATCGAGTCCGGCAAGGCCAGCGCCGAGATTGCCTTCCTGTGGCAACAGCCAGACAAGGCACTGCCACTGGTGCGCGCCGTCGAAGGCGATCAGGCGTTGCGGGAGACGCTGGAGGACAAGCGCCCGGCCATTATCCTGGTGCCCCATCTGGGCTGCTGGGAAGTGCTCAACTTCTGGCTCAGCAACCACTTTTCCCTGCACGCCATGTTCAAGCCCTCGGGGCTGGACGAGGTAGATGCGCTGGTAAAACGCGGGCGCGAGCATTTCGGCACCACCATGTACCCGGCCACGGCCCGCGGCGTGGTGGGCCTGGTCCGCGTGCTGAAACGGGAGCCCGTCCTCACTGCCATCCTGCCCGATCAGGTGGCAGACAAAGGCAGCGGCCGTTTTGCCCCGTTCTTTGGCCACACCGCCTACACCGGCACCCTGAGCAGCAAATTGATCCAGCAGACCGGCGCCCGCGTGTTCATGGCCTGCGCATTTCGCCTGCCCGGCACGCGCGGCTTCGAGATCCGCTTCCGCGACCCTGACCCGGCCATCTACGACGAGGATATCGATCAGGCGCTACAGGGGCTCAACCGCTCGGTGGAGTCACTGGTCCGCGAAGCCCCCGCTCAGTACCTGTGGAGCTACAAGCGCTTCCGGCGCAGCGATGGCGTGCACCGCAATCCCTATAAATAAAAGCGCCCCTTTCGATCAGAGCAGAGAAAGGCTATAATCCGCGCGCCGTAACACACCTCACATATACCCCAAATACACCCCAAGCGTTTGATTTCCAAAAGAAATCCAAACCAAGACGAGACGAGGGATGCGCTGTGCTTGAAGCCTATCGCAAACATGTGGAAGAGCGCGCTGCCGAAGGCGTGCCAGCTAAACCATTGAACGAACAGCAGGTTGCTGCTCTGGTGGAACTGCTGAAAAACCCGCCCAAGGGCGAGGAAGAATTCATTCTGGACCTGCTCACCAACCGTGTTCCGCCCGGTGTTGACCAGGCCGCTTATGTGAAGGCCGCCTTTCTGGCTGCCGTCGCCAAAGGCGAAGCCAGCTCCCCGCTGATCGACCGCAAACACGCCACCCGCCTGCTCGGCACCATGCAGGGCGGCTACAACGTCCAGCCGCTGATCGACCAGCTGGATGACGCGGAAACCGCAGAAATCGCCGCCGAAGCACTCAAGCACACCCTGCTCGTATTCGACGCCTTCCACGACGTGGAAGAAAAAGCCAAAGACGGCAATGCGCACGCCAAAAGCGTGCTGCAGTCCTGGGCTGACGGCGAATGGTTCACCAGCAAACCGGCTGTGGCCGAGAAAATCACCGTCGCCGTCTTCAAGGTGACCGGCGAAACCAATACCGATGACCTGTCCCCCGCCCAGGACGCCTGGAGCCGCCCGGACATCCCGGTTCACGCCAACGCCATGCTCAAGAACGAACGTGACGGCATCACCCCGGACAAGCCCGGTGATATCGGCCCGCTCAAGCAGATGGAAGCGCTCAAGGCCCAGGGCCACGCCGTGGCCTACGTCGGCGATGTTGTCGGCACCGGCTCCTCGCGTAAATCCGCCACCAACTCCGTGCTGTGGCACTTCGGCGACGACATGCCGTTCGTGCCCAACAAGCGCGCTGGCGGCGTCTGCATCGGCACCAAGATTGCCCCGATCTTCTTCAACACCATGGAAGATTCCGGCGCCCTGCCCTTTGAGGCTGACGTCAACAACCTGAACATGGGCGACGTGGTCGACATCTTCCCCTACGAGGGCAAGATCACCAAAAGCGGCACCGACGACGTACTCAGCACCTTTGAACTGAAATCCCCGGTAATTCTGGATGAAGTCCGCGCCGGCGGCCGGATCAACCTGATCATCGGTCGCGGCCTGACCAGCAAGGCACGGGAATCCCTCGGCCTGCCGGAAACCGACCTGTTCAAGAAACCGCAACAGCCCGTCGACACCGGCAAAGGCTTCACCCTGGCCCAGAAAATGGTCGGAAAGGCCTGCGGCCTGCCGGGCGTGCGCCCGGGCATGTACTGCGAACCGAAGATGTCCACCGTCGGCTCCCAGGACACCACCGGCCCGATGACCCGCGACGAGCTGAAAGATCTGGCCTGCCTGGGCTTCCAGGCCGACCTGACCATGCAGTCCTTCTGCCATACCGCCGCTTACCCGAAGCCGGTCGACGTGGAAACCCACCACACCCTGCCCGACTTCATCATGAACCGTGGCGGCGTGTCCCTGCGCCCGGGCGACGGCATCATCCACAGCTGGCTGAACCGCATGCTGCTGCCTGACACCGTCGGCACCGGTGGTGATTCCCACACCCGCTTCCCGCTGGGCATCTCCTTCCCCGCCGGCTCCGGCCTGGTGGCCTTTGCCGCCGCCACCGGCGTCATGCCGCTGGACATGCCGGAATCCGTAGTCGTGCGCTTCAAGGGCAAGCGTCAGCCGGGCATCACCCTGCGTGACCTGGTACACGCGATCCCGCTGCAAGCGATCAAGGAAGGCCTGCTGACCGTCGAGAAGAAAGGCAAGAAGAACGTCTTCAACGGCCGCATTCTCGAAATCGAAGGCCTGGAAGACCTGACCGTGGAACAGGCATTCGAACTCTCTGATGCCTCCGCCGAACGGTCCGCCGCCGGTTGCACCATCACCCTGTCCGAAGACAGCGTGACCGAGTACCTGAAGTCCAACATCACGCTGCTGAAGTGGATGATTGCCAACGGTTACGGCGACGCCCGCACCATCGAGCGCCGCATCAACAAGATGAACGACTGGCTGGCCAACCCGACCCTGATGCGCGCCGACAAAGACGCCGAGTACGCCCAGGTGATCGAGATCGACATGGACCAGATCAAAGAGCCGATCCTGTGCTGCCCGAACGACCCGGACGATGCCAAGACCCTGTCCGACGTCGCCGGCGACAAGATCGATGAAGTGTTCATCGGCTCCTGCATGACCAACATCGGCCACTTCCGCGCCGCTGGCAAACTGCTGGAGCAAATCCCCAGCGGCTCGCTGACCACGCGCCTGTGGATTGCCCCGCCGACCAAAATGGACCAGCACCAGCTGTCCGACGAGGGCTACTACAACATCTACGGCCGTGCTGGCGCACGTACCGAAATGCCGGGCTGCTCCCTGTGCATGGGCAACCAGGCCCGTGTCGCACCGAACAGCACTGTGGTGTCCACATCTACCCGTAACTTCCCGAACCGACTCGGTCAGGGCGCCAATGTGTATCTGGCCTCCGCTGAGCTGGCTTCAGTCGCTGCGGTCATCGGCAAGCTGCCCACGACAGAGGAATACATGGTGTACGCCAACACCATCGATTCCATGTCTGCGGAAATCTACCGTTACCTGAACTTCGATCAGATCGCCGAGTACCAGAAGGTGGCTGACGGAGTGAAGATTCCGGTGGCGCAGGCCAGCTGATCAGAAAGATTGCTTATCGGCAATAAAACTCGGCAATAAAACAAGGCCCGCGAAAGCGGGCTTTGTTTTTATCAAGCCGCAATAATGCGAAACGCTGTCGCCTTTGCGACGGGACGCACCTGATTTCTTTCTCGCTTCAAATCCACGATGCCATAGTTCGACATGGTTTTAAGCGTGCGGGACAAGTTGCCCGGCGCACGTCCGGTGGCAGCGGCCAGCGCCGAGATGGATTCAGGATTGGTTTCCGTCATCACGCGCAGCAGTGCACGATTATCGTCGCTGAGCACTTCGGCCAGCGATTTCATGGAAGTAAACCATATCTTGGGCTCGCCCGCTTTGGGCTTGTACTCGCCACGCGCAATCGCCAGCGCGCGGCTTCGAATCTGCTCCTGCGGCATGATACCAATCACCAGCGTACGCATGATTATTTCACCTCTGACACTTCACCCTTGGCTCTTCACCTTTAACAACACGCGATCCACTTCATCAAAGAAGTCGATCAGCAGCTGTTGTGCATCCTTGAACGCATAAGGCACGCCCTTGTCCGACGCATGACGATGCCTGTGGTCATAGGCGCATATTCGGCCCGCGTATCCGGTTCTGCGGGGCGGCTTCACCGCATGCGCATTGTCATACCCCAGGATACGTTTGCCATAAGGCTCATGCAGCGTCAGCGAATATCGAATGCCGTGCGGCATTTCCTTGCTGACACTCACCCGCCACGCGTCAATCTTTATCCAATACCCTTTACCCTGATCGAAAATAGACCCATGAAGGTCAAGCAGGGTATCCATACCCGTATCGCGATCCATGCTCACTATATCACCTGATGATAAACAAGGCCATCCATGGCAGCACCACCCTCCTATGGCCGTGCCGCCCCTTCTGCCACCGGATCACATCACGGCACCCCAATACGGTCAATATGCAGCCCAGACGTAGGGTGTGCTGAGCGATAGCGAAGCGCACCGGGAGCGAACAGCAGCGACCATATTCGGCAGACCCATACGTTTGTCGCAGCGCATGGTGCGCCTTGTGCTGCTACAGTTTGCTCACTACTCACTACAAGGCCCCCTCCCATGCTCGCCAACGCCGAAACCAGCACGCTGATACTGATCGACTACCAGGGGCGCCTGATGCCTGCCATCGCCAATACTGCGGAGGTACTGACACGTGCGGTACGGCTGGGCAAGGCAGCACAATTGCTGGGGGTGCCGGTCATCGGCACCGAGCAGCGCCCGGAGAAGATCGGGCATAACGTGGCGGAGATCGCGGGGCTGTGTGATCAGACGCTGCTCAAGACAACGTTCGGCACGGCGGCGCGGGAGATCGAGACGGTGTTGGCGCAGGGGCGGCACGAACTGGTGCTGGCCGGGTGCGAGACGCATGTGTGTCTGTTGCAGACAGCCATGAATCTGCTGGAGGCGGGTTATCGGGTGCGGGTTGTGGCGGACGCCTGTGGCTCGCGATTTGCGGCGGATCGGGAACTGGCGTTGGCGCGGTTGCGGCAGGCGGGTGCAGATATCGTGACCACGGAAATGGTGTTGTTCGAGTGGTTGCACGACAGCCTGCATCCGCAGTTCAAGGCGGTGCAGGGGTTGTTGAAGTAAATTAAAAAAGACCAGCTTTCAGAGCAATCCTGTCTTCAATCCCGCCACAGTCAATGCCATCTGTTTTCTCAGCCAAGGCACCGCATACATCAGGGGAAAGGCCATATCCCGTGCGGCGGCCAGGCTGCGGCTGTGTGACTGGAATACGGGGGTCAGGCCGCGGCTCATGCGTTGGTAGAAGCGGATCGGGCCGGTGCGCAGGCGGTGGTAGGTGGCCCAGGCGTCGGGCCAGGCGGTGGCGTTGCTGAGGGCCTGGGCCAGTGCCAGGGCATCGGCGAGGGCCATGTTGGCGCCCTGCCCCAGTTGCGGGCTCATGGCGTGGGCGGCGTCGCCGATGACGCCGATGCGGCCCTGGGCCCAGCGGCGCATGATTACGTCACGGTAGGTGGCGGGGATCAGTTCGCGGCTGCTGCGCAGGGGCGCCAGTAGCGGGGCCAGATCGGGCCAGGTGCGCTCGGCGCCGACGCGCCAGGTGTTCAGGTCGATGCGGCCGTCACGCCAGGCGGGCATGTCTGCCACCGGCAGGCTCCAGAAAACGCTGACCAGCGGGGTATCGGGCCGGGCCGGGGTGATGCCGGTAGGCAGGATACCGGCCATGGTGTGGCAGCCGTCGTAGCGTTGGCGCAGGGCCGTGCTCGCCTCGGAGCACGGTTGCATGGTCCACAGGGCGCCCCAGGGGTATTGGCGGTCGTAGCGCACCAGGGCGGGTGGGCGCAGTTGGCTGTTGCTGCCGTTGGCGATCAGCACGGCATCGGCCTCGAGTGTGTCGGTGGCGCCGTCACGGCTCAGGGTCAGGCGGACGCCCCTGCCCTGTTCGGCCACGCTGTCGACGCGGGTGTGCATCAGGCGTTTGTGTGGCAGGGGCGCCAGGGCCTGATCAAGGATATGGCAGAGGCTGGCGCGGTGGATGCCGACGCCATGGGAACTGTCTGGCAGCCCGAGGTCAGCATAGCGGGTGTGCATGATGGTGCGGCCGCTCAGGGTGTCGCCGACCAGGGCGTCGACGCGGGCGCCATAGTGCAGGGCCTTGTCGCGCAGGCCGAGCAGGTCGAGGACGACCAGGCCGGCGGGCTGTAACAGGATGCCGGCGCCGACGGGTGTCAAGGCCGGGGCCTGTTCGATCAGGGTGATGTGGTGTCCTTGCCGGGCCAGAAAAATGGCCGTCGCCAGGCCGGCGGTGCCCGCACCGATGATCGCAATGTGTTGCCGTTGCATGCTGCCCCCGAGGTCCCGCCCCTGCGTGAATCGTTGACGACTTTAATCGGTGGTGTCACAGGATGCCAGTACGGACGTGCAATGCGGATGCTATACTGCCGCCTTTGTGCAGCCGCTGTTTTTGCTGTGCGCTGTTTACTTGCCCGCGAGCTGATTCATGTCGAATACCACCAAGGCCGACCTGCTGATGGTCCTGGTCACGTTGCTGGCCGCCGTCAGCTGGATATTCTCCAAGGAAGCGGTGATGCAGATGCCACCGCTGCTGTTCATGGGCATCCGCTTCTTGATGGCGGGCGCCCTGCTGGCGCTGGTGGGCTGGCGCATGATGCGGCGGCTGACGCTGGATCAGTGCAAGCGTGCGGTGATGGTGGGCCTGGTATTCGGTATCGCCATGAGCTTCTGGGTGACCGGGCTGCATCGCGGCACGCATGTGGGCGAAGGGGCCTTTCTGACCAGTCTGGCGGTGGTGCTGGTGCCGGTGATCGGCACGCTGGTATTCCGGGAAACGCCCCCGTCCAGCACCTGGCTGGCCTTGCCGGTGGCCGTCGCCGGGCTGGCCCTGCTGTCGCTGGAGCACGGCTTCCGGCCGGAGGCCGGGCAGCTGTATTTCGTGCTGGCGGCGGCGATCTTTGCGCTCTACTTCAGCATGAACACGCAGGCGGCCAATACCCAGACGCTGACCACCCGCGATGGCGCGGTGCAGCAGCGGGAAAAAGTGCCGGTGCTTGCGCTAACCGCCATGGTGCTGCTGACGGTGGGGGTCTTTACCGGCGCGCTGTCCCTGGTGCTGGAGCCTTGGGCACCCACCTTCGAGCGCGTCAGTCTCGAGCTGGCGGGCTGGGTGGTCGCCAGTGCGGTCATCGGTACGGCGGCGCGGTTCTTTGTGCAGACCTGGGCGCAGAGTCTGTCCAATCACAGCCACGGCGTGGTGATTCTGGTGATCGAACCGATCTGGGTGGCGCTGTTCGCGGCGGCGTGGTTCGGGGAAACCATGAGCCTGCAGCAACTGGGCGGCTGTGCGCTGATCTTCACGGCGCTGCTGGTGAATCGCTGGGGCGCGGTGCGCAAGCTGCTCAAGACCTGGCTCTGAAACATTCTGCTCACAGAGCGTTGCTTCACGCTGCGGTATCGTAGAGATATGTGCATCGCGAGGAGTACGCAGCCATGCTTGATCACCTGTCCCGCCGTCTTGTATTCACCCTGCCGTTTGCCCTGTTCGGGCTGCTGTCGAGCCTGCCCGCGCAGGCCATCGAGCCCTATCTGGGTATCAACGCCGCGGCGCTGCGCTATGAGTTGCCCAACGACACCAAGGACCTGCGGCCTTACGCCGTGCATGTCCGCACCGGCATCGAGTTCAACGAGTTTCTGGGGCTTGAAGGCCGCCTTGGCACCGGCATCTCATCTGATCGACGTAGCCGCAACGGGGTGCGCGAAAAGGTGCAGACCGAGTGGCTGGCCGCCGCCTTTGTCAAACTGTCAATACCGGTGAATCAGGGCATGGGCCGCCCCTATTTGCTGGGCGGCCACACGCATACCCAACAACGCATTACCCGTGACCAACCATTGTTGATCGGCAGCGTGCGCGAACGCCGCCGCGAAGATCTGCATGGCCTGTCATTCGGTGGCGGTGCGGACTTCATGCTAAGTGAAGCGGTGGCGCTGAATATGGAGTATGTGCGTTATACGGATGGCGGCCGGAGCCGCATTCATTCGCTGGCGCTGGGGTTGCGCACGGCTTTCTGAAGTCCGTGATGAGGGCTCAGTGGTGTGAGCTCAGTGGTCTGAGGTCGGCGCTGGCAGGATCACAGGTTCCTGCTCCAGAGTGACGCCGAAGCGCGCCTGCACGCTGTCGCGCACCTGGGCGGCAAAGGCCAGAACCTGGGCGCCAGTCACTGTCGCCCTGCCCTCGGCGGCACCGTGGTTCACCAGCACCAGCGCCTGTTGCGCATGCATCCCCAGGTCGCCGACACGACGGCCTTTCCAGCCCGCCTGTTCGATCAGCCAGCCTGCGGCCAGCTTGACCCGGCCATCCGCTTGCGGAAACGCCACCAGGTCAGGGAAGCGTTGTTGCAGAGCGGCGTGTTCATCGGCGCTCACGGTCGGGTTCTTGAAGAAGCTGCCCGCATTGGGCAGCGTGACCGGATCAGGCAGTTTGGCGCGGCGGATGTTGCAGATCAGCGTGCGCAGGCCGTCGGGCGTCTGCTGCGCCTGCGGCAAATCAGCAAAGCGGGCTGCCAGATCCGCGTAGGTCAGTTGCAGGCGCGGCGTGCGGTTCAGCCGCACGCGCAGGCGCGTGATGACCCACTGGCCGCGCTCGGCGGATTTGAAGCGGCTGTCGCGGTAGGCGAAGCCGCATTCATCGCGAGTGAAAGTGCGCGCTGTGCCATCCCGCAGTGACAAGGCATCGACAGCATCCAGCACATCGCTGAGCTCAACGCCGTAGGCGCCGATATTCTGAAAAGGTGCGGCACCGCAGGCGCCGGGGATCAGTGACAGGTTCTCAAGGCCCTGCCAGCCCTGCGCCAGCGTCCAGGCCACAAAGCTGTCCCAGTGCTCGCCAGCGCCGACTTCCACCAGCACGTGCTCCGAATCCTCGGACACCACTGCCCTGCCCTGCAGCGCGGGTCGAATCACCAACCCGGGAATGTCCCCGGCCAGCACCAGGTTGCTGCCGTCGCCGATCACGGTGCGTGGCAACGCGGCCCAGGCCGGGTCGCGTAGCAGGGCTTGCAGCGCTGCCTCGTTGTCCGGCTGCGCCAGCCATTGGGCCTGCGCGGGCAGACCCAGTGTATTCATCTGCGCCAGGGAACAGTCGGCCTGCAGTGGCATCAACTGATCTGCTCCCTGACCGCTGCCAGCAGTCCGTCACAGGCGCTTTCCACCAGATCCAGCACCTGCTCGAAGCCAGCTTCACCGCCATAGTACGGATCAGGCACTTCAGCCAGGGGGCGCTGCGGATGGAAGTCGAGGAACAGCCCCAGATGGCCGCGCGGGGTGCCTTCCAGCATGGCTTGCAGGTCACGCAAATTGGCATGATCCATGGCCAGCACATAATCGAATTGCTGCATGTCAGCGGGTGTGACCAAGCGCGCGCGCAGCGGCGACAGGTCATAGCCGCGCTTTGCGGCAGCACGGGTCATACGCTGGTCCGGTGCTTTGCCCAGATGCCAGTCGCCGGTGCCGGCGCTGTCGATCTGTATGACATCTTCCAGGCCCGCCGCCTGCACACGCTCACGAAAAACACCCTCGGCGGTGGGTGAGCGACAGATATTGCCAAGGCACACAAACAGGACAGACAGGCTCATCCGCGTTGCTCCTGAGACGTGTTGGGGGCGGACGCGATCAACGCGCGCATACGCAACAAGTCAGCTTCGGTGTCCACGCCGCCGGGCACGGCGGCACAGGCCGGTGCCACATGAATGGCCACGCCGTGATACATGGCGCGCAATTGCTCCAGCGACTCCGCCAGCTCCGGCGGTGCCGGTTGCCAGGTCACGTACTGATTCAGCAGGCTGACGCGGTAACCGTAAATGCCGATATGGCGCCACCAGTTTCCCGGCGGCAGTGCCGTATTCGGGTCGCTTGCGGCGGCAAAGGTATCGCGGTGCCATGGCATCGGTGCGCGGCTGAAATACAGCGCACGGCCATCGATGTCGAAAACGACTTTGACAATATCGGGGCTGAACACATCGCTGCGATGAGTGATCGGTTCGCACAAGGTGGCGATGCCCGCAGTGGGATTGGCCGCCAGATTGTCTGCCACCTGATTGATCACGGCGGGCGGAATCATCGGTTCGTCGCCTTGCACGTTAACCAGAATATCCCGGTCCGCCAGTTGCAGTTGCGCGGCCACTTCCTGCAAGCGGTCCGTGCCCGAAGGATGGTCACCACGCGTCATCAACACCTGTCCGCCATGATCACGCACGGCATCAGCAACCCGTGCATCATCGGTGGCCACCCACACATCTGCTGCGGCGCTTTCCAGGCAACGCTCATAAACGCGCACCACCATCGGTTTACCGCCGATGTCTGCCAGCGGTTTGCCCGGCAAACGACTGGCGGCATAGCGAGCGGGAATCACCACCTTGAATTGCGTCATGTCTGATCCTGAAACAGCAGTGTAAAGACCTCATCAAAAAAACCGGGCGGCAATGCCGCCGTCACGGGGAGCACCCAGACCCGGTCAGTGACGAAGGCCTGGCATTTTACCAGATCCTTTTCTGTCATCACGATGGGCGCCTCGCCGGGCAGCGCCAGGTCATCCGGCGTATAGGCATGATGATCGGCGAAGGCATGGCCGGTCACGGTGAGCCCAAAGGTGTCCAGTGTGTGGAAAAAACGCGCCGGGTTACCGATGCCGGCTACCGCGTTGACCGCTGGATAGCGGGCCAGAAATGCCGCCGGGGACAGTTGCTCATCGCTCACGGCATTGGTCAGCAGGCCCGGCGTCAGCGTCATGGTGATGCCCTGCTCCGCGATGCCCGCTGGCAGGTTGCTGCCGGCACCTGGCGCGCCATTGCATACCACCCAGTTGCTGTGTTGCAGCCGCAGTGCAGGCTCCCGCAACGGCCCGGCGGGCAGGCAACGGCCATTACCCAGACCACGGGCCGCATCAATCACCACGATTTCCGCAGTGCGCGGCAAAGCGTAATGCTGCAGGCCATCGTCGCTGATCACCAGATCCGGCGACAACGCCAATGCGGCGTCCAGCGCGCGGCGGCGTTGCGGATCAATGATCACCGGGACGCCCGTGGCGGCCGCCACCATCAGGGGCTCGTCGCCGGCTTCTGCGGGACGCTGATCCGGCGTCACCCGCCAGGGCAACGACGGTGGGCACGCGCCGTAGCCACGGGAAATCACCACCGGATTCAGGCCCCGGGCGCTGGCTTCGCGACACAAGGCAATCACAAGGGGGGTTTTGCCGGTGCCGCCAACGGTAATGTTGCCGACGACCAGCACCGGCACCGGGGGCTTTTCTGCCCGTGCGCGAAAGCGCTGCAGTCGTCGCCCGGCCACCGAGGCGGTCAATCGCCCCAATGGCGCCAGCGGCAACAGCCACGGGCTGCCGGCATACCAGGCACGGGTTAACGCGGCTGAAAACCTGCCGCCGGCCATACTCAGATTTCCTCGAAATTCATCTGATGCATCTGGGCGTAAACGCCGCCTTTGGCCAGCAGCTCCTGGTGGTTGCCGCTTTCAATCAACTCGCCCTCATCCAGCACCAGAATGCGGTCTGCGTTTTCGATGGTCGACAGGCGATGCGCAATCACCAGCGTCGTGCGCCCTTTCATGACACGATCAAGCGCCAGCTGGATAAAGTGCTCAGACTCGTTATCGAGCGCAGACGTGGCCTCATCCAGAATCAGAATGGGCGCGTCCTTGAGCAGGGCCCGGGCAATGGCCAGGCGCTGCCGCTGGCCGCCAGAGAGCTGTGTACCATCCTGCCCCACCTCGGTGTCCAGACCTGCCGACATGCGCTCAATGAATTCCCAGGCGTAGGCGTCTTTGGCTGCACTGATGATGTCGTCGTCCGGCGTGCCGCGTAATTCGCCGTAGGCGATGTTGTTGCGGATATTGTCATTAAACAGCACAACTTTCTGGGTCACCATTGCGATCTGATGCCGCAGACTTTGCAGCTGATATTCAGGCAGCGGTATGCCATCCAGCAGGATCATGCCTTCTTCAGGGTCGTAGAACCGGGGCAGCAATGTGGCGATGGTGCTCTTGCCGGCGCCGGAGCGCCCGACCAGTGCCACGGTTTGCCCGGCGCGCACGGTAAACGACAGGTTCTTTACCACCGGGGTGTTCGGGTTGTAGCCAAACGACACATTGCGAAACTCGATATCTCCCCGAGCGCGCCCGAGCGGCTGTTTTCCTGTGTCCGGTTCTGCCGGCCGGTCCATCAGTTCGAATACGGACGCCGCACCGGTGACGCCACGTTGAATCTTGACGTTCACTTCCGTGAGTTTCTTGATCGGTTTCTGGATCAGACCCACTGCGGCGATAAAGGCCAGGAACTCCCCCAGGGAGATATCGGTGCCCATGATACGAATATACAAATAAGTGATGATGCCGACACCAATGGAAATCACCAGCTGCACCGCCACTGTGCCAGCGATCTTGCTGATCTCCATCTTCACATTCTGCTGGCGGAAGTTGCGGCTGACTTTCTCGAAGCGCTGCTCCTCCAGCTCTTGACCGGAAAAAATCTTGACCGCCTGATTGCCCTCAATCGCCTCACCGAGAAACTGGGTAATATTCCCCATGCTGGCTTGCAAACGGCGGCTGATCATACGGAAACGGCGACTCATGTAACCGACCACCAGGCCAATAATCGGCCCGACGGTAAACAGAATCAGGGTCAACTGCCAATTGCGGTAGAACAGATAGATCAGCAGGCCAAGCACCGTAAACCCTTCGCGGAAGATGACCGTCACGGCATCCGTGCCCGCAGCCGTCACCTGCTGTGCATCATAAATAACCTTGGACATGATGCGCCCGGAGGCATTCTGCTGATATTCCCGGGTAGGCAGGCGCAACACATGCTGAAAGGTTTCATTGCGCATGTCGTACACAATGCGTTGCCCCACCCAGGTAATGGAGTAGTTGCCAATAAAATGGCCAATCCCCTGAATGAAGGAGATAGTGAAAGGCGCCAGGCATATCACCAGCACCATAAAAGGAGTGGGGTTCTCGATTGTCTCCGCAATGATGCGCATCATTTCGGCGATCACCGGCTGCATCGAGGAATAGATGATATAGCCGAAAATACTGGCCGCCATCATCAACCAGTGACGGCGGGTGTAACCCAGCAAGCGTTTGTAGACGACCCAGTTGCTGTCTGGCGCAACGGGAGAGACCGGTGCCTGCCCGGGGTTACCTTTCCATGCCTTCATTGCGACTCCCCGCCCGGTTCACGGGTGGTGATACTGATATTGACGAAACCCAACTGACCCGCGACATCCATGACCCGCACCACCGATTGGTGGGTCGCGTTGGCATCGGCGGTAATCATCACTGGCGTCTCCGCGGCGTCCGGCGACAAACGCAGCAGCACCGAACGCAGTGTGTCGGTGTCATTGCGCACCAGTTGCTCGCCGTTGATACGGTACTCGCCGCCAGCACCAATGATCACATCGACCCGCTCCGGCATTTCTACCTGGGGCATGCCGGTGGCTTCCGGCAGCGTGATTGACAGGCGTGTCTCCCGCGTGAAGGTGGTGGACACCATGAAAAAGATCAGCAGCAGAAACACCACGTCGATCAGCGGTGTCAGATTCACCGCCACATCATCGGTGCGTTGACGACGAAACTTCACGATGCCGCTCCGTCCTGCGCCACGTCAGACTTCGGTGTGCGCGCTTTGGCAGCACGGCGACGCGGCGACGCGGCGGCGCGGGGTGCATCTTGCGGTGCGCCGGGGCTGGCACTGCCCTCACCATGCACCCAATCCAGCAACTGCACTGCGGCCTGCTCCATGCCGATGGTAATTTCATCAACCCGGCGCACAAAGAAGCGGTGAAAGAAAATTGCCGGAATCGCCACGGTCAGGCCAGCGGCCGTCGTAATCAGCGCTTGAGAAATACCGCCAGCCAGCCGCGCGGCATCGCCGGTGCCATGAATCATGATGGCGGAAAACACGTCAATCATACCGATCACGGTACCCAACAGACCCAACAGGGGCGTGATGGCAGCAATGGTGCCCAGGGTATTCAGGAAGCGCTCCATATCATGGATTTCCTGAGAGGCGGCTTCCTCAATGCGTTCTTTCATGATGTCGCGCTCGGCATCACCACTGGCCAGCCCGGCGGCCAGCACGCGGCCCAGCGCGGAGGTCTCACGCAGGGCAGCGAGATACTGCCGGTCTACCTTGCCTTTCTGCCAGCTGCCGCGCACCTGGGATGACAACTCAGGCGGCGCCAGCCGTGCCGGGCGCAGGGTCCAGAAGCGCTCCACCACAATGGCCAGCGCCACGCCTGAACATACAAGAATCGGAAGCATCATCCAGCCCCCGGAAAGTACGATTTCCTGCACGGCATTCCCCTTCATGGATCTAAATTAACAGCGTATCGCTCTGTGTCAGCGGATGACGATCCGGGCCAACCCGGCGGCCATGAGGTTACCATCTGGTCGACGTCGGCCGCCACGCTACCGGAAAGCGTTCCCGCCACAACAATGGCGCAGGATTATGGGAGCCACGCATGGGAAAGACAATCATACCCGTCTCATAACTGACCTTGAACGCGATCCCCAGTTCAGCATAGCGCTGACGAATCTGCGCAGCAGGATGCCCATGGCGATTTGCGTAGCCCGCGCTTGCCAGCGCCCAGCGCGGCCCGACAGCACGCAAAAACGCGTAGCTGGAGCTGGTGGCGCTGCCATGGTGCGGCACCAGCAGCAGATCCGCACGCAGCGCCCCGCTGTGCGCTTCGCGCTCCAGCAACGCGAACTCTACCGCGTGATATATATCTCCGGTCAGCAAGGCGGCACCGTGTCGCCCGCTGATACGCACCACGCAGCTGCGATTATTGGGTGAGCGCAGAGGGATCTGCGCCGCCGGCCACAAGACCTCGATGCGCACCCCATCCCGATCCCAGTGCTGGCCGTTCACGCACGGCACTGTCCCCGGAGAGCGAAACGGTTCACCACTGAGCACCGGTGCGCGCCCCAACCAGGGCATCAGACTCGCCAGCCCGCCGGCGTGATCCAGATCGCCATGGCTGACAAACGCCAGCGTGACGGGCAGCCGCTGCCGCCGCAACCAGGGCGTTACGACAGCACGCCCTGCATCGCCCCCGCCCCAACCCGGCCCCATGTCGTACAGGATCAGCTGATGTCGTGTGCGCACCGCCACGGCCTGGCCCTGTCCCACATCAAACACCACCAGATCGAAATCGCCGTAATCCGGGCGGTCCGCCGCCGGCCACAGCCAGGGCAACAGCAACACCAGGGCTGCGGCGCGAGGCCAGGGCAAGCGCGGCATGACCAGCAGCAGACTGGCCACCAGCACCAACGCCACTGCCAGCAACCCCGCCGGGGGCGGCAGCATGGCATTGACCTGCTCCAGCCCGCTCAGGAACACCCAGCAGCCCTGCAAGAGCCAGCCACTCAGCGCCAGCAGCAGCTCACCCAGCGGCGCAGTCAGCGGCACAGTCAGCGGCTCTGGCGATCCGGTTGGCGACCCTGCCCCTGGCAACAAGGCGCCGCACAACAGCAATGGCACCAGCAAGAGCGAGAACACCGGCACCAGCACCAGATTCGCGATGGGCCCGACCCAGCCCCAGGCGCCGAACAACCAGGCACTGAATGCGCCCAGTCCCAGTGACAAGACCCATTGCGCGCGCAACAACCCGAGCAGGCCGCTACCTGCTCGACAAAGACAAAGCAGGCCCACCGCGCCGAAGGACAGCCAGAAGCCGTTATCCAGCGCTGCCAGCGGGTCGTACCAGAGCACCGCGGTCAATGCGATCAGCAACACGCGCGGCAAAGATACCGCGTGGCGCGTGGCCAGCGCCGCCAGCCCCACCACCGTCATGATCAACGCGCGCCGGGCCGGCAGGCCGAACCCGGCCAGCACCGCATACCCCAACGCCACCGTCATCGCCGGCAGCACCGCCCAACGCGCGGCAGACACTCCCCGAGGCGACAACAACGGCGTCAGCAGCCAGCGCGCGACAGACCACACCAGGCCAGCAACGAGGGTGATGTGCAGGCCGGAAATCGCCATCAGATGCGCCGTCCCCGTGCGCTGCAGCAGTGCCCAGTCGGTATCCGTCAGGCCGCGCCGGTCAGCGGTGACCAGCGCTGGCAGAATACGTTGTGCCAGGGGCTGCTGCGCCAGGCGCTGATGTAATCGCTGGCTCAGACGCTCCCGCCATGCCGCCACAGTGCGAGGTTGTCGCTGCTGCGCCATCAGCGTCTGCACGGTGCCGCGTGCCGCAATCCCCCGCGCCAGATCCAGACGCGCCCGGTCGAAGGACCCGGCGTTGACCCAGCCTCGAGGCGGATACAGGCGCACCGTCAATCGCAGTTCATCTCCGGCACGTATCTGCGTCAGCGCATCCGGATGCGCACCGTCGGGATAATTGAACGTCAACGCCACACGGTGGCGCCCCGGCCAGGCCTGGCCGTCGGGCAGCGCCCCTGTCACACGCGCATCAGTGAGATGAAAGCGGCTGCGCGCCGCGCCGCCGGGGCCGAGCGTATCGGTAGCCGGGAGATCCGCCACCCGCCCTGCCATTTCGAGGGTGATGCCGGCCAGCGAGGGCGGCAACCAGCCCGCCAGCGCCCGGTTCACGTGATACTGCCCCCAGCCCATGCCGGCGATAACCAGGAGCACAGATGCCACCCTTGCAGCGCTCTGCGGCGCCGACTGCGGCAACAAGGCACCCGGCCAGCGGTCCAGGCGTCGCGCGTGCGCCCTGCATAGCAGCCAAAAAAGCCCTGCCAGTGTCACCAGCACCGTCAACGCCATTCCCCCGGGCCCCGCCCCGGTCAATGACGCAACGACAACTCCTGCCGTGCTATACCACATCCTGTATGCTTCCCTGCAATCCGGATTGAAGGTGGCATTTTAACGAACCCGGAGCGGGATGGCTGTCAGTCAGAGATGACAGCGGGCATAATGTCGCCCGCCTGAGAGTGTTCGCACAGGATTCACATGCCAAGAAAGTGGTTTCGGAAATATCTGCCCTCCGCCGAGCGCCTGCGCAAGCAACGCGCTATCGGGGGCATAAGTCAGCTGTTCGCCGACCCCAATCTGTGGCATCTGAATCGACGCTCGCTGTCCGGCGCCGCCTTCATCGGCATTTTTTCGGCCTTCATGCCGATACCGCTGCAAATGCTGCTGGCTGCCGGGCTGGCGCTGCGCTTCAAGTGCAACCTGCCGATGTCCATCGTGCTGGTGTGGGTCAGCAACCCGCTGACTTATGTGCCGATCTTCTATTTCACCTACCGGGTTGGCGCCGGCATGCTGGGCATGTCCCGCGCTATCCCGGAACAGGTGACCATTGCCTGGTTCGTGGAACAGCTTATTCCGTTATGGGTCGGGTCGCTGGTGTGCGGGCTGGTATTTGGCGGGATCGCATTTGTCACTGTGCGGCTTTTGTGGCGGCTGGCAATCGTGCGCAGCTGGAAACGCAGAAACCAATCTGTCCCGTCAACACAGGACAAAGAAGAGTAGGCGTTGGTGGTGTAGACGCGGGCCGCTTACCGGAGCGGGGTTGACGCCGCCGGCGCAAGCCGACCGTCATGCAACTCACGCTGCATGGCACAGCGTGCCGCAAACCCGGGATCATGGGTGACAATCAGCAGCGCCACCCCGTAACGACGATTCAGCTCCAGCATCAGATCCTGCACCTGGGTAGCTGTGCGCTCATCCAGGTTACCTGTGGGCTCATCGGCAAACACAATGCTGGGCCGAGTGACCAGCGCCCGGGCAATGGCCACGCGCTGACGCTCACCGCCGCTGAGGGTCGCAGGCCTGTGGCTCAGACGCGCGCTCAGCCCCACCGCATCCAGCATCTCCTCAGCCCTGGCAGTCGCCACCTTCGGCGCTTCATCCCGGATCAACAGCGGCATGGCCACGTTTTCCAGGGCGGAGAACTCCGGCAGCAGATGATGAAACTGATAGATGAAGCCCATATGGCGATTACGCTGAATGCCGCGCTCTTTCTCGGACAGGCTGGTCAGCAACTGCCCCGCCACCGACACGACACCCGCTGAGGGGGTATCCAGGCCGCCCAGCAGGTTCAGCAATGTCGATTTGCCACAGCCCGAGGCACCGACGATCGCCAGGGTGTCTCCCGCGTGCAGGCGCAGATTGATACCGCTGAGAACTTCCAGCTCACCCACACCTTCGCTGTAGCGTTTGACCAGCCCTGCGGCGTCAAGCACGACATTACTCATAACGCAGCGCCTCCGCAGGTTCGACCTGGCTGGCACGCCAGGAAGGATAGATAGTGGCCGAGAAGCTGATCAGCATGGCAACGGTGGCGATCATGCCGACATCACCCCACTGCAGTTCGGATGGCAGATAATTGACGAAATACGCATCAAACATGCTGGCATTGAAGGTGCTTTCGATCCATGCGCCGAGATCCGGCACAAACGTCGCCATCAGCACACCGAGCAGCACCCCCAACCCGGTACCGACGAAGCCGATCACCGTACCCTGGACCATGAATATCCGCATGATGGTGCCCGGTGTGGCGCCCAGCGTGCGCAGCACAGCGATATTGGCGCGCTTTTCATTCACCAGCATCACCTGGCTGGAAATGATATTGAAGGCCGCCACCGCCACGATGAAGGACAGCAGCAGCGTCATCATGGTCTTTTCCATGCGGATCGCCTGAAACAGGCTGCCATGGCTGCGGGTCCAGTCGGTCATGTAATAGTCGCTGCCCAGCCGCTGCTGCAGATCCCAGGCCACCTGTCGGGAGGCAAACAGGTCATGAATGCGCAAGCGCACGCCTTCTACGGCGCCGCCCTGCCGTGCCATCCGCGCCGCGTCCTCGACGTGGACATAGGCCAGCAGGGAATCCACCTCGGCCCGCACCCGGAATATCCCGGTGACGTCGAAACGGCGAAACCGTGGCGTCACGCCAGCCGGTGACAGGCTCGCCTCCGGCAACACCAGTACCACCTTGTCACCAACGCCAACGCCCAGCTGCCGTGCCAGACCGTAGCCGATCACCATGTTGAAACTGCCCGGGGTCAGGCTTGCCATGTCGCCATCCCACATGTGCTCGCCGACGATGGACACCGCCTTTTCAGGCTCGGGATCGACCCCGTTGACCATCAGACCGGCCACTTCGCCACCGTGACTGAGCATGCCCTGCAGCTCCACAAAGGGGGCGGCAGCAATGACCTGGGGATGGCGGGATACCTCGTCGGCCAGCGCCGGCCAGTCCTGCACCGGCTCACGGCCATGCACGGACACATGGGTGACCATACCGAGAATACGGGTCTGCAATTCACGCTCGAAGCCATTCATCACCGACAATACGGTGATCAGCACGGCAACGCCCAGCATCAGTCCCGCGGCCGAAATGACCGTGATCACGGAGACAAAGCTGCTGCGCGACCGGGCGCCGGTGTAACGCAAACCAACAAAGAGAGAGAGGGGTCTGAACATGGCGCGCATTTAAGCATCATTCCCGGGGCTGGGGCCAGTGGAATAAGCGCCGGCGATTACCGCTACCGGGGCCATTCTGCTGACAAGAGAGATCGCAGGGGAAATAGATTGTGTCTTTGTGAACGGCGTCCACGCACTGTTTGGCCAAAATGGTTGAATAACGCCATCTAACTTTCTAATATCACAAGACTTTACACATCCGACGGGGGAACCGGGATGCAGATAAGAATAAGTACTGCAATCAGTACGGTACTGGTCGGCCTTGTTTGCGCGCTGCCATGGGCGAGCGTTGCAGCCACGAACATGCCCGAGCGCGGCATGACCAAAACCCAGGTCGAGCGCAATTTCGGCAAGCCGGAACAAACGCGCCCTGCGGTCGGGCAGCCGCCCATCAGCCGTTGGGTGTATGGTGATTTCACCGTGTACTTTGAAGGTGACTACACCCTGCATGCTGTCTCCCATCACGCACCGAAACCTGCTCCGGCGGTGGTATCCGGGAGCACGGTTGTCACCGAGCTCCCCCCCATCGAAGAGATCGACCGCGCTGACGGAGCTGTGACCCCGGATGCCCGGCCCAGGTTCCACTTCGATCCGGCCAGCGGCAAGATGGTGGAACTGGATGCCAACGGTCAGCCGACAGCGGACGCTACGCCAGCGCCAGAACCGGCCCCCGAACAGGCCGCTCAAACGGCTCCGGAACCGGCCGCACCCGAAACACCGGCTGCAGCCGAGGCGGACGAGCCACGCTTCCGGTTCGATCCTGCCACCGGGCGCATCGTGGTTGACCAGGCGCCGGCGGATGAAGCCGCGCAGCCCGCTGCGGAGGATACTGCCCCGGCCGCACCGGATCAGCCCGCCCCGCAGTCAACGCCTGAGACGACTGACACGACTGAAGCGCCCGAAGAGGGCGACAGTGACGGCGGCTTCTTCATGCAGTGGTAAACCTCTCCGCCCGCCCCCTGCCCGGCTGAACCCGTCGCAGGGGGCTGATCTGGCAAGAGAGAATATCGCAAACCCTCGACTTCATTTATCCTGACGCCCTCACGCTCGCGGCCCGCTCGGGTCGCTGTTTTGACACTTCCGAGGTCGTTATGTCTCATCTGCTTCCCGAGTGGCACCCACAATGGGGTGTGCTGTTGGCCTGGCCGCACGCCGACACCGACTGGGCTCACATTCTTGATGACGCCGAGGCGACGTATTGCCGCATCGCCGAAGCGGTGCTGGCGCGCGAACACCTGCTGGTACTGTGTCGCGACGCCACCCACGGCGCGCACATCCGCCAGTTGCTGGACGCCGCTGGCGCCCGTACCGATCGGCTGCACCTGCACCCGCTGCCCTACAACGATACCTGGGCACGGGATTTCGGCCCCATCGCGATTACCGAGGACGGTGCACTGCAGTTGCTGGATTTCCGCTTCAACGGCTGGGGCGGCAAGTTCGCTGCCGACGATGACAACGCGGTCTCTTCGCGCATCGACTGGGCCGTGCCCCTGGTTACTGATGCCCTGGTGCTGGAGGGCGGCTCCATCGACACGGACGGTGCCGGGCGCCTGCTGACCACGCGTCATTGCCTGCTCAACCCGAACCGCAACCCGGGCATGAGCCAGGACGACATCGAAGCGCATCTGCGTCAGCGCCTGGGGATCAGTGAGTTTCTGTGGCTGACCCAGGGACACCTTGAAGGGGATGACACCGACGCCCATGTGGACACCCTGGCGCGCTTCTGCGGGCCGCACACCATTGCCTACGTGCAGTGCGAGGACCCGGATGACAGCCATTTCACTGCGCTGCAAGCAATGCAGGCCGAACTGCAGGCTCTAGCCCGGGCGCACCGGATTGACCTGGTGCCGCTGCCCATGGCGCCCGCGCAGCATGACAGCGAGGGCCAGCGGCTGCCCGCCACTTACGCCAATTTCCTGATCATCAACGGCGCCGTGCTGGTGCCGACCTACGCCTGCGACACCGACGCGGTGGCGCTGGAACGTCTGCGCGGCGCCTTGCCTGATCATGACGTCATCGGCATCGATTGCCGCAGCCTGATCATTCAGCATGGCAGCCTGCACTGCGTTACCATGCAACTGCCCGCCGGCACCTTCAACGCCATCGACCAGGGAGCCCGATAATGCGCGTCGCCGTAATCCAGCAAGCCAATACGGATGATATCCAGGCCAATCTGGCCCTCTCAGAGCGCCTGGTACGCGAGGCAGCCGCCGCCGGCGCCGAGTTGGTGATGCTGCAGGAGCTTCATTGCAGTCTTTACTTTTGCCAGACCGAAGCCACCGAGCAGTTTGATCTGGCCGAAAGCATCCCCGGCCCGTCCACCGAACGCCTCGGCAAGCTGGCCCGGGAACTGAATATCGTGCTGGTGGGCAGCCTGTTCGAGAAACGCGCCACCGGCCTGTACCACAACACGGCTGTGGTGCTGGAGCGCGACGGCAGTCTGGCCGGCATCTATCGCAAAATGCATATCCCCGATGACCCGGGCTTCTACGAGAAATTCTACTTCACGCCCGGCGACGCCACCTTCAACAACGGCGCCAGCGGCTTTACCCCCATCGACACCTCCGTCGGACGACTGGGGCTCCTGGTATGCTGGGATCAGTGGTACCCGGAAGCGGCACGCCTGATGGCGCTGGCTGGCGCAGAGCTGTTGCTCTACCCCACCGCCATCGGCTGGGCACCCGCCGACCCGGACGACGAAAAGTCCCGGCAGCTGGATGCCTGGATCACGGTTCAGCGGGCCCACGCCATCGCCAATGGCATACCGGCTCTGGTTGCCAATCGCACCGGGTTCGAGGCCGCGCCACATACCTCAGACAATACTACGCATCCCGATGACGGCATCCAGTTCTGGGGCAACAGCTTCATTGCTGGCCCGCAAGGAGAGTTTCTCGCCCGGGCAGACGCCTCAACCGAACAGGTATTGATGGCCGACATCGACATGCAGCGCAGCGAAGCCGTGCGACGCATGTGGCCTTATCTGCGCGACCGGCGCATCGACGCCTACGGCGACATCACGTGCCGATACAGGGACTGAAGCGGGCACATTATTCCGGGCCGTGGATCCACATCATGGATCCCGGCCTTTTCTTTTCGTGATGTCATCATGCCACATCTATTTTCGGATATTTTTTGCTTTTCCTTATTATCCGGCGTTACTATTCCGGAAACTTGTTCGAAAGATCAAGTAATATGAGACCCGGCAAGGCTCATCGATCCCTCCCCTCTTTCATGCTCATGCGCCATGCGCACTGCATGCGCACCCCGTAGCATGATTCTGGCGTAAGCCTAATCACTCGCTACTGCAGCGGAAACAGAAACTGGGTAAAAGCTGCTTTTCAAAAAAGGGCATGGTTGCGATGAACTTATCTATAGCTGACCTCACGACATTTGTACTGGTTGTCCGGGCAGGAACCATCACCGAGGCCGGGCGCCGTCTGGGCCTCTCCACCGCATCCATCAGCAAGCGTATGACCCGGCTGGAACAGGAGCTGGGAATTCGTGTACTCAACCGCAGTTCGCGGGCCATGAGTCTCACCGAAGAAGGCAAGGAGCTCTACCATCGCCTGGTGGTCATCCTTGATGATCTGGACGACAGCCTCTCGCTGGCGGCGAAGTCCGGTGACAATGCCAAGGGCGTGCTACGCCTGATCTCCACATCGGGCCTCGGCCGCAGCCGCATCGCCCCGCTGGTGGCCCAGTTCACCGTGGAAAATCCGGAGCTGGCGGTGCAGTTGCACCTTGCAGACAAGCATATCGACTTCATTCGCGACGGTTATGACATTGCTATTACGGTGGGCCAGCCGGCAGATTCCACACTGATCGCCAAACGGCTGTTACGCAATCGCTGCTACATCTGTGCCTCACCAAAGTACCTGGCAAAAGCACCACCGTTACGCAGCCCGGACGATCTGAAACGTCACCGTTGTCTGGTGCTGGATTGCTACGGATCGTATCGCGACCTGTGGCCCATCAATGGTCCCAGCCACAGGGAAATGATCCGTGTCTCAGGCAATCTGATTACCGACAGCAGTGAAACACTGCGGGACTGGCTGCTGGACGGGCTCGGCATCGCGCTGAAAAGCGAATGGGATATCCAGGACGAACTCAAAGCGGGTACTTTGGTAACGTTACTCGAGGGTTACACTGTTCCGAATCTGGATTTCTATATTGTGTACGCCAGCCGGAAACATCTTCCCGCCAAGACAAAGGAGTTTGTCGAGTTTCTGGAGCGCTATACCGATCGCATCGCGGCAAGCTCTGTGGCGCCGAATGCACCGGATGACGACTGATATTTCATACACTTCTGCCGCCAACTGAAAACCATGATGGCACTTTGCCATCATGGTTTTTTATTGCCTCGACTTTTTGTATGAGAAAAGCAGCTTTTCTTTTACTTATATTTTCAACGCACCCTGCATTGGCTAATCTGACGCCAGTGTTACAGCCCTCCAAGAATTGAAGGCACTGTTCCTGATATTTGATGAGATATTGCATCAGACCCGCCCCCCGGCGGGCTTTTTTTTGCTGCCATGATCAGCCTCTCCAGCGTTGCGCCCCAGCCTCTCTGCCCCTAAAGTACCGACGAATGACATCACCTTGGCATGCAGGGCCTTATGTCCGACTACACCTATCCGGCCATCGTTGGCCACCGGGGCGCACGGGGAGAGGCGCCCGAGAATACGCTGGCCAGCTTTCAGGTTGCTGTTGCCGCCGGCGTCAAGGCCATCGAGCTGGATGTGCGCATGTCCGCCGATGGCGAGTTGATTGTGGTCCACGACCACCGGGTGGACCGCACCACCTGGTCCACGGGCCTGGTCCGCGGCTTCACCCAGGCAGAGCTGGGTCTGCTGGATGCCCGTCGTAACACCCCAGGCTGGCACAGTGCCATCGGCATCCCTACCCTGGCCGAAGTCATTGACGCCTGCCCCCCGGATACCGGGTTCCAGTTTGAAGTAAAAGGGGAATCCGACCGCCGCTACCTGACCCGGCTGGCCCATAACCTGAGGGTGCTGATTGTCGACAGACGCATGCACGATCGGGTCGTGGTGACATCCAGTCACACCGGGTTCCTGCGCATGATGGGCATGCAGGCGCCCAACGTAATGCGAGGCTACGTCTGTGAGCACCGTTATCTTCAGCCAACCCGGCGCACCGCCTCGCTTGGCTGTCGCTGGCTGATCGCCCACTACAGCCTGGCCACACAGGATCTGATGGCCCGGGCTCGCAAACGCGGGTTGAGGGTTTCGGTCTGGACGGTGAACGACCTGCGAGAAGCCGAACGCCTGGCGGCGCTGGGGGTGGACAGCATCATTACCGACTACCCCACCAGCTTTATCGCCCATTTCGAGGCACTCGCACGGCGGCGCCAAATCAGGCCCCAGTGACAGTGAGTCAGGCGGTGCGCCCGGGATTACGTTGGGATTACCTTGAGATTACGTTGAGAGAGTCAGGAAGGCCCTGATCTCCTGCTCGCGGCGCATGGCATCCTGGTATCCCAGTGACATCAACCGGCGACAGAAGCCCGGCTCGAACAGCAGGTAGCTGACCGCCGCCGCGCCTGCGGCACTGGTGCCGCCAGACCCCCGCAGGAAGAAGCGCAGGCTGCGTGGCAGCTCGCCGATGTGCTCTGCAGCGATCTCGTCTATCGGTTGTGAGGGGTAGATCTTCAGCACGTCCACTTCACGCAGGCCAATGCCCTGCTTGTCCCGCACCCCCTGGGGGATGGCGTGCAGCGTGCCGTTAATGCGCTCCAGACGCTCTACATCGCCCTCCAGCGTATCGACGAAGACGCTGTTGAGCACATGCCCGAGCACCTGCGCCATGGACGGATAATTGTGCAGCGGCCGCTGCGGGTGGGCGCTGATATTCCCGGAAACCCCCACCACGAGCACCTTACTGGCCCCCAGATGCAGCGCCGGGCTGATGGGCGCCAGCTGCCGCACAGCGCCATCGCCGTAATAGGTGCCCTCCACGGCCTGGGCCGGGAATAGCAACGGGATGGCTGATGAGGCCAGCAAATGCGGCATGCCAATGTGCGCGCGCCGCCCGAGCCGGCGAGCGCGGGACCACTCCTGCACCTCCGGCAGCGCCTGAAAGAAGGCGACAGACTCCCCGGTGGCATAGGAAGACGCGGTGATCGAGAGTGCGTGCAGATCACCGCGCTGAAGAGAGCGCTCGATATGCTGGAAGTTGATCACCAGCGACAGCAAGCGTCGCAGCGGACGGCTGTCCAGCAAGGCGCTGTTAACCGGTGTATTGCCGGTCATGTAGGTCGGCAAGGCCCAGCGCAGCAGTGATTTGACGAACGCCAGCAGATCGGTGCGATACACCTGCTCTGCGGTCAGATTGGACCAGACCCGCTCCAGACCCCGCACCGCGAGGCGGTAATTGCCGGCATTGGCGGCAAGGCTGGCCGCATTGATCGCTCCTGCGGAGGTGCCGCAGATTACAGGAAAGGGGTTTCGGGTACCGCGTGGAAGCAGATCCGCAATCGCGGTGAGCACACCGACCTGATAGGCCGCCCTGGCGCCACCGCCGGAGAGGATGAGGCCGGCCCGCTCGGGCAGCGGCGGCCGGGCACGCAACATGTCAAAAGCCAATCGGTGCGTTACTCCCTGCCGGTGTCAACGTCACCCAGCGCATTCGTTGACAGATTCGCCGCGCGTGCGCGGGTCACTTCATCGCGCACATCGGGATTATCACAGTCCACCGGATCACGACCGCAGATATCACAGGAGCCTTGCAACCCGACTGCACTCAGGCCGCCACAGGAACCCTTGACCGGCTTGTTCGAGACGATGACGCCGATTGCCATACCGGCAAACAGAATCCCGACCACGACAATCGCTGCCAGAAACGTTGTCAACATGGGTTGCTCCTTTGGCGTTCAGCCAGTTTCATCCGAATCCGCACGTTACGCAGCGGGTTATTGCGCCAGATACTGCCGGAACGCATCTGTCATCTGCTCACTAAACCCATCACCTGATGCTGCGCGGGTGATGAAGAGCGCGGCCAGGTCATTCTCTGTCGCAAATGCCAGACCCTCCTCCGGGCCCAACACCGTCAACAGCGTGGCATAGCCATCAGCCTCCATGCAATTATCATGGATTACGGTAACCGACGCCAATTGATGCGCCACAGGCTCCCCGGTGCGCGGGTCGATGGTGTGCGAGAACTGCCGCCCGCCATCACGGAAATAGTTGCGATAGTCACCTGATGTGGCGATCGCCATATCACCCGGTTTCACGACGCTGTGTATCTGCTGTGGGCCCGTGCTCGGGCGCTCTACGGCGATCCGCCACGGGCTACCGTCAGGCTTGACGCCCCGGGCGCGCAGATCACCGCCGATATCCACCAACCAGGCGGCGACACCCCGGGCATCCAGGTACTCACCAAGACGATCCACGGCGTAACCTTTGGCGATGGCGGAAAAGTCGAGGTACAGGGCACCCGGTTGCAGTATCTCGCGCCCCGTATCGCGGGTTTCCAGGCGCTGCCAGCCCGAACGACGGCGCGCTTCAGCAATGGCCTCCGCATCAGGCGCCTGCTGTCGGCGCCCCTCAGGCCCGAAGCCCCAGAGATTGACCAGCGGCCCCACCGTCGGGTCAAACGCACCCTCGCTGATTTCAGCAAGGCGCAGGGAGGTCGACAACACGGTGGCGAAGTCCGGCGGAATACGCTGCCAGGTCCCCGCCTCTGCCTGGTTGTAACGGGACAGATCCGAGTCCTCGATATAGGTGCTCATTTGCCGATTGACCAGATCCAGCAAGGCTTCGATATCTTCCTGCAGCTGCGCCACCGATGTCCCGGAGGGGACGCCGGCGATCTGCACCTGCCAGGTGGTGCCCATGGTCGCGCCACCCAACTTGTGGATCGGCTTGCTGCACCCGGTGACCAGGAGCAGGCAGACCAGTGCCACAAGGCCCGGGATAACGAAGAAAGGCAGGGCCCGCGGGCCCTGCCTCCTGATGGTGCTCACTGATGACAGCACGTACGCCATCCGTCAGCCGCCAAAGTCATCGAGCAGGATATTCTCTTTCTCGACGCCCAGGTCTTCCAGCAGCTTGATCACCGCCGCGTTCATCATCGGCGGACCGCACATGTAGAACTCGCAGTCTTCCGGCGCAGGGTGATTCTTCAGGTACTCCTCGAACAGCACCAGATGGATAAAGCCGGTCAGCCCCGTCCAGTTGTCTTCGGGCTGCGGATCAGACAGCGCCAGGTGCCACTCGAAGTTATCATTCTCCTCAGCCAGCTTGTCATACTCTTCGACATAAAAGGCTTCGCGCATGGAGCGTGCGCCATACCAGAAGCTGATCTTGCGTTTGGAATTGAGGCGCTTGAGCTGGTCGAAGATGTGCGAGCGCATGGGCGCCATACCCGCACCACCACCAACAAAGATCATCTCGGCATCGGTGTCCTTGGCAAAGAATTCGCCGAAGGGCCCGAACACGGTCAGCTTGTCACCCGGCTTCAGGTTGAAGACATAGCTGGACATGATGCCCGGCGGAATATCCTTGGCACCCGGAGGGGGTGTCGCAATACGGATATTGAACTTCAGCAGGCCACGCTCATCGGGATAGTTCGCCATGGAGTAGGCGCGAATCACGTCTTCCTTGTTCACCGCACGCAGATCAAAGAACTTGAAGCGTTCCCAATCGCCCCGGTACTCCTCGCCGATATCAAACTCGGAGAACTTGATATCGTAAGGCGGGCATTCCAGCTGCACATAACCACCCGCGCGAAAATCGACTTCCTCGCCTTCCGGCAGCTTCAGCACGAGCTCCTTGATGAAGGTCGCCACGTTGTCGTTGGAAATGACTTCGCATTCCCATTTCTTCACGCCGAAGAATTCTTCCGGGACTTCGATCTTCATGTCCTGCTTGACAGTCACCTGGCAAGACAGGCGGTAGCCCTCGCGAATCTGCGCCTTGGTGAAGTAGCCTTCTTCTGTGGGCAGGATATCCCCGCCGCCGTCGACCACCTTGCACTTGCACTGCGCGCAGGTGCCGCCGCCGCCACAGGCGGAAGACAGAAAGATGCCCTGGTCTGCCAGTGTGTTCAGCAACTTGCCGCCGGCAGGTGCATCAATGCTGACCGACTCGTCTTCATTGATATTGATGTGCACGTTGCCGCTGCTGACCAGCCTGGAACGGGCCGCCAGAATCACCGCAACCAGCAGCAGTACGATGGTGGTGAACATCACCACCCCGAACACGATTTCGATATTCATCATCGCTCTCCTCTACTCCGCGGTTACAGCTGTACGCCGGAGAATGACATGAAGCCCAGTGACATCAGGCCTACCACAATGAAGGTGATACCCAGGCCCTTGAGGCCGTCGGGCACGTCACTGTATTTCAGCTTCTCACGAATGGCCGCCAGCAGCGTGATGGCAAGTGCCCAGCCAATACCTGCGCCCAGACCGAACACCACACTTTCGTTGAAAGTGTAGTCACGCTCGACCATGAACAGGCTGGCACCGAGGATCGCACAGTTCACTGTGATCAGAGGGAGAAAGATACCCAGCGCGTTGTAGAGCGACGGGACATATTTATCCAGGGTCATTTCGAGGATCTGCACCAGTGCTGCAATCACACCGATGTAACTCAGCAACCCGAGGAAACGCAGGTCCAGGGTGCTCAGTGCCTCGATACCCGTCCATTCCAGTGCATTCTCGGAGAGCAGATGACTGAGGATGAGGTTGTTCACGGGAACCGTGATGGCAAGCACCACAACCACCGCGATGCCCAGGCCGATCGCAGTCTGCACTTTCTTGGAGACAGCCAGGAAAGTACACATGCCCAGGAAGAAGGCCAACGCCATGTTCTCAACGAAGATGGCGCGGACAAACAGACTCAGATAATGTTCAAACACGTCTCATCCCCTCAGAATACGTCGCTGGTGCGTGAGTTTGGCGCCATCTTGAACTGCTCTTCTTCCACCTGCTCAGGCTTCCAGGCGCGCAGCGCCCAGATGAACAGGCCAATCAGGAAGAATGCGCTCGGTGGCAGCAGCATCAGGCCATTACTGTAGTACCAGCCCCCTTCGGTGATCAGCGGCATGATTTCCACGCCGAACAGTGAGCCGGAGCCCAGCAGCTCGCGGGCAAAACCCACCGCCAGAAGCACCACACTGTAGCCCAGCGCATTGCCCAGGCCGTCAATGAAGGACACGCCAGGCGGGTTCTTCATGGCGAAAGCTTCAGCCCGGCCCATGACGATACAGTTGGTAATGATCAGGCCCACAAACACCGACAGCTGCCGACTGATGTCGTAGGCGTAGGCGCGCAGGAACTGGTCTACCACAATTACCAGCGAGGCAATGATGGTCATCTGCACGATGATGCGGATGCTCGACGGGATCTGGGTGCGGATCACACTAACGAAGAAGTTCGAGAACACCAATACCACAGTGAGGGCGACACACATCGTCAGCGTCGTCGACATCTGTGTGGTAACCGCCAGTGCAGAACAGATACCCAGGATCTGTAACGCAATGGGGTTATTGTCGAAGATCGGCTGGAACAGGATGTCCTTTTTCTTTGCATCGGCCATGTCTGTCTCCTTAATTCAGCTGCGCGCTGTCAGATCTGAGACGATCGAGGTAGGGGCCGAAGCCGTTCTCCCCCATCCAGAAGCGCACCGCGTTGGTCACGCCATTTGCTGTCAATGTGGCACCGGACAGGCCGTCGACTTTATGTTCAGCGTCTGGCGTGTTGCTGTCCACATTGCCTTTGATGATCTGGAAGGCCACATTGCCGTTGTCATCAAACAGCTGTTTGCCTTCCCAGTTGGCGCGCCACCGGACATTCTCGATCTCGCCGCCCAGCCCCGGCGTCTCGCCATGTTCATAGAACACGACACCGGCAATGGTATTGGCATCGGTTTCCAGGGACAGGAAACCGTACATGGTGGACCAGAGCCCGTAGCCGTGCATCGGCAGGATCAGGCGGGTCACCTCGCCTTCCTCGTTCTGGACCAGGTACACCTCTGCCACCTTCGCCTGGCGGCGAATGGAAGCGATATCCTGATCGCCGGTCAGGCGACGGCTCATGTCATCATCACGGGAAGCACGACGCTGATCGTAGTCTTCCGGCATCTCGACGTATTCACCGGTTGTGATATCAACAAAGCGACGCTCGATCTTGTCGAATTCTTCCTGCACATTGATGCCCGGCTCGTACCGGTCCGCAGCGCGCAGAATGTTGATCTGGCGATCCAGTATGCGGTTTGCCTCCTGGGTGGGTCGCAGTGTTACGGCGGCGGTGGAAACCACCACCGCGCACACCAGACACACCAGGAAGGCAACCAGCAGGGTTCTGCCTACACTTTCTTTGTTCGCTGCCATTACACCACCTCTGCCGTACGCCGCTGGCGACGCTTGATATTCGCCTGAACCACAAAGTAATCAATCAGCGGAGCGCACAGATTACCGAACAGGATTGCCAACATCACACCTTCCGGGAAGGCGGGATTGATGACCCGGATCATGATGATCATCAAGCCGATCAATATGCCGAATACCCACTTGCCCGTGTTGGTCATCGCGGCAGACACCGGGTCGGTCGCCATGAACACCAGACCAAACGCGGCTGAGCCGACGGTCAGATGCCAGTACCAGGGCATGGCAAACATTGCATTGCTGTCACTGCCGACCGCGTTGAGCAACGAGGCCAGCGCCACCATGCCGATCACAACGCCCGCCATGATGCGCCAGGAGGCAATCTTGGTGAACAGCAGTAGCGCCGCGCCGAGCATGATGGCCAGCGTCGAGGTCTCACCAATCGAGCCCTGAATGCCCCCCAGGAAGGTCTGCATCCAGGTAATGTCCACGGACTGCCCTGCGGCAACCGCGTTCTGTGTCAGGCCTGCGGCAAAGTTCAGGTCACCACTGGCTGCCAGCGACAGCGGCGTAGCGCCACTGAAGTTGTCAACAGCCGTCCAGACAGCGTCGCCGGACATCTGCGCCGGGTACGCGAAGAACAGGAACGCCCGACCGACCAGCGCAGGGTTAAGGAAGTTCTTGCCGGTGCCGCCGAATACTTCCTTGCCGATCACGATACCGAAGGACACCCCGAGGAACACTTGCCACAGCGGAATCGCCGGCGGCAGGATCAGGGTGAAGAGAATACCGGTCACAAAGAAGCCTTCGTTCACTTCATGCCCGCGTTTCCACGCGAACAGGCCTTCCCAGAGGAAACCGGTGCCGTAGACCACAATCACAATCGGCACGTAGTACACCAGACCGTGCAGGAAGTTGGCGAAGAAACTGGTGTGATCAAAACCGGTCAGCCCGGCAACCAGCGCAGTACGCCAGCCTTCAATGGCGCTGAATCCGAACTCGGAGATCTGCAGGTTGGCCTGATAGCCGGTGTTGTAGATACCGAACAGAATCGCCGGAAACGTGGCGAAGAACACCGTCATCATCACGCGCTTGAGGTCGATACCGTCACGCACGTGGGAGGTGGAGCGCGTGGTATCGGAGGGGCTGTACAGCATGGTATCGAACATCTCGTAAAAGACGTAATACTTCTGCAGCTTGCCGCCCTCATGGAAGTGAGGTGCGATATTCTTGTCGATCGTTGCGCGTAAGCCCATGGTCAGCCCTCCAGCTCAATGCGAGTGAGGTTGTCACGAAGAATCGGACCGTACTCGTACTTGCCTACGCAAACGTAGGTGCACAGGGCCAGGTCTTCTTCCACCAGTTCCAGCGCACCCAGAGCCTGAGCGGTATCCGTATCGCTGACGATCAGGGAACGCAAAAGCTGAGTGGGGAGTACGTCCAGCGGCATGACCTGCTCATAGTTGCCGATCGGCACCATGGCACGCTCACTCCCGTTGGTCGTCGTAGTGAAGTTGAACAACTTGCCCCGCATCAGCTTGGACACGTAGATGTTCATAACAGAATGGCGGTTAATGCCCGGTGAAATATAACCGAACAGCGCGCGCTCGCGCCCTTCCAGCAGCACCGTGACCTGATTGGCCAGGCGTCCCAGGTAGGCCAGCGGACCGCGGGCATTGTGGCCATTGAACACCGAGCCGGACACGATGCGGTTTTCGCCGGCTTTCAACTGACCCTCGGTCAGATCTTCCAGGTTGGCGCCAACACGGGTGCGCAGCAAGCGGGGATTCTGAACCTGGGGACCGGCCAGTGCTACCACACGATCCATGTACAGGCGCCCGGTGGTGAACAGCTTGCCGATGGCGATCACGTCCTGATAGCCCACGGACCAGACCGTCTTCTTCATGCCCACCGGATCAAGGAAGTGAATATGCGTCCCGGTGTTGCCGGCAGGGTGCGGCCCGGCAAAGGTCTCTTCACGCACCTGACCGCCAGCGAAGGACGGCAGGTCGGTAGACGGTGCGCGGCAAACCCAGACAGGGCCGTCCGTCAGGCGGGACAGCACTGTCAGGCCATTGCGAAAGGCCTGCAGCTGCTCGGTAATCACCTGCTCCGGGCTTGCTGCCAGCGGATTGGTATCCATCACCGAGACGAAAATCGAGTTGGGTGCGGTGCCGGGGGCAGGCACCTTGCCGAACGGGCGAGTGCGCAGCGCCGTCCACTGACCGGACTCGATCAGTTGTTCCTGCACCGAAGCGCGGTCCAGGCTGGCCAGCGCGCCTTCGTTGTGAGCGGCGAAGGTGACGGCGTCATCATCGCCTTCCACCTCAATGACCACGGATTGCAGCACGCGCTTCTGACCACGGTTGACGGCCAGGATGGTGCCTGACGCCGGTGCGGTATACTTCACGCCCTCGGTTTTCTTGTCCGTAAAGATCACCTGGCCCTGTCGCACCCGGTCGCCTTCACGTACTTCCATGGTGGGTTTCATACCCATGTAGTCGCCGCCAAGCACGGCCACGGTGCGTACGCGCGGCCCATCCTCGATCACCTGGCGCGGTGCCCCGGTGATTGGCAGGTCAAGCCCCCGTTTGATTTTGATCATAGCCTCTCGCCCACGTTCTGACACTGGAGATTGGTATTGCCCGGCTGGCATTCAGTCTGACGCCACGCCGTTGCGCACAAAGCCCTGCAAATACCTTTGAAAACGGCCACTTGCGTCGTGATGCTGGTCCGGCAGAACACCGGCGCGCGCCATTATAGGGACAGCGTCGCGCCAATGCCAGTCGACCATTTGCTACTCGCGCCGGCCGCCAATACCTGCAAATCGCACCCACCGATAACGAAAGGCCTGCATAGCGCAGGCCTTTGTCACCGATCAGTCTTTCGGGTACGCCGGATATTCCACACCGGAGATCTGCTGCAGGATACGTACCACCTGGCAGCTATAGCCAAACTCATTGTCGTACCAGACGTACAGTACGCAATGCTTGCCGTTGACGATGGTCGCCTCGGCATCGATCACTGAGGCATGCCGGGCACCCACGAAGTCGGTGGATACCGCATCCGGCGAGCTGATGAAGTCGATCTGGCGCTGCAGCGGTGAATGCAGGGAGACCCAGCGCAGATACTCGTTCAGCTCTTCCAGACTGGTCTCTTTCTCAAGGGTGAGATTGAGAATTGCCAGCGATACGTTCGGTGTCGGCACCCGGATGGAGTTGCCGGACAACTTGCCCGCCAGTTCCGGCAGCGCCTTGGCTGCCGCTGTGGCAGCGCCGGTTTCGGTGATGACCATGTTCAGCGGCGCAGCACGGCCACGGCGCGGCCCTTTGTGGAAGTTATCCAGCAGGTTCTGGTCATTGGTGTAGGAGTGCACGGTTTCCACGTGCCCGACAACGATGCCGAACTTGTCGTTGAGCGCTTTCAGCGGCGGCACAATGGCGTTGGTCGTGCAGCTGGCCGCAGAAATGATGCTGTCGCTGTCGTCGATCAGAGCGTTGTTGACGCCATGCACGATATTCTTGAGGTCACCCTTGCCAGGTGCAGTCAGAATCACGCGGCTGATGCCCTTGCAGCCCAGGTGCTGGCTCAGACCCTCACGGTCACGCCACATACCGGTGTTGTCGATCAGGACCGCATTGCGAATGCCGTAGGCCGAATAATCGATGGTCTTGGGGTCGTTGGCATAGATGATCTTGATGAAGTTGCCGTTGGCGATGATGGCATTCTCTTCTTCATCCACCGCAATGGTGCCGGAGAAAGGCCCGTGCACCGAGTCACGACGCAGCAGGCTGGCGCGCTTCTGCAGGTCGCCCTTGCCGGATTCGCGCACCACAATCGCTTTCAGGCGCAGGCCATCGCCACTGCCGACTTTCTCGATCAGCAAACGGGCCAGAATACGACCGATACGACCGAAGCCATACAGCACGACATCCTTGTGCTCCGGACGATCGAGCTTGTTCTCCGTGGCATCAGACAACTGGTTGCGGACATATTCCTCAATGGACTGCCCCTGATTATCCTGTTTCCAGTTGACGGCCAGTTTGCCCACATCAATGCGGCAGGGGCCCAGATCCAGCTTGTTCACTTCCTGCAGGATCGGGAAGGTGTCCACGACAGACAGCTCAGCGTCCTCGATCTGCTTCACGAAGCGATGGGCCTTGAGAATCTGAATAACGGAGCGGTTAACGAGTGAACGGCTGTACACCGTAGTCGTGACGTTGCGCTCACGATACAGCTTGCCGACCATCGGGATCATGGCTTCAGCGATTTCTTCCCGGTTCTTCCAGCGTCCGAAGTGGTCTTCCAGTTTATTCACGAGATCTGGCCCTCTGGTGACAGGTGTTTCGGGGCGCGCATTCTAGCGCTTTGGCGCCCGCTTATCCACCGGGAAAGCAAGGCTATTGCCCCGGCACACCCCTATCCCAACACACTCCGCAATCGCTGCCGCAACACGGGCACCACCTGCGCCTCGAACCAGGGGCGCTGCCGCAGCCAACGCGTATTCCGCGGGCTCGGATGCGGCAATGGAAACCAGCGCTGCTCTCTGGCTATCGCCGGGTCCAGGAAGGGCCTGACGTTCTCAGTCAGCGACGCTTGGCAACCGGGCAAATAGCGCTTCTGGGCATACTGCCCCACCAGCAGCACCAGCTCCACCCCCGGCATCGCGGCCAGCAACGGCGGATGCCACAGGGGGGCACACTCGGGCCGTGGTGGCATGTCGCCACCCCGCCCTCGCCCCGGATAGCAGAACCCCATGGGCATGATGGCGATACGACCAACGTCGTAGAAGACGTCAGGGGGGATGGCCAGCCAATGGCGCAGCCGCTCACCGGACGGGTCATTCCAGGGGATACCTGTGGCGTGCACCCGCGTTCCGGGCGCTTGCCCGATGATCAACACGCGCGCTGTGGCGCTGGCCCGGACGACGGGCCGGGGCCCGAGTGGCAGCGCCGCCTCGCATACCCGGCAACTGCGCACCTCGTGCAGCAGTTCGTCCAGCACAGGGATCAGGCGCGCGGCTCCTGAGGCCGCAGGCGCATCAACCCTTCCTGCGCCACCGTGGCCGCCAGCACGCCATCTGCACGGTAGATGTAGCCCAGATTCATGCCACGGGCCCCGGAGGCCGAGGGGCTGAAGGTGCTGTAGAGCAGCCATTCATCAACCCGGAAAGGCCGATGAAACCACATCGCGTGATCGATACTGGCAGACTGCACATGGGGCTGGAAGAAGTTCATGCCGTGGGGCAGCATCGAGGTCCCCAGCAGACCGAAGTCAGAGCAAAAAGCCAGCAGCGCCCGGTGAGTCGCCACATCCACGTCCAGCGTATCCGCAATGCGGAACCAGACCATGCGCGACGGGTCCTGGGGCTCGGCCTCGAAGGAGTTTTCCGGCTTGACCGGTCGAAATTCCACCGGTCGCTCGGCCAGAAACGCCTCACGGAAGTTCTCCGGTATCCGGTGCGCAATGCGCTCCCGCAACACACGATCGGTTTCCAGTGTCTCCGGGGCCGGCACATCCGGCATGTCTGCCTGATGCTCGACACCGCCCTCTTCCAGCTGAAACGACGCTTCGAGGCTGAAGATCGCCCGGCCGTGCTGAATCGCGGTAACGCGGCGGGTGGTAAAGCTCTTGCCATCCCGAATCCTGTCCACGTCATAGATGATCGGAATGTTGAAATCACCCGGACGCAGGAAATAGGAATGCAGGGAGTGGACTGGCCGGTCTTCTGGCACAGTGCGTGCCGCCGCCATCAGCGCCTGGCCCGCTACCAGTCCGCCAAAGATGCTGCGCTGGCCGGTATTGCGGCTCTGCCCGCGGAACAGATTCTCTTCGAGCTGTTCCAGCCGGATGACTTCCAGCAGATCGCTGACTGTTTCTTTCGTAGCACGTTCTTTCATGACACGTTTCCCGGCATTCGCGCGCAATCAACAAGCCGCGCATCATACCATCTTTCCTGACGTCGTCATTGCGGTGTCGGCACACCGTCCTCCGCCTGCAACGCCCCGGCGGGCAGTCTCGTCGCCCCCCAGCTGCGATGTACGTAGCCGATCACCCGATCCAGTTCCTCCTGGGAAACCTGGGCAGGTTCACCATACTCCAACGGATCGTAGTGAAAGATGTACAAGCGAGAAGCAAATTGCTCGAAGGGCAATGATGCCTCACCAAAGTGCTCGCCATTCCCGGCCGTCTTGACCACCACACCATCACCCCAGTCCTGCCCGCTGTCATTGTTGGGGTTGTAGAAATACGCACGCATATTGCCCGACGGATCCAGCGTGACGCGCAACAACGTAATAGCATGCCAACCGATAAAGCGCGCCGCGCTGTCGGTCACGGCAATACCGGCCGGCTGGGGATGAATCAACGGCTGGTTACCGTTGTAATAAGGGTGATACGCGGCATAGAAATGCCGCAGAAAGTCTTCCAGCTCGTGCAGCAGACCGGTAGCAACGTCAACATTGATACGAAAACCCCTGCCTGACCACCAGCCATGGAACTCCGGATTGACCCAGCGATGCGGATCGCCCTCCCGGCCCAGGCAACGGCGCCCCATTTCTGCATAAATGCGGTCCAGGTGCGGCACCACCAATAGCGATACGGGGTCCAGGTCCACGGGCACTTCCGTCGCCACGCCCCCCGCACTTTCCCGGGAAGAGATCGACTGCCCTTCGAAGTGCATGATGATCTCGTCATCCCGCGCCGCCCAGGCCACCATTTGCAGCAGATAGTCGGGATCATTGCAGGCCCACATGGACAAGGCCCGGGCAGACTGGCAGGTCGGGTTGTTGCCCTGCCCCACCCCCAGCGGCAAGCCCATCATGCACAACACGCCCTCCAGCAAGCGGGAGGCCGGCGGCACGGCATCACCAAAGGTCCGCACCAGCCGCTGCTCGGCCGCCGCAGACAAGGGCAGTCGCAGCTGGCGCCACAGCGCTGGCGCGACCGGCGCCTGGTACAGAATGCCGCGTTCCAGCATCAACGCCAGGCCATATACTGCCTGCGCAGTATCCGGGTGAACCGCCGCATCGATCAGGGCATGCACCAGCTCCCGATAGCACAACAGACAGTCGCGACCGGTGGCCGACAAACCCAGACACTCAGCCAGCAAATGGTCGCTCTGTTCGGGCAAGTGACGCAGCATCATCGCGTGGTAAGGCGATACCAGACCGGTATCGTGCATCGCGCGCGCGAAGCCTGAGGCTTCATACTGCAACGCCGTGACATCCATGCTGTCCAGTCGGCGCTGGTACTCCTCCAGCCCTGGATCTTCCCGTGTCGCCTGGGTCGGGCCGTACAGGCTGCTGACCAGACGATCCGCCCCCTGGCCGCTGCCGCCCCAATTGATATCGCCGCTGCCCCGACAGACCGCAATCTGCGTGATCATGTGCTTGACCATATCGACCTGAATCGGCCGCTGCTGCTGAATGCGCCAGATCTCGTCAATCAGTTGATCAATCACATGCTCATAGCCAATGGTCTCGGCCAGATAGCGAAACAGATTGCGCGGCACCTGGGCCAAGCGCCCCTGCTGGGCACGTTCAGCCTCGCCCGGCGGAGAGAACAGCATCTCCAGATTCAGCGCCAGAACCTGCGTCAGATAGTGGTGCGCCTGTTCGGAGGACATCAGCGGATGCAGAAACCAGGCCTGTGATACGGCAAGCAGGCGCAGCTCGCTGAGCGCTTCAATGACCACCAGATCCGCCTCGGCACTGCGCAAGGCGATACGACTCAGCGACGGGATCAGGATTTGCGGCGTTGCCCAATCAGATCCGGCAAACACACCGGCCTGCTCTATGGCCTCGGCACGCGCGGCCACGGCAGCGCAGCCGCCATCCTGAAGCATCACCCGCCGGGCAGTGTCCAGCACGCGAGGCACCTTGCCCGGCTTGGCAAACGCCGGTGCACGGGCCATCACCGCCAGTGCCTCATCCAGCCTGACCAGCAGTGCATCCAGCTTCTGCGCTGCCTGCTCTGCTGCGTCGCGCGTCACGTCTGCGTCATCGGAATCCGTCACACCATTCACCCTGGCTTTTCACACACTGAATTGTCACACATAGAAATCGAGATCTTCCTGATGCTTGAGCAACGTCTTCAGCGTATCGGAATCTTCACCGCGGAAATACATCAGGCCCCAATGGGTCCCGAATGCCGTGCGCTTGGTCACCGTTTCCTGTTGCGGCGGTGTCAGCTCATGGGATTCGAAATAGGGATGATCTTCCGTTTCAGCCGGAATCTCGAGACGGCTGACCACACGGCGGCGCGGGTACACACCAAAACAACCCGCATAGCCGTCAGCGTCCTCCACCTCTTTCGGGAAGAAACCGGTAATCTCTTCTTCCGTGGTCTTCGGATCGAATGACAGGATCAGTGCATGGTAGGCGTTAAAGCCATAGACCCGTTCCAGCAACTCGAACACCTTGAAGCCGGGCGGTCGGTAAGCCACTTCACCGAAATACATCTCGCTGTCACTGGTCACGAAATACTCGGGATGAATAAAGCCGAACTCGATATCAAAGGTTTTAACAAGTTTTTCAATCTGAGAGCGAATTTGCGGCCGATAACTCTCCAGTTCCGGCGACGCGGGTACAAAAACGGAATAGCCCAGCGACACATACTCGGAAATATTCAGAAAGCGAATCTTGCCATCATGGATCCAGGCCTCGACGGCAAACTCCCAACCATCCAGATGTGACTCCATCAATGACGGGAATTCTTCATCGGGAATCGCGTCCACTTCGTCCGGTGTGCGAATCACGCGATGACCGAGGCAACCGGCTTTATCAAACGCCTTGAGATGGATCGGATCGTTGGGATCGCCATCCAGCTTCAGCAGGGTCTGATTGACGCGCTTGAGAAAACGGATGACATCATCACGATCATGCGCTTCTTCGAAGATACCGACACGAATACCGCCCAGTTGTGCGCGGCGTTTCATCAGGGATTTGTCGCGCATCAGCATCGCCTGGCCCAGCAGACGCGGGTTATTCAGCAATGCCGAGTTGATTGCGCCAGCCCACTCCACCGTTTCCTCGAACAGCGGAATAGCAACATCAACGCCCATATCCTTGAGCGTCTGGGCAATTTCCATGGAGCGATCATTGAGTCGCTCGAAATTCCAGGGGACATAGGGGATGTCGTGTTGCTGGCAATACTCTTCGGCCCAGTCGGGCGCGACGACGACATAGCGACGGTCGAAGGATTCGGCGGCTTCCACCGCATTGAGGCTCCAGCCCAGTAACGCGACAAAGCCCTTGTTCGGATCTTTCTTCATAATGCTGCCTCCATTACGTTGGCAGTGCATTGCTCGCCAGCGTTGAGACCAGCGAGGCCGTCAAGAGCGTAGACACCATACACTAGTCACGCAGTGACCACACCCCGCCCCCCAATCTGACAACCCACAAACTGGCGCTTTCACGGCTGGTTTCCGCTACAATGCGGCTCCCTTGATTCAGATAATTTCATCAGCCAATGACGCTTCTTCCCTCCGCAGAGATGTTCCCCACCGGACCGGACCGGTTCCGTAACTGGCCAGGCCTGGACAGCGGCAGTCTGGCGGTTACGCTTGCGGCACTGGCGCAGCGCGAAACACAGCTTCTGCTGGTCATCACGCCGGACAGCAGTGCCGCGCAACAACTGGCGGACAGCCTCGCGTTCTATCTCGACGGCAGCGATGTGCCGGTGATGCTGTTCCCGGACTGGGAGACCCTGCCCTATGACCTGTTCTCGCCCCACCAGGACATCATCAGCGAGCGGATAGAAGTGCTGCATCGGCTGCCTGAAAGTCGTCGCGGCGTGCTCATCGCCCCGGTCAATACCGTCATGCAACGGCTGGCGCCGCGCATGCAGATCAGCGGCAGCAGCTTTGCCTTGCAAGTGGGTGAGCGCTTTGACATGGACGCCACCCGTTCACGCCTGGCGGCCTGCGGCTATCGCCAGCGCGACAGCGTTTATGAGCACGGTGAATTCGCCGTGCGCGGTGCCATCATGGATATCTTTCCCATGGGCACTCGCCAACCGTTTCGCGTCGAGCTGTTCGACGACGACATCGAGTCATTGCGCCTGTTTGACGCAGAGACGCAGCGCTCGGTGGATCAGGTCCAACAGATCACCCTGCTGCCCGCCGCTGAATACCCGCTCAGCAGCGACGGGATCGCCCATTTCCGCAATCGCTTTCGCGAGCGCTTTGATGTGGATCACCGGCAGTGCAGCCTTTACCAGGATGTGTCCGACGGCATTGCCAGCCCGGGGCTCGAGTATTATCTGCCATTGTTTTTCGATGAGATGGCTACGCTGTTTGATTATTTGCCCGCAGCGGTGCGCCTGGTCGAACTGTCGGGCTGCGACGCGGCAGCAGAGCATTTCTGGCAAGAGGTCAACACACGCCATGAAGACCGGCGCCATGACATCCGTCGGCCGATTCTGGCGCCAGCGGAGCTGTTCCTGCCCGTGGACGAGCTCAACCGCCACTTGCGCAGCCATCCCCGGGCGCGCCTGACCCCCGGCACAGACACGCAGGACGGCGTCAGCTTCGGCTTTACCCCGCCACCACAGCCTCCGAGTGACCGCATCGCCAACCCGTTCGCCTCGCTGATCGCGCTGCCCGCGCAGCACCCCGGCTTGCGCGTGCTGATCTGCGCAGAGACGCCCGGGCGTCGAGAGGCTCTGCTGGAATTGATGCAGAAACAGGGCCTGCAGCCTGAACTGGTGGAGGGCTGGCAAGGGTTCCTCGATGGCAGTGCGCCCTGGTCACTGACCGTGGGCGAGCTGGATCAGGGTTTCTGGGCGCCCGAGGCCGGCTATCTGGTGATCGCGGAAAGCCAGCTCTATGGCGAGCGGATCATGCAGCGCCGACGCCGCAAAGGCGGTCAGGAGACGACCGCCGATCAGGCCTTCCGCTCACTCGGCGAGCTGGTATCCGGCTCACCGGTGGTGCATATCGACCATGGCGTCGGCCGCTATCGCGGGCTGACCCACATGACGGTGGACGGCCAGGCCCACGAATTTCTGCTGCTGGAATACGCAGGTGGCGACAAGATTTACCTGCCCGTGTCGAATCTTCATCTCATCAGCCGCTACGGCGGCGGAGACCCGGAACACGCGCCACTGACGCGCCTGGGCTCGGATCAATGGGGCCGGGCCCGCCAGCGGGCCGCCGAGAAGATTCATGACGTGGCCGCCGAGCTGCTGAATACCTACGCCCGCCGCGAGGCACGTGAAGGACGCGCCTTCACCGTGCCGGAAGACGACTACAATCGCTTCGCCAGCGGCTTCCCGTTCGAGGAAACCGCCGACCAGCAGGCGGCGATCAATGCCGTGCTCAGCGATATGCAGGCGAACCGCCCCACCGACCGGCTGGTGTGCGGCGATGTCGGCTTCGGCAAGACCGAAGTGGCCATGCGCGCAGCGTTTGTCGCCGTGCAGAACAATACTCAGGTCGCCATTCTGGTGCCCACTACCCTGCTCGCCCAGCAGCACTATGAGTCCTTCAGTGACCGCTTTGCCGACTGGCCCGTGCACATCGAAGTGCTGAGCCGCTTCCGCAGCCAGAAGGAAAAGACCGACGTCCTGCGACGCCTGGAGGCCGGCACCGTGGATATCGTGGTCGGCACGCATCAATTGCTGCAGGAGTCAGTCACATTCCGTGATCTGGGTCTGGTGATCGTCGATGAGGAGCACCGCTTCGGGGTGCGCCACAAGGAGCGCCTGAAAGAGCTGCGCGCCGAGGCCGATATTCTCACCCTCACCGCCACGCCGATTCCACGCACCCTGAACATGGCCATGTCCGGCATGCGCGACATCTCCATCATCGCCACGCCGCCGGAAAAGCGCCTGTCGGTCAAAACCTTTGTGCAGCAGAAAAATCCCATTGCCATCAAGGAAGCGATCCTGCGCGAGCTGCTGCGCGGCGGTCAGGTCTACTTCCTGCACAACGACATCGACAGCATGGCGCGCTCGGCCGAGGAGATTCGTGAGCTGGTCCCCGATGCCCGGGTCGGCATTGCTCACGGGCAGATGCGCGAGCGGGATCTCGAGCAGATCATGTCCGACTTTTACCACCGGCGCTTCAACGTGCTGTTGTGTACCACCATTATCGAAACCGGTATCGACGTGCCCTCCGCCAATACCATTATCATCGAGCGGGCCGACAAATTCGGCCTGGCGCAGCTGCACCAGCTGCGCGGCCGCGTCGGCCGTTCCCATCACCAGGCCTATGCCTTCCTGCTGACGCCCCACCCGAAGGCCATGACGCGGGATGCGGTGAAACGCCTGGAAGCCATCGAGCAAGCCTCGGATCTGGGCGCCGGCTTCATGCTCGCGAGTCACGATCTGGAGATTCGCGGTGCCGGTGCCTTGCTGGGCGACGAGCAGCACGGGCATATCGAGTCCATCGGCTTTTCCCTGTACATGGAGATGCTCGAACAGGCCGTGGAGGCGCTCAAGCGCGGCGAACAACCCGATACCGCCAAACCGCTTTCCGGCGGCCCGGACATCAACCTGCGTGTTCCGGCGCTGATCCCCGAGGATTACCTGCCGGACGTCTTTACCCGGCTTGGTCTGTACAAGCGCATTGCCAGCTGCCGCACCGGTGAACAACTGGATGAACTCAAGGTCGAAATGATCGACCGCTTCGGCATGCTGCCCCGGCAGGTCAAGAACCTGTTCCGGGTTACCGCCTTGCGGCAGCGCGCCGAGGCGCTGGGCATCAGCCGTGTGGATGCCGGCAGCGAAAGCGGTCGGCTGGAATTCTCCGAGCGCACGGCGATTGATCCGCTGCGCCTCGTGAAGCTGGTACAATCAGGCCCGAACCGCTACCGCCTGCAGGGCGCCAGCATGCTGCGCTTTACCCTGGAAGCCGATACCGAGGAAGAACGCTTCGTCGCAGTGGAAAGCCTGCTGGATAACTTGACCTGAAAAGGAATACTTGATGACACGTTGGATCATGCTGCTGGCGATACTGGCCCCTCTGGGCCTGATGCCCGCTCAGGCAAGCGCGGAAGAGCGCTGGTTCCAGGTGGAAGTGCTGGTCTTTGCCCGCACCCAGGCCAGCGGTGGCGAGCACTGGCGCCTGGATGTCCGCCCGGAATACCCGCGCGACCACGTGCGCTATCGCACCAGCGGCGCCTCGCTGCCCGACAACGCCAGCAACCCGGACCGTCAGGCCCTGCGCCAGGGCGCCTGGCAGGCACTGCCGGATGATCGCCTGTCGCTGACCGCCATGCGCCAGCAAATGGAACGCAGCGGCGAGTATCGCAGCCTGTTCCACAGCAGTTGGCGCCAGCCCATGCGCGAACGGGATCAGACCATACCGGTGCATATCCAGGGCGGCCGCGAGCTGTCACCGGACCCGGCGCTGTACCGCAGCAGCTTCAGCGACGTTGAGGGTGATGGCGATCAGGGCAGCCAGGACATGTCGGTGTTTGACAGCGCCCCCCAGTACGAACTGCAAGGCACCCTGCAACTCAGCGTATCGCGCTTCCTGCATATCGACCCGAATCTGTGGTTCACCCGGGTCGACAGTGACGACCAGCGCTACTACGTCAATATCGACCAGAGCCGCCGCATGCGCAGCGATGAATTGCACTACATCGACCATCCGCTGTTCGGCATTGTGGTCAAAGTGACACGCTAGAAAAAAATCTAGACAAACTGCCCCGCGCAATACCCGGATGACCAGGCCCATTGGAAGTTGTGCCCTCCCAATTGGCCTGTGACATCCAGCACCTCGCCAATAAAAAACAACCCGGGTACGTCCCGGGCTTCGAACGTCCGCGAGGATACGGCCTGCGTATCCACGCCGCCCAATGTCACTTCCGCCGTGCGATACCCTTCCGTGCCCCCCGGCTTGACCTGCCAGTGTCGCAACTGCTCCGCCATCTGCTCGAGCGCGGCGTTGCTGAACTGTTGCCAGTCCTGCTGCCAGCCGTGCTGCTCAGTCAGCCACTGCCCGAAGCGACGCGGAAACAGGCGCGCAAACAACGCCTCGGTCTTCGCAGCAGGGGTCGCCTTGCGCTGGTCCGCAAGCACAGCCTGCACGTCCCGGGTGTCGGGCAGAAGATTGATTGCCAGCGTGTCACCGGGCTGCCAGTAGCTGGAAATCTGCAACATGGCGGGACCACTGAGGCCGCGATGGGTAATCAGCATGGGCTCGGTAAAGGTTTGCCCGTTGCACGCCACGCTGACCGGCACGCTGATGCCGGACAAAGGCGCCAGCGCGGTCTTCAACGCCGGCTGTAATGTGAAGGGCACCAGCCCCGCCCGGACCGGCAACACCGGCAAACCGAACTGCCTGGCCACCTCGTAGCCAAAACCGGTTGCCCCCATGGTGGGAATCGACAGGCCCCCGCAGGCAATCACCAGGGCCTCACAGGTCAGCGGCCCCGCCGATGTGCGCAACAGAAACCCGCCCTCACGGCGCTCGATGGCGGCCACTGAGGTATTCAGTGCGATCTCGGCACCGGCCCAGTCGCATTCCGTGAGCAACATATCGAGGATCGGGCGGCTGCTGTCGACGCAGAACAACTGGCCTGGCCCTTTCTCGCACCATGCAATACCGTGCCGCTCCACCAGCTCATGAAAATCCCGGGCGGTATAGCGCTTCAGCGCAGAAATACAGAAAGACGGATTGGCAGAAATGAAATGCGCGGCCGAGGTATTTAGATGGGTAAAATTACATCGCCCACCGCCGGACATGAGAATCTTCTTGCCCGGTTTGTTGGCGTGATCAATCACCCGCACACTGCGGCCGCGATAGCCCGCCGTGGCGGCGCACATCAACCCCGCAGCGCCAGCCCCGATCACCACCACATCGCGGTGCGCCATCAGGCCGCACCGCAGCGATGCAAGGCGACCACCAGCGCCTCACTCAAGGCCTGCTGATCCTGCCGGTACTGAAACTCGAGCGCCGCAATAATGATCGCCCGGTGCACCCCCGCCTGCCCTTCCCGGGCCAGCAGATCGTCGCGCCAGACGCGCATTTCCCGGTCGTACTTGTCGACCACCTGCTGGGCAAAAACACCGGCAAAGGTGGCCGCCAGCTCACCCACCCACACCGGATTATCCCGGTGGCGCGGGTAATCCTCGTTGGCGACACGGAAATCCCGCCACACATCCACCACCTGGTCACGGAATGTCTGCGCCAGATAATAAGCACCGGGAACACTTGATCCGGGGCGCCTGAGCCAAAACGGCAACGCCGCCAGTACCAGCACCAGAAATACTACTGTGCCGATCAGGATCTGCAGAATCATTGGCGTAACATATCGGCGCAGGTCTCCGCCAGCACCCGGCAGACACTGTCCATGCCGTGGTGCAGCACCGCCTCGATCTCGGCCATGGTGATCTCCCGCTCGCTTTTACCCGCCGCTGGATTCACCACCAGCGACAGCATGGCATAGGGCAACTCCAGCTCCCGGGCCAGCACCGCTTCCGGCATGCCGGTCATCCCGACGATGTCACAGCCATCACGCTCCAGACGAAGCACTTCGGCTGCCGTTTCCAGGCGAGGCCCCTGGGTCGCCGCGTAACAACCGCCGTTCAGCCAGGGCATACCGCTGCGCGCCAGCACCACCGCCAGACGTTCGCGCAGTGCGGCATCGAAAGGCCAGGAAAAATCCACATGCACCACCGGCGTCTGACCCTGATCAAAAAAGGTCATATCCCGGCCCCAGGTGTAATCGATGATCTGATCTGGCAGCACCATGACACCGCTGGCTGCTTCGGCACTGATCCCCCCCACCGCATTGACCGCGATGATGGCGCTGGCACCCGCTTGCTTTAACGCGGCAATGTTGGCCCGATAGTTGACCTGATGTGGCAACAGGCGATGGGGATTGCCGTGCCGGGCCAGAAACAGCACCGGCAGCCCGTTGAGGCGACCCTGCAACACCGGCGCAGCGGACTCGCCCCACTCGGTGACGACGGCATTGGCGCCGGCATTAGCGTCTGCATTCTCGATCACCAGACCAGGCATCCGGCTCAAGCCAGTACCGCCAATCAGGGCCAGCGTCATGACGCGTCTCCTGACGACGCCGTGTCCGCCACCGCATAGATCCCGGGAGCGTTACGCCAGAAGCCCTTGTAATCCATGCCACAACCGAACAGGTAGGCATCCTCGGCGTACACCGCCGTGTAATCCGCCACCAGGCCCGGGCGCGCCTTGCGCTCGTGCTGCTTGTCTACCAGCACCGCCGTTGCCACAGAGGCCGCACCTTGCGCCTGACACGCGTCGATGATGGCCAGCAGTGTTGTGCCTACATCCAGAATGTCATCCATGATGATGACGTGGCGCCCGGCCAGATTAACCCCGGGTGTGACCAGCCACTGAATATCGCCCCCGGCCGTATCACCGGTGTAGCGGGTGGCATGCAGGTAATCAATTTCCAGCGGAAAATCCAGCGCGGTGAGCAAACGCCCGGCGAACACGACGCCGCCATTCATTACCGTCAGCAGGAGCGGGTTACGGTCCTGATAATCCCGGCGTAATGCCCGGGCAACCTGGTCGATACCGGCGTCCACTGCCGCCATGTCGTGCAGCTCGCGCGCTTGTTCGCGAACCTGCATCAGCTCTTTGCGTAACAACTCGTTCATTCCGGACTCTCTCCAGTTTGTGCAGGCGCCGCCTGGGCTGCCGGTGGCGTGCTGGTGACGCTCCGGGAAGACGCCTCCGCCGGCGTCGCAGGCTGGAAGTGCAGCGTGCGCGTGGGAAAGGCAAACTCAGCGCCATAAGACTCGACAATGGCCATGACTTTCAGCAGCACATCCTGCTTCACCTGATGGAACTTCACCCAGTTGGTGGTGCGCGTAAACGCGTAGATAAAGAACTCCAGCGATGACGCGCCGTAGCTGTTGAAGTTCACCATCAGGGTATGATCGCTCTCGATCTCCTCATGCGCCTGCAACATGCGCATCACCTCGTCGCAGATCACCTGCAACTTCGGACCATCCTGATAGCGCACACCGAGTGTTTCAAAAATACGACGGTTATGCATGCGCGACGGGTTTTCCACCACGATGCTGGAAAACATGGCGTTGGGAATATACAGCGGGCGTTTGTCAAAGGTACGAATCCGCGTCAACCGCCAGCCGATATCCTCCACCGTCCCTTCGATATCGCGATCCGGTGAGCGCACCCAGTCACCGACACGGAACGGCTTGTCCAGATACACCATCATGCCGCCAAAGAAGTTGGCCAGCAGATCCTTGGCCGCAAAACCGATGGCGATACCGCCGATGCCGCCGAACGCCAGCACCCCGGAAATGCTGTAACCCATATTCTGCAACAACAGCAGGCCCGCCGTGATCACCACCGACAGCCGCAGCAGCTTGCCTACTGCCTTGGCGGTGGTCTGATCCATGGGCTTGTCCACCTTGCTGCCATCAACCAGCACCTGTTCGGCATTGCGGATAAAGCGCGTCAGGAACAACGCCAGAATCACAATCAGCGACAGTCGGCGTATCTCCGGCAAGGATTCGAACACCGCCGCGGGCGCCACCTCCTGCATGATATTGATCGCAAAAGAAAGCCCGACCACCCAGATCACCAGCCTGACTGGCAGACGCGCCGCCTCCAGCAGGGCATCGTCCCACAAGGTCTCGGTATTTTTGACCAGCCGCTCGATCAGGTCGATAAGGCGCATCAGGATGAAGTTGAGTGTGACCGTTACCAGCACCACCACGAACACCTGGAGCATCCAGATGCGCGGTTCAGCTGATGTTGCCAGCAACTGTTCAAACAGGTCGCCGTTGATGATTTCGCCGTTCATGAGTCTTCCTTCCGCGCTGTCTTCGGCCTTGTGTTCAGCAATTGCCTTCAAATGATGCCTGCTTCAGTACAAAGCGCCTCGGCCAGCGCTTCTGCATCCTCACGTTCGCTACCGGTCATACGCCGACCCTCGCCTGCCAGCAGACATCTGGCACTGACCGGCGCGGCCGGCAACGCCAGTGTTGATAGCTCGCTTTCCAGAAAACGCAGCACCTGTAACGCACCGGGGCGATCATTACACACCAGCACCATATCGCACCCGGCTTCCAGCGCCGCACGGGCACGCTCGGGATAGCCACCCGCCATGGCCGCACCGGCCATACTGAGATCGTCGCTGAAAATGACACCACTGAACCCCAGCTCCGCTCGCAGCACCTGCTGCAGCCAGAAACGGGAGAAACCGGCTGGCATATCATCCATGGACTCGTAGACGATATGCGCCGGCATGATACCTGTGAGCTGCTGCGCCAGGCGCGCAAACGGAACCAGGTCTGCCTTGCGCAGGGCTGTCATGTCACGCTCGTCAACCGGCAGGGCCAGGTGGGAATCGGCCTCGGCATAACCGTGCCCGGGAAAATGCTTGCCCGTCGCCGCCATCCCCGCGTCCTGCATACCCGCCACGAAAGCGCCCGCCAGCGCGCTGACACCCTCCGCATCGTGGTAAAAACAACGGTCCCCCATGATGTCGCTTCTGCCGTGGTCGATATCCAGCACCGGCGCGAAGCTGATATCCACATCGCAGGCGAGCACTTCTTCCGCCATCAGGCGGCCGAGCAAGCGACTGTCCACCAGCGCCTGCTCGGCGTCGTCCTCGTAGCGCTTACCGAGTGCCGCCATCGGCGGCAAACGCACGAACCCGTCACGAAAGCGCTGCACACGCCCGCCTTCCTGATCCACGGCAATCAGTATGTCGGGGCGCAGCGCGCGAATATCGGCTGTCAGGGCGCAAAGCTGCGCGCGATCATGAATGTTGCGGGCAAACAGAATCAACCCGCCGACCAGCGGGTTGGCAAGCAAGGTGCGATCGGTGTCGTCCAGCGCGGTGCCCGCGATATCCAGCATGAGCAGACCGGGATACGCAGGAATCTGCCGAGAAGTCGTGTGAGAGTCAGACATGAAATCGCCCAGTCAGGGGTTGCTTGATCAGGATACGGTTACCGGGCAACCCGCTCGCACCTTGTCGAACAGGGCTGCCACCGCCTCGTTGCGCATACGCACACAGCCGTGGGATGCGGGCACGCCCATGGGCTCGGTATCGGGTGTGCCGTGAATATAAATGAAGCGCCGCATGGAATCCACGGCGCCCAGGCGATTGCGACCCGGCTCACAACCGCTGAGCCACAGGATCCGGGTCAGTATCCAGTCGCGCTGCGGGAAAGCCGCCGCCAGCGCCGGGGACCAGATCTCACCGGTTGGTCTGCGCCCGACAAATACCGCGTTGAGCGGCTGCCCGGCACCAATGCAGGCGCGCACGATATGTCGGCCACGGGGTGTACAGCCACTGCCCTCCTGCTCCCCGGCGCCGTTTCGCGCGGTGGAAACCGGATAGGTCACCGTAGCGCCCTGCCCGTCATCAAAGGTCAGCGTCTGTTGCGAAAGGGAAATCTGGATGTGCATTGGCAAATCAGTATCAGGCCCGGATGCCGCCCACGATAAACGGCAACAGGCGCTGGGTCACGTCCGCCGCGCTCAACTCGGTGTCGAAATCGCTTTTACACAGCGCGCGCAGGGAATCCATGCTGGACATGGCAAATACGGTGGCACCGAGGCCAAAGTGTACTCGCCAGAACAGCTCCAGCGGTGGCACATCCGGCACCGCTTTGGCCAACAATGTCAGAAAGCGATTGAACACGTCACCGTATTGCTCACGGATAAAGCGTCGAAGATGTCCCTGGGCCTGGGTGTAGGCCAGGCCGGAGAGGCGAAAGAACAGCGCCAGGCGCTCGGGACTGCTGCCGTGAGCCCCCAGTGCGGTGCGCGACATCATGCGTAGCAGCCGCTCCAGGTCGGGAGTTTCCCCATCTGCCGCAAGCTGCGCCATGCTGGCACCCAGCTCCGCGCAGAACGGCGCCAGAAAACGCTCGAAGATCGCCTGAATCAGGGCTTCTTTGGACCCGAAGTGGTAATTGACTGCGGCCAGATTGACACCGGCCTTGCTGGTGATGGCCCGAAGACTGGTTTCAGCGAAGCCCTTCTCGGCAAATAGCACCTCCGCCGTATCCAGAATCCGTTCCACCGTACCCGACTGCGCCGCCATGCCTGTGTCCCCGCCTCTCCGCACCATGACTGCCCGGCAGAGAATCACCGAGGCATACAAACGTTTCAAACATATGTTTGCAAGGCATCGCTGTCAAGGAAAGGGGCAACCAGGTCTAGACGCTGGGCGGCAGATTGTCCGAGCGCTCCGGCATTTTGCTGTGGGCGCGGAAGACGATATCAAACGCCTCGTCCACCGAATCAGTGATCGAGAACAGCTCGAGATCCGCCGCACTGATACAGCCCTCGTCCAGCATGCGCTCGCTCATCCAGTCCACCAGGCCCGCCCAGAAGGCACTGCCGAACAGGACGATGGGGAACGGCGCTGTCTTGCCGGTCTGCACCAGTGTCAGTGCCTCGAACAGCTCATCCATGGTACCAAAGCCGCCAGGAAAGACGACAAAGCCGACCGCATGTTTGACGAACATCAGTTTGCGCACGAAGAAGTAGCGGAAATTGATGCCCAGATCCTGATACAGATTGGCACTCTGTTCATGGGGCAGGGAAATATTCAGGCCGATAGAGCAGGAGGCCTTGCCAAACGCACCGCGGTTGGCCCCTTCCATGATGCCGGGCCCGCCGCCGGTGAGCACGTTCAGGCCCTCTTCAGAAAAACGCGCCGCCAGCGTTTCCGCATCACGGTAATAAGGCGATTCCTCGCCCAGTCGCGCACTGCCGAAGATGGTGACTGACGGGCCTATGTCCGCCAGCTTGTCGATGCCATCCACCAGCTCCGACTGGATTCGCAGTACACGCCATGCTTCACGTATCCGACTTTCTTCCATGTTTGTTCAGCCTCTACCACTCGTCAGAATAAGGGGCACTCTCTTCCAGCACGACGGCCACACGGTCGATCGCTGCCGCCAGTCGAGACAGGTCGCCGTCCGCCAGTGGCGCATAGGGATCTTCCGCCGCAATCGCCAGACGCTGGCCCTGTTCGGCCTGGGGCTGCGGGCGCCGTGCCATGCCGGCGGCACCGAAGGCCCCCATCACTTGCGCATCCAGCCACGCCAGCGGATCGCGCTGGTCAGCCCGCGCCCGCGCCACCAGATTCAGCTCCGGCGACTCGACGTCGGCAGCACGAAACTGTGCCTCCAGCGCAGCCAGACTCAGCAACGGGTCACAACCGGCTACGCTGTAGCTTTTTGCTGCCTGGCGCACCAGCCCTACCAGCACACTGTAGGCATGAAAGATGACAGCGCCACGTAACGCCAGTTGCTGCCCCGGCGCGGCACCGTTCTGCTTCGCCTGCCGCAACAGCGTCAGACTCTCACGGGCGAACCAGAGCCTTTCGCGCAGCCCGCTGGTACCGCTTTCGCGCACCATTCTCGACATGGCTCAGTCCTTCTTCGCTGCGGCTTTCTTTGCCGGCGCCTTTTTCTTTACGGCTTTCTTTTTCACTGCTTTTTTCTTGGCTGCGGCTTTTTTCTTCGCCGGTTTCTTCTCTGCGCTCTTGTCCTCGACTTGCCAACGGTCGTCACGATAGAAGGCAGCCCATCCTGTCGCCTTACCGTCGACCTCGGTCATCACATACTGTTCCCGCGCCTTGCGGCTGAAACGCAGCACCGCCTTGTTGCCCTTGGAATCCGTGGCAGGTGCTTCAGCAAGGTACAGGTGTTTGGGGTCCAGCTTGTCCTTGACCGACTGCACCTCTTCCACCAGCGGTGCGCGGGTTTCCCGGTTTTTGGGGAACTGGCTGGCCGCCATGAACAACCCCGAGGCGCCGTCGCGCAGCAGGTAATAGTCATCCACCTTTTCGCACTTCAGATGCGGCATCGGCACCGGGTCAGCCCGCGGTGGCGCAGGTTCACCGTTGCGCAACAACTTGCGGGTATTGCCACATTCATCGTTGGTGCATTTGAAGAATTTGCCGAACCGGCCCGTGCGCAACTCCATATCGCTGCCGCACTTCTCACACTCCAGCACCGGACCGTCATAGCCCTTGATGCGGAATTCGCCCTGCTCGACCACATAACCGGCACAGTCCGGGTTATTCCCGCAGATGTGCAGTTTGCGCTTTTCATCCAGCAGGTAGCTGTCCATGGCCGTACCGCACAACGGGCAACGACGCTTGCGGCGCTGCTCCAGCGCTTCCGCCTCGTCATCATCGGCACTGACCGCTTCTTCGCCCGGCAACAGGTTCAGGGTCGCTGTGCAGCGTTCTTTCGGTGGCAGGTTGTACCCCGAACAGCCCAGGAACACGCCTGTCGAGCCGGTGCGGATCTGCATGTGACGGCCGCACTTGGGGCACGCTACGTCCGTGTCGGTCGGCAGATTGGCACGCATGCCGCCCTGCGCCAGCTTGCCCGCCGCTTCGCCCTGAGCGGCTTCCAGCCGACGGACAAAATCCGCGTAGAACTCATCCAGCACATCACGCCACTTGCGTTCGCCAGCGGCGACCTTGTCCAGGGTTTCTTCCATGCTGGCCGTAAAACCGTAATCCATCAGGTTCGGAAACGATTCCATCAGGCGATCCGTCACGATATCGCCCATCTTCTCCGCATAGAAACGGCGGTTATCCTGGCGCACATAGCCGCGATCCTGGATCGTCGAGATAATCGCAGCGTAGGTGGACGGGCGGCCGATGCCACGCTTCTCCAGCTCCTTCACCAGACTCGCTTCGGTATAGCGCGCCGGCGGCTTGGTAAAGTGCTGAGTCGTATCAATCTTCGTAATCTTCAGCGTATCGCCCTGCTCCAGCGCGGGCAGGACCACGTCCTCCTGCCCCTTGCGGGACATCGGCGGCAGGATGCGCGTCCAGCCGTCGAACTTGAGAATACGCCCCTTGGCCTTGAGCTCGTACTCGCCACTGCGGGCCGTGATCGTGCTGCTGAGATACTCCGCCGGGGGCATCTGGCAGGCGATGAACTGGTTGCGGATCAGCTCATACAGCCGCTTCGCATCACGCTCCATGTCCGTGAGTGATTCCGCCGTCCGTTGCACATCCGAGGGGCGAATGGCTTCGTGGGCTTCCTGGGCACCATCACGGCTGGAATAGCTGATCGGCTTTTCCGGCAGGTAACGCTCACCCAGCTCCGCCACAATCCACTTGCGGCAGGTTTCCACCGCGTCGGCGCTGAGGTTAGTGGAATCCGTCCGCATATAAGTGATATGACCGGCTTCGTACAGGCGCTGCGCCATGGTCATGGTTTTCTTGACGCCGTAGCCCAGCCGCGTACTGGCGGCCTGCTGCAAGGTCGAGGTAATGAACGGCGCCGACGGCTTCGAGCGTGTCGGCCGGTCTTCGCGACCCACCACTTCCAGCTTGCCCGCCTGTTTCAGATCGGCTTCGGCACGCCGGGCATCCGCTTCGTTATCCGGCCTGAACGCCTTGTCGCCGCTGCGGGCAAGTGCCAGACGCACGTCTTCACCGGCAGGCGCACGGGTGTCGGTATGCAGCTCCCAGTATTCTTCCGGGTTGAACGCACGAATCTCGCGCTCACGCTCCACCACCAGCTCCACCGCCACGGACTGAACGCGACCGGCAGACAGGCCCCGGGCAATCTTGTCCCACAGCAGCGGGGACACCATGAAGCCCACCACGCGATCCAGAAAACGCCGCGCCTGCTGGGCTTCCACCCGGTGCATGTCCAGCTTGCCCGGCTGCTTGAACGCATCCTTGATGGCCTTGCTGGTGATCTCGTTGAACACCACCCGATCAAACCGGGTGTCTTCGCCGCCAATGACTTCCCGCAGGTGCCAGGCAATCGCCTCCCCCTCGCGGTCAAGGTCAGTGGCCAGGTAGATGCGGTCGGCCTTGGCCGCCAGACGCTTGAGCTCGTCGATCACCTTTTCCTTGCCAGGCAGGATCTCATAGCGCGCATCCCAACCCTTGTCCGGATCGACGCCCATGCGGTTTACCAGCTGGTCGCGGGCCTTCTTCTGCTTGTGCCGGGCACGCTCCTCCGGGGGCAACGAACGGGTATAGGCCGCCTCTTTTGCCCGCTCGGCCGGGCTGGTCCTGGCGCCGCCGCTGACCGGCAGATCACGCACATGGCCGACACTGGACTTGACGATAAAGTCGTCGCCCAGGTACCGGTTGATGGTCTTGGCCTTGGCCGGAGACTCGACAATTACTAGCGATTTTCCCATCAGCTCTCTTACTCGGATGCGGATATTCAGGTGCCTGCGGGCCTGTGCCATGGCAGGCGTTCAGCCGTCCCAAAGGCCGCCTATTTACGCAAGCGTTTGCGGTCAAGGTCAAGGAACCTGTTTTTCGGGCCCTTTCCAGCCCCCGTCCCGGCCCCCATCCTGCCCCCCGTTTCAGGCAGGCTGAAAAACGTCTTTTCCCGGATTCTTTGCCAGACCGCGCCAGCTGTGCTACATCATGGAGACAGGTGCCGCGGAGGTGTGTCAATGGGCGGAACATATAAGGATGTGCTGGTCGCCATCGATGGCAGCGAGGAGTCTCGCTGCGTGCTGTCGCGCGCCGCCGCCATCGTCGACGGGAGCGGCGGCAGGCTGCATCTGCTGCATGTCATCGAACCCCTGGCGTTGGCTTACGGGGCGGATGTGCCGATGGATGTGACCGATCTCCAGGCCAGCCTGATGCAACAGGCGCGTGAGAATATCGACCTCTACGCCGGGGAATTCCGGGTGCCGCCGACGCAGGTGCACGTCGAACTGGGCTCCATTGAGAAAACCATCCAGGACAAGGCCGACATGCTCGGTGCCGACCTGATCGTCATCGGCAGCCACACCCGCACCGGCCTCGCCCTGTTGCTGGGCTCCACCGCACGGGGTGTGGTACCGGGGGCGCACTGTGATGTCCTCGCAGTGAAAATCCCCCGCAGCTGACTTTTACGGCCTTTCTGTGCGGTCTTTCAGGTCAGCTGCATGTTGCCCATGGCTGGCGGCGACTCATTCCACTGGCACAGCAGATCGGCCAGCACATGCGCCTGCTGATGCAGGGCATCCAGCTCCTCCTCCGTGCCCTTGGCGCCGGTATACAGTGGCACCTTGCGCAACTGCGAGACCACCGGATGCTCCGGTTCCTGCATGCGGTTGACCTCCAGCGTCCAGCGGATGTTGTGCACCAGCATGGTGTAAAACGACAGCCGGGTCCCCAACGAGAAGACACTGGCCGCACGAATATTGCTGAACAACGTGAAATCGATGCGGGCCAGTACAGCCTCCCGGGTCGCATCATCCACACGGATGGTCGCCGTGCGCGGCGTGCCGCGCAGCATCGCCAGCGTCCCGAACACCTCGCCCGGCGATATGTAATTGAGCACCTGACTGCCCGCCTCACGCTGATCTGCCATCACCCCCAACTGCCCCCGCAGCAGGAAATAAAGGTAGTTGTCGTCGTCCCCCTGACGCATCACGACATCACCGGGCTGCGCTACCAGCACATCCGCATGATCCAGCAGCAACTGGAATTGCTCGGCGTCCGCTCGCAGCACCTCGTTGAAGAAGGGCACCCCCGCCAGCAAGCCCTTGATACGTTCATCCGGCCAGTCAGACCGATTCACCAGCTTCATTGGTTCCGTTCCTTCATTTATGTATCCCCCCGGAAATCCGGCCGCGGCCAATGCTAGTCGCGGCTGCCCGGCTGTTCAACGGTCTACCGATGTACGCGCAAATATCTCGACGTGCTGACCAAAGGGCACTGTTCTTTTCGACAGTATCCATGCTAGCATCTGATCATTAACCGACCAGACAGGCCGGCAGCACTTAACGTGAGGACGCCACCATGAGTGACAAGCTGACATTCCGCCAGCAGCAGGTACTGGATTGCATTCGCCAGTTTCTCTCCGACACCGGTATGGCCCCCACCCGGGCGGAGCTCGCCGAGCTCATGGGGTTCCAGTCCAAGAACGCGGCGTCCGATCACTTGCGTGCGCTGGAGCGCAAGGGCTATGTCCGCCTGCACAATGACCGTTCACGCGGCATCCAGATGCTGGACGCTGCCCTCTGGCCCGAAGATGAGCTGCCGGTCGTCGGCAAAGTGGCCGCCGGCCTGCCCATCGAAGCCATCGAGAACGTGGAACGCAGTGTGCCGGTGCCCCAGGGCATGTTCCGGCAAAGGCCCACTTACCTGTTGCGCGTTCAGGGCGACAGCATGAAGGACGCTGGCATCCTGGATGGTGACCTGATTGCCGTACGCAAGAGCAATATGGCGCGATCCGGACAGATCGTGGTGGCACGCATTGACGACGACGTCACGGTGAAGACCCTCAAACTGGGGAATGGCAGTGCTACACTGATGCCAGCCAACGACGACTATTCCCCCATCACCGTCGGTGCCGACCAGCTGGTTATCGAAGGTATCTTTGTGGGGCTGATACGGGATGCGGTATGACCAGATCTGTATTTACCACCCCTCTGCTCTGTGCGGCGCTGCTGCTGGGCCCTGCGCTGACATACGCAAACCAACCTGCGCCCGCAGCTGACGTGGAACCGGCGGTGCCTTTTGCGCCCTGCCCGAAAGCCCCTAACTGCGCAGCGACTATTGCCCATACGGTAGCCGAACGCCCCGACCGCTTGGTGGAACCGCTGCAGGGCGGCAGCACCCTGGAAGAAAGCCGGAAGCATCTTTCTCAGGTCCTGGATGCACTGCCTCGCGTCACCTGGGAAAGCCAGGACACACGTTATGTGCATGCCGTATTTACCAGTCGGCTGATGCGCTTCAAGGACGATGTCGCCTTCTGGCTACACGATGACGGCCGGATTGATGTGCGCTCGGCCTCACGCGTCGGCTACTGGGATATGGGTGCTAACGCACGACGGATCGAGCAGCTCCGTGACGAGTTGAATGCGGCAATGCAGCCTCGCACTGAGTGAAATACAAAGATGACGGATGAACTGGCTGATATCGGCGTCAATCTCAGCGACAAGCGTTTCGCCAATGACCTTGATGACGTCCTGCAGCGGGCGCAGGATGCCGGCGTGCGCTGGCAGCTTGTCACCGGCACCAATCTGGAAAGCAGCCAGCGCGCCGTCGCTCTCAGCGCCGCCCACACCAACCTGTTCGCCACCGCCGGCCTGCACCCCCATGAAGCGCGTCATTTCTGCCCGGACATGCTGAGCAGCCTGGCGGCGCTGGCGAAAGACGATGCCGTGCGCGCTGTCGGCGAAACAGGCCTGGATTTCAACCGCGATTTTTCCCCCCGCCCGGCACAGGAGAATGCCTTCGCCGCGCAACTGGGGCTGGCCGTCGCGGTGCAGAAACCCGTATTCCTGCATCAGCGCGACGCCCACGAGCGCTTTCTGCCCATCCTGAAAGAGTATCGCGACCAACTACCGGGCGCTGTCGTTCACTGCTTCACCGGCAGCAAGGAAGAACTGTTCGCCTATCTGGATATGGACTGCCATATCGGCATCACGGGCTGGCTCTGCGATGAGCGACGCGGCGAGCCGCTGCGCAAGCTGGTGCACAATATTCCTGACCATCGCCTGCTGGTGGAAACCGACAGCCCGTACCTGATCCCGCGAGACTTGCCACACAAGCCGCCGGTCAAGGGCCGCAACGAGCCGGCCCTGCTGCCCTGGATCGTTCAGCAGTTGGCGGTATGCCGCGACGACACGCCAGCAGCAGTCGCCGGATATACCTATCGCAACAGCTGCGAACTGTTCAGTATTACGCCGCAGCAGGGTGCCGTGTAGGAAAATATCTCTCGGAAACGGCTCAGAACAGGTAGCCGTGCAATTTTCCTTCTTCGTTCACACCGATAGCCTGCCGCGCATCGCCGTCAATCGCGAAGCCGTCGCTCAGGTCACCAAAGTAAGTCCTGCCGTTCCCCAGACGCACCACCGGGCTCGAGGTGCCGCTATCCAGGTTCACGCGTTGTGCATTGCGCTGTCCGCTTTTCAGGACCAGGCTGGCACCATGGAGACTGTAGTGGCTGACGCGATCAGTAGGCGTCGCATATTGCCGGGTGCCCTGGCGCATATCCAGACCGAGTGTCGCCTCGCTGCCGATCACCACCAGCATGTCGTTGCGCTGCACTGTGCCCAGCAGCAAGCCTGTCCCGGCATCAGCATGATTGAGGCGATAGCGTTGCTCGCCCGTGGCCAGATCCAGGCCATTGACCTGCTCACGCTCCACCACGATAACCAGATCACCTTTGACAATCGGCGGGCTGACCACCATGGGTCCTGTACGCCAGGTTGACGCCAGGTCTTCCTGTTGCCACAAAACGCCGCCGGTGTCGGCGCTCAATGCCCGCACGCCGACACTGCCACCGAAGATACGGCCATGGCCCGTCACCAGTACCGTTCCCTGATGCACTGTCAGTCCATTGTACTGACCACGGGCCGGCGCACTGGCCCAGCGCCGCTCGCCGGTGCGCAGGTCACGCCTTTCCACGACCGCCTCAGGGATCACTGCTGCGTCGCCGAGCATGCCGCCCAAGGCACCCGCTGTCCCACCGGCCACCGCGCTGGCGATATAGACGCTACCGCCGTCCACGACGACATGGTGGTCGTTTTCATCACGCCGGTTATTCGCGGCTTGCCACAGTTTATTGCCATGGCGCAGGTCGAAAGCCTCCAGCGGGCTGCCATCCACCAGAGCGATATCGCCTTCAACAATCAGCCCCCCGGTGCGACGACCGCTGTGCTGTGCCAACCACCGAAGCTGCCCGTTGGGGCGGATACGCGCCAATGAGTTGCCCTGCGACAATGACAGCTCGCCGATACTGGTGTGTCCGCTCAACACCAGATAATCCCCACCGGGCAAGACATGCACGTCAGCAATCCCGGCACCCTGGAAGTCCGCAAAACGCGCCTTGACCCGGCCGGTACGGGGATCCATCAGCAGCAGTCCGTCGAAGGTCTTGAAAAAGACATCCTGCGAACCGGGAATTTCGTGCACCACACGTTCCATGAAGGCCGCCAGGCGCGCGCGTCGCGTCTCCGGGGTCTCCGCTTCATGCTGAGCGCCCAGCGCTCCGGCCAAAGCACGCCCGGCGCGACCTGCCGCCTCCTGAATCAGACCTTCATACTTGTTCAGGCTATAGGCGTAATCGGAGGACGCCCAGAGCTGCTCGCCGCTGCGCGCATCCACTGCAACGATACGCTCCTGCGCTTTGCGATAGTCAAACATCCAGAATGTCGATGACGCCTCAAGGGCGGCAATGTCGTACACATCCGACCAGAGCAGCGAATCAAGGGAAACAGACTCAGTACGGCGTCCGCTTTGCACTTCGACGTCAACACTCGTCCCTGCGCGCAGGAAGGCATCCCAGAACGATTCGGGAAACGCGGCGACGCGCTGCCCATCATTGGCATCGATCAGGTACACCGACTTGTTGCTGGAGACCACCAGGCGCTGGCTCTCGTCCATCAGATGTACGGCGCCCAGAGGTGCCACCCGCACATCACCGTGCCAGGCGGGATCAATTTCCGAAGGCGGTAATGTTGCACAGGCGCTGGCAAGAAAAATCGGCGCGCCAATCAGAACGAATCGTTTTAACGTCTTCATGCTCAAAATACCCGCTCGTGCGCTGTGAACTCGCCGTTTATATTGATGCTATCCCCCGTACATCCTTCGGCCGTGCAGAAATCTTCCTGGAAAAGATCCGCATTGAAGGTCCCTTTTACGGCATCAGCACTGGACTCGGTGATCGTCAGCGTCCCCGTCCAGGTATCGGCATCAGATACATATTCGCTGGTGTCCATGACGCCACCTGCTCCGATATGGGTAAAAATGGTGGTGAACACCTCGGTACTGTTGGCTTCAAAACCAATGTCGTAGGAGCCAACTGGCGGCCGCGCAATACCGGCGCCTCCGTCAGCAAGCGACTCGATCGCCATGAGCAGGCTGAACGATTGACCACCACCGTTGCCGTCATGGCCGGACAACTCCCAGCGCGCGCCATCAACGCCGAAATCATCAAAATCCATATAATGAAAATCCATCATCCCGCTGAACTGACCTGTCACAGCGCCGGAGGCTGTCAACGTAACCTGACCCAGCCCATCGCCCGGGCCACCACCAGGACCGTCATTGCTCGAGGAACTGCTACTTCCTCCACAACCCGCAGCGGTCAGCATGAAAAGTAGCAAGGACGAGACCAACACCCTCCGGCCCATTTTTTTCTCCTGGTGATCATATTTGGTGGAACCATTAGATCGTCAGGCCGCATGCTACTCAATGCCCGGTTCGGGCTAACCCTTCTCTCACCCACACCATGAACAACAATGAGGCATGCCAATGCACTACGCCAGATCGCTACGCTGCAGACAGACCTCCAGACAAAAACGCTGCGGCCTGGTGATCTGGCAATACAGATACAGTTCACCTCCCAGTTCTTGCACCCGGGTGCGTATATTGCTGAGACCACGACCTGGCAGACCATCGCGCCAGCGCGGCGCATCGTCCACTGGCAATTCGTTGGTCAACGACATCCGTAATCCATGATCGTCCACGGCCGCCCGAAAATGCAGCCGGGACGGGACGCCATGCTTGAGTGCATTGGTCAGTGCCTCGTCCAGCACACGACGTAAATTCACGTAATGACGCGGCGACAGACAGATATCATCACCATCATCCGGCCACTGACATTCAAGCGTCGCACCCACCGGAATCAGTCGCTGCCAGGCATCGTCCTGCCAGGCCCCGAGCAGTTCATCCAGGTGAAAACGGCGCTGCTCGTCCAGCGTGTAGATACTCTCCCGCAAAGCGCCCAGCGTAGTACGCGCCAACCCTTCGTAATGGCCGTCCGGTGCCTGATGTATCAGCGTCAGCAGACGGCCACCCACATCGTCATGAAGATCACGCATGATGCGCTGACGTTCCTGGTCCGCACCGGATTCCCGGGCACGCCGCACCATGTCGATCCGTTGAGCGGTCATGTACAACGCCTGGGCTATTTCGGCGTCCCGCCGCCCCATCAGACGGCGTCCGCCTTGCGCATAACGCAGACTGATGCCACCTTTTTCATCCCCCAATACCGGCACCAGCAGCCGAGCCCCATTGTCAGCCAGTTGCACCTGCTCGACATGTTGCGCCGTAAATTCCACCGCCAGCGGCTGAAACACCTCCCGCAGCTGTCGCAACCACAATGCCGGCACCCTGTCCTCGGAACAGGTGAAAAGTGCTTCGACAAAACCCGGCAAATGACGCTCCATGCTGACTTCCGCCGACACTGCCAGGTGTCGCCACAACCACTGTCTGATGGGAAAGTACACCCAGCCAACCGCGATGATCGCCAGCGCCAGCCCATGACTGTGATTGAGACCGAACAGGGTGACCACCGCCAGATCCACCAACACGACCGTCAGCCCGCCCAGGAACCAGGCCCAGGCGACAAACCACCAGCGCTCCAGTTCAAACAGGCGATAACGCAAGATACCGAAGGCAAAACCCAGATAGAGCGTGATCACCAACCCGACCATGGTCGAGGCCCCCACCACCGGCGGCAAATCGAGCGCCAGCGGCAGGATATACACGACGGTTCCCACGCCCATCGCCAGCAAGATGGAGAGATACACCCAGCGCAACGCCGCTCTGTCACCGGGTCGATCACTGGCGCGCCGCCATTGCACGACCACCAGCGCGGCACCGATCAGGTAATAAACCAGCAAAGGAAGATAAAAGGTGTGTAACGGAAACTCGAATAGCTGCAGCGTTTCATTCAGTTGCACCAGCACAATGCCGCTCACCAGGCAGGCGATAATTCGGCCGCTGTGCTTCAAGCGCTGCGGGTAAACGACCAGCAGCACCATCATGGCACCCAACAACAGATGCATGGCCAGATGATTGCCTCGCATCAACAGATGGAACATGGCGCCAGGCAACGCCAGCTCACGATCCTCCCAGAAACTGTGCTGCCAGGTGGCCACAAACATGGCCACACCGGAAAGGGCCAACAATCTGGCCGCCCACAACCGCGGCCGGAACACCCAGACCGACAGGCCGATCAGGCAGGCCAGCGCGCCATACAGATGCAGCAACCAGAACGACAGGGGCAGCGCCGACAGCGGCCGCCCCTGCATCGGCACGACCTGCAACGGCGCCTGGTCATGGAACAGCAGCGTAACGCTCGGCTCGCGCAACGCCGCATAGACCTGATCCTCGTGATCCAGATACGCCTCATAGCCCTCGTAGGTCGCCATGGCATGGGGTTGCAGGTGATGATCATGATCTCGCAGGGAAATCAGTGCCCCCGACGCCTGCAACCCATGCAGCACATCGCCGGGCTGTACGCGACCGGCCAGAGGCCCACGCTCATCAACCGCCGTGACCCGTAACCCCTCACCGGCCTGCGGAGACAAAGTCAGGCCCAGCCAGGGACCACGCTGCGCCAGCCAGGCGGCCAGCACGACGGCCAGCAAAAGCAAAAGGGAACAGGCCATCAGGCCCTGCAGCGGGGCGGCAGACCGATAACGCCATCTGCTGCCTCGCGGGTCTCTTATTTCATCACGCTGCACGCGTCTCTCCACACGACGGAGCCCCCCGAAACGGAGCAACCGTCTTGAATAGCATCTACAGGCAAAACAGGGAATCCCCCGTTACGGCTAACCCACCCCCCCACAGGCTGCTCGACCGGCCCCATGGGGGAGACCCGGCTACCCCAGTCGGGGGATAGGCGCACAGGTCTGCCACTGTGTCTAATGCAGCATGTCATTTCACATGATGCATGGAGCAACTCGTCATGAACACGACACCAGTTCGGATATTTCCGGCAATAATATTCATTACTGCGGCAATCGCCTTTCTCGTCGGATGTGGCGGCTCCTCATCCTCTGGCAACTCATCCCCCGTTGCCGTGCCGCAGAACCTTGAAGCCAACGCAATGAACGGCAAGGCCGAGTTGACATGGCAACCTGTCGAAGACGCCACAAGCTATACGCTTTACTACTCTACCCAGGCGAGCATTGACATCAATAATCCCGGTGGCACCGGTGACTGGGACATGGTCACTGACGCCACATCACCACATACCGCGGCTGGCCTGGAGAATGGCACTCCCTATTATTTTGTCGTAACAGCCACCGTCGACGCGAGGGAGAGTGCCGCTTCGAATGAAGTTGATGTGACGCCTCTGGAGGGCGTGGCCGGCTACACTATTGTCGAGCAGACCGTCAGCATCGCCGCACAAGATGAGGCTCGGGAAAATACCTGGTGCCCCGAGGACCAGATTGCCGTCGGCGGCGGCATCCAGCTGGGCAGCGGGGAAACTGACACCGCAGCATTGCAAATCCGGCATCAGCGTAGCAGCACATCAGGCAGCGGCCTGAGCGGCTGGTCCAGCGGAATGCAAAACCACAATACCACGCAGGCAGTCACCGCCCGCCAGCACGTTATCTGTGCGGATGCCCCGGCCGGCTATGCGCGTAGCGGCCCCTTCCGGGGCCAGTACCCCGCCGTGGGGGAACACAGGGCATATACGACCCTCTGCCCCGAAGATCTCGTCATGCTCGTCGGTGGAGACGGCCCCGGCCTGGACGACCATGGCGTCTTCCTAACGATTTTCTCCCAGCCGGGGGAACAAAACGGCACATGGGAAACTGCTCTGCTGCATGAAGGTGGACCGACGGAGAACACCCTGACCTGGAGAGAGGCACAATGCTCATCACCCTTGCGCGGCCTTTCCACGCGTACCAGTTACCAGATACGCCCTGACCAACGTATCGCAGCGGGCAGTTATGGCGAACGCAGCATGAGCTGCGCTGAAGGGCAGCGTGTGTTGCATGGTGGCCCCTGGGCGCCCTCTGCCGACACGGCCCACCTTGGTGATATTCGCCTCCAGCAAAGCTATCCTGACAGCAATGCTCAGGGCCAGGACGTATGGCGGATCCGGATCTACAACGACGGCAGCGAACCGATACCGATGGGCATCTTCGCCATCTGCGTCGACAGTGATGACTGAACTCGCAAGCTGACTACACCAGAAGCCGTTCGCGGATATCCAGCAACCCGAACGGCCAACACAGTTCGCGCCCCTGGTACCGGAGCACCGGTATCAGGGTGCCGTACTGCTCGATCAGGGCATCCCGCTCGGCAATATCCACCTTGATGATCTCGACGCCAGGCAAGGCCTGTCGCACCAGCGCCTCAGCCTGTTCACACAAATGGCAACCTGACGTCGTCAATAACTCGATGTCTACCCGTTTTGCTGACAAGCTCATTTCGGCTCCCGAAGACGAATGGCGTAGCAATGGTGAATTTTCATGTTGCGGCGAAAATCATCCGGAATGCTCCAGCGGCTGATATCTTCCACCTCGTACCAGCGTTGCACCTGCTCATCCAGTACAAAACCACGAAAGTTGCAGGAAAAATAAAGCACGCCACCCGGCTCCAGCCGCCGCATGATCAGCCGGATCAGTTCGCAATGATCCCGCTGCACCACAAAATCATCCCGGCTTTTGCTGTTGGAAAATGTCGGCGGGTCACAGAACACCAGATCAAACTGTTCTTTGGTGTCGGTAATCCAGCGTGTCACGTCGGCTCGCTCCAGCGCATGCTGTGCCGTGGAAAAACCGTTGGCAGCAAGGTTACAGCCTGCCCAATCCAGATAGCGGCGAGACGCATCCACGGTCACGGTCTTGCTGGCACCACCCAGGGCAGCATGGACGGTGGCGGCGCCGGTGTAACCGAACAGATTCAGAAAACGTTTACCGCGCGCTTCTTCACCCAGGCGCAGACGCATGGGGCGATGATCCAGAAACAGGCCACTGTCGAGGTAGTCGCGCAGATTGACCAGCAACCGCGCTGCGCCCTCCTCCACCACCATATAGTCGCCGGCCTGATCCAGCTTCTGGTACTGATGCTTGCCACTCTGCTGGCTGCGCGTGCGCAGGAATACCTGCTCGCGATGCACACCCAGGGCAGCGCGCACGGCGCTCACCGCCCATACCCGGCGCTGCTCGGCTGCCGCCGGATCAATGCTTTTGGGCGGCGTATACTCATGCACCAGCACCCTGTCCCCGTAGATATCAATGGAGACATTGAACTCGGGCAGATCCCGGTCATAAAGGCGATAGGCCTGCACGCCGGACTGGTCCAGCCAGCGCCGCAGCTGACGGCTGTTCTTGCGCAGCCGGTTGACCAGCGCCTGAGCCTGCTCCGGCACTTCAAACGCCGCCTCACCGCTCACCCGCAGCGGCGCCGGCAAGGCTTTGCGCTGGGGCCGCATGGCGCGCAGATAGGCCATCATCTGGCCGTTACGGACTCGCCACTGCGCCTCCATGGCCATGCCGGTGCGGTCCAGTATCTCGACCCGATGAGCGACGACCAGCGCGCGCCAATCCGGCGCTACCCGCGACAGGGTCCGCCCCAGTGCGTAATAAAGCCAGGCCGCCTGCTCCTGGTCCTCCAGCCGCTCCCCCCAGGGCGGGTTGGTCACCACCAGGCCCGCGTCTTCCGGGGCTGTATCCGCCCCCGGCTTGATACCGAAATCACGGGCCCGGAGACTGCCCAGTTCGCGGCGCTCGAAGTGGATTACCTCCGCGACACCGGCTCGCTCGGCATTGCTGCGGGCCTGCTGTAGCACTTTCGCATCGGCATCAAAGCCCTTCAGGGAGAGACCGGCCGGCGGCGCGCGACGCGCGGCACGGGCCTCCTCCCGCAGACGTTGCCAGAGTGCCTGATCCGTGCCCGGCCAGTGGAGCAGGCCGAATTCACTGCGGGTCAGGCCCGGTGCGATATGCAGAGCCATGCAGGCCGCCTCGATCAGCAACGTACCGCTACCGCAAAACGGGTCTACCAGACGCAATGCAGGTGCGGCAGCGCCTGCCTCAGCAGCCTCGGCGGGATGCGGCTGCATCCAACCTGCCGCCACCAGCATGCCAGCGGCCAGCGTCTCCCGCAGCGGCGCCAGCCCACCAGCCAGCCGATAGCCCCGCCGCTGCAGGGACTCCCCGCTGAAGTCCACAAACAGTTCGCTGACCGCTGCACCGACCTGCATGCGCAGACACAGCGCCGCTTCCGGGCTGTCCCGGGTAATCAGGCGATCCATGCCACGGGCTTGTGCTGCAGCGTGAAGGAAGCGATTGCGCGTCACGCGGCTGTCTCCCCGCACCCCACGCTCGTGATCTACCCGCAGGTGGAGCGCTGGCGCACCGGCGGCATGAGCGGCCCAGTCGAAGGCCGCAGCCAGCGCATCCGCAGCGTCCATGGGGTCTCCCTCATGGCGCGCCACCGGCAGCAGAACCCGCTCCGCCAGGCGCGCATGCAGGCAGACCCGCATGGCCGCCTCCTGATCGCCGTCCAGCAATACCGCCGCCCCGCCCTGCTCCTGCACTGACAGGCCAAAGCTTTCCAGTTCCCGAGCCAGCAACGGTGCCAGGCCCGGCAGGCACGTAATCACAAAATTCATAGTTCATCCGTTGTCGAGCACGCCCCGTGATCGCGGAAAGCGTGTCGTACCGTGGCTTATAAGCCATCCGTCTAAAGACAGCCTTGCATATCGCTACTGGATATTCGACGACGCTGTCCGGCGTTATACATACTGAATTTCGCAGGCACATTTGCCTGTCGATGTCACTTGAATCACTGCTACCAGGCAAGGGGAAACAGTAGATGAAAAGACAGAAACGTGATCGCTTTGATCGAGCTTACAGCAAAGGCTACAACGCCGGCCTTAACGGCAAATCACAGGACCGTTGCCCATTCGATGCACTGATTCCACGCTCCAGCTGGATAAATGGCTGGCGTGAAGGCCGCACCGACCATATTCAGGGCTATACCGGCGTCGCCAGCGTACAGAATCTGAAGAATATGGGCTGACAACCCGATTCCCCGTTCGACCCCTTTTACCCAAGGCGCGCAAGCGCTCAACAGGGCCCCTCCAGGGCCCTTTCCTTATATTGGACCTCTACCAGGCCTTGACCGCCTCAGCGACCAGTCCCGGGCCGCGATAGATCAGACCGGTATACAGCTGGACCAGATCTGCCCCCAATCGCTTCTTGTCGGCCACATCGCTACCAGAGAGGATGCCGCCCACCCCGATCAGCGGGATGCGCCCGTCCAGGGCACGAGCCATCCCGGCCAGTGCAGTGTCTGCCAACGGCTTCAGCGGCGCGCCACTGAGGCCACCCTGCTCGCCGCCATGACGCAACGCTTCAACACCCGGGCGGGATACCGTCGTATTGCCCACGGTGACCCCATCCATACCGTGGCGCACAAACGCCTCGGCCATGGCGGCCAGGCCGTCGCTGTCATTGTCCGGTGCTATCTTGATCACCAGCGGCACGCGACGCCCGGCCTGCTGATCCAGCAGCGTCTGCCGCTCGCGCAGAGTGCCCAGCAGGCGCTCCAGGGCGTCGCCATGTTGCAGGCTACGCAACCCCGGGGTATTGGGCGAAGAGACGTTGACGACCACATAGGACGCCTCTGCGTGCACCCGATCCAGGCAGATCAGGTAGTCATCCACCGCCTGCTCCACTGGCGTGAAGACGTTCTTGCCGATATTGATGCCCAGGATGCCGTCAAAGCGGCGCCGGGCCACCGCCTGCATCAGATAATCCAGGCCCAGATTGTTGAACCCCATGCGGTTGATCAACGCGTTCGCCGCTGGCAAGCGGAACATGCGAGGTTTCGGGTTGCCGGGCTGCGGCTTCGGCGTGACAGTACCGACTTCAATAAAACCGAAACCCAGGCTGGCGAGTCCGTCGATACAGTCACCGTTCTTGTCCAGCCCCGCCGCCAGACCCACTGGATTGGGGAAAGACAGCCCCATCACCTGGCACGGCCGATCCGGCACACAGGCGGGGTACAGACGCCCCAGCCCCCGGCGTAGCATGGCCAGCGTCATATCGTGGGCTTGTTCGCCGGAAAGGGTAAACAGCAGCGGTTTGGCAAGATCGTAGAGCATAAAAAAACACCGGGCCTATACAGACCCGGCGCATTATAGGCGCCCCGGAGGGCGCCAGCCAGCGTACCAGCCGGCATAGTCCAGTTTAACCCGAATCAGTTACCGCGACGGCGCAGGCCCGCCGGGCTGAAGTGGGAATCCCCCGGATACGCGCGATCGAAAATCAGGTTGTGGGATGCTTCATTGGTCAGCTGCTGCACGTGGTAGCGGCGTGAGCGCAGGTCATGGAAGACATCCATCGCGGTCCACTGGGTGGGCACTTCATAGAAATTCTTGATGTGCGCCAGGCTCACCCGCCACATTTCACCACGACGGTCGTACTGATCGGCGACAGCGACCTGCCAGGAATCCGCATCAATGTAGAAAGTACGACGCTCATAGATGTGCCGTTGGCCGGATTTCAGTGTGGCATCCACGACCCATACACGATGCAGTTCCCAACGGGTGTGATCCGGGTTCACGTGACCGGGCAGCAGGATATCCGAGTACTCGAGGTCAGGGCTGTCCAGGCGGTAGTTGTTGTACGGGATAAACATCTCCACCGGCTCGTCGTGCACCAGACGCCAGTCGTAGCGATCAAGGGCGCCGTTGTACATGTCAGTATCATCGGCAGTCCGCAAGCCATCTGCGGCAGAGATCGGCTGATCGTAGGCGACGTTAGGGGAACGCTGCACACGCCGGGTGCCTTCGTTATAGCCCCAGGCTTGCCGCGCCAGTTTCTGCTGATCCAGCGTTTCATGCACCAGCACTGCACCACCGGCAAGGCGCGCAGGTGCCAGCGTCTCGGAGATAAAGTAGAAGATGATGTTATCCAGTTGTGCTTCAGACAGCTCCGGATTGTAGTAACGGAAATAGACTTCCTGCTGCGATGTCACCAGGGTATAGCGACCGTTACGCTGTACCGCCACTTCCGAGGCGCGACGCACCACATACTGTCCGCGCCAGCGCAGGATGTGATTCCAGATTGCCTGGCGCGCCTGCTCTTCATTGTTGCCGTGCAAAATCGGGAACGGGATCCCACCGAACGCGCCTGAGACACCGCTATCACCGAGCTGCGCCGAGGAAGCATTCTTCTTCGTGTTGTCGTAGACCCAGTCCGGCGCAGAGGTGGTACGGCGGCTCTGGTAGACATTGATGTGGAAGGTCTCCGGATAGGTCTCCATCAACGCTTTCACGCCTAAAGGAAGACGCTCGGCATACTCGGCCTTGTTATCATTGTTGATGGTCAGCAGCACCTTGTCGTTCGGGAACGGATCGGGGTGATGCTGCCCGGGGCGCGTGTAAGCGGACGGCTTATCCGACGCAGGGAAACCGCGCCAGGCAGGAATCGCCAACGGTGATCCGGCCTCTACACCGTTACCGGCTTTCGGCGCACCAAACGCGGTGAGCGTGTCACCCAGCTTGGCTGCTTCCTGCGCGGAAACCGCCGCCTGAGCCCCGGTGCTCAGGGTAAGTGCAAGGGCCACAACACCGCCCATCATGATCGTCTTGTTCAACATGTCGCATCTCCGTTGATCAGCGCTGGCCACCTGCGTCGCGGCCAGTGCCCTCAGGTTCAGAATGAGTACTTCAACGCCAGGGCCGCATTATTGCGATCCCGCAGTTTGTTGCTGTAGCCCGCGCCCCAGAACATCGTGCCGGATACACCTACTTCGAAGTTCGAGCGGTAAACAAAGTTCAATGAAAGCGTACCGGCCTTGCGATTTTCCATGAAGTTTCCACCAAGCGGGGAGTTACCATCCACGTCGTGGGCAAATACCAGTGTCGGCTGCATGGAAATGCCGGAGAAAAGATCGTTGTAGGTGCCACGCAGCGCGGCGCGGTAACCCCAGGAAAAATCATCCAGGTAAGTCTTGAAGGGATCGTTCGGTGTGCGAATCTCGGCTTCAGCCAGCGAGATAGCCGCCGTTGAGTTGTAGTGGAGACGGGTGCCGTCCGGTGCATGGCTCTCCAGATTAGTCAGGTACTCAGCACCCAATTCAACCAGCATCAGCAGATCATCCGTACCGAAGCGCGGCCCGAAGTTGAAGATACTGACGATAGAGGTATTGAACGTCTCGACTTCATCGTAAGCGTAGTAGAATTGACCCTCGACAACTTCCGTATCACCGTCCAGACAGCTGCCACCCACAGATGCACGTACGCAGTGCGCGGTCAGATCACGAATCGTCGGTGTAGCGCCGGTCAGGCCAGCCCCTGCTGCTACAACAGCAAGATTCTGGATCAGGTTGTCACCCACTTCATTGATGATCGGCTGCTTGGGACGATATGCCACTTCACCGGACAGCGCGATAGTGCCGATGTTGGAGCTGAAGCTGACCCCGAACATGTCGATTTCGTCGAGATACACCATCGCGTACTCGGTGTTATCGATACTTTCAGCCACATCCCGCGCGGCACCCCGTGGGTTCAGCAGGGTATTCGCCAGGTTGCCATCACTGTTGATCTTGTTGAAGCGCGCACCTACCACTGGCAACTTGGTATGAGTCCGCGTGTAGTAAACGCCGAACTCTGTACCGCCAAGTCGATCAGCGAAATAGCGGAAGGCGAGACCAAACTGACCATCATCGCTGGCCTTCTGATCCGGTCCCCGGTTTACCGTGACCTGTGTCTGCTCGTACTGATATCCGGGCCCGGACGGACCGTAGGTCGCATCCGTATAATCCGCGAACCCGTCGGCAATATCAGAGCCGGTGGGCAGCACCCCGGGCAACGGCAAGGGCACCAGCTCTGCGAGCTGCTCTTCGACCGCCCGACCTACCAGACGGCCATCGACGATCACGTTGTTGGCGCCACGCCCGGGGAACGCATCATGGGTAGAAAAGAAAGTGCCCACCGGCGCGTCTTCGGTGTTCTTCCATTCAAACTGGTAAAACGCCTCTGCGGTCAGGTTCAGCGTCACCCCATATGAGGCGAACACCGAGGCCAGGGGCAGCAATGCTTCTTTCAGTTCAGCCCCTGGCAAGCGCAAAGAGGCCAACTCGATATAGTTGGCTGTGTTGATACCGTTCTGAATAAACAGCGCCTCACCCCAGTTGATCACCTGGCGACCGGCACGCAGCTGCAATGGACGGTCGAAAAAGTTGAAATTGCCAAATGCATAGGCATCCAGCAGCCGGACACGGCGCCCGGCATCGCTACGCGCTTCCGGGGTAAAACGCCCCCCGGCGCCGTTGTTCGCGTAATCCGAGGCTGTCGCATAACGATTGATGCCGTTGACCGGTTGCGGCGCCGCTGCGATCAGCTGGCCACCATCATGGAAGGAATCCATGATCATCACGTCGTAGAAACCGGTACCGCGAATGAACAGCCCGTAATCACGGTAGCCCAATGACAATTCCGGCGTAATCTTGCCGACCAGCGATGCCAGGCCCGGATCGAAATTATTGTTGGCGTCGTTTTTGTTGAGCTGGGTGCTGTAGCCCCTTTCCGCCATCAACAGTACTTCCTCGTTCGCCGCCAACTCCCTGGCCTGGCCTTGCGTACGCCAAAGAGCACCCACCGAGAGCGTGGTATTCAGGCCGCCGCTCCAGTCAGGGTTCTGAAAGTCAAACTCGAAACTGTGGGCCGGCAAGCTCGCCATCGCCCCCAGTGAAATCCCGGTCAATGCAGACGCCAGTCTGCGTCGTTTGAAATCTGGCTTAAGGTCTGGACACGGCATGGTGCAAGCCTCCGTCAAATGTCGTAGCAATCAGCACTTTTTGTTATCGAGCCGCTTTTTTTGGGGACTCACCGTGAAAGACGAGTCAGGACAGCTCTGATACCGCCAATTCAAAACAAATACCGGAGCGTAAACCACAGAGATGAGTGACGTTTTGTTGTCTTTTGTTTGAGGGCAAAAAGCGGCCGGGAGCGATACATTTGCGGGCATTTAGCCTGTATTTGCCGTATTTTTCGCAATCCTGGCGGGGCATCGACCGGATTCAAACCGTTACATGATCCGGGCTCAATGCATACATCAGCAGGTTCAATTACATTGGCCAATGGCAGCGTAAGTCATTGAGAACTGAGCACTCATGGTGCGGCGGCACAAAAAAAACGCCCCGCTGAGCGGGGCGTTTTCCGGGTCGATCCAGCGCTTCTTGCCTCAGCGCTGGCGTGCCGCCTTCGCAGCCATCTCTTCCGGCTTGAGCAGGAAGCGCGCCAGGGCCGGCAACAGCCAGAGCGCCCCGATCATGTTCCACAAGAACATGAAGGTCAGCAGGATACCCATATCGGCCTGGAACTTGATGGATGAGAACACCCAGAAGACCACACCAACCGCCAACGCCAGACCGGTAAAGGCAACCGCCTTACCCGTGGTTTTGAGCGTTTCGGCATAAGCCTCTTCCAGTGGCAACCCTTGCTTCAGGTAGCTCGCCAATCGGTTATAGATATAGATACCGTAGTCCACCCCGATACCCACACCCAGCGCGATCACTGGCAGTGTCGCCACCTTCACGCCAATGCCCATCCAGGTCATCAGTGCCTGACAGAGAATGGACGTCAGACCCAGCGGAATGATGATACACAGCACCGCACGGATAGAGCGGAAGGCAATCAGGCAAAGGATGGATACCACACCATAGACCAGCGCCAGCATGCGGTACTGGTTGGCGGCGATGGTCTGGTTGGTCGCGGCTTCCACCCCGGCGTTACCCGACGCCAGTTTGAACTCGATCACGTCAGGATTGTTGTGCTTCTCGGCGTATGCCGCCACTGCCTCAGTGATGTTGTTCAACGTTTCTGCGCGATGATCATCCAGGAACACATAAAGCGGTGTAACGCTGCAATCCAGGTTATACAGCGAGTCCGGCATGAAAATCATGGCATTGTTCAATGCAAACTGATCGCGGGAGATAGTCGCCCACTTGAGGTTACCTTCGTTCGTATTGGCGCTGATCAACTTCGCCGTAGAGGCGATAGTCGTCACATCCTGCACACCGGGCACCTGCTGCAGTTCCCAGGTCAGATCATCGATCTGCTGCATGGCACCGTAGCTGTTGCAGCCTTCCATCGGCGTTTTGCCAATCACCACCAGCACGTCCGCGCTGACGCTGTAATTGGCCACGAGAATATTCACGTCGTGGTTGTACTGGAACTTCCGATCCGGGATGTAGCCGCGCGGACAATCCATATCCTCGCAGGGATCTGGCCAGAGCTCGGGGGCACCTTTATCCAGATCACCCACCTGAATGTCCTTGGCTATCCACATACCGCCTGCGTAACCCACCACCGCAAGAAGGATGGAAGCCGCAGCCCAACCGGGACGCGTGAAGCGCGTGAAGAAATTCGCCAGCGGATGTGATCCGTCACGCTTGATACGGATCTTGCTGATGGCAGATTCACCTACGCCCAGGTAAGACAGTACGATCGGTACGATGACCAGGTTGGTCAGAATGATGACCGCAACACCGACACTGGCGGCAATCGCCAATTCACGAATCACGCCAATTTCGATGATATACAGCGTCAGAAAACCAATACCATCACTGACGAGCGCCACAATACCCGGCACCGCCAACGCCGCAAAGGTCGATGACGCCGCACCTAGTTTGTCCAGCCCGTCCGCTGCGAAGTTGGACAGCGCATTGACGACCTGCACCCCATGACTCACGGCGATGGCAAACACAAGGAACGGTACCAGCATCGAGTAAGGGTCGATGGTAAAACCGAGCGCTGCCACGATCCCCAGCTGCCAGACCACTGCAATGAATGAACAGGCGGTTACGACGACAGAAGCTCTCAGACTGCGCGTATCAATCAACAGCAACAGCGCTGTCAGGGCCATGGTCACGAAGAAGAACAGTGCTACCTCAGCCGCAGCAGCCATGACGTCGCCGGCCATCTTGGCCGCACCGACGATATGAATGCGAATGTCGGGGTACTGCGCCTGATAGCGCTCACGAATATCGTCAAGCGCGGCAGACAGCTCGGGGATATCCACACTGGAGTCCGCGGCAAGCACATCCAGCAGGTTGGCATGCACGATACTGGAGCGGAAATCATCCGCGACCAGACGGCCGACATGGCGTGAACGCAGCACATTGGTGCGCAACAGCTCAAGGCTCTCTGCGGTACCATCGTAGGTCGGCGGGATGATTTCGCCACCCTCAAACCCGTCTTCGGTCACCTCCGCCCACCGGGTATCCGGTGTCCACAGGGAACTGATCTTGGAGGGGTCGACACCTTCCAGCGCAAAAACCTCGTCCGTGATTTCACGGAGTGCAGTCATGTAGGCTTCGTTGAAGATATCCTCATTACTGACATCAGCCACGATCACCCGGACATCGTTACCCAGTTCAACATCATTGCGATGTTCCAGGAAATTCTGGATGTAGGGGTGGTTGATGGGCACCATCTTGCGCACATCCGTGTTGACCTGGATGCCAGCGGCCTGAATACCGAGAAAGATTGTCACGGCAACAAATACGAACAAGACCAGAGGACGAATGGAGAACAGTCCCCGGGCCATTGCGGATGAAAATTTACCCGTCATTATTCTGATCCCCGCCGTTATCGAACGTCTTCAAGCACGCGCAAACCACCCGCGCCGGCAATAATCACACCACCGCCCTTGCGGGCCAGCACTGCGGATACGGTCTGTCTTCCACTCAGAAAGCGCAGGGACAACATGGCGCCCTGATCCCGGCTGGTCAGCATTGCACCAGCGTTGCCGACCAGCACAATCGTGCCGTCCGCCAACACGGCGCCATCGTTCACGCCGCTGCGTACACCGCTGCTGACACGCTGCCAGCTGTCGCCACGATCCCGGCTCAGCCAGACATTGCCCTGCAGGCCATGCACCAGCAAGGTGCGGGAATCCGAACTGGTAATGCCGAAGAAAGTGCCGTGATACGGGCTTTCCAGACGCTCCCATTCCTGCCCGCGGTCACGGGAACGGAACAGGGTGCCGCGCTCACCGGCAATGATCAGCGTATTCGGCTCGCCGTCCAGCGGCGCAATCGCGTAGAGATGCCAACCCTCGTCATCCGGCAAGCGGCCAGAAAGCCGCTCCCAGCTGTCACCACCGTCGGTGGTTTCCACCAGATAACCATAACCACCCACCGCTACCGCCCGGTCAGGCGTATCGCACCACACGTCCAGTAACGGGGCGCCAGAGGTATCGATAGGGCCCGCATCGCCGAACAGGTCGTCGCCATACAGGTCGTCATCGTAGTAGTCGTCATCATCGTAATACTCATCATCGTCATCCATGGCATCGACGATGATCTCGTCACTGTACTGCTTGGCCCAGGTCTGGCCACCGTCGCGTGTGCCCAGCACCACCGCGTCATGCCCTACTGCCCAGCCATGCTGTGCATCAGAAAAGCACACGGACGTCAGCAATACGCGGGTGGGCGTTTCGCCCTGACGCCAGGTTTTGCCTTCATCATCTGAGTACACAATGTGACCGCGATCCCCCACCGCCACAACACGATCCCCGGCACGTGCAATATCGACATAAATCGTTCCACGCAACAACGGATCATCGGCTCCCACCGCATCCGCCTGCGCGGTACTGAAAATGGCCATCAGGCCAAGCGCAAAGAAATATTTCATGAGGTTACCCAGCTAAGGCCGTCAATCCTGTACACAAACTGAAAAAACCGGGCACGCAGTGCGCGTGCCCGGCAGTTCACTTCATATTAATACGAAAAACCGATACAACATGTTCCATTCGGTAACCGAACTTATCGGCCGCGACGTCGCAACGCCGCCGGGTGGAAGTACTGATCACCCGGAGCTGGCTGAGTAAAGTCCAGAGCCGAGGACTCTTCGTTGGACAGGAACTGTACGTGATAGCGGCGTGCACGCAGATCATGGAAGGTATCCAGCGCGGTCCACTGTGATGGCACTTCGTAGTAGTTCTTGATGAAGGCCATGCTGACACGCCACAGGTCGCCACGACGGTCATACTGGTCGATCACAGCAATCTGCCAGGAATCTTCGTCGATGTAGAACACGCGACGCTCATAGATGTGCCGCTCGCCCGGCTTCAGGGTCGCTTCAACCACCCATACCCGGTGCAGCTCCCAGCGCGCGTGCTCAGGATTGACGTGGCCGGTCATCAGCAGATCACTGTATTTCACCGACGGATCATCAATGCGGTAGTTGTTGTACGGGATGTACATTTCCACCGGCTGATCGTGCAACAGTTTCCAGTTGTAGCGCTCCGGAGAACCGTTGTACATGTCCGTGTCATCCGCGGTGCGCAAGCCATCAGATGCGGCGATAGGCGTATCGAATGACAGGTTTGGTGAGCGCTGAACGCGACGGGTGCCGGCATTATAGCCCCACGCCTGACGCGGCAATTTACGCTGATCCAGGGTTTCATGCACCAGTACCGCACCGCCCGCCAGACGCGCAGGCGCCATGGTGAAGGACAGGTAGTAGAAGATGATGTTGTCCAGTGCGTCTTCAGACAGTTCCGGATCGTAATAGCGGAAGTACACTTCCTGCTGCGACGTCACCAGCGAGTAGGAGCCGTTACGCTGAACGGCCACTTCTGAAGCACGACGAACAATGTAAATGCCGCGCCAGCGCATGATGTGGTTCCAGATCACCTGCTGCGCTCTTTCCTCATTGGAGCCATGAGGAATCGGGAACGGTGTCCCGCCGAAAGCGCCGGTAATGCCAGTTGCACCGAGCTTGGCAGTCTGAGCGTTCTTCTTGGTGTTCTCATAGACCCAATCCGGTGCCGAGGTGGTGCGACGGCTGCGGTATACGTTGATGCTGAACGTATCCGGATAGGTTTCCATCAAGGCCTGAACACCGCGAGGCAGGCGGCTTTCGTACTGCCCCTTGTTCTGGTTGTTGATGTTCAGCAATACCTGGTCATTGGGGAACGGATCCGGGTGATGCTGCCCCGGCCGTGTATAGGAACTGGGTATCTGGCCACGATCAAAGCCGGTCCAGGCGGGAATGCCGTCCGGGGTGCTTACATCCGCACCGTTACCCCGCTTGAGACCACCCAGCGGTGTCAGGTCATTGCCGAGGCGCGCAGCCTCCTGCGCAGAAACACCTGCCTGGACCCCGGAAGCCAGCGCCAGCGACAAAGCCAGCGCACTTCCAACGAATGATATTTTTTTCAGCATGTCACTCTCCGTCAGAATTCTTTGCCGAAGGTAATACCTCCGGCATTTTGTTATTTAGAACGCGTACCGCATGGACAGGGCGACGTTGTTCCGATCGCGCAGCTTGTTGCTGTAGCCCGCACCCCAGAATGCCGTAGCAGCAAGACCCACCTCCAGGTTGTTCTGATACGCGAAGTTCACACCCAGCGTACCGGCCTTGCGGTTCTCCATGAAGTTGCCGCCAATGACCGAATTGCCTTCGACGTCATGCGCAAAGTTCAGGAAAGGTGCGGCGGAAACACCGGCGAGAACGTCGCTATAGGTTGCACGCAGCACGGACCGGTAACCCCAGGAGAACTCATCCAGATAAGTACGGTATACGTCATTGGGCGTGCGATTCTGGGCTTCGCCAAGTTGAATGGCTGCGGTGGAGTTGTAGTAAAGCTTGTTGCCGTTGGGGTCGCGGCTATCCAGGCCACCAGCATGCTCTGCACCGACTTCCAACAGGAATACCACGTTGCTGGCACCTGCGTGTGAACCGAGGTTGAAGATGCTGACCAGCGAGGCATTGGTCATCTTCGCTTCATCATAGGCATAGTAGATGGTGTCGCGGTCAATCGGGGTGCTCTGATCAAGACAGCTGCCACCGAGGCTTGCACGAATACAATGGTTAGTAAGATCGCCCACCGTAGCGGTGCCCAACACCACACCCTGCGCCGTCTGGGCCAGCGCCTGAATCAGGTTGTCACCCACCTCGTTGATCACCGGTTGCTTGGGCCGGTAAGCAATTTCACCGGACAGCGCCATGTTGCCGATATTGGAACTGAAGCTCAGACCGAACATGTCAACGTCTTCGACATAGGCCATGTGGTAGTTGGTGGAGTCAATCTGCTGAATGACATTCAGGCCAACTGCCGCCGCTGGATCAATCGCACCAAGCTGAGCGCAGTTGAGGCCAGCGAGTTCCATGGCTGCAGCATCACAACGGGCAGCGTCCAGTTCACCGAACTGAGAACCGACCACCGGCAGCTTGGCATGGGTCCGGGTGTAGAAGAGCCCGAATTCAGTGCCGTTCAAGGCGTCAGCAAAGTAGCGGAACGCGAGCCCGAACTGACCGCTGTCACTGGCATCGTCGTCGCGGGTACGATTTACCGTCAGCTGTGTCTGCTCATACTGGTAGCCATTGATGCCGGTCATACCATAGTTGGCGCGGGTGTATGCTGCTGCTGCGTCCGCCAAAGCGGGGTTGGGGGGGGATGAACCCGCAGCCAACAAACGACCATCAACCACGACGTTGTTAGCACCACGACCAGGGAAAGCATCGTTGGTAGAGTAGAAGCTGCCCGCCGGCGCATCCTCCGTATTCTTCCAGTCAAACTGATAGAACGCCTCAGCAGTGAGGTTCATCGTCAGACCGTAGGAGAAATACAGTGATGTCAGTGGCAGAAGCGCCTCACGGATCTCGGCACCCGGCTGTCGCAGTGCGGCAAGATCAATGTAGTTGGCGGTGTTGATACCATTCTGGATGAACAGCGCCTCACCCCAGTTGATGACCTGGCGGCCGGCACGCACAGTCAGCGGTCTGTCCGCGACCATGAACTCGCCCCAGATGTAGGCGTCCAGCAACTGGTTACGTTGCCCGGCCCAGTCCTTCGTCTGGCGGCTGAAACGGTCGCCCATCCCGTTGTTCGGATGCTGCGAGAAATCGGCATAGCGGTTCACACCACCAAAGCCGGGACGCGGACCCGGGACACCCACATCAATGATCCCGCCGTCATGGCCCCCTTCCATGATCACAGCATCATAGAAAGATGTACCACGCACGAACAAGCCGTAGTTCGAACCGAAATCCAGGGCCAGTTCCGACGAGATACGCCCGACCAGTGACGCCAGACCGGTATCGAAATTGTTGTTGCCGTCGTTCTTGTTCAGCTGCGTGGCGTAACCACGCTGGGCCATCACCAATGGATCCTCGATAGCCGCCAGCTCTCTTTTTTGTCCCTGGGTTCGAAACAGCGCCCCGGCAGACAGCGTGGTATCCAGACGACCGGAAATATTGGGGTTATCGAATTGTAGTTGAATGGCCTGGGCTGGTATGGCCAGGGCACCGAACAGTGACGCACTGGCGATGGATACCGCCAGACGTGACTTCAGCATGGTCTTGTTCTTCATTACGCAACTCCATGATTGCGAGGCTTGTAGCGTTAGCGCCTTGTTATTTTGACGATCCGGCCAATGCTTACCGGAACGCTCTCCCTTTTTACCAGACGCCCCACGGGGGGTGTCTAGGTTTATTTTCGTATATTCAAACCTAATTTTGACCGATTAGCCACAGTAAACCATGACTTTCCGGTCCTCTGCCCGGCAGACAAGCCTTCACACTTGTCTACCCCTACCACTGCGCAACAGTCCGGCTGCGCAGCATCCCGCCTCCCGGATCAATCCCGGGAGGCCAGAATTCTTTCCAGTACCTCCCGCAGGTTGTCCGAAACCGTGCCGGCGAGCAACTGTTCCAGCGCCTGGGCCAGCAGTGTCTGCCGGGGAACCGGCAATCGCGGCAGTCGGGCGCAGGCGTTGGCCATGCGCGCAGCCACCTGGGGGTTCACCGTATCCAGCCGCGCCAGGCATTGGGTATACAGCTCATATCCCTTGCCGTCCGCAGCATGCAACGCCGTCGGATTGGCGCCCGCAAACGTGCCCAGCAGGCCGCGCACTCGATTGGGCACACGCCAGTCAAAATCATCATGGGCCAGCAAGGCCTCGACCCGCGACAGGGTGGCAGCGCCCGGCACACTGGCCTGCACGGCAAACCACTGATCCATCACCAGCGCTTCATCCCGCCAGCGTTCGGCGAACGCCGCCAGGGCAGCCTCGCTGCCTGCGAGACGGTAATGGCACAACAGCCGCAGCGCTCCCAGCTCATCGGTCATATTGTCGGCATTGCGGCATAAGTCGCCCAGGAAATCAGCCATCTGCTTGTCACCGGCCGCAGCCAGATAGCCCAGCGCGCGGTGGCGCAGGCTGCGGCGGCCGATATCGTCCGCCGCCGGGCGGTAGGGCCCGGAGGTCTCGTTGGCCTCCACCTGCACCCACCACTGCGCCGCCAGTTGTCGCCCGAGCGCCGAAACCAGTGCCGCACGCGCCTCATGCACGCCATCCACATCCAGTACCGGCAAACGATCCGCCAAAGCGACTTCGCCAGGTATGGTCAGCAACAGCGCCGTCGCTGCGGGATCATCCGCCGCGCGCGCCAGCACCTGCTCCAGCGCCGGGACCAGTGCGGCAGCTTCTGCCTCTGCTTGCCGGGGTTCGTCGAGCAGGCGCTGCACAGCACCGTGATACAGGCGCTGCGCAGCATCCCAGCGGCAATAGCCGTCCGTATCGTGGGCAAGCAGAAACCGCAGTTGCTCCGTGCTGTAGTCGTAATTCAACTCCACCGGCGCAGAAAAACCGCGCAACAGGGAGGGCACGGGCCGCTCTGGCACCTCGAAGCTGACCTGCTGTTGCGCTTCAGTGAGCTGCAACACCGTCTCTGTCTGACCGTCTGCAGAAAGCGGCAAGGGCTGCCCGTCCGCGCCCAGCAACGCCATCGCCACCGGCACCAGCAGTGGCAACTTTTCGGGTTGCCCAGGTGTCGCCGGCGTGGATTGCTTGAGGGTCAAGGTGTAGGTGGTGCCGTCATAGCTATCCTGCACCGTCAGCTGCGGTGTACCGGCCTGGCTGTACCAGCGCCGGAACTGGCTCAGATCCTGCCCGCCGGCCTGCTCCATGCAATCGACAAAATCATCGGTGGTCACCGCCTGGCCATCGAAGCGGCTGAAATACAGATCTGTGCCCCGTCGAAACGCCTCCGGCCCCAGCAACTCGTGCTGCATGCGCACCAGCTCGGCGCCCTTTTCGTAGATCGTGACGGTGTAGAAGTTATCGATTTTCTGATACTCGGCCGGGCGTACCGGATGCGCCATGGGACCGCGATCCTCGGCAAACTGCACGGCACGCAGCATGTCGACGTCCTCGACCCGTTTGACCGTGGCAGAATTCATGTCGCCAGAGAATGTCTGGTCACGGAACACCGTAAAGCCTTCCTTGAGGCTCAACTGAAACCAGTCACGGCAGGTCACCCGGTTGCCGGACCAGTTGTGGAAATACTCATGCGCCACGACGGCTTCGACGCGCTGGAAGCCGGCGTCAGTGGTCGTGGCCGGGTGCGCCAGCACACAGGCCGTGTTGAAAATATTCAGGCCCTTGTTTTCCATCGCGCCCATATTGAAATGACTGACGGCGACGATCATGTAGATATCCAGATCGTATTCCAGGCCGTAGGTCTTCTCGTCCCAGGCCATGGCCGCTTTCAGCGACGCCATGGCATGGTCCAGCTTGTTCAGATCCCGCGGCTCGGCGTAAATCTGCAAACTGATGTCCCGGCCGGACCCGGTGCGGTACACATCGTCCAGACAGGCCAGATCGCCCGCCACCAGCGCGAACAGATAACAGGGTTTGGGGAACGGATCTTCCCAACGCACCCAGTGTCTGTCGCTGCCCTCGTCACCGCGCGCGACGGGATTGCCGTTGGACAACAGCACCGGGAACGCCGCCTTGTCAGCACGCACCGTCGTCACGAAACGGCTCAGCACATCCGGCCGGTCCGGAAAAAAGGTAATGCGCCGAAAACCCTCGGCCTCGCATTGCGTGCAGAACATGCCTTTCGATACGTACAGGCCTTCCAGTGCGGTATTGGTCTCCGGGGCAATCGTCACCACGGTGTCCAGCGTGCACTGATCCGGCAAAGCCCGCAGTGTCAGATGGCGGCCATCGTAGTGCCAGCGATCATCGGCCAGCTGCTCGCCATTCACCGCAATGCGCTCAGGCGTCAGCGCCACACCGTCCAGCACACAGTCACCCTGCTCTGCCTCGGGCGCCGGGTTACGCCGCAGCGTCAGGCTGGCGCTGACGCGGGTACCGGTCTCGCGCAGATCCACATCCAGGGTCACCTGGTCAACGAGAAACGCCGGGGGGCGATAATCCGCCAGCCGAATGGCCGATTGGGCCGCTTGTCCATCACGCATGGTCATCGCCCTCCTGGCCGGGTGTGTTGTCGCGGGATGCGCGCAGCGTCACGGGTTGCGCTTCATCAGCATGGCTGCTGCAGCCAGCCGGTGCCACATAGCCGGTGCGCTCGGCTTCCGGCACATTGTTGCGCAGTTCCCAGGCGATCACTGCCTGCAGACTCAATTCACGTTGCTCGGCACTCAGCACACGGCCATCCGGCCAGCGGCCGGTTTCCACGGCACGGCGCATGTTGTGCCAGACCTCCATGGTCATGCCGTCAATCAGTTCTTCGAAACTCTGTGGGGTCATTACCGTCACCTTGACCAGACTAAGGGGGTCCTGCGGGGGTGTATTGTATGCAGTTGCAGCGCGCCGAATGCGTCTGTCAGTCCTGTCCCAGCCGGCTGCTCCAGCCGAGCTTGGAGCGACAGGCCTCGTAAAAATCATGCCCCGGCGGATGCAGCAGCTTCAGACGCTGGGGCTTCTTGCGTATTGCGATGACATCATCCCGCTCAACGCGTATGCCCTGCTGGCCATCACAGCTCACCAGAGGCTCCTGCCGGAACGACGTCACCCGCAGCTTGATCTCGCTGTTGCCACCGACCACCAGCGGTCGACTCGTCAGCGTGTGCGGGTTCAATGGCACCAGCGCCATGGCATCAATCGCCGGATGCATGATCGGCCCGCCACAGGACAACGCATAGGCGGTCGAGCCTGTCGGCGTGCTGATAATCAGGCCGTCCGAGCGCTGGTTGTAGACAAACAGGCCGTCGATAAACAGCTCGAACTCAATCATGTGCACGCTATCCCCGGACAGCAGCACCACGTCATTGAGCGCGGCACCGTGGCCCGCCACACTGCGACCACGATTGAGCTCCATATCAAGCAAAAAGCGGGATTCCACCAGATAGTCGCCATCCAGCACCTGCCCGACACGCTGCTCCAGCTCTGCTGGCAGCACGTCGGTGAGAAAACCCAGCCGCCCCCGGTTGATACCCAGCACCGGCACGTCATAGCCGGCAAAGGTGCGCGCCGCGCCAAGCAGGCAGCCATCACCACCGACCACAATGACGAGATCACAGGATTGTCCGATCTGCTTGCGGGAACCCGCCTGCAGCCCAAGATCGGCCAGCTCCGGCGTCAGCGTTTTCTCGAGAATGACGTTACAGCCACGCTGTTGCAGAAAATGCACCAGCTGGCGCAGGGAGTACAACGCCTGTTCGCTGCCGGAGCGGGCAACCAGGCCGATATTGCGGAATGTATCGCGTGGCACTCGAAACGCCTCTGCATGGGGGCTCTGCGACGGGCAGTGCCAGCTGACGGGTTACTGCGGGGAGATATGACGGGCCTGGCAACCCATGGGAGCGACTGTTGCCCCGTCACACGCCGCAGCGCATTTCAGGGGCACATGGTAACGTTTATCCGGGCTTCAGCGCCATGCAGCACGCGGCCTGGAATCAGTCCCCGAGCTGCAGCACGTCAGGGCTGGCGTTGAGGCCACCCTCGAGCAGATGCACGCGGATACCGGCATGTCGCAGCAGAAACGCCGCGGAGGTGCTGCGACGACCGGTGTCGCAATACACCACATAGGTGCGTGAAGGGTCCAGCAACCGGCTTTTCAGCCGCAGGACATTCAACGGCATGTTCAATGCAGCGGGCAGATGCCCTTGGGCATACTCGTCCGGGGTACGCACATCGAGCCAGCGCGCACCCGCCGATACCCGCTCCAGGGCGTCACCGGCGCCGATGGAATCCACCGCCGGCTCTCGCAGCAACTCGTCGAAGTCCGCACGATCCAGGCGCATCACCACACCGTCGGTGGCCATGGTAATGGTGGCATTGCGCGGCGCACCGGTCAGCAACGCCTCCTCACCAAACCACTGCCCTGCTTCCAGCATGGCTACCGGCGTCATCTCGGATGCACCGGACACCAGCACCGATACCTCACAGATACCGTCCTTGATGATGAAGCAACAATCAGCGTCATCCCCCTGGCGGATAATGACCTCGCCTGTCTTCATCTTGCGCGGCTTCAGGCGGCGGAATATCTCGAAGATGTTGCTCGGCGGTACCTGATAGAACAACGGCGACTTGAGCAGGCGAATCATCCACTCCCGGTCACCTTCATAGGCGGCATTGGCATTGATATCCAGTACCACATAGCCCACGGACTGATCCCAGGCCAGCAAAGTATCCAGACGAAAACTGTCGAACAGCACCACCGACACAGCGGTGATCGCTCGCGCTCTGCTGCGCCGTGGCTGATGATGGTCCAGCGGATGCCAGGACTCCACACCACCGGCCGACACACGTTGCGAAGCACCGTCAGCCGTCTCCAGTTCCACCTCCCCGCTCAGCAGGTACACGGTAGTGTTATCCCGGTCGCCAATATCGAACAGCAGCTCGCCGGGCTGATACTGACGCACCTCCTGCTGATCCAGCAGCCGCTCCAGATGCTCGCCGCTGAGGGCGTTCACGGGTACGAATGTTTGCAGCAGGCTCTTGTCGATGGACGGGCCCTGACCCATGACTCTGTTCTCCTTATATAGCGCACAATGTCTTACGCGCAATGTTGGAAGCAGCTTGTATGCCAGCTTGCTCGGCTATACAGCCTTAAGGCAAGCGCGGCCGGTTTATCTTCTCCATCCGTGACATGGCGCACACTTCATGTGCTGCCCAACATGACTATTTGAACTTCAGCACGTTATCGATGGCGCTGTCGGAGCGGCATTTGGGGCAACGGTTGGCATTGCGGTCTGAAGCGCCGGGTTTGAACTGGTTGGGTACATCAACACGTATGACGCGTTTGCCACAAATCTGACTATTTTCGCACTCTACCTGGCACACCGGGTTTTCGTAGTGGCGCAACCAGGCGCGGTAATGCTCTTCCGTCACCAGACACTTGCGTGCCGCATAGGCGATGGGGTTCTGCATGTAATCGGAAATCTCCTGGGCACTGATCGACACATGACCCGCCCCCGGATGAAACGCGATGAAGTTGAGGCCCAGCGCCTGCAGTTTTTCCAGTAACTTCTGGGCGCCGGAATTGGCCATCTTGATCTGCTCACGACGCGCCTCACGCAGGTCTTGCTCCAGTGCCGAAATCTTCTCTTCCCGATCCAGCACTTCCAGTTCCTTGGCATGCATCTGCTCGACCAGCCTGGCGCGCTCCTCTTCCAGACGCTGCGCCAGGGCAAGCCGGTATTGCTCCGTGAGAATCTCGATCTCGCCGCCCTGATTGGCCTGCTTGCGCGCCTGCTCCTCAAGACTGTGATTCAGGGAACCCACCTGCTCTTTGAGGGACACATTCTGCTCGCGCAACGCTTCGTTCTGGGATTTCAGGGTCTTGAACTGCATCAGCACCTTTTCCAGCTGGGTGCTGAGAATCTCTTCTTTCTGCTGCTGCGCGTAGCGCAACTGCGCCACCTCTTCCCGGTGACCGTTCTCCAGCGTCTGCACCCGCAGGCGCAGCTCCTTGATGGTACGCGCCAGCCGTACACGTTCCTGCTCGGCCTTGCGCGATTCTGCGGCGGGCGCCACCGTGGGAATCTGTTGCGGCGCATTGACCACGGGCGGCGGGGTCAGCGGCGGGGGCGGCGCAGAATCGTCCACGTAGAGCCCCATCTTGCGGCCACGCTCACGCAGCACATCCCGCACGAAAACGAAATCGTTGGCACCGGGCTTCATCGCCGGGTCCCAGAGTTGCTCCTGATGCCAGGCCACGGGACACTGGCTGCGGCAGGCCAGACGGATTGGGCCAGCCCCCATGTCAGGGCCGGGCCCACCATGCTCGGCCAGATGTCGAAGCGGGACGTTCCAGGCCGTGTCAGCCATGCCGTCCTCATCGAAGTTGATCAGGAACAACACCATGCCCACAACGGTGAGGCGCGCATCCACCATGCAGTAAGCGCCGCGCATTTCCTCGTCGGCAAATTCCGGGACACCGACCATGCCGTCGAGAATCGCCTCGAAATCAGAGTAAAGCATGCTCTTGGTGACGCCCCGCTCACCAAAAAACAGCACAGCCTCGGAGGTGACGGACGACATATTCATAGCGGCTTCCTTGTTATCATCTGCCCTGGGCCATTAGCGGGAACTCTGAGACAGCAGAGATCCGAGGCTGATTATAGTCAGGCAATTTTCTGAGAGTGTGACGCGGATTGCAGATAAAGGAAAGATAGCCGGCGCAGGGGATCGCCTCAGTGTGACGCAGCGCGCGAACCGGGCGGATTGCAAGCCAGGCATGATGCTGCGGCGGTGGCGATGGCGAAGAATCGGGGAATGAGAGAGGTTGGTGCGGATGTGGTCGCAAACAGCAAGACGACAGCTATAACTCGTAGCCGTCGTCTGTATCCTCGTTATCCTCGTCTTCGAGGGCTTCAAGCCAGAGGCGCTCCTCCAGCCGTTCGTCAATAACTTCGTCCATCTTGCTCTCCTTTATAGTGAGTGACAGTACACAGCATGCACCGACAGGTGTGACAAGAAGATGAAACGAAAGGTTCAGGCACAAACGGCCAGGGAGAACAGGCGACTGTCAGGGATCGGATTCGAGGATCTGAGGATGTTCTGAGAATGTTCGGGGAGGAAGAAAGCGTTTAAAGAGTGGCGGAGCGGACGGGACTCGAACCCGCGACCCCCGGCGTGACAGGCCGGTATTCTAACCAACTGAACTACCGCTCCACTCTTTAAAACGTCTTACCTTGCACACAACCTGACCGGTACTGCAGGCCAGGGTAAAACTGGTGGGTGGTGACGGGATCGAACCGCCGACCCCCTGCTTGTAAGGCAGGTGCTCTCCCAGCTGAGCTAACCACCCGAAAGAGGCCGCCATTCTAGGGATTTCCGCGGGGGTGTCAACGGCTTTTTCACCTTAGTTTTCACCAAACTACCGCGGGTTGCTGCTGTTCGCTCAAAAAAACAGCGAAGCGCCGATTTATCACTCAATTCAGGGATATGCTATGCCTTCCCTATCTCTTCGATATAGGAGCGCGCCACCTCCAGGCTGGGAAATCGCTGCGGCAGGGTCTCCCCGCTACGATCCGCCACCAGATAGTGCCTCACCTCCAGCCGATGGGTGCCCGGGTTGAGCTCCCCTTCCTCCAGGATGGTGTACCCCTGGTCGCCCCAGGGCGTCACATTACCGATCACGGGGCTCACCAATGACCCGCCGCACGATGATATGCGCCAGCGCCTCCAGGCTCAGGCTGCCATGCTGGTCAAACCAGGTATTCGCCCAGCTTGCCATCCCGGTAATCAGTCGTCGCACCACAAAGGCATCATCCTCAAGCAACCCCTGGGCGCGCAGGGCCTCCAGACAGTCCGTCCAGATCTCTTCGTACACCGCGCGCAGGGCCAGCACCTCCTGTTGACGGTCCTCCGACAGGCAACGCCATTCGTAGACCAGCACGCTCATGGCCTCACTGGTATCGCCGATAATCGATTGCAGCTCAGCGCGGATCAGCGCCTCCAGCCGGGGCAGCGGCTCGGGGTACTCGGTACAGGCATCACGCAGACGGGCCGTATTGAAGCGGATCACCTCCATCATGACCGCAAACAGGATATCGTCCTTGGTCGGGAAATGATGAAAGATACTGCCACTCTGGATGCCCACTTCCCGGGCGATGTCCCGCACCGTAGTGCGATCGAAGCCCTTGTCGCGGAACAGCCTGGCAGCGGCGCTGAGCAGCTTGCCGCGCGGTGAGTCGTCCATCCCGTGGATACCACCGGTTACCGACCGTGTTGCGTGTGCCTGCGCCATTGAAATCCCCTGTTGTGCTGTCGCGTACCCTGTCGAGTGTGCTTCGCGCCACTGCTGGCGCAATTATCAGCACTGACCGCATTTGTGCAATACGCGTTGCCAGCGCCGCTACCTGCCTCGAATCACCTTATTATGCTTCAGGGCGCTTTACAAACCAAGCGCTTGCTTGGTAACGTTCCGCTCATTATCTTCATACGGTCTCCAAGGAGCAGAGCATGAGCACCGGACCTGTACGCATCGGCTGCGCCGCCGGTTTCTGGGGTGACACCAATACCGCCGCCTTCCAGCTGGTACGCCAGACACGCCTCGACTATCTGGTGTTCGACTATCTGGCCGAAGTGACCCTCTCGATCATGGCCGGCGCGCGCATGAAAGACCCGAGCATGGGCTACGCCCACGATTTCGTGACCCAGGTGATGACACCGCTGGCCAAAGATATCCGCGACAAGGGCATCAAGGTGATCAGCAACGCCGGCGGCGTCAATCCGCACGCCTGCCGCAAAGCACTGGAAGACGCCTTCAGCGCCGCCGGTGTCGACCTGAAGATCGCCCTGGTAGAAGGCGACGACATCAATACACGCCGTAACGAATTCGCCGATGCCGTCGAAATGGAAACCGGGCAAGCCCTGCCCCCCATGACTCTGACCATGAACGCCTATCTGGGCGCCCTGCCCATCAAGGCCGCCCTGGATGCCGGTGCCGATATCGTGCTGACGGGGCGTATCGCCGACTCCGCGCTGGTGCTCGGCCCGCTGATGCATGAATTCGGCTGGGCCGACGACGATTATGACAAGCTTGCCCAGGGCTCACTGGCGGGCCACGTCATCGAATGCGGCGCCCAGTGCACCGGCGGCAACTTCACCGACTGGGAGCAGGTGCCCGATTATCACAACATGGGCTTCCCGGTGGCCGAGTGCGCCGCCGATGGCAGCTTCGTCGTGTGCAAGCCGGACAACACTGGTGGTCTGATCACCCCGGCGACAGTGGGCGAGCAGATCGTCTACGAGATCGGCGACCCGCGCGCCTATTTATTGCCTGATGTCGTATGTGATTTCACGCAGGTACAGCTCGAACAGGTGGGCGACAATCAGGTGCGCGTGACCGGCGCCCGCGGCCGCCCGCCCACAGATCAGTACAAGGTGTCCGCTACCTGGCCCGACGGTCAGCGCATCACCGCCAGCTTCATGATCGGCGGCATAGATGCAGCCCGCAAAGGCCAGGCCGTCGCCGACGCCATTCTGCGCAAGACCAGCGGCCTGTTGAAACAGCTCGGCATGGACGACTTCCGCGACACCTCGGTGGAATTGCTGGGCACTGAAGCCACCTATGGGGCGCAGGGCCAACGCAGCGACACCCGCGAGGTGATCGTCAAGATTGCCGCCATGCACAATGACCGCAAGGCGCTGGGTGTATTTGCCCGGGAAATCGCCCAGGCGGCCACCGGCATGGCGCCGGGCCTGACCGGCATCGTGGGCGGCCGGCCCAAACCCTTTCCGCGCATCCGTCTGTTCTCCACCCTGGTCAGCAAGGACAAGGTGCACAACCAGGTGGACATGGGCGGCGAGCAGCTGCCTGTCAGCGTGCCCACCGGCGTCCCGTTCGACACGGCCGCCCTGCCCGCTGATCACAGCTATGACAGCGCCACCGGCAACACCACTGTGCCACTGATTCGGTTGGCCTGGGCGCGCAGCGGCGACAAGGGCAACCACGCCAATATCGGCGTGATCGCGCGCAAGGCGGCCTACCTGCCGTTCATCAACGCCGCGCTAACAAGCGACGCCGTCGCCCACTACATGCAGCATGTGCTGGACGCTGAACACAGCAGCGTGGAACGCTGGACCCTGCCGGGCTTCAATGCCTTCAACTTCCTGCTCAGGAACGCCCTCGGCGGTGGCGGCATTGCCTCCTTGCGGATTGATCCCCAGGGCAAGGCGTTTGCCCAGCAACTGCTCGATTTTCCTGTGCCTGTTTCTGACCAGATCGCCAAAGAGGTGAACCACTGATGTCTTACCGCTCCGTATTCCGCCCCGACCTGTTCGCCGGTCGCAACATCATCGTCACCGGCGGCGGCAGCGGCATCGGCCGCTGCACCGCCCATGAGCTGGCCAGCCTCGGCGCCCGCGTGGTGCTGGTGGGTCGCAAGGAAGACAAGCTGAAAACCGTGCAAGCGGAAATTACCGAAGACGGCGGCACCGCCCTGTGGTTCACCTGCGACATTCGTGAAGAAGAAAAAGTAAAAGCCACCGTGGCGGAGATCTTCAGTGCCGTCGGTGAAGTGCATGGCCTGGTCAATAACGCCGGCGGCCAGTTCCCCTCCCCCCTCGCCTTCATCAACCAGAAAGGCTGGGAGACGGTGATTCGCACCAACCTTACCGGCGGTTTTCTGATGGCACGTGAAGTCTTCACCCAGGGCATGAACCAGAGCGGCGGCAGCATCGTCAATATCATCGCTGACATGTGGGGCGGCATGCCCGGCATGGGCCATTCCGGCGCGGCCCGGGCGGGCATGGAAAACTTCACCCGCACCGCTGCCTACGAATGGGGCTGCGCCGGCGTGCGCGTCAACGCGGTTGCCCCCGGCTGGATTGCCTCCAGCGGCATGGACACTTACCCGGAAAGCTTCAAGCAGACCATCCGCACCCTCAGAGCCGCCGTGCCCTTGAAGCGGCTTGGCGAAGAAGCGGAAATCTCCGGCGCCATCTGCTTCCTGCTCTGTGACGCCGCCGCCTTTATCAGTGGCGACACACTGCGTGTCGACGGCGCGGCCAGCCAGGGCAACATCGCCATCTGGCCGCTGCCCGAGCACAACAACAGCAAGCCGTTTGACGGCTTCCACCGTGCCGTAGCTCCGGCGCTTTTCCAGCACGGCGATCAGGCTCAGGAGAACAGCGATGCCAGTGATTGAGACGCAACTGGATGTCAACGGCGACGCATTTGCCCGGCACTGCGCAGCCATGCGGCGCGCGGTGGAAGAATTCCGCGCCATCGAACAGAAAGTCGTGGAAAAAGCGGAAGCCCAACGCGAAAAATTCGAAAAGCGCGGCAAGCTGCTGCCCAATGACCGGGTTGCCCGCGTGCTGGACCCCGGCTCCCCGTTCCTGGCACTGCAGAGCCTGGCCGGCTACATGATGCACGACGATCGTGACGGCACCGAAGCCGGCGGCGGCAGTATCGCCGGTATCGGCTACGTCAGTGGCGTTCGCGCCCTGATCGCGGCCAGCAACTCCGCCATCAAGGGTGGCACCATCACCCCCGCGGGCCTGCGCAAGAGCCTGCGTTTGCAGGAAATCGCCCGGGAAAACAAACTGCCCATCGTGTCGCTATCCGAATCCGGCGGCGCCAATCTCAACTACGCCGCCGACATCTTTGTTGAGGGCGCACGCACCTTTGCCAATCAAGCGCGCCTGTCCGCGCTGGGCATTCCACAGATCACCGTGGTGCACGGCAACGCCACCGCCGGCGGCGCGTATCAACCCGGCCTGTCTGATTACTGCATCATGGTGCGCAATCAGGCGAAGATGTTTCTGGCTGGCCCGCCGCTGTTGAAAGCCGCCACCGGCGAAGTCGCAACCGATGAGGAGCTGGGTGGCGCCGAGATGCACGCCGGGGTGGCCGGCACCGCTGAATATGTTGCCGAAAATGATGCCGACGGCATCCGCATGGCGCGGGATATCATGGCAAAGATCGGCTGGCAGGATCAGCTTCCGCCGGTGCCGGAAAAAACCTTCAATCCGCCTCGCTATGACGCCGAAGAACTGCTGGGCGTCGTGCCCGACGATGCGCGCAAGCCCTACGACGTGCGCGAAATCATCGCCCGCATCGCCGACGATTCCGACTTTCTCGATTTCAAGAACGACTGGGATGCGCACACAGTCTGCGGCTGGATCATGATGGAAGGCTACCCGGTGGGCGTGATCGGCAATAACGGCCCGATCACCCATCAGGGCGCCGCCAAGGCCGCACAGTTCATCCAGCTGTGCGAGCAAAGCAACCGCCCGTTGCTGTTCCTGCATAACACCACCGGCTTCCTGGTGGGCACCGAACCGGAACAGGGCGGCATCATCAAGCACGGCTCCAAGATGATTCAGGCAGTGGCCAACGCCAGCGTACCGAAGATCAGCATTGTCATCGGTGGCTCCTATGGTGCTGGCAACTATGCCATGTGCGGCCGCGGTCTTGACCCGCGCTTCATCTTTGCCTGGCCCAACAGCCGCGTTGCCGTCATGGGCGGCCAGCAGGCCGGTATGGTGCTGCGCATCGTCGCCGAGCAGAAACAACGCGCCATGGGCATGGAGCCCGACGAAAAAGTCCTCGAGATGCTGCAACAAAGCACCGCGCAGAAGCTCGATAGTCAGTCCACGGCCCTGTATGCCACCGCGCATATGTGGGACGACGGCATCATTGACCCGCGCGACACGCGCAAAGTGGTGTCCTTTGTCCTGGACGTCTGCCGCGAAGCAGCACGTCGCCCACTTAATCCCATTACCTTTGGCGTTGCCCGCCTCTGAACCGCCAGGCGTTCATTACAGCCCGATGTTCATTACAGGAGACATTCCATGTTGTTGACTCAGGAACATGAAGAAATGCGCCGCACCATGCGCAACTTTGTTGAAAAAGAATTGAACCCGCACGTCGAGGAATGGGAAGCCGCAGGCGCCTTTCCCACCCATGAAATCTTCAAGAAAATGGGCGACCTGGGCCTGCTGGGCGTCAGCAAGCCCGTAGAATTCGGCGGCCTGGGTCTGGACTATTCCTACAACCTGGCCGTGGCGGAAGAGCTGGGCCTGTGCGACTGCGGCGGTGTGCCCTTGTCCATCGGCGTGCAGACCGACATGGCCACTCCGGCGCTGGCCCGCTTTGGTTCCGATGAGCTGCGCAAACAGTATCTGGCCCCCGCCATTGCCGGCGACATGGTGGCCAGCATTGCCGTCAGCGAACCCCATGCTGGCTCCGATGTAGCCGCCATCAAGACCACCGCGAAAAAAGACGGCGATGACTATGTCATCAACGGCACCAAGATGTGGATCACCAATTCCCCCACCGCTGACTTCTTCTGCCTGCTGGCCAACACCTCCGATGGCAAGCCGCACATGAACAAGTCACTGATCGTCGTGCCGAAAGATGCCGGCGGCATCACCGTGGACAAGCCGCTGAACAAGCTGGGCATGCGTTCCTCACAGACCGCGCAGGTGTTCTTCGACAATGTGCGGGTGCCGCAGCGCAACCTGATCGGCGCCGAAGGCATGGGCTTCATGATGCAGATGATCCAGTTCCAGGAGGAACGTCTGTGGGGCGCCGTCTCCGGCCTGAAGGGCTATGACAAACTGATCCAGCTGACCGCCGACTATGCTCGTGAGCGTGAAATCTTTGGTATGCCATTGCTGGACAACCAGAGCGTGCATTTCCGCCTGGCAGAACTGAAAACCGAAGTGGAACTGCTGCGCAGCCTGATCTGGCGCGCCTGCGAAGAGTACGTCAGCGGCAAGGACGTGTTGCAACTGGCGTCCATGGCCAAACTCAAGGCCGGCCGCCTGTCCCGGGAAGTCGCCGACGCCTGCATCCAGTACTGGGGCGGCAACGGCTACATGTGGGAAAACCCCGCCTCCCGCGCCTGGCGTGATGGCCGCCTGGCCTCCATCGGCGGCGGCGCCGACGAGATCATGCTCGGCATCATCTGCAAGACGATGGACATTCTACCAGGCAAGAAAAAGAAATAAGACAAGCCGACTCGCACCAGCCGCCGCCCTGAAAAGCGCTGAGGCGGCTGGTGTTCAACGGAGTACGTTATGGCACCCAGCACCACGACATTGCCCACAACACTGCCCGCAACAGAAACCCTGATCCTGCATCAGGACGGACCGTTTCTGCATGTGACGCTGAATCGCCCCAAAGCCCGTAACGCCATGAGTCTCGCCATGGTCAACGAGCTGATGGCGGTGTTCGACGCCATCGCGGCAGACACTCACATCCGTGCTGTCGTCCTGCGCGGCGCCGAAGGGCACTTCTGCGCCGGTGGCGACATCAAGGACATGGCCGGCGCGCGCGCCCAGGCCGCCTCCGGCGATGCCCGGGCGTTCCGCAATCTCAATCGCCGCTTTGGCGAAATGATCACCCGCGCCAATCAGCAGCCTCAGGTGATCGTGGCCGTGCTCGAAGGCGCTGTGCTCGGCGGTGGCTTCGGCCTCGCCTGCGTGTCCGATGTGGCGCTGGCCGCCGACACAGCCCAGTTCGGCCTGCCGGAAACCGGCCTGGGGGTAATCCCGGCACAAATCGCCCCCTTCGTGGTGCAACGTGTCGGCCTGACCCAGGCCCGTCGTCTGGCCCTGACCGGTGCCCGCTTCAACGGCGCCGAAGCCGCGCGGCTCGGCATCGTGCATGAAAGCCTGCCCGCAGAGCAGCTGGATGCCCGGCTGGCCGAGACATTGCAGCAGATTCGTCGCTGCGCCCCGGAGGCCAATCGCCAGACCAAGCAGCTGGTCCTCAACACCCTGAGCCAGCCGCTGGACCAGGTGCTGGACCAGGCCGCCGAGGATTTTGCCCGCGCCGTCGCCAGCGACGAAGGCACCGAAGGCACCATGGCCTTTGTACAGAAACGCCTGCCCACATGGGCTGAATAATTGATTCCGGAACCGCCAGAACAGGTAGCCCAGGTATGAGCGCAAGCGCACCGACCTCTTTCGACAAGATCCTGATTGCCAACCGTGGTGAAATCGCCTGCCGGGTGATTCGTACGGCCCGGGACCTGGGCTACCGCACGGTAGCCGTATTTTCCGACGCCGACCGCGACGCCCTGCACGTGCAGCTCGCCGACGAGGCCGTCTGCATCGGCGAGGCCACGGCCAGCCAGTCCTATCTCAACATGACCGCCATCCTGGACGCCGCTCGCCGCACCGGCGCCAACGCAGTGCATCCCGGCTATGGCTTCATGTCCGAGAACGCTGAGTTTGCCCGCGCCTGCCAGGCTGCAGGCATCGTCTTCATCGGCCCGCCGGTGGACGCGATTCACCTGATGGGCTCCAAACGCCTGTCCAAGATCGCCATGCAGGACGCCGGTGTGCCCTGCATTCCCGGCTATGAAGGCGAAGAACAGAGCGACGAGCAACTGCTGAAGGAAGCAAAACGCATCGGTCTGCCGCTAATGATTAAAGCATCCGCCGGTGGCGGCGGCCGTGGCATGCGCGTGGTTACCGATGCCAGCGACATTCCGGAACAGCTGCGCAGCGCCCGCTCCGAGGCAAAGAACGCCTTCGGCAGCGACGAACTGATTCTCGAGCGCGCCGTCATGCGCCCGCGCCATGTGGAAATCCAGGTCTTCGGTGACACCCACGGCAACGTCATTCATCTGGGCGAACGTGACTGCTCGGTGCAGCGCCGGCACCAGAAAGTGGTAGAAGAAGCGCCCTCCCCGGCCGTCGACGACGCCCTGCGCGCACGCATGGGCGAAGCCGCCGTCCAGGCCGCCAAAGCCTGCGACTATGTGGGCGCCGGCACAGTGGAATTCCTGCTCGACGATAAAGGCGACTTCTTCTTCCTGGAAATGAACACGCGCCTGCAAGTAGAACACCCGGTCACCGAACTGATCACCGGCCTGGATCTGGTCGCCTGGCAGATTCGCGTGGCCCGCGGTGAGACACTGCCGCTGACCCAGGACCAGGTGCAACTCAATGGCCATGCCATGGAAGTGCGCCTGTACGCCGAAGACCCCGCCGCAGGTTTCATGCCGCAGACTGGTCCGGTACTGGCCTGGCAGCCCGCCTCAGGCGAAGGCGTGCGCATTGATCACGGCCTGCGCGCCGGCTATCGCGTCGGCAGCCACTACGATCCCATGCTGGCCAAGATCATCGCCTGGGGCGACACCCGCGAGGACGCCCGCAGACGCCTGATCCGCGCCGTCGAGGACACGCACCTTTTTGGTGTCACCGATAACCGTCGCTTCCTGGCCGCCATTCTGCGCCACCCGGTCTTCGCCGAGGGCGCGGCCACCACCGCCTTTATCGGTGCGGACTTTGCCGATGATGCCGGCATGCATGCACTGGCACCGCAGAGCCACCACTGGGCCATCGCTGCCGTCCTGCTCAGCAGTCAGTCTCCGGTGACCACTCGACATTGGCGCAACAGCGGCCCGCACACACAGCGCCTGGTGCTGCTGCAGGGCGACACCCGGCAAACCGTATCGCTTGCCGTGTCCGCCACTGCGGGTCCCGGCGTGCTTGATGTCACCGTCGGCGACCAGCAGCACACCGTGCGACTGGGCGCCAGCAACCAATGCATCGACAACCAATCCATCGAAGTGGATGGCGTGATACGCCAACCGGCCTGGCACCGGGACGGGACACAACTCTGGCTCGATGATGCAGGACAGGTGTTCAGTATCAGCGACGTGACTCATGCGCCCCCCGCCACGACTGCTGGCGCCGGCACCGGCCAGATTCGTGCGCCCATGGACGGCGCCGTCCTCGATGTACGCTGCGCAGAAGGCGACCAGGTGAGCAAAGGTCAAGTCATGGTGTTGCTCGAGGCCATGAAAATCGAGCACAGTCTGACGTCTGATGTGGACGGTATTGTTGCGTCCGTGACAGTGCGTAACGGCGATCAGGTAAAGGGTAAACAGATCCTGCTTTCTATTACCCCGGACGCCCCGGAAGCCTGAGCCAGCTTGCCCTGCGAGGGCCCGCCGGTTAAGGTACTGGACCTTGTACATGCTTGGCCCGCGCCTGCTCCCAGCAGGCATTGCGGGCCCGATTTCCCGAAATGCAAGACACTGCCGCCGCGCTGAAGCAATACACAGCCCGGTGTACAGACAACCGCACAGACAATAAACGGAGATATTCATGAGCAACGCCGACGTCATTACGTTGCCCAAGCTGCTGAGCAAGCTGCCGACGGTATTCGCCAACCTGCCCGGTATCGTCAAGGGCTCCAAGTACGGAAAGCTGTCTGACACCACCCGCCCACTGGGCCTCGGGCTGGCCATTCAGACCGCCACCGAAATGAACCCCAACGGCGTTGCCCTGATCTACCAGGACACACAACTGACCTATCGGCAGTTCAATGCGTGGGCCAACCGTATCGCTGACTACCTCTCCTCCATCGGCCTGAAAAAAGGTGACAGCATCGCGGTGGATGTCGAGAACCGCCCTGAACTGCTGGCGACAGTTGTCGGCGCCGCCAAGATCGGCGTCTGCTCGGCCCTGATCAACACCTCCCAACGCGGCAAGGTACTGGTACACAGCTTCAATCTGGTCAAGCCCAAAGCCGCCATCATTGGCGAAGAGCTGACCAGCGCCATTGCTGAAGTCCGCGACCAGCTGGAACTGGATGCTGACCGCTTTTACTGGTGGGCCGACCGCGACACCCTGGAAGACACCGGCAGCGCACCGGAAGGCTACAAGAACCTGGCTGACGTGATCCGCGACTGCTCCTCTGAAAACCCGGAGCAAGCCAGCAAGATCTTCCTCAACGACCCGCTGTTCTACATCTATACCTCCGGTACCACCGGCCTGCCAAAGGCGGTGGTGTTCAACAACGGTCGTTGGGAAAAAGCCTACGGCGCCTTCGGTTTTGCCGCCGTGCGTCTGAAGAAAGACGACCGCATGTACTCCACCCTGCCCTTCTACCATGCCACCGGCATGGTGATCAGCTGGGCTTCGGCGATCGCTGCCGGTGCTGGTCTGGTGCTGGCACGCAAATTCTCCGCCAGCCGCTTCTGGGACGACGTGCGCAAATATGAGTGCACCGCCTTCGCCTACGTGGGCGAGCTGTGCCGTTACCTGCACGAGCAGCCTGCCCGCCCCAATGACAAGGACAACAAGGTCCACGTCATCGTCGGCAACGGCCTGCGTCCAAGCATCTGGAAAGCCTTCAAGGCCCGCTTCGGCATCGAGCGCGTAGTGGAGCTGTATGCCTCCTCGGAAGGCAACGTGGCGTTTACCAACATCTTCAACTTCGACAATACCGTCGGCTTCTCCCCGGTGAGCTATGCCATCGTCAAGTACGACAAGGAGAAGGAAGAGCCGGTGCGCGGCAGCGACGGCTTCATGATCAAGGCCGACAAGGGCGAGCCGGGCCTGCTGATCGGTGAGATCACCGACAAGACCCCGTTTGACGGCTACACGGACAAGGCCAAGACCGAGAAGTCGATCCTGCGTAATGTCTTCGCCAAGGGCGATGCCTATTTCGACACCGGCGACATGATGCGGGACATCGGCTTCAAGCATGCGCAGTTCGTCGACCGTCTGGGCGACACCTTCCGCTGGAAAGGCGAGAACGTGTCCACCACCGAGGTGGAGCAGATCCTGGACGGCGCCGAGGGCATCGTCGAAACCGTGGTCTATGGTGTCGAGATCCCCAACACCAACGGCCGGGCGGGCATGGCAGAAATTCGCCTGAATACCGAGGACTTCGAGGCCTTCGACTACAAGGGTCTGTGTGCGTACCTGCAACGTGAGTTGCCGCACTATGCGACGCCGGTCTTCCTGCGCATCGCCAACCACCCTGTGGACACCACCGGCACGTTCAAGCACCAGAAGAACAAGCTGAAGGAAGAGAAGTACGATCTGGGCGCGCACAGCGATCCGGTCTACGTCTTGCTGCCCGGTGAGGACTGCTACCAACGCCTCACCCCCGAGATCCAGCAGGGCATCGACGGCGGCAAATACCGCTTCTGATCCTCCCTGAGCAGTACCAGAGGGCCTCTTCGGAGGCCCTTTTTTGTGGCTCATCATCGCGTATTGGCGGAAGGTGCCCGTTTCTGGTGCTTTCCATTCGGCATTGGTTTGGTGGTTATGGCCCTCGGGGGGCGGGAAAGGTTTTCAGGACACGCCGTGGACCCATCCCTGGGGGCTTGGTTTCGGCATCCTGCCTCAAACAGTCCTGAAAACCTTTCCCGCCCCCCGAGGGCCGTCACGCGCAGCCTGGTTAACAAGCTGGAAGCCAACTGACGGTTTTGTTCCTCTAGAAAGTTGATAAAACCACCATACTTCGAATTTACTGCCAGCGTTGAGCCGGGGTATGCCCTGGAGGGACCTCTTTGGCCATGGATGGCCAAAGCGCGAGCGCCCAGGGACGGCTTGAGCGGTCCCGGAAGGGCATACCCCGGCTCAACGCGTACTCGATGGAGGGTGACCCACCGGCCGAAGGACACCCAGTTTCAGGCTGACACCCAAGCGCCACCGTCGGCCAGATATCTTCGTAAATCCGCGATAAGGCAACAATAATTGACTTGACCACAGCCCACTACAGCTGTGCATAAAAATACCGGCCGCCCCCTTGTGGATAATTCTGTGCACTATTACGGGACAACGTTACCTTCACTGTCACCGACAGGTGTCACCTTTAGTGACACCGCATGGCGAATAATATTAATATTCAATATATTCAGATGGTTATAGTTATTTTTGCACAGAGAACATGAGGACAATCCACTAAAGTGAAGATCGATTTTCAACGCGTTTCCATTGTGCACAAATACCCACCAGGCACCCGAATTGCCCCTCTTTTTGTCCACAGAATCTGTGGATAACTTTGTTGGTAAGTCTCGGACAATTCCGTGGAACTACCATCGCTTGGGCCCCCTCCACCTCTTGACGCTTTTTTGATCGGAAGATGACATGGCTGTAACAGAGGTATTCCATCCGCTACCCGGAGAGCATCGGGTGCCCCGAACGCAGGACAAAAAAAAGGGCCTCAAGGGGATTGAGGCCCGTAAATACACCACTAAGGGGATAGCGGTGTGCGCTACAACATCGTTACCCTTTTTCCTTGCCCGGCTTCTTCTTGCCGGACTCGGAGCTGGACATTTCATCCAGTGCGGCGGTCAGTTCGTGCACCCGCCTCTGAAGCGCTTCTACTTCGCGCTTGTTGGGAATACCGAGGCGCGACAGGGCTTTGTTCAGCCGCTCGTCAAACGCCTTTTCCATCTTGTCCATCGTCTCGCCAGTGCGGTGCCGGACCTTCTCCTTGATCTCCTCCACGCGCGACTCTGACTTGTCACGGGTCTTGGACTCAAGATCACGTCCAGTATCCACCAGCGTGTCGAAAAAGCGGCTGCCCTCTTCTTCCGCCTTGGCGAAAGCGCCCAGGCCAGCCAGCCATATCTGGTTGGTGTATTTACGCAGATCCAGAGAACCACCGCTGAGCCGAATCGACTTCAGCTTGTCCTCTTTCTGCGTCTCTTCTTCCTGCTTGTGGTCGGGCGTCTTGCTGTCAGGCATGAACTGTCTCCGAGGTAAGGATTCCACAAGCCAATGCAGTGCGGATGCGGGTCAGTGACCCAAGGCAAATCAAAACAAACAACAACAGTGGATCAGCGCAATTCAATATGCGAGTAGTCTACGAGGGTTGGTGTGGGGAGCCGCAGGATTCTGTCGAACAATCTTACAGGAGGGAGTAAATTCGCTCTCAAGGGTCTTCGGGGGGTGGCCGTGATGAGAATAGCCCCATGCCCCGGGCCAGGTCCTTGACCGCTCTGCCGCCTGTTACCAGGCCCAGTACGCGCTGACGCAAGCGCTCTTCAAGATCGGCGGCGCCTTGCTGCAGGCGCTGATCCACACGTTCCTCCAGCCTGGGCGCCACATGGAAATGCACGACCAGAAAAACGACCAGCAAGGTGATGGCGGAAGACACCAGCGCGGCACCGGTGAGGAGCCAGAACAAGGTCAGTGTAGTGACCTCGATGGTCTGATCCACGGCGGCCTGCTCCATGTCAGGTCACGCCGAAAATCAGGAACAACTGAATGAAACCGGCCATCATGCCCAGCGCGCCACCCACCATAATCAGAATCCATTCATCTTCCTGGAATGCCGGCCGCAACAGCGCCTGAAATTCCTCGGAGGAGAGTTCCTCCATCCGTTCACGCATGATGCGTTCAACAATGGCACCGCGCTCCCGGTTGAAGGTCGGGTCCTCGAATGGCAGTACGGCCAGATCCACAGCCTTCTCTTCCACTGCCTTTTTCAGGTCGGCGTAACCGCCGGGGCCCACCGTCAGCTGCGCCGCAGTACGCACCACGCCGCCCTCAAGCAGCGGGCGCATGTGGCGTTTGATCAGTGCTTTGGTGCGGTCGGCCCGCGGTCCATTGATGACCTGATACATGATATTGCGCAGGGTCACGACTTCGGTGGTGGTCAGGCGGGCAAAACTCTCGGCCACATCTTTCTGTCGCTTGAGAAACAGCCCCTGAATCCGGAATGGCCCCACCCGTACCGGGTTAAGCGGGCGGAAAATCACATTCAGCGCCAGCCAGTTGGTCGCCACGCCGACCAGGAAGCCGAAAAACGGCATGACCCAGTTACCGGGGAAATAGATGAACACGGGAATCTGGCACAGGCCGAACAGGAAACCGAAATAGATGCCGGAATTGATGACAAAGCGGAACTCCGGGTCACCCACCTCGCGGAACATCTTCACCATCAGCGCTTTGTCTTCACGCATCTGGGAACTGATCATGTGCTTGAGGTCCACCAGCTCTTCCACGTGCTTGCTGATGTCATCCACGACATTGTCCATGACTTCCGGGATCGCCCGGCGAGCACGGCTGTAAACCCGCCGCCGCACCAGCATGGGCAGGTTCTCCCACAGCACGGCGTTGCGCTCGGTCATGACTTCGTCGGTGTATTCCTCGATCCGGCCCTGAATGCTCCGGGTCAGATGGGCAGAGATCTTCTCCGGTTCCATCTGCTGGAAGAATTCTTCAATACTGCCGATCTTGGAAAGCGTCTGGTCGACAAGGATGCCCGACATCTTCTCGGCTTTGGACGGAATGATCCCCTGCCAGCCGAATATCGGACGGATGCCGATGAACTCCAGCGGATAGAACGTCATTTGCACAGCCATCCAGTTGGTGACCCAACCGACCGTGCCCGCGATGAAAGGAATACTGACGTACTTCCAGAAATCCGGGTGCGAAAACAGCGATTCCAGCATAGATAAAACAGCTCCCCTTCCCGAGGAATTCAGCCGCACCTCACGCTCTTGTATAACCCCCGGGGCAAAAAAACGCTCCGGACCCCGGCAAACATTGCAACCGGCCAGCGACTAGTCTGGACATTGGCCCAGAATAACCACCGGGGTGGCGTAACCAATTGGTTAGTATAGCCCGTTAGCGGCTGAAGGTAAGGCATTACCGTGTAATTTTGCGTAGTCTATGGGTTCAGCCGACGAGCTGTGTGTAGAATGTGGTTTTGGGGGATACACGAATCAGCACAATGGAGCACGAACAACCATCCCTGGCCCGGTTTCTGGTGCATGGCACTCTGGAAACCCTGATCAATCAGGCGCTGGCCCATGAGCCACGCGCTGCAGAGCGCTTGCGCCTGCTGCACGGCACCGCCATCCGGGTGCGCACTGAACGCCCCATGGCCATTGTTTACCTGTTGATCTACGAAGACGGCATCGAAGTCCTGCCGGAATTCGAGGGCTACGTTCACATCCGCGTACGCGGGGCCATGGGCGCCCTGCTCCAGTGGCTGCTGGCGCCCAACACGGCGATGCCCGAAGAAGACCAGATCCGCATTCTGGGCCCCGAAGACCGCATTCAGATGATCAGCGAGGCTGTCAGCGAATTCAGCCTCTGGGGCGTCACCCGCAACTGGCTCGACGACCATGTCCGCCTGAATGATCTGTTGTCCCTGCTACGCAAGGAAGACCCGGGCTGGCTGGCACGTCTGCAAGGGCTGCCGGAAGAGGTGGGCCAGCTCGCCAATGAGCTGGGCCGCCAACGGCTGCTGCAGGAGGAGATTCTGGATGAACTGCGCGGATTGAAGCGCGGGCTGCGCCGGGAACGGCGCCTGGATGCCGCCTGCCTGATGCTGGGTATGCTGCTGCTACTTGGCGCCCTGGCCACGCTCGGCGGGCTGCTGCCTATTGCCGCTGCCGCCTCGGCCACCGGCCAGGCCGTGCTGCTGGGCAGCATCGGCCTGACCTTTCTGCTGTCGCGGCTGCTTTTCGGGCATCGTTATTAGATGGTGTGGCGTGGTGCGCTTCGCTTTGCTCAGCACACCCTACGTCCACAGGCGATATCGTAGGGTGTGCTGAGCGCAGCGAATCGGACTGGCGCACCAGCGCACCAGCGCACCGAAACAACCGCCCCCACCATCACTTCTTCTTGCGACCAAACAACGACCCCAGCCGCTCCTCCACAATCTCCACACTGGTGCGCGCGATATTACGTGTCGTGCCCTGCAGTACTTCCCGGGTAGGCAGCGACGTCACGCCATCCACAATCCCCCGGCGCACCGCCTCTTCCACCTTCACAGCCATAAGGTCTGCGGCCTGCTCCGCCTGATCTTTCAGCAGGACCTCCAGATCGCGAGCGACGTTCGGACTGACCACGAACTTCAGCCACAAGGCCAGGGCGATCAGCGTCATCAGCGCCGCCAGCAAGGCTGTTGCCAGCATCATTATCCAATCCATGTTGCTCTCCATCATAGCCAGCCTGTTACTCGCCACGTCACCACCCACCCGGCGTACGTTGCACATTATAAGCTGATTGCCGTCCGCTGCGAGCCTTCGCGGACAGTCACCCCGCGTTAAGACTTGATGTAGCTTTGTTACGTGCTGAAAGCGCCTATGGCTCCATCAGATGGAGCTGGCTATGCTCAGACTGCCATTCGTTAGTTTGTGCGGCGACATGCCTGTTTTCGCGTGCCCGCCAGGCTCCCTGGACGCTTCATCAACAACTGATTCCTGACAGAAGGTCGCCGTCATGTCTGCCAGTACGTCCAATGACTCACTCAATATCGGCGCTGCCGGTGCAAGCACCCGCAGCGGTTTGAGCATCAGTGCGCAACTGCGCATGCTCGATGAGGCCCTTGAATGCCAGATCGCATTCTGTGAGCGACGCGCCCTGCCACTGAATCTGCTCGCCATCTATGTGGCGAATTTCGAAGCTCTGGCCAGTGAATACGGCCATGAGCTTGCCCGACGCATGCAAAGGCTGCTGAACGAACAGATCGGCCGTTGTAAACGTACCGAAGACTGGATCTGTGCCTGGGGTGACGGGCGTCTGGTCTTTTGCCTTCCGGATACACCGCCGCGGGGCGCCCGGCGTCTTGCTCACCGCATACTGGCGCAACTCTCACGCCACAGCTTCCGTTATCAGGGCCAGGTATTGCGGATGCAATTACGGCTGGGCCTGCACACACTCAGTGGCGACCAGCGAGAAGACCCGCGCAAACTGATGATGCGCACCCTGCATACCGCAACCCAGGGCGCCGAAGACATCAACGTCAGCCTCGCCATGAAAGCTGCACTGGACACGCCAGCGCCCGCCTTCAGTCACGACCGCTACCATCATCTGCCCGCATTGACAGATGTACTGCCCAACAACACCAGCACCCCGGAGCAGCTCAAACGTCTCCTCGCAGACCTGAACGAGAGTGAGCGTATGGCGCTGATGGATGAGCTGATACTCAGCACCAGCCGTTAGCCATCACGCTTTGCGCGCCACCAGTACCGCTCGCACCGGTGGCGGATAACCTTCCCGCGTCTGCCCGGACGCATCAAGAAAATCTGCCAGCGACTGAAACTGCATCCAGTCGGTGGCACGCTGCTCCTGCGTCGTTGTCGGCGACACGTCCACCACCCGCACATCAGTAAAACCGGTGCGCCGCAGCCACACCTCAAGCATCCCGGTACTGGGCAGAAAAAACACGTTCCGCATGGCCGCGTAGCGATCTTCCGGCATCAACACGGTTTGTGCGTCGCCCGCCACAACCAGCGTTTCCAACACCAGCTCGCCGCCAGGCGCCAGCGCAGCACGCAGCTCCAGCAGATGATCCAGCGGAGAGCGGCGGTGATACAACACGCCCATGGAAAAAACGGTATCGAAGGCCTCGGCCTCACCCGGCAACTCCTCCATGCGCAACGGCGCAAACCACACCGGCGCCTCGGGGGCGTACCGCTTTACCGCCAGATACTGCACCAGAAACAGAATAGTGGGATCGATGCCGAGCACGAAATCGGCGCCGGCGCCGAGCATGCGCCAGCAGTGATAACCGGAGCCGCAGCCGACATCCAGCACCCTGCGCCCGGCAAGCGAGCTGATATGGGCACTGAGGCGCTGCCATTTCCAGTCTGAGCGCCACTCGGTATCAATAAAGGTATCGAAGAAGTTGAAAGGCCCCTTGCGCCAGGGCATCAGTTCCCGCAGCCCCTGCTCCAGTGACATTTGCTGTGTCGGTGTGAGCGGATCACCGGTGCTGCTCAGCGTCACCGTCGCGGCATCGACATCACAGCGTGCCGTTACGGGCGGCAGCTTTTCCAGCGCAGACAGCCAGCGCGGCAGATCACCGTGGGGCGCGTCGATCAAACGCTCCCGTGTCAGCGTGTCCAGCGTTTCTACCCAGGGAGTCAGAGGCGCCACCGCTTCCGTCAAGGCGCGGTGGTAGGTGCGCAACACATCTTTCGACACAACGCTCAACGGACTGCCACCAGTGACATGAAATTGAAGCAGCGAAACCACACATGCACACTGCGATAGCCCGCCTCGGCAAGCCGCTGTTCGTGCTCCGCCAGGGTTTCCGGGATCAAGACATTTTCCAGTGCTGTACGCTTCTGGCTGATTTCCAGATCGCTGTAACCGTTGTTGCGCTTGAAGGCATGGTGCAACGCCTGTTGCAGGGCGTCTTCCTCGGCATCCGGGAAGCGAATCTTTTCGGACAGGATCAGGATGTCGCCGGGCTGCTGGGCACGCGCGATACGCTGTATCAACGCATCCCGATCGGCAACCGGCAGAAACTGGAGAGTAAAATTGAGCACCGCGACTGACGCCGACTCCAGCACCGTGTCTCGCACGTCTTCACAGCGCAGCTGCACCGGGATATCCGGCGCTTCAACGGCCAGCAATTGCCGGGCCCGTTCGATCATGGCGCTGGAATTGTCGACGGCTACCAACTGGCAATCCCGATGCGGCAGCAGGTGTGCCATGGCCAACGTTGCTGCGCCGAGGGAAGCGCCCAGATCATACAAGTGCGTACCCGGGCGGGCATAGCGCGCCGCCAGGACACCAATCATGTCGATGATGGTGCCGTAGCCCGGCACCGAGCGCCGGATCATATCCGGGAACACCGCCGCCACCTGCGCATCGAAACTGAAGCGTGCGATGGCATCCACCGGGTGAGCATAGATCTGGTCTTTCATAACCGGCGCCTGTCAGATATCTGCACAGCAAAAAGGCCGCGTATGAGGCGGCCTTTCTGTGATGCCCGAAAGGGCTATGTTGGTCGGGACGGAAGGATTTGAACCTTCGACCCCTTGCACCCCATGCAAGTGCGCTACCAGGCTGCGCTACGCCCCGAGACTGCTCTGATCTGTCGTGTGGATCGGGGTTAACCAGAGCGGCGGCAATCATAACGGATTCAGCGCCGCCTGCAAACAGTCCTTTGGCAAACAGTCCTTTGAACTGTCAGGCGCGCAATACGTCCAGCACGTCTTCCAGTTCCGTGATCATCTGCCGGATCAGCTGATGATAGTGCGTCGCCTGATCGCCGTTGGCACCTTCCGTCAGCTGCAGACGGGCGCCACCAATGGTGTACCCCTGCTCGTACAGCAGGCTGCGAATCTGCCGAATCATCAGCACGTCCTGGCGCTGATAATAACGCCTGTTACCCCGCCGCTTGACCGGCTTGAGTTGCGGGAATTCCTGTTCCCAGTAACGCAGCACGTGCGGCTTCACATCGCAAAGATCGCTCACCTCACCAATGGTGAAATAACGCTTGCCAGGGATCGCCGGGAGCTGGTCGTTATTGCTTGGTTCCAGCATATGCTTCAACTCGTTGTTTTAGTTTCTGTCCCGGTCGAAAAGTCACCACACGGCGCGCCGTGATGGGAATCTCTTCGCCGGTCTTCGGGTTCCGGCCGGGACGCTCACTCTTGTCCCGCAGATCGAAATTGCCGAAGCCGGAAAGCTTCACCTGGATGTTGTTCTCCAGAGCATGGCGGATTTCCTCGAAAAACATTTCCACCATTTCCTTGGCTTCACGTTTGTTCAGTCCGAGCTCAACAAAGAGCCGTTCGGCCATATCCGCTTTGGTCAGCGCTGCCATCCAGGAGCCCTCGAATCATTCTCTTAAAGAAGCGTTAAATTCTTGTTTTAGCTGGGATAGTACCCCTGCCAAAAGCAGGTTGATGTCAGCCTCCCCTAGCGTGCTCGAACGGTCCTGGAAGGTCAAGCCCAAAGCCAGGCTCTTGTGACCTTTTTCGATGTTATCTCCCTGATATACATCGAAAAGCTGAATATCCCTCAGCCGTTCGTCGCAGGCCTTGCGGGCGCTCTCCAACAGGGCACCGGCCGGTACGGCTTCCGGCACCACCAGTGCCAGGTCTCGACGCACCGACGGATATTCCGACAATTCGGAGAACTTCGGCACAGATACCTGCGTAATGACGTCTTTTCGGAGCTCAAAAAGATAGATATCCGCGGGCAGATCCAGCGTCGCCGCCAACCCCGGGTGCAACTTGCCCAGCCAGCCGGCCTCGACACCGTCACGGACGATGCGCGCACACTGGCCGGGATGGAGCACATGCTGTTCCGCCGCCTCGAAACGATAGACTGCCGCGCCGCCGGTGGCCGCTAACAGCGCTTCCACGTCCGCTTTCACGTCGAGGAAGTCCACGCGCCGCGGCTTGCCGTCGGTGAGATCATCGAAATGCTGGGGCCGCGCCGTGCCGAACACCAGCCCTGCCAGCATCGGCTCCTGCAACAAACCGCCGCCCTCGCCCGCGCCGGGCACGAAGCGCAGGCCCTGCTCGAACAGCCGCAAGCGGCTGATCTGCCGGTTCAGGTTGCGTTGCGCCGTGGTCAGCAAGCCGGCCCACAGCGTGCTGCGCATGACGGCCAACTCACTGGAAATCGGATTCGCCAGCGCCAGCGGCGTCAGCTCTGGCGCCAGAGCTGCCTGCATGGCAGGGTCCACAAAGGTATAGGTAATCGCCTCAGCATACCCCCGCGCAGCCAGCAGATCGGACAAGCGCCGGGCTGGCAGGCGGGTTTCCGGCTCGGAAATCGCCGCGCCCTGGATGGCCGGCAACCGGCTGGGCAGCCGATCATAACCGTGCACCCGCGCCAGCTCTTCGATCAGATCAGCCTCGATCGCCATATCGAAGCGCCAGCTCGGCCCGGTGACCTGCCAGGTGTCGGCACCCGTATCAACCACATCCATGCCCAGGCGCGCCAGAATATCGGCGATCTCCGCCGCATCCAGTGACAACCCCAGTACCGCTTCAACCCGCGCCGCAGACAAGGCAATCGGCACCGGCGTTGGCAAATGTGCCTCGGCAGCCACCTCAACCACAGGCCCGGCCTGACCGCCGGCGATGGCCAGAATCAGCGCCGTTGCCCGCGCCATGGCCTGCGCCTGCAGCTGTGGATCAACCCCGCGCTCGAAGCGATGGGAGGAATCCGTATGCAACCCGTAGCCCCGCGCCTTGCCGGCAATGGCCAGCGGCGCAAAGAAGGCGCACTCCAGAAAAATATCCCGCGTGCCATCCGATACCGCCGAGGCCGCGCCGCCCATGACACCCGCCATGGCCAGCGGGCCATTAGCGTCTGCAATCACCAGGGTGTCGTCTTTCAGGGTGACGGTTTGCTCATCCAGCAGCGTCAACGACTCGCCGGCCTGTGCCAGGCGCACATCAATGCCGCCCTTCAGCTTGCCCAGATCAAAGGCATGCAGCGGCTGCCCCAGCTCCAGCAGCACGTAATTGGTGACATCCACCACCGGATCAATGGGCCGCAACCCGGAGCGACGCAACCGCTCCACCATCCACAAGGGCGTTTGCGCGGTGGGATCAATCCCCCGAATCACGCGCCCCTGATAGCGGGGGCACGCCTCGGGCGCACTGACCGTCACGGCAAATGTATCGTCAATCGTTGGCGCAACGGGCGCTATCGCCGGCACATTGAAGGGCACTCGATTGAGTACGCTGACTTCCCGGGCGATGCCTCGCACGCTCAGACAGTCTGCCCGGTTCGGCGTCAGATCCACTTCGATGATCTGGTCGTCCAGCTGCAGGTACTCACGAATATCCGTACCCACCGGCGCATCCGCCGGCAACTCCAGCAGGCCGTCAATCAGATCTTCCAGGCCCAGCTCCGAGGCACCGCACAGCATGCCCAGCGAGGGCTGCCCGCGCAGCTTGGCTTTCTTGATGCGGAAATCGCCGGGCAGTTCGGCACCTACTCGGGCAAAAGGCACTTTCAACCCGGCCCGCACGTTCGGCGCGCCACAGACCACCGGGAACACCTCGGTGCCGTCGCTGACTTCACACACCGTCAGCTTGTCCGCGTCCGGATGCGGCGCCGTGGTCTTTACTTCGCCCACCACCACGCCGGAAAACGGCGGTGCCGCCGGGGTCACACCGTCCACTTCCAGACCGGCCATGCTCAACTGGTGCGCCAGCGATTCGGTATCCAGCGCCGGATCAGCCCATTCGCGCAACCAGGATTCGATAATCAACATTGTCTTTTATCCTTTGATCAGCGGAACTGAGCGAGAAAACGCACGTCGTTTTCGAAGAACATACGCAGATCCTTGACGCCATAACGCAGCATCGCCAGACGCTCCACGCCCATGCCGAAAGCGAAACCACTGTATCGCTCCGGGTCCACGCCGCCATGCTTGAGCACCGTCGGGTGCACCATGCCGCAGCCCATCACTTCCAGCCAGCCGGTCTGTTTGCATACGCGGCAGCCCTTGCCGCCACAATGCGTACAGCCGATATCCACTTCCGCAGACGGCTCGGTGAAGGGGAAATAGGACGGACGGAATCGCACCGCCAGATCGTCCACTTCAAAAAAGGCACGCAGAAACGCCGCAACCGTGCCGCGCAGATCCGCAAAGGTGATGCCCTCGTCCACCAGCAACCCTTCCACCTGATGGAACATCGGCGTGTGGGTCAGATCCGAGTCACAGCGATACACGCGGCCCGGCGCGATGATACGAAACGGCGGCGCACCGTTTTCCATCACCCGTATCTGTACCGGTGAGGTATGGGTGCGCAGCAGATGGCCGTCCGGAAAATAAAAAGTATCGTGCATGGCACGCGCCGGGTGATGCCCGGGAATGTTCAGCGCCTCGAAGTTGTGGAAGTCATCCTCCACCTCCGGGCCTTCGGACACGGCATAGCCGAGCCCGGCAAAGAAATCCTCGATACGGCGGCGCGTACGCGTCACCGGATGCAGCCCGCCAGGCTGCTCACCGCGCCCGGGCAACGTGACATCCACACGCTCACCCGCCAGCTTTTCTGCCAGCGCCGCGGCATTCATGGCCTGCTTGCGCGTGTCCAGCGCCGCCTGCACCTGATCGCGCGCTTCGTTGATCAAGGCCCCCGCCTGCGGCCGCTCTTCGGCGGACAGCTTGCCCAGCCCTTTCAGCAACGCACTGATCTCGCCTTTCTTGCCCAGGTACTGCACCCGCACGTCATCCAGTGCGCGCAGATCCGCCGCCTCAGCGACTGCCTTCAGGGCTTGGTTGGTCAACGCTTCCAGGTTATCCATCGTTTCTCCAAAAAAAACGGGGGAAGAGCGCGAGCTCTTCCCCCGTTATCGCCTGCCGGAGGGTCAATTCCCCGGCAGGTTGCTGTCATGCGCGTTCAGTCTACGCAGACGTTCAGGCGGCGAGGCTCGCTTTGGCTTTCTCAGCCAGCGCGCCAAACGCAACCTGGTCGCGGATCGCCAGATCGGACAGGACCTTGCGGTCGATCTCGATGGCCGCTTTCTTCAGGCCATTGATCATGCGGCTGTACGACATACCGTGCATACGCGCACCGGCATTGATACGCACAATCCACAGACGACGGAACTGACGCTTGCGTGCCTTACGGTCACGGTACGCGTACTGGCCAGCCTTGGTAACGGCCTGCACAGCAACACGGTACACACGGCTGCGGGCACCATAGTAGCCTTTAGCCAGTTTCAGAATTTTCTTGTGCCGGCGACGGGCCTGCACACCACGCTTTACTCGAGCCATTTCAGTTCTCCAAAAACCGTTAAATTATCCAGCGTTGAATGCAGGCGTCTCAGACACCCGGCAACATGCGCTTCACCAGCGCCACATCAGAGGCATGCACCTCGGACTTCGGCCGGAGCTGACGAATCCGCTTGTTGGATTTCTTCGTCAGGATATGGTTTTTGAATGCCTGCTTACGCTTGAAACCGGAGGCGGTTTTCTTGAAACGCTTGGCGGCCCCGCGATTTGATTTGATCTTTGGCATGATCTCTCTCAACTGTATTCGTTAGGTAGTGTTCAGCAAGTACCCGGCGATCCGGTTACTTGTTCTTGCGATGGGGCGCGATGATCATGATCATCTGTCGGCCTTCCATATTCGGACGCTGCTCGACCTGCCCTATCTCCGCAAGATCCGCTTCCACCCGCTGAAGCAATTCAAGCCCCAGGTTCTGGTGCGCCATCTCACGGCCTCGGAACCTGACGGTTACCTTGGCTTTGTCACCGGCCTCAAGAAAGCGAATCAGGTTACGCAATTTCACCTGATAATCGCCATCGTCCGTGCCGGGACGGAATTTCATTTCCTTCACTTGCGTCTGGCGCTGCTTCTTGCGCCCTTCTTTCAGCTTCTGCTTGAGATCAAACAGATGCTTGCCGTAGTCCATCATGCGGCAGACCGGTGGCTCCGCGTCCGGGGAGATTTCCACCAGATCCAGGTCTTTGGCCTGGGCCGCTGCGATGGCCTCTTCCAGATTGACGATGCCTATCTGTTCACCCTCGTCATCGATAAGGCGAACCTGGCTTACCTGAATCTGCTCATTGATGCGGGCGCGTTTGTCGCCCTTGCCGCCACTTTTAATGTGGACTACCTCCGGTCTGTTCTCGTCTGTCGAAACACTGCTGCGCGCCCGGGACGTTGCCCGGCGCCGGTTTCGACCCCCAACCTGTTTGGCTGACCGCGCATTGTATAGACCGCCCCAGAGGGGCACAAGCCCCGGCGCCCGCTTGTTTACCTGTTTTGGCGCCGGTTTGCCGCGCCCTTCCGGGCAGCTTTTTTACGGTTGTTGACCGTGATGGCACATTGCCATTAACATAAATGATAATTGTTATCATTACTCTTAACGATAACGTGCCCGGTCTGATGCTGACACAGGCGCGCTGATTACTTTCTGGCTTGCTGACATGCACCCTCTTCACTTCATTCGCGCTGTGGCGGCCGCTCTGTTGGTCAAGGCAACATGCTGGGCAACCATTGCCACGGGCAGCGCATGCCTGACGGAGAACGAGACTGCAGAGGGTAGGACAAACCTGCCTCTGCGGGCACTCTATGAGCAGCCCGTGAGCTGCTGGCCCGCCCCGCATGTGGACGATGGCGTGGCCTGGCAGCCCCTGGGCGAACTGCCCCCCCGTGCCGACATCGCCCCCGCGAAGCGCGACCTGGGCCAGAAGCTGTTCTTCGACCCCCGGTTATCAAGCTCCGGGCAGATCGCCTGTGCAAGCTGCCATGACCCGGATATGGGCTGGGCCGATGGCCGACGCCTGCCCTTTGGCCACGACCGGCAACGCGGGCACCGCAATACACCGTCGATCATGAACACCGGCTACCTGACCCACATCTTCTGGGATGGCCGCGTCGGCTCGCTGGAAGAACAGGCCAAGGCCAGCATACTGAACCCGATCGAAATGAATGCCACCGAGGCACAGGCCGTGCGCAGGATTGCGGAGACAGACGGCTATCGCCCCCTGTTCGAAGCCGCCTTCGATGACGACGCGGTGACGTTCGACAGGATCGCCGGTGCTATTGCGGACTTCGTCCGCACCATCAATACGCCGAACACGCCATTCGATCGCTTCCTGCGCGGTGACCGCGAAAGCCTCTCGGATGCCCAAGTCCGCGGCCTGCATCTGTTTCGCACCCAGGCCCGCTGCATGAACTGCCACAGCGGCGCACTGTTTTCCGACGAGACGTTCCACCATCTCGGGACCGCAGTCTATCAACACAGCGGCGGCTATGAGGGGCGTCATCGCGTCACCGGCGCGCCACAGGACATGACAGCGTTCCGCGTACCGCCACTGCGTGGCACCGCCCTGACCGGCCCCTGGATGCACACCGGCATCGCCCCCGACCTGAGAAGCCTGCTGCACCTCTACAACATCGGCTGGTGGCAGAACAACGCACTCGAGGGTCAGCACGACGACCCGAAATTTCCAAAACTGTCACCACTGATCCAGCCCCTGGCACTGAGCGCGTCGGAGATCAGCGATCTCGAGGCCTTCCTGAAGGCCATCTCGCCCAGCCCCGGAGAAAACCGCCGCGAACCTCCTTCGCTGCCCTGACATGATGAGGCCTTACCCATGAAACCTGCTCAGCTCACGCGCCGCCACCAGCGGCTGGGACTCCTTCTCTCAGGCATGCTCGCGCTTGTCGGCCTGCAAGCGTGCGGTGGCGGCGGCGGTAGCGGCGGCACTACGCCACCGCCGCAGACCAGCCTGACCGGCCAAGTGGATGTGCCCGGCGCCAGCAATGCCCGTGTGCTGCTGCGTGACGACGCCGACAGCGCCCGCTCATCTGTCGTGGTCAGCGACCAGAGTGGACAGTTCAGCGTAAGCACCCCGACCACCCCGCAACCGGGCTGGTATCTGTCCGCCACTGGCGGCGTGGTCAACAACACCGGTCTCGACATGCAGGGCGTGACCCTGCTGCGGCTGCTTGGCGACACCACCCCTGATGGCCCCCGGATTCTCTCGCCATTGTCCACGCTGTCCGCACATCTGCGCAGGACCCAGGGCAGCGATGCCGCCCTCGACAACTGGTTTGGCGGGCACTTGCGCGCCGGCCTCGACAACCCCGCGAGTCACCCCCGCGCACAACAGGCCAACCTGTTGATCGGCCAGTTGCTGGCCAGCCTGCGCACGCAGAATGACGGCCTGTCCCTGCTCACCCAGGCGCTTATCGCCAGCGGCGGTGATGTGGCGGCAACCGCCGGGTTATTGAGCGCGGATGACAGCCTGCCTGTCGCATTGCGCGCGCGACTGAGCCGCGACGCCGATCGCATCGCCGTGCTGCAACAGCTCGACGCCGACGACGCCGGCGCATTGCGTCAGGCCTTCAACCGCACACAGATTCGTCTGGCGCTGGAACACTTCCTGTCAGAACAGCTTGGCACGCCCGCCGACACACTGGACGGCGATGCGCTCAATGCACTGGCGCAGCAACTCTGGCACGCCAACGGCGAGCGCGGCCTGCAACCCGAGTCCGCCACCTTTGCCAACATCGCACGCTATACCCTGCGCGAGTACGACATTGACACCGGCGATCTGGTCGCAGGGTTTGTGGCACCGGAAGCGCTGGGCGACGATGCCCGTATCGCCGCGCTGGCCGATCTGCGCGTCATTGATACACAACTGCCGCTCGCCATGGGTGAAATACTGGGGCAGGACAATGCAGCGCGCATCCGCTACTTCCTCAATTCTGACCAGTCGCCGTACTTCCTGGCCGAACAGCTGTTCCGCGGCGTCAACGACGACACCGTGCTTGATCCGATTTTCAACAAGATCGCCGAGGGGCTGGCCGAAGCCGGGCTGATCGACGAAGCCGAATTGATGGTCAGCACACGTATTTTCGACCCGCTCACCAAAGCGCGGGGGTTCCGGGCTGCCGGCCTTGCCGCCCTGACTCAGACCTTCGAAGCACGCGAGCGTGGTCTCGCCCTGCTTGATGAAGTACTGGCGATTACTGAAGCACATATCGACGCCATTGGCCTGTCCAATATCGGATCCAACGAAACCTTTTTGTTACGCAGCCTGAGCACAGATTTCAGCAATGCCGGTGAAACGGAACGCGCCGAGCAGGCGCTGGCCCCGATCAGCGACTTCATCCTGGCCCAGGGCGGCCAGCAAAAGCCCTTCAATGGCAACTACAGCACCTTGACGTCTGCGGTGCTCAATCTGGCCAACGAACGGGTCACCGCCGCCGAAAATGCCGGCCTGACCGGCCTGGCTCAACAACAGGCCGTCGCCGCCGTGAACCTTCTGCAGGACCTGACCGACAATTTCCCCGGTGTCGGCTCATCTATGGTGGCCTCCTGCCTGCTTGCATCGCAATACACCGCCATGTACGGCGATCATTACCGGCGTCTCGGCCTGGCGCAGGACGCCATCCAGGCGACAGACAACTTTGCCAGCTATTTCACCAGCCGCGGTTGCCACGAAGGCCCCATGGCAACCACTGCACTCATTTCCATGAGTGCCTATGCGAAGTTCATCGCACCGGTTTACCCGACCTACGGTCTGGATGACGCCTATCAAGAGATGCTCGATCTGCTGTTTACTGATCACTACCGCACTGAAGTGCGTAACGCAGCGCTGATTTTTGTGGTGCGCAACCAGATTGTCGAAGGCGACTTCGATGGCGCCATGGACACACTGACCCATGATATCAGCTCGCCGGTAGAGCTGATGAACGCCTACACCCACTCCGGTAACGGTGTGGGAAACCGACCGACCTATACCGGCCTCAAGGACCGGGTGATTGGCACTCGCAATCTGTTCTCTCTGGCTCTGGACAATGAAGAGTTCGACACGGCTCGGCTGCTGGCCGACCGCGCCTGGTCCCTGAGCCAGAGCGATGCCTTTCTTGATGCCGCTGAAGCCACCGGCACCACCAGCCAACGTCGTGCCGAACAGATGTTCGAGCGTGGCTGTATTCGCGCCGCCATCTTGTCATTGCAACTGGGTGACGATGCTCTGGCCGCTGATCGCATCAGCAGCTGCGCCGACACCGTCAATGCTCGCGCCGCCGCCGGCATGGTGCCCGACCAGGTGCGCGTCGACGTGCTCAGCCGCCTGGCTGAGATCCACGTTGATGCCGGACTGACCAGCGCCGCCCGGCAACAGCTCGAAGAAGCGGGCACCCTGGCATCAGGCATCAACGACCCGCTCAGCCGCGCCATGCAATTGGCGCAGGCGGTGGCTGCCATGCAGGCCCATGCAGGCGCTGAGGACGCTGCCCGGAGCAGTCTGGCGGCAGTGCTTCCCGCTCTTCAGGATGCCTGGGAGGCCGCAGCGGACGAGGCAGCTCGCGTCGATGTTGTGGAGGCCGCCCGCCTGTATGGCAACCATGTTGCTGTCGTGCGCGACATCCTGCGTCGTAACGTGGCACGCAGCGGGGTTGCCACGGCCACACAACAGGCACTGATGGAAGACTATGCCGATCTGCTGCGCCGCGTGGCCACCGGCGAAGACACCGACTTCATCGGTGTACTGCCGGGCGCAGCAACCATCAATAATGCACAGGACCGTGCCGATGCCGAGAAACAAGCTGCGGAGCTGCTGGCGCTGGCCGGCGAACTCGACGACGCGCGCACGGTCGCCGACCAGGCCAGCGGCGCCGAGCGCAACCGGCGCCTGACCGGGATCGCAACACTACTGGTGCAACAGGATGCCTTCCCCGGCACCCGGCTGGCACGTTTCGACTTCGACGGCGATGGCCGTCCGGATTTCTTCAGCCCCCAGGCGAGCGCTACGGACATCACGCTGAGCCCGCTGACGCTGGATACGGATATCGACGGCGATGGCGAGCCGGACAGCACTGACAGGACGCCTTACTGCGCCTTGTGTGACGGCATGGGTGGCAGCAACGGATGAAGCACGGGGTGGGTCGTGTCATGCGTCATGCCAGTAGCTTGAGTCTGGCGCTATTCGCGCTGGGCCAGCCACTGGCATTCGCCGACAGCACCGACCCGGGTGACGACGATGAGGCGCCAGACAATCGCTTGCGCACCGTCACGGTGATCGCCGGCAGCAAAGCGCCCGGCGATCACGAAGGTGACGCCGGCGAACGACGTTTTGACCGGCGGCATATCGACGCATTCGGTGCTGCGGACGGCGGCATTGAACAACTGCTCAAGCAGGTGCCTGCCGTACAGTTCGGTGAGGCAGCCCTCGAGGCAGACGCCATCAGTGATATCCGACCGGAATCACTGTCCATTTCCGGCGGCCGGTTTTTCGAGAACCAGTTTGCGCTGGACGGGCTGTCCACCAGCAACCGGCTCGATCCTGCCAACCGCGATGGTCTCGGCATCAATGCCATACCCGGGCACGAACAGGGTTTGTTCATCGACAGCAGCCTGATTGACGAAATTCGCATCTTCGACAGCAATGCACCGGTGGAGTATGGCGGCTTCACCGGTGGTGTCGTCGATCTGACCACCATCCGTCCGGGACGTACCCCGGCGGGCAATCTGGGCATCAGCGGCACGCACAGCGACTGGGCGCAATACCGCATATTCACAGCACCGTTCGATCCCGACGACGGTGGACTCCCCCAACCGCCCCCCGATGCACCGCAGTTCCAGCGGCAACGACTGAACGCCAGCTACCAACGCGCCCTGACCGAGGCCACCGCCGGCCTGATCAGCGTGCATCACAGCAGCAGCGTCACCTCGGATGTCTCGCTGGGTCGCATGCAGGACAACACTCAGGAAAATCTCAATCTGCTGGTCAAGACCAGCACGGCATTGACACCACTGGCGTTGCTGGATGTCACCCTCACTCACGCGCCCTACTCGCAACAACTGTTCCTGAAGAACGTGCGTCACAGCGAGATTGACGTCAGCGGCGGCGGCCAGGCCCTGCAGACACGCCTGGATATTCTCGGCGACACCGTCAGCCATGACATCCGCCTGAGCCTCAACCATCAGGAAAATGAACGCCGGGCCAACAACGGTTTTTTCAACTGGCAGAACACCCGCAGCCGCGACTGGGGCGCCCGGGCCAACCTGGATACCAGCCGCGAGGGCGGCTACGGCGACCTGAGTCGGGAACAACAAGGCGCCGAGCTGCGCTGGATCATCGGACTTGCCAGTCGTGACGTTGGCGCCCTGTCGTTAACCAGCCGTATCGGCACTCAGTTGCGTTATACACACGCCATGGAACAGCGCCGCCAGCGCCTGCTGGTGCACAATGAGGCGCGCACCAACAGCAATATCGAATGCCGCGGCGAGTTCGTGGATTGTGTGCCTGGCGAGCAATATTTTGTTCGCCGCACTGTCTATGACCCCGACCGCGTCAGCGTCGCCCTCGTGGAAACCGCCCTGTTCACCGAGCAAACGCTGGACTGGAGCGATGTCAGCCTGCGAGCCGGGTTACGCCTGGAGCACGATGATTTTCTCGACAACCTGAACCTCTCACCGCGCGCCACCCTGTCCTGGGATATTGCCGGTCGCGGGGCCACACGCCTGACGCTGGGTGCCAACCGCTATTACGGCGCGCCCCTGCTGACCTACCGCCTGCGCGAGGCACAGCAGCCATTCCGCACTCAGGTTCGCGGCGCCACCAGCAATGTCGTCAACGACTGGGAAGAAGATCTGGCCCGAGGGCGTGACCGCTTTCTGTTCTCGGATCTGCGCACACCGTTCAGCGATGAACTCGCCGTTGACCTGCGCCAGGCCCTGTGGGGCGGTCATCTGACGCTGTCATTGCTGGCCCGGGACAACCGTGACGAACTGGCGCGCACTGAAACCGATGTGCAGGCGGATGGGTTTCGCAACATCATCATGAACAACGAGGGGCGCTCACGGCATCGCGCCGCCAGCCTGGGTTGGGAAGGCGCGTGGCAGCGACTGCTGGCCAACGCCTACGTTACCTGGTCAGAAACCCGCACCAACAGCAACGACTACGACAGCCAGCCCGACCCGCGCTCCGGCCAGGCATTCGTCTTCTACAATGGCCGCCGACTGGCCTACGGTGAACTGGATATCCTGCGCGAGGATTTCGCCCGGCCACTGATCGCCAACCTGGCCCTGTCGACGCAGCTCGGGCAGAACCTGACCCTGAGCCTCAATACCCGCTACCGCGCGAGCTATCGCAGCATCGTATCGACCGGCACGCAGGTCGAGGGGGATTTGATTGATGTGGGCGGCGAACAGATACCCGAGCAGCTGGAGCTGTTTCGCGACGAGCGCCGACGCGGCACGCTCCTCACAGATCTGGGCGGCCAGTGGCAAGCCAACGCACACTGGTTCGTCGGCGCCAAGGTGCACAATGCGTTCAATGGCCGCACCTATACGGTGCCCGATGAGCAAAGTGGTGTCGAAATCGGCCGCTACTTCTGGCTGGAAGCCGGGCTCAGCTTCTGAGGCCGGCCGCGAACACACCATCCACGAAAACACCGCCCACAAAAAAAGCCGCTCCGTTTCCGGAGCGGCCTTTTCGTCTGTCTGGTAGGCACGAGTGGATTCGAACCACCGACCCCCACCATGTCAAGGTGGTGCTCTAACCAACTGAGCTACGTGCCTGTAGAGCGCGGTATTCTACAGCCTGCCTCCCGGCTGTCAAAGCGTTTTTACAGCCCGGCCACCCGACGCTCGAACAGATCCAGATCGTCAACGAAGGCAGCCTGCACTGCGGAGACCAGACTGCCGATCTCCTCCGCCGTGCGCGTATCCGGAATCAGCCGGTCACTGACCATGCGCATGCCCAGCCGCACCATGAAGTTATCCAGTGCCTCGAAGGCACCGCTGGCGTGCAACTCCGCCTCGCCGGTTTCCGCGGATTGCTCGAACACCACAGTGCCGGTGATACCACGCCCGTTGTTGCCCTGCGTGGCCACCGTCAGGAAATCCCGGGCCAGTTGATCAATGGAGCGCGGCAGCACAAAGTTGATGGCGCCCGCCGGCATGATGCCCAGCGCCCGGCCACTGGTTTTCACTGCGGGCACATGGATCATCTGCGCGCCAATCACGGCGCCGCCGGGTGCGGGCTTGTAATGCAGATAGCCCTGCAGCCCTGTGACATCGGCGACGATGCCCAGCAGCTCCACGCGGGTATCCACATGCACGCTCAGCCGGCGCTCCGTGTGATCCAGCAACGGTACGGCATCCGGCACTGCCTTGCCGTGGCGCGTGGCCACTGGCTGGCCGTCGCGGATCAGCATGGTGATCTCGGCACGCAGGTCGCGGGTGTTCATCTCGACCCCCAGCACCTCGCCGTACTCATCATGCACTGCAGCACTGACGGTAATCAGCGACCCCAGCCGGTTCAGGTACCGGGCCAGCGACGGATAATGCTGGCTCATGCTGTCGGTATTCACCCGCACCGACACCTTCAATTCACGGTCCTGGTCCGCCGGGCTTCCCGCCAGCACCAGGCTCTCGATCTCACCCAGGTCGGCCACCAGTTCCCAGATCGCCGGGTAGGCTGCCCACAGCGGCGCCAGCACATCCACCTCATGGCGGGCCAGTTTGGGATTCATGCTCAGGACGCGGCCACGATAGCCCTGGAACGCTGGCTCACCTTCCACCGTCAGACGCAGCGTATCCCGGGAGGCTTCCACCACCGCCGGCCAGCTCATGCCGCCCATGCCCACCCGGACATCGCCGCTGAGCAGATAATGCGTCGCACGCCCGGCATTGATCTCCCGGGCACGGATGCTGGCCTGCATATCGCCCATGGGCAGCACTGCCGCGCTCGGGCGCGGCTGGCGCGCATCCGCAGTGCCAGGGCCGACCCGATAGGTGCCATCTTTGAGCACGCCTTCGAGATTGAGCTGGCGATCCTCCCCCGCCGTTTCCGGCAGCAGGCGGTAGAAGCCTTTCAGATCAAAACGCTCCAGCGAGGAACGCAGATCACCCACAAAGGCCTGGGTGGCCTCGTGGTACTCGGTGTTGTGCACCAGCGTATGACGCAGCTCAGCGTACTCGCGCATGCGCTCAACGGCGGCATGGGGGTCGCCCTCACCGGCGAGTGACACCGGCGGCCGCCAGCCGCGATCAATGATGTCACCGGGAACGGACTGTGCGGTAGCAGCAGCGGACAGGCACAGCCACAGGCTGCCAGCCAGCAGGAAACGGGATCGGTTCGGCCATCCGGACATGGCGTAGTACCTCCTGTGCGGGCCCCGCAGACGCGCAGGACCAAAGGAATGACTCATGTATTGTTGTTAACGGACTACTTGTAACGAACTACTCGCTCGATTCTGCGCCGCCAGCCCGCACCGGGGCATGTCTTTACAGACCGGCCTTCACGCCGCAAGGTCAAGGGCGCTGCCCCACTACTCGACCACTAACGGCAGTTGCCCGCCTTGCGAAACCCTGCCGCCAGCGCCGCCTGTTCATCGTCGAATTCCACCACATTACGTGCGCTGATCTGATGGTAACCCGGGCAGCCTGTCGGTAGATGGTAAAGATTGCTGTTGCGGTTGCCACGCACCGGCTGGCCCGCGTGGGGCTCGCGCACCGCCGGATGGGTATCCGGCAATCGACTCAGCACGCCCTCGCCGCTATTGCGATGCCCACGTTGCCACTGGCGCTCGCCGGTAACGAAGGGGTTATGGTGCCCCATGCGCGCCGCAATGCGCCGGTCGCGCTCGCGCTCCCACTCACTCACCGGAAACTGGCGATCCCAGGCCATCAGCAGGCGCTGCTGCGCATCCGCCATGGGCAGATCATAACGGTCATGCATATAGAAGGTAATACGCGCGACCTTGCCTTTTACCGCATCCCGGGGTTCGACCGCACGCTGGGAGAAGTCCACCCGGAAGTCGCAGGCGCCATGCTGCCGCGCCGCATCCGGCAGCACGGTAAAGCGGAAATTGGAGCGGTCACCGTTGATCTCGCCCACTGACGGGCTGAGGTTATGCAGGTCCGCCTCCATGGCATTGAACACCGGGTCGGTGGCGTTACAGTGGCGGCGCCCGCCTTCCTGCCAGCACTGCCGGGCCCGGCCGAAGTTGCTGGCCGGCACCACATGCTCCCACTCCAGCCGCGCCGCGCGGGTCTCTTGAGCCCGTACCGCATACCCGCAACTCGCGAAATCAATGCGGCCACCGGACCGCCCGGCCCAGTCCCAGGCACAACCGCAGTACAGGGTGCCCGCCGTACTGCGATCAGCATAAATGTGTTGCCGCGCTTCGATCTTGGCCCGCTCGAACGTGGCTGGTGCAGCCGTTGCCGCAGCAACGGCCAGCAACAGCCACACCGCAAGACCCACCAACGACACGCGTCGGCGATATGACGTGTACTGCATTCCCGTAAGCCCCATGGCCTGAGCGCCGCAACGAGCGGCGCAAAGGTGCAGTATACGACAGCTTCAGCTCGGGCGATGAATCTGCCCCATCACTGCAGAGGCCGGCGAAACGCGACGGCGGAAGGCCTCGGGAATGGTCAACTCATAGGTGACACCACTGGCGGTCAGCAACGGCGTGCGCCCGCGCTGGCTGCTGAAATACAGCCGCGAGCCGTCGGGCGTGAAGGCAGGGCCGGTCAGCTCACTGCCACCGCCCGGCACTTGCAGGAGAATCCGTGCCGGCTGATTCGGGACCATCACCATCAGGCGCATCAGGTCGCCGTCTTCAGCCACCACCACATCCCCTGCCGGGCTGATCACCAGATTATCCACATCATCAAACGGCTCACCGACGCCGATCAGTTGATCGTTGTCGAACACCACTTCCAGCAGATCGTTATCCACGTCGAGGGCCAGCACCCGGTTGTCGCCCTTGCAGGCAAAGAAGACCACTGCACGCAGCGGATGTGCCGCGCCCATGACCGGCGGCCGTAACCCTTCCGGCAATTCCTGTATCCACAGGCCCTCGCCGCCCCGGAAGCGCGTGCCCGGTGCGCCCACGCCGGCGATGCCTTCGACTTCGGGGCGCACGGTTTCCTGCGGCCGATGGGGATCGATCACCGGCACCCAGCGCACCCGATTCACGCGCCGCGCCTGCACAATATCTTCCTGGTAGGCGCCATTCTCGAAGCCCGTCACTTCCAGCACCTCGAGCACACCGTTATCCAGATCCAGCGACGGCTGCCCTGTCATCGACGTCACCGTGCCGAAAGAGCGAAAACGATAGAACCGGCCATCGCCACGGTCTTCCGTCAGGTACACCGTCCGGGTCTGCCAGTCGACCGCCGCCGCTTCATGACGGAACACGCCCAGCGCCGGCCGCACCTGGGCCTGGGAGGGTGTGCCCAGTGGATGACATTCATAGACCAACCCGTCTGAGACTTCCTCGCAGGACAACCAGGTGCCCCACGGCGTCGGTCCGCCAGCACAGTTGGTGCGGGTGTTGCGCAGAATGCTGTAAGCCCGCGTCACGCGACCGTCCGCATCGAAGCGCAATGCACCGACGCCGCCGTTGATCGGCGTTTCGCTGTTGGACACATAAACCCAACCGCCATCCTCTTCCACCGGAAACACAGCGCCACCGTCCGGGAAGGTGTGCCAGTTATAGCCGGTCAGGCCCAGCGGGTCCGGCAGGCCGGTCACGGGATTTTCCAGATGCCGGGCAACGCGGCGAATGCTGAAGCCCTCGGGAATCAGAACGCCATCCACATCGCTCTCCACCAACGGCCCGATATTGGCCAGCGGCCCCGGCGCCAGCGGCAACTCCGCCGTCAGTGGCTCCGGTGCGCCCGGCGGCAGTGGCGCACCGGGCTGGCCCGGCCCGGCGCCTGTTGAGGAGGAACCGCCACAGGCACCCAGTACCGAAGCACCTGCACCGTAAAACATGGCCTGAATGAGTTTGCGACGCGTCAGAGAAACAGAATGCATGACATCAACCCTGAAAAATAAAATCAGCGCGATGCTCCCTGTCGGCTATGACGGATTGATGATCGTCTACAAAAGCGCAACACAATTGCCATGATTCTGCTACACATCTGCAGGGCCTTGTCTTTTTTCTGAAAGACTCGGTCGCGACACTGGCGACCATCGTCATACATCACCGGAAAGCCAGCATGCCGCGTCTTTATTTTTCGTCATACCTTCTGCCCTGCTTTACCGCGCTGGTGCTGTTGCTCAGCGCCTGTGGTGGCAGTTCTTCCACACCCTCGTCTACCGGCGCGGACGTACCCCGCGATGAGGGCCCGGATACACAACCCGTCGGCACGGCCTGTGATGACGACATGTTTATGCTGGCGGAAGACAATGGCCGCACACCGGCAGATCGCGCCACTGATGTAGCGCTGAACAGCAGCCTGCTGTTGCGCTTCAACGCCCCCGTCGACCCGGCCAGCGTCGATAACAGCAGCGTCATGCTGACAGGCCCCGGTGCCGGCATGCTGGCCTTCGATATCAATGGCAATACCATTACCGCCACGCCGGACATGCCGTTGCAGCCTGACACCGAATACACGCTGACCCTGACGACAGCGCTGCGCGATCAGTGCGCATCGCCGCGCACATTGCGCGATGCTGATGCGGTTGCCAGCGTATTCAGCACTGGCACCGATAGGGACCTGGCACAGCCGCGCCTGACGACGCTCAACCCTGCCGACGGTGAATTTCTCGCACCGGGCGGCGAGCCTTTGACGCTGACATTCAACAAGGCCATCGCGCCCGCCAGCACACCCGGCAGCGTGTTCCTGATTCAGGAGGGCAGCAATCAACCGGTCGCCGGCACGCTGGATACGGACGGCGATATCGTGCGCTTTATCCCGGCACAGCCCTTGCCCCAGCAAACTTGGTTCCGGCTCAGCGTGACCACCAATCTGCGCGATCTGTCCGGCAACGCGTTGCAGGCGCCAGTGCAGGCGCGCTTCCGCACCGGCGGCCTAATGGTGCAACTCAACGAACAGATCATTCGCCAGATCCCCGGCGTCAGTGATGGCATTGATCTGCTGGCAGGCGAATTGTTCAACGCACTGGGCATCAGCGAGCGTGATGCCGGACTGGGCGGCCTGGACAATCTGCTGGTGCTGACGCTGCCGCTGGTGACGCCCTTGAGCCAACTCGACCCCGCCGGCATTCCCGACGGCACTCTCGATGGCACCAACACACTGGTAGCGGTGTGCAACCCGGGCACACCCGGCGAGCGCTGTGCGCTGTCACTGGAATTGAACGTCAATCCCCTGGCATTGACCGGCTTCGCCGAGGCACTGGCCGATGGCGACCCGGCTGAAGCCCTGCAACAGATCGCCAACGCACTCACCACCACCGAAGGCGTACTCGGCCTGGAGCTGGCCCTGCTCGCGCCGGGATTCGAAACGCTGTTGCCCGGCCCGCTGGCAGACGCCGTGGGTGAAGGGCTGGCGCAGCTGCAGAACGGTCTCGGCGCCATGCCGCTGGGTGCTATTGCTGAACTGCTCGGTCAGGGCACTGAATCACTGGTGCGCATCGGCCTGCTCAATGGTTCCCTGTTGTCTCTGGGCAGCGCTGACGGTCTCAGCAATGCGCCGGCCGGCTTTATCGCCACACTGGTGGTCGCGCTGGCCGGTGGACTCGAGCAGGGCCCGGGGCTCGACAGCCTGCCGCTCGGCCCACTGGCTGACCTGCTGCCTCTGTAACGTCGTTTGCTATAACAGCCGCATGCATGCCATGCCCTGCATGCGGCGAAATACCGCAGTGTTTTTCCACACCCGCCCCGATAAAAAAGACTATGATGCAGGCTGATCGCTGGCGCCCTGCACTTCACGGGCGCTTGTTGGGTCCACCTTTAACATATGTGATACTGCTTCCCGGGGGCTGTGCGCGCTCAGGGGTCTGATGGACCAGCGCCTTCGGCACCCGTTACGGTGACACAACCATCAGGGAGAAAAACGTGATCGAACTTGATCCGGTCCTGCTATCACGTATCCAGTTTGCCTTCGTGGTGTCCTTCCACGCCATCTTTCCCGTTTTCACCATCGGCCTCGCCTCTTACATCGCCTTTCTCGAAACCCGGTTGTTCACTACCGGCAAGACAGTCTATGAAGAGCTGGCGCATTTCTGGACCAAGATCTTCGCCGTCGTATTCGGCATGGGCGTGGTATCCGGCATCGTCATGGCGTTCCAGTTCGGGACCAACTGGAGTGTCTTCTCCTACGCCGCATCAAATTTCCTTGGCCCGGTACTCAGCTATGAAGTGGTGACCGCCTTCTTCCTGGAAGCCGCATTTCTCGGCATCCTGCTGTTCGGGCGCCATCGGGTGCCACCGGGTATGCACCTGTTTTCCGCCTTTATGGTGGCCATCGGTACTTTTATCTCGTCGTTCTGGATTCTCTCCGCCAACAGCTGGATGCAGACACCTGCCGGGGTCGAACTGGTGAACGGCCACTTCCAGATGACCTCCTGGGGCCAGGCCATTTTCAATCCCTCTTTTGGTTGGCGCTTTGCGCACTTCGCGCTGGCCGCGTTCATTACCGGTGGCTTTGTGGTGGCCGCCATGTCGGCCTGGTATCTAATCAAGGGCACTGCGGTAGAAAGCAGCCGCAAGGCGCTGGGTTCTACCATCATCCTGTTGGCCATCCTGACGCCGACCCAGGCCTTTGTCGGCGACATGCATGGCCTCGATACACTCGAACATCAGCCGGTCAAGGTCGCGGCGATGGAAGGCGCCTGGGAAACCCGCGAAGGCTTGCCGCTGTTGCTGTTCGCCATTCCCAGCCAGTCTCAGGAAAAGAACTTTCTCGAAATCGGCATTCCGAAACTCGCCAGCCTGATTCTGACCCACGACCTGGACGGTGAAGTCAAAGGTCTGAAGGAGTGGGCGCCGGAAGATCGGCCAAACGTGTTCATCGTGTTCTGGAGTTTCCGCGTCATGGTCGGTATTGGCCTGCTGATGATTGCCATCACGCTGACCGGCGCCTTCCTCCACTGGCGCGGCAAGTTGTTCAACAGCAACTGGTATTTGCGCATCGTGTCGATGACCGCACCACTGCCTTTCCTCGCGGTGCTGGCCGGCTGGTTTGTCACCGAAGCAGGCCGCCAGCCGTGGCTGGTCTACGGCATGCTGCGGGTCGAAGACGGTATCACGCCATCACTCACCGGCTGGATGGTGCTGGCGACCCTGATCGGCTACGTGCTGGTGTACGCAGCCATTTTCGCGGCCGGGCTCTACTATCTCAGCCGCATCATGCGCGCCGGGCCGCACGCCTATCCCATCAAGACCGACGACGGGACCGGCCGTCCCAAACGCCCGTTTTCGGCGGTGGACACGGCCATTGATAACGACCTCGACCAGAAAGCACCGCACAGGAGCTGAGCGCCATGGAACTGATTGATCTGACACTGATCTGGGTAGGCATCGTCTCTTTTGCGATCTTCATGTACGTGATCATGGACGGCTTTGATCTGGGCATCGGCATCCTGTTTCCCTTCGCGCCGGGCGACAAGGCCCGCGATGACATGATGAATTCCGTGGCCCCCATCTGGGACGGCAATGAAACCTGGCTGATCCTGGGCGGGGCCGGGCTGTTGGCGGCCTTCCCCTTGCTCTATTCGATCATGCTGCCGGCCCTCTATATCGGCGTTTTCCTGATGCTGGCCGGGCTCATCTTTCGTGGTGTGGCATTCGAGTTCCGCTTCAAGGCGACGCGCAACAAACACCTGTGGGATTACTCCTTCAACCTCGGCTCCACCGTGGCAGCCTTTGCACAGGGCGCCGTGGTCGGTGCCTACATCCAGGGCTTTACCACCGAAGGCACCAGCTACGTCGGCGGCGCCTTTGACTGGCTTACCCCGTTTACCGTCATGACCGGTCTCGGCGTGGTGGTCGGCTACGCCCTGCTCGGCGCCACCTGGACCATTATCAAGACCGAAGGCGAAGTGCAGGCCTGGGCTTATCGTGTGGCGCCCTGGTTGCTGGGCACACTGATGCTGTTCTTCCTGATCGTCAGCATCTGGACCCCGCTGGCCCACGAGCGCGTTATGGCACGCTGGCTGGATAACCTGAGTGTCTTGTGGATCTTCCCGGTGCTGACGGTCGTGGTGAGCGCAGTGCTGATGCGCGCATTGCAGCAACGCAAGGAAGTGCTGCCGTTTCTGTGCACCCTGCTGATCTTCGCCCTGTTCCTGCTGGGCATGGCGATCAGCAAATGGCCCTATGCCATTCCGCCGACCTTCACGTTCCATGAGGCAGCATCAGATCCTGGTTCGCAGTTGTTCCTGTTGCTGGGCTTCCTGTTCGTGATTCCCATTGTGCTGGGCTACACCGCCTGGACCTACTGGGTGTTCCGCGGCAAGGTATCCGGCCAGCAGGGCTACGGTCACTGATTCTCCGCCCGCACGCGGGCGTTCAGGGAAATACATGGATCCTGCAACACTCGCCGCGCGCCACAACAGTGAAGCACCGCTGTGGCGCGCGGCGGCAAGGCAACTGCGCGGCTATATTCCGGCCCGCACACGCTACGCCCTGCTGGCGTGCATTACCGGCGAAGCCCTCGCACTTATCGGCTTCCTGTGGTTGCTGGCCGTTACGCTGGCGGCACTGGTCACCGCCCCTGCAGTGCCGCCCCTCAGCACCCTTGTGTTGCTCGCCATACTGGCGCTGGCGCGCGGCGCGTTGCTGATATGGCGCGACCGGCTCGCTACCCGCCTCGGCCTGCAGATCACCAGCCGGTTGCGTGCCACCCTCGCGCACAATGCCATGCAGCCCGCCTGGCGCCTGCAACATGGCGAAGGTGCCGGCCGCCTGGCCACCCGCCTCGGTCAGGAAGTGGATGTGTTGCAGCCCTACTATGGCGGCTACCTGCCTGCTTTTTTCAATGCCATGGTGCAGCCCCTGCTGATTCTGCTGCTGGTGTTCAGCCAGAACTGGCTCGCGGGGGTGTTGCTGTTATTCGCTGCGCCCATGATTCCGTTATTCATGGCCATTATCGGTATGGGCGTTGCCGGGCTGGCCGAGCAACAACAGCAACAGCTTGCCCGCCTGGGGGATCACTTCCTGGACCGGCTGCGCGCCCTGCCCCTGTTGCGCCTGGCTGGCGCCACTGAACGCAGTATCGACAGTGTCGGCGTGGCCGCCGACGCCTGGCGGCAATCTGCCATGCGCGTATTGCGCGTGGCGTTTCTGTCATCCGCGGTGCTGGAATTCTTCGCCTCCATCGCCATTGCCAGCGTTGCCATTTATGTCGGCATGGCGCTGCTGGGCTTCCTGACCTGGGGCCCCGCTGAAAGCATCACCGCCGTCTCCGCGCTGGTGATCCTGCTGCTGGCCCCGGAATACTTTGCGCCACTGCGTCAGCTTGGCCAGCACTACCATGACCGGGGCGCCGCGCTGGCAGCCATGGCCGGTCTCGCGCCGTTGCTGGAGAGCCCGGTGGCGCCACCCGGACAGCACACAGCCACGGCACCACGCTGGTCGACCGCGCCGCAGGTCACTGTCACCGACCTGACATTGCAACCGCCCGGTTGCGAGGCGCCGATTTTCAGCGGGCTCAACCTGGAGGTCGCTGCCGGCGAGTGGCTGGCGATCACCGGCCCGTCAGGCAGCGGTAAATCATCACTGGCCGACGCCCTGCTCGGCTTCAGCACGCCCGCCCACGGTGATATTCGCATCGACAACCAGCCACTGGCGCACATGAACGCCGATGAACTGCGGGTCAATACCGCCTGGCTGGGCCAGCAACCCAATCTGTCCGCTGCCTCCGTGCTGGCCAACATCGCCCCGGGCGATGACGATCCAGCACAAAGCACGCTGCAACAACTGATCGCAGACTGCGCGCTGACCCCGGTCATTGCCGCCCTGCCCCACGGCCTGCACAGCCGTCTCGGCGATGATGGCGCGGGCCTCTCCGGTGGTGAACGCCAGCGCGTGGCATTGGCGCGCGCCCTGTATCGGCAGCCTCGCCTGCTGATTCTGGATGAACCCACCGCCAGCCTCGACCCGGCATCGGAAAGCGCCATTCTGACAACACTGCGCAAGCTCGCCGGTGACACCACCATCATCATGTTCGTGCACAGCGCCCGCGCCGCGGCGGCCGCAGATCGCTGCCTGGATTTGACCGCCTATGAATGAGCCCGCCCAACGCCATCACTGGCGCTTCCTGTTGCAGCTCGACACAGGCCGCCGTCGCTGGACACTCGCGGCCCTGTTGCTGGCACTACTGGCTGCCTTTTCTGCGGTAGCCCTGGTGGCGGCGGCTGGCTGGCTGATCACTGCCAGTGCTCTGGCAGGTATCGCCGCCAGCGCCGGCGTCGCCATCACCCTGGAAATCTTTGCGCCCGGTGCAGCGATTCGCGCCTTTGCCGTGCTGCGCACCGTCAGCCGTTATGGCGAGCGCCTGGTGGGTCACGAAGCCATCTTCCGCATCATGGCAACGCTGCGCCGCACCCTGTTTGCACGGTTTGCGGCATTGCCCTATCAGCGCCTGCTGTCAGCACGTCGGGCCAGTGTGCAAGTGCGTTTGATGAGTGACGTGCAGACACTGGAAAACGTGCACGCTGGCCTGCTTTTTCCCACCGCCGCAGCAACTGGCGCCACCCTGTTGCTCGCGCTCCTCGCAGCTTGGTGGGCCAGCGCCAGCTTTGCCTTGCTGATTATCGGGCTTGGCATACTGATGCTCGCCACCTGCGCGCTGACCGCGCGCCTGAACCGCCACCGTCTGCTGCGCCAGGAAGCACGGCGGGATCGCAGCCGCCGCGAATTGCTGACACTGATCAGCAGCCACAAAGAACTGTATTTCGCGGATACCCGAAGCCGTCAGATGCAACGCTGGCTGACACGGGAAGCACACAATAACGCCGCACTCTTGCGCCAACGCCTGGGCGCCGCGGGCGGCGAGGCGCTCATGCAATGGCTGGGTGCTGCAGCGCTGATTGCTGCCGTGTGGCTCAGCGCACACCTGCTGCTAACAGATGAGCTGCTGCGCAATGCACGCGTCGACGGCGAGGCAGCGGGTAGCACTGCCGCGCCGGTGATGGCATTGCTGATTGTCGGCATGTTGTCCCTGGGCGGGTTGTGGGCCGGGCTGGCCAATGCCTGGCGGCAGATGCCGCAGACCCATGCCGCTGTCAGGCGGTTGTTGCGCGACCGGCCTTCGCCTGACCGGTCTGTGCCGTCAGATTCCGACGCGCCGTCAGACACCACAACTCAGCCGCCTGAGTGGGTGCTGGATAAGGTCTCCCTGCGCCGCAGTGTTGCCGGGCGCCCGTTGCTGGATCAACGCGATCTGGTCATTACCGCTGGCAGTTGTCTTTATATCACCGGCCCCAGCGGCATCGGCAAAAGCAGTATCGCCAGTCTGCTGTGCGGACTGTTGCCCGCCGACAGCGGCACAGTGCTGTTTGCCGGGCAACCGGTCGGCACCATCCCCGAGGCGCAGCGCCTCGCACGCATCGCGATGATGCCCCAGGACACCACCCTGTTATCCGCCACACTGCGCGACAACCTGACCCTGGCCAACCCGGCGCTTGATGACGACACCCTGCGCGCCGCACTGAACGCCGTCGGCCTGGATTATCTCACCGACGCACTCGACCAATGGATCGGCCTCAACGGCAGACCCTTGTCCGGCGGCGAAGCCCGTCGCGTCGCCCTGATCCGCTGCGTCCTCACCCCCGCCGACGCCCTGATCCTGGACGAACCGTTCCGCGGCCTCGACACCACCAGCGCCACCCAGGCCAACGACTGGCTGCGCCAACACCAGAACAACCGCACCCTCATCATCCTCGACCACACCCCCCGCTTCCCCCACCACCAAACCCTCAACCTCACCCGTTGAACACCGCGGCACCGTAGGGTGTGCTGAGCAACGCGAAGCGCACCATTGCTACGGCTCACAGTCCAAACCACACCAAAACCTGCAACCTTCGGTGCGCTTCGCGTTGCTCAGCACACCCTACGAAAACATCACAAACGGCTGGACGGTGTTGGGCGCGCGTTTTACTCTGAATTTTTTCGTCAAGGGAATGACGATCATGCCCAACTACCGTCGACCATGGCGCCCCGGTGCCACGTGGTTTTTTACCGTCACCTGCCAACACCGTTATCTTGATCCCCCGCTGATCAAACACATCGACGCATTGCGAGACAGCATTCAGCGTGTCCGCATGCGTCACCCGTTTCACATTGATGCGATGGTTGTCCTGCCCGATCACTTGCACGCCATCTGGACCCTGCCACCGAACGACGTTGACTTCGCCACACGCTGGTCACTGATCAAGGCCGGCTTTTCCCGTCGTGTTCCCGATCAGGTTCGCCGTTCACCAAGCCAACATCGCCGCCGGGAGCGGAGTATCTGGCAACGCCGTTTCTGGGAACATCTGATACGAGACGAACGGGATTATCAGCGGCACATGGACTACATCCATTTCAACCCGGTAAAACACGGCCTCGCCCCGCGGGCCGTAGACTGGCCCTTCTCCAGCTTTCACCGCGCGGTAAGGCAAGGCCTGTACTCCCCGGACTGGGCCGCCAGCCCCGATGATGATCTTCAGGCTGGGGAGTAAGCGTTGGTTGGCATATTGGAGCATTGATGCACTGCCGTAGGGTGTGCTGAGCACCGCGAAGCGCACCATGGCTGCGGTCCACTGCCGCACTATGCCAGAGCCTGCAACTCCCGGTGCGCTTCGCCGTTGGCTCAGCACACCCTACGGGAAGCGCGCGGGAGTGGCGTGTGGTTATTGGGGCATGAAAGCCGCGTCGCGGAGTTTGGTGATCTGGTCGCGGAGTTGGGCGGCTTGTTCAAACTCCAGGTTGCGGGCGTGTTCCATCATTTTGGCTTCCAGCTTGGTGATCTGTTTCGCCGCATCGGCGGGCTCAATGGCCGCATCCCATTCCAGCGCATCTTCCATCACCGCAGACAGCTTGCCTTTGCCCTTGGCACGCTTGCCGCCCTGGCCGGTGCTGTAGGTATCTTCAAGAATATCGCGGATACGCTTGTTCAGCGCCGTGGGCTCGATACCGTGCTCCAGATTGAACGCGGTCTGCTTCTCACGCCGCCGTTCGGTTTCCGATATGGCGGCGGTCATGGAACGGGTCATCTTGTCCGCATACAGAATCGCGCGGCCTTCCAGATTCCGCGCCGCACGGCCAATGGTCTGGATCAGCGAACGCTCCGCGCGCAAAAAACCTTCCTTGTCGGCGTCAAAAATCGCCACCAGGGCCACTTCCGGCATATCCAGGCCTTCCCGCAACAGGTTGATGCCCACCAGCACATCAAACTTGCCCAGGCGCAAATCACGAATCAGTTCCACCCGCTCCACCGTATCCACATCAGAATGCAGATACCGCACACGCACATCATGTTCTTGCAGAAATTCAGTGAGATCTTCCGCCATGCGCTTGGTCAGCACCGTAATCAGCACCCGCTCGTCTTTCGCCACGCAAAGACGAATCTCGCCCAGCACATCATCCACCTGACTGGTCGCCGGTCGCACTTCGATACGCGGGTCCAGCAGGCCGGTGGGTCGCACGACCTGTTCGACCACCTGCCCGGCATGCTCCTCTTCATAGGTCCCCGGCGTCGCCGATACGAAAATCATCTGCGGCACCAGCCGTTCCCATTCCTCGAACTTCAGCGGCCGGTTATCCAATGCCGACGGCAGGCGAAAGCCGTACTCCACCAGCGTTTCCTTGCGCGAACGGTCGCCTTTGTACATGCCCCCGATCTGCGGCACGCTGACGTGAGACTCATCCATCACCAGCAACGCATCATCCGGCAGATAATCAAACAGCGTCGGCGGCGCCTCACCCGGCGCCCGGCCCGAAAACAGGCGCGAATAGTTTTCCACGCCATTGCAGTAGCCCAGCTCCTGCAACATCTCGATATCAAAGCGGGTGCGCTGTTCCAGCCGCTGCGCTTCCACCAGCTTGTTATTGTCACGCAACTGCTCAAGGCGCTCTTTCAGCTCGGCCTTGATCATCTCGATGGCCTGCAACACCGTTTCTCGTGGTGTGACGTAATGGCTCTTCGGATAAATGGTAATGCGCGACACCTTGCGCAAGATTTCCCCGGTCAGCGGATCGAAAATACTGATCGCCTCGACTTCCTCATCGAACAGCTCGATGCGCACCGCCTCGCGCTCTTCATCCGCCGGGAAGATATCAATCACATCCCCGCGCACCCGATAGGTCGCCCGGCGGAAGTCCATCTCGTTGCGCGTGTACTGCAATTCAGCCAGGCGCCGGAGAATGGCGCGTTGATCAATATGATCGCCGCGTACTACATGGAGCACCATGGACATATAACTGGTGGGATCACCCAGGCCGTAAATCGCGGACACCGAGGCCACAATGATGGTGTCCCGGCGTTCCAGCAGCGCTTTCGTGGCCGACAGACGCATCTGCTCGATGTGCTCGTTGATGGCGGAATCCTTCTCGATGAAGGTGTCCGACGACGGCACATAGGCTTCCGGCTGGTAGTAATCGTAATAAGAGACAAAATATTCCACCGAGTTTTCCGGGAAGAACTCCCGAAACTCGCTGTACAGCTGCGCCGCCAGGGTCTTGTTGGGCGCCATGATGATGGTCGGCCGCTGCAATGCCTGGATGACATTGGCGATGGTGTAGGTCTTGCCGGAGCCGGTCACGCCCAGCAGGGTCTGGTGGGCCAACCCGTCCTGCAGGCCCTCGACCAGCCCGGCAATCGCCTCTGGCTGGTCCCCGGCGGGCTCGTAATCGGAGTGGATGCGGAAGCCCACAGCGCCTGTATCCGCCCCCGTATCAGCTCCGGCCTCGGCCCCTGTGTCGGTTTGCTTGTGCTCTGGTACGTCTGCTGATGCCATTTCCGCATGGACCTCTGATCAGGTAAGATTGGTGCCCCTGACGGGACGCAGCCCGGCCGCAACGCCGCGCCAGGGCGCGTTAACCCATGACTCGACAGAACGAGGAGTCCATGTCCGAACTGCAGCTGTCCGACCGCGTACAACGCATCAAGCCCTCCCCCACCCTGGCCGTTACCAACCGCGCTGCCGAACTGCGCGCTGAAGGGAAAGACATTATTGGCCTGGGCGCCGGTGAGCCCGATTTCGACACGCCGGATCATATCAAAGAAGCCGCCATGGCGGCGATCAAAGCGGGTAAAACCAAGTACACCGCCGTGGACGGCACGCCCGGACTGAAAAAGGCCATCATCAGCAAGTTCAAGCGTGAAAATGGCCTCGACTACCAGCCCAACCAGATCCTGGTCTCCAGCGGCGGCAAGCAAAGCTTCTTCAATATGGCCCTGGCGTTCCTGAATGACGGCGACGAAGCCGTGATTCCTGCGCCTTACTGGGTCTCCTACCCGGACATGGTACTCGTCGCCGGGGCAAAACCTGTCATCATCGAAACCGGTATCGACAGCCGCTTCAAGATCACCCCCGAGCAGCTGGAAGCCGCGATCACGCCAAAGACCCGTCTGTTCGTGATCAACAGCCCGTCCAACCCGTCCGGCGTGGCCTACACGGAAGACGAGCTGAAGGCCATCGGCGCAGTGCTGCGCAAGCACCCCAACGTGCTGATCGCCACGGATGACATGTACGAGCACATCCTGTTCACCGGCAAGCCGTTCATCAACATCGTCAACGCCAACCCGGACCTGTATGAGCGCACCATCGTCATGAACGGGGTGTCAAAAGCCTACAGCATGACCGGCTGGCGCATCGGCTACGCCGGTGGCCCCGCCAAACTGATTGGCGCCATGAAGAAGGTACAGAGCCAGAGCACCTCCAACCCGGCCTCCATCAGCCAGGAAGCCGCCCAGGCCGCCCTCGACGGCGACCAGAGCTGCATCCAGGTCATGGGCAAAGCCTTCAAGGAGCGCCACGATTATCTGGTCGCCGCCCTGAACGACCTGCCCGGCGTGACCTGCCTGCCTGGCGACGGTACCTTCTATGCCTTCCCGGACTTCAACGAAGCCATCAAGGCCGCTGGCCTGAAGGATGACCTGGAACTGGCCGAGAAACTGCTGGAAGCCGGCGTCGCACTGGTACCGGGTTCGGCCTTTGGTACACCGGGCTGCATGCGGCTGTCGTTCGCTGTCAGCATGGATACCCTGAAGGCAGCCATGGCGCGTATTGCAGCGTTTCTCGATAAATAGGCCGGAAAGACCAAATAATAGGCAAACAGCGCGCCCGGGTGTTGACCCACCCGGAGCGCGCTACTAATATACGCGCCTCAAGACATTCCGCCTTAGCTCAGTCGGTAGAGCAACTGACTGTTAATCAGTGGGTCGCTGGTTCGAGCCCAGCAGGCGGAGCCAGAAGAAACAAAAAAGCCCGGACATGTGCCGGGCTTTTTTGTGCGTGCCTGTTTTTTTGGGTAGAGAGTTTCGGGTAGCGAGACCTGCTCAGTGCAGCACCGACCGAGGGGGCTCGACGCGTGGCTCCGGCTGCCGCTCCAGCAGGCCCTCCACGGAGCAGTGGGCCGCCGGGGCATAGCCTTTGACGTAGCGCCGCAACAGCGCAACCAGCGCTTTCTCATCACCCGTCTCCAGCGCATCACGGCATGCATCCAGCGCTTTCTCAATCTCAGCCCAGGGTAATGATGCTTCCCGTGCCTGCATGATCATTGGATGCCGGGTGCCGACGCCGTCGTCGCCGAACAGCAGTTCTTCATACAGTTTTTCACCGGGGCGCAGGCCGCTGTACTCCACCTCGATATCGCCCTGCGGGTTCTTCTCGTCGCGCACCGAATAGCCCATCAGATGAATCATGGCGGTGGCCAGATCAAAGATGCGCACCGGCTCCCCCATATCCAGCACGAAAACTTCACCACCTTCAGCCATGGAGCCCGCCTGAATCACCAGTTGGGAGGCTTCCGGGATGGTCATGAAATAGCGGGTAACGTCCGGGTGGGTCACCGTCACCGGGCCACCCTGATTGATCTGTTCCCGGAACAGCGGCACCACCGAACCGGAAGAGCCCAGCACATTGCCGAAGCGCACCATGGAAAACACCGTGGTGGAGCCCCGTGCGGCCATGGCCTGCAAGACCAGTTCGGCAAAACGTTTGGTGGCGCCCATGACATTGGTGGGCCGTACCGCCTTGTCTGTGGACACCAGAATAAAGCGCTCTACCCCGGCAGCTTCCGCCGCCTCGGCGGCAGCGAAGGTGCCAATGATGTTGTTGCGCACGCCGGAGAACGGATTCATTTCCACGAGCGGAACATGCTTGTAGGCGGCCGCATGATAGACCGTATGCACGTGATAGCGCCTGCACACGGATTCCAGCAGCCCCCGGCTGACCACCGAGCCAAGTATCGGCACGATATCGAGGTGAATATCAGCCTCTGCCACCAGTTCCGCGAGCTCTCTCTCCATGCTGTAGAGCCCGAACTCATTGTGCTCTACCAGCACCAGGCGGCAGGCCCCCAATTTGGCTATCTGCCGACACAGCTCACTGCCGATAGAACCACCCGCACCGGTGACCAGCACATTCTTGCCAGCAATGCAGGCATCCAGCAGGTTGCCCTGGGGCGGCACCGGATCACGACCCAGCAGGTCTTCGATGGCCACATCACGAATCTGCTCGAGGCGCGCCTTGCCGGATACGATGTCGTGCAGCGCCGGCACGGACTTGACCTTGACCGGCAGCTTTTCGAGGAAGGTGATAACGCGCAAGCGCTGGGAGCGGCTGGCCGAAGGCATGGCCAACAGCACGGTATCAATGCGCCCCTGCTCCACGTAGCGCTGCAGCCCCTGACGGCTAAGGATCGGCATGCCCTGAATGATGCTGCCCTGATACCCCCGCAGATCATCCACGAAGGCAACGGTCTGATACTGCTGTCCGCTGCTCAGCGCCATGGCCAGCTGGATACCGGAATCCCCGGCGCCAAAGATGGCGACGCGTTCCTGCCGCTGACGCAGATGCAGCGCCCAGAACAGATAGCGCCGCACCAGGAAGCGGCTGGCGCCGAGGTACAACATGCCCAGCGCCCAATAGATGATAAAGACGGAGCGTGGCGTACCTTCCAGGCCTACGAAAGTGCCCGAGGCCGCAAACCCCACCATGGCCATGGTCATGCCAGTAAAGATGGCGATGACCGCTTCACCTCCCAGATAACGCACCATGGCGCGGTACAGCCCGGCGGCGTAAAGGAAAGGCACTGTCAGCAACGGCGCAAGCAGAATCAGCCAGGGTTGGGCAATGCTGGGAGTGATATCCCCTACGCGCACGGCGTAGGCAACAATAAAGACAAGGGGAAAGGCAAACAGGTCAGCGATGATCATCAACCACTGCTTGGCTGTCCGAGACAAGCCTACAAGCCAATGGTTACAGCGTTCGAATTGTTCCATCGTCCTTTTTCGCCTCCGTGCGAACACTTCGATCGAGCCATCCCGACCAAGCGAGCTAACCATGCAGACACACACGCGAGCACACAACTGAGAAGCGTGTCACAGGATGAATAAGCGGTCAATCACGTGACCTTCACGCGCACAACCGCACGTTCATCCCCGCCTTCACGCCCTCTGTAGACCGCCCGATGCGGCACAGGTTGCCTGGCTGAAGGCATATATCGGGCTTATATTGTCAATATTTGTGAACTGGCGCCGGTTATGCCCGCCGGAGCGGGCAACCGGGCATCAGCCAAGCAGGCCATTGTCACGCAGCAGTGCCAGCACCTGCTCTGCTGCCTTGCCGTCGGCCTCCGGCAAAGCGGAAACAACGATCTCCCGCTCACCGCAAGAGAGCTGCAAACGCCGCTCACCCTGTGCCTCATCCGGCATGATGACCATCACCCCGGCGGCCTGCAGTGTCGCCGCATCCTGTGACACCTGAGTGACGGCTGGCAGGGCGCCAGCCGCAAACAGGATTCTCTCCAGACGCTGCGCCAGTTCGGCAGCACCCGCGCCGGTTACCGTCAGGCGCGCCGCCTGCTGGCCCAAGCGGCGGGCACGCAGTTCGGCGGTGACGGCCGGCAAACGCTCGCTGGCGCTCAGCGGTTCGGCCCGGTCCTCGATCATACCGGCGCCCACCGTCACGTTGGTCAGGCGATCGACCACAATCAGGTTGCCGGTGGGGCGGCATTCACGATACCGGTCAAACGCCACCGCACGGGTGAGCTGCAGCCGGCACAGCGCGATGCCATTCAGTGCCAGTTCGTTGACTTCGCTTTTTTCCAGCGAGTTGACGTCGATCTGGTGCACGATTTCAGTGATCTGGCCACTGGTAAAGGTGGTGCCCAGCTTGAAGTCATAGGTCTTGCCGACTTTCAGCGGCTGCTCATGCATCCACACCACATGGGCCATGAACGCATGCCCCATGGTCATGTCATCGTCTGCCGCGATCAGCATGTCGCCACGCGAAATGTCGATCTCGTCATTCAGCGTGACGGTAATAGCCTGGCCGGGATGCGCCTCGGGAATCTCACCTTCCCAGGTCACAATGGCCTTGACGGTGGAGGTCTTGCCCGATGGCAACGCGCGCACAGCCTGGCCCGGCTTCAACGTACCGGCGGCCAACGTGCCGCAGTAACCACGGAAGTCCAGGTTCGGGCGGTTCACATACTGCACCGGCATACGCAGGTACTGCAGCGGCTCATCGCGATGTACCGGCAGATGATCCAGCAGCTCCAGCAACGGCGTCCCCGTAAACCAGGGCATGCGCTCGCTGGCATGCACCACGTTGTCCCCCGCCAGCGCCGACATCGGCACATAACGGATATCCGGCACATTCAATGCCTCCGCAAACGCGGCGTATTCCTTCTTGATTTCTTCGTAGCGGGCTTCGCTGTAATCCACCAGATCCATCTTGTTGATGGCAATGACGAAGTGACGAATGCCCAGCAGCGAACAGATGAAGCTGTGGCGACGCGTCTGCACCTGCACGCCGTAGCGCGCATCAATCAGCAGAATCGCCACCTGTGCGGTGGACGCGCCGGTGGCCATGTTGCGTGTGTACTGCTCGTGCCCCGGGGTGTCGGCAATGATGTATTTGCGATGATCCGTGGCAAAAAACCGGTACGCCACATCAATGGTAATGCCCTGCTCGCGCTCGGATTGCAGGCCATCCACCAGCAGCGCCAGATCCACCTCTTCACCGGTGGTGCCGTGGCGGCCGCTGTCACGGGTAATCGCAGCCAGCTGATCCTCGAAAATCATCTTGCTGTCGTGCAACAAACGGCCAATCAAGGTGGATTTGCCGTCGTCCACACTGCCGCAGGTGATGAAGCGCAGCATGTCTTTCTGCTCATGCTGGCGCAGGTAATCTTCGATATTGTCGATTTTCGGTGCTTCGTAAGACATCAGAAGTAGCCCTCCCGCTTTTTCTTCTCCATAGAGCCGGCTTCGTCATGATCGATAGCCCGACCAGAGCGCTCGGAGGTTCTCGCCACCAGCATCTCCTGAATGATATCCGGCAGCGTGCGGGCGCTGGATGGCACCGCGCCTGTCAGCGGGTAGCAGCCCAATGTCCGGAATCGCACGTCCATCTGCTGTGGCACTTCGCCTTCAGCAAGGGGCATACGCTCATCGTCCACCATGACCAGCATCCCGTCACGCTCAACAACCGGGCGGGTATCGGCGTAGTACAGCGGCACGATCTCGATGTTTTCCAGGTAGATGTACTGCCAGATATCCAGCTCGGTCCAGTTCGACAGCGGGAACACGCGGATGGACTCGCCTTTGTTGATGCGGCCGTTATACAGATTCCACAGCTCAGGACGCTGGTTCTTCGGGTCCCAGCGATGCTGCTGATCACGGAACGAATAGACCCGCTCCTTGGCACGCGATTTTTCTTCATCACGGCGCGCACCACCGAAGGCCGCATCGAAACCATGCATGGACAGCGCCTGCTTCAGCGCCTGGGTTTTCATGATGTCGGTGTATTTCGCGCTGCCGTAATCAAACGGGTTGATGCCTGCCGCCACGCCTTCCTGGTTGGTATGCACCAGCAATTCCATACCCGCTTCTTCAGCCATACGGTTACGGAACGCGATCATCTCGCGGAATTTCCAGGTGGTATCGATATGCATCAGCGGGAACGGCGGCTTGCCCGGGGCAAACGCCTTGCGCGCCAGGTGCAGCATCACCGAGGAGTCCTTGCCGATGGAGTACAGCATCACCGGGTTCTCGAATTCGGCAGCCACTTCGCGAATGATGTGAATCGATTCCGCCTCCAGTGCCTGGAGATGGGTCATACGATGCTCTGGAAGTACCATGGTTACTGGTCTCTACAGTAGAACGTGAAGGTGCCCGCTTGGCAGCAGGGCGCAAATGATACAGCAAATTCAGTGTGGGGGCATGGGGGCGGGAGCAGCCGGAGGGGCGGGTCCGGGGTTTCAAGGAGATTGGGTGGGCATGGTGCGCTTCGCTGCGCTCAGCACACCCTACAGCGGCTCCGTAGGGTGTGCTGAGCCGAAGGCGAAGCGCACCAAACCCCGGGGCCGCCTACCCCCCAACCGCCCGGATCGCTGCCTCAATATTGGCCTCGAACACCCCCTGGATGCGCTGCAACGCCGCCTCGGTATGCCCTTCATACCGCGTCACCAGCTTCGGCGAGGTATTCGACACCCGGCACAGGCCCCAGCCATCGGCGTAATCCACCCGGATGCCGTCAATGGTGTTGCGCGTGCCATCACCGAAATCGCCATCGGCAATCAAGCGCTCGACAATGGCGAACTTGTTGTCCTCCGCCACCTTGATGGTAATTTCCGGGGTGCTCGGGTTCTGCGGATAACGCTGGAAGAAGCCATCGGCATCGCTGCCCTGCCCCGCCAGGATCTCCAGCAGGCGCGCCGCCGCGTACAGGCCGTCATCAAAGCCATACCAGCGCTCGGAGAAGAAGATATGCCCGCTCATCTCCCCGGCCAGCGGCGCGCCGGTCTCTTTCATGCGCGCCTTGATGATGGAATGCCCGGTACGCCACATCTCCGGCTCACCACCCAGCTCACTGACCACCGTGGCCAGGCTGCCGGTGCATTTGACGTCAAAGATGATGCGCCCGCCGGGCACCCGCGACAGCACGTCCTCGGCAAACGCCATCATCAGGCGATCCGAGTAGATCATCTCGCCCGCCGGGGTAATCACCCCCACCCGATCCCCGTCACCATCAAAACCCAGGCCCAGATCGGCACCGGTCTCCTGTACCGTGCGGATCAGGTCAGCCATGTTGGCCGGTTCGCTCGGGTCCGGGTGGTGATTGGGGAACGAGCCGTCGATCTCGGTAAACAGCGACACCACTTCACACCCCAGGCGCTTCATCAGCACCGGCGCCAGCTCCCCGGCGACACCATTGCCGGTATCCACCACCACTTTCAAAGGGCGCTCAAGGTGGATATCCGAGGTGATGCGCTCCAGATACTCTTCCCGCAAGTCGACATGATTCAGGGTGCCCTGGCCCTCGCTCAAATCCTGCTTCACCAGGCGCTCATACAGGCCCTGAATGCGCTCACCCGAGAGGGTCACACCGCCGATCACGATCTTGAAGCCGTTGTAATCCGGCGGATTATGGCTGCCGGTCACCATCACCCCGGAAGTCAGCCCCTCGATCACATGGGTGGCGTAGTAGAGCACCGGCGTCGGCACCATGCCCACATCCACCACATCACAGCCACCGGCACGCAGGCCATCGATCAGCGCCGCACTGATAGCCGGGCCGGACAAGCGGCCATCGCGGGCCACCGCAATACGGGTTTCACCGGCCGCCCGCGTTTCCGCCGCGATGGCGCGGCCGATATCCCGGGCAACATCGTCGCTCAGGGTCTCACCGACGATGCCGCGAATGTCGTAGGCGCGGAAGATGCCGGGGGTCAGGGTGATGTCGGTCATAGGGTGCGTACCTTGTTGTGTTGCGGGTGTTTGGGGGGTTGGGGGTGGCAGTGGCAGGGGCGGAAGGTTTGGTGGGGGCGGGTGCGCTGTAGGGTGTGCTGAGCACAGCGAAGCGCACCATGCCCCACCCACCTCACCCCCCGGGCCTGCGAATATACGCCAACAACCCATCCGTCGAGGCATCCATGGCCACAGCCCCGGCCTCGTCATCACGCAGGGCCGCCAGGGTATCCGTGGCAATCTTCTTGCCCATCTCCACACCCCACTGATCGAACGGGTTGATCTGCCACATCACCGCCTGGGCAAATACCTTGTGCTCATAGGCCGCCAACATGGCGCCCAGGCTGTAAGGCGTCAACTCGTCCATCATCAGCGTGGTACTCGGCTGATTGCCGCGATAACGCTTGTAGAACGGCATCTGCTCACCTTCCGGCAACGCCGCTTCGCCCAGCGCCAGCAACCGCGACTGCGCCAGGCAATTGGCCAGCGCCAGTTCATGCTGGCGCACCAGCTCGCGAGCGCCCTCGGTATGCACATCTTCGTGGTAGCGCAACGCCGGAGCGATAAAATCACAGGTCACGGCTTCCGTGCCCTGGTGCAGCAACTGATAGAACGCATGCTGGGCATTCGGCCCCACATCCCCCCACAAAATCGGGCAGGTACGGGTCGACACCGGCTCACCATCACGGGTCACCGACTTGCCATTGGATTCCATCTCCAGCTGTTCCAGGTACGACGGCAAATATTTCAGCCGGCCATCATAGGGCAGGATCGCATGGCCATGGATACCCAGCAGGTTGGTATTCCACACTCCCACCAACGCCATCAGCACCGGCAGGTTGTCCTGCCAGGGCGTGGTGCGGAAATGCTCATCCATAAAATGTGCGCCCGCCAGCAGCTCACGAAAACGCGGCATGCCCACACGTAACGCCACCGGCAGACCAATGGCCGACCAGAGCGAATAACGCCCGCCGACCCAATCCCACAGTTGCAGGCGGTTTTCTTCCGCAATACCCCAGGCAGCCACTTTTTCCTGCGCACTGGACACCGCCAGAAAATGACACCGCACCACCGCCTCGTCATCCCCCAGCGCACGCTGCATCCAGGTGCGCGCCGTCTCGGCGTTGTACAGGGTATCGACGGTAGTGAACGACTTCGACGAGATGATGAACAGCGTCGTTTGCGGGCGCAGCTGGCGCAACAGATGCGACACCTGGCTGCCGTCCATGGACGAGACAAAATGCACCTGCAGATTCTGCGGCGTCGGCACCGCAAAATCCTCCAGCGCCCGCGTCACCATCAACGGCCCCAGATCAGAGCCGCCCACACCGATATTCACCACATCGGTAATCACTTCACCGCTGAAGCCACGCCACTGCCCGGCGTGCAACTTGTCCACGATGCGCGCCATGCTCACCAGCTCGTCATGCACCGCCGCACGAATTTCCGGCGCCGCAATCACACTGTCCTGCGGGGCGCGCAACGCCCAGTGCATGGCCGCCCGGTTCTCGGTGCAGTTGACCGCCTCACCGGCAAACATACGATCAATCCAGCCACGCAGATCACTGGCGTCCGCCAGCGTAGCCAGTTGGTCCAGCGTGTCACCGTTGAGGCGCTGCTTGCTCAGATCCAGCAGCAGCGGCCCGACACGGCGGTGCAGGCGCTCGAACCGCTGCGCGTCATCCCGAAACAAATCGGCCAGATGCTGTTGCGACAGCGCATCCGCATGCACCTTCAGATCATTCCACTTCATTGGCTTGGTCCCTGGCGCCCCACGCCGTAATAGGTAAACCCGCTGGCGTGGGCAAACTCAGGATCATAGATATTGCGGCCATCCAGCAACACCGGCGCGCGCATCAGCGCGGCCAGGCGCGCATAATCCGGGCTCCAGTAGGCTTTCCATTCGGTCACCAGCATCAGCGCATCGGCACCTTCCACGGCCCGATAGGGTTGCTGGCACAGAATCAGGTCCTCACGTTCCCCGTAACGGGCCGCCAGCGCGGGCAAGGCTTCCGGATCATGCACCCGCACCACCGCACCCTGTGCCCAGAGCGCCTCCAGCAGGCGCAGAATCGGCGCATTGTCGATACGCCCGGTACCCGGCTTGAACGCCGCGCCCCAGATGGCAATGACCTTATCGCTGAGATCGCGACCGTAATGCACCCACAGCTTGCGGAACATCACTTCCTTCTGGCGCTCGTTGATCGCCATCACCTGGCTCAACAGCTCCGAATTGATGCCGCGCGCCTGCAGCGTATTGGCCAGGCTGAGTACATCACGGGACAGGCCCGGCCCACCGAACCCGCAGCCCGGATACAGATACGCCTCACCGATGCGCGGGTCCGAGCCCACGCCCTTGCGCACCTGTTCGATATCCACGTTCAATGTGTCGGCCAGATTCGCCATGTCGTTCATGAAACTGACCCGCGTCGCCAGCATGCCGGTGATCGCCAGCTTGGAAAACTCGGCCTCACGCGGGCGCATCAGCAGAAAATGATCACTCAAACGGTTGAACGGCCGGAATACTTCGCGCACCAGCGCCTCGGCCCGGGGATCATCGCACCCCAGCAACAAGCGCGCCGGGCGCAGGAAACTCTGTACCGCCGCACCTTCCTGCAGGAACTCCGGCAGGGACACCACCGCACCGGTGGGGAACAGCATTTGCAGCTCTTCCGTGGTACCCACAGGGAAGGCGGATTGATTGATGACCACGGTGCCCGGAGAAGCTTCCCTGGCCAGCTGCACCAGGACATCCCGCGCCTGTGGTTCATGCTCTGACTCAAACGCCAGGAAGATCGCACGCACACCGGCCGCCGGTGTTTCATCCAACGCGCCCCAGCGCAGCCGGCCTTCTTCCAATTGCTCCTGCAGCAGCCGCTCCAGGCCAGGTTCGCGGTACAGCGACTGCCCGGCCTGCACGGCCTCGGCAAAACGGCCCCGGTCCGGCGAACGCAGCACCACATTGTGGCCGCTGGAGGCCATCGCGGTGGCGGTTACCAGTGCGCAGAGCGTGTCGCCGTAGACGTCCAGGTGCATTGAAAGGTTCTCCGTTGTTGGTGCTCGTCGGGTGAATCTGGTGTGTTTTGGGCGGTGGCAGTGCGGTGCGCTTCGCTACGCTCAGCACACCCTACAGCGGCTCCCGTAGGGTGTGCTGAGCGCAGCGAAGCGCACCATGCCCAACCAAACCACCCTCGCTCAACAATACTCCCGCACCAGCGCCCGAAACGCATCACCCACTTCCGGGTGCCGTGCCGCATAGGCCATGGTGGCTTGCAGATAACCGGCTTTGCTCCCGCAATCATAGGTCTTGCCGGTCATCCGGTAGGCTGCCACCGGCTGCTCCCGAATCAGGTCGGCAATCGCATCCGTCAGCTGAATCTCGTTACCGGCACCAGGCTTGGTCTCCGCCAGCAACTCGAATATTCGCGCCGGCAGCACATACCGACCTACCACGGACAAATCTGAAGGCGCCTCCTCCGGCTTCGGCTTTTCCACCACCGCCGTCATCGACACACTCTCCCCCGCCCCCGGCGCAGCGCCGTCCAGCGAGACAATCCCGTACTGATCCACGCGCTCACGCGGCACCTGCTCCACCATGATCTGCGAAGCGCCCTGCTTCTCGAACGCTGTGATCATATGGCCCAGATCGGTCTGCCCGGGCGTGGCATGGTTGTCCACCAGCACATCCGGCAGCAGCACGGCAAACGGGGCGTCACCGATCACCTCGCGGGCGCACAGCACCGCATGCCCGAGGCCCAACGGCTTGCCCTGGCGCACACTGATCACCCGCACATCCGGCGGCACGATCGCGCGCAGCACATCCAGCAACTGCTGCTTGCCCTTCTTTTCCAGCTCGGTTTCCAGCTCATAATGCACATCGAAATAGTTTTCGATGGCGGTTTTGGCTGAATGGTTGACCAGCACAATTTCCCGCACACCCGCCGCCACCGCCTCGTCCACGACATACTGGATGACAGGCTTGTCCACCACCGTGATCATTTCCTTGGGGATGGATTTGCTGGCCGGTAAAAAACGCGTACCCAGACCGGCAACGGGCAATACTGCTTTACGAATCATGATCTCGTCCTTCAAGGTGCTGCGCGGGGCTGCTATTACGGGTTAGCGCGAACACTGTCGCCACGCCCCACCGCGTAGTACATCAGGCCCGCGGCCTTCACTGCCGCCGGGTCGAACAGATTGCGGCCATCCACCAGCACCGGGGACTTCAGCGTCCCTTTCAGGCTCTCGAAATCCATCACCCGGAACTCTTTCCATTCCGTGCAGATCACCAGCGCATCCGCATCGACCAGGGCGGCATTACGCTCATCCACCAGGTTCAGATCAGCACGTTCACCATAGATGCGGCGCGTCTCCGGCATGGCTTCCGGGTCATAGGCATTGATGCGGCCTCCGGCGGCCCATACCGATTCCATCAGGGTACGGCTGGGTGACTCACGCATGTCATCCGTGTTGGGCTTGAATGCCAGGCCCCAGACCGCGATGGTGCGCCCCTTGATATCGCCATCAAAAGCCGCGACCAGCTTGTCGAACAGCGTCTGCTTCTGGCGGTTATTTACCGCCTCCACCGCCGTCAGAATCTGTGCTTCATAGCCGACACCGCGGGCAATGCGCTCCAGCGCCTGCACATCTTTCGGGAAACAGGAACCGCCGTAGCCACAACCCGGATAAATAAAGTGATAGCCAATGCGCGGGTCAGAACCGATACCATGACGCACATGCTCGATATCCGCCCCCAAGCGCTCGGCCAGGTTGGCCATCTCGTTCATGAAGCTGATCTTGGTGGCCAGCATGGCGTTGGCCGCGTACTTGGTCAGCTCGGCAGAGCGGATATCCATGAAGATGAGCTTTTCATGATGGCGGTTATAGGGCGCGTAACACTCCCGCATCAGCCCTTCCACTTTCGCTGAATCCGTGCCGACGACAATGCGCGCGCCTTTGGTGAAGTCCTCGATGGCCGCGCCTTCTTTCAGAAATTCCGGGTTCGAGCACACATCAAAATCGAGGTCCACACCACGCTTGGCCAGCGCGCCACTCACCGCCTCACGCACGCGATCTGCCGTGCCCACCGGCACCGTGGACTTGTTCACCACCAGCTTGTAATCCTGCATGTGCTCACCGATGGTATTGGCCACCGCCAGCACATATTTCATATCCGCCGAGCCGTCTTCATCCGGCGGCGTGCCCACGGCGATAAACTGCAACACACCGAAGTTCACCCCCTGGGCCGCATCGGTGGTAAAACTCAGCCGCCCTTCCTTCACATTACGGGTGACCATGGGCGACAGGCCCGGCTCATAGATCGGGATCTGTCCTTGCTTCAGAGAGGCCACCTTGGCCTCATCCACATCCACACACAGCACATTATGGCCGGCATCTGCCAGGCAAGTGCCCGTAACCAGGCCAACGTAACCTGTGCCGAAAATGGTGATGTTCATTCGTTACTCCGCAAACAATTCGAATTCGGGTATTTTGTCATGATGACGGCGCATGGTGGTCGGTAGCGTGGTAAGGGGCTGCCGGGGGTGCGGTGCGCTTCGCTGTGCTCAGCACACCCTACGGGGGGGCCCGGCACCGAGGGTGTGGGGTGCCCAACGCAACGCCCCCCC
>NZ_JAIOUB010000001.1:780333-837944 GCF_019931215.1 Alcanivorax limicola
GGGCCGGGCCCCCCCCCCCGGGCGGGGGGCGGCTTTCTTTTTTTGGTCCTCCCCCCCCCCCCCCCCCCACCACCGCTCCCAACGCCACCACTACCTCCATCAATTACACACCGCTGCCAGCACTTTACGCACACAGGTGTCCAGATCATCCGCCGCCGTATCGACCGTAATCTCCGGCGCTTCAGGTGCCTCATAAGGGCTATCGATACCGGTGAAGTCCTTGATCAAACCCTCTCGGGCCTTCTGATACAGCCCTTTCGGATCACGCTGCTCACAGGCCGCCAGCGGAGCGTTCACATACACTTCGATAAACTCCCCCGGCTCAAACAGCGCACGCGCGGCCTCCCGGTCTGAGCGGAACGGCGAGATAAACGCGCTGATGACAATCAACCCGGCATCCACCAGCAGCTTCGACAATTCACCGACCCGGCGAATATTCTCGGTGCGGTCCTCGTCCGTCATGCCCAGGTCCTTGTTCAGACCATGGCGCACATTGTCACCATCCAGCAGATAGGTATGCCGCCCCTGCGCCGCCAGCGCCACTTCCAGCGCGTTCGCCAGGGTCGATTTGCCGGACCCGGACAGGCCAGTGAGCCACAGGCAACGCGCCTGCTGACCTTTCAGCTTTGCCCGGTCGGCCTTGCTCACGCCACTGGCGTGCCAGACCACCTCGACGGGACTGTCGTTATCACGTTGCTCGTAAGGGCTACTCATCGCATATCATCCTCAAAAAGACCAGACCAGCGGGATCAGCGTCAGCGCGACAACCGCCGCAATCAGACTCAACGGCGCCCCCACCCGCACGTAATCCATGAACCGGTAACCGCCCGGGCCCATCACCATCAGATTGGTCTGATACCCCAGCGGCGTAATGAAACTCGCCGACGCCGCAAACATCACCGCCACCACAAACGGCATCGGGCTGACGCCACAGAACTCCGCCACCCCCAGCGCAATCGGAAACATCAGCACCGCTGCGGCATTGTTGGTGATCAGTTCGGTAAACACCACCGTCATCAGATAAACGAGTGCCAGCGCCAGCCAGGGCGAGGCGCCCACATTACCAAACACCAGCCCCACCACCCAGGCCGCCGCCCCGCTCTCGGTCATGGCCGCACCCAGCGCAAACGACGCCGCGATCACTACCAGCACCGGCAGGTTCACACTCACCATCAGGCGCGCCCGGTTGACCGTGACACACCGTGTACCAATCAACAGGCCACAGGCGACAAACACCGATTCCAGCACCGACAGCCAGCCGACCACGTTCAACGTCACCATGCCCACCAGAATAGTGACCGCCAACGGCGCCTTGCGGAAATCCGGCGGCGCCGAATCCTGCAACGGGCTCACCAGCATGAAGTCACGCCGATAGCGGTACTGCTCCACAAAGGCATGCCCGGTTTCCAGCAACAGCGTATCGCCCATGCGCAACTCGATGTCGCCCACCTTGCCGCTCATGCGCTCACCATTGCGGCTGACACTCAGGATCGCAGCCTGGTAGACCGTGCGAAATTCGCTCTGGCGCACCGTCTTGCCGAGGCCGGGGAATTCCCGCCCCAGTACCACTTCCACCAGACAGCGCTGGTGATTGCGCAGTTTGAGCTTGTCGACCCCGCCATTGGCGGTCTTCAGGCCATTGATACGCTGCAGCTCACGGGCACATTCCGGCGCCCCGACAAACACCAGATAGTCACCCTCATGCAGCTCCATATCCGGCGCCACAGCGGTGAACAGCTTGTCGCCGCGAATGATTTCCGTCAGGTAGCCGTGGGTCAGATTACGCAGACCGGCGTCACGAATGCTCTTGCCCGCCAAGGGGCTTTTTTCCGGCAAGCGCATCTCCACCCGGTATTCCCGCGCGTTTTCCAGCTGCTCCATGATGCCTTCACGCTCCGGCAGCAGGCGGTACCCCACCAGCACCAGATAGGTCCCGGCAATCAGCAACAGCGGCACACCGACCCATGCCAGATCAAAGATGCGGAAGCCCGGCAGCCCGGCCTTCTGGGCCAGACCGTCCACCACCAGATTGGTACTGGTGCCAATCAGCGTACAGGTGCCCCCCAGAATGGCGGCATAGCTCAGGGGCAGCAGCAGCCGCGACGGCGACACCTTCAGGCGCTGCGCCCACTCCTGCACCGCCGGGATCATCATCGCCACGACCGTGGTGTTATTGAGGAAGGCACTGAGCAGGGCGGTGGGCGCGACTACCCGCCCCAACGCCCTGCCCGGCGAACGTGGCTGCCCGAGAAAGCGATGCGCCAGCCAGTAAATCGCCCCGGTATCCCGCAATGCCGCCGCCACCACATACAGGGCCGCCACCGTCATCAGGCCCGTGTTGGCGAAGCCCAGCAGCGCCTCCGCCGGCGAAATCACCCCGGCCAGCACCACCACGACCAGCGCCGCCATCATGGCCATATCCGCCGGCACGCGATTGCTGGCCAGCATGCCCAGTACGCCGGCTACAACAAGCAATGTCAGTGCGATATCGAAGGTCAAAAGCCCCACACCTCACGCATCGCTGCCACAAATGCATCCAACTGCGCCACCGGCAGCACATTAACCCCTGCCGCCCCTTTGCGCCCACCCCCGGTGGGAAACCGCTTCGCCAACACATCCGCGCCTTCCGGCTTCTCCAACGGCGCACGAATGCTCACCGCCAGATCGCCGCCCGGCGTATGCGTCACCACCGCATGCGCCCGGCCCGGCGCCGCATTGGCCAGCTCATTGCCCAGCACGCCACTGACACGCCGTGCCCAGGCCGCATTCGGCAGGCAGATCACAGACACCCGTTCATCCTGGTAATACGGCGCCGCCTCACGGCCACGGGTCATGTCCTGCTGATACCCTTCCGCCAGGTGCTCCCAGGTGTCACGGTCCTCCGTCATGAACGCCGACGGCGACTCAAACGCCACCAAGCGCCGATACAGATCCGCCGGATGAAAATGCAGATCCTCCACCGACGCACCATAACCATTGTAATTCAGGCACACCCCCAGGGATTCCAGCTGCGCGCTATAGGCCTCACTGAAGCCCGCCTGCTGGCCACGCGCCAACGCCACCGCGCGCATATTATCGCCGAACGCTGCCGCAACAGCCCAGCCCGGATACCGCCCACCCAGATGCCGGTCCACCAGCAAGCTGGTGCACACCGTCGCCTCGGTTTCGATAATCGCCTGAAACTGCGGATGCACCGGCAAGTCACCACCGGGGTTGTGGTGATCCACATAAAACACCGGCACATCCTGCGCCAGCAGCGCCTGCACCGCATCCCGGTTACTCGCGAAGTTCACATCCAGCACCGTCACGCCACTGGCCTCACGCAAAGGCACCTGCTGCACCAGCGCCAGATCGCGCTTCACCCCGGTAATCAGCGTGCTGTCTTTCGGTTCCGCCAGGCGCAACTGCACCAATGCGCACAGGCCGTCGGCATCGCCGTTGAAAATATCAAAATGCATGTGTTTCCCAGAAGTGTTAGCTGTAGAAAGTCTTGTACCACGCAACGAAGTTCGCCACGCCCTCTTTGACCGGGGTGGCAGGCTTGTAGCCCACCGCCTGCTCCAGCGCAGACGAGTCTGCGTAGGTGTCCGGCACATCACCGGGTTGCAGTGGCAGCAGTTCCTTGATGGCTTCTTTGCCCAGCGCCTCTTCCAATGCCTCGATATAGGTCGACAGCTTCACCGGGTTGTTATTGCCGATATTGAAGAGCCGGTACGGCGCGCTACTGGTCGCCGGGTCCGGTGTATCACTGTTCCAGTCCGGATTCGGCTGGGCGATGTCGTCACTGGCGCGGATAACCCCCTCGACGATGTCGTCCACATAGGTGAAATCACGGGTGTGATTGCCGTGATTGAAGACCGGAATCGGCTCCCCCGCCAGAATCTTGCGGGTGAACAGGAACAACGCCATATCCGGCCGGCCCCAGGGCCCGTAGACCGTGAAGAAACGCAGCCCGGTGGTGGGCAGCCGGAACAGATGACTGTAGCTATGCGCCATCAGTTCGTTGGCTTTCTTGGTGGCGGCATAGAACTGCAGCGGATGATTCACACTGTCATGTTCGCAGAACGGCATTTTGGTGTTGGCGCCATACACGCTGCTGGTGCTGGCATAGGTCAGATGCTCAATCCCGCCCTGGCGGCACGCCTCCAGAATATTGGTAAACGCCACCAGATTGCTTTGTACATAGGCATGGGGATTTTCAATGGAATACCGCACCCCCGCCTGTGCCGCCAGGTGGATCACCCGATCCGGCTTGTGCTCGGCAAAGGCCGCATTCACCGCCTGCTGATCCGCCAGATCCTGCCGCACAAAGGCATACTCACTGCCAGTGCGTGCCGCAGTCTCTTCCAGAATCTTCAGCCGGGCTTCCTTGATGGCCACATCGTAATAGTCATTGACCACATCGAAGCCAACGACACTGTCGCCCCGCTCCAGCAAGCGCCGCGCCGTGTGGAAGCCGATGAAGCCGGCGTTGCCGGTAACCAGAATTTTCATGTTGCCCTCAGTCTTCATTAAAGGCGCAGGTCCACCGTCGTTCTCGGCAGAACATACTTGAGATCATACAGCACATGCTTGGGCCTCACCCCGATACACACCGGAGCTCCCCAACGGATCAAGCCTCAATCGGCCGGGCCGAGACATCCGGCATAATGCCCTCTTGTTCATTAAGCACCTGGAGCACCCGCGTGAGGTTGCCCAATGTGGGGTTACCCTGGGCGCCAAACATACGATGCAGGCTTTTCACAGCAATGCCGCTGGCGTGGGCGAGTGCTTCAAAGCCCATGGTGGCATTGATGTAGTCGCGCAACAGCGCACGGGCGCCGTCTGCATCGCCCTGCACGAGAGCGCTTCCCGCCTCAGTGAGCAGTGCCCTGCGGAACGCTGCATCGTCTTGCGCGCGAGCGCGCACGGTTTCCCGGAATGCCTTCGTCAGTGCCATGCTTACTCTCCGCTGCTACGCTGAATATAGTCGCGCCAACGCGCCTTAGCCTGCGTGATGTCCCAGCGCTGCCGCCGTTTGGACCCACCACCCAGCAACAACACGACACGCCCCGATGCATGAGCGAAATAAACCCGATATCCAGGCCCGGTATGAATACGGCGTTCCTGCACACCTTCGCCTACCGACTTAGTGTCACCGAAATTTCCAGCTTCCATCCTCGCCAGCACATGCGCTACACGAGCGGCCTCAGTGGCCGGCAAGCTGTTGAACCAACTGGCAAATGGCGACCTCTTCTGAGCGTCGAGATACTCTTCCAGTATCCACATTCACACCCCTACGATAGTAACCTATTCGTTACCATATATCCAGCCACCGAAGGCGCTGTATGAGGGAGCCAGTTTGTGTGTTTACCGAATAGAGCGCTGTAAGCCCCGGCTGAAATTCCTGTCAGCCGATACCGCATTCATCCCAACCCCGCCTCCCCCATCACCGCTTCCAACACCCGGCACGTCAAGGCCATTTCCGCTTCGGTCAGGGTGGGATGCACCAGGAACATCAAGCTGGTTTCGCCCAGTTCGCGGGCGAGGGGCAAAGGCGCCGCACAACCTTCAAAGTGAGAAACTGTGATGCCCGCCATCGGGCAGCTCGATGTCCACTGACACCTTGCCTCCCAATGCCTCTACATACCGCTTGAGCGAAGAAAGTCGCAGATCCTGGCCGCTGCGCTCCATCCCAGCCACCGTTGGCTGCTTGACACCAAGCGCCTGGGCAACGTCTACCTGCGTCTTTGCCAGCAGCGTGCGAATTTCTGCCAAATGAATATCCAGTATGATGGCATCCGCCTTCTCGCCCGCTTTCCTTACGACTTCAGGTTTCTCCGATTCCAGAATCTCGTTCAATGTTCTGGCCATGTTAATCACCTTCATCAAGCTGACGTAAATGCGTACGGTATGCTCGATCTGCGAGCAGGATCATCTCATCGTAAAAGCGCTTGCTCCGGCCGCTCTTCTTGCCTGCACAAAGTAGAATTGCGCTTCTTTGCGGATCGAACGCAAAGAATGCCCTGATCGGAACGCCCTTACTCTGAATGCGCAATTCTTTCATGTTCGAATATTCAGAGCCTTTGACAGTGTCTGCATACGGGCGGGATAACATCGGCCCTTTTCTGCTCAGCACCAGCATACCTGCAAGCACATTGACCCTGTCTTTTTCATCCAGATGGTCAAACCAACGATCAAATATGTCCGTCGTCTCCACACGCCACATACCATTTCATCCCTGAATATAGCAAAAGACCTATATAGTATTCAAGCTATAATGCGGCGTTTCCGCACCTCCATCTCAAATGAGCCTATGCGATTAAATAGAAGCGGGCTGTACGCCCCGGCTGAAATCCTTGTCAGCCGATGCCGTAGTTGGGCGTGAGATTTCAGGTGGGACGGTGCGGTGGGCCGGTGTGGGCCGATGCGTGCGGCTCGGTGCGCTTCGCCTTGCTCAGCACACCCTACGATAAGGCTGCGCCCCCCGTAGGGTGTCCTGAGCAAGGCGAAGCGCACCAAACCCAACAACCAGCCCATTCACCCCAACCCAGCCTCCCCCATCACCGCTTCCAACACCCGGCACGTCAGGGCCATTTCCGCTTCGGTCAGGGTGGGATGCACCAGGAACATCAGGCTGGTTTCGCCCAGTTCGCGAGCGACGGGCAAACGTGCTTCGGGGCGGAAGCCCGTTCCATCAAAGGCCTTCTCCAGGTACACCTCGGAGCAACTGCCGGAAAAACACGGCACCCCACGGGCACTGATTTCCTGAAGAATGCGGTCACGCGACCAGCCGTCGGCCAGCCTCTCCGGCACCACGAAGACATAGCACTTGTAGGCCGCATGGGTGGCCCATGCCGGTATCGCAGGCACACGCAGGCCCGGGCACTTTGCTGCGGTTTGCCATATGCGGTTCGCGTTATTCAGGCGAGCAGACTGCCAGGCGGGCATGCGCTGGAGCTGAATGCGCCCGATGGCCGACTGCATTTCCGTCAGGCGCCAATTGGTGCCGAAGCTTTCATGCAACCAACGAAAGCCGGGGGGATGCTCGCGCTCGTACACCGCCTCCCAACTTTTACCGTGGTCCTTGTAGCTCCACATGCGGGACCAGAGCGCACGGTCATTGGTGGTGACCATGCCCCCCTCACCGCCGGTGCTCATGATCTTGTCCTGGCAGAAGGACCAGGCACCGATATGGCCGATGCTACCCACCGGCTTGCCGCGATAACGGGCCCCATGCGCCTGGGCGCAATCTTCGATCACTTTCAATCCGTGCTCATTGGCCAGCGTCATGATCGGGTCCATGTCGCAGGGCATGCCGGCCAGATGCACGCAGATCACCGCGCGGGTACGCGGTGACAACACAGCGGCAATCGTTGCCGCCGTAATGTTCTGCGAATCAGCATCCACCTCCGCAAACACCGGCACGGCCCCGGCAGAGGCAATGGAAGACGCCGAGGCAAGAAACGTACGGGGCGTCACCACCACCTCATCGCCAGGGCCGATCTCCAGCGCCTTGAGTGCCAGATCCAGCGCCAGAGTGCCATTGCCCACTGCCACGGCGTATTCGCACTCGGTAAAGGCTGCAAATTCACGCTCGAACGCCCTGCCCTCCTGGCCGGTCCAGTAGTTGACCTTGTTGGAGAGCAATACGCGCTGCACGGCCTCAGCTTCTTCCGGGGTAAATGACGGCCATGGGGAAAAGGGGGTGTTCAACATCACTACATCTCGCAATTCATTGATAAAGCGGCCGCGCCGGGTTACCCACCACAACCGCATCATCCGGTACATCACGCACCACCACGGCGCCTGCACCAACGGTGGCATTTGCACCGATCTTCACCAACTGTTTGACCGCCGCACCGATACCCACCCAGGCTCGCTCACTGACGGACACACCACCGGCCAGATTCGCACCCGGGCTGATATGTGCAGCAGGGCCAATCACACAATCATGATCCACCGTTGCACCCGTGTTGATGATGGCGCCGTCACCTATGATGGTGTCGGCATTGACGACAGCGCCGGCAAAAACAACCACGCCCATGCCTATTGATGCATACCGGCTGATCGAGGCCGCCGGATGCCGGAGTGACACCAGCGCCGCCCCAGAGTCCAGCAACTCTGCAATCCGCGTATGGCGCGCCGCGTTATTGCCAATGGCCACGACAACACCATCGAAATCCGCCAGGGATGCCAGCAGCGCGGCTGAATCCCCCTGAACGTGCCAATGGCTGTTGGCATTGAGGGTCGGCCAGGCATCATCGAAGAACACCACCTGTTGCCAACCCGCCTCCTCGGCACAGTCTGCAACCACCTTGCCGTGGCCGCTGGCGCCAAGCACCGCAAGCTTCTTCATTCCTTGCTACCGGTAAACTTTGACATGGTTGCTTCGCCCTCTGCGGATATGCCGTCTCGCACCAGCACTTTTTTGACCGTCAGGAACAGTATCTTGATATCCAGCCACAATGACTGGTTATCAACATACCAGACATCCAGCTTGAATTTCTCTTCCCAGCTTATGGCGTTCCGGCCGTTAACCTGAGCCCAACCCGTGACGCCCGGTCGTACCTCGTGTCGGCGGGCTTGTGACGGGGAGTAAAGCGGAAGATACTCCATCAAAAGGGGGCGAGGGCCGACCAAACTCATATCTCCTCTGAGAACATTTAGAAGCTCAGGCAGCTCATCTATGCTCGTAGAGCGAAGAAAGCGCCCCAATCGGGTAATGCGCTCTGAGTCTGGAAGAAACAAACCTTTATCATCGCGCAAATCTGTCATGGTTCGAAACTTAATCATTCGGAAAGGCCTGCCCGATAGACCAGGTCTAATTTGGCAGAAAAGAACCGGCTTCCCAAGAAAAATAACTATCGATAATGCAACGATAAGCAGAAGCGGAAACAGGCCTATCAATGCTAGGCCGCTCACGAGAATATCCATACTTCTTTTAATCATTCAAACACCTTCCTGGACTGCACTAACAATTACAGCTTCTAACTGAATGGCCAAGGCATCTCTATTAAACTCTCCGTTAGCCAATGATAATGCCGACACTGACGCCTTTTCCATGCTTTCTGAATCAGCCAAGTAATCCACAAGATCTTGCGCCGATTTACTAACATTTCGGTCAAGAACCAGTCCACAGCCGCTATTCTTCAGGATTTCCTTCTGCCAACCCCTATAGTTGATCATCACTGGGGTGCCTGACGCCAGCGCATCAAAAAATTTATTGGCGGAGTTCGACTCCATTTCCGGAAGTGGAAGGAAAAGAGAGGCAACGATACTTGCGTCTCTGAATGCCGAAACAAGGTCCTTCTTTGGCATGCTTTCAAACAAATGAAAGTTCACACCCAGAACCCCCATCTCTTTCGCCTTATTTATTATTTTCTCTTTCTGAGCACCATCCCCAATGACAAAAAAATCAATCTCACTATCAATATTAACCACAGAAGCAGCAATATCAACCAAATAACCAACATCATTTATGTGACCCAAAGTTCCAGGATAAAGAACGACTTTTTTGCACTCCCTACCGATAAGAGAGGAAAAAAAACACCCCCCCCCAGAATCATCATTGCTCTTGAACAAATCAGTATCGCAGCTGTTGGGTATAACGTATATTTCGCTTTCTGGGTACCCCGCTCTTTTTATCCCTTCAGCCATCCCTGGAGAAAGAGCCACTATCTTCTTTGAATTATAGTAAGCGAATCTTTCGAGCTTGCCAGCCAAGTAGATAGCCAAAGGATGAGAAATTGCGCCCATTGCAATGGGCAGCTCCGGCCACAGATCACGAACTTCAAACACCATGGGAACCTTTAAACGTCTCGCTGCATAAACGCCCGGCAACGCTATTGTGAGAGGAGTGCTTGTCGCTAGTACAACATCCCCTCCTATCTGCACAGCCTTCGGGCCTGCACGCATCGCAAAACGCGCGAACGCTTTCATTCGGTCGGAATAGCTCATATGGTTTGAGTAGTGGACGGGCAGCCAATGAACATTGATACCCTCAATTTTCTCAGAGGACCAACCTTTTCTGGAGGTATCACCTTGCCAACTAGTGATTATATGAACATCATGGCCCTTGGCAACCAGTCTACGAGCCATCTCGTATGATCTCGTACCTCCAGACATTGAGGGTGTCACAAAGTATTGATGCAGGTAAATAATTTTCATCGCAACACCTTTTCCGGGATGGCCACGGCATCAGGACTTTGCTCATACATTAAATCCAACAGAGCATTTGCTTTATTTCCAGAAGCAAAACCCGTCCCATCATCGAAGATATCCGAATAAAACTTTATGCTTGATTCAAATTCATTCCGAAGGAACTCAAGAAATTTCGTATCGACACCCGCCTCCTCAAACGAAACCTTTCCATTTTTAAATGCCACACCCTTCAAACCAATTTTCTTCATTAAATTGACGAATTTATGGAACCCCCAGCTTCGAAATACAGAGGCCGCACCAGCCATAAATTTTGACAAAATCGGGAACCGCGGTGATATACCCTCGCCAACCCGCTTCTCGGGCGACGTCCACGGTATATCTGAAACTCCGATAAAAGAAGAGATTCCCGAAAGAACAGAAGTATAAGAATCGGCCACCATTCTGGAATCAATCAATATTACATTTTCCTCTCCCACTGCCTCAATCCATCTCTTTACCCAATAACAATAGAAACTTGATCTATAAACATTTGGGTTACTAAAGAAGTCAGGATCTATCTTTTTTGCTCTTCCCTTGGCAAAGCTATGAAGAAAGTGAGAGACGGACCTTTCGACAGGATCTCTCAAACTAATTATAATCTTTGCATTGTCAATTTTCTTGATTGCCTGAATCGCTCGGTTATCTGAGAAGTATGTGGGTCCAAACTCCCCCGCCACCTTTCCCGAGGCATCCCCATAAAGGGTCTCGTAGCGATCAAGCCCGCCTTGGCTTTCTGATGAAAAGAAGAAAGTTTCTTTTACATGCATGGGCAAATCAACTTCCGGATGCTGCCGGAACATCTGATCCATCCAGCTAGTACATGTTTTCGTCGGCCCCACACCAATGAAGAAGCAATCGCGACCAAGAATCTTAACTTTACTCTCATCGTCGGAGTCTATAGCCATAGTCGCTATACCTTACGCAATGAAAAAAGGAAAAGGGTTCCACAGAATATGAAGAACATTAGGCTGCTAGCCAGATAAGTTCCGATGCCGTTCTTAAATAAAGTAATAAATCCTGATGACATCCATATTCCAACAGGAAACAGGGTTCCCGAGCGAACCGACATAGAGGACTTGGCCAAGAATGAAATAGTAAATGGAGAAAGAAAAGCAAAAAAGTAGGAGAGCGCTCCAAAGGAAAAATATAAATCCCCAAACCAAAACAGGGATGGGCTGGCACGCATGCCGGAGTACAACTGAATTATCCCATCCGCAGCAACTGGCTTGCCTTCCCACATAAATCTGGGGATGGGAGAAACCAAACCCTGGATGATTGAATAGAACCATTGAACCCCAAATTGATCAGTATAATCCATTACAATTAGGAATGTTGAAAATCCACTCGCAGCACTCCCAAAAAGGACTTGACCCGGTGATCTAATCGAAAACGGATCGACAACCTCCCCTCTGAACAGGTTTGTAACATAAACTCTTATAGCCCACAGTATTACGAATAGAACAAGTATAGACATAGAGATGAATGATGCTTTCACGATGCTTATATTTACTGTTTTCCCATAAACAGTGGAAGACAGCAATGCCCAATAAAAAAGCCAAACTATCAATTCCCTTCTCTGCCCAGTCCCTACAAGCACTAGAAAGACTAAAGCAGAAATGAGAATATATGGTGTGCGAGCCGGTCGTTTTGCTATCAGAAATACTGTCGCAATTGCAATCGGCAAATATACGTGAATCCCACGAACTATGTAGTTTGAAAATTTTCTGTCTTCAAAATATGCTGGCGAAAATATTCTAACCAAGCCACTTGGAGAAAATTCCGAGACATACGCAAGATTTGCCAGCCATATAAAAACGGCCACAAACACAGGGAAAAGATTTACTTTATAGCCACCCAAATCAGCGACTGAATTTCTCAGATTTAGATTTCGTGAGTACGTAACAAGAAATGCGGACATAGAAAAACATAAGCAAATAAAACATAATTTCACCAGCGCCATTCTAGCTTCATAGTTATCACGTCTCGATATATCAATATTCTGAAATCCATACCCCAAGAAATCTTCATGGAAGCCGTTGATATACAGATAAGCCGGGACAATACCCCACGCAGCCGTTAAGAACGGAATCATAGCGATCATGTTGTAGTGATCGCGAGCCACACCTCGTGCGCCCACGAGTATGGAAAAAAAGAAAACTAAAATTACAAGGAGTATCTCCATGAATATCTCGCACACTATATGGAGAAGAGGGCCGCTTTGTTCCTATCAGCCGCATCAAGCATAGCCTGAGGAATCTTCACCGGACAGTTACTTTCTAGCACACTCTTTGCGTGCTCAAGAATACTCTGCGGTCTCCAGTCGAGGGACGAGAAACACCTCCAAGCCTCATCCATCTGCCTATAGAACCTTGGCGTCTTAGGATGATAAGGAATAGCACAAACATTTCTCCCAAATGCCGATGAAACGATGCCGACATGCAATTTAGAAGTAAGTACATAATCAGCGTTAGCCAAGTAAGCCATTGTTGTGTCACAGTCTTCAAAATTAATTTTCCCTACCTCAAGACCGCATGATAGCGCAGACTCCAAAAGGTAATCCGCTGCTCTTTCCTGCTTCGTCTTACTGTAGCCACGCCCCTTCCCATCCATTATCACAAAGAAACGCCAATCATCTCCTTTTTGCTTTATTAGCTCGATCATTGCGCTAATAATTGAGAGCAGGTGCGACTTCTCCTCATACTTATCGACAAGGTGGATAAGGCCTACCCTGACTCCCTTACGATGAAGCTGCTCAATTTTCTGTGGGCTTTCGATGCTCGTGCCGTGCAAACCAATCGCAAGATCCGTAGTTACAGCCATCCCATCCGAAACCCGACCTCCGTACTTCTCGAAATAATGCAATGACTCTTCGTCTCTAAAGTGGCATATTTCACATGCGCTCAAAGCTCTCACGACCTTATCCCTAATTTTTGTAGCGGATATTGGTCCGAAGCCTATACCCACTGCTATTGGGGGTCTCTTGGCTTTCTCCATCGCAGCCCAAAGAGCAACACCATGCCTATAATTGAACCGGCGAGTCCATTCATCTATACTCTTACCGGGCTCACCAAAGTAGCCTCCACCGCAGAATACCACTCGTTCAGGGCTACTAATAAGGCCACCCCATCCTCTAGAGACATTCATGGCACGGAGCGAAGAAGGGGCACAGAAAGGTAAGGCTACCGAACTATTCCCTTGCTCTGAAATTAACTTCCTTGCCTCACTAACAAGAAGAAGATCACCGAAATTGGAACCAAAATATGACCCATGAAGCCATATATTTTTTCTCCGATCAGGCTGATTCATTACATACCTCTTTCCATAGTCTAACCTTCCTCTTTGCTATCAATTCATTGTTAAATAAAAAAACTATTTTATTTCTACTCCTGGTCCTGATTTCACCCTCCTTTTCATCAATAGCTTGGGCGACCCTCTTCGCCACATCAGGAAACCGAAACAAATCCGCATCAACAATAAAGCCATCTTCTCCATCTGCTATAAGTTCAGATATCCCTTCGCTTCGTGATGAAATAGGGATGCAGCCTACCATCATTGCTTCTTTTATCACGTTAGGAAGTCTTTCTGACTTACTTTCTGAGGCAAGGATGATAACGGAGCTTTCCATGAACTTTCCTATCAGCTTATCTTGACTTATGTAACCGAAAAAATTTATGTCGCCCGCGTGACCTTGCTTGCTGGCATATATCTCAAGATCTTTTCTCAATGGGCCATCGCCGTATATATTCAACTCTGCATCCTTCCATACTTTTTTTAGATTAACAAAGAAATCTATTGCCAAATCAACTCTCTTAGGCTCAATAAGCCTGGATGCAACTATCACTTTCCTGGATTTACTTTTAGGAACCGTGCGTGCGTTATTACCCGGTAAATTAACCCCTCTGTAGAAAACTTCCGACTTCACCCCCCATTTCTCCTGGAGATAATCGCGACTCGCATTGCAATGTGTGATAACTGCATTTGCGTTGCTTGTTGACCATCTCGACAAGCCGTACTCACTTGTCATATCGTAAGCGCCGCAGAATGTAGTGAATTTCGTTTCTCCCTTTTTCAAATTTTTAATTGCATACGCAACAAGGGAGGGGTAGTGGGCCCAAAACAAATGGATTACATCATATTCTTCCGAGACTATTCTCCTTGCTATAGCCAACGACGAAGGAATCAGTATAATCGCCCTGATAAGCTCAACAGGCTTCTTGCTGTACTTTAATGAGAATAGCATCATCAGAATAAATAACGGAGAGAACAGACTCCTTAACTTCTCACCTAACCTGATCTTTTGGAGCGATAGACCCTCAATACCGAAACCCTCGACTGGCCACTTATCTTCTTGCCTGTATATATCGACGCGGCACCCCACCTTATCCAAGGACTTTAGCTCGCTAACTCCAAAACTCTGACTGCGAACAGGGAAGGCAGTGAATATATATGCTAGTTTCATACTTTACCTTTCATTGCAGCTTAATTTTTCTCGCAACCGCGAAATCCGAGACAATGGCAAAGGTCAGATAAATGAGAAGACATAGGACCCCGTATACCTTAATCGCCGCAAGTGTACCGAGATTGAAGGCTACCAGCGCGAGCGTCAAAGCCTTCAACACCATTGAGAGCAGCTCGTACATCGCCAGAGCTTTATGATATTTTAAAGCCCTGTTTATGGCCAAGTATGGTAATGCCAAAGTCGAACCTACAGCGTACAGGCATAAGTACCAGATCACCGTTCCCAACCCCCGCCAATCATGCCCAAATATCCATTCAGCCAACATGTCTATATATATATATGACACCATCAGCAGAGGCAGAGACACGATGGCTATAGCAAAAACCATCTTTCTGGTGTTTAGGTATGCTTCCTTCAAGTCCACTCCGGCACTGACGGTGACCACTTGCTTTATCGTGTTGCTTACGACACTCAAGGGCGCCCTAATGAGCCTATCGGCCATGGAGAAAATACCTATAATCGAAGCGCCTCCGGCAGCAGGAAGAACCAAGTAGGGCATGGTTTTGGACAGCGAGTTCAGGAAGGCTTGCGGTGCGTTAAAGTATAAATGGGTGCGTTCAGCCTTAAACTCTCTGATTGACTCTTTTATATTTACTCTTCTGCTTGGAAGTATTTTTACTGCTATGAAACGCGACCGACTGCCCATTAGAAAAAGAATAATCACCCCTAGTGACATTGAAATAAAATGCGATACCACAAGCATATCCCAGGACGACTCTCCCATTATTGCTGGAATAAGGAGCTGGAGACCAACCAATGATATAACCTTGCAAAATCTTGACACGGCAAGGAGCAAAAACTCCCGAACCTTTACCAAGTACATTTCAAGCAAGTTATAGATGGCCAGGGTTACTGCACTTATCAGAATATAAAGAGCAAACTTAAACTTATATGGATCTAATAAGAAAAAAGAAAGGGAAAGCGCCCCCGCTCCCAAGAACGTGGCAAAGAGAATCAGCACCCAAAATGAGTTTACAAATGCCTCTATTTCTTTGCTTTCCTTTTTGTAGGCTAAAGCTATCTCCCATTTCAAAGTCAGGCCGATAACAGAAAGGTTTAGTAGCGCAACGAAGATGCCATATGGCGCGTATTCACTAGGGCCATAGAGCCTCGCAATTAGCGGCAACGCGCATAGGTATATAGCTTGCGCCCCCACTCCACTACCTAAAACCCTCGCTATATCTTTGATCAATTTTTGTATCATCCGGACGGGCTAAAAATTGCGGAAGCGAGCAGCGGAACTGCCTCTTGACCGCTTGAAAGCTGATCACAGTTTATAGCGACGGCAACCAAATACGACTCATTACGGCCAAGTTTAGTCGCCACCGGGGAATTGCCACCCCGGCCCAGCAATGCAGAGTCTTCAGACACGCTACCGCCCCAGGATTTGTCGCCTTTCCCTGATGGCGTGGCCTTTTCGGCCGTCATACGGGTGGGTGCCCCGTGGTCCGGTATGCCCTGTGAGGGACAGCAGACACGGAGTAGACCACCTATCTGTTCAATGGTTGAACACAAATGTGAAGTCTGGATGAAAGTGTGACGGACTTCAACTTCTCTGCACGGGCGTGCGAGGTGTGTTCGGGTGCCGAATGAAGGCGAGTGGAGTGTAGCGGTCCGGGTGGGCTGGTGGTGTGCGCCAGGTGCGCTTGTGCGGGAATTTTACGGTCTGGGGGCGGTTCGCGCGTGCCTGCCAACCGGGCACCCATTCGCAGTATGCTCCTGGATCAGGGCCTGTGATGTTCGCTCAGCCAGTCTCGGAGCGCCTGATTCATCCGTGTTTGCCAACCCGGGCCGGTGGCGCGGAATGCCTCAATGACATCCGGATCCAGACGCAGGCTCACCTGCTCTTTGCGATGCGTGGCCGGGGGGCGACCTCGACGCGGGCGCAGCATCGCGTCAGTCTGAGGCTTGCCGAACAGACCGGGCAGTATTTCGCCCGCGGGGCGCGCAGCAGCAAAATCCTTGTCTTGCCATTCCGGGTTGGTGTCATCGGGGGGCTCAGTGTCGGGGTTTCTGGCGCTCATATCTGTTTACCTCTCGGGGGAAAACCAGCACATGAAGTCTCTCGTAAATCGGTCCCATCGCGACGTATCTGGGCTCACCATAATTACGCCGCTTGTCCTCCCTCATCAGAGCCGAGCCCCACTCGAAATGATGAACGAGGTCGAAGCTCCAGCGTATTCCGGAGACTCTTGTCCTCATCATACGTAACATCCATGTTTTTTGCATCTACATAAAATGAACAAAATATAGACTAATACTGTTGGAACAGTATGGCGTCGGATTGATACCTTCTCAGAGACGGATATGGCTGTCTGTCAGCCAGGGATTAAGGATTTGTAGGTGTATTGAAGTTGGTGGGGCGTTCGGTAAGTGGCGGTGTGGTAGATGGTGCGGCGCGGCGCGGCGCGGTGTGGTGCGGTGTGGTGCGGTGCGGCGCGGTGCGGTGCGGTGCGGTGCGGTGCGGCGCGGTGTGGTGTGGTGTGGTGTGGTGTGGTGTGGTGTGGTGTGGTGTGGTGTGGTGTGGTGTGGTGTGGTGTGGTGTGGTGTGGTGTGGTGTGGTGTGGTGTGGTGTGGTGTGGTGTGGTGTGGTGCGGTGCGGTGCGGTGCGGTGCGGTGCGGTGCGGTGCGGTGCGGTGCGGTGCGGTGCGGTGCGCTTCGCCTTTGGCTCAGCACACCCTACGGGGTGGGCGTGTGGAATACGTAGGGTGTGCTGAGCGCAGCGAAGCGCACCGGCGCACCACCACGCTGATCTGATCAGACCCTGCGGCGCAACATCACCGCGGAGATCATGTGCGTCAGACCACCCACCGAGCAGATCAGCGTGAATGCGCCGGGTTGGCTTTGGGACACTTCCCAAAGTGCTCCGGCCAGTGCCACCACCAGGACCATGTAATAGGCCGTGGCTACGGCGCGCAGTTGGATCTGCGCATGGCGTTCGTCCAGGGGTGGTTCGTTGCTGAGTATCTGCACGGCCTCGAAGCGCTGGCCGAAGCGCATCACAGCCGCATACGCCAGCATGATGCCCAGCATCACCAGACCAACCACGGGCTCACCGGCGGCCAGCCAGGCCGTCAGAAACATGATTGCCCCGAGCACCAGGGCGGTTACGGGCACCAACAGGGGTTTGTTGCCGTGGCGGGATTCAGCCGCTCTGATCATCGAACACCTCCTCTACGGGCCTGCCAAAAAAACGCGCCAGCGCCAGGGCCAGTGGCAGCGACGGGATATAGCGCCCCATTTCGATGGAGTTGATCGTATTGCGGGACACCTCCATCTGCTCGGCCAGTTCTGCCTGGGTCAGTTGGCGTGCTTTGCGCAGGGCACGTATGTGATTGATCATATGCCAAGCTTACTTGGCACTTTCGGAAAATGCAAAGCTTGCTTGGCATTGGGTGAGGAGGTGCAGGTGATTGGCGGATTGGATTGGGTGGCGGGGGTTTGGGGTCAGGCCTTTACCAGTTGAATCGTCTGCCAACGAGAGCAGCCACCTGGTCTTTCTCCGAAGCGAAGTAATCTACAAGATAATCGTAAACCTCAGGGTCCACCGCTTCCCTGTTAACGCCAACGTTTCTGGCGACGGTATTGTCAATGGAGACGTCTTCCTTCACACCGCAGAATCGAAACACCTCGCTCAGCACGCGGTCTGGCTCTGCGAAGAACTCCTCGCTGGATAGCACCAGTATCTGCTCGCTCGGGAAAAGCTCATAGTAGCGCTTGAGCTGTTCGTAATACTTGCCCCGCGCCTTGTATGATTTCTTGATGAAATCATAATTCTTGAAATCGCCCGATTCGAGCGCCTGGCGCACGAAATCTTCGTTGTCCAGCAAGGCCTCGTCTGCTTCCCGGGTCTCCCGGCCCTTTCTTTTCTGGTGGAAATAATGGGAGATGGCGCGCTCAACAGGGTTTCTTAACAGGATGATAATTTTGGTGTCTGGAAATGCCTTCTGTATTCTCGGTGCCGCAACCGGCGAGAAGAGGTATAACGGCGAGGCTTCATAGACCACTTTGTCAGCAACGGCGGCAGCCAGCGGAAAGTTGGCACGGTACCAGCGCAAGCCTTTCTTATACCGGTCCACCGCCGGGTTCAACCCGCCATCGAAAAAGTGCACCTCTTTTCGGAAGCTGGGTGCCATCTCCGGATGCTGGGAAAGGTAATCAAACAGGCTGGTTGTGCCACCTTTCTGTGTCCCGGCAATAATGACATGCGGCCTGGCTCGGAGCGGGGATGTCACATACCGCACCAATTTTAAAATACCTTGGGTAAATTTTCGCAACGCCCTTTTCACTGATCCCCCGATTACAAGAGCAATACAAGCTGAAATTTACAATTTCGCCATTACATTTTGGTGCCAAACCTCGCCCTCGCACATAATAACCCTATTCCCCCGGAAAAGGCATATTGGCTGACGTGTGCAGAAATCAGGCATGCTGTCCCTCTCAGGGTGATCTGAACGGGGACGGAGGGCGTCATGCGGTATCTGGGTCATTTCCTGCCATTGCTGGGCAGTATTGTGTTCGTCTGGGCACTATTGCTCGTTGTCGGTTTTTTTCTGGGTTTTGATCATGGCCTCTGGCTGACCGGGGCACTGCTTTTCGGGGTGCTGGGGCCACTGATGGTGCTGTTTGGTGGTCTGCGCACCACGCTACGGCGTTGGCGCTGGCGCGACTACGGCTTCAGCCAGATCTGCCTGCCACTGATGTATTACCGCGGTACCGAACGGCTGGATGCATCAGGGCAGGCGCTGCTTAACCGCCGTGGTGAGCCTGTGCTGGCAAAGAAGCCACCCGAGAACTTGCGCCATGCCTGCTGCGTCGCGCTGCTGTCACCGGCAACGATAGTGTTGTGCCGGGCGGACAAGCAGGTCTGCGAGGGCCCCATCAAGGGAATACCGTGGAACGATCTGAACGCCGTGCTGGCAGAGGTGCCGCTGACGGATTTGCGAGGTATCGACCTGACACTATTCGATGCCGAGGAAATTCGTCAGGCGCAGGCCGCTGACCTGTCAGGGCGCACCTTCTTCACCGCCATGCTCTCGCTAACCTGGTCCATTCAGGGGGGCGAGCAGCGTCGCGCGGTATTCGGGTTCAGCCGCGATCAGGGCAAGGCGCCGGTACGCGAGGCCATCACACAGCTGCTGTCCGAAGGGGGCCTCCCAACGCCGGGGCTGTTACGGGATGCCGGTAAGGACAACCTGGTCGCCAGCCAAGGGGTGGCGGACGCTGTGGCAGCCTACTTGCGGGCCTGGGCGGGTTGACCCGGGCGGGGTGATTGATCAGTCACGCTTCAGACCCGGGTTTGCCGTGAGCTCCGCCCTGAGTTCAGCGATTTCACGGATCAGGGCGTCGTGCTCGGCTTCCTTGCGGCGCAGGAAGCGCAGCGTCAGGGCGGCTTTTTCCTTGATGCCGCCGGGAGTGAGCTTGTAGAGGTACGCTTTCTTGTTGTTGCTGCGACGAAAGTTCTCGGCCTTGATCCAGCCTTTTTCCACCAGCGCACGTACGCAGTAATTCACTTTGCCGAGGCTGACACCCAGCCGTTCGGCCAGTTCGCGCTGCGACAGCTCCGGGGCCTCCTCAATCAGGCGCAACAGGCGCAGGTGCGCATCCTCGGATATCAGGGCACTGTGTGTGGTTGCCGATGGCTCGGCGGAGGGCTGTGTTTTTGTTGTCTGTTCAGTCATTGAACAGATTCTGGCACGGTCTTTCACAGAATGGCAAATTGAGCGGCCAGTCAGGCAAGGCCATCAACCCGCCGCGACATCCGCCATCTGTATGACCAGGCGCTGGCGTCGATGCATCAGCTCCAGCAGCACCACCACCCGCTCTTCGCCATCGAAACCCTGGAAAATGGCCTGCACGTCGGCAAACGGGCCGCGGGTAATGCGCAGCATCTCGCCGGTACGGAACAGCGCCGGCCTGGCGCTTTCTCGCTGATCTATCTGAACGCGAATACTGTTGATAATGTCATCGGCAACCGGCACAGGCTTGTTGTCGAAGGTCACCAGGCGTTGCACGCCGCGGGTAGAGCGAATCGGTTGCCAGCTGTCGGCCCCGGGGCGCAGGTACACGAAAAGATAGCCGGGAAACAGTGCCTCCCTCACCTGCTGGCGGCGACCACCGCGCAAGCGGTCGACGCAGATCCGGGGGAAGTAGCACCGGTAGCCCTGGTTAATCAGATTCTGTTCGGCCCGTGTACCCTGGCGGGGTTTGCTCTGAATCAGGAACCAGCTTCCGGTCTGTGCCATCTTGGCTTGCATGATCTCTCCTTGAACCCGTTGCGCCCGAACCTCAATTTAGCAGAGCCATGGGGCCCTGTGTAGGCGCAATCATTTGTACTCGTACGCGTAGTAGGAATACGCGTTGCTGGCCTTGCGTTCCACCGCGTTGAGGATGCACCCCTTGATGGTCACGCCATTCTGCTCGAAGCGGCGCAGCGTGTGATCAATCTCTTTGACCGAGTTGTGCCCGTAGCGGGCCACCACCATGCCGGTGCCGGCAACCTGCCCGATAATCGCAGCGTCGGTCACCGCGAGCACTGGCGGTGTATCAATCACCACCAGGTCGTAGTCCTTGCTCAGGGTGTCCATCAACGCCTTGAAGCGCGGATGCATCAGCAACTCAGCGGGATTCGGCGGTATCTCGCCTCGGGAGATGAAAGACAGATTGTCGACGTCGGTCGGGGTCAGCACCTCCTCCAGCGTGTTCTGGCCGGACAGATACGTGGACAGGCCCTGTTTCGCCTCCCCGGTGAAGTATTTGTGCATGTGCCCTTTGCGCAAATCGCCATCCACCAGCACCACCCGCTGGCCGATCTGCGCCAGCACCATGGCCAGGTTGGCGGAGATGAAGGATTTACCGACATTGGGGCTGGGGCCGGAAATCATCAGGACGTTGTTGTCCGCTTCCATCATGGCAAAGTGCAGGCTGGTGCGCAGACTGCGGAGGGCCTCGATGGTCAGATCACCCGGGTTGGTTTCTGCCAACAGATGATGGCGCTTGGGCGTTGTGCCCCGTCTGCGGCTGATGCGTTGCAGCAGGCGTTCGTTCTTCATCTGGTCTTCGGACAGGGGCAGCGTGGCGTATACCGAGATGCCCTCCTGCTCCAGTTGTTCCGGGCTTTCGATGCCGCGATTGAAGACGGCGCGCACCAGCACCATGCCGACGCCGCCCATCAGGCCGAGCAGGGTCGAGAGCGCAACGATCAGTGTCTTCTTTGGCTTCACTGGCTCAGGCTGAACCTGCGCCGAGTCAATAATCCGCACGTTGCCGACAGTGCCCGCCTTCAGGATGCGCAATTCCTGCGCCCGGTTCAGCAGCTGCAGATAGATTTCCTGATTCAGTTCGACATCGCGCATCAGGCGCAGGATTTCCTGTTGCTTCTCCGGAAGATTCCGTACCTGACCATCCAGCCGCTCACGCTCTTCTTCCAGGCTGCGCCGTTGCTCCAGCAACGTGCGGTAAGCCGGATGTTCACGGGTGTAAAGCCGTGCCACTTCGCTTTCCTTGAATTTCAGATCATTCAAGCGTGCTTCCAGCTCCACCAGCTGATCAAGCACCGCTTTGGTTTCCAGCGACAGGTCCACCGATTCGCTTTCCAGGCGATATTCATTCAGCAGCTTCTCCGCCGCTTCGAGCTCTTCACGAATTTCCGGGACCTGTTCATCCAGAAACTCCAGGCTCTTCTCCGCCTCGGCAGAGCGGCGCTGAATGTTCTGCATCAGATAATTGCGTGCGACCGCATCCAGGGTGGCCTGAACACGTGCGGGATTTGGGCCGGTCATGCTCAACGTCAGGATGCCGGTATTGCGGCCGCGCTCCGCCACCGACAACACGCCCTGCAGATTACGAATCACATTGGCGCGGGAGCGTTTGGTCAGGCTGAAGCGCTCGCCCGGTGCCGCATTCAGTTCGGCCACATGCAACACGACGCGCTCGTCGCTGGAGCGCAAGGTCTGACCGGCCGGCCCGCGCAGCATTTCCTCGCCTGCCAACGTCAGGACCAGGCCGCCGTCGTCCTGCACCCGCAGCTCGAATTCTTCACCACGCAGCCAGTCCGGCACGTCGAAGCGATCAATCCAGAGCTGGCGTTCCGCATCCGCCCAACCGGAAAACAGCATGCGATTGTCGGCCGGTTTCGGGCCAGTAAAGCGACCGATAAGGGGTGCCGCCGCCGGTTGCACATCAATGTCCGCTTTCAGCTCGTCACTGGCGTTGCCCAGCACCATGCGCGAACGCACGATTTCAATTTCGGTCTGCGCAGAACTTTCACTGCCGAACATTTCGGACAGGTCACCGATCAACGGCATGCCGGACTGCCGGGCTTCCACCTGCAACAGTGCATCAGCACGATAAATCGGCGTTGCCAGCGTGGCATAGGTTGCCCCCATCACCAGCGCGATAATAGCAATCAGAGCAATCTGCCAGCGATGGTCCACCAACAAAGCCCAGAGGCGGGTCAGATCAATTTCGTCTTCGCCCGTGCTCGCTGTGGCGCGGGAGGCGCTGGTGCTGGCGGGACGGTTATCCTGGGTCATGCGGTGCTCCGATCAACCAAGTCGTCTGACCCAGGCGGCAACGCCCTGAGTCATCAATTCATAAGCCTGTTCATACACTTCGCGGCTGCGTTTGTATGGGTCCGGTATTTCCTGATTATCCTGCCATTTGCCGAGCAGGAAGGCCTTGCCGCTGGCCTCCGGGGCCAGACTGGCAAGCCGATCCCATTGACGGTTTTCCATGACCAGAATCATGTCCGCCTCGCGACACATCTCACGGGTCAGCTTGCGCGCACTGTGCGGCGGGCAGGCAAGTCCGTGTTCAGCAGCGACCTCGCGGGCAGTGGTGTCCATGTCGTGCTCAACCAGCGCCACCAATCCGGCGGAGGTCACCGTCTTGCCGGCGGGCAGATCACGCTGCAACATCGCCGCCGCCGTGGGGCTGCGGCAGATATTGCCATCGCACACCACCAGAATACGCTCGAACATCAGCGATCCAGCTCCCGCTCGGTCCGGGCGGCAAAGTAGACACCCTGAATGGTTGGCATAATCTGCGAGATGATGCGGTTCCAGCGGGCAATCGGTGCGGCGGTCACATAAATGATATCGCGGGGGTTGAGCACGAACTCATCGGCCAGCACCAGGGCTGTGGCGTCTTTCGCATTCAGCTGGAACAGGTCGATAACACCGGCTTCGTCCGGCGAGCGGCGCATCACGAACACGCCGGTGGCATCCGCCTGCAGCTCATTGATGCCACCGGCTTCGGACAGCGCCTCAGCCAGGGTCAGGCCGTTGCGGCCCATCATCAGGGATTGCGGGTTACGCACTTCGCCCAGCAGGAAGACCTTGTTGTCATCGGCGCGCGCCACGTGCACTACATCACCGGCTTTCAGCAGCACGTTGTAGCGGGCATCGCCGCGCTCGTAGACTTCGCGCAGTGACAGCCGGTATTCGCGGCCATCGCGGGTCAGCTGCACATTGCGCCAATCCGCCTCTTCGGTCACGCCGCCGGCGGCATTCACCACATCCAGCAGGCGCATCGGTACGTTGGTGACCGGATAGGCGCCTGGTTCACGCACGCTGCCCGCCACGTAAACGCGCTGGGAGCGGAAGGCAGCCACGGTGACGTCCACCTGCGGGTCTTCGATATACCGGGCGATACGGCGGGTAATCATGTCGCGGATTTCCGTGACACGCAGCCCGGCGACTTCGACGACGCCGACATAGGGATAAAAGATGGTGCCGTCGTTGTGGACCCAGTTACCAGCCTCCGAGGGGCTGCGCATGGAGCCGGCGGGAATGGTCAGCTCAGGATGGTCCCATACCGTGATATTCAGCACGTCCCCGGCGCCCACCACGTAGTCGTAGTGACCGGTGTTCTCGAGGACCTCCGGCAGGGTCGGCTCGACCTCGGCGGGGCTCAGCGCTGCCAGGCCGGGACGAATCGGGAAGACGCGCACTTCGTCCGGCGGCACGGCATCACGGTCCTTGTCACCATCAAACCAGCGGCTGCTGCCCGATGAAGAAATGTGCGAACCGGGTATGACGGTGCAGGCACTCAGCGCGGCGAGTGCCACCAGCACCACCAGGGTGCGCCCTGTCTTGGTCAATGTCGTGTCAATCAAAGCGAAACTCCCAGGCCGCCATTACTGTCCCTTGCGACCAGGTTCTGGTCACTGTCTCGATCTCTTTACTGGTGTGATACCCCGACAGCGTCAGGCGCCCCACCGGAAGCGGGCGCCGATAGCGCACGGCATAGATATCGATTTCCTGCACGTAGGGCACATCAAACACCGGAATGCCGGCCTCCGGGGGCCGACCGCGCAGTGTATCAAGTCTGTTCAGCTCTGCCCTGCTGTAGGTCACGGAAATATCACTGCCGTTCCGGAAAAACTGGTTTGCTCCCAGGGAAAACACACGTGAGTTCGATTCCCAGGTGGCGCCCAGGGTGCGCCCCTTGTAGCGATTGCCGGTGCGAAATGTGCTGTGCTCGTAGGCCGACATTCGCTCTTCACTGGAGAAGACACCTGCCACCGTGTCGGTAAATTCCAGAAAGTAGCGCTGCTCGCCACCTGCCAGACGTGTCGCGCCATCCAGCCCGAAGGTGCCGAACAACTGTGACGGCAAAAAGCCTGCCTCATCCTCACCGATCACTTCGCCATAAAAACCCAGGGTCGTGCCGCCCAGGGGCACCGACAACCTGAAATCGCCACCGGCAATCTGGTCACAGGGGTTTTCGGTGTCGCCGTAAACGTTGGATTGACCCAGTGTACAGTTGCGCAGTGAACTCCAGGATTCACGCTGCCCTTCACCGCCCCACAGGAAGGTGCGCATCAGGCCGATTTCCAGATACTGCCAGGGCCGAAAGCTGAAGCGGGCACCAATCAATTTTGCCTCGCTGACGAATCGATCAGACTCCATCTGCCCGGCGAAGGCAACGAAATTCCACGGCCCGAGCCAGCGCAGGCCGATCCAGTCCGGCGCCTCGCTGCGGCGCCGGTTCAGCCACACACCCGGCACCGGGCGGGCGTTGCTGGAGAGCAGCGCAGCGCTGTGCCAGCCGGGGCCCCACCAGCGGTCGATGGCGCCCGCCCCCAGCACCCAGTTGCCCGCTGTGCCAGCCAGGTAGGACCCGTCCAGACGCACGCGGTCACCGTCACGCGGGTCACGCACATAGGTGGGCGCGAGGCCGATGGCCAACTGGTTCGTCATGATTTCCAGCCGCGCGCCGACCTCGGCTTTTTCCCGGGGGCCGCCGCCAAAATCACGCAGCAGCGGTTCGCGGCTGGCGCTCGCAACCCGCAACTCGATGCGGGGCTGGTCGGTCATATGATAGTCCCGCTCGAAGCGCAGGTAACGCCAGGCAATGCTGTCGCGACAGTGCTCGGGGGCATCATTGCTCAGCGCCGGGCTGAGATCTGACCACATGATGGGCCAGGTGTTGGCAGGAATATTGAGGCAGCCACGGTCAGCAAGCCATTGCACACTGTGGCGCGCGCGAATGTCACCGGGCTCAAGCCAGGGGCGAGCATGGCTGTGAAGGGTCGAGAAAAGACCCAACAGCAGCGTCAGGCTTGTGATGGCGCGCTTGCATGTCCGTTTCTTCAAAATCAGCTCTGCCCTACCCTGGCCTGAATACGCATGCGTGAGCCGAGGCTCTCATCTCTTGATCAGCAACTATGCCATAGCCTGACAGATCAGGCCCACGGTGCGGCTTTTTGGAGCCCTGCGTCGGGGCATGGTTCCCCGAGACAAGAATATGGGGACAGAGAAAACAGGAGGGATGGTAAAACCAGGCAATGACACCTTGTTGCACTGCACTGTTTGTTGCACCGGACTGTTGCGCTGCATTGGCGAACATCGTGTCCGCGACATCCCTGAGGCCCGAAATCACCGTCTGTGGCGCGCAGAGGGTGCCTAAGAGCGAGGTGTGCGTCAAGTAGCCTTTTGCATCCTTTTGCTTTCAGAGAAGGGCTGACGCCCTCCCGCGTGTGAATGGACTTGCTCCGGTATACCTTCACACGCGGAAGACGTAAAACATCAATCAGTCAGTGTGAATATAGGATTTGTTTCGCTCAATGGTGGCCGGCCCGATGCCGCTGACACGACGAAGGTCCTCAGCACTGGCATACGGCCCGTGTTGCTCGCGATCAGCAACGATTGCCTCTGCCCGGGTAAGGCCGACGCCTTCGAGGGCTTCTGCCAGTTCGGCCGCCGAGGCCTGATTGATATTGACGACAGGACGGGCCTGCAGGGCTGGTTCGGCGAGGCTGGCGGCAGGCGCCATGCTCAGGCCCAATGCCAGCAGCACCAGCAGTGCGACGCGTTGCAGTATGTTCATGGTGATCTCCTTGTTGTGTTGGGAGACATGAGCATAGGCAGCGCGTCGGGGGCTGTATGTCGGTGAATGGCGCTGGTTACCGTGCGAGGTTGCCGACCGAATCTGTCAGCCAGAGATGATCGTTATGTACGTGTTTGGCTACGACTGCGACACAAGGCTGGCAAGGATCTGCTGCACTGCCGCAGCCGGGTCCGGGGCCTGGGTGATGGGCCGGCCGATCACCATGTAGTTCACCCCCATGTCCCGGGCGTCCACCGGAGTAACGACACGAGTCTGGTCGCCGGCATCAGCGCCCGCCGGGCGAATCCCCGGGGTGACCAGGCTGAAGTCCGGGCCGCAGGCATCACGCAGCATCGTGGCCTCCCGGGCGGAGCACACAACACCGTCGATACCGCTGTCACGGCTGAGCAATGCCAGGCGGCGCACCTGCTCTGCCGGCGGGACGGTGATCCCGATCTCCGCGAGATCCTCCGGGCCCATGCTGGTGAGCACGGTGACAGCGGTCAGCAGTGGGCGGTGACGGCTGTTGGCCACGGCGTTGGCGGCCGCTTCGAGCATACGGCGCCCACCGCTGGCATGCACGTTGGTCATCCACACGCCCAGTTCGGCGGCGCTGCGCAGGGCCCCGGCGACGGTATTGGGGATATCGTGGAATTTGAGATCCAGAAAGACGTCGAAGCCGCGCTGATGCAGTGCTTCGACGATGGCCGGGCCACTGCGGGTGAACAGTTCCTTGCCCACCTTGGCACGCACATGTGCCGGATCGAGCCGATCCGCCATGGCCAGGGCGCTGCTGCTGTCAGGGAAATCCAGGGCGACGATGATGGGGGACGTGGGCATCAGTAATCCTGCGGCAGTGCGTGTGGTAGCGGTCAGGCGCGGATTGTCGCCTACCCTGCTTTGAAAATCATCTTTCCTGTACCCCACCTTGGAGTACGTAAGGCGCGCAGCGTGGGCGTGCGAGGGCGTGCGTAGGGTGTGCTGAGCGCAGCGAAGCGCACCGCAAGCCCGCAGCGCCCCCCGTGGCATGGGCAGTGGACCGAAGCAAACGGTGCGCTTCGCTACGCTCAGCACACCCTACGTAGTCCCGTAGTCCCGTAGTCCCGTAGTCCCGTAGTCCCGTAGTCCCGTAGTCCCGTAGTTCCGTAGTTCCGAAGCCCCGAAGCCCCGTAACCCCGTAGCGAAGCCACGGGGTTACGGGATCAGGTGGGATCGGGTGGCGTGCGCAGGGTGGACCAGCTTTTGCAGCCGGGGCATTGCCAGTGGAGTTTGCGGGCTTTGTAGCCGCATTGGGTGCATTGGTAGCGCGGGATATCGCTGCCCAGGCGGGCGCTCAAGGCACGCAGGATGTCGAGGGGTTGATTCGCGCCCTCGCCCGCCGGGTCTTGCGTCTGTTGCAGGGCGATCATTTCGCTGAGGCCGTGCAGTGACGGGTAACGTTGCAGGTACTGACCCAGGAACCGACTGGCTTCCTCCTGGCCTCCACGCTCCTTCAATTGCTGGATCAACCGGCTCAGGACGGCGCCTGAGGGATGATCCAGGCTCGCATCCAGCAGCAGGTCGAGCATCTCACCCTCGCGCCCCAGGGCCTCGAGGCAGGCCTGGGTGTCATCCAGCACCAGTTCGAAGTATTCCGGTTGGCCGCGCAAACGCCGGAATGCGCGCAGGGCACTGCCATGATTGCCGGCGGCCAGTTCAAGGCGCCCTTTCAGCATGCTGGCACGGGCATTGCCCGGATCAAACATCAGGGCGCGGCGCAGCAGGCGCCGCCGGGGGTTGGTTTCGTCGTTACCGCGCAGGCTGTCGGCCAGCTCGCAGCAATACTGGGCCAGGATCGGCGCCACGGTACTGTCCCGGGGCAGCAGGCGCTCGCCCACCGCCAGGGCGCTGTGCCAGTCGCGCTCCTGCTCATACAGTGACATCAGATGGCGCATCGCCAACGGCGAATGCTGGCTGCCCACATCCACCATGTGCAGCAGTACGTGCTCTGCACGATCCAGCAAGCCGGCGGCGAGAAAGTCCCTGGCCAGTTCCAGCTCGACGTCTTCGCGCACGTTCTCCGGCAAGGCGCCGTTATCCAGCATGCGCTGATGGATGCGGGTGGCGCGGTCCAGTTCGCCGCGCTTGCGGAACAGCCGGCCCATGGCCAGGTGGGTATCCACCGTATCCGGGTCCGAGGCGTCCCGGTCATTACGATGGCTGAAGAGTGCGTCGATGGCATGGTCCGGCTGGTCACCGAAGCTGTAGTTCAGGCCCCCCGTGCGCCGAACACGACGGCGGCGGCGGTTTTCCAGCCGCCCGAGGAAAAACCCGGCTGCGATGGCCACAAACAGGACCAGTAAGAGCCAGAGGGGAGAGCTGTTCATGATGGGCTATTCACCGGCGCTGACGACGCAACCTGAAGGCGCCACTGAGTGCCAGCCCGGCCAGCAGGCCAATAGCAATGCCGCACAGCAGAAAGGCCAGCAACCACTGGCCCAGCGCTGCGGACGGCTGCCAGGCAACGACCAGCAGATCCAGCACCACGGGCTGCGGATTACCGAGCAGAAACAGTATGCCTGTCAGCAACAGTGTGAGGGTGAGAAGGACGAGCAGAAAATTCAGCAACCAGCGCACAGCGCGCATCCTTTTATGATCCGGGTTGCTGTGAGTGTAGCGTGTCAGGTTCCGGAAGCAAGCTGCCGGGGATGCTCCTGAAGGGTCTGGATATCGCCCTCGCCAGCGATCTGGCCGGGGTTATCCTGCATGGCCTGATTGACGCGGTCGCGCAATTCCTTGCCAGGCTTGAAGTGCGGCACATATTTGCCGTGGAGTTCCACAGATGCGCCAGTCTTGGGATTGCGGCCAACACGTGGCGCGCGAAAATGCAGAGAAAAACTGCCGAAGCCGCGAATCTCGATCCGGCCACCGCCAGACAGATTATCCGCCATTTCTTCGATCAGCGCCTTGACGGCCAGCTCGACATCTTTGGGTGAGAGTTGTTTCTGACGCGCCGCAATGCGGTCGATCAGTTCTGACTTGGTTAACGCCATACTCAATGTCCCTGATAAATCCCCTGGGCGTCCTGCCCGCGCACCGCACGCCGAAGCATGCGGTGCGTGGAGGACGGCCTTACTGGTCGCTACCTTCCATCTGCGCCTTGATCAGGTCACCGATGGTTTTCGGAGATTGTGCGTCCGGCTTGGCATTCAGTTCTTCTACCGACTCGCGCTCGTCTGCCATGTCCTTGGCGCGAATGGAGAGGCTGATGCCACGGTTCTTGCGATCGATAGCGATGATTTTCGCTTCGACGTCGTCACCGACCTTGAACAATGTACCGGCATCTTCAACGCGGTCGCGGCTGATTTCGCTGGCTTTCAGCAGGCCTTCGACGTTGTCTGCCAGTTCTACGGTGACCGTCTTGGCGTCAACCGCAGTGACCTTGCCGGTCACGATCGCGTTCTTCTCGTTAACAGCAACATACTGAGCAAACGGATCATCTGTCAACTGCTTGATACCCAAGGAAATTCTTTCGCGCTCTGCATCCACGGAGAGAATCACGGTATCCAGCTCGTCGCCCTTGGCAAATTTGCGCACTGCGTCTTCGCCTGCTTCTTCCCAGGAGATGTCAGACAGATGCACCAGGCCGTCGATGCCGCCATCCAGACCGATAAAGATACCGAAGTCAGTGATGGACTTGATCTTGCCGGAAATGCGGTCGCCCTTGTTGAAGTTGGTTTCGAAGGCTTCCCACGGGTTGGACATGCACTGCTTGATGCCCAGGGAAATACGACGACGCTCCTGGTCGATATCCAGAATCATCACTTCGACTTCGTCGCCAATGGAAACGACTTTGGACGGGTGGATGTTCTTGTTGGTCCAGTCCATTTCGGACACGTGGACCAGACCTTCCACACCCTCTTCGATTTCGGCAAAGCAGCCGTAATCGGTGAGGTTGGTGACCTTGGCCTTGACGCGAGCACCTTCCGGGTACTTGCCAACGATGTCGTGCCACGGATCTTCGCCCAGCTGCTTGAGGCCGAGAGAGACGCGCATCTTGTCGCGGTCAAACTTGAGTACCTTGACTTCGATTTCCTGGCCGACTTCAACGATTTCGCTCGGATGCTTGATACGCTTCCACGCCATATCGGTGATGTGCAGCAGGCCGTCGATGCCACCCAGGTCGACAAACGCGCCGTAGTCGGTGAGGTTCTTGACGATACCCTTGACGACCATGCCTTCCTGCAGGGATTCGAGCAGCTGCTCGCGCTCTGCAGAGTGCTCGGCTTCCATGACCGCGCGGCGGGAAACCACCACGTTGTTGCGTTTCGGATCGAGTTTGATGACCTTGAAATCCAGGTCTTTGCCTTCCAGGTGAGCAACGTCGCGCACCGGGCGGATATCCACCAGGGAGCCTGGCAGGAAGGCGCGGATAAGGCCGATATCGACGGTGAAACCGCCTTTGACCTTGCCGCTGATCTGACCCTTGATGATTTCGTCTTTATCGAAGGCAGCTTCCAGATCTGTCCAGATTTCAGCGCGCTTGGCTTTTTCACGGGACAGACGGGTGAAGCCGAGGCCGTCGTCGATAGCGTCTACCGCTACTTCAACTTCTTCGCCTACGGCGGTTTCGAGCTCGCCGGCTTCACTGAGGAATTCTTCGCGCGGGATAATCCCTTCGGATTTAAGGCCGGCGTTTACGGTTACCCAGTCGCTGTCGATGGCGACAACGGTGCCGCGAATAATCGCGCCACGGGCAACATCGAGATCCTGGAGACTGGCTTCAAAAAGATCAGCAAAACTTTCGGTCATGTGTGAGTACCTGTAAGGTGTATTTCGCCATGGCAACCAGCAGTCATGGGCAGCTTTAAGTCAGATCAACCATTGGCCTTGCTGGTTTGCATTTGCGGCCAACGGGCGATCACCCGCATCATTTTTCACGCCGACTGGACGAGCGCTCGTCTGGCGGCTTCATCAAGAATCCGGTTAACCACGTCATCGATCGTCATTGCTGTACTATCGATCACGATTGCATCATCGGCGGGCTTCAACGGCGCCACCTCACGCTGCATATCACGGTCATCCCGGGCGCGGATGTCCTCAATGAGGGCCGGGAGGGTAGCACCAAACCCCTTTTCCTTCAACTGGTTATAGCGCCGCCGGCCGCGCTCCTCAGCGCTGGCGGTGAGGAAGATCTTGAGGGGGGCAGCGGTAAACACCACGGTGCCCATGTCGCGGCCATCAGCCACCAGACCCGGCGCCTCGGCAAAGTCCCGCTGGCGCGCCAGCAGTGCATCGCGCACCGGTTGCAGGATCGCGACCCGCGAGGCCAGCTCGCCGACCCGCTCATCCCGGATCTCCCGGCTCACATCTTCGCCATTCAGGCACACTTGCGTGTCGCCGCCCTGCTCCCGGAAGCTCACCGGCAGGCGCTGGGCCAGCGCCTGCAGGGCTTCAGCATCATCCAGCGCCACGCCCTGCTGCTCCGCGTGGAAGCCCAGCACCCGGTAGAGGGCGCCGGAATCCAGCAGATGCCAGCCCAGACGGCCCGCGACGATGCGGGCCACGGTGCCTTTGCCGGAGGACGAGGGCCCGTCTATGGCCAGAATCGGGGTCTGGGCTTGGGTCTGTGTCATTGCTGCACCGCCAATTGAAGTCCGACACGGGCAGCAAGCTCGGCGAAACCGGGGAATGAGGTGGCCACGTTGGCGCAGTCGTGGATGCGTATCTCGCCACTGGCGCGCAGGGCGGCCATGGCAAAGCTCATGGCAATACGGTGGTCGCCGTGGCTGTGGATCTCGCCACCGGTAAAGGCCGCATTGCCCTGCCCTGCCCCGCGAATGCGGATGCCATCGGGGTACACCTCGGCCTCCACGCCCAGCGCCAGCAGGCCGTCGGCCATCACCTGAATACGGTCTGATTCCTTCACGCGCAGCTCTTCTGCGCCGTGCAGGATGGTGTCGCCCTCGGCGCAGGCTGCCGCCACGAACAACACCGGAAACTCGTCAATCGCCAGTGGCACCAGGGCTTCGGGAATCACGATCCCTTTCAACGGCGCGCTTTTGACGCGCAGGTCTGCCACCGGCTCGCCGCCCGCGTCGCGTTCGTTCTCCACGGTAATATCGGCGCCCATCAGGCGCAGGATATCGATCACGCCGGTACGGGTCGGGTTGATGCCCACATGGGGCAGCAGCAGCTCGGAGCCCGGCGCGATGGAGGCCGCGACCAGAAAGAAGGCCGCAGAAGAGATGTCCGCTGGCACATCCAGCTGACAGGCGCGCAGCGTGCCGCCGCCGTTCAGGGTGACGCTGGCGCCATCACGCTGCACCGGGTAGCCAAAGCCGGTCAGCATGCGCTCGGTGTGGTCGCGGGTTGGCGCGGGTTCGGTGACCCGGGTTTCCCCCTGGGCATAGAGCCCGGCCAGCAGGATGGCAGATTTCACCTGAGCAGAAGCCACCGGCATGTTGTAATCGATGCCCTTGAGCGGCTTGCCCCCGCGAATGCGTACCGGCGGCGTGCCTTTGCCGCCGCTGTCCGTGGTGCTGACGGCAGCGCCCATGTCCCGCAGCGGTTGTGCCACGCGCTCCATCGGGCGCTTGGACAAGGAGGCATCGCCGGTCAGTTCGCAATCGAACGGCTGGCCGGCCAGCAGCCCCATCAGCAGCCGCATGGAGGTACCGGAGTTGCCCATGTAGAGGCTGCGCGACGGTGCCTGCAAACCGTGCAGACCAACACCGTGGATGCGCACCCGGCCCGCGTGCGGGCCTTCAATGACAACGCCCAGGTCACGGAAGGTCTGCAGGGTCGCCAGGGCGTCTTCGCCTTCCAGAAAGCCTTCCACTTCCGTCACGCCCTCTGCCAGGGCGCCCAGCATGATGGCGCGGTGCGACATGGATTTGTCGCCGGGCACGCGGGCCTGGCCGCTGAGCTGACCGCCGGGCTGGACGACGAAAACCGGATTGGCGGGGGCGCCAGTGCTGTGTGAATCAGTGCTCATGGATTGCTCGGTGTGTATATGGGTATAAGAAGTGCGGGCATTCATGGCCAGAAACCGGGCGCGGGCCGTATTGGCGCGGGTCATGGTGCCCAGCAGGGCATCACTGTCGCCCGCCGCCACCGCCGCGCGGAAGCGCGCCAGGCCGGCAGCAAACAGGTCGGTAGCGGCCAGCACGGCCTCCCGGTTCTCGGTAAAGATGTCATGCCACATCACCGGATCACTGGAGGCAATGCGGGTAAAATCCCGAAAACCGCCGGCAGCATACCGGAAGATCTCGGTGGAGTCGCCCTGCCGGGCCAGCGTGTCCACCAGGGAAAACGCCAGCAGGTGCGGCAGGTGGCTGGTTTCCGCCAGCACCCGGTCGTGTTCGTCCGGGCGCATGGTCAGCACTTCCGCGCCAACCCGGGTCCACATCTGCCGCACCACCAGGGTGGCAGCAGGGTCGGTATCCGGGGTCGGGGTCAGAATGACGCGGTGCCGCTCGTAGAGCGCGGCATCGGCGGCATCGACACCGCTTTTCTCTTTGCCGGCAATCGGGTGGCCCGGCACAAAGCGGGAGCGGTGTGCGCCCAGCTGGGCGCGGGCCGCCTCGATCACGGCGCCTTTGACGCTGCCGCCATCGGTGATGATCGCCCCCGGCGCCAGCGTCGGCGCAATCGCGGCAAAGGTGTCTGCCATGGCCGAAACCGGCACGGCCACAAATACCAGGTCTGCGCCCTCCACGGCCTCGGCCAGGTTCTGATACCCGGCATCAATCAACCCCAGCGCCAGGCCGCGCTCCAGGGTCCGTGCGGAACGGCCGCCCGCCACAATGCTGTCGGCCATTCCACGTGCCCGCAGCGCCGCCGCCAGTGAGCCACCAATCAGGCCCAGGCCGATAATCGCGACTTTGCGGAAACCATCACTCATGCGGACACCTCATCCCAGCACCTCGCCCAGCGCCTCGAGGAAGCGCTCGTTCTCCTCTGGCAAGCCAATGGACACGCGCAGGTGGTCGGGCATGCCATAGGCCGCGATGGGCCGCACGATCACCCCCTCACGCAACAGCGCTTCGTAGATGGGCATGGCTTCGCGGCCACAATCGAAGGCGATGAAATTGGCCACAGAAGGAATGTAGGACAACCCCAGCTGCTCCAGCCCCTCGGCCACCTGCGCCAGCCCGCTGGTGTTGAGATCACGGCTGTGTTCGAGGAAGTCCACGTCGTCCAGCGCCGCCTCTGCCGCTGCCAGCGCCAGGCTGTTGCAGTTGAACGGCTGACGCACGCGGTTGAGCACCTCCGCCACATCCAGGCTGGACACGCTGTAGCCGACGCGCAAGCCGGACAGCCCGTAGGCCTTGGAGAAGGTACGCGCAACAATCAGGTTCGGGTGCGCCGCCAGGCGGGTGACCCCATTGGGGTAGGCGCTCTCTTCGACATACTCGTAATAGGCCTCGTCCAGCACCACCAGCACATCCTTGGGCACGCGCGCCAGAAAACGGTCCAGCGCAGAGGCGGTCACCCAGGTGCCGGTCGGGTTATTCGGGTTGGCGATAAAGACGATGCGGGTGCGCTCGGTAATGGCGGCCAGCATGGCCTCCAGATCGTGCCCGTAATTTTTTGCCGGTACGGGCAGTGGCCTGGCCGAACAGGCCATGGTCACCAGCGGGTAGACCGCAAACGCGTGCTGGCTGAAAACCACTTCGTCGTCAGCGCACAACCAGCCCCGCGCCACCAGTTCGAGCACGTCGTTGGAACCGTTGCCCAGGCTGATCTGCGCAGCGCGCACGCCCAGCCGCTCCGCCAGCGCCGCCTTCAGGCGGTAGCCGGAACCATCCGGGTAACGGTGCATGTTGTCCAGCGCCGCCCGTGCGGCCGCCATGGCCTTGGGGCTGGGGCCCAACGGGTTTTCGTTGCTGGCGAGCTTGACGATATTGGAGATGCCCAGCTCACGCTCGAGCTCTTCAATGGGCTTGCCGGGTTGATACGGCTTGAGCTGCTGCACACCAGCCGTGGATAACGCAATAAAGTCTGCCATGTCGTGCGGGCCCCACAATAATCTGTTGATATTGGTATGCGCGGGAAACGGCGGCTGTCTTCTCCGGGGCTAGATGACCGCTCTCGGATAGGAACCGAGAAAACGGATATCCAGCGCTTCATCCTCGAGGCTGGACAGCACACGTTGCACCGACACATCGTCCTTGTGGCCTTCAAAATCGATAAAGAATACGTAACTCCAGTTACCACTGCGTGAGGGGCGTGACTCGACCCGGGTCAGGTCCACGCCCTGCTCCATGAACGGCTTGAGCACGTGATACAGCGCGCCGGGGCGGTTCTTCATGCGCACCAGCATGCTGGTCTTGTCCTGCCCGGAGGGCGGCGTTTCGCGACGGCCGATAATAATGAAGCGGGTCGTATTGTCAGGCCGGTCCTCCACATTCTTGCGCAGCACTTTCAGGCCGTAGATCTCGGCCGCCGTTTCGCCAGCAATGGCCGCTGCGTTCCATTCGTCCTTCAGGCGGCGTGCTGCCTGGGCGTTGGAACTGACCGCGATGCGCTCGACGTGGGGCATGTGCGCGTCCAGCCATTTGCGGCACTGCGCCAGGGTCTGCTGGTGCGAATAAATACGGGAAATGCTTTTTTCCTGGGTATTCTCGCCCACCAGCAGATGATGATGGATACGCAACTCCACTTCGCCACAGATTTTCAGGGACGAATCCATGAAGCTGTCCAGCGTGTGGTTCACCACACCTTCGGTGGAGTTTTCCACCGGCACCACACCGTAATGGGCGGTACCGGACTCCACTTCGCGGAACACTTCGTCGATGGCCCCCATGGGCACTGTGTCAACGCCGTGGCCAAAATGCTTGAGCGCTGCCTGTTGGGTAAACGTACCCTCCGGGCCAAGAAACGCGACCTTGGTGCGTTGCTCCAGTGCCAGACACGCCGACATGATTTCACGGAACAGACGCGCGACGGTTTCGCCGTCCAGCGGGCCGGTGTTGCGCTCCTTGACGCGACGCAGGATCTGCGCCTCGCGCTCAGGCCGATAGAACACGGCGTTACCATCTTCCACCAGCTTCACATCAGCGACTTGCCTGGCGAGTTGAGCACGCTGATTGATCAGCTGTTGCAACTGATCATCCAGCGCGTCGATATGCTGGCGAAGTTGGTCGAGAGTCAGATCATCAGCCATGGCGTTGGGCAAAGTCCTTCATGTAGTCGATCAGGGCGTCCACCGCCGCTTCGGGCACGGCGTTGTAAATACTGGCACGCATGCCGCCGACGCTACGATGCCCCTTGAGGTTCAGCAGGCCAGCGCCTTCAGAGCCTTTCAGGAACGTGTTGTCCAGCTCGCTGTTGGCGAGCACGAAAGGCACGTTCATCCAGCTGCGGCTGTGCCGCTCCACCGGGTTGCTGTAAAAGCCGCTCTCATCAATATAGTGATACAGCTTTTCTGCCTTGCGGCGATTCAGTGCTGCCATCTGGGTCAGGCCGCCCTGGGCCTTGAGCCATTTGAAGACCAGCCCGGCAAGATACCAGGCGTAGGTCGGTGGCGTGTTGTACATGGATTCGTTTTCAGCGTGGACGCGGTAATCCAGCATCGCCGGTACTTTTTCACCAGCGCGACCGAGCAGATCACGGCGCACGATGACCACTGTAATCCCTGCGGGCCCGATATTCTTCTGGGCGCCGGCATAGATCACACCGAAGCGGGACACGTCCAGCGGACGCGACAGGATGGTGGAGGAAAAATCAGCCACCAGCGGTTTGTCGGTTTCCGGCACGAAGGAGTATTCCAGCCCGCCAATGGTTTCATTGGGGGTGTAGTGCACATAAGCCGCATCGTCAGACAGTTGCCAGGTATTTTCCGCGGGCACCGTGGTGAAGTTGGTGTCTTCACTGCTGGCCGCGACATTGACCTGGCCGTAACGCCGCGCTTCCTTGATCGCCTTGATCGACCACTGCCCGGTGTTGATGTAGTCGGCCTTGCCGCCGTTACCCATCAGGTTCATCGGCACCATCGCAAACTGCTGGCTGGCGCCACCTTGCAGAAACAACACGGCATAATCATCGCTGATGCCGAGCAGATCACGCAGATCCTGCTCCGCAGTCTGGGCGATGTGCACGAACTCATCAGAGCGATGGCTCATTTCCATGACCGACAAACCGCGACCGTGGAAATCCAGCATCTCGCTGGCGGCCTGTTTCAGTACATCTTCAGGCAGTGCCGCAGGACCGGCACAGAAGTTATAGGCACGCGTCATAACACCCCAGGCGGCTGCGCCGCATCTCTCGGTTCTCGGTCAGTACTTTCTTTACACAACAAGCCTTTACACAACAGGCCGGAGCATCTGCCCCGGCCCATTGCATCAGCACGGTCTGTTACTTGTCTTCAGTGCTGTCGTCTGCATTGTCGTCGGTGCTCTCGTCGGCACTGGTTTCGGTGCTGTCCGTCTGCTCGGCGACAACGTCCGCAGCGACTTCAGCGCCCGCCGCGACATCAACGCCTTCATCTTCCACGTCTTCTTCCACGCCTTCCAGTTCCGGAATGCGCTCGACGCCTACCAGACGCTCGTTTTCGCCGACGCGAATCAGTGTCACGCCCTGGGTGTTGCGGCTGAGCGTGCTGACTTCATCAACACGGGTCCGCACCAGTGTGCCCTGATTGGAGATCAGCATCAGGTCTTCACCGCCGAACACCTGGGTCGCACCCACCAGTGCGCCATTCCGTTCGTTGACGATCATGCCGATCACACCCTGGGTGCCGCGCCCTTTGGTCGGGAACTCACCCACATCGGTACGCTTGCCGTAGCCTTTGGACGATGCGGTCAGCACCTGGCCGCCTTCTGCCGGCACGATCAGGGCAATCACTTTCTGGCCTGCGGCAACGCGCATACCACGCACGCCGCGTGCGGTTCGGCCCATCGGGCGCACATCTTCCTCGCGGAAGCGCACGGCCTTGCCGTTATCCGCCACCAGCAGAATGTCTTCCTCACCGCTGGTCATGGCCACATTCACCAGGCTGTTGCCGTCTTCCAGTTCAATCGCAATCAGGCCGTTGGAACGGGGGCGGCTGAAGGATTCCATGTCCACTTTCTTCACGGTGCCATTGCTGGTGGCCATGAAGATATATTTGCTGGTCATGTCCTTGGCCATGGGCAGGATGGCGGTAATGCGCTCATCCGGCTGCAAGGCAGGAATCAGGTTGATGATCGGCTTGCCACGGGAACCACGGCCACCTTGCGGCAGGGTAAACACCCGCAGCCAGTAGACCTTGCCCGCGCTGGTAAAGCACAACAGCGTATCGTGGGTGCCGGCCACCAGCAGATGTTCAACGTAATCCTCATCCTTCACCGCCGTGGCAGCCTTGCCGCGCCCGCCACGTTTCTGGGCACGGTAAGTATCAATCGGCTGCATCTTGGCGTAACCGCCATTGGACAGCGTGACCACCACGGTTTCTTCAGCGATCAGATCTTCCATGGACAGGTCCAGATGGGAGGTCTGGATCACGGAACGGCGCGGGTCGTTATATTCTTCGCGAATCGCGCGCAGCTCTTCGCGGATCACTTCCAACAGCCGCTCCGGGTCGGCCAGAATCCGGCCCAGTTCGATAATCAGTTCCAGCAGGGCCTGGTAATCCAGCACCAGCTTTTCCTGTTCCATGCCGGTCAGTTTTTGCAGGCGCAGATCCAGGATGGCCTGGGCCTGATCCGGGGACAGGTGATACAGGCCGTCGCGCAGGCCGTAGTGTTCATCCAGCCCGTCCGGACGGCAGGCATCGGCGCCACCGGCACGGTCCAGCATGGTCATGACTTCGCCCGGCGCCCAGCCTTTGGACACCAGCGCTTCCTTGGCTTCCGCCCCGGAGGTGGACTGCTTGATCAGCGCAATCACGGCGTCGATGTTTGCCAGCGCCACCGCCAGACCTTCCAGCACGTGGCCTTTTTCCCGCGCCTTGCGCAGTTCATACACGGTGCGCCGGGTCACCACTTCGCGGCGGTGACGAATAAAGGCTTCGAGCATCTGCTTGAGATTCAGCAGGCGCGGCTGGCCATCCGCCAGCGCCACCATGTTGATGCCGAAGACGCTTTGCAGCTGGGTCTGGGCGTACAGGTTGTTCAGCACGACTTCGGCGTTCTCACCGCGACGCAGTTCGATCACCACGCGCATGCCATCCTTGTCGGATTCGTCGCGCAGCTCGGTGATGCCTTCGATGCGCTTTTCTTTCACCAGCTCGGCAATCTTCTCGATCAGCCGCGCCTTGTTCAGCATGTAGGGCAGCTCGGTGATGATGATCGCCTGCTTGTTGCCCTTCTCCATGTCTTCGATATCGGCCCGGGCGCGCACGTAGATGCGGCCACGGCCGGTACGGTAGGCCTGGATGATCCCGGCACGCCCGTTGATGATGCCGGCGGTGGGGAAATCCGGGCCCTGAATGTATTCCATCAGGTCGTCGATGGTCAGGCTGTCGTCGTCGATCAGCGCCAGACAGCCGTCAATCACTTCGCCGAGATTGTGCGGCGGGATATTGGTGGCCATGCCCACGGCAATACCGGAGGAGCCGTTCACCAGCAGGTTCGGCACCCGGGTCGGCATCACTTCGGGAATGCGCTCGGTGCCGTCGTAGTTGTCGACGAAGTTCACCGTTTCCTTGTCGAGATCGGCCAGCAGGTCATGGGCGATCTTGGACATGCGCACTTCGGTATATCGCATGGCAGCGGCGGAATCACCGTCCACCGAACCGAAGTTGCCCTGCCCGTCTACCAGCATGTAACGCAGGGAAAACGGCTGCGCCATGCGGACGATGGTGTCATATACCGCAGAGTCACCGTGGGGATGGTATTTACCGATCACGTCACCCACGACACGGGCCGACTTCTTGTAGGCCTTGTTCCAGTCGTTATTGAGCTCGTGCATGGCAAACAGCACCCGCCGATGCACCGGCTTGAGGCCGTCACGCACGTCCGGCAACGCCCGACCGACGATGACGCTCATGGCGTAATCCAGGTAGGACTGCTTCAGTTCGTCTTCGATGTTGACCGGGGTAACTTCTCTGGCGAGATCCGTCATGCTAATCCTTTATTATGGCGCTGGTACGGGGTGGTGCCTGTTTTAAGCCGGCAATAATAGCACAACCCGGAGCCCCAGGTAGGGCCCTCCCCTACCCAATCTTTCACGCGGTTGCGCTATACTGCCGCCCCGGTAGTCCAACCAGGAATCAGGAGTGTCCATGCCCCAAGCCCCGGCCCACGCCGATCTGATCATCCAGGCCAGCTGGATTGCCCCTGTAGAGGGCCCGGAACGCCTGCTGACCGATCATGCCATCGTCATCAGCGGCTCGCGCATCGTCGATATCCTGCCGTTTGCGGATATCAGCCATCGCTGGCAGGCCACCGAGACGATCCGGCTGGACAAGCACCTCTTGATGCCCGGATTGATCAACGCCCATACCCACGCGGCCATGAACCTGTTCCGGGGCCTGGCAGATGATCTGCCGCTGATGACCTGGCTGGAGGAGCATATCTGGCCCGCCGAGGGCAAATGGATCAGCGAGCAGTTCGTGGCGGATGGCACGCGCCTGGCCGCCGCCGAAATGATTCGCAGCGGCACCACCTGCTTTGCGGACATGTACTTCTTCCCGGATGCCATCGCCCGGGTGGCCTCGGAAGCGGGCCTGCGCGCCAGCCTGTTCAGCCCGCTACTGGATTTCCCCACCCCCATGGGCCAGGGCCCGGATGACTACCTGCGCCTGGCCACTCAGGCAGCGGATGCCTGGCGCCATGACCCGCTGATTTCCGTCGGCTTTGGCCCCCATGCGCCCTACACCGTGTCCGATGAGCCCTTGCAGCGCGTCGCCATGCTGGCCGAGGAACTGGATGCCCAGATCATGATGCATGTGCATGAAACAGCGGGCGAAGTGGCCACGGCCGAACAGGCTGGCGAGCGCCCGCTGGCGCGCCTGGCACGCCTGGGGCTGCTGTCCCCGCGCCTGCTGGCCGTGCACATGACGCAGCTGAATGACGATGAGATCGAGCAGCTGCGCGCCAGCGGCACCCACGTGGTGCACTGCCCGGAATCCAACCTGAAGCTGGCCAGCGGCTTCTGCCGGGTGGAGGCGCTGCGCCGCGCCGGCGTCAATGTGGCGCTGGGCACCGACGGCGCCGCCAGCAACAACGACCTGGACATGCTGGGCGAGCTGCGCACGGCGGCCCTGCTGGCCAAGGGCGTGGCCGGTACGGCTGATGCGCTGCCGGCGGACGCGGCATTGGCCATGGCCACTCTGAATGGCGCCAGGGCGCTGGGGCTGGAGCACCAGACCGGCTCCCTGGTGGCGGGCAAGCAGGCGGACATTATTGCTGTGGATCTGGGGGCGCTGGAAACCCGCCCCACGTACGATCCCATCGCTCAGGTGGTGTATGCCGCCGGGCGCGAACAGGTGACTTACAACTGGGTAGCAGGCCGCTGCCTGATGGCAGAGCGCCAGCTGCTGACCCTCAACAGCGCGCGCATTCTGCGCGACACCCAGCACTGGCAGGAGATGATCAATGGCTGAGATCCAACCCGGCGACACGGTACACAAGGATACTGTCAACAAGGACACTGCCCGCAATGTGGACCTGCAGGAAATTGCCAAGTTCGAGGCCCTGGCCGAGCGCTGGTGGGACCCGAGCAGCGAGTTCCGCCCCCTGCACGATATCAACCCGCTGCGCCTGAACTATATTGACGAGCGCGCCGGGCTGCCGGAAAAACGCGCCATCGATATCGGCTGCGGCGGCGGTCTGCTGTCCGAAGGCATGGCTCTGCGCGGCGCCGAGGTCACCGGCATTGATCTGGGCGAGGCGCCGCTGGCCGTAGCGCGATTGCACGCACAGAAATCCGGCGTCGAGGTGGAATACCTGAACATCGCCGCCGAAGAAATCGCGGCGCAACGCCCGGGGCAATACGACGTGGTCACCTGCCTGGAAATGCTGGAGCATGTGCCCGACCCCGCCGCGGTGGTGGCCGCCTGTGCTGCGCTGGCCAAACCGGGCGCGCAGCTGTTTTTCTCCACCATCAACCGCAACCCGAAGTCTTTCCTGTTCGCCATTGTCGGCGCTGAATACGTATTAAGGCTGCTGCCGCGCGGCACCCACGAATACGCCAAGCTGATCCGCCCGTCCGAGCTGGCCGCCTGGTGCCGGGATGCCGGGCTGGACGTGCGTGACACGGCGGGTATGACCTACAACCCGCTGACCCAGGTCTACAAGCTGAACCGGGATGTGTCGGTGAACTACCTGATTCATGCAGTCAAACCCTGATACGGTGAGCCACTGATGGCACAAGCAGTTTTTTTTGATCTGGACGGAACACTGGTGGATACGGCACCGGATTTTCATGTGGTGCTGAACCAGGTGCTGGCCGAGGCCGGACGTCCGGCGCAGAGTCTCGCGGCGGTGCGCACCCAGGTGTCCAACGGGGCACGGGCGCTGGTGACCCTGGGCTTTGGCCTGGTCCCGGAAGACGCGGCCTTCCCCGACACCCTGGACACCCTGCTGAATGCCTACGCGGCGCGTCTGGATGTGGACACTTGCCTGTTTCCCGGCATGGCCGAGGTGCTGGCGCGGCTGGACGCCGACGGCACCCCCTGGGGCGTGGTCACCAACAAGCCGGCGCGCTTTACCGCCCCGGTATTGCGCGGGCTGGGCCTGAGCGAGCGCGTCGGCCCGGTGATCTGCCCGGATGACGTGGTGCTGCGCAAGCCTGATCCGGAGGGTCTGCTGAAAGCGGCGGCCATGGTGGGCGTGGACCCGGCGCGCTGTCTGTATGTGGGCGATCATTTGCGTGATATCGAAGCCGGCCGCAATGCCGGCATGACCACGGTAGCCGCCCTGTTCGGCTATCTGGACCCCAATGAAGACCCGCGTGCCTGGCACGCCGACTACTATATAGACGCTGCGGACGCACTGTTGCCGCTGCTGGATCAGGATATGCACTCATGAGCACAAAAGCCCCCGCCACTGACACGCCGAAGATCACGCCGAAGATTGACCTGGCCACAGCGCAGGCCGCCGCACTGGCCTATCAGTGGGAACCCGGCATCCTGAATGACCGCATCATCGTGGTCACCGGTGCCGGTGAAGGTATCGGCCGCGCCATCGCACTGGCGCTGGCTGCCGCCGGGGCCACAGTCGTGTTGCTCGGACGCACGCAGGACAAACTGGAAAGCCTGTATGACGAGATTGTCGCGGCGGGTTACCCGACGCCGGCGATAGTGCCGGTGAATCTGGAAGTGGCCATCCCGGCGCACTTCGAGGAGCTGGCCGGCATGCTGGATGAGACGTTCGGGCGGCTGGACGGCATTCTCCACAATGCCTCGATCCTGGGCGATATCACGCCACTGGACAATTACGGCTATGGCACCTGGGACAGCGTCATGCAGGTGAACCTGAATGCCGCCTTCTACCTGACCCGGGCCATGCTGCCGCTGTTGCGGGCTTCCTCGGATGCGTCGGTGCTGTTCACCTCCTCCAGTGTCGGCCGCAAGGGCCGTGCTTTCTGGGGCGCCTACGCGGTGAGCAAGTTTGCCACCGAGGGGCTGGTGCAGGTGCTCTCGGATGAGCTGGAAAACACCACGGCAATCCGCGTCAACAGCATCAACCCCGGCGCCACCCGAACGCGCATGCGCGCCCTGGCCTACCCCGGCGAGGAAGCGATGAGCGTCACCCCGCCGGAAGACCTGGCCCCGGCCTATCTGTATCTGCTCGGCCCGGCCAGTCGCGGCGTCACCGGCCTGGCGCTCAACGCCCAGGCCTGAGGCGCCACTTTATTCAAGCATGCTTTCACGCGTTGTTGACTCTGCCGCAGTCGCGCGCTGACCTCACAGTCATAGATCACTCCCCCTCCCGGTAGGACCATCACTGGAGCATGGCCGCGGCCATCACACCCACCAGGGATGAACGACGGAGCAAGGACTATGAAGCGAATTGCCGTGTGGATGGCAGTGTTGATCACGCTGTGCGGCCTGATGTTCGGGGCAGCGCTGGCGCAAGGCGCTCAGCGCAGCGGCCCGGAATTGAGCGATGAGCAGAAACAGGCATTCCAGCAGTTGGCCCCCGGCGTCGAGATCACGCCGGAGCTGATCGAGCTGATGCAGGACATCACCTACAACCCGGACATGAGCATTGACGCACGGCTGCGTGCCATTGGCCGACTGTCGGGGCTGGATCGCCTGCCGGAAGACCAGCGCATGTCCACCACCATCTGCATCTGGGATCCTGCCGGGCGCGCCGGCCCGATCTTTACGGCGGCCGAAGAGCAGCGTATCCGTGCGGCGGAATACGGTTTGCAAATCAACATGGTGCCGTATACCAACGAAAGCGTGATGGTAGATGAGCTGCTCAGCGCGCGCTGTGATGCGGCGCTGATGACCGGCCTGCGGGCGCGGCAGTTCAACAAGTTCACTGGCACGGTGGATGCCATTGGCGCCCTGCCCACGGATGAACACATGCGCATCCTGTTGGAAGTGCTCAAGCATCCCAGCAATGCCGGGCGCATGGTTGATGGGGAATATGTGGTGCTGGGCGTCTTCCCCGCCGGTGCCGCGCATATTTTCGTCAATGATCGCGAGATCAATACGCTCGGCAAGGCAGCAGGCAAGCGTGTGGTTGTCCTGGATTATGATCCCATGCAGGCGCAGATGGTCGCCGGCCTGGGCGCCACGCCGGTGCAGGCGGACATCACCCGCGCGCCGGGTATGTTCAACAACGGTGTGGTGGATGTCCTGGCCGCGCCACTGGTGGCCTATGAAGCGCTGGAACTGTATCGCGGGCTGGACCCGGACGGCGGCATTATCGATTACCCGCTGACCCAGCTGTCCATGCAGCTGATCGGGCGGCGGGCAAAATTCCCCAACGAAATCGCACAGCTGATCCGCGAGGCCACCCACGAAGCCTATGACGACATCATGGCGTTTCTGAATCGGGAAGCGGAACGTGTACCGGCCAGATGGTGGATCGAAATCCCTCATGCAGACCGGCTCGAGTACGAACTGATGATGGAGGATGCGCGGGTAGAATTGCGCAATCTGGGTTATTACGACGGCGAGATGCTGCAACTGCAACGGCGCATCCGGTGCCGTATGGCACCGGACCGCAGTGAGTGTTCCGACCCGCGCGAGTAACCCCCGGGATCAGGGTGCGCTGGCGCGCAGGCGCAAGGTCTGCAGCGCCGGATCCGCATTGATGTCGGCGTCCGTATACGGGAAGCGAATCCACGCTTTGTCGGCATAGGCCTCGGTCATGTTGCGGAAGAACGGCGAGGCCGGGTCGGTGGACTGGGAATAGGTCACAAACCCTTCTGCCACCGGCCTGCCCTGCTCATCCCAGGTCACCGTCTGAATATAGCTGTTGCCAAAGTTCACCGCGTAGCCGTCCTCTGTCAGCGGCCCGCGCGAGCTCGCGATGGTAAAGGCGCCCTCGAACCCTTCCCCGCCAAACACCGGAATGCGCGCGTCCTGCACACCGGAAGACGAGATACCGACAGGATGAATGGCGGAGAACTGAATATCTCCCATCGGGGCATCCAGCGGAAAGCCGGAATCCACCGCAGCCTGCACACCATCAGCAAAGGCCGTTGATACCAGCGGGCTCAGGGGATTCAGCCCGGCCGGCGTGTTCACCGGGTCACTGGCGCTGAACGGGGTCAACCACATGCCCGGCACATCCAGCGGCAACGGATTGATGCCGCGCCAGAATTCACGCCAGATATGACCGCCACGGGCATCCAGGTTATGGGTGCCGTCCCAGGCAGCAAGCACCTCACACGCCGGCGCAACATCCACAGGGCCACTGCTACCGAGCAAGGGCAACGGCACTGCGCAGTAGCTGTCGAGCACGGTGTCGCGGGCAAGCCGCTCCGTCATCAGACGGCTATCAAGCACGATGTCCTGCAGCAGTGGCATGTCAAAGGTCGTACCGGGGCGGCCGTCACTGCCATCCAGACGATCCTGGACCTGGCGTATGCACTGGCGCGTGCGCAGTGAACGCGCCGACTCTTCATCACCGATGACGGCAGCAAAACCGGTCAGAGGCTCTTCCGGATGAGTCAGCCAGTAGCTGTCATTGCAGTTATGCACCCAATCGCTGCGTGTCAGGCTCGGCAGATTGCCGGGGCCGAAAATGCCCGGGGCCGGTGCGTCGTCATCGGTGTCCCAGGCACAGTCGGTGCGACTGCCGTCCAGAATCGGCAAACCGGGCTGCAACAACGCGAATACCGGCGTCAGCGCGGTGGGGCACGTGAGCACCTTGCTGTCCGGCACGTTGGGCACCACGGTCACATCGCCATAATAGGAAGGCTTGCCGGGACCGGTGGCAATCGTATTGACCCAGGGGGTGCCGAGCACACTGGCATGCAGCGCGACAAATTCCTCGAAGCTGCCGGCGCGGTTCCAGCGGAAGAACTGGTTCAGCAAGCGATCATTTTCGGCGTTAGCGTCGCGCAGGGTGTAGGCCTTCAGCGGTGACCAGCTGAGAATCGGCACGCCGGAGACTTCGAATTCCAGCATCGGCCCGTAATGGGAGTGATACAGCGTGCGCTGCTCCTGACGCAGCGTGCCGTCCTGCTCCAGCACATCAATGGTGATATCCCGGGCTTCCATATCGATGAGCTCGCCATCGAACAGGTAGCGCGTCGGGTCCAGCGGGTCCAGCGTCAGCTCGTAGAAGCTGAAGCGGAATGCCGTGGACACCGTGTGACTCCAGGCGAACTTGTCGTTGAACCCGATCAGCACCGCCGGCAAGCCGATCAGCGCAGCCCCCATGATCTCGATGCGTTCGTCCGAAGGACCGACTTGCAAATGCGCCATGTACAGCCGTTCGGTCTTCTCCCAGGGGAAATGCGGGTTGCCGAACAGCATCGATTCACCGTTGTGGGTGGTCTCCCCGGACAGTGCGTACATATTGCTGCCGAAGGGCAGCTCACCGCCCAGCGGGAAAGGCAGCAGGCTATCCACGCCATCCAACAGGCCACCCGCCAACTCGGTGAGCTGCGCTATGATGTCGTCCGCGTCGAGCGGCAACGGGATGTCGCCGGTGAGCGCTGGCGGTGCGGCATTGGCAACGCCGTCAACAAAGACGGAAGAGCTTGCCAGTACCGCCAGGCGGAAATAACGGCGATACATGTCGTTTTCCTCCAGCGCCAGCAGCCAGTCCGCATCGCGACAGGCCAGATGCCGACCACTGTGCTGCCCCGCCAGAATCTCCTGTCGGTAACGGTTGAAACCGTCAACAAAGCCCCGGGATGCCGCCAGCACTTCCGGGTCACTGACCTCACGCAGCGGCGCAATGGCGTCATCGGTAGCCAGGCTGCGCCAGAAAAAATCGGCCTCGATATTGGTCGTCGCCGCACCGTTGGCAGGAATGGTGTAGCGGCCGTCCCCGCCCAGATAACGGGCACGCAGCCCACGGATCGTCAGGGTGTCTTCCGCCAGCAAGCACAGATTGTCTTCCGCCTGGGCATACCCGTAGCCATAACCCATGCTGGCGAAATTTGCCGCCGTGATGTGGGGAATGCCCTCACCGGTACGGCGAATGGTGACGTCGTAATCAGTGGCCGGCGGCGGCAGCTCGGGGTCAACGCCGGAGCCCGGCGCGCGCAGATTGCTGTCACCGCCGCAGGCCGCCAGCGCCAACGTGCTGGCCAGAAAGCCCGCCGTTGCCCCCTTGCGCCACCGCAGACTTTTACTGTTCAGGTCCTTATTGTTCGTATAGGTGCTGTGCATAGGTCGACCCCGGATCATTACGAATATCCCTTGTTCTACTCCGACACCGCCGGGACCGGGAGGGGCCGGCTACGATAATCCCTCAGGGCTTACAAAAATCCTAAACAGAGAAGATCCATTGACTCTTCAGTCACCCGGCTCGTCCTACCGGGTCATGTACGCTTTCGGGGCCCACTGTTAGAAAGGAGCACACTACCTCGTGCAGTACCGCCAGAGGCCAGGGAGAACACATGACACAGATAACCAGAACAAGGCGCGTGCTACGCCTGCTGTTGACCGTCGGCATCGCCAGCCTGCTCGGCGTGGGTCAGGTTGCCGCCGTGGACATGACGGCCGCCCAGCGCGAAGAACTCAACCGCCTGGCGCCGGGCGTGACGATCACCCCCGAGATGGCAGAGCAATTGCGCGCCATTGCCTATGATCGCTCGCTGCCTCTGGAACAACGGGTCGCGGCGATGCGCCGCGTGTCCGGGTTCCCGGACGGCGTCATGGTCAAACGGCGCATCTGTATCTGGGACATTGCCGGGCGCAGCGGCCCCATTTATCAGGCAGCTGAAGACCAGCGGATGCGCATTCTGGAATTCGGTGTCGATGTAGAACTGCTGCCCTATACCAACGAGGGCGTCATGGTGGAAGAACTGCACTCGGGCCGTTGCGATGCCGCACTGATGACCGGCTTGCGGGCGCGACTGTTCAACCAGTTCACCGGCACCATCGATTCGGTCGGCGGCCTGCCCACCGACAAACATATGCAGGTACTGCTGCAAGTGCTGGCCGATCCGCGCATGGCCGACAAGATGGTCAGCAACCGCTATGTGGTGATGGGTATTGCACCAGCCGGTGGCGCCTATGTGTTCGTTAACGACAAATCCATCAACTCACTGGCGCGTGCGGCCGGCAAACGGGTGCCGGTACTGGAATATGATCCGACCCAGGCGCGCATGGTGTCGCAGATTGGCGCCACGCCGGTGGCGGCGGATCTGATCAGTGCACCGAACATGTTCAACAATGGCGTCGTGGATGTGTTACCCGCGCCGCTGATCGCCTATGAAATTCTGGAGCTGTATCGCGGCATGGGTGCCAACGGCGGCGTCATCGATTACCCGCTGGCGCAGATCACCATGCAATTGATCGGGCGGGAAGATAAATTTCCGAACGAAATTGCGCAGCTGGTGCGGGAAGCATTTTTTGAAGGCTATGAAGAAATCATGGCGCAACTGAATGCAGAAGCCGCCAAGGTGCCAGACCGTTGGTGGATTGCGATTCCGGAGGAAGACAAGCAGGAATACGAAACCATGATGCAGGATGCGCGCCTGCAACTGCGGGAGGAAGGCTATTACAGCGCAGAGATGCTGACGCTACAGCGGCGCATTCGTTGCCGATTGGATAACAACCGTGGCGAATGCACCAATCCGGTGGAGTAGCTGAGCCTTTCCGTACAGGTCCTTGCCCGTCAGTGAAGCCGATCCACTGGCGGGAAACCCTCGAGCCCACTGAACATATCGACACGCGTGTCGGAGAACATATCCAGCTCCGGCGCCAGCGCCTGAATGTAGCGGTCGAAATACAGGAACTGTTTCAGCAACAACGCAAATTCCCGCGGGAAGCGAATGCCATGCTGTTCGCCGATCTTGACGATATCCATGAGCAGGCGATTGACCTCGCGCTCATTGCGATTGCCTTCCAGCAGACTGGCGGGATCCACATTTTCCAGACGTGACTGGAACTGCTCCAGATCACGGGTCAGCGCATCCACACTGACCGTATCGCGAGTCATGCCAATCTGGATCATGGATTCCGCCACCGCGCGGTGATCGCCGTTGCTGATGCCGTCCAGAAAACGGGACATGGCTTCCCAGGTATTCTTGCGAATACGCCCCACCATGCCGAAATCAATAAAACCGATACGGCCATCGTGGAGCAACATCAGGTTGCCGGCGTGCACGTCCGCATGGAAGAAATCGCACAACATGAGACTGGAGAACCAGGTATTGAGGGCCGCCACCAGCGTTTCTGCCGGATCATCCACATGGCGCCGCAGCACCTCCAGATCGGTCAGCGGCACACCATGGAAGCGCTCCATGGTCAGCACCTTCTTGGTGCTCAGTTCGCGATAAGGGCGCGGCGCCACGGCGCGGGTGTTGCCCGTCATCAACAGAAATTCGTTGAAGCGCTCCAGGTTCTGCGCTTCCTTGAGAAAGTCACATTCCTCCAGCATGGAGCCCTGCAACTCCTCGATCACGCCAGAGACCGCGGAACGGGACAGGCCCGGTGTCAGCATCTCGAAAACACGCGCAGCCACGTAGAGGAAGTTGAAATCGGTGAGCAGCACGGTACTGACACCGGGCTTCTGCACCTTGATAACCACATCCTCCCCGGTGTGCAATCGCGCGGCATGCACCTGGGCGATAGACGCCGAGGCCAGCGGCGCCGGATCCACATGGCTGTAGAGCGCACTCAGAGGCTTGCCCAACTCACTTTCGATGGTCTCGCGGATATAGTGGAACGGCAGCGCCGGTGTGCGATCCAGGCACTTCTGGAACTCCTCGACGTAGGCTTCCGGGAACAGGGACGGCGAGCTGGCGATAAATTGACCAAGCTTGATATAGGTCGTGCCGAGGGATTCCACCGTCTCGCGGAGTAGCACTGGCGCCGGCGGTCGATGGCCGAGCAGCCAACTCGCGCCGGCACGCAGCAGGACGGCGCCAGTCTGCACCACCCGAAAGCCACCGCGCGCGGTGTCCCGGGCCAGGCTCAAACCCGCACGGCGGGCGGCCATCCGCTCACGCATCTGCTCAACCTCAGTCTTTCTACTCATCAGCTCGGATCACCTTATGTTCGAATGCAGAGACGGCTATCATCACGGGGCATTGACGCTTGCCGAACACCCTTAATGTATAGCTTACTATGCGGCCATAAGCGTTTGTAATTGCATACTTTGCTTTTTGTAATTGGCGCTTGTGCCAATAATGACCGTTCGGTACTGTTGCCGTCTTGGTGATTCAGAACAATAACATGGAGAACGCTGCATGAAGTCTTCTTTTGAGACTCCGGGTGTGACTGGCGCTATGAAGCCAGCAATGAAGAATCTGTTTGGCCAGGTCAGGCTGGCCGCTCTCGCGTTGGTCGTCATTGCGCTTCAAGGCTGTGGCATCATCTACAAGACCACCGGTGACGTGCTGATCAGCTACGGCGGCAACGAAATGGTGCCTTACCTGCTGACCTATGACGACGTCGCCATGGGCTGCGCCACCGGTGAAGCCCTGACCCCGCTGCTGATGTCCTTTGAGGCCGTCGGCTCCAATCCTGACCGTCTCGCGCCACTGGTCTTTACGGTCGCCGCCTCCTGCACCGAAGCCCTGGCCACCGAACAGGAACTCCGTTACAGCCGCGCACTCAAAGATGGCAACGTCAATGAGGCTCAGGATGCGCGTGCCCTGCAGAAACGCTACCTGCGTGTCACCGCACAGCGCTACCACACGGCGTACCAGCGCGTCACCGCCCAGTATGGCGAAGCCGACAACGGCAAATGCCCGCGTCTGCGCAAGGACTTCGATGAGCTGGTGTGGATGGTTGGCCAGATCGCCGGCGTTCAGGCCGTACTGAATGATGGCGCTTCTGATGCCTCTCTGGGCATCCCGCGGGATATCGCCGCCAAAGTAGAGCGCGGCGCCGCCTGCCTGGATAACGAAAAATGGTGGGGCGTACCCAATGGTACCCGCGCCGCACTGTGGAGCATTCTGCCGATGTTCGCACCGGAAGGCGCTGACCCCTGGAAAGAAATGGATCGCTCCGTGCGCATGGGCTTCGAGCAGGGCGTACGTCTGCCCAGCGCCTTGGCCGCCATTGCCGCCCACAGCGTCGGTGATGAGCAGCGTGTGCGCCGCTCCATTCGCGAGTTTGCCAATAACAATAACAACCTGGATCCGAACTACGCCATGCTGGATGCGCTGGCCGAGTTCCTGATCACAGGGGTATCTGACCGCATGTGGACAGAAGCGACAGGACGCCGCACGCCATTCAATGCACTGGGTACATTCTGGGACGACGCAAGATCTTCACAGCCAGACTTCGACATTGATGACCTGTTGTAATCTGAACATTAATAACATGCTTGGCAGCACCCTGCTCCGGGTGCTGTCGATCAGGAGGCAGTAACCATGCGCTTTTCTCGTTTTCTCTCCGTTGCTCTTGCCGCGCTTGCTCTGGGCGTTACCTCCCAGGCCAGTGCCAACACCCAACTGCGGTTGTGCGTGTTCGACATCATCGGCACCTCCGGTGACATTTATAACCTGATGCAGGATTACCGCACCGCCGCTCTGGGACAGGGCGTCGACTTCAGAATGCGCGCCTTCACGGATGAAAACATCGCTTATGAAGAGCTCACTGGCGGCCAGTGCGACGTGGCAGCCATTACCGGTATCCGTGGCCGTCAGTTGAACAGCTACACCGGCAGCCTGGACTCCATTGGTGCCGTGCCCAACTACGATGCCCTGCGCATGGTGGCTCAGGTACTGGCCAGCGAGAATCCGCGCATTACGCCCAATCTGCGTAACGGCCCTTACGAAGTCATCGGCATTGCGCCCATGGGCGCCGCCTACCTGTTCGTGAAGGACCAGAGCATCAACAACGTCAATGCGCTGGCGGGCAAGTCCATCGCCGTAATGGAATATGACGTGGCCCAAGGGCGCATGGCCTCCCGCGTCGGCATGTCACCGGTGATGTCTGACATCACCAACTTCTCTGGCCGTTTCAACAACCACAGCGTGGACATCTGCTTTGCGCCGATGGCGGCCTACGGGGCGCTGGAACTGTATCGCGGCATGGGCGAAGACGGCGGCATCGTCGACTACACCCTCGGCCAGCTGACCATTCAGCTGATTGCACGTCATGACAAGCTGCCGGAAGACTTTGCTGTCTGGTCACGCAAGTACATGTTCGAGGAAATCTACGACCGTGCCCAGTCCGTCGTCGACAATGCCTACAAGGACGTGCGCGACGATCGCTGGATTCGCATCAGTGAAGAAGACACGCTCAGCTACGATGAAATGATGCGCGATGCCCGTATCGACCTGACCCAACAAGGCGTCTATAACGCAGACATGATGTCACTGCTGCGCAACATCCGCTGCCGTCTCGACGCTTCGCGTGGTGAGTGCAGCGAAAGCCGCGAGTAACAACAGTTTGCCGTAATCAGCACTCATGCGGGGCCCAGGCGGCCCCGCATTGCTATGCCTACCCGCTGTGTATTCCGGATATACATTCCAGAGACATGCAATTACTGAAAAGCTGCCTTGAATGGCAGTTCTACGGTAGGCAGAGGGGCACAGGTCACATAGAATCAGCGATTCGCTTGAGTAACGTGAAATTCCGGGCCGGCAGTCTGGCGCCCGGGTCTTTCAAACCATCAGGTGTCTGGAGCAGATAACCGGCACCGTGATAACAACAACCGGGTGAACAATGACTACAGCGTCGCCTTCATTCAAGATAGCCAATCGCTCTGTCGGCGAATGGATATCCTCTCTCCCTACTCTCATTATTCTTCTGATCACCATCTTTGTGGCGTCCGGCGAGATCATTCACTCCCAGCTACTGAAGGTCGGTGAGAACACCTGGGAAGAATACTTCCTGCTACGTGGTGCCGGTGTCGTCGGTGAACCCACCTGCGACAAGAACCCGGATATCGACGAACAGGTTCGCCGCACCGTCGAGCAGCGCGAGGCTGATGCAGCCGACGACCCGCTGGCCGGTATGTTCGGTACCGATATCGACGAGGACGCGATACGCCGATCCATCGAGCGCTCAGTGCAGGTATGTCAGGGGCGATGGTCCCGCTTTGAGCGGATCGAGGAGCGGGTGACCCCGGGGGTGCGCGCCTTCCGGACCGTGGAGGTCGGCGTCTCGCGCATGATCACCGGCATCGGGGAGAGCAAGCGCACCCTGCTTGCTCTGCTGGTGCTGATCTGTGCGGCCACAGCCACCTTCAGCCGGCACCACATCGCCATCCGGCCAGTGCGTACGGTCCGCGATCATTATGTCTCCACCACCGCCCTGCTGGCGGCCAATACCATGCTGTTCGTGTCGTCGATCCAGTATCGCGAGCGACAGCTGATGAGTATTGCGGAGGGCATATCGGTCAGCCATTACAACCTCAACCTGATCTGGATTACCGGGTTCGGGGTGCTGGCGGCCATCAACATCTACCATCTGGCCAAGCGGCCAGCGGGGCTGGAGGCCGGCGGCAATTTCGGCAAGGCCCTGCTGACCATCCCGCTGTACGGCTTCATGTCCCTGACCGCCGGCAGCCGCTTCATGCTGGATGGCTACTACCACGGCATGAGCGTGTACCTGGGCATGATGATGGAGCACTCCACGCTGTTCCTGAACCTGGCCCTGTATATCTGGATCGGCATGATGCTCAAGCAGACCCGGATGGCCCAGTTGGTGTTCAACGTGTTGCGCCCCTGGAACATGTCGCCGGAACTGCTGTGCTTTGTGGTGCTGCTGGTGACTGCGGTACCCACCGCCTACACCGGTGCCTCCGGGATCTTCGTGATCGCGGCGGGTGCGGTGATCTACAGCGAGCTGATGCGCGCCGGGGCACGACCACAGATGGCCCTGGCGACCACTGCCATGTCGGGCTCCATGGGTGTGGTATTGCGACCCTGTCTGCTGGTAGTGATCATTGCCGCACTGAACAACCAGGTGACCACCACCGAACTGTTCGGCTCCGGGGTGAAGATCTTCTTCCTGACCGCATTCCTGTTCTTCATCTACTCGCAGTTCGCGCGTAAGGAACCCGCCCGCATCGCGCCCTTCCGTGAAGCGCTGCCGGAAAGCATCCGTCGTCTGAAGCCGCTGATCCCCTATGTCATCCTGATGGCGCTGGTGATCATGTTCTTCGGCCAACTGCTGGACCGTCGCCTGGATGAGTTCTCGGCCCCCATCATTCTGCCGGTGATCCTGCTGGTGATCCTGCTGTATGAATATGTCTTCTCGAAGAAGACCGCCGAAGCACTGGGACTGGATGCGGACAAGACCTCGGGCAATGAAGCACGCCCCACCGGTTTTGAGCCTGCCCTGCGCAAGGCCACCAACGAAACCACCGGCCACATCGGCGCCCTGCTGATGTTGATGGCCCTGTCGGTGAGCGTCGGCGGTATCATCGAGCGCACCGGCCTGATGGAATCCATGCCGTCCGAGTTCGCCTCCATCTGGATCGCTGCCGCCATTCTGGTAGTGACCCTGGTCGGCATCGGCATGATCATGGACCCCTACGGTGCGGTGATTCTGGTCAACGCGACCATTGCCCAGGTGGCCTTTGCTGCCGGCATTGATCCATTGCACTTCTGGATGATCACGCTGGTGGCCTTCGAGCTGGGGTACCTGACGCCGCCCGTTGCGCTAAACCACCTGCTTACCAGGCAGGTGGTCGGTGATGACGAGGTGGAGAAGTCCAAGCTCACCACCGGGTCCTTCTGGGATCGCTATGAGAAGTTCCTGTTGCCCATTGCAGTGATGCTCACAGCGCTGGTGGTCGTGGCCTTCCTGCCACTGGCCTGGGACGGCCTGCACGAGTGGCTGTTCAAGAAAGTGGCGGTAGGCGGCTAAGACCGCTCACCCCAGGCCGTATCGAAAACGCCCCGCAAGGGGCGTTTTTCGTTTCTGCTTTGATGCGGCCTTTCATGTAACATTGCCCCCACCAGCGCTACGCTCAAGCCTCGCAACCGAAAGTGAAGAGCCGCATGACCGACGAACAGAAACCTGTAGAACAGCACCCTGCCCCGGCGCAGCAGCGCCAGGCCCCAGCGCGTCGAAACCGGCGTGACCACAGCACCTATGAACCCGCTCCCGGCAACTTCCGGCCTGTCTGGGGTCTGTTGTTGTTTCTGGCCGGTATCGTGGCACTGGTCGCCCTGGCCGCCGCCGTGGTCGATACGCTGGTATTGAACTGATTCCGGGAGGCGCGCATGCCGGAGCACACGACGACCGACCCGCGCGCCACTGCCCGACACAGCCCCGATGACTGGCGCTCCCCGGCCTATCAGCAATTCCGCCCCCGCTACCCCGATGCCCTGTTTGACTGGCTCGCCGCCCATTCGCCCGCCACCGGGCGCGCGCTGGATTGTGGCTGCGGCACCGGCCAGGCCAGCGGGCCACTGGCGGCCCGCTTCACGCAGGTGATTGCCACGGATCGCGTCCCCGCGCAGCTTGCCACACTCGACCCGCCGGCCAACTGCCACCGCCTGGCGGCCGACAGTGGCGCCCTGCCCTTGGCCGATCATTGTCTTGATCTGCTGACGGTGGCCCAGGCGTTGCACTGGTTTGATCACGCCGCCTTTATGCACGAAGCCCGACGCACGCTGCGCCCTGGCGGCCTGCTGGCCGTGTGGACCTATGGGCTGCTGACCCTGCCGGATCATCCCGATGACCAGCGATGTGCCGCGTTGGTCCGGGATTTCCATGACCAGACTCTGGCGCCCTGGTGGGCCCCCAATCGCGCCCATGTGGTGGAGGGTTATACGCGCCTGCCGCTGCCCTGGCCGCTGCTGGAGAATACGCCGGTATTGCAGCTGTCACAGCGCTGGCACTGGCGTGACATGCTGGGGTATCTGGGCACCTGGTCGGCGGTCATTGCTGCGGCACAGGCCGGTGAGGATCTGCTGGGCGCTTTCGCGCCCGTATTAAAGGACGCCTGGGGCGATGTGCCACGGCGGGTGGTGTGGCCGTTGCATGTGAAGGTGGCGCGGAAAGCGGACTGAGGTTGCGGCGGGTGTGGTGCGCTTCGCTGTGCTCAGCACACCCTACGGGGGGGGGCGGATGGGGGGCTGGGCGCCCCCCAGCGCCCCCAAGCGCACGAAC
>NZ_JAIOUB010000001.1:837954-1369417 GCF_019931215.1 Alcanivorax limicola
GGGGGGGGGGGGCGGTGCGAGGGCCACCCCACACCCTAGGGGGGGGGGCGTAGGGTGTGCTGAGCGCAGCGAAGCGCACCGATCCGGACGATCAAAGCCCTGCCACCCCCACTCACCCCTCAGGCGGCACGAACCGCTCGCGCAGTAGCCCCGCCAACCGATCGAGCCGATCGCGGCGGGCCGCCAGGCCGAAGATATTCATCATGCGGGTGGCCCAACCGAACATCATCGCCAGGGTATCGCCGCCGCGCCGGGGAATAACGTGCAGATGTACATGGGGAACGTGCTGGTTGGCGGCCTTGCCGTCGTTGATCACCAGATTGTGGCCCTTGATCGTCATGCCTGCCGATTTCTGCGCGGCAATGGTCGCCTGAGCCAGGCGCATCATGTGCGCGGCAACGCCCGCATCCAGCTCCTCGACGAACGCCACGTGCTGTCGCGGAATCACCAGCGCATGCCCTTCCCGGACCGGGAACAGATCGAGAATCACCAGGGCGAAGTCGTCTTCGTAAATCACGCTCGCCGGCGCGCTGCCGGCAAGAATGTCGCAGAAGATGCAGTCGCTCATGAGAAGCGCCGACGCACAGCGACGAATGCCGCAGCCAACACAAGAGCCAGCACACAGGCGGCCAGCAAGGGCCCACCGGCGCGCATGGGTTCGGCATCCGCCTGTATCAGGCTGTCGAACAACATGATGACCCAGGCCGGAGCCAGACTTTCCGTTTCACTGGACACCAGCCAGGGCGTAAACAGCAGCGCGATCAGCAACGCCCGCAACGGCGCCTTGAGCCACAAACGCCAGGTGGCGGTGAGCCACCAGATAACAGCCAGTATGACCAGCGCAGCGCCGGAATAGGCCAGCCAGGCCATCATGTACCCATCCTGTGACACGATACGTCTCTCCTGCTTGTGAGCACCATCACGCGTGCTGCAAATGATATCCGTTACCGATGATATCCGTCATTGATGATATCAGAGTGCCACTCAGTTAACCCAATGCACCACATGGTCCTCATAATCGTCTTCGGCAATGCCTTCCTCGCTGATCACCTGATCACGCACCGAGACACCCGCCCGATGGACAGACTCCGGGTCACCGCTGATCAGCGGGTGCCAACTGGCCAATGTCTCACCGTGCGCCAGGCGCCGGTAGGCGCAGGTGGCCGGCAGCCAGTCGTAGGCGGCCACCGTCGGGGTCACCTGCAGACAACCCGGCACACGGGTCGCACGGTCGGCATAATGCCGACAGCGACAGGCCTGAATATCCAGCTCACGACAGGCCAGGCGGGTGTAATACATTTCATCGGTGTCTTCGTCCTGGAGCTTCAACAGGCAGCACCGGCCACAGCCGTCACACAGAGCTTCCCATTCCTGCGGGTTCAGTTCCGCCAGCGGGTAACGCTCCCAGAAACGCTCGCGCAGCGTGTCAGTCATGCTGCCCCCGGGCCGCGCTTGTGCCCGGCGGCCAGATACAGGTCTTCATCCGGTGGTGGCGGCATCTGCAGGAACCAGCCCTGATCCAGCAGCGCCTCGCGCACTTTTTCGGCATCCACGCGCGCCAGCCGGCGGCCCGGCTTGAGCAGCATGTCAGAGACATGGCGCGGCGTGCCAAAACGCGTCATCAATGCGTCCGGCACCACCTTGAGCCCCTGCTGCTTGTTCACGAACAGGTACATGCCATCCTGTCGGCTACTGCGATAGATGGAACAGAACAGGTGCTGCGTCACGACAACATCTCCAGCAGCGGGCGGGCAATGGGCTCATGCCGCCAGCCGGTCAGGGGTTCCGGCACACTGCCGGGTTCGCGCACCATGGCCTCGAGCCAGCGGCGGCGCATCAATATTTCAGGCTCCAGCCCCATGTCCTTGCCGATCTCTGCCACCCGGGCACGCAGCCGTTTGATCAACTGTCGTTGCGCCGGATCGGGCGGCCCCGGCAGCGCTGCCGGCGGCGTCTGTTGCTCGCCCTCACGCAGCAGTGCCAGCAGGGTATCGCCATCACGGCGCACCAGCGAGGGATGCAGATCCAGCCCGGCCAATTGCTCGCGGGTGGTCGGCCCGGCTTGAGCCAAGGCTAATAATGCCGGGTCACGCACAACGAAGCCCCGGGGCAGATCCCGCTCCCGCGCCATCGCATCGCGCCACTGTGCCAGTGTCACCAGGCGCGCCAGCGCCACACCTTCCAGATTGCCGGCGCCCTTGACCTGGCGCCAGCTCAGCGCCGGGTCCACGTCCGCCACCGCGTTGCGCAACAGGCGGTCGCACTCTTCCTCCCACCAGCCCAGACGCCCCAATGCTGTGAGCCGCTCAGTGAGAATCTGCGTCATCTGCGGCAACCACACCACATCGTCACGGGCATAGGACAGCTGGCTTTCGCTCAGGGGGCGACGCAGCCAGTCGGTGCGCGTAGCGTCCTTGGCCAGCTCGGTGCCGGTCAGTTCGCGCACCAGGCGCTGATAACTGCACTGTAAATCAAAGCCAGTGAGCGCCGCCGCGATCTGGGTGTCGCGGATGCGCGCCGGTGTCTCGCCGGTGAACACTTTCAACGCCTCGATATCTTCCGAGCAGGCGTGCATCACCAGGGTGCGCTGCGCCAGCAGTTCGCGCAGCGCGCCGGGGTCATCCAGCGCTGGCGTGTCGATCAACCAGATGTGTTCGCCGCCCTGGTCGGCCATCCCGGCTGGCGCAGCCTCGGGGGCCGTATTGACCTGCACCAGCGCCAGCTGCGGCCAGAAGGTGCGCTCACGCATGAATTCCGTGTCCAGGTACAGGGGCTGATCAGCGGGTAATCGGGCAGCGAGATCCGCCAACGGCGGGTTTTGGTCGATCCAGCGATAGCTCATGCTGTTCCTTGTATTCGGATTGGGGGGCATTATACGGGCCCGGCGGGGTGAGCTGCGAGCCTTGCCGTAGCGGGCTGATTGGCGGCCATTGCCATGCCCTGCTGCATACCCGCCACCGACCTGTCGCGGGCGAGCAAAAGCCCTATACTCGGGACTGTCCCAGGAACAGACATAAAAACAGGAGAGACGGTGTGCGCGCACTGAAGATACTGATTGTCATCGCAGTAGCCCTGCTGATCAGCGGCTTGTTGCTGACCCGACCCGGTCCGGTGGATGCCGTGGGCTGGACGCCGCCCACGCCGCCGGAAGACACCGGCATACTCGCCGAAAACACCGATCTGCGGCAGGCCACGTTGCTGGCTCTGGGCGCGGTGTCCGGCCCGGAAGACATTGCCATCGACACTGAAGGCAATCTGTACAGCGGCACCGCCGACGGCCGCATTGTGCGCATCAGCCCGGACGCGCGGGTGGAGACACTGACCCATACCGGCGGCCGGCCGCTGGGCATGGATTTCGACGCCGGTGGCAGGCTGGTGGTCGCCGATGCTGACCTCGGTCTGATCCGGGTCGATATGGGTGGCGAGATCGAGGTGCTCACCAGCAGTGTCGACGGCACGCCGATTCTGTTCGCGGATGACGTGGCTGTGGCCGCCGACGGCACCATTTACTTCAGCGATGCCTCGACCCGCTTCGGTCTGGCGGATTACCAGCTTGATCTGATCGAGGGCCGCGCCAACGGGCGCTTGCTGGCATTTGATCCGGACAGCGGCGAAACCCGGGTGCTGCTGGACGGCCTGTACTTTGCCAATGGCGTCACACTGTCTGCGGAGCAGGATTATCTGCTGGTTACCGAGACGGCCCGTTATCAGATTACCCGCTACTGGCTCAGCGGTGAGCGCGCCGGGCAGCATGATATTTTCGCCAGCAATCTGCCGGGCTTCCCCGACAATATTTCTACACGTCCCGACGGCAGCGGTTACTGGGTGGCCATCCCCAGCCGCCGCAATCCGCAGCTGGACAGCATCAGCCACTCCCCGCGCCTGCGTAACCTGACGGCGCGCTTGCCGTCCTGGATGCAGCCTGCCCCGGAGCATTACGGCATGGTGCTGCTGCTGGACCGGGACGGCGAGATCCGCATGGCGCCCCGGGACCCCGACGGTGAGATGCTCTATGAAATCACGTCGGCCACCGAGCATGCGGGCATGCTGTATCTGGGCTCGCTGGGCAGCGACCGTATCGGTCAATGGGCGATCCCGGTGGACTAGGGACTGACACCAGGACACGCTTCCTGCTACCCTTACGCCCCCGAAAATTGACCCACCACAGGGATTCACGATGACCACAAAACTCGTGCTGGTTCGCCATGGCCAGAGCACCTGGAACAAGGACAACCGTTTCACCGGCTGGAAGGATGTCGACCTGACCGACCAGGGGCGCGCCGAAGCCGCCCGGGCGGCAGAGCTGCTGCAGGAAGCCGGTTTTGAATTTGATGTGGCCTACACATCGGTGCTGAAACGAGCCATCCGTACCCTGTGGACCATCCTTGATGGCATGGACCAGATGTGGATTCCGGTAATCCGTAACTGGCGCCTCAATGAACGGCATTACGGCGCACTGCAAGGCCTGAACAAGGCCGAGACGGCACAGAAATACGGTGACGAACAGGTGCTGATCTGGCGCCGCAGCTACGACACACCGCCACCGAAAATGGACCGCGACGACGAACGCTACGCGGGCCGCCAGCGGGTCTACCAGGACCTGACGGAAGCGCAGATTCCGTTGAGCGAAAGCCTGAAAGACACGGTGGATCGCTTCGTGCCTTACTTCGATGCTGAAATCGCACCGCAGATTCGTGCTGGCAAGCAAGTGCTGATCGTGGCCCACGGCAACAGCCTGCGGGCGCTGGTAAAGCACCTGGACAATGTCTCGGAAGAAGAGATTCTGAAGCTCAATATCCCTACCGGTATTCCGCTGGTATATGAGCTGGATGATGACCTGAAGCCGATTCGCAGTGGTTACCTGGGCGATGCCGATGCGGCGGAAAAAGCGGCAGCGGCGGTGGCGAATCAGGGGAAAGGCGAGCATTGAGGTTTTAAAAAAGCGCGGAGCGAGACCGAGAGAGACGGTGCGCTTCGCCGTGCTCAGCACACCCTACGCGACCCCGTAGCACCCGTAGGGTGTGCTGAGCACGGCGAAGCGCACCGTTCCGCACAAGCAGCCCCCACCCGGCCCCCTAAGACGCGCCCTCCCCCCCAAACCGATCATCCCGCCCCGCATCCCACGCCGCCTGAAGCACCGGATCGCTATGCGGGTTACGCACCCAACCTGCGGCCTCTCTGCCCTGCCGATAGGCCGCCTCCACATCGCGCACCGGCTCGCCGCGATGCTGGCCCCACCATTGACGGATATCCGCGCCCGCGCACATCAGCACCGGCACCAACACCAGACTGACCAGCGTCGCAAACAACACCCCGAAGGCCAGTGACACCGCCATGGGCACCAGGAAGGCGGCCTCGGCACGCCCTTCCAGCAACAGCGGGCCCACGCCGAGAAACGTCGTCACGGTGGTCAGCATGATCGGCCGGAAGCGCGCCGCGCCAGCGGACACGACGGCCTCGTGCAACGGCACTTGCTCGCGGCGCAAACGGTTCACCTCATCAATCAGCACCAGGTTGTCATTGACCACCACCCCGCTCACGGCAATCACACCGATGATCGACCACAGCGTCATGTCCAGCCCCAGCAGCAGATGCCCCGCCACGGCGCCGACCAGGCCGAAGGGAATCACACTCATGACCAACAAGGGTTGCGACCAGGTGCCGAACAGCACGGTGAGCACAAAGAACATGGCGATCAGCGCCAGGGTGTAGGTATAGCCCAGATGATCCATGAAGGCGTTGATGGCTTTGGGCTTGCCCGCGATGCCCCAGGAGGCGCCCGGGTACGCCTCGGAAAGCGCATCGAGCATACTGCTGCGCAACGTGGCCATGACCGCACCGGGAGAGCTGACCCGGTTATCAACGAAGGCGGTGAGCGTCGCATTGCGGCGGCGATCGTACCGGCCGTAAGTCGCCGGGGCATCGCGGGCGGTCAGGGTCGCCATCACTGACAGGGGCGCCCAGTCGCCACCGGGCAACTGCACCGGCATTTGCGCCAGGCGCCAGAGGGAGTCGGTGTCCTGAATCGCCAGCCGCAGCATGACCGGCACCTCCGTGTCCTGCTCGGGCATGCGGTCCACTTCGATGCCGTGTATCGCTTCGCGTATCTGCCGGCCGAGGGTCTCCTCGGTCAGACCGGCATGGCGGGCCGCCGGCGTCAGTGCGATATCCACCTGGCTGCGGCGCGCGTTGAGGCTGTTGGTCACCTCATGGACGCCGCTCAGGCGGCGCAGTGTATCCGCCAGTGCCGCAGCCATGTCATCCAGCACGGCGGTATCTTCGTGATACAGATTGATATGCACATCCGGTCGGGTCTGCACCATGTTGGCATCAAAACGTGTCGACAACGCATCAGCAATGGCACCGTGCTGGCCGCGCCACAGCGCTGACACGGTGCTGGCATCCAGCGGGCTGCCCTCAGCAAGACGCAGGCTGACACGCATCCGTTGCGCCGCATCCGGATCAGCCGCGTTGGAAATTTTTTCGCGAAAACCCTGTTCGGCCAGACGGCGATCAATCACTCGTGTCCCCCACTCGGCTTCCAGTGAGCGCGACAACTGCGCCGCCGAGGCTTCCAGGCGCGCCAGCTCTTCTTCGATACGCGACACGGGCGTGCCCTGGGGAAATACGACTTCCGCCAGCACATGGTCGGCCTCGACCTCGGAGAACAGCACCGTATTAACCCAGCCGTTGTGCAGCAACGCGGCGGTGATCGCCATCATGCCGACGAAAGCCGTCACCACCGGATAACGCCAGCGCAGCAGATGCGCCATCGCAGGACGATAGACCCGGCCGAGCACGCCATCCAGGAACCGGTTGAAGCGTTCGCTGAGACGATCCGAGGCCGCCACCAGACGCCCCGGGCGGTCGGGAATGCTGGCCAGATGTGCCGGCAGTATCCACAGGGATTCCAGCAACGACAGCACCAGAATGCTGATCGCCACAATCGGCACCACGCGCATCAAGGCGCCTTCTGCGCCGGGCAAGAACAACAACGGCGAAAAGGCCAGCGCCGTCGTCAGCACCGCGTAGCAGACCGGGCGCGCTACGGCGCGTGCGCCGCGCAGGGCCGCTTCCTGTCCGCGATACCCCAGGCGCCGCTGATGATGCACGCTTTCGCCCACGATGATGGCGTCGTCCACAACGATGCCCAGCACCAGAATGAAGGCAAACAATGAAATGGTATTGAAGGATTCGCCCAGCACCGGCATCACGATACAGGCGCCAATCATCGCCACAGGAATGCCCAGGGCGATCCAGCGCGCCAGCCCCAGCCCCAGGGCAAAGGTCAGTATCAACGCCAGCACCGAGAGCGCCACCAACGCATTGCGCCAGAGCATCTCAGAGCGGGTGCGGAACGCCTCCGCATCGTCCTGCCACAGCGTCACGGCGACGCCCGGCGGCCAGGCACGCCCCACCCGATACGCCTCGATGGCGTCCGCCACTTCGAGTACCTGCTGGCGCCCGACACGGTAGACATCCAGCGCCACCGCAGGCTGGCCATCCAGCCAGGCACGCATGGGCTGGCGGGCAAATCCGTCGCCGGCTCGCGCCACATCGCCGAGCCGCAGCACATCACCGTGCCCGCTCTGTCGCAACGGCATGGCCAGATAATCCGCCACGGTATCCGGCCGCTGCCCGGTTTCCAGCAACAGGTCGCCCTGATCACTGTGCAGCACGCCGCCAGCCACCGAGTCCGTGCCGCTGCTTAATGCCATGGCCATATCCGCCAGTGACATGCCATGCCGACGCAAATCGGCAGCCCGCACATCCAGTGCCAGCTCACGGTCCGGCAGGCTCTCGATATCCACCACCGAAATTGCCTCGCTGGCGAGCAGATCAGCACGCACCTGTCGCGCCAGCCGGTACAGGCCCATGGCATCCAGATCACCGGTCAGCACCAGACGCGCCACACGGTTACGCACGATCAGTTCCTGCACGCGCGGGCGGCTGGCATTGGCCGGCAGGCGGGTCATGCCATCCAGCGCTGTGCGCACCTGCTCCAGGACTATCCGGGTCTGGTAGCCCTGCTCGATATCCACGGTAATCGAGCACAGCCCTTCCCGCGCTTCGGTAACCATCTGCGACAGGCCTTCAATGCCATACAGGGCATTTTCCAGCGGCATGCAGACCAGTGCTTCAACCCGTTCCGGCGCAGCCTGGGCAAAAGTGACGGTGATACCCAGCCGATCCAGCGGCACGTTCGGCAGGGTCTCCTGACGGGTCTTGCCCATGGCCAGCACACCGGCCACCAGCAAGACCAGCATCAGCAGATTGGCCACGGCGGGCCGCGCGACGAACCACCCGATCATTCCCCCGTTCACTGGCGGGGCTCTTCATCAGGGCCGTCATCAGGACCGCCAGAAGGACCGTCCGCGCGGGCGCGCTCTGCGTGCAGGCGGCTGCCGAAAGGACGCGCCTCTACCCGGGTACCCTCAAGCCAGCGCTGGCTGCCACTCAGGGCGATACGGTCGCCTTCGGCAAGCACCCCATCCGCGTACTCGCCCGCAGCACGGGACGCCACCCAGACATGCTCTGCATTCTGATATACCGGCGTCACGGCGATGCGGCGCAGCCGTTCGTCCTCGTCCACGCGCCAGACATGCTGGTTGCCCGAGAGCACCGAGGCGGGCAGCCGCAACAGGTCTGGCCCGCCGCGCCCCTGAATAGTGGCATCCACCAGCATGCCCGGCTCCAGCGGCACTGCACCGGCCAGGGCGTCGTCCACCCGGGCCACCAGATAGATCATGCGGTTTTCACTGAGGCCACCCTCGCGCCGCACAATACGGCCCGGCCACTGATGCGTCTGGCCGCCAAAACGGCCCCGCAACACCACCGCCGGCGCCACCTCACCGATGTCGCCAGTCAGTGGCATATCAATCAATGCCAGCGCGTCGTCGCGCACCGGCAAACGCACCTCCATGCGGTCCGTGGTGTAGAGCGTCGCCACGCGCTCGCCCGCGTTGACATACTGGCCGGGCTGCACCAACACCTCTTTCAGACGCCCGGCAAACGGCGCCGTGATACGTGTCTCCTCCAGTTCGCGCTGGGCACTGCGCAAACCGGCTTCTGCGGCGGCGAGACGGCCGCGCGCCTCCTCCATATGCGGCACCAGGCGTGCATAGTCCGACGCCTGATCACTGTTGGTACGCCGCGCCACCTGTGCCCGCGCGCTGGTTTCTGCCAGGTGCAACCGGGCAGCACTGGTGTCGTGGCGTTGCCGGGCAAGCGCCAGCTGGTAAGGCTCCGGGTCCAGTGTCAGCAATAGCGCAGACTCGGCCACCACACCGCCGTCACGGAAGCTGTCATGCGCCTCCAGCACCGTGCCGCTGACCCGCGCTACCAGCGCCACCTGTTGTGCCGGGCGCACCACGCCGCTGGCACTGATCGGCAGGCGCATCCCGCGGCCGTCTCCGGCACGCACCAGCGTGATGACATCCACCGCCACAGCGCGCTCCCGGGGCGCCTGTACTTCTGATGCAACCGGGCGCTGATACAGCAGCCACAACACCACGGCCAGGACCACGCCAATGCCGATCAACAACAGGGAAGATTTACGACCATCGCTCACCGGGCTCATCGCACAGACTCCGCGACACCAGGCTCCAGGACACCAGAGTCCGGGACCACTGTGCCGCCCGAGGGCGCCAGCAAGGACAACAACTCGTCACGCCAGCGCGCCATACAGGCATCGCGCTCGGCGTCACTGCGACCCAGCACCGGATCCAGACGCAGGCTCATGATCAACTCGCCATTACACACCAGCACGCCGTTGGCGACCGGATGGTTCGGACTGCCAGGGCCGCAGGGTGCGATGCGTGTGCCAGGCGGTAACCTGCTGCCCTGGAAATCCAGCTGCCACTCGCCCAGGCTACTGAACGAACCCAGATGGCCCGGGCGCGTCAGGATGTTGCGGTACAGACGATTGATCAGCGGCTGCCCCAGCCAGCAGGCATAGCGCGCCTGATGCCACATCCACCAGTGATCGGCGCGCCGCAAACGCTGACGCAGCGTGCGCTGTATCTGCTCGGGTGTAACATCTCGACGCAGGGGCAGATAAAAGCCGCCCACATGGTTCCGCTCATCGTCACCCAGATTCAGGGCGCCGCGCAGATTGACCGGGTACAACCAGCGGCCCCCCTCGCCTTCCGCCAGTTCACTCATGACCATGCGATGCAGGGCCCAGAACACCAGCGTCGCCAGAGACACACCCCGTTCCTGCGCATGCACGGTCAGTGCGAGGGTCTGCGCGGTCGTAAACAGCGCGCTGGATACGGCGGGGGGCAACCGGTCACCGTCGTCACCCGCTTGCGCCCCGGTGACGGTTGGCGCGCGCCACCGGGGTAACAAGACGGGCTCTGTGGGCTGGCGCTGGCGCTGGCGAAGCAGGCGGAAAAAACCCGGAATGACCGTCTCTCGAGGCGCCGGGCTGTTGATGACTTTTATGCCGAACTCGCGACACAGGCGCTGCATGGCGCCAATGCCATCCACCTCCTGGTGAGAGACGGTATACCAGCGCGCCACGTTGTCCGGCGCGGCCTCCGGTTCGATACAGGCGATGCATATCCGGTTACTGACGCCCTGGGATGTACGGGCACGGAACCACGGTACGGCAACATCGGGCATGGATTGGCTCACAGGCGGGCGATCTCCACGTAAGGCAAGCGGCAATCCAGTTCCGCTGCAGGATTGTCTTCATAACTGATGAGAAAATGCTGGCTGCGCAGGGTCTGGCGCCGATAACCCTGCACGGCATCTGCCAGCGGATCGTCGCTGAACATGCCAACGCTGACGGCACCACGCTGCTCCGCCAGGATCTGCTGCAGCAGTGCATCCAGAATGGCCGGATCATCGTTCTCGATCAGCATGGTGTGCAGCAGCAGATAATCCAGCGTGCCACCGGCGGGCGGCAACGTAAGGCCGCCGCGCACGCGGCTGTGCAGGTTGTAGGCATGGCGCAACCAGGACAGCCCCATGGGGTAGGCCAGCACGCGCGTCTGCTTGAAGGGTTTCTGATTCCAGGTGCCGGCCATGCCCACCAGTTGCTGCCCTCGCCAGGCAAGGAAAAAGTCGCTGAGTTGCAGGCCGCGATAATACGGGTCACCACTCAACAGACTGTCCAGGCGGTATACCGGAAAGAAATGACGGCGCGGGCCCTGCTCACGCAGCCACTCGCGCATCTGCGGCAAATCGCCTTCGGTGGCACGGGTGATGCGATGCCCTGCCCGCCGCCGTGGCGGTGCAAACAGCATGTGGGTGCCAATCTCGCCGTGGGGATAATAATGCGGCATCCCGGCACGGCCGCTGCCTACCGTCTGCAATGACACGGTGTTGTCGCTGAGGATAACGGTATGCAGCCACTCGCCCGGGTAAATCTGCTGACGCGCCTGGCGGAACAGCTGTATCAGCAGACGTGATCCACGCACCTCCGGCGCCAGTCGCAGATCATGGGCGTAGCGCAAGCGCACCGGCGTGCCGTTAACATAGACCTCACGGCTGCCCATATTGAACAGCGCCAGGGCTTCATGCTGGCTGTCACGATCACAGGCGATCCAGACATCCTGCTCGCCGCAAGCCACCGCGCTGCCATGAAAATAACTGGGCTCCCGTTCGAAATTCAGCGGCACCATGCCCGGCTGGAACGTCGCGCGCAGCAATGCGCGAATAGCCGGATCATCCTCCGCCGTGGCGGGACGAATCAGACAACGCATGCGCCACCGGCCTCGCTACTGTTACTGTTTTTTTCTGTCGCGAGTTCGCGTAACACGCCCGGCAATGTACCTGGCCAGTGTCGCAATGATTCGATCTTGATATTGCCCTCGATCATCCCCTGCTGCCGGCACATATCCAGATAGAACTCACGCATATCCTGACGACACACCACCCGCGCCGGGCACAGCTGGCCCAGGCTGCGGGCAAGCCGGTAATGAAACTGTTCGGACAGTTCGGCTTCCAGCGCCCGGGCAATAGTGTCCAGCAACGATGACGGCACCGCGCCGATACCGGATTCCAGCAACAGGATGTAGCCCGGCTGCCCGGCATCGCTGCTGTGGCGTGCGGCCAGCAGGGTCACCGGCTTCAGCGCGCCGCCCAATGGCAACCCATCGACTACGGTCTGGGCGAAGACAGCCCCGATTTTTTCACCCACCAGATCGGTGCCATCATTACGCCCCAGAAACGTGAAACAGGGCACGCTGTTGATATGGCCGGAGACGCGCATCCGGTCATTCATGCGATAACGCAGCAGCCCCGCACCGGTGGAAATCAGCGGTTGTACTTCCTGCCCTTCCTGCAGAGACCAGGGCGGCAGAATCTCGCCGCTGTCCATATCCTCGAACTCGTAAACATGACTCTGGTACGCCAACGGCGTCTTCCCCTGCCAGGGAATGGTGACGACGCCCTCGGTGGCCCAGAGCCCCTTGCCCTGAAAATCCGCATGGGGCAGCAACGCTTGCAGCGATTGCGCCCAGGGTGCAGAGGCTGCGGTATCCCAGGCGCTGACCAGTGCCAGGCCAGGCCAGAGCGTGGCAAACAGGCCGGGCGCCATGCGGCCGTCCCACGTTTTCAGAATGTCGGCGGCGCGCGGTGAGCGCGGACAGGGCAGCGCCTGCAGGTTGGTCTGACGTCGGCCCCAGTCGCCCCGCTGCAACACGGCCACCAGCTCATCACGCCACTCTGTCATGCGTTCAAACAACGTGAGCAGAAAGCTCGGGCTCCACACGGACAGCACGGCCAGACTGCTGTCTGCCAACAGATATACCAGCGTGGCGAACTGCGCATCGTCGGAACGCGGCGCCAGCGAAACGGATTCGGGCACGGACTGCGTCAACGACGCCAGCAACCGACGCCCGAATGACAGCAGCTTCATATCGTCATTGATGTGAGCGTTCGCACGGGTCCGCATCTCGTCGGGCAACCAGGACACCGACCAGTAATGAGACCCCCGGCGCATCCGCGGGTAAGTGCGATACAGGTCATACAACCAGGGGCCGATGGCGCCGTTGAGCTGCTTGAGGAAAAGATCGGTATAAGGCAGCCACTTGATCTCTGACGTCGAACCGCTGGTGGGCTGGTAACGCATCACCGGCGAGCCAACCAGTGCCCCCTCCATAAAGCTGCGCTGACGTTCGATGGGTTGGCGCCAGTAGGGATAATCCGTCGGCGGCAGTGCCTCACTGAAGGCTTCCCAGGACCAGAAGGGGTCCACGTCAGGCAGGACCGGATCGCGCTTCGCCTGGGCCACATGGTTCAGCAACTCGGCCAGCTTGCGCCGCTGGACAGCCTCGAGTGCGTGACTGTCGTTGGCAAAGCGCCGCCCGGAACCGGCAACGACCGTGCGCAACAGGCCATGCCCGACGCGATGTGCAACACGCTGCGCGCGGGTCATGATGTGCCCTGCCCCGATGCCGCCTCGCTGGCACCGTTGATCACCTCTTCGGAGGTCTTCTCAATGGCATTGTTGATGACCGGCTTGCCGCGCATGCGCTTGCCGAAAAAGCGAAATACATAGCGCAGCAGGTCCACATACCCCGCCTGGCCGATACAGGGCAACTCGGTGCCCTCGCGCCAGGTCGGATTGCGGGTCTGGAAGAAATCAATCTTCGGATACCCCTCACGCATATCCGCCGTGATATCCGCCACATCATCACGCAGCTTCTGATAGCTGTCGCCGAAATCCAGCAAGTGACGCTCGCCGTCATAGGCGCCGGGGAACAGGGTGTCGCAGTACTGCCGTACCAATGGCTCGTAATGACCGTAGTCACCGTCTGGATGGGGGTGGTAACGGAAGAAGTTGTTGGCCAGCAGCAGATAAGTCTTATAACCCTTGGAGATCAACAACCAGAATAACGGCGTAAAGGGGTGCAGCACGCGTTCTCGCAACATGAACAGGAAAAACTGCTTTTGCAACGCACGTGATCCCCAGTATTCCTTTTCGATAATGGTGTCGCCGCTGAACACACCGCGTACCGTCTTGCCGCCATTATCAAGTCGCAAGCTGGCAACCGTTGAGAAGCCGACGATACGTCTGCTGTCCCGGCAGCGAATCAGAAACAAACCTGTTTTCTTGCTCATATCCGCAAGAAAAACCTCCAGCGAGGTATTGGCATAGTACTTTCTGAAAATGCCGTACATCTGCTGGATGTCCACCGGCGTGACTTTTGCCAATGGGCGATAATGCGCAGTGACCTGACGTTCGGTGACGAGTTTATTGTTTGAATTCATCTTGTAGCCTGCCTTGATTCTGAAGCCTTCAAAGGGACAGCCACCTTAGGAGAAGGACGTGCCACAACAGAAGGACAGTGACCGCCAGTTTGTTGTCTATTCGTGACAGCCCTAAGGCGTAGTTCTTATTGTCTGAAGGCGCCGTTATGTGTACAAATATTCACTAAATTTTTGGGCGGATACGCTTTGCATCATTTTTTGTGATAGACGTCACACGTCTTATAAAAGCAATAATAAAAGGGAAATAGCAGGATGAAATTCAATACATCACTGTTAGCAGAGGCGCCGTTAGTACCCGTTGTGTACGCGCGTATACTTACGAGACTGGCGTACCAAAATGCGGATTCGCGCGCCCGGATGCTGGCAGAATGCCAGCTGGAGGAGGCGACGCTGGACAACCCGGAAGCCTACATTTCTGTACGTCAGTACTTCCGTTTGCTGGACCTCTCACAGCAACATACGCAACAGGAGACGCTGGGCCTGCGTTACGGGCTGGAGCTGGATCTGTCTGCTCATGGTCTGCAGGCCTTCTCCCTGCTCAACGTACAGAATCCCGGGCATCTGACCTGCAAATCGATACAGTTCCTCAATGCCCGCAGTCCATTGATGGGGTTGAATATCAGCAGCCATGGGCCTTACGCCATCATCTCTCTGGAAGATATCTGGCCACTGGGACGCTCGCGCCAATTCATCATTGATACCTATCTCGGCAGCATGTGCCGCATCGCCTCATCCATGACACGTTGCCATCAGGTGCACATGCAACAGCGCGCACCACACCTGCAGAGCACCTTTGAGCAGCTGCTCGGGTGCGAGGTGCATTTCGGAGAAAAGCACAATGCGTTGATGGTGGCCCGTCCCCAGAGTACGCGCTCGATGCAGCTGCCGAGTCACCTGCCCGCAAAGCGCCAGGCCAGCAGCACGGCGGGCATGCAGATTGTCACGCGCATACGCCGGCATATCGAGCAGTCTCCCGGCCGCAATTGCACCCTGGATCGCATCGCAGAAAGCCTGGGCAGCACCGGCCGCACCATAAGCCGGCATCTTCGCGATGCCGGCATTCAGTTCAGCGATCTGCGCAATGAAGTGCGCGCACGACTGGCCCGACAGTATCTCGCCGAAGGGCGACTCAGCATTGCCGACATTGCGGAAAAGCTGGGCTACAGCGATCAGGCCAGCTTCACCAAGGCATTCCGGGCCTGGACAGGCACATCGCCGGGCCGTGCTCGCCGCCTCGCAGAGACTGAAAGCCCATAAGTCGTCTCCAGAGTACGGCACTCCTCAAAAGTAATTCAAAAAGCAATTCAAAAAGTAATGAAAAGTGATATCACGGCGATATCACTTTTTATTTTTTTGTCCTGGACGTCATATTTTTTTGTTTAGAAAAGACCCACCCACCTTTTACTACGAATCATATTTTTCAGAATATGCGGAATTTAACCGACTCCCGTTTTATCCCTGTATCTCTAGCATGGTGAATGCTTCAACCGACAACCCCGACGATACAATACGGATAACAAGGAACAGGACAATGACATTACACAGAAGACTCATCACAGCATCGTTGTTGTGCGTGATGGCCCTCAGCAGCATCAACGCGCAAGCAAGCAGCTTCTGGGAACGCCTTTTCGGCCTGGATACCTATACCCAGACACAACATCCCATTGTGCTATTGCACGGCATGTTCGGTTTTGATGACGTGCTCGGCGTGGACTATTTCTACAAGGTCGCCGAAGAGCTCTCTCGCAGCGGCGCAGAGGTCTATACGCTGCAAGTGTCCGCACTGAACAGCACGGAAGTGCGTGGCGAGCAGGCCGCGCGTCAGATAGAGGATATTATTGCCGCGTCAGGCGCCACACAGGTCAATATCATCGGCCATAGCCATGGCGGTCCCACCGCGCGCTATGTGGCGTCGGTGTACCCGCAGATGGTGGCTTCTGTCAGCAGTGTGGCGGGCGTCAACTGGGGCACCCCGGTCGCCGACCTCTACATCGAATCGGTGCAGGACACCGACGCGGGGCCCTTTGTCAAAGCCATCGGCGAAGCCTTCGCCACCATGATCAGCTGGGCCAGCGGTGGTAGCGGGCTGCCTCAGGATCTGGATGCCAGCATTCACGACCTGAGCACGGATGGCTCCCTCGCCTTCAATGCACTCTACCCCGAAGGTATGCCCACAGAATATTGCGGCCAGGGCCAGGAAGTCGGCAGCAACGGGGTACGCTACTACTCCTGGAGCGGCACCGGCATCTATACCAATGCCCTCGATCCGTTCGACTATCTGGTACTCGCCACCAGCAGCGCGTTCGATGAGCCCAATGACGGGCTGGTCGCTGCCTGTTCCTCCCATCTCGGACGGGTACTGCGCACCGACTACAACCAGAACCACTTCGATGAGGTCAATCAGTCACTGGGGCTGACAGCCTGGTTTGGCACTGACCCTCTCACGGTGTATCGCCAGCAGGCCAACCGCCTCAAGAATGCCGGGCTGTAACGGATCGGTGCGGTAAATACGGTTGCCCCGCCGTCCAGGCGGGGCGACACAGGCGCGGCAACAAAACGTTATTGCCCAGAACGATCCAGCGCCTGCACCCGGCGCAGCTCTGTCTCGTCAAATAGTGCCTGCCTCAACCTGTCAATTTCACGCGCCCGATCTGCCTCGGACAAGCCGCTCGTGGCAATCTCTGCGTGCTGGGCACGATAGGCACTGTAACGCTGGTCCCATTCCGCGCGTTGACGATCAAGTTCTTCCAGCCGTTGTGCTGCGGCTGGCCCGAGATTCTGCTCCCGGTAGGCACGTATCTCATGCTCCGAGGCACCCTGCTCGCGCAGCATGGCCACCTCCTGGCTGACCGACACCGGCAGGTTGGCGCGCTCACGCACGGCCCTGAGGGGCTCGGGCAGGCTGGCCTCCAGGTCCGCCAGACGCTGCGCCCGCTCGGCATCGGACAGAGCCGGGTCCTGGGCAACGCGCATGCGAGCCAGGGTGTGATGATCATAGGCATCGTCAAAGCCAAAGAACGCCTCGGCCACCTCCTGCCCCAACCATTCCTGCCGCAAATCCTGCTGGCGCAGGAGCACCTCTGTCATACCAGCAACGGTCGCGTCATGGCCGGGCATCTGTTCCGTCGCCTCGCCATAGGCCTCGTACCGCTCAAACAATTCCCAGGCCTGGCGCGCCGCCGCCGGGGGCAACGTGTCGTCAAGGTACGCGGCAATCCGGGAGCGGATGGTCTGCAGATCCTCTTCGCCCAGCGTCGCCAGGAAGTAATCAAACACGCGGCGGACATCGTTCTCGATCAACAGGTTGCCCCGGGCATCCACACGCAGCGTGCCATCCACCTCGGTCCCATCCAGCGATGCCGGCAGTGCCCCCAGGCCGTCTGCGGCGGCCAGATATTGCTCAAAACGTTGATCGCTCCCCACCATGTCGCGACGCTGGAGAGCGTTGTTACCCGCATCCTGATCCGCTGTTACCGGTACCGTTACTTTTTCACCCGCGCCGCCTTGCACAGCGACTGACAGTGCCGTGTTATCTGGTGCTGCTTTGTCAGCACTATTCCAAAAAGTAACAATTGCCACCCCGGCCAGCACCGCCACAGCGATTGCCGGCCACCCGAAATACCTTTTTCTCACGCGAATTCTCCTTTGTCGTCACCGCTCGACATAACCTGCATGACGCTATTCCTGTTTTTATAGCGCATCTGATTTTATCTACACTCGTGAATTAAACCTTCCGTCGGAAAGAAGGCGTAGAAGCGGCGTTTCATGTCACAAAAGGACAAACACCGGTTGTCTTCACGCACTCACTATTGCTATCAAATCCACGGCGTTGCGCGCTACAACGATAAACAAAAGCCACGCCAGACAACAAGCATCGGTCCGGTCAGTCACTGCGACACGGTGCATGAATAACAGAAAAAAAGCGTTACAGGGAGAAAAGCATGTCTGGACTGAATCGCAGCACTCGCGCTGCAAGATCGCGTACCTTGATCGCCACCACACTGCTGCTGGCAGTGATGAGTGTACTGATCCCCTTCAAAGCCACGGCCAGTTACACGCAAACGCAACATCCGATCGTTCTCGTACACGGGCTGTTCGGTTTCGACAGCGTTGTCGGCGTGGACTACTTCTACCGCATTCCCGAGGAGCTGCGTCGTAGCGGAGCCCGGGTCTATGTCGCCCAGGTGTCTGCCGCCAACAGCACGGAAGTGCGCGGTGAACAGCTGGCACGTCAGGTCGAGGACATTCTGGCTGCTACCGGCGCCAGCAAGGTCAACCTGATGGGCCACAGCCACGGTGGCCCGACCATCCGCTATGTCGCATCCGTCTATCCGCACATGGTGGCGTCCGCTTCTTCGGTGGCGGGTGTCAACTGGGGGGCGCCCATGGCCGACGTCCTGCAGGGCGTGTCCGACCATATCCCGTTGAGCAGCAGCGTCATCGCCGGGCTGGGCAACAGCTTTGCCGGGCTCATCAATCTGATTTCCGGCGGCGGCCAGCAGCAGGACATCAACGCCGCACTGCGCTCCCTTACCACAGCAGAAACCCTGCGTTTCAATAATGATCATCCCGAAGGCATGCCCACCAGCTACTGCGGCAATGGCGCCGCGGTAGGTCCCAACGGGGTACGCTACTACTCCTGGAGTGGCGGCCGCACGCTCACCAACATGCTCGACGTCTCGGACCCGTTCCTGGCGGCGCTGTCAGTGGTCTTCCTCGGGGAAAAGAACGATGGCCTGGTCAGCAGCTGTTCCAGCCGCCTGGGGCATGTGATCCGCGACGATTACCGCATGAATCACCTGGATGAAGTGAACCATATGCTGGGCCTGCGGCATATCTTCGAAACCAGCCCGGTCACCGTGTTCCGCCAGCAAGCCAATCGCCTGCGTAACGCCGGCCTTTAAACCGCACTACACGGCCACTGGGCTCCGCCGGGAGCACCAGTGGCCCCCTCTGCAGTCGAACCCTCTCCCTCTGCACCCTGACCGTATGTGCCTCCGGCGCCATCAGTTGCTGTCACTTCAGCACTCGCCCGTGTGAACGCAAGGGGCTATGCTCGAAGCGTGCTATACATCCCCGATGCCGGAACGCCTCGACGCTACGACTCGTCCGGACATCGCGATCCAACAACAAGGACTTTGTAATGAACAAGCTGCTCTCTGCCCTGACCGGGTTGGCGCTGGCTGTTACCGGTGTGACCGCCGGGGCGAGCGACACCATCACCCGCAAGATTTGTGTCTTCGATATTGCCGGCAACTCCGGACCGATCATGCAGGCCATGCGCGACTGGCGCACGGATGCCCTCACCTGGGGATTGCGTGTCGAACTGATCCCCTACACCAACGAGGCCATCGTGGCTGAGGACCTCCAGGCCGGTGTCTGCGACGCGGGCCTGATGACCGGTATGCGGGCACGCAACTTCAACCGCTATGCCGGCACCCTGGATTCCGTCGGTGGCATTCCCGACTTCGAGCATCTGCGCATGGTCATGCAGGTGATGGCACACCCCAGCACCGCCGGGCACCTGACCGCCAACAGCTATACCATCATGGGCATGGCGCCTGCGGGCCCGGCCTATGTGTTCGTCAACGACCGCGAGATCAACACCCTGGCCAAGGCGGCGGGCAAGCGCGTCGCGGTGCTTGAGTACGATCCCACCCAGGCACAGATGGTATCGCAAATGGGCGCCACGCCGGTGTTGTCGGACCTGAGCAATTTTTCCAACCGCTTCAACAATGGCGTGGTGGATGTGATTGCCGCACCGCTGGCGACCTACACGGCGCTGGAGCTGTATCGGGGTCTGAGCCCCAACGGCGGCATTGTGGACTTCCCGCTGGCACAGATCAGCTTGCAGCTGGTGGCCCGCAGCGATCGTATGCCACAGGAAATCGCTCAGAAGTCACGGGAATATTTCTTTGATAACTTCGACGATATTCTTGCCGTACTGAACGCTGAAGCCAGCGCCGTGGACAAGAAATGGTTTATCGACATCCCGGAAGCGGACCAGCGCGAGTATGAAGAAATGATGCAGGAAGCGCGCATTCAGTTGCGCGATGACGGCCACTACAGCCCGGAAATGCTGACACTGCAACGCCGTGTCCGCTGTCGCTTTGATAACTCCCGTGGGGAGTGTACCAATCCGGTAGAATAAGCCTGGCAGAGTAAAGATGACACGCTACGGGAGCAGGCACGTTGCCTGCTCCCGTAGTGGTTTTTACAGCCCCAGCTGTTTGGCAATCACTTCGTTCATGATCTCGTAGGTGCCGCCACCAATCGCCAGAATGCGGTTATCACGGTACAAGCGCTCGACCTTGCTCTCGCGCATGAAGCCCATACCACCAAACAACTGCACTGCATCGTAGGTCACCCGATCCGACACATTGGTCGCGAAGTTTTTCGCCATCGATATTTCCTTGATGACGTTTTCCCCGGCCTGAATGCGTGCACCGATCCGATAGGTGAACTCGCGGCTGACTTCCACATCGGTCGCCATCTGCGCCAGCTTGTGGCGGGTCACCTGGAAGCCGCTGAGCGTACGACCGAATGCCTTGCGCTCCTTCGCCCAGGCGATGGCCTCTTCCAGCGCCAGCTGCGCCGTCATGTTGGCCATCACGCACAACATCAGCCGTTCCATCTGGAAATTGGTCATGATGCAGAAGAAGCCACCGTTCTCCGGGCCGATCAGATTCTCCACCGGAACGCGGCAGTCCTCGAAAAACAGTTCGGCGGTGTCACTCGCCCACCAACCCATCTTTTTCAGTTTGCGGCCCACGGTGAAACCCGGGGTGCCTTTCTCGATCAGCAGCAGGCTGACGCCACCGAACCCCGGCTCGCCGGTGCGCACCGCCACGGTGTAGTAATCCGCACGCACGCCGGAGGTGATGAAGGTCTTGCTGCCATTGACCACATAGTGGTCGCCATCGCGCACGGCGCGGGTACGCAGGTTGGCCACGTCAGAACCACCACCGGGCTCAGTGATGGCCAGCGCCGCGATCTTGTTGCCCGCCAACACTTCTGGCACAACGCGGGATTTCAGTGCCTCACTGCCCCACTTCCAGACCGGCGGCAGGCCGATGTCATGGGAGCCCAGGCTGGCCACCAGGCCGCCGGAGGTGCTGCGCATCAGTTCTTCAGAGGCGGCAATCTTCATGAAGACATCGTGCTCACCGGCGCCGCCATAGGCCTCCGGGTGGCCGATGCCCAGCAAGCCGGCTTCTGCGGCCTTGCTGTAAAGCTCGCGCGGGAATTCCCCGGCCTCTTCCCACTCGTCGACAAACGGCAGTATTTCGCGCTCGACGAAGCGGCGCATGGACTCACGCACCATGCGGTGGGTGTCGTTGAAGTACTCAAGATCAGCGTTCATGGAGGTCTCCGTTGGAATGCGGAGAACGTACCAAGCAAGCGCTTGGTACGCAAGGACAGGATATGACAGGCACTACAGGAAGTGGCAGGCGATCAGCGTTCCAGGGGTCTCCTGCCGCGCAGGGCGTGCGCCAGGGTAGCACCATCCACGAACTCGAGATCACCGCCCATGGGCACGCCCTGGGCGATACGGCTGATGGTGATCGATGTTCCCGCGATCATCTCCAGAATGTAGTGCGCGGTGGCTTCACCCTCCACCGTGGTGCCGGTCGCCAGGATGATCTCGCTGATCTCACCGGCCTGAATCTGCTGCTCGAGCAGGTCCAGACCGATCTGGCGCGGGCCGATGCCGTCAATGGGCGACAGGTGCCCCATCAGCACAAAATAGCGCCCCCGGTACTCCCCCGAGTGCTCAATGGCGAGCACGTCCGCTGGCGAGGCCACCACACACACCAGCGCCTGGTCGCGCCGGTCATCGGCACACACCGGGCACAGCACGTCTTCCGCGAAGTTGCGGCAGCGCTGGCACTGGCTGACGCCCTGCATGGCCGCCTCCAGCGCCTCGGAGAGCTGCAGACCGCCCTCGCGATTACGCTCCAGCAGGCTGTAGGCCATGCGCTGGGCGGAGCGCTGCCCCACCCCGGGCAGGCAGGTGAAGGCGGTAATCAGATTCTGCACCAGCGGGCTGTGTCTCATGGCAACCGGGTTTCCAAAAGGCGATTCAGAACAGTTTGAAGCCGGGGGGCATCGGCATCCCGGCAGTCAGACCTGACATCTTTTCCTGTTGCTGGGCCTCGACCCGGCGCACCGCGTCGTTGACGGCAGCGGCCAGCAGATCTTCCAGCATTTCCTTGTCTTCGCTCATCAGCGAGGGATCGATCTCCACACTGCGCACGTCGTGGCGGCCATTCATGGTCACCTTGACCATGCCCGCGCCCGCTTCGCCGGTGACTTCGGCTTTCGCCACTTCGTCCTGCATCTTCTTCATGCGCTCTTGCATGGCCTGCGCCTGCTGCATGAGGTTGTTCATATCGAAATCCATGGGGTTCTCCTGATGGGGATGGATTATTCCTGCACCGCCGGGGGCTCAATGGAGGAATCCTCCAACCGGGCACTGAAGGTGGTGATCAGCTGACACACCGTCGCATCGGTTGTCAGGGCCTGACGGGCCTCATCGAGTCGTTTCTGGTGACGCCGGGCGGCCAGCTCATCGGGCGTGTCGCTGGCGCCGTCATCCACCTGGATATCCAGTGTCACCGGGCGACCCAGATAGTCGCTGACACTGGCCTCCAGCGCCGCGATACGCTCACGGCTGGCCAGTACCTGATGCCCAGAGCGCAGCGCCATGTGCCAGCGATTGTCGGTCCGGCCGGTCAGGACGCAGTTGCGGGCCAGATTGCGGACCACGCCTTCCACGTCCAGACGCTCCACCAGCTGTGCCCACCAGGCTGCGGGGTCCTTGCTGCTGCGCGTCGCGGGCGACTGCGCCTCTAGCTGCGATGTTTCAGGCTGCGGTGTTTCAGGTTGTGGCGTCTCGGCTTGCGGCGCGTCGGCTTGCTGCGCAGGTGCGAGCTGCGTCTCGGGCTGCTGCGGCACCGCTTGCCCGGTGTCAGATTGGAGGGGCTCAGATTGCTGAACCCCGGATTGCAGCGCCTGCGGTGCAGGTTGAAGCGGCGCAGCTCGCGGCGGCGCAGGGGCGTCATCGGTCGCCCAGGGCGGGCCGTCGTCGGCCACGGCGGTCGCGGCGGGCGGCGCTGGAGGCGCCGTCACGCCTGCCGGTGCCAGCATGGCTTGCAGGTCGGTCGGGTTGGCGGCGCTGCCCTGAGCCGGCGCTGCGCTGCCTGGCGCCGGCTCAGAGGGCTTTTTTGCCGGTTGCGCTCCCGCGCCGTCGGCCAGCACGCCCTCCGGGCGGAACAACAGCATGCGCAGCAGCACCATTTCCAGGCCAGCACGCGCGTCTGGCACATCCGCCAGATCCCGGCGGCCGCGCACGGCGACATCGTAAAAGAGTTGCAGCTGCTCCGCCTGAAACTGCGCGGCCAACTCGCCTATGCCAGCATCCTGCTCACGAGCCGGCACGGCCTGGGCCACCGCCAGCCGGTGCAGAGTGCTGATGATTTCGTCCAGCAGCGACAGCTCGTCCGGGCTCTGTTCCGCCACGGTATCCAGGGCTTCCAGCACTGTCCGGGAAGCGCCATCTGCCAGCGCGCGCAGCAGCGTCATCACATGGGCGCGGTCCACATTGCCCAGCATCTGCCCGACGCTGACCTCGTTGAGCTGTTCGCCGCTGAAGGCGATAGCCTGGTCGGTCAGGCTGAGCGCGTCGCGCATGGAGCCCCGGGCAGCACGCCCGATCTGCAACAGCGCGGGTGCCTCGAAGGGAATCATCTCGCGCTCGAGCAGTGCCTGCAGGTGCGTGGCAATGCGCTCTGCGGGCAACGCCTTGAGATTGAATTGCAGACACCGGGACAGGATGGTCACCGGCAGCTTCTGCGGATCGGTCGTGGCGAGCAGGAATTTGACGTGGGGCGGCGGCTCTTCCAGGGTCTTGAGCAACGCATTGAAGCTGTGCGCCGAGAGCATGTGGACTTCGTCGATCAGGTAGACCTTGTAACGGCCCCGTGTCGGCGCGTACTGCACGTTGTCCAGCAGCTCGCGGGTATCTTCCACCTTGGTGCGGCTGGCCGCATCCACTTCAATCAGGTCAACAAAGCGGTTCTCGGCGATCTCGCGGCAACTGTCACAGACGCCGCAGGGCTGCGCGCTGACGCCCTGCTCGCAGTTCAGGCATTTGGCCAGAATCCGGGCAATCGTGGTCTTGCCGCAGCCGCGCGTGCCGCTGAACAGGTAGGCATGGTGCAGCCGGTCCTGATCCAGCGCGTGGGTCAGCGCCCGGGATACATGCTCCTGGCCGACCAGTTCGGCAAAGGTGCGGGGGCGATATTTACGGGCAAGTACCTGATACGTCATGACATGCTGCCGTGTCTGGAAGAGAAAGCTGAAGGAAGACAATGCTAGCGGACGGCTGTCATCACTGCCAGCGTCAAGGACCGTTTACCGGTGCATGCGCACGAAAGGACAGGAAAGGAGAAGCAGAAATGGAGGTGGCCCCGACAGCCACACCCCGGCACACGATGTCACTGCTACCGTTGCTCCCTTCCGGGCCTGGCGGGGTTCACAGCTGATCATTGCGGGGGGACCGACGGGGCCACCATTAAAACCTGTCGCCGACTACGGCCTTGCGACCCTGGGACAGGCGGGCGGCATTGTGGCGAATGGCGGCGCGTCTTGCAAGTCATTCGCGGCGTGTTACCCCCTCAGGCCGGGCGCTGCACCAGCACCTCGAGGAAGCTTGCCTCGGGCATGGGACGGGCGATGAAGTAACCCTGCACCTCGTCACAGCCGAGCGAATCCAGCAGGGTCAGCTGATCCAGCGTCTCCACACCCTCGGCCAGCACCCGCAGGCCCAGGTTACCCGCCAATTCGATGATGCTGGCCACCAGCACCCGGTCCAGCCGCTCGTTTTCCAGATTGCAGATAAAGGACCGGTCTATCTTCAGGGTGTCCACCGGCAGGCTGCGCAGGTGCGACAGGGACGAAAACCCGGTGCCAAAGTCATCCAGCGACAGGCCATAGCCCCGGGCGCGCAAACGCCCCAGCACATGCAGGGCGCCGACCATATCCCCCATGGCGGAGCTCTCGGTGACTTCAAACTCCAGTTGCGCCGCACTGAGATGATAGCGCTCCCGCAGCGCTTCAATGCGGTCCACGAGATGCGCATCCAGCAGCTGGCGAGCCGACAGGTTGATGGACAGCACCAGCGGATCGGCCTGAACGGGCCAGCGCGCCAGCGCCTGGCAAGCCTGCTCCATGACCCAGTAGCCCAGACGCAATATCTGACCGGTTTCCTCGGCGACGGGGATAAAGCTGGCGGGCGATATCTGTTCACCCTCGGCGGTGCGCCAACGCAACAACACTTCGGCACCCCGCAGCTGCCGGGTGGCCAGCTCCATGCGCGGCTGGAACACCAGCGACAACTCCTCGTCCGGATTCAACCGCCGCAAGCGCGAAGCAATATCTGCCGTATGATTCTGGGCCGTCAGCAAACGCGCATGGTAGCTGCAGACTTTGTTCTTGCCCGCCCGTTTGGCCTCACACATGGCCAGATCGGCACTGCGTATCAGACTTTCCACCTGCACTTCTGTCTGACTTTCCGGGCTGTCAGTGCCGCTTTGCATAGCACAGTCCTGTGGCCAACGCGCCAGCCCGATGCTGCTGCTGAGCATCAATTCCAGATCATTGAACACAACGGGCTGCCGCATGATGGCAAGCAGACGATCCGCCCAGGCGACTGTTCTGCCCTCGGCGAACGCCGGCAGCAGCAGGACAAATTCATCACCACTGTAGCGCGCTACCAGCGCCGACTCCCCCGCCATTTCCCGCAAACGCCGCGCCGTGACCTGAAGGGTCTGATCGCCCACCCGATGGCCCAGAGAATCGTTGATCAGTTTGAAGTCGTCCAGGTTGAGAAATACCAGCAAGGCGGTCTCATTGCGTTGCAGATACTGCACTGCCTGCCGCTCGAAACAGGCACGATTGGGCAAGCCGGTCAGGGCATCATGATCGGACAACACAGCAAGATTATGCGCGTCCTGGCGATGACGATCATGGTGGCGCTGCATCTGGTAACGGTGGTAGAGCAACAGCGCAGTGAGCGCCCCCAACAACAAGGGCAGCATCAATCCACTGATGCCATCAACCGGCATCATGGTGTCAATTAACGTATCAATGGTCGCTGCATCCGGCATTGTTTCTTCTTTTCCGGTGGCACTTCATTCCCCAGACATCATCATCAACGTTGATGCCAGAGATGTAAAACGACTTGATGCAAAATGCGGTAACGTGTCGCACTATGGAGGAAACAGTTTAACAGGAGTATGCCATGTTGCGGATAGCCATTAACGGCTTCGGACGCATCGGTCGCTGTCTGGTGCGGGCGATTCATGAGCGCGGATTGGCGGACCAACTGGTACTGGTTGCCATCAATGATCCGGTACCGGTGGAGATGCTGGCGCATCTGTTGCGCCACGACACCACACACGGCCCCTTTACGACACCGGTGACACAGGATGGCGACGCATTGATTGTGGGGGGGCAGCGTATCGCCTGTTCCGGGCATACCGATCCCGCCGCCCTGCCCTGGCGAGCGCTCGATGTGGATCTGGTACTCGAATGCTCCGGCCGCCTCAAATCGGCGGCCAAACTCGCGGCTCATCGGGAAGCGGGCGCCGCGCGCGTACTGGCCAGCTACCCCGTAAGCGGGGCCGACATGACCATCGTCTATGGTGTAAATCATGATGCGCTTGGTGCGGATCACACACTGATTTCGAACGCCAGCTGCACCACCAACTGTCTGGCCCCGGTGGTGCGTGTGCTGGATGATCACTTCGGCATCGTCAGCGGGCAAATGACCACTATCCATGCCTACACCAACGACCAGAACCTGATCGACAAGGCCCATGGTGATATGTACCGCGCTCGCGCGGCAGCGGTCAACATGATCCCCACACGCACGGGTGCGGCAGAGGCCGTCAGCCTGGTGCTGCCCCATCTCAAGGGCCGGCTCGACGGCATGGCCGTGCGCGTGCCGATCCTGAACGTTTCAATGGTCGATCTGCATTGTGTGCTGAAGAAAAAAGCATCCCGCGAAGAGATCAATGCGGCGATGACCGATGCCGCCAACGGCGACCTTGCCGGCGTGCTTGCGGTTAACAATGATCCGCTGGTATCCGGCGACTTCAACCACAACCCTTTCTCCAGCATCGTCGACCTGACACAGACCCGAGTGCTGGGCGAACAGATCAAGGTGATCAGCTGGTACGACAACGAATGGGGCTTCAGCCAACGCATGCTGGATGTGGCGCTGCATCTCGACAGTCTGTAGAGACGCAGCGCACCCTGCGGCAAACCCGGTTCAGAAAAACGGACTGTAGCCGTCTTCTTCGCCTGCAACACGCGCCTCGCGGTGACGTTCGCCCATGACCCGGCGCACGCGCCGTTCCTGGTTGCTGTCGTCCGTGTCCACCATCACCAGATATTCGCCACGGGCCACGTCGGGCAAGAATTTCTGCAAATGGTGATTGCGCCGGGAGATGCCGACCAGGCCGCCAAACCAGGCACCCAGACAAAGAAAGAAAGCCGTTGATGCAATCACCGTCACGCTACCCAGCATGATACCGAAGGGTTGCCAGCCAACCAGAATCAACCCGATCAGCAGCCCGGCAATCAGGCCACCCACCGCACCGATAAAACCGCTGTGCATGATATCGGTTTCTTCCCACGGCGTGGTGGTATGAACACTGGCGGCCTCAAGCACGGTGTTGTTCTTGCCCATCACATGCATGCGATTGTGGCCAATGCCCGCCTCTTCCAGATCATGATGGATACCCAGCACGCTGGACAGTGATTTGGTCATGTAATAGAAACGTTTCATATCACACCCTCCTCTGATCATCATGGATCAGTATGCCGCCAACAGGGGGTGAATAGCGGGCTCACCGCTAGACCGCTTCGCTATATCAGGTTTTTTTTGATAACCACCGGTTATTAACCCGTAACAGGCGGATCAGTCCGCTCAGCCGTTGTCATGTTGCGGCGGAACCAGCAGGCGATACTGAGGCGGTCACTGAAAGCAGGCAGTACTTCATGGGGAATCTGCTCGCTGAGGAAGCACACCAGGGTGCCGGAGACCGGCGCCACATCAAACGCCGGGCGGCGCGCACGGGGCGAGGGCCACAGGCGCAGACACCCCCCATCGGCAGGCACCCAGCCGGGGTTCAGGTACAGGACCATGGAGACAATCCGCGCATTGTTGCCCTGGAAAGCATCCAGGTGTCGCCGGTAAAAAGCGCCCGGGTGATAAATGGCGAAGTGTGCCTCAAGGTCAAACAATCCGAGAAACAGCGCGCGGTTGATACCCTGACGCAGCTGCTCGAGGTCGGCATGCAATGCCTGCTGGGCCGGCGAGTCACCGGTCAGCCAACAGGTGCGGTCGCGCCGCACGCTGGCATCCTGTTGCCGCTGATCCTCACGACCGATGGCGGCAAGGGCGAACTCATGACGCCGATCACGGCGAATCGCTTCACGCCGCAGTGCACCGGCCAGCCTCGGCGGCAAATAATCCGGCACCACCGCGTAACCGTTGCGCACCAGACCGGCAATGATCTGCTCGGACGGGCTGAGGTCCGCCATCATTGATGCCGGGCTGATCAGCGGCGCGGTTGTCGCCACGGGCGCTGACAACTGCGCCGATTGGGGGGAGACCTCCGGCAAGGCGTGAGCGCTGGCGCCTGTCAATATCGCCGGAATTGGCAGGTCGCTCACTGATGGCGCCTCAATGCAGCGCGCCTCGCGGCGGCAGGTCATTGGCGTCCTGCTCTTCTGGCCACATCAGGCACCCGGTCTGCTGGCAGTCGTCCAGCAATTGCAGGCACGCGTCGACGCAGGCCTGCACAAAGTAGACAAACTGCTCATAGCTGACACCATTGCGGGTCAGCAGCATGTCGCAGGCCACCAGACGCGGCAGGCTGTCATCGTTCACATCCAGGAACAGTTTCAACACCGGGAAGCTCATGTTCAGGCGGGTCAGATCGGCCTGCACCAGGAACAGGCTGGAGGGACGCACTTCCAGCTCCGTGCTCAGCAAAATACCCTCCTGCTCGACAAACAGACGCGCATCCACCACCCCGTCCCGCTCTTGCAGGCTGGTCAGGTGCAGACCGTGGCACTGATCGCAGATATAGAACTCGATGCCTGCCTGGTGCAGCCAGCGCTCCAGCTGCTCGACATCGGGCGTGATAAGGGGATGCATGACAACCTCCGCTTGTCCGGGTTGCGCATGATCGGAGATTCAGCGCCAGAAAGGAAGCACTGACCAAAAGTACCCCCGGCCGGGCCAGCGGGATCATTGGCAGGGTATCGCAGGGAGCACCAGAATGGGGCGCTTGCACCCTTATAACTCGAACAAGGAATGTCCGCATGTCCGCACCGCGTTCCAAACCCCTGATTGCTTTCCCCTCCAGCGACCACCTGCACCGCCACACCGACGGCTTCATCCAGCGCATGGCCAGCGCCCAGGCACGGCCGGAGCCGGAAACACTGGAAACCATCATGGAGGCATTCATTGACGAGTCGCTGGCGGTATTCTTCCTGGAACCCGCCCGGCTGATCGGTCTGAGCCCCGGCATGCAGCGCGTGATCCGGGTGGCCACCGATACCATCGGCAAGGCCGGTGCCATGGTCATCAAGCGCGCCTCGCGCAAGCTCGATCTGGCCCAGCACCGGGAGACGGCGGCTTATATGGAAGAGATGCGCATCATGGTGCCCGACAAGGACGGCAACGAGGTCTGGTACGTAGCGTTCCCGGTGGAGGAATCCCTGGCGCAGCAACTGGCGCAGTCCTGCGCCCTCGCCGAAGCAGGTGAGCACAACAAAGCCGTGGCCACGCTGGCCGAGGCGCTGCACACCCTCACCGATGTGGCGCTGTACTGGTACTTCGAAAAGCCCGTGTCGTTACTGGGCTTCGGGCCCGTCATGCGCAAGATGGCGGCCGTGGCGCTGACCACCTCACGCAAGGCCACTCATGGCGTCATCCGCAAGGTGTTCGTGGACATGGACGCCGAGCAGCTGCTCATGAGCGCCCGCTACATGAACAGCATGGTGTTGCGCCCCTGATGTGTAGTTTGGGGTGCCATGTCAGACGCCCGACTCACCCCGCAGTACGGCAGCCATTCTCTCCGCCACCATGATGGTCGGTGCGTTGGTGTTGCCGCCGGGAAGCTGCGGGAACACTGAGGCGTCGATCACGCGCAACCCCTTGAGCCCGTGCACACGGCACTGATTGTCCACCACCGCCTGTTCGTCCGTCGCCGCGCCCATGCGGCAGGTGCCCACCGGGTGATAGATCGTTTCGCCATGGCGACGAATGCTGTCCGCAATGTCCTCATCACTCCGCACCCTCGGCCCCGGCATATGCTCTTCGCCGCGAAACGGATTGAACGCCGGTTGCCGAAACAGCGTGCGGCAGATCTTCACCGCTTCCACCATCACCTTGATGTCATCCGGGTGGCTCAGATAGCGCGGCTGGATACGCGGCGGAGCAAACGGGTCGGCGGACCAGAGCCCGATTTCCCCGCGGCTTTTCGGCCGCAGTTGGCAGGCATGCAACATATAGCCATGGCCCGGCCCCTGCTCACGGGCATGGTCCAGCATGAAGGCCGGAATAAAGTGCAATTGAATATCCGGCTCCTCCCCCGCCAGTGGCGTGCGCAGGAACGCACCGGCCTCCAGGCCATTGGTGGTGCCCAGACCCGTGTGGGTGCGCATGTACTGCAGCAGCGTGGCCATCTTTTTCAGGAACCGGGTCTGTTCGAACAGCGTCACCGGTTGTGTGCAATGGTGTTGCACAGTCACATCCAGATGATCCTGCAGATTCTTGCCGACGCCGGGCAGCGCGTGCTGCACGGCAATATCATGCTCCGCCAGCGCTGCCGGATCACCGATGCCGGAGAGCATCAACACCTGGGGTGACTGCACGGCCCCGGCACACAGCAGTACCTCACGGGCGCTGAACTGGCGCAGGCGGCGCCCCACTTTCGCTTCCGCGCCGGTGACCCGATCACCGTCCAGCAGCAACCGGGTGACATGGGCGCCGGTGAGGATCGTCAGGTTAGGGCGCTTGCGCACCGGCACCGGCAGAAAACAGCGCCCGGTGCTCTGGCGAACGCCGTCACGAATGGTGACCTGATACCAGCCCACGCCTTCCTGTTGCGCGCCGTTGAAATCCTCCGTCTCCGGAAAGCCAGCCTGCCGCCCTGCTTCCAGAAAAACGTCGAACAGCGCCATGCCAGAGGTGGGTGGCGACACACCCAGCTCGCCGTCCCGGCCATGCCAGGTGCTCTCACGTCCGGTTTCCGGGCCCGCATAGCCTTCGGATTTGCGGAACCAGGGCAGCACCGTCTCGTAATCCCAGCCCTCACAGCCGGGCAGCGCGGCCCAGCGGTCGTAGTCATTGCGGTGGCCGCGAATGTAGATCATGCCGTTCATGGCGCTGGAGCCGCCCAGCACCTTGCCGCGCGGCCAGTAAAGACGCCGGGACTGCATGTCCTGCTCCGGCGCCGTATCGAAATACCAGTTGGTCCAGCGCTGCTTGAGCAGCTCGCCGACACCGGCAGGCATATGAATAAAGGGGTTCCAGTCGCTGGGACCGGCCTCCAGCAGCAGTACGTTGCATTGCGGGTCGGCAGACAGGCGGTTGGCCAGCACAGCGCCCGCCGAACCCCCGCCGACGATCAGGTAATCGTGCATTTTTTGTCTCGCTTTTATGTGTAGCGCGCCAGATCAATCTAGCGGCTCTTGCGGTTGCTGCCCAGCCCCGGTGACACATGCACCACAAACGTTTACGGCGGCGGGCGATATGCCGGCAAATGCGGTGCCGGGCATGTACCCGGCGCGCACTTGACGTATGGTGAGGGGTAAACACTCATGCCGAACACTTTGCCCATGACGTCTTTTCCCCTGAACCCGGTGGCCTGGCTGCGCGCTCCGGCGCTGCTGCACGGTGTGGCGGATGCCGCTGAATTACTGGCGCCAACGCTACCGGCGCTGCCCCTGCGCACGGATCATGATGCGCGGCTTGGCCGGTTGTTCGAAAACCTGGTAGCCGATGCGGTGGCGGCCAGCCCCGCGTTGACCCTGGTCACGCGCAATCTGGTCATTCACGACGGCCAGCGCACCCTGGGCGAGCTGGACATGCTGGTCCACGACAGCCAACGGGATGTGCTGATGCACTGGGAAGTGACGCTGAAATTCTATTTCGGCATGGGGCCGGATAACTGGCCGGGCCCGGACCCACGGGATACCCTGGCGAAAAAGCATGCCCGCACCCTGCACCATCAGTTGCCGCTGCTGCACCACCCGGCCACCCGCGCCCTGCTCGCCGCACAAGGCTGGGCGGTGACCGAGCAGCGGCTATTCAGTCGGGGGATGCTTTGCTATACAGAAAGCTATGCAGAAAGCTATGCCGAGAGCTGTGCCGACAACACCTTCCCGTCAGCCCCCCCGGCCCAGGCCGCCCCTGGACATCTGCGTGGCCGATGGTGGGCGCTGGATCACCTGCCTCCGGCGGGTCAGTTTCTCCCCTTGCCGAAGTCGGCCTGGCTGAATGCGGCTCAGCTGTCAGACAATAGCGACAACTGGCTTGCTCGCCCGGCCATCATTGACTATGTTCTTCAACAGAACCGGCCGGTCATGGTGCTCTGGCGTCCACAACCGGAAGCGGCCTCCACACCGGGTTTCATTATTCCGCCTGGCCAGTCGCGCAGCGGCTGATCATTTGGCGCCTGCATGCCAGTTGGCATGCGCAACGGGGATCCACGATGTCAAACCACAACCCGCCGCCAGCGCAACTGGTCGCTGACAACGGCCAGGTGCCTTTCGGCTTTTTCAGCCATTCCGTCGCGGACATCAACGGTCGTGATTACGACTATCGCACCCCCATGGGACGGCCGGCGTCCCGCCTGGCGAAGCATTTTCATTACAAGCAATTCCAGTACTTCGGCGTCATCAGCGATACGCTGCTGGCGGGCTGCGCGCTGGCACATACAGGCTGGATCGGCATTGCCTTCTTCTATGTCTTCGAGCCCGCCACCGGCAAACTCAGGGAGCACACCTGGCGCTCGCCTCTGGGCCAGGCGCTGACCATGTCGTCATCGCCCGTGGGCGGGCAGAGTGTTTTCCAGCAAGGCAAGAACCGGCTGCAGATGGGCTATGCCGTGGAAGACGAGACGCGGGTGAAAACCCTGTCGGTGACATTGCCGGACCTGCAGCTGGATGTGCGCATGGCAGAAACACCGGCCTACCAACCCATGTCCCTGTGCACACGCACTGGCATCAACGGCTGGGTGTATGCAAACAAGGTAGCGGGCGTGCCGGTCACCGGCACGCTCCGGCAGGGTGCTGGTTCGGACGCTGTCGACCTTGCAGCTATCGGCGCCTGCGGCCACCATGACTTTTCTGCCGGCTACATGCGCCGCCAGACGTTCTGGAACTGGGCCTGCCTGAGTGGTCAGAGTGACGGACAGCACATCGGCCTGAACCTGTCCTGCGGTGTCAATGAAACCAGCTTCACCGAAAACTGCCTGTGGCTGGACGGTCAGCTGATCAAGGTGGATACCACCGCGTTCGAGTACGACCGGGACAACCTGCTGACGCCCTGGCGCATCCGCACTGGCGATGGTCAGGTTGATCTGCAGTTCGAACCACTGGGCAATCATCGGGAACGTATGAATCTGGGTGTCTTTGCCAGCAACTTCAATCAGCTTTTCGGTCGCTTCCAGGGTACCGTGACGCTGCAGGACGGACGCACTATCGCGATTCGCAACCTGTACGGTTTTGTCGAGGAGCAGTACGCAAAATGGTAGAAAAACGGGATTTTCAGGTAGAAAGCCTGCGCGACAAAGTACGTCTGGGCATCATCTGGGTGGTGCAGTACTGGCGCGAGCTGTTCAATTTTCGCTTCGACAAATACATGATCATTCAGGTAATCCCAGGTGTTTATGGCCTGGCATTGACGGCCATCGGCCTGGGGCTGATTTATCTGTCCGTGGAAGCTTTCTTCCAGTCCACCTGGCGCGGCGTGTTCTATTTTTTCTTTGCCGCACCGCTGACGTTTCTGGTGCTGGCATCAGTGCTGCGGGCGTTGCTGGAGTTCTACATGGTGGTATTCCGGATCTCCGAGCACGTGGATGATCTGGTGGGCATTCGCGACACCGTGGATCGGCTTTCCGGCATCAGCGATTCCGTCAATGAGGTTGCCGCATTGACGCGCCGCATTCCATTCTGGAAAGCCATGACCGGTACCCCGCGCGGCCGGGTCAAGGTGCCGGAGTCAGCCCGCCGTCATCCTCCTCCGGGCAAGTCCGGCAAGGACGACGAGAGCTGATTCACCGGTTGATTGAATCTGATCAAGTCGGGTCAAGCACCGTGGCAAGTGCTGCGGTGACCAGACGGCGCTGCAAGCGTTCCCGCAAGGTGCCGGTTTTCGCCAGCTGCATGCGCGTCAGATAAGGCAGGTAACGGCTGTCATCAATATCACCGCGAATCACTTCACGGCCCAGCTCCAGGTAGGATTTCTGTCCTGCCTTTTCCTTCAGCCAGCCCAGCGCGCTGAGCAGCACCTGCTCGGTGTCGTCAAAGTCTGAGCCCAGCGGAAAGCGCGGAAACGCCTTGTCCTGATCCAGCCGCGCGGCTTTTTCTGCCAGCTTCTCCGGTGTGTTGTAGCGGAACGGCTCGGGCACACGCCAGGAGGCGCTGATCTTGCCCGCGTTGACGGCCTGCTCCAGCAATTCATCCTGAAAGCGGCTGTCACTGATATTGAGCATGGCCGCTACCACGTCTGCATCATTCTTGCCGCGCAGGTCCGCAATACCGTACTCGGTGACGAAAATATCCCGCAGGTGTCGCGGAATGGTGTTGTGCCCGTAAGAGAACACGATATTCGAGGCCGCTTCGCCGCCACGCTCACGCCAGGCCCGCAGCATCAGGATACTGCGCGCGCCCTCAAGCTCGTGAGCCTGACAGACAAAGTTGTACTGCCCCCCCACGCCGGACAGCACACGGCCATCCTCCAGTTGGTCGGACACCGCCGCACCCAGCAGCGTCGCCTGGAACGCCGTATTGACGAAGCGCGCAGCGCCGCGCTGTTGCCGCTTGAGCGCTTCATCCCCGTATAACTGGTTGATGAAACTGATACGCGTCATGTTGATCGATGCCGCCAGCGCTGGCGGCAGTGTGCGCAGGCGCTCGTAGAACGCCGCGGGCCCCAGGAAGAAGCCACCGTGCATGATGATGCCGCCGCGCAATGGCCCACGAAGTTGCGGCGCCAAAGCGGCCCGTGTGTCCTCATCAAACAGATCGTTGGCCAGCGTCACCTTGCCCTGGATCAGTTGTTCTTTGTCCAGCCGCAGGTCATCCGGTAAAAACCCGAACCGTTGCAACCAGTGCAGATGCGCCTTGCTGAGGTGGCGCGCAATGATGCCGGCCTCACAGAGTGTATCCAGACTCGCGAGGCTGGCCTCCGGGCGCAGCGTCTTGTTGTTGATCAGCGCCTGCAGGGCTTCATCAGCAAACACCGGGCGACGGATCACGCCACCGTCCACCAGGGACATGAGCCCGTGGGTGAACATTTCACTGCACCCGTAAAGGCCGTCTTCGAAACGGTTCAGCCCGCCCTCACGCTCGATCAATCCGGCAAAGCGATCACAACCGAAGGCGCGGGTTTCCGATTGATAGAAGGCGTTATCGCGTTCGCGCAGCAGCGCATGATGCACCAGCGCATCGCCCAGGGCGCCAATGCCGATCTGCAGCAGGCCGCCGTCGCGGATCAGCGTGCTGGTGTGCAGCCCGACCAGATGATCCTGCCGGCTGACCGGCATGTTCGGCGTGCTGAACAGGCGCGTCTGCGCCGCCTCGTCGTCGATGATCATGTCGAACAGGGTTTCGTCCACCAGGGCATCGCCCCCCATGAACGGCAGATCATGGTGCACCTGCGCCAGGGCCAGAATGACCTCACCGGCAGCACGGCGTGCTTCCAGCAATGGCATCAGGTCCAGCGACACTTCCGGGTTACAGGCCAGGCTGAGCTGCCCGGGCGCCTGCTCGCTGACGGCCACCATCTGCGCAGCCACGTTGACACCGGCGGCGTTCAGGTCGCGGGCTACATGGGTATAGTTGCTGCTGATGTAGTGGCGTTGTGCGTTCTTGTTGCCCAGCTGACTGCCGGGCTGAAAGAAGAATTCCTGCACGGTCACGTTAGGCGGCAATGCACCGCGGCGCTGATCCAGCAGATAATCCAGTTCTTCGTAATCACCGAAAATGCGCTCTGCAAACGGTTTCAGAAAGCGCTTCTCCAGATCGCTCCCCGCCACCGGGCGGCCCAATGACAGTGCGGTGAAGATGTTCAAGCGCACGTTCTTGTCACGTACCGCACGTTGATAAAGTGCATTGACGAATCGATTCGGCTTGCCCAGCCCCAACGGCAACCCCAGACGGATGTCGCCACCGGTGCGTCGCACCACCTCGTCAACAGCCTGCTCCACGGATGTCATTCGTTGTCCTGCCCGCATCTGTCTCTCCCTGCCGCAACCATTTTCTGATTCCGACCATGCAACAGCTGTGCACGCCACGCAACATGGCCGATGCAAAATATGTTCTTATTGCGCTACCGTGTAACGTGCTTTCACAAAGAGTTGACCCACCACCATGACCGACTCCCGACAAATGCCCCGCCCACCGATCAGCCGCCGCCCCTCCATCGCTCGCCTGTCTGCACGGCTGACCGGTTTCGTGCGCGGCAAGCTCTGGGCGCAGGTGCTGGTGGCCATGGTACTGGGGACCGGCACCGGACTGATGCTCGGGCCCACCGGTAACCTGGTCAGTGGTGAGGCGGCACTGTTGATCGGCAACTGGCTGGCGTTGCCCGGCTATGTCTTTTTGTCACTGGTGCAGATGATCGTTATTCCGCTGGTCATCGCCTCCATCATTCTCGGCATGACCAGTTCGGACGACATGCAATCCCTGCGCAGTCTCGGGCTGCGCACCGGTCTGTTTTTTCTGCTCAGCACGCTTGCCGCCGTGACGATCGGGCTGGCCACGGTGCTGTTGATACGCCCCGGTCAATATCTCGGTGGCAGTAGCTTGCCGGAGGCCACCCCGGTCACCCAGGGCACTCAGCCCTCGCTGATGGACCTGCCCCATCAACTGGCCGGTATCATTCCCACCAATCCGCTGCAGGCCAGTGTCGAGCAGAACATGCTGCAGGTGGTGGTCTTTGCCATCCTCGCCGGTGTGGCACTGGCGACGCTGTCCCGGGACCAGCGTCGCCCACTGCTCGACCTGCTTGGTGCGGTGCAGGAACTCAGCATGGTGGTGGTGCGTTGGGCCATGTATCTGGTGCCGTTCGCGGTGTTCGGCCTGATGGCCCAGTTGACGACGCGCATGGGGGTCGACGCGCTGCTCGGGCTCGGCGTGTATGTGCTGACGGTGATCCTCGCGCTGTTGCTGATGCTGGTCCTGTATCTGGTGTTGTATCGCCTGCTGCGGGGGGCGCCGGTATTCACGTTCTTGCGCCACGCGCGGGATGTCATGCTGCTGGCGTTCTCCACCTCCAGTTCCGCTGCGGTCATGCCGCTAACCATTCAAACGGCGGAAACCCGCCTCGGGGTACGCCCGGAGGTCGCGCGCTTCGTCGTGCCACTGGGCACCACCATCAACATGGCGGGCACCGCGCTGTATCAGGTGGTGGCCACGGTGTTCCTGGCCCAGGTCTTCCAGGTGGATATCGGCCTGTCCGGCCTGATGCTGGTGGTGGTATTGGCAGTGGGTGCGTCGATCGGCTCGCCGGGCACTCCGGGCATCGGCATCATCATTCTGGCGATGCTGCTAGGCAGCGTGGGGATTCCGGCAGCGGGGATCGCCCTGATCATCGGCGTCGACCGGATTCTGGATATGTGCCGCACCACGCTCAATGTCACCGGCGATCTGGTGGCCAGTTGCATTATTGATGGCAGGGCATCAGCGCCAGAAACAGAAAAAGCCCCATAAGGGGCTTCTTCGGGGAATGACCGCCCGGCGCAAACGCCGGCACGTATTCCGTCAGGCTATGACGCCAGAATCAGGCAGTCACTTCCTGGATTTTCTTCATCAGCTCGACTTGCGCGCCGGTGGGCTGTGCAGTTTGCAGCGCCATCAGTTTGCTCATGTCGCCTTCAACGCGGATCTGGCCGCTCATGAAGCCCTGCATACCCGCAGACTGGTCGCCTTCGATGAAGATGCGCTTGGCCAGGTCAGCCGGCAGGATCATGGTGGTCGGTGCGTCGGCGTGGTGGCCTTGCTCCAGCATGCCGCCAACCAGCGCCATTTGCTTCTCGCCGTTGTCGGTGCCGATGGTGATGTTGATCACCAGATCAGCCAGTGCGGCCGGGGCTTCAATGTCACCGGCTGCAGCACGCAGCTCATCTACTTTGGCAAACCACTCGTCAGACAGAAATTCGCAGCTCATCGCTTTCTCCTTGGTGTTTGAGGGCGCTTCGACACCCGGCTTTTCAACCGGGTTTCCGAGCGCCCATTCAAACGCTCGTTCGAAACATTCCCGTACCATATAGAACCCCGGGGGCGGAGGCAATAGCCCCCGAGCCGGTCAAATTGACCCGTTCGCCGCCGGTGTCAGGCCCACATGCTGCGCGGCTAGTAAAGGTAGTTGAACATGCGCCGGCGGTACTCACTGGCCAGCGGGTCGCCCTTGGGCAGGCACTCGAAAATCTTCAGCAAACCCGCGCGGGCAATGCCGTCACGATAGCCCGGATGGTCCCGTAACAGCGTCAGCAACGCCTCAAGCCCCTCGCGAAATTGCCCCGCCGCCGCCGCTTGCAGACCGTAGGCATACAGATCCTCCGGTGTGGCCTCAGCGGCCAACCGGGCTGACAGGTCCTTCAGGCTGGTGGCGGTGCTGTCGCCAAGTTCGTCCAGCAGCGCGAAACGCGCACGGAACGGACGCAATACCTCCACGTCCTCCGCCGCTTCCGCCAGAGCCGATTCGGCATCACTGCGGCGACCTTCGCCGAGCAGGTATTCCACCAGCACAGCGCGCAGGGTGTGCAATTCCGGCTCCTGGGTCAGTGCCTGGCGCAGCGCCTGCTCCGCTTCTGCGCCATGCCCGGCCGCAATGGCTTCGCGGATGCGTTCGGCAAAGGCCTCCTGCTGGCTGTCCTCGTCCTGGGCGTCGCCCAGCACCGGGGCAAGCCACTCGCGCAGTGCCGCTTCGGTCTGCAGGCCGCTGAGTTCCGACACCAGACGCCCCTGAAACACCAGTTTCAGCGTCGGCAAGCTGCGTACGCCGAACTGGGCAGCAATGGCCTGTTGCTCGTCCGCATTCACTTTGGCCAGGATCAGGCCGCCGGCCTGCTCGGCCACCAGCCTGTCCAATACCGGCGCCATCTGCTGGCACGGCTGGCACCAGGGTGCCCAGAAATCAATGATGACCGGCACCTGCTGCGAGCGCTCCAGCAGCGCGGTCAGGTTCTGTTCGTTCACATCAAGCGTATACGTATTGCTCTGCTGTCCTGCTTGCACGGCATGGCCTCCTCTTGCGGTGCGCCGATTGTACGCCATGCCGCCGCTTTTTCGCATCGTGCACGCTCGCCGGGCTTTTACGCCTTTTTCATACAATCCCTGTAGCGGTACGTTAGTATGAAAGCGTTCACGTGTCTCGGAGACCGTTATGAATCTGCTTATATCTGTACTACTTCTTTTTGGCCTGCTGGCAATATTGCTCTATCGCGAGGTGTCCCTGCGCGGCGGGTCGATCGCCATCGCGGTAGCCTGGATCCTGCTCGGCTTTTTCTCGCCGGCGCTGATTCACCCGCTGCTGGTCATTCCGTTCGTGCTGGTACTGGTGCTGCTGAATGTGGCACCGCTGCGCATGGCGATCATCAGCAAGCCCGTTTACGGCCTGCTCGCGAAAACCATGCCGAGCATGAGTGATACCGAACGCGAAGCGCTCGAAGCGGGCAGCACCTGGTGGGAGAAGGACCTGTTCTGTGGCAAACCGGACTGGGACACCTTCGACAACATCAAGATGCCGACACTGACTGCCGAAGAGCAATCCTTTATCGACAACGAGGTGCAGGAACTCTGCGCCATGCTGGATGAGTGGGAAATCCATCATCATCTCAAGGATTTGCCGGAAGCCGTCTGGCAATACCTGCGCGACAAGCGCTTCTTCGGCCTGATCATTCCCAAGGAGTACGGTGGCCTGGCTTTCAGCCCCTATGCGCAGAGCCGCGTCATGAGCAAGATCGCCACCCGTTCCATCACGACGGCGGTGACGGCCATGGTGCCCAACTCGCTGGGCCCGGGCGAACTGCTGATGAAGTACGGCACCGACGAGCAGAAAACCCGCTGGTTGCCCGGTCTGGCCGACGGCACCGAACTGCCCTGCTTCGGCCTCACCGGCCCGGAAGCCGGTTCGGATGCGGGCTCCATTCCCGACTCCGGCGTGGTCTGCGAAGGCGAGCACGACGGCAAGACCGTGGTCGGCCTGCGCCTGAACTTCTCCAAGCGCTGGATCACACTGGCGCCGGTGGCCACCGTGGTCGGTCTGGCCTTCAAATTGTATGACCCGGACGGCCTGCTGGGCGACAAGAGCAAGAGCGATTACGGCATTACCTGTGCCCTGATTCCTGCCGACCATCCCGGCGTCCAGATCGGTCGCCGTCATTACCCCGGTTCGCCGTTCATGAACGGCCCGATCATGGGGGAAGATGTCTTCATTCCGCTGGACTGGATCATTGGCGGGCAAGACATGGCCGGCAAAGGCTGGCGTATGCTGATCGAATGCCTGGGCGCCGGGCGTGGTATTTCCCTGCCTGCACTGGCGACCGCCAGCGGTGAAATGGGCTACCGCATGGTCGGCGCTTTTGCGCGCATTCGTCGTCAGTTCAATATCGAAGTCGGCAAGTTCGAAGGGGTACAGGAAGCCACGGCAGAAATCGCCGGGCTGGCCTACACTCTCGAATCACAGCGCCACCTGGTCACCAAGGGCCTGGAAGACGGCATCCCGGCGGTCATGACCGCGATGGCCAAGTATCACGCCACCGAGATGATGCGCACGCTGATCAATCACGGCATGGATGTGGGCGGTGGCCGTGCCATCCAGTTGGGGCCGCGCAACTTCATGGCGCTGCCTTACCAGTCGATTCCCATTGCCATTACGGTGGAAGGCGCGAACATCCTGACGCGCTCGCTGATGATCTTCGGCCAGGGCGCCATGCGCTGCCACCCCTATCTGTTTGACGAACTGCAAACACTGACGGCAGAAGACAAGGATGAGGGCCTGCAACGCTTTGATCCGCTGTTCTTCAAACACGCGGGTTATACCCTCAGCCGTGGCGTGCGCATGGCACTGCACGGCGTGACCAATGCACGCTTCTCCACCATCCCGGACAATGCCAGCGACTTCAGTCGCCCGTGGTTCCGTCTGCTGAATCGCTTCAGCGCCACACTGGCGGTCACGTCTGATGTGGCACTGGCGATTCTTGGCGGCGACCTCAAGCGCCGCGAGTTGCTGTCGGCGCGGCTGGGCGATTGCCACAGCCAGTTGCTGCTGGCATCAAGCATTCTGATGTATCACGCGGCACAGCCGAGCGATCGTGCCCAGGATGCCCACGCCCAGTACGCCCTGACGCGGGCCTTGCATGCCGCCGAGGAAGCGTTGTTCGATTTCTATCGCAACTTCCCGGCGCGCTTTATCTCGCGCCTGATCCAGACCGTCGCCTTCCCCACCGGCCGTGTGGTGGCACCGCCCTCGGATGATCTGATCCGCGAGCTGGGCGACATGATCATGGAACCCACCAGCGTGCGCGAGATTTTCGGCAGCTACACCTATATTTCCGAAGATCCGGAGGACAGCACCGGTCGCGTGGAAATGACCTACCGCAAGCTGCTGGAAGTGGATGAGGCATGGCAGGCGTTTCTGAAAGCGGACAGCAAAGACAAGCTAGCTGGTGACAACATTGACGACAAGCTGGCATCCGCTGCGTCGCAAGGCATCATCCGGGAGCAGGATATCGCCGGCATCCGGGAATACGATGCCATGCGCTATGACTGCCTGCTGACCGATGCCTTCGAACCGGAGTTCTTCCACACTGCGGCGAAGAAGAAAGACGAAGAAGCTGCCTGACGCACGCGCATCATGCCGTGAGGCCATAAGCAGTAAGGCAATAAAAAGCCCGGCCACTGAAACAGTGGCCGGGCTTTTTTCTTCATGCTTTCAGAAGTGGTATTTGACACCCAGACCCACAACGGTCTGCTTGGTGAAATCATTACGCACCGTGCGCAGCACTTCCAGATTCAGGCTCATCATATCGTCCAGCGCCCAATCGACACCGGCGCCGTAAGATGCGCCGTCATCGCGCTCGCGGTTGCCGCCGATCTCACTGCGTGCATAGGTATAACCGCCCATCGCATAGGGCGTAAATTCATTACCCAGCGGCAAAGTGACAACACCATAAGCGCCATAGTTGTAGCGATTTTCCACTTTGACGCCACTGTCGCTGCCGCTACCAATGCCGGTGCTGACACGGGCCTCGGCACTGAGCAGTTCGGTAAAACGCATACCGCCACGTACAACCAGCACATCCAGTGACGTGGATACATTGCCACGTTCAAAATCCGTGTATCCGTACTGGATGCCCGCGTAGGGGCTCATATCGGCCAGCGCAAGGCCACATGCACCAGCGGCCACAACACCGCAAAGGATTCTTCTCATTGTCGTTCTCCCTGTGTTTTCTGTATGCCACCACGTTCCATGGCATTTTTTCATGTCCACCACTGATCATACCCACAGCGAGCGTGACTGCAAATGACGCGATGTATACTTCTTGTGTGCCGGTTCAACGCCGTGATCTCACTCCCGGGGCCGCCCCCGGGGATGGCGTTCGGAGAAAATCCTCACACAACGCTCATTGCGCAAGTAGGATGGCGCCATGCCATACCAGTGCTGCCATTCACGGGACATATGTGCCGCATCGCTGAAACCCGCCGTGTGTGCGATATCCGTGAGCGTCTGATCGGTTTCGAATTCCGACCAGGCCGTTACCGCCTTGAACCACAACCGATAGCTGCGCATGGATATGCCCACTGCCCGGGTGAACATGTGCGACATACCGGTATAGGACATCCCCAGCTGTTCGGCCATCTCCGCCAGCGACACCTCATCCTGGGTCTGCATCATGTCCAGCAGACGCGCCACCCGTGCATCCACACGCGGACGCCGGGGTAACTGCTCAAGGGTGATGGCGACCAGCTCATCGAACAACAACCGCGCCGCCGCCAGATCAAGACGCCCGTGGTAGGCCTCCTCAAGCCTGGCATCCAGATGCGTGAAGGCCGCACGTTGCAGTGGAAACAGGCCCGGCGCCGGTAGTGCACGAAAAGCGCTGAAGGCCGGGTGATTGGGTTGCACATTGACGCTGACCAGCGGCATGTCGATGGCATAGAGCGCACGCTCCACCATGGGCGCAACGGCTATTGCCTGCTCCGGCCCGGTGGCGCCCGGCGGCCCCACATCCAGCGCGCTGCCGTCCGCCGTCAGCACGATGGCGGCGGGATGACGCAGCGTACTGTCTGTGGCGACATGAGGGCTGGTGAAAAGAAAACCCTCAGGGCCCAGATAGTAGATGTTGTCCCGGTTTTTCTCCGCCAGTGCCCCGTAGGCCGGGCGGCGCTTGCTTCGCGCAGTCATGGCATCTCTGTTGTTATGATCATCAGCATAGGGTCGTGAACTGAGCCCGATCATAACCATTCCCGGCATGCCCGGGCCACAACAGCACCAAAACAGTGCCCACGCTCAGGGCTTGCCGAATACGGCAAACCCCGCCCAGGCCGCCGGATGCGCGTGGGCCGGTTCGTCGCGCAGCATCAACCGCTGCGCCTCGGCCAGTGCAGAGAAGGCATCCGGCGCATCACGCAGGCGCGGATACAGCTTTTCCATCAAGGCCTGTGTGGCGCTGTCGCTGACCTGCCAGTAGGAGGCGATGACCGTTGGCACCCGGGCATGGGCAAAGGCCCGCGCCAGGGTGGCGTATTCCAGACCGCTGGCACCAATGCCCGAATCGCAGGCCGACAGCACGACCAGATCGGTATCGGACAGGTCCAGCAGCGAGATGTCGATGGTGCTCAAGCGCTGCCCATCGCCCATCACCAGATAGCTCTCGGCCGGTGCAGCGGCGTTGAGCAAGCCATGGGTGGCAAAGTGCAGTATGCGAGCGCCCCGGGCCGCCTTGTCCAGCACTGACGGCACCGCCTCATTGCCTTGCAGCACGCGGCTGTTGAACACTGCCGAGATGGTCGCCACTTCGGCGCGCGCGCCTGGCAGGGTGCCATCCGGATCAGCGATGAACAGCGCCGCATCACTGAGACTGCTCTGGTGGGCCAGCACCAGATTGAGGTGATACAGGGAGGGCAACACGCCGATACTGAAGCGCTCCACCGCGTATTCGCGCTGCGCTGCCCGAGCGTCTCGCAAGAGCGCGGCGAAGGGCACATAGGTCAATGCGCCCACAGGCGTAACAAACACCTGGGACGCATCCACCAGTTCCAGCTCCACCGGACGCAGCAAGTGGTCGTAGAGCCAGGCCAGGTCCTCATCCAGCTGGGCATCGGCCAACGCCGCCGTCGACACGGGCTGGTGGCGGGTGCGGGCCAGGCCCCGGATCGGGCTCAGCGTGCCCGGCTGCCGATGCACCGCATCCCGCAACAAGCCTGCGCTGCGCAGGGCCCGGCGTTCCAGTTCATCGGCACTCACTTCCACCTCGCGCAGCACCGCGCCATCGCGGGTCACGACATGCACCAGCAGCCGCTGCGGTGTGGGCAGGTACTGCACCAGGACCTGTCCCGGTGCGAGATCGCTGGCCAGCACGCTGGCCTCGCGCGGGTCCAGCCGCAACATCTGGAACAGGCCTCGGTGGTCCCGCTCCAGTTCAGCCAGCAGCGTTTCGCGCTGACGCTCCCGTTCGCGCAGCTCGCGGCGCAGCGCCTCGCGATCCACCGTCGGCCGCCCTTCCCGGCTTGCCTGAGCGGGCAACAGCGGTGCCACCAATGCGGCGTCCAGCTGGTCGATATCCCGGCCCAGGTTGCGAATGGCGCTGACCCGTTGCGCGGCCGGGTGCGTCTCGTTCTCCAGGGCTTCGAGGAAGGTGTCGGCAAGATCCTGTTGCTGCGTCTGCTGCTGGCTGACAAAAGCGCGGGCGCCACGCTGATGGTCACTGAGCAATCCCGCCGCACTGCCGGCCGGGTACACCAGCAAGCCCAGGTCGGTGCCCGCCAGCACCAGCCCCTGGCCAATCACACCGACGGCATGCACTGTGCGGGCGCCATACTGGCCCAGCCCGTGGTCATCCGGCAGCAACTGGTTAAGGCGATCCGGGTAAAACCATTCCCCTTCCTGCCAGGCCGTCACGCCCCCTGCGCTGGGGAACAGCCAGGTGTCACTGTCACCGAAGCGGGCGCCGCGCCCGCCCAGAAACAGCATGCTGGCGCGCTCGCCCATGGCCAGATATCCCGGGTCTTCCAGGCGCACATAGCTGTCACGATCACTGCCTTCACTGCCCTGTCGCTCGCGCACAAAGGCACCGGCGGTGCCAAGAATCGCGAGGCGCTCGCTGACCGGCGTGTAGGCATTGACGAACCAGTGCGAGGGCTGCCCCAGATTGACGAAGCGATCCCCTTCCAGACGCAGCAGGCCGCCGCGCAGGTGAACACCCGCCTCCGCCAGATGCCCTTCGTTGGACGCCACCACATGAATCTCGCCATCCAGGGTCTCGTAGACCCGGAACAACATCGGGCTGCGGGAGGGAAAGCGCTCCGGGTCATCCAGATAATCAAAGCGCGTCACCGCGTCATCCTGCCAGCGGAACAAGGTCGCGCCGGCTATCACCCAGAGACTGCCGTCGCTGGCCACCAGCACATCGCGCACCGGGCCGTTCCAGTGCGCCTGGTCATGCCCGCCCTCGGCGGAAAACAGGATACGCGGGCGTGTTGCGCCCGCCGGGTAATGCAGGATGTCGCGGTTATCATGGGTGTAGAGCCCCCCTGCCCCGTCGCTGCGCACGACCTGCGCCCGGTCACGGGAGAAGCGGCTCAAGTGTGGCGTTCCCGCGTCGTCAGTGAGCAGATAAATGCCGGTGCCTGTGGTGATCCACGCCATCGACGCATCGGGAGTGGTAGCGATGTCATGCACCGCACCCAACGCATGGTGCTGCACACGGTCTGTCTGCCAGCCGTAAACACCGTCGGCCGCCACCAGCCAGATATCACGACCGTTACCGGCGGCCTGCTCGGGGCCAATCACCTGACCGCCGCGCTGGCCGGCCAGTGGCAGGGGCAGTGTCTCCAGATAATGATTACGCAGCAGAGCCAGCCCGGTATCGGTGAGGAGCACCGGGTGTGTTTCCCCTGCCAGCGGCCACAGCGTCAGGCCATGAATCCGGCGACTGTGCGGAATGTCGTCCCGGGGCAGCACACGCCGGGCACCGGCGGCGCCGGACCCGGCATGCAGGCCTTCGGCGTCCAGCCACAGCAGCCGTGCGCGCGCCGGATCAGCCAGCACGGCGTCCACCGCACGTTGCGGCGCGCCGGGCACCGGCTGCCAGTCCCCGGCCGCGGTGCGGGTCAGCAGCCCGAGATCCGTGTTGATGACCGGCTGCCCCGCATGCAGCACCAACTGGTGAACGGCGCCGGTCGGCGCTGCCTCCGCAGTCGCCAGGTGACCGTCTGCCCAGACCGCTACGCCGCCGGCGGTGCCCACCCACAGCGACCCGGTTTCTGTGGCCTGTAACGCAGTGACGCGGGGCGACGGCAAACCATCACGGCGGCTGCGCCAGTGCTGCATGCTGCCATCCTCACGCCACAACATCAGCCCGGACGCCGTGCCGAGCCACAGGCCCTCGGCAGTTTCCGCCAGCGCCAGAATATCCCGCTCCGGGGCGGCATCCAGCGCGTCGCTGCCGCGCATCAGGCGATCACTGGCGGCGTCATAGCCGTATCGCTGCCAATGGCCCTGGCGCAGCATGAACAGCCCCTCGCTGGTGCCGAGGACCACCTCGCCGTTATCACGCACCAGCAGCGCCTGGTGGCGCGGCGCTTCATGACGATTGCCATGAATGGCGCGGCGCGTATGGCGATGCCAGTAACCGTCGTTGGCCAGCGCCGTACGCTGCAAGCCGTGGCGATCTTCGATACGTGCCAGCGGCGCCTCGCGCAGCGCGTCGCGGCGGGCCGCTGGCAGATAGGGGGTATTTGCCAGCCACAGTCGCATCTGCGACCAGGTCGCAAACTCTTCATCGGTGAGACCGCGCGGCCGCATGCCCTGATGCAACACCACCCAGGCCTCGACAGCCGCCAGGGCTGTGGCCCGATCTGCCACCGCCGAGCCACCTGCACGCGCGGCCTCATCGAACAGCCGCTCCAGCAGCTGCGCCGCCCGCTCGCCATACTCGCTGCGCTGAGTCCGCGCTGCCACCAGATACTCAGCCTGTGCCAGCCGCGCCGCCTGCTGCGCCAGGCTGCCCGGGGGCTGGGCCTGCACATAGGCCTGCCAGCGTGCGGGCAGCGGGTCTTCCTCATCCAGCACCCGCAGCTCACGCGGGTCACTGAAGCGCCTCACCGCACTCACGCTGGCCAGCAGTTGCTGGAAGATCTGCGTGACCTGCAACGCCATGCGCTGGCCCGCATCGGAGACAACCCGCCGGATCTCGCCGCGCTCGTCATATTCCACGCTGATTTCGCCCAGGCCACGCACATGGATGCGTGCCGGCTTGCCGGCGTCGTTATAGGCAATGGCAAGCTGCTGCTCGCCGGTCTTCGCCGCCACGATCTGGCGGGCACTGTTGTATTCCAGCCGCAGTGTTTCCGCGCCGCCCTGGCGCACTGCCAGCAACTGGCCCAGCGCATCATAATCTGCCTCGGCCGTCGCTGAACCGTGGGTGGCCCGGATCACCATGCCGTGACGGGGGTCGACCTCCTGGGTCTGAACTTCACCATTGGGAAACAGGATTTCCACTGCCGGCGTCTCGCCATCAAAACGCGTATAAACGCGCCGGGCATCCCCCGTTAGCGCATTGCGGCGGGCCACATTGAACCAGTCCACGTAGCGCTGCGACGGCGATACCGCCGTGCGGTGCCGATAGCCGAGGAAATCAGACAGGCTGTCGCCGACCTGGGCCCGGGCGCGGGCCACAAAATCTTCCGGGATGTCATGACCCAGCGCGCGCGCCTGCTCGACCCGATAGAGGGCGAATACCGGCCGCCCCAGCCAATAGATCAACGATTGCACATGCTCGCGCCAGGCGCTGTTGTTGTCCGGCTGGCGCGTCACCATTCTGCCGCCGTACAGCGCAGCGTCCTGCCGGGTGTCACTCAGGCGCACCAGGCGCCACAGGATATCGGTGCTGTCCCGTTGCCAGCTGGCCCAGTCACGCAGGTTGTCCGCACGCGCACTGTCCTCGCCCAGCCCTTCCAGCAGGATATCCCGGTAATGATTCCAGGTGCCTCGCCACCAGCCCGCCTGCACGTAGAGATCCAGCCCGGCCAGCCCCTCGCGCAGCTGGTCCGGATCAGCACGGCCCCGGCGCACGGTTTCGGCCAGCCACCAGTAGTGGTTGTCGTGCCATTGTTTGTACATCGACGGGCTGTGATCCAGGCCTGGATCGGCATGCACCAGCGCCGCCGGCTTATGGCGGTCCAGCAAGGCGCGGGCGGCATCCAGATCACCGGCATTCATCAACGCCTCAAACTGCCCGGCCCAGGGCCAGACGCTGCCCGGGAAGGCTTGCTGTGCCTGAGCCAGTACCTGATCGCCAAACACCGCTGCACCCTGCCGCCAGTAAAACGGCTGCGTCGGCGTATCGCTCAGGTAGCCGCGCAGGGCATCACGGGCCGCCGCCCCGTCGCTGCTGTCGAGCCAAGCCTGCATCAGGGTATCGGTCAACTGACGGCGCTGGTGCAGGCGCAACATGGCCGGTGCGATGGCGCTGCGGTCGCCGCGCTGAATCGCCAGGGTTGCCTCGCGGCGTTGCAGGGCAACATCGTCGGGATAGCGCTGGCGCAGCCCCGCCAGCCAGCGTTGCGCCGGTTCATGGGCCTGCTCCGCCAGCAGCAGGTCCAGCCATAGCTCTGCCGCATCGCGGTGCTGCAACATGCCGTCCTGCATCTCTTCCAGTACAGCGCGCACCGCAGCAGGCTGCAGCGCCGGGTCCAGCGCACGGGCCAGGGTCACGCGCGCCGCAAGGCCACCGTCAGACAAGGCAAATGCCTGGCGGGCCAACTCGCGGCTGTGGGCCGCATCATTGCGCCGCGCCGCATCGCTGCTGAGTGCGCCATAGGCCAGGGTCATCTCTTTTGCGCCACCGGGGCTGGCCGCCAGTTCCGCATGCCGGGCATCGAGCACATCCTGGAGTTGCGCGAGCTGCGCCGTGGCACAGCCGTGATCGCCCCCGGCCCGACAGGCATCCGCCTGGTAGCGGTGGGCACGCAGCGCGATCAATACCGGGCTGTCGTCCGGATGCTGATACCAGCGGGCGATCAACGCCGTAATGCGGGCGACCCGCGCCCGATCATCCACGAACAACCGGGGCATGCTGTCCCGGTTACTGAAGAACGGATAAAGCAGCACGGCCCGGGCCAGCGGGTCCGCGGCATCTTGCTCATGCCCGGCCGTCAGCAACAGGCTGCCTGTCGCTTGCAAGGCACGCACATCGTTCGGCGCATCGCGCAGCCAGTCACGCGCAGCCTGCAGGGCGTCTTCATTGCCCCACGCCGACCAGGCCAGGCGCCGGGCCAGCCCCTGTGCCATGGGGGTGTCGGCCAGCGCGTCCTCCGCCGCCAGCGCCACCATACGACCTCGCCATACGGGGTCATGCAGCAGCCGCTCTTCCAGAGACCAGAGCATTTGCCAGCTGTCCGGCCAGCGCTGCAAGGCCGTGGCGGTGTAGCGCCACAGCGCCTCATCGTTGCCCTGCTGCAACGCGCTGCGCATCAGGGCATCCAGCGTGAAGGGGTCCTGTTGCGCCAGCGCATCGCTGTCGGGCGGCATCATGTCCAGCACGGCGCGCGTATCACCGTCACGGTAGGCCCGTTCCAGGCGCGCAAGCTGCCGTGTCTGTTCCGGCACCTGTGCATCTTCCACCGCCGCATCCAGCGTGCCGCGCAGAAAGTGGGTGCGCACCCAGGTATAAGTAGCAAGCGGGTGGACGTTGTCTTCCGCCAGGTGGCCACGGAGGTCTTCCAGCAGCGCATCATGCTGCCCGGCCCACAGCAGCAGGCTCCACCAGCGCACCCGCGGCGCGCCCATATCCAGGAGGGCCGTTACAGGCGCGACGGTTGTTGCAGGCGCAAAGGCGGGTGCAGGCATGGCCGCCACCAGCGGCTGCAGGGCAGCATCGTGGCCCTGCAGGATGGCATGCCAGGCAGGCCAGTAACCGGCCGCATCTTCAGCAAACGGGTCTGCGCCCAGCTTCAGCAGATGGGCGACCAGCGTGGCGTCGCCGCGCGCCGCAGCGCGGTGCAGTGCGTCCACTGGCAGCAAGTCTGGCGTGGGCAGCAAACGGATGACGTCACTGGCTGGCGCCTGATCAATCAGGGCCCCGGCATCCATCGGCACACCCTGTTCCAGCAGACGCGGCAGCAACGGCCAGGCCTGCGCCGCCAGGGCGGCATGCAACAGGGTATTACCGTGCGCATCGCGCACATCCGCCTGGCCGCTACGGCTCAGCCAGTCGAACAGGCGCTCATGTTCCCCGGCAGCCAGCAGCAAGTAATAGACGCTGCGGCCATATACGTTGTCGTCGTCCGCACGCGCGCCATGATCCAGCAACACACGGGCGAGGGCTTCGTCGTCCTGATCCCAGGCGCGGAACAGCAACGCGGGCCAGTCCGCCTGCGGTTCACCGGCGCGACGAATCAGATCATGGGCCGCATCGTTGAACCCGGCCTCCAGCAATGTCGCCAGCAGCGGACGCCGCTCAGGTGACAACGGAAAAGGCGCGGACAAGGTCGCTGCAATACGGGGCACCAGTGCCTCATCGCCCTGGTCAATGGCCAGGAATATCCAGTGGCGCCGGTCGCGGTCTTCAGCATCCAGCTGCGGTGCGCGTTGCAGCAACTCCTGGAAAACGGCCTGCCCGGGCTCGCTGTCCTCGTAGCGCAGCATCTGCCATGCCTGCATCACCGGCGGCTCGACGGGGCGATGGCGGTCAGCACCGGGCGCCACATCTGTCGGCGCCTTCAATGCCAGCAATTCCTCTGCGGCAGCGACATGATAGAAGCTCAGCGCGCGTTGCAGGGCCGTCTGGCCGCGCAGCGGTGTGCTGATATCCGCGCCGACCGCCAACAGGAACTCGCGCAGCGCCGTTGCCTCGGGCTCCTCGCGGGTCAGGGCAAGCCAGTAGAGCTCCTTGAGGACATCGTCGGTTACCGCGTGCTGATCGAGCCACGCCTGAACACTGCCAATGCGTCCTTCGCCCAACGCCAGCGCAGGCCAGAGTGGGTCCTGCCGCAAGCGCGTGCGCGCCGCCTCGCTCAGCTCGGTTTCCAGTTCGTCGAGGGTGTAGCCGCTCAGCGGCCAGCCGCTGGTGATATGCAGGACATCAATGTCTGTCAGGGCAAGGTCCGTCAGGCTGTTGCTGTGGCGGGCCATCAGCAGGGGCTCGGCCAGACGGCTGTCCGTGTAAAGCAGGGTCTTGCCGAGCAATTGATCGATGGCAATGGCGTTGCCACCGCTGATGACTTGCGGACTGATCAGCTCGATCCAGTGACTCGACAGCCCCATGGGGTCCGGCCGGGCCTCCTCGCCGAGTAGCCCCGTGGCCACCGGATCGAGCCCGGATTCGAACAGGGCCAGCACCATGCTCCCCGGTGCCGCTTCATTGATGGCCTCGGCGATCAGCCCCAGGCCACTCTCCGCATGCCGCCAGCGCGGCCAGAGCATACGCGGCAGCAGCGCTTCCAGCGCGGCGGTGTCGTCTTCGATCAGCGCCTCACGTATGGCCGCATCGTGATCCTCGATTTCCCCGGCCAGCGCGGGTGTATACGCCCCGGCCAGCAACATCAGGCACACTGCAATCCTGTTCGCCCAGTTCATTTACCCTGCCCCGTCTGGTCATCTCATTCCATTTCAACGGGCAGCAATAACCCGCTTGTGTTTTTATAGGAGGGACACAAGCGTGCGAGCAAACGGCCCGCACAATTGCAGAGAACGCAAAAACCCCTTACCGTTGCTGTCATCAGTATAACCACGCCAACCTTTATCGATGGAAGCCCCGTTCATGTCCAGCGAGATCGACTGGGCGCCACTGGCGCTGGGGGAATTGCACCAGGCACGCACACGCACATTGTGCGAACGCATGCTCGGCGTCGACTCCGACGAAATCGAAGGCGCCATTCTTTACGTCATCGAAGAACTGGCACGGGACGACTGGGCCAAGTGCCGCAAATTCCAGGGCAAATCGAAACCGGAAACCTGGCTCTACTCTCTCACCGTCAACATCATTCGCGAATACCGCCAGAAACATATCAGCGGCAAGAAGCGCCCCCCGGTGTGGATTCAGGAAGAATCCGCCCCCATCTGGGAACGCGTCTGGCGGCTATTGATGGTCAGCAAGCAACGGCCCACTGAAATCATTCACGAACTCACCACCGGCAATGCCTACAGCGAAAGCGAAGTGCGTGATGTCATCCGCACTATTCAGCAACGCGACTACCAAAGCAGCCTGCGACGGCGCGACAATGCCAGCGCGGCGCCCACCACAGACCGCATCCAGCTGCTGTACGCCAGCAACCATGAAGCCAGCGAACACTCCCTGGAGAACCTGGCCGACGACCATGAAGACGACTGGCGCCAACGCGGTTACGAGGAATTGCTGCTGTGGCTGGACGGCTGCCTGGGCGGCACCGGGCGCGCCGAGACCGTCACGACGGCCCTGGACCCGGCTGCACTGACCCAGGCCCGCAACGCCCTGGCAGACGGCGACACCGCCCTGGGTGACGAAGCCCTGCTGATACTGCGCCTGCACTTTGTTGAAAATCAGAGCTGGCAACAGATCGCCCGCACGCTGAATCTGCCCGGCCACCAACCGGCCCGCATTGCCCGCCGCGCCTGTCGCGATATCGGCACGGCACTGGCCAGCGCAGGCATCGCACTGAGCGACCTGCTGCCGGCGGATGAACTGTCGGAGGATGAGTATGCAGATTGACCTGTCTGTCCCTCCCATGACATGTGGATACGATAATGACTGATCATGACAAGCAGGACAGTCCGCAGGACCGCCTGGACCAGCTACGCGCCTTACTCGGGCTCGACCTGGCTGTGCCCGATCGCGAGCCATCAGGCCCGATACCGGACAGCGAGGACCTGGCTGCGTTGCTGGACAACAGCCTGAACGCCACCCGGCGGGCGCAGGTGATCAGTCATTTGCTGGTCAATGACGACCTCTATGAAGACTGGCTGCTGCTGACCGAGCATGCCGACCTGCTGCCCGACACACGCCCGCAGACAGCGGCTGTGGCGACCACCACCCAAGCCGGCGCCGACACCCCCTGGTGGCTGCGCCTGGGCAGCTGGCGCCCGACCATGGCCGCTGCCGCTGCTATCGCACTGGTGGTCGGCATCGCCTACAACCCGGCCACTGACCCGGTGGACAAACTCTATGCCCGATACGGCGACGGCATGCACCAGACCCTTGCCGCCCTGCCCGACGTCACCAGCCGCTCCCCCAGCCGCCCCTGGGACACCTGGCAACTGGCGCTGGCCAGCGGCCTGGACGACGGCCTGGACACTCTGGGCCACGAGCGCAACCTGTACGACATTGACCGGGAACGCCTGCGCGAGGCAGACGTCCGCTACCGCGGCATGCGCAACACCCAACTGGATGAAGTGCGCGACGCCGGCCGCTTGGCGTTACTGGGCGTGTTGGTATGCGCGCAACAGGACGATGCGGCAGCAGAAAACGTGATGCGTGAGCTGTCACCCCGCTGGTCTTCTGTCTCGGCAAGTTCACCGATTACCGCACCGGAGCTTGATCCGGCGGATGCGCTGGAGAGCGCGTGTATGGCGGGGGAATGGGCGATGCAGGCGTTGCGGTGAGGCAAAGAACTCAAGCCTCAGAGGGTGTGACCTATATAGCTACGCCGCATCCAGTTGGACTTTCTGCACCTTATCGAGCTTGACGCTCTTGCTCGCTACCCACAGATCATACGTATCCTGCATCGCAAGCCAGCTTTCCGGGGACCGACCCAACGCCTTGGCAAGACGCAGCGCCATCTCCGGGCTGATACCGCTTTGCTGCTTGAGCAGGCGATTCAAGGTTGAAGGCGACACATCCAACTGCCCTGCCAGGTAACGGCAGCTCAGATCATAAGGCTCCATGTAGGTCGCCAGGATGAACTCGCCGGGATGTGGGGGGTTATACATCTTCATCAGTGGTAATCCTCGTAATCCAGCACATAGGCATTACCGTCGGAAAACTCGAACGTCAGTCGCCAGTTCCCATTAACGGTAATTGCCCAGATACCTTTCCTGTCACCCTTGAGTGGGTGCAGCTTGTACCCGGGAATATCCAAGTCATTAACTTCCTTGGCGGTATCCAGCGCAGCCAGCTGCATACGAAGCCGCCTTTCGTGCTTTGCCTGGATACCTCTGGCGCTGCCACTCTCGAAGAAGCGCCTCAATCCCTTGTGCTTGAACGACTTGATCATGGGGAAAGCGTAGCGCGTTGCGCAACATGCGTCAATAAGCATAGCGCGGCTGGATAGGACACGGATGGCGGGAGAAAAGCGGTGCGGTGATTTTTTAGCGTTCAGATCGGAGCGGTCACCCGTCGTCGAAAAGACTCTCTTCGGCTTCAAACAGGTGCTCAAAGCCTTCTTCCAACCCAAGAATCCGGGCGGCCTCATGATACTTGCCGAGGGCAACGCTCAGATCGCCCTGCTCCATTTTTTGCAGAGTTGAGCGAGCGACGCCGACGCGCACCGCGAAGGCGTGCAGATCATCACCGGGAAAGCGGCGTTTGCGGGCTGCGCGCAGGCGTTGGCCGAGGGACAGGAGTTGTGTCATTAAGGGGCTCGCTATACCGATATAACGGTATATTAGCCAAAATAAGGCGCCAAATACCATTATTACGGTACTTCTATTACCGCACTTCGCCACGGCTCTTGCCAGCCAACGGGACGGGCTTACTCCAGAAGCTCGATACGATCAGCATGGATCACAATCAGCCCCTGCTTGTACAAGCCGCCAATGGCCTTCTTGAAATTGTTCTTGCTGACGCCGAACGCCGCAGTGATGGCCGACGGCGCGCTCTTGTCACTCAGCGGCAACTGGCCGCCGTTCTGCCGCAGGCGGGAGAGAATCTGTTCTGAGAGTTCATCGCGCCCCTGGTCCCCCGGGGGTTGCAGGCTCAGGCTGATCTTGCCATCGGTACGCAGCTCGCTGATATAGCCCTTCAGGTGCATGCCATTGCGCACATGGCGGAACAGCTCGTTGCGGTGCAGCAGGCCCCAGTGGCGGTGGTTGATGATCGCCTTGAAGCCCATTTCGGTGGATGACGCCAGTAACAGATCCACCTGCTCCCCCACCTGGTAGCGCGCCGGGATCTTGTCCAGATAACGGTCCAGGCGGGCGCTCGCAGCAATGCGCCCGGAGCGATCATCGAGGAACACATACACCACGCAATAGTCGCCCACCTGTAACGGGCGCTGCTCTTCCGAGTGCGGCAGCAACAGATCCTTGGGCAAACCCCAGTCGAGAAACAGACCCACAGAATTGATATCCACGACCTTCAGACTGGCGAACTCCCCCACCTGCACCTTCGGCATGCGCGTGGTCGCCACCGGGCGGTCTTCACTGTCGTGATAGACAAAGACCTCCAGCCGGTCACCCGGCTCGCAGGGCTGATCCGTCGGAATATCACGCCGGGGCAACAGGATGCTCTGGCCATCACCGGCATCCAGAAAGAGGCCGAAATCGGAATGACGCAGGACCGGCAGCCGGTTGAATTGACCGATGTGTACCATTGAAGGGCCTGTGGATCAGTGGATGAGGGTGGCAGTCTAGCATCCCTGGCAACGGCTGAGGCACTGAATGGAAGCACGTCAAAGCACTGAGCCATGCCGGGCACAGTGAAGGCGAATAGAATCGGCATAGCGGTGAATAATGCGCATGTGAGGGTAACCGGATACCACGCTTGCGTCAGGCACCCACATTATCATGTGACGTGACGCCGTCCGGTATCTTGACAAACAACAACAGCGCAGCCGTTACGAAGGCAAACATCGTCATCGGCATGGCAAGTATCGGCAGATTGCCTTGAATCAGCCCCACCGCAAATGCGCCTGATGCGCCGCCGGCCATCTGCAGGAAGCCCTGTAGCGATGCTGCCGTCCCGGCCCGACCGGGGTGGCGTTGCAGTGCGGCCGAGATGGCTATCGGCAGAAAGAGGCCAAGCCCCGTGACGTTGAGCACCATGGCGGCATTGAAGGCGTGCTTGTGAACAATCCCCGCAAGCGGCAAGCCCAACATCAATGCCAGCGAGAACACCATCATGCCCAGTCCTCCCAACGCAATGCGGCGGGACGGCACCTGTCCGGCGAAGCGGCGAACCGCTATCCCGCCGACGATAAAACCACTGACGGCAACGGGCGGATAAAGCCCGTACTCTGCCGGCCCGACACCCAGCCGGTCGATGAACAGTGCCGGTGATCCGGCAAAGAAGGCCGACATGCTTCCGAATACGAGCCCAACCGTCATCGCATTGCCGAGGAAGACGGGATCGGAAAGGACGATCCGGTAGGCAGATCCTACGCTTTTCACGTTCAATGCGGGGCTGCGCGCCTTGAGGGTTTCCGGCAGCTTGAGAACTGCGAGGATAGCGACACCCGCGCCGAAAACGAAAGTGGCCCAGAATATTGAGCGCCAACCTGACAGGCTTTGGAGAAGGCCTCCCAGCAGCGGCGTCAATCCCGGCACCAACGCAAATGCGATCGTCACAGCCGCCAGGGCTCGCGCGAGTTCAGCTCCTTCGAAGCTGTCGCGCGTGGCGGCTCGGGACACGACCACCCCTGCCGCCGCCCCTGCGGCCTGAACCACACGCGCAGCGATCAGCACGTCAAGCGTTGGCGCCAGCGCGCAACCCGCGGTTCCGACAAGAAAGAGTGCAAGACCGGTGAACAGAACGGGGCGTCGACCATAGCGGTCGGCGGCAGGACCGTATGCCAGTTGTCCTGCGGCAAACACAGCAAGGAACACGACAAATGTGAGCTGCGCGTTGGCCGTGGTGGTGACGAACTCGTGGGCAACGGCCGGAAGCGATGGCGTATAGATATTGGACGCAAACTGCCCAAGCGCGGCCATCGCCGCGAGAAGAACGATCGAAAGTCTGGTCGCCGGCAGCGGGCCAGTCCGCCTGTGCGTGGCGGAGCCAGGCATAGTGGCCTTCCCCGGCATCAACGCCAGGCTCGGAAAATGACGCTGGCGTTGACGCCGCCAAAGCCGAAGCCATTGGACATAGCGTGCTCCATCGGCATTCGACGTGCTGTACCCCGCACCAGATCAAGCCCTTCGCTGGCGGGGTCCGGATTCTCGAGATTGAGCGTGGGGGGTGCAATCTGGTCACGCAGCGCCAGGATCGTCAGAATCGCCTCCAGGCCGCCGGCCGCCCCGAGCAAATGCCCAGTGGCCGACTTGGTAGCACTCACGGCCACCCCGTCGCCGAAGGTGGCCTTGATGGCCGCAAGCTCTCCCCTGTCTCCCAAGGGTGTGGAGGTGGCGTGGGCATTGAGATGCTGAATATCACCGGGACTCAACTTTGCCTGCGCTAGCGCGTTGGACATCGCTCGCCGGGCACCACTGCCGTCTTCGGGACCGGATGTTATATGGTAGGCATCGGCCGTCGTGCCGTAACCGACGATTTCAGCGATAGGCGTTGCACCGCGGGCAAGCGCATGTTCCAGCTCTTCAATAACAAGAAGTCCTGCGCCCTCCCCCATGACAAATCCGTCGCGGGCGGTATCAAAAGGACGAGAGGCCTGCGCCGGCGTATCGTTGAAATTCGTGGAAAGCGCGCGAGCTGCCAGGAAGCCCCCCAAACTTACTGTGTCAATGCAGGCCTCGGCGCCACCGCAGATCGCGACATCCACTTCATCGGCTCGAATCATCCTCGCTGCATCACCAATCGCCTGGACGCTGGCTGCGCAAGCGGTGACTGGCGCTCCGATAGGCCCTTTGTACCCATATCGAATCGAGACATGACCCGCCGCCAGATTGACCAGAAATGAGGGCACCGTAAAAGGAGACAGGCGGCGTACGCCTCGGGTGTCAGTCGTGCGGACGGCTTGCGCAATGGCGGGAAAGCCACCCACCCCGGATGCAATAACCGTTGCGGTGCGTTCTTGCTCTCCGGCGTGCCCGGGATGCCACCCGGCCTGAGTACCGGCTTCCTCCGCCGCTGCCAGCGCAAGCAGCATAAAGCGATCCATTTTGCGCTGATCCTTGACCGGGACAAACCTGTCGGCGTTGAATCCGGCCTCTGGGTCTTCCAGGTGATCGGGAATAACCCCGGCAATTTTAACCGCCAGGTCATCCACCATCTCTTCAGGCAGTCGCCTGATACCTGACTGGCCATTCAAAAGTCTTGCCCAGCTGGCTTCTACCCCAACAGCTAAAGGGGAAACCAACCCGAGTCCGGTCACAACAACTCTGCGCATACTTGATTCCTGATCAGCTATTGCTGATGTTCAGTTCTTCATGGGCATAGTGCCCCTTACCGGGTGACGGCTTGATCTTGAACCAGATGGCGTACATTGCGGGCAAGAACACGAGCGTCAGAATGGTACCGGCCAACGTGCCGCCGATCAGCGTGTAGGCCAGCGTTCCCCAAAACACCGATTGGGTGAGCGGTATGAACGCCAGAATGGCAGCGAGCGCGGTCAAGATAACCGGGCGCGCACGCTGTACCGTCGCCTCGACCACCGCGTCGAAAGGTGCCAATCCATCCTGCGTATTGCTATGGATTTGCCCGATCAGAATGAGCGTGTTGCGCATCAGGATGCCGGACAGTGCAATCAATCCAACCAGTGCGTTAATACCAAATGGCTGCTGAAACAACAGCAAGGTGGGCACGACCCCGATAAGGCCCAGTGGCGCGGTGGCGAATACCATTGTCATCGCGGAGATCGAGCGAACCTGGAAGATGATCGTGATCAGCATCAGGGCGATCATGATGGGAAAGAGCGGCGCCATGGCGCGATTTGCTTTGCCGGATTCCTCGATAGAACCACCCAGCTCTATGCGGTAACCCGCTGGCAGTGTGGCGATGATCGGCTGTAGCTCTTTCCAGATGGCATTGGAGACGTCGGGCGGCTGCAAGCCCTCAGCGATATCACCGCGCACGGTGATCGTCGGCGTGCGGTCGAAGCGGCGCAGGATGGGATCTTCCATCTGGACATCCACCGTTCCAATCTGTGATACCGGAATCCGCTGGCCGGATGCGCCTGTCAGGGTGAAATCTGCGATCCGGCTCGGATCAAGCCTTGTGCTGCCGGCCGAACGAGCCACAACCTGCACTGAGCGGATATCCTCGCGCACTTCGGTAACAGGGATGCCACTCAACAGGAACTGCAGCTGTTGGGCGACATCGTTCGAGGTCAAGCCAAAGCTCTGCAGCCGATCCTGATCCAGCGAGAAACGCAGTGCGGGTACGCGTGCGCCCCAGTCGGTATTAACCGTTCGCATCTGGGGAGAAGCCTGCATGACCGCACGGACCTGAGCCGCGATGTCGCGCAGCGCATCGGGATCGGGGCCCATTACACGAAACGCCACAGGAAAAGGTGAGTACGGGCCGAATACCAGCTGGCTCGCCCGCACGCGCGCCTCTGGCGCGAGGCCATCGGCTACCGCCTGGCGCAACCTGAGCGTGAGTGCCTCGCGTGCCGCCGGATCATCCGTGAGGACAACAATTTTGGCGAACGAAGGATCGGGCAGCTCCGGTGCCATGGCGAGATAAAAACGCGGCGCCCCTTGCCCCACGTAGGCCGTCATAATCGTCGCCTCCGGCTGCTCGGCCAGCCAGGCCTCGACCTTGGCGGTCGCCACGCTCGTCTGCTCGATTGAGGTGCCATAGGGCATTTGCACTTCGACCAGCACCTCAGGCCGATCAGACGTTGGGAAGAACTGCTTGTTCACTACGCTCATACCCAGAAGCGCGGCAATGAACAGACTGACCACGCCTGCCGCCACATGCCATTTGTAACGAATCACTGAACCAAGAAGCCGACGGAAGCGCTCGTAGTGCGGCGTCGCGTAAATAGCGTCATGCCCACCTTCACGGGGCTCAAAGTGCGGGAGCAGTTTCACACCCAGGTAAGGTGTGAACACGACAGCGACGACCCAGGACGCAATCAATGCAATGCCGACGATCCAGAACATATCGCCGGCGTATTCACCCGCCGTCGATCGGGCAAAGCCATTCGGCATGAAGCCGATCGCTGTCACCAGCGTTCCGGAGAGCATGGGTGCAGCGGTATGGCTCCACGCATAAGCCGCGGCACGAATACGGTCGTAGCCTTCCTCCATCTTCACCACCATCATCTCGATGGCGATGATCGCATCGTCGACCAGGAGCCCCAGTGCCAGGATCAACGAGCCGAGCGTGATGCGATCGAAATCCTTGCCGGTGGCTGCCATGACGATAAAGACGGCGGCAAGCGTCAGGGGAACAGCCGCCGAGACCACCATGCCGGCGCGCCACCCCATACTGAGGAAGCCAATCAGCATCACCACAATGAGGGCGGCGAAGAACTTGAGCATGAACTCGTCGACCGCCGAACGAATATTGTCAGATTGGTCGGTGACCTTGGAGAACGTCATGCCGAGCGGCATCTCGGCGTTGATCGCAGCAGCTTCCTCTTCCAGCCCTTTACCGAGATCAAGGCCGTTCCAGCCCGCCCGCATGACGACACCGAGCAGCAGAGCCGGCTCACCATTGTTGCGAATCAGAAAGGTGGCCGGGTCTTCGTAGCCGCGCTTCACCTCGGCAATATCGCCGAGCTTCAGCGTATTGCCCTGGGCATTGACCGGCGTATTGCGTATCGCCTCAAGGTCATCAATCGCGCCATCCAGCCGAATGAAAACCTGGGGCCCGCTGGCATCAATCGAGCCGCCGGGCATCATCGCATTACGCCCGTTCAGTGCAGCGAAAAGGTTGTGCGGCGAAACACCAAGCGTCGCCAGGCGATCATGTGAGAACTCGACAAAAATCCTTTCAGACTGCTCGCCGATGATATTCACCTTCTTCACGCCCGGCACGTGAAGCAGGCGCTGGCGCAGGCTTTCCGCCTGGCGAACGAGGTGACGATGAGGCTCGCCTTTTGCCTTCAACGCATAAAGCGCAAAGGTCACGTCAGCGTATTCGTCGTTCACCATGGGACCAATGACGCCCCTGGGCAGGCTGCCGGCCTCATCGCCAAGCTTTTTACGCGCCTGATAGAACTGATCGGGGACCTCGGCGGGTGGCGCGCTATCAAGCAGATACACCGTGGTCAGGGCCAGGCCTGGTCGCGTAAAGGTCTCCGTCCGGTCATACCAGTCGAGTTCCTGCATGCGTTTTTCCAGGGGCTCGGCGACCAGCTCTTCCATCTCCTGCGCTGTCGCGCCGGGCCAGGCGGTGACCACAGTCATTTGCTTGACGGTAAACGCAGGGTCTTCAGCCCGGCCGAGCATCAGGAAAGCCACGATGCCGGCAATGAAAATCGCCAGCATCAAAAAAAGAGTGACCGAGCTCTCGCGTACGGCGAGGGCGGAGAGGTTGAAGCCGTTCATGGCTGATCTCCGCGATTGGCGGCCAAGCCTGCAGCAACTGCGCGTTCATCGAACTGCACGTGCTCGCCCTCCTGCAGGAGGTGAACGCCGAGCGCCACGACGCGATCGCCCGTTTCAAGGTCGCCAACAACCGAGGCCGTTTCCTCTCTGAGGCCGACCACCTGCACAGCCTGCCAGGTGACCCGAGGCGTCTCCCCTTCGATCAGCCATACCCCGGGCCCTTTCCCCGGATCGAAGAGTGCGCCTATCGGCACCTGCAATGCGGAAGCGGAAGAATCCATCTGGATGTCGATGGAAACGGTGGAGCCCAGCGGCGCATCTGCAAGATTGCCCTCGAGTACGTAGCGGGCCGCGAAAGTGCGCGTCAACGGGCTTGCAGCATCCGACAACTGGCGAAGCGTTGCTGAGTCGGTCAGCCCGCGGGCATACAAGGTTGCACGCCCTGTGGACCCGATCGTCGGTCGGAGCGTTTCGGGGAGGTCGATGAGTGCCTCGCGGGGCCCGGCATGGGCCACCCGCACCACGGTTTGGCCGGCAGCAACGACTTGGCCGGGTTCTGCCAGCGTTTCCACGACCACTCCGTCAGCATCGGCGAGGAGCACCGCATAATCGGTCTCGTTGCGCGCAACGTCGGCCCGAGCCTCGGCCGCCATGAGGTCCGCCCGAGCCGTCTCGACGGCTGTGCGGGCGCTGTCGTAGGCCGATGCTGACACCGCGCCTCGAGAGACCAGATCACGGTATCGCGCCTCGTCCTCCGCGGTTTGACGCACGCGCGCCCTGGCGGCAACCACGGCCTGCTCATAGGCTCGCGCGGCGAGTTTCAGGTCCGAGGGATCGATGCGCATGAGGGGCTGGCCGCGCTCGACGGCCTGGCCTGTATCGACTAAACGCGCCTGTACCTTGCCGGGCACGCGAAAGCCGAGGTCGCTTTGCACCCGCGCGGCAACCACACCGGTAAAGGAACGCTCGGCCTGCCCATCAACCTCTACCTCGGCTACCCGGACATAGGGGCTCAGCGTGCGAGGGTCGGTGGAAGCACTGTCGTCACTGCACGCCACCAGAACCAGGGGCAGCAGACCGATGAAGACGAGGGAATGAATATTGCGGCGCTGAAGCATGGCGACCTCCAAGGGAAAGAGGCCTTTATATTCCGACTAGTGACTAATTCTGTCAATAGTCACCATGCATAAACACGCCTTTCAGGGTGCCAGGCTACGCAATACCAGGTTCGAAAGCTGCGCGGGGCCCTCCTCGACGAGATCCAGGTTGTATTGAAGAAGAAGAGGGTTCACATAGGGCTGCATGACCAGAAAGATTGAACTCACCGTCTCGTCCAACGGGGTTTTGCGCTCGAATTCACCACTCTCACGCCCTTCGCGGATGATCTCCAGCAGCATCTGCCTGATGTGCTCCCCATAGGCGCGAGCAGAGGGCCAGCCCTCGCCGGCAGAGTGGGCGGCGATGTCATACAGCTTGCGGTCATTGAAGAAAAGGCCAGAGCCCGTCTCCACTAACACCTTGAAAATTCTCCTGAATTTATCCGTTGGCGTGGATGCGCTCACTACAGCTTCTTCAACCGCCTCGACCATAGCGTTCAAGACTTTGGCGCAGATGGCCTCGCCAATGGTCTGTTTGGAATCGAAAAACTTGTAGATATAAGCCTTTGAAAAGCCAATCGATTTGGCCAGGTCAGAGACTGTGGTTTTCTCGTAGCCGTAGTGGCTGAAGTGCTCTTCGGCCGCCGCCACGATCTGTTCGCGAACACTGTGTTCGGCCGGCCCTCGTGACTGCGGTGTAGCAGATGGGGGTTCAATCATCGCTCGTGTGACCTCGTATTCTTTAGCTTGACAGTTAGTGACCATAATGGATTATAGTCACTTTAACAATTTTGCGCTCCGGAGACCCTCATGCTCACCCGCCCACGCTCTCTCGCCTTTCTGATGAGCACCAGCCTGATGAGTGCCAGTCTGTTAACGGGCAGTCTGTTAACAGGATGTGCGGTCGGCCCTGACTATAGCTCACCCGAGACCGTCTTATCGCCTCGTTTCCTTGGGCAGGACGACGTTGAAGAGCGTGAAGTGCAGAGCGTGGCAAACCTGCAGGCCTGGTGGGCCGCTTTTGATGATCCCATGTTAGCGCAATTCGTTATGCGCGCCCTTGAGCAGAATCTGGATATCGCCCAGGCGGCAACCCGTGTCACCCAGGCGCGTGCCTCATTACATCACGCCGATGCAGCGCTGTTGCCAGCGGCCAACGTGAGCGCCTACGGGGCCGAAGTATATCAATCGCTCGAGACCCCACTGGGACAGGTGCTTGCCGCCACACCCGGCTTCGACCGCCGAGGCAGCGCCTTTGAGGCCAATCTTGGTGCGAGCTGGGAAATGGATGTGTTTGGTGGCCTGCGACGAGGACGGGAGGCTGCGCGCGCGGAGTATGTGGCATCTGAAGCGGGCACCGTCGCAACACGTCTGGCCGTCGCCGCCCAGACGGCGGACGTATACGTCATGATCCGGGGCTTGCAGGCGCGTATCACGATTGCTGAACAGCAAGCTGAGACCCGTCGCGAACTGCTCGACACGATCAGATTCCAGTACGAAAAGGGGATTGCTGCCGAGCTTCAGGTGAACCAGGCCGAGGGGGCGCTCGCTCAAGTCGAAGCACAGATTCCGGTGCTTGAGGCCGGTCTCACCTCGGCGATGAACGCGCTGGACGTGCTTCTCGGCGTACAGCCTGGCACCTACCGCGCCGAAGTGAGCCAGGTGGCGCCGATCCCCATTGCGCCAGGCCTGGCCGAAACCGGCACGCCGGCCGAGATGATTCGGCGGCGCCCGGATCTCATCGTGGCTGAACAGCGACTCGTTGCGACGAATGCGCGCATTGGCATGGCGGTTTCAGAGTACTACCCCAAGTTCTCGCTCGGCGCACTGCTGGGCAGTGCCACCACGGTATCGGGTAGCAACCTGTTCTCCAGCGATACCCATCAAGCCCAAGGCGTGCTCGGCCTTCGCTGGCGCCTGTTCGACTTTGGCCGCGTCGAAGCACAGATTGCCGCCGCGCGCGGCCAGGACGCAGAAGCACTTGCCGCCTACCGTCTGGCCGTGTTGCGCGCAACGGAAGAGGTGGAGAACGCCTTTTCCGCGCTGGTTAGACGCGAGGCCCAGGTCGACATTCTGGCGCGGGGCGAATCCTCGCTCGCCCGTGCCCGCGAAAACTCACTGGCCGCCTATGAAAGTGGTGTCGTCAGCCTGATCGAAGTGCTCAATGCCGACGCCAACTTGCTGCAGATCAGCGACACGAAAGCACAGGCACAAACCAACACCGCGCGTGCTGCCATTGCCTCCTTCAGGGCGTTGGGAGGCGGGTGGGACGCATCGCATGCTGCCGGCGAGGACCTTTACGGCAGCCTCTCTACTCCCCGATAACGACAGGTAAGCGACATGACCTTGGACATGACTTTGACAGACACTTCATGGGTGCTCATCACGGGGGCGTCGAGCGGCTTCGGCGAAGAGTTCGCCCGCCAGTATGCCGCGCAAGGCCACTCACTGGTGCTGGTGGCGCGTCGGCTGGATCGACTTCAAGCGCTCGCCGAGACACTCCGCCAACAGCACAGCATTGAAGTTGTGACGCAGCAGGTTGATCTCTCAGACATTGCTGCGGTTACCCGGTTACATCAGCGCCTCCACGAAATGGGCATCGAAATCTCCACCCTGATCAACAATGCCGGTCATGGATTGCAAGGCCCGTTCGTGGATAGCACGCTGGATTCGACGCTGGCGATGCTACAACTGGATGTGACGAGCCTGACTGCCGTCACGCACCTCTTTGCACAAGACATGCGAACACGCGGGCACGGCAAAATATTGTTGGTGGCAAGCTTGCTGGCCTATCAGGGTGTGGAAAACTTTGCTGTTTATGCCGCGGCCAAGGCCTATGTATTGCGTCTGGGCGAGGCGCTGCATCGCGAGCTCAAGCGCGACGGCGTCACCGTGACAACACTCTGCCCCGGCATATCAGAAACCGGCTTTGCCACGGCGGCGCAGCAGAAGGTCACGCCCGTATTGAAGCAGCTGATGATGCAACCTGCCCCTGTGGTGCGCACCGGAATCCGTGCCCTGCAGGCCGGGCGCATCAGCGTCGTGCCAGGTTGGGCGAACAAGGCGCTTGTCATCCTTACCTGGGCGACGCCGCGCTGGCTGCACCAGGCTTTTTTATCACGCGCGATGAATGGATGAACTGCCACACTGTTGTTGTGCGTCGCCATTAAGCTGAGCGCCTTCAGGCGCTCTCACTTGCCGGACAACTTGCGGTACTCCCCCGGCGCCTGCCCGAACCAGCGCCGGAAGGCACGGGTGAAACTGGCCGTGTCGCCGTAGCCCAGCTGCAGCGCGATCTCGTCGAGCTTCATCTGGGTGCTTTCCAGAAGCTGCACGGCCAACTGCCGGCGCTCTGCTTCGACGATGTCGCGAAAGCTGGTGCCTTCTTCTTCGAGCCTGCGCCGCAGGCTGCGCGGCGCCATGGATATATGCTGCGCGACATCTTCGATCGACGCGACCAGGCCCAGCGACCCCAGGACAAGCTGGCGAACCTGACCGGCCACGCCGCCGACCTGGCGCCGCTTGAGCTGGGCGCGACACTGATCTTCCAACAGGCACACCAGATGGGCGTCGTACATCGGCAACGGGATCTCGACATCCTCCCGCCGCAGTACAATGGCGTTGCGAGTGCTGCCATAGCGCGGCGCAATACCGCACAAGGCCTCGATGCGTGCGGCGTGCGCCGGCGCCGGTCCTTCATACTCCAGACCAAGCGCGCGAATACCGGACAGGCTGAGTTCCGTGAGCAGATTGACCGATGTCCCGGTATCACGCTCCAGCAGAAACTGGCGCAGGTGCTGCGGAATAGCGCCGGGATCGGCACAAAAAGCGAGCTCGTGTTCGTCGATCACAGACCAGAAGCGACAGTAGGCCGTGCTCAACGGCAGGTAGCGCAGGGATCGCTCGATCCCCTCGCGCAGCGTGCGGCTCGTGCGCAGCGCGAATCCCCAGATGCCGAACGTAGCAACGTTGTATTGCATGCCCAGTTCGAAGCCCAATGCCGGCACCTGAGGCAGCGCCAGGATCAGATTCTCGATCAGACGCATTTCCTGCTCCCGCGAGATCAGTGCATCCGCGTCGCGCAGCTGTGCCACTGTGATGTCAGTACCCAGCAGACAGGTCTCGGCGTCGACGCCGTAACGCGCCGCGAAGTTGACCATCACCTGAGCAATGGCGATCGGATGTAGAACACTCGTCTGCACTGACATGCCCCCTACGGAAGTACACCGCTCTTATTAACCGCCACCGCTACTTATTACTGCTGGTTGGCCGGATATGCCCTGCCGAAGGCCGCGAATGCGCTGTCGCGCATCGCCAGCGCCCCCTAGATTGGAAGCTCGTCAATATAAGCTCGGAGTGCCCCATGGAGCAGGACCTGAATGCGCTGAACAAGCAGGCAATTGCCATCTCGAAAAAGTATACAGGTGGACTGGCGTGGCCGACAGTCATCATGGTGGCGCTCGTGCTGATGGCCTTTGTCGCCAACCTCTGGCTGTTCGTGGCCGGCGTGACTCCCCTGTGGGCAGCGACGCTGATCTATGCCGCGCTGACGTATATGTCGTACACGCCGCTGCACGAGGCCGCCCATGGCAACATTCACGGCAGCCACCAGCGACTGCAATGGCTCAACAATCTCTGTGGCTACCTCGTCGCGCCGCTGATCATGGTGCCCTACTCCACGCACAAGGTGGAGCACTTCACCCACCATCGCTATACCAACCAACCGGACAAAGACCCGGACTTCATCGTCAGCGGGATGCGTCACGGCTTTGTGGCCTTCATCGTCTACGGCTTCAAGTTTCTGTGGACACAGAACACCTTCCTGTTTCGCGACCACTGGGCGACAATGCCGCGGCGCGAACGTGCCATCTACTTCGCCGAAGTGGCGCTGGCGATCGGTTGGCGCCTGGCTTTCTTTGCGTTCTTCCCGGCTGTGTCGACCCTCGTGTTGCTGATCGCAGGCTTCCTGCCCGGCGGCTTATTCACCGCCTACTGGTTCGCCTACCGCCCGCACCTGCCATACGAAGAGCCGGCGCGCTATCGCAACACCAACAGCCTGATCATGCCGGTCTGGATGAAGCCTCTCGAATGGTTCTGGTTTGGTCAGAACCTGCACTCGATCCACCACGCATTTCCTCGCGTGCCGTTCTATCACTACCACGCCCTGTTCCGCGAGATCGAGCCCGTCATGCGCGCCCATGGCGCGCCGGTGATTGGCATCTTCCATCGCAGGCCGGTGGGTGCGTGACAGCGGGTCTGATCGCCGTAACGTTGCACTGGTGCTGCCCACCAGAAATGTGATGGCAACCCCGTAAAACGCAGCAGGGGCGGTCAGCTTGGCTGACCGCCCCTGCTTGTCCCGGCACAAGACCCTATCTGCTCTGCCCAGGGAGGGATGAACCGGAAGCCGTCCCAGCCGCGTAAAGTGGAAATCAGGTGTCTACTTTTCCTGGGTAACTCGGATGGCTAGTGGATGATGGGCGGCAGTCTAACATTCCTGCCAGGCACTGGCGCACTGAGTGGCCCGTGAGGACTCCTCCCCAGCGCGCCGCCTGCTCAACTGCGATGCCCCGGTGTGGCGGGACTCTTTCCATCACTTCGCTTGGCACCGGGTGGAGCCAGCGGCGCATAGGGAGCGGCGCGGAAGGGCCTGAGCTAACCTGAGTGATGTGTCAGGCGCCTGCGTACCACAGCACTAAACCTCCCGCCAAAAACAGGACAACCCAGGACAGATGCCGGCCACGGGTAATCACTAACGGGAGGATTCCTGAAATAACCACCGTGTAACCCAGGACGACCAGGACTGACTCCGTCGTCAGATCGCCGGACGCCGCCAACCAGAGCAGCAACGCAATACCCCACCAGGCGACGGTGGTAATGTGCCACGCAAAGCGAAGGGTACGAGCCGTGAACTCGGTGCCACCGAAGAGCTTGGGCAACGCGTCCCGGCGGAACAAGCGAGTAAGGATAAAGCGCTCGCCCAGCACCGAATGCGCCAAACCGAGCATGAAGATCAACACCGCAGCAATATATAGAGCCATCATAGTTTACTACCTCTCCGCCCGCTGGCTGGCCAGCGCTGGTTCGCCTAAATCAAATGGGCATGCTTCATTTCACCCTGTCATTTTCTGGCACTCCACCGGCCTCAGATAGCCGAGCGCCGGAAGCATATCTACCTTATCTGCTATCACTTCCGTGGATACTTTAGCCATGCCCTGACCTGGAAGTGGCCACTGCAATGAGGCAAGTCCAACACTTACCCACCGACCGCCGCGCTTACTCCACGATGCTCACGGTAGATGCGCCTTACGTATTCGCAGCCTGGGTGATTCCGCCAACGTTCCAGCCAGTGCTCCCACCCGGACGGTAGTGGCCTTGGAATATCAACCGGGTACTCTGACGGCAAGCAGGTGGGGAACAAAATGGTGGCGGCGGTGAGGTCTGCAACGCTGAAGCGATCACCGACCAGGTAACCCGTCCGCTCAGAATTTCGCGCAACAAAATCCAATGCTTCCTGGGTCAACGTACAACCGGCTTCAGCGCCAGCCGCATTGATCTGCATATCAAGCATCATGATCGCTCGGATAGCCGGAAATGCAGACACATACAGTCTCTGCTGCCATTCAGGCAAGCCTGTGGCGATACGACGCGCGCTATATTCGGTATGCGGCAACATTTCATAGAACCCGGCGCGTCGTACGGCAGGGCCGATCTTGTCATCAAACCATTTCTGCAGCGCCAACGCTTGTGCACGCGAGTCGGGATCTTCCGGGTACAGTGGCAACTCGGGCCAAGTCTGCTCCACATAGTCAAGCACGGCAGCCGAAGTCTTCAGCACGTTGCCTTCATGACGCAATATTGGCATTGCTTTCTGGCCAAAGCGGGCGATCAACCGCACAGCATGCGGCCCAGGAAGCAGCGAGTGCCGGATGTGCGGCACACGCTTGTAGTCCAACGCCCAACGCACTTTCTCTGGGTACAGAGAAAAGTGCATCTGCCAGAGCTCTGGATGACTCATAGCTTCCCTCTCAAAAGCCTAACACTGCCAACAACGGGTGATTCCTTACCACTTTAAGGGCAAACTCGCAGTTCTTCTCTGCCAGCTCGCTGAGCTCTGCTTTCTTCGCTGGAAGAACCGCTCGGCCTTTTTTAGCAGATCGATCTCCTCGCTGCGTCTGGCCTGCTCTCGTTCCAACTTCTTGACCTTCTTCTTTGCAGCGGCGAGCTTGTCCTCGGCCTCACGCACAGGATCTGCGCGATCAGGACGCCGCTTGGGAGACGGGGCAATAGGCTTCATATGCTTGTTCTCCTTCAGCTCCCCTCGACGATACTCCATCTGCCACCGGTATAGCATCGCCGGCTGGATGCCAAGGAACTCGGCCAAATCCTTCGATCTAACGTCAGGATGATTGGCCAGCTTAACGGCCTGGAGTTTGTAGGCCAGAGTATAGCAGTCGTAGTCTCTCTTCCGGGTGTGTCCCATGCTGCACCTCTCTCATGAACAGAAATATCTGTTCGAGAAAGTGGTTACAGATCAGGCGGGTTTGGAGGATCAGCGGAAAAGCCGGTCCGGGTTGACGCTGTTGTTAGCTCCTCGGTGACGTCACCAATGACCTCTGACGTCATGGGTTTCACATCAAAAGCCCCTGAATTTCGACTTGATGCTGTCGAGTTTGGACAACCACCCCACTATCGGTGGCGTAAATTGCCCTTATAGGGTCTCTCGTCGTCAGTTCGCCAGCTTTCAGTCCATCATGCGCGAACCACTGGAACTGTTTTCCTGTGAGCAAGCCAAATCCCGCTTGCGTTACCAGCAACCGTCCCTGCTGGAAGACGTCAAGAAATGCTGCAAGCTTCGCGCTATCTTCTATGATGTATAATCGAGTTGGTGTAAGGAAGTAGGTATACCGGCCAACATCAACGATTTCCTTCGGGCAGGCCCCAATGTCGTACACCACCTCGGGCTGCCCCTTTCTAGAAACTCGGATGACTTTGCCAGAGTATGTAGCCAGATAAGCGCCACCATCCACAGCAGCAAAACTTGCCGCGTAGACCCAATCTTGCGGCACTCCTCCTGTCATGGTGATCTCGAGTCGAAGGCCCTCGATCTCCATAACGTAGTCGGGACCGGTCCGGGAAAAATACGTAACATCAGATTCTTCGTATCCAAGCGTGTTCGGATCGACACCGGTCAAAATTTCGAACGCAGCGTTCAAAGCTTTCATTCTCTCGGTAGCAGACGGATCCCCAGCATTGCGGTCCGGGTGGTGAGCCTGCGCCAACCTACGGTATTTTTGCTTGATATCCGTTGGATCAACGGGTAGAGACAGCCCGAAAAGCTGTAGCGCCTCCTCAACGTCTTGAGCCACGCCAAAGCGTTCGCTGCGTCCCACAACACGCTTCCAACCTTCCTTCAGTGGCATAACGAGCCCCCAGACTGCATCGCCAGAGACCGTGCAGCACCAAGCTTCGTCGGCTAGCGTAAAAAGATACCGATCACCCTCAGGAGCAACATCCACGGCACGAACCTGGGACTTAAACTCACCCCAGTAATCTGTGTCGATTGTCCGGAAGTGGTCAACGACACGGGAGTCCTCGCACAAATTTGACTCGGTTATGATGTTCAGCTCCTCGTCGTAGGCATGGAGCAATCCGCTGGAATCCATGATCGCTATACCGGAACCAGCGGCACCGATTCCGGTTCGATAGGCATCATGGTACAGAGTTTTTTCACCAACTAGCGCCCCATGTCGATCCATTCTACGAAGTACGCTCTTCACCCCTGATGAGGGCGCACTGGCCCCGGAACGGTCGATCAACCAAGTCCCTCTGGCATCGATGACAGCAATAGTAAAGGCAGGATCTGGCCGCTCGTCACTCTTCAGCTTTCGCTCGCCTACAAGCGTCCAAGGGGCATCTTCCGATGCTTCAAACAGCGGTAATGATGAGGAGCTTGCGACATCCACCGGTTCGTAGCCATGCTTTGTGCCCGACTTCCCCATCTCTTGCAAGATACGATTGAAGCGACGTAAATCAACGTCCTTGACGTGATCAGGGACACGTTCGAACATTTCAACAGATTGCTTTGCCGCCGCCGCTAGCTGCCCAGACTTCACCCGCTGCATAATCAGTTTGCCATACGCTTTGGCTATAACCTCCCCGACTCGTCCCTGCCGTTGCTTTGGAGGTAAATCACCCGCGAGCTTCACGACCTTAGTGTGCTGATTCTTGAATCCAGCCTGAAACACAGGACCAATCGATGGGTCATTGCACTCACGGTGAAACTCATCACGCCCGTCCACCTCCCAGGTCGGCGGTGATGGTGGCAGCGGGACATACTTAGCTTGGGACCAATCGAGCTCCCTCGGGGGTTCCCGCCTACCGGATTCTCTATTTGAGCTTCGGGCAGTACGCGTCAATCCCGTGGAACTTTGGGCATCTGGGGCTCTTCCTTTTCCGAACAATTTTGATAGTAAGCTAAGCATTCATAATTTCTCTATTCGCCCTTAAATCAATGTCAAGCACACAGCGTAGGCAGACCTTGTATTCGAGCTAACGACCGGCGCAGCGGGCAAACTGTAGCGACGAAGGAGCGAAGGCTTGGTCAGACTGGCGCCACTTGTTAGCCGAAAAAATCACTTAAACCACTTTTCGTAGAGAACCGCATGGCAGCGCGATGCAATACAGCCAAAGCACCAAGTAATTGCTGCATATATTCCGACCAGAAACCACAAGCCAACCGCCAGCGGCGGCAACCCATATTTGTTAGTCTTTTCAATGAGATCAAGGATGACAGTGGATAAAGCCAGCCCCCAATACCCCGCAACAATAAAAGACAACGCTCCGAGCAGGACCAAGAAGATCGAGTGCACCTCAGCGAATGTACGTTCCTGTTTCCCCAGCGTTAATAGACTCACCAACTTGTCCATGTGACTCATTTCCTTCCCTTCTGCTAAGGCTGCTAACACGCGCAGCTTTGTAGTGGAGGCAAAGCCGTAACGAAAAGACTGTCGCTGTGCTTAGCCTTGCTAGCGTCGCTCTATTCCTCTTAAGATTTCCTCTTAGGCACAATCTTGAAAGATGCTGGATCGTAGGAGTATTCGTCTCGGTGTTGATCATACTTAACCTGCCTGGCACGCAGGGCCGCCTTCAGCTCGGCCAGAAACGGACGCTCACTTCCATCCCGCTCTGGTTGATCGGCAGCGTACTCAGCTAACGCCTTGCCCCACTCCTCCCCTTTAAGGGATTGACGTCGTTTTGAAACTTCCATGTAACGTCTCTCAAACTGCCTTCCTCCTGAAACATCGCTCCAGGTCGCGCGGCGCAAGTCGTCAGCGGAGAAGCCAGCTTTCTCGTCGATTCTAGCAGCCACCTCTAATAATTCTTTCAGATCGAAATTAGCAAACTCAAAATCAGGCTGGTGCGCTGCTATATGGCCAACAATCCGACCTTGCTCCACCTGTCGGCGTACCAACTTTACGTTCGCGGCTACGTCCATATCGAAAGAAAGGAAACTGAAGCGGCGGAGCTTTCTGTCTTGGAAAAGGCCATCCTCCAGCTTCAAAGCTATGTTGCCCTTACCGCTGGCGAGGTTTCCTTTAAGATTAACGAGCTCAATGTTACAACGCCCAGGTTCTGGCAAAAGAGTTAGAACCGCGTGGTATTCCGTGTCGCCTTCAACATACCAACGCACCACGCTGCCAGTAATAAGACCAAAGTTCACCGCGACATGATGCCTCGCTTCAGCGAGGTTCTCTAGTGGAGTCTCTGAGCCGTAGGCCAGCGTTCGTGCTCCTTTCATCCAGACGCCAAAGGCATTGTCCTCCTCGGGCCAACTTGCACCGTGGACTTCCTCAAAAGCCCTCCGTAGTACTTCTGCCATGTGCCGAAACCATACACCAGCAGCTACCTTTCCTTTGAGATTTTCCCTAGCAGACCAAGTAGAGAGTCGCAGAAGCAAGTAGAGATCCGGGTTGTCGTCTACGCTAGCCGCATCCTGCCTTAGATTTTCGTGCAGCACTTTCCACTCTTCTGGGTTGAGCGCTCGAACTAACTCTAGCACTTTCGGACGGTATTCCTGCAAGTGAGTCGCGTGCTCGTCCTCGGATACGGCTCCAGGCCAAGTAACCTTGTCAGTGATCAAGGGCCAGTAAAGCGGTTCCAGAAGCACCGCAATATCTACAATACGATTACAGCTTGAGGCGACCGCATCAACCTCCTCTGATACAGGCCGTAATATGCAAAGGAGCTTATGAGCAACATATATCCGAAAAGGGTGAAACAGAGGTTCACCGTCGCCCCTTACTCCATCTGTATTGAGCCACCCACGCTGAAGGAAATCTCCCGGATCTCCTCGGACAACTCCTTTTATAGGAAGCCCGCATTTACGGGTAAAATGCAGAAATTCAGCCTCAGCCAGCAATCTGTTCTGCCGAAGGTATTCGAGAGCCATTTGGAAACTGTCTGTGCTGCTAAAGCTGTCGCTGCTTCGCGATTCTACATCTGCCATGTTCTCACCCTAAAACACATTCTTGCTCCATCTGGACGAAGCGCCGCTGGAAGTCAAAGTGTACCGCCAACGCCCGCCATCATGCGCTTGTCGCATGCACGGCATTGTTATGCAATCCGATCACCTATATTCCGCCATTCCTCGTTATCTATAAGTGAGGATTTCCCTATCTTAATATCTTTGCACTTATCAATATTTTTTATTGCATCTTTTATAACCTCAAAAAAAGCATCTGGCGCCCAAGGACTAACAGACAATTTTATAATAGAATCTATCGATAACTTTATATTCTTTACGCCCACATCTCTGCCTGATGGGTATATAATTCTTAGCTTGTAATGAGATAGATTATTTCTAAGAGATACCGTTTCTTCAATGTCAGACCTTATATCATCAGGGACTGCTTGATCGAATTTTTACGCGAGAAGTATTCTCACTTTCGCACCAACCGAGGACTCGCCATTGATCTTCTTGTATTTTTTTCTCAAATGAATGAAATCATTTATTTCATCTGCATGGATTATATCTTCGCATATCTCATTTACAAAAGCTTCGATAGACATAGCGGAAAACAGAATTCCCACGATACTTGTTGAAAGAACAATGCCATCTTGGTGCTCGAGCTTTGCGCTAAGAGCATTCTCATGTGCTTGATCCAAATAAAAGCGCACGAGTGAGATATGCACATATCTAACCCCATTGCTTCCGTCAGTTCTCCCTTCGTAAATAACTGGCATATTTTTTAGCCTAACGTTTGAGCTCGCGCAGCGGCCCGTCAGGGGCGTCGCGCCTGCAGCGAATTGTTGGGCCTAACCGGTAATTTCCGACAGAGCCAGACGTTGCGCCAACTCGTTAACAATGTTGAAGGACAGGCTGAGGCTCATTTCCTGCGCCAGCGTCTTGATCCGATTCCATGTGGTGTCAGCACGCACTTTGTCTAGGAACTCATGCCCAGCCCAGGTTAGGTCAAATGGAACAACCGAGATAACCCTATCACTGGTGCTCGATTTGATCGGTTCGCAGTTCAAGAGGCCTGCGTCATACAGCAGATTGCAGTGGTACTTGATCAGGGGTTCTTCATATCCGTCAATCGAGGGGACCTTCACATGGCCAGAATCAGGCTTTTCCTCGAAGTAGAAGAGCAGCTTTCTAACAAGGTCCATGTCTCGCTTCATTTTTCTGGCCACTCCTGTTTGTGCTGGGCTCGCTCCGCATCACCTGCCGGCGGAAGCGGGCAAAGCTCGCTGTAGCTGGTCAGGTGCATGCGATTGTTATGCGGCATCCACGTTAAATCGGGGGGCTACCGTCTTTTTTCTGACCCAGTCGGTGCTTACTAACTCGATGACTCATTATCCTGATCGGTATTGGGCGCTGTAGCGCTTGATTCCGGCTCTCCTAAAGCGACGCGAGGAATTATCTCATCGCTGGGGAATAACCCTTCTAGAATGCCAATCATTTCATTTACCAGTTTGACTGCATCCGGCTCCACCGACCTCAAACTACGGTGAGCCACCCTTGGTATCCGGTGCAGCCGATGCAGCGGGTTGTGGCAAGTCACGAAGTTTGTGTCACGTACCGCTGCCCAGTTTCCGTGAATGTAGCTCGAAGACCAATCATAATATTTGTCATAGATATCCTTTGCACCTGAGTCCATTGCAAGTTTTCGCAAGTTGCTGCCCGCCCAATGGCCAACATCGATGTTTAGGAACTCTTGCCATGTATCCTCGTTGGCAATCGAGTAAAGCATGGACTCATCGATAAAATTCGGTAGGTCACCGTGCGTCTGCTGGGTCTTTAAAAAAGCAAGTTTGGCCTGGCCAGCCCCATAGACTCTGTATGACTGCCACATTTCCGCCGAATCAGTTTTCGCAAGGTAATGGATTGTTATGGAGACCTCAGCGAGGGACCTAAGCGCGACTGCACCAACGATCCTTGTGTGGATGCGATGCATCCCAATCTCTTCTAAGATTCCAAGCGCGTAAAGCACCAGTCCGAAAGCTGAGTCCAGCTTAGCATCAACGCGATCCGCTCGGATATTCCGACGAAATTTTTGTATAACCCCATCACGAGCAGCATACAGGGTGTTGGGATCAATTCCAGTTTCGATGAATGTGTAGCCTTCACCTTCTGATGGGTCTATACAAACTGTGTCGCGCAGTACCTGTGCCCAGAAGCCCTCGGTCCATTCCGCCGGGTCGTTGCGGCGGAGACTCATTTCCATGGAGCGGATTGAAGGGCGAACTGATCTCATGTCGCCTTTGTCAGGAAACAATCGAAACTCCTCAAGCCGATCGGCAAAGGACGCTGGAAACCGCATTCGACCCGACATGATAGCGACAATGACCTTAAACCATCGGATGTCGGTAGATGCTTCCGATTGATGATCTAGAACATTAGCAATCGCATGGGCAAGAGTGTTCCAATCGTGTTCCGTCGGTTCCGCATCGACATATCTTTTCCATCTGGCAATTCCAGGGAGGTCCTCAATGAGCAGAATCGGTCGAAGGGCTGCATAACCTAATGGGTGAGCTAAAGGTATCTTGATGAAATCGTGGAACTCCTCATCTGAAACCTCCGCCAATTTCGTTTGGTCGGCGACAATCGAAAAGTTCAGGCCTACCTCTGGATCTGGCGACTGCTCTTCGACGGTCCCATCATCTTCTCGCAGGAACCAACTCCGGCACTGCACCACCACCTTCCGCAGTACATCTAGGTAATGCCTTCGCTCTAGGACGCTTGCGAGCAGCACTGCCCAAAGCATCTCTGGCATATGGTGATCCGACCAAGACGATGTTTTCATATTCGGAATCTGTGCCAACGGAGGCACTAACTTGCTTCCGGCGCGCTTGTGCTGATCGATCGAGCTGATATTTAGGGAAGAAAAGCGAGAATCCTTGCGTCGCCCCCCTTTTCCTGCTTTTTTGCGCTTCTTTTTCGTACCTTTACTCACTCGCTCCCCCTGCGTCTGCCAACTTTCTGCCCAGAGCGAGCGATGGCAGATAGCGATTTTCGTTCAATCTTCGGCTCCGCCGACAGTTAAATGCCGCATAACGAAAAAGGTAACCGGCGCGGAGCCGCAACGCGGCGGAGCGTCCGGTTCACCTGCTGGTTAGCTGCGTACGCGCACAACTACGCCCATGCCGACAACTCTTCCATCTCGCTCCAGAAGGAAGCGCGAGCCCTCGGTTGCCTTTACCGCTGATGTTAACTGCAGCACCAGCTCTCCGTTGTCTCCAGGGGTTAATGCTCCTGCGGATACGGTTCCTCTTGCTACCTGTCCGTTGACCCAAAGCACGACCTCCGAGCCATTGGCCAATGACCTGGAGAGTCGCGACTCTTCGGGTGTGAGCACGTAGACGTAGGAGTCTAGACGAGTACCGGTAAGGTACGCGACGTCAAACAGTCTCCTCGGTGGAGTCGCGGAGACTCGCTCAAGAACTTGCTGGAGTCCAACGCCGTTTGTATGAAGGCTAGGGATCACTCTGATTCTGGAGTCGTGGAACACCATCGCTGAGTCGCCATCCATCGCGTAGGCGTTCATCAGTTCTCTTACCTCAAGCTCAACTAGCTCGACCAACTCGCCGGCGTCCCTCATCCCCTCGAGACCACGCATATTCACAAACATCATAGACAAGCTAGGTACACCAGCTTGCCGTGCAATCTGAATGTGTTCTCGCGTTATAGGTAGCGGGCCCTGAGTGGCGTCGATAACAATTACGGCGTGTTTTGCATGCTGAGCATAGCTTGCGACGTCTGAGGCTGAGCTGCTCCGGCTTGGTGCACCGAGAACGTTCCCATGCGCCGAACAGCTCGAACGGCATTGCTCCATTACGCTCATGCGGGCGTCATCGCCCAGCAGAACAACGTCGATTTGATTCGCCCATACAGGAGAGGCGGCGAAAAGCACCAGTGCCAGAAATGTTTTTACGAGATCCATGATCTGTCCTTGACCGAGCAGCTAACAGGTACTAGGACGCCGGCGCATATATCCAATAACGACGCTCGCGGCCTATCACAATATATGTATTTTTATAATGACAAACAGTCAATACAAATCAATATGTTAGAGATGAAACCAATCGAGCATACCCTGTTCGCGTGACTTCTTCTTTTCTCAATCCAATAACACTGTCCAAACCACGATAGCCTTGAGCCACGCTGACGCCCAAGCTTGGCAAGCAAGATCAGAACACCAAACACGCTACCGCCCTACCCGACATCCCACACATCATCCCATGCGTGGCGAGCATCATGATTTTCAGCATATTGATAGCGTGGCGGCGGCACCTCTGTTGGTGGGCGCTTGTCCGGCATGCCAGTAACCCTGCCCTGATACTGCCCCGCCGGAAATGTGATGGCAACCCCGTAACACGCAGCAGGGGCGATCAGCCTGGCCGACCGCCCCTGCTTGCCTTTCGGCATGCGGGTGCATGAGTTATCCGCAGTAGTAGTAATTGATCCAGTAGCTGTCATCCGGCATGCACATCCCGTTGGCCAGGGGCGGTGCTTCGATGATTTCCGGGTCGCCCTGTTCGTCGCGCCGCAGCACCAGATCCACGCGACCATCGGTGGCTACAGCGACGATCGGTGACAGTACACGGTGTACGCCATCGGTGGTGGTGACTTCGATCTGTACTTCGATGTTGGCCGGGATAATGAAGTTGCCGCTGCCGCCTGCCATGACAGTGCTGCAGTTATTGCAGGCGCTGTTGTACAGGGGCTGGCCGGTCAGGGCGTTACGCACGTTGACGTGCCAAGGGGTGTTGGAGGTCAACGTCAGGGTGGCTTGTGCGGGCGGCAGTTGTTGTTCGCCGACCACCAGTTCGCTGCGCTGGCCTTCGAAGATCGCCACTTCTGCCTGGCGTACCACGGCCAGGGAGGGCATTTGTACGGCGTAGACGGTCATCAGGCCGTCTGCGGGCAGGCGCAGGGGGACGTTGCAGGCGCCGCGATTGACCAGGCCTTCCAGTGCGTTCATCGGATTGCCGATGGTGATGCCGATGATGTCGTCGGTGTAATTGCACACCAGCAGTGTGCCGGTCTTGGTGTGCTGGCTGCCCCAGAGTGCGCCATAGGGGTTCCAGGTGCCGCCTTCGCGGGCGGTAAAGACGGGTGATGTGATCACTTCCAGTTCTGCCAGCGGTGTGCCGTTGCGGGCTTGCCGCAGGGCGGACTCGCGTATGACGTGCAGACGGATGATGTCATTGGGGCCACCGAGACTGCGCAGGTCGACGGTAGCCGAGGTGCCGGCGAGGCGCCAGATGCGGCCGTTGCCGTTCTTGAAGGTGGGTGATGTGCTGACGATCAGGGCTTCATCCGTGGTGTTGAGCACGGTCATGTTGCCCTGGGCGTTGCTGGTCATCAGCGGCACGCTGGACGGGTTGACGAAGCCATTGCCGCCCTTGTCATCGCTGCTGCTGCCACCACAGGCGGCAAGCAGCAGTGTCAGCAATGCCAGAGACAGCATCTTGAAGAATGGTATCTTGAATGAATGCATGGGGCTGCCCTCCTCAGGGATAGCGACCTTCGGGTCTTGTCCTGTAGGAGGGACTGGAAGGCAGGGCCAAACGGCCCTGCACTTTTTTTACTTAATTCATCAGGGCGTGCGGGTTTCCCAGCGAATCACTTCTGCGCCGGCTTCTGCGGCGCCGGTGCGGGCAGCGGTGCCCAGGCCTCGGGTCAGGGGCATGTCGCCGATGGCTTCGGCCAGCAAGCCGAGGCTGCCGCGCACGGCGACGCCGCTGCCCAGGGGGTCCGTGCCTGCGGCGCGCAGGGCGCTGTATTCCATACCGGATTGTTCGAGCCAGGCGTAGCTGACCGGCGGGCCGCCGCGGCTGACGGGGTTGTGCAGCACCAGCAGTTGTTCGGCGCCGACGGTGTCACTGGTGACTTCGGTGGGGGCCAGTGCCTGGGCGGTCTGGCCGGGGCCCAGGCGGCCGGCCTGGCCGGGTTCGGGCCAGAGTTGGTAGATGCCGTGGGCGTTGTCCACGAACAGCACGCTGATGTCGGCGTCGCTGCGGCCGCGATTGGTCACGGCCAGTCGGACTTCGTCGCCGGCGTACAGCGCCAGGCTGCTGGCCGGGTCGTAGGGTTGCCAGGGGCCGCTGCCGCCGCGCCGGAATTCAAAGCGGGTGTCGAGGGTGCCGCGGCCGCCGCGCAGAACAGAGGCGGTGCGCAGCAAGTTAGTGGCGCGCACCCAGCGCTGCAGGCCGTTGTGCAGCACCACGGTGGCGGCGCGGGCGTCGGGCTCGCCGTCGATAGCCAGTGCGCGCAGCCGGTCGGCCTGAACGGCTTCGCAACCTGACGCTTCGGGCAGGGAAAGTGTTTTCAACAGCGCGCAGGAAATCTGGTCATCGCGGCCGATAAAGAACAACTGCCCGTCGGCGACATGCAATAACAAATCCGCTGATTCGCCGGGACCAACCCATTGCAACGTGCGGGACAGAAAATCGTGTTCATCCAGCGCGTCGATCGCTTTGTCCCAGGGCGCGGGGGGCGTGCCCACCCAGCGCACCCGGTGGCTGACGCTCAGCGCGGGGCGCTCGAGCTGTGCCCAGACGCTGGCGCGGCCGAACTCTTCGGGGATGGCGGCGCGGCTGGAGACAAGGGAGGCCTCCTCCACCACAACGCGGAAGGCGGGTTCGGTTGCCGTGACGCTGGTATACAGCGCCACAACAGCGTCCGGCTCGAAGCCGTTGAGTTGCCCGGCATCCATGATCAGTTGGCTGCCATCACGGCGCACCGTGTAGCGGGTGGGGATGTCGCCGTCGCGGTGGAAGACGCGCCGGTCCATGTTGGTGCCGGTGACCAGCGGGGTGCTGGAGCGCCAGGGCAGGCCGTTGTACTCCACCATGATCATCTGGGCGAGTTGGCGATAGCTGATGTTGGGGTTCTGGGCCAGTACGCGCGCAAAGGTATAGGTGAAGAGGCCGTTGAATTCGGCGTTCGGGTCGCCCAGGGGCAGGCGCATTTCCGGGGTGGTTTCGTGGCTCTGGGCGGCGAAGAAGGCGATCAGGTCGCCGGTGGCGCGCTTATCGCTTTCTTCGCCGCCCGCGCCCGGCTGCATGAAGCTGGGGGTGGCAGCGGCCGGGTTGCTGGCGGCAGCGCCGCGAGTGCGGGTAACGGGAATGCCCAGTGCTTCCGGTGTGACCTGGCGCATACGCACGTCGGCATCGGCGACGCTGCGAGTCATGGTGCCGGCGTGGCAGCTGTCGAACACCACCCAGACATTGGCGCCCTTGCCGCGCAGGGCGTCCAGCCATTCGCCTACCTGGTAGTCGTAGAGGGCGTTGGGGATTTCTTTCTGTTCGAAATTCCAGTTGCTCACATCACGGGGCAGGAACAGTTCGTTCAGGCCGTCGGGTTCTTTCTCCAGGTCGTCGGTGGGCGACTGGCTGCCGTGGCCGGCGAAGTGCAGGAACACCAGATCGTCAGCTTTTACGGTGTCGATCAGTTGTTCCATGGCGTCGGTGATGGCCGCCAGGGTGGGCAGGCCGTGGGCGCCGTCCACGCCGTCTGCCAGCACGCGTATCTGTTTGGCATCGAAGCCTTGTTGCAGCAGCAGGCTGCGCAGGCGCGGGATGTCCTTGCGGGGCCCGTCCAGGGCGAGATCCGGGTGCAGGTCGGGATACTCGGAAACGCCGACCAGCAGCGCATGCTGGGCCGGGGCGCTGGCCTCGGCGGCCATCGCGGTGAACAACAAGCCCAGCACTGCCAGCCCAACAGCTGCAAGTCTCCTGCCCTGCCACCCACTGCGGTGGTCACTGCCATGATCGGCACTGCATCGCCATATGTTCATCGGGTACGCTCCTTCCCTGTTACGGTTCATCGATTCTTGGAGGGACGCCTCGGTGTGTTTGGACACGGGCCTGTTTAAACAAGCACCCCGGGCATTCTTATCTTGTGGGCTCTGTACTGTCGGCGCCGAACTTTCGGCACCGACTTGACGCCCTTATGTTATAACAAGCTCATCCGGCCACCCTGTACTATCATGGCCTGTACTATCATGGCCCGTACTATCAATGGTAAGTGCCCAGCATGGTATTTGTCCCGCGTATGGTAACGCTCTCTTGACCGCCAATTCGCCGCCTTCACCGCCCCCCTCGCCCAAGCGCCGACGCTTGCAGCGTGCGTTCACGCGTGCCGGGCAAGGCCTCAACGCCGGAGTGAGCAGGACAGCGGCAGCGCTGCAGCGGCGCTGGCATGCGCTGTCGCCCTTGTCGCGCCAGTTCTCCGGCAATTTGCTGATTGCCATGCTGGTGTTGTTGGCGTTGCATCTTTTCCAGTCCCATCCGCTGTTGGCGCGCCAGCAATCTGCCGGGCTGGACTGGCTGATGCGCATCACCGCCAACACCGGCACCGCCGAGCATGCCACGCCTTATTTGCTGATTGATCTGGATACGCCGTCCTGGCAGGCACTGGGCGAGCCGTTGTTAACGCCGGCGGATACGCTGGCGCAGGTGCTCTCCCGCCTGATCGACAGCCAGGCGCGGCAAGTGGTGGTGGATTTTGATTTCAGCCGGCGCAGTTTGCGTGATCTGGCGCCCCTGGCGGCCGTGCTGGCACGTTGGCAGGCGACGGAGCATGCGCCGCCGTTGACGCTGATGCGCACAGTGTCGCCGCCCCGGGGCGCTGCGCATTACGGCATGCCCCGCGATACGGTGCTGGATGATCTGTTCCGGGACCTGCCCGCAGGGGGCAACGCGGTCACCTGGGCGGCGCCCTTCTTTGCGCTGGATGCGGATCACCGGGTGCGCCACTGGCGGCTGGTGGAAATCATCTGCCAGGGCGGGCGCACGGCGTTACTGCCTTCGGTGCAACTGGTATCGCTGGCGCGGCAGCAATCGCAGCTCGCGGCGCTGCACACGCAGCTGGCTGCCTGGCCGGGGGCAGCCTGTGACGCGGCACGCCAGCCGGCATTGCCGACGCTGGTGCTGGGCGCACAGACGCTGCATCTGGCCGACGACAAGCTCTCCGAACGCATTCTTTATACCTTGCCCGCCGCACCTGATGACGGCTGGTTCCGGCATGATCATCTGGGCCAGCAAAGCCCGTTCCTGATCCGCATTCCGCTGCAAAGCCTGTTGGGGGACACAGCGCCGCTGGGCGATCATCTGGCGCGGGCGCGCACGGTGGTAATCGGCGCCAGCCATGTGGAATCCGGCGATTTGCATGTCACGCCACTGGGAGAAATGCCCGGGCCGCTGATTCTGATCAATGCCATGCACTCGCTGGAGCGTTTCGGCCAGGCGCGTCCGCCCGCGTGGTGGCAAACGCTACTGGTGACGACGCTGCTGGTGCTGGTGCTGTCGGCTTGTCTGGTATATCTGCCGCCGATGATGGCCAATGTGCTGCCGCTGCTGGTTGTCGTCGCGATTATCGTGCCGCTGAGCATGCTCTGGTTCCGCGCCGGCGTCTGGCTTGATTTCGCGTTGCCGCTGGTGGCGGTAACGCTCTTCCGTTGGGTGAGCCGCGTCCGGCACCTGCAAAAACAACACAGGCTGAAATCGTCTCGTTCCGCTTCCACCCTGGCGAAATAGAGTCGGCCGAAAGAGAGTTTGACCCGGGCTAGCTGGATATCCTGACTAACCGTTCTGGTAAAAATGAGTTCCTTACCCGTCTGATCAGACTCAATTTGACGCATCAAACGCCGAGCGCGCTTGCCGGATATTGTCATGGGCGGCTTCTGCCCAATCCACCAGTTGCGACAAGGGCCCCAGCAAGGATTCACCCAAGGGAGACAACTGGTACTCCACACTGGGCGGTTTGGTTGGAAACACCTCTCGAAAAGCCAGGCCGTCTCTTTCCAGCTGACGCAATGTTTGCGTCAGCATCCGTTTTGAAATGTCAGGCACCCTACGCTGAACCTGGCTGAAGCGCCTGGGTTGTTCGGCCAGGGTCATCAAGATCAATGTGGTCCACTTGTCGCCGAGATGATCGAGAACATCCCTCACCGGACACTTCGAGGCGTCAAAAGGCGCGCTACTCCACCGATTCAGGCGATCAGCAATAGCTTCCCGCGCAGGGGAGTTACTCAGAGGTAACCTGGTCACAAAAAACTGCCTCCTTCCGGATTCGATTAATGGTCTCCATAATAGACCATGCTCCAGATAAAGACCTTCAAAATAGTGTGCAATGTCAGGAAATCATAATCATGACTCAATCTACTACGCGGATACTGATAACAGGTGCGACTGGTCAACTGGGTCGTCTGGTCATTCAGCACTTGATAAAAACCCTGGACCCTTCTCGAATTATCGCCGGGGTCCGGAACCCTGAAAAAGCGACAGAGCTTTCCGGGCTGGGTGTTGTGGTCCGGCGGTTCGACTACGCACAACCAGACACTCTGGATAGCGGTTTGGAAGGGGTCAACAAGCTGTTGTTGATATCCTCCAGTGAAGTGGGCCAGAGAACCGGCCAACACAAGAATGTTATTGATGCTGCACTTCGGGCAAAGGTTTCCTTGTTGGCGTATACCAGTATATTGCATGCCGATACCAACCCTATGCAATTGGCGCAGGAGCACCAGGAGACCGAAGCATATCTGCGGAAGTCTGGCGTGCCGTCAGTGATTTTGCGAAATGGCTGGTACACGGAAAACTACGCAGAAAACATCCTTCCATCGCTGGACCACGGCGCATTGGTGGGCGCCGCCGGGGACGGTCGGATTGCCGCAGCGCCCCGCGCAGACTACGCCGAAGCGGCCGTCGCTGTGCTGACGTCTACCGAACAGCAGGCTGGGCGTACTTATGAGCTTGCAGGTGATGACGCTTTTACGCTGTCTGAACTGGCAGAAGAAGTCAGCCGTCAGTCCGGCCGCCCCTTCCGGTATCAGAACCTGGAAGAAGCTGAATACGCCGGAGTACTGGTCAGCCTGGGCTTACCTGAGGGCTTGGCGAGCATATTGGCTGACAGCGACGTAGAAGCGTCTCGCGGTGCCTTGTTTGACGATGGGCATCAGTTGAGCCGTTTGACAGGGCGCAAAACAACGCCCTATCAAGAAGTCGTTTCCAACGTGTTGAATCAATAGTAGCCTGATCCAACCTTTATCCTGCATCCAACAGTAGAAGCCGCGCTTTTATCTGCCTGACTCCGGGGGCTGGCGGCAACCGGGATTTATCTTCCGTCGGCGCCGATAAGACCGCGAATGCGTTTCCGCCTGGGTCGGTGACAAAGCACTACCGTCAACGGAGAAGAACATGACCATCCTGCATGAAACGTCTCGGCGCAAGCGCTATCCCGCCGGGTATCGGCGCGGGCTAATGGCGCTGCTGCTGTGTTGCGTAGCGCCATTAGCCAGTGCGGCATCGGTGGCCGGTTATGTGCTGGATATTCAGGGTAATGCGGCTGCCGTGCAGGTGGTGCATGAGGGCCAGACGCGGGCGCTGCAGGCACTGGAGCCCTTGTATCCGGGAATGCGCATCACGGTGGCGCCGGGGCAGGCGCGCGCAACGCTGGATCTCAACGGCACCCGGCAGGTTGTCAGTGCGGACAACAGCCCGTTATTGATCAGTGAACCGGACAGCAACCCCGGGGTGGGCGGTAATCTGGTGAGCTGGGCCATGTCGCTGCTGGGCCGCGACGAGGATGTATTGCGCAGCGTGGGCGCGGTGTCTCGGTCAACGCAACATACCCCGATGCCGTGGCTGCCCACGGCAGAGCCGAGCCAGGTGGCGATCGGTGACATGCTGTTTTTTGTCTGGCGCGGGGCGGCACCGCCCGATGTGATTCGCTTGCACCAGGACGGCACACTGATCGCCGAGCACTTCATGCTGCCCGCGTTGCAGCTGGCGCTGTTGCCGTTGCCACCGGTGACGCCCGGTGAGTATGCGCTGACCATCTGCTTCGGTGATGACTGCCGCCGCCATCCGGTGCTGTTTACCGAGGCGCCGTCGCTGCCGCCGGGGGCGCCGGATGCGGCGCCCGGGGACGGCATCGCCGCCACGGATCAGGCGCTGTATCTGTTGCAGCGCGGCGGGCCGTCATACTGGCTCAGCGCGGTGCAGCATATCGCCCGGTATCACCGGGAGCAGCCGCTGGCTGAGGCGTTGTTTCTCAACATCAGCGGGCGCTGACGTTCAACGAAGTGTTCAATCCGTGATATCGCTCCCTCCAAGGTGTTGGGCCATGATTTTCGTGGCGCATTGACAACACAAAAGGAGTCTAGCGATGAAACGTCTCACCCAGAGCATTCTGCTTGCCGTGATTTCCCTGCTGCTCGCGTCCACCGGCATGGCCGACGCCCCGGCACCTGTTGACCCCACAGCCCAGCAACTCGCCAGTGAGATCCGCACACTGGAAGAACAGCTGCTGATCAAGAAGGCCGAGTACCAGGAGCACATTTCAAACCAGAAACTGCTGGAAAACGACGACGTGCGGATGCGCGGCCGCAGCAGTGCCAGTCAGTGTTCCTACCAGTGCAACCTGCGCCATCGTGATGATCATTACATGTGGAGCCAGTGCTTCAGGGCATGTACGAGATAACACGTACGCCGACGCGCCATACTCGCAGAGAGGCCCCGGGTTACGCCCGGGGTGGCGCTGATTCGCTATGTCGCTTGAGGTGCAGGTACAGCAAGCGGCCGCTTTCCGGGTCGAACAGTAGATCAATATCGTAATCTCCCAGCTGGCGCTGACGCAGCCGCTGCATTTCGCGCTGGCTCAGTTGTCCCAGCGCTCTCAGATAGCGCGCGCCTTCGATCACCGCCTTGATCTCCAGCATGCCCAGTGAGCGCATCTGCACGGAATCATCCCAGGCCACCAGTTTCACCCCACTGCCCCGCTCTGCGGCGCCATCTACCAGTGCGGCGATATCGGCGGGGAGTTTGTTGATGCTGGTGTCCTGGCCGGGGAAGTCGATCAGTAATCGGTCCGGTTGCTGGCGCAGTGTGCGGTAAAACTCTGCATTGAAGTCGCCAGCGAAAAGATAGGTGATGCGTGCCGGGCCTTCTGTTGCGGCGGTTTCCGGGGATGCCTCTGGCGGCGTGTGTGATGAGGACCCGGGCCAGGCAGCACAACCTGCCAGCAGCAGGCACAACAGCGGGATCAGGGCCAGCCGGTTCATTGCCGTTCTACCAACAGCAGTTGCACCACGCCTGCGGTGTCCGGGTCCACGCGCATTTCCACGTCGTAGCCGCGGTAGGGATTGCCGCGCATCATGCGCGATACGGTGCCGCGGCTGGTGAGCAGTTGCTCCAGGCCGTCCACGGCGCGGCTGAAATCGCGCACACCGCCGACCACGGCATCCAGGCCGCGGTCCCGCACATCAGGCTCTGGTGCCGTGACCATGACGCGAATATCGCCACCGGCATCGCGCACGCTGTTCAGCATGCGATTGATACGATCCGGCAGGGCATTGGCACTGACTTTGCCGCCCACAAACAGCACTTCGTAATCGCCGCCGCGATGCAGCTGCGTGTTCAGCTGCGTCAGAAACACGTCGGCATCCACAAAGATCAGGCGCTCGGGGTGCTCTGCCTCATCATCATAGGCCAGCGCAGGGGCCTGCCATGACAGGCCGCCTGCCACGAGCGCGCCGCTCAACACTACCCGACCAAGCCATCTGCTTTTCATGCTGAAACTCCCGGCAAATCCATACCATCGGAACCTGACAAGGGTACTACTATTTCTTCAAAGGTCGCACCTGCGATGCAGCGCTATCGATCCAGTGCATTAGTCCAGCGAATCAATCCAGCACCACCAGTCCACAGGTCACCATCATCTGCCGAATGCGCTCACCCAGCCTGCCCGTGTGCAGCACAGCAAATTGCCCGGTCACCGGATCGGACAGCATCAGGCCGCGATCGTCTGCCAGTTGTTCTGTCACAAGGTCCAGCGCCGCCCGGCCGCTGTCTGATTTCGCTTCATTGCGGCATTGCCGCTCCAGGTAGCAGTCCGCATATCCCCAGGTTGGTGGGCCGCCGACCAGCCGCTGCGGCCAGCGAGACAGTGGCATGTCGCCCAGTGACAGCTGGGCGTGGTCGGAGATATCGTCGCTGGAGAGCGCCGAGTTCTGGAACGAGACGCTGAATGAAGACAGGCGCAGGTTGTCAGCGTTACCGGACGCCAGGGCGTCGTGGCGCCAGTGTGTGCTCAGCGTAAGGGTGCCGCCGGCGCCCTCTTTGCCCTGCAGGGTCTCCACGCCATCTGCCTTGATGGCGATGCCGGTTACTGCCGCTTGCAGGGTGTCATCCGAGATGCGATCGCCGGGCAAGCGGATACCGGCTGCGGCAAAGGCGTCCAGCAGCAGCTGTTCGTCCTGCCGCAGCGCCTGCTCGTCCACCCCGGCGTGCAGGGTGCCGTTGACCACCAGGGTGCCATCGGGGCAGAACCCCATCAGGTCCGATGGCGCCGACACCGCGCCTGCGCTGAGCATCAGCAGTGGTATGCCCAGCCACTGTCTGTTCAGCCACGGTCCGTTCAGCGATCCGGCGCGTATCCGTCCGATGCGTGTTGTCTTATCCATTCGTCGCCCCCATTACGCTGGTAGCGTCACCGTTATAGTGCCGCCGTTGTAGTGTCACCTCTGGGTAAGAGGGACTCACGGCCCGGGAACGACACCCGGGCGTTTCATACACTGCTGGCCGCTGTTAGCGCTCCATGATCAGGTTGGATAGACTGAACAGGACAGACTGACACGCCGCCGCAACCAGTATCGGACAGCCCATGAACCGCCCTCACCTGCAAAACCCCGCCCCCGCCAACCCGATCGTGCGCCTGCTGATGTTCGTCGGCGCCACGGTGATGCTGGCCCTGTCACTGTTTCTCGGGGCCATGATCTTTCTCGTGCTGTTGGGGCTGGGCCTGGTCCTGGGTCTGGTGCTGATGGCGCGGGTATGGTGGATACGCCGTAAACTGATCGCCGCCCATGAGGCCATGCGGCAGCGTCAGGGCGGCAGTCAGGGCGGCGGCCCGTACACTCAGCGCCCCGGCAGCCCGGACAACCGGGGCGACGTGATAGAGGGCGAATATCGCCGGGAAGAGTAACTGCGACCAACCGCTACACGCCGCGACAACAAGAGAGCACGCTATGACAGCCTTCAGTTTTACCACCACGCGCAGCCTGATCTGCGAACCCGGGTCCAGCATGCGCCTGCCAGCGCTGGCCGCTGAACTGGGCATGCAGCGCCCCTGCATCGTCACGGACGGGGGCATTCTGGGCAGCGGCCTGCTGACGCCTATCGACGCCGCGTTCAAGGACGCCGGCATGCCGGTCTCGCTGTTTTCGGACGTGGTGGCTGATCCGCCGGAATCGGTGGTGCAGGCGGCGCTGGCCGCCGCCCGTGACGGTGATTGCGATGGCGTGATCGGCTTCGGCGGCGGCAGCGCGATGGACACTGCCAAGCTGGTGGCCCTGCTGCTGACCGGCGAGCAGACGCTGGCCGAGGTCTATGGTGTGGGCAATGCCAAAGGCCAGCGGCTGCCGTTGATCCAGGTGCCGACGACCGCAGGCACCGGCTCGGAAGTCACGCCCATCGCCATCGTCACCACCGGCGAAACCACCAAGCAGGGGGTCGTGGCGCCGCAGCTGCTGCCGGATCTGGCGGTACTGGATGCCAACCTGACCCTCGGCTTGCCGGCGCCGGTCACCGCCGCCACCGGCATAGATGCCATGGTGCATGCCATCGAGGCCTACACCAGCCGCCATCGCAAGAACCCCTATTCCGACATGCTGGCGCGGGAAGCGCTGCGCCTGCTGTCTGCCAACATCGAAATCGCGGTGCATGACGGCAGCAATGTCGCCGCGCGCTCGAACATGCTGCTGGGCGCCATGCTCGCAGGCCAGGCGTTCGCCAATGCGCCGGTGGCGGCGGTACACGCGCTGGCCTACCCGCTTGGCGGGATTTATCACATCCCCCACGGCCTGAGTAATGCGCTGGTGCTGCCCCATGTCATGCGCTTCAACGCCCCTGCCGCCCGGGAAGCCTACAGTGAGCTGGCGCCGTTGATCCTGCCGGCAGGCGCGCCGGTGTCGGATGATCCGGTGGAGCAGTTGATCGATTACCTGGTGGCGCTGGCCGCCAAGGTCGGCCTGCCACCGCGCCTGCGGGATGTGAACGTCCCCGAAGACGCCATTGCTCGCCTGGCGGCTGACGCCATGCTGCAGCAACGGCTGCTGGTGAATAATCCCCGTGACGTCAGCGAGGCGGATGCCATCGCTATCTACAAGGCGGCCTGGTGATGACGGCAGCAAACAACGGCCCGGCCGCCCGCAAACCTGTCGGCCGCCGCGAGGACTACGGCTATTTCACGCCGATCACCACGCGCTGGCATGACAACGACATTTACGGCCACATCAACAATGTGACCTATTACAGTTACTTCGATTCTGTCGCCAACCACTTCCTGATCCACGAGGGCGAGCTGGATATCCACGAAGGTGCGGTGATCGGCATGGTGGTCAGTTCGGGCTGCAATTACCATGCGGCCCTTGCCTATCCGGACCGTCTGGAAGGCGCGCTGCGGGTCAATCGGCTGGGTAATTCGTCGGTGGAATATGGCGTGGCGGTGTTTCGGGAAGGTGAGGATACGGCGGCGGCTGAGGGGCATTTTACCCATGTGTTTGTGGATCGTGGGACGCGGCGGCCGGTGGCGATGCCTGAGGGGTTGCGGGGGGCGTTAGGTGGATTGCTGGTGGGTAGTGATGGGTAGTGGTGAGCAAGACTGAGGGCTTTGGGGGCGCGTTGCGCCCCTGAGGGAGGGATTGATTCGCCCGCTTGCGGGCTCACCCCTTCGGGGCGCACTGTGTGCGTCCTGCGCCGCTGCGCGGCTTGTCGAACGGAGGGTTCGAATCCCTCCCTCACCGCCAGACACAAAAAAGCCCGCAATATGCGGGCTCTTTTGTGTCTGGCGGTGAGGGAGGGATTCGAACCCTCGATACGCTATTAACGTATACTCCCTTAGCAGGGGAGCGCCTTCAGCCACTCGGCCACCTCACCGTATTTTGTGTCGCTGTCGTACGGCGCGCATGATAACACTTTCGTGATGAAATCCCAGCCCCTGAGCAGCAATAATGCCATTCCGCATTAATGTGGTCAGGGGGCCGCCTGAAAATCAGACAGGATCGCCATCCGTTGTCTTTTCATGCTGGATGCGCATGTAGATTTCTTCGCGGTGTACAGCGACTTCTTTCGGTGCGTTGACACCAATACGTACCTGGTTTCCTTTTACCCCGAGGACGGTCACGGTGACATCGTCACCCACCATCAGGGTCTCACCTACTCGCCGGGTAAGAATAAGCATAACAATCCCTCCTGGGTCCTTTCGGTCAATAATGAGCGCAAATCCGTTTCCGGAAGGTCTGATGCTGCCATGCTTGTTCCTTGGCATGGCGTTCCCGCATCAAACCTTCTGGACGGGAGGCATAGTATGCAATATGCCACCCCTGATGTCTCGCTGCCAGTATTGACAGCCAGTACTGACAGGGAGAATCAAGCGTTGGCTGTCGGGTCCTTGTCCAGCTCAAAGGCGGAGTGCAGGGCGCGCACTGCCAGCTCCAGGTACTTTTCAGCGATGACCACAGACACCTTGATTTCAGAGGTGGAGATCATCTCGATATTGATGCCTTCCACCGCCAGAGCTTCGAACATCTTGCTGGCGACACCGGCGTGGGAACGCATGCCGACACCCACCAGCGACACCTTGGCGATCTTGTCATCGCCAATGATCTCGGGGTTGCCCAGCTCTTCAGAGGCGTTGCGCAGGGCTTCCTGGGCGCGCTTGAAGTCATTGCGGTGTACGGTGAAAGTGAAGTCGGCAGCGCCGTCTTTACCCACGTTCTGCACGATCATGTCCACTTCGATATTCGCCGCGCTGACCGGGCCGAGGATCTTGTAAGCGATGCCCGGGGTATCCGGCGCGCCACGTACGATGATCTTGGCTTCATCACGGGTAAAGGCAATCCCGGAAATAACCGGCTTTTCCATATCAACCTCGTCTTCGACGGTAATCAGCGTGCCAGGGCCATCCTTGAAGCTGGACAGGACGCGCAACGGCACATTGTATTTGCCCGCAAACTCCACCGAGCGGATTTGCAGCACCTTGGAACCCTGGCTGGCCATCTCCAGCATTTCTTCGAAGGTGATGGTGTCCAGGCGACGGGCGTTATCCACGACACGGGGGTCGGTGGTGTAGACCCCGTCCACGTCGGTGTAGATCTGGCACTCATCCGCTTTCAGGGCAGCCGCGAGGGCCACGGCGGTGGTGTCGGAGCCACCACGGCCGAGGGTCGTGATGTTGCCTTCGGCATCCACGCCCTGGAAACCGGCCACGACAACCACGCGCCCGGCGTCCAGATCCGCACGCATGCGGTGAGCATCGATGTCCTCGATACGCGCCTTGTTGTGGTAGCTGTCGGTGAGGATGCGCACCTGCGCGCCGGTGTAGGAGCGCGCTTTCTGGCCGCGCTCGTTCAGGGCCATGCTCAACAGGGCAATGGTCACCTGCTCACCGGTAGACACGAGCACGTCGAGCTCGCGCGGGGTGGGCTGCTGGGAAATGCTGGATGCCAGCTCGAGCAGGCGGTTGGTCTCGCCGCTCATGGCGGAGACGACCACGACAACGTCGTCGCCGCGCTCACGGAAGCCCGCTACCTTCTCGGCAACGGCCTGAATACGCTCGGCGGAACCCACGGAGGTGCCGCCGTACTTCTGCACAATAAGGGCCATAAAGGGAACCAATCCGCAAAAAAGAACGGCGTACTTTACCATCTCGCCGGCAAGGTTGCATGAGGGCGCGCGCAGATGTCACGCGCGCCGGGGGCGATTCAGCCCTTCTGACGGGCGCGCGCCCAGTCCGCAACACTCTCCAGCGCCGCCGGCAGTGCCGCCACGTCGCTGCCGCCGCCCTGGGCCATATCGCCCCGGCCACCGCCTTTGCCGCCGATCTGGCTGGCCACATACCGCACCAGGTCACCAGCCGGATAGTCGCCTGCCAGGTCTTTGGTGACGCCGGCGACCAGGCTGATCTTGTCGCCCTCCACCGCTGCCAGCAGGACAACCGCAGAACCGAGCTTGTCCTTGAGCTTGTCGATGGCCGTGCGCAGGGTCTTGGCATCGGCGCCGTCCAGTTGGCTGGCGACAATATTGACGCCGTCGATGTTCTGCGCCTGGGCAGAGAGGTCGTTGCCGGTGCCGGAGGCCAGCTTCTGCTTGAGGCGTTCGATTTCCTTTTCCAGTTCGCGGGCGCGGCTGACCAGCTGTTCAACGCGAGCGGCCGCCTGCTCCGGCGATGCCTTGACCGTCGCGGCAACGCGGGACACGGTGTCGGCAAGGCGCTTCACCTCCGCCAGTGCATTGTCGCCGGTCACCGCTTCGATCCGGCGTACGCCCGCCGACGAGGCGCCTTCCAGCGTAATGCGGAACAGACCGATGTCACCGGTGCGCGCCACATGGGTGCCGCCACACAGTTCTTTGGAAAATGCCGCTTCGCCCATGGTCAATACGCGCACTTCGTCATCGTATTTTTCACCAAACAACGCCATGGCGCCGGCCGCGCGGGCGGCATCAATATCCATCAGTTCCGTGCTGACCGGCAGGTTCGCCAGAATATGCGCGTTGACGATGCCCTCGATCTCGGCAATCTGCTCGGCCGTCACACTGCCGCCATGGGAAAAATCGAAACGCAAATAGTCCGGGCCGACCAGCGAGCCTTTTTGTGCAACGTGATTGCCCAGCACCTTGCGCAGTGCGGCGTGCATCAAGTGCGTAGCCGAGTGATTGCGCATGACCGCCTGGCGGCGACGGGTGTCTACGCGGGCTGCGACCTTGTCGCCGGTCTTCAGCGTGCCGGCTTCGAGTTTGCCCAGATGCACATGAGCCGCCTGGCGTTTGCGTGTATCACTGACAACAAACCGGGCATCGCCGACGGACAGCACACCGGTGTCGCCCACCTGGCCACCGGACTCGGCGTAAAACGGTGTGCGTTCCAGCACCACCATGCCATCTTCGCCGGCGTTCAACTGGTCAACAGCCTCGCCGTTCCGGTACAGCCCGACAACAGCTGCCTGATCATCCAGCAATTCATAACCGGAAAACTCGGTGCTGGCATCAATCTGCAAACGGTCGTTGTAATCACTGGCAAACGAATCGGCGCCGCGGGCACGCTCGCGCTGTGCTGCCATGGCGACATCGAAACCGGCTTGGTCGATGCGCAGGTTTTTCTCCCGCGCGACATCGGCGGTGAGATCCGGCGGGAAGCCGTGGGTGTCGTACAAGGTGAACACCACATCGCCGGGGATCACATCGCCGTCCAGCGTGGCCACGGCCTGCTCCAGCACTTTCATGCCCTGGGCTAGGGTGCGACCAAACTGCTCTTCTTCGGCTTTCAGTGCTTTCTCGATGCGCGCCTGTTCTGCGCGCAGTGTCGGGTAGGCATCACCCATCTGTTCTACCAGTGCAGCAACCAGCGTATGGAAAAACAGGCTTTCGCAACCGAGTTTGTGCCCGTGGCGCAGTGCGCGGCGAATGATGCGGCGCAATACATAACCGCGACCTTCATTGGACGGAATCACGCCGTCGCAAATCAGGAAACTGGATGAGCGGATATGGTCGGCGATAACGCGCAGGGATTTTTCTTCAAGGTCGTCTGTTCCCGTCGCTTTCGCAGCCGCTTTGAGCAGCGCCTGGAACAGGTCGATCTCGTAGTTGGAATGCACGCCCTGCAATACCGCTGCGATGCGCTCCAGGCCCATGCCGGTGTCCACCGATGGTTTCGGCAGCGGCTTGAGCTCGCCGTCGGGCTGGCGATCGTATTGCATGAAGACCAGGTTCCAGATCTCGATGTAGCGATCCAGATCATCGCCCTCGGAACCCGGCGGGCCACCGGGCACGTCCGCCCCGTGGTCATAGAATATTTCGGAGCAGGGACCGCAGGGGCCGGTATCGCCCATCTGCCAGAAGTTGTCTTCGTCCAGGCGCGAGAAGCGTTCGGCGCTGACGCCCATCTCCTTCAGCCAGATATCCGCCGCTTCATCGTCGGACACGTGCACCGTGACCCACAGCCGTTCCGCCGGCAGCTTCATTTCGACCGTCAGGAATTCCCAGGCAAACTTTATCGCTTCGCGCTTGAAGTAGTCGCCGAAGCTGAAGTTACCCAGCATCTCGAAGAAGGTGTGGTGACGGGCGGTGTAGCCGACGTTCTCCAGGTCGTTGTGCTTGCCCCCGGCACGGACGCAACGCTGGCTGCTGGTCGCGCGGGTGTAATCCCGCTTCTCACGGCCGAGGAATACATCCTTGAACTGGTTCATGCCCGCATTGGTGAACAACAGGGTGGGATCGTCAGCGGGCACCAGCGAGCTGGATGGCACGATAGCGTGGCCCTGGCGGGCGAAGTAATCCAGAAAGGCCTGGCGGATGTCGGCGCTCTTCATAAGTCTCGCAGCACAGTGTCAAGGATTCAGGGACCGGCAGTATACCGGGGACCGGCCCATGATTCGATTGTCTGGTGCGGATTGTCTGGTGCGGATTGTCTGGTGCGGATTGTCTGGGGCGATTTTCTGGGGCTGTGTGTCTGGCTCGGTGCCCAGATCAGTTGATATGACCGTCGTCCTCGTCATACTCGGCACCGGATGCATCCAGCGCGGCGAAACATTGGTCACCGGTAAAGCCCCGATATTGCAGAAAGCGCAACTGGCGGGCCTTGTCCTTGATGTCTGCGGGGGGGGCATCGCCGAAGCGACGGCGACGCAGATCGGCGGCCAGGGCGAACCAGTCACAACCGCCCTGCTCCGCCTCGCTGATGGCCTGCTCTGCCAGCACGGTGGCAATACCCTGCTGCTGGAGCGTCTGCCGGATGCGCAATGCGCCGTGGCCACGCTCGATGCGGCTGCGCACCAGCATGCCGGCATAGCGTTCATCGTTGAGGAAATTCATGTCTTCCAGCCAGTCCAGCACGGGCTCCACCGGAGCACCGTCACCGAACTTGCGCCGCAATCGCTGAGCCAGCTCGGCGCGCGCGAACTCGCGCCGACCCAGCATATTGAGCGCGGTGCTGCGGAGATCGGCTTCAGAGGGCGGCTCGCGTGCCGCCTCGTCCTGCCCTGCGGCCCTGCCGCCCCGCCAGCCCGCCACCGATATTACTCTTCGGTGGCTTCAGTCTCGGCCGCTTCCGCTGCCGGCTCACGCGGTGCGAGCGGCGGCAACAGCTTGGCGCGGATCTGGCTTTCGACTTCGTTGGTGATGGCCGGGTTTTCGCGCAGGAAGTCGCAGGCGTTCTGCTTGCCCTGGCCGATCTTGTCGCCGTTGTAGGCGTACCAGGCACCGGATTTGTCGATCATGCCCAGCTGCACGCCCATATCGAGGATTTCACCCAGATTGTTGATGCCGCTGCCGTAGAGAATCTGGAATTCGGCTTGCTTGAACGGGGGCGACACCTTGTTCTTGACCACTTTGACCCGGGTCTCGTTGCCAACCACTTCGTCGCCCTGCTTGACCGCGCCGATACGACGGATGTCCAGACGCACAGACGAGTAGAACTTGAGGGCGTTACCGCCGGTGGTGGTTTCGGGGTTGCCGAACATGACGCCGATCTTCATACGGATCTGGTTGATGAACACCACCAGACAGTTGGCGTTCTTCACCGAGCCGGTGATCTTGCGCAGCGCCTGGCTCATCAGACGGGCCTGCACGCCGACGTGATGGTCGCCCATCTCGCCTTCGATTTCTGCTTTCGGCACCAGGGCGGCTACGGAATCCACCACCACCATGTCCACGGCGCCGGAGCGCACCAGCATGTCGGTGATTTCCAGAGCCTGCTCACCGGTATCCGGCTGGGACACGATCAGATCGGCCACGTTGACGCCCAGCTTCTCGGCGTAATCCGGGTCCAGAGCGTGCTCGGCATCAATAAAGGCACAGGTGGCACCCTGCTTCTGGGCCTGGGCAATGGTGGAGAGCGTCAGTGTGGTTTTACCGGAGGATTCAGGGCCGTAGATCTCGACGATCCGGCCTTTGGGCAGGCCGCCAATGCCCAGTGCCACATCCAGCCCCAGGGAGCCTGTGGAAATGGACGGCATGCGCTCGCGCTTCTGATCGCCCATACGCATGACAGAGCCTTTGCCGAACTGCCGCTCGATCTGGGACAGTGCGGCGCCGAGTGCCTTGGCCTTGTTATCTTCCATTTCCGAATCCTCATCTGATCTGAATGTCTGCTGTGAAAGGCAGGGCCGTAGTGCGGAACGCTTACCGTAAGGTTGGTCGTAACGCTGACCGTAACGACAGCACTGGCCTGATGAACAGTATTCTGCCTGTGTGCAGGGAGCGCTGCAACCCCCCTGCTGAAATCACGCTTGTGACACCCCGGGTACCCGTTCCAGGATGCCTTCCAAAGCCGTCTTGACCGTCGCTGCGCGCACCGCTGCACGATCGCCGCCAAGCACATGCCGGGCAACATCGGTCACCACAGCATCGCTGCCCTGCTCACGCCGGGCCCAGGCGAACCAGACCGTGCCCACCGGCTTGTCGGTACTGCCGCCATCCGGCCCGGCAATGCCGCTGACCGCCACGGCAATATTCACCGGGCTACGGGCCAGCACGCCCTCGGCCATGGCCCGTACCGTGGCCTCGCTGACCGCACCGTGCTCAGCCAGCACAGATGCCGGCACGCCCAGCAGGCGCATTTTCGCCGCATTGGAATAGGTCACAAAGCCGGAATCAAGCCATTCGGAACTGCCGGCAATGTCCGTCATTGCCGCAGCGATACCGCCGCCGGTGCAGGACTCCGCCGTAGCCATTGTCCAGCCCGCCGTCTTCAGTGCAAGCCCGGTTCGCCGGGCCAGGTCTTGTTGCATGACACGTCACGCCTCATTGATGCGAACAGGGTTGAAGCATAACGCGCGCCACACGAGGCGTATGCAGGAAATCAGCCTGTTGTCCTGTAAGCGTTCCGCTATTTGCCTGCCATACTTTCCATACGTGCCCTGTGAGAAGACATTAATCCTCATCGAAAGACGCGTAGAACGTTACCAGCTGGTCAAGAAAGGCCCGCACGGACGGCAACAGACCACGGCGCGACGGGTAAACGGCGTGGATGATATCCCGCTGTGGCATCCAGTCAGGCATGACCCGCAGCAGGCTGCCGCGCTGCAGTTGCTCCTGAACGATGAGTATCGGCAGGTGAATCAGCCCGAGACCCGCCTCGGCGGCACGACACAAGGCCATCATGTCCGTGGTCACCAGGCGTGGCCGCAGCGGCACCTCGACGCGCGCACCACCGGGACCGTGCAGCACCCAGACATGCTCCTGCTGCGGCACGCCCCAGCCGAGCGTCGGCCAGCGATCCAGCTCATCCGGCGACACCAGGGGGCCGTACTGCGACACCAGTGCCGGACTGGCCACCAGGCAACGTCCGCGGTCAGACAGCACCCGGGTCACCAGCTCGCTGTCCTCCAGTTCGGGGCGGGCCCGCAGGGCCACATCCACGCCTTCACCCAGCACATCCACGCGCCGGTTGGTGGCCTCCAGATGCACCGTCACCTGCGGATACTGCTGCATGAACGCCGCCAGCAGGTCGCTGATATGCACATGCAGCAAGCTCGTCGGGCAGGTCACGCGAATCACGCCGCGCGGCTCGGCGCGCACCGCCTCGATGGATTCCTGCGCCGCCTCGGCCTCCACCAGCATGGCCTTGCAATGGGCATAATAGGTCTGCCCGACATCGGTCATGGAAAAGTGGCGCGTAGAACGCCGGATCAGGCGCACACCCAGGCGTTCCTCCAGGGCGGCAATACGGCGGCTCAACTTCGACTTGGGCACGCAGATCGCCCTTGAGGCGGGCGCAAAGCCCCCGTGATCCACTACCTGTACGTAATAATAGAGGTCGTTAAGGTCCTGCATGGCCGCTCACCATTCTGTACTCACTGTTCTATTTTCACTGTTCTATAAATGAAACGCTGATACCCGAAATCGAATACTACACGGGCTTTACCAACGCAAATAGGATGACTCTCAACACACTTGCTCACCAGGAGGGCACCATGAAACGCGTGCAAGGTATCTATTCCGCCCCCGGCCGCCATTGGGTGGGCGACGGTTTCCCGGTGCGTTCGCTGTTCGACTATCAGGGGCGCGCCGACAGCAGAAGTCCGTTTCTGCTGCTGGACTATGCGGGCCCGGCGCAGTTTCCGGCGGCGGAGCGGCCGCGCGGCGTCGGCCAGCACCCGCACCGGGGTTTCGAGACGGTGACGGTGGTCTATGCCGGCGAAGTGGCGCATCGCGACTCCACTGGCGAGGGCGGCATTATCGGCCCCGGCGATGTGCAGTGGATGACCGCCGGCCACGGCATTGTTCACGAGGAGTTCCATTCCCCGGCCTTCACCGCCAGCGGCGGTGATCTGGAAATGGTGCAGCTGTGGGTCAACCTGCCCGCCCGGGACAAACTCACGCCAGCGGGTTATCAGGGCCTGCTGGATGCGGACATCCCGCGCGTGGCGCTGGCCGAAGGTCAGGCCCGGCTACGCATCATTGCCGGGGAGTACAGCGGCCACCGTGGTCCGGCACGCACCTTTACGCCGGTCAATCTGTGGGATCTGTCGCTGGCCGCCGGCACTGACGTCACGCTCGATCTGCCCGCTGGCCACACCAGCATGATCGCCCTGCTCAAAGGCACCGTGCAGGTGAACAGCGAGCTGGCCCGCGAGGTGTCGCTGATCGAGCTCAGCCGTGACGGTGATGCGGTACGGCTGGAAGCCAATAACGACGCCAAACTGCTGGTGATGACCGGCGCGCCGCTGGACGAACCTGTGGTGGGTCACGGCCCCTTCGTGATGAACAGCGTTGAGGAAATTAACCAGGCCATTCACGATTACCAACGTGGCGCCTTCGGTCGTATCGACTGACATGCCACTGACCTGGAAGGCTGACAGGTTATACGTTATGCCCTGCACCGGCCGCGCATGCGGCCGGCTGCACTGGGCTTACGATGGCGCTTGCGCTTGAACCCCGGGAAGGATCGCTACCATGAATAAAGTCAAAGTCGCCGACTGGGCGCAACTGCAACCGGAAGTCCCGTTTCGTGCCCGTGTTGCCAATGTCGACCTGATCGTGATTCGCTGGCCGGACGCCGAAGAGGTCTCCGTGCTGTTTGGCCGCTGCCGCCATCGCGGCGCCCTGATGGCGGATGGCGCGGTGAGCGGCGACACCGTGCAATGCACCTTGCACGGCTCCACTTACCGCTATCGCAGCGGCCGCAATGTGCATTATCCGGGCGTTGATCTGCAACGCTTCCAGGCCTGGATCGAGGGCGGCGCGGTCTGGGTAGATGAAGAGGAAATTGCAGCCTGGGAGCAAAAGAACCCGCAAAAATATGATCGCGATGCCTACCTGGGCGACTACGCCGACTTCAAGGGCACCGAAGACGAGCCCCATGTAAAGATGATTCAGAGCCTGGCCGAGCACGGCCTGGAAAAAGTGGGCCACCATGGCCCCATGGCGGCCATGGGCGTACCCGCCCACACCCTGCCCCGCTGGGACGATCTGCAACTGCTCACCGCCCAGTTGCAACGGCCTCCGCTGCTGGACGACGAACCGGTGGGCACCGACGTGGTGATCGGGCCGAACAGTCGCAAGCCCCTGCGCCTGGCGACACCGCTGATGGTGTCTGACATGAGCTTTGGTGCGCTGTCAGAGGAAGCCAAGCTGGCCCTCGCCATGGGCGCCGAGTTGGCCGGCACCGGCATCTGTTCCGGCGAAGGCGGCATGCTGGACGGCGAACAGGCCGCCAACAGCCGGTACTTTTATGAACTGGCCTCAGCCCGCTTCGGCTTCAGCATGGACAAGGTGCAGCGTTGCCAGGCATTTCACTTCAAGGGCGGCCAGGCGGCCAAGACCGGCACCGGCGGGCACCTGCCCGGCAACAAGGTAGTGGATCGCATCGCTGAGGTACGCGGCCTGCAACCCGGCGAAGCCGCCGTGTCCCCGGCGCGTTTTCCAGACTGGACCACACCGGCGGATTACCGCGACTTCGCCGACCAGGTGCGCGAGGCCACCGGCGGCATTCCCATCGGCTTCAAGCTCTCGGCCCAGCATATCGAGCGCGATATCGACGCGGCCCTGGAAGCCACGGCGGACTACATTATTCTGGATGGCCGTGGTGGCGGCACCGGTGCGGCGCCGACACTGTTCCGCGACAACATTTCCGTCCCCACCGTTCCGGCCCTGGCCCGTGCCCGGCGCCATCTGGACCGCTGCCAGCGCCCGGACGTCACGCTGATTATCACCGGCGGCCTGCGACTGCCCGCAGACTTCATCAAGGCGCTGGCACTGGGCGCTGATGTGGTGGCGCTGTCCAACTCGGCCCTGCAAGCCATCGGCTGCCTGGGCATGCGCGCCTGCAACAGCAACAACTGCCCGGTGGGCATCGCCACCCAGAAAGCCGACCTGCGTCAGCGTCTGGAAGTGGAACGCTCCGCCCGTCGCCTGGCCAATTTCCTGCACGCCTCGACGGAGCTGATGCAGGTGATGGCCCGCGCTTGCGGTCATCGCCATGTGGCCGACTTCAATGCCGAGGACCTGACCACCTGGAAGCGGGACATGGCTGACCTCGCCGGGGTGGCCTTTGGTGGAGTGGGCGCCGCATGATCGTCACCAACCGTATCTCGCTGCGCAAGCTGGTCGGCTTTACCTGGCCGCAACTGCTGATCCTGCTGGTGTTTACCGTGCTGGCGTGCAGCGCTATCCGGCTGGTGCCGCAGGAGCTGCTCAAGGCACTGTCGTTTGCCACCGGCTTTCTGGGTACGGCACTGGCGTTTCTGATCGGCTTTCGCAACAACACCGCCTATGGCCGCTGGTGGGAGGCGCACAAGATCTGGTCTGCCCTGAAATATGAAACCCGCAACTTCGGCCTGCTGGTACAGAGCCTGAGCCAGGCCGATGCGATCACCCAACGGCAACTGCTGCATCGCCAGGCGGCCTTCGCCTGGCGCCTGAACCGCTTTCTGCGCCGGCTGCCCGCCGGCGCCGAGGAAGCGGGCCTGCTGGGTAAGGAGGAAGCGACACAGATCGAAACCCGGCAGAACCCGCCGCTGGCGATCCTCGACCTGCAAAACCAGACCCTGCGACAACTGGCTGCCGACGGCCAGCTGGACAGCTACCGGCTGGTGACGTTGACCGAACGGCTGACCCGCTTCAATGAAGCGCTCGGCAGCTGCGAGCGACTGAAGAAAACCCCCTTCCCGATGCAGTACACCTGGTTCATGCGCTACACGCTGGTGGTGTTTCTGTTCCTGCTGCCGATCAGTCTGGCGGGGCATCTGGGCTACTGGAGCCTGCCATTTTCGCTGATCATCGGCTGCGCCTACATCATGCTGGAATACGTGGGCCGCTATATCGAGACACCGTTTGAAAACCAGGTCAACGATGTGCCCATGGACTATCTCTCGCGCACGGTGGAAATCGACCTGCGTGAAATGCTCGGCGAAACCGAACTACCGCCACCGGTCAAACCACGCGGCTTGGGTTATCTCTATTGATGTGACATGGCGCCGGCATTGCTGTCGCCGTTGCGCTACTCCTGTGGTGCGCGCGCCTTGCCCGCCAGTACCGCGCCTTCGCCGACACACACCCACAGCGCAGCCAGGTCTTCGATCAATGCCTGGCGGGTCAGCGCCACGCCGCCATCCAGCCAGGACAGAATGACCTCGATGCTGCCGCCCACCAGCAAGGCGGACGCCACGTCCGCCACCGGGTGTGCGCCGGATGCCTGATGATGCTCATGGCCGTAGGCGGCCAGCGCGCTGGCGAGGCCCTTGATCGCATTCTTGCGATGCGCGGCAGCGCGGGGGCTGTCGGACACTTCGGTAAACAGGACGCGCGCCCGGCGCGGGTCGTCAAGCAGGAAGCCCACCACCACATCCAGTGTCTCGTGGGCCAGCTCATTGACGTTGCGCCCTGCCTCGTTGGCTCGGCGGGCCGCGTCAAAGGCGATGGCGACCAGTTGCTCACAGATGTCGTCCACGACTGCCGCCGCCAGATCATCCAGGGTGGCGAAGCTCTCATAGAAATAACGTTTGTTCAGGCCCGCATGCCGGCACAGTTTGTCGATGGTCATCTGCCGCCAGCCGTCATCCGCCAGCATGACAAACGCGGCGTCCAGCAAGCGCTGTCGCCGCCCTCTGGCCCGCTCTTTTGCTGAAGCGCCCTGATAGGCACGCGCCGGTACGGCATCGCTCTGCATGGCGTTCCCTTTCGGGTTGGCGCGGGTATCTGATGGCATGGCAAGACCTGTGAGCCCGAAACAACAGCATGATACAAGCTGCCATCCCGAGCCGACAGGCCCGCCCGCGCCACCGCTTCAGTCGGTTGCGGACCCGGATGCCAGGGTTTTGCGCAGGCCTGCGGTGATCCGCCTCTCGGCGCCGACCACGCGTTTGATACGCGCCGCCAACCGGTCAGGTATCAACGCTTCCAGCGCGCCGACCGGCTTCACCCAGCGCGGCAAAGTAACTTCCGCCTGGCCGTGCTTGCAGGAGGCAACGATTTCCGCCGCTACCGCTGCCGCATCCAGTGTCGGCACGCCACGAATATCGAGTTGCTGTGTGATGTGCGTATGCACGGCCGCCGGGAAAATGCTGCTGATGGTGATATCACTGTCGAGGATTTCTGCGCGGACGGCCCGTGACAGCGCGGCAACGGCGAACTTGGTTCCCGAATACACCGCCGCCCCCGGCACACTGATCTTGCCCGCCATGGAGGACAGGTTGACGATATGCCCCTGCCCCTGTGCGAGCATCTCGGGCAGCACCAGATGCATGCCATTCACCACGCCAACCAGGTTCACCGCTATTTCCTGATGCAGCCCGGCAAGATCCTGCTCGTAAAATCGCCCGGTGCGCATGATGCCGGCATTATTGACCAGCACTCTCACCGGGCCGTCTTCCCGCGCTTGCGCCAGGAAGCGCTCGAAATCCTCGACCCGGGTGACATCCAGCTGGCAGGGTTTGACCTGTTTGCCCAGTCTTTTGGCTGCCTTGTTGACGGCCGCGGCATCGATGTCGCCGATCCACACCGTCGCGCCACGCTGCGCCAGCGCTTCCGCTGTTGCATAGCCAATCCCGCGCGCACCGCCGGTCACACATGCCACGGCGCCCTTCAGATCAATGGCCATATTGCTTACCCCCGTGGCCGACGACTGGCGAAGTAACCCACCACACGAAAACCGTTCTTCTCTCGCAGAATGGCTCTGCCCAGGCAGACACCAGGCACGATCTCCACCATTTCATCCCGCGTGCGCGGCAACACAATCGGGTTCTTGTCGGCGGGATTGTCATAGGCGATAGACATCACCTCCTGCTCCGGCGAGACCGGCGAAGGCTCGATGGCGATATCAAAATGAAAACCGATCAGCTCACCGCCCTTGCTTTCGAAGCGGTAGCCGGGCATCACTGCCAACATCGGCAGCCTGGCGCCCCGGGTGAGCCGGTTATAGCCCCGGCGGGTCTGCATATCGAAGGTCTTGCCCGCCCAGCCGATGCCGCCGGCAAGCCGCCCGACACGCACCAGCCGGTCCACCGCATCCAGCCACAGGGTGCCGTAAAGCCCGAGCACCATGCCCTCGCAATCACCCTGCACACTGTCCACTGCCGGGGTATAGCCCTGGGCAAACAGCCAGCCCAGCGCGTGGTGGGTGTCCAGCGACCTGAACTCGCTCAGCCACTCCCAGACTTGCGCCTCAGCCTCGGCGGGGCGGTCTTCCGCCAATCGCCGAAGGGCGCTCAAACGTTGCGCATTGCCCTGAAACTGCCCGGGGGCGGGCGCCGCCAGGCCCTCTTTCGCTGCGGTGACATTGGCCATCTTGCTAGATCCTCTCATCAGGTTATCGTTGTCTTTCAATTCTGGTACATGGAAGTACCAGATGATTGAGCAAGATCCCCTGGCGGGTCAAGCCGGATCACAGCAAGAGAAACAACAACATGGATTTTGTGTGCGCGCGTGCACCTATTGCACTGCGTCAGGTCAGGGTCAAAACCGCCTTACTGACGCCGCTTCATTTGATATGCGCAGGATGCTCCGGCGACGGCTGAATGATGGTCGCCTGCCGGTCGCCGAAGTACTCCTGCAACTGCTGCCGCTGCCGCAAGCGATCCCGCTGAGCCAGCGCCTCGATGGCTTTGGCGCCGCGCACACGGCAGATCAGCACGCGCAGGAAACGCCACGGAGCCGTAATCGCCGGGAACCAGGGCAGTATCCACCAGGGCAGGCCCAGCAGGCGCCGCTCGCGCAGGCCCAGAATCAACGACGAATTGCTCAGATGCACCTGGTAGCGCCACCAGGCCAGCAAACGCGGCCAGCGGCTGGCGGGCGGTGGAAGGCGCTCTAACGGCTCATCCCGCAAGGCACTGCCGAGCAGATGGATCTTGTCATCGGGACACCGATGCGTCAGGAAGGTGTGGTACAGCTTGCGCAGGCCGTCGCGCTCGGTGACGGCAAGACGCGCTTCATCCACCCCCATGAGCCAGCCGATATAGCGCCACAGGTGCATGGACGCGGCCGACGCCTGGCGGCTGGGCAACACCCCGAACAGGCGACCGCCGCTGAGCGCGACAGGCCCGAACGCCAGATACGTCGATTGCATGTCCACCTGATTGATCGGCACGCCCCAGCGCGGCTGATCCCAGTCATCGCGGGCGCTGAGATGGCGACGTATCAGCGCGTGTACCAGACGTACACGCAGGGTGGTGATAAAGCCCTGGCCGAAGCGCGACATCCCGTCCGGTTCGGTGACATCATAAAGCCAGGTTCCGGTTTCCCCCAGGCGACGGGAGGTATGCCGACTGAGCTCCCCCGCGGGCGCCAGCACCTGATTCATGCTGTTGAAGTAGACATAGCCGCCCATCAGCGCCATGTCTCGCAACACGTAAAAACCCACCTGTCCACCTATATGCGCCGCCTGGGCGCCCTGCGCCAGCAGGTCCCGATCCAGCCAGGCAGGTGGCTGCTCCACGCCGGCAAAAAAATCCCGCAACACCGCAGGCGGGTCGGTCAGTGTCTCGATACCCTGTGTGAGGGCCTGCTCGAACTGGCGTCGTTTCTCTGCCGTGGCGCCGCGGCACAACCACTCGACCACGGCATCCATGGCGGGATCGCCGCGTTGCAGCGCAGCCAGCACGGCTTGCCACTCGTCCGGGGACGGAGTCAGGGCGCGGCCCATCAATAACCTGCCCGCCAGCGTCAACAGACGCGGTCGCTGCACGGCCTTCCAGGGCATGGCTCGGGTGGGTGGTGCTTGCATGATTCCTCCATAACCTGACAAGAAAGGCCTGACAGAAAGACCTGACAGGTAAAGTGTCGCCGACCGGATCTTGAGATTATGCGGCAAACCTAGCACTTTCGTTCTGGCCACGCCCACACCCGATCGGGAAAATCCACAACTATCCGATCCCCGTTTACTCTTCACCCCGATCAACCGTCACCGAGTGAACAACAGTCCACTGGCCCGCCGGTCATCCGATAGCGCTTTATCTGGCACGCTCGTTCATGTAAATAAACGGCAACTAAAAAAACAACATCAGGGGACTCTCTATGCGCAACCTAGCCATGCGCAATCTACGCATTCTGCTGACGCTGTGCCTGGCGCTGCTTGGCAGCCAGGCGGTGGCAGACACTTATATCTTTGTCACCAACAGCACGCCGGACACCGTCACGGTCTCCGTCAACCACCACGGCACCGCCACGCTGACGCAAGGCAGCCAGTGGGAACAGGAAGCCACCAGCATCGGCCCCTACGAGACCAAAAGAGTGCTGCGCTATAACCGCTTCTGGGGCGTGACGCGCAACAGGATCTTCAATTTCGACACCACCGTGTCTTCCGGCACCTCGTCCGTCGTGCTCAAGCAGACCATGGTGGGCACCTGGACCGGCAGCAATATCCAGCACGGCGCCAGTGGCCCCGGGTTTTCCTCTCCCTGGTTCAGCGATCGCAACGTGCACACCTACAGCCACAGTTATGACACGCGGCCGTCCAGCACCGCGTTCAAGGCGGAGCTCACCGGTGGCTACGATGACTTTTATTATGTGATTACCAACGACACACTGGCGGAACCGCTGTCCGGCGATGACGCGTTGAAAGTGCTCAGCTACAACATCTATGCCCTGCCCCTGGTGGCCAGCAAGATCAGCGAGCGTCTGGCCGAACTGCCGAACCACCTGAGCGGCTATGATGTCATCCTGTTCCAGGAGGCCTTCTCGTCCACCCGCGACAGCATGCTGTTGGCGCTGGCGTCGGAATACCCGTACCAGACGCATGTGCCGAAAATTCCTTACAGTGGCATCAACGTGTTCGACAGCGGCGTGCTGATCATCAGCCGTTACCCGATTGTGAATACGGATGACTTTATCTACCCCGACTGCACCGGCACCGATTGCTTCGCCGATAAAGGCGTGATCTATGCCGAGGTGATCAAGGACGGCAAGGCGTACCACCTGACCTCCACGCATACGGCATCGTTTGATACCGCAGCGGCCCGCGCCTTGCGCCAGGTGCAGTTCCAGCAGATTCGCGCGCTGGTGGACAACCAGAACATTCCGGCCTTTGATGCGGTGCTGATGGGCGGCGACTTCAATGTGAACAAGCTGATCTGGCCGCAGGATTACGCCGACATGCTGACCAACCTGAACGCCACCGATCCGGTAAGTACCGGCTATACCGCATCCACGTTCGACCCGCGCATCAACGTGCTGGCCGGGGCGGCCGGGTCCGGCGGCGACACGGTGGAGTATCTGGATTACGTGGTCTATGCCAACGACCACCGCCAGCCGGTGCAGTCGCGCAACGATGTGCGCATCAAGCGCGCCGCCACCGCGCCGTTGTTCCACACCCGGGATCTGTCGGATCACTTCCCGGTCATGGGTGAGTTCGAGTTCGCGCCGTGAAGCGTGCTGCTTCCGCACTACTGATCACGGCTGCCCTGGCAGCCGTGGTCTTTATGGTCTCCCCTGCTGGCGATGGCGTTCAGCAATCGTTGTATCCGCCCCCCGCCTCCAACCCCGCCACGACTGCATTTTCACCAGCTGACCGGGCCGCTGATGCCTCCGCAAATGAAGCGGCTATGGGTATTCTGGCGCGCCGCACAGTCCGTGTTGAAGCGATGCAGTCCCTGCTGGCGGCAGCACAAGCCCAGCCGGGCAATCTCGCCATGACCTTGCAGCAGCTGCGCCAGCATTGTCTGCCGGATGAAGATTGCGATGCGCTGATCCGCGCGGCTCTGGCCGGCTACCCGGATGCCGAATTCGCCGCGCTGGCCGAGCAGGCGCTGACACGCCTGCCGTTGTATGAGCTCGCCATGCAGGACGTGGTGATGTCGATGAGCACGCCGCCGCGCGAGCGCTACGATGCGATTCATGCCCTGCGGGAACAGACACTTGGCCGGGATGTCACGGAAGCCCTGTTCGGCCAGGAAGCCGCTTGGGCGGAGTACCAGTTTCGCTATGGCGATCTGATGGAGGCCGCCGACGCGTTATCGGCGGCCGATCGCATTGCTGCGCTGAACGCGTTGCGTGACAGCAGCTTCGGTGACTACGCCGACGCGCTGCAGCAGGTGGAAGGGATTGATGGCCGCTACCAGCGCGAACTGGCCTTGCTGTTGGCGGGCATCGACGATGCATCGACGCGCGCGCAGATCACCCGCGATCTGCGGCAACACTATTATCCCGCGGATGTGGTGGCACAACGGGAACAGCGCGACCGCCAGCAGCAACTGAACGACCAGCGTGTGCTGGACTATCAGCAGGCCGTGGCGGCCTTGCAGCAGGATATGGCTGCCGTGCGGGAGACGTTGTCGGATCAGGCATGGCAGCAGCAGTACGAGCAGGCACTGGGGCAACTGCGGGCGCAGTACTTTCCGTAAACTTTTTCCGCCCCGCACGCCTCGCAGCCTCAGAGCGCGAGGCTTTTCAGAAACGCCAACTGCTTGCTGATGACACGGCTGAACACCGGTTCGAAGTAGGGCTCGAAATGATTGGCGTCCACGGTATCCAGCGTCAGATGCGGATTGTCCACACGGCGGATTTTATCCGCGACAAAGGGCGCCACGGTATCGCCGGTGGCCCCCAGCAGCAGCGTGGGAATGCGGATATCCTTGAGGCGCTTGAAGGGACGATACGGCCCCATTGTCATCAAGGAGCGGGCGGCCACGCGGTTGTCGTAAACCCGCCCGACACTCTGCTCGGCCAGGGCCAGCGCCTTGCTCGCATCATCGCGATCCATGGTGGAAAACGCGCCCGGCTCACTCACCACCGGGATATAAACCGGCTGCCCCGGCTTGATCAGATCGGCCAGATAGTAGAGCCCGAACCGCAACAACCGTGTCAGCGGCACCGCCCGCACTGCTGCCAGCCCGTCCAGCATCGGCACCTGGGCAATGGCGCCAAGCAGCTCCGGGTGCTCGGCCGCCAGTTCCACTGCGTGGCCGCCACCGAATGAGGAGCCCCACACCACGATCTGGTTCTTGTTGACGCCCGGCCGGGATTTCAGAAACGCCAGCGCGGCATCGGCCTCCCTGACGCGTCCACGGGCCGAGATGGTATGCCGAGGCAGCCCGGCGCTGTCGCCCCAACCGATATAGTCGAAGGTCATCACCGCAAACCCTGCCCGGGTAAATTCCTCATAGAACGGCAGCGTCAGCGTATCCTGGGTGCCGCCCCAGCCATGCACCATGAGGATCGCAGGCAACACGGCGTCGCCTGCATCGGCGGGCCGGTACAGCGTTACGGCGCACCAGGTCCCCTGATAATAAAAGCCAGTGCGTTCGCTGTGGCAGGTCATATCCGCAGGGCTGTATCGCAATGATTCCATGGATCATTTCTCCAGACGGGGTTGTCTTGCATGAGTTGTCTTGTATGCTATTCAAGGCGCGAGATTAGCATTCTTGAATGCCATACAAGATGACCCGAATTACTCCTGGAGCTGGCGCTATGGCCAAGAACAAGCGGGATGTGGAGGCAAAGGTAAAGAAGGCTGCGCTGGAAGAGACCGCGGCGCGCCTGTTTATGGAACAGGGTTTCGACGCCACCTCCATGCAGCAAATCGCCCGCGAACTGGATGTCGCCCCCAATACGCTCTACTGGTACTACGCCAGCAAGGATGAGCTGCTGGTCGGTGTGCTCAACCGTTTGCTGTCGCAGAATCTGCAACGCCTGCCTGCGGTGCGGGGCCTGCCGTTGACAGCGCAGATGGCCTGGATACTGGACGAACTCGAACAGAGCCGCGAGATGGTGGCCACGGTCCATGGCCGCCTGGATCAGTCACCGGTCATTCGCGCCTGGCATGACCAGTTCCATCACTTCGTGGAAACCGCGCTGATCTGCGCCCTGAAAACCGCCGGCATCGAAGCGTCACGCTGCGCCACCCTGGCGACGGTGGCCACCTTTCTGGTGGAGGGGCTGCTGGCGCACCCGCACAGCGCGGATCAGCGTAACGATATTCTGGCGTGGTTTGCGGCCAGTGTCGGGGATCAGTTGGGAGGCGCTGCCGTTTAATCGGCTCATGGGCAAACATCCAATGGCTGCTAGTCCGCAGCCCGGGGTAGCGGCAGGCTGGCGATCTTCCTGGCCTTGCTGGCACTCACCCCCAGCGACTGAAGGATCATTTCAGCGGCGATGCGATCCGGGTGCTCAACGTCAAAGCCTTCCACAACCAGGTTCATGGCACCCGTGGTGGCGGACACCACCATGGCCATGGCCATTTCTTCGTTGGCATAGACGAAATCGCCCTGCTCGCGCCCGGCCTGCAAATCGGCGCGCAAGTAGTTGGCCAGGGCAGAACGCATGCCCTCGGCGTAACGCACCACGGTGATGAGGGCCCGTGTCCATTCGGGGTCATCCAGGGCCTTGCCCATAAAGGTGCGCACGCCGATGCTCAGGCGCTCGGCACCGCTGCTGACGCCCTCACTGAAGACCAGTATCTGCTGCGAGAGCTGAACCGCCAGTTCCAGGCCCACCGCTTCCAGCACCTCCTCGCGCGTGCGGAAGTAGTTGTAGACGGTGCCGTTGGACACCCCTGCTTCCTCCGCCAGCGTATTGAGCGCCAGACCGGCCACGCCGGTGCGGGCATAGATGCGCAGGGCCGCGTCCAGAAGTTGCTGCCGGGTGCGCGCCTTCTTCTTGTGACCACGCGTCAGTGTATTTGCCGCTGCTTTCTTTGCCATGAACTGCCCCGTCAGACGGAATGTGGACCTCCTCGTACCGGGTTCATCATACTGGGAAAATATCAATATTGAGAGTGCTTCATTAAAGCGCTTGCAGGCATTCGTCCACCAGGCGCTGCGCCGTCTGTGCCGGGCCATCGTGCATGATGACGCGGTCGGGGCGGCTGACCATCACGGTGCCCCGGGACCGGTTATTCGCCAGCACGTCCGACAGGTCCTCGGCAAACGCCGTGTCGGCACCCGGGCGTTGCCCGTGCAAGCCGACCTGCAGGAAGGCGCCGCCGCGGGCTTCCCAGCGGGCCTGGGTGGCCCCATCCAGATACTGGCGCGGATCAATACCGAAGCCGACCAGCGTCAGATGATCGCCGAGTACCTCGTCGCTGGGGCGGATCTGGCCCTGATGCCGCACAAACCCCTGGGGCAGCAGTGCACCACGGCAGACGCCCTGGCGTGCGCGGCCCTTGATCAGGCAACCCTCGCGGAAGCGGTTGGGGGGTTTGATTTCCAGTTCCTCAAGCTGCCGACGCAACAGCGGTATGAACCGGCACAGGCGCATGGCGCCATGCACCGCCAGCGCCTTGAAGATATTGCGGGGCATCACCAGATGCCCCATAAGCTTGGCCAGGCCGATCATCTTCCTGGCATGCGGGCGGCGTTCGGTGTCATAGCTGTCCAGCAGCGCGGGCGATGCCTGCCCCCGGACTACCCAGGCCAGCTTCCAGCCCAGATTGGCCACGTCGCGCAGCCCGGCCACCAGCCCCTGGCCGACGAAGGGCGGCGTGATATGCGCGGCATCTCCCACCAGAAATACTCGCCCCTGCTGAAATTTTTCGCAGCAGCGGGCATGGAAGCGATACACCGCCTTGCGCTCGATCACCAGGTCTTCCGGTGCAATCCAGGGAGCGAGCAGCTCGGCGACTTTTTCCGGCCGCTCCATCTCTTCCTTGGTCTCGCCGGGCTTGAGCATGAATTCCCAGCGCTCGCGGCCGCCCGGCGCGGGCATATGCGGCGTCGGCCGGTCGGGATGACAGAGGAATTCGACATGGTCGATGGCCTTCTCCTCCCGGCGTATCGCATCCACAATCAGCCAGTCTTCCGGGTAGGTCTGCCCCTCAAAGCCCTGGCCAATCAAACCGCGCACGGTTGAGCTCGCACCGTCGGCGCCTATCAAATAGCGCGCCGCCACCTCGTGCAGCTCGCCAGCGCCGTCCTTCAATTGTGCCGTCACCCCCGCGTCGGACTGGGTGAAACTGACCAGCTCATAGCCGCTGTGAAACGCCACGCAGGGGTAAGCCGCCACCTGTCGCCTCAGGGCATGCTCCAGGTCCGGCTGATAAAAGGTCACCAGCTTGGGGTGCCCGTCGATGGTGCCGCTGGTATTGGCCTGGCCGAATTGACCGAGATAGGGGCAATGCATGCGCACCTCGGGAATGGCGAGTCGCTCGAACGCCCCCTCCCCCAGCCCGGCCATCTGCAGGATACGCAGCGCCTCGTTGTCCAGCGCGATGGCGCGTGGCGCCAGCATCACCCCTGCCACTTTATCCACCGCCAGAGTGGTCACGCCGTAGCGGCCCAGTAATGCACACAGCGCCGCGCCCACTGGCCCGAAGCCAATCACCAGTACATCCGTCGTCCGGGGCAGCCCATCAGATCCGTTCGTCATCGCAGTCTCGCTAGCAGTCTCGTTGGATAGGGAAACGATGACCTTTCTACTCTTTATTGACATTTGTTTCAATATTGAATTAAATCTCATAAATATTGAATGACAGGTCCAGCACAGGCCAGGAACAGGCCAGGAACAGGAGAGCCGCACGATGACGTTTGTTGCCCAGCCACGCCGTGAACTGACGGCAGAAGAGATCAGGACGTACCAGGAAGACGGCGTCATCATGCTGAAGCGGGCCCTGGACCCTAACTGGATGGCCATGGTCGAAGCCGGTATTGACGAGGCGCGCAACAAAAGCTCCCTGCTCGGCAGGTTCATGTCGCGCAAGGTCGAGGGCTACCAGATGGATATCTTTCTCTGGAAGCGCATCGATATCCTGCGCGACCTGATTTACTACAGCCCCTGCGCAGAGTTGGCCCGGCAACTGATGAAGTCGGAGGAAGTGCGCTTCTTTTACGACCAGATGTTCGTCAAGGAACCCGGCACCGATGCGCCTACACCCTGGCATCAGGATCTGAGCTTCTGGCCGATTCGCGGTGAGCAGATCTGCTCCTTCTGGATCCCCTGCGACCCGGTCAACCGGGAAAACAGCGGGCTGCTTTACGTCAAGGGCTCGCATCGGTGGCCACAGCGCTTCAAAGCCATTTCACCGGACTATGTGGCCAGCATCATCGACGAGGACATGGAAGACATTCCCGATATCAACGCCAACCCGGACCAGTATGAGCTGCTCGACTGGGACATGGAGCCTGGCGACATCCTGGCCTTTCATCCCCTGACCCTGCATGGTTCCTACGGCAACGCCTCGCGCGAGCGGCGCCGGCGTGCCCTGGCGCTGCGCTGGACCGGCGATGATGTCGTCTATACGCCGTCCAGCAAACGCATGCCGATTCACTACAAGCATGCGTCCGTCGAGGGTGGGCCGCTGCGCGGCGCCGCCTTCCCGCGCATTCTGCCGAGCCCCGACCCGGCGGAGCGTGCCGCGCGGCTGCAACCGGAACGCGCCCGGTTCGGGAAGCTGGCGGCCTCCGCCATGGGTAACGCCATGGCCGCCGCGCGCCAGACCTTCAAGCGCCAGCGCACCGAACACCTGAAACAGACCTGGACGACACAAGGCGAAAAATGATGGCCGAACTGACGACTTCCCAACCCGCACGGCACCCTGACCCCACTGTCCGGGCGCAGGCGCTGGCGTATCTGCTGTTCGAGCGCCCCGATCTGGAAAAGGCCGAGCAGTTTCTCAACGACTTCGGGTTGCAGACCGCGTCGTGTTCACCGCAAACCCTTTATTTGCGCGGCACCGGCCCGGAGCCCTTCTGCTATCGCGTGCAGCGCGCAGAAAAACCGCGCTTTATCGGCTTCGGGTTCACGGTATTCTCGCGCGACGATCTGACCCGGCTGAGCCAGCTGCCCGGCGCCTCGACGATACAGCCTGCGGAATATCCCGGCGGCGGCGAGCTGGTGCGCCTGACCGACCCATCCGGGTTCACGGTCGAAGCGATTTACGGGCAGACCCCGGCTGAAGTGCTGCCGCATCGCGACGCGCTGCCGTTCAACGCTGCGGCGCAACAGCCCCGCGTCAATGACACGCAACGCCCGCCGGTAAGCCCGCCGGAAGTGCTGCGGCTCGGCCATCTGGTGCTTGAGGTGGCTGATTTCCAGGCGACCTGCGGTTGGTATACCCGGCACTTCGGTTTGATCCCCAGCGATGTGCAGGTACTGCCGGACGGTTCACCGGCCGTGGTGTTTTTGCGCCTGGATCTCGGCGACACCCCGGCGGACCACCACACCCTCGCCATGGCCCAGGGCTTCATGCCGCTCTACAGCCACAGCGCCTATGAGGTGATCGACGCTGATGCAGTAGGCATGGGCCAGCGCATATTGAAGGAGCGCGGTTGGAAGCATGCCTGGGGCATCGGGCGCCACGTCCTCGGCAGCCAGATCTTTGATTACTGGCAAGACCCCTGGGAGGCCAAGCACGAACACTATTGTGATGGCGACGTGTTTACCGCCGATCTCCCCATGGGCATACATCCGGTAAGCCGGGAGGCCATGGCCCAGTGGGGCCAGGACATGCCGGCCAGTTTCACCAAACCCAAACTCACGCCAGCGGCCCTCAAAGGCATGGTGCACAACCTGCGCCACAGCCCTGACCTGTCGCTGAAAAAACTGATCACCCTCGCCAAGCTGTTTGGCTGACCGGAGAGCATTATCATGGCACTTCCTATTGTCCGCTTTCGCCATCAGGACCAGACCCGTTGGGGCCTGCTCGATGGCACGCACATCCAGCCCATCACTGTGCCCTGCACCACCACGTCCGAGTTGATCGAACTGGGTTATGCCGGAGTACAAAGCTGTCTTGCCACCGATCAGGACAAGGTGGACGTTGGCAACGTTGCGCTGCTGTCACCCATCACCACCGACGCCAAGGTGCTGTGCCAGGGCGCCAACTATCGCCAGCACATGATCGATTCCGGCATGAACCCGGATGACAAAAGCTTCAACATGTTCTTTACCAAATCATCGGCGTCCATCACGGGGCCCACCGGCCGCATCGTCAAGCCGCGCCATGTTGAACTGCTGGACTACGAAATCGAAATGACACTGGTGCTGGGCAAACGCACCCAGGCGCCCGTGCAGGTCACCGACGACAACCTGCATGAATATGTGGCCGGTATCTGTATCGGCAATGATGTGTCGGCACGGGATGTGCAGATTCCGCAAATGCAGTTCCACAAGGGCAAGAGCTATCGCACCTTTTGCCCACTGGGCCCGGTGCTGTGTCTGCTGGATAAAAGCGAGATGCACTACCTGCATGAAATGCAGTTACGCCTCACCGTCAACGGTGACACACGACAACAGGACAGCACCGACAATCTGGTCTTCAAGCCCGCAGAAACCCTGACGGAATACTCCCAGGTCCAGGATTTTGCACCGGGGGATGTGCTGATGACGGGCACGCCGTCGGGCTGCGCCCTGGGGTTGCCCAAGCCCGCGCTGGTGAAGATGGTCGGCTTGCTGCCAGAGGCAAAAAAATGGCAGCTGTTCGTCAAGTCGCAGAAACGCCGCGAGCACTATCTTCAGGCGGGGGATGTGGTGGAATCCACCATCACCAGTCTGGATGGTCGTCTCCATCTCGGCACACAGCGCCATACCGTCGCGGATGAGGCCACATCGCAATGAAGGCGTTTATGATCGGGGGCTACAACCCCGGCACGCTGCTTTCCGCAACGGTGCCCGCACCGGCTGCGCCCGGCGCCAACCAGGTCCAGCTCGCATTGATCGGCACGTCCATCAACCCGATTGATGCCATGGTGGCCCGGGGATACGGCGCGCCGTTGTTCAACCGCAGGGGGCATTTTCCGGTGATGCTGGGCAGAGACGCCGTCGCCCGCGTCGTTGCCGTTGGCCAGGGCATCACGGATATACAGACGGGGCAACGCGTGCTGGTAGCCGCGTCACCCCGGATCGGGGGCACCTATGCAGATTTGTTCAATCTGCCGCGTCATTGCGTCGCGCCCATCGGCCCGGAGCTCAGTGACACCACCGCCGCAGGCCTGGGCTACGCCGGGCTGACCGCACTGCAAGCCCTGACGGCGGCCAATCTGTCGGCCGACACCGCGCGCGGCAAACAGGTCTGCATCAACGGCGCCAGTGGCGGCGTCGGTTCCGTTGCGGTGATTCTGGCGTTGCGCTGGGGCGCCACGGTGACCGCCGTGGCCTCGGGCCAGAACCGGGCATGGCTGCAACGTCTTGGCGCCCACCAGATCGTCGATTACCGTGATCCGGCCGCCATGGCGGACATCGCCGCCGACATCATCGTCAATTGTGCGACGCCTGCCGATGATGACCGACAGCGTGATCCCCTGATGGAGATATTGCAGCGCCGCACCTCGCCGGGCCGCGCTTATGTCACCACCAGTAATCCTGTGCTTGGCGCTGTCACTGAACACGGCGTTGTTCGCGGCCTGGCCACAAGCGGCAAGACCTACCTGAAAAAACGCCTCGCAGCACGTCGGCATGGCATTCGTTATCGCTGGGTGCTGTTCAAGGAAAATCCGCAGCAACTTGAATATCTGGCAAGCCTGTTTGCCCACCCCGGCACTGCCAACATCGTCGGCGCCTGCCATGGGTTCACGGCATTGCCAGAGGTGTTCAACGACTCGGCTGCGGCGCGCACGCCGGGGAAAACCGTTTTCCTGACGTCGCGCTCCTGAGAAGTTGCGCTCCTGATCTGCACCAGGAGCGAATGCCGTCACGCCGCCAGATCAGCCGCCGGACCAAAGAACTCCAGATGGATCGCCGCCGCGTCTACGCCCCGTGCCAGCAACAGTCGCCGGGCATGGGCCAGCATCGGCGTCGGGCCACACAGGTAGAACTCGCTCTCGCGCTGGCCGATCAGTTGATCCAGCAGGCTCTCATCCAGCAGGCCTTCGCTGTCATGATGGCCGCGCGCCCGGTCCGCGTCCGTGGCGTCGCTCAGGCGCACGTGGGTGGTCAGCTGTGGATAGTCCGCGCGCAGCGAGGTCAGCTCATCGGCAAAGGCGCGGACCGCGCCGTTGAGTGCGCACTGAATGAAGATAACTGCCCTGCCCGGCTGTTCTTGCAGGGCGGCATACAACATCGACAGCAACGGCGTGATGCCGACCCCGCCCGCGATAAACACCAGTGGCCGCGCATCGGCTGGCGCAGGCTTCAGGACGAACTCGCCACAGGGGGGCGCCAGCTCGATGACGTCACCCTCGCCAAGGCCGTCGTGCAGCCAGTTCGACACCACGCCGTCGGGGGCGCCCGCCGCCATGGCCTGCTCGCGCTTGACGCTGATGCGATAGCGGTCCGCGCCCGGGCGGTTGGACAAGCTGTAGTTTCTCATCACCGGTTCGCCGCCTTCCGGCTGCACACGCACGGTGATGTACTGGCCCGGCCGGTGCGCGGCCAGGGGCTTGCCGTCCTCCGGTGCCAGATACAGTGAAACGATATTGTCACTGGCAGCTTCCCGCTGTTTCACCACGAAACGCCGGAAGCCGGTCCAGCCGAAGGTGGTGTGCTGTTGCGCATAAATGTCTGCTTCGCGACGGATAAAGATGTCCGCCAGCGCGCCGTAGGCGGCTGCCCAGGCCTCGATGATGGCCGGTGTCGCCGCGTCTCCCAACACCTCCTTGATGGAAGCCAGCAGGTGCTCGCCCACGATCGGATAGTGCGCCGCCTGGATACCCAGGGAGGCGTGCTTCTGGGCGATCAGTTCCACCGCGGCCGTCAGGGCTTCAGGGGTCTCGATATGTTGCGCGTAGGCGCAGATGGCGGCGGCCAGCGCGCGCTGCTGGGTGCCGGCGTGCTGGTGCGCGGGATTGAAGAAGCGCTGCACCTCGGGGTTTTCTCTGAACATGCGCGCGTAGAAATGGCGCGTGAGGGTTTCGCCATGTTCCTGAAGGACCGGGACCGTCTGCTGGATGACGTCGAGTTGGCGGGCTGTGAGCATGGAGGGTTCCTTGAATTAGCTTGTTTAAATAGGCATTTTACATACCTGTTTCAAAGCGGCATATTAGATACCTCTTTTTGCCGGGTCAAGCCATGCAGCTCTCCACACATACCGACTACGCGTTGCGCAGCCTGATCTATCTGGCCCTGCAACCCACACAGACGCCGGTCACGGTGCAGGACATCGCCCGCCGTTACGGCATCTCCGCCCATCATGTGGCCAAGGTGGCGCAGACCCTGTCCCAGCACGGCTATGTACAGAGCTTGCGCGGGCGCGGTGGCGGCCTGGTGCTGGCGCGTGCACCAAAGGATATCCGGGTGGGCACCCTGGTCCGGGAGACCGAGAATCTGAAACTGCTGGAATGCTTCGGCCCCGATTCGACCTGCCCGATCGACCCGGCCTGCCGCCTGAAACAGGCGCTCAAGCAGGCGCATGATGCTTTCATGGCGGTGCTGGACGGGTACACGCTGGCGGATATGGTGGCCAATGAACGGGAGTTGCGGGGGCTGTTGTTCAGGGGCTAGCAGGGACGAACGGGCCTTGCGGCCCGCCCGCCTGAAGCGTTTGCTCGCTCAACCATTGCAAGGCAGCAATGGCTCGACATCAAACTGTTCCTGCATGGCGGCGCTGAGCGCCTGCGAGATGTGCTGCCCGGCGAGGACCAGCTCGTCCTGCCAGTTGACGCGGATCAACTCCTCCAGCGTCTCCACAGCCCAGTCGAACGACATGCCGGCCTGCTGCGCCACGTCTTCCGCGAACGCCTCGACATCCCAGGCGCCCCAATGGCCGAAGTCCAGTGACAGGTCCAGCCGCACGGCCGGTCTCGCCCCGGCAGTGCAGTCGGCGCCGTCGGCGGTCAGGCGGCTGCGCATTCTCACGGTGGTGGCTTGCGACGACAGTGGCGACATGCCGGATTCGCAGTAGGCCTGGCCGCCGCTGGTGCGGCAGAGTTCCCACACCACCATGGCGGTGAGGCCCTGGTGCAGGTCGCCCAGGGTATCCATGCCGGTCACCATGCCCTGAGTCATGAACGGCATGCTCGAGCGCGTCATCTGCATGCGCTCAAGCCCGTGCAGGGAGACGATATTGAGCTTTGCCGTATGAGAGGGTTGCGGCCAGGCACAGGATTCGTAGCACATGTCCACGTCGTCCTCACAGGGGTGCGCGCAGGACACGCCCGGCGTCAGCAGGTTTTGTGTCTCGCAGTCCAGCACCAGGGCATCACAGTAACCTTTGGCCAGCGAACACCCGTCTTCACATTCCTGGCGCGTCTCGTTGCTGGATTCGCTGTACATCGCATAGAACTGGTCGCAGGGGTCGATATGCGCCATCTGCGACGAGCCCGGTGCGCACACGGGGGGCGGGAAGCTCTCGAAATACAGGCCGGTATCCGGGTCTGCCAACTGGCCGAACGCCTCCGCCATGGCCGCCGTCACCGCCGCTTCGATCTCGTCCACCCGGTAGCCGGACCAGGCGGTCTGCGGCATGGGCCAGAGTCCATCAGGGGCGGGCGGCGTGGAGGTCAGTTCCGCCACATGCAGCGTCAGCCCGGAGACCTTGCTGTCCGTCGTCCGGGCCTCAACGCCGATGATGACGTAGGGCCAGTGGCCGTTGAGCTGCTTGAACGGGTCCGGGTTGAAGGTGCCGTCTTTCTTGCCGTCGTGCTTGACGTGGCTTTTGGCGGTGTCCAGCAGAAACTCCGGGGCCAGCACATCCACTTCCGTGGCCAGCTCACCCCAGGCCAGCCCCAGACCGACCACATCGTTACTGCTCACTTTCATCTGCACACCCGCCGCAACCCGGTGCGTGCTTTCGGCATCCAGTGACACCTGTCGTGTTACGGAACCACAATCCTGCGGCGATTCCACGATACGGGTATTGGCCAGATCACGCAGATCGACAAAGCGTGCGCGCAGGCAACGCAATTTGTCGTTGCCGACGCGGGCGGACAGGCCGTCCAGCACCCAGTAGCCGGTGTCATCGCCAGCGTTCTCCCCGGCACTGTAGCCCGGCGCCAGCACACGCTGCTGATAGCCTGCGTTCTTGACCTGGATGGTCCTGGGATGGCGCCACATCAACGGCTCGTCCAGTACCGCGCGATCCGAGGCGACGCTGGTGGTGGTCGGACTCGTTGTGGCCAGAGTCGTTGTGGACAGGCTCTGGACGGCATGCTTCGAAAACAGTGCCGGTGCCGGCTCGTGCCAGGCCAGGCCATTGCGTAGCGCAAACAGCAAGCCAACCTGCTCCCCCCAGACCAGCGCGCTGGTGTCGACAAACGTCACGCCCGGTGACAGCGGCAGCGCGTCGGTCTCGGACCAGACGACGTCCGGGAAGGTCTCGCTGGCCTCCAGATCACGCAACAATTGCTGCCCGTCCACCAGCATCCTCAAGCGTTGCGCGCGCAAGGCATCGACCACCACCGGCACGCTCACTTTCAGGTCGTGGCACACGCGGGTGTGTTCGTCCTCATCGAAGCCGGCGGGGCAATGAATGCGCTGGGAGCGCACCGTGGCAGGAATCAGGGCACGCCCCAGCCGGTCCACGATGTCATCTTCCACCTGGGCCAGCAATGCGGCGTCATCCTCGCTCAGACCGACCGTCAGGACCATACCGGCCTGCGTCGGGTGTTCTTCTGTCGCGTCGCCGGTGCTGTTGCCGGAACTGCCACCGCACGCGGACAGCAGCATCGCCAGACTCGCCGCCAGCAGCGTCATGCCTTTTTGATTTTTCATTTTCATTCCCCCCAAAATCATTCGCACGACAGTATCGGTATGTCGGCGAGCATGACGTTCAGCTCACCGGTCAACATATCGGTCATGTCGTCCAGCAGCTTTTCATATTCGTTCTGCAGGCTCGGCACCTGAAACAGGTCATCCAGGCTCTCACCCAGCCAGGCCAGCGAATCATCCACCACCCCGAGCACGTCGCCGATAAAGCCGTCGATGTCCCAGACGCCCAGATCAATCACGTCGATGGCGGACACCGTGAGGAACAAGGCACCAGACTCGCCGGGCACACATTGCGTGCCGTCCACCTTGGCGCGAATCCGGAACTTGAGCTTGTCGGTCCTGATGGTGGTGGTATCGGAAACGACGATGCCGGGGTCCTGCTGCAGCCGCCAGTAGGCATCGGACGCCAGACCGTCCTCCACGATGGCCCTGGTCTCGATGCTGAGACTCGGACCGCTCGACAGGTAGGGAATCTCGGTGCCGGCAAAGTGCGTGCCTGCCAGGCCCTTGACGTTGCGGATATCCACTTCGGCAGAGCCGGTCACGTTGAGGGTCATGCTGTCGTAGCATTTATTGCGTTCTTTCTTGCAGGTCCCCGGATCGAAAATACCCACCGTTCCCATACACAGACCATATTCGGTTTCACAGATTGCGACGTCAGCCCAACCCGCCAGGATATTTTCGGAGTAGGAATCTTTCGCCCCCAGATTCCCGCAGAAGCGAATGTGACCGATCGTCGAGGCACAATCCGGATAGAGTTCAAAGTTCATCTCCGTCGCCAGCACGGGATAGACCTGGTTCAGAATGTCGGTAGCCGCCTGCTCGATCGTCTCAATCGTGTGCCCGTACCAGAAATCGCTCTTGTCCGGTGCGGGCGAGCTCAGGTAGCCCAGATGCAGGGTCAGGCCAGACACCTTGCTGTTTGTGGTGCGCGCCTCGACCCCGACAATCACGTAGGGCCAGCTTTCATCCAGATAAAATGCATCCGGGGCCCAGGTACCCGAGGAGGTGCCGTTCTGCGCGACGTTTTTCTTGCCGTCGACATTCAGCAGAAAGTCGGGAAAGTGGTCCTTGTCATCCCGGATCCACACCGTCGGGTTGCCCCAGGCCAGGCCCAGCGCCTTGACGTTGTTGTCGCTGACTTTCATGTTCATGCCGACCGCGACCTGGCTGGTATCCAGCTGCACCTCACGTTCGGTCGAGGAGCAATCACCCGAGGTGACCACGTCCATGACGTTGCCGAAATGGCCGCTGTCGCCATTGAAGGTGGCCAGGTCGTGGAAGACGCCCCGCAGGCACGTCAGGCCACCTTTCGATACCCGTGCGCTGAGGCCGGTGAGCACCTTGGTGCCCACACCACTGCCTTCGTGGTAACCGGGTGCCAGCACGCGCTGCTGATAGCCTTCGTTCTTGGTGGTGGTCGTGATCGGGTTCTTCCAGATCAGTTCGGGCACGCGCTGCAGCTCCGCCCCCTCGTCGCTGCTGCTGGTGGCCATGCGTGGCATCGCCGACATCGCCAGCCATTCCTCTTCGGTGATTGCGGACATACCGCGCAGCGCGAACAACATGGCGTATTGCGGGGCCAGGGTGCCTTTCTGGTCTACGAAGGTAATCTCCTGCAGTGCTTCGTGATCCGCGAGCCGCGCCGCCAACTGCTCTGAGGCCACCACCTCGCGCAATGTCGCCAGCCGGTAGGCCTGGAAGGGTGCCGACATGGCAATGCGCACCCAGATATCGAAACAGGCCCGGGTGCCGCCCAGCCCGGTACCGCGCGGGCAGTGCGTACGCACGACGCGATGACCGGCATGAATCGAGTGCTCGGCGAGCAAGCCGACCAGGGCATCCGCCGCCTGTTCGGCCAGCAGGCTGTTGTCCTCGCGCAGCCCCACCTGCAACACCAGGCCCGCCTGCCAGGGCGCCTCGCCCTCGTCTGTCTCCGCCGTTCCGTTGCTGCCACCGCCCCCACAAGCGCTGAGCAGCAGCCCCACCCACAGCAAGGCGGCGTATCGATGAATGGCCATGCCTCTTCCCCCCACATATTGAAATATCGGTTTATCGGTTTGCAGGGAGTATCGGCGCGTGCGTGCTGCAGGGGCATACCATGAAGGGGGTATACTGATTCGCACACTGATCGGGCAGTGTGTGACGACCAACAAGGGCGAGACCTCGATGACTGACGCTGCCATCCCCCGCATTCTCCTGCTGGAGGACGATACGCCGCTGCGCGAGCGCTTCGCCCGCATTCTTGACGCCTGGCCGGACGGGGAGCTGGTGGCCGCGTGTGCCACCTTGAAGGACGCCCTGACGGTACTGGCACAGCAGCCGGTGGATCTGCTGATGACCGATCTGAACCTGCCGGACGGCCACGGCATCGAGGCGATCCGTATGCTGCGCCAGCGCCACCCGGATGCGGATGCCATGGTCATTTCCGTGCTGGCCGACGACGAGACGGTGCTCTCTGCCATCGAGGCCGGTGCGGTGGGTTATCTGCTCAAGGATGCCGATTCCATCGAACTGGTGGAGGCCATCAAGTCACTGCGCGCAGGCCACTCGCCGATTTCCTCCTCGATTGCCCGTATTCTGGTGCGGCGCATGGGGACGCCGGTGGTCAATCCCGAGGGCCCACAGCTGACGCCCCGTGAGACAGAAATCCTGCGTGGCATCGCCAAGGGCTTTACCTATGCCGAACTGGCGGAATGGCTCAACATCTCGCGCCAGACGGTGCCGGTGCATATCAAGAATATCTATCGCAAGCTGGCCGCCAACAACCGTTCCGAAGCGGTCTACGAAGCGTCTCGACGGGGCCTGATACGATTGTGATGCGCAAACTGGGGCTGGGGGTGTTGTGGGGGCTACTGGCCTGGCTGGCCAGCATGCCGCTGTGGCTGGAGCAATCCGAGCCGGATATCCCCGCGATCACCCAGGCGTTCTATACCGCGCAAGATCAGGCAGCGCAGGATCAGGCGGCACAGAGTCAGGCGGCGCAGTATCAGGACGACAAGACCTGGCAGGCAGTGTCGCTGCCACGCGCCAGACGGCAAGCCGGGCACTGGGAGCATTACCGCATCACCGTGCCGCTGGACGAGATCAACGGCCGCTACCTGTTTATTCCCACCATCAGCCAACGCGCCATTGTCACGCTCGCCGGCGAGGAAATCGCCGACACCGAGCACCGCACCACCATGATCGGTCTGGCCTCCGGGATCACAGCCCTGGTGCCCCTGCCCGCCCGCCTGCTGACGCCTGGCGATAACGTCATCGATATCCAGCTGCAATCCATCGGGCTGGTGCCCGCTTACCTGTCACCGATGTATGTGGGCAGCGCCGAGCAGCTGACGCCCTATTACCGCAGCCGGGTATTTCTGCTGGAATACCTGCGTCTGATGGTGCCCGCCGGTCAGCTCCTGATGGCGCTCGTCGTCCTGGTGCTGTGGCTGTACCGCCCGCAGGACGCCCTGTTCGGCTGGCTGTCCCTGCTGCTGGTGACGTCCATGTTCATTTATCTGGGCATGATGCGGGACCTGCTGCCGCGCCTGCTGGATCTGATGCCTTATCTGCACATGATCGGCTCGGCGGCCAGCGCGATACTGGTGATTATCGTGCTGCTGATTGCCGGCATACCGCCGCCCCGCTGGCTGAAGCTGACAGCATTGATCGTCCCGCTGGTCTGCATTGCACTCGGGCTGTCAAACCTTGTCCCCGCACCACAGCTGGTCATGTTCGTTAATGCGCCCCTGAATATTCTCGGCTCGCTGATCAGCCTGGGCATTACGGCGTGGGCCGCAATGGCCCGACGTAGCAGTGAAGCCTGGTTATTGCTGCTGCCGCTGCTGCTGGCGGTACTGGCCGCCTTGCACGACTATGCCGTGATCAGCGCCCGCCTGGACGGCCCGATTTTCCTGTCGGTGTATTATCGCCCGGCGCTGATGATCGGTATCGCCATGATTCTGATGCGGCGGCTGGGCGTCAGCCTGAACCGGCTGGATGACGTCAACGCCTGGCTCACCCAGCGCCTCACCGAGCAAGAGCGCGAACTGGAACGCCTGCACGCAGAAGAGCGCCGGGAAACGGCACGCCGGGCGCTGGGCAATGAACGCCGACGCCTGACCGCCGATCTGCACGACGGCCTGTCCGGCCACCTCGCTTCGATCATTGCCCTGTCCGAACGGGAGAAATCCGACCAGGTAGAGCGCGCAGCCCGTGAGGCGCTGGAAGATCTGCGGCTGGTGATCCACTCACTGGATATCCAGGACCGCGAACTGCCGGTGGCGCTGGCGGGCCTGCGCGAACGCCTGGAACGGCAGCTCAAGCGCATGGGGGTCACGCTCGACTGGTCGATGGCGCGCTTGCCCGAAATTACCGGGGTCACCCCCTCACAGGCGCTGAACGTGCTGCGCATTCTTCAGGAAGCCATTACCAATGCCCTCAAGCACGGCCAGGCCACTCGCATCCAGGTGTCCGGCAGCGAGGGCGGCGAGCACCAGGCGCGCATTGATGTGATCAACGACGGCACGCCCTTCCCCCATGACCCGGGCCACCACGGCACCGGCCTGATCAACATGCGTCGCCGGATACGGCAGCTTGGCGGCCACATAGACATCGCGCCGCTGGCCACCGGCACGCGCCTGACGCTGCTGCTGCCGCTGCAATTACCGGAGTCCCCCGCCTGAGAGCTGCCGTGCGGCCTGCACGGCATAGAGCATCGCCACCGCCTTTGCTATGCTCCCCCTCTTCACGGCGCCGCCCTGGTGGCCAGCGCCCGATGGACCATGTTTCCCGTTTCCGCACACAAGGCAGACCTCGCAACCATGTCAAAGGACGATCTCAGCGCGCACACCCCGATGATGCAGCAGTACCTGCGCATCAAGGCCGAGCACCCCAAGCATCTGGTGTTCTACCGCATGGGCGACTTCTATGAGCTGTTTTTCGGAGATGCGGAGAAAGCAGCCCGGCTGATGGATATCACGCTGACGGCGCGCGGGCAGTCCAATGGCGCGCCGATTCCCATGGCGGGCATCCCCTATCACGCGGCGGAGGGTTACCTGGCGCGGCTGGTGCGGCTGGGCGAATCGGTGGTGATCTGCGAACAGTTCGGCGATCCGGCGACCAGCAAGGGGCCGGTGGAGCGCCGTGTAGCGCGCATTGTCACGCCGGGAACGGTCAGTGATGAGGCGCTGCTGGATGAGCGCCGCGACAACCTGTTGTGCGCAATCGCCGGACACGGCGAGACCTTTGCGGCGGCCAGCCTGGATCTGGCAGCGGGCCGTCTGGTCGTCACCCAGGTCAACGGCCATGAAAGCCTGCTGGCGCTGCTGGAACGCTGGCAACCGGCGGAGTTGCTGTACAGCGAGGATGCATTGCTGCCTCAGGGCGTGCGCGAGCGCCGTGGGGCCCAGTCGCGGCCGATCTGGGAGTTTGATGCGGAGACCGCGAAACGCCTGTTGTGCCAGCAGTTTGGCACCCATGATTTGAGCGGGTTCGGTGAGCCGACCCAGCTGGAAATCGCCGCAGCGGGCTGCATGCTGCAATACGCCCGGGATACGCAGCGCACCGCCCTGCCCCATATTCGGGGCCTGCGCCGGGAAGATACCCGCGCCGGCATTCAACTGGATGCCGCCACACGGCGCAATCTGGAGCTGTTGCAGACGCTGGATGGCCGCGACACCCATACCCTGGCCTGGGTGCTGGATGCCACGGTGACCGCCATGGGCAGCCGTCTGCTGCGGCGCTGGATCGGCAATCCGCTGCGTGACCGCACACGGCTGGCAGAGCGGCAGGCACGCGTGGCGCGGTTGCGGCAGGGCTGGCTGTTCGAGCAGTTGCGCAAGGTACTGGAAGAAGTGGGCGACATGGAGCGCATTCTCGGCCGGGTGGCGCTGCGTTCGGCGCGCCCCCGGGATCTCACGCGGCTGGCGCGCAGCCTGTATGCCCTGCCGCGTTTGCATGCGCAACTGGATGATCAGGACCCGGTGCTGGGCGCATTAAAAGAAGCGCTGACGCTGTTCCCCGACGAGGCGGATCTGTTGCAGCGGGCGATTATCGAGAACCCGCCAATGCTGATTCGCGATGGCGGTGTCATTGCCAGCGGCTTCGACGCCGAGTTGGATGAGCTGCGCGCCATCAGCGCCAACGCTGGTGATGTGCTGATGGAGATGGAGCGGCGCGAGCGCGAGCGCACCGGCCTGGCGACGCTGCGCGTCAAATACAACCGGGTGCATGGTTACTTCATTGAGCTGTCCCGGCGCGATGCCGAGCAGGCGCCCGCCGATTACGTGCGCCGTCAGACCATGAAGAACACCGAACGCTTTATTACGCCGGAGCTGAAAACCTTCGAGGACAAGGCGCTGTCCGCCAACAGCCGTGCGCTGGCGGTGGAAAAAGGGCTTTACGAGGGCCTGCTGGAAACCCTGGCGGCCACGCTCGGGCCGCTGCAGGAAAGCGCGCAGCTGCTGGCCGAGCTGGACGTGCTGTGTTGCTTTGCGGAGCGCGCTGAAGTGCAGGGCTACGTGACGCCAGCGCTGGTGGACGAACCGGTGATCGAAATCATCGATGGTCGTCACCCGGTGGTGGAGCGGGTGCTGGATGATGCGTTTGTGCCCAACAGCCTGCACCTGGACCGGGAACGGCGCATGCTGGTGATCACCGGGCCGAACATGGGCGGTAAATCCACCTATATGCGGCAAACCGCACTGATCTGTCTGATGGCGCATATCGGCTGTGGCGTGCCCGCCGCCAGTGCGCGCATCGGGCCGCTGGATCGCATCTTTACCCGTATCGGTTCGTCGGATGATCTGGCCGGGGGGCGCTCCACCTTCATGGTGGAAATGGCGGAAACCGCGAACATTCTCAACCACGCCACGCAGGAATCGCTGGTGTTGATGGATGAGATCGGCCGGGGCACCAGCACCTTCGATGGTCTGGCCCTGGCCTGGGCGGCGGTGCACCACCTGGCCACGTCGCTGGGGGCCTTTACCCTGTTTGCGACACACTATTTTGAGCTGACCCAGCTGGAGCAGGAACTGCCCGGAGTTTTCAATGCGCACCTGTCCGCCAGCGAGCATGGCGATAACATCGTCTTCCTGCATCGCGTGCAGGAAGGGCCGGCCAGCCGCAGTTACGGCTTGCAGGTGGCGCAACTGGCCGGCGTGCCCGGCGTGGTGATCGCCAACGCGCGGGAAAAACTGACAGCACTGGAAGGCCATGCGATGCCGGGTGGTACAGTGCCGGTCTCGCCCCGTGCCGTGGGCGCGGCGGCGCCGCAGCAGCCGGATATGTTTGCCAGCGGGCCGTCGCCCGCTGAGCGGGCGCTGCGAGATGCTGATCCGGACAGCCTCACCCCGCGGGCAGCGCTGGACCTGCTATACCAGCTCAAGAAGCTGGTGCAGCCCTAGCGTGCCAGGCGTGCCCCGGCGCGCCTGGCTTCTAAAACAACACCTGACCTGACAGGGCTGCCCAGCCGCCTCTCTCGGGTCAATTCCTTCATTGCGGCAATCGGGTAAACTGGCGCCATTAACTGGGGGTGTTCAGCGGCTGGGGAACTGGCTAGACTACCGCCGCCCGGAGAAAGCACACCACGAGGACTGGCTATGACATTCGTAGTAGGCGAGAACTGCATCAACTGCAAACACACGGACTGCGTGGAAGTGTGCCCGGTGGATTGCTTTTATGAAGGCCCCAACTTCCTCGTCATTCACCCTGACGAGTGCATCGATTGCGCGCTGTGTGAACCGGAATGCCCGGTGAATGCCATCTTCTCGGAAGATGAACTGCCGGACGATCAGAAAGAGTTTCTGGAGATCAATGCGGAGCTGGCGGAAACCTGGCCGAACATCACTGAAATGAAGGATGCCATGCCGGACGCTGAAGAGTGGGATGGTGTGCCGAACAAGCGAGAAAAGCTGGCGCGCTAAACCAGGCTTTGCAAAAACAGGCTCTGCACAAAAGTAAAAGGGCGGCATCCTGCCGCCCTTTTTCGAGTGTTCCTTACCCGTCTTGCGCTCACCGTAACATCCTTGTCTGCTGTCCTTTGCAGATCCTTGTGCACTGCATTCCCTGCGACACACGAGCATCATATCAAGGCCTGATGCCGCATTTGAGGGGTCTACACGCGCTTTTCACTCATCCTTTCTTCGCATGCTTCGGTTTTTTTATTTAAAATCATGAAGTTATGAAAATAAAATGCTGTAAAAGCAACCCGCATACCGGTAAAAAACAGCTTTATCCTACACGCTATGTAAGACATGTCTTACAAGACTGATCGGCAAACTCGCACGACATCAGCGCCGCACGCCCGGCAAACCCCGCAAGTGCCCGCACAATCTTCGTCTTTATCGCCTGCGACACAGCACCACAATTACATTTCGCCGCATTTGAGGCGCATCTCTTAACATTATCCCAGCTTGATTTAACAGCTTGTTCCGGCCGCCCCGCGTAGCATTATTTATACATCAAGTCGCTGGTTGTTGAGTCTCAGCCCAGCGCGCGATCCCCCCAAGGCGCTATGAAAGATAGCGCTCACAACCCCCCCTCTCCCCCCACTTTGGAGAGGGGTTTTTTTTGCCTGCTATCCTAGCCGCGATCCCCGTTCACCAGGGCATCCAGCGCATCAGACGCTTCAGCGACTGCGCTTTCGAGTGCCTCAATCAGACGGTCAACCTCGCTAGCGGCCTGGGCCGTCCCCTCATCTGCACCGACCAGGCCGTTCTCAAGCGCTGCACACAAGGCGGCAACCCGGACGGCGCCCAGGTTACTGCTGCTGCCTTTCAGGGTATGGGCTGCACGGCGCAGCGCCTCACCTTCTCCCTGGGCCCCGGCAGAGCCAGTGCCCTCCGAGGCCAGGCCCCTGAGCTCATCCAGGCGGGCGCTGGCATCGCGCAGGTACGCCTGCACCAGCATCGGGAACTCGGTCCCCATGATATCGCGCAGTTCCGCCACCAGGGCGTGATCAAGCACTTCTGCAGTGTTCATGCATTTCTCCCGGGCCCATCTGGCGTAGCGTTGTTCGTTACAGCATTCATTTATCAGCGGGTTGCAACAATCCGGCCTCCCGCGCTCGCTCGACATCAGCGATATCATCCACGTCCCAGCGCACTGCAAGCCGGGCAACCCGCCCCCGTGGCGTGAGGGCAGCCAGGCTATCAGCCAGCGCGTGTCGGCCGCCGAACCGCGCACCGCTGAACACCGGCGCGCCAAGCCAGGCGGATGGCTGTGCGCTGCCGAGTAACACGTAGCCGCCATCTTCTGCCGGAGCGAGCACAAAATCGTTGTGCGCCAACGCCGCCAGGGCCTGCCCCAGATCCTCACGGGTCAGGGCCGGGCAATCGCTGCCCACCAGTACCAGGTACCGGTATCCTGCGGCGTGTGCGCTCGCCAGGGCACTCTGCATCCGCCACCCCAGGTCACCGGACGCCTGCGGCAGCCATGTCGCCTGCTGGCCAGGCGGAAGGCACGCCCTCAACGGCGTCGGATCACCGTCCACATGGCAGCGCAGATCCCACGCATCACCAGAACGATCCCCGGGAGAACAGGTCTGCAGCGCACGCTGAACCAGCCCCTGATGCACAGCCAGCGCGCCGTCAGGGCCCAGGGTCGGTATCAGCCGGGTTTTCGCCCTGCCCCGCTCGAACCCCTTGCTCAGCAGAATCACTGCCGAGGATGTGGTGCTGCGTGTTGCACTGTCAGTCATCCGTCAGGTCTCGATGAGGTCGCCGACGCTGCGAGGCAGAACGGCCATAATACAACGCATGGAGCCGATGCGGGTCCTCACCGCGCCAGTAGCGCCACCGCAGCCACCACATCAGTATGATGGTGCGCCAGACACCCTGCTGCTCCCAGCGCCGGCTGTCCACGGTGAGTGGCGGCCCCAACACCCGGGGCACGGCCTGCGCGCGCAACAACTTGCTCAGCGCGACGTCTTCCATGAGCGGCAGTGACGGATAGCCGCCGGTGTCATGAAGCACGCAGCGCTTGACGACAATCCCCTGATCACCGGTGGCCACGCCTGTGCTTCGGGAGCGCAGGTTCATCAGCCCGGCGACGCAGCGCAACAGGACGCCAGGCGTAGACATGCGCACACGAAAAAAACCCCAGCAGGCATCGTCTGGCAACGTCTGCAAGGCGTTCAGGTGTTGCGCCGTCACACCGGTGTCGGCATGGAGAAACCACAGCCAGTGGCCCCGGGCGGCTTGCGCGCCACGATTCATCTGCAGCGCCCGTCCGGGGGCAGCATGCAGAACACGGTCGGCGAGCTCCATTGCGTGAACCGGGCTGCCATCATCACTGCCGCCATCTACCACCAGCACTTCCACTCCCCGGGCACGCCAGGCCTGCAATGGCATGAGGGTAGCACCAAGCCGCTGCGCCTCGTTACGCACCGGCACGATTACCGATAGCCAGGGCGTCCGCACGGAGTGACCGGCAGGCTCAGGCGAGTGCGCGTCGACAGCATTCGTTTCAGATGAGCCAGTGGAGGAATGTCCGGGCATGTGTCTCGCCATCAATCTGTGAAGTAAGGAACCTGCAAGGCCAGCTTGCAACCGTACTGTGCATAACACCACCGGCAACACTATCAGACCGGACATCAGTAACGTGTGCCCACCGGGGGTGGCACAAATCCCCCAAGGCTCTACAATTGACCCCTGCAGCCGGGCTCTGTGATTGGCCTCTGCTGCCATCGCACTGCCTCCCTGCCCCGGTAGCTCAGTTGGATAGAGCAAGCGCCTCCTAAGCGCTAGGTCGGACGTTCAAATCGTCTCCGGGGCACCACTTTCCGATGACATCTTTTTACTTCCCATGACAGACAGGCACGCGTAGGACGCAGTAGTCTGGATCTGACGCATTCAGGGAGGTGGCATCATGACAAATATTCTGGGTCTGATCGTTCTGGCGTTGGTGGTCTACGCCATCGTATTGATTGCACGCTCCGGCGCCAGCACGGGAGAAAAGATCCTCTGGATTGTGCTGGTCGTACTCCTGCCCGTATTGGGCCTGATCATCTGGGCATTACTCGGGCCCGGCAGTCCACTGAAACAGTAGGCAACGTATGGCCGCTCAGGGGTCCGGCCGAGCAGCCTGCCCCTGCGCGGCCGGCCAGGCAGGCGGTGCCGTGACCAGGCCATTATCCTGCCATTGATAGGCCGGCTGGTTGATCATTCGGCTCAGCCGCTGCAGTGAAAAATACGGAATATCCCGCAGAATGAGATTGCCCAGCCAGGCAGGAATAAAACCGCCCGGATCAACGACCACCTCAAACGTGACGCGCACATCCGGCGCCTCCAGCGGTTCAAAACGAAGGTGCCCTGTCATCTCGGGCATACGCACATATCCCGGCACTAACGGCATGTCCCCTTCCAGCGCCCGATAGCGCACGTTCACGGTGTGGTCGTCAGCGCTTTGGTGAAGCCTGATAAGCAACGCCACATCCCGGTTGCTCACCGGCCAGGGCAGGAAAGTGGTCACATGGACGTCCCTGTCCTGTGCCGTGCGCCGCCTTATCTCGGTAATCTCCGACACCATGTGCATCCAGCTGGCAATAAACGCGTAATCGTTCAGCTGCGCCCCGATGGCAGAAAAATCCTCCACGGGCATCACCATGACCCCACGAAAAGATCGCATGCGGCTGTCTTCATGCTTGCGCAGGAATACCTGGATATTGTCTCGATCAGTGATCAGATGCCAGACATGCGCACGCTCTGCGGTGTCAACGCCACTTCCCATGTCGCCATGGGCCGAAGCCGACAGCAACAGCCAAGATGCCAACGCGCCTGACAACAGAACACCTGGTATGTTTTTCACCGACTGCATTTCACCACGTTCCCCCCCAAGGAAACCTGAACAGCACCCCATGGATGCTATCACACTGCCATCACCGGCCCCGTGTGTCTCGTGACAGACTTGTTCTACTGATAAACCTGCTAATAAACCTGCCCCACAGACCAGACCGCGACTGCCGCGCTGGCAAGAGCCACCACCAACAGCTGTGTCTGCTGGCGCCGGGCGGCCAGCCAGGGCACCGGCCAGAGACGGCGCTGGGAAGGCAGGTGTTCAATGCCGGCCAGCAACACGGACGCCAGCAACAGTACCACCGCACCCGCCGCCAGGGGCATGAATACTGCGGCCGCTGCGGCAAGCAGCGGAATACTCAGCGCCAGGCCCAGGCCCGGCGCGGCGCCGCCGTCCTCCGCCGCATCCGGGCCGCTGGCTGGCGTAAATACCGGCGCCATGTACAGGCCCGCCAACTGCCACAGATACAGCGCAGTAAGCAGATTGACGCCGCGCGCCAGCAACAGGCGGCCCTGAGCCTCAGGCAGCCAGGCGCAGATGCCCAGCAGTACAATCAGCAGTACCAGCGCGTAATGAAGGCGTAACATCAGCGCCGCGCGTGGTGGCAACATCTGGCCTTGCTCGAGTCTCACTGCTCACTCACTCCTGCTCACTCCTAGAGATATGGCTCCAGCACATAGGCCACGCCGTTACGCAGCCGCTTCAGGTAAGGCTGGCTATGCATGTCATCCAGACTCACCCGGCGGGCATTGGCCCGGCGCATGTCCATCCGGCGATTGAGCATTGCCACCAATGCCTCATCGTAGCATTCAAGGTCGAATTCGAAATTCAGGCGCAAACTCCTGGCATCCCAGTTACCGGAGCCCAGCAAGGCCCAGTGACCATCCACCGTCATCACCTTGCTGTGGTCAAACGGCTCGCCGGAGAAGTAGAGTTCACAACCGTCGTTGACCAGCCAGGGCAGCATGTGCAGCGATGCCCAGTGCACCAGCCGCAGGTTGTTGCGGCCGGGTAGTATCAGTGTCACACGCACACCACGCATGCAGGCCAGCTGCAGTGCGGTCAGCAAGGTCTGATCCGGCACGAAATAGGGTGTCATGATGCGCACTTCATACTGGGCACTGCCAATGGCGGCAAGCAGCGTCAATCGCCGTTTACCCAGATCCGCATCCGGCCCGGCGCTGATCCCCCGTGCCAGTATCGGGCCCGCGTCCAGCGTGCCCACATATTCCTGGTTGAGGTGTTCGCGGCAGGTGAAATACCAGTCCGCTGCGAAGCTGCGCAGCAGATGCTCGACCACGGGCCCCTCGATGCGCGCATGCAGGTCACGAATATCTGGCGGCTGCTGGACATAACCCGCGCGCAGATTCATGCCACCGGTGAAGCCGATACGCCGGTCAACAATCATGACCTTGCGGTGATTGCGCAGGTTCATATAGGGCATTCGCCATGGCGCGAGGGAGTAGAGGAAACGCTCCACGATAACGCCACGCCGGCGCAGCCGGCGCACGATGGACGGGAAGGTATACAGCGCGCCCATACCATCAATCAGCACCCGCACCTGCACACCGCGCTTTGCAGCGGCAGCCAGGGCATCCACCAGAGGGCGCCCGGCAGCGTCATTGCCGAAGATATAAGTCACCAGAAAAATCGAGTCGCTGGCCTCGTCGATGGCCGCGGTCATGGCCGCCAGCGCGTCGGGGGCATCCATGACATCCAGCGCATTGCCATTCAGCAGGGGTAACCCGGTCAGCCGACCGGACAGCTCCGCGAGGGTATGCAGGTGGCTGGCTCTGGGCCGAGGCTGCACAACCGGCATCTGATCCGGTGTGTCCGTGAGACTGTCGGGCGCAATCTGTCGGGCGCGGCGCTGGATGCGGTTCACGCCCAGCAGCAGGTAGAGCACGGCGCCGATCAACGGTAACAGCCAGATCAGCCCGGTCCATGCGGCAGCGGCACGCGCATCGCGCTTGTGCATCACGGCGTGCGACATCGCCAGCACCGCGACAACCAGACTGCTGAACGCCACCAGACCGGGCCAGTAGTCGTAAAGCTGGCGTCCCAGCGGTTCAAGCCCGGCCCAGATGTACTCCATCACCCCCAACCCAGTCCTCCTTTTGCCGGTTTTTCACTGCCCGGTCAGCCTCGCAATACTGCTGCCAACCTGCCCATGCAAGGCATTCAATGTGGCCGCTATTGTGGCATATTCGGGTGTCGACGGAAGCGCCACTCGCCGGTCGGTGATGTAAAACCGATGACAAGTGCAGAAAAAGCGATTACAAAAGGAGTTGTGGCGCCCGCCGGGCGCCACTGCCGTGTGTTCAGCAAGGCAAATTACCGGACAACGCAAGAGTCAGACTGGTTATGGGACGCCGTCAATTCGACGATTACGAACAGGACGAATGGCAAGAGCACCACGCCCGCGAGGAACGGCACAAGCAGCGTCGCGAAGCGCATCTGCGCAAGCGTGCTCAGGATGCACCGGCAGCACCAAAGCCGGACCGCCACTCGCACCGGGATCACGACGCCTGATTCAGGGCTTCGCCGGGAGTTGTCTTACCACCGGGCGCCGCCCCTGCGCGGCCCGGCAGGTTTCGCTGTTGCCTGCAGATCACACAAGCGCCCGTCCTGCCATCGTATCCCTACGCTGAAAATCGCGCGGCCAGCGCATCCAGCACCGCCTCTGCCGACTTGTCGCAATGCCGGATCTGATAGCCGGCATGGCGGCGCTGCGACACACTGCGCTCCCAGCGCAATACGGCATCCACCGCCACTTCACGCCGCCCGGCCAGGGTCCAGGGCAGGATAAAGCGCAAGTGTGCGGGGCTGTCGCCGCAAACGGGCTCTACCCCCGAGATGCAAAACCCGCGCATGGAAATATCCACCAGATGGCCGAGATTGCGGCCGCTGGTAGCGTCCTGAACGCGGACATTGATTTTCAGATGATCACGATGCTGACGTTGGTGTGAACCTTGCTGCGGACGTTGGTGCATGACGACCTCCCGCGGGAAGCTGGCCTGAAACGACCTTTGAGGTCCCAGTTTCCGCCTGCATTGGGTACTATTCAAGTCAGACACAACAGACACCATACCAGCAGGTAATGGCCATGACGGACAAAGACCTGGATCTCTTTCACAGCGAACTGGGAGACGTACGCCCTATCGGCCCCAGCGATCGCATCCGCCCCGAAGGCAGGCCCGCGCCGACATTGAGCCAGCAAGCCCGTCGCGATGCCGCCCAGCACGCCAGACGTCTGGACCCGAACCCGTTGACGCTGCCAGAGCAGGTCCCGCAGGTCGGTGCCCACGATATCGTCGGGCTGAAGAAAAACGGGGTTCAGGAGGGGGTCTACCGCAAACTGCGACTGGGCAAGTATGAGATCCAGGCGCGGCTTGATCTGCATCGGGTATTACTGCGGGACGCACGGACACAGGTCTACGACTTCCTGCGGCATGCCCACGAAGCGGGTCTCAGAACCGTAATGATTACCCATGGCAAGGGTTTGCACAGCGAAACGCCTGCGCGCATGAAAAGCCACACCCTGCACTGGCTCGAGGAATTCGATCTGGTGCTGGCCTTCCATTCGGCGAAACCGGCCCATGGTGGCACCGGCGCAACCTATGTGCTGCTGCGCAAATCCTCCGAGGCCAGCCTCAAGACCCGGGAGGTGTACGCTGAGCGCAGCCGTGCGCAGCGCAAGACCTGACCCCGGCCAGAGCGGGCTTCAGCGGCGCAGGCGGTTCAGCCCGTTGATGGCGGCGACCCGATAGGCTTCTGCCATGGTCGGATAGTTGAACGTGGTTTCCACGAAATAGTTGATGGTGTTGTTGGGCGATGGCTGCGCCATGATGGCCTGCCCCACATGCACGATTTCGGTGGCCTGGTAACCAAAGCAGTGAATGCCCAGCAGCTCCAGCGTGTCGCGATGAAACAGCAGCTTGAGCATGCCTGCTTTCTCGCCGGTAATCTGGGCCCGGGCCAGGTTCTTGAAAAACGCCTGGCCCACTTCGTAGGGCACCCGCGCTTCGGTCAGTTCGTGTTCGGTGCGCCCGACGGAGCTGATGCCCGGAATGGTGTAGATCCCGGTAGGCACATTGCCCACATGGCGCGCCGGCTCGCCACACAGCGCCGCCGCACAGAAGCGCCCCTGGTCGTAAGACGCGCTGGCCAGTGAGGGCCAACCAATCAGGTCACCGACCGCATAGATGCCCGGCACCTGTGTCTGATACTGCTCATCGACCTGCAGCTGACCTCGCGCGTTAGGTTCCAGCCCCACGGTTTCCAGCCCGAGCTGCCCCGAGTTGCCGCTGCGGCCATTCGACCATAACAAGGCATCCGCGCGCAGACGCTTCCCTGACTGCAGGATCAGCGTCACCCCCTCATCATCTGCCTGTACCGACTGATATTCCTCACCGTGACGGATGGTGCAACCCTGCTCACGCAAGTGATAACTGAGCGCGTCGGAGATCTCGGCATCCAGGAAATCGAGCAGGTGCTCCCGGTTATTCACCAGATCGATGCGCATGCCGAGCCCGGTGAACAGGCTCGCGTACTCGCAACCGATCACGCCCGCACCGTAGATGATCAGATTCCGCGGCGTGTGCGCCATATTCAGAATGGTATCGCTGTCGTAAATGCGAGGATGGTTGAAATCCACATCGTCGGGTCGGTAAGGGCGCGAGCCAGTCGCCAGGATGACGTGGCGGGTTTCCAGCACCCATTCACGTTCTTGCTCGTCTTCTACCTGCACCCGGCCTTCACCGGCAAGGCGGCCACGGCCATTGAACAGCTGTACGCGATTGCGAAAATAGGCGCCTGAGCGCACCCGCACCTGCGCACCGATGACATCGCTGATCTTGTTGACCAGATCTGGCCAGCCCACATCCGGCACCGCCGAGACGCCCTGCAGCAGCGGGTTGCGCTGGTGGCGAATGACCTGACGTACCTGATGGCGCAGTGCCTTGGAGGGAATGGTGCCCAGGTGCGTGCAGCTGCCCCCGACCTGCTGCTGATCCTCGATCATGGCAACCCGCATACCACTTTTCGCGGCTCGCATTGCTGCCGCCTCCCCTGCTGGACCACTGCCTATTACTACCAGGTCCCAACCGGAAGAGGTGTTCATATGCGCTCCTGTAACGTTTTACCGATGTATGTGGCACCATTATACGCAGGTCGGCAAATTTACTGCATACGACCAGGGTACAGTCACCGGAAAACAGTCACCGGAAAGGAGTATTGGCATGGCATCAGGCTGGCGGGGGCAGTGGCAGCGCGCAACGCGATGGCTGCGGAACAATCCTGCAACGGCACTCAAGATTCTGGGGGTCGTGCTGGTGGTCATCATCGTGCTGCAGAACATGGAGCCCACCTCCGTGAACCTCCTGTTCTGGCAGTTGCCGGCCGTGCCCAAGCTGCTACTGCTGCTGGCCGCCATGGCCGTCGGCGCACTGCTCTGGGAGAGCCTGCGCCGGCGGCGTCATCAAAAACGCGGCGGCATGGCGAAACGCAAACCCTATTACTGAGCTACGCGCCGCCCTGCACGACGGCGCATCAGCAGCAGGCTGGCAAGCAGCAGCAAGCCGCCGCCCGCCCCGATCATCTCGCCCCCGGATGCGTTCTGCTGGGGGAAGGTGATACTGATCCTGAGCCGGGACTTGTCACCACATTCATCCTCCAGATCCACATCGAAGCTGTCGGTGAAGCGTTTGGTATCATCGCCATGGCGATAGGTCACCGTGAAGTTCTCCAGGTCGAAGATCACGCCGGTCCCTTCGATACTGTTATCCAGAGCACGCCGGGCGAACAGCGGGCGGCGGTTTTCATTCAGGCGCAGGGCAACAATGCGGAAGTCTGACTCCCGCACCCCTTCATCCAGCAGATGAATGGTGACTTCGCCACCCGGGGAAATGCGACGCTCGATCGCGCGTCGAGGCACTATCGGTGGCACATTGACGATCGTCACCTCGGCGATACCCGTGATGGTGGTCGGCGTTTCGTCCCAGACTCGTTCCTCTTCTTCAGTGACGGGGTCCACCACCGTGTCGAAGCGGTCTACATCGACGCTGTAGCGGAAACGATCCTTGAACGGCAAATCACCGCAGGTCACCATCGGCGAAGGCTGGCGGAAGCGATAGACGACAATGCAATCATCGTCCAGATGATCCGCCGGATCAGCGCCGAGATTATTGATGCTGTCCTGGTCGTCGATGTTCTGACCGATGCCACACTCGAAATCTGCGTTATGGATATCATCCAGGGCATGGACGAACTCTTCGCCGTTCGGAAGTTGCTGAACTACGTCGTCGTATTGCAGCACTGGCTCATCGGTATTGTCCGGATCACGCCGACGCTGACGGACAAATACTTCACCGGTGGTCTCCGCCACATCCTCACCGTCACCGGAAAGCAACGTCAGGGTGCCGCGCCGGAACCCCATGTCCGCCTCGCCTGCTATGTCGTTGGCCACTACATCAAGCCGCACGGAGCGCGTGAAGCGATTGTTATTGTTGCCCACATCATCAATTGCCGTGGGGCGCTGGAACTCGAAAGCGCCCCGGTCACAACGGCCGCCGGAGGCGCGCGACGCACCGCGCAAATCCGTAACACGACAGACGTCCGCCGAACCCAGCCCGTTGACCAGGGCCGCAGGATTGCCCGCCTCGATGATCGGTGCATAGCTGCCGTCTGTTACCGGCAAGTGCGGCAGAAACCAGTCATCGCCTGCCAGTTCATCCGGCACTGCAAGCACGCCAGCATTCAGCGCCGCACGAATGTCTGCCAACGGTGCCGTGTCGTTTTCTTCCATGTTGTTACTGGTATCCGTCAGACAGCTGGCGTCGATGCTTCCGGCAAAAAGATTGTACTTGCTGCGTTGCAGGCGCCGGTCACCCAGACCGCAGAGGGCGGAAGCACCGGCGTAGATACTATTGGAAAGCGTTACATTGCCCACGCTGATATCCAGCACCGGGTCAGGCAGTACGCCCAGATCGAGCTGTGCAGGCCCAGCATTGTCCAGGAAGGTGCTGCTGATGATGTTTACCGTACCAGCGTTTTCATTCAGGTCTATCGCAGCACCACCCTGGGTGGCGTTGTTCTCGAAGAAGGTGCTGTTGACGATACGCAGCTGACCAAAGCCGCGAATATCCAGTGCGCCGCCAGCATCACCGGCGCTGTTGCCGGCAAACGTGCTGTTGCTGATCTCGATATCATGGCTTTCCTGTTGCGCGACCATGGCGAGAGCACCGCCGTGCCCTGAGGACTGGTTGTTGAGCATCACGCTGTTGCGAATCACAACACTGCGACGCTCATCCGCGCTGAAATTCAGATAGACAGCACCGCCCGCGCTGGCCTGGCTGTCTTCGATGCGCACGTTGTCCAGTACCAGACTGGTATGCGCAAGGATCGCACCGCCAGGCTGGGCACCCGCGTTGCCGCCCCGCAACGTCAGATCACGAAACACGACACGGCTGCGGTTCTCCATGATGCGGTGCAATGTGCCCGCATCGATAACCGTCTTGTCTGGGCCTTCGCCCTGGATGATAACGCGGTTACTCAAGCCGACAGCCAGTGGCGCGACAAGCGTAATGGTGCCCTCCGGTAACAGAATCAGATCCTCGCCGGTCTGGCCGTTGGCGCAACCGGTGCTGTTGGGCACCTTGTCGATAGCACTGTCTATCGCTTCACGCAAACTGCACTGCCCCGCCACCGGCGGCGGCAGGATCACGCTGTCACCCGGGTGTGTCACCTGGATCTCTGCCGCCTGTGCACCGGTGCACAGCGTCAGCGCGGCGAAAGCCAGCATTGCGTGTATCGCTGATCTGCCACGGACGCGCCGCAGGTATCCGGCACAGACGAGCAGCAGCCACACCAGGCCGCCGCCACCAAAATCATCGATATTGCGACTTTTCGTCAGGCCGCTCGCCGGACGCGCCTCGATGGCGACACGCGCACCGATATCGTTGTCACCCAACGTCGCGCCGACGATGGCATCCCGGTTCACGCGATAGGAAAAATAGTCATAACCGTCATACAGACCATTGAAGGTATAACGCAGAGTGGGGTAACCATCTTCTATCACTGCCTCGATCACCGCCCCCCGGCCCGAAGGCTGCACGACCTGGATACAGGGCGTACCCGGCGCAAGCAGATCACAATCCACCGTCGCGTCACGCAGATCATTGGCGATAACATCAATGACTGACGCCTCACCAATCACCAGTTTGCTGGTGTCATTGGCGCCCTCTGCCTTGCGGAACTCGTAGGCCCCGATATCACAGCGATCCTCTCGCCTGAAGGCACGCTGATCTTCCGCTTCACAAGAGAACTGGATACTGGTGATGGGACTGCCGGCGTCCACCACAGCAGGCAAACCATTGGCAACAGGACTGGCGGCAAAATTCGGCAGGAAACCGGGCAATGCAAACGGTGTATCCGGTATCAAGGGTTCACATCCCGGCCCACAGGCACCATCCGCGTTACGCAACACGGAAATATCGGCGCTGTTGGAATAGCCCGCATTGCCGGGAAACTCTGCCACGGGCAGTGGACAGTCCGCATCGCTGGTGACGGTGTAAGCAACCGTAATGCCATCAACGGCGCTGGCCGCCAGGCCAGCACCGGCGCAATCGCGCGGCATGTTGGCTACCAGCATGCTGTTAACCAGCAGATCACTCTCACCGACCGGTTCGATATAAAAGCCACCGGCAGCAGGATCTGCACTGCTGTTTTCTACCACGGTGATATTGCCGAAACCGAAAGCCGGCTCGCCGTACTCTTCCTCATCCTCATCAATATCTGCCAGCCACACATGCAGCGCAGCGCCGCCGCTGAGCGAGGTATTGCGATGCAGCGTGCCATTACGCAGCACCAGGCGCGGGCTGCGCAACGCGATCGGCATCGCTATCCCGCCCGCACCGCCGTCCACCCCTTCGGCGGCGTTATGCGCGATATAAAAGCGATTGATCTGCAGCAGGTTACCGAAATCCTCCGAGGTGCCGATGGCGCCTCCGTAACCTGTCGCACGGTTGTCCCTGATGATGATGTCCTGAAGATTGACCGACACATTGCCGTTCACAAACAGGGCGCCACCGTGCCGCGCATGGCCGCCCTCCAGGCGTACCCCGTTGCGCAGCACCAATCGTCCGTCCACGAATAACAGGCCGCCATCTTCCGGCGTATCCGCCGTTGCAGCGACCGGGACATCACAGGTGCTTTCCGTCGGATCGGCGGGCTCGCACCCACGTACGGTAATGCCATCAATGGTCAGGGTCGCGCCACCGCGCACCCACAACGCACGCTCACCGGGTGCAGCAATGATGACGGGGGCATCCAGTTCGTCCGCCTCATCCGAATCAACATCCTCCGGTGCCATGGCCTGGATACGCAGGGTGGGATTGATGGGACGCTCGATCACCTCCTGCACGCAGGGATCTCCGGGGGGCGCTGTTTCCGGGTCACAACCATCGACGTAGACCGGATTGTCGTCCCCGTCCGTGACCGGTATCTCCTGGATAAAACCGCCCAGCACCAGCTGGCTATCCAGGTGGTAGGTTTCCCCGGCGGTCAAACGAATCACATCCGTGCCGGCACCCGCAGGACACTCGTTGACCTCTTCACGTTGGGTGATGGCGTGAAACGCATCACGCAGGGAACATTCGCCAGGGAGGGAGGCATCGTCGGTGGTGGTAATGATGAACTGTGCAGCATTTGCCCCGGAACCCAAGCAAAGCAACAACCCCGTCAGGAGGGGTCGTAACCCGCGATAACTCATAGTGTTCTCCGGCGAGATCATCGCCTCGCTGTTTTATTCTTATTGGCACTCTTGCCGAGCGTTTTTGTTATAGCTTGCTAAATTACCACCCCAGCACTTCCTTGACAAAGGGAATAGTCAGGCGGCGCTGGCGTACCAGCGCGTGCTCATCCAGCGTATCCAGCAGCGCCAGCAGGGCTGCGGGCGTGCGTTCGCCACGCAGGACAATGTATCCCGCCACATCGGCATTGAGTGAGAGCCCTCGACGGGTCGCCCTTTGGCACAAAAGTGCCACAAGATCATCCTCCGCCAGCACCGGCAACCGGTACACCGGCCCCGCCGCCAGCCGGCTGGACAGATCCGCCAGCCCGAAACCCGCTGACGCGGGCGCCGAGCGCGCTGCGAACAGGCAGGCAGCATCGGTGTCCTGGCACCGGTTATACAAGTGAAACAGGGCTTCTTCCCAGGCGCGCTGGCCGGCCAATTCGTCAATATTGTCGATGGCGATCAGCGCAAAGTGCTCGAAATCTTCCAGCACCTCGGGGGGCAGCTGGCCGAGCTCTTCCCCGGGCAGCAGGCAGGCCGTGAGTCCTCGGTTTTCGGCTTCGCGCACCGCCGCACTCAACAGGTGCGTGCGGCCACTGCCAACGTCGCCGTGCACATACAGCTGATTCAGTTCACCGCTCACCAGCGCCTGCACGGCCGCCACCAGCGGCCTGGCGCCCAGCAGGCTATCGAGATCTGCGCCATCCCGCAGGCGCAGGGCCAGCGGCAGCTGTATATCCATCAGGCTGACTGCCAGCAAAGACGCAGCGTCTGTGTCACGGTCTGCGCTTCCGGCAATTCCCGCGGGGCATCGCGGCATACGCCAAGATGCTGGTGCAGGCGGAGCAAGCGCTCCAGCTGTGCCGGGTCGCCCGTGAAATCGAGCCGCATCTCCGCAGCACTGCCAGCCAGGCGCTGCAACGTCACACCGCGCACGCCGGACTGCCGCGCAACAAACTGCTGCACCTCATGCCAGGCCTGCAGGCGCTCCAACCCTTCGACACGCAGGACCAGCGCACTGGCGTCGCCCCCACGGACGGCGTAAAGCTCGGCCAGGTAGTCTGCCACCGCGTCAACCAGCGCGTCGCCCAGGTCTGCTTCGCTGCTCGCATCCAGTTGCCCGTCACGCAAGCTGTTCCCGTCCTGCAGCAGACGCCAGCGCATACTGGGACGGCCGCTGGAGTAATACACCGCAGACACCACCAGGGGCGCGTCATAGCGCTGCGAGGCATTTTGTATCTGCCGGTCGAAGCGGCCCCGCACGTCCGCCGCACTGATGCGGCTGCGGTCTTCCGCGTCCATCTCCGGCAACCGCAGGGGCAGGCCCCGAAACGCCGCCTGGCGTTGCAGGCTGCCAGCAAGCGACGTGCTGCTCTCCCGCGACAGGATGTCACCGCGATCAGCTGCCACCCAGACCAGCACGGTCGGTCGCGAACGTCCCCAGACTGGCGCCCCGGCGCTGGCCAATTGCTCGCTGATCCCGCGCAGATCAAAGCGGGCATGCAAGCGCAGGTTGTCGCCTCGCGTGCTATAGCTGAATTGCTCTACCCATGTGCCGGGCTGAGACAGCAATGCCTCCGCCCCCGGCACGCTGCCGGGGCTGCGCTGCCCTGTAATGCGCACCAGTATCTGCTCAAGCCCTTCGCGCAACGCGGCATTGCGCGCAGCCGTGCTGCGATCCGCCACCGCCACCTCGACAGCGTTGAGACGGACCTCTGCCATGCCCTCCCCTGACTCGGCCATCGTCACTACGGGGGTCAGTGCGACCACCAGCGCAAGCGCTGAGGCCAGAACCGACGCCAGGAAAGGCGTTCTCGACGGGCGACTGTGGCGCGGGCGCTTCGTTGGTACGATCAATCTGCTCATGAAGTATCCGGTTGATGTGGTGCGGATTGGCTTGCGCTCATTATCCATATTTCCGCCCGGGGGAGCGAGGCACCGCGCTTTTCCCCATGATTTCTTGTGTCACAGGCACAGGGCCTGCCCACGACAGGGCCGATGACAATGGTGCGGGCAGGCCCTAGAATATGCGCCCTCGCCATTCGGAGTCCGTCATGTCAGACAAGAAGCGCCCCCTCAGTTACCGCGATGCCGGTGTCGATATCGACGCAGGCAACGCACTGATCAAGCAAATCGGTCCCATCGCCAAACGCACCCGGCGACCGGAAGTGCTGGGCGGCCTGGGCGGCTTCGGGGCATTGTGCGCGCTGCCCACCGGCTACCGCGAACCGATCCTGGTCGCTGGCACCGACGGCGTTGGCACCAAGCTGCGTCTGGCGATGCAGTACGACCGTCATGACACCGTGGGCATTGATCTGGTCGCCATGTGCGTCAACGATCTCATCGTTGGCGGCGCCGAGCCGCTGATGTTTCTCGATTACTACGCCACCGGCAAGCTGGACGTGGCGACGGCGACCCGCGTCATCAGCGGCATCGGCGCAGGCTGTGAGTTGGCCGGCTGCGCGCTGGTAGGCGGTGAGACTGCCGAAATGCCCGGCATGTACGAGGGCGAAGACTACGATCTGGCAGGGTTCTGCGTCGGCGTGGTCGAGCGCGACAGCATTCTCGACGGCAGCAAGGTACAAGCCGGTGACAAGTTGATCGGCCTGGCCTCCTCCGGCCCTCATTCCAATGGCTACTCGTTGATTCGTCGCATCCTGGAACAGGCTGATTTTGATGCCGATACCCGTGTCGGCAAGACGCCTTTGATGGATGCCCTGCTGGAGCCCACCCGTATCTACGTCAAGTCCCTGCTTCAGGTACTGGCACAGAGCGAGGTCCATGCGCTGGCACATATCACCGGCGGCGGTTTGCCGGAGAATCTGCCCCGCGTACTGCCGGAGGGTGTTCGCGCGCGCATCGACGGCAGCAGCTGGGAATGGCCCGCCGTCTTCAGCTGGCTCCAGGAGCAGGGCCAGGTTGCCACAGCAGAAATGTATCGCACCTTCAATTGCGGCGTCGGCATGGTCATGGTGGTGCCGGAATCGGCCGTGGATCAGACGCTGGCACTGCTGGAATCCAGCGGTGAAAAAGCCTGGCTGTTGGGCGACATCGTCAGCCATGACGGCGACACCGACGTGGTCATCGAAGGCGGCCCGGCGTGACACATCGCATTGCCGTGCTGATCAGTGGTAACGGCAGCAACCTGCAGGCGCTCATTGACGCCATCAGCGCGGGTCAGCTGCGCGCTGACATCACACTGGTACTGTCAAACCGGGCAGATGCCGGCGGCCTCGCCCGCGCCCGCCAGCACGGTATCGCCACGGCGGTCGTGGATCACCGCGATTATGACAGCCGGGCGGCCTTCGATCAGGCCATGACCGAGGTGCTGGACCAACAGGGTGCGCCGGATACGGTGATACTGGCCGGCTTCATGCGCATCCTGACGCCCGCCTTCGTGCAGCACCATGCCGGGCGACTCATCAACATTCACCCGTCCCTGTTGCCCCGCTATCCGGGCCTCAATACCCATCAGCGAGCGCTGGACGCCGGGGATACGGAACATGGCTGCTCCATCCACTTCGTGACCGACGAGCTGGATGGCGGCCCGCTGATCGCCCAGGCGCGCATACCGATTCTGGCGAACGATAATGCAACTGATCTGTCGAAACGCGTACAGGCCAGCGAACACCTGCTGTACCCACAGGTCGCCGCATGGCGCGCCGAAGGCCGCTTGCGGCTGACTAACGACGGAGTTGAACTCGATGGCCAAATACTTCCCGCCCAGGGTTATCAATGGCATCGCCGTGACGCTGCTGAGCAGTGCCCTGGCGCTGACGCCCGCCAGCGCTGACAGCGAGCAGGCAACCGATACCCGTTCAGGCACCCCATCACCCACCCCTGCCGCGCCCATCGGCGCCTTCAGCTTTACCTACGGCCTCAGCGGCTCCGGCGTACCCTTCTCGATTGCCGCCGATCGCACGCTGGAGCGTGAGGGTGAGGACGGCTGGAAGATGGAAATTCGCGCCCGCAACATTCTCGGCTCCATTCGCGAAACCACCCGTTTCAGTTGGCAGGATTGTACGCCGCAAAGCACCTCGTACAGCTACCGCCGGCGCGGCCTGGGACGCACCCGCGAAGCCAACCTGGACATTGATCGCGACACCAACATCGCGGTAGCGCACCGTGACGGCCGCGATGCACAGGAATTCGATATTGATGATGCCACCACCGATATCCTGTCCCAGACGCTGGGCCTGCAGTGTCGGCTGATGCGCGGAGAGCGCGACGACATCAGCATTGACGTGGCCAGCGAGCGTCGTCGTGAAACCATGATCTACCAGGCTACCGGCGAGGAGAATGTACGCGTGCCCGCGGGCCGCTTCGACGCGGTACGCGTCATCCGCGTGCGTGACGATGACAGTGATCGACAGACCCTGCTATGGTTTGCTCCGGAGCTCGACTACGCCCTGATAAAAATGGTCCAGGATGACGGCGACGGGCAATATGAAATGGTCTTGCGGAGCCGGTAACGGCACAGGCATCAAAGATGGGCATCAGAGTCGGACGTTTTTTCGGCGGTAGCGCATTACTGCTCAGCGGCGCCCTGTTCGCAGGTGACGCTCCCACTGCCACACCAGAATCACAGGCCCTGTCCCCGGCCGCATCAAAGCCGTTGCAGCCTTTCCGTGCAGAATATCGCGCCAATGTCAGCCGCATCCCGACACCGATCCGCGCTGAACTGGTCCTGGAGGCGAGCGATCAGGACGGCGTCTATCGGATGCAGCTGAGCGTCGATTCTCGCCTGATGCAGAATACAGAGCTGAGTATTTTTCGCTGGCAGGACTGCGCCCCCCGTACCATGCACTACATGCACCAGTTCGAGGGCTTCCGTCGCCAGCGCGATTACTTCATGGAGTTTTTCTGGGAGGATACGCCCACCGTCACGACAGTGAGCAGTCGCGACGGCGGCGAGGAGGAAATCGAGACCTACGACATCGCCGACGACACCATGGACGAGTTGACCATGCTACTGGCAGCGCGCTGTCTGTTGCAGGATGAGCAGGAAAACTATGCCCTGACCAGTGCCTACGGGACCCGTCTGCGTACCCACCACATCACCGTCGCAGGTCGCGAAACCCTGAGCACGCCACTGGGGGATCTGGAAACCATCCGCATCGAGAAAAGCCGCGACGCAGACAGCGTGCGGCGCAGCATATTCTGGCTGGCGCCGGAACTGGACTACCTGTTGGTGCGCGCCCGCCACGTTGAAACCCGCGCCCTGTTCGGCGAGCTGCGCCTGGTCGACTATGAGGGGCCGTTTACGCCCTGAATGCCTGCCGGCTCAGGTGCGCGGCAAGGTCACGCCGCGCTGCCCCATATACTTGCCCCCGCGATCCTTGTAGGAGGTTTCGCACACCTCGTCGGATTCCAGGAACAACATCTGCGCCACACCCTCGTTGGCATAGATTTTCGCTGGCAAGGTCGTGGTATTGGAAAATTCCAGGGTCACATGCCCTTCCCACTCCGGCTCCAGCGGCGTCACGTTGACGATGATGCCGCAGCGCGCGTAGGTCGACTTGCCCAGGCAGATCGTCAGCACGCTGCGCGGAATCCGGAAGTACTCGACGGTACGCGCCAGGGCAAAGGAGTTGGGAGGAATGATGCAATACTCACCCCGGACATCCACAAAGCTCTTTTCATCAAACGCCTTGGGGTCAACCGTGGCCGAGTGGATGTTGGTGAACACCTTGAATTCATCGGCACAGCGGACGTCATAGCCGTAACTGGACGTGCCATAGGAGATGATCTTGCCGCCCTGCTCGTTCTGTCGGATCAGCTGCGGCGCAAACGGCTCGATCATTCCCTGTCCTTCAGCCATGCGGCGAATCCAGCGGTCTGACTTGATGCTCATGTCTCTCTTCCTCAACAGATGATGGCGGCGAAGCCGGGCAATGGTACGTCAGCCAGCGGACAATGTGCACCCCGCCCGGGCAGGCGTCCGGTTCCTTCAGTCAGTGCGCTGTCAGTGCGTCAGTGCGTCGGCCCATCCATCGCCATGCGCACGATGGACTGCTGGCCCTTGCCCTGCAGTGACAGACGTCCCACCAGCCGCCGCGCCGCGCTGATATAGAGTTGCGCCGCCGGGCTGTCCGGGCTCGCCACTACCGTCGGCATGCCACCGTCTGCCTGCTGCTGAATGGCGGCGGCCAGCGGCAGGCTGCCGAGCAACCGCGTCTGGTACTGCTCCGCCAGGCGAGCACCGCCGCCTTCACCGAACACATGCTCTTCATGGCCGCATTCACTGCACACATGCACCGCCATATTCTCGACGATCCCCAGCACACTGATGCCCACCTTGCGGAACATCTCGATCCCCTTGCGTGCATCCAGCAGCGCAACCTTCTGCGGCGTGGTAACCACCACCGCGCCCGCCACCGGGATACGCTGCGCCAGCGTCAGCTGGATATCGCCAGTGCCCGGCGGCAAATCAACAATCAGGTAGTCCAGATTGCTCCAGCGGGTCTGCGTGGCCAGCTGCTGCAAGGCACCGCTGGCCTTGGGGCCGCGCCACACCACCGGGGTGCTGTCATCCACCAGAAAGCCCATGGACATGACTTCGATGCCATGGGCTTTGGGGGGCAAAAAATACTTCTGTTCGCGCGTCTCCGGGCGGGTGCCCTCCGGCAACCCCAGCATCAGCGGCAGGCTGGGGCCGAACACATCGGCGTCGAGCATGCCCACGGCGGCGCCTTCAGCGGCCAGCGCCAGGGCCAGATTCACGGCGGTGGTGGATTTGCCCACACCGCCCTTGCCGGACGCCACGGCGATCACATTGCGCACACCCGGCAAGGCCGCCATCTGGTTCTGGGTACGGTGGGCACTGACCTGCCAATCCAGGGTCAGCGCGAGACGACGCCCGGCCAGCACCGGTGACACTGCCTGTTCGACCATGCGTTGATACAGCGGCCGCAAGCTGTCCATCGGGTAACCAAAGCGCAGCGTCAGGTTCGCACTGTCTTCTGTCACCGTCAGGGCGTGCACCACGCCGGCCGATATCAGGTCGCAACCCAATGCATCGGGCACTACCTGGGCCAGCGCCTGTCTGATAGCGTGATCCACAGAGGATTGATCGTTGCTGGATGGGTCGATGCCGGACATAGCTACTCCTGTTGAGGGCGTCCATCATAAACGGCAATGCGCCTGCGGCAACATGCTGCGGAACACTATGTTGTCAAACACATGAATGAGGAAACGACTATGGCGCCAAAACGGCTTGCCACTCCCCTGCTCCTGCCCTCTCTGCTACTGATAGGCCTGATGACCCTGCTGGCCGCCTGCGGTGGACAACCCGCTGACCGCAATACCGTGGACGTGTCCGGTATCGGCGAAATAAAGGCCACACCGGATCGCTTCCGGGTACGGGCGGTATCCAGCCGCACCGGCGATGATATCAATGCCATGAAACAGGAAGTGGATGCGGAGATTCGCGCCGCCATCAGCCTGGCCAACGAGCTGGGCCTGGAAGAGCGCCTGGTGCGGGCCACCGGCATCAACATCAGCCCCGAGTGGCAATGGCAGCCCGAGCGCAAGATCATCGGGCATCAGGTATCGCGGGATATCGACATGGCCGTGGACGGGGTTGAAGCCTACGCCGAGCTGCTGGAAGGCATGACCCGCCTGGGCTTCAAACAGCTGCAGCAGGTCGGTGCCGAACTGGCCGAGGCCACCGCACTGGAAAACCAGGCCTTTGAGGCTGCCATGCAGGACGCCCGCAACAAGGCCGATATTCTGGCCCGGGCCGCCGGCCGCACGCTGGGCGATGCTATTGTGATACAGGAACAGGGTGGCGGTGGCGGTCATCAGCCGATGATGGCGATGGCACGGGATGCTGCAGAAAGTGGCAGCGCCTACAGCCCCGGTGAAATCACGCTGCGCAAACAGATACAGGTGCGTTTCGAAATGCACTGACAGCCGACGCCGCCGGGCCTGCCCGGCGGCCACTGAACAGAGCAGCACTGTTCATAACAGTGCTGTTCAGGGCATTACTATTCAAGGCAGCGCTATGGGGCAGCACTATGGGCAGCACTATCAGCGGCAGTGGACGGCACAGCGATTACGATGACGAACAGTACGTTGCCTTCGCGCATCGCGTTCGCACGCAGTTGGCATTGCTGGCCGGCAAGCTGAAAAGTGGCGCCCTGGATCAGGACGCAGACAATCCCGCCGCGCTGCGCCTGGGCGCTGAACTGGAACTGTATCTGACTGATCGGGATTTTCGTCCGCTGGGCGAAAACCGTGCGCTCCTCGCGCAACTGGACGACCCGCACCTGCAACTCGAACTCAATCGCTTCAACCTGGAATACAACCTGGACCCGCTGCCGCTGGCCGGTACGCCGTTCAGCGCCTGTGCCGATGCGGTGAACACCCGGCTGACACACCTGAACGACGCTGCCAGCCGTCTGGCCCCTGTGCCGGGACGGGTACTGGCAGTGGGCATCCTGCCCACCCTGCAACGCACTGACTTCGACGACTGCATGACCGATGAGCCGCGCTACCACGCCCTCGCGCAGGGGCTGCGCGCCATACGTGGTGAACCGTTCCAGATCCAGATCGAGGGCACCGACGGCCAGGGCCGAGTGGATTTCTGCAGCGATGACGTGTCCCTGGAGGGCGCCAATACCTCCTGGCAGTTACACCTGCGCGTCGCTGCCCGCGATTTCGCCGACTGGTACAACGCCATTCAATTGGTAACGCCGCTGGCGCTGGGCATGGCGGGCAACAGCCCGCTGCTGTTCGGGCAGAATCTGTGGGAAGAAACCCGCATTGCCCTGTTCCGGCAATCCATCGACAGCCGGGGCAGTCGCCACCCGCGCTGGCGCCCGCCGGCCCGCGTCGCCTTCGGTGAGGGCTGGCTGCGGGACAGCGCCTGGGAGCTGTTCGCCAGCGCCGTGGCGTTATATCCACCGATACTGCCGGAGTGCCGTACCGACCTGCCGGACAATGCACTGCATGAATTGCGCCTGCATATGGGCACCGTCTGGTTGTGGAATCGCCCGGTGTTCGATCCCGCCGATGGCGGCCATCTGCGCATCGAAATGCGCGCCCTGCCGGCCGGCCCCAGCGGGGCCGATATGGCCGCCACCAGCGCCTTTCTGATCGGCGCCGCCAACAGCTTGCGGCCCCGTATCCGTGAGTTGATCACCGCCTTGCCGTTTCGCCACGCCGAATACAATTTTGTCGAAGCTGCCCGGCAGGGCCTGGATGCGCGCATCATCTGGCCCTGCCGCACACAGATCGAACTGTTCGACCGGCGCCTGAATGACATCATCACCGAGCTGCTACCGGCTGCGCAGGAGGGCCTGACAGCCCTCGGCGTCGACGCCAGCGAGGCCCGGCACCACTGCGATCTGATTCGCGCACGGCTGGAAAGCGGGCAGACCGGCAGCCGGTGGCTGCGGGCCGGCTTCCATGCATTGGGTGGCGACCATCAGGCCGCCAGCATGCTGCTAGAGCGCTATGCCCGGCACCAGGCCGACGGCAAGCCCGTGCACACCTGGCCCAGGGCGGGCGCGTCATGATGACGGCAGACGACAGTCGCCTGCATGACCTCTCGTTGACGCTGTCTGCGGGGCAGCCTCTGCCCGCTACCGCAGAAGCCTGGCTGGCCGGCCTGCCCGGCCCGGTGATGCTGCGCTATCCCGGCGTTGACCGCACCCGGGTGCGTGCGCTGGTCACCTTGCTGCATGGCAACGAACCCTCCGGCCTGCGCGCCATCCACGGATGGTTATCCGGCGCGGCCGCCGCCCCGCCGCCTGCCACCGATCTGGTGCTGATCATTGCCAACGTGGCGGCAGCGCGGTTGCCGCCGCGCTACAACCATCGCCAACTACCCAATGAGCGCGACCTCAACCGCTGCTTCCGCGCGCCCTGGCAGGATGGCCCCGGGCAGCTGGCCCAGGCGATTCTCAGCGCGCTGGTTGCGTTGGGGCCAGAAGCCGTGCTCGATCTGCACAATACATCCGGCGCCAGCCCGCCCTTCGCTGTAGCCGCCATCGACGACGCCCGGCACCGCGCTTTTGCGGCACGCTTTTGTGATCACCTGATCGTCACCGATTTGCGACTGGGCGCCTTGATGGAGGCCGCCGAACATCTGTTCCCGACGCTGACCATCGAATGCGGCGGCAGCGGCGATCCCCGGGCGGATGCCATGGCGGCCACGGTGATCTCCCGCTTCGCAGACAGCCCGGCATTGTTTGCGGCGCAACCGGCGACGGACACTCTGACCGTCTTTCGCAACCCCGTGCGCGTCGAACTCGCACCGGGGGCCTCGCTGAGCTTTGACCCGTCAGAGGTTGCCGACGTCATGCTGCGCACAGACATCCAGCAGCACAACTTCGGCCTCGCGCTCCCGGGCGTTGCTCTGGCGTCCCTGGGGCGTGACGGGCTCGGCCATCTGGTGGCCCGCGATCATCGGGGGCGGCCGGTGCTCACGGAGCTGTTCGAGGCCCGTGCCGGCACCCTGACACCCCGCCAGCCACTGCATCTGTTCATGGCCACGGCCCGCGCGGATATCGCCGCCAGCGACTGCCTGTTCTATGTTGCCCCGGCGCAACAACAGCATTAATTGTTCGACAATAGCGCCGCGATGGCACTCTGCCATCGCTATACTCGAGCCATTCATCGACAATTCGCACTGAATCATCAGCCGCTGTCTATGCTCGGCCCTCGCAGGGCCCACGCACACCAAAGCACAGCTGCTTTGCAGGAGATCCATAATGAGAAGAGCGCTGCGGCAACTGGAGCGCGCCATTGAACATGCCGCCACCTATCAGGAATGGCATGAGGCCAGCCAGGAACATGACCGACTCTCCGGTGCGGAAGAATGGAAGAATATCGACCGCTCCCAGCACTATGACTACGAGCTGATTCGCAATCGTCTGGCGCAGATTCGCCAGGCACGCGAGCGGCACGACGTCAACAAGCTCGTCTTCCACCTTCATGAGGGGTTGCACGGCAATCTGGGGAATATCTCCAACCCCCGGCTTTATCAGTACACCCGCATCGGCACCAAACGTCTGATCGAGGACTATCTCAACGAAGTCAGCACGGCACTGAACTATCTTTGTGACAACGACTTCGATGAGTTTCCGTTCAAGGAAAAACTGGATTTCTTCGAAACCACCGGCAATGCCTTCGGCCAGAGCGGCCTCATGTTGTCGGGGGGCGCTGCCCTGGGGCTGTTTCACATCGGCGTCTGCAAGAGTCTGTGGGAAGAAGGGTTGCTGCCCTCGGTGATCTCCGGCTCAAGTGCGGGTTCAATCATCGCCAGTGTCGTCGGCACCCATGACGACAGTGAACTGCAAAACCGACTTGAACCGGAAAACATCTACCTTGAGGCCTTCCGGTATATCGGCTGGGGCGGTTTACTGCGCGGCACACCGGTACTGGACGGTGATCATCTGGAAGCCTGCCTGGAAGAAAACATTCCGGACATGACCTTCGAAGAGGCCTATCGCAAGACCGGGCGCGAGATCAATATCACCGTGAGCCCCTACGACCGCCACCAGTTCGCACGACTGTTGAACTGGCGCACCTCGCCGAACGTCCTGATTCGCAAGGCGGCGCTGGCCTCCTGTGCGATTCCCGGTATCTACCCGCCGGTCAATCTCTGGGCCAAGAATCTGGAAGGCGAGCGCGTACCCTATATTCCCGGGCGCAAGTTTGTTGATGGTTCCATCAAGGATGATTTACCGATCCGCCGACTGGCACGCCTGTACGGCGTGAACCACTCCATCGTCAGCCAGACCAATCCGCATGTGGTGCCCTTCATTTCCCGCTCGGAAAACAGCCGCGGCATATTGCCCACCCTCACAGACTGGGCGGTGCGCAATGTGTCAATGAATCTGCGGTATGGCATCCAGCTGGTGCAGAACCGGGTCGAATCCAATGACCTCGGCCTGATGCTGGACAAGGCACGCTCTGTGGTACAACAGAAATATATTGGTGACATCAATCTGATTCCGCCCCGCCAGCCCCTGAATCTGCTGCGCATGCTCGCCAACCCGTCCGTCAGTGACGTGCGCAACTACATCAGCCTGGGCGAAAGAACCACTTGGCCGAAGATGGACCTGGTGCGCAATACCACCCACATCAGCCGCACCTTCCGTGAATGCCTGGCGCGCCTGGATCGCATGGAGGCGGAGAAACTGCGCCGTCTGCGGCTGGTGGCACCCAACCCCCAGGCATCCTGACCGACCGTTCAGCGGGTCGTGCTGCCCACGCATTGCCTCCTGCAAGGACTGGCTTTTACCATAAAGCAGGTCCTTCGCTCTCTGCCGGATGCAGCGAGCGCAATATCCGTCATTCACAGGGAGCGTAACTACGATGGCGCACAGATGGCGCGAGTATCGCCAGAATAACCCGCTGGCCTTCCGGCTGATGGGCGCCATCGTGCTGATCAGCTCTGTCATCATGCTGGTCGCGATTCTGTTGTTGCTCAGTCGCGAATACAGCAGTGGCCTTTCGCAGATGGAACGGAATCTCGAACAGGCCGAATTGACCGCCCTGCCCAGCCTGACGCTGGCCCTCTGGCATTTCGATGAGCAGCAACTGAGCACGCAGCTCGAAGCGCTGCTACGCCTGCCCGACATCAGTGCTGCCGCGATTCGCTGGCAGGACTGGCGCGGCGAGGTACGCCATATGCATCTGGACACGGCCGGCGCCGCCCTCGCCGACTGGCCCGACGACATGTCCACCAGCAACATACGTCTTTTCCCGCTGGAATATCACCGTAATGATGGCACCGTCGAGCAAATCGGTGAGCTGATGTTGCGTATGGATCATGCCGCCCTCTATCAGCGCATCGCGGGGCATGCCTTCTTTATCGCTCTCTTCCAGACGTTCAAGACACTGCTGATTGCACTGGTGATCATTGCCTTGATCCGCTTCGTGCTCACCCGGCACCTGAATCGCATTGCCGAATATGCCCGCGGGCTGAGCCTGCAAAACCTGCAGACGCCGCTCTCGCTGGACAGAGCACGGCAAGAGCCCGATGAATTGCAGGACATCACCGATGCCATCAACCAGATGCGTACCAGCCTGCATGATGATGTCCGCCTCCGGGAGCAGGCGGAAGCCGCGCTGCATCAGGAACAGCGGCAACGGCTTGCCGCACAGGAAAATGCCATCCGCGCCGAAAGCGCCAGCCTTGCAAAAAGCCAGTTTCTGGCCACCATGAGCCATGAAATCCGCACGCCGATGAACGGCATCATCGGTATTCTCGATCTGCTGGAAAATACCCGTCTGGACGAGCGTCAGAAACACTACCTGCAGCTCATGCAGCATTCCAGCGACAACCTGCTGGCGATCCTCAATGACATTCTGGATTATTCGCGTATCGAAGCCGGCCAGTTGACACTGGAGTGCATCAGGGTCGATCTGCAAGTGCTGGTGGAGGATGCCGTCACCGCCTTCGCCGGCATCGCCCGGCAGCAGAATCTGGATCTGGTGCTGGATGTACGCCTCAAGGCAGCCCGTCATATTGACGGCGATCCGCTGCGCATTCGTCAGGTCCTGTTGAATCTGATCAATAACGCACTGAAATTCACGCGCTCCGGCCACGTCATCGTCAGAGTCCAGGAAGATCTCGATGCCGGCCTGTTACGGTTTGAGGTGGAAGACACCGGCATTGGCATTGAAGCCCGTCATCTCACCGATATCTTCGACGCCTTCGTGCAGGCCGATGACAGCACCTCCCGACATTTTGGCGGCAGTGGACTCGGGCTTGCCCTGTGCCAGCGCCTGACCCAGGCCATGGGCGGGCAGATCAGTCTGCGCAGCCAGCCCGGCACCGGCTCATGTTTCACTGTGACCCTGCCGATCCCGGCCTCGCAGCAAAACAGCGAGTATGCACTTGTGGGTCCGCCCGCCGATGACCCGGGCCAGATACTTATCCTCAGCGACCCGGGCGCCGCCCAGCAGGCACTGCAGAATATGCTGGGCTTCCACGGCGTCAGCGTCTCCGTGGCCAGAGACCTGTCACACCTGAACATGACCGACCGCTACCGTTACCTGCTGATTGACCAACGCCTGTTGGCACGGTGTGACACGGATCAGCGGAGACGGCTCGAACGCGTACGGGAGCGAGTCCGCGTGCTGGCATCGCTCGACACGGGTATCGACGATTTCATGGTGCTGACACGTCCGGTCACCGCAAGCCAACTGGAGGCATTGCTGAAGCGCAACGGCCCGGATGCTCAGCACGGTGCTCAGCCAGCGCACCAGGTGCGAGAGCACAGCCGCTTCGATCATCTGTGTGTGTTGATTGCCGAGGACAACGAGGTCAATCGTGACGTCATCACAGCCATCCTCAGCACCCTGCGCATCCAGCCCGTCATCTGTCAGAACGGCGAAGAGGCCGTCGCAGCATACCGCGCCGCAGGCGGCGCTTTTGATCTGGTACTGATGGACTGTCAGATGCCGGTCATGGACGGCTTTGAAGCCACACGCGCCATCCGCGAACAGGAACAGGCCGCCGGTCTCACGCCGGTGCCCATCGTCGCGCTTACCGCACATGTCATGGAAGCCCAGCGCGAGCAGATGCGCGAGGCAGGCATGGATCATTTCCTCAGCAAACCGGTACGTCGCGAAGCAGTACACAAACTGCTCGTCACACTGGGGCTGGAGCGCACGCTGCAATTGATGTCTTTCGACGAGAAACACGGGGACTGAGCACAGACTGGCTCAACAAGCCGGAGAATGGAGCGGGTGAAGGGAATCGAACCCTCGTATGCAGCTTGGGAAGCTGCCGTTCTACCATTGAACTACACCCGCAAACACAAGTACCGCTGGCAGAGGAGCTTTGTACCAGAGCGGCCACCGCTTTGGAATAGCCGCTGCTAATTTAAGCTGCCTCTGCTCTCCCTCAGTGCTGATGACCGCCAGGCCCATGAGCGTGGCCGTGGGCGATCTCCTCTTCCGTCGCATCACGTACAGAAGCGATATCAATCACGAATCGCAGCACCTGCCCGGCCAGCGGATGGTTGGCATCCACATCGACGGTTTTCAGGCCGACCTTCAATATGGTGACCCAGCGCTGCCCGTCATCGGTCTGCACGGGTACGCTCATGCCAGGGCGCAGCTTCTTGCCCAGATGCTTGAAATACTTTGCGGAGATCCGCTGCTTCTGTGACTCGTCCCGGTGCCCGTAACCATCCTCCGGCGCCACCTCGACCTCGACGTGGTCGCCCTCCGCCTTGCCTTCCAGCGCCTGCTCTACACCCCGGATGATATTGCCGGCACCGTGCAGGTAGAGATTGGGGGCATCCGGGGTGGACTGTTCTATCAACACACCATCGGCACCCGACAACTGATAATGGAAACTCACCACCTTGCCTTTCTGAATCACGTCACAGTCCTCCACCAGCGCATACGGGCGCCCATTATTCTCCCCGCACCCACGAGGGTCCAGCCCCGAGGGCAAACAAAGCGTGCCACCAGAGGCATTTGATTCGCGGCGCCCGATACGGCACGCTTTCCACCCGGGCGGGAGACCTTTCAACCGGAGGCAAACATCCGGGACGCAGTACCAGATACCGTGCGCAGCATCAGGGGATGTTTCAATGAGCAAACAGGCATTTGTAACTGGCGGCGCCGGCTTTCTTGGCGGCCATGTGATCACCCAGCTGATCGAACAGGGCTGGCAGGTGACCGCGCTGCACCGTCCACGGGGCAATCGGGAACGGCTCGAAGCCCTGGGAGCCAAACCCGTTGCCGCCCAGCTGCACGAGGTGTCACAGGTTTGTGAAGTGATGCCGGAATCCCCTGATGCGGTGTTTCACATTGCCGGCAACACCTCTCTCTGGCGTCGCCAGGACGCCAACCAGTATCGCGACAATGTGCTGGGCACCCGTGCCGTGGTTGCTGCGGCCATTCAGCGGGGCGCCCACCGGATGGTGCATACGTCATCTATTTCCGCCTATGGTATCCAGAGCGCGCCGATCACCGAGGACACGCCTTCCACCGCCGCCAGGGACTGGATCGGCTATAACCGCACCAAGTATCTCGCAGAAGAGGAAGTGCGGCGCGGTACAGAGCAGGGACTGGATGCGGTTATTCTCAATCCCTGCGGCATCATCGGCGCTGGCGACACCCATAACTGGTCACAGCTGATCAGCCTGATCGACGCCGGCAAGCTGCCGGGCGTGCCGCCGGGCAGCGGCAGTTTCTGCCATGTGAGTGAGGTTGCCCGGGCGCATATCAGCGCCTGGGAGAAAGGCCGCCAGGGCGCCAACTATATTCTGTCGGGCATTGATGCCAGTTTTCTGGATATGGTGCGCATCATCTGCGATATTCTCGGCCGCAAAGCGCCTCGTCGCACAGTCCCGGCGCTGGTCCTGCGGCTGGCAGGCCAGCTCTACCCTATCGGGTCGCTGTTCACCGGTAATGAGCCGCGGCTGACCCCGGAAAAGGTGGCCCTGGTGACCAACCGTGTTGTCGCCAGCAGCGCCCGTGCCGAACAGGAGCTGGGCTTCAACAATAAAGTGCCGCTGGAGACCATGCTCAGGGAGTGCATTGACTGGATGCGCGCTGAGGCCTTGCTCTGACATCACATTGAAACAACTTTCACCGGGGCCTCTGGAGCACCATGGAAAACACAACCCGCCTGCTGCAACGCCAGGCTGCCCTGCTGGCCGGTCGGCGTGCGCTGATCATTGATGCCAATGATGGTGCCCTGCGTGATCTGCCCGCTGCCCACCTGCATCTGCACGGTGATCTGGCCAACCTGCCACTGGATCAGACCGCGCCTGTGCCGGAGATTCCTGCGGACACCGACCTGCTCATCGTCATTCTGCCCAAGGCACGCGAACGTCTGGACATGCTGCTGGCCACGCTGGCCGGTAACCTGTCGGCGCCGATGGAATGCTGGCTGGTGGGCCCCGGTAAAGGTGGCATTCGCGGCGCGCTGAAGCAGTTCGCCCGCCATGCCGGCGCGGAACCGGAAGCCGTGGACAGTGCGCGCCACTGCAAGCTGTATCGCGGCCAACTGGTGCCCGCTGATCCGGCACCGCAGTCGGACTTTGTCCGGCGTTGGTCGCTGGGCGGGCTGACGCTGTGCAGTTTGCCGGGGGTGTTCAGTCACGGGCGCCTTGATGACGGCACTGACCTGCTCCTTGAAGAACTCAAAGAGAAGCCGCCCGCCGGGCCAGTACTCGACATCGGTTGCGGCGCTGGCGTGCTGACGGCAAGCCTGGCGGCGCAGGGGCTGAGCGTCACGGCCGTGGATGTCAGCGCCACCGCCGTGGCCGCCACCCGATTGACCCTGGCGGAGAATGGCCTGCACGCAGAAGTGCACCACAGTGATCTGTATCAGGCCGTGCCGGGCCGCTTCCGCACCTTGTGCACCAACCCGCCCTTCCACGACGGCCTGACCCACACCACCGACATCAGCCGCCGGCTGATCAGCGAAGCCCCCCGGCACCTGCTGCCAGGCGGACAGCTGCTGCTGGTCGCCAACCAGGGGCTGCCTTACGGTGACTGGCTGCGGGAGCATTTTACCCAGGTTGCCGTGGCGCGGGAGAACCGGCGCTTCAAGGTCTGGCGTGCCAGCCTGCGGGCTTAGCAGTCAGAGAGCCTCGTCAAGCCCTGCCCCGGATTTTACAAAAGGCCTACTGTTTGTATTCACTAACTTTCTCTACACTGCTGTGATCCGGGATGCGATGTTGCATCCCTTGTGTGCCGACACCGGATCACGTCATCATGCGTTTGTCAGTTGCCTTGCCCTCCTTCCGTACCACGCCCGTGCTGATCAGTCTCGTGCTGGCGGCCAGCCTGCTGATGCAGCCCGGCTCCGCCATGACCCCGGCAGCCCCGGACACCGACCCGGCGCTTGCCAAAGCCGCGCTGGCAGCAGCCCGAGACGGTGACTTCGAGACGCTGAAAGCTCTGGAAGAGGCACTGGGCAGTGATCACCCCCTGCAGGGCTACCTTGACTATCACCGGGTCCGCCGAGCCCTGCCCGGCATCTCCCCGGCCGAGGTCAACCGTTATCGCGAACGCTATGCTGATCTGCCGCTGGCTGCTGGCATGGAGCGCATCGCTATCCGCGCTTATGGTCAGGCCGAAGACTGGCGCAAGCTGCGTCAGTTCCGCACCACACCGCCGGTCTCCGACGATCTGGTGTGTTACTACTGGCGCGCCATCCACGACAGCAAACCGGAAAAAGCCCTGGCAGAAGTGCCCGCCATCTGGCGCCACGGCGGCTCACGCCCCGGTGCCTGCGACCCCCTTTTCGATCTGGCCCGGGACGCGGGCGTGCTCAACGATGATCTGGTCTGGGAACGCATGCTGCTGGTATTCCGCCGCGGTGATCCGGCCTTGATGCGTTATCTCGGCGACCAGCTCAGCGACGAGATGCAAGCCACCGGCTTGTTGCTGCGGCAGGTCTTCAACCGCCCCGAGTTGATTCTGAGCCTCCCGAGCGATCTGCCACGCCGGCAACGCTCTCAACTGCTGGACGCCGGCCTGTACCGCATGGCGCAAAGCGACACCCCCCAGGCGCTGCGCACCCTCAACACCCTGATCGAACATGACCCGGCCCTGACAGAGTCCGGTCGCAGCGCCGCCGAACGGCGCATTGCCTTCTATTCCACCATCCGCGACCTGCCGGAAAATCGCGCCTGGCTGGACCGCTGGCTGCTGGCCCACGGCAGCGAAGCCATGCTCGAGCAACGCGCCCGCCGCGCCATCATTGAACAACGCTGGCACCACGTCATTGCCTGGATTGCCCGGCTCCCCGCCGACGCCCAGGAAAACGCCCGCTGGCAATACTGGCTCGGGCGCGCCTACGAGGCGACCGGCGAACCGGAACTGGCCGTATTCTCCTGGCAAAAAGCCGCCGGGCGTCGCAACTTCTGGGGCTTTGCCGCCGCCGACCGCATCGGCCAACCCTATGCACTGCACCATGCACCGGCCCCGGCAACCCCGGCCCCGGGCAACGAAGACGCCCTGGCCCGCATCGCTTTGCTGCTGGCGATTGATGAACCTGCACTGGCCCGCGACGAATGGCTCCTGCTCCTGCGCCGGGGCAACAATGCCAACGCCCACGCCCTGGCCAACTATGGCCTTGAACAACAGTGGTACCCGCTGGTGGTCGACGCCGCCATACACGCCGGCGCACACAATGTCCTCAACTGGCGCTTCCCGCATGCCTACAAGAACGCCTTTGTTGCCGTAGCAAAAGAAAAAGACATGGACCCCTATCTGCTGATGGCGCTCGCCCGTCGCGAGAGTGCTTTCCACAGCCACGCCGTATCCCCGGTTGGCGCACGTGGGCTGATGCAGATCATGCCCGGCACCGCCGAAAATATTGCCGGTTGGCTGGAAGAACCGGCGCCCGATATCGACGGCCTCTATGTTCCCGAACTCAGCATCCGCTTCGGCAGCACCTACCTTGCAGACCTGCTGTCGCGCTATCAGGGCAACCGCCTGCTGGCACTGGCCGCCTACAACGCCGGACGCCACAGAGTGGATGACTGGCTGAGCGACCAGACGCTGCCGTTCGATGTCTGGATCGAATCCATTCCCTTCAGCGAAACCCGCGACTATGTCCAGGCCGTCCTCGCCTACCGTGTGTTACTGCAAACACTGGATGGCCAGGACCCGGGCAAGATCGCACTGATCGAACCCCACGAGAGAAACCCCGGCTATCACCTGGCCGCCCTGCGTGGTGAAAACTGAAGCCGTTCCCGGATTCATCGCGGCTCCGTAGCAGCCTTTGCAAACGTGATGGATTTGGCGCCTGTTGGAAAACAGGCTGCCGTCCCTTCAGCAGAGTTGGTCACCCTCCATCGAGTACGCGTTGAGCCGGGGTATGCCCTTCCGGGACCGCTCAAGCCATCCCTGGTCGCTCGCGCTTTGGCCATCCCTGGCCAAAGAGGTCCCTCCACGGCATACCCCGGCTCAACGCTGGCAGGAAATTCGAAGTATGGTGGTTTTATCAACTTTCTAGAGGAACAAAACCGTCAGTTGGCTTCCGGCTTGTTAACCGAGCTGCGCGTGACGGCCCTCGGGGGGCGGGAAAGGTTTTCAGGACTGTTTGAGGCAGGATGCCGAAACCAAGCCCCCAGGGATGGGTTTACGGCGTGTCCTGAAAACCTTTACCGCCCCCCGAGGGCCACAACCACCAAACCAAAACAGAATGGAAAAAAACAACCAGTCAAAACAACTTGCGAATCGTATACCGCAACTCTTCCAGACTCAGCGCATCCGCCAGCTCAGGCTCCGACTGCACCCGCCGCCGCAACGCATTACTGCTGGTACTCTGCCGCGTCCACACGATTACCGCATTGTGGCAATCCGGCGTCGCCAATCGATAACCATTGGCCCACCCCCGCGGCTTTTTCGCCGCCTCACTGCGACTGAACTCACGCCACTCACCAAAATTCATGACCAGCATGCCCGTCGGGCTGACCAACTGATCCAGTTGCTTCAACCAGCGCTTGTCCGCCGCCACAGCACGCGTCACCTGCTTGTTCGCCGGTGCAAACAGATCCTCGATGACCAGATCGAACTTCGGCCCCTCGTAGGCCGCCGCCCATTTCACCGCGTCCGCACAAAAGGTTTCGACACCAAATGCCTTGACACCAAAGTGCGTCTCCGCGACTTCGAGATGCAAAGGGTCCAGCTCCACCGCCACCATCAGATCCGGGTCTACCAGCTTGCGCAGCGGCGGAATCAGACTGCCACCGCCCAGACCGAGCACCAGCACCCGACGCAAGGTATCCGGCGTGGTCAGCAGCGCGGGCAACCACAACAAGTCCCACACACTGCCCGTCACCAGACGCTGCGGGTGAAATTCCGAATGCTGCACACCGTTGGCATACAGACGTAATGTACGGCCGTGACGGCGTACTTCGTATTCCACCCCGTCACGGCCGGCACGCCAGACTACTGCCACGTATCGTCCTCCATGCCGACCCGCGCCAGCAGCGCATCGGCGGGTCTTGTCCAGTGAGCTGCAGGGTGAGGTGTCGCATCGGACTGCTGCAGGGCAAGCCACTCACGCGCCTGATCCTGGAATACCGGATGCACAAAAGCGTCGTCGCTCGGCAGTGGTGCCAGGCAATGCATCATCTCGCCCTGCCAGAGAAAGGAGAGCGTCCAGGCATGCAGCGCCAGACGTGCCGCGGGGGCGCCGCCGTAGCGCTCATCACCCAGCAGCGGCGCGCCCATGGCCTTCATTGCCACGCGCAATTGATGGGTTCGCCCGGTCCAGGGTTTCAGCCAGAAAGCGCGGCGGCCGTCGCCAGCGGCAGCGGAGATGAAACTGGTCAGCGCCGGATGCTGCTGGTCCCGCGTCAGGCGCCAGTTGCCGTCACGGCTGCGCACCATGTCACCGGCCACCAGCCCCATTTTTTTTACCGGGCGTCGTGCGCTGATACCCAGATAGGTCTTGTCGATGCGGCGCCCGGCAAACAGCTCGCCCAGTGCTGCTGCCGCGTCACGGTGTCGGGCCAGCAATACCAGTCCGGATGTTGCCCGGTCCAGACGGTGTACGGGTAACAGCGATTCACCCAGGGCACGACTGACCGCGACCACCCAGCCAGGGCCATCTTCACTGTGCATGCTCGCGCCTGCTGGCTTGTTGAGAGCCAGAAAATCCGTGTGCCGGTAAAGTACGTCAGCCGTCATCCTGCGTATTCGCCGTAGGTCTGCACGACCTGGGTGACGTGGCCGAAAGCCCCCTGCGTATCGAACAGCTCCCCGTGCACCAGGCCCAGGCCATTGTCCTGCAACTGGGTCTCCGCCCGGATCGCCAGCCACTCGGACACCGGATAGCGATACAGAGACAGGTTGATGTCCGCATTGATGGTGCCGGTAGCATTGCCCAGGTTGAGCTGGGCCACCCCGTTACCCAGATCGCTGAGCATTGCGGCACGGACCATCGCGCTCAACGGTTGCCCCTCGACAATGGTGACCGGCAGATGCAACCAACTGGTGCCCTGGCCGGATTCGTTCCAGGGGGTCACCGCACGGACCGCCACCCGGGAATGCAGCCCGCGGGGAATCTTCAGCCCCTTGGCGTCCAGCATGGCCTGGATATCTGTCTGTGCCAGACCTTCCGGCCCAGGCGGCGGCGCCTGCGGACGCGGTACGTGCGCCGGCAAGGCGATCTGATGGGCGCGCTGCAGCACGGCTGAAGCCGATGCCACCAATGTCGTGCCCTGGTACATGTCCAGCTGCAATACCTTGAGGCGACCGCCGTCTCGCCGCAGTTGCGTTTCCACCCGCAGGCGCTGCCGGGGCACCGGGCGCAGCAGGTCCATGGTCAACCGACCGAGGCGGAAATCAGCATAATCCGCGATATTTTCCTCAAGCACATGCCCGAACAATCCCGCTACGGCACCACCGTGCAACATATTCGGGTGCCAGGGGCTGCCGGTGGCGGGCGTAGGCAGATAATCGGGGCCGTCGCAGTGAAAAAGAACGTCTGACATGGTGCACCTTGATCGCACGGAAAGCGCAGAAGTCTAGCAGATGTCGCTTCCTTCTGGCCTGACGGACGTGGACAATAGCCGATCAAATCAGGCAGTGAGGACGTACCAATGAGTCAAGCACCCAACAAGGTTCTGGCGATGTACCAGAAAATGGAGGCCCTCCCCGTCGGCAAAACGCTGTTCGCCATGGCCATCTGTCGCAAAGCGCCCTACTTCGGCACGGTGCGCCCGCGCATCGTCACGCTGCGACAGGACTACTGCGAAGCGACACTGAAAAAGCGACGTGCGGTGGAAAACCATATCGGCACCGTGCACGTCATTGCCATTTGCAACGGGCTGGAATTCGCCATGGGCGTGGTGGCGGAAGCCTCCATTCCGGCACACCTGCGCTGGATCCCCAAGGGCATGGATGTACGTTATACCGCCAAGGCGGACAGCGACATCACGGTCACTGCCGAGGTCGCGCCGGGTGCCTGGGAACAGGGCCCGGAAGTCCCGGTGACCGTGACCGCCCGGCGTGTCGACGGTACCGTGGTTGTGGAAGGCACCATCCACCTGTGGGTCACCGAAAAACCGCCCCGCAAGTGATCTGACAGACAACCACCATCAGGAACCCTCATGGCACTGAGCTCGACCATTTTTCACGCCAGCCTGGATATTGCAGACACTGACCGTAATCACTTCGGTCACGAACGGCTGACGCTGGCGTTGCATCCGTCGGAAACGCCGGAGCGCATGGTCGCGCGGGTGCTGGCCTGGTGCCTGTTCCCGGACCCGCCGCTGACATTCGGCAGCGGCATTTCCACCCGCGATGAGGCGGACCTGCTGGCGAAGGACCTGCACGACAATATCGCCCACTGGGTCGACGTGGGCGAGCCGGACGCCGACCGGGTGCGCAAGGCCTGCCTGAAGGCCGCGCGCGTCACCGTGCTGCCTTACGGGCGGCAATGGGCGCAATGGTGGAAGCGCAACGAGAAGGACATCCGCAAGATGAGCCGGGCGCAGATCGTTGTGCTGCCCTGGGAGTCGGTGGACATGCTGGCACGCAACCTGCCGCGCAACTTCACCTGGCAGGTGAACGTCAGCGACGGCAGCCTGTATGTTGTGGATCACAACGGTGAGATGGTGACGGTGACCACCGAAACACCGGACTGACTGCCGGGCGCGAACGCCGCCCTGTTGGCAGCGCAATACATCGGAGACTGCTGGTACACTGGCCCGTATCAGTATCGGCGGCAACGTCGGTATATCGCCTTCGACCATCACATTGCGGTTAACGTCATGTCAGCTTGGCACCCTTCCGTTTTCTCCTTTCCTGCGAGCTATGCTGAAGCGAGACAGCGCTTTCTGGCGCTGGCTGCCGGCCAGGGCGTCTTGCGCGCCCATGCAGGCGCAGAGCGTGGGCCAGACGGCGAGACACTGGAAAGTCACAGCGTGTGGTCAGGGCCGGAGGATGCGTCGCGGGTGCTGGTGCTGATGTCCGGCACCCATGGTGTGGAAGGATTGGCAGGCTCGGCAATACAGCAGTATCTGCTGCAACAGATGGCCGATGGCAGCCTGACACTGCCGCCTGACTGCGCCTGCCTGATGGTGCATCTGCTCAATCCCTGGGGCACGGCCTGGCTGCGCCGCTGTGATCAGCAAGGCATTGACCTGAACCGCAATTTTGTCGATTTCCGTCATCCGTTGCCGGAGAACCCGGGTTACAACGTCTTGCGTGATGCGCTACTCGGCACATCGCGGGAAGTACGCCAGCAACAGCTGCACACCTTCGAGCGGCAGCACGGCCGTACCGCGCTGGAAATCGCCATCAGCGGCGGCCAGTACACGGACCCGCTGGGCCCGTTTTACGGCGGCCAGGCGCCGGCAGCAGCCAACCATCTGATCCAGGCATTGATCCAGGAGCATCGCCTGGCGACTCGCCAGCTGGCAGTCATTGATCTGCACACCGGCCTGGGCCCCTACGGCTATGGCGAGGTGATCTGCGACCATGCGCCGGACAGCGCGGGCACCGCGACGGCGCGGCGCTGGTACGGCGACGCCGTCACCCTGCCGGCAACCGGTACCTCCTCTTCCGTGCCGAAGGCCGGGCTTCTGGATTACGCCTGGCACGCCATCATGGACGCGCAAAGCTGCTTCGTGACGCTGGAATTCGGCAGCTTCGCCACGGACACCCTGTTCGAGGTGATCCTGGCCGATCACCGGTTGCATCAGCATGGCATGCCGGACTGGCACAGCCCGGCAACCCGCGCGGTCAAACAGGCCATGCGCCATCACTTCTGTCCCGACGCGCCGCAGTGGCGTGAACTGGTGTTGTTCCGCGCCCGACAAGTCGTCGGCCTTGCACTGGCAGGGCTGACATCATGAGCCCCACCTTGCGCCACACCCAGGCCATACAATTACGCCGCGGGCGCAGCGAAGATCTGGATGCACTGGAAGCGCTGGAAAAACGCACCTTCGCATCCGATCGCCTGAGCCGCCGCAGCCTGCGCCGCTGGCTCGCAAGCGAGCATGCAGCGCTCATAATTGCGGAAAGAGAGGGTACTGAGAAAGAGAGCGCCGAAAAAGAAAGCGCTGAGAAAGAGAGCGCCGACGCAACCCTGCCAGCACTGGTCGGCTACGTGCTGGTGATACTGCACCGGGGCACCTCCATGGCGCGGCTCTATTCCATCGCGGTCAGCGATACCTGCCGTGGCGCGGGCCTGGGGCGGCGCCTGGTGGAAGCGGCAGAGCGCGCCGCGCTGGATGCCCAGCGCATTTCCCTGCGCCTGGAAGTGCGCAAGGACAACACCACCGCCATCGCGCTGTACGAGAGCATGGGCTATCTGCGTTTTGGTGAGTACCGGGATTACTACGAAGACCACCAGGACGCCTTGCGTTATCAGAAACGCATCCGCCATTTCGATGCCACCCTGTGGCAGCGGCCCGTGCCCTGGTATCGGCAGACCACGGATTTCACCTGCGGCCCGGCCTCGCTGATGATGGCCATGCGGGCGCTGGACCCGGCGCTGAAACTGCGCCAGCGCGAAGAGCTGCAAATCTGGCGCGAAGCCACCACCATCTTCATGACCGCCGGCCATGGTGGCTGCCATCCGCTCGGCCTCGCACTGGCGGCCGTGGCGCGCGACTATGACGCGGAAGTCTGGATCAGCCAACCGGGGCCGCTGTTTGTTGACAGTGTGCGCAACGAAGAGAAAAAACTGATTATCGAGTTGGTGCACAAGGATTTTGTGCGCAAGGCCAAACAGGAAGGCATCACCGTGCACCACCGCGAAATCACCCAGCAGGTTCTGACGAAGGCATTGAAGGAAGGCGCCATTCCGCTGATCATGATTTCCACCTGGCAGATGGATGGCAAACGTACCCCGCACTGGGTGGTGCTGTCCGCGTTCGATGAGGATTTTCTTTACCTGCACGATCCAGACCCGGAAGATGGCATACAGACGGATATGGACTGCCAGTATCTGCCGATTGCCCGTGCAGACTTCGACCGCATGGCGCGCTTTGGTCGCAATCGGCTGCGCACTGCCGTGCTGATCCGAAAAAAATCACCACAATAATAACGTACTGTCATGGCCTGCCATGTTTCTGATACCTGTTGAAGACCGCATCGACTGGCGCCGGCCGCCCTGGCTGTGCCTGCTGCTGATTGCAGCCAATACACTGCTGTTTGCCTGGAGCAGCAGTCATGACCAGCGTGTGCTGGAGCGTCTCACCAACACCGTCGACACCGAGCTGCTCACTGACTACGAATGGCCGCTATGGCTGCGCTATACCGATGACGCCGCCATGGTGACGCTGGATGCGCGGTACCGGGAGCAGGTGATGCTCTATCGCGGCTGGATGGACCGGGAATTTGATGCAGCGGTACACGCGCACTGGGCGACGGAAGCGCCACCGGCTGCCTGGCAAGAAGCGCGCAGCGCCATGGCGCGCCAGCGGGGGCAGATCAGCTGGCTCAGATGGGGACTGACCCCTGCGGAGCCCACACTGACCACCCTGTTCAGCAGCCAGTTCATGCACGGCGGCGTCCTGCACCTGGTCGGCAATATGGCCTTTTTACTGCTTTTCGGCTTTCCGCTGGAGCGCCGTTGGGGCGCCACGCGACTGCTCGGGCTGTACCTGACCAGTGGTCTGGGGGCCGGCGCGGCATTTATCCTGTTTTTTCCCAACAGCATGATTCCGCTGGTCGGCGCTTCCGGTGCCATCGCCGGATTAATGGGCATCTATGTTGCCACTTATCGTCACCGGAGGGTGGAGTTCTTCTATACGCTCGGCTTCGTCTTCGGCAGCTTCCGCGCCTCAGCGTTGATGGTCTTTCCCCTCTGGTTCGGCTGGGAACTGGTCCAGCACTTCACCTCCGTCAGCAATGTCGCTTATATGGCCCATGCTGGCGGCCTGGTCACCGGCCTCGGGCTGGCAATGCTGTGGCAGACCCTGCAACCGAACATCATCCGGCCCGGTGATGAGCCAGCGGCTGCCGCGCTTCCGGATGACGCGTTACCCGCGGGGGTGCTGAGACTGGCGGAGTCACTGGAGTTTGGCCAGGCACTGGCGTTGGCGCAGCAACATCTGACGCGCACCCCCGACCACATGCCATTGCGATTTTTCGAGATGGATACCGCAGCGCAACTGGACCATGCCCGGCTGCAGCACAGCTTCGCTGCCAGCCTCAAGGCGCGCCATGCGCGACAGATTTCTGACGCCCAGTTGTCGCAGCTCTGGCGGCATTTTCATGAGCTGGGTGGCGATGACGTGACATTGCCACCCCCTTACCGGCTGATGCTGGCGGAGCTGTGCCTGCGCCGTCGAGACTGGCGCCAGAGTCGCGCACTGGCCACGACCCTGCGCGACCAGGACAACTGGCAGCATCCCCGTCTGGAGCGGCTCCTTCAGCAGCTTGCCGGAGAGGTGTCGTCCGGCACGTCACCGGCAGACGCGTCACCGGCAGACAAGGCCTGAATATTCACCGTACGTGCGAGCAGATCCTGCACCTGCCGACCCGCTTCGCTGGCGTGGCTGTCGGGAAAGCGTGTCGCCACAAACTGCATTAACTGCTGCGCCTGAGGCAGCCGATCATCGCCTTCCAGATAGACCCGGGCCAACAGGACATACGCATCGCCCAGCCCCCGATAATCTGGTGCGCGCTGGTGCATATTGACCAGCAGCTGTGCCGCATCCCGCCAATGGCCCTGCTCGGCAAGCTGCTCGGCCAACTGATGGCACAGCGCCGGGTCCTCGGGCCGGAATCCCTTGAGCTCTTGCCGGGTCGCCCGCACCACACCCGCGGCAGAGCCACCATAGCCCTGGGCAACCAGCAAACGACAGTAACGTTCGGTGTGCAGGGCCAGTGCCTTGTCTTTTTTCAGCAAGCGCAGCACCCGGTGTAACTGATCATGCAAGCCCCGATCATTCGGCTGCTGGTTGAGCACCGCTTCAAGCCGTTGCCGGGCGTCATCCAGGCGCCCCTCGCGGGCATAGATATGACTCAACCCCAGCGCTTCACGCCGCTCGTATTCGTCCGGCGCCAGACTTTTTCCCCGCGCTTGCGTGGCGGACAAGCCCAGCCGGTCACCCCGCTCATGCAGCACATAGCCCATCATGGCGTAGGCCACCACGCTGGCGTACACCGCCAACGCACCCAGCAGCACCTGGACCACGGCATTCCCCAGCGCGCCCGCAAACAGGCTGCCGACCACTTGCGGTGCAGAATTGACGGTAAGCAGCGCCAGCCACAGCAGCAGGTAAGGCCAGCCAATGGTAAACATCAGCTTCAGCCAGAGCAGCGGATTGAGCGCCACAGTGACCGACCGGCTCAGCGCCAACAGCATGACACTGGCGGGCAAGGCCACCGTGGTCAGCACCAGCAACCCGAGCCCGAGCCATAGCACCTGGGTGAGTACAAACAGCGGCACCACGAACATCAGCACCAGCACGGCTATCTGACGCACGAACAGATTGCCGTGATCCATTGCCTCGGCCATGGAAGGCGGCTCCCAGTCGCCAGCGGCGACCGCCGAGACAATCAACAGGCCATAGCACAGCAACAGACCGTACAGGAACAAGGACAGCACACCGCTGGCCAGCCCACCCTGCCAGGCACCCGCCCAGCCAGCCAGCAGACCAAACAGCAATACCCGGGGATGCAGCCCATAGGCAAAGAAACGCGGCCCCATGCGCCAGAACGGTTCGGGTTTCCGCCCCTCCCCCAGGTAGGCCAGCGAGGTGCTGCACAACGGACAGCGTGGCTGACCGGCACGGAAGTTCTCCTCACCACCCGGGATACAGGTATTGCAGAAATGGGTCTGGCAACCCGGACAATGCCAGGAGGCCCCCTGGCGACTGTGGTAACGGCAGTGTTCCATGTTGCGATCCTTGCTGTGGTCCTTGCTGTGGTCGGCGGTGCGCCACAGCGGCATTCCGGCAAACCGGCCTGGCAACGGTCATTTTCATGGCCTGCAGGCAAGTTGAAAAGAGGTGAAGACGGTAGGAGGATAGCACCTGTTTACGTCAGCTTTTCCCCCATATTCATGTAAGCCCTGGCTTACATTTTCAGCCTGACCGCGCCGCGCTCTTTGCCGCAACCTGCTAGGGAACCTAGCCAACTCGCCAGCGCCTCCGCAGCCTGCGCCAGATTGTCATCGTGGGTCAGGCCACTGACCTTCCTCGGCTTCAGATCGTGGTTACCGTCTACCAGCCAGCACATCTGCGTTTGCGCGCCCAACGCGTACCCGGCCACCTCCTCGCGCGTACCAAATGTATCCCGCTCTCCCTGGCAAATCAGGACCGGCACCTGCAATGCCGGCCAGTGATCCAGCCGCAGACGCTCGGGCTTCCCTGGCGGGTGAAACGGATACCCCACGCACACCACGCCATCCGGTGCCGCCCCCCGGGCCGGGTCCGCCGCCAGCAGGGTCGCCATGCGCCCGCCCATGGATTTGCCGCCGATCAGCACGGGGCGATGCGCAGCCCCATCCCCTGCCTCTCGCAGCGCGGATCTCACCTCGGCCAGCACCTCGGCAAAGCATTCCAGCAACACATCAGGACGATCCGGCGGCCGCCGACGGCCATCCTCCCTGCGCCGCTGCATATAGGGAAACTCGAAGCACACCACCGTGATACGCCGGGCAACAAACAGCGCCGTCAGACGCTGCATCACATCACTGTCCATCGGCGCACCGGCGCCGTGCGCGAACACCAGCGTGGCCACCGGTGCTGCCGATCTGTGCCAGACCAATTCAGGCAAACCCTGTCTCCTTCCATCCTTGCGCCCGGCCCCTCTGCTGATCCGGCGCGCGGCCTGTTTTCCCTATTGTCGCAGACACACCGATCACCGCACATGACCAGACCAACGCCGCACGGGTTGGCGATACCCCCTGCCTCGCGCATACTCACTGTGCACTGAATCTGCCGGAGCCCACGATGATTGATCTTTACACCGCTGCCACCCCCAATGGCTGGAAAGCGTCCGTGACCCTCGAGGAAATGGCCCTGCCCTATGAGGTCATCGCCCTGGATCTGATGAGCGGCGCCCAGAAAAAACCGGACTTCCTCGCCATCAATCCCAACGGCCGCATCCCCGCCATCGTGGACCGGGATGAAGGCAACTTTCCGGTATTCGAATCCGGCGCCATCATGGTCTATCTGGCCGAGAAAACCGGCCAACTGCTGCCCACCGACGTGAAAGGCCGATCCACCGTCATGCAGTGGCTGATGTTCCAGATGGGCGGCGTCGGTCCGATGATGGGCCAGGCCAACGTCTTCTTTCGCTACATGCCGGAAAAGATCCAGACCGCCATTGATCGCTACCAGAACGAATCAAAACGGCTGCTCACCGTGTTGAACGACCGCCTCGAAACGCATGAATACCTGGCAGGCGATTACTCGATTGCCGACATCGCCAACTGGTGCTGGGCCCGCACCCACGCCTGGTCCGGTATCGATATCACCGACCTGCCCCATCTGCAGCGCTGGCTGGATCAGATTCGCAGCCGCGAGGCAGTAGAACGCGGTGTCCGGGTACCCGGTGACCTGGACCCGGCGACCATTCTGGCCGCAGCAAAAACCATGGTGCAGCGATGAAGGAAGCCGTGATGAGCGAGATCGACAATCTCAGTACCCGCCTGAATCAGGAAACCGCTCGTATCCCCTGGCACGAGCTGCAACCTTTCTTCGCGCGCGGCCAGACCATCACGATTGATCCCGGTCTGGATCTGGTCAGTGTCGCCACGGCATTCGCGGAGGACAACCGGGCGCAGGTACAGGCCTGGATGCAGGATGATCGTGTGGCGCGGGTCAGTGATGACCTGTGTGCCGAGTGGCTGGCTGCGGAGCAGGAAGTCTGGGCCGTCGTGATCGCCCCGTGGGTGCTTGTGCAGGCTGTCACCACGCACTGAAGTTTGTCGTCTACCCGGCAGGCGAGGAGTCTGTTGGTCGAGTTGGTCACCCTCCAGCGAGTGCGCGTTGAGCCGGGGTATGCCCTTCCGGGACCGCTCAAGCCATCCCTGGGCGCTCGCGCTTTGGCCCCTTCGGGACCGGCCCGCCATCACAGATGGCGTGCGTTCGGCTGCGCGCAAAGCTGTGCTTTGCAAAACGCTTGCCTCACCCCTGGCCAAAGAGGTCCCTACAGGGCATACCCCGGCTCAACGCTGGCAGGAGATTTGAAGTCTGGTGGCTTGTCTCAACTTTCTGGAGGAACAAAACCGCCAGTTGGCTGGGAGCTGTTAACCAGGCTGGGCGTGACGGCCCTCGGGGGGCGGGAAAGGTTTTCAGGACTGTTTGAGGCAGGATGCCGAAACCAAGCCCCTAGGGATGGGTCCACGGCGTGTCCTGAAAACCTTTCCCGCCCCCCGAGGGCCATAACCACCCAACCAACAAAGAATGGAAAACACCACTCCCCTTTCCCGCCAATGCGAGATGGACAAAAAAAGCCCGCTGGGTCGCGGGCAATTGTTTCAGGCTGTTTTGTTCGGGGTGGTCAATAACCCCGTGGTCGATGAAGTGGAACTTCCGTGTTCGCTTACTCATCCTTGAGTGAGACAAAGCATAGCCCCTCAAAGACGACCCGCATGCAGGACATTGCCGACAATTCTTGTAAGCCATTACCGACAAATCCCGCCAGCCATTGGCTACTCCGGCGCCAGCCAGGAGCGCCGCACCGTCATTGCAGGCAACGGATCACCACGCCGGTCGTAGAGACAGAACTCGAATCCCTCCGGCGTTACCGTGACCCGCGCAAAGGCATCGCGGCTGTAGACACCGCTGAGCAGAGATACCTTGTAGCGAGACAACGACAGCCCCGCAATGCGCGCCAGCATGCGTGACCAGACGCTGCTGGTTGCCAACCTGCCCTGGCGCTGGATCATCGGCGCGTACCAGCGAAATGGCAGCAGCGCTGCGGGCCAGAACAGGCCGGAGCTGACCAGGCTGTGCGCCAGCGGTGCGCGGCGGCCGCTGCAGGTCAGGGCGGCCACCAGAGAGGCATGGACATCTCCGGAGACGAAGGCCACCCGGGGCAGTTTGTGGCGGCGGATGATCTCCAGAATGCGGGTACGCTGATGCACGAAACCCTCCCAGGCATCCCCGCCACGAAACAGCGGCCGGTTGTCGGGGAACAGCACTACCGGCGAGACGATCAATTTGACCCGCTCCGGGGATTGCAGCAGCCAGTCCGCGAGTGCCTGTTCCTGTTCGGGGGAGATCATCCAGCGCTGTGCCGGGCTGCCCGCCAACTGTCGCTCTGTGCGCACATCCATGACAAACATGTCCATGCAGCCGTGGCTGAAGTGGTACCAGAGATGGTCCGGGTCCTGGTCGAGGTACAGCCCTTCCGGCCCCAGTGGCATGGCCGGGCTGTGGGAGGCCTGGTAGATCTGGTAGGCCTTGATAGCGGCAGGGAATTTTTCCACCCAGTCTCGCGCTGAGGCCGAGGCCGGCCAGTTGTCCTCGATTTCGTGGTCATCGAGGATCATGTAGGTCGGTGTGCGCGCCATCAGGCTGCGCATGGCGGGTTGGCCGAACGCGGTACGGTAACGTTGCAGGTACGACTCTTCGGAGCTGATCGCGCCAAGGCGATTGAGGGGATCGGCATAGATCTGGTCGCCGCAGAACAGGACGAAATCGGCGGCGCCTTCACGTGCCTGGTTTGCCTGCATTGCCGCAAAGGTCTTGTCTGCGCGGTCGTCAGAGAGGCGCCCGCCCAGGTCGAAGAAGCGGTAGCTGCAGGAGCCGAACAGGAAACTGACCGGGGCTTGCGGATCTGCGGGCGCGGTGCGGAAGCTGCCCTCGCTGGCCTGCTGCCAGTCGAGTGCAGTGTCCGGCGCCTGCGGGTCGCTGACCCAGCCTGCGCGGTAGACGTATTCACACCCCGGCTGGAGGTCGGTGAGAACAACGATGCCGCTGCCGTCAAAATTGGCATTCAGGCGGAACGGGCGCGGTGCGCTCCAGTGCGACTGGTCGCGAGGTCGCCACTGAATCCGCCCCCACATCGCCTTGCGCGGCTCAGTGACCGCCGCCATGGCGGCACGCCCGAAAATTCGCACCCGGGTGGTACCGCATTCGCCGACAATCGGCCCTACTGAAAATCCCTGTACCCTCACAGCTGTCACTCCCCTTCAGCCTTCTTCAATCCCCCTGGCACGATAGCGCCATATGGCTGCACGACGCCACCGGGGACGTGAAGGCGCGTCTGAAAGGATTTGTGGCCGGACCCGCCGCCCGCTACCATAAACGGATAGGAATAAAGTACCAAGACTGCCGGCGCTCCGCCGCGTGCAGTCTCGGGCCAGATTCGGGGGCGGGATGCAACGAATGACTGACACGGCCACCAGGTGGGTCGTGAGCCAGGGAAACAGGCTCTCCACGGGACCGGCATGGCAGAGCCGGCCGGGTCGGTCGTTGTGCCTGGCCCTGCCAGCGATGCTGCTGTTGATGCTGTGCGCCTTCCCCGTTCAGGGCATGGTGCTCACCGAGGCGCAGCTGGCTTATACGGAAGCGCACTCCCGCAGTACCTATGTCTGTGCTCCGGAGGAAGACCTGTCGCCGGAAACCGTGCTGGCCCACCCCGACGCCCATACATGGCAGGAGGTCGGGCGGCGTATCCCCAATTTCGGTTTTACCCGTGACATCTGCTGGTTTCGTTTGCCCTTGCACAACGGGGCGACAGCCGAGCAACGCTGGCTGCTGCAGCTCGGCAGTGCGCTGGTGGGGGAAGTGGATTTCTATCTGCGTCACCCGGACGGCCGCGTCACCGACACAGCACGTGCCGGCCACGCATTGCGTTATGACGTGCGCCCTTACCCGTATCAGCTTCCCACCTTTCCGATCACGCTTGCCCCGGGTGAGCAGGCCGAAGCGTTCCTGCGGATCAGCACGACCTACAGCATGCAGGCACCCATCGCGGTCCTGGAACGCACGGAGATGGAACGCCGGGCGCAGAACACGTTGCTACTGCAAGGGCTGTTCTTCGGCAGCATGCTGGTGATGATTCTCTACAACCTGTTTCTGTATATCTCGATTCGGGAAAAAGCCTATCTGCTGTACGTCGCCTGGTCGTTCACCATCACCCTGTTTCTGGCTGTCCTGCACGGCTTTGCCCAACGCTTCCTGTGGCCAGGGATGCCATTGCTGAGTACCTACGGCACCCCGTATCTGCTGCCGATGATTGTGATATTACCGCCACTGTTCACGATACACTTTCTTGATTTGCCACGGCGGGCACCGCTGCTGCATCGGGTGCTACGCTTCCATGTTCGCCTCGGTATCGCTTTGCTATTGCTGACGCCTTTCGTCGGGCGAGACATCATCATTCCCCTGTCGGTGCTTGCCATTCTGGCCATGGACGTGGCCATTCTGGTGGTGGGCGTCCTGCGCACGCGAGCAGGCGACCCCGATGCCCGCATATTCACCTTCGCCTGGACCTGTTTTATCCTCGGCACCGCCACCATGGCGATCAGCAAGCTGGGCTGGGTGCCGCGCAACAATTTCACCGAGTATCTGATCCAGGCAGGTGTCTTTATCGAGGTCGTCCTGCTGTCGTTCGCGCTGGCCTATCGCATCAACCGGCTCAAGACCGAGCATTCAGGCGCGGCGCACGAACGCGCGCTTGCGGAAATGGAGGTGTTCAAGGCCGGTGCACGCAACCACGCCAAGAGCGAGTTCCTGGCCACCATGAGCCATGAAATACGCACACCAATGAACGGTGTGCTCGGCATGACAGATCTGCTGAAACGCACATCCTTGAGCAACCAGCAGTCGCAGTATGTGGATACCATTCATGAAGCCACCCGCTCCTTGCTTACCGTCATCAACGACATACTGGATTACTCGCGCATCGAAGCTGGCAAGCTCGAGCTGGAGGAGGTGGAAGTCCGCATTGAAGATCTGGTGGATGACTGCGTGTCGCTGTTCGCCCTGCACTCTGCGGAGCGCAATATTCCTGTGTACACCTACCTCGACAGTCGTGTCCCGGCCATCATTCATACCGACCCGGTACGGGTAAAACAGATCATTACCAACCTGCTCAGCAATGCCTTCAAGTTTACCGAGCACGGCCAGATTGCCCTGCATGTTGCGTTACGTCAGCCGCCGGACGCCAACGGACGTTGTCTGCTGCAATTCGAAGTCTCTGACACCGGCAGCGGCCTCAACGATGCGCAGCAACGCATGCTGTTCCGTGATTTCAGCACCCCGAATACCGTACCGTCACCGCGCCGGCGCGGTGCCGGGCTTGGCCTGACCATCAGCCAGCGACTGTGTCAGCTGCTGGGCGGCGAGATCGGCGTCAACAGCTCCCCCGGCCGGGGGGCGACTTTCTGGTTCACCGTACAGAGTCGCTGTGCCACTGCGCCCACCGCTGTCCCGGCATTGCTGCGCAAGCGTTTGCTGGTGGTCGATCCCGAGCCGCCGTTCTGTCTCAGCGTGTCGCAGATGGCAGCGCGCTGGGGCATGGAAGTGGAAGACTGTCGCGACGTAGCCAGCGCCAACGAGCGCTTGAGACGCGCAGCTGCCCATCAGCCCTTCGATGCCATACTGATCAATCGTCGTTTGCGCGATGATCTCGCACAGCTGTCTCCGGAAACACGCCCACGCATTCTGCTTCTGGCTGGCGTTGCGGGCGACGCCGCAGGTGATGATCTGCCCCTGGACGCGCCGCTGATTGACACACCCATTCGCGCAAAAGCCCTGCGTGAAATGCTCACCCGGCAGATCGCCGGGCCATCTCGGAATCCGGCACCAGGGGCCAACGCTACAAGCCGTGCGCAAAGGCGTGCCGCCGAGCAGGACGAGTTGAGCCAGCTCAACGTACTGGTCGCCGAAGACAACGCCGTCAATCAGCTGGTGATCGACAGCATTCTCAAGACCGCCGGCATCCGCGCCACGCTGGTCGGTAACGGCCGGGAGGCGCTGGCGGCTTTCGAGAACAGCCGCCGTCACTGGCATATCGTATTCATGGATTGCGAAATGCCGATCATGGACGGCTATGAGGCAACCCGGGCCATTCGTGCACTGGAACAAGAGGACCCGCGACGCGGCGCGCAACCCGGCAAGCAAGCTGGCACACAATCGGGCCCTCAACCGAGCTCTCAATCAGGAGAGGAGCGCCGCAGCTGGATCATCGCACTGAGCGCCCATGCCTCCGGCGACCATATCCAGCAAGCCCGGGACGCCGGCGTCGACGACTATCTGAGCAAACCGGTCTCCCGAGACCAGGTCATTGATGCGATCCTGCGCTCGACCCGCCGCCAGAGCACTGCCGGGCCCGCCTGAACCAACCTGGCCGCCATCCTGATTGCCCGCCGATGCAGGCGGGTGGCACCACCGGCGCTTGACCCTTATCATTGGGCGCCCATCTCCAGCCTACGGATTCGCCGCACCATGACCGACGCGCCACGCAAGATTCTGGTGACCAGTGCCCTGCCCTACGCCAATGGCTCCATTCATCTGGGCCATATGCTTGAGCATATCCAGACCGATATCTGGGTGCGCTTCCAGAAGATGCGCGGCGAGCACTGCATCTACGTCTGCGCGGACGACGCCCATGGCACGGCCATCATGCTCAAGGCGGAAGAGACCGGTATCACCCCGGAAGAGCAGATTGCCCGGGTACAGGCAGAGCATGAGCGTGATTTTCATGGCTTTCTCATCCGCTACGATCACTATCACAGCACCCACAGCCCCGAAAACCGGGTGCTGGCCGAGCAGGTCTACACCCTGAACCGGGATGCCGGCTACATTCTTGAAAAAGAAATCACCCAGCTGTATGACCCGGTCAAGGGCATGTTTCTGGCGGACCGCTTTGTGCGCGGCACCTGCCCCAAATGCGGCGCAGAAGACCAGTACGGCGACAACTGCGAGGTGTGCAGCGCCACCTATACCCCGGCGGAATTGATCAAGCCTTACTCCACCATCAGCGGCGCGACGCCGGAAGAACGGCAGACGACGCAGCTGTTTTTCGATCTGCCGCGCTTCGAGAACATGCTGCGCGAGTGGCTCGACAGCGACGCCCTGCAACCCAGCGTGGCCAACAAGCTGCGCGAATGGGTGGACGCCGGCCTTCAGCCCTGGGACATCAGCCGCGAAGCCCCCTACTTCGGTTTCGAGATTCCCGGCTGGCCGGGCAAGTACTTTTACGTCTGGATGGACGCGCCGGTGGGCTACATGGCCAGCTTCCGTCATTACTGCGACAAGCACGGGCTGGACTTCGACGAGTACTGGCGCGAAGGCAGCACCACCGAGCTGCATCACTTTATCGGCAAGGACATCGTCAATTTCCATGGCCTGTTCTGGCCTGCCATGCTCGAAGGCGCCGGGTTGCGCAAACCTACGGCGCTGCATGTGCACGGTTTCGTCACCGTCAACGGCGCCAAGATGTCAAAGTCCCGCGGGACCTTCATCAAGGCCAGCACCTATCTGGAACATCTGGACCCGGAATACCTGCGTTATTATTTCGCCGCCAAACTGGGCAAGGGCGTGGATGATTTCGATCTGAACCTGGAAGACTTCGTATTGCGGGTCAATGCGGATCTGGTCGGCAAGGTCGTCAATATCGCCAGCCGCACCGGCAACTTCGTGCACAAGTTCGGCGGGCGCCTGCCTGCGGAGCTGGATAACGAAGCGCTGGTGCGCGAGGTGCAGGCCGCTGCCCCGCGTATCGCCGCCTTGTATGAAGCGCGGGAGTTCGGCAAGGCCATCCGCGACATCATGATGCTCGCCGACCAGGCCAACCAGTACATCAACGACCAGGCGCCCTGGAAGCTCGCCAAGGAAGACGGCAACGAAGCGAAGGTGCTGGCCGTCTGCGCCAGCGCGCTGAACGTGTTCCGCCTGCTGGTGCTGTACCTGAAACCGGTCATGCCAGCGCTGGCGGAAAAGACCGAAGCGTTTTTGCGTATCCCACCGCTGAGCTGGCGCGATGCTGACACCCTGCTCCGGGATCATGAGATCGAGCGCTTCAGCGCCATGATCAGCCGCGTCGACAACAAGCAGGTGGATGCCATGCTGGCCGCCTCGAAGGACACCACCGCAGCGGCTGAGCCGCCTGCGCCGGCAAAGAAAGCCAAAAAAACCCCGGCCCAGAATACGGCCGTTACGGATAGCACCCCGGATACCATCAGCATCGACGACTTCCTGCGCGTCAAATTGCGGGTGGCACGCATCGTCAAGGCGGCCCATGTGGACGGGGCTGACAAGCTGCTCCAGCTGACACTGGATCTGGGCGATGAAACCCGCAATGTCTTCGCTGGCATCAAGGCCCGTTACGCGCCGGAAGACATCGAAGGCCGCCTGACCGTGGTGGTCGCCAATCTGGCCCCGCGCAAGATGAAATTCGGCATGTCGGAAGGCATGGTGCTGGCCGCTGGCCCCGGCGGCGAGGATATCTTCCTGCTGAGCCCGGACAGCGGCGCACAGCCGGGCATGGAAGTGCGCTAGGGTCATACGTTAGAGCCATAAAGGAAAAACGTTGCTATGCACCTGCGCCTGATAGCTGGCCCGAAAGCCCGGGCCCACCTGCTTGAACACGGCCTGCGACAAGCCGATTTCTCGGTGATGGTCGGCGCCAGCGGCGGCCCCAAGTGGCTCGCCCTGGCAAAGCTGGACCAGTATCTGTTCGGCGAATTCTTTCGCGACCGCGACGCGCCCCTGCACCTGATCGGCAGCTCCGCCGGCGCATGGCGCTTTACCTGCTTTGCTCGCAAGGACCCGGTCGCCGCCTCGGCGGCCTTCGCTCACGCCTATCAGGAGATTGCCTACCCGCGCGGTATCAGCGTGGCGGAAGTCACGGAACGCTCGCAAGTGCTGCTGCAAGCCGTGCTGCCCGACCCGGATGCAGCGCAGGAGGTCCTGGGCAATCCGCACATCAAGCTGAATCTGGTCGTGGCCCGCGCCAAGGGCATCACCACCGCCCGCCAGCGGGGCTTGCAGGCCGCCAGCCTGGGCGTCACTGCGCTGGCCAACGCGGTACACCGGCGCACCCTCGGGGCCTTCTTCGAGCGGGTTCTGTTCCATGCCGCCGATGCGCAGCCGCCGTTCTACCACATCAATGATCTGCCCACCCGGCGCGTGCCGCTGGCGGCCGACAATTTGCGCGATGCGGTACTGGCCTCCGGCTCCATTCCCCTGGTCCTCAGTGGCGTACCGGACATTGCCGGCGCGGGCCCGGGCATTTATTACGACGGCGGCATCACGGATTATCATTTCGACATCCCGTTCACCGACGACGGCCTGGTGCTCTATCCGCACTTCTACCCCTACGCCTCCCCCGGCTGGTTCGACAAGAGCCTGAAATGGCGCCGGGCCCGGCCAAAGCACTACGAGAACGTGCTCATGGTGTGCCCGTCACCGGCCTGGATCGCTGCCCTGCCCTACGGCAAGATTCCGGATCGCAAGGACTTCGGGCGCATGTCCCACGAACAGAAAGTCGCTTACTGGGGCGAGACCATCGCCCGCTCGGAACAACTGGCAGACGAGTTCCACCAGCTGACGATGGATCGGGACCGGCTTGCACACCACTTGCGCACCACTTGAGTGCACAAAAAGCCATAAACGATCAATAAATAAACGAACAGCAGCGCAATCTGGCCCTATCCCTTGTGAATCAGCCTGTTGCCCCCACATTGCCACTGATTCATTGTGTTCGTCCGGCGTGCGCCGAGCGATAAGCAGCGCCTATTACGGCCATACCTGCAATGCATTAAACAGATGGCCGACAGGACGCTATGATCACCACCAGTCAAACAGCAACCCCGAAGGAGTATTCAATGTCGCTGATCAATACCGAAGTCCAGCCGTTCAAAGCCACTGCATTCAAAAACGGCGAATTCATCGAAGTGTCTGACGCCGATCTGAAAGGCAAGTGGTCCGTGGTGTTCTTCTACCCGGCCGACTTCACATTCGTATGCCCGACCGAACTGGAAGATCTGGCCGAGCAGTACGACGAATTCCAGAAGCTGGGTGTGGAAGTCTACGGCGTGTCCACCGACACCCACTTCGCCCACAAAGCCTGGCACGACACCTCTGATGCGATCAGCAAAGTGCAGTACGCGCTGATCGGCGATCCGACACACGTCCTGTCCCGCAACTTCGACGTCCTGATCGAAGCTGACGGCATCGCCGAACGCGGCACCTTCGTCATCAACCCGGATGGCCACATCAAGATTGCCGAACTGCACGACGGCGGCATTGGCCGCGACGCAACCGAGCTGCTGCGCAAAGTGCGCGCTGCCCTGTACGTTGCCGCCCATCCCGGCGAAGTCTGCCCGGCCAAGTGGAAAGAAGGCGAGAAAACCCTGAAGCCCTCTCTGGATCTTGTTGGCAAGATCTGAGTCGGTTGACCAGACGCGCTGACGCAATCGCGTCAGCGCGGTGAAAAATTCGCCCGGGTCGGCCTTACCCCTCGCAGTAGCCCTGCCGCCACAAGCAGCACGGCTGTTCCCTGCGACGGCTTCCCCGGGCGTTGCTGTATCTGAAATACACTTAACTGCTTTTGACCCTGATGGTGGAGACCCCTCACATGCTGGACGCGGATCTTAAAACACAGTTGCACGCTTACATGGAGCGCCTCGTTTCGCCGCTGGAAATCGTCGCAACACTCGACGACGGCGAGAAATCCCGAGAGCTGCTCGGCCTGCTGCAGGATATCGAACCGATGTCCGACAAGATCACGTTGCGCACCGACGGCAGCGACCAACGTGTACCGTCCTTCGCCCTGAACCGTCCCGGCGAAGACACCGGCGTGGTGTTCGCGGGCATCCCCATGGGGCACGAATTCACCTCCCTGGTACTGGCACTGCTGCAGGTCGGCGGCTACCCGCCGAAAGTCAGCGACGATGTCATTGCACAGATCAAGGGCATTGAAGGCGACTTCAGCTTTGAAACCTACTTCTCCCTGTCCTGCCAGAACTGCCCGGACGTCGTCCAGGCACTGAACCTGATGGCGGTACTGAACCCGAACATCCGCCACATTGCCATCGACGGCGCCCTGTTCCAGGAAGAAGTCGACAAACGTCAGGTCATGGCCGTGCCCAGCGTCTACCTGAACGGCGAACATTTCGGTCAGGGCCGCATGAGCATCGAAGAAATTGTCGGCAAGATTGATACCGGCGCCGCCAAACGCGAAGCGGAAAAGCTCAACGCCAAAGACACCTTCGACGTGCTGGTTGTCGGTGGCGGCCCCGCCGGCGCGGCGTCGGCCATCTACGCCGCCCGCAAAGGCATCAATACCGGCGTCGCCGCAGAACGCTTCGGCGGCCAGGTGCTGGACACCAACTCCATCGAGAACTTCATTTCCGTGCAGGAAACGGATGGCCCGCACCTGGCCGTGGCACTCGAGGAACACGTCAAAAGCTACGACGTGGACATCATGAACCTGCAACGCGCCAACAAACTGATCCCCGGCGAAAACGGCGCGCCCCATGAAGTTCAATTTGCTTCCGGCGCCAGCCTGAAAACCAAGACACTGATCCTCGCCACCGGCGCTCGCTGGCGCGAAGTGAACGTGCCCGGCGAGAAAGAATACAAAGGCAAAGGCGTCGCCTACTGCCCGCACTGCGACGGCCCGCTCTTCAAGGGCAAGCATGTTGCCGTCATCGGCGGTGGCAACTCCGGCGTGGAAGCGGCGATTGACCTCGCCGGCCTGGTCAAGCACGTCACGCTGCTGGAATTCGACGACAAGCTGCGCGCCGATGCCGTGTTGCAGAAAAAGCTGCACAGCCTGCCCAACGTGACGGTGCACGTCAGCGCGCAAACCACGGAGATCACCGGTGATGGCCAGAAGGTCAACGGTCTGGTCTACAAGGATCGCAACAGCGGTGAGGCGCACACGGTGGAACTCGCTGGCGTCTTCGTGCAGATCGGTCTGGTACCGAACACGGAATGGCTGACTGGCACGGTGGAGTTGTCACGTCACGGTGAGATCATCATCGATGATCGCAACGCAACATCCATCCCCGGCGTGTTCGCTGCTGGGGACGTCACCACGGTGCCCTACAAGCAGATCGTGATCGCTGTCGGCGAAGGGTCTAAAGCTGCGTTGAGCGCCTTTGACTACATTATTCGAAGCTGATCTGGCGGATTGCCTGATGGATTGACGAGCCGTAGAGCTCATTGTGGAAAGCCGGGAAGCGCTCAGTTGTAGTGCTTTCCGGTTTTTTTTGTCTGGTGGTTGTGGCCCTCGGGAGGCGGGTACAGTTTTTCAGGACCCGCCGTAAATACGTCCCTGTAGGCTTGTGTTCCTCCAGAAAGTTGCTATAACCACCGTGCGTTGAATCTACTGCCAGCGTTGAGCCGGGGTATGCCCTGAAGGGACCTCTTTGGCCAGGGGTGAGGCAAGCGTTTTGCAAAGCACGGCTTTGCGCGCAGCCGAACGCACGCCATCTGTGATGGTGGGCCGGTCCCGAAGGGGCCAAAGCGCGAGCGACCAGGGACGGCTTGAGCGGTCCCGGAAGGGCATACCCCGGCTCAACGCGTACTCGATGGAGGGTGACCAGCCCGCTGAAAGGAACCATCTGCCAACCGCCACTCAACCGTCAGCGATCCATGTGTCGCAACAACGCCGGTAATACCTCATGCAACCAGGGCGCATACCGTTGCGGTTGTGCCTGCATGTCGTGCTGCAGAGTGGCCAACGAGATGAACTGCCAGGCATCCGCCTCCGCAGGGTCCGGCACAGGATCCTGATCGCACTGGCCGACAAAGACATGCAGATACTCATGCTCTTCCAGGCCATCGCTCACCGGCACTCGGTAGATCATGCTGAACAGCGCCCGTAACGGCACCGACAACCCCATCTCCTCTCGCAACCGCCGACTGGCAGCAGTCGCCACACGCTCCCCCGGCACCGGATGACTGCAGCAGGTATTGGCCCATTGGCCGCCGCAGTGGTACTTGCCCGGTGCGCGGCGTTGTATCAGCAGCTCGCCCGCCTGATTGAAAAGATAAACCGAAATGGCCCGGTGCAACTGACCGCTTTCATGCGCGGCCAGTTTGGCCATGGTGCCCACAGCGCGATCATCGGCATCCACCAGAATGACGTCTGTGTGATCCAACTCAGAAGGTGAGGCGGGAACTTGTGGCATAGAGGCAGACCAGAATGCGTTAACGTACGGCAATCGCTACGGACGCCGTGCTGATGCGGTAGCATAGCAGCACGTTGCTGAAGGAGACACCCGTGACCCTGACCACCCCTGCCCTCTTGTTCCCGGCTATTTCACTGTTGCTGCTGGCCTATACCAATCGCTTTCTGACGCTGGCCCAGCTGATTCGCAAGCTGGCCGACGAGGAGCGCAGCCAGCACCATGAGATCAAGACCCGGCAGATTCATCTGCTGCGTCAGCGCATTGGCCTGACCAAGACCATGCAGGTAGCGGGGGTGCTCAGCTTCCTGTTGTGCACCCTGTCCATGTTCGCGCTGTTTCTGCAGCTGGCGCTGGTGGGCATGGTGTTGTTTGGTGCCAGTCTGTTGAGCCTGTCGCTGTCGCTGGTGTATTCCCTGTGGGAAGTCACCATCTCGACCAATGCCCTGAACGTGCAGTTGCAGGACATCGAGGACAATGCGGGTCGCTGAACGCCAGTCACTGAACGTCGGGTTGGTCGACAGCCATCATCAGTTCGTCTGCATAGTGTGACAGTTCGTCGAGTATGTGGCGGTCGCGGTCGCTTCTGTCTTCCGAGGACAAGGTGGCGAGGCGTTCACGAAACGCCGTTACGCTCAATGCGCCAGCAGGCGGTGTGTGCAGGCGCTCGCGGCAAAAGGCGATCCAGGCACCGCGCTCTTCGGCGGTCAGTGACGCGGGATAGTTGCGGGCGCGGTAGCGCCAGAGCATTTCCGGCAGGCGTGGGTCTTCAAACGGCAGGGGCTTGCCGACCAGTGCTTCGGGGTCGGTGTCGCGCACCTGGGTCATCAGGCGGCGGTCGTTGTCACTGAAAAACCCGCCGCTGTAGAGCTGTAAATCCGGGTCGGTCTGGGCTGGAAAATCACGTTGGGAAAAGACTGCGGCCAATCGGGCGTTGATGCCCTGGTGGTCAGCTTGCATGGCGTCGCGCAGCAGTTGCCAATGACGTCGGCAGGCGTCCATATCCAGTTGCAAACGTGCGGCCACCGTGTCGTCCACCAGCTTGATGGTGGCCACCATCGGTGAGCGGTTGATCTGGATTTCCCGTAGTGGAATGCGTGCCGCCGCCGGGTCCTCGCTGGTCAGTGCGTCCAGTTCCTGCGCCGAAGCGAAGACGCGGGCGCGAATGGCGTCGGCATCCAGATTGATCAGCGGTTGCGGGTCCACGCTCAGGTCATAGACGATAACGCTGTTGCGATTGGTGGGGTGCATCATCAGCGGCATCATGATGCCGGCACAGAAACGCGCAGCCGGGATCTTGCCGGAGATATGCAATACCGGCACCTGACTGACGACGTTGAGTTGCTTCGCCACTTCGTGCTTGAAGCGCAACGACAGCGCGTATTCAAACAGTTTGGGTTGTGCTTCGCGCAACAGCCTGGCCATGGCGATGGTCGCCGTCACATCGGACAGCGCATCATGGGCCGCCTCGTGGGCCAGGCCGTTGGCGCGGGTCAACTGCTCCAGCTTGAAGCTCGGGGTGCCGTCCTCGCGTTCGGGCCACTGCAGGCCCTCCGGGCGCAGTGCCCGGCACAGGCGCACTACGTCAATCAGATCCCAGCGAGAATTGCCGTTTTGCCACTCCCGGGCATAGGGGTCCATGAAGTTGCGGTACAAGGTGTGCCGGGTGACTTCATCATCAAAGCGGATGCTGTTGTAGCCCACGCCACAGGTGCCCGGTTGCGACAGTTCGGCATGAATGCGGGCGATGAATTCTGCTTCGGGAATGCCTTCTTCCAGCGCGTGCTGCGGTGTGATGCCGGTAATCAGGCAGGCTTCCGGGTGCGGCAGAAAATCTGCGGCGGGCCGGCTGTAAAGCATCAGCGGTTCGCCGATCACATTGAGGTCCGCGTCAGTGCGCAGGCCGGCAAACTGTACCGGCCGGTCGAGCCCCGGTGTCGCGCCCCAGGTCTCGTAGTCGTGCCAGTAGAAGGTGGTCTGTGTCATGAAGCTGTCCTGATATGCCGCAGCGCGTTATTCAACCTCAACCCCGAGACGGGCCAGCACTTCCTTGCCCGGAAAACCGTCTGCGATCATGCCCTGGTCTTTCTGGAATCGGCCCAGCGCTGCGCGCGTGCCCGGGCCGAGAATACCATCGACCTCGCCCGCCTCGAAGCCCTTGTCGTTCAGGGTGGTCTGCACCACCTTGACCTGATCACGGTGCAGGCGCGGGGCGTCCACCGGTGCCCGGCTCAGTGCGCCGGCACCGACAATACGATCTGCGAGGTGCCCCACCGACAGAGCGTAAAACTCGGAGCGATTCCAGCGCATGATCACACGAAAATTGTCATACACCAGGAATGCAGGGCCCTGATGGCCAGAGGGCAGCAACAATGAGGCGCGCATATCCTCGACCTGCGGCAAGGCACTGCCATCCGTCATGCGCACGCCCTGCTGTTGCCACTCGGCCAGCGTCCGCCGTTCGCTTAATCCGGCAAGGCTGTAGTCGAAGCCCTCGGGAAGGCGCACTTCCCGTCCCCAGCGGCTGCCTGTCTCCCAGCCAATGCCGCGCAGGAAGTTAGCCGCTGATGCCATGGCATCGGGAACGCTGCCCCACAGGTCGCGACGGCCATCGCCGTCATCATCCACTGCATACTCCAGGAAAACGGACGGCATGAACTGAACATGGCCCATGGCGCCGGCCCAGGACCCCTGCATCCGCTGCGGGGTAATTGCTCCCTCGTCGATGATGCGCAGTGCATTCACCAGCTCACCGGAAAAATAGGTGCTGCGGCGGCCATCACACCCCAGCGTGGCCAGCGATTCGATCACTGACATGCGTCCGAAGAAGCTGCCGTAGTTGGTTTCCATGCCCCAGAATGCCACCAGATACTGCGCGGGCACGCCATACTCCCGCGCAATGCGATCCAGCAGCGGACGATGCTCGCGCAGCATGTCCCTGCCCCGCTGGATCCGCTGTTCGCTCATGCGCGTGTTGAAATAACCGGCAAAACTGGCCGTAAATTCCGGCTGAGCACGATCCAGTTCGATAACGCGGGTATTGAAGCTCAACCCGGAAAGGCTCGCCTCTACGGTTTTCGCTGACACACCGGCTTCCCGGGCGCGCTCACCGAGCCGGCTCACACAGGCCGTAAAGTCTGCCTCGCTCATGGTCAGACTGGCTGTATCCTCCACGGCATCGTTGGCGAAAACAGGGGACACACTCAGCATGACTGCAACAGATACCGCACACAGGGACTTCATTATTTCTCCAGCAGACCAAAGCTCAGGCGATAACAGTATCCATCAGCTCTCGTCGACACAAATGTAAAACCTCTTCTCTGCTGAGCAGACCAGTGATTGCAAAAGCCGCGCATGGCTGCGATAACACTGAGTGATGATGCCTTGGCTCAAGATCCTGCATATCACCACACTGGGAATCTGGTGCGGCGCACTGCTGTACCTGCCCGCGTTGATTGCTGCCTGTGACCGGGCGCAACGCGGTACGCAGGCGGCGGACGCTGCACTCGTAACCAGCCCCGGGCTACCGCGCCGGTTTTTTACGCTGGTCGCCACGCCGGCGGCACTGCTGGCCATTATTTCGGGCAGTCTGCTGTTCGCCGGGGTGCTGGATATCCGCGTCACCTCTTTGACACAGCATGACAGTTTGCCTTCTTTCCCGGCCTGGCTGCTCGCCAAGCTGCTACTGGTGGCCGGCATGGTGCTCTGCCATGCGTTTTGCGGCTGGCTGATTCAACGCAGCGAGTTGCATGCGGCGGACGCAACGGCCGGGGCCTCACGCACGCTGACTCTCCTCTGTGCGCTGACCGCATCACTGACCACGCTACTGATTCTGCTGGTGCTGTATCTGGTGCTGGCGAAGCCGCTATGACGCACTCACTGCTCTACATCCACACCCACCGCCTTCTCATAGACCAGGCGCCCGCCCAGGTAAGCGGCCATGGCAATCAGCAGCGCCGTCAGCCAGCCAGCGACCATGCCCCAGGGCAGAATCACTATCTCACCCCACATCAGACGCAACAGCCAGTTGAGTGTGGCAATGGAGAGCATCATCACGGCGAGAATCGCGTGCTGCCACCCGGTAATCAGACGACGGATGGCACTCACCGTCAGCAGATCAATCAGGCCCGCGATACTCGCCAGCCAGCCGCCGATAGCGCCCACACCCGCCAGCCAGAGCCCCATGCGGGCCCAGAAGGCATCGCCGGTAAAGAACCAGCCGATATCCGCCCCCAGCACGCCCAGCAAGGCCGCCACCGGGAAGTGCACCATCATCGGATGCAGCGGGTGCCCGCCAATCGCTGCGCGACTGGGAATATTCTCCGGCCTGCTGCTGTGTTGCCCGCTGCTCTGTTGATTGCCTGGTTCGCGCGTCATGGCGTTGCTCTGGTTTCCGTCTTGCATGGCCTCAGAGCCTGCCTGATGCACCCCCTCCGTGACAAACCCCGTGTCGGATTATTTACTTTCGCAGTAACGGCTGTTGCGCTGCTCAGCGGCTGCGAAGGCAGCCAGTCTGCACTGCAACCCGCCGGTCCTGCCGCGCAGGACATCGCGCTGCTGTGGTGGTGGATGCTGGGAACGTCAGCGGTCATCGTCTTTGCCGTGGTCGGTTTGTGGCTCTATGCGCAGTTTCGTCGCCCGCCTCCCGCGTCATCCGAACAACCCGCACCGGAACAGGCGGGCATGCGCCACACTGCAGCTGTTGACCGCATCATTGCGCGGCGCTGGCTGATCGGCGGCGGCCTGATCTTGCCGACCGTCACCATGGTCGTGCTGCTGGCGTTCGGCATCCCCATGGGGCACCGGATGTTGCCACTGCCGTTGCCGGAGGCACCGCTGCGCATTGAGGTCACCGGCCACCAGTGGTGGTGGGAAGTGCACTATCCCGAGCAGGGCATCACCACCGCCAACCAGATTCATATTCCCGCCGGGCGCCCGGTGGATTTTCATCTCGCCAGCGCTGACGTCATTCACGCCTTCTGGGTGCCGCAACTGGGCGGCAAGCTCGACATGATTCCCGGACGCACCAATGTGCTGCGGCTGCAGGCCGACGCACCCGGCCGCTTCCGTGGCCAATGTGCCGAGTTCTGCGGACTGCAGCATGCGCGTATGCGTTTCACGGTGGAGGCCCTGCCGGAGGAGGCGTTCGCGCAGTGGGTCGCTGCCCGGCAGGCGGATGAGGCGCGGCCTGTTCGCGACGCAGGTGCGCCCTCCGCGCAAGTGTTTGAAGCCCATTGCAGTCAGTGCCACAGTGTCGCCGGCACGCCCGCAACCGGCGGTCCGGATTTGCGCCATCTGCACAGCCGCACGCTGCTCGGTGCGGGCACATTGCGCCATGATGGCGACGGCCTGCAACGCTGGCTGCGCGAACACCAGCACCTCAAGCCCGGCAATCACATGCCAGCCCATGATCATCTCGACGATGACACCCTCTCGGCGCTCGTCGACTGGTTGCGGAGACAGCAATGAGCGAACAGCAGACCACCCGTGCCACCCGCGCCGCGGTCTGGCACAACCCCACTGGCTGGCGTGCACTGACCGTGGTCAGCCACTCGGTGATCGGCAAACGATTCATGCTCACCGGGTTGGTGTTTTTTCTGGTCGGCGGTTTGCTGGCCATGCTGATCCGGGCGCAGCTGGCGTTCCCCGATCAGGCCTTCATGTCCTCGGATATCTACAACCAGGTGTTCACCATGCACGGCACGGTGATGATGTTCCTGTTTGCGCTGCCGATGCTGGAAGGCCTGGCCATGTACATGATCCCGAAAATGATCGGCGCCCGGGACCTGGCCTTTCCGCGCCTCGGCGCGTTCGGTTATTTCTGTTACCTGTTTGGCGGCCTGATCCTGATGGCCAGCATTGTGCTGGCGCTGGCGCCCGCCAGCGGCTGGTTCATGTATACGCCGTTGAGCAGCGATGTGTTTTCGCCAGGGGTGAATTCCGATTTCTGGCTGCTGGGCGTCACCTTTGTGGAGATCGCAGCGGTCACCGCCGGTATCGAATTGCTGGTGTCGATCCTGCGCACACGCACCGCCGGCATGAGCCTGTCGAAGATGCCCCTGTTCGTCTGGTACATCCTGGTCACGTCGGTGATGGTGGTGTTCGGCTTTCCGCCGCTGATCCTCGGCAGCATCCTGCTGGAGCTGGAGCGTGCCGGCGGGCTGGCCTTCTTTGATGTGGCCCGGGGTGGCGACCCGTTGCTGTGGCAGCATCTGTTCTGGCTGTTCGGGCACCCGGAGGTGTACATCATCTTCTTGCCCGCCGCCGGGGTGATCTCGACACTGATTCCGGTGTTTGCGCGCCGGCCCATTGTCGGTTACCGCGCCGTGGTGCTGGCGGTGCTGACCACGGGTTTCATCAGTTTCGGCCTGTGGGTCCACCACATGTTCACGGTTGGCATTCCGCAACTGGCGCAGGCGTTTTTCTCCGTGGCCAGCATGCTGGTGGCGGTGCCCACCGCCATACAGATCTTTGCCTGGCTGGCGACCTTGTGGGGCGGCCGCCCGGTATTCAGCCTGCCCATGCTGTGGGTGTTCGGTTTTCTGGTGGTGTTTGTCTTCGGCGGCCTCACCGGTGTCATGCTGGCGCTGGTGCCCTTCAACTGGCAGGTGCACGACACGCATTTTGTCGTTGCGCACATGCACTATGTGCTGATCGGCGGCATGCTGTTTCCGCTGGTGGCAGGTATCTACTACTGGCTGCCGCTGTTCACCGGGCGCATGCCTTCGATGCAGTTGGGGCGCTGGGGCTTCTGGCTGTGTTTCATCGGTTTCAACCTGACCTTTCTGGTGATGCATTTCACCGGCCTGCTGGGCATGCCCCGGCGGGTCTACACCTATGAGGCCGGGCTCGGCTGGGACATTCCCAACCTGATCTCCTCCGTCGGCGGTTTTGTCATGTGCGCCGGGGTCGCCATGGTGCTGATCGATCTGCTGACCCATGCGCGCTTCGGTCGCAAGGCGAAGGCCAATCCCTGGCATGCGGACACACTGGAATGGTCCATGGCTGCGCCGCCGCCCACCTGGAATTTCGACCTGCTGCCGCGGGTGCACGACCGCCACCCGAGTCACGACGCGCAGTTGCAGGAAGAAACCTGGCTGCCTGATATGCATCATGGCCGCCGGGAAACCCTGGGCTGCGATCCGGTCAGCGGCGAGCCCCGACAGGTGATCCATTTGCCAGCCAATTCCTGGTGGCCCTTCGTCTGTGCCCTGGCGCTGGCCGCGTTGTGTGTGTCGCTGCTGGTACGCGCCTATCCCCTGGCGGCCTTCATTGCGCTGCTGAGTGTGGGCCTGCTCAGTGCCTGGTCCTGGCATAACGGGTTGCGCAAACCCCATGCCCGTGCCCTGCCAGCCCCGGACCCGTTGCCGATGCATTTCACCGGCTTTGACAGCCCGGGGCTCTGGGGCACCAACGCCGCCCTGCTCGCCAGCGGCTCACTGTTCATGTCGATGCTGTTCGGTTGGTTCTATTTGTGGACGGTAGCGCCGCTCTGGCAATTCCCGGAAACCTCACCGCTCGCATGGCCCCTGCTCCTGACGGTGTGCCTGCTGTGCTCTCTGGCTGCGCTGCTGTACCGGCGCACACTGGTGCGTCTGCGCACTGGCGACGGAGCCGCCTTGCCACGCACTCTGTGGGCGGTTGCCGGCATCGGTCTTGTCGCCTGTGCGGCACTGATCGCGCTGCTGCGCGCACCGCTGGATATCACCGGCCAGGCGCACGACGCGGTGATCCTGGTCATGTTGCTGTATCTGCTGATGCATGCAGGCGTGGCCACTCTGGCCACGCTGCTGCAACTGCGCCGGGTGGCATTGGGTTATGTCAGTGCAGCGGCGCCCTTCGAAGTGCCGATCGTGCGGCAGTTATGGCGTTACACCCAATTGATCGCCTGGATCCTGCTGCTGGTACTGATCGCCTTTCCACAAAGCTGGGGCGTTTACTGATGTGGACAAGAAAACCATTCCCGATTGCCGCCGTGCATCCGTTCCAGTTGCCTCTGGGACTGGTGATCTGGGCCCTGTGGTTCGTTGCCGTCTACGGCGGGCTCTCCGTGGGCTGCGCCATCGCCACCCCGGCGGCGGAGGCGGGCTCGCTCACCTGGATCAATGCCGTGTTGGGGCTGTTGACCCTCGTCGTCACTGTCGGCCTGCTGGCCCTCGCGCGCTTTTGTCTGATGGCGGCGCGGAATGAGCCACGCACAGAGCGCCGGTTCATTGCCCGTCTTGCCGCCGGCGTGCATGTCATTGCCGCTGTCAGCACTCTGATCACCGGGCTTCCGATTCTGGTCTTGCCGCCCTGTGTCTGAGCTGTCGCCCGCCCCGGACGCACTGCGTCGCCAGGCAAGGCCCATCGGCTTTGCCGGACGGGTTCTGGCTAGACTGATTCTGGCTGGACTGCTTCTGGTTGGACTGGCCCTGCCTTCCGTCGCTGCCGCACACAGCCCCCTGGATGTGCTGGGCGGCGCCGACGGCATCCCGGCATTGCTCAGCGCCGTGCTGCTGGGCCTGATGTGGCTGGCCTATGTGCTCGGCAGCATCACACGTCGTGGCGGCGTAAAACCCCGGCGTCGGGAAGCGCTGGCGCTGCACAGCGGCATGCTGGTCGCAGCACTGGCCTTGTTCGGGCCGTTTGATGACTGGGCCAAGACGAGTTCGGCCATGCACATGACACAACACATGCTGCTGATGGTGGTGATACCACCGCTGTGGGTCCTGGCACGCCCCCTGCCCCAGTGGCGTGCTGCCACGGGCGATCTGGGCAAGGTGTTGTGGGAACCGCTTTTGCGGGCCACTCGCTATCCGCTGGCCGCTGCGCTGGTCCACGGCGCCATGATATGGGTCTGGCATGCGCCGGGGCCTTACATGGTTGCCGTGGAAAACGTCTGGTGGCACCTGCTGGAGCATGCCTGCTTTCTGCTCAGCGGTTGGGTGTTCTGGTGGGCGGTGTTGCGCGGCAGCAGCCTCAATACCGGCAAGGCGCTGATGGCGCTGCTGCTGACATTGATGCATACCGGGTTGCTTGGCGCCCTGCTGACCTTTGCCACGGCGCCCATTTACGATGAGGCGCGCAGCCTGGCGGATCAACAGCTCGCCGGTCTGATCATGTGGGTGCCCGGCGGCATCGCCTATCTGGCCGCCATCAGCTGGATCGGCTACCGCTGGCTGGTACGCCACACCTGAGACGTCGGGTGTGGCGTCGAGCAGGCGGTTAGCGCTCTGCGGGTGTGATGCGCAGCAGGCGCCCCGCAGGACTGTCTGTCAGCAGGTAGACGGCGCCATCAGGCCCGGTCCGCACGTCACGAAAGCGCGCATTGATCTCGCCAAACAATTGCTCTTCATCACGAGCGCCCTCGTCACTCAGCACCACGCGATGCACCCGCTTGCCGGCCAGGGCCGCCACCAGCAGGTTGCCCTCCCATTGCGGAAACAGGTCGCCGCGGTACTGCGTCATGCCCGCCGGCGCGATGGACGGCGTCCAGTCGACCATCGGCGGTTCAAACCCCGGCAGTGTGGTGTAAGGCGTGATGCGTGCGCCGGTGTAATCCTTGCCGTGGGTCACCAGCGGCCAGCCATAATTCTTGCCGGGCGCCAGCAGGTTCAGTTCATCGCCGCCACGCGGGCCATGCTCATGGGCATAGAGCCGCTGCGTGGTCGCATCGAAGACAATACCCTGCGCATTGCGATGCCCCAGTGTGTAGATCTCCGGCAGCACGCCTGCATGGCCCACGAAGGGATTGTCCGCCGGCACCGAGCCATCCCGGTTGAGCCGCACTGTCTTGCCGATATGGCTGCCGGGGTCCTGCGCCGCCTCGCGATAATCGAAGCCATCCCCGAGCGTCAGCACCAGCGTATCGTCCGGCAGAAATACCATGCGGCCGCCGTAGTGGGCATCGCCACGTTTGGTCGGGCGGGTGGTGAACAGGGTCTGCACGTCCTGCAATGCATCGTCCTGCCAGCGGGCGCGGGCCAGGCACAGGCCGTTGGCACGGGCCGTGCCGCAGGCATAGGTGAGATACAGTTCACCGCTGTCAGCAAAATCGGGCGCGAGCACCACGTCTTTCAGGCCTGCCTGACCGCTGGCAAACACATCCGGCACACCGCTGACCGGCGCCTCGCGCAACCCGTCTTGCACATCCACCAAGCGCAAACGCCCGGCACGTTCCGTTACCAGCATGCGGCCATCGGGCAGAAATGCCAGGGACCATGGATGGACCAGCCCTTCGGCCATCACCTGGCTGTCGTACTCACGGGATTCACTGTCCGCGGCGTGGGCGGACGCCAGCCACAGGACTGCCATGAGCAAGGCGATGAGGCTTGTAGTGCGTGCAGCGCTGACGCGACGCGGGGCATGGGGGAAGCGGTTGTACATGAGGCGATCCTCGCTGTGGCGGGTCACTGATCGAGCGTGTGCAGTCGGGCAAACACCCAGCCGCCCAGCGCGCCGCTGAGCATCATGGCCAGCGTGCCGGCGACGCTGCGCGTTGCGGCTATCAAGGTCGGCATAGGCGCCGCCGCGTTGGCCGCCAGGAACGCCGCGCAGATTCCCAGCGCCCCGGCCAGGGCATACACCGGCAACTGCCAGGTGCTGCGCTGTGCGGGCGTCAGCAGCCGCAGCGCCAGAGCGGCCACCGGCAAGGCCAGCAACAGGCTCACGGCCATCATGGCGGCGTACAAGGGGGCGAAACCGGCGAGGTCTTCCAGCGTCGTGGCAAGCCATACCGGAACGGGCACCGGCGCGCCCAGGGCGCTGATCGCCACCAGATTGAACTGGCTCTGGATCACACTGCCCGCCAGGCTGGCGCACAGCACCGCCAGAATGAAATACACCAACATGCGCATCGCGCTCACTATCATTTTCTGCATGGCTCCCGCTCCGCCCTTGATGCTATCCGTTGAATCCTGGCACGACGTTCTGTGCCACGACTGTGCCACGACCATCCGCACGACACCAGTTGCATACGCTGTCGCGGACCAGGTCAAGCCGAGGCAGGCCGTTCCCGGGATTGCGCCTGCCATAGCGCAGCATAAGCACCCCGGGCAGCCAGCAGCGTCTCATGATCGCCTGACTCGACAATGCGCCCGGCCTCCAGCACCAGAATCTGATCTGCATCGCGCACGGTGGAAAGCCGGTGGGCAATCACCAGGGTGGTGCGCCGGGCAGCCACTTCGTTCAGGGCCGCCAGCACCACTTGTTCGGCGTGAGCGTCCAGCGACGAGGTCGCTTCATCCAGGATCAGTATCGGCGGGTCTTTCAACAGCACCCGGGCAATCGCAATGCGCTGTTTTTCACCCCCGGAGACCTTCAGGCCGCGCTCCCCCACCATGGTCTCGAACCCCTCCGGCAGATCGGCGATGAACTGGCTCAAATGGGCGCGCCGGGCCGCATCTTCCACCTCGGCCCGGGTGGCGCCCGGCCGACCGTAGGCGATGTTGCTGAAGATGGTGTCGTTGAACAGCACCGCATCCTGGGGCACCACGCCGATCACTTGCCGCAGGCTCGCCTGGGTCACCGCACGCAGGTCCTGGCCGTCGATACGAATCGCGCCTGCCTCCACATCAAAGAAGCGAAACAGCAGCCGTGCCAGCGTTGATTTACCCGCGCCGGACGGCCCCACCACAGCCACTTTTCGGCCCGCCGGAATACGAAAATCCACCCCATGCAGGATCGGCCGCTGCGGGTGATAACCGAAACTGACACGCTCAAACACCACCTCACCCACCGCCTGGTCCGTCGCGCGCGCGGCACCGCCCATGGTCAGGGTGGTGCCCTCCTCGGGGTCCGTCACCCGGGGCGGCTGCTCCAGCAGACCGAACATGCGTTCGACGTTGATCAGCGCCTGGCGAATTTCACGGTAGATAAAACCCAGGGCATTGAGGGGCACGAACAGCTGAATCATGTAGGCGTTGATCATGGTCAGGTCGCCGAGGGTTATGGTGCCCGCCGCCACCTGGCTTGCCGCCATCCACATCATCACCGTCATGGTGAGTGCGATGATCAACGCCTGCCCGCTGTTCAACGCCGACAGGGACAAGCGGTTCTTCATGCGAGCTTCTTCCCACAGGACCAGGTCCGCGTCATAACGCTGCGCTTCAAAGCCTTCGTTGCCGAAGTACTTGACGGTTTCATAGTTGAGCAGGCTGTCCACGGCACGGGTGTTGGAGCGGTTGTCCATTTCGTTGGTTTCACGCACAAAGCGGGTGCGCCATTCGGTAATGCGAATGGAAAATACCAGATAGGTGAATACCGCAAGCAACACCACCAGCACATACCCGGGGCTGAACACCAGCAGCAGAATCACCGCCACCATGAGGATTTCCAGCAGGGTTGGCACCACATTGAAAATGGCGAAACGCAGCAGAAAGCTGATGCTGTTGGTGCCGCGCTCGATATCCCGCGCCAGCCCGCCGGTGCGCCGTGACAGGTGGTAGCTCAGCTCCAGACGATGCAGATGCTCGAAGACCTTCAACGACACCCGGCGCATGGCACGTTCGGCCACGCGGGCGAACACCGCATCGCGCAGTTCGCCAAACAGGGTCGAGGCAAAGCGTAGCGCGCCATAGGCCAGCACCAGCAACACCGGCACAGCCAGGGCAGCCTGCATACCCCGTTCCGCCTCCAGCGCGTCGACGATATATTTCAGCGCCAGCGGCATCGCCACGGTGGCCAGCTTCGCCAGCACCAGCAATACCATCGACAGCACCACACGGGTGCGGAACTCCATCAGGTAAGGCCACAGCGAGCGGAGAATACGCCAGTTCGGGCGCTGGTCGGCGGGGTGGTCGGCAGAATTGTCGTGCTGGGCAAACTGACGCACGCGGCAAGCTCCGGAACTCAGGGGCCACGACTATAACGGCTACCGGGTGGGGCCGCGAGTGAACTGCCCGTCTGCAGCACCATCTGCTATCCTTGCCGCCTGCGCAGCCCACAGTTTTAACCCGAGAGTGACTTTAGCCCGAGAGTGAACCTGACGATGACCGACACCCTCACCCTGACACGTCCCGATGACTGGCATCTGCATTTCCGCGATGGCGATATGCTGCTGGAAACCGTGCCGGCCACGGCCGCCGTCTTTCGCCGTGCCATCGTCATGCCCAATCTGACGCCGCCTGTTATCCGGGTTGCCGATGCGCAGGCCTACCGTGAACGCATCCTGGCCGCCCTGCCCGCCGGTACCGATTTCGAGCCGCTGATGGTCCTGTACCTCACCGAGGCCACCACGCCAGCCGATATCGCCGCGGCGGCGGCATCAGGGATTGTGTACGGCTGCAAGCTCTATCCGGCGGGTGCCACGACCAACTCTGACAGCGGTGTGCGTGATCCGTCTGCGATTATGGCGCTGTATGAAGCCATGGAGAAACATGGCATGCCACTGCAGGTCCATGGCGAGGTGACAGAACCCGAGATCGACATCTTCGACCGGGAGAAGCTGTTCATTGACCGCTACCTGCTGACGATTCGGCAACGCTTCCCGGATCTGAAAATCATTTTCGAACACGTCACCACTCGCGAGGGTGTGCAGTTTGTGCAGGACCACGACAGCCATACTGCTGCCACTGTGACGCCGCAGCATCTGATGATGAATCGTAATGACTTGCTGGCCGGGGGTATCCGGCCGCATAACTACTGCCTGCCGGTGCTCAAGCGCCGCGAGCATCAGCTCAGCATTCAGCAGGCGGTTCTGGGGGGGGATGCGCGATTCTTCCTGGGCACGGACTCTGCGCCTCATGCGCGTAACAAGAAAGAGGCCGCCTGCGGTTGCGCAGGCTGCTATTCCGCACCGGCGGCACTGCCGCTGTATGCGGCGTTTTTTGAGGAGCACGGTGCGTTATCACGCCTGGAGGCCTTCGCCAGTCACTTTGGCGCAGACTTCTACGGCCTGCCTCGCAACACCGATACCGTGACGCTGAAACGCGACCCCTGGCAGGTGCCGGCGCATATTCACGCCGCGGGTGAAACTCTGGTGCCCTGGCAGGCCGGCGTCGCCTTGCAGTGGCGACTGGCCTGATAGCGATAGCGCGCTTTTGGCGTTCATCGTGGATGGGAGGTTCGTTCCGGGCGTCTTCCATTCCTTGTTGGTTTGGTGGTTGTGGCCCTCGGGGGGCGGGTACAGGTTTTCAGGACCCGCCGTAAACCCATCCCTGGGGGCTTGTGTTCGACATCCTTGTCTCACACAGTCCTGAAAACCTGTACCCGCCCCCCGAGGGCCGTCACGCGCAGCCCGGTTAACAGCCTCGATGCCAACTGACGGGTTTGTTCCTCCAGAAAGTTGCTATAACCACCGTGATTCGAATCTACTGCCAGCGTTGAGCCGGGGTGCGCCATGGAGGGACCTCTTTGGCCAGGGATGGCCAAAGCGCGAGCGCCCAGGGACGGCTTGAGCGGTCCCGGAAGGGCGCACCCCGGCTCAACGCGTACTCGATGGAAGGTGACCAACCCGCAGAGGAGCCACCTACCTTTTGGTTGACCCACAAGTGGTCATCACAGGCAAACACTTCCTCTGATCCGCGATGAACCTTGTGAAAATACTAGAGATAGGTAATCACACCCGCCACGCCCACAAGGATGAGGTACAGGGCGACGATGTAATTCAGCAATCGGGGGATCATCAGAATCAATACGCCCGCGATAATCGACAGAATCGCGGTCAATAAAGCCATATCCATGGTGATCTGCATCGGGCTTCTCCTGGCTCGTCTTTCGGGCTTGCTCGCATGCTTGCTCACATGCAGTCATGCATTATCGAGATTGCCCGAAAGACGCCGTGCCGTGTGCAAAAACCTGTAAATCAGCTGGCCGGGACGACCAGCACATCACAGGTTGCGTGGCCCAGCACCCGTGCTGTCACGCTGCCTATGAGCCACTCTGCGACTCGATTGTCGCCGTGCTTGCCCATCACCACCAGATCGGCCGACTGATCGTTGATCTGTGCCATGATCATGCGGGCCGGATAATCATGCGCAGTGATGATTTCCACGTCGTCAGCACTCAGGCCACACTCATCGCGCAGTGCTTCCATCGCCGCGCGCACGTTTGCTTCCTGCTCGCCGGTCGCCCGGCTGAGGTCATGCTCCGTGATCACCGAGTAGCTGCCAAAGGCGGCCGGAATCGGTGTATGCGCGTACAGCAGGCACAGACGCGCCTCGGGTGCGATGGCGCGGGCCATGCGCAGGGCCGGCGCGGACGCGGCGGACAGATCCACCGGCACCAGCACTTTCCGGTAAGGCTTGTCCGCCGGCGCGAGCACCGCCAGTGTCGGGCTGGTGTTCTGCCGCACAATCCGCTCTGCGGTGGTGCCCAGCATACGGTCCTGCAGTGCATGGGCGCCCTGGCCACCGACGATCACCAGCGTGCTGTCATCCGCCCCCTTGAGCATCACGTCCATCACGTTGCCTTCGCCCATCTCCGGCGTCAGGGTGACACCGGTGGCGGCCAGAACTTCCTCGACACTGGCGGCCAGCGCCTTTTCTGCCGCCTCGGCCAGGTTACGCTCCAGCCCGGCGATAACCGGCAACAGCGCCCGCACACGGCGTACACCCGGACCATCCTGTACGTGAACCAGCTTGCCCTTGCTCAATCCCAGATCGTCGACCAGCAGGGCGCCGCGGCGTGCTGCCCGGTCTGAAAATTCCGAAAAGTCCGTCGCAATGCGAATTGACTTGATGGTGCTCATATCTGTCTCCTGAAAAATCTGCTCGGGTCATCCCGGCACACCCGGTCGACGGTCAGTCTCCCCCGCGCCATCGGTCAACACATTGACGCAGGTCAACAATCTCATGCCACGGCACGCTGCGTCCGACCAACAGGCCTATCGCCTCTCCAGCCCCTTCAGCCAGAGGATGAAAGCCGCCGGCACGTGAGTGACGCCGAAAGCGCTGAAGAACACCAGCCAGGGCGACAGATCGCCCAGCTGTGCATAGCGCCAGGCCATCATAGCCCCGAACAGCGCGCCGACGGAAATCAGCACGGTACGGACCAGCAGAACCTGTCGCACCGTTGCTGCCCGCACGGCCAGCACCCGATGGGCATAGATCACCGCAACCAGTGTACCCAACGTAAATATCAGTAATAACACGGTCTGCATCGTGCAACTCCTGTGACAGCTTTCCTGTGAGAACTTGGCCTTCAGACCCTATCAGCGTAATAATGAAACGCAGGTTGTTGCCATACCGGATGCAGGATATGACACCCATCGTCTGGATCAGTCATCGCGGTCTCAACGAACGCTACGCAGAAAATTCACTGCTGGCGTTCCGCGCTGCGGTGGATGCCGGTTTCACCCATCTTGAGACCGACCTGCGCTGCACCAGCGACGGCCATCTGGTGCTGCATCATGATCCGCACATGGGCCGCACGGCGGGTAACCCCGCCGCCATTCACACGCTGACGCTGGCCGAATTCCGCAATGCCCGTCTCGCCGATGGTCAGGTGCCGCCCCTGTTCACTGAATTCGCCGAGCAGTTTGATCGCCAGTCATGGATTCTGGACATCAAGCCGGAGCGCGGTGCCGAGACCCTGAAACTGCTGCATGACTGGGCCCAGCGGCATGGCGCCGGTGGCTGGCTGACGCGCAAGGCCCGCTTTCTGTTGTGGGCACCGCAACACTATCCGTTGCTGGCCCGCTACTTCCCCGACGCCGTCACCATGGCAGACCAGCGCGAATGCCGTCGCGCCGGCTTGTCGGTGCTGTGCGGCATGAGCCAGCTCGGCAATATCTGCCGCAACCGGACCTACTCGATTCCGCCACGCTACTTTGGCCTGAACCTGCTGCGACGGTCTGTGATTCGCGCCTATCAGCGCCACGGCGCCAGGGTGCTGGCGTTCCTGCCCGAGTCCCCTGCCGACGTGGAGAAAGCATTGGCCAATGGCGCCAATGAAATACTGATCAACGGCCGGGCACCCTTGTGATTCACGTCCTTCCGCTGGCGTTGCTGTCATACTTTGTCATGTGTGATGCGCATACTCCTGTGCGGTGCCGCACATGAACATGCCGGGCCCTCGCCATGACGGATAAGCCATAAAAGGAAAGGTGGCAAACATGAACCATCCCGCCAGACAGGTCGGTGACGACGACACCGATGACGACTGCATGAGCACGGACGATGCGGCAGCGCTGCTGACACGCTACCGTCATGTACGCGACGCCTCGCTGGTTCATTGCGCGTCACTGCAAACGGAGGATTTCGGCCTGCAGGCGGTGCCGGAAACCAGTCCTGCAAAGTGGCACCTCGCCCATACCGCCTGGTTCTTCGAGACGTTTCTGTTACGTCCCTTTCTGCAAGGGTATACCGAGTACAACGCCGGCTATGCCTACTTGTTCAATTCCTATTACAACGGTGTCGGTGCCCAGTTTCCCCGTGCCGAACGGGGGCTGCTTTCACGCCCCACTGTGGAGGAGGTGATCCGGTATCGGGCTCATGTGGACCACGCCATGGCGCAGCTGCTGAACCAGCAGGATCATCGGGACATTGCGGTGATCCTGTCGCGCACACGGTTAGGCCTGCATCACGAGTACCAGCATCAGGAACTGCTGTTTACTGACCTCAAATACAATTTTCACTGCAACCCTCTTCTGCCCGCGTGGCAACCGGCGACACTCCCCGTCAGCGATACGCAGACGCCGCAAACCTGGCATCGCTTTGCTGGCGGGCTCTCCCACCTCGGCGTTGATGAAGAGCCGGATCAGTTCTGTTTCGATAACGAAACGCCGCGTCACCAGACGCTGCTGCAACCCTTTCGTCTGGCAACGCGTCCGCTGTGCAATGCCGAGGTGCTGGCCTTTATTGAGGATGGCGGCTATCGCAACCCGGCGCTCTGGCTGGCTGACGGCTGGGCCAGAGTGCAGGAGGGGCGCTGGCAACATCCGCTTTACTGGCAACAGGATGCTCACGGTGCCTGGCACAACTTTACCCTGCACGGGCTCCAGCCGCTGGACCCCGCCGCCACCGCCTGCCACCTCAGCGCCTACGAAGCCGATGCCCTGGCGCGCTGGGCGGGCGCCCGGCTGCCCACCGAAGCGGAGTGGGAACACGCCGCCAACAGCCAACTGGCTGCGCGCTCGCCCGCCGCATCGCCAGCGCTCAGCGGACATTTTCTGGATCAGGGCATGCGTCACCCGACCGCAGCCGCCGCCGACACCGGCCCGCTGCAGCAACTGTTCGGCAGCGTCTGGGAATGGACCGCCAACAGCTACAGCCCCTATCCGGGCTATCGCCCCGCAGCAGGCGCCATCGGTGAGTACAACGGCAAATTCATGTGCAATCAGCTGGTGCTGCGCGGCGGCTCTTGTGTCAGTGCGCGGCAACATATTCGCCCCAGCTATCGCAACTTCTTCTACCCGGGTGATCGCTGGCAGTTCAGCGGTGTGCGCCTGGCCCGTGATGATCGTCCGGAGACTGCCAGATGACCCTTGCCACACGCGCGTCTGCCCGCAACGCACTGCCCGACTTCGTCGATCTGTCCACCGCCTCGGGCGACACCACGGCAGAAATACTGGCCGGGCTCAACGCCACACCCCGATGCATCAATCCGAAATTCTTTTACGACAGCCATGGCTCAGCGCTGTTCGAACGCATCACGGCGCTGCCGGAGTACTATCCGACGCGGACAGAACGCGGCATTCTGAAGGCCTTCTCCCGACAGATCGCGCAAGCAACCGGCACCCGCCGTGTGCTGATCGAACCCGGCGCTGGCAGCTGTGAAAAGGTGCGTTTGCTGTTACCCACCATGCAACCGGCAGCTTATGTGCCCACGGACATCGCCGGTGACTTTCTGCATGCATCGGCGGAAAAACTGCGTTCGGAATTTCCGTGGCTGCCGGTCACGGCCATCCAGGCAGATTTCACCGCCCTGACGGCGATGCCCGAGAGCCTGCCTGCGGGGCCGCGCTGTCTGTTCTATCCCGGCTCGACATTGGGCAACTTCCAGCGTGATGAAGCGCAGGCGTTTCTGTGCCAGGCCGCCACGCTTATCGGGGCCGGCGGTACACTGCTGATTGGCATTGATCTGCACAAGGAAACGGCCACGCTTGAAGCCGCTTACAACGATAGCGCCGGCATCACGGCGGACTTCAACCTGAATATCCTGCGCCACCTCAATCAACTGCTGCCGGCCAATTTTGACCTGCGCGCGTTTCGCCATGTCGCGCACTATAATGAGGCAGAAAAGCGCATTGAAATGCACCTGGAGAGCCGGAAGGCGCAGCAGGTTGATTGCGCCGACATCACGATTACGCTGGATGCCGGCGAACGTTTGCTCACGGAGTATTCCTGCAAATACACTCGCGATGACTTTGCCCTGCTTGCGGATGCCGCAGGCTTGACGGTTCGGCACTGCTGGCAGGACCCGGCCGGCATGTTCGCGGTATTTTGCCTGGCGCCCAGTGGCACTTGACCTGTCGACCCGGCTGGAGGAAGGTTAAGGAGTACGTTCTTATGGAGGTTGTCCGATGCCGCACAGGAAGGAATATATCGAGCGCATCAAGCGCAAGCTGGATGAATGGGACGGCGAACTGGATCGTCTTGAGGACAAGGCAAAGCAGGCACGCGATGAAGTGCAGCAACAGTGGGCAGAGCGTCGCCCGGAGCTTGAGCAGGTACTTCGCGATCTCGAGATGCGCGTCAAGAATGCCCATGACAGCGTCGAGGAAAACTGGGAAGAAACCCGCAGCAAACTTGAAAGTGGCTGGGAGCGCCTGTCCCGGGAACTGAAAACCGTGACTGACCGGCTATTCCCCGGGAACTGATCTTTTCAGGCCGCAACTGGCACACTGCCCGGAGCAACTCAGCGCACACGCGGCCAACACAAGCAGGGGCAGCATCATGCTGCCCCTGTGCATTATTTGATGTGTGTTATTTGATGTGTGTTATTTAAGACGCGGATTGCGCGTGACCAACCTGCGCCGGATGCGCTCTTCGGTATCGAGCTCGCTGAATTCATCCGTTTCGAAGATATCCCCACCCACTGGCGTTGCATCATTGCGATGATAAAGATTGAGCAGCATGTCCCGCCGATCACTGGAGAGCTCTCGCACCAGCACAATCATGATCATGAACAGCACGATGGAGAACGGCAGCGCTGACACCAGCGACGCTGACTGCAACCCCCGCAGACCACTGGCCGCGATCAGCGTGATACATATCGCCGAAATCAGCACCCCCCAGCTCAGGCGCTTGTAAAGCGGCGGATTGAGAGACCCGTTATCCGTCATCTGCGCCACGATATAGGCTGCCGAATCCGCCGAGGTCACCAGGAAGATAAAGATCACCAGCAGCGTCAGCGCCGACAGCGCTGCGGTATAGGGCATGACCTCGTACATCCGGAACAGCCCGGATGTCACATCACTGTCCACGGCTGCCGCCAGGTCCAGTGTTCCTTCAAGTTGCAGGAACATGGCATTGCCACCGAAAATCGCTATCCAGACGCACGCCAGCAGGGGCGGCACGAACATGACACCGAATACGAATTCCTTGATGGTCCTGCCCCGGGATATCCGCGCGATAAACGTGCCGACAAACGGTGACCAGGCGATCACCCAGGCCCAGTAGAACACGGTGTATTCGTTCATCCAGCCGGAGCTGTCGCGGGGCGGCAAGGTCAGGCTCATCTGAATGAAGTTGCCCAGATACCCTGCCATGCCATGCACAAACGTTTCGAGGATATAGATGGTGGGGCCGGAAATCAGCATGTAGGCGAGGAAGATCAGCACCAACGTCATGTTGATGTTACTGAGCACTTTGATCCCCCGATCCAGCCCCGAGTATGACGAAGCGGTGTACACCACAAACATGGCACTGAGAATCGCCGCTTTGGTCCAGAAATTATTGGCCCAGCCAAACTGGGATTCGAGCCCGCCGTTCATTTGCAGCACGCCCAGCCCCAGGGAAGTGGCCACTCCCATTACCGTGGCAATCACCGCCAGCACATTGAGCCCGTCCATGATCGGCCGCGGTCGCTTCACGCTACGCAGCATCGGTTCCACCATATTCGAGACCAGCCCGGGGCGATCCTTGCGGAACTGAAAGAATGCAATGATCAGCCCCACCAGCGTAAAGGCCGCCCACTGGTTGATCCCCCAGTGAAAGAAGCTGTACTGAAAGGCCAGCTCCGCTGCTGCTTCGGTGCCGGCTTCCGCCATGCCATGGGGTGGCGTCAGAAAATGCAGCATGGGTTCCGCCATGCCATAAAACACCAGGCCGACGCCGAAACCGGCAGACAGCAGCATGTTGATCCAGGAAAAGAAACTGTAATCCGGCGCGCTGTCCTGGGGCCCCAGGCGAATCTTGCCGTAACGCCCCAGCGCTAGGTACAGCAGAAAAACGACGAAGATGAACACGGCCAGCAGATAAAACCAGCCGAAGTAATGGCCCAGCGTTGCCAGGGCAACACCGGCGCCCCTGGCAAATTCAGCCGGAAAGGCGGCACCAAACAATACCAGCAAGAAAATCAGACCCGCAGAAAGGAAATAAACGCGTTCCCTGGCAAACATCACACCCCCGGTGGTGGTTGAGTCAAGCGCCGCAGCCCGGCGGAAGTGTCACAACCATAGCGAAGCGGACAGCCGCTGGCCAGCCGTGACACCGCCTGATGCCGGTGCCACGGCGCGCCACGCTGCCGGAATCGCGCCGCCGACCACGACGCTCGCCGGGAATCGGGCGTTACACCGCGTCTGCCAATGCGTTGGCGCGCGCCACCGTTACCGGCACACCATTGAGCGCTGCATTGCCCGACAGCATGTCGATACGCTGGTCGTCGGTCAGATCATTGACGCTCACACCCGGGTGTTCTGCCGCAATCTGCTGACGAATACCGACGCGCTGATGCCCCCAGCCATGGGGCACGCTGATCACACCAGGCATGATGTCCGCCGTGACTTCCGCCGCTACTTCGATACTGCCCACGCGGGATGTGATCAGTAGCAAATCGCCATCACTGACGCCCAGCGATTGTGCGTGGGAAGGATGAATCATCGCGGTGCAGCGAGACTTGCCTTTCACCAGCCGGTGGCTGTTGTGCAGCCAGGAATTATTGCTGCGCACATGCCGCCGTCCGATCAGCAGAGGTTGTTCCGGCGCAATGGCATCATCCCCGAAGAAATGTCGCTCCACCCGCAACAGATCCGGCAGATAGAATTCCGTATGCAGATGAATACGCTTGTCCGCATGTTTCAGGGCACCGGGCAAACTGCGTGTCAGCGGGCCCAGATCAATCCCGTGGGGATTACGGCGCAGCTTGCCCAGCGTCAGGCCACCAGGCCGCAAGCCGCGCCCCCAGGCGCCAAAACGCAGCATCATGGCGAGCAGGCCGCGCGGCCCCGTGCGCCCGAGCAGCGCGCGGGAAGCACGATCACGCAGGTTTTTCGGTGGGTCCATGCGCTCGGCAAGCCCGAGATAAATCTGCCAGTCATGCAGGGCATCCTTCGGCGGACTGAACAGCGCATCGGCATACCGTGCCGTGTTGCGCACCGCCAGCGTGTGGAAGATGACATCATAGTGCTCCCGCTCCAGCGGGCTGACCGGCGGCAGTATCAGGTCGGCATGGCGGTTGGTTTCATTCAGATAAAAATCGATGGCTACCATGAAATCCAGCGATGCAAACGCTTCGTCGAGTTGCACGCCGTTGGGCGTCGACAACACCGGGTTGCCCGCCACGGTGACCAGCGCACGAATACGCCCTTCACCCGGCGTCAGGATTTCCTCCGCCAGCGCCGACACCGGGAACTCACCACCGAAGTCCGGCAGCTGGCGCACGCGCGTGTGATTGCGCCCCAGACGCCCGGGCCCGGCGTGACTGAGTACATCCACCGCAGGGCGGGTAAACATCATGCCGCCCTCTTCATCCAGGCGGCCGGTCAACAGGTTGATGAGCATCACCAGATACTGACTGAGCAGCCCGAACTCCTGCACCGAGACGCCCATACGGCCGTAACAGACAGCGCGCTTCGCCGCGCAGAATGATGCGACCAACTGGCGAATCTCGCCAGCGTCCATGCCGGTCAGCGGTGCGACCCGCTCCGGCGTCCAGGGTGCGACAGCTTCCGGCAGCGCCTCGAGCCCGTCACACAGGGCCAGCACACGGCTGTCCTCGCGCACCAGCTTGTCGGCGAACAACACGTTGATCATGGCCAGCAGCAGCAACACATCCGTGCCCGGACGGATAAAATGATGGCTCGACGCAATGGCGGCGGTTTCCGTGCGGCGTGGATCAATGACCACCACTTTGCCGCCGCGCCCCTGAATGGCCTGCAGCCGTTTCTTCACGTTCGGCACGGTCATGATGCTGCCGTTGGAGGCAATCGGATTGGCGCCCAGAATCAGCATGAAATCCGTGCGGTCGATATCCGGCACCGGAATCTTCAGCTGATGCCCGAACAAGTGGTGCGCCACAATGTGATGCGGCAACTGATCCACTGAGGTCGCTGAAAACCTGTTGCGGGTTTTCAGGCTGTTGTGCAGCAAGCGCCCCAGCAGCATCGCGCCCGTGTTGTGGACGTTCGGATTGCCAAGGTAGGACGCGACGGCGTTGCGGCCGTGCTCGGCCTGGATCTTCTTCAGGCCTTCCGCCGCGCGATCCAGCGCCTCGGTCCAGCTGATTTCTTTCCAGCTGTCACCGACCCGCATCATCGGCCGCCGCAGACGATCCGGATCTTCGTGGATATCTTTCAGCGCTACGGCTTTGGGGCAGATATGCCCCTGACTGAACGGGTCATCCTTGTCACCGCGAATGCTCTGGATCTTGCCATCCGCATGCGTGATTTCGATGCCACACATGGCTTCGCAGAGATTACAGGTACGGTAGTGGGTCTGTGTGTCGCTCATGATGCCTCCTGAGGCAGCCGATCGAACCAGGGACTGGCCTGTTCCAGCTGCGCCGCCAGACGCAGCAACTTGCCCTCGTCACCATGGTTGCCGACGAACTGCACGCCCAGCGGCAAGCCATTGCCGGACACCGCATCGCACCAGTGCAGGGGCACGGACATGGCGGGCACACCGGTGACATTGGCCAGTTGGGTGAACGGGGTGTATTTCAGGTTTTCCTGCGCCATGGTTTCCAGCATGCCGGACTTGAGAATCAGCCGCGAGGCACCGAGTCGCAAAATCACTTTGGAGGCCTGCTGCTGCCAGCGCGGTGTTGCCATGGCACCGATTTTCGCTGGTGGCATGGCCAGTGTCGGCGTCATCAGGAAATCATGGTTCTGGAAGAAATTCGCCAGCTGGCGCATGTAGTCCTGAATACGCTGGCAGATTTCCACATACTCGTTGCCGCGAATGCTGCGGCCAAACGCGGCCATGACCAGCGTATCGGGTTCGAACCCTTCATCGCCACACCCGGTCGCCTTGCGCACCATATCCACTGTCGCGGCACAGTTGGCAAACCACAGCTTCAGCCAGTCCATGGTCAGCGCATCCATGTCGATGTGCGGCTCGGCCTCTACCACGATGTGGCCGAGGGACGTCAGCAAGCGCGCTGCATCCTCCACGGCACGCACGGCTTCCGGGTCCACAGGCGTGTTGATCGGCGAGCGGGAGGTAAACGCGATGCGCAGCTGACCGGGATCGCGTGTCACTTCCTCGATATAGGGACGCTCCGGCGGCGCCAGCCGGAACAGCGCGCCGTGCTCATCACCTTGCACCGCATCCAGCAGCGCGGCGCTGTCGCGCACGCTGCGGGTGACCGCGTGATTCATCGCCATGCCGTGCATGGCCTCGGTAAACTCCGGCCCCCAGGGCGTGCGCCCGCGCCCCGGCTTGAGGCCGAACAAACCGCAGCAGGCCGCCGGAATACGAATTGACCCACCCCCATCATTGGCGCCCGCCATGGGCACCGCGCCTGCCGCCACCAGCGCCGCCGAGCCCCCCGAAGAACCGCCCGGTGTGTGGTCGGTATGCCAGGGGTTGCGGGTCGCGCCGTAGGCGTCCGGCTCGGTGATGCCCTTGGCACCAAACTCCGGCGTGTTGGTGCGGCCGAAGATCACCAGACCGGCAGCCAGCCAGCGCCGCACCAGCTCTGAATCCTCGGCGGGGCGATGGTCTGCCGCCTTGAGACCCTGGCAGCCCATGTAGTGAGGCGCACCAGCCATATCCTGGAACAGATCCTTGGACAGCATGGGCACCCCGGCAAAGGGCCCGGACAAGGGCCCCGCCGCGCGCTTCCTGGCCTGCTCGAACAACGGATGGATCAGCGCGTTAAGCGCTGGATTCACCTGCTCGGTGCGACTGATGGCGATGTGCAGCAGCTCTTCTGCGGTGACATCCCCTTTTGCCACCAGCGCAGCCAGACCCAGCGCATCATGTTTGCGGTATTCATCAAAGTTCATTTTTTGCTTCCCCTGGGCAATCCAATTGTTGCAGCGACCCCGATCATACCCTGCCTACGCTACGGTGCCAGTCGGTGAAGACCACATTGCGTCCTGCCCGTCTCGCCTTGTCAATAAACGGGGTGTTTACCCGTCATGGCCAAGCTCGCGCTGCGCGTTCACAATGTGCACCAACAACCTTGTTGCCTGTGCGCTTGAGCGCTCCGGGCTGCTGCTCCATACTATGGCCCTGTTACGAGGGTAGACGGCATGTATAGCCCGTACACGACTCCATCGGATGCGACACCATCGGTTACGACACCATGATGACGGCCCCGATGCCTGATGGCCCAACCCTGACGACCTGTTTGCGATATGACTGAATATCTCCTGATTCTGGTCAGCGCGGTGCTGGTCAACAATTTCGTACTGGTCCAGTTCCTGGGCCTGTGCCCGTTCATGGGGGTTTCCAACAAAGTGGAGACCGCCATGGGCATGTCCCTGGCCACCACTTTCGTGCTGACCCTGTCGTCGGTGCTCGCCTATCTCACCTGGGCCTACATTCTGGTGCCCTTCGAGCTGCAATATCTGCGCACCATTTCCTTCATTCTGGTGATCGCGGCAGCCGTGCAGTTCACCGAAATGTTCGTCAAGAAAGCCAGCCCGCTGCTCTACCGAGTGCTGGGCGTGTTCCTGCCGTTGATCACCTCCAACTGTGCCGTGCTGGGCGTCGCGTTGCTGAACGTGCGCGCCGAGAACACCAGCTTCCTCAGTTCGCTGACCTACGGCTTCGGCGCTGCGCTGGGCTTTTCTCTGGTGCTGGTGCTGTTTGCGGCCATGCGTGAGCGCATTGCCGTGGCGGATGTACCGGAGGCATTTCGTGGCCCCAGCATTGGTCTGATCACCGCCGGCCTGATGTCGCTGGCATTCATGGGCTTCAGTGGTCTGATTCGCTTATGACGACGATCCTGATTGCTGTAGCCGCCCTGTTGGCCATGGCCGCCGTATTCGGCGCCATCCTCGGCTTTGCGTCGGAGCGCTTCCGCGTCGAGGGCGACCCCATTGTGGATCAGATCGACGCCATCCTGCCCCAGACGCAGTGCGGCCAGTGTGGTCACCCCGGCTGCCGCCCCTATGCCGAAGCCATTGCCGAGGGCGAAGAACACAACAAATGCCCGCCCGGTGGCGAAACCACCATTCAGGAACTCTCGGACCTGCTGGGGCGCGAGGTGCTGCCGCTGGACGACGAACACGGCGATACTTCCGACATCAAGAAAGTGGCCTATATCCGCGAGGATGAGTGCATCGGTTGCACCAAATGCATCCAGGCGTGCCCGGTAGATGCCATCGTTGGCGCGGCGCGCCTGATGCACACCGTGATCGTGGATGAATGCACCGGCTGCGATCTGTGTGTGGAGCCTTGCCCGGTGGACTGCATCGACATGATCGACGTAGCACCGACATTGCAGACCTGGGGCTGGTCGCGGCCGCCCGGCGTCGGCCATCAGCCAGCCCGCAAAATTGCGTTGGTGAACCTGCCATGAATCTGCTGTCGCTGCTCAGACCCGGCAAGTCCGCGCCCGCGCGCCAGCCACTGCTGGCAGGCAATACCCGTCGGCTGCACGATTTTCATGGCGGCATACACCCGCCCCAGCACAAGACGCTGTCCAATCAGACACCCATTCGCCCGGGCCCCATACCGCACTCCCTGGTGCTGCCGCTGAACATGCACATCGGCGCCCCCGCCCTGCCCTGCGTGCAGGTGGGCGACACGGTACTCAAGGGCCAGAAGATTGCCGAACCGTCGGGCCCGGTAAGCGCCGCCGTCCATGCGCCCACGTCCGGCGTCATCCGCGCCATCGAAGCGCGACCGATCCAGCATCCGTCCGGCCTGGATGCCCTGTGTATCGTGCTCGACAGCGACGGCGAGGATCGCTGGGCGCCCCTGACACCGCACCCGGACTACCATCAGTTGCCCCGTGCCGAACTGGTGGGCCTGATTCGGGAAGCCGGGATTGCCGGCATGGGCGGCGCGGGGTTCCCCACCGCCATCAAGGTCAATCTGCGGGACAGCCAGCGCATCGAACAGCTGATCATCAACGCCGTGGAATGCGAGCCCTATATCACTGCCGATGATCTGCTGATGCGGGAACGGGCAGAGGGCGTCATCGCAGGCGTACAGGCGCTGCAGTACCTGGTGCAGCCGCAAGAAACCCTGATCGGCATCGAGGACAACAAGCCGGAGGCCATCGCGGCCATGCGCGCGGCGGCGGCCGGCACCGATATCGAGATTGTCGTCGTCCCCACCAAGTATCCGTCCGGCGGGGAAAAGCAGCTGATCCAGATACTCACCGGCAAGGAAGTGCGTGCCGGCGGCCTGCCGGCCGAAGTGGGTGTGGTGTGCCACAATACCGGCACCGCCTGGGCGATCCATCGCCTGCTCAGCCACGGCGAGCCGCTGATCAGCCGCATCACCACCCTCACCGGCACCGCGTTCAGCGCGCCGGGCAATGTCGAGGTGCTGCTCGGCACCCAGGTGAAGGACCTGCTCGCCTTCGGCGGCGTCAACTTGGCGGAGCACGGCGACTACGACGGCCGGCTGATCATGGGCGGCCCGATGATGGGCTTCAGCATCGACCACCCGACTGTACCTGTGGTGAAGACCACCAATTGCATCATTGCCGCCCCCGCGCAGGAATTGCCGGAACCGGAACCGGAGCAACCCTGTATTCGCTGCGGCGCCTGCGCCGAGGTATGCCCGGCGGATCTGCTGCCCCAGCAGTTGTACTGGTACAGCAAAGCCGGGGAATTCGATCGCGCGCAGCACTACAACCTGATGGACTGCATTGAGTGCGGTGCCTGCGCTTACGTTTGCCCCAGCCATATTCCGCTGGTGCAGTACTACCGCTTTGCCAAGGGCGCCCTGCGCCAGCAGGCCGCAGAGCAGCAGAAAGCCGACCGCGCCCGGGAACGCTTCGAAGCCCGCACGGCACGCATCGAGCGCGAAAAAGCGGAGAAAGAAGCCAAACGTCAGGCGCGCCTGGCGGCCAATCGCCAGAAACAGGCGCCGGGCAGCAACAGCGCCCCCGCCGTGGACATGGCCGCGCTGAAAGCCGCATCCCTGGAAGCATCCTCCGCCTACAAGGCTGCCGTGAAAGCCCTGAAAGCCGCCGAAGCGGCAGGCGAGGATATTGATGCACTGCGTGCCGAGGCGGACACCCTCAAGGCCCGCGCCGATGCCGCCAAGGCGGCCGTCCGCGACGCCAAAGCCAGCGGCGCGGCTGCCACACCAGCAGCCCCAGCCAGCGATCCGGTGGCAGACCTGAAGAAAGCGGTGGCCGCAGCCTCCTCCGCTTACAAGCAGGCGGTCAAGGCGGCGAAAGAGGCCGAGGCCTCAGGCAGCGCCGAGGCCGCCGCACTGCGCGCCGAAGCAGATACCCTCAAGGGGCGTGCCGACGAACTCAAGAATGCCCTGCGCGAGGCCAAGGACCAGGCCCCCGCCGTGACAGCCGCGCCGCCGGCAGCAGACCCCGTCGCCGAGCTGAAGAAAGCCGTTGGCGAGGCCTCCAGCCAGTACAAGAATGCGCTGAAGGCCGCCAAGGCCGCCGCCGAAGACAATGCCGACGATGCCGATGCCCTGCGTGCCAGAGCAGACGAACTGAAAGCCCGCGCTGACCAGCTCAAGGCGGAACTGCGTGACGCGAAAGACCGAGCCCCGGCGGTCACTGTCGCGCCGGTCTCATCGGTCTCACCGGCTACATCGACCATGCCGACAGAGACAGACGCCGCTGCCCCCGTCGCCGCAAGCACCGATGCAGAAAGCGCGGCCCGGGCAAAGCGCATGAAGGCACTGAAAACCGCCTTCAACATGGCCAACAAGCAGTGGAAAGACGCCTCTGCGGCGCTCGAGCGGGCAACCCGGGAAGGCGCTGATGATCTGGATGTGCAACAGGCGCGTGTCGACAAGCTGAAGAAAAAAGCCGATCTGGCCAAAACCCAGCTGAACCTGCTGGTGGACGAGGCCAAGGCGGCCATGAAACAGGCCACCGGCAGCGACCTGAAAACCCTCAAACTCGCCGCCGCGCGCACCGAGAGCGCCGCGCGGGAAAAAACGGCCGCCCTGGCCGCAGCCCGCGAGGCTGGCGATGAGGCGCAAATAGCGGTACTTCAACAGGAATTGGCCGCCGCCGAGCAAGCAGCGCTTGAGGCCGCCCGCACACTCAAGCAGGCGGTTGCCGACCAGGGGCTTGCTGATGTCTGACGCGCTCATGTACGACAAGGACACCCGCTGATGGCCCTGATCAAGGTCACCTCACCCCATGCCACCGGCCAGCAACGCACCGGCCGGTTGATGCGCGAAGTCATGCTCGCCACCCTGCCCGGGCTGGCGGTGCTGACCTGGCTGTTTGGCTGGGGCTCACTGATCAATGTGATCTGGGCGATGCTGATTGCGCTGGCCAGCGAAGCAGCGGTGCTCAAGGCGCGGGGCAAGGCCGTGGGCTTTTATCTGCGCGACAACAGTGCGCTGGTGACCGCCGTGCTGCTGGCGCTGGCAATACCGCCTTCCGCACCCTGGTGGCTGACACTGATCGGCGTCAGCTTCTCCATTGTGGTAGCCAAGCAGCTCTATGGCGGGCTGGGCATGAATCCCTTCAACCCCGCCATGGCCGGGTACGTGCTGCTGCTGATTTCCTTCCCCATCGAGATGACGCGCTGGTTTGCGCCGGGCGAGGGGCCCGAGTATTTCATGGGCTCGGTGCAGCTGTTCCTGGGGCGGTATGCCGAGACCGTAGACCTGATGACGGGGGCGACGCCGCTGGACAGCTTCCGCACCTGGGCTGGCGACGCTGCGGCGCTGGCCAATGAGCAGATCCTGCATGGCGTCTTCGCCGGGGTCGGCTGGGAATGGGTTAACGTAGCGTTTCTGCTCGGCGGCCTGTACCTGCTGTGGCGCGGTATCATCACCTGGCATATCCCGGCCGGTTTCCTCGGCGGCCTGGCGCTGTGCGCCCTGCCCTTCTGGCTGTATGACCCGGTACGCTTCGCCAGCCCGTTGTTCCATCTGTTCAGCGGTGCCGCCATGTTCGGGGCTTTTTTCATTGCCACCGACCCGGTCTCTGCCGCCACCAGCCGATGGGGCCGGCTGATCTATGCCGCCCTGATCGGCGTGCTGATCTGGGTCATTCGCAGCCTGGGGGGCTACCCTGACGCGGTCGCTTTTGCCGTGCTGTTGCTGAACCTGGCGGCCCCGACCATTGATTACTACACCCAGCCCCGCACCTACGGCCACGACAAAGCCAAACGGAGGACCGGCTGATGCACCAGGCGATCATCCGCAACGCCGTGATCCTCGGCCTGTTTGCCATCGCCACAGCAGCAATGCTGGCGTGGACCAACGACCGCACCCGCGACCGGGTCGCCTGCAACAGGCAGTTCGCGCTGGAAGAATCCCTGCTGGCGGTGATGCCCGCCACGCACGCCGACAACAGCCTGCTGGAAGATCGCATTACCGTCACCGATTCCCGCCTGGGCCGGAGCCGCTACTCCCTGTACCGGGCGCGTCTGGACGGCGCCCCCAGTGGTGCAGTGCTTGAAGCCGCCGCGCCCGATGGCTACGGTGGCAATATCGCCATGCTCATCGGTGTGGACTATGACGGGGTCATTACTGGCGTCAGAATCGTCCCGCCGCATAATGAAACGCCCGGGCTGGGCGACAAGATCGAAACGCGCAAGTCCGACTGGATCCTGAGTTTTGACGGCCGTTCCCTGGCGGACACGCCGCCGAAGGACTGGGCCGTACGTCAGGACGGTGGCGACTTCGACAGCTTCACCGGCGCGACCATTACCCCGCGCGCGGTTGTTGGCGCCGTATATCGAGCTCTGGACTTTTATCAGGCGCAGCGCGACAGTCTCTTCGCTGCAGAATCAGAAGCCGCCCCGGACATGAGCGGCTGCGGGAGCAGGTCATGAGCAGTACCGACACCACCGCCCCGACCGGCATTGACCTTGAGCAGGATACGACGCCTGCCGCGACGCCCACGGCGGACTATGGCGCACTGACCAACAACGGCCTGTGGAAAAACAATCCGGCCACCGTTCAGCTTCTGGGCCTGTGCCCCCTGCTGGCGGTGACCGGCACGGTCGTCAATTCCCTTGGCCTGGGTCTGGCCACCATGGCGGTGCTGATCGCCTCGAATCTCGTCGTATCGCTCATCCGTGATGTCGTCACACCCGCGGTGCGTCTGCCCGCCTTCGTGATGATCATTGCGGCGCTGGTGACGGTCATTGAAATGGTCATGCAGGCGTTTACCTTCGAGCTGTACGAGATCCTCGGCATCTTCATTCCGCTGATCGTCACCAACTGTGCCATCCTCGGGCGCGCTGACGCTTTCGCCTCCAAGAATGCGCCATTGCCAGCGGCGTACGACGGCTTCGTCATGGGGCTGGGCTTTCTGCTGATCCTGGTCTTGCTCGGCGCCATGCGCGAGGCGGTGGGTGAAGGCACGCTGTTTGCCAATATGCACCTGCTGTTCGGCGAGATGGCGCGGGACTGGCAGATCACCCTGGTCGCCGACTACCGGGGCTTCCTGGTGGCGATCCTGCCCCCCGGCGCTTTCATCGGCCTGGGACTGATCATTGCCGGCAAGAACGTGATCGACAAATTCATCCGCGAGCGCGCCCGGCGCCAGCAAGGCCCAGTGATCAAGGGCAACCGCCGCGTCCGCACCACCGGCAGTGTGAACTGACGCTACACCGTTTACGCCGACGCTACCCCAGCGGCTGCTCCACATTGGCGATCAGGCGTGCATCCTCCAGCGCAGCGCTGCGATGCCGCGTTGCGGCCCGGTACTCCGGGTCCGCCAGCATGCTGGCAAACGCGGCCGCCGAGGGGTAGCGCACCAGCAGCACTTCATCCCACTGCTCCCCTTCTGGCGCAATCACTGACGCCTGCGTACGGCCCATCCATACCAGCTGGCCACCGACACCCTGCACCTTCGCCAGCGCCGTTTTTGAATATTCCCCATAGGCCTGACGGCCACTGCGCGCCGGTTCACTGGCATCGCTGTACTGCGCCTGGTCGCGAAAGCGCAGCAGGTTGAGCATGACGAGGGGCGTGTCCTGCGGCAGGCTGGCCAGCAATGCGGGCAGCTGCTTCGGGTCCGGATCAATGGTGGGCATGATGCTCTCCGTTGTGGGTCCACGTATGGGTGCTTGTGTGGATGCGTGGCAGGAATTGTCGAGGCCCCAGTCTTGCCGCCCGCGCCCGTCGGCACAATGACCGGAAATAGCCGGCCCTGACCGGACAGCACTTCCCCGCTTTTTCCACATTTCCGCCCGCTTTACACCACGATTGCCTGTCTTAATCAGCGTATCGAATCCATGCAAGGAGAGACGAGATGGACAAGACCAACCTGATTGCCCTGTCTGCCGCCGGCATCATCGGCCTCTCGGGCGTCGGCTTCGGCGCCTACCAGGCCGGTGCTCGCCAGGCAGACGCGCCCGTCGCGTTCCAGGACGAGACTTTCCATGACGAAACTTTCCACGACAAAAAAGAGCCGATCCACGACAAGGTCGCGGATCAGGCTGTCGAGCCTGTCGCCCCGGCAGCGCCAACCCTGGCCCATGTACTGAACGTCGAGCCCATCAGCCGCAGCTGGCAGGTACCCCGTGAGGACTGCCACGTCGTCGAGGTCCAGCGCCAGGCGCCGATCACCAGCGAACACAACACCGCAGGCACCCTGATCGGCGCTGTCGTCGGCGGCGTGCTGGGCAATCAGGTGGGAGGCGGCAACGGCAAGAAGGTCGCCACCGCCGCGGGCATTCTCGCGGGCGGCTACACCGGCAACCGTATCCAGGACAACCAGCAACGCAGCCGCACCTACACGACCACCGAACTGCAGTGCAGCACCGTCTACGACACCCGCAGCGAGACCACCGGTTATACCGTGACCTACCTGCTGGGCGATGAACGCGGCAGCGTGCGCATGGACCACCGCCCCGGCGACACCCTGCCGGTGCGCGATGGCCAGGTCGTCATTCGCTGAACCCTCCCCGGTGGTCAACCCTCCCGGTGGCGCGTGACCCGGATATTCTGCGCCTGCAGATGCCGGGCCATCGCCACCAGCGCAGGCAAATCCGTGACCACCGCGTCGGGCAGTGACGGATGACGCTGGGTACCGGGAAAGATCTTGTCCAGCCACGCCTGATCCCAGTGGGCGCCATTATAGAAAATCGACGTAACCCCCGCTGCCTTGGCCGCAATCACATCCGTCGTGCTGTCGCCCAGATACCAGCACGCCTCCGACGGCAGCCTCCCCAGGCGTGATAATGCCGTCAGCAACATATCCGGCGCCGGTTTGCGGCGCGGCACATCATTGCCGCACACCATGACATCGAACAGATCCGCCCAACCGCCTTCCTCCACCCGCGCGACTTCCTGTTCCATGAACTCGCGACTGCGATTGGAGATCAGCCCCAGCGCAATGCCCAGCTCCCGCAGCTTCGTCAACTGCACCCGCGCATCCGCCTCCAGCGGCGCCACCTCCCCCACATGCTGGCGATAGGCGCTGTCGAACGCCAGATGCGCGCGCCGCTTGGCGTCCTCGTCATTCCCGAACAGCACCTCAAAGATATCCGTACGCGAAATCTTGCGCGCCGCCACCACCTTCGGATGCAAACGCTGATGGTCTCGCACGTACTTCACCAGCTTCGCATCCTCTACCGTCTTCGACTGCTCCGCCGTCAACAACCGCTCCAGCAACCCCAACTCGCGTAAACGCGGCAACACATCGTCCACCGCGTGATACATGGCATCGTGGGTATTCACCAACGTCGCATGCCAATCAATCAGTATGACGTCCGGCTGCGCATGCGGCAGTGCCAGTATGCTCATCCATCTCTCCCGAATGGCGGATCTCCTACCTCTTCTATCAGCAACCGCTGACAACAGCCAGTCAACCAACGGTCCATACTTGACGGCGCACCTCCGCCCTGAGAAACTACAAAGTAATTACATTATGATCACGTTCGAGTGGGATGACAGCAAAGCCAGCACCAACCAGCGCAAGCACCGCGTCAGCTTCAAGGAAGCCGCCACGGTGTTTGATGATGACACGGGGCTTGTGATCTGCGACCCGGATCACCCTCACGAGGACCGTTTCGTCTTGCTCGGCCTGAGCCGGCGTATGAACCTGCTGGTGGTCTGCCACACCTGGCGCAGCGACGATGTCATCCGGCTGATTTCCGCCCGCCGAGCCAGCCCCGGCGAGGGAAATCAGTATTTCAGTCAGCAGAAGCCCACAGGGGTAATGGATATGCGCAGCGAATACGACTTCAGCAACGCCCGGCCCAGCCCGTACAGCAAGCGCGAGCGCAAGCAGATCACCATCCGCCTGGAAGCCGCGACCATCGATTATTTCAAGACCATGGCCGACGAGATGGGCATGCCCTACCAGAGCCTGATCAACCTGTATCTGCGCGATTGCGCCGAAAAGCAGCGCAAACTTGCCCTGCACTGGCAGAACGAGGACGCGCCACAGGAACAATAAGTCACGGGAACAATAGAAAGATGCGATTCCCCGACCACGCCGCTAGAATGCAGCGAACCCCGAATCGAACCACACCATGAATAAAGCCAAACGCACCGAAATATTTGCCCGCCTGCGCGCCCAACGGCCGAATCCGACGACCGAGCTGCACTACACCAGCCCCTTCGAGCTGCTGATCGCCGTACTGCTCTCTGCCCAGGCTACCGATGTCGGCGTGAACAAGGCCACCGCCCGACTGTTCCCGGCCGCCAATACCCCCGAGGCCATGCTGGCGCTGGGCGTAGACGGCGTGAAAGAACACATCAAGACCATCGGGCTGTTCAATGCCAAAGCCGAGAATGTCATCAAGACCTGCCGCATTCTGGTGGCCGAGCACGGCGGCGAGGTTCCCAGAGCACGCGAAGCACTGGAAGCATTACCGGGCGTCGGCCGCAAGACAGCCAACGTGGTGCTGAACACCGCCTTCGGCGAGCCCACCATTGCCGTGGACACCCATATCTTCCGGGTCTCCAACCGCACACGTATCGCGCCGGGCAAGAATGTACTGGAAGTGGAAAAGCGCCTTGAGCGCGTGATCCCGGATGAATTCAAACTGGACGCCCATCACTGGCTGATCCTGCACGGCCGCTACACCTGCATCGCCCGCAAGCCGAAGTGCGGCAGCTGCATCATCGAGGATCTGTGTGAGCTGCCCATCAGCCAGCGGCCTGACTACTAGCAGGGCAACGCTGCCCGGCAACCAAAACCCAACAATTTCCTTACGGAAAAACCACCCCCTCTCGCGCCAGACTCAACTATCACCTGTATTGGCGGGGAGCGGGACATGGCTGACGATACCCAGAACGAGAACTTTCAATGGATACCGGCACACATGCCGGAAATCTTCGAGGATGTCTTTGCAGAAGGGACAGCGCGGCAGGAAACGCTGGTCATCCATAACGCCCCTCACCACACCTCTGACGCTAACTGAAACGTGCTGTAGCTGCGGGCCTTTCCTGATATTCATCGCAGAGTAGCCGGGAAGTTTTTTTCCTGGTGTTTTTCATTCTGCTTTGTCTGGTGGTTGTGGCCCTCGGGGGGCGGGGATGTATTTTCAGGACACGCCGTAAATACGTCCCTGTAGGCTTGTGTTCGACATCCTTGTCTCACACAGTCCTGAAAATACATCCCCGCCCCCCGAGGGCCGTCACGCACAGCCCAGTTAACAGCTCCCAGCCAACCGGCGGCTTTGTTCCTCCAAAAAGTTGATAAAACCACCGAACTCAGACTCTACTGCCAGCGTTGAGCCGGGGTATGCCCTGGAGGGACCTCTTTGGCCAGGGATGGCCAAAGCGCGAGCGACCAGGGACGGCTTGAGCGGTCCCGGAAGGGCATACCCCGGCTCAACGCGTACTCAATGGAGGGTAACCCACCCAGCCAGAGAGCACGCCACACACCGATTGGCGCTCAACCTTCTCTGTTGGAAAACCTGCCCACCAATCAGAGACAAGCCTTCCTTCAAGGCGCAATAGGCGGATCGTTTTCAGCCACGGGGTCTGCATCGACGATGCCGTTGGTAAAGTCTTCGACCTGCTGAGCCACTTGCTTGACCTCATCAAAGCGCGCGATATGAAACAGCGCCTCGCCTTCATTCACCAATGGCAAATTATCCCGCCCCACCAGAATGCCCGCACAGGGCGAGCGCACTTCGATTTCGTCAGCCGTAAATGGGCTGCTGATGCGCCCCAGAATCTGGTCCTTCTTGATTCGCGCCCCCAGTGCTACCAGAGAACGGAACACCCCGTCACGTTCAGCCCGCACCCAGACAGAGCTGCCAGCCACCGCCGGTTTGACATGATGCCCCGGCACCTTGCGCTCACTGAGCATGCCCAGATGGCGCATGACATTGGTAATGCCACGCACACCCACCCGAATAGAGGTTTCATCAAAACGCAGCGCCTCACCGGCTTCATAGGTGATCACCGGAATATTCTGCGCTTCGGCGACTTCACGCAGCGTGCCATCCCGCAGCACCGAATTGAGGATCAACGGCACACCGAAGGCTTCTGCCATGGCGGCGGTGTCCGGGCTTTCCAGATTGGCGCGGATCTGCGGTTGATTGGAGCGATATACCGCGCCGGTATGCAGATCCACCGCATGAGTGGCGCGGTCCAGAATCTGGGTTTTGAACAGCCAGGCCATCCGTGCGCCGAGGCTGCCGGTTTCGGAGCCCGGGAAACAGCGATTGAGATCGCGACGATCCGGCAGATAGCGGGACTTGTGAATAAAGCCAAAAACGTTGACGACAGGCACGGCTACCAGCGTGCCATGCAGGCGCTTCATGGAGGACATGCGCAATACGCGGCGAATGATTTCGACGCCGTTGAGTTCGTCACCATGAATCGCGGCGCACACCAGCAGCACCGGACCTTTCTGTCGGCCGTGCACGACATGCACCGGAATATTCAGCGGTGTCTGTGTGTACAACTGCGCTGCCGGCATTTCAACGATGGTGCGCTGGCCGGGTGCAACACTGACACCGCCCAGCTCGAACGGAGTAGCGGTCATCCTTTGGTTCCCTTGGTGGCGGTGTGATAGGGCCGCGCTGATTTTTCCAGGAAGCGGATGATCAATCCGGCCACGTCCTTGCCGGTGGCCAGCTCGATGCCCTCCAGGCCTGGTGACGAGTTCACTTCCATGACCAGGGGGCCGTGGTTGGAGCGCAGGATATCCACACCGGCCACGTTCAGGCCCATGATGCGGGCAGCGCGGACGGCGGTGGCGCGTTCTTCCGGAGTGATGCGGATCAGGGCGGCGCTGCCGCCGCGGTGCAGGTTGGAACGGAATTCGCCGTCCTTGGCCTGGCGTTTCATGGCAGCCACGACCTTGCCATCCACCACGAAGCAGCGAATATCGGCCCCGCCCGCTTCCTTGATGTATTCCTGCACCATGATGTTGGCAGACAACCCCATGAACGCCTCGATCACGGACTCGGCGGCCTGGCGGGTTTCCGCCAGCACCACACCGATGCCCTGGGTGCCTTCCAGCAGTTTGATCACCAGCGGGGCGCCGCCCACCATGTTGATCAGATCGGGAATGTCATCCGGCGCATTGGCAAAGCCGGTCACCGGCAGGCCGACGCCCTTGCGTGCCAGCAACTGCAGTGAGCGCAGCTTGTCCCGTGAGCGGGTGATGGCCACGGATTCATTGATCGGAAACACGCCCATCATTTCAAACTGGCGCAGCACAGCAGTGCCGTAGAACGTGATCGAGGCGCCGATTCTCGGAATCACGGCATCGAAGTTTTCCAGCACCTTGCCTTTGAAATGAATCTCGGGCTTGTGTGAGGTCATGCTCATGTAACAGCGCAAGGTGTCCACGACATGCATCTCGTGGCCCGCCGCTTCGCCAGCTTCGACAAGGCGGCGGGTGGAATAGAGTTTCGCATTCCGGGACAGAATCGCGATCTTCATGGTCTGGCTCCATGGGTGCCCAAAAGATATGAGGCCGCAGGGTCAACGCGCAATGCGGTCATGGCGGTGCGTCCGAGCAACATGCGGAATTTCATTGTATCGCGATCCGTCAGCGTGATGTCGATGGGCCAGCGTTGTTCGCCCATCTCGATATCGGTGCGAATGACGACCCGTTCTTCGCGATGGCCGCCGGAATCTGTCACCTGACGGCGATCAAGCACGGGGCAGATACACTCCCGCTCGAAATCATTGTCACCCTGAATCGGATGAATGCGGAATTTCACCCACTCCTGATCGCCCTGCATGAATGTCGTCACTTCGAAGGCATGCAGCGCCGAGGTGCGGGCGCCGGTATCCACCTTGACCTTGATGGCGTCAATGCCGAGCGCAGGCAGCCTCGCCCATTCACGCCAGCCCACTGTTCTTTTCTCTGTCATGGTGTGTTTGTCATCGTGTTGTCGGCATCCTGTGTGGCCGCCGGATTCTGGCGTTCATCATGACACTTGCAGCTATGCTACGTCTGTTGCGATAACAACATATTACTGGCGTCGGAGCGAGCACGAAAACCTGTCGCGGGGCATCAAAAGCATGCCCGGCAGGATGCCGGGCATGGGCAGGAAAGGATCGGGACACGGATGGCGCAATGGTAAAAAACTGTTGCCTCAGGAGAGCTTGCGCCCTGCCCGTGCAGCAATGCGCAAACGCAGCGCGTTGAGCTTGATGAAGCCCTCCGCGTCCTTCTGGTTGTAGGCGCCGGCGTCGTCATCAAAGGTAGCGATGCTGGCATCAAACAGGCTGTCTTCCGAGCGACGGCCCACCAGAATCACATTGCCTTTGTAGAGCTTGAGGCGCACTTCACCGTTGACGCACTCCTGGGTGGCATCAATCAGCTTCTGCATTGCCAGGCGCTCCGGGGACCACCAGTAACCGTTGTAGATCAGCTCGGCATACTTGGGCATCAGGCTGTCTTTAAGGTGCGCGGATTCGCGATCCAGCGTGAGCGACTCGATGGCGCGGTGGCCGCGCAGCATGATGGTGCCGCCGGGGGTTTCATAACAGCCCCGTGATTTCATGCCCACGTAACGGTTCTCGACGATATCCAGCCGCCCGATGCCGTGCTTGCCGCCCAGGCGGTTGAGTTCTGCGAGCACCTCAGCCGGGCTCATGGCCTGGCCATTAACGGCAACAATGTCACCGGCCGCATAGGTCAGGTCCAGATACTCGGCCTCATTCGGTGCCGCTTCGGGGCTGACGGTCCAGCGCCACATGTCTTCTTCAGCTTCCGCCCAAGGATCTTCCAGAATGCCGCCTTCGTAGGAAATATGCAGCAGGTTGGCATCCATGGAGTACGGCGATTTGGTGCCGGCTTTCTTGAAGTCCACGGGAATCTCGTGCTCGGCCGCATAGGCCATCAGGCGATCACGGCTGTTGAGATCCCATTCGCGCCAGGGAGCAATCACCTTGATGCCCGGTGTCAGGGCGTAGGCGCCCAGCTCGAAGCGCACCTGGTCGTTGCCTTTGCCGGTGGCGCCATGGGATACCGCATCGGCGCCGGTGGCTTCCGCGATTTCTACCAGACGTTTGGCAATCAGCGGGCGGGCAATGGACGTGCCCAGCAGGTATTCACCTTCGTAAATGGTGTTGGCACGGAACATCGGGTAAACGTAGTCGCGCGCAAACTCTTCACGCAGGTCTTCGATGTAGATTTCCTTGATGCCCATGGCCTCGGCCTTGGCACGTGCCGGCTCGACTTCCTCGCCCTGGCCGATATCAGCGGTAAAGGTGACGACTTCGCAGTTGTAGGTCTGCTGCAGCCATTTGGCGATTACCGAGGTATCCAGACCTCCGGAATAAGCCAGTACAACCTTCTTGATATCCGACATGGGGACTCCATCTGCTAGGGCGCTTAACGCAAGGCATTCAATGTGTCTGCGCGGGTCAGGGACTCAGGGCCATGGGCCGCGCAGGGCGCATATTGTACCTGCCCTGATGCGCCGCGGAAACGCTCCTGCCAAGGAGAATCGGCTGTCGGGGTGAAAAGCCGGCATCGCGCCTGTCGCTGGCCGGTTGAATCCGGTAGCATGCGCCCCTTGGTAGATGGAGTCCCCATGTCTGAATCTCGCTCTTCAATGGCGCTGCGCTTCCGCGGTTTCCTGCCCGTGGTGGTAGACGTGGAGACTGGCGGTTTCAACGCCAATACCGATGCCCTGCTGGAAGTGGCGGCGGTGACGCTGGAGATGGACCACGAAGGCTTGCTGCGGCCAGCCGAGCGTGTGCACTACCATGTGGACCCGTTTGACGGCGCCAACCTGGAGCAGGCGGCGCTGGATTTCACCGGTATCGACCCGCACAACCCGCTGCGGGGTGCGGTGCCGGAAGAAATGGCTCTGCGCGGGGTTTTCGAGGCCGTGCGCAAATCGGTCAAGGCAAACCACTGCAAGCGCGCGATTCTGGTCGGCCACAACGCTTTCTTCGATCACGATTTCATGAAGGCGGCCGTGCTGCGCACAGACCTCAAGCGCGACCCGTTCCACCCGTTTTCCTGCTTTGATACCGCCACCATGGCCGGGCTGGTCTTCGGCCAGACCGTGCTGGCGAAGGCCTGCGAGATGGCCGGCATCCCGTTCAACCAGAACGAAGCCCACTCGGCTCTGTATGACGCCACCCGCACTGCAGAACTGTTCTGCACCATGGTCAACCGCTGGCGCGGCATGGGCGGCTGGCCGCCGCCACCGCCCTCAGAAATGCCCCCGACGCTGGCCCGCAAGACCAGCGACTTCTGAATCCCCGCATCTCGATGCGGCGAAACAAAATTCAGCGAGAGCCGGGCTCCGGCACCGGATCGGCATGGGTAGCCTTGACCGGGTCGGCATGAATAATCACCTCGGAACCGGGTAAGGCCGCCCGGATCGCATCCCCCACCTCGACGACCCGCGCATGCGCTTGCTCCAGCGGTTGCGTGCCATCCAGCTCCACATGCACCTGAATGAAACGGGTGCGCCCGGATTGCCGGGTCCGCAGGTCATGAAATCCCAACACGCCCGGCTGGGCAGCAATCACAGCCGTAATCTGCTGACGCTCGGCATCATCCAACTCGCGATCCAGTAGCAGCTGCACCGATTGATAGCCGATCTGCCAGGCGGCATACAGGATATATCCCCCTATCAGCAACGCCACCACGGCATCCACCCGCAGGTAACCGAAATGCGCTGCCACGATGGCGCCGATGATGGCCAGATTCATGGCCAGGTCCGAAACATAATGCAGCGCATCACCGGCGATAGCGGTGGAGCCTGTACGCCGCACCACATGGCGCTGATAACGCACCAGCAGGATCGTCAGCACCACCGACAGCCCCATCACTGCCAGCGCGATACCGGTGGCCGACACCGGGGTCGGGTTCAGCACTCGGCTGACACCTTCATACAGCAGAAACAGCCCTGACAGGGTAATGAAAGTAGCCTGCCCCAACCCGGCCAGGGCTTCCGCCTTGCCATGGCCGAAACGGTGCTCGGCATCCGCCGGCACCAGCGAGTAGCGCACGGCCAGCAGCGTCACCAGTGAGGCACTGCCATCCATGATGGAATCCAGCAACGACGCCAGCAGCGCCACGGAACCGCTCAACCACCAGGCGATGGCCTTGCTGACAATCAGGATCAGGGCAACGGAGACCGAAGCAAGTGTGGCACGGCGCAGCAGCGACGCGGCCTGCTCCGGGGTGCATGGGGCGGCCATAGCCCTCAGGACCGTCGCGGCAGGAGGCCGAGGGGGTCAACAGGCGCCCCGTCTCGACGGATTTCAAAATGCAGCTGGGTACGGAACGTGCCGGTGGCCCCCATGGTGGCGATGCGCTGCCCGGCGTCGACCTTGTCGCCTTCCCGCACTAGCATGTCGTCGTTGTGCGCATAGGCCGACAGCCAGCGATCATTGTGTTTGACGATCAGCAGATTGCCGTAACCGGTCAGGCCATTACCGCGATAGACCACCACGCCGCTGGCGGCGGCCACCACCGGATCGCCGCTGCTACCGGCAATGCGAATCCCGCTCTGTCCGGCCTGCTGGGCCGCAAAGCGGGACAGCAACTCCCCGGTCGCCGGCCAGCGCCAGTTCACATCACCGGTCCCTGCCACAGACGGTGTGCTCTGGCGCGGTGGTGGCTGTTGGCGTGCAGGCGCACTGGTCGACGGCGCACTGGTCGCAGGCGGTCTGGCCGATGGTGTGGAGGAGGATGCAGGCGGCGTCTGCCGTGCCGGCGGCGCTGACGGCTGTGGTGCGGCGGCTGTAGTACGGCGATCCAGGCGGATTTCCTGCCCGGGACGAATGGTAAAGGGGGCTGCGATATTGTTGGCGGCCGCCAGCTCGCGATAATCCCAGCCGTAGCGCCAGGCAATGGAAAACAGCGTATCCCCGCGCACGACCGTGTGGGTGCCCCGGGTGACCTGGGCCGGACGACTGCTCATGGTGCCGGTGCCAGCGCGGGCGCCGCCCGCATCATATTCCACCACCGGCGCATTATTGGCAGCGCAGCCCCCGGATAGCAGAGCCAGCGTCACCACCCCGGACAACAGCCGCACCACGCCAGCACCTGCACGCCGCTGACGGCAACGGCCCGCAGCCAACGGCGCAGCCTGGTCTCTGTGATGGTGCCCGCGTTGCCGGAATCTCAAGGCGTCCTGGTCCCTACTGCCGGATTCGCCTCATTATGCCTGCCGTAACGGGAAACTAGCCAGACCAGGCATACGCCGCCCAGCAGCCCCAACAGTGCGGCGGGCACCATGGCGGGCAACCCGGTCACCTCGGTGTATCGGGCAGGCAGCACGGTCAGTTCCAGCGTTGCACCGGGCTCTGCGGGGATACGCCAGGGCCACAGGCGCACCAGCGAGCCCGCCATAAAACCGGCCAGCAACGCCATCACTGCATCGTTGAAGCGCTGCAACGCCCATCGTAAAAGATGGACAAATGCCAGCAGCCCCGTCGCGCAGCCGGCGGCAAACGCGGCCAGCAGCACCAGATCCCCATCGCTGACAGCGGCCAGCACCGGCGCGTACATGCCCAGCAGCAGCAGAATGAAGCTGCCGGAAATGCCTGGCAGAATCATGGCAGTGATAGCGATGGCACCGGAAACGAAGAAAATCAGCGGGGTCAGACCAAAACTGTCGAGCCCCGGCCGCGTGCTCACCCAGGCCGCTATCAACACACCAAGCAGTGTCATCAACCAGGCCAGCACACCGAAAGCACGCAGGGAGCGCAACACCAGCAGGATGCTGGCAATAATCAGGCCGCAGAAAAATGCCCACAGCGGCACCGGGTAATGGGCCATCACCCAGAGGATGCCCCGCGCCAGCAGCACAATGCTGGTGAGCATGCCGGCCAGCAGCACGAGCAGAAAAGACAGATTGCCTGCGCGCCAGGCTGCCGCCAGTCCGTCGCGGCGCCAGATGCCGATCAGACGCGGGCTCAGCCCCGCCAGTGTGTTGATCAGCTCGGCATAAATGCCGGTGATCAACGCCATGGTGCCACCGGACACACCGGGCACCACATCGGCTGCGCCCATCGCCAGGCCACGCAGATAAATACCGGGCCAACGCCTCATATCACTCTTGTTCCCGTTGCTACTTCAGAATGCCACGCTGAAACGGCACAAAGCGCACCGCATCGAGACGCGTGGTCCGGAACGTATCACCCTCACGATCCACCACGGTCAGCCATTGCTGGTCCAGTTCACCCACCGGCATCACCAGTCGACCACCGTCTGCCAGTTGCGCCAGCAATTCCTGTGGAATGTCCGGCCGCCCGCACGCCGCCAGGATGCCGTCGAATGGCGCTTCGGCGGCCCAGCCCATGCCACCATCCGCATGGCGCAGCTGCACCCGGGCCATGCCCAGCGACATCAGTCGCTTGCGCGCCTGATCCTGCAGCGGCCGAATGCGCTCCACCGAGTACACTTCCTCGCACAGGGCCGCCAGAATGGCCGTCTGGTAACCGCTGCCGGTGCCCACCTCCAGCACGCGCCGGGGCACGCCTGGCGCAATCAGCAACTCGGTCATGCGCGCCACCACCCAGGGCTGGGAGATGGTCTGCCCATGACCGATAGGCAAAGCGGTATCGTCGTAGGCCTGGTGTGCCAGCGCCTCCTCGATAAACAGATGCCGCGGCGTGCTACGGATCAGGTCCAGCACCCGCACATCCTCAATGCCTTTTTCGCGCAGGCGGCTGACCAGCCGCTCGCGGGTCCGTGCCGAGGTCATGCCTATTCCGGAACGATTCACTTCCGTCACATTTGCCCCCACCCTTCGCTATCCCCTGTATTAAACCCCTGGTATTAAACCCCTGGTATGAGCCCCTCTATAAGCCCCTGTATAAGCCGCTGTATCAGCCCCGGTGCTCCCCATGCGCTGCGTTCCCTTACGGTGATACTTGTGCGCGGGTATCCACCACTTCTGCCAGCACCGTCGTCGCGAACGCGCCAGCGGGCAGCGTCATGTCCAGTACCAGATACGGGGCGCTATCCTGCGCCTGCTGCGAAAGCTGCCACGTCATCGCCGCCACCGGCAACCGCGTTGCCCGCCGTGCCGCGTCCACGCCAGCGGCGGCCAGCGCGTCGATCAAGGCGCCATGCGGTGCCAGCACCGCCGTTTCCAGCGCGGCACAAGCGCCTGATGATGCCATGCCACCCGCACCGGGCATAGGCGCGGTGGGGTGAACCTCCCCCGCAGCAGCGCGCGCCTGGGCCTCCGGCTCATCATCGGCAAGAAATAACCCGCGCCGGCCATCCGGTTGCAGGATGTCGCCGGGCAACACGCGCTGCCAGCAGTCTTCCTGCACCCGCCGTGCCAACACCTGATTGAACAGCTCGCTGCGCGCCGCAGACAACCACATGCTGCGCAGGGCCTGCTTGCGCGGGGCGTCCCCGGTGCCCAGCAGCCAATCCCGGGCGCGGCTGAAATTATCGCCGTGGCGACCGAAACGCTGCTCACCGAAGTAGTTCGGCACGCCCTCACGCGCCACCGCCGCCAGGCGCGCTTCCAGCGCGGCGAGATCACCGCCGATATCACGAATCACCAGAGAAAAACGATTGCCCCGGTGCGTACCCCGGTTCAGTTTGCGGCTGTGGCGTCGGGCCGCCAGCAAGGTCAGGCCGTCACCAATAGGAACGCCGTCACCGATGGACACGCTGTCAGAAAGAGTCACGCCGTCCTGGTCCGTTGGGCTATCTTGCAACGCTTCGGTAAACGCCGGGTCCGGCTTGCCCGGCAAATGCAGGCTGAACCACTGCTCGGTCACAGCAACGCGATCCTTGAGGCCACTGAAACCGACTGCCCGCAACGGCAGCTTTGCCAGGCGTGCCAGATCGAGCGCCACATCCGTGGTGTTACGTTCCCGTTTGCGGATCTTCAGCCACAGGTGCTCGCCGGTGCCGTCCGGCTCGACGCCCATCTCCTCAAAGACGCGAAAATCTTCCGGGCTGCTGCGCAGACGGCCGGTGGCAGGCGCGCCGCCGTGGGCGCGGGGCAGCTCACTTGCAGGTTGGTCACTCATGAACAGCTCCCTGAACGAGCAACACCACCGCGGTCACCGCAATACCCTCCTCCCGGCCAGTGAAACCCAACCGTTCCGTGGTCGTGGCCTTCACTGAAATGGCGTCCGGCCCACAGTCCAGCAGTTTGGCAATCCGCTCTCGCATGGCGGGAATATGCGGTGCCATCTTCGGTCGCTGGGCGATCAGGGTGATGTCGGCATTACCCAACCGATACCCGCGCGCCGTGATCTGCTGATACACCTCGCGCAACAGTTGCGCCGAATCCGCACCGGCCCATTCGGCATCGGTGTCCGGGAAAAAATGACCGATATCGCCCAATGCCAACGCACCCAGCAATGCATCACACAGCGCGTGCAAGGCTACGTCGCCATCGGAATGCGCCACCAGCCCCTGGTCGTGGGCAATGCGCACCCCGCCCAGCATGACATGGTCACCGGGCCCGAAGGCGTGCACGTCGAAACCCTGGCCAATACGTATGCTCATGCTGCGCTCCCGGGGTCTCGCTGTTGTTGCCGCAAATAAAACCCGGCGAGTGCGAGATCTGCGGGCCAGGTGACCTTGATATTGTCCGCTTGCCCGACGACCAGCGCCGGGCGCCAGCCCAGTGCTTCCATGGCGGAGGCTTCATCGGTGATCTCGCCGGCGTCTTTCGCTGCGTTTGCCAGCGCTTTTTCCAGCGCGCTGCGCAAAGCGCCAATCGGAAACAATTGCGGTGTGAGCGCCCGCCAGATCTGCGCACGAGGCAAGGTGGCGCTGATCACGGCGTCTCCGGTTTCCGGCGATTGCTTGACAGTGTCCGCCACCGGCAGAGCGAGGATGGCGCCCTCGTCCGTGCATGCCGCCAGCAGTTTGTGAATATCCGAGACGCGCAGGCAGGGCCGCGCCATGTCATGCACCAGCACCCAGTCACTGTCGCTGGCCCATTGTCCCAATGCCTGCAGGCCGTTGAGCACGGACTGTGCGCGCAGCGCGCCGCCCGCCGCCGTGCTGACACGCCGATGGCTGGCCACCGGCAACGCCGACCACCAGTGATCGTCCTCCCCCACAGCCACCACAATGCGTTCGATACGGGCACAGGCCAGCAGCCGGGCAAGCGTATGCTCGGCCAGCGTCATGCCATGCAGGGAAAGATATTGTTTGGGTAACGGCGCACCCATGCGAGTGCCGCTGCCGCCGGCGGGGACCAAGGCAAAGACGCGCACCTCAGCGGGAATCGGCATTGCGTTCCCCGGCCCTGTTGCGCTGTTCGTTACGGTCGGCATCCAGCACGCGGTAAAAGGTTTCGCCTTCGCGAATCATACCGAGATCACGCCGGGCAATCTCCTCGATCTTGTCGAGGCCGGACTTGAGGTCTTCCACGTCGGCAACCATCAGCCGGTTGCGATCCGCCAGCACGGCGTTTTCTGCTTCCAGCTCACTCACCTGCTTGCGCAGGCTCGCGACATGCCGAAGGCTGCCTTCGCCAAACCAGAGGCGCGCCTGCAATGCCAGGATGGCCAGCAGCATGCTGGCTATCAGGATAGTGCCGGCGCGACGACTCATGACAACTCAACGGCTCCCGGGCTCACAGGAACCGGAATTCCTTGCGGCCATGATAGGCGGTGCGCCCCAGCTCTTCCTCGATGCGGATCAGACGGTTGTACTTGGCCACCCGATCACTGCGGCACAGGGAGCCGGTCTTGATCTGCCCGGCTGCCGTCGCCACCGCCAGATCGGCAATAGTGGTATCGGCCGTTTCACCGGAGCGGTGGGAAATCACTGCGGTATAACCCGCATCCTTGGCCATCTTGATGGCATTGAGGGTTTCGGTCAGCGAGCCGATCTGGTTGAACTTGATCAGAATGGAATTGGCAATTTTCTCGTCAATGCCGCGCTGCAGAATTTCGGTGTTGGTCACGAACAGGTCATCCCCCACCAGCTGCACCTTGTCGCCCAGGCGATCGGTGAGGACTTTCCAGCCCGCCCAGTCGCTCTCGTGCAGACCGTCTTCGATGGAAATGATCGGGTAACGCCCACACAGCTCGGCCAGGTAATCGACAAACTGCTCGGCACTCAGGCTGCGGTTTTCACCGGCCAACACATACTGGCCATCGCGATAGAATTCGGACGCCGCGCAGTCCAGGGCCAGGGTGATCTCGTCGCCCAGTTTGAAGCCCGCCAGATCAACCGCTTCAACAATCGCCTCCAGCGCCGCTTCATTGGACGGCAGATCGGGGGCGAAGCCGCCTTCGTCACCGACGGCGGTGTTCAGCCCGCGCTTTTTCAGCACGCTTTTGAGGGAATGGAAAATTTCGGCGCCGTAGCGAATGGCTTCGGCGATGGTGGGCGCACCCACCGGCTGGATCATGAATTCCTGGATGTCGACGTTGTTGTCCGCATGCTCGCCGCCGTTGATGATGTTCATCATCGGCACCGGCAGGCTGTAGGCATTGTCGTCATCCTGCAGATCTGAAATATGTTCGTACAGCGGCTTCTTCAATTCGGTAGCGGCTGCCTTGGCACTGGCCAGAGACACCGCCAGAATGGCGTTGGCGCCCAGACGACCCTTGTTGTCGGTGCCGTCGAGATCGATCATCGCCTGATCCAGCGCGCGCTGCTCGGTCACATCGCGGCCCAGCAATAACTCGCGAATTTCTGAATTGACGTTGCCCACGGCGCGGGTCACCCCTTTGCCCATGTAGCGTGTCTTGTCGCCATCACGCAATTCCAGCGCTTCCCGGGACCCGGTGGAGGCACCGCTGGGGGCGCAGGCGGAGCCCATCACGCCGGATTCCAGCACCACGTCGGCTTCAATGGTGGGGTTGCCTCGGGAGTCGAGAATCTCGCGGGCTTTTACGTCAACAATCCTGGTCATGACTCTGTTCTCCGGTTTAGCGGTTATCTGTTCAACGGCTTTCAATTCAACGATTGTCGAAAGCAGGCAGCGATTTCACCAGATCATCCACTGCTTTCATCTGTTCAAGGAAGGGCTCAAGACGGTCCAGGCGCAAGGCGCAGGGGCCGTCACACAGGGCGCGATCCGGATCGGGGTGGGCTTCGAGGAACAGCCCGGCCAATCCCTGGGTCATGCCGGCGCGGCCAAGATCAGCGACCTGCTGCCGGCGACCGTCGGCCGAATCTGAACGCGCGCCCGGCATTTGCAAGGCGTGGGTCACATCAAACAGCAGCGGATAACCGAACTGCTTCATGACACCGAAGCCGAGCATATCCACCACCAGATTGTTGTAACCGAAACTGCTGCCGCGTTCGCACAGCATCAGCTGGCTGTTTCCGGCTTCTTCGCACTTGTGCAGGATGTGCCGCATTTCCTGCGGCGCCAGAAACTGCGGCTTCTTGATATTGATCATGCGTCCGGTCGCGGCCATGGCCACCACCAGATCAGTCTGCCGTGCCAGAAAGGCTGGCAGCTGCAACACATCAATCACCTCGGCCGCAGGCGCTGCCTGGGCCGGTTCATGAATATCGGTAATCAGAGGGCAACCAAACGTGTGCTTGATCTCTTCGAAAATCCGCAGCCCTTCTTCCAGCCCCGGACCACGAAACGAGGTCAACGAGGAACGGTTGGCCTTGTCGAAGGACGCCTTGAATACCCAGGGAATGCCCAGGCGCTGCGTGACACTGGCGTAGTGCTCGGCAACCTGCAGGGCCAGGTCCCGGGACTCCAGCACATTCATGCCGCCAAACAGCACGAACGGATGCTGATTGCCAACAGGAATGGTGCCCAGCTGCAGCGTTTTTTGCGCTACTGGCGCGCTCGTATCGGTCACTCCGCCTCCTGCGTTGCCAGCACGTCACTGCCCAGCTCATGGCGTACCAGTGCGGCCTCGACATAGCCCCGGAACAGGCCGTGGCCGTCCCGCGGCGTGGACGTAAACTCCGGGTGGAACTGGCAGGCCACAAACCAGGGATGGTCTGGCACTTCCACCACTTCCACCAGCTCACCACTGGTGGAGCGCCCGGCAATACGCAGCCCGGCCGCTTCCAGTCGTTGCAGATAATTGTTGTTCACTTCATAGCGATGACGGTGACGCTCGACAATGCTCAGCGCGCCATAACAGGCTGCCGAGACAGAGCCTTCCACCAGAATGCACTCCTGGCCGCCCAGGCGCATGGTGCCGCCCAGATCCGAGGCCTCGCTGCGCTGCTCCACATGGCCATCACCGGCAATCCACTCGGTAATCAACCCCACGACCGGCTCGGTGGTATCCGGCTTCAGTTCCGTGGAATGCGCCGCGCTGATGCCGGCCACATGACGCGCGTATTCAATGACCGCCAGCTGCATGCCCAGACAGATGCCCAGATAAGGCACCTTGTTTTCCCGGGCAAAGCGGATGGCCATGATCTTGCCTTCCGTGCCGCGATCGCCGAACCCGCCGGGGACCAGTACGCCGTCCAGGTGCGACAGGATGCCGGTGCCCTTGCGCTCCACATCCTCGGCATCGATGTACTCGATATTGACCCGCGAACGTGTGGCGATACCGGCGTGGGTCAGCGCTTCGTTCAGCGACTTGTAGGCATCTGCCAGCTCGATGTATTTGCCGACCATGCCGATGGTGACTTCCTGGATCGGGTTCAGCTGGGCTTCCACCACGCGGTCCCACTCACCGAGATCCGGGGCCGGGCAATCCAGACCGAACTTCTCCAGCACGAAATCATCCATGCCCTGTTCGTGCAGGACGCGCGGCACCTGATAGATGGTCTTGCAGTCCGGCGCAGACACGACCGCACGCGCTTCCACGTTGGTAAACAGGGAAATCTTGTCGCGGGCGCCTTTGGGAATGTCGTGATCCGAGCGGCACACCAGGATGTCCGGCTGCAAGCCGATGGAGCGCAGCTCCTTGACGGAATGCTGGGTGGGCTTGGTCTTGATCTCGCCAGCCGAGGCGATCCAGGGCACCAGCGTCAGATGCACCAGCAGGGATTTGCTGGAACCGAGCTCGACCCGCATCTGCCTGACGGCTTCCAGAAACGGCAGCGACTCGATGTCACCGGCGGTACCGCCGATTTCCACGATGGCAATGTCGGCCTCGCCAGCCCCCTGAAGAATCTTGAGTTTGATCTCGTCGGTGATATGGGGAATCACCTGCACGGTGGCACCGAGGTACTCGCCACGGCGCTCCTTGTCGAGCACATCCTGATAGACACGGCCGGTGGTGAAGCTGTTGCGACGGGACAGACGCGCACGGATGAAGCGCTCATAGTGGCCCAGATCCAGATCGGTCTCGGCACCGTCCTCGGTGACGAACACTTCGCCGTGCTGGTAGGGGCTCATGGTCCCCGGGTCCACGTTGATATACGGGTCCATCTTCAGAAGTGTGACGGACAGCCCGCGGGCTTCCAGCAAAGAAGCCAGTGATGCCGAGGTAATTCCCTTACCCAGTGACGACACCACCCCGCCTGTGACAAATATAAATCGCGTCATGCGCCCACCGCAGCTACCCCGGAAAACAGACCGCACCCGCCGCCATGGGCGCGCCGGGACAGCTTTTCCGGGTGAAAAATTAAAAACCCAGCTGCCTCATGAGAAATTTCGGGACGCCGGAAAAACCGGGGAAATTTCAGATGATTGCGCTGAGTCAGGACGGGAGTAAATGCTAACAGAACACCCCGGGGGTCACAATCGGGAATCCGTTTCAGACGCATGCCAGCGGAGCGCCCAGGCACTCTCCCCGGGGGACGGGCGATGGCCATCCGCGACGCCCAGCCCGGCCACCGCCAGCAGCGCCGCGGTACCGGATTCACGGAACACGGGCAGGCGGCGGCGCACCCAGGGGGCAATACCTGCAGCACGCCAGCCTTCCCGCACATCACGGTGCAGCCCGCCCAGCAACAGCCGGGCACCCGGCGCCGCCGGCCCCACAATGACCTCGGTCAGGCGCTGCGGCAGCCATAGCTCATCTGTAAAGGCATCTGAGGGGGCATCTGAGGGGACATCTGAGAAGACACCGGCCCGCACCGTTACCGTGAGCGGCCCCAGCGTGCATCGGGCACCGTCTGCCAGCGGCAGCACCACCTCGCCTTCCAGCGGCGTCAGTGCCGCCAGCGGCAACAGGTACAGGCCGTCCCGGTAGCGGCAGAAGACGCCCTGCTCCCAGCGGACTTCCGGCATGCGATCCGGCAGCGCGGTGGCCACTTCGTCCAGCACGCGTTGCAGCACCTTGCGCGGCGGCGCCTGCAGCCCCTTGCGGCGCAGCCAGCCGTATAACAGATTGCGCTGACGCGCCGCTGGCAATGCCGCCAGCCCGGACAGGCTGATGGCGCCCTCCGCCACACTACCCGGTCCGCTCGGCAACGCCAGCGCGACCAGATCTGCCTCGGCCAGGCTCATCTGCAGCGTCGCCGCCTCGGCTTGCAGCTGCGCATCACGGTTGAGGGTGCCCACCACGGCCGGCCAGCGCTCGGCAAGGCGCGGCAGTATCGCGTGGCGCAGGAAATTGCGATCCGCCTCGGTAGCGGCATTGGTCGGGTCCTCCACCCACTGCAGTTGCCAGCGGGCAGCCAGGTCCGCCAGCGCCTCCCGGCGCCAGGGCAGCAAGGGCCGCAGCAGACGCCGGCCGGCAAACTCGCTGTCCGCCGCCATGGCGGCGAGCCCGGACGGGCCACTGCCCCGTAACAGGCGCAACAGAAAGGTTTCAGCCTGATCATCGGCGTGGTGCGCCAACAGCAGCGCGCCGTCGGCGGGCGTCAGCGCCAACAGGTGTGCCCGGCGGGCATCGCGGGCGCGCGCTTCAAGGTTGGGGCCGTGGGGCACTGCAAGGTGAATGCTGTGAAAGGCGACGCCCAGCTGTTGCGCTGTATCGGCGCAGTGCTGGCACCAGTCGTCGGCTGCGGCTTGCAGGCCATGCTGCACATGCACCGCCAGCACCCTGGCGGCCAGCCCGGCGCGCACCAGCGCATGCAACAGCACCGTGGAATCAAGCCCGCCGCTGTAGCCCAGCACCAGGGTGCCGGGCACGTCCTGCGCCAGTGCGCGCAAGCGGGCATCAAGGTCTGCGAAGGCGGGGGAACCGGGCAGGTCAGTCGCCATACCGGGCATCCATAACAGCCATGGCGATATGCAGGGAAATGTGCAGGGCGATGTGCATCATGGCTGCTCCATCGCCGGCAGGTTATTCGTCGGCAGGCGTCGCACTGAGGTTGCCGTAGGACACCAGGCGCTGGTAGCGGCGATCCACCAGCGAGGCAGCATCGTAGGCGGCCAGGGCATCCAGCTGGGCGATCAGGCTCTTGCGCAGCCGGTCCGCCGCGAGGTCATAGTCGCGATGGGCGCCGCCCAGCGGTTCAGGGATCACCTCGTCCACGATGCCCAGCTCGTGCAGTCGCACGGCGGTCAGGCCCATGGCCTCGGCGGCCTCCGGCGCCTTGTCCGCGCTGCGCCAGAGAATCGAGGCGCAGCCCTCCGGTGAAATCACCGAGTAAGTGCCGTACTGCATCATCTGCAGATGGTCGCAAACGCCGATGGCCAGCGCGCCGCCGGAGCCGCCCTCGCCGATCACCGTGGCGATGATCGGCACCTTGAGGCTGGACATCACCAGCAGGTTGCGGGCAATCGCCTCACTCTGGCCGCGCTCTTCCGCGTCGATCCCCGGAAACGCGCCGGGGGTATCGATGAAGGTCAGGATCGGCATCTTGAAACGCTCGGCCATTTCCATCAGGCGCAGGGCCTTGCGGTACCCTTCCGGTTTCGGCATGCCGAAGTTGCGCCGCACCTTCTCTTTCACGTCGCGGCCTTTCTGGTGGCCGATGATCATCACCGGCTTGCCAGCCAGACGGCCGATGCCGCCGACGATGGCCGCGTCATCATGAAAGGTGCGGTCGCCATGCAGCTCGTCGAACTCATCGAAGATGCGCTTGATGTAATCCAGCGTGTAAGGCCGGGACGGGTGCCGGGCCAGCTGGGAAATCTGCCAGGGCGACAGATTCTTGAAGATACTCTCGGTCAGCGAGATGCTTTTTTCCTGCAACTTGCTGATCTCATCAGAGATATTGACCTCGGCGCCGCTGCCCACGAGCCGCAGATCCTCGATTTTCGCTTCAAGATCGGCGATAGGTTGTTCGAATTCGAGGAAATTGGGGTTCATTCCTGGACCTCTTGTCAGCGATTGCCACGGAGTTTAGCGGCAAGGGCCTGCTAACGTCGACCATCCGCTCCGCAATCCTGGTTTCAACTTGTTTCGGGGGTCAGTATTCCACCCGCACGGCGTCCTCGCCAAAGCGGTTGCGCAGGTCTTCCAGCAATGCCTGTTCCGGCGTGACCTTCCATTCGTCACCCAGCCACAGCAGGCCACTGCCACGGGGGTGCTGCAAGCGCACCGCCACCGGGCAAACGCCGCCGCGAAACGGCATCAGCGCGCCCTGCAGCAGGTCCGGCAAGCGTGCCTGCACCTCGGCATTGAGCATCAGGCGGCGGGCGAACAAGCCCCGCGCCTGGGCGATGTCGAGAATCTCGTCCGCCATGATGCTGAAGCCGCCGCTGTAATCGTCGTTACGCACCGCGCCGCGTATCACCAGCAACGCATCTTTCTGGACCAGATCGCCATACTGGGCAAAGGTGCGACCGAACACCGACACTTCAACCCGGCCACTCTTGTCGTCCAGGGTCAGAAACGCCATGCGGTCACCGCTTTTCTTGCTGCGGGTAATGCGCATGGCCACCACCAGGCCAGCGACGGTGGCTGCTTCGCCCTTGCCGGTCGGCGTCAGTCCATTGAGACGCGAGGTCACAAAGCGGTTCACTTCATGCTCGAACTGGTCAATGGGATGCCCGGTGAGAAACAGCCCCAGCGTATCCCGTTCGCCATTCAGGCGAATTTCGTCATTCCAGGGGCGTGCCTGTTTCCAGGCCACCGGCGGCGCCGATGTCTCCGCGCCACCGCCGCCAAACAGGTCCGCCATACCGGCTTCTTCGTTGCGCGCTTCCTGCTCCGCGGCCTGGGCGGCATCGCCGAGGCTGGCCATGAGCACGGCCCGGTCACGGAAGTCCTCGCCCGGGCCCAGCTTGTCCAGCGCACCGGCACGCACCAGCGCTTCCATGGAGCGGCGGTTCATGCGCTTCATGTCCACCCGGCGACAGAAATCGAACAGGTCTTCGAAAATCACACCCTGCTGGCGCGCCTGCACGATCGCTTCAATCGGCCCTTCACCGAGCCCCTTGATGGCGCCAAGACCGTAGACGATGTCGCCGTCCCGGTTGACCGTAAAGCGATAGCCGCAACTGTTGACGTCCGGCGGCAATACCTTGATGCCCATGGCGTGACATTCATCAATGAAGGTCACCACCTTGTCAGTGTTCTGCATTTCCGCAGAAATCACCGCCGCCATAAATTCGGCGGGATAGTGTGTCTTCAGCCAGGCGGTCTGATAGGCCACCAGGGCGTAGGCGGCGGAGTGGGATTTGTTGAACCCGTAACCCGCGAATTTTTCCACCAGGTCAAAGATCTTGATCGCCAGATCACCGTCGATGCCCTTGTCGCGGGCGCCCGACTCAAAAATCTCTCGCTGTTTCGCCATTTCTTCGGGCTTTTTCTTACCCATGGCACGGCGCAACAGATCCGCGCCGCCGAGAGAATAACCGGCCAGCACCTGGGCGATCTGCATCACCTGTTCCTGGTACAGGATGACCCCGTAGGTGGGTTCCAGAATCGGCTTGAGCAGATCGTGCTGGTATTGCGGGTCCGGGTAGGCCATCGGTTCACGGCCGTGTTTCCGGTTGATGAAGTTGTCCACCATGCCCGATTCCAGCGGCCCCGGACGATACAGGGCCACCAATGCGATGATGTCTTCAAACAGATCCGGGCGGAGCTTCTTGATCAGCTCTTTCATGCCCTGGGATTCGAGCTGGAATACGGCGGTGGTCTCGCCCTTTTTCAGCAACTCGAAGGACTTCGCGTCATCCAGGGGAATTTCTTCAATACGCAGCGGCGGCAGGTCTTCTCGCTGGCGCCGCTCGTTGGCGGCTTTCACCGCCCAATCAATAATCGTCAGGGTCTTCAGACCCAGAAAGTCGAACTTCACCAGCCCGGCGGATTCCACGTCATCCTTGTCGTACTGGGTAACCAGGTTTTCGCCATGCTCGTCGCAATGCAGCGGTGAAAAGTCCGTCAGCCGACCCGGCGCGATAACCACGCCCCCGGCGTGCTTGCCGACGTTGCGGGTCAGGCCCTCCAGCTTGAGCGCCATTTCCCAGATTTCTTTTGCCGATTCCTGATCGCTGTTGCCGCTGTCCTCGAGGAAATCACGCAGCACTTCCTCTTGCTCCAGCGCTTTCTCCAGCGTCATGCCGGGCGTGGGTGGAATCATCTTGGACAGGCGATCAGCCAGGCCATAGGGCTTGCCCTGTACGCGGGCGACATCACGCACCACCGCCTTGGCGGCCATGGTGCCGAAGGTGATGATCTGCCCCACCGCCTCACGGCCATATTTGTCTGCTACATAAGCGATCACGCGATCGCGCTTGTCCATGCAGAAGTCGACATCGAAGTCGGGCATGGAGACCCGTTCCGGGTTCAGAAAACGTTCGAACAGCAGGTCGTATTCGATCGGGTCCAGATCGGTAATTTCCAGCGCATAGGCCACCAGCGAGCCCGCACCGGAACCCCGCCCCGGCCCCACCGGCACCTGGTTTTCCTTGGCCCAGCGAATAAAGTCCGACACGATCAGGAAGTAGCCGGGAAACCCCATCTGGTTGATGACGTCGAGTTCGAACTGCAGCCGGTCATGATACTCCTGCCGCCGTACGGCATAGTCCTCCGCCTGCGGGTCGAGAATGCCGGTCAGGCGCTTTTCCAGCCCTTCCCGTGACACCAGCTGGATGTATTCCTCGATGGTCTTGCCATCCGGAATCGGAAAGTCCGGCAGGTAGTTCTTGCCCAGCTCGATATCCAGCGAGCAGCGCCGGGCGATCTCCACCGTATTCGCCAACGCTTCAGGCAAATCACTGAAAAGCTCGGCCATTTCGGCCGGCGTCTTGAGATACTGCTGGTCACTGTAGCGGCGCGGACGACGGGGATCATCCAGTGCATTGCCGTCATGGATACAGACCCGGGCCTCATGGGCCTCGAAATCCGACGCCTTGAGAAAGCGCACGTCATTGGTCGCGACAACCGGCAGCGCCAGCGCTGTCGCCAGGGCAACGCTGGCATGCAGGCAGTTCTCGTCACCAGGGCGCCCGGTGCGCTGCACTTCAACGTAGAAGCGGTCCCCGCACAGGGTGCTGAAATGCTGCGCCAGCGCGCGCGCCTCGTCGTCCTTACCGGCCAGCAGCAACTGCCCCAGCTCGCCATGGGTGGCACAGGACAGAAGGATCAACCCTTCGTGCAGCTCTTCCACCCACGCCTGTTTGACCAGTGCACGGCCACGCGACTGGTTGTGCTGCCAGGCACGGGAAATCAGCAAACGCAGATTGTGATAGCCGGTGTCGTTCATCACCAGCGCGCACAGTCGCGCCGGGTCTTCCAGGTAGCGGCTTTCCAGCCACAGGTCAGCACCGGCCAGCGGCTTGACCCCGGCCCCCTGGGCGTTCTGGTAGAACTTGATCAGGCCGAACAGGTTGGAGTCGTCGGTGACCGCAATGGCGGGCAGCCCTTCGGCAACACACTGCTTGATCAACGGCTTGACGCGCACCACCCCGTCCGCCAGGGAATAGTCGGTGTGGACACGAAGGTGGACAAACGCCGGATCAGACACGTATCAACTTCCTCAAGTATTCATCAGGCTGTTTATCAGGCTATTCACTCGATCAGGGCGCGCGCCACCGGCGCAAAGGAACGGCGGTGTTCCGGCAACGGCCCGTAGCGCTCCAATGCTGCCAGATGCACGGCTGTGGGGTAACCCTTGTGGCGGTCAAACCCATACTCCGGGTGGCGCGCATGCAGTTGCTGCATTTCCGCATCCCGCGCCACCTTGGCGAGAATCGAGGCGGCGCTGATCGCCGGAATACGGCCATCGCCCTTGACCACAGGCTCTGCGGGCAAACCGAAATCCGGGGCCCGGTTACCATCCACCAGCACGCCGTCTGCGGCCAGACCCAGCCCGGCCACCGCGCGTTGCATTGCCAGCATGGTGGCCTGGTAGATATTCAGTGTGTCGATCTCGGCGGCTTCGGCGCGCCCCAGGCTCCAGGCCAGCGCTGAATCACGAATGGCCAGGGCCAACTGGTCCCGGCGCTTCTCGCTGAGGCGTTTGCTGTCCGCCAGGCCGGGAATCGGCCGGGCGGGATCAAGGATCACGGCAGCGGTCACCACCGCACCGATCAACGGGCCCCGCCCCACTTCGTCCACGCCGGCAAGACGCATGGCCGGGCGCCAGACAAACAGGGTCGGCAGCCAGGGCTCGGCGGCCGGATACTCGGAAAACGGGTGCTCGGAGAACGGGGCCTGCGCGCTCACCGGGGCACCTGCGCCCTGTTGTCCGGCTCCGCCCCCAGAAGCGCCGCCACCGCTGTGGCAGCACGCTCACTGGCGCCCTGCCGCAACTGCTCATGCACGCGGGTGAACTCGGCTTTCAATGCCGCCACCGCATCCGGGTTATCCAGCCAGTGCTGCACCGCCGCCGCCAGGGCATCCGGCGTCATCGCATCCTGCAGCAGCTCAGGCACACAGGGGCGCTGCGCCAGCAGGTTTGGCAAGGACACATTTTCCAGATTGACCAGACGGCGGGCGATAAAATAGGTCAAGGCGCCGACCCGATAGCCAACCACCATGGGTTTCTTGAGCAGCGTGCCTTCCAATGTTGCGGTGCCGGACGCCATCATGATGACATCCGCCGCCGCCATCACCGTGCGGCTCTGCCCCGACACCAGCGTCACGACCTCCGCCAGTCCGGCCTGCGCCAGCCCGGCGCTGATCTCGTCGTGCCGCTCACCGGTCGCCGCCGGAATCACCACCTGCAACGCCGGGTTGGCGGCGCGCAGTTGTTGTACTGCGGCCAGGAAATCCGGCAGCAACTGCCGGACTTCACCGCCACGGCTGCCGGGCAGCACGGCCAGCACGCGCTGATCACGGGCCAGCCCCAGGGTGGCACGGGCGGCGGCCACATCGACCTCCAGCGGGATCATGTCGGCCAGCGGATGGCCCACGAAGGCCACCGGCACGTCATGTTCTTCGTAGAAGCGCGCCTCGAAGGGCAGCAAGGTCAGCATCAGATCAATGCTGGCCTTGATGCCCTTGACCCGACCCTGGCGCCAGGCCCACACGGACGGGCTGACGTAATGCACGGTACGCACACCACGCCGGTGCAGGCGCTTGGCAACAGACAGGGTGAAATCCGGGGAATCGATAGTGATGCAAGCGACAGGCCGTTCTGACAACAGCCGCGCTACCAGTTGGCGGCGCAGGCGAAACAGCTCCCGCAGCCGTGGCAGCACCTCGGTGATGCCCATGACCGACAGGCGCTCCATGGGGAACAGGGTCTCGCCGCCGGCAGCGATCATCTCGGGGCCGCAAACGCCGATAAAGCGGGCATCCGGGTAGCGCTGGCGCAGGGCTTGCATCAGGCCTGCGCCAAGAATATCGCCGGACATCTCGCCGGCGATGATGGCAAACAGCGGCGCTTTCGGCATCAGCGGGTAATCCCGCGCTCCGAATGGCGCAGGGAATCCACGAACAGTTTCAGCTCCGCACCACCGTCCATGGCGTCCAGTTCCGTCAGCGCCTGTTCCAGCGTGTTGCCCTGGCGGTAAACGATCTTGTAGGCCTTGCGCAGTCCGCTGACCACGTCGGCGGACCAGCCACGACGGCGCATACCTTCAAAGTTCATGCTGCGCGCGGCGGCCGGATTGCCCCCCACCATGACGTAGGCTGGAATATCCTTGAGCACCAGGCTGCACCCCGCCGTCATGGCATAGGAACCAATGCGACAAAACTGATGCACGCCAGTCATGCCGCCGAGGATAACGCCATCACCAATATGCGCGTGCCCGGCAATGCCGCAGGTATTGGCAAAAATATTGTCATTGCCAATCATGCAGTCGTGGGCCACATGCACCGCCACCATCAGCAGATTGTTATTGCCGATACGGGTCAGGCCCTTGTCCTGGACAGTGCCGCGATGAATGGTCACATGCTCGCGAATCACATTGTTGTCGCCAATTTCCAGCGCCGTGGGCTCGCCCCGGTACTTCTTGTCCTGGCAGGCTTCACCCACCGAGGCAAACTGGAAAATGCGATTGTCGCGACCGATGCTGGTCGGCCCCTGAATCACCACGTGCGGGCCAATCACGGTCCCGGCCCCGATTTTTACATCCGGGCCGATGATCGTGTAGGGGCCAACCTGAACGTCTTCGGCCAGCTCGGCCCCGGGATCAATTATGGCGGTCTTGTGTATCATTGTTATGTGCTACCCGAAAGAATGGCGGAAAATGACGCTAATGCTATGGGCTACTGTATGAGCTACTGAGAGTTAGCAACGATTTTCTGCTCGGCGACCAGCGTTTCAGCACTGGCGACCAGCTTGCCGTCTACGTGCGCTTCGCAGGCAAACTTGAGAATATTGCGGCGCACCACCAGCAGTCTGGCCCGCAACTCCACCTGATCACCTGGCACCACCGGGCGCTTGAAGCGCGCCTTGTCGGTCCCCACCAGCAGGTAGTTATAGCCGTCCGCCGGGCGCTTCCCCGCCGTCATGAAACCCAGCACACCTGCTGCCTGGGTCATGGCTTCAATAATCAGCACGCCCGGCATCACCGGTTCGTGGGGGAAATGCCCGTTGAAAAAAGGCTCGTTGATGGTGACATTCTTGATCGCCACCACATGCTGGCCCGGCACCACTTCCAGTACCCGGTCAATCAGCAGAAACGGGTAACGGTGAGGCAGGTATTCCTTGATTTCGTTAATGGTCATCATAAGCTTGCTGTCCGGCGATCAAAAGACCGCACAGGAACCGTCCTGAGCACACACGGAAGAAGCGGCGCTGGTGCGCCGCTTCATGAATCGTATCAATCTCTGTTCTGTTCCAGCTTCCGTACCCGCCGGAACAGATCGTCAAGATGCCTGAATCTGGCTGCATTACGCTGCCAGCGCGCCTGCCGGTCAACGGTCAGGCTGGAGCCATAGGTGCCGGGCTCCGAAATCGATTTGGACACCAGCGTCATGCCGAGAATCATGACCTTGTCACCGATCTCCAGGTGGCCTGCCAACCCGGCCGCACCACCAATCATGCAATAGCTGCCGATACGGGTGCTGCCCGACACGCCGACCTTGCCGGCCAGGGCAGTATGATCGCCTACAGTGACATTGTGGCCCAGATGTACCTGATCATCGAGAATCACGCCGTTACCAATAACCGTGTCATCGATGGCACCCCGGTCAACGGTCACATTCGCGCCGATTTCCACGTCAGCGCCGATTCTCACGGCGCCCACCTGGGCTACCCGGTTCCAGCGTCCTTCGCCGAAGGCGTAGCCGAAACCGTCAGCACCGATCACTGATCCGGCGTGTATGATAGTGCGCGGACCAATGCTCACACCATGATAAATTGTAACATTGGGGAACAGCGTAACCTGCTCGGCCAGCTCACAGCCGGCACCCACCACGCAATTGGCCATGATTACCGCGCCGGCACCAATCCTGACACCTGCTTCGATCACCACATTGGGACCAATGGAAACATTGTCCGAGAGCACTGCATCCGGCGCGATGACCGCGCGAGGGTGGACCCCGGGCGCCGCGACAGGCGTCGGGTCGAAGTGCCCGCTCAGGCGGGCAAAGGCAAGGTACGGGTCCTTGACCACCAACGCCGGCACAGGACAGTCTGCCTGCGCTTCTGCCGTGCACAGCACCGCAGCTGCGCGGGTCGCCGCCAGTTGCGGTCGGTAACGGGGGTTGGCCAGGAAGGCCAGCTGGTCGGGCGCGGCGGACTTCAATGTGCCAAGACCGCGCACTTGCGCGGTCCCGTCACCGATCAGTTCGGCGCCCAGCTCTTCGGCGAGCTGCGCTACGGTGTATGTCACAGTCGTTCTCTTCAGGATAACTACTTCAGCTGCTGGTTGAGACGCTGCGTGACATCACGGGTAATATCCAGCTCCGGCTTCACATACACCATGGCCTGAGCACTGATCACCATATCCAGACCACGCGCCTGGGCCACTGCTTCAATGGCCTGCAGCAACTTGGGCTCCATGCTCTCCAGCAGTTCCTGACGGTCATTGTTGACCCGGCGCTGCAAGCTCTGCTGCAGGGTCTGGAACTCAAGGCCCTTGGCCTCGCGATCGTCGGTCAGCTTTTCCCGCTCCTGCCGCGACATGGTCATGCCATCACGCTGCATTTTCTCTTCGATCTTGCCGATCTCGTCCCGCAGCGTGCGCAAGCGGCGGCTTTCGGTTTCCAGCGATGCCTCGAGTCGTGCATTCCGGCTTTTCACCTCTTCGGTTTCTACCAATGCCTGCATCGGGTCGATCACTGCGATTTTCTGGTCTGCAACGGCCAGCAAAGGCAGCATCAGCAGGGCGAAGAGTGCGGTTCTCATTGTTGTCATCATCATCTCCTAAAAAACCTGGCCCAGCGAGAACTGGAAGAATTCGGTGTCATCACCGCTCTGCTTGTTCAACGGCCGGGCAATATTGAAGCTGAGCGGTCCGATTGCCGTCAGCCATGTCAAGCCGATACCACCGGCGTAACGTATTTCATCCACGTCGAAATCAGACCGCAGATTCTCGATTTCAGTTTCAAACACCTGGCCCCCGTCGACGAAGAAGAAGGTCCGGACATTTCTGCTCTCCGGGGCAAAGGGCGTCGGGAAGATCAATTCCAGACTCCCCTCTACCAGCAAGTTACCACCCAGCGGATCCGGATCCGGGTCCACTACCGGCGGGTTCTGCAACTCGAACACCGCTGCGGGCGAGCGCGGGCCAAGGGTACGTGAGCGATAACCCCGCACCGACCCTATGCCGCCGGCATAGAAGTTCTCGAAGAATGGCAGCACTCGCTGATTGCCGTAGCCGTCACCATACCCCAGATCACCACGTGCCCGCAGCGTCCAGTCTCCACCAACGGGGAAGTAACGCTGCCCGTTCCAGGTCACCTTGTAGAACAGATAGTCACTACCCGGTACAGCGGCTTCAGCACCCAGCACTTGCGACCAGCCCCGGTCAGGCAAAATACCACGGTTCAGCGTGCTCTTCTGCCAGGACGCATTGGCCTTGAACAGATTGAACTCGTATCCCTTGGCCTCCAGGAACCGCAGGATGTCCACCGCAACGAAATTACCAACGGTCAGCTCGATATTGTCAAAACCGACACCAAAGTCCAGGCGCGAGGTTTCCGAGATCGGGTAACCATAGTTCACGGCGCCACCAAGACGGTCAGCCGCATAGGAGGCCACCGTGGCACGGCTGAAATCGATCTTCGAGTAATAGAGGCTGAAGCCACGGCTCACGCCATCGAGTGTGTAATAAGGATTGAAGTGGGAAAAACTGTAACTTTCCCGGATATCACTGCGGCTCAGCGCAAACGACACCCGGTTACCGGTGCCCATGAAATTGTTCTGGCTGATGCTGGCGCCGAAAATAAACCCGCTGGCCTCAGAATAACCCACGTTGGCACCAATGGATCCGGAGGGTTGCTCCTCGACGGTATAATCCACATCGACCAGATCCTCGGCACCCACCACGCGCGGTGTCTCGGCGTTGACCAGACCAAAATAGCCGAGCCGTTGCAGCCGCTGGCGAGACAGATCCACCAGGGCCGTGTTGGCCGGTGCGCCCTCGAACTGGCGCAATTCACGCCGCAGCACTTCGTCCTCGGTCTTGGCGTTACCGCTGAAATTCACCCGCCGCACATAGACCTTGCGACCCGGATCGACGAAAAAGGTAACGTCTACTGTCTCACCGTCTTCACTGACTTCAGGGAAATCATTCACCTCGGCAAAGGAATACCCCTCATTGCCCAGTCGGCGGGTCAGCAGATCCGCCGTGTAGGTAGACAGCTGCTGGGAAAATACCTGCCCCTCTTGCACCACCAGCAGTGGTTTCAGCTCTTCCTCATCAATCGGCAGGTCGCCCGCCAGCGTCACTTTGCCGACGCGATAGCGTTTGCCTTCATCCACATTGATGGTGATGTAGACATCCTTGCGATCTGGCGTCACACCCACCTGGGTGGATTCCATGGAGAAATTGATATAGCCGCGATCAAGATAATAGGAGCGCAAGCGCTCCAGATCCCCGGACAAGCGCTCGCGCGAATAGCGGTGGCGGCTGCCGAAAGGCCACCAGGCGCGTCGCGGGCGTTGCTCGAAGATGCTGCGCAGTTCCTTGTCGGAGAACACCTCATTACCCACGATATTGATATCGCGAATGCGCGCCGGGTTACCTTCGTAGATGTCGATATTCAGCGCTACGCGGTTACGGGGCAGCGGCACGGACTCGGTTTCGATCTGGGCGTCGTAGCGCCCCTGGGACACATACTGACGCTGCAATTCGCCGGCAATCATTTCCAGCGTGGAACGGCGAAAGACTTCCCCCTCGGCCAGCCCGGCATCCCGGAGCCCGGCGCGCAGGTTATCTTCATCAATGGAGCGGTTGCCCTTGATCTCCAGACGGGCAATGGAGGGGCGCTCGGACACGACGACAACCAGTTGATCGCCGTCGCGACCAATCTGCACGTCTTCAAAATCACCAGAGCCGTAAAGACGGCGGACTGCCTCTGCCACTTCACTGGTGCCAACCAGATCACCGGACTGGATAGGCAGGGCCGTGAATACCCGGTCAACGGGAAGGCGCTGCAGGCCCTCGACACGAATATCACTGACGCGGAACCGCTCGCTGGCCGCCGCCGTGGCCGCCCCGAAAGTCAATGTTGCCGCAAGCCAGGCGCTGGTCAGAATAACTAAAGCAAATCTCATGCAAACTGCCGCATCAGGTCGTTGTATATGGCGATGGACATGAGACCGAATACCAGCATCATGCCCACACCCTGCGCTGTAGCAAGAAAACGCTCCGACAGCGCCTTGCCCCGAATCATTTCCACCAGGGAAAATACAATCCAGCCGCCATCCAGCATCGGAATCGGCAGCAGATTGATGATGCCCAGACTGACACTGAAAAATGCCAGGAACATCAGGAACGTCAACACACCGATGGCTGCAGTTTCACCTGCTGCCTGGGCAATGGTGATCGGCCCTCCCAGGGTTTTCACTGACAGATCGCCAGTAATCATTTTGCCTATCGCGCCGAGGATCATACTGGTCTGTTGGCCCAGACGCGAGAAAGCGGCAGGAATTGCCTCCACCGGTCCGTAACGAATCTCTCGCAAGCCGCCAACCATGACACCGGCCCGCCCCAGCGTCTGGCCCTCTGCTTCCACAGCATCCGGGGTCATCGCGATGCCGATGGTGCGACCACCACGCTGCACATCCAGCTGGAGCAGCTCGCCCGGTGCCTGACTGACGTGCTGTACCCACTCGCCCCAGGTTGCCACCGGCTCGCCGTTCACCGCCGTGATGCGATCACCCTGCCGCAAACCTGCGCGATCCGCAGCACCGCCGCTGATCACCTCGCCCACCCGGGCCTGCAGTGCCTGCGGCGTGATGCCCAGCGCCGCCAACAGCGGCTGCTCCGGATCCCGCGCCCAGGCGGCGACCGGCAGGGCAACCTGACGGTCGCGGCCAGCAGCGTCTCGCACTGTCAGCGTCACATCCCGGTCATCGCCGACGTAGCCGAGCATGGCCATGCCGAACTGCTCCCAGGTCTTCACCTCACGAGTGCCAACACGGAGCAATTCATCATCGGCCTGCAACCCGGCGCTGGCTGCGGCGGAATCCGGCGCGACATCGCCCACTACCGGCGCCATGCCAGTCTGACCGCCCATGAGGATGATCCAGTAGAGAAACACCGCGAGCACCAGATTCGCCGCCGGCCCGGCGGCGTAGGTCACGATGCGCTGCCAGGGCGGCTTGCCGGAAAACTCCTGATCTTCCTCACCCGGCGCTATGTCGCAATCACGACGATCCAGCGGCTTGACGTAGCCGCCCAATGGAATAGCACTCAGGATGAAATCAGTACCGGATTTGCTGCGCCATGCCAGCAGGCGCGGACCGAACCCCACAGAGAATGTCAGCACCCGCACACCGAAGGCGCGCATGCTCAGATAATGACCATATTCGTGTATCGCCACGATAATCACGATGGTGACCGCAAACGCCAGCAGCGTCATCAGCATTACTGTGCCCTCTCAGAGACGTCTTTATGCTTCACCACTTTCGCCACCTTCACCGCGATGTCGCGCGCCTGTCGCCGGGCCTGCGCATCCACCGCCATGACGGCCTCTACATCACTGCAGGCAGGCATCGCCGTGGTTGCCAGCGTCTGCTCGACCACCGCCGCAATGCCCGGAAAATCCAGGTGACCGGCCAGAAAGGCTGCCACGGCCACCTCGTTGGCGGCGTTAAGGACCGCCGTTGCCACACCGCCGGTATCCATCGCTTCACGGGCCAGACGCAGGCACGGAAAGCAGGTCTCGTCCGGTGCCTCGAAATCCAGCCCGCCGAGGCGTGTGAAGTCCAGACGTTCGGCACCGGAGCGAATGCGCTCCGGCCATGCCAGAGCGCAGGCGATCGGCGTTTTCATGTCGGGCGAACCCAGCTGCGCGAGCACCGAACCGTCGTCATATTCGACCATGGAATGCAGCACGCTTTGCGGATGCACCACGACCTCTACCTGTGCGGGCGTCACCGCAAACAACCAGCACGCCTCGATCAATTCCAGCCCCTTGTTCATCAGGGTTGCGGAATCCACGGAAATTTTCGGCCCCATGCTCCAGTTCGGATGTCTGACCGCCTCGGCGGGCGTCACCCGGGCCAGTGCTTCAGCGTCCATACCCCGAAAAGGACCGCCGGATGCGGTCAGCAACAACTTGCTGACGCCACGCAACCGGTCACCCCCGGCCGGCAATCCCCAGGGCAGGCACTGGAAAATGGCACTGTGCTCAGAGTCCACCGGGATCAATTCGGCACCACTGCGCCGCACCGCATCCATGAACAGCTGCCCGGTCACGACCAGGGCCTCTTTGTTTGCCAGCAAGATGCGTTTCCCCGCATCCACGGCGGCGAGCGTCGGATACACCCCGGCGGCGCCGACGATGGCGGCCACCACGGTATCCACGTCTGCGGCGGCGGCCACCTGACACTGGGCTTGCGCCCCGGCCAGCACTTCGGTGTCTGACCCGAGGCCCCGGAGATGGTTCCTGAGGGCCTCAGCAGCCTGCTCATCCGCCAGCACGGCATAACGCGGCCGCCAACGCAGGCATTGCTCCGCCAGCGCTTCCCAGCGGTGGCCTGCGGTCAGGGCATAAACCTGATAGCGCTCCGGATGCAGCGCCAATACGTCCAGCGTCTGCGTGCCGATACTGCCCGTAGCACCGAGAAGGGTAATCTGTTGCGGCCTGTTGCCCTTCGCCCCGGCACGCATCAGAAGCCCCCGGGCAAGCCGAGCCAGCTGATCGCGGCCAACGCCACCGGCAGTGCCGCCGTCACACTGTCAATGCGATCCAGCATGCCGCCGTGGCCGGGCAGTATGGTGCCGCTGTCCTTAACGCCGCGCTGGCGCTTGACCATGCTCTCGAACAGGTCACCCAGTACGGAGGCCAGCACGGTCAGGGCCGCCGCGATGAGCAACAACGGCAGCGCGGCAGACACCGGCGCCCAGATCGGCACCAGCGCGGCAACGGCCAGCGCCAGGATCACGCCACCGACCAGCCCTTCCAGGGTCTTGCCGGGGCTGACCGACGGCGCCAGCTTGTGCCGACCAAACGCCCGGCCGGCAAAATAGGCGCCGGTATCCGCCGCCCAGACCCAGACCAGGATGAACAGCAGCGCCCAGGCGCCCGGCAGCCCCAGCACCCCCGCGCTCTGGATATGCACCACTGCCGCCCAGGAGGGCACCAGCAGCAACCAGCCAAGCAGCATCATGACCGGCAGGCGCGCCCAGCGCGCGGCGGTCGCCGGATAGGTCACCACCATCACCAACGCCAGCAGCCACCACAACGGCAGCAGCGTGTAGAGCCACTGCGGACGAAGCCATTCTGCAAGCAGGCACAGCAGCCCCAGACTCGCCACCCAGAGCAGTCGCGTCGGTGTCGCCAGACGCCCCATCAGCGCAGACCATTCCCAGCCCGCTATCAGGAAGAAAACACCCGCCACCCAGGCAAACGCGGTGCGCTCCAGCAGAAACAGGGCCGCCAGTACGATCGGCAGCAGTACCAATGCGGTGATCACGCGCAGTTTGAGCATCTATATATCCTCCACCCTGCCACCAAAGCGACGCTGGCGACCGGCATAATCCGTCAGTGCGGCGGTCAGGGCCTGATCATCGAAATCGGGCCACAGAACCGGTGTAAAACAGAGCTCGCTGTAAGCGGCCTGCCACAACAGGAAATTGCTGATGCGGCATTCGCCGCCGGTGCGGATCAGCAGATCCGGCGGCGGCAGGTCCGACAGGCTCAGTTGCGCCGCCATGGCGTCCTCGTCAATGGCCTCTGCGGCCAGACGCCCTGCAGCCACTTCCTCTGCGAGATGACGCGCGGCACGTGTGATGTCCCATTGTCCGCCATAATTCACGGCGATCGCGACTGTCATACCGCCGTTGGCGGCTGTCAGCGCCTCCGATTCCGCCATGCCCCGCTGGAGATCGTCGCTGAAGGCGCTGCGCTCGCCGATAAAGCGCAGGCGCACACCGTTCTCGTGCAGCTCAGCGACCCGCTCTCCCAGAGCATGCAGGAACAGGCGCATCAGATGCTGCACCTCGTCTTCCGGGCGGCGCCAGTTCTCGGAACTGAAGGCAAACAGCGTCAACACCTCGACACCCCGTTCAGCGCAACGCCGGATCACGCCCTGAACCGCTGCCTCGCCGGCCTTGTGCCCTTCTGCACCGGGCAGGCCCCGGGCCCGGGCCCAGCGATTGTTGCCATCCATGATGATGGCAATATGGCGTGGCAGTGCGGCTGCCACCGGCTGCTTCTGCTGTGTCATCACGATCTACCTGAAGGCTGCAGCGCCGGCATCACCTGCCGGAAACAAAACCGGGCTGACATGCAGCCCGGCCACCCACTCTACCGACAGGCCCGTTTCCACGGACCCGTGCCGGTCAGATGGACATCAGTTCTTCTTCCTTGGTCTTGAGCGCTTTATCCGCCTCAGCCACCATTTTATCGGTCAGCTGCTGGATCTGCTCTTCACCGTGGCGTGCCTCGTCTTCGGAAATTTCTTTCTCTTTCAACAGCTCTTTCAGATCGCTGTTGGCATCGCGACGCACGTTACGCAGTGCCACGCGCGCATGCTCGCACTCGGCGCGCACGACCTTGACCAGATCACGGCGGGTTTCTTCCGTCAACGGCGGCAGCGGCAGGCGAATCACGGTGCCGGCAGTGGACGGGTTCAGACCCAGATCGGATTTCATGATTGCCTTTTCGATGTCCGGCACCAGCTGCTTGTCAAACGGCGACACGATCAGGGTGCGCCCTTCTTCCACGCCGATGTTGGCCAACTGGGACAATGGCGTATCAGCGCCATAATAGGACACCGAGATCGTATCCAGCAGGCTCGGGTGAGCGCGCCCGGTACGCACACGCCGCAACGCCGTTTCCAGCGCTTCCAGGCTCTTCTTCATGCGCGATTCGGCATCTTTCCTGATTTCATCGATCACTTGCGAATCCTCTTCTCACTCGACTTTTTACTCGATTTCTCAATCAATCTGACCCAATCTTACCCGGTCTCTGCGCGGTCGGCTTCCACCAGGGTCCCTTCACTGCTCCCCAGCATCAGGCTCAACAACGCACCTTTCTTGTTCATGTTGAACACGCGCAACGGCATGCTGTGATCCTGGCACAGGCAGATGGCCGTAAGATCCATCACGCCCAGCTTCATTCTCAGCACATCATCATACGTCAGCCGGTCATAGCGTACCGCATCCGGATTCTTGACCGGATCGGAATCATACACACCGTCCACCTTGGTCGCCTTCAGCACCACATCGGCATTGATCTCGATCCCCCGCAGGCAAGCGGCAGAGTCGGTGGTAAAGAAGGGATTGCCGGTACCGGCGCAGAAAATCACCACTTCACCGTTCTTCAGATACCGGATCGCGTGGCGATGGTCATAGTGCTCCACCACCCCACTCATGGGAATCGCGGACATCAGACGGGTACGAATATTCGAACGTTCCAGCGCATCGCGCAAGGCCAGGCCATTCATGACCGTGGCCAGCATGCCCATGTGGTCCCCGGCGACCCGATCCAGGCCGGCGGACTGCAATGCAGCACCGCGAAACAGGTTGCCGCCGCCGATGACCAGGCCGACCTGGACACCGATACCCACCAGCTGGCCGATCTCCAGGGACATGGCGTCCAGCACCTTGGGATCAATGCCGAAGCCTTCATCGCCAGCCAGCGCTTCCCCGCTCAGCTTCAGCAATATGCGGTTATAACGCGGCGATCGGTCCTTGCTTGCACTGGGCATATCCAACTCTCCACCACTCATAAGATACCAGCCAACAGCTTGTGATTGCCTGATCAGACTTCGCTGGCGCCATGGTGTTCACCAGCGCCTGTGATGATGCGCTATTCGCCCGGTTATCGCCATCACTGTGACCTGTTTCCCGGGCGGAATGCACTTACAAAAACGCCCTGCCGAACGGGGTCCGGCAAGGCGTTTGAGTTGACCGTCGCACGATGAATCAGCCCTTGTTGACCTGGGCCATCACCTCAGCTGCGAAATCAGTCTCTTCTTTCTCGATACCTTCACCGACCACCAGACGCACAAAGCTCTGGATTTCGGCACCGGCGTCTTTCGCCAGCTTGCCAACGGTGGTGTTGGGATCTTTCACGAACGGCTGCTCGACCAGGCTGATTTCCTTGAGGAACTTCTGGATCCGGCCACCGAGCATCTTCTCGACGATTTCCGCCGGTTTGCCCGCCATATCAGGCTGTGCACGAATGATGTCTTTCTCGCGCTCCAGCTCCGCTTCCGGCACTTCGTTGGTGTTGACGACCATCGGGGCGACCGCTGCCACATGCATGGCCACGTCTTTGCCCAGCGCTTCATCACCACCTTTGAGGCCGACCAGCACACCGATCTTGCCGCCGTGTACATAAGCACCAATGGCCGTCTCGGCGGAGAGCAGCGCGCCGCGGCGAATCTGGATGTTCTCGCCGATCTTCTGGATCAGTGCCTCGCGGGCCTTTTCCACAGTGGCGCCATCTTCCAGCGTCAGCTCAGCGATTTTCGCTACGTCTGCCTCGCCTGCCGCCAGTGCAGCCGCAGCCACCTTGTTGGCAAAGCCCAGGAAGTTGTCGTCACGGGCAACAAAGTCGGTTTCGGAATTGATTTCCACCATGATGGCGGTCTTGCCGTCATCACTGACCGCGACGGCGACAGCGCCTTCCGCAGCGGTGCGACCGGCCTTCTTGGCGGCCTTGGCCTGACCTGACTTGCGCAGGTCATCAATGGCGCGTTCGATATCGGCGTCGGCTTCGACCAGAGCCTTCTTGCACTCCATCATGCCCAGGCCGGTGCGTTCACGCAGTTCTTTCACCAGAGCAGCAGTTACAGCAGCCATGATTCACCTCTCTCAGCGGCATCCGTTGGCGGGACACCGGGTATGAAATTTGGATGCGGGGGCCAAGCCCCCGCACCGGTACCGCTTTTCCGGAAAAGTGCTTTCCGGAATACGCCTGGCCGGATCAGCCGCGCGCTTCTTCAGCCGCCGCGTCCTGAACTTCAACGAAACCATCGGTATCGCCGCCCGGCGCCTGTGTTGCGGCGTACTGGCGACCTTCGATGATGGCGTCAGCCACTGCACCCACGTACAGCTGGATGGCGCGAATCGCGTCATCGTTGCCAGGTACGATGTAGTCGACACCGTCCGGGTTGCTGTTGGTATCCACCACTGCGATAACCGGAATGCCCAGCTTGCGCGCTTCCTGTACGGCGATGTCTTCGTGGTCCACGTCGATGATGAACAGTGCGTCCGGCAGGCCGCCCATGTCCTTGATACCGCCGATGGAGCGCTCCAGCTTCTCCATCTCACGACGGCGCATCAGCGCTTCTTTCTTGGTCAGCTTGTCAAAGGTGCCATCAGCGGACTGGGCTTCCAGATCACGATAACGCTTGATGGACTGACGAATGGTCTTCCAGTTGGTGAGCATGCCGCCCAGCCAGCGGTGGTCCACATAGGGCATACCGCAGCGGGTCGCTTCATCCGCAACCGCCTTCTGTGCCGCACGCTTGGTGCCGACGAACAGAATCTTGTTGTTGCTGGAAGCCAGCTTGTTGACGAAGCTCAGCGCTTCGTTGAACAGTGGCAGGGTCTTTTCCAGATTCACGATGTGAATCTTGTTGCGAGCGCCATAGATGAACGGCTTCATCTTCGGGTTCCAGTAACGTGTCTGGTGGCCGAAGTGAACGCCCGCCTTGAGCATGTCGCGCATGGTGACGTTAGGCATTTCAGTTTTCTCCGTTTCGGGTTGGGCCTCCATGCTCCCGCATCACCCAACCTCCCGGACTGTCTTCAGTAGTGACGGTCTGCGAGGGGCACCCAGGGCCATGTGACGGAGCATGTGTGGATTTCCCTTGGCGCGGTCCTCACAGGTACAATGCGTACCCCTGCGGGCCGGTCAGGGGCGCGCTTTATACCATGATCACGCCCCGACAACAATCATCCGGTGTACTATAGAGGCCGTCGATTGTGCCCCGCACAACGGCCAACCCGGCGCCCAAGTCACTGATCTGAATAGAGCATTCGATGACCATCAGCCTGAAAAGCCCTGAAGATATCCTGGCCATGCGCGAGGCCGGTCGCCTCGCCGGCGAAGTCCTGGACATGATCGGCGAACACGTCCAGCCCGGCGTCACGACCGAGGAACTGGACCGCATCTGCCACGACTATATGGTCAACACCCAGCAGGTGATCCCGGCGTGTCTGGGCTATCGGGGCTTCCCGAAGTCCGTCTGCACCTCGGTCAACCATGTCATCTGCCACGGCATCCCCAACGAGCGCAAGGCCCTGAAGAAGGGCGACATCATCAATATCGACGTCACCGTCATCAAGGACGGCTGGCACGGCGACACCAGCAAGATGTTCTTCGTTGGCGAGCCCTCGGTGCTGGCGAAGCGCCTGGTGGAGGTGACACGCGAGTGCATGATGAAGGGCATCGAGCTGGTCCGCCCCGGCACCCGGCTGGGCGATATCGGCCAGGCCATCCAGCAGCACGCCGAGCAGCACCGCTTCTCGGTGGTGCGTGAATATTGCGGGCACGGCATCGGCAAGATCTTCCACGAGGAACCGCAGGTGCTGCATTATGGCAAGGCCGGTACCGGCCTCGTGCTGGAAGAGGGCATGGTGTTCACCATTGAGCCGATGATCAATGCGGGCAAGGCCCAGACCAAACTGCTCCCGGACGGCTGGACCGTGGTGACCAAGGACCACAAGCTTTCCGCGCAGTGGGAACACACCATTGCCGTCACCCGCGACGGATTCGAGGTACTGACCCGGCGACAGGAAGAAACCGATTTGGCCTGACTGGCCTGGCCTGATCCGAGACTGGCCCGATAGTTGCGTGCCAACACCCCGATTCCCGAATGCAGAGCCCGGACACCATGACCCTTGAGCCCGCCGCCACCCTGGCGCAGATCACTGACACCCTGAGGCAGAGCACATCGCCCGGTATGACCGCGCGCGACCTGCTGATGCAGGGGCAGCAGCGTCTGGACGCGGCCTTCCCGGCCACGCCGATTCGCGAGCTGGTCAGCGGGCGCTCTGCCATGGTGGATCAGGTGCTCCAGGCCGCCTGGTCATTATTTGATCTCGACCACCCGTCCCCGCACGGCGACGATGATGGCCCTGCCCTGGCACTGGTTGCCGTCGGCGGCTACGGTCGTGGCGAACTGCACCCGCACTCCGATGTGGACGTGCTGATTCTGCTGGCCAACGCACCGGGAGACGCGCTGTGCAGCAAGCTGGAGCAATTCATCGCCCTGCTCTGGGATACCGGCCTGGAAATCGGCCACAGCGTGCGCACCATGGACGAATGCGTCGATCTGGCCCGGGAAGACATCACCGTCGCCACCAATATCATGGAATCCCGCACCCTGGCGGGTGACGACACCCTGCGCCAGCAGCTAGCCGCCCGCACCGGCCCGGACGTCATCTGGCCGACCGCGTCGTTCTTCGAAGCCAAGTGGCAGGAGCAGGTCGCCCGCCACAAGAAGCACAACGACACCGAATACAATCTGGAGCCGGACACCAAGAATGCGCCCGGCGGCCTGCGCGACCTGCAGATGGTCGGCTGGGTGGCCAAACGGCACTTCGATGTGGATCGCCTCGAACAACTGATCGATCTCGGCTTTCTCACAGAGCGCGAGTATTCCATGCTGCAGCGCTGCCAGGAGATCCTGTTCCAGATCCGCTGGGCCCTGCACAACGTCAGCGGCCGTAATGAAAACCGGCTGCTGTTTGATCACCAGCGCCAGGTCGCCGCCCTGCTCGGGCACGAAGACTCCAGCTCGAATCTGGCCGTAGAAGTGTTCATGAAGCGCTTCTATCGCGTCTCGCTCGCCCTGTCAGTGCTCAACGAAATGCTGCTGCAGCTGTTTGACGAAGCGATCCTGCAGCACGACAAGCCGCAGCGGGTACTGCCGCTGAACCGCCGCTTCCAGATTCACAACGACTACCTGGAAATCACCGCGCCCGATGTGTTTGCCCGGCAGCCCTCGGCCCTGATGGAAATGTTCGTGGTGCTGGCCCAGCACCCGGACCTCAAGGGCGTGCGCGCCAGCACCATTCGTCATGCCATTGAGCAACGCAAACTGATCGATGACGATTTCCGCAACGACCCGCGCAATACAGCGCTGTTCATGCAACTGTTGCGCTCCCCCCATGCACTGTTCACGCAACTGCGGCGCATGAAACGCTACGGCATCCTCGGCCAGTACCTGCCGGAGTTCGGCAACATCATCGGCATGATGCAATACGACCTGTTTCATATTTATACCGTTGACGCCCATACACTGCTGGTGGTCAAGAACATGCGCCGCCTGCGCCATGAAGAAACCCGCGAGCACTTCCCGCTGGCCTGCGACGTCTTTTACCGGCTGCCGAAGCCGGAGTTGTTATATGTCGCCGGCCTGTATCACGACATTGCCAAGGGCCGCGGCGGCGACCACTCCGAGCTGGGTGCCGATGATGCCATCGCGTTCTGCAAGCGGCATGGCCTGTCCACCTGGGACGCCAAACTGGTCGCCTGGCTGGTGCGCAGCCACCTGGTCATGTCGGTGACCGCACAGCGCAAGGATATTGCCGATCCGGAAGTGGTGTATGAATTTGCCCGGCAAGTCGGCGATCTGGTGCATCTGGATTATCTGTACCTGCTGACCGTGTCGGATATCAACGCGACCAATCCGGCGCTGTGGAATTCCTGGCGTGATTCGCTGCTGCGGCAGCTGTATATCGAAACCAAGCGCGCCCTGCGCCGGGGCCTCAACAACCCGGTGGACAAGCAGGACTGGATCGACGAAACCCGCGATGAAGCCCTGCGCATTCTGGAACAGCGCCAGCTACCGGCGGACAAGGTGGAGCACTTGTGGGCCAGCATTGGTGACGAGTATTTCCTGCGCGAAAACGCGGTGGATATCGCCTGGCATACAGAAGCCATGCTGACCCGTGACAACACCGATCAGCCGCTGGTGCTGATTCGCGACACCAGCAGCGCCCAGCATGACGGCGGCACGCAGATATTCGTCTACACACCGGACACGGAAAATCTTTTCGCGGCCACCGTGAACGCACTGGATCAATTGAACCTGACCATCATGGACGCGCGCATCATCACCTCCGGTGACGGCTTCAGCCTGGACAGTTATGTCGTCCTGGATGAACACGGCACACCGATTGGCAACGACCATGCCCGGCTGGATGTCATTCGCGACACACTGACCCGCGCACTGGCCGACCCCAGTGGGTTCCGCGCCATCGTGCAACGCCGCATGCCACGGCGGCACAAGCATTTCAGCGTGCCAACGCGCGTTATCATCAGCAACGATCTGGTGCATGACCACACGGTGGTGGATATCCACACGCTCGATCGCCCCGGCCTGCTGGCCCGCATCGGGCGACTGTTCATGGAATTCGGCCTGTTGTTGCAGAACGCACGCATTGCCACACTGGGCGAGCGCGCAGAAGACGTTTTCTTCGTGACACAGAAAGACGGCAGCCCGATTTCCGATCCGGACCTGTGTGAGCGTCTGCAACAGCGTATCAAGGAAGAACTCGATGACGTCAACGACGCCACACCGGCGTCACTGACCTTTTAACACCAGAACAAACAGGATACCGATGAATCCCGATCTCGATCTGCTGCACCCTTATCCGTTCGAGAAGCTCGCGCAATTGTTCGCCGGGCTGGAAACACCGACGCTTTCGCCCATCGCCCTGTCTATCGGCGAACCACAACACCCGGCACCCGCCCTGGTCCGGGAGGCCCTGCGGCAACACGCCGCCGAACTGTGTCGCTACCCCACCACCGCCGGCATCCCCGCACTCAGAGACACCATCGTCGACTGGTTGTGCCGCCGTTATCCGCTGCGCCAACTGAGCGCGGATAATGTGCTGCCCGTAACCGGCACGCGGGAAGCCCTGTTCGCGTTCGCCCAGGCGGTGCTGGATCGCAGCCGCGCACCGCTGGTGCTGATGCCCAATCCCTTCTATCAGATCTACGAAGGCGCTGCGCTGTTGGCAGGCGGCACACCGGTGTACCTGCCCTGCACGGGCGAAACCGGCCTGCAACCGGACTTCGATGCGGTCAGCGATGACACCTGGGCCCGGTGCCAGCTGCTTTATCTCTGCTCGCCCGGCAACCCCACCGGGGCCCTGCTGGACATTGCGACCATGCAGCGTCTGATCCGCCTGGCGGACGAGCACGATTTCATCATTGCCTCGGACGAGTGCTACTCGGAAATCTACAACCAGACGCCGCCGCCGGGCCTGCTGGAAGCCTGCGCGGACATGGGGCGCCACGATTACGCCCGCTGCACGGTGTTCCACTCATTGTCCAAGCGCTCGAACCTGCCCGGCCTGCGCTCCGGCTTCGTCGCCGGAGACGCCGCGCTACTGAAACAGTTCCTGCGCTATCGCACCTACCATGGCTGCGCCATGCCGCCGCACCATCAGCTGGCCAGCATCGCCGCCTGGAACGATGAAGCACACGTCGATGAAAACCGGCGCCTGTATCGGGAAAAATTTGCTGCCGTGCTGGATATACTCGGTGACACCCTGCCGGTCAGTGCACCGGAGGCCGGGTTTTATCTGTGGCCCGAAACGCCCATGGATGACCAAGCCTTTGCACGGGAACTGAAACGCACACAGAACGTTACGGTATTGCCCGGCAGCTATCTGTCCCGCGAAGTCGACGGGGTGAACCCGGGCGCCGGACGCGTGCGCATGGCGCTGGTGGCAACGCTTGATGAGTGCACCGAAGGTGCCGAACGTATCCGCACTTTTTTGCGAGGGAGATAACCGCCAATGACGCTTACCGTTTACGGCATCAAGGCCTGCGACACCATGAAGAAGGCCTTTACCTGGCTGGACCAGCACGGCATTGCCTACGCATTTCATGACTACAAGAAAGCCGGCGCGCCGGAAAAGAAATTGCCCGCCTGGATCACGGCAAAAGGTCGGGACACCATCATCAACCGGCGCGGCACCAGCTGGCGCAAATTGCCACAGGCGGAACGTGATGCCATGGACGACACCTCCGCCGTCGCCGCCGCTGTCGCCAACCCCTCACTGATCAAGCGCCCGATCGTCGAGTACCCCGGCGGCATTCTGGTGGGCTTCGACCCGGCCGCCTGGGCCGAGGCGCTGCGCTGATTTTCCTGGCACGGCGCCACTGAGCCTCTGGGCCACTGAAATGCACCGCAAGGTCGGGCATAATGTCCGCTCGATCACCGACAGACAGAAATAAGGGATTCTCATGAGCAAGGTTTTCGCCCTCGCCCTCGGCTGTGGCACACAGAATCGTGATGAGCAGTGGCTCGAAGTCTACTACCCTGCCCCGGTCCTGAACCCGGATGCGGCATTGATAGAGGCCGTGCGGGAAACACTGGATTACGAGGGCGGCAACGTGGCCATCGAACTCAGCCACCGCCAGGTCGGTCATCTGGCCCGCGCCTGGCGTGAGGGCGACCATGAGGATCAGGCCAGCTACGCCGTGGCCTTCCAGGAATCCGACAAGCCGGTCGTGCTGACCATTCTCGAAACCGATGCAGCGCCGGTGTCGACGCCCGAAGCGTATCTCAAGCTGCACCTGCTCTCCCATCGGCTGGTCAAACCCCATGGCATTGATCTCTCCGGCATCTTCCCGCTGCTGCCCAACGTAGCCTGGACCAACGAAGGCGCGGTAGACCTGAACGAACTGCCAGAGCGCCAGCTGATGGCGCGCCTGGACGGCAAGGTGCTGAGTGTCGATTCGGTGGACAAGTTTCCGAAGATGACTGACTACGTGGTGCCCAAGGGCGTGCGTATTGCCGATACCTCACGGGTCCGTCTTGGCGCCTATGTCGGCGAAGGCACCACCATCATGCATGAGGGCTTCGTCAACTTTAACGCCGGCACCGCCGGGCCCGGCATGATCGAGGGGCGTATTTCTGCTGGCGTGTTTGTCGGCAAAGGCTCCGACATCGGCGGCGGCGCCTCCACCATGGGCACCCTCTCTGGCGGCGGCAACATCATCATTTCCCTGGGTGAAGACTGCCTGCTGGGCGCCAACGCCGGCACCGGCATCCCGCTGGGCGATCGCTGCACTATCGAGTCCGGGCTGTATATCACCGCCGGCACCAAAGTGAAGTTGCTGGACGATCAGGGCCAGCTGGTGCAGAGCGTCAAGGCCCGTGATCTGGCAGGCCAGAATGACCTGCTGTTCCGTCGCAATTCCGAAAGCGGCGTTGTCGAGTGCCTGACCAACAAGAACGCCGTCACGCTCAACGAAGCGCTGCACAAGCATAATTGATCGCGACCGCACATTTGCGCAGCCACACATTTGCGCAGCCACATATTGCGACAACGCATTGCAGCAACAACAGAATATGAGTGTGACAAGCATGGCAAACATGGCATTACAGGAACGCGTACTCGCCTATGCGCAAGAGCTGATCGGCCGGGCGTCTGTTACCCCTGACGATGCCGGCTGCCAGGCCTGGCTCGCCGACAAACTGGCCGCTCTGGGCTTCCAGTGTGAGCACCTGCGCTTCGGTGATGTGGACAACCTCTGGGCCCGGCGCGGCGACGCCGCACCGGTGCTGGCCTTTGCCGGCCATACGGATGTGGTACCCACCGGCGATCTGGCCGCCTGGACCTCCGACCCGTTCCGCCCCGAAATCCGTGACGGTCTGCTGTACGGTCGCGGCGCGGCCGACATGAAATCCTCCATAGCCGCCATGCTGGTGGCGGTGGAAGATTTCATTGCCGACCATGCCGATCACCAGGGCAGCATCGCCTTCCTGATCACCTCCGATGAGGAAGGGCCGTCCGTGGACGGCACCGTCAAGGTGGTTGAAACACTGGAAGCACGTAACGAGAAGATCACCTGGTGCCTGGTCGGCGAGCCGTCATCCAGCGATACTTTCGGGGATGTCATCAAGAATGGCCGCCGGGGCTCCCTCGGGGCACGCCTGGAGGTCAAGGGTATTCAGGGCCACGTGGCCTATCCCCATCTGGCCCGCAATCCGGTGCATCAGGTCGCACCTGCGCTGGCCGAACTGGCCGCCGAGCAGTGGGATGAGGGCAACGACTTTTTTCCCGCCACCAGCTTCCAGATCTCCAATATCCATGCCGGCACCGGCGCCACCAACGTGGTCCCCGGCACCTGCGAAGTGATCTTCAATTTCCGTTTTTCCACGGCGCTCACTGCCGATGATCTGAAAGCACGCACGGTAGCGATTCTTGATCGCCACGGGCTGGAGTACGCGCTGACCTGGACCCTGTCCGGCCAGCCCTTTCTGACCGAGCCCGGCGAGTTGGTCAACGCGGCCGTGGCCGCGCTGCGCGACGCCACCGGCCGGGAAACGCTGCTGTCCACAGCAGGCGGCACCTCCGACGGGCGCTTTATCGCGCCGACCGGCGCCCAGGTGCTGGAACTGGGCCCGGTCAATGCGAGCATTCACAAGATCGATGAATGCACCCCGGTCGCCGAACTGGGGCCACTGGCACAGGCCTACCACGGCATTCTCACGCGCCTGCTGGCGGGTGCGTGAGCGCTCTCACACAACAGCGATGCGCTCATGCTATGCTGATGGGTCACGTCACGATGTCTGAATCGCGCCATGGCCAAGGATCTGTCATACAAAGCCCAGCAGCGGGAAGCCCTGCGCCGCAAGATAGATGACTATCTGTCCCATGGCGGGCGCATCAAGGAAGTCGCTCCCGGCGTCTCCGGCGCCCACCATGGCGGAGACTGGCGCCGTCACCCTTCAGGGGAACAGAAGCCGCCGCCCCAGGAGCGCATCCCGCTCAACCACGTCATTGCCGCCATCGAAGCACGCAAGCAGGCGCGTCGCAGCAGCAGCCGCGTGACCCTGCGCCGCAAACCCCGCCGCAAGCTCATCTATGACGATTTCGGTGAACCCCTGCGCTGGCAATGGGTGGATGAATAGCCGATTGCGACGGGCGTACACTTGTGTTCCCATTTTAGCTTTCGCACGTGCTGCCATTCACACATGGCACCCATCTACCAATAACCAAGGACCCGAGCCATGAACGCTGCCGCGCCCGACGCCCGCATGGTGGAGGATGTGAATCCTGCCACCGGTCACGCCTTCTTCAGCATTGCCGAGACCGACCTTTCCCGCATGCCTGCCATGATGGCGGATGCCCGCCAGGCGCAGCGCCTCTGGGCGGCGAAGTCCTTCAAGGAGCGGGCTACACATATCCAGCGCATGCGCCGGTATATTGTCGAGCACGCCGAGCAGCTCGCGTTGACCGTGAGCCAGAGCAACGGCAAGACCCGCACCGACGCCCTGGCCACCGAAGTCCTGCCCTGCGCGCTGGCCTGTAACTGGTACGCGAAGCACGCCGCCAGCGTGCTCAAGCCGCGCATGCGCCCTGCGGGCACCCTGCTGTTCATCAACAAGCGCACGCAAATGCAGCATGTGCCGCTGGGCGTCGTTGGCATCATCAGCCCCTGGAACTACCCCCTGTCGATCCCCTTCGGTGAGATCGTCATGGCCTTGATGGCCGGCAATGCCGTGTTGCTGAAAGTCGCCGCCGCCACGCCCGCCGTGGGCCGCGCCATCGAAGACATCATCGCTGCCGGCGATCTGCCCCCCGGCCTGTTCCAGCACGTCGTCGGCTCTGGCAGCAAGGTCGCCACCGCGTTTTTCGATAACGGCATCAACAAGCTGTTCTTCACCGGTTCGGTCAATGCCGGCAAGCAACTGATGGCTCAGGCTGCCGCGACCCTGACCCCGGTATCCCTGGAACTGGGCGGCAATGACCCGATGATCGTGCTGGAAGATGCGGACCTGGAACGCGCCGCCAATGGCGCCGCCTGGGCGGGCTATCAGAATGCCGGCCAGTCCTGTGGCGGCGTCGAGCGCATCTATGTGGTGGCCCCGGTGTACGACGCCTTCGTACAGTTGCTGGCCGCCAAGACCCGCGCCATGCGCCACGGCGCCGGGCATGACAACTTCGACGTGGAGATGGGCAGCATCACCACCCCGGGGCAGCTGCGCACCGTGCAGCAGCATGTCGAGGATGCGCTCGGCAAGGGCGCCACTATCGCAGCCCAGTCGCAACCCACGGGCAGCGCCACGGATGCAGGACTGTTCTATCCCGCCACACTGCTGACCGATGTGTCTGACGACATGATCACCGTCTGTGACGAAACCTTTGGCCCGGTCATCGCCGTGGCGCGGGTTGCTGATGAAGAGGAAGCCATCCGTCGCGCCAATGCCTCCAATCTGGCACTGACCTCGTCAGTCTGGACGCGCAGCAACAAGCGCGGCCGTGCTATCGGTGCGCGCCTCGAGTCCGGGGTGACGACCGTCAACGACCATCTTTATACCCACGGGCTGTCCGAAACCCCCTGGGGCGGCTGGAAGGAGTCCGGCATCGGTCGTACCCATGGGCCGGAAGGCTTGCTGGAGATGACCCAGGCCAAGGCGATCAACTGGGACATGCTGCCCAGCAAACGCAACCTCTGGTGGTACCCCTTTGACGAGACGACCTACAAGGCCCTGCTCAACGCCCTGCGTTTTGTCTTCCCGCGCTCTGCCGGCGAATGGTTACGCAGCAGCCTGGCGCTGACCCCCTTCCTGGTGAAGAAGATGTTCACCGGCTGGAAGACGGACTGACCAGGCAGTCATAACGAACACACGTCTCAACTTATTGATAACTATCATTTTTTTATAGTCATTTTCGGAAAAATCTGCATTATTTCAGGGCATCGCGCACCAATGTTACTCAAAGTAACACTTGGTGCGCTCCCGCCCTGACACCCTCCTCCGCCTCGCCAGATCAGAAAAAATCCCTATAAAACAATCACTCACATTCGCGTGATGGCAAAGTGAAATCACTGGCACACAACCTGCTCTCTCCCCGCTGCGGCCACGTAATGGATTGGCCATGCACAAACCGTATGGAGGCAATTCAACTTCGCCACATCCTGCTGCTTCCGGCCTGAAGGCCGGTGTATGGCATGTGGCTTCGTATCGGGAACGCAGAAAATGCTGAATACCAGACTGATCATTGGCACCGCCCTGTGTGCCACAGCGCTTGCCGGCTGCGGGGGCTCCAGCAGCAACAGCGCATCACCCGCACCGTTTTCCTTTGTCGAAGCAACCGTCGCCAGCGTGCACGAGGCCATCGCTTCCGGCGAAAAAACCTGCGAAGACATCATTCAAGGCTACCTGGATCGCATCGAAGCCTATGACTTCGACATCTCGGGCCCGGAGCTTCGCTCTGTCGTGCGTACCAACCCGGACGCCCTCAATCAGGCCATCGAAAAAGACCTGAACTTCGCCGTCACCGGCATCGATTCGCCTCTGTACTGTATTCCGGTATTGCCGAAGGACAATATCAATACCGCTGAAATGCCCACCTCCGGCGGCATCACCGCATTCGAGTTCAACCAGCCCACCGAAGACGCCTATGTCATCGAACGGCTGCGCGATGCCGGCGCCATCATCATCGGCAAAGCCAACCAGGACGAACTGGCCTTTGGCTTCCGTGGTGAAAGCTCCATTCGCGGTCTGACCAAAAACGCCTACGATCACTCCCGCGGCGCGGGTGGCTCCTCCTCCGGCAGCGGCACCAGCATCGGTGCCAGCCTGGCCATCTTCGCGCTGGGCTCCGACACCGGCGGCTCTATTCGCGTGCCGTCATCGGTCGCTGGTCTGGTGGGCATTCGCCCGAGCATGAGACTGGTCAGCCAGGATGGGGTCATGCCGCTCTCCAGCTGGCAGGACACCGCGGGGCCGATGTGCCGCACCGTGCAGGATTGTGCGCTGGCCATGGATGCACTGGTCGGGTTTGATACCTCGCCCTACGCCAACCAGCGTTCCGCCTTCGCCATTGACGCGCCGCTGATCAGTTCAGCCGGTGAGTACCAGAGCGTCACGCGCATCCCCGCAAGCTACACTGCATTTCTCGAACCTGACGGCCTGAAAGGCGCACGGATCGGTGTGGTGCGCGCGCTGTTCGGTAACGGCAATGGCCAGAATGCGATCGTTCAGACCGTGCTCGATGACGCCATCGCAAAAATGCGCGCTGCCGGTGCGGTGGTCGAGGATGTCGTGGTGCCTGACCTGAGCACGATCCTGAGCCGCTATTCCAGCCTCTCCAATCAGGAATTTGCCCGGGACATGGAGATTTATCTGCAAAGCTGGACCAGCGATATGGACGGCCACCTGCGCACCTATCAGGCCATGCAGGACAGCGGTGGTTATCTGGATCGCAACGCCAACACCATCGCCTCCCGTAACAACATCGGCGAAGACCTGTCGCAGAATGAAAGCTACATTCGCAACACCGTGGAGCGCCCCGGTTTTGTGCGCCCGCGCCTGATGGCTGCGCTGGACAACATTGATGCGACGGGTCGCCCGGCCGGCCCCGCCTACGATGTGCTGCTCTACCCGACCCTGCAGGGCCTGGCCGGTTCACTCGGCGGCAGCCCCAGCGCAGGCAGCGCCAACCGCATGAGTCCCTTCTCCGGCTTCCCGGCATTGAGCATGCCCGCAGGTATGGCAGGCGAAGAGTACGACATCGACCCGGCACTGCCGGTGGGCATGGAATTGCTGGCACGGGAATTCGACGAAGCCACACTGATCCGCATTGCCTATGCTTTCCAGGAAACCGTCAAGCCCCGCGCCACACCGGTGCACTACCCGGACCTGGTGGCTGACGCAGGCGGTGAGCTCCCGTAACCGAGTTGATCGTCGCGCGCCCGAGGCGCAACCGACAACGGCGCACCAATCGGGTGCGCCGTTTTTGTCGTGCTACATGACGATGCACTGCTACGGCCGCCCCTCTCGACTCAGACATTATGCTCAGGGGCTTTGGCGGGAATGTGATGCTGGCACGGTTTCTGCGTGTAACTCAGTGCATCCACCAAGACAGGGATGCAGGCCCACCGCCTGTGTAGGTGTCCATGCTGTTGCAAACAGCTGAAGCGTACAGACTTGCGAGCGCAGACCTATGAGTAACGGGACAGATACCAACTGGCTGATGCAATACCGGCTGCTGCGCCTGGTAAACCAGTGCCGCAGACTGATCCAGTCCGAATTCGGCGTGCGCCTTACCCTGACCGATGAAAACCTGCGCGTTGAGCTTGCCGCTTACGCGGGCAGAACACGCACCCAGGCCCTGCAACGGGTGTATGCAGAATTGCGCCTGGCGCTGATTGAATTTGAAGGCCCGGACCCCTTACTGGTCACCCCCGTGGCGACGCCCAGCCAGCGCCGCTATCGTGGCCAGGTGATGCACACCGAAGAGGAACAAACAGAGGAAGACGGCCTGCCCTCCCTGGCACCGGTTGCCGAACTGGCTGGCGCTGCCCAGGCCCAACACAACAAGGCCCACTACAAGCGCATGTATCGCGGCCGCGTCGTCGAGGATTAATTCAGGCGGGCCACTGGCGACTACCACATCAGGTCGTCGGGCACCTGGTAGGCTGCGTAAGGATCGTCTTCCTCGGCTGGTGCGTTGTTCGGGTTGTTACCCGCAGCGTCGTGAAGCACGACCACGACGGCCTCGTCGCGTTCGCGCAGCCGCTTGCCGATCTCCGCAGGCACCACTTCATAACCGCGCCCCTGCCGCACCACTGCCATCTGGCCACGGGCCAGTGGCTCCACCATCGCCGCAGTGACGTAAATCTTCTGGACCTTGCGTTGATCGGCGAACTGATAGGCCGCTTCGCCACCGCGCCGGTCCAGCTTGTGCGTATCAATCAGCTGGCTGATCTCGGCGGCCAGCGCGCGGCGCCGGGCCTCTTCCTCACGCTGCTGATTGAGTGCCTTCGAACGCTGCGACTGCTCCTCACGCAATGCCTTGGCCCGCGCAGCAACATCTTCTACCGGCTTGCCCTTGGCCTTGCTGGTGCTTTCCTGGCGCTTTTCATGCTCCGCCCGCCTTGCGCGTTTCTTGTCCGCGAGGCCGGCCTTGAGCAACTGGTCTTTCAATGATCCTGCCATGACGCTATTCCGGACTGGAGAGGGATTTCAGGAATGTCGTAGTCGGCGCATACCACCAGGAACTCATCACCGGTGACGAGAAAGTGGTCAGCCTGTCGCGCACGCCATCCTCAATCATGCCGTACATACGCCGCAACAAATAATCGAAGCGATCCAGCTCGCAACTGAAGGCCACAAAATAACTGCCATGCTCCGTGGTATTGCCATAGGGCACACCGCGACGCCAGATCTTCTGCGGCACACCGTCGCGGGCGACATCTGTGCGGCCCACATGGGCGTCCGCCGGCATGTCTTCATCAGAGAACTCTACCGCATCTGCCTTGGTGCGGCCGATCACGCGCTCTTGCTCCGGCACGGACAGCGCATCGAACGCATCCAGATCATGAATCCATTTTTGTGTCAGCACGAAGCTGCCACCGGCACCGGGATGTCCTTCCGCGACCAGCGCCGCCTTGCGCGCCTGCGCCCCCTCCGGGTTGCCAATGCCATCAACAAAACCAGTCAGGTCGCGCATGTCATGATACACAAAGGCATTGATATCCAGCTGCGTGCTGAAACGATCGCCGAGCGCACGATGTACCGCCAGCGCTGCGTCAAAACCGTGACTGCGATCCGGTGTCTGGACCCAGACCAGCAAATCGCCCTGGGTCGCCGGCACCTGGCCTTCCAGCGAAAACGGCGGGAAATCAAAGCGCCCACCCAACATCGCCCACAGCTGCGGGCCGAAGGCCAACGTGATCAGGACATCATCGCCGCCCAGCGCCAGCACCGCAGACAACGCCTCGCGCACATCCGCCTCGGCTACTCCGCGGGCCAGTGCATATTCGAGAAAGACCTGATCGCCAAAACGCTTGTCGAAAATTCCGGGCTGAAACACCCCTGTTTGAACATCTGTCACGCTGATTGGCTCCCCTGATGTAATGCCCCTGTCGGGGCGGCTATACCATAGCAATCAGGCCCGGACACTGCCAGCAGCAGCATGAACTGCCGGTGAACCCGGCAGCCCGTTTGCGCTCGGTTGCCGGGCACGGTTGCGAGGAGCCGCATCAGGCAATACGCGGGTCCGCACGCTCAAGAATGGCCGCAATATCCAGCCCCGTGGGCAAGGTGCCATAGTTGCGATCACCCTGGCTGCCCAGACGGGACGCGATGAACGCCTCCGCCACCGCATCATTGCCCGCGCGCACCAACAGACTGGCCTGCATGGTCAGGGAAAGCTGATCCACCAGCTGCCGCGCCCGGTACTCGATCTGATCCGGCGCCTTGTGCAACCCGGCGAAGGTTTGCTGCAATCCGTGAACCGCCTGATCCAGCCTCTTGCTGGCGCCGGTCGTGGTGGCCATCTCGGCAAACCAGGTATCGAGCACCGCCGGTGTTTTTGCCAGCGCGCGCAACATATCCAGCGCCTGCACATTGCCGGAGCCTTCCCAGATCGCATTGATCGGCGCCTCGCGATACAAGCGCGCCATGATGAAATCTTCCGTCACACCGTTACCGCCCAGGCACTCCATCGCCTCATAGGCATGAAACGGCGTGCGTTTGCAGATCCAGTATTTGCCCGCCGGCAGGCCCAGTCGCAGCAGCAGCTTTTCGTGCTGACTGTCGTGCTGACTGCCCGGCACTGCGGCGCTCTTGTCCAATGCTTCCGCCATACGCATGGCAATCGCCAGCGAGCCTTCCACTTCCAACTGCAAATCCGCCAGCACATTCCGCATCAACGGCTGATCAATCAGCGTCTGCCCGAACGCACTGCGCCCGGCAGCATGATTGACAGCCTGCGCCACCGCCTGACGCTGCCCCGCCGCCGAACCGATCATGCAATCAAAACGGGTCATGGCCACCATCTCGATAATCGCCGGCACACCACGCCCTTCCTCGCCGACCATCCAGCCGAGCGCACCGCGCATTTCGATTTCGGAGGAGGCGTTGGACACGTTGCCCATCTTGTTCTTCAGACGCTGCACCTGAATCGGATTCTTGCTGCCATCCGGACGCCAGCGCGGCACCAGAAAACAGCTCAACCCGCCCGCAGATTGCCCCAGCACCAGAAAACCGTCGCACATGGGCGCAGAGGTGAACCACTTGTGCCCGACCAGCTCATAGGCCTCCCCCGGCCCCGTCGCCGCCAGGGGCACAGCCGTCGTCGTGTTGGCGCGCACATCCGAGCCACCCTGCTTCTCGGTCATGCCCATGCCGATCGTCAGCGCCTGCTTTTCGGTATGCGGCACATTACGCGGGTCATAGGCATTGTTGAGCACCTTCGGCAGCCATTGCTCGGCAATAGACGGCGTCAATTTCAGCGACGGCACCGAAGCGAACGTCATGGTCAACGGACACCCGTGCCCCGCCTCCGCCTGGGCCTGCAGATAACACATGGCCGCCCGTGCCACATGCGCACCCGGTCGGGGATCGGTCCAGGGCGACGAATGCACGCCGGCTTCCAGCCCCAGTTTCATCAGCCGGTGGTAGGCATCGTGATAGCGCACCAGATCCACCCGGTAGCCCTGCCGATCATGGGAATGAAACTGCGGCTTGAACTCGTTGGCCAGAAACCCCCACTCGATCACCTCGGCACTGCCCGTGCGCGCACCGTGGGCAGACAAGCGCGCTTGCGCCCACCCGCCCCCGTGGCGCTGCACGGCCTCACGCAGTGCCGTATCTGTGTCATAGGCGTTGTAGTCCTGCAACGGCGGCGCCTGATTGAACACCTCATGGGTATTGGCCAGCGGCGCCGCGTTGGCCGCCTGCTTCAGGGCCATCTCATCGTGCTGTGATGTGGGCTTGTTCATGACGGTCTCCTTCATGTTCTGTGGTGTCGGGCAGGCCTGTCGCACGCAGGCAAAACGTCGTGATATCGGCAATCAGCTCATCGTTACCGGCGTCGGCAGCCAGCGGACCGATCAACGCTTCCGCCAGTGCTCCGACCAGCGCCGCCGCCACAAGCTGCGAGGGCTGTGGCGGCAACTCACCGGTACGAATGCCTTGTTCGATCAGCGCCTGAAAGGCATCGCGGTAGGCGGCCCGGTATATCAACCGGGCCTCATCCACCGCCGGGTCCACGGGTTCGGCAATCAACGCCCAGGCCAGCCTCGGTGCGCGCAGTGCGCGCAGGCTGAACACGCGAATCGCCGCCACCAAGCGGCTCGCCACGGCGCCGTCACCCTCAAGCGCGGTGCGAACTGCCGCGACCTCACGCTCGGTCGCCACGCGGAATACTTCTGCGGCCAGTTGGTCCTTGGCATCGAAGTAGCGATAAACGGTCCCTACGCCGACCTCGGCACGCAGCGCCAGCGCCTGCACGGTCAGGGCGGCAAATCCGCCCTCACGCACCAGGGCTTCTGCGGCCCCCAACAGCGCCTGCCGCTGTGCAGCCTTGCGTTCGCGTACCCGCAGGGTTTCTCGGTAGGCCATAGTCGGAATCTCTATTCACTCTTTTAACAAGTGAATCACTGTTCCGACCTTTGTGCAAGTCCAGAGCAGCTCGTTTCGGGTGTTTGCCATTCTTTGTTGGTGTTGGTGGTTGTGGCCCTCGGGGGGCGGGGATGTATTTTCAGGACCCGCCGTAAATACGTCCCTGTAGGCTTGTGTTCGACATCCCTGTCTCACACAGTCCTGAAAATACATCCCCGCCCCCCGAGGGCCGTCATGCGCAGCCTGACTAACAAACTCGAAGCCAACTGCCGGTTTTGTTCCTCCAGAAAGTTGAGACAAACCACCAGACTTGGAATCTCCTGCCAGCGTTGAGCCGGGGTATGCCCTGTAGGGACCTCTTTGGCCATGGATGGCCAAAGCGCGAGCGCCCAGGGACGGCTTGAGCGGTCCCGGAAGGGCATACCCCGGCTCAACGCGTACTCTCTGGAGGGTGACCAGTCCCGCCGGAGGACCGTCGCTCGCCGACCGTTAAGGCGTGTCCTGAAAACCTTTCCTTCCGCCGAGGGCCACAACCATCAACACCAACAAAGAATGGAAAGCCCCACCAGTTCACGCACTACCCAACAACGAAGCCAAAATGAAAATTTAGTAAAAACAAACACTTGGAGAAAATTTCCCCACGCACGCTGTGACATACTGACTATCACCAATACCCCAAGACACGCTGCGCCCCCCACACCGCAGCCACCAGAACCGGATCAGGAGAACAATCATGCCCCAGGGGATACTGCGCCACCGCCTGCTTAATGCACTGCTGATCTTCATGTTGATCGGCGTCACCGCACCAGCCGCCCACGCCGGTATTGTCGGCACGGATTACCTGCTCCACGAGCAAGCGGTAAGCGAGGAACGGCAACGACTGGCAACCTTGCTGGAACGGGATGATGTGCAAGCCGCGTTGATGGCCCATGGCGTCAGCGCCGGGGACGCCGCCGAGCGGGTGGCGAGCCTCAGTGAGCAGGAATTGCAGGCCTTCGGTGCGCAGATGGATGAGCTGCCTGCCGGCGCCGGTGCGGTGACCATCCTGCTGGTGCTGATTCTGCTGATCCTGATTCTGCGCTAGGCAAGGCGTAACGGCGGACATGATCTCTGTTGCGCGGACAGCCGCGCGAACGGCGTGCGCCCGCACGGTCTGCCTGCTGGTCCTGGCGCTGCTTCTCGGCGCCTGCGCCAGCCGCACGCCTCTCACCGATGATCTCTCGCGGCACGGTTTCTCAGAGCATGGCTCAGCAGAGAACGGCTCAGCAGGGCCATCCGTCATTGAGCTGACGGACGTGCCCTTCCATCCCCAGCGTCGCTACCAGTGCGGTCCTGCCGCGCTCGCCACCGTGTTGGAGTATGCCGGGCATCCGGCGGATGTCGCGCAGCTGCGGGACCGGGTTTACGTGCCGGCGCGGCGCGGTAGTCTGCAGCCTGAGATGCGCGCGGCGGTGCGTGATTATGGTCTGCTGCCATTGGCGCACCCGGCGGATATGCGGATGCTGGCCAGCAATCTCGCGCAGGGTTATCCGGTGCTGGTGATGCAGAATCTGGGATTCGAGCGCTTGCCGATCTGGCATTACGCGGTGGTGGTGGGCATTGATCTCGAGGCGGGCAACGTCATTTTGCGTTCGGGGACGCAACAGCGCGAAACGCTGTCGCTGAAGCGGTTCGAGCGGAGTTGGGCGCGCGCCGCGCACTGGGGAATGACCTTGCACGCGCCGGATGCGGTGCCCGCGCATGCCACGGAGCAAACCTGGCTACAGGCCGCTGCGCCATTTGAGCAGACCGGGTCGCCGGGGGTGGCGGAAGTCGCTTACTCAGCTGCGCTTGAGCGTTGGCCGCAAAGTTTTCATGCGCAGATGGGGCTGGGCAACGTGCAGTATCAGCGCGGTCGGTTTGACGATGCAGAGGTCGCGTTCCGGCGCGCGACGACGCTCGATGCGGCGCACCCTGCCGGTTGGCACAATCTTGCCTGGGCCTTGATCCGGCAACAGCGCTTCAGTGATGCTGAAGCGCCCGCGCGGCAGGCGGCGGCGATGGCTGCTGATGAGAGCAGCCGCTATCGCAGTGCGCTGGAGGCACTGCAAGCGCAGCACCCTTCTGCTGGCAATGAATGACCCGCTTCGACGTGCTTTATTCGTTCAGCGACCAGTCGTAATCCAGATAGCGCACGCTGAAATTACCGCGTCGTAATTGCGCCTGCACCGCCTCGTCATCACTGAACAACACCGCGTAACCCGCAAGCCATTTCTTCAGGCTGCCGGCAGCCTTGTCAAAATCTTCGCTGTACCAGCGAAAAATGCTCGATACCGCCAGGCGTTCGCGGTCGGCTTCCCAGCGATTGCGCGTGCGGTCCCGCAGAAAACGTTCCGTGGCATCCTCGAGTTGCGCGTCCAGCTGTTCGGCAACGTAAGGCTCGTCGCGTAGCGCCGGGCAACCCACTGACGCGCAGTTGACCGCAAAGTGAATGCGCGGCTCGTCATAGCGACCGGGCTCGCGAATAATCTCATGCTCCAGCTGATCCAGGTGCATGGACTCACCCAGCAGTTCGAAGAAACGCATTTTCCAGGGGTTTTCCCAGAAGCGGCCAATGTTGCGGATGGATGCCAGCGGATAATTATCGAGTATCAGCTTCAACGTGAACGCGTTATAGGCGTTGATCAGGAAGGCCAGTTGCTGCTCTGCCTGCCACGCATCAAAGTCGTCTGCGGGCACGGCCGACAGTTGATCGAGGTAGCGCTGCAAGGACGCCGCGTCCTGCTTCAGCGCGGCATAGTCTACCGTCGAGGCGGTGCCGTCATCCTGCCAGGTGACATGCGCGGCAAGGACGTCGCCAAACAAGGCATGGCTGTGGTCGAAGCTACGGTCAGCGCCCTGCGCCAGTGGCGCGAGCAGCAGCAATGTTATCAAAAGCAGGCGTTTCATCACGAGCGACTCCATCGGTGAAAGCGTTCTACCCAGCGCAGCAGGCCTTGCGGCGCATGGGCTTTTTTCCATTCGCCAGCGGCAAACTTGTTCGCCTCGGCCAGCGTCGGGTAAATATGAATGGTACCCAGAATCTTGTTCAGGCCCAGGCCGTGGCGCATGGCCAGCACATACTCGGCAATCAGGTCCCCGGCATGTTCTCCGACAATGGTGACGCCCAGAATGCGATCTGTACCCTGCCGGGTCAGCACTTTGACAAAACCCTCATCCGTACCGTCGGCAATGGCACGATCCAGATCATCAATGCCGTAGCGTGTGACTTCGAAGGCCACGCCCTGCGCTGTCGCTTCCGCTTCGCTGAGCCCCACCCGGGCGACTTCGGGGGAGGTAAAGGTGCACCAGGGAATCACGGAATAATCGACCTTGAATTTTTTCAGCCGGCCGAACAGGGCATTCACCGCCACATACCAGGCCTGGTGTGCGGCCACATGGGTAAATTGATACGGCCCGGCGACATCACCACAGGCATAGATATTGGGATAGCGTGTGCGCAGGTATTCGTCCACCGCCACGGTGCCGGTCTCGCTGAGTTCGATGCCCAGTGTTTCCAGCCCCAGCCCTTGCGTGCGGGCACGACGCCCCAGCGCCACCAGCACCTGGTCAAAGGCAATATCCCGCGCCCCACTATCACCCTCTACTGTAGCCCATTGCTCCGTACCCTCGCGGCGGAACCGCACCGCCTTGAAGCCGGTCAGCACCTGCACGCCATCGGCGGCCAGGCCTGCGGTCACTGCCGCAGCTGCATCTTCGTCTTCTTTCAATAACAGGCGTGGCGCCATTTCCACCAGCGTGACCTCGGACCCCAATCCGGCGAAGCTCTGCGCCAGCTCACAGCCAATCGGGCCACCGCCCAGCACCAGCAAACGTTGCGGCCGGCTCTGCAAAGACCAGAGGCTGTCCGACGTCAGGTAGTCCATATCCGTCAGGCCCGGAATCGGCGGCACCGCGGGTTCGCCGCCAGAGGCGATAACAATGTTTTTTGCGGTAATGCGTTGGGTCTTGCCCGCATGAGTGACATCAATTTCCCAGGGCGAGATGATCGTTGCCTGTCCCTGACGACAATCCACACCCAGTTCCGAATAACGCTCAACGGAATCGTGGGGCGCGATCTTGCTGATAACGCGCTGCACCCGCTGCATGACGGCAGCAAAATCCACCTGCCCTGCCTCGGTGGTGATGCCGTACTTGCCAGCCCCGGCGATGGTCTTCTGCACCCGGGCGCTCTTGATCAATGTTTTCGATGGCACGCAGCCGGTATTCAGGCAATCACCGCCCATGCGGTCACGTTCCACCAGCACCACCTTCGCCTTGACTGCGGCGCCGATATAGGCCGTGACCAGACCGGCGGAGCCTGCGCCTATTACGGCGATATTGGCATCAAACTTTTCCGGCTTTTTCCAGCCGGCATAGACTCTCATCGCCTGCACCCGGCCCATGATGCCCCGGGCGATCCAGGGGAAAAGACCGAGCAGCACAAAAGCACCGATCAGCCCCGGCGACAACAGATCACCGGGGGATTCAATCACGGCCAACTGCGTGCCGGCATTTACATACACCAGCGTGCCTGCGAGCATGCCGACCTGGCTGACCCAATAGAAGGTCCAGGTCCGAATGGGCGTCAGCCCCATCACAAGGTTGATCACAAAAAACGGAAACGCCGGCACCAGCCGCAGCGTAAAGAGATAAAAAGCGCCGTCCTTGCGCACGCCCTCATTGATCGGTTTCAGCCGCTCGCCGAAGCGTCGCTGCACGCTATCCTGCAACAACAGGCGCGATACCAGAAACGCGATGGTGGCACCCAGGCTGGAGGCAAACGACACCAGCAACGTGCCCACCACCAGCCCGAAGAAGGCCCCCGCCGCCAGCGTCATGATGGCCGCACCCGGCAACGACAACCCGGTCACCGCCACATATATGACGAAGAACACCACCAGTGTCAGCACGCGATGTTCGCTGTACAGGGTCTGGAACCCGTCCAGGCTGCTGCGCAGATATTCCAGCGTGAGAAAACGCCCGAGGTCGAACCAGAAAAATACCGCCAGTGCCGCCACGATCAGCGCCAGAATCAGGGCCTTCTGCCTGTTCATAGTCGATTCCTTTTTATAACTCGCTGCAGGACGAACCAAACCGGAAGCAACTGTAACACCGGTGATGGCGCATCATGATGCGCTCATCGAGACTTTCCCGCAGTGTACTGCCGAGATCGTAGTGCGGATCGTCGTCAACCAGCGTACAGGCGTACACCCGCATGCGACCCTTGTCCTTGACCACCATGCGGCTGAAGGCACACATGAACTGCGCGCGCGTTGCCTCGCTCTGGTAGGTCGTCATGCAGTGTTCGGTAATGTGCGGCGTTTCGCGCTCGGTGCCCGGGGGTGCGAAATCGGGAAACGACACCAGATGCGTGTCGTCCGGGAGGCCGTATTGGCGAAACAGCGCGCGATAGGCCGCCTCTTCCTTCTCGGTGTCTTCGTCTTCCGACCACTGGCGTGCCAGTGACACATGGAAACCCAGATCATGCAGCGCACGCATGGCACGAAACGATTCATCGAACGTGCCAACGCCCCGGCCCGCTTCATGGCGCGCAACGTCCGGGTAGTCGATGCTGATGCGGAACGACACCGGATGCGGCGCTTGCGCCAGGTGAGCGATCTGATCCAGACGTCGCAACAATGGCCGTGTGCCGTTGGTCAGCACCAGGCAGGGACGGCGGGCGCTGGCATATTCGAGAATCTGCGGGAACTGCTTCGCCACAAACGGCTCGCCGCCAGTGAAGGAAAATTGCGCCACACCCAGCTCACAGGCCTCGTCGATCAACGGCTGTACATCTGCCAGCGTGGTCAGCCCCAGACGGTCATCGCCGGGCTTCGAGCCCTCCAGGCAGAAAGGACACGCCAGATTGCAGGCCGTGCCCGTGTGGAACCACAGCTCTCGCAGGGCCGGCGCTTCGATGTAACCGCGCGGCTCACCCCCGGGTGTGCGAAACCAGTCTTGCGTCTTGATCAATTGCATCATTCAACCTTTACACACAATTCAACCTTTACAACAGTCGCTCAACAACAGGCCGCTGCTGCACCGTCACGTTGCGCACCGTCGTTGAAGGGCAGCGCGGTACCACATCCCTCGAAGATGCCGTAGTGGGTGTCAAAATTACCCACGAACTCGAAGTGCTCGGCAAAGCGGGTGGCCTTGAGCATATGCCAGGTGTTGCCGCAGACCGGAAACACCTTGCCACGTTCGATCTGGTGATGTGCATCCAGGTGAAACACCTGCGGCGAGCGCGCCACCGTGCCCCGGTAGATCACCGCCTGACCGTAGTCCTCGCAAGCCGGCTCGAGCTGGTCCAGCTTGAACAGCCGCCAGGTGGCAGAGTAGAACCGGGCCGGCGCCAGCTTCCCGGCGATGGCCGGATTCTCGATGGTGATGGGCCGGTCTTCCACCAGTCGTGGATCGCCAAATCCTGCGGTTTTGGCCAGGTTCAGGAAATCGTTCCAGTAGAGCGCCCCGGACAGACACTCGCCATACAGCACCGGGTCCTGCATCAGTGGTTCCGGGATACGGCGGTCGGCATACACATCAGAGAAATACATCTCGCCACCGGGCTTGAGCACCCGGTGCACCTCACGCAGCACCTGCGCCTTGTCCGGGCTGAGGTTGATGACGCAGTTGGACACGACGATATCGAAGTAGTCATCCGGCAGCCCCAGCGCGTCGAGCTGCTCGATATAGCCCTGCCGGAACGACACATTGCTGCTGGCGTGGCCGAACTGCTGACGATGGTAGTCCTTGTGACGTTCGGCCACCTCAAGCTGTTCGACGGTCATGTCCACACCAACCACCTCGCCCTGCTCGCCCACCAGCGCGGAGAGCACGTAAACATCCCGGCCACTGCCACAGCCGAGATCCAGTATCCGCATGCCTTCCAGCTGCTGCGGCGCCACCAGCCCACAGCCGTAATAGCGGGTGATCACCTCGTCATGCAGCTGCGCCAGCACCGGCTTGAGCCAGTCAGGCGGTATCTGATCACAGCAGGCATTGGTTTGCAGATCGTCGCTGGATTGCAGCGTCTGGCCGTAGTATTCACGTACTTCATCGCGCATTGCGGGGTCGCTCCTGCTCAATCATCGTTCTTGCTGTTGCCATGGGGACTCGTACAGAGATGCATCATGTCACGATTTGTGGCATCTGAAGACAGTGTGAACGACAGAATGAAGAGGCGCTGTGAAGACAGCGCCAGCATACGTGCTGGCGCAAGAGGGAATGACGGACAGGGCCACCCGCTGGCGGGCGACCCGAGGGGTATCTCAGGCGGGCTGTCGGCTGCCCGGATCCGTGCCGCCGCCGGGGAAGGACAAGCGGAAGATCTTCCAGGTCGTGGTCCCGAACTGACGGGCCAGTGAACCCTCGTTGTAGGGAATGCCATAACGGGCCGCCAGCGCCTTGACCCGTGGCGCGACCTCCGGATACCGGTTACTGCACATGTCCGGGTACAGGTGATGCTCGATCTGATGGCTCAGATTGCCGGACAGGATATGGAACAGCCGACCACCGCGGATATTGCAGGACCCCAGCATCTGCCGCAGATACCAGTGCGCCCGCGTCTCCCCTTCCACCTGCTCCACGGTGAAATTGTGTGACCCGGCCGGGAAATGACCACAGAAGATAATGGTGAAGGTCCAGATATTACGGATGATATTGGCGATAAAATTGGCACCTGCCACCAGTGCAAACACCAGCCAGGGCGACTGCGGCACCACGAATGACAAGGGCACCGCCACGAGCAACGCCGCACCCGGCCACATCACGTAATCCTTGATGACCTGGCCGCGCACCTTGCGGCCGATATGTTTCAGCGTCGGCAGTACCTCCCGGAGTGTCTTCTTACCCTTGAGGTGATCATCAATGGCCTGCTCATGCAGCGCTACGCCTTCTTCGAAAAACAGCATCAACAGCACAAAATACAGCGATTGAAACAGATACATCGGATGCCATTTCTGCAACGGCGTCACACGCATGATGCCGTAGCCCACATCCAGATCCTTGCCCACCACATTGGTCCAGGTGTGATGCACCACGTTATGTGACTGCATCCAGCGATCCGATGGGCTCATGGTGTCCCACTCCCAGGTATTGGACTGCACCTCCGGGTCTTTCATCCAGTCCCACTGGCCGTGCAACACATTGTGGGCGATTTCCATGTTCTCCAGGATTTTTGCCAGCCCGAGCATCAGCGTGCCCACACCCATGACCAGCAGACAGGGCCACCAGCCCGCCAGCGCGTGCCCCCAGGCGGGCAACAGGAACAGTGACAGGTAAATGATGATACGCCCCAGCACCGCCATGCTGCGTTGTGTCTTGATCAATCGCAGGATGTACTTGCGGTCGCGCTCGCCACGCGATGCCATTACTTCCTCGCGAATCGCATCCAGCTCGCGGCCCAGTTCGGCGATCTGGGCGTCGGTCAGATTCACAGGCAATTTTGCAGTTGTCATGCGGTTATTCCTCTAACAGATCAGGCTCACAGATCCAGCTCGCAATCGCCGGCCGCCGCACATACACACGTTTGTACCGTGGCACCCACCTCGTTGATGACGGCGCCATTACGCAAGTCCCGCACACAGCCGGACAGCAATGTCGTATTACAGGTATGACAGATACCCATACGGCACCCGTGCGGCGGGTTCATACCGGCATCCTCCGCCACGCGCAGCAGGCTGGTATTACTGTCCGCCTCAACCTCGGCACTGCTTTTGGCAAAGCGCACCCTGCCACCCACCGCATCCACAGGCACCCGGGCAAATTCCGCCCGGAAGCGCTCGATGTGCAGATGCGCGCCACGCCCGGCTTCCTCGAAATGTTCTGTCAGGGCAGCCAGCAGTGCCGGTGGTCCGCAGGCATACACCTCACGCTCACGCCAGTCAGGACACGAGGCCGCCAACTGCGCCGCGCTGAAGTAGCCCGCCCCTGCCTGCGCGGCATCCGGCACCTCATCAATATCCCGGGTGAATTGCATGAGCAAATTGTATCGCTCGTGTTTTGCCGCCAGTTGCTCCAGCTCCTTGCCAAACACCACATCAAATCTGTGTGGCGCATAATGCAAATGCACGGTGTCCGGCAGGCGCTGCTGTGCAATCAGGCTGCGCAACATGCTCATGGCCGGCGTGATGCCGCTGCCAGCGGTAATGAACAAGGGCAACACCGGCTGCGCATCCGGCAGGTAAAAATCGCCCTGGGGTAACCCTACCGGCAGGTAGTCGCCCACTTTCAGGTTGCGCACGATATGGTGGGAAATACGCCCCCCGTCAATCGCCTTGACGGTAATCGTGAAACAGCCGTCATCGCGTTCCGGCGGAGAGGAAATGGTGTAGGTGCGGGTGTAATGCTTGCCCTCCACCGGCACACCGACTCGCACATGCTGCCCGGCCCGGTGGCCCCGCCAGTTCAATCCGGGGCGCAGTGTTACCGTGCGGGCGTCACGAGTTTCATCCCAGACTGCCTCGACCCGCGCCTGCAGCTTGTGCGTACTCCATAACGGGTTGACCAGTTCAACGTAATGCGACGTGCGCAACGGGAAAGCGAACATATCCGTCACGGTTGTCAGCCAGTGCCAGGGCGACCGGGCGGGACGTTCCGGCGGTGGCATAGCGGGAGCAGGTGCCATTGTTTTCTCCTTTTATTGTTCTTGACTGCATATTCCGAACTCCATAGTGGTCAGGAGCACCGGATGCTGTCAAAAGATAAATGCCCGCTTTACATAGCGTTACCCGCGCTGACAAATCCCACGCTGTCCTGTAAAGACAAAATTCAGACAGTGGCGATCGGTTGCGCCACAACATTCACTTGAAAAAAGAAAATATCACGCGTCATTATCACGTCAAAAAATGGTTACTTATTGTTATTAAAGAAGAATTTTAAATATTACGTAAAAACCTGTAGTCTGGTTTCAAATACTGATCGGGTGAAAATAATGAAATTTCTTCAGCATCTATCCCTTACCTCGGCGGTTACCTCCTCGTTTGTCCCGGCTGCCGCATTGTTACTGAGCGCCTGCGGCGACACCCCGCGCGAAGCCGCCACTCTCTCGTCGCTGGAAGAAGATGGCGTTCTCAAGGTTGCCACACGTAACGGTTCAACGACCTATTACCTGGATCGTCACGAGCGCGCCATCGGCCCGGAGTACGATCTTGTTTCCGCCTTTGCCCGGGATCATGACTGGGAAGTGGAATGGCTCATGCTGGACTCCACCGCAGACGTTCTGCAGGCCCTGGAGCAAGGCACCGTCCACCTGGCTGCAGCGGGACTCACGCACGGGTCTGCCCGCGACGCGCGCTTCGTGCAAGGCCCGGCCCATACAGAGATCAAACAACAACTGGTCTGCAACCGCGAGCTCCGCCCCATTCCTCGCAGCGCTGCGGATCTGCCGCGACTGAACACCCACGTCACTGCCGGCTCAAGCTATGCCGACACACTGAAAACACTGCAAGAAGCCGACAGCAGCATCACCTTTACCGAGAGCACCCGTCACAGCACCGAAATCCTGCTCTCCCAGGTGGCCAACGGCCGCATCGACTGCACTGTCGCCGATTCCAACATCGTGCAGGTCACCCGCCGGTACTGGCCTGCGCTGGAAATCATTGCTGACCTGTCAGAAGGTCAGAATCTGGGCTGGTATCTGCCACAGGGCAATGACAGCCTCGCCACGACCGCCCACGGCTGGATGAAAAGCGGCGCCGGAGATGCCGCAATCGCCGCCATGGAAAGCCGTTACTACGCCTATATCAGCGACTTCGACTTCGTTGATCTGCGTGCCCTGAACCGTCGTCTGGGCGACCGCCTGCCCAATTTCCGCCGCCACTTCACCCGCGCTGAGGAAAACACCGGCATGCCCGCCGAACTGCTGGCATCCCTGGCCTACCAGGAGTCACACTGGGACCCGGAAGCCCGCTCCGCCACCGGCGTACGCGGGCTGATGATGCTGACCCAACGCACCGCAGAATCCCTCGGTGTTGACCGCCTTGACCCACCCCAGGCCATCGACGGCGGCGCCCGCTACCTTGCAGACCTGCACGCGCGCCTGCCCGACACCATCCCGGAACCCGATCGCACCTACCTGGCCCTGGCCAGCTACAACATCGGTCGCGGCCACCTGCTGGACGCCCGCCAGCTGGCCCGCAACCTGGGCAAGAACCCGGATTCCTGGGAAGACATGCGCGAAGTCCTGCCGCTGAAAGCCGACCCGCGCTACTACCCGCAAACTCGCTACGGCTACGCCCGGGGCTACGAGCCCGTGCATTACGTGCAACGTATTCGCAACTACCAGGATGTGATTGCGACCGGCTTTGAATAGTTAACCAGGCTTAGCGTGACGGCCCTCGGGGGGCGAGGGCCACAACCACCACGCCAACAAAGAATGGCCCCCTGTCAGGGCACAAGAATCCGGGCAGTATCCAGATAGACAGCACCAGACTCCAATACGGCGTCGGTGTCCGCCGTCTCCGAGGCCACATGCACCGCCTCGAGCACATCAGCCAACTCGACCACTTCAGCGCGTATTTTCGCCAACGCATTTTCCAGCGTGTACGTCAGCTGATGTACGTTGTGCATGTCCTGCGGGCTGAGCGCACCCTGCGCCAGAATCGCCGCCAGCTGCTTGTTGTACTCGGACATGTTGGCCACCGCGTCCGCCAGCGTATCCGCTGGCTTGCCTTCAAAGTGATCGGCTCTGTCTGCCAACACTGCCGGGCTGGCTACCAACAGCACCAGACCGACCACACGCATACCCCATACCTTGTTCATCGTGCCTCCACACAAACGGGCCCGGAATGGGCACTTCCGATAATGATAATGCATATCACTACCGTTTAGAAAGGTGCCGCACCAGGCAAGGCAAGACGACGCAGCTCAGTCGGTCTGTTCCAGCGCTTTCAGTCGGGCATAGATCGCCTCTGCTTCCTCGGTCATCAGGGAATAACCGCGAATGTCGCCGTTGCGCTGCAACGTCATCGCCTGCTGGAGTTTTGCCTCATAGGCTTTCTGCAGCTTCTTTTTCGGATCAGTACGAAGAAATCCCAACATTGTCGGCTCCTGATGCGGTGACGTCTGAGCATTCCATTGATGGGCTCAATGGAAACCACACCATAGGAACAGATAGTGCGTGCCACCGCCGTGAAATCCCGCCGCAGCGGATGGCCGGTAGCAGGCTCGGCAACGTGCGCTGGTACTGCTCAGGCCACTTGCATTCATGCAAGAATATCCACGTACCTCAGGGTGAACGGGATCAAGGACCATGGTGCCACGCACGATCAGGGAAGAGCTGGAGCTCGCCCGCGCCCACATGTTTGTGGGCCGCGAAAAACAACTGCACCATTTCAACACGCTGATTGCGCCCGACAGCGCACTGCGCGTGTTGTATATCTATGCGCCCGGCGGCACGGGCAAAAGCCAGTTGCTGGCCGAATACCAGCGCCAGGCACAGCAACAGGGCGTGCAGGCCTGCTATTTCGATGCGCAGAACCTGCCCGGCACACCCGACGACCTGGACCGGACATTGCGGCGCCCGCTCAACACTGGCGATGAGGACAAGCCAGCGGTGTTGCTACTGGATACCTTCGAGCGCATTGCCATGCTGGAAGGCTGGTTGCGTGATCAGTTTCTGCCGTCCTTGCCCACCCATGTCCGTACCGTCATCGCCAGCCGCAACCCGCCTTCGCCGGAATGGTGTGCCGACTGTGGCTGGGCGCAATTGATGCGCACGGAAGCGCTGCCGGATTTTGACGACGAGGAAACCCGACATTTTCTGCTGCGGCGCCAGCTGCCCGTGGCACTGCATGATCGTGCCCGCGAACTGGCCCATGGCAATGCCCTGGCACTGGCACTGACCGCCGATCTGCTGCTGCGGGACCCGCATCTGCAACTCACGGACGACGCCCGGGAGCCCCTGCAAGCCCAACTGATTTCACGGCTGCTGCGCGACATCGATGTGCCCGCGCAGCGTCTGGCGATACAGGCCACCGCGCTGGTGCGTGCGCTCAACGAACCCATGCTGGCTGCCATGACCGAGCGCGAAGACGCGCCCGCCCTGTTCGACTGGCTCCGACGGCAATCGTTTATTCGCCAGGGCGAGCGTGGGCTGATGCCGCACGATCTGGTGCGCAATGCGATCATCAGCGATCTGCGGCAACGCAATCCGCAACGTTACGAGACCCTGATTGCCCGCGCCTACGGTGAAACCATTCGCCAGATTGCCAGTGGTCTGCTCACCGACCACGAACAGTGCGCGCTGGATCTGTTCTATATCCAGCGCGATACCTTTCTGGTCAGCCAGGCCTATCGCCTGGATCAGGAACAGGTGTGCTACTGCGACCGCGCCACCGAGGCGGACTGGCCACTGATCTGCGCCATGGTGGAGCGCCATGAAGGCGCTGAGGCGCGCCAGCATCTGGAGCACTGGCATGCCCAGCAGCCCGAGGGGCTGGTGGCCGTGCGCGATCGCAATCTGTCACTGGTCGGCTTTCTGTTCAGCCTGGATGTGACGCGCGTCGATCCCGACGCGGCGCGCACTGATCCGGTGTTGCAGCCAGTGCTGGACTTTCTCGCGGCGCAACCGGACCTGCCGCCACACCATGCGGCGCTGTTGACCCGCTTCTGGATGTCAGCACAGGAATATCAGGCCATCTCCCCCGTACAGACGCGCATCTGTGCCTACCTGTTGTTCCGCACCCTGACGACCCGCAACCTGGCCTACATGTTCCACCTGCAACCGGCGCACCCCGCCTGGGAAAAAATTTCCGAACAGGGGCGGCATCAACCCCTGCCCGGTGGGCGCCTGGACATTGCCGGCCACCAGCGCCAGCTGTACGTGCATGATTGCCTGGCCATCCCGCCGCTGGTCTGGATACACAGCCTGCACGAACGGTTGCGCGCACTACCCGCCCAGCTGGATACGCCGCCGCTGCTGGATCAGAACGGATTTCAGGAAGCGGTCAGGCAGGCGTTGCGCGCCTATCATGCCCCGGACAAGCTGCGCAGCAATCCCCTGCTGGGCAGCCGCCTGGTCACGCACGCGGCCGAGCAGAGCTGCGACCCGGCATGCCGGGCAGAAGCCTTGCGCAATCTGCTGGCACAGACCTGCACACAACTCACGCGGGAAGGCGGCAACGGCCATCACGAAAAGATTCTCCAGCGCACCTATCTGCACCCCGCCGCCAACCAGCAACTGGCCGCCGAGGCACTGTCGATGTCCGAACGCAGCTATCGTCGCCATCTGGCCCAGGCGCTGACCCGCTTGAGCCACGCTCTGTGGCAGCGCGAACAGAAACTTTAGTACCAGAAACAACGCCGAAAAATCGTACAGAAATGGCCGGAATCTGGCCTGTGCCGTGGCCGCTTCAGCGTCTTCAATAGCAGGAGGTTACGACGCTCACTCTGACAAGGATTTCTCCATGCCAAACCAGACTCTGGTTCACACTCCGTCCCTGCTTGCTTACACCGATCAATGGCGACCGATCGCCCTGGCCCTGGCCGCCGCCGGGCTGTTGCATGCCGGCACAGCCCGTGCGGATATCAGTTATGATTTTGTTCAGCTGGACTACCTCGTTGATGCCGAGATCAGTGGCGGCTCGGACGATCTTGATTACAGCGGCTTCGGCATAGAAGTCATGGCGGAAGTCGTACCGCAGTTTTTTGTTGCCGCACGTGCCACCAGCGCCGAAGTCGAGCTATCCGGGGCACCCGGCGTCAATCTGGACTTTTTCTCTTTCGGTGGCGGCGGCTACCTGCCGCTGATGCAAGGCAACGACAGCCGTCTCGACGCGTATGGCTCCCTCACGTATGAAGAATTTTCCCTGGCGGAGTTCAAGAGCTCCGGCGGCTACGGCATAACCGCGGGGCTGCGCTGGTTTCCGACTCATCAGATTGAAATCAATCCGTCGGTGGCCATGGTGGACTATGGCAGCCTCGATACCGGTGGCGGCAAGCTGGACGTCGACGGGTTGCGCTATGGCGTGCGCGGCCTCTTTCACGTCACTACCACGCTGGCCTTAGGGCTGGGTTTCCATTTTGAACGTCTGGATGCCGATGCCGATGATCTGGACATTGACGAGATCCGCCTCGGGGTGCGCTGGCACTATTGAGCACATCCCGTGCAACTGGATCCCGTACGATCCATGCGCCAGCTGACCCCACAGGCTGGCGCCCTGACGAGGATGTCACTATGACGAAGCCTATCCACACCAATACATGGCGCCCAGTCACCTTGGCGCTGGCCTCCGTCGGGCTGCTGCATGTCGGCACAGCCCATGCGGATATCAGCTATAGTTTTGTCCAGCTGGACTATCTCGTTGACGGTGAGATCAGTGCCGGCCCGGACGACCTTGATTACCGCGGCTTCAGCCTGGAAGCCATGGCAGAGGTCGCACCGCAGTTCTTTGTTACTGCCCGCGCCACCAGCGCCGAGGTCGACGTCTCAGGGGGGACGGACCCCACCCTTGGCGCCTTCTCCTTCGGCGGCGGCGGCTATCTGCCGCTGATGCAGAATAACGGTAGCCGTCTGGACGCCTATGGCACCCTGACCTATGAAGAATTCATCCTCGCTGATTTCAAAACCTCCGGAGGCTACGGCATTACCGCCGGGCTGCGCTGGATGCCGCTGCCCCAGCTCGAGATCAACCCCGCCATAGGATTCGTGGACTACGGCAGCTTCGATTTTGGTGGCGGCAACAAAGTAGATCTCGACGGGTTGCGCTACGCCGTGCGTGGCCTGTACCACGCCACGCCCCAGTTCGCCGTGGCGCTGGATTTCCGCTTTGAACGTCTGGATGCCGATGGTGATGATCTGGACACGGACGAGATCCGCCTCGGGGTTCGCTGGAGTTTCTAACGCGATACACGGCAGGAGACAGGTCCCCGTCCCCGGCGAAACAGGCGCCCGCTGAGCTCAGCGGGCGCCTCGCCTTACTGCTGACGAAACTGCCGCGGGGACATACCCGCCCAGCGCCGGAAAGCGCGGCCGAAATTGGAGGGATCGCTGTAGCCCAGCTCGCTGGCAATATCCTCGACCGAGCGCGTCCTGTCGCGCAACAGATCCACCGCCAGCTCATGACGCAGCACATCAGACAACGCCTTGTAGGTGGTATTGGCGCGCGCCAGATGACGGCGCAACGTACGCACGCTGATATGCATGGCATCTGCCACACACTGCTGCGCGTTGTCCTCTCGCAGAAAACGGCGGGCGAGCTGCCGCACCTGAATAATCACGTCATCTGCGCCACCGGCCAGGCGTAACTCTTCCTCACAGCGGGCGGCGGCAAGCATGGCCAGCTGCGGGTCCGCCGTATCCAGCGGCGCCGCCATCCATTGCGCCGGGAAACGGATCACCAGCGCGCTGGCACCCAAATGCAGCTGCCCGAAGTGCAATTGAAAGTCACTGTGCTCTCGCCAGCGTTGGTGGTGCGGTGCTTCGCCGTAAGGCAACAGCAGGTGCACCCGGTGCGCCGGTATCACCCGGAACATCTGCTCGCCGATACTCAGTATCGAGGTCACCAGCGCATCACACACCAGCGGCAGCAAATCATCCAGCGCATGGCGCGCATCAAAGCGCACCACGGTCATGTCGCCGTCCTGCAGCATCTGGATATCGAACAGCCCGGCGCGGGTACGGATATAGCGCACGGCCAGTTCAAACGCCTGCCCCAATGTGCTGCTGGAAATCGCGGCATAACCCAGAAAACCATGGCTGCCGAAATTCAGTGGCTGACCCAGCCGCATGCCCAGATCCGGAGCAGGGTCCAGTTGCCGGGCATTGCGCAGCAGGCGCCGGGTGGCGGTCATGCTGAGGCGGTAACCCGGCTCGCTGAACAGGTCACGACTGAGGCCGGTGCCCGCCAGTAATGCCGACACGGGGTGCGCCTGCCCCATGAACTGACAGAGCATCTCGGCATATTCGCCCAGCAGTACGCCTGCTGCGGGTTCCGATGCGTGTTCGTTCAATACATGTCCCTTTATAGACGGCCCTTAATAGACGGCCCCTAATGACCGATTTATGGAGAAAGATAACCTTCCGCCGTTCTGCCACACAAGTACCATCAGAAAAGCATCAACACAGACATCACAGACTGTCACGGTTTGCGAGGAGGTAACATGACCGGAACATCCGCCAGCACACCAAAACCGCCAAAGGGGGGCGCCAGCGTCGGTATCCCCCCGCGCCCGGTGCACTTTGCGCTGCCCGATGACGCGCCCCGCTACGTCTACGATGACAACGCCACCATGACCCTGTTTCTGGCCGTGCTGTCCGGCTTCTTCCCGCCCGGCGAACGCTTTTTTGTGGAGTCGGTGCGGCATTACCGCGACCAGGTCACCGACCCGGTGCTGAAGGCCCAGGTGGCCGGCTTTATTGGCCAGGAAGCGATCCACGCCCGCGAACACGAGCGCCTGAATGACCTGCTGCAAACCCAGGGCATCAACACCCGCGTCCCGGAACTGGCCGTGGCCACGGCCCTGCGCCTGCTGGAAAAACTGCCACCCAGTCAGCAACTGGCCTGCACGACCTTCATGGAACACTTCACCGCACTGCTCGGCGAGCAACTGCTGACCGACGAGCGCTTTCGCAGCCGCGCCGAGCCGCGCATGCTGCAAATGTGGCTCTGGCACGCCATGGAAGAACTGGAACACAAATCCGTCGCTTACGACGTGTATGAACTGATCGGTAACCGTCGCCGGGAACGTATCCTGGCGTTCCCGCTGGTGGCCACTGTCATGATTCCGGCAATCGCCTTCAGCTGGGGATATCTGATTATCAAGGAGCGCGCCTGGCGGCGTCCGGGTGATCTGGCACGAGGCGCCGGCATCCTGTTCGGACGACGCGGGTTTGTGACCCGCATCCTGCGCAAGATGCCGTTATTTGCCCGCCGGGATTTCCATCCCGCAAAACATGACACCCGGGCACTGGAAGCCGAATGGCAACAGAAGCTGTTCGGCAATGACGGCAGCATGCAGCACATGCTCAAGGCCAGGCATTAACTCAAGACGAGAGCTGATATGACACCCCAAACCCTCCCCCCTGCCGCCATGACCGCGTCGGTGCGCACCCCGCTGGCCGCGCACATCCCGGCACAACTGGATGCGCTGGTGCTGCGTGCCAATGGCCGGCTGACCGATCAGGACAAGGCGCAGGGCATTGATCTGCTGGTGGACGCCTACTGCGACATCATTGATACCACCCTGATCACGCTGCTGGATGACATCGGCACACAGTACGACGTGAAAGCCCTGCAGGACGCCCGGCGCATTGCCGATGATGTGAAAGACAAGGCACGTCACTACGTCGGCTGGGCCGGTGGCCGCATTGCCAGCCGTCGCCTGCCGCCGGTGATTCGCCATTTTCACGCCCTGGTGCATCCGGCCCCGGCCGACGCCGCGCACAGCCACCAGTTGCAGTTACCGATCTCGCCAGCGCTGGCGCACCGGGGTGAAGAGATCATCCTGACCCTGCAGCACGGCACCGCGACGAATCTCGACGAGGGCATTGCCCTGCTCAACCGCATTGTCGAGGAACTGATGGTGCCGCTGGCAACAGAGCCCAAGAACCTGCTGAACTTCAACTTTGTCATCAGCAAGCCTCTGGATGGCGCCATCGCCATGATCCGCGCGCTGATCCAGCGCATGCTGGTGCGCTTCGGGCAACAGATCACCCCGCCGCTGTACCCGCTTGTCGGCAACCATCTCAGCAGCTTCCTGATCAGTCACCGCCCCCAGCGCTGACGCCCGTCTCCCGCAACTTCGGCGCCGGTGTAAGCGCCGGCTGACATGGCAGCCGGCGCATCTCCTACAGGCAAGCCGCAGCCAAGGCTGTATACTTGCGCCCCATGACAGACACGCTACTCACAAGCACACCGCTCTCAGACACGCCACTGGCTGTACTCGAACGCGTCTTCGGCTATCACAGCTTCCGGGGCCACCAGCAGGCCGTCATCGATGCCCTGGTGGCCGGCGACGACGCGCTGGTACTGATGCCCACCGGCGGCGGCAAATCCCTGTGCTATCAGTTACCCGCCCTGTTACGTCCTGGCGCGGGTATCGTGATTTCCCCCCTGATCGCCCTGATGCAGGATCAGGTCGATGCCCTGCATGAGCTGGGTGTCCGGGCCGGCTTTCTCAATTCGACCCTCTCCGGTGCCGAGGTCGCGGCCACGGAACAGGCGCTGCTGGACGGCACCATCGACCTGCTCTACGTGGCCCCGGAACGTCTGACCCAGGCACGCACCCTTGATCTGCTGCATCGCTGCCCGATTGCGCTGTTCGCCATCGACGAGGCCCACTGCGTGTCCCAGTGGGGCCACGATTTCCGCGCCGACTATCTGCAACTGGGGCTGTTGCATGCCCAGTTCCCGGATGTGCCGCGCATAGCGCTGACCGCCACGGCAGACCCGCGCACCCGCCAGGAAATTGCCGAGCGTCTGAACCTGGTACAGGCGCAGCATTTCGTCAGCAGCTTTGACCGACCGAATATCCAGTACCGCATCACCCAGAAACAGAATGCACGGCAGCAACTGCTGCGGTTTCTGCGCAACGAACATCCCGGTGATGCCGGCATCGTCTATTGCCTGTCTCGCAACAAGGTCGATACCACCGCCGCCTGGTTACAACAGCAAGGGTTCAATGCCCTGCCCTATCACGCCGGCCTGCCTGCCGAGACCCGTCGCCGCAACCAGCAACGTTTTCTGCGTGAAGACGGCATCATCATGGTGGCCACCATTGCCTTCGGCATGGGCATCGACAAGCCCGACGTGCGCTTTGTCGCGCATCTGGATCTGCCGAAAAGTGTGGAAGGGTATTATCAGGAAACCGGCCGCGCAGGCCGCGACGGCGAGCCCGCCACGGCCTGGCTGGTCTATGGCGTCGAGGATGTCATCAAGTTGCGGCAGATGCTGGAAGGCTCTACCGGCTCCGAGATGCACAAGCGCAGTGAACGCCACAAGCTCGATGCCATGCTCGGGCTGTGCGAAATCACCAGCTGCCGACGGCATGCCTTGTTGCATTATTTCGGAGAGGACTCCACCGAGCATTGCGGCAACTGTGATGCCTGCCTGAATCCTCCCACCACCTGGGATGCCACCGACGCCGTGCGCAAGGCCATGTCCTGCGTCTATCGCACCGGTCAGCGATTCGGCGTCAACCATCTGGTGGATGTGCTGCGCGGTGCGGATACCGAAAAAATTCGTCAGTTCGGCCACCAGAACCTGTCCACCTATGCCATCGGCAGCGATCTGGACACCAATACCTGGCGCAGTATTTTTCGCCAGCTGGTGGCGCGCGGCCTGTTGCAAGTGGACGTGGAAGGCTTCGGCGCGCTGCATCTGACGGATGCCTGCCGGCCCATACTGCGCGGCGAACGCGACATCGCCCTGCGCAAGGATGTCAGCGAGGCACCTGCCAAACGCGCTCGCGCGTCAGCCCCGGTGTTGCCCGAGGAAGACCAGCCACTATGGGATGCGCTGCGCAATCTGCGCCGCCGTCTCGCCGATGAGCATGGCGTGCCGCCCTATGTCATTTTCAACGATCGAACGCTGATGGAAATGGTGGAACGTCGGCCGCTCAAGGACAACGAGCTGCTCAGTGTGACCGGCGTGGGCGAAACAAAACTGGAACGCTTCGGGGCGGACTTTCTTGACCTGATTCGCGAGCACGAATACCGGGCGTAGTGCGCACCTCGCAACACATATTTCACACAAGTTCACGGGCGCGGGATTTCATTTTCCCGCGCATCTGTGCTTTCCTGTATGCATTATCCCGTACCCGATCCATCAACCAGGAGCACTGTTCCTTGGGAAAGACGCATGCATCCCTGCAACAGCCCACAAGGCTGCAGACAGAAGACGGCACGCCACGGCGCGTGGGTGTTGAAATCGAACTCTCCGGCCTCCCCTTTGACACGCTTGTGTCACATGTTGCTGATTTCTTCAGTGCCAACGCCACCGAGGAAAGCCGCTACGTTCACGCCATCGAATCTGATTACGGCCTCTTCAAAGTGGAACTCGATTCCGATCCGGTCAAGGATTTCGAGATCGACACCGGCGCCCTGCCCGATACGCTTGCCGAGGTCGCCGATGCCGCCCTGGAGTTGATGGACGCTACCGCAGAAAAAATCGTGCCGCTGGAAATCGTCGGCCCGCCAATCGCTTTCACAGACCTTGGCGACATCGAAGCGCTGTGCGTTTACCTGCGCGAACTGGGCGCCAAAGGCAGCCGCCACGCATTGCACTACGCCTTCGGCCTGCAACTCAATCCGGAATTGCCCGCGCTGGATGCCCGCACCCTGCTGGGCTACATGCGCGCGTTCTCCCTCAGCTATGCATGGCTGAAGGCGCGCCAGCAGGTGGATATCAGCCGCAAGTTCACCACCTATATTGGCCCCTGGCCGGATGAGTATGTCCTGCTCATCAACGACCCTGATTATCAGCCGGACATCGACCAGCTGATCGCTGATTACATCCAGCACAACCCCACCCGTAACCGGGCGCTGGACATGATGCCGCTGTTTGCCCACCTGCGCGGCGCACTGATTGAGGACAAGATCGGCGACCCCCGCATCAAGGCCCGACCGACGCTGCACTACCGGCTGCCGGATTGCGACATCGACAACCCGGATTGGTCCTTTGCACACGTCTGGAATGACTGGGTACTGATTGATGATCTGGCCGCCGATGACAGTCGCCTGGCGGCCATGGCCGACGCCTGGCAGGCGCACCAACGTCGGGATATGGACAAGCTGTTATCTCGCTGGGAAAAGGAAAGCGCACAATGGTTGATGTCGCCGACAAGCCCCTGATCGGCGTTGCCGGCCCGACACGGCACCTGTTCGATATACGCCTGATCCGCCTGGCACTGCACGCCCTGGGCGCAGACAGCGTGCATCTTCATCCTGGTATGGACCGGCCGCCCGCGCCCCCTGCGCGACAGATCGACGGCTTGGTGATTGCCGGGGGCGATCACGTTCACCCGCGCCATTATCAGCAATTGCCCCAGGTGAAAGCTGCCTATAATCCGGGCCGCGACACGCTGGAGCTGGCCTTGCTGGACGAGGCGCGCGAGCGCAGCCTGCCCGTCATGGGCATCTGTCGTGGCGCCCAGTTGCTCAACGTACATCGCGGCGGCGACCTGCATCAGAACATTACCCCCATGCGCCGTCACACCCGCCCGCGACGTTTGATCACTGCAGCACAACCCGTGCGTCTGGTGCCGCGTTCACGCCTGTCACGGGTACTGCGCCGCCGACGCCTGGGCGCCAACCGCATGCACAGCCAATCGATTCGTGAACTGGGGGAAGGTTTGCGCGTGGCAGCGCGGGATGCGGATCATTTTGTCCAGGCCATCGAAAACGAAGGGCCGGGACAATGGCAGCTGGGCGTACAGTGGCACCCGGAGTATCTGCTCTACCACCCGGCTCATCGACAACTGTTCCGGGCCCTGGTGGAGGCTGCGCGACGCCGCAAGACACAAGGGAAAGTGGATCTTACGCGACGTTAATCTGGCGCGGCGCTAATCCAGCGTCAGAATAACCCGCCTTCCTGCGGACAGCTTTGCGCCACGAGATTCTGTGAGAGCACAAACCGGTCAGCATCCTGGCGCGCTTCAATGTCGGCCACCATGAGATAGGTCATGCGCCAGTACTGCGGATTCTCATTGAAACGCATTTCAATCGGCAGATCGCCCCGCGGCAACTGAGCTTCTCGCGCGATAATGGTCAGCGTCCGGCCAGACTGGGAAATGCGATATCCCTTGTTGGGATACGCCAGCTCGACACACGCCAGGAAGGTTTTCAATGTGGTCTGCGACGGCTGGCCGATACTGTGAGCAACAGGCTTGTCTTCGTATTCCGACAACTTGTCGTAAATCGTCGTTGTGCGAATGCGTTCCGCCAGGGCAGCGCGGCGTTCGGCCTGCTTTTCTTCCGCCTGCGCCAGCTGCGCACGTAACAGCTCCGCTTCCTGCCGCTGTTGCTCCGCCTCGCGCCATTCCCGTTCGCGACTGCGGCGCTGGGCAACCTGTGCTTCCACCACCGCCCATTCCCGCGCCATGAACACGGCGATTTCACGTCGCTCGGCTTCTTCTCGCTCTTGCCGCGCCTTTTCACGGGCGCTCTCGATCATCTGCTCACAGGCCGGTAGCAACCGCTCTGTCATTTCCGTCGCGTCAACGCGACGCCCCTGGCGCCGCATATCCTGCAAATGCGCACAGGTACCGCGCAGCGCGCCGAGCTGCTGTATCTCTTCATAGGTCAACCCCGCCACCGTCTGCGGCGCCGTGCTGCCACCAAAGCCGCCCATCTCCAGCGGCAGCGATGCGCAGCCCGCCATCAGCAAGGCAGGCAACAGCGTCCACACACGCGCATGTGACATGCGCGCGGCGCAAAGAACACAAAAAAAATGACGCAGTCGATCCGGACGTTGCGACAAAACAGCCTCGATTGTCGTTGGAATAAAACTCGGATCAGGCTTCCTCAGTCACCGGAATCTTGCCGATTTTCGCCTGCCATATCTTCGGACCCGTACGGTGAACGGAAGTGCCCTCACTGTCCACCGCCACGGTCACCGGCATGTCTTCCACCTCGAATTCATAGATGGCTTCCATACCCAGGTCTTCGAATGCCACCACCCGGGAAGCGCGAATGGCCTTGGACACCAGATACGCCGCGCCGCCCACCGCCATCAGGTATACCGCCTTGTTGTCGCGAATGGCGTCAATGGCGGTCTGCCCGCGCTCGGCCTTGCCGACCATGCCGATCAGGCCGGTCTGTTCCAGCATGGTGCGGGTGAATTTATCCATCCGCGTCGCGGTGGTGGGGCCCGCCGGGCCAACGACTTCTTCACGCACCGGGTCTACCGGGCCGACGTAGTAGATAAAGCGATTGGTGAAGTCCACCGGCAACGTCTCGCCCTTGGCCAGCATATCCACCATGCGCTTGTGCGCGGCATCCCGGCCGGTCAGCAACTTGCCGGACAACAGCAGGGTGTCACCGGATTTCCAGGTGCGCACTTCTTCCGGGGTAATGCCGTCCAGATTGACACGCTTCGACTGGCCATCATCGCCCCAGGCGATGTCCGGCCAGGCATTGATGTCCGGCGCCTTCAGGTCGGCCGGGCCGCTGCCATCCAGCACGAAATGCGCATGCCGGGTGGCTGCACAGTTGGGAATGATAGCCACCGGCTTGTTGGCGGCATGGGTGGGATAATCCACCACCTTCACATCCAGCACCGTGGTCAGGCCACCCAGCCCCTGGGCACCGATGCCCAGCGCGTTGACCTTCTCGAACAGCTCCAGGCGCAATTCCTCGGCGCGGTTCTGCGGGCCACGGGCCTGAAGCTCATGGATGTCGATCGGGTCCATCAGAGATTCTTTCGCCAGCACCATGGCCTTCTCGGCAGTACCGCCGATGCCGATGCCCAGCATGCCCGGCGGACACCAGCCGGCGCCCATCTTCGGCACCTGCTCCAGCACCCAGTCCACCACCGAGTCGGACGGGTTGAGCATGGCAAACTTGGACTTGGCTTCACTGCCGCCGCCCTTGGCCGCGACCTGAATATCCACAGTGTTGCCCGGCACGATGTCATAGTGAATCACCGCCGGGGTGTTGTCTTTGGTGTTGGCCCGCTTGCCATCCGGGTCTGACAGCACAGACGCGCGCAGCACATTGTCCGGATGGTTGTAGGCGCGGCGCACGCCCTCGTTGATCATGTCAGTCAGGCTCAAGTCGCCTTCAAACGTGACCTGCATGCCCACTTTGCAGAATACCGTGACGATCCCGGTGTCCTGACAGATCGGACGGTGCCCGGTGGCGGCCATGCGGGAGTTCACCAGAATCTGGGCCATGGCATCCTTGGCAGCGGGGTTTTCCTCACGCTCATAGGCTTCATGCACGGCCTGAATGAAATCTACCGGATGGTAGTAAGAGATGTACTGCAGGGCATCAGCCACGCTCTGGATCACATCGTCCTGGCGAATCACCGTCATCGGTCACTCCAGCTGGGTTCTCGGGGGCGCGCATTATAGCAGAGATGCGCGCGCCAGGAGGACAGCTGCTTGTTTCCGGGAGAACGCGGGCAGGCCAAGTCGCGAATTTACGCTCGAACCTCGAAGTCGTTGTTGTCCGGCACCTCGGCGGGTGCTTTCTGCAGCGTATCGACCCGCGCCCGCGCAGGGCCCTGCGCCATCCAGGCCAACATCGCGTCAAGCGCAGCCTGCTCGCCGCACAACAGTGCCTCGACGCTGCCGTCATCACAGTTGCGCACCCAACCGCGCAGCCCCAGCTGATGCGCCTGCTGCTGTGTGCTGGCGCGATAGAACACACCCTGCACCCGGCCTTGCACCCGAACATGCCAGGCTTTCAGTGTTGTCTCGGCCATGCGCCTTCTCCCGCTGTCAGCATACCTGTCAGCATAATTGTCGCCTGCAATGATGTTAATATGCCGCAGCAACCCTGGCAGTACCCCTTGCAACACCCTTACAGAACCCTCAACACATGCCCTCGCAGGGCAAGGAGACAAGCATGGCCAAGGCATCAGCCCGGCATATTCTGGTGGACAGCGAAAGCGCCTGTAATGAACTGAAGGCAAAAATCGAGGCCGGTGAAGACTTCGCCGCACTGGCAAAGGCACATTCCTCCTGCCCGTCAGGCCGCGACGGCGGCAACCTGGGTTCCTTCGGCCCCGGCCAGATGGTGCGTGAATTCGATCAGGTCGTCTTCAGCGCACCGGTGAACACCGTACAAGGCCCGGTGAAGACCCAGTTCGGCTACCATCTGCTGGAAGTCACCAGCCGCCAGGACTGACAGAGCGCTTCGGGCACCGCGAGTGCCGTTCAGACTGACTGAACTTAGACTGAACAGGCACTCGGGCTGCTCGCCAGGTGGCTCAGCAGCAGATCATTGATGCGCCCGGGACGCTCCAGATGCAGGAAGTGCCCGGCGCCGGATATCTGCTCCACGCGGAGGCCCGCCGGGAAGTCCCGTTCGTTGACCGTGTGGTCCAGCAAGCGCGGGCTCATGCAGCCGTCCTTGCGGCCGACCATGACCAGCGTCGGCACGGTGATCGGGCTGGCCATCCAGGTGCGGGCGTCGCGATGGGCGCTGGTCCAGACCTTGGGCAGGTGCCGGTACCAGCCGAGTGCAGCGCGCATCACGCCGGGTTGGCTGAGGGTCAGTTTGGCCAGTTCCAGCGCTTCGCCGGGCTCCCAGTCCGGTGACCAGCGCCGCCACAACCACTCAATGCCAGCCAGATCGTTTCGGCCCAGTGTCCACTCCGGCACCAGCGGCAACTGAAAGAAATCCATATAGGCGCTGAGCAGCAGCTGCTCGGGCACCCGCAACAAGGCCCCGGGCAGACGCCGCACCGGCGGTATCGCCAGGGTTGTCAGCGAGCTGAAATGCTCCGGCGAACGCGCCGCAGCAAGATAGCCCACCACCGCGCCCCAATCGTGCCCTACCAGATGCACACAGCCGCCGAGCTGACTGGCAAAGGCACAGACATCATCCACTGCCGCGCGCAGGGAATAATCACCATCCGAGGGCTGGCAGCCGGGCGCGTAGCCACGCAACGCAGGCGCCACGGCAAGATAGCCGGCATCCGCCAGCGCACTGACCTGATGCTGCCAGTTCTGGTAACTGTCGGGGAAGCCGTGCAGGAGAATGACCGGCTCACCATCACCGGACATGAGCGCCGGAAAGCGCAATGCATCATGGACCAGTTCAACCTGTTTCACGTACACCCCTCAGATTTTGTGAACATCCGCCCCGGCGGACACCTCAGTCCTTGTCCGGCACGCTGACCAGCTGTTCGCGTTCGCTTTCGTCCTTTTCGCTCAGGAACAGATCTTCCAGGGACAGCGACAGTGGTGCCGCAAGCCCCTCGCGCGCGGCCTGGCAGCGGTTTTCCAGCACCGCTTCCCAGGGGCGCGTCTGCTGCGCGCCGGTTTGCAGCTGTACTGCCGCGGGCCAGGGCGTCATCTGCACCAGATCGGCAACGCTCAGCGTGCGCAGATCGCGAGTCAGCACATAGCCGCCCTCGTCGGTGCGCCGCACCAGAGCGAGATCAATCAGCAGGTTGCGGAACTCATCCCAGCGGGTGGCCCCGGCCGCCTGCAACGTGCGGCGCAACACAGCGGGCCGCAAGACACGGCCACGCTGCTGCTTGTGCCAGAGCACCTCGATCACCCGCAAGAGTGCCTGCAAACGCGGTGCATCGCGGCGATATTCGGTAAACACAACCTGGGTCCGCACCAGCTGCGCGCCCGCCAGCACGATGACCCAGGACACGTAGATCCACAACAGGAACAGGGGCACCGCCGCAAATGCGCCGTAAACCACCTCATAGCTGGGCGCAAAGCGGATGAACAATGCAAAGCCGCCTTTCGCCAATTCGAACAGCACCGCCGCAATGAAGCCGCCCAGCAGCCCCTGCCGCAGCGGCACATGACAATTGGGCACCACCACGTAGAGCAATGTCAGCAGGCCCGTCGTAAACAGCACGGGCAGGATCGCCAGCCACAGGCGCATGCCACCAAAAAGGGCCACGGTATCCGTAACGAACGACGTGGAGGTGACATAGGAGCTGATGCCCAGCCCGGCGCCCAGCAACAACGGGCCAAGACTCAACACCGCCCAGTACATCAGCAGGCTGGTCACCCCCCGCCGCCGCTGGTTGACCATCCAGATGCGATTCATGGCATTTTCGATGGTACGCAGCAGCAGGATGGAGGTGACAAACAGAAATACCGCACCGATCACGGTAAGATTGGTCGCCTGACGGGTAAACTCGCCCAGATATTCTTGCACCTGGGCGCTGGCATCCGGCACAAAATAATCCAGCACCCAGGACTGGATCGTATCACCGCGCTCCTGCAACGCCGGAATAGCTGCCAGAATCGAATAGGTCACGGTCAGTATCGGCACGATGGCGAACAGCGTGGTATAGGTCAGCGCCGCCGCACTTTGTGGCAGGCCGTCCTTTTTGAATTGCGCAGCCAGCAGTCGCACGAAGGTCACCGCCGCCTCCGCGCGCCCACTCACCCGTTGCCAATGCTGCTGCAGACGATCCGGCAGACGTTGCTGGAGACGCTGCTGCAACGTCTTCGCTGGTGATTCGCTCATACTTCCGTTACCCGTGCGTCGACTGTACCCGATGGACTAGAATACCGGCACATCACCTGATTTACCCCACCATCAATTGCCATTGACGCAGAGGGACCATGGCCGGATATACGATCTATCATAATCCACGCTGCTCGAAATCCCGCCAGACACTGGCGCTGCTTGAGGAAAAAGGTATCAGCCCTGACGTGATACTGTATCTGCAAACGCCGCCGGATGCCGCCACACTCAAGCGTCTTGTTCAACAACTGGGCCTGACACACCCGCTGGAGATGGTGCGCAACAAGGAAGCGGAGTACCGCAGCGCAGGATTACAGGCTGACAGTAGCGCGGCTGACGTCATAGATGCCATGGTGCAATACCCGAAGCTGATTGAACGACCCATCGTCGTGCACGGCAAACGGGCTGTCTTCGGGCGGCCTCCCGAGAATGTACTGACGCTGCTGGACTGAACCGTCATGGTGGATAGCAGAAACAGCGCCCGCGCAGAACGCTATGTGCTGGTGCTCTATTACAGCCGCACCGGCAGCATCGCGCAGCTGGCCAGAGAAATCGCCCATGGCTGTGAAAAAGCCGGCGTGCCCGCGCGGCTGCGCACCGTGCCGCCGGTGTCGCCGGTGAGTGAAGCCACGGCATCGGCGGTGCCGGACAACGGCGCCCCCTATTGCTCGGCGGCAGATTTTGCCGGCTGCAGCGCACTGGCACTGGGCTCACCGACGCGCTTCGGCAATATGGCCGCGCCGCTGAAGTATTTCATCGACCAGACCAGCGAACAGTGGATGGCCGGTGCCATGATCGGCAAACCGGCGGCGGTCTTTACCTCCACCAGCAGCCTGCATGGCGGCCAGGAAAGCACGCTGCTGTCGATGATGCTGCCGCTGCTGCATCACGGCATGCTGATTACCGGTATTCCCTACAGCGAGAAAGGCCTGCTGCAGACCACAGGCGGCGGCACACCCTATGGTGCCAGCCACATGGCCGGCACCGACAACATGACCCGCCCCGACGTCCATGAAACCGCGCTGGCGCGCGCTCTGGGCGAACGACTGGCACGACTGGCCCTGACGCTGGGCACCACATCTGGAGAATGACGTTGCTACTGAACCTGACCCGCCTCTTCTATGCGCTGCTGCTGTTGCTGGGAATCGGCGGACTCTGGTGGCTGGCGCCGCCGGACGCGCCCCTGCTGGCAAAGATTTTCATGACCATCGTAGTCTATGGGCCCATCCTGATCTTTGCCCATGGCGTCGTCAGCGGCAGCCCCCGGCTGCTGACCTGGCTGTGTTTTCTGCTGATGTTCTATTTCTGCGGCTATGTGATCCAGCTATTCTATCCGCCTCCCATGGGCATCCTGGCCGCCTTTCGCGTCACCGTACTGGTCGCCTTGTTCATCACCGCCATGCTGGTAATCCGCGCGGGACGGGCTGACCTGGACCGCTGACAGACAACCACGGCGTTACAACGGGGGGGCGTTGTGATTGATGACCGGCAATACATAGTGACACCCGAAGGGGTGCCTCTGGTGCTGACACTGGCCGGGCCGATCCCCCGCGCTGTGGCGTATCTGATCGATTTCTGCATTCGGCTGGTCGTGTATCTGGTCGCAGCCCTTTTTCTCGGCCCTCTGGGCGGCGTGGGCATGGGCCTGCTGCTGATTCTTTTTTTTCTGCTCGAATGGGGCTACCCCATTCTTTTTGAAGTCCTGCGCCATGGTCAGACGCCGGGCAAAAAAGCACTGCATCTGACCGTCGTCAAAGAAGACGCCACACCGGTGGACCTGAACGCCAGCCTGATACGCAATCTGCTGCGCACCGCCGACCTGTTTCCCACCTTTTATCTGGCCGGTCTGATCACCATGCTGATCGACCGTCGTTTCCGCCGCCTGGGCGATCTGGCCGCCGGCACCCTGGTGGTGCATGTTACACCGCCGCCGGACAGCACCCCGCACAACGGCGATACCCCGTTAGCGCCGGACTGGGCCGTGACCATCAGCGACCGTCAGCTGCTGCTGAATTTTCTCGAACGCAGCCCGCAGCTCTCCTCCGGCCGCCGCGCGGAGCTGGCCCAACTGGCCTTCCCGGAACTCCCGCCTGACGCCGCAGCGCAACGCCTGCGTCACGTTGCGCTGTACATGCAAGGCGCAGCACAAGGCTCAGTACAGGGCCCGGCAGAAGGAAAGGCGCCGTGAAGCAGCAGCAATTCGAAACGCGCTACGCGCCCTTCTGGGACGCCCTGACCCGGACCCTGACGCAACTGGAGCAACCGCCGCGCCGTCGCTGGCGCCGCCGCGCCACACGTGTGGCAGACGCAGTGACGGACGCGCCTTCAAGCACAACATCGGAGGAGTCCGGGGACTCTCTCAGGGACTCTCTCAGGGACTCTCTCGGAGACTTTCCCGCCGACTACCGGCGGCTGTGCCACCACCTGGCGCTGGCACGCCAGCGCGGCTATAGCCCGAATCTGGTCAATCGGCTCAATGCGCTGGTATTGCGCGGGCATCGCCAGCTTTATCAGCACCGTCCACCGCTGCTGCCGCGCCTCAGCGAATTCTTGCGCGCCGATTTTCCCCGCGCCGTGCGCAGCCAGTGGCGCTGGCATGTCGCCAGTGCCATGAGCTTTATTCTCGCCATGGCGCTGATCTGGGGCTTGCTGGCGGTACAGCCCGAGCGCGTTCACAGCGTGCTCAGCGGCGAGATGATTGCCAACATCGAAGCCATGTACGCCAGTGATACGCGTCTCAGCGACGGGCGCGGCAGCGATGATGATGTGATGATGTTCGGCTACTACATCTACAACAATATCAGCGTGGCGTTCCGCAGCTTTGCCGGCGGCCTGTTCTTTGGTGTCGGCGCGCTGTTCATCATGATTTTCAATGGCGGCTTCTTTGGCGCTGTCGCCGGTCATCTGACCAACGTGGGCGCCGGGGAGCCCTTGTTCACCTTTGTGATTGCCCATGGCGCACCGGAGATCACCGCGATCATCCTCGCCGGCGGTGCCGGTCTGCGCCTGGGCGCCGCCTTGCTGTCCCCGGGGCAACTGACCCGCCTCGCCGCCCTGCGCGCCGCCGCCCGCAGCGGGCTGCCGGTGATTTACGGCGTCTTCCTGTTGCTGATACTGGCCGCCTTTATCGAGGCCTTCTGGTCGCCCCGGGATCTGCCAGCACAGACCAAGTATCTGGTTGGCGGCCTCTGCTGGGCCTTGCTCACCGTGTATCTGCTCTTCGCCGGCCGCACCGCCACGGGGGATGACGATGTCCCACGCTGAACAGCCATCCCGCCAGGCGCGCATCCAGGCACGCATGGCACCGCGCAATGCCTGGCAGGCCATGGACCTGGGCACGCAGCTGTTTCGCCACTGGTGGCGGCCGCTGGTGACGCTCTGGCTGCTCACCACCCTGCCCGCCATGGCACTGATCCTGTTGCTGTGCGGCGGCAATCTGTTCTGGGCCGGTCTGTTGTTCTGGTGGCTCAAGCCGGTATGGGAAAGACCGCTGCTGGAATTCAATGCCCGCGCACTGTTCGGCAACCCGCCAACGCTGCGGCAATTGCTGCGGGATTTTCCTGCCTATGCCCGGCCGTATCTGTTCAGCAGCCTCACCTGGCGACGCCTGAGCCCATCGCGCAGCTTCAATGCACCGGTATATCAGCTGGAGCGCCCGGCGCGGGACAGCCTGCAACGCCGCATGGACGTGCTGCATGCCGAGCCGCACCAACACGCAGGCACGCTGACCGTGCTGCTGCTGCATGTGGAGCAGTTTGTCCTGTTTGCACTGCTGTCGCTGCTGTATGTGCTGATGCCGTGGCAGTTCGATCTGAGCCTGATCCACTGGCTCACAGGCGAGGAGGTGCGCGGCGCCGGCTGGATGTTTGCCTGCTGGTATCTCGCCATGACGCTGACGCAACCCTTGTATGTCAGCAGCGGTTTCGCCCTGTACCTGAACAAACGCACCTGGCTGGAAGGCTGGGATCTGGAGCAGGGCCTGCGTGCCATTCGCCAGCGCCGCAGCCGACACAACAAGGCCCGCGCCGGCAGCACTGCTACACTGTTGCTGCTGGTGCTTGTCGCGCTGCCCTGGAGCGATGCCCTGCATGCCGGGGCTGCGCCGCATGCCGCCATTGGCGCGCCCGCCGAGGCCGATACGCTGCGTGAGGAAGCCATTCAGATCCTCGCTGGCGATGACCTGATGCCAATGAGCACACACCGCACCTGGCGCCTGCGTCCGAACGATGAGCGCGACGGCGACCTGCTGAGCCGCCTGCTCCAGTGGCTGTTTGGCGACCGACAGAGCGAGCGCAGCGACGGCAGCCTGCACCTGCCCTGGCTCAGTGACGGCTTGCGCATCCTGCTGTGGACACTGGCGCTCGTTGTGGTGGTGTGGCTGCTCTGGTCCGGGCGACATCTGCTCAACAACCGCACGACGCCGGGGCGCGGCACCGCACCGGCCAACACCCGCATCGCGGGGCTGGATATCGCCCGGGAAAGCCTGCCGGACGATCCCGCCAGCGCCGTGCACGCGGCACTGGCTGCTGGCGATTACCGGCTGGCCCTGAGCCTGCTGTATCGCCTGAACGTCCGGGACCTGCACCTGCGGCTGGCGATTGTGTTGCCAGAGGGTGCCACCGAAGGCGAACTGCTGACCCTGCTGCGGCGGCAACATGGCAACGACCGGGGGGTGGATTTTCTCTCGGCGCTGACGCCAGTCTGGCTGCGCACCGCCTGGGGCCACCGGCCGGTCAGCCACGAGGAAGTGGCCGCACTGACAGCACGGTGGTTCTCACGCGACACGGGTGACGACACCGGGAGGCCCGCATGACGGCCACGACGGACACCCGCGGGCGTGGGCTGCTCCCCGGCGTACTGCTGGGCATCACGCTGATACTGATGACGGCCCTGCTGCTCAGCCGTTGCGAACGCTACAGCTATGTGCAGCACGATGCGCCACCGGCCAAGGTGCTCAGCAACCCCTTCTACGCCGCTGGCATCCTGCTGCATCAGCGTGGCCGCCCGGCGCGCACGCTGCACGGCAACGCCACGCTGTTTCCCCTGCCCCCCACCGATACACTGCTGATTCTGGATCAGGCGCGCAGTGGTCTGGACGAAGGGCGTGCCAGCGCGCTGCGCGGTTGGGTCGCCGACGGCGGCCAGTTGGTGGTGGCCAGCGGGCCCGCCCCCGACCTGTCCCGCGACCTGTCTCACACCCCGTCCCGCAATCTTGCGTCGGACGACCATCATGACCCTCTGCTCTCGCCGCTGGGCATTGTTGTCGCGCGCAGTGATGTGGCCGTCACCGGCGACGACCCGGGCCCCTTCGCGGACCAGCTGCTCGGCATGGAAGGCTTGTTCCACCGCTTCTGCCTGTACGCGGGCGAAGACCGTGGCAGCGAATGCGAACGCGCCATGTGTGGCCGCCGGCGCACCCTTTACGACACGCCGGTCTATCCGCGCGATACGACGCAACCCCACGACAACACACCGCGACGCGTGGGCTTCGATGCGCGTATCGACCTGCGCCACGCGGATCTGCTGCGCGTCGATCACGACGACACGCCGATCAACGGGATGACGCTGTCTACTGCGCCTGTGCTGACCGGCGTGGCCGGCAACGCCGCCGGCACGCAGCTGATCCAGCTGGAATACGGCGCCGGTCGCATTACCGTGGTGACGGACCTTGCACCCTGGCACAACACGCAACTGCATTATCTGGACCACGCCTGGATGCTGGATCATCTCAGCGCGGAAAGTCGCCAGGTCTGGTTCGTCCAGGGCCTGACCCTGCCGCCGCTGCATCACTGGCTATGGCGAACCGCCGCGCCCCTGATACTCACGCTGGCACTGTTGCTGGTGCTGTTCATCTGGCGCCATCTGCCCCGCCGGGGCGCCTTGCTGGAGGATGCGGGCACCCGGCCCGGTGATTTCCTCGACCACCTGCTGGCCAGCGGCCGACTGCTGTGGCGCACTGGCCAACAGGCAACGCTGGTGGCAGGCTTGCGCGAACAAGTCCGGTTACGGCTGCGCCACCATGGCGACGATGAGGCAGCACAAGTGGCGGCCGCTGCCAGACTCAGCGGCCTGCCCGCAGAGCGCATCGCCCGCGCCCTCAACGAACACCCCGGCACTCGCCCGCACGGCGCAGCGGCCAGTGAGTCAATCAAACACGACACCTTCAAACACGACACCTTGTTAAGCGACATTGAGACGCTGCACACACTGAGGCGCTGCCTATGAGCGAGATACACGACACTCTTACCACAACGGGCCAGACTAACGATCAGCCACGCGACCAGACAAGCGACCAGACAGCCGACAATAGTCAGGCCGCCGACCACCCGCCAGCGGACACCGCAAGCACGGCTGTTGTCGCTGCCGGCGACACCGCCCGGCGCATCGAAAGCAGCCTCAACCAGGTCCTGGTCGGCCAGCATCAGGTGGTGCGCGATATCCTCGTCGCCCTGGTCACCAGTGGCCATGTGCTGATCGAAGGGGTGCCCGGGCTGGGCAAGACGTTGCTGGTGCGCGCACTGTCCCGCTGCCTGGCACTGGACGCCGCGCGCATCCAGTTCACACCGGACCTGATGCCCACCGACATTACCGGCCACGCCATTTACGACCCCAAAAGCGAAAGCTTCCGCATTCGCAAAGGGCCCGCCTTTACCCAACTGCTGCTGGCCGATGAAATCAACCGCGCCCCGGCCAAAACCCAGGCCGCGCTGCTGGAAGTCATGCAGGAGCAACAGATCACCATCGAGGGCAAGGCGTTTCATCTGCCTGCGCCATTCATGGTGCTGGCCACCCAGAACCCCATTGATCAGGAAGGCACCTACCCGCTGCCGGAAGCCGAACTGGATCGCTTCCTGTTCAAGGTCCTGATCGACTACCCCGGCATCGATGATGAAAACCGCCTGGTGCGCATGGTGCTCGACGGCACCATCGGCGATGCCCTGGATGTCAGCAGCCTCAGCGCCATCACCGACCGCGACGGCGTACTCGCCATGCAGGACGCCGCCCGGCAGATCACCCTGGACGCCGCCGTCCTCGACTACGCCGTGCGCCTGGTGCGCGAAACGCGGGACTACGCCGGCCTGTCCCGTGGCGCCAGCCCCCGCGCCAGCATCGCGCTGACTCGCGCCGCCCGCGCCCATGCCTTGATGGAAGGCCGCGACTTCGTGGTGCCGGATGACATCAAGGCCGTCGCCCGCCCGGTACTGCGCCACCGCCTGTGCCTGAGCGCCGACGCCGAAATCGAAGGCGTGCAGATGGAAGACCTGCTGAGCCGGCTGCTGGAACAGGTCCCGGCGCCGCGCCAATGATTCCTGAGAAACGGCTGTTCCAGGCGGTAGTCATACTGGCATTGCTGGCCGCAGGCCTGATCGTGCTGGGCGCGCAACTGCCCGCCTGGCGCAGCAGCGCCCTGCTGCTCTGGTCACTGCTTGCCGCCCTGCTGCTGGTGACTGCCGCCGTGGACGCCTGGCGCGCCTGGCGGCAACCGCCGCCCGAAGGCAGCCGCCGCTTGCCCGCCGCATTTTCCGCCGGCCTGCCCGGCACCGTGCAGCTGCGCTTCAACAGCGCCACCCTGCCCGATGAATGCCTGCTCAGCGACCAGCACCCCGCCGATGACAGCCACACCGGCCTGCCACTGGTGTTGCGCCGCGCCGACCAGGCGCTGACGCTGGTGGACTATCCCTATCGCCCCAGCCGACGCGGCCGGGCTCATTTCGGCGCCGTCGAACTCTGGTGCCCCAGCCCCTGGCGCCTGTGGCAACTGCGCCGACGCATCGGCGCCCCCGTCGATGTGCCGGTCTATCCGGACTTTTCCTGGCTGCGCAATGCCCCGCTGGCGCAGAGCAACACCCCGCCGCAACGCCAGGGCCGACAAGTGAAACGCCAGGCCGGTGACGGCCAGGAATTCCACCAGCTGCGCGAATATCGCCCCGGCGACACCATGCGGCAGATCGACTGGCGCGCCACAGCCCGGCGCGGTGAACTGATCAGCCGCGAATACCGCGACGAGCAGAACCGCCACATCATCATGCTGCTGGACGGCGGCCAGCGGCTGGCAACCCCGGTGGGCCAGCGCACGCTGTTTGATCATGCGCTGGACGCCGCCCTGCTGCTGTCCGCCAGCGCGCTGGATGAGGGTGACCGCCCGGGCCTGATGCTGTTCTCGAACCCCGAGCCGCTGTGGGTGCCGCCGCTGCGCAACCGCAGTGCGCTACACCATCTGCTCCATCAGGTTTATCCACTGCAGCCCGGCGCCCTCACCGCCGTAACCGAGGGCCAGACCAGCGACTACAGCAGCGCCGCCACGGCATTGTTGCAACGCTGGCGCCGGCAGGCGCTGGTGGTGTTGATCACGCGGTTGCAGCCGGATGATTGTGAGGATCTGCTCGATGCGGTGCGTTTGTTGCGGGGGCGTTGCCGCATCATGATCGGGGATATTCAGTTGCCGGATCAGGTGGCGTTGCAGCGGTGCGATATCGACAGTGCGGACGATGCGTTGCGGGTGGCGGCGGATGCGTTGTATCAGCGGGATCGGGATGCGTTGCATGGGCGGTTGCGGCATGCGGGGGTGGTGGTCAGTCAGGGCACGCCGGAGGCGTTGCCTCAGCGATTGAATCAGGCTTATCAGGCGTTGCGGCGGGCTGGGCGGCTTTAGTGTCTTGTTTGTGGGTTTTTTCTATTCTTTGTTGGTTTGGGGGTTGTGGCCCTCGGGGGGCGGGAAAGGTTTTCAGGACACGCCGTAAACCCATCCCTGGGGGCTTGGTTTCGGCATCCTGCCTCAAACAGTCCTGAAAACCTTTCCCGCCCCCCGAGGGCCGTCACGCTCAGCCCGGTCGACAATCTGGAAGCCAACTAGCGGTTTTGTTCCTCCAGAAAGTCGATGACAGCTACCGAACTTCGAATCTCCTGCCAGCGTTGAGCCGGGGTATGCCCTGGAGGGACCTCTTTGGCCATGGATGGCCAAAGCGCGAGCGCCCAGGGATGGCTTGAGCGGTCCCGGAAGGGCATACCCCGGCTCAACGCGTACTTGATGGAGGGTGACCCACTAGCGAAAACGCTCCCAACTAGAAGCGATAGTGAACACCGACCTGGGCGGTGGTGAAGCGGAAGCGGTAGTCCTGGCTGTCGGCGAAGGGTTGGCCGCCGATGTCAACGCCGCGGTAGATTTCGGCGTCGGCGTAGATGCGGGAGACGGACGCGCGTACGCCGACAGGGGTGTTGGGAATCAGCCATTGGGCGCCGACGCCGACGTGGACTCCCGCGTCGCTGCTGTCGCGGCGGGTGTCGGGCAAGCGGATGTCGCTGGCGACGCCGGCCATGCCGAGGACGCCGTAGGCGCTGAGGCCGGCGATGGGGGGTGTCAGGAACAGGGCATCGACGGTGAGGGCGCCGAATTCCTGTTTGGCGCCGTCGGCGCGGTATTCGCCGAGGTCGCGGATGGTGGTTTCAAATGCAAGCCATGGCAGTACTTCCACGCCAGCGTAGAGCATGCCGCCCCGGTCATCTTCACGATTCAGGGTGAGGCCGTCATACAGGCCATCGTCGCGGAAGCCACGCAGATCCTGGACGCCGAAGCCCACGTAGAAGCGTGAAGAGGTGTCGGTATCTGCAACGACAGGGGTGGCGGCGGTTATCGCCAGCAAGGCACCAGCAAACCATGATTTGCCCCGCATCGTCATGAATCCTTGCATCGTTATTCTCCCGCACTGATCAGCATCAGGGTGCGCAGTCGCGCATCTATACAGCGAGTTGTACGCGGGATGGGGCAACAAGCATACCGATCCGGTGCGGAATTAAATAAATTTTACCGGAAGGCTCAATGCCGCCAGGGTTCGCCCTGGGTGCGTTCGGTGGTTTTGACGTGACGATGCAGGGCGGCGCGGGCGACGGTGTGGGCGCTGACCGGTGCAGTGATGAACAGAAATACGACGATCAGTATTTCGTGCAGGCTGAGGCCGTCCTGGGTCGAGGAGAAAAAGAATGCCGAGGCGAGCACGGTGCAGCCGACACCGAGGGTGGTTGCTTTAGTGGGCCCGTGCAGGCGCTGAAAAAAGTCCGGCAGGCGTGCCAGGCCGATGGAGCCGACCAGGGCAAAGGCGGCGCCCGCAAGCAGCAGGATGGCGATGATGGCTTCGATGACGATGTTCATTCAATTATGTCTCCCCGCAACAGATACTTGGCGACGGCGACGGTGCCGAGGAAGCCCATGACGGCGATCAGCATGGCGGCTTCGAAGACCAGGTCGGAGCCCTGCTGAATACCGTACAACACGATCAAGGCGATGGAATTGATGTACATGGTATCCAGCGCCAGGATGCGGTCGGTAATTTCCGGGCCACGCAGCAGGCGGAACAGGTTCAGCAACAACGCCAGGGACATCATCCCCAGGGCAACAGGAATCACCATCTCGATCATTCGAATATCTCCCTGATCGGCGTTTCGTAGCGTTGTTTCAGGTGAGCCACCAGGGCTGCCGGATCTTCTGCATTGAGGGCATGGATCAGCAGCTTGGTGTGCCCGCGCCCGACTTCCACCGTCACGGTGCCCGGTGTCAGGGAAATGGTGCTGGCCAGAATCGTCACGGCAAACTTGTCGTGCAGATCAATCGGCATTTCGATCCACGCCGGGTGCAGTTTGCGCGTCGGGCCAAGGATCAGGCGGAACGCCACCAGATTGGCATGCACGATATCGCCCAGTACCAGCAGAATGAAACCCAGCATTTTCCAGCTGTTATTGACTTGAGGCACTTCCGGCCAGAAGGCGCGGGTCAGGGTCGGCAAGGACCACGCCAGCAGCGCGCCGAGCACCATGGCACCGGGCGTGATGCTGTTCATCAACAGCAGCCAGATCAGAAACAGGACCAGCGTCAGGGTGGGATGGGGCAACCAGCTACGGGCGCGCATCAGGCACCTCCGGGAAGATAACGATCGCCGAGCACGGCGCGAATCATGTCCGCCGGCTGCAACATGGCATCCGCCGTCGCCGCCAGGTAATCCAGTATTGGCCCACCGCCAGCCACCAGTAAAACGCTCAGCACCAGCAATAGCAGTGCAGGCATCAGTGGCATGGGCGGTTGCTCTGCCGCGACCTCGGCGACCGGGCCACGCCAGAACAGGGAGGTCCCTGCCCGGCTGAATGCGAGCAGCCCGGCCAGACCGGAACACAGCATCAGCACCCAGAATATCGTCATGTCGCCGCTGAAGCCCGCCGCCTGTAACAGCAGCGCCTTGCCGACAAAACCGGACAGCGGCGGTATGCCTGCCAGCGCCACCGCGCCAGCGAGAAAAGCCAGGCCAACGACCGGTGAGGCAATCCGTGCGTCAACCATGAAGCTGTCGCGCGCTTCGCCACGCCGTGCCACAACCACGCCGGCAATCAGAAACAGTGCGGCGGTCATCCAGGTGCTGTGCACCATATAAAACAGCGCGGCGGTCCAGGCTTCGGGTGTGCCCAGGGACCAGCCCGCCAGCAGCGTGCCCACCGACACGATGACTTGCCAGGCCAGCAGCGTGCGCAGATCCCGCGCACCCAACACGCCCAGAATACCCAGCAGCATGGTCGCCAGCGCCAGCCACCAGACCAGCGACTGGCCCAAGCCGGCGAGAGGCCCGGCCATGTCACCAAACAGCAAGCCGTGCACCCGGAAGATGGCGTACAGACCAACCTTGGACATGATCGCAAACAGCGCTGCGATGGGTGCGGCGGCGGAGGCATAGGCCGCCGGCAACCACATGCCCAGCGGCAACAGCGCGGCCTTGAGCGCAAACACCACCAGCAACAGCAACCCGGCAGCCCGCACCAGTGCCACATCTTCTGCGGGCAGAGCCGCGATACGCACGGCCATATCCGCCATGTTCAGCGTGCCGGTGACGCCATACAACAAGCCCACGGCAATGATGAACAGGGCCGAGCCGAACAGATTCAGAATCACGTAATGCATGGACGCCGCTACACGGGCGCGCCCACCGCCGAACACCAGCAATGCATACGAGGCGATCAGCAGGATTTCAAAAAACACGAACAGGTTGAACAGGTCACCGGTCAGGAAGGCGCCATTGAGGCCCATCAACTGAAATTGCAGCAGGCCATGAAAATTCTGCCCGGTGCGATCGGTTCCGGCACTCATGGCCAGGGTGACAGGAATGGCCAGCACCGCCGTGATCACCAGCATCAGCGCACTGAGACGATCCAGCACCAGCACGATGCCGAACGGCGCCACCCAGTCGCCCAGTACATACACCTGGGCGCCGCCCTCCGTTGCACGTAACAGCAACAGCACCGCCACCACCAGCAGGGCCACACAGGCCGCCAGATTGATCGGGCGTTTCCAGGCCAGCCGTGCGCCACTGAACAACAGCAACACGGCACCGGCCAGCAAGGGCAACAACACGGGCAGGATCAGCAGATGAGAGCTCATGGGCGCGGCTCCCCGTCTGCTTCAGCCGAGGCCGGCGTCTCCGGCATCGCCACCGCACGCTTGGACAGGCCCTGCTCCGCCACGCCATGATCACGCTCGTTGACGCGGTCATCCACGTAATCGTGCTCCAGCGTCTTGCGGCCACGAATGATCAGAATCACCACATACGCGGTCATGGCAAAACCGATCACGATGGCGGTCAACACCAGCGCCTGGGGCAGCGGGTCGGCATGTGTCTCGGCACGGCCAATCACCGCCGGGGCTTCCGTTGCCAGACGCCCCATGGAAAACAGAAACAGGTTCACCGCATAACCCAGCATCATCAGCCCCATGACCACCGGGAAGGTCCGCGCGCGCAGCATCAGATAAATACCGCAAGCAGTCAGTACGCCGATACTCACGGCCATCAACAATTCCATCAGTGACTGGCCTCCGTGGATTTGGGCACGGCGCTGATGCTGCCGAGCTTGCCGATGATCAGCAGCGTCGCCGACACCACGACCAGATACACCCCCAGATCAAACAGCATGGCGGTGGCCAGCTCGACGTCACCGATCAACGGCACATGCACATGGGTATGCGCCGAGGTCAGGAACGGATAACCGAACACCCAGCTGCCCACACCGGTGGCCAACGCCAGCAACAGGCCGCTGGCCAGCACCGGGTGATAGCGCATGTGCAAACGCTCCTGCGTCCAGTTCACGCCATTGCCGACAAATTGCAGGATCAACGCCACCGCCGTGATCAACCCGGCAATGAAGCCCCCGCCCGGCAAATTATGGCCGCGCAGGAAGATATACAGCGCGACCGCCAGCGCGATGGGCAACATGGGGCGCGACACGACCGTCATGATCATCGGGTGCGGGTTGATCAACTCACCGCGTGGCCGCCCCGGCGCGTCGATACGCAGCCCGTCGAGCAGGGAATAAATACCAATGGCGGCCAGCGCCAGTACCGTGATTTCGCCGAACGTATCGAAACCGCGGAAATCCACCAGAATCACGTTCACCACATTGGTGCCGCCACCGCCGGGCACGCTCTGTTCCAGGAAGAAACCGGAAATGCTTTCCAGCGGCCGCGTCATCACCGCCCAGGCCAGTGCCGCAACGCCCGCGCCAACAATGCCGGCAATACCCGCATCGCGGATCAGACGCCCACGGCTGGAACGATTCCCGGCGTACTGCGGCAGGAAGTACAGCGCCAGCATCAGGAACACGATGGTGACGATTTCCACCGAGATCTGGGTCAGCGCCAGATCGGGCGCCGAGAAGCGGGCAAACGCCAGCGCCACCATCAGCCCCACCGCCGACAACTGGACCAGTGCCGCCAGGCGGTAATGATGTGTCATGACCGTGCCGATGGCCGATGCACACAGGATGAAGGCGCCGACCGCCGTCACCGGATCAACCGGCATCAACGCCCGGCTGCCGGTCCAGTGCGGCCAGGCCCACAACGCCGAGGCCGGGAGCAAGAACGCCATCAACAGCAACAACAACATATAACGCTGCAAGGAGCCGTTCACGACGCCGTTGGCAACACGGCCACCAATACGCCCCAGCCCCTGAATCGCGGCTTCGAAAACAAAGCGGATATCCTGCAGCGGCAGCCGCTCATGCCAGGCATGCAGACGCCGGCGGAAATGATAGATCACCAGACCCAGCACCAGCGCCACCAGACTCATTTGCAGCGCCGTATCAAAGCCATGCCAGATCACCAGATCAAAGGCCGGTGCCGGCTCACCCAGGGTCGCGGTTGCCGCCACCGACAGCAGACCGCCCACCATGAACATCGGCAGCATGCCTACCGCCAGACACAGCACCACCAGAATTTCCACCGGCACACGCATGTAACGGGCCGGCTCATGCGGTGCTTTCTTTGCCAGCCAACTTGGCGTGGCACGGAAAAACACATCGCGGATAAAGCGCAACGAGTAAGCAACGGAGAAACCACTGGCAATCACCGCAACGATCGGCACCAGCAGATGCCAGGTGCCGAACACCCGCGCCTGCACCGTTTCGGCGAAGAACATTTCCTTGCTCAGGAAGCCATTCAGCAACGGCACCCCGGCCATGGCCCCGGCGGCGATAGTCGCCAGCACTGCCGTGTACGGCAGATAGCGACGCAGCCCGCCGAGCAGGCGCATGTCCCGCGTGCCGGTTTCGTGATCAATGATGCCCGCCGCCATGAACAGCGACGCCTTGAAGGTGGCGTGGTTGACGATATGGAACAGCGCCGCCACCGTCGCCATGGGGGTATTCAGGCCGAACAACAGTGTGATCAGGCCCAGATGGCTGATGGTGGAAAACGCCAGCAGCCCTTTCAGATCGTGGCGGAACATGGCGGTCATGGCACCCAGCAGCAAGGTCGCCAGCCCCACCCCGGTGACCAGCAGGCCCCACATCTCGGTGCCCGCCAGGGCCGGATGAAAGCGCGCCAGCAGGAAAACACCCGCCTTGACCATGGTGGCGGAATGCAGATACGCCGACACCGGCGTCGGTGCGGACATGGCGTGGGGCAGCCAGAAATGGAACGGGAACTGCGCCGACTTGGTAAAGGCCCCCAGCAGCACCAGCACCAGCACCAGCGGATACAACGCGTGGGCCCGAATCTGGTCCCCGGCCGCCAGCACATCGCCCAGCGCGTAACTGCCGACGATATGCCCCAGCAGCAGCATGCCCGCCAGCAGCGCCAGGCCGCCAGCACCGGTGACCGCCAGCGCCATACGCGCGCCCTTGCGCGCGCCGGAATCCTGATACCAGTAACCGATCAACAGGAAGGAACTGATGCTGGTCAGCTCCCAGAACAACACCAGCAACAGCAGGTTGTCCGACAGCACCACACCCAGCATGGCGCCCATGAACAGCAGCAACAGCGCAAAGAAGCGCCCGCCACTGTCGCGTTTATCCAGATAATAATGGGCGTACAGAATCACCAGCACGCCGATGCCGAGAATCAGCAGGGCAAACAGCCAGGACAGGCCGTCCACACGCAACGCCAGCGCCAGGCCCAGCTGGCCGAGCCAGGGCAGCTCGCATTGCAACACCTGGCCCGCAAGCACCGCCGGCATGGTGCCCAGCAGCAGGGCCAGCGCGATCAATACCGGCATGACGGTCAGGCCGGCACACCAGGCGCGCCCGAGCCGGGCAGCCATCAGCGGCAGGCAGGCGCCCAGCAGGGGCAGTAACAGAATCCAGAGGATGTTCAACATTCTTTCCCGGTGGCTTATGTCCGGCGACGGGCCCCAGCGGTGGATATCCGGCCGTCTGCCTTGTTGTCGGGCGCGACGTGCGCACGCCGTCTTATATTGAGTAGCTCATTGCCGCCCCGACGTCGCGCAGTATGCCACGCGAACAATCCAGCGCAAGGGACAAAACGCCGCACGCACGGAAACCTTGTCCGACATCAATATAGTTTCTGAAAAAACAAGCTATTTCCTGCACTTAGGCACACCAACAAGGTTTGCCAACAGATTAGACTTTTGGGTAGCATGTCGCTTCGGTTGCCGTGGACGCGGCGCCGATTCGCCCGCGCTGTGACGGGGCCCACGCCTGATGCCGCGTGGCGAGCCCCGGTCAACGATGCCAATCAAGGAGTGAGACTGTCAGCCTGTTGCTGATGCTCGGAATCTGATCCTATGCTGCTTGCCGTTTTATCGGGTTTCCTGTTCGCCTGCATCGCCCCCGTCGTGCACGGTGCGCGACCGCTGGCAAAGTCCTACTACGGGGCGGGCTGGGTCCTGGCCATGTTGCCGGCGGTGCTGTTCCTGTGGTTCGCCAGCCACCTGCGCAGTGTCGGGCTCAATGGCGAGGTGATCCTCAACAGCTGGACCTGGATTCCCAGCCTGGGCATCAGCCTGTCGTTCCGGCTTGATGGGCTGTCCCTCCTGTTTGCCCTGCTGATCTCGGGCATCGGCTTCTTCATCATTGCCTACGCCGGGCGCTATCTGGAAGGCCACAAGGATCAGGCGCGGTTATACGTGCTGCTGCTGAGCTTCATGGCCTCCATGCTGGGCCTGGTGCTCTCGGATAACCTGATCAGCCTGTTCGTGTTCTGGGAGCTGACCAGCATCACCTCCTACCTGCTGGTGGGCTTCAGCCACGAGGACAAGCCGTCGCGGCTGTCCGCCCGCCAGGGGTTGTTCGTCACCATGGGCGGCGGGCTGGCCTTGCTGGCCGGTTTCGTCATGCTCGGCATGGCCGGGGGCAGCTATGAATTGTCCGAGTTGCTGAGCCAGCGCGAGCTGCTGCACGATCATGCGCTGTATGCGCCCATGCTGATCCTGATCGTGATCGGCGCCTTCTCGAAATCCGCCCAGTTCCCGTTTCACTTCTGGTTGCCCAATGCCATGGCGGCGCCAACCCCGGTCTCGGCGTACCTGCACTCGGCCACCATGGTCAAGGCCGGCGTTTACCTGCTGGCCCGCTTGAACCCCGGGCTCGGCGGCACGGAACTGTGGACGATGATTCTCGGCCTGGTGGGCGCCTTCACCATGTTCATCGGTGTATTTCTGGCCGTGCGCAGCACCGGCATCAAGAAAGTGCTGGCCTACTCCACCGTCATGGCGCTGGGCACGTTGACCATGCTGATCGGCATCGGCACGCCTACAGCCATCACCGCCGCCATGGCCTTCCTGCTGGCGCACTCCCTGTATAAAGGCGCGCTGTTCCTGGTCGCCGGGATCATCGGCCACAGCACCGGCAGCAAGGATTTTATGCATACCGGCGGCTTCCGCAGCGCCATGCCGGTAACAGCGCTGTTTGCCGGCGTCGCCGCACTGTCGCTGGGCGGCATCATTCCGCTGTTCGGCTTTGTCGCCAAGGAACTGATGCTGGAAGCGGTACTGGACGCGCCCCTGTTCAGCGCCGTGCTGTCCACGCTGGCCGTCGCCTCCGCCATTCTCGGCGTCACCGTCGCCGCCATCGTCGGCATCCGGCCCTGGTATGGCCGCCTGGCCGAGACCAAGGTGACGCCCCACGAAGCCCCCCCTGCCATGCTGGCCGGGCCAGTGGTGCTGGCCAGCTTGAGTCTGGTGCTGGGGTTGTCCGCGCCGCTGGTACAACAGTGGCTGCTCGGCTCCGCCATCACCGCCGTCCACGGCGCGCCGGTCGAAAAAAACCTTTCACTCTGGCATGGCTTTAACCTGCCGCTGCTGATCAGCGCCGTCAGCCTGGTTGCCGGCCTGTTGCTGTTTGCGGTGTGGCGGGGCTTCCGCCGTGCCACCCGCTTCACCGATCTGCTGGCCAAAGTCGGCCCGGAACAGTGGTATGAGCGCGCCATGGTCGCCATTACCCATGTTTCCGCCTGGCAGACGCGCATGCTGCAGACCGGTTATCTGCGTTACTACCTGATGATCGTGCTGGGCAGCATGGTGGCGCTGGTGCTCAGCCAGATGTGGACCTACCGCGACAGCATCAACCTGCTGATCGATGTCAGCGACCTGCGCTTCTATGAGGTCGTGGTTGCCGGGGTGCTTGGCGCGGCGGTCTTGATGGCGGCCATTACCTCTTCAAGACTGAGCGCGGTGGCCGCCCTCGGTGCCATCGGCTTTACCGTGGCGCTGCTGTATCTGCTGTTCAGCGCACCGGATCTCTCCATTACCCAGGTACTGGTGGAAACCCTCACCGTGATTCTGCTGGTGCTGGTGCTGTTCCGTCTGCCGGGCTTCATCAAGCTGTCGCCCACCCACCTGCGCCTGCGTGACGCCGGGCTGGCGGTCATCGTCGGTGCCACCATGACGCTGTTGCTGCTGAGCGTGAACGGCACCCAGTATTTCGACAGTATCTCCAGCTACTTCATTGCCGAGAGCGCGCCTTCCGCCTACGGCCGCAATATCGTCAACGTGATTCTGGTGGACTTCCGCACCCTGGATACCCTGGGTGAGATCTTTGTACTGGCGCTGGCCGCCACCGGCGTGCTGGCCATGATCCGGTTCCGTGCGGAGGACAAAGACCTGTGAACAACATGATGTCACTGGTGCTGCGCACCACCGGTTATTTCCTGCTGCCGCTGCTGCTGATCTTTTCGGTATTCCTGCTGCTGCGCGGCCACGACGAGCCCGGCGGCGGTTTTATTGCTGGCCTGGTCGCCTCGGCCGCCGTGTGTCTGCACCTGTTTTTTACCGATATTGCCGCCACCCGTCGGCTGCTGCATATCGACCCGCGGGATCTGCTCGGCTGGGGCCTGACCCTGGCCACCCTGTCCGGTATCCCTGCGGTATTCATGGGCGATCCGTTCTTCACCTCCCAATGGGTCGAAATGACGTTGCCGCTGCTTGGCGAGACCAAGGTCGGCACCCCGCTGCTGTTCGATATCGGGGTCTATGCGGTGGTGGTGGGGTCTGTGCTCGCCATCGTGCTGTCACTGGCGGAGGCCGAAGAATGAATGTGGCCACAACCGGGAGGCATCCATGGGAACACTGATGGCATTTCTGGTGGGCGGACTGTACGCCGCCGCCATCTACATGATCATGCGCCGCTCCATCGTCAAGCTGGTGATCGGCCTGGTGCTGCTGTCCAATGCCGCCAACCTGTTGATCTTTACCTCTGCCGGCATGACCCGTGAAGCGCCGCCGCTGATTCCCCTCGGCGCGCTGCAACCGGACGGCGTTGTCGCCGACCCGCTGGCCCAGGCATTGATCCTGACGGCCATCGTGATCGGCTTCGGGGTACTGGCCTTTGCCGTAGTACTGATCCACCGCGCCTATGAAGTCGTGAAGGCGGACGACATGGACCAGATGAAGGACACAGATACCTGATGGGCCACACCACTGCATTGCTGGCGCTGCCAATCATCATTCCCCTGCTCAGTGGCGCGCTGTCACTGATCTACTGGCGCTCGCGCAAGGCCCAGCGGATCATCGGCGTGCTCGGCACTACGGCGTTGCTGGTGCTCTCCGGCATGCTGGTGGCGGAAGTCTGGCAGCACGGCATCATCGTCATGCACATGGGCGGCTGGCAGGCGCCGTTCGGGATTGTGCTGGTCTCCGACATGCTCGCCGCGTCCATGGTGTTCATGACCGGCATCAGCGCCGTCACCACCGCGTTTTATGCGCTGGGCTCAGTCAGCAAACGGCATGAGCACTTCGGCTTTTACCCGTTGATGCACTTGCTGCTGGCGGGCGTCAACGGCGCCTTCCTGACGGGCGACATGTTCAACCTCTACGTCTGGTTCGAGGTCATGCTGGTGGCCTCCTTCGCCCTGCTGATCCTGGGCGGCGAACGGGCGCAGATGGAAGGTGCGATCAAATACGTGGCCCTGAACCTGGTCTCCTCGGCCATTCTGCTGTCGGCCATCGGCCTGCTCTACGGCCTCACCGGCACGCTGAACATGGCGGACCTGGGCTACAAGATCGGTCAGCTGGAAGACGATGCCATGATCAGCGTGGTCGCCATGCTGTTCCTGGTGGCGTTCGGCATCAAGGCAGCGGCGTTCCCCCTGTTCTTCTGGCTACCGGCGTCCTATCACACGCCCCGGGTCGCGGTGTCCGCGTTGTTTGCCGGCTTGCTGACCAAGGTCGGGGTCTATGCCCTGTTCCGGGTGTTCACTGTGATCTTCCCGTTCGAGGACACGTTTGCCCAGTCACTGCTGATCTGGATTGCCGGGCTGACCATGGTCACCGGGGTGCTCGGCGCAGCGGCCCAGTTCGAGTTCCGGCGTATCCTGTCCTTCCATATCGTCAGCCAGATCGGCTATATGCTGATGGGGCTGGCGCTGTATTCGCCGCTGGCCATCGCCGGGGGCATCTACTTTATCGCCCACAACATCGTAGCCAAGTCCGGGCTGTTTTTGATCAGCGGGCTGGTCTATCGCTTCAAGGGCAGCTATGAGCTGAAAGAGCTGGGCGGCGTCTATCGGCAATACCCGATGCTGGCGCTGATGTTCCTGATCTGCGCCTTCTCGCTGGCGGGCCTGCCGCCACTGTCCGGGTTCTTCGCCAAGTTTCTGGTCATCCGCGCGGGCGTCGAGGCCCACGCCTGGTGGCTGGTGGCCACCGCGCTGGCGGTCGGCTTCATGACCCTGTATTCCATGGTCAAGATCTGGGCCGAGGTCTTCTGGAAAGAACAGGAAGTCTGCCATATCAAACCGCCGCGCAAATACCATGGCGGCACGCGCATCATGTATGCCACGGTGATTGGTCTGGCGCTGCTGACCATCGCCATGGGCCTGGCCATGGAGCCGTTGTTCCTGATCGCGCAAATGGCCGCCGAGCAGTTGCTTGACCCCGCGGGCTATATCGAGGCGGTGCTGGGGGTGACACCATGAACGGCCTGACCTGGAACATCATGCTGGCGCTGATCTGGGTTGGCATGACCGGCAACTTCACCGGCTCGGGCATGGCTGTCGGTTTTTTGCTGGGTTATCTGCTGCTGGGTGTCACACTGCGCGATGTGCCGCGTTTTTCCGGCTATATCCGCAAGGTGCCCAGAGTCGTGCGCTTTGTATTTTTCTTCCTGCGCGAACTGGTGGTGTCGAATCTGCGCGTCGCCTACGATGTGCTGACCCCTACAGACTATATGCGCCCCGGCGTGATTGCCGTGCCGCTGGATGCCAGCACCGATGGTGAAATCACGCTGCTGGCCAACCTGATTTCCCTGACGCCGGGCAGCCTGAGCCTGGACGTGTCCACCGACCGGCGGGTGCTGTACGTGCACATGATGTATCTGGATGATCCCGAGCAGGCGCGGGCGCAGATCAAGTATTTCGAGTCACGGCTGCTGGAGTTACTGCGATGATTGATGTCGTCCTGTGGATCAGTTTCGTGATCATGTGCATCGCACTGATAGTGACCTTCATCCGGCTGGTGCTCGGCCCGACACTGCCGGACCGGGTCGTGATGCTGGAATTGATGGCCCTGTTGAGCGTGGCCTTTATCGGCCTCTATTCGATCAAGTCCGGCCACAGCGCCTTCCTGGATGTGGCCCTGGTGCTGGCACTGACCGCCTTCCTGGCCGCCGTCGGCTTCGCTCGCTACCTGGAAAAAGGGGGCCTGCACGATGACGACTGATTACGTCACTTTCGGTCTGGAGCTGGCCACTGCGTTTTTCATGCTGGTGGGCGCGCTGTTCATGCTGCTGGCCGGGCTGGGCGCCCTGCGCATGCCCGATTTGCTGATGCGCATGCATGCCACCACCAAGGCCGGTGCGCTGGGCTCCGGTGTCATCATGGTCGCGGTCGCCCTGCATTTCGGCGAGGCGGGCGTGACCACCCGCGCAGTCGCCATTACCTTGTTCGTTATGCTGACCTCACCCGTGGCCGCCCACGTCATCGCCCGCGCCGGTTATTTCACCGGCACGCCGATGTGGTCACGGATCGTGCGTGACGAACTCAAGGGCAAGTATGATCGCGACAATCACACGCTGGATTCGCCCCCGCGCTACAAGCCGAAAGCCACGGCGGAGACAAGCGAAGCGCCTGCCGCTAACACGGACACGGACAAAAAAGAGCCCTGAAATGGGCATTGGCCAGCGTCTGACACCCGGGAGGGCTCCATGACAGCATTGGCCTGGTTGTTGGCAGTCCTGCTCTGGCTGAGCGCAGCCGGTTGCCTGCTGCATCCGCGCATCGGCAGCGCGATTACGCTGTTGCAGGTTTTTTTCGCGCTGCTGGCATTGAGCTGGTGGCATATGGGCCTGGGTTTGCTGGGCCTCGCCGAGTTGATCATCGGCACCGGCCTGATCGGCCTGCTGTGCCACCGCAGCACGCGCTGGCTGAACCGGCAGCGCACTGACGCGGCGGGCCCTGCCTCATGATGTCGTCAGTATGGCTGGTCGCCGGCAGCGGCCTGGTGCTGATCGGCCTGACCGGTTTTCTGCTTACCCCCGATCTGCTGCGCCGCTTACTGGCTTTCCACATCACTGGCAGTGGCGCCTTGCTGCTGGTGCTTGCGCTCGCGGGTGCTGATGCAAGTGGCGATAAAAGTATCGTGCCTGCCCTGCTGGTCTTTACCGGCATGCTGGTGGGTCTGGCGGCCACGCTACTGGCCCTGTGGCTGCTGCGCCGCGCCCGGCAACTTGCGCTGCACCGTGCCGCACACACCGACGCAGATCCGGGATCATGACCGGCGTGTCCGCGGCCCTCCACACTCCGTATATCTGGCCCCATGTCTGGCTGATTCTGCTGCCACTGCTGGCTGCCCTGGTCAGCACAGGGCTGAACCGCTCCCGTACACACTTCCCCGCCCTGCTGCCCTGGGGCCAGGGCCTGCTGCTCCTGTGCTGGAATGCCCTGACGTTATGGCTCTGGCTCGGCGGTGTGGAGGGCGGTGTCAATGAGACCACCACCCGGATCACGTTTGCCCCCCTCGTGGGGCCCACGCTGGTCTGGACCCTGCTGACTGACGGCCCGGCACTGATCATGGCCCTGCTGACCACCTGGATCGGCACCGCCACCCTGGTACACACGGGCCTGCGCCCCGACGCCGCGTCCCGGCCGTCGGCGCCCGCCGCCTTCTGGCCCCTGGCCTGGCTGCTGATGGCCACACTGAATCTGATCTGGCTCGGCGCCGACTTGCTGACGCTGTATATCGGTGTCGAGGCGCTGGGCCTGCTCGCCGTCGCCATGATCGGCCTGAACAACACACCCGGCGCCGTGGACGCTGCGCTGCGCTATCTGTTCGCCACCCTGCTCGGCTCGCTGGCCTATCTGGTGGGCGCCGGGCTGTTGTTCGGGCACTACGGCACACTCGAGCTGGCCACGCTGGCCGGGCAGGTCAGCGCCAACGGCGCCACCGCCGCCGGCTTCGGGCTGATGCTCGCCGGGCTGGCATTGAAGGCCGCCGTCTTCCCCCTGCACGGCTGGCTGCCTGCGGCCCATGCCAGCGCACTGCTGCCGGTCAGCGTCCTGCACGCCGCGCTGGTGATCAAGGCATCGGTCTTCGTGATGCTGCGCCACTGGCTGGCTTTCGGGCCGGCGTTCGCCGACACCGCCCTGCCCCTGCTGGTCGGCGCTCTGGGGGCGGTGGCCATCCTCTGGGGCAGCATCATGGCGTTGCAACAGACCCGCCTGAAGCTGCTGATCGCCTGGTCCACCATTGCCCAGACCGGCTACCTGCTGGTGGGCTTTCCCCTGCTGCTGCAGGGCGACGCCGCGCTGCAACAACTGGTGCTGCAAGGCATCCTTTACCAGATGGTCGCCCACGGCCTCGCCAAGGCGGCGCTGTTCATGACCGCCGGACATCTGGTCACCGCCACCGGCAGCGACCGTATTGATCAGCTCACCGGCACCGGCCGCCACCTGCCACTGACATTGCTCACCCTCGGCCTGGCCGGCGTCAGCCTGATGGGCATGCCGCCCAGTGCCGGGTTCGTGGCCAAGTGGCTGTTGGCGTCTGGCGCCATCGGCAGTGGCCAGGTGATCTGGCTGGTGGTGTTGCTGGCCGGCGGCCTGCTCAGTGCCACCTATATCCTGCGCCTGCTGCGCCAGGCATTTCGTGAGGGGCCGGAGCAGGATGTGTTCCAGCATCCATCGCGGGTGGAAAAGATGACCGCCTTCCTGCTCGCGCTGATGACATTGCTGCTGGGCCTGATGGCAATTCCCCTGCTGTCGCTGATCACCTTGCCCGGCGGGGGGATTGCGCCATGAGCTGGACCAGCTGGATGCCGGTACTGGTATTGCTCAGTTCGCTGGTCACGGCGCTGGTGATCTTCTGCCTGCCGGAAAATCGCCATATCACGCGCGGCCTGCTCAACCTGGTCGGCGCCGTGATCAAGATCCTGCTGGTGGGGGTCATGGTCATCGGCGTTGAAGAGGGTATGACGTTCGAGGCGCGTTATACGCTACTGCCCGGCGTCGATTTCGTGTTGCGCGCGGACGGCATGGCCATGTTCTTCGCCGGGCTGTCATCGGTGCTGTGGTTGTTCACCACGTTGTACGCCATCGGTTATCTGGAAAATTCGCCCAACCGCAGCCGCTTCTTCGGCTTTTTCAGCCTTTGCGTCACCAGCACCATGGGCATTGCCCTGGCCGGCAACCTGTTCACGTTCTTGCTGTTCTATGAATTGCTGACGCTCTCCACCTGGCCACTGGTGGTGCATCGCGGCACCGAGAAAGCCCTCGCCGCCGGGCGCACCTATCTGATGTATACCCTGACCGGCGGTGCCGTGTTGCTCGGCGGTGTGCTGTGGCTGCACGGGCTGGTGGGCGATGTGGACTTCCGCGAGGGGGGCGTGCTGCGCGATATGCCGCTGGCGCTGCACGGCCAGTTTTCGCTGATCTTTGCCGTGCTGATCGTGGGCCTGGCGGTCAAGGCTGCCATGGTGCCGCTGCATGGCTGGCTCCCCCTCGCTATGGTGGCACCGGCACCGGTGAGCGCACTGCTGCATGCCGTGGCGGTGGTCAAGGCAGGGGCCTTCGGCATCATTCGCGTGGTGTATGACCTGTATGGCATCGAGTTCGCCGCCAGCCTGAACCTGCTCTGGCCACTGGGCATGATGGCTGCCATCACCATTCTTTATGCGTCGATGCGTGCGCTGGCGCAGAGCGAACTGAAAAAACGGCTGGCCTATTCCACCATCAGCCAGGTGTCCTACATCGTGCTGGGCATCAGCCTGTTCGGGCCCATCGGCACCATTGGTGCGCTGGTCCATCTGCTGCATCAGGGCTTCATGAAGATCACCCTGTTTTTCTGTGCCGGCAATTATGCCGAGACGCTGGGCATCCATGACATCAAGGATCTGGATGGCGCTGGCAAGCGCATGCCGCTGACCAGCGCCGCCTTTACGCTGGGCGCCTTCGGCATGATCGGCGCGCCGCCACTGGCCGGTTTTATCAGTAAATGGTTTCTCGGCGTCGGTGCGGTCAATGCCGGTATGACCTGGGCGCTGTGGGTGCTGGTGGCCAGCAGCCTGCTCAATGCGGCCTACTTTTTGCCCATTGTTCACCGCCTGTGGTTCCGGCCCCGGCGTGCCGAGGGCTGGCCAAAAGAACAACAACTCAGCCAGCGCTTTGAAACCAGTGGCTGGTTGCTGTGGCCCACGGTGGCCACCGCGCTGACCATCATCGGCGCCGGGGTGCTCGCCGGTATGCCGTTCAGCCCGCTGTCCTGGGCCCAGTTGGTCGCAGCGCGGGAGTACTTGTTATGAACGGGCTGGCTATGAACGTACTGGCTATGAACGCAGGCTGGTTACTGATCCTGGCACCGCTAACGCCGCTGCTGCTGGCCGGCCTGTGGTGCATACAGGGCTACCGTAACAGCTACCGCAACAGCACGGCGACGCATGGCGAATCAGCCCAACGCAAACCCGACGGCACGCCTTCCGCCGTGCTGATCTGGTTGACCGCCCTGGCGCCCTTGCCCGCGCTGCTGATCGCCTTTTTCGCTCACAGTGAGCCCCATCTGGTGGTCGAGCCGGTGCTGCTGGGCAATCTCTGGGTGCTGGATGATCTCAGCCGGGGGCTACTGGGCATGACCGCCCTGTTGTGGCTGATCAGTGGGCTCTACGCCAGCCGCTACAGCGCGACACGCGCTGCCCCCGCACAGCCCAACACCGGCTTCTGGCTGTGCTGGCTGCTGGCCCTGACCGGCAATCTGGGCTTGATCCTGTGCCGGGATATCGCCGGCTTCTACAGTTTCTTTGCCCTGATGACCTTCGCCGGTTACGGCCTGGTGGTGCACAGCGGCAGCGACCGGGCGCGCCGCGCCGGGCGCCTCTACCTGATCATGGCGGTGCCCGGCGAAATGCTGATTCTCAGCGGGTTGGTGCTGGCCGCCAGCGCCGCCACCTCGCCCGCGTTGCAGGCGCTGCCACCGGCCATTGCCGATCACGCCTGGGGCGATGGTATTGCCGCACTGCTGTGGGCCGGCTTCGGCATCAAGGCCGGGCTGGCGTTGCTGCACATGTGGCTGCCGCTGGCTCACCCGGTGGCGCCCACCCCCGCCAGCGCCGTGCTCAGTGGCGCCATGATCAAGGCCGGGCTGCTGGGCTGGGTGCTGGTACTGCCGCTGGGCATCACGGCCCTGCCCTGGGCCGAACTGGCCATGACCGGCGCGCTGGTGGCCGCCATTGGCGGCGCCCTGATCGGCATCACCCAGCGCGAGCCGAAAGCGGTGCTGGCCTACTCCAGCATCAGCCAGATGGGCATCATCACCAGCATGCTCGCCGCCGGGCTGATGCAACCGGCACTGTGGCCGGCGCTGGCACCAGTGGTGCTGCTCTATACCCTGCATCATGGCCTCGCCAAAGGCGCCCTGTTCCTCGGCGTCAGCGGCTTGCAGGGCCGCGCGCGCCTGTGGCTGTGGCTGCCCGCCCTGAGCCTGGCGGGGCTGCCGTTGACCACGGGCGCCGCCGCCAAGGTGGCCATGAAAGGCGCCCTGTATGACGCCAGCTATCCGGGGCTGATCCTGCTCCTCGGCGTGGCCGCCATCGGCACAACCCTGTTGATGGTGCGTTTCATGTATTGCCTGCGGCAGACAGCGCAGCAGACTGACAGCCCCCCGCCAGCTGTGTCGCTTACCGTGCTCACCATGCTGGCCATACTCGCCAGCCTCATCGGCTTGCCATGGCTGACCGCCGACGTGGCGGGGCAACGCTGGCCCGGCGCCGCCAATGCGGTGCAACTGCTCTGGCCAGTGGCGGCAGGGCTGGTGCTGGGCGGCGTCGCCCTCGGTCTTGCGGCACGGGGACGGCTGTCATCCCCGGCCATCCCGGCCGGCGATCTGATAGTCCCGGCGGAACGCGCGGCGGCATGGCTGATGCGCCGCTGGCAACGACGACCCGCATGGCGCTGGGAAGATGTGGTGCAGTGGGAAGGTCGCTGGCTGGCCCGCATCGGCGCGTGGGTCGCACGCCTGGATCAGCGTATTGTCGGGCAGACCGGGGCGCTGTTCGTGGTGCTGGCGGTTGGCATCGCCCTGCTTGCCGGGCTGACCTGAACGCCCACCCTTCGTATCAGCGGGCCAGCCCTTCCAGATGCTGGAAGATCAATTGCGGGCTACGGCGGCCCTGCCAGACATTCACTTCCAGGCGGTAGACACCGCGCACGCGCCGCAACGGTTTTGGCAGCGTCGCCAGATCCACATTGAAATGAATCCCGTCGATAATGCCGCCCGTCGCCGGCAACCCCAACGTCAGCTTCAGATGCCGCTCGCCAACAATGCGGTGCTCGATCACCTCGAACTCGCCATCAAAACTCGGCGCCGGGAAGCCCTGCCCCCAGGGGAACGCATGGCTGAGCAGCTCCGCATGGCGAATATGCAACTCGTCGTCCGCCAGCGCGCCGTCGGTTTCCAGCACTTCGTCGAACAGCCCCGGCTCCGCCATCTCGTCCACCGCCTGCGCGAAGGCGCGGGTGAAATCATCCAGGCGTTCCGTCGCCAGCGTCATGCCCGCCGCCATCGCATGGCCGCCAAAGCGATGCAGCAATCCCGGATTGGCCGTGGCCACTCGATCCAGCACATCACGCAGATGCAAACCGGGAATCGAACGGCCGGAGCCTTTCAGCAACCCGGCCTCCTGGGCCGGGGCAAAGGCCACCACCGGGCGATGGGTGGCCTCCTTGACCCGCGACGCGAGAATACCCACCACCCCTTCGTGCCAGAGCGCGTCATGCAGGCACAAGGCCTTCGGCAAGATGCTGCTGCGCTCGCGCAGGGCATGCACATAGGCCATGGCCGCATCCCGCATGCCCTGTTCGATGCCACGGCGTTCACGATTGATGGTGTCCAGTTCGGTGGCCAGGGTCAGGGCCCGCTCGGCGTCGTCGCACAGCAGGCAATTGATGCCCAGCGCCATATCGTCCAGACGCCCCGCCGCATTCAATCGCGGCCCCACGGCAAAGCCCAGATCCGCCGCCACGGCGCGTGCCGGATCACGCCGCCCGACTTCCAGCAATGCGGTAATGCCCGGCACACACTGCCCGGCACGAATGCGTCGCAAGCCCTGCTCCACCAGCGCGCGATTGACCTGGTCCAGCGGCACCACGTCGGCCACCGTGCCCAACGCCACCAGATCCAGCAGGTCCGCCAGCGGCGCCTTGCCAGCTTCATCACCTTTGTCTCGCAAGGCGGCGCGCAGGGCCAGCAGCAGATAAAACGCCACGCCCACGCCAGCCAGATTGTGGCCCGCGCCATCTGCTTGCAGGCGCGGATTGACGATGGCATCCGCCGCCGGCAATTCAGCACCCGGCAAGTGATGATCGGTAATCACCACGGCAATCCCGGCCGCCCGCGCCGCCGCCACCCCGTCGACACTGGCAATGCCGTTATCCACGGTAATAATCAGATCCGGCGCGCCCTGCGCCACTGCCAGATCGACAATGGCGGGCGACAGGCCATAACCGAACACGAAACGATCCGGCACCAGAAAGCCGGGCATCTCGAAGCCCAGCATGGGCAGCCCGCGCAACATCAGCGACGTCGCCGTGGCCCCGTCCGCGTCGTAATCCCCGACAATCAGGATACGGCCCGCGCGTTCGCGCAGGGCCAACAGCAAGTCCACCGCATCGGCTATACCCGGCAAGGTGTCCGGTGGGGGTAATTGCTTGAGAGACAAATCGGTCTGCGCGGGCGCGCTGACACCCCGGCCAGCAAGAATGCGTGCCAGCAGCGGCGGAATACCCGGCCAGTCAGGCACGGACGCCACGGTGCGGCGGCGAATCTGAGGCAGCATACGGCGAGAACCCTTACATCAGCGGAGCGGCACGGATGACGCTGTATGCAATACGACAGCGCGCCCGGGACAATTGCGCGCAGTATACCTGTTATGCCGGGGCGAGTGGTTCACCGGGCAGCCAGAGCCGCACCCGGGTGCCGCCGGTCACCGGGGCAACGGTCAGGTAACCGCCCAGGGCATCAGCGCGGTAGCGCATGTTGGCCATCCCCTTGCCGCTGCGCGGCGCGGTATCGTCATCCCCTGCGGGCACGACAAGGCCGGTGCCGTTGTCCTCGATGCTGATCCAGATGCCCGGCTGCCCGCTGCGCTCGTCGTACCCCGGCCCGGTGGTGACGGTGACCTGTGTGGCCCCGGCGTGTTGCAACACATTGCTGAACGCTTCCTGCAGGATGCGCAACACATGCAACGCTTGCGGTGCGCGCAACCATTGCAACGGCGGCACCGGCTCCACCTGCCAGTCAATGTGAATGCCGGCCTGGCGCAACTGCGGTGCCAGCCGGTAGCGCAGATTGCCCAGCAAACTGAGCAGGTCACCCTCCACCGGCTCCAGTGAATCAATCGTCAGCTTCAGATCGGCAATCGCGCGACGCAGGGCATTGCCTGCCCAGGCACTACCGGCTTCCTGCCCGACGGAAGCCAGTGTCGCGACCAGATTGGCGCCAATGCCGTCATGAATTTCCCGCATCAAGCGCTGGCGCTCTTCGGCCAGGGTTTGTTCTTCGTTCAGCTTGCGCAGTTGCTCAAAGGTTTCTTCCAGGGCGGCCTGGCGTTCAAGCACGCGGGCTTCAAGGGAGGTGTTCAGGCTCTCGACTTCGCGTAGCGATTCCACATAGCGCGACGCCAGCGCCATGGAAAAACACAGCAACAACAACGCGGCACCAATGGGCAACAGATACGGCATCTCGATGGAGATCAGGCGCATCATCAGGGCAAAGTCATACACCCCCAGTGCCACGACCAGGGTAAAACCAATAGCCATCAGCAGCGGCGCGATGCCCGGTTGCTGCCAGGCACGCTGGATCAATACCACACCGATACCGATGCCCAGCGGCGCCAGCATCGTATAAACCAGCCCGGCGGTACTGTAAGCATCGAAGCCGACGCCAGGCAGTATGAGCAACGACACCAGCACCGTGCCGAACACCAGCAGCTTCTGGAACCAGTTGTAGCGAAACGCATAGAAGCGGCAGGCAAACAGAAACAGAAACAGAATGGCCCAGGCGAGCGAACACACCGCCAGCCACCAATGAAACGCCAGCGAGATAACCGGCTGGTCAACAAAGTAATGCAGTTGCCGCGCCGCGAAAGCCAGCGCACACAACCCCAGCAGCAGATGCAGCGCATTGTCAGTGCGATGCATGGCCCAGATGCCCAGCGCAAACACACCCAGCCCGGCCAGCATCCAGGCACTGATCTGCGCCGTGTTGATGCGCAGTGCGTAGGCGCGCCGATACACCGGCTGCAATAATTCCGGCGGCCCGACAAACAAGCGAGAGACCAGCACCACGCCGATATAGGGCGAGTCCAGCCTGATCAATATTTCATTGTCGCCGTCTTGCCACACCATCGGCGGCGTCACGACCCACAAAGGCACGTTCCAGCCATGCTGAATAATGTCCGGCAAAAAAGTCCGCTGCACTTCAACGCCATTGACCAGCACCAGCGCCCGGTCTTCGAAGCGCGGCATATACAAGGCCCAGCCCTGCATGCCCTCCGGGCGCTGCACGGTAAAGCGATACCAGTGGTAGTGGGTGGGACGAGACAACGGCTGCAAACCAAAACGCGGGCTCTCGACACGCTCGGCCGCCTGGTAATCGGGCAGGGCTATTTTTTGCCAGGCGCTGGCATCAACGGGCGCGCCCGGCTCAGTGGTCATCTGCCACTCAGCGGCATTGTAGGCGGTGATGCGGGGGTCCTCCGGCGGCTCACTGAGCAACACCGGGTAGAGCAGTGACACAGCGAGGAAGACACCACCCACCAATGCCACGCCGGTAAGACTCCAGGCGGCGGCATGCAGGAGACGTCGCCACGGCGACAGAACGGCTTCAGCGCTTTCAGCGCGTTGCACCGAGGCCGTCATCAGGGCGCCAGCAGCCCCATGCACTGGGCCTCGTAAATCGCCTCACCCCGCGAACGCACCTGCAGCTTCTCGTAGATGCGCTTCACATAGGTACCGATGGTGTGCGGCGACACGCCCAACAACTGAGCGATTTCCTGATAGGCAAAACCGCGCGCCAGCAGATTGAGCACTTCCGATTCCCGCGGCGACAACAGCGACGCCGCCGCCGGATCGGCTGTACCGCTTGACGGTGGCACCGTCGGTTGCAGTTTCAGCAAAAGCTGGCGGGCAATGATCGGCGTGATCGGTGAACCCCCTGCCCGGAGTTCGAGAATACGTGCGACGTAATCTTCGTCCGTATCATCCTTGAGCAGATACCCCGTGGCGCCCGCTTCGATACTGGCGAGCACGTTGCGCTGATCCGCGAAGATACTGATTACCATGATGTCGCAGGCGGGATGGCGGCGGCGTGCCTCCTGAATAACCGTAATACCGCTGGCATCCGGCAGGCCCAGATCCACCAGCACCACATCCGGCGTATGGCGGGCGAGCTGGCGCAAAGCTTCCGCCGCTGTGGCCGCCCAGGCCAATACCGTCACACCGGCACTGCGGGCGGCCGGCGAGGTCAGGGTGGCCTCGAAGCGCTCACGCATCCGCGGGTCGTCTTCAACAACGATAATGCCCAATGAGATATCCATCCCTGCATGGTAGGCGCGACGACGGCGCGCGGATACGCACCCGTGTCCCCAATTCGCGGGACAGCTTTTTTCAGGCATGCCGCACGACAACATTGAAGTCTTTACGGGGAATCGGCGCACCTGTGGAAATCTATAGTTGCCAGGGTGGCAAAACTCAGGGCTCGATCAGCCGCCAGCGCAGAGCGCGCGCCACGGCTTCTTCTCGCGTGCGCGCCCCCAGCTTGCGGCGCGCGTTGGCGATATGCAGCTCCACGGTCACTTCTGCCAGCGACAGCGCCCAGGCGATCTGTTTGACACGCTGCCCGGCACACAACCGCTCCAGGCACTGGCGCTCGCGACCACTCAGCGACGGCGCCGCCATGACCGGAAACTGGCTCAGGCGATCATGCACACAAAACGCCGACAGGCGCAGCTGATCACCGTAGCGTAACAGCAGCTTGTCGACGTCTTGCCGGGGCAACGTCGAACCGAGATTCCAGGCACTGAAACCAGCGGGCCCCATCAAACGTGTTGTGCAGGACACGCCGGAACGAAAGCCATCATCCCCGCTCTCTTCGATGATGCGGCGCTCCCGCTCTTCCAGATACTGATGCTCGGCCAGATGGTCGATGCCGGTGCGGCGGGGCTGATAGGTGGTGGCGCAATAACGGGGGAAGGGATCATCCAACGCGTAACCGCTGTTCTGGTAGTGCGTGACCCAGGCGAAGGAGAAACTGGACAGCACCGTGACGGCATCGGGCGCGCCGCCCTCTCCCTGGCTGGCTGCCTGCTTGTCCAGATACAGTACCCGATCAAACCCCAGCGCCGCGAAGACACGCATGCCCACTGCCCAGACTGCGTCTGCGGTGTCGCACTCGGGCAATGCCTCGTTTAACCGCTCCAACATGCGTTCCATGACGATGTCTTCTTTACCGGCCTATGGAAATCCACAGTCGTATTAAGAAAGGCTTTGGCGCGGATGGCAACATAAACCGCCGTGACTGTGCGCCCATACACATATTCACGCGCAGATGTCCCGGGAATGCGGGACAAGGCCGCGCATCGCATCCACCTACACTTCGTCCACCCCCATCTCATGGATTGTGGACACCTGACATGAATAACTTGCTGCGTTCTCGCTTTATTTCTGGCGCCTGGCCTAACGGCCTGGCCGCGCTTGCTACACTTTTTGCCGCACTTGCCCTCACCGCCTGCGGCGGCGGTGGCAGCAGTAGCGGTGGCAACCCGCCCCCGGACGGCACCCTGAACTGGACGCCCGCCGCCCTGATCAGCGCGTCGGTCAATTCACAGCGCGATGCCACCGCCGTGATCGGCCCGGACGCCACCACCTTTTTCTGGGTTCAGAACAACGGCGGTGAAAATGAAATTTTCGCCCGTCGCGTCAGCCTGGACAGCGACACCCCCGTCGATAGCACGGAAAAAGTCAGCGGCAGCGCCAATGCCGCCAGCAACCCCAGTGCCGTGGTCGACAGCCTGGGCAATGTCACCGTCACCTGGCGCGACGTGCATAACAGCGAGTTGAGCATCTATGCCAACCGCTTCGATGCCGGCACTGGCGTCTGGCTGGGCCCCGTGGTCCTGGAAGGTCTCAGCGGCAGCGCCAGCGCCCCACTGATTGCCATCAACGATGCCGGGCAGATCGCCGTGGCCTTCAGCATCGACGAGCGCAGCCTGCATTTTGTCAGCTACAACGCGGGCAATAACACCTGGTCCACCCCGCTGCAGCTGATCAGCGTCGCGGCCACGCGCACCCTGACACCGGCCGATCTCGCGCACGCCGGCAACAATACCTGGCTGCTCGCCTACGGCGACGCCACCCAGAGCCCGCTCAATTCCAGCATCCAGCTGGCACGTATCAACGCGGCCACGACTCCGGCCACGTCCAGCATCATCGATATCGCCCCCGGCACGGCAAGCACCCTCCTCAATACCCTGCCGTCGCTGGCCGTGCTGGCCAACGGTGATGCCGCCGTCGCCTACAACAGCTACGCACTGAATACCCTGACCACCACGCTCAAGGCACGCGTGCGACTGAACAATGGCACCCTGTCCAGCATCGTCCCCCTGGAAGACAACCACCTCGGCCCCCTGCCCAATGTGCGCACCCGCCTGGTGACCACACCGGACAGCCAGTTCAACGCCATCTGGTATCGCATCAATTTCAATGATCTGGATGCACGCGAAGGGCTGGTCCTGCGCCGCTTTACCGCCGCGGCCTCACCCAGCCTGGCAGCCCCCACCTTTGCGTACAACGCAGAACGCGCCGCCAGCAGTGTGGACTTCGATGCCATCACTCAGAACTCAAGAGTCTATGTGGTGTGGCAGGAAATCGAAGACGCCCAGCCCGACAACGAACTGAACCTGTGGTCCTCGTATTTTCTTGACGGATCAGGCTGGAACGCGCCCGAACGCGTAGAGCGGGATGCCCGGGTTTCCAGCGAGCCCGCACTCGTCAAACGCGGCAACAGCAATCTGCTGGTGACCTGGCTGGGCGGCCCCGGCGGCGCCAGCAGCGTGCTATTCGCCGAGCGCTGCCCCGGCGGTAGCGCGACAGTATGCGATTAACACCCTCTTTCAGAATCAGCCCGGCACCGCCGGGCTTTGCCATGGACATACGATCATGAAACGACATCTTGCCACCGCCGTGCTGACCTCCGCCTGTCTCGCCGCCTGCGGCGGCGGTGGTGGCGGCAGCAGTGCCGCCCCCGCACCGCAATGGAGCCCCACCACCCCGGCCAGCGTCAGTGGGTTGGCCCAGACCAACTCGCGCATTGTCATGGACGACAACGACATTGCCACCGTCGCGTTCAGCCAGCGCAATGCCAGCAATGATCGGGATATCCTGGCGCGACGTGTCGGCCCGGTCACCGACAACACCACTGTGCTGTTCAACGACGCCGACGCCTTCCTCAATGAGGTGCAGCATGATACCCACGGCAACGTCAGCGTTTCCTTCAGCACCAGCGGCACCCACATCAACTATCTGCGCCGTTTCAACACGGGCACCGGCACCTGGGGACCGCGCATCACCATTGCCAACAATGCCTCCTGCGAGATGGCCCTGAACAGCGCCGGCGACGCCGGCTTCCTATGCGCGGACGCCAGCTCTGGCGACCTGTCGCTGTACGTCTATACCCTGGCTGGCAACAGCGGCACCGATGTGGATCGCGAGGACATCAGCAACCCCGCAGGCCAGCCGCAAGGCACACGCATTGTGGCTGAAGAAGATGACAACTGGCTGCTGGTATGGACCAGCATCGCCAATGAGGGCGGCACGGATATCACCCGGCTGTACAGCACCACCCTGCATGACATACAGGGCAGCACATCACCCGTGGAACTCGACACACCACTGGCTGCCGGTGACACGCTGCGCCTGCAAGGACTGGCTCATCGCGCTGGCCAGGGTAGCGTACTGAACTATCTCCGCTTAGCCGACACCCTCTTTGAGCAACCGCAATTCCTCTATGGGCAACAGCGTAATGCCACCGGAGCCTGGCAAGCGCCTGTCCCGATGTCCACGGTCGACGGTGACCCCCTGCCCTACTACGGCGCCCTGGTGCAAAGTGAACTGGTGATGTCCGCCGACGGCAGTGCCCTTCTTGTCTGGGACCACAGCCTGTCCAACGAGGCACCCCGCTATCTGGTCAGCCGCCGCCTGCCGCCGGGCAGCAGTAACTGGCGTCCCATGGTCAGCATTCCCGGTGCCAACAACCCGGGCAATATCGGTTTCCGGCTCACCGCCGTCGGCGCCCGGAGCGCGCTGGCCCTGTGGGGCGATGCCCCCGAGGACGGCGGTGTGGGCAGCACCACCCTGCGCGCCAGCCGCTTTACGCCGTCATCCGGCTGGAGCCAGCGCGGCACCGTCAGTGACGACCCGGCGCAGGTGCTTCAGGTCAATGGCCTGGCGGGCAACGCCAACGGCCGCGCCATCGTCTCCCTGCGTGACGTCACGACCACACTGAACAGCATCAGCCTGGCAGAGCTTTGCCCGGCTGCCATCATCGCGGGGTGCGCACCATGAAGCGCTATACCGCACTGCTCCTGCTGCTGATGGCTGCCGGTTTGCTGCACGGCTGCGGGGGTGACAGCAATACTCCACCGCCGCCCGACACCGACCCGGATATCGAAAACCCTGTCGACCCGGAAGATCCGATTGATCCTGAAGACCCGGTTGATCCCGTTGACCCTGTGGACCCGGAAGATCCCGTTGATCCCGTTGATCCCGAAGATCCGGTCGACCCGGAAGACCCGCCCGAGCCTGATACCGGCCTGTCCTGGCAGCGCTCCTTCCTGTTCGGCTACGCCCAGAAAGGCCCGCTGCAACAAGGCACCCAGGTTACCGTGCGCGCCCTCAACGACCGCGGTCGCGTCGACTTCGACGTGCCCGCCTTGACCGGCGAAGTGGATGATCTTGGCCGCTTCCTCGTGGCGCCACCGGCAGGCGAATTCGGCACCACCGGCTGGACCGAAGTACTGGTCAGCGGCGACTACTTCAACGAAAGCACCGGGCAATATGTCGCCAACAACGGCTATGCCCTGCGCATGATGGCGCCGATCATCAACGGCCGTATCGAAGGCAATCTGAATGTGCTGACCCGCTTCCTGCATCAACGGGTGCGCACCCTGCTGGACAATCAGCCGAACCTCAGCTTCGCCGCCGCCCGCGCCGCCGCCCTGCAGGAAATGGAAAGCACTTTCGGCATCGCCCGCCCACCGGAACGGCTCAACATGCTGGCCTCTTGCTCGGCCCTGCCGTGCCCGCTGGCCCTGCTTAACGAACAACCCGCCGGCGAAATCCTGACCGCCGAAACCTACGACAACCAATTGCTGCTGCTGTATTCCGTCGCCTTTATGGAAGCCGGTATCACCGGCGGCCAATACACCACCATGGTCAACGGCTTCGGCAATCGCGGCGACATCACCACCGCCAACACCGACGGCGAACTGCTGCGCGATGTCAGCCGCAAGATGACCGAAGTCAACTTCACCAAGGCACGGCAGTTTCTGCTCGATAACTTTGAACGGGCGCCCGCCGGCGCCCTGTTCGAAGGGCCCGGTGCCTGGGGCCGTGTGCGCGAAATAAACCAGTGCGGCGCATCCAACCTGTGCGCCACCAATCGCTTCTCCGACAGCGGCCTGTTCCTGCTGCAGTCACCCGACTCCGCACGCCGCGAAATCGCTGTGCCCCTGCGCGTCAGCCAGTCGGGCAGCTATCGCGTCTCCTCCGGCCAGCAGACGTCGCTGGAATCCCCGCTGTGCACCTTCACCGAAAGTTCGCTGAGCGTCGCCCGGGGCAACGACGTCCTCGGCGCCCGGCTGGGCAACAACACCATCAGCGTGGATGTCGTGCTGGTCCCCCAGGAGGAGTACACCGTGTTTGTGCAGCGCGACTGCGCCAACAACCCCGCCGTGATCCACGCCATCGGCGTCACCCCACTGGTGTCCCACGAGCCCGTCAGGCTGGTGCGGGAAAATGAACCACCACAACTGATCGAAGACGGCACTTTCATCTGGACCCTGCCCGGCCAGAACGGCGGCGCCGGCTCAGACGTGGCCTACTACAGCTTTATCACCCGCTATAACGCCACCCGGCATCAACTGGTGCTGGATTCCGAATTCACCCGCGACGAGATTGAAATCAACATCTTCAGCCGCCCCGACGTGGATAACCGCACCCTGATACAGACCCTCACCACCACGCTTGAGGACCGCAACGCCGCCATCGACCTGACCGGCCTGCAACCCGACAGCCGCTACCAACTGGAAATTCGTCGCCTGGCTTTCCAGCCCCGGCAAGCCTTCGCCGACATCCCGGGCCACGAGAATCTGACCTATGACTACACCGTGCGCCTGGGCGGCACGCCCCTGCCACCGGAACGCGTCGTCTGGACCGACCGCCCCACCGACAACCTGTTCTATGCCTACACCGACATCACAGCGCTCAACAGCGACTATGTGCTGACGGCCATCAACCCGGACATGGACACCGTGCGCGTGCAACTGATCGACGAAACCACCAGCATCCTTTATCAGGTCTTCGATCATGTTTATGCCGTCCACGATGGCATCGCCTTGCCGCTGCCGATGGAACCGGGCCGCAGCTATCGCATCCGGTTGGTCGCCAGCTTCCGCGATACGTTGCCCGTCGAGCAGATTCCGCCTGGTCCCGATCCGGCAGCGGCGGGGTTTTCACTGGAGGTGACGCCGCGGTGACATTAGTCGACGCTACTTACGGCCAACCAGGGCCAGGAGGTTTACGCCCTTTCAGAAAGAACAAGGCCACCCGTTGGCTTCCAGCTTTTTGACTGGGCTGCACGTGACGGCCCTCGGGGGGCGGGGATGTATTTTCAGGACTGTGTGAGGCATGGATGCCGAACACAAGACTACAGGGACGTATTTACGGCGGGTCCTGAAAATACATCCCCGCCCCCCGAGGGCCATAACCACCAACGCAACCAGAATGGAAAACCCAAGGCCATTCAAGACAACGCCTTCAACCACAACGCCTGCACCTCACCCACCAACGCCTCACGACCCACCCCTTCAGGCGGCGCCAACACCGCCCCGTGTATCTGCGCTTCAAGTCCCTGTACCAGCAACAAGGCCCGCGCTTGCGGATGCGGGCCGCCAACCCCCAGGCGCACCAACTGCTGCGCTACTGCCGCTGCCAACAGGCTCTCGAGTTGCCGAAACCTCGCCACCGCATCGGGCGTGCGTGGCGTCTGATCAAACAGCAGCCGATGCATGGCCGGGTCCTGCTCGTGCAGGGCGACGGTGGTGTGGATGAGGCGCTGAAGGGTCTCCGGCAGATCCGGTTCATCGCGCAGCAAACCGGCAAAGGTCTCCTGCAATACCAGCCCCGCCTCACTGATATGACGCTCCGCCAGCGCCATCAGCAACGCATCCTTGTTGGGGAAATACTGATACAGCGAACCGATGGACACCCCGGCGCGTTCCGCCACCGTGTTGGTGGTGGCCGCATAGCCCTGCTGCCCGAAAACCTGAGCTGCAGCATCGAGGATGGCCTCCCAGGTGGCCTGAGAACGGCGCTGGCGGGGCTTTTTACGCGGCGTTGCCCGCGAGTGGCTGGCATTGGATGACATAGGCGGAATGCGAGTAGTGGTGGCCCCGGATAAATGTGAGGATTACTCACATAATCACGAACGCCGCCACCCCCGTCAATCCGGAGCGACCGATGCCCCAGCCTTATAATCACAGCAACTACACCGCCTGCCTGCCACCACACTGGCAAGCGCGCGCCAGCGCCAAACCCCAGGCGACCTGGTGGCCCTGGCGGGACATGACGCTGCATATCGCCCGAGCGCCCAACCCGGAGGCCCCGGTGAGGATGCTGATCCTGCATGGTGGCGGCGGTCACTCCGGTGCCCTGTGGCCCGCCGCCGCGCTGGCCGCCGACATCGGCTACGACGTGCTGGCGCCGGATCTGCCCGGCTACGGCCAGACCCGCGTGCCTGATCCCGCCGCCGTGCGCTATTCGGACTGGGTGGATTGCGTGGCTGACCTGCTGCGCGCCGAAACCGCCGCTGATCCCCGGCCCCTGATCGTTGTGGGCGCCAGCATGGGCGGCCTGCTGGGCTATTCCGCCATTGCCCGGGCGGGCGCCCCGTCTGTCACGCATCTGGTGGCCACCTGCCTGCTGAATCCGGCTGACCCCGTCACCTGGCCCGCGCTATCCCGCTGGGGCGGCGCCACCAGCCTGCGGCTGTTGCGCCCGCTGATGCGGCGGCTCGGCCCGCGCCTGCGCCGTTTGCGCGTACCGCTGCGCTGGCTGGTGCCCATGACCCGCATCGCCAACCACCCCCACCTGTCCCGGCTGTGCAGTACCGATGCCCGGGGCGGCGGCGGGCGCGTAGCGCTGGGGTTTCTCAGCAGCTTTCTGTTCTCGCAACCTGAAGTCGCACCCGAGGCTTTTCATGCCGTGCCGGTCACCCTGATCCATCCCGGCGACGACCACTGGACCCCCGCCGGCATGAGCCTGCCCTTCTTCGATCGCATCGCCGCTGAAAAGGAGTATGTTGTACTGGCACGCGCCGGGCATTTCCCGGTGGAAGAGCCCGGCATCACACAGATGTATGACACCCTGCAGCGGCTGTACCAGCGTTATACGGCCGCCACGCTGTGACCGCCTGGAACGCCATCGCGTGACCGCCTAGAACCCCGCAGTCACAAAAACCAACCCGAGGGGGGTCAAAGTCGCCCCGCCCTTCCCTATACTTGTTGCCCCGGTATGTATTCGGCACCCGCAGCACGCGCCGAAATGTGAGCAAACACTCACATGAATTACCGTTCTGGAACCCCCTGTTGGGGTTCATCAGTGCGCTTTTCGATTCAACGGGGAGGCCAGGCGAGCATGTGCCCGGCCCGGCCCCTCGACACCACGTGGAGAGCATCAACATGATCTACTCAGGCAAGGCCGTCAGTGCCCAGCTGCTGGACGACGGTATCGCCGAACTGAAGTTCGATCTTCAGGGCGAGTCCGTGAACAAATTCAACCGCGACACCATGGAAGATCTCGGCAAGGCGGTAGACGCCCTGAAAGCCGACAGCAAGGTCAAAGGTGTCATCGTCACCTCCGGCAAAGAGGTGTTCATCGTCGGTGCGGACATCACCGAATTCACCGACATGTTCAAACAGACCGAAGAAGAGATCGCTGGCTGGTGCATCAAGGCCAACCAGGTGTTCACCGCCTTTGAAGATCTGCCTGTCCCCACTGTGTGCGCCATCAACGGCATCGCCCTCGGCGGCGGCCTGGAAATGGCACTGACCTGCGACTTCCGCGTCATGAGCAGCCAGGCCCAGGTTGGCCTGCCGGAAGTGAAGCTGGGCCTGTTCCCCGGCTTCGGCGGCACCGTGCGCATGCCGCGCCTGATCGGTGTGGACAACGCCGTTGAGTGGATCGCCGCTGGCGGCCAGCACCGCGCCGACAAAGCCATCAAGGATGGCGTTGTGGATGCCGTGGTCGAGCCCGCCGTACTGCGCGACGCCGCCATCAACCTGGTGAAAGAGTGCCTGGCCGGCAAGATCGATCACATGGCCAAGCGCAACGAAAAGCTGGTTGCCCTGACCCTGCCCGCCATGGAAAACATGATGGCCTTCCAGACCTCTGGCGCTTTCGTTGCCCAGCAGGCTGGCAAGAACTACCCGGCCCCCATGGCCGCCGTCAACGTCATGCAGCAACACGCCACCATGACCCGCGACAAGGCCCTGGAAGCCGAAGCCAAAGGCTTCGCCAAAGTCGCCAAAACCCCGCAAGCCACCGCACTGGTCGGCCTGTTCCTGGCTGACCAGGCCGTGAAAAAGACCAACGGCAAATTCGTGAAAGCAGGCGCCGGTGATCTGAACCAGGCCGCCGTACTGGGCGCAGGCATCATGGGCGGCGGCATCGCCTACCAGAGCGCCTTCAAAGGCACGCCCATCATCATGAAGGACATCGCCGACAAAGCGCTGGACCTGGGCATGAACGAAGCCACCAAACTGCTGGCCAAGCGCGTCGACCGCAAGAAAATGGACGCCGCCAAAATGGGCAAGACCCTGTCCATGATCCGCCCGACCCTGAACTACGGCGACTTCGACAATGTCGACGTGGTGGTAGAAGCCGTGGTCGAGAACGCCAAGATCAAACAATCCGTACTGGCAGAAGCAGAAGGCAAACTGAAGGACGGCGCTATCCTGGCCTCCAACACCTCTACTATCTCCATCACCAGCCTCGCCACCGCCCTGAAGAAGCCGGAAAACTTTGCCGGCATGCACTTCTTCAACCCGGTGAGCATGATGCCGCTGGTGGAAGTGATCCGCGGTGAAAAGACCTCTGACACCACCGTTGCCACCCTGGTCAAATACGCCCAGAAGATCGGCAAGAACCCGATCGTGGTCAACGACTGCCCCGGCTTCCTGGTCAACCGTGTGCTGTTCCCCTACTTCGGCGGCTTCGGCATGCTGATGCGTGACGGCGCCGACTTCCAGGCCGTGGACAAAGTGATGGAGAAGTTCGGCTGGCCCATGGGCCCCGCCTACCTGATGGACGTGGTCGGTATCGACACCGGCGTACACGCCGCCCAGGTGATGGCTGAAGGCTTCCCCGAGCGCATGCAGTACGATTTCAAGGACGTCTCCACCGTCATGTTTGAAAACGAGCGCTACGGCCAGAAGAACGGCGTCGGCTTCTACAAGTACGAAGAAGACAAGAAAGGCAAACCCAAGAAGGTCGTGGACGACACCACTTACGACCTGATCAAGCCGCACGTTGCGGAGCGCAAGGAATTTGACGCGGACGAAGTGATTGCCCGCATGATGATCCCGATGTGCACCGAGATCGTGCGCTGCCTGGAAGACAATATCGTTGGCACCGCTGCCGAGGCCGATATGGCCATGATCTACGGCGTCGGTTTCCCCCCGTTCCGTGGCGGCCCGCTGCGCTACATTGATTCCATCGGTGCAAAAGAATTCGTTGCACTGTGCGACAAGTACGCACACCTGGGTGGCATTTACGAAGCGCCGCAACTGCTGAAAGACATGGCCGCCAAAGGCCAGAGCTTCTTCGGCTAAGCACGGACACAGGAGAGAGAGAAATGAGTCTGAATCCAAGAGACGTAGTAATTGTAGATGCTGTCCGTAGCCCCATGGGTAAATCCCGCAACGGCCAGTTCCGCCACGTTCGCGCAGAAAAGATTTCTGCCAACCTGATCAACGCCCTCAAGGCCCGTAACCCGAAATGGAATACGGCCGAAACCGAAGACGTGATCTGGGGCTGCGTGAACCAGACCAAAGAACAGGGCATGAACATCGCCCGTAACATCGCCATCCTGGCGGACATGCCGCGCACCGTGGCAGCCCAGACCATCAACCGTCTGTGCGGCTCCTCCATGCAGGCCCTGCACATCGCTGCCCAGTCCATCATGACCGGCAACGGCGACGTGTTTGTAGTCGGCGGCGTGGAACACATGGGCCACGTTGCCATGGACCACGGCGTAGATATCAACCCGGAAGCCTCCAAGTACGTCGCCAAGGCCTCCAACATGATGGGCCTGACCGCCGAAATGCTCGGCCGCATGCACGGCATCACCCGCCAGCAGCAGGACGAGTTCGGCGTGCGCTCCCACAAGAAAGCCTGGGAAGCCACCATCGAAGGCCGCTGGAGCAACGAAATCGTGCCGATGGAAGGCCACGACGCCAACGGCTTCAAGGTACTGTGCGAAATCGACGAAGTGATCCGCAAGGACACCACCCTCGAAGGCCTGCAGAGCCTGAAGCCCGTGTTCGACCCACGTAACGGCACCGTCACCGCCGGCACCTCCTCCGCCCTGTCCGACGGTGCCTCCGCACTGCTGGTGATGAGCGCAGAACGTGCCCAGGCCCTGGGCCTGACACCACGCGCCAAGATCCGCGCCATGGCCGTGGCCGGCTGCGACGCCGCCATCATGGGCTACGGCCCGGTACCGGCCACCCAGAAAGCCCTGGCCCGCGCCGGTGTGACCATGGACGACATCGACTACGTCGAGCTGAACGAAGCCTTCGCCGCCCAGTCTCTGCCGGTGGCCAAAGACCTGAAGCTGCTCGACAAGATGGAAGAAAAGGTCAACCTGAACGGCGGCGCCATTGCCCTGGGCCACCCGCTGGGCTGCTCCGGTGCACGCATTACCGGCACGCTGCTCAACGTGATGGAATGGAAAGGTGGCACGCTTGGCCTGGCGACCATGTGTATTGGTCTGGGTCAGGGGATTGCTACGGTGATTGAGCGGGTTTGATGGTTTGAGCCTGTAAGATCAGAACGGAAAAAGCCCGGCTATGCCGGGCTTTTTTGTGGGTTGCCGCAAAGGCCGCCTTACTGCACTGGGCGAGGTGCTGTCGAGAGCAAGAGCACGAATAGGGAGTTAGAGGCGTTTGAGCATGCCTCACAACTCTTGGCGGAACCCAACCCACCCCTCACTTCAGTAACAGGCTTCGCCGCCCGATTCGGGGCCAGGAAGCTTATCTTGCACCGATTTCTTTTTTCACTGATTGTTATTGAATATCAGAAAAAAAGAACGGTCGTGGCATTAGCTCATTATCGCCGTAAACCGGGGTATTGGGGGCAGCGGCTTGCCAGATGACCCTTTGCACAGCGGCGCGAGGAACGAGCATCCGGCACCGTAGGCGCGAACTGCTGCAACTTGTTATGCATTTGCAACCCCCTGGATGAACAAGTACGCACCAACTGTATAAACTAAGATTTGTAGCCAAAAACAGCCCCACGTAACCGGGCCGCTCCATTTTGCCATGAAAGTATTGAAGCCACCTCCGTCCTTGATCTTCTTCGCCGTGTAGCGGTAATCAAGGAGCCGCGATACAGTTGCAGCACAGCCGAACGCCGCCGAAGCCGACCACAAAATAATTACACAATCTAGAGGCACCGCCTTATAGGCATCCCCCCCCAGCTTTAGGTTGATGGCATAGGCTAATGACGCAACCGCAAACCCAAGGAACAAGTTGATCGAGAATGACAACTGTGTGATGCGGTAATTCTGCCACCGAATGTAACGCTCTTTCTGATCCTGGTTCATGGGCTCCCTATGCATAACGCCCGCTTCATCTGCGCCGAAGCCGGAGCGATTTTGTGCTATTATTCGAGCGCAGCGAGTAACACAAAAACGCGTAGGTTTTGGCGTCAATCTGGAAGCGCTTATTAGCTTACACCAACCCCATTTTACCAAGGACTTCAGTGATAAAATCTTTCACAATATCAGCTGGTGTGACCCCTGAATCCCACTCATCACCTTTAGATACCGGATTATATCTCCTTCTGGAGAACTCTCGACCATCCAGGATGAGCTCCCGCAATGTAATGCGATCTTCAGACTCGTAGTCGTCAAGCTTTTTATTACTACCCGCACTATCTTGCATTGATATAAGCAGACAGATTTCTCGATCTTCAAAGCTTCTATAATCATCAGCCGATTTATGGTGAGTTCCAAACCAAAAAATAAATCTTTGATCTATATCACCATACGCGAAACGCAACCCAAAAAACCACGTCTGGGACGCTCGGCCCTTAGTTTTCAATTCTTTATATTTTTCAAAACTTATACTTCCGTAGTCCTTGAATCCGATAAATATTTCTGACATTTCAACATTGAGCTCTGCACAGACATTTGAAAACTCAAGCTTTAAGGAATCAAATGCTTTTTGTGCAACAAGGAATGTGCGATGATCTGTTTGACGAACTTTTTCCGATGCAGCCTTAGCAATACCTTTTATCCAGGATGACCTAGATTTCTCATCCCTAATAATTGATAAATATCTTTGTGACATCCTAAGCACATTCTTGGCGACTATTTCCAGAAGCTCCTCCCCGTCCCCGAGATCGGTTCTCTCTAATGCCTCATAGTAATTTCTCTCTCGATCCTCAGGCTGTACTGAAGCCGGCACATAGCGGCTTTTCAAGAGAACATAGTCCTGCAAAAGCCTAGCCATACGACCATTGCCGTCTACAAATGGATGAATCCTTGCGACTGCCCAATGTAGCCATGCAGCCTTTTGAATCGGATGAACATCGGAGGTTTTTTCCAAACTTACAATACTTTGAATTAAGCTCGGAACGTCAAGATGGGAAGGGGGGCTGGCTTTTGCGCCAGAGATAGCGACATCCTGGTCCCTAAATCGCCCAGCATTTTTATCATCTATATTCGTTAAAAGTTTCTGGTGAAGCTCTTTTATTAACTGAGCACTCAACTCAATGTTGTTGTCTAGGCACTCTTGAAGGTAAACGCAGGCATCGGCTAGGTTAATTACTTCCTGCTGATCCTTTCTTGAGCCAGCTTCGAGTATCCCAGAGCTAAGAACAACAATTGTTTCACGCCTAGAAAGCTTGTTTCCCTCTATGACAGCAGATGCGTGAACTCTATCAAAAAGAATCTCTTCTTGGAGCTTTTGAGTAATATGCGAAGGCAGTGGACGTTGGGAATCAATTTCCTTAACGCTTTCTTCAACCTCCTCAATGTAATCTCGGGTTACCCCTTGCGGCCGAAGCCGCTCTATATCTACAACGTCCTCAAAAATGTTCATCTGTGGTTTATCCTTTTGAGAGGCTAAAAATTCACTTATAAGCTAACGCTGGCGTAACGGGCCGGCTTGTGGAGCGACAGCAGAACAAAACGGTCCCGTTGACGCATTTTTTAGAATTTTCAAACGTTTAACTTTGACCTAACTCTTTCCCATCTCTGTGTTAATTCTCGGTTCATATTATTGAAAACCTTTGTCGAAAGCTTTACTGCGGCACTAGCTTTTGCAGCTTCATACTCGGCAAATGAATCTAATATTCCCGCTTCAACCAAAGTATTACCAGAATTATGAAGGTATAGAGAATACAGAGCTTCATATACGCGCTCATTTCTAACCCTCAGAATCTCCAACTTTACCCATTTAAATAGAATCTCACTAGCAAACAATATTTGCGATACAGCCAAAACCAACCCTAAATCACTTCCTCTGTAGATAGTGACAAAAAGCCAAACCGCAAGATAGCCAAATATTTTTACTCTTTCTACAACAAGCATCCGTTCGCATATATGCTTTCCAAAGAATGCATTTTCCATTACGTTAGCCCCCAATTTAAAAATATTGGGATCTAATTTGTTATTGTAGTATTTATTGGTTTCCTCATCAGTCAGAGGGATTGAGAGCGCATTTGAGAGAAGTTGTTTCCTTCTCTGTCGCTCAGCAAACGGTATAAAATAGTATGAGTTCGCGCTAACTGAAAACGCATGCAAAACCACCACCACAAGAAAGAGGGCAGGAACCAATGAAGATAAGAATTCCTGATCTTCTGTCAGAAGCGGTATGGCTATCGACAGTATAGCGCCGATATAAAAGAGGGTGTTCGAGATATAATCCAAGTTTTTTACCGGATTATAGTACTTATCCAGCTCATCAATTCGATCGTCTGATTCAGTCATAGTAATAATAGCCCGGAAATCGTCCAGAGAATACTTTATCCCACCATCCAAACGCTTCTCTAATATCACCGGAGCTTTCAGCGTCCCGCGCTTTTTTAGAACGAATTTTAGCGGTTCGCAACTTAGATAGAGCCGTTTCCTTGTGTGCAGCACTTTTACACGGGGATATAAGTCCGGAGATTCCTTTGGGGTCCCTTATTGGCGCCAAATCACAGTCATACAATTTTCTCAGAACTGAGTTTACGTCAATTTCATAGAGTATCGATGACTCAGCTTCCATTAACTTAGTGACCCTGAGCTCGAGATAAAAAGATGATACAGGAACATCATTGTAGTACTTCCATGCTTTAATGAACCTTATTAAAGGCTTAAGCTTTTTATCAAGCCTATTATTTTGCTCCGTCACGTAGGAGGTGTGGGCTCTAGGGCTGGACTTTATCCAGCCATTACTACCGTCAGGGATGTCGTAAACATTTATCCCCTCGTCTGTTTGATATAAAAAATCCGCAGGAATAACCTCAGCTGTATCCCAGGACCCCGACCCGAAATCCAAAACCACAGCCGGCGAATCCACGAATATTCTTGTGTTGCGAAACCTACCCTGCAAGCATTCCTTTATTTTACGCAAGGAAACAGAAGAGTTATCATTTAGATTTTCACGCGGGATCGATGCAAAAAAATCAACGTCACTAAAACCCGATATACTAGTTCCGTTATTTGCAGATCCCGAATAGAACATTTGTTTTAAGTTATAATAAGCTTCAAGGCGACTGGTAATTGATGCCTTATGAGAAGTCGCTCCGCCCGATTCATACGATCGTGGAGTCAAGGCACGATGAAAGTCCCTGAAACCTTTATTTACGCTACGAGAAGGCACAAATTCCCCCTTGGTATGACTTAAATTCTAACGCCCAGCTTTAGGGCGGACTTGTAGCCGCGAAGCGGCGGAAAGGCCGTCCCAGCCCCGAAGGGGCGATAACAGCCGATTGTTAAATGCTTACTGGCCGCCCAAAAAGTATTGGGCAGCCGTGAAAGCCAAAGCGACTATCGCAATTGCATTTGCCAGAATCGCTTGCCGTTTAGCTTTTCGTGCTTCACATCCTGACTCCTTGGCTCGCATTTCCATCGCGGCAGCGCGCTCGTTTGCCTCTCGCAAAAGACCTGTCTGCTCGTTCAGAAGAGACTCCAATTTAATGGATGACTGCCTAGCTCTTTTCTCCAATAACGCCTCCTCCATGGCCTGTTCTCTTATTAGGGCCATGGCCTGATATGCTGAAGATGCTTTTTGTGAGATATCGTCTTTCATATGTCATTTAACAGGTATTAGGACGCCGGCACACATATCCAATAACGACGCCTGCGGCCTATCACAATTTATAAATTTGCATAATTAGAAATAGGCACAAAAAATCAACAGGTTAGAGAGGGCGCTCCAAATTCACACCCCATTCGCGTGACTTCTTCTTTCCCCATTTCAATAGTACTGTCCAGACCACGATGGCCCTGCTGCATGCTTGCGCACAATTCTGAGAAGCGAGATCAGAACCCCAGACACGCTACCGCCCTACCCGACATCCCACACATCATCCCATGCGTAGCGAGCATCATTATTTTCCAACGTATTGTTAGCGTTGCGGCAGCACCTCTATCGGGCGCTTGTCCGGCATGCCAGTAACCCTGTCCTGATACTGCCCCGCCGGAAATGTGATGGCAACCCCATACAGCGGTATGGGGTTGCCGGCGTTCAGGCAACGATATTGTTGATTCTCGGCCGCTCGCGGAACAGTTGGTCCATTTCGCCCTGGTAGTAGGCCTCTACGCGGGGGTTCATCACCTTCTTCCACAGGGGTGGGATCAGGGCCAGCACATACATGGCGGCGTAGCCGCCGGGCAGTTGCGGGCTGTCTTCGTAGTGGCGCAGTACCTGGTAGCGACGTTTGCCGTAGGCGTGGTGGTCGCTGTGGCGTTGCAGCTGGAACAGGGCCAGGTTGGTGAGGAAGTAGTTGGAGTTCCAGCTGTGTGCCGGGGTGACGCGTTCGTACTTGCCGTTGTCCAGTATGCGGCGGTGCAGGCCGTAGTGTTCGACGTAGTTGATCACTTCCAGGGTGCTGCCGGCCACCAGGCCCACCAGCAGGAAGAAGACGGCGCCCTGCCAGCCCCAGAGCAGGAAGAACGACAGTGCGAACAGGCCGCTGATGGCGTACCACCAGATCAGTTCGTTGTGCACGCTTACGGGGTGTTTGCCTTGGCGCTTGAGGCGCTGGGCTTCCAGTTGCCAGGCGGTGAGGAAGTTGTGCGCCAGGGCCCGCGGCAGGAAGTGCCAGACGCTCTGGTTGAATTTGGCGGAGGCGCCGTCGTTCGGGGTGGCCACAAACACATGGTGGCCACGAATATGCTCCACCTTGAAGCCGGCATAGCAGACGCTGGCGAGCAGCAGGCCGCCGAAGCCGCTCTCGATTTTCGCGTCTTTGTGGACCAGCTCATGAGCCAGCACGATGCCGATAGCGCCGCCCAGGGTGCCGATCGAGAGAATCCAGCCGGCCTGGCCCAGCAGGGAGTAGTCGTTGGTGGCAAAGATATGCCCGGCGAAATACAGCACCGCCAGCCAGACCGACCCCAGAATAAACGGGAACACGCGGTAGAGGCGCTCCCGGGTCATGGCAGGCACGTCGGTGTGTTCGTCCGGGTTGCTCGGGTCTTTGCCGACGATGTAGTCGAGCACCGGGACAATGCCAAACACGGTGAAGTAGATCAGCCAGGCCCAGTAGTCCTGGGTGCCGGACTCGCGGCCCATATAGGCCGCCAGCGGCAGTACGGGCAGGACTGCCAGCCAGAACAGCAGGAAGCCCCACTTCTTGATGCGCATCATGGTGTTGGGGTCGATATTCTCAAGCATGGTCTGTCTCCGGACCGGTCAATGGGATCAATTCGATACCATTGAACAATGTCACGGTTGTTGATGTATTGATCTACATCAACGGGCGACAGCCCTACTCCTCCCTCACCAACACCACATAACGCTGCGTATCACTGGTCGTGCTGTAGCGGTTGGTCTGTCCGCTGCGAATACCCACTACCCAGGCGGAGTTGCTGCTGCCGAGGTCAGGGGTCGAGCTCCAGAATGCGCCGTTGCTCAAGCCGCTGCGGAAGACGCTCGTGTCCAGGGCCGGGTTGGCGCGTTGTTTGTCGATGATGGAGAACAGTTCCTGGATGTTCGGCAGGCGCCAGCCGTCGACGCTGTCGGCGTAGGCCAGAGCGGCCTGCCAGGTAAGGATCTCCGGGGTGCCGACGCAGTCGCCGTTGTCGAAGGTTTGCCCGGCGGCGCAGCGGCGCCATTGCTGGCCGGTGCGTTGGTGCAGCGCGGTGTCGTCGGAGACGGTAAACACAGCTTCGTCCAGGGGGCCGTCTACGGCCTGGCCGCTGACCAGCATCACGGCGCGGGCGCCGTCTTTGTCCCGGTCATAGGTGGTGCTGGACAGGAACGACAAAAGCCAGGCGCGGGACGGCGTGGCGGCGGATGAGGTGGCGCTCCACAGGGCGCTGCGGGGCACATTGGGGAAGTGCTCGCCGGGCAGTGGGCTGCCGCCTGCAGGTTGCGGTGTGCGCGCCTGAATGGCGTGCAGTTCGTGCATGGACGGCAGGCGCCAGTTCTGTTGGCCGCACAGGCCCTCCTGATTGACGGCGGCCGCAAAGGCTGCGGTGTCGCAGGCACTGCCGCTGCAGTCGCCGCCATCGATCGCGCCGGCATCGCCGCCGTTGGTGGCGGTGTCGGGGTCATGCCAGGTGTAGGTGTTGCCCTGGTGGCGCAAGGCGCCGCTGTGATTGATCTTCGCTTCCCAGAGCAGGCCGGTGACGTTGTCGCGGGTGCAACCCCATTGATCGGCGGCGGGGCCCAGGGCGGGTTCGGGTGGGCAATCGCCCTGCCCGGCGGCATCGCCGTTGTGGCAGATGCGGCTGAAGTCGAAGGCGTCCGGACCGTCGCCGCTTTTTAACAGGGTGCCGTCCAGTGCTGCGGCCATGCGGCCGAATTCGGCGTCCTGGCCGGGGAAATCGGCCACCGGGCATGGCAGGTCGCGTTCGCCGTCGGCGGTGCAGGCGGGCACGCCGGTGCCGGGCAATCCGCCCACCGGGGCAAAGAAAGGCGTGGCGCTGGCCTGGTTGCCGGGCAGGCTTTCGTTGTCGCCGTCAACGTGGGTGACCACAAAATAATATTCGCGGCCGTTCTGCAAGCCGCGCACATGGGCGGGCGGTGCGTCCACGGTGTGACGGTTGTGATCGGCGAGTGTACCAATGTCGGCGATGTCGTGAATGGGCTCGCTGGCGACATAGATGTGATAGCTGGCGCCCTGCGGCACGGGGGCCCAGTCAAGGTGCGCCTGCCCGTCGTAGCCCAGGGCGTCGGCCTCAAGATCGGTGGGCATCGTCATTGCAGCGAAGTGGGCGGTCACCTCGATGTCGGTCTCAACGGCCATGTCCTGGCGCGTGGCGTCGGTGTTGCCGTCGGACCATTCGGTAAAGCGGTAGCCCGGGTCCGCCACCGCAGTGACGGGCGCGCCATCATCACCGCGTCGTACGGTCTGCTCGGCAGGGCCTTGTACGTCGCCGTCGTCGGCAGCCAGGTACAGCAGTGTGTAGCTGGGCGTGGAACTGCTACTGCCTCCGCAGCCGGCAGCAAGAAACAGCGCAGCAAGCAGCCACGTTACGGCAAAACGTCTTGTTGTCATGGACCCCACCTTGTTTTTGACTCTGATTTATTCACAACCGAAAAGGTGTCGGCGCCTCGCTCCTTCCCCAAGGAGGGCTTTCCCCACGGGCCTGACAAGGCCGCCGCGGTGGGCGCCGACGCAAACACTCTAATGGATGGGAAATGGGGGGATTGTGCTCAGACTGACATGGTGGGGTGGTGCTATTTATGACGCTAACTGATGCGAAAGTCTTCCGTCAGGGAAGCCCAGTGGCGCGTGAGCACGCGCTTGTGCGGGTCGTGCATCGGGAGGTCCTTCAGCTGATCGCGCCAGGTCGCACGCGCGCGATCAAGCACGTCGGCCAGTTGCGGCCTGACAGCACGCCACGGCACGCCCACCTGTTTTGCCCAGCGCTCAAAATGAGCATAGTCGATCACGCGCCACGATTTCGTTTTGGCGAGATTGAGCGCTGTTTCATGTTCGTCTTCGATATAAGCGCAGGTTGTCACGATGTCATAGGCCGGTGACAAGCCAGGAGTGAATCTGTCTTTGTAGAGCATGCTCCAGTTCTTCAGGTGCGCATCACCATTGCCCAGGAGGATATTAACCAGCAGTCGCTTTGCGTACTCCTGAATGTCCCTCAGAGGGTCTCCGGAATACGCGTAGATCACCTTGCCGATTTGCTCGTAGTTGGCCGCGCCGTACTTCTCATGGGGGTACTTCACCAGTATCTGGGCGAAGTCTTCCATATGGACACGGTTGCCGCCTTCCCGGTCGAAGCGCCGAATGGCGAAGGCCTGCGTCTCTGCAGGTAAGCTGATGTCGGGAAGGCTCTCCAGATCATCGAGCTCAACCAGCCTGATCTCGGGCACATCGATACCGACGGAACGGGCCAGGCTCATCGCGGTGAATTCGTTTTGCGGCACGTAGCGGTGTGTGGTTGAGGGTGTTTTGATGATCCAGTCGCCCAGTTCGCCCGGAGACGCCAGATTGAACCTTCCGTCTTTGGCTTTCATGGAAAACTTCATCTGTACGCCGGCCAGTGAAAATTTTCGGGCGCCGGAGGGGCGCTTGAAGCGCACTGGCCTGGGGCTCCCGAAAGCACCCAGCAACTCAGCCGGGATATCATCAGGCTCCACCACCTGCGCCACGATGGCGCCCGGCAAATCTTCACCCAGCCAGGCAAACATCGGAAATTCGTTATCGGGATGAATCTTGAGGCTCCCCGCCACAAACTCTTTCAGCGCCCCTTCTGGTAGCAAGTTGGACAGAACAGGGTGGAGCCGCTGCTTTTTAACCCAGGGTTCGGCCAGCAGCTTCCCCGCGTTCGGGAAGTTCGGGTGTGTCACCAGGCTGAAGGTGGGCCGGGCCGGGTTTGACCGGTACGCCTGATCAAACACCAGTATATTCTGCCCGTTGCCGAAGCCTGTCAGATAGCCGACCAGCTCGTCGTGCAGTGTGAGTTTCAGAACCCGTGCTTCTGCCCGCGCGCCGCTCATTCGACATCCCCGAGGATGTCGCGCCAGGGATCATCATAAAGGGGTGAATCTTCCGCAACGCCCACTGCGTCGTGCGTATTTGCGCCAAGCAGCTGCCGAACCAGGCCGAGCTTTTCTCTGGGAATCAGTACCAGCTCCGATTGCAGCCCCTTGGCCATCAGCTCCAGCGTGTCGAGCCGGGGATTCCCCTTCTGCTCGAGCCTCTGATACTGCTGCCGGCTCATCCCGACACGCGTCGCCATGTCCTCCTGCCGAAAGCCCATGGCCTTACGTTTGGCCTTCATTTGTGACAGCAGAGCACTCACAAAGCACCTCATAAGTTTCTTTTTTCCTTAAAGCATCATACTGGATGCTTTAAGGGATATTTACAACTTATGAGATGCTTTTAGTGTGAGATTGGTGGTGCGCTCGCCCGAGAGCAGCAACGCGCACCCCCTGTTACTCAGTCATCACTGTCAGCACACACCGCAAAGGCACCCATCGGGCGGGGTTCTGCTGCGCTGTTGAAGACCTTTACTCGCCAGGTGTGGCGATCCTGCGCATCAATGCCGGAGTGGCTCTGTTGCAGCACCAGATCCGTGGACTGGCTCTCGGCGTCGCCCGAGCGGTGGAGGCCACCGTGGAGCACCACCTGGCCGGCATCGCAGCGCACGGTGCGTTCGCCAAAGCTGCCTGCCGGGACGAAGCCCTCGGGGCGGACGTCGTGGGATGTTTCCACCGAGAAACCGCGCAGCGGTGCCGCACAGACTGTATTTGCGCTGAGGTTGGTATGGTCATCCGCACTGACATTATGCAGCTTGGTGGACCAACCGGCCCCCGTATCCTCGTCGCGCTGTGAGTAGGACAACCGGATACCCGGATCATCACTGTTTACACCGCCCAGCAATGCACCGCCGGTGATAACCGTGTTGCCTTGTGTACATTCGCCGCCGAAGACATCACTTGTCCCCGCGTCAAGCGTCAGGCCGGTGTTGCGGATATATTCAAAGTCATCGGGTTCATCAATGCAGATGACTTGACTTTGCAGCATCACGGAGCCGTCAGCCGGGCTCTTGTCATTGAAGGCTCGCCCGTTCCAGGAGTAAGTGCGGTTACTGGCAGCGCCGGTGGATGTCGGGAAAGAAGAGTGAATCTGCACCGGTGCATCTTCGTTCTGGCTGGTGGGGCTGCTGATAATCCGGAAGCCGCCGCCAGCGGCTACTTTGCCTTCTTCACAGAACGGTGCCAGGACGGAGTGCTCGTAACTCTGTGCGCCAATAATGCGCCCTTGCGTCTTGATATCCCGCCCACTGACACCCGCACGCGGGGTGGCGGTAATTTCATTGCTGGGCGCGCTTTCGCGGCTGTTATCCGTCGCGGTGACAACCAGATAATAGGGCACGCCGTTATCCAGCGTGTCCACGGTGTGGGGCGGTGTGACATCGCTGATCCAGTCCCAGTTGCCGCTACCGCTGCCGGGATTGTCGATGTCGACATCAGGATCTGTGGCGTAGTAAATGTTGTAGGCCGTTGCGTCCTCCACGTCAGACCAGTCCAGCACCAGGCTGGCATTACCGGCCTCGGCAGACAGCCCCTGCGGTGCAGGCAACCCGCCGCCCCCGGATGATGATGAACCGCCGCAGGCGCTCAGGCCCGCCACGCACAATGCAGACACTATGCCCACCTGAAGGATGCCCGCCTGAAGGCGGGACGTGTAATTGAGGTATTCCATGTCTCGTCAGCCTCTCCGTTGTGTGCTGCATGGCTTTTAATGAAATCGCAACCACCCTATCGAGGCGTACGGGTGAGCGGCCATGCCCCAAACGGGCTAGTCTGTCCGCCGCCGCCAGACACCGGGGGCGCAGCCATAGGTTTCGCGGAAGGCGCGGGAGAAGTGACTCTGGTTGACGAAGCCTTGTGCCACGGCGATATCGAGCACACTGCGGTGTGCCTGCAACGGATCAGCCAGGTCGGCTGCCGCTGCAGCCAGGCGCTGCTGGCGCAGCCTGGGGCCAAAGCGTTGCCCGGTATCCGTCAGCACGCGGAACAGGTGGCGTTCGGAGATGCCCAGCTCGGCGGCCAGCCGCGCGGGGGTCAGGTTGGCGCAGTGCAGGCGCCGGGCCATGAGCATGTCGGCGGCGCGGGCATAGACCTGATCCATATCGCCGTGGGTCAGCGGCGCCTCGCCGACAATGCCCTGTTCGCGCAAGGCGAGGGTCAGCAGGCCGCTGAGTTGATCAGCGTGCGCGGCCTCTTCGGTCTGACTCTGCACAGAGCGCTGTTGAGAGTGCTGTTGAGAATGCCGTTGAGAGTGCTGTTGGATGGACAGACGCGGCAAGCCCGCCATGAAACGGGCCAACAGGCGAGCATGGGGCGCCGCAGGGTGACGCTGTGCAGGATTAAACAGCACGGGCCCGGCCGCGAGGCGCGCTGTCGCTTGCGGCGGTAAACGCCCGGCGGGCACCTGCAGGGTCAGCACGTTCATGCGGCGCGGGAAAGACAAGGCGCCGGGCAAATGATGGTTGTCGGTGAGAATCAGTGTGCCGGGGGCGATGACATCGGTGCGCCCCGCCAGTGTTTGCACAGCAACGCAGCCGTGCAAGGCCATCACCAGGCCGTAGCGATAGGGGTTGGCGGCGCCACAGGCACGATTCTGGCCGATGGCGTGGGCGCCGCCCTGCCCGTGCACCAGATCCATGCCAGCCAGGGATCGCGCTCGCAAGCGCGCCACAAAGGGCGCGTTCGCCGCACCGCGCCGGTCCAGCCGGAACGGCGCGAGGCGCGCCTGTAAGGCAGCTTCATAAAAAGCGAACTGGTCCCCCGGGGACAGGCTCGCCGTGTCAATCAACGGGAACATGTCCGCAGGGTACCCGATTCCCCGAATGGGCGCCCGCCGAATGGGCCCCCGCATGGACCGTTCAATCCATGGGGTCCATATCCAGAAAGTCGCTGCAGGAGGCAAACCGCAGCGTGCGTGTGGCCTCGGTAGTGAACACTTGCGCAAACACGGCTTGCGACGCGCCAGCGGTGAACACGATGCGCATCCCGGTATTATCGGCACCGGTCACGTCAATCACGCCGATACTCGGGCAACGCACGCCGAATATACTCCCCAGCCCGAGAAAATCCGGCTGCAGGCGTGCCGTATCAAAGGAGGGCGGCGTGCCTGGCGACAGATCGAAACCAAGCTCCGGCCCCTTGATATCAAATAATCCGGCCTCGCCGATACGAATGCGCCCTTCGATAGCGATCTGTGCTGCCCGGGTCGTCAGCGTCAGGCTGCCGTTATCCTCGATATCGAACACCTTGTTCGCCACCACGCGGGCATGGCGCCCCAGATCAATCCTTGTTTGCTGGCTTGGCTCATCCTCACCGGCCTCAGTGGTGGCCTGCGAGAGGCGTACGTCGCGCGCTTCATATTCCCAGCGGAAACGGTAATCCTCGCCCTCGGCGGGATAGACGTCCGGTGCCACCACGCCAAAACGGCGCGTGATGCTCCCCCTGAGCTCTGTGTCGAACTCCAGATCGTCGCTAAACCGCAGTTCATGGAGAATCATCGGCGCGGTCAGCGCATGATGGTCCTGCTCCCCTTCGGCCTCCATCCATGGGCCCGGCGGGAACGCCAGCGCGAACTCCGGCCAGTCACGATCAAAGCCTCGCTCCAGTGTGAACTGCGCTGTGGTGTCGAAGTCGTCAGTCTCGAATCGGCAGGCGTCTGCGCTGAGACGCTCATCATAGCGATCAGACGTCAATACGCGGCGCTCTACCTGGCCGCTGATTTCGCAAGGAAAAGAGCCGGTCTCCGTGCCTGTTTCACTCAGGACAATCCGCTCCGCGAGCTGATCCATCTGCTGTGGCAACAACGGGATGACGAGCAGATTGCGATACGCGGCCAGAGCAATCTCTGTGGCATTGTCGTCCGTTACCACCCCCAGCGTGTCGGCGCTACCACCACCACCGCCAGATGACCCACCACACCCAGCCAGCGCGAGTAGCATCGCCACCGGCACACTCACCCGTTTGCAATCGATTCGTTTCATGAAGTGTTCCTCCCGACGGCAGTCTACCGAGCAGGAGGGTGAGGCGGGTATCACCCAAACGGGGTCACCGGGTGGGAGGCATCAGGTAGCCAGCGCGCTGATCAGTGCCTTGTTGAAGGCAGGCAGATCATCCGGTTTGCGGTAACGGGCTCACTTCACCGGGATATCAAAATGCAGCACCGATTCGCGCTGTCCCAGCTTGTCGTACAGCGCAATAGCTGCCGCATCTTCTGGTCCCGTATCCGCCTGGACAAAGATCACGTACGCCCCGCGTTCAGCCGCAATCTGCTGCAGCCGCTCGATCAAGGCAGTGGCAATACCCTGCCGGCGGTGTTGCGCTGCGACAGCCAGATCGTAGATATAGAACTCACTGCGGGCCTGCTCGAATTTTTTCAGTTCGTACGCGGCGATCCCGCCAGCCACCTCGTCGCCGTGCATGGCCACCAGCGCCACAAAATAATCCCTGGCAAGCAGATCCTTGAGGTAATCGTCGCCCGCATACCGCGCGGTATAGGTGTCCAGGTCGCCAAAGGCCTCGCCGAAAGTCCGCAGCAGTTTGCGCATCAACGGCAGATCATCCGGGGTGAGTACATGTATACGGGAATTATTGGCCATTTGTGTCATTCCCCCTCGCTTGCGCGCCGTGAAAGCCATGCATGAATCAATCCCGCCTGAAAGAACAGCACAGGCAGCTCAAAGCCACCGGCCTTGATGATAGACGCAATCCTGGCCGGAGGCAGGACACCCACATCATTGGCATAAGCGTTCCGCATACGCTCTATCGCTTCCGGTGAAATGTCGGCCGCAGACATCATGCTCATCCAGGCGCGCAGCAGTACGTCATATTCCGGCGAGGCCACATCAGACGCCAGATCGGCACTGGCCAGCACCGCACCCGGCTCAAGCCTTGCTGCAATACCCTGGAAAAACGCCGCGCGCTCACTGTGGTCCAGGATGAACTGAGAGACGAGAAAGCATGTTGCCGCCTGATGCAGTGCGGTCTCGGGAAGCGAATCAAGATAGCCTTCGTGAAAAATACAGCGCGCCGCGACACCCTCGCTTTCTGCTCTTTTGCGGCAGATATCAAGCATCGCGCCAGATGGCTCTACAGCCGTAAAACGCCACCCGGGATGCTGCGCTGCGAGGTAAAGCAGCTCGTCTCCCGTTCCCACGCCGACACAGAGGATGCGTGCATCCGCGGGCAACTCGGCAAACAACGATCCCAGAAGCAGGTGCAAACAGTGTCGAATCGGGGCTGTTTTTGCCCACTGTGTGTCGTAACTGGCGGCCTGCTGGTCAAAAAGCGCCTTGATGTCATCTTGGTGCATCTGATTTCCCGTGTGTTATGGCAGGTGCCATTATTTTCACCTGCTACAACCACGGTCAATGGATACGCGTACCGTCAGAGCATTCTCACCCGCAATGACTTGCCCTTGATACGCCCGCTGGTCAGCCGTTTCAGGGCCTGATCCGCCAGGTCGCGGGCGACGGCCACATAGGCCTGTTGGTCGAAGATAGCGATCTTGCCTACCTCGCTACCGGGAATCCCCGCTTCGCCAGTCAGCGCGCCGAGGATGTCACCGGGGCGCAGCTTCTGTTTGCGCCCGGCGCCGATGCACAGGGTGACCATGGGAGCGATCAGCGGGCTGCGATCCGCGTGGGGTGTGACGCTGTCCAGCGGCTGCCAGTTCAGCGGCGTGCCTTGCTGCGCTTCGATGGCCAGGGCGCGGCGGGCTTCCGGCGGGGCCACCAGGCTGACGGCGATGCCGCTTTCGCCGGCGCGGCCGGTGCGGCCGATACGGTGGATGTGGGTCTCCGGGTCGCGGCCCAGTTCGACATTGATGACCAGATCCAGTGCGTCGATATCCAGCCCGCGTGCTGCGACATCCGTGGCTACCAGTACCGACAGGCTGCGGTTGGCAAACATGCCCAGCACCTGATCGCGGTCGCGCTGTTCCAGATCGCCATTCAGCGCCATCGCGGAAATGCCCTTGGCGTTGAGGTGATCGGCCACTTCCTGGCATTGCTGCCGGGTAAAACAGAAGGCGACGCAGGAGGTCGGCCGGAGGCTGTAGAGCACCCGCACCACGGCATCCAGGCGCCCTTCCGGCGCGACTTCATAAAACCGTTGTTCGATCTGCACCGGGTCGTGCTGTGATGCCACCTTGATCTGCGCCGGGTCGCGCATGAAGGTGGTGGCCAGCTGCTTGATCCCGGACGGATAGGTGGCCGAAAACAAAAGTGTCTGCCGACGCGCGGGAGTTTGCTGAATGATCTCGGCGATGCTGTCGTAGAAGCCCATGTCCAGCATGCGGTCCGCTTCATCCAGCACCAGCGTGTTCAGGCCATCCAGTGTGAGCGTGCCCTTGAGCAGATGCTTCTGCACCCGCCCGGGCGTGCCGACAATCACCTGGGCGCCATGCTCCAGCGAGCCGACTTGCGGGCCGATGGGCACGCCGCCGCACAGGGTCAGAATCTTGATGTTGTCCGCGCCGCGCGCCAGCCGGCGCAGATCCTTGGCTACCTGATCCGCCAGCTCGCGGGTCGGGCACAGCACCAGTGCCTGGCAGCCGAAGTAGCGGGGATTGAGCGGATGCAGCAGGCCCAAACCGAAGGCGGCGGTTTTGCCACTGCCGGTCTTGGCCTGGGCAATCACGTCCTGCCCTTTGAGAATCAGCGGTAGGCTCTGCGCCTGGATCGGTGTCATCTCGGTGAAGCCCAGGGAGGCGATATTGGCCAGCATGGGGGCCGCCAACGGCAGGGAGGAAAACGCGGTATCGGTCACAAGAAAGCCTGCTTGATGAAAAGAGCGCCAGTGTAACACCGCGCACCGGCGCCGCGCAGGTTAACCCGCGTGCATGAGACGTCGCGCTGGCGCCTGACCTGGCCTACACTGTGCGGCGCCGGGAGCCGCAAAGCCCCCGCATTGAAGGAGCCAGGCATGTCTTCTGTCGCGGCCGATATCGTGGCCATCTACACCGCCGCCGCATCACGCGGCCCGGTCAGCGCGCATGACGCCGTGCAGGTGCGCATGGGCTGCGGCATTGTTGGCGACCGTCACTATCGCCGGAACAACTCCCCGGCCAATCAGATCACACTGATCGAACAGGAAGCGGTCGAGGCGTTCAATCAGGCCCATGGCCTGGCAGTGCTGCCGTCGGCCCTGCGCCGCAATCTGCTGACCCGTGGCGTGGCGCTCAATGCGCTGGAAGGCCGCGAGTTCCAGGTGGGCACGGTGCGGCTGCGCGGCATCGAGCTGTGCGAACCCTGCAGTGTTATCGGCAAGCTGTTGCAACAGCCCGGGCTAAACCCGACCCGGGTGATCCAGGCATTGATGGGCCATGGCGGCCTGCGTGCAGAAATTCTCAACACCGGCGTGATTCGCGTCGGTGACGCTGTTACCTCGCACGCACCTTGAATGGATACGCTGACATGACCGATACCACGCCCACCCGCGAGGCCCCCTCGCACACGATCATTGCCGCTCAGATGCAGACCTGGATCACGCGCGTGGTGGTCGGGCTGAACCTGTGCCCCTTCGCCCGCAAGCCGCTGGAAAATAATCAGGTGCGCATCACCGTCAGCAATGCGCATAACACGGCGGCACTGCTGGAAGACCTGCATGCGGAGCTGTCGCTGCTCGAAAGCAAGCCGGCCAGCGAGATCGAAACCACCGTCATTGCCATATCGGAAATGCTGGGCGACTTCGCCGACTACAATGATTTTCTGGATCTTGCGGAAGGGCTGCTGGACCGGTTTGGCTGGGAGGGGCAGTTCCAGATCGCCAGCTTCCATCCGGACTACCAGTTTGACGGCACAGGCGCCGATGATGCGGAGAACTACACCAACCGCTCGCCCTGGCCCGCCCTGCACCTGCTGCGCGAAGACAGCCTGGAACAGGCCGTGGACAGCCACCCCGACCCGGAGCAGATACCGGATCGCAATATCGCGGCCATGAATGCCATGGGCCAGCCCGCGCTGGCGGCCTTGCTGGAGGAGTGCCGGCAGGCCGCCGTCTCTGATGCCTGATGCGGGATCAAACTTGAGGCGCAGGCTCAGTCTGCGCCCCAGGTTCTGGCCATGATCAGATAGCTGAACGACGCCGACCAGGTGATCATCATGAAGCCCACCAGCGCTTCGGTACCCGCCAGAAAACGGATATGGCCCGCAGCGGCCAGATCCCCCCACCCCACCGTGGTGTAGGTCGCGGCAGAGAAGTACACCGCATCCAGCAGATCCACCTCCGGATAGCCATTGATACTGCCGTACCCCTCCATGCTCAACAGCAGCCAGTAGCTGGCGCCAAACAGCCAGATCTCGGCGACATGGGCAAACAACAAGGCAAACATGACAACAAGGACCGTCGGCCGATGGCGGATATCGTGGGCCGTCTGGCGCTGACGCACCCGGCACCAGCCGTTGATGCGGTTGATGACTTCATAGTGGAAGACTATGACGGTGCCCACGGCAATCGCTGTCACGGCCACGACGATAAACTCGGGTGCTTCCCAGAACAGCATTGGCGCCAGAACTCCCTGAATGAAGCGCGTTGAGAAATCATTGTGCGGGCAGTGCAGCGCCATGCCAAGCGGCGGTTCCGGCGACGGCGTATCGCCGCCTTTGCCTGTCGAGAATCGGGCGGCAGTCCCTCCAAGTGGGTGAGACCACAAAAGGCGGTACTGAAGAAGGCGGTACTGACACGGGGAAACACAAGCGCGGGGAAGCACATGAAAACATTATCGGGGATAGCTGCATGGATGGGGTTTATGCTGGTGATAGCCACGCTCAGCGGGTGCACTGCTCAGGACTGGAGCTATATCGCCTCGGGGCTGGACGACGCCAACATGGGCTCGCCCGGGTATCAGCCCGTGTGCCAATGGTATGACAGCACAGACTCCTCAAGCGGTGAACACATCAATGTCTACTACGAAGGCATCTGCAACACCGCGTACCTGACCATCAACAACACCGTAGACGTCGGCATGGACTGCCACATCAACTTCAGCGGGAATGCTTATCAGCGGCGCCTGCCGCCCTACGGCAAGATCGAGCTGCAGCAGGCGCGTACAAGTCGCGACAGCTACAGCGTAGATTGCCAAGGTCAGCGCTACTGAGCCGCCAACGCGAAGCCGTCACGTGGCAGGTGCACATGCACCGTGCCCGTGGCGGCATGCTCGCGGGCCAGCACCCAGCTGTCGGCCAACTGCGCCACCAGCGTGCCACTGACCGGCACCTGGCCATAATCGGATGGCGTCACAGTGACCGCCTTTCCCAGCAGGGGTGAGTCCTCGCTCTGCGGCAGTTCCCGCGGCGCGGCATCCCGTGCCGCCGCCCAGGCCGCCTTGGCTTTCATCGGCTGGCTGGCGCCGTGGCCGAAGGCTTTCATGCGATCCATCCAGGCATTCACCTTGGCGTAGGGCGCAATCATGCTGCTGCCCGCCGCCTCGCGAATAAACCAGACCCCGTGCCAGGCGCTGAAATCAGCGACACATGGCGTCTCGCCGAACAGGAAGGATTGGTTCGCCAGGCGGGCTTCCAGATCTGCCAGATGCGCCGTCACCACGCCCGGCGCCCGCTTCGGCGACGCCGCCCGTACTGTTGCCGTACGGCCCATCTGGATACGGTCACGCAGGAAGCGGATCACCGTCAGCGTTGAGGTGCTGCGCCAGAAACGGAAGAGCAGCTTCGGCCCACTCGCCGTGATGACACAGGCCAGAAAGATTTCCAGATCCGCCTTGCTGACAAATTCCGCCACCTTGTCATCACAGCCAGCCAGCGCCAGACGCGGCTGGCCGGACAAGCGCGCGATTTCCCGGGTGATCAGGCGCGTGTCACAGAACACATCGGCACCAATCTGCGCCACCGGGATCTTGCGGTACTCCCCGGCCAGCGGCGCCAGCATCTTGCGCGGCGGCTGTGTCGGATGCAGCACACTGCTCCAGGACAGATCAGCGTAGCCCAGCATCGCGCGGACCTTTTCTGCAAAGGGGGACATGGCGTAATGATGCAGGATCAGGTCTGGCATGGTGGGCTCCGGCGATAAAAATGAATCTGCATCATACGCGCGCCTCTGTGAAAGCGCATCGTAAAGGTCAAGTGAAGGTCGGGTGCAGGGCGCTGCTGAGGGTGCAGGACGCGCCAATCAGCACCTGCCCTCTTAACCTCCCGCGCAGCTTGCGTATAGTGGTGTTTTTCCGGAGAGACATCCGCATGACCACAGCACTGATTACCGGCGCGTCCAGCGGCCTCGGCGAAGACATCGCCAAACAGCTTGCCGAGCGTGGCCTCAACCTGATTCTGGTCGCCCGCCGCCAGGCCCAGCTCGAGGCCCTGGCCAGCAGCCTGGCCGATGCGCATGGCATCACAGCCACGCCCCTCGCCTGTGACCTGTCCGACCGCACGGCATTGAACGGCCTGATGGCGCAGGTCGACACAGTGCTGGCCGCCGGCGGCGATACGCTGACCGTGCTGGTCAATAATGCCGGCACCGGCTTCTGGGCTGCCTTTGCCGACCAGGATCTGGCGGGTGTGCAACGCGACATCGACCTGAATGTCACCGCCCTGACTACCCTCAGCCACGGCTTTTTGCAGCACGCCCGCGCCCACGGGCAACGCAGCTATCTGATGAACGTCGCCTCCCTGGCGGGCATCCTGCCCACGCCCCGCTACGCCGCCTACTCTGGCACTAAAGGTTACGTGCGCTTTTTCTCCGAAGTGCTGGATTACGAACTGCGCGACAGCCCCATCAGTGTGACCGCCGCCTGTCCCGGCGTTGTAATGACCCCCTTCCTGGACAGCGCCGGACAGAACGTGAAAAAGCAGACCGGCATCATGACCTCACCGGAAGTCGTGCGCCGCTGCATCAACGCCATGTACGCCGGCAAGGTGGTGTATGTGCCAGGCCTGCTGAACAAATTCGCCATTTACACCAACCTGCTCCCCCGCCGCCTGCGCGGCTGGTTACTGGAGCGCAGCATGCTGGTCAGCGTGGAGGCCCGCCCCGATGCAAGCCGCTGAAACCCTCGCCATCCTCGCCGCTGGCAGCTTCTTCCTTGTCGGCCTGCTCACCGGCGTCTGGAAATACCAGCAAATCCACACCCGTGAATCTGCGGAAGCGCATCCCTATGTGAACATTGCCCACCGCACTGCCCTGCTGTATGCCTTTGCCTGCCTGTTACTGGCGAAGTTCGCGCAGTTGAGCGTGTTGTCGGAGACCGTCAACACCATAGCGGTGGCCGTGCAGATCGTCTTCTTTGCTGCTGCGGTCTTGTCCTATGTGCTGCACGGCTGGCTGGCCGATACCGACAACCAGCTGCGCAAACCGCACCGGCTGGGCAAAGGCGCCTTGCCGGGTGGGTTGATGGTGGCGTTTATGTGGGCCTTGATCGCCGGGGAGATTGGCGGGTTTCTGGTGTTGTTTTATGGGGTAATTCTGGGGTTGTGAAAAGCGCCCGGGCATAAAAGGAAATTTGCCGATATGACAAGAACACGCCGCGCCTGGACAGCACTGATTGCCGTTCTGATTATCGTGCCACTGGCCTGGTACAGCAGCCTTGTCGTCAGCATCTATCTCTATGCCGATGAATACGACGATGCGCCCTCCGATGCAGCAGTAGTCCTCGGCGCCGCCGTATGGGGCGACCAGCCCTCTCCCGTCTTTCGCGAACGCATCAACCACGGGGTGTGGCTGTATCAACAGGGCATCGTGAATACGCTGATCTTCACCGGCGGCATCGGCCCGGGCAAATCCCTATCGGAAGCTGCCGCAGCACGCGACTACGCCATCACTGCCGGCGTGCCCGCGGCGGACATCCTCGTTGAGGAAATATCGACGGTAACGGAAGAAAACCTGATTCACGCGCGGAAAATCATCACCGCACACAACATAGGCCGCGTGCTGATTGTGAGCGACCCGTTACATATGCGCCGCGCAATCGTCATTGCCCGGCAACAAGGGCTTGATGCGCACCCCTCGCCTACCCCCACGACGTTGTTCAGGAGTTGGCGGACGCGGTCGGGGTTTATGTTTTCGGAGGCGTATTATTATTGGGGGCAGCAGTTTCGGGCGGTGTGGCGTTTTTTTTCGTTGCCGCATAGCCGTTCCGGCTGAAAGCGTTGCCTTCTCGAAGCATTTCGGGATTACCTGGCAGGGTTGGGGTGGTGCGATGGTGCGATGGTGCGATGGTGCGCTTCGCTGCGCTCAGCACACCCTACGTACATCCTACCCGCCGTAGGGTGTGCTGAGCGCAGCGAAGCGCACCATACCCGCACCATCACACCGCCTCTCAGGCCACGGCTTCGTCTGCTTCCGGCTCCTCCGGCTTCTGGGCTGGCAAGTGTTTCAAAAACAGCGCCGTAAACACCGCTGTGCCCGCCACAATCGCTGCACCGATCCACGCATTGGTATGCAACGCCAGGCTGAAGGCGTTACGGGCCGCGAGCAGTATGGCTTCGCCCTGGGCGCCGCCGAGTTCTTCGGCGATATTCAGGGCGCCGCCCAGTGTGTCCAGGGCGACCATGCTCAGATCGGCGGGCAGGTCTTTGGGCAAGGCGTCAGCGAGGCGCAGGCGGTAGACGGCGGCGCCGATGCTGCCGATAACGGCGATACCGAGTGCCATGCCGAGTTCGCTGGCGGTTTCCGAGGTGGCAGCGGCAGCACCGGCTTTGGCGGGCGGCGCGGAGCTGACCACCAGATCGGTGCCGAGGATGACCATCGGCATCACGCCGATGCCCAATACGATGGTGCCCGCGATCAGGAAGCCGAGGGTATCCATCCCGTTAGCCTGGGCCATCAGCGCACAGCCGACGGCGGACACCAGCAGGCCACTGCTGACCAGCACGCCCGGTTTGACGCGCCGCGCCAACCAGGGCACAAACAATGAACCGCACACCTGCACCAGCGTGGCGGGCACCATCACCAGCCCGGCGCGGAACGGCGACAGACCGAGCACGCCCTGCAGGTACTGGAACACCATCAGCCAGGCACCGGAGATCGCAAGAATGGTCAGCATCAGGGCAATCACCGAGGTCGTAAAGGCGCGGTTCATAAACAGCGCCATGTCGAACATGGGCACAAGCAAGCGGCGTTGCCGCCGGATAAACAGATAGCCAATCAACAGCCCGAGGAAAATCACCACCAGGGCTGTCAGGCTGACGCCGTTGCGGGCCATGTCCTTGAGGCCGTAAATCACGCCGAGAAACGTGCCGATGGACATCAGTGAACTGGTGAAATCGAGCTTGGCCGTATATTCATCACGGAATTCCGGCAACAGGAAGGGGCCTGCCAGCAGCAACAGCAGCATGACCGGCACGCCCAGCAGGAACACCGAGCCCCACCAGAAAAACTCCAGCAATGCGCCGCCCACCAGCGGGCCGAGGGCGCTGCCGACAATAAAGCCGGTCATCCATACGGTAATGGCCACGGTGCGCTCGCGGTCCACCTCAAACATGTTGCGGATCAGGGACAGGGTGGACGGCATCAGCGTCGCGCCGGCCACACCCAACAATGCGCGGGTGACGATCAGCATTTCGGCAGTGGTGGAGAACGCCGCCAGCACCGAGGCGATAGCGAAGGCAACGGCGCCGGTCAACAGCAGCTTGCGGCGGCCGATGCGGTCCCCCAGGGTGCCCATGGTGATCAGAAAGCCGGCAATCATGAAGCCGTAGATATCCAGTATCCACAGCAGCTGGGCGCTGGTGGGTTTCAGGTCGGCGCTCAGGTGCGGCACGGCCAGATGCAGCACGGTCATGTCCAGGGCCAGCAGCAGTGTGGGCAGTACCAGGACCGCCAGGCCCCACCATTCGCGTTTGCCGGCGGGGCGTGGAGTGGTTGTCATTGTGGTGCTCCTGCAAGGGGTCGGGGTGGAGTTTGGGACCTGAACCTTGCTTTAGGTCAAGGGGGCGTTCTTTTAAGTTGGGAGGCGGTGCGCTGGTGCGCCAGTCCGATTCGCTGTGCTCAGCACACCCTACGTTTGCTCAGGGCTGCCGTAGGGTGTGCTGAGCACAGCGAAGCGCACCAACGCACCAGCGCCTGACACCAACGCCCTATCATCGCTCAAGGAACCGCATTTTCGACAAAGGCGTAACACTGTGTCCAATCTCTGTCCGTATTTTGTTGCCATCGCCCTCCGCGTCACTCGACTGACATAATGCATGGTGACCCTGTCGCCTTTCAGTATACGAGAGGCGGTGACAATGGCTGACAGCAAGGTTTCTTCCACACGGCGCACGCTGCTGCAAGGGCTGGCCGGTGCGACACTGGCGGCGGGGACCAGTGCCTGCGGAGGCGGCGGTTCGGCGGGCAACGGTACCACACCGCAGCCGGTCACACCGGGCACGCCCGGGACACCGTCCAGTGACAGCCATGCGCCGCGCGGCGTGCATGCCAGTGTGCTGGAAGATCCGCACACCACCCGCACACTCACCTGGTTTACCGACGGCCTGAATGCGCCGCAGTCCATGGTGGTCTTCGATCAACCGGTGGCACGTCTGAGCGATGCGGAGGATGCACGGCGCCCCTTCCCTCGCGGCACCACCGGCACCGTGGAACGCACCTTCGGGGTCAATGCGCAGACGCACCGGGTGACGCTGCGTGGCCTGGACCCGGAGCGGCCCATCCGCTACCGCGTTGGCTCGGATCAGGGCGGCTGGTCGCGTACTTTCTGGCTGGACCCGGTGCCGCAGGACACCTGGCGGTTCATGCACTTTGGTGATCACGGCGTCAGTGGTCGCGCGCACCGTGTCACCGAAGAAGCGCTGAAGCATCCCACAGATTTGCTGCTACTGGCTGGCGACCTGTCCTATGCCGATGGCAACCAGCCGGTGTGGGATCAGTGGTTCAGTGAAGTGGAGCCGTTGCTGGCATCCACCATCACCATGGCGGCGCCGGGTAATCACGAAGCCAAGGACGGTGGCGGGCGTCAGTCTGGCCAGGCGTTCAAGAGCCGCCTGACGCATCCGGACCCGCGCCTGTCGGTGGTGGGCAACAACGAAGGCAGTACCTTTTATTCTTTCCGCATGAACCGTGTGCATTTTCTGGTCAGCAGTGCGGGCGCATTGATCGAGGATTTTTCGCTGGCGGAAGAGCTGGTGAATATGGAGATCGATCTGGCGGCCGCCGCCCTGGCGCGATTGCGCGGTGAGATTGACTTTATCGCGGTGATGCAGCACTACCCGATCTGGACGGATCAGCTGGGCCGCAGCCCGGCGAACTTTACCCTGGTGGCGCTGGAGGAAGATATTCTGCTGCGCTATGGGGTGGATCTGCTGCTGGTGGGGCATGACCATGTGTACCAGCGTTCGCAAAAGATGGCCTATGGCGGCAATACGCCCGTGGGTTATATGCAGGTGATGGTGGGCACCGGCGGGCAATCGGTGCGGCTGTTCGATGAAGCACCGCAGCGGTGGTCCGCATTTCAGTTTATCGGATTGGGATTGGCCACCTATGAAGTGTCGCCGGGCAAGATTACCGGCGCGTTCCATGGCGCAGCGCCAGTCGGTGATGAAGGTGATGCGTTACAGACGGTGGTAGAGCCGTTCTCGGTGCGGGATACGTTCAGTATCGAGCGGCGTAGTCTGGCGGCGTGTGAACAATGTGCATTGCCACCGCGTGACCCGGAGGTGTTGTTGCGCAATTTTCCGATGATTGTGCATCACACGCGGATGCGGAATCGGTTGGCGTTTGAGCATTGTGGGTGATGGGGTGATAGGGAGGGTGGGTGCGGGATGCGCGGTGCGGTGCGGTGCGGTGCGCTTCGCTCAGCACACCCTACGTTTGCTCAGGGCTGCCGTAGGGTGTGCTGAGCGCAGCGAAGCGCACCAGCGCACCAGCGCACCACCAGCCTAGGCCTTACTCCGCCCCGAATTCCTTACGAAAAAAGTCACCCACTTTCGCGCCCAGCAACAACATGCACGGCGTCAATAGCAACGTCAGTGCCGAGGCAAATGCGAGGCCGCCGGCGATGGCGCTGGACAGCTGTGCCCACCACTGGGTCGATGGTGCGCTGAACCCCAGGCTGGGCTCAAACAGATTGACGTTGATGCCGAGCACCATGGGCATCAGCCCCAGCACCGTCGTACCGGCGGTGAGCAGCACGGGGCGCAGACGCAATGAACCGGCTTCCAGCGCCGCTTCCGCAGGCGTCATGCCCTGCCCTCGCATTTCATTATACGTATCGATCAAGACGATATTGTTGTTCACCACAATACCGGCAAGCGCGATGATGCCCATGCCCACCATCACCACACCAAATGGCTGGCTGTTCACCAGCAAGCCGATAAGAATGCCGGCCGTGGAAAATACAATCGCGGACAACACCAGCATGGCCTGAAAAATGCTGTTGAACTGGGTCACCAGAATAATCAGCATCATGAAGATCGCCACAAAGAATGCCGCCACCAGGAACTCCCCCGTTTCCTGCTGGTCCATCTGCTCGCCCGCCATCGACAGCATAACGCCCTCCGGCAAGTCATCCAGCACCGGACGTAACGCGCGCAGCCGTTCGTCCAGCTGATGCCCCGGCGCCAGTTCTGCCCGCAGGGTTACCGCACGGCGTCCATCCACACGATGCAGGGTCCCGACCTTCGGCGCCGGTTCTAGCTGCACGAACTGGCTGAGGGGCACCTGGCCGCGATTGGTGTTGAGGGTCAGCCGCTGCAACTGATCAAGATTGCGCCATGCATCGGGCATGCGTACGCGAATATCCACTTCATCAATAGCATCCACGGGGCGATAGGTCGCCAAAAGCAAACCGGTGGTAATCATCTGCACCGCGCTGCCAATGCTGGTGACATCCGCCTCGAAACGCGCAGCTTCTTCGCGGTCCACGCGCAAACGCCATTCCACTCCCGGCAAGCTGCGGTTGTCCTCGATCCCGCTGAAGCCACCCAGCCGCACCATTTCTGCACGGATTTGCGCTACCGCTTCATCCGCCAGCGCCGGATCGCGTGCGCTTATTTCCAGCTGCACCGGCTTGCCCGCCGCCGGGCCCTGCTCCCGCTCCTGGAATTCCAGCACCACGCCAGGCATGTCATCCACACGCGCCTGCATGTCATCCAGAATCGCACGGGCCGGGCGACGCTGGTGCCAATCAATCAACTGAAACTGCAAGACGCCAATCACATCCGAGCCCTGCTGGCTGGAGGCCGCGGCGAAAGAGCGGGCATATAGCGCGCGGACTTCCGTCAGTCCGCCCAGGCGCCGCTCCACGGTACGCACGATGGCGTCTTTTTCTTCCACAGACAGATCGCCGCGTGCGCGCACCAGCAGCTGGGCTGAATCCGGTTCCACTGCCGGGAAAAATTCCACACCATGATTGAAACGGCCGTAAGCCAGATACACCAGCATGATCAGCAGCAGCGCCGCCAGCAGTGTCAGCCCGGGGACTTTCAATAGCCCGCTCAGCGCGCGGCGATACGCCCGCCCGCCCTCAGTGATCAGCGGCTCGCCCGGCGGGTGGCGGCGGCTGAGCACTTTGCCCAGCGTGGGCAAAAACACCAGCGCCATCAGCAGCGAGGCGATCAGGCACAGGATCACCGTGGCGGGCAGATACTTCATGAACTCACCGACCATGCCGGGCCAGAACAGCAGCGGCACAAATACAGCCAGCGTTGTGGCCGTCGCCGCGATGATGGGCCAGGCCATGCGGATGGCGGCGTTGGCCCAGGCATCATCCGGCGACTGCCCTTCGCGCAGATTGCGGTCCGCCAGTTCGGCCACAACGATGGCGCCATCCACCAACATGCCGGCGACCAGAATCAGCGAAAACAGCACCACGATATTGGCGGTATAACCCACTGCCCAGATCATCAGGATGCCAGTCAGAAACGCACCGGGAATGGTCAGCCCCACCATCATGGCGGAACGCACACCCATGGCGCCCAGAATCACGATCAACACCAGCACCACGGCCGTGGTGACATTATTGAGCAATTCGGAGAGCACATCATTCACGTCGGCGGACTGATCCATGATCAGATCAATCTGAAGATCTTCCGGCAGCATCGGCCGGGCCTCTTCCAGCAATGCCTTCACCGCATCGATGGTATGGATAATGTTGGCGCCCGCGCGCTTGGAAACTTCCAGCACGACAGCGGGCTGGTCGTTGATGCGGGCATAGCCCATCGGGTCCTTGAAGGTGCGGCGAATATTGGCCACATCGCCAAAGGTCACCACACGGTCGCCATCTACCTTCACCGGCATCGACAACACGTCCTCGAGCTCTTCAATCACACCGGGAACTTTCAATGCCAGACGGCCGGCGCCGGTATCCAGGCTGCCTGCTGCCACCAGGCGATTGTTGCGGGAAATCAGGCTGAACAGTGTGTCGAAATTGATGCCGTAGCTTTGCAGGACCAGCGGATCGACAACAATTTCCAGCAGGTCCTCTCGCTCCCCGCCGATATCCACTTCCAGCACATCAGGCACGCCCTCGATGGCCTCACGCAGTTCGCGTGCAATCATCACCAGTTCAGGCTGAGACAGGGGACCGGACAGGCCGATGGACAATACCGGGAACTGGGCAACATTCACTTCCCGCACGCGTGGCTCTTCGGCTTCATCCGGAATCTTGGCGCGGGCGATATCCACCCGGTCACGCACGTCGGCCAGGGCGCGGCGCGGATCAAAGCCGGCATCAAATTCCAGCGTGATCGAGGCATAGCCCTCCGACGCCTGGGCCGTCATCTTGCGCACACCCTGAATGGCGCGCAGTTCCTGCTCCATGGGCCGCACCAGCAGGCGCTCGCCATCTTCCGGGCTGACGCCTTCCAGGGTCAGCACCACATAGACCCAGGGGGTCGTGACATCCGGGTTGGATTCCTTGGGAATCATCTGCCACGCTGCGGCGCCGCCGATCAACAGAAACAGCAGCAATAGCAGCGTCGTGCGTGAGCGATTCATCGCCGCCAGAATCAGTGTACGCATCAGGACAGCTCACCGGTCTGACCTTCCCCTGGCGTGCTCGGAGGTGCTTCTTTGGTCTCTTCTTCGGCCTCTTGCCGCGGATCCACCTGGTCGCCCTCGGCGACAAAACCGCCCCCGACGGTGATCAACCGCACATGCTCGGGCAGCCCGCTGACCCAGGCGGCCCGGCTGGTGGCGCTGAGCAGGCGCACCCGCGTGAGCAGCACCCGGTCGTCGTCATCCAGGTGCCGCACCGCCAGCTTGCCGTCATCATCCAGCACCAGCAGCGCCGGAGAGAGGCGATGCGCGGGCCGTTCAGGCAAGGCGATGTCCAGCGTCGCGCTCGCGCCCGCCAGGCGCCGCTGCGCCGGATTGGCAACCTCAACGTCAACGCGGTAACTGCGGGTACTTTCATCGGCACGGCTGGCCACGAAGATCACCTCACCGTCGAGCACTTCCCCGTCCAGCAAGGTCACTTGCACCGGCAACCCGGGGGCAACATCCGTGATGTCCCGTTGGCTGACCCAGGCGCTGGCCTTGAGCCGCTGGTCTTCCACCAGATCGGCATACACCTCGCCAACCTGCAAAAAGTCACCCTCTTCTACCACCAGCCGATTGATCACCCCGGCAAACGGCGCGCGCGGGCGGGTATGCGTCATCTGCTGACGCAGCGCAGCGTGCTCTGCCTCCGCCTGCGCCAGAGTACTGCGCAAGCGCAGCAGCTCGCTCTCCGAACTCAGACCGCGCCCCTGCAGGCGCTCTGCGCCGGCAAGCTCGGCCCGCTGCGCGGCAAGCTCTGCCTCCGTGCGGGCCAGCCGTGCGGGAAGGTCTTCCTGATCCAGCTCCAGAATCACTGCATTACGATTGACCCTGGCGCCTTCACGCACCAGCAGCTTGTCCACCTGCCCCGCGGTCCGTGCGCGCAGCGCCAATTCCCGCCAGGGCAGCAGCTGCCCCTGAGCGCGGACACGCGCCTGATACTGCTCAGCCGTCTGATCACGCACTTCCACCCGGCTCAGTGTGGCGGCGCGTTCTGTTTCCGTGTCAGCCTCCGGCACCTGATCACGAAATGACTGCCGTTCACCAGAAAGCAACCATATAAGAAGCAGCACGCCAAGCACGATGGCAACCTGAACGGAGCGGGACGGGGAACGCAAGCGCATGGGGAGCAAACCTGATATCGAAAGCGTGAGGCGACACTATAGGAAAAAGGGACGTCTCGCACCATGGTACGACCGCTCACCGAATGTATGCGCCAGCCTAACGACCCTGCCGAGGTGCCGTAAACGCTTCCGACAGCCAATCCAGAAACATCCGCGCAGGAGGATGCCGTTCACGCCCTGGCAATGTCAGTGATGTATAGCCTTTACCCGCCAGCGTCACATCGGGCCGATAGGGCATCAATCGCCCCTGGGCTACGCTGTCTGACACCAACGCTGTGCTCGCCAGAATCAGCCCCTGCCCGGCGATTGCCGCCTGTATCGCCAGAGTCTGGAGGGGGTACTCGCGCCACGCTACCCCGTCCTCCAGCCAGGTTTCTCGCGCTGCCGCAATCCAGGCGTACCAGCCCGACGCGTCTTGCGCGCTCGCCTGCCCGGGCAGCGCCAACAACGCCGACGGCACATAGGATGCGCGCGCCACCTGCGACGGGCTGCCATACACGCCGATGTCTTCTGTCAGTTCCGCGTGTCTCACCAATCCCGCAGCGTCCCGGTCAATGTCACAGATCAGCACATCGATATGTGCCTCCCGGTTCAGGTCCGGCGGCTCGACCACGGTTTCCAGGCGCAACGCCACCTCAGGATGGCGGCGCTGAAAGGTATCGAGACGCGGCACCAGCCAGAACTCGGCAAATGCCGGCGGCACAGAAATGCGCACACTGGAGGGTTGCGGCGCCGGGCTGATCTCGCTGACGCAAACCGCAATATCAAGGAAGGCACTGTGAAGCACACCATAGAAGCGCTGCCCGGCGTCGCTCAACTCCATGCCGCGATGCTTACGGAGAAAAAGCGGCACACCGAGCCACTCTTCCACCTGACGTACCTGGTGGTAAATCGCCGACGGCGTTACCCCCAACTCACTCCCCGCTTCTTTCGCATTGAGCGTGCGCGCCAGCGCTTCATAAGCGCGCAGCGCCGCGACCGGAAATGCAGCAAACATACTATTCTTCCCACACAGAACCCACCCGACGATAGCAGCACTGACGTCCCCGAAGAATAGTGGCATTCAGACATCATGCTTTAATCTTATCGAAAGCAAAATAAAAGAAATCATACCTTTCAAAAACATAGAGAAAATGCAAAAAAAACGCCGTAACCCGGGGAAGTTACGGCGCAAGCTTACGAACATCATCTTATAGTGAAGTTTAATTTCATCACGCCAAATTAAACTTCGTTGTGCCTCCTTCTTATCAAAGACAGAATGACTGTCGGTGATGCGCCGGGCCTTCTTGCGCTCCAGTGACGCCACCTACCATAGCAATTGTTTCTCTTTAAAAAAATAATGTCACCGTGACATCACGGGGCACCAGAAACAAAACGCAAAAAATATGGGGTTGTGAAAAATGACGACACAACAATACCGCGCCAATGCGCGCAAGATACTCGTGCTTGTTTCCGGAAGCCGCCATGACGCGCTCATCATGGGTTTCGCACGCGCCGCCTTGCGCGGCGCCATTTCGGTGGGCTGCTATGCCAACATACGCTTTATTGACCAGTTCATTCCCGACCCGGTCGCCCGCTGCTGCAATTGCCGCAATGATCTTGAGCGTATCGGCGATCGGTGCTGCCGCGTACGTGACGGGCTGGATACGTTCATGCGTGGTGAGTTGCAACAGGCAGACGGGCTGATTCTGTGCTCGCGCCTGCACTGGCACGGCTTTACCGCGCACATGGAGGCCTTCCTGGAACGCACCCGATGCAGCCTGAAACCCGACCAGGCACTGCGTCGGGCGCTGGGAGCGCGGCGCAACATTGCCATGGGTGCGGCACTGCTGATGGAGGATCAGCGCGCCGCGTGTCTGCGCAATGTCGAGTCACGCATGCAGGAATGTGCGCAGAATATCGGCGGCCACATGACGTGCATCACCACCGGCAATTGCACGGGCGGCATGCCTGGCGCTGAGCGAGACTACCGCGCCGCCCACACGGCGACCGAGCATATGGCACGCGGGCTACTGTTTGTCTCACCGAACGACTTCACCATGCAGTGCGTGCCGTGTACCCCGATCAAGGAAGAGCAGCGCATTACTGTCGGCGCCTGGGGCAGCCTGCCGGACATTCGCTGACGCGGGAGTTCACTGATCCGGTGTCACCTCGGCACCAGTAAAGAACCGGCGCAGTTGTTCACGCATATCGGGTTCGATCGCGCAGAACAACTGCCGCCCCTGACGGTGAGTCGTTATCAGCCCCGCATCGACCAATTCGCGGATATGGTGCGACACCGTGGGCGCGCCGATATTCAGCCGTTTGATCGCCTCCGCCAGCAGGCACCCTGCCGGCACCTCATCCACCGACGTCTGCCGCCCTTCATCCCAACTGCGCGCAAACGCCTGATAGATCTTCAGGCGATTGGGGTTGGCCAAAGATCGGAAGGCTTTAGCCAGCATGTCGCTGTCTTTGTTCATGAGGCCTCCACAGGTCATATCAGGCCAAATCATGCCGGCACCGCCAAAACAGTTTGACGGACATCGAACATTTGAATAGCGTGATTCCATTGTTTGATAGCTATCGAAGTTATCGTAACGCGGCGCTGCTCGCCCGGCAATGGGCCTGCGGCCCCCTTACCACCCTCTGCTACGGAACGTGACCCATGACCTTCGCCACCACCCTCGGCCAGCCCCTGACCCTGCCCTGCGGCGTGACCCTGCCAAACCGCTTTGGCAAATCCGCCATGAGTGAAACCCTGGGCACCATTGATAACCACGCCACCCGCGAACTGGTGCGGCTGTACAAGCGCTGGGCGGAGGGCGGCACCGGGCTGGTGATCACCGGCAATATCATGGTGGATCAACGCCAACTGGGCGAACCCCATAACGTGGTGGTCGAAGACGAGCGCGACATGCCGATGCTGCGCGAATGGGCCCGCGCCGGCACCCACGCCGGCAACCAGCTGTGGGTGCAATTGAATCACCCCGGCAAACAGATCCCGAAAATGCTGGCCACCGGCGACACGCTGAGCCCGTCCGCCATTCCCTTCGGCAAGGCGCTGAGCCCCCACTTCAAGAAACCGCGCGCGCTGACCGAAGCGGAGATCCTCGACATCATCCAGCGCTTTGCGCGCACCGCCAGCATCGTCAAGGCCGCCGGCTTTACCGGCGTGCAGATCCATGGCGCCCACGGCTATCTGGTCAGCCAGTTTCTTTCCGGCCACCACAATCAGCGCACCGACCGCTGGGGCGGCTCACTGGAAAACCGCATGCGCTTCCCGCTGGAAATCTATCGCGCCATTCGCGCGGCAGTCGGCCCGGCTTACCCGATCAGCATCAAACTCAATTCTGCGGACTTTCAGCGTGGCGGCTTCACCGAAGAAGAGTCCATGACCGTCGCAGAAACCCTGGCCAATGAAGGGCTGGATCTGCTGGAAATATCCGGCGGCACCTATGAAAGCCCGAAGATGGCAGGGCAAGGTATTCGCGAAAGCACGCAGAAACGCGAGGCCTACTTCCTCGATTACGCCGAGAAGATTCGTGCCCGCATCAGCATTCCGCTGATGGTCACCGGTGGCTTCCGCACCTCCGAGGGCATGGCGGCCGCCGTCGACAGCGGCGCCACCGATATCGTTGGCGTGGCCCGCCCTCTGGCACTCGAACCGGACCTGCCACGGCGCATCCTGAACGGAGAATCTGTGCACAGCGTGGTGGAGCCCCGCCGCACCGGCATCAAGGCCATTGATGATATGGCGATGATGGAGGTGGTGTGGTTTGCCCGCCAGCTGCACCGCATGGGCAAAGGCAAAGAACCCCGCAAGAACGAGAGCGTGCTCGGTGCATTTGTCCGCAGCCTGGTGATGGTGGGGATTCGTTCTTCCAGGACCAAACGCATGAAGCTGCGCGCCAATAGCGGCTGAACAGCGGCTGATTAACGACCCAACAAATAATGGCAAAGTGCCATTATTTCACCGCCCCTTTCCTGCGAGGTAGGCTAGCTACGAGCATCCAGAAAATGGAGTAATTCACTCACCCAGGGAGATATATCATGGGTACGCTCGTAGCAATGAAATACCCGACTATTCTGATGGCCAACGCCGCCGACCACACCTATGTGCGATGCGGCAACAACGGTAAAGCCTGGGGCTGCTGGGGCGGCAGCACCGGCGGCAGCGCCTTCAACTCAGGCACAGGCAGTACACGCAGAGCGGACCGCATCGCCGGTTCTGACGAGAAGGCGGGTATCCGCTGTTACCTCGTCAACGGCGTCTGCCATCAGGCCGCCAATCGTATTCTCTACCCGGCCGGTATATTGGTCAGCGGAGCGCGGGGTTACGCCCTGTCATCGCTGACCTTTGGCACCTATGGCAAGGTCCGTTTCGGGCCATGCCGTTCGCCCTTCGACAAACATGCCGGCGTCAGCGGCGAGCTGGCCGCCTGTGTCGGCGCAACGGATTCAGGATCGTCAGATTCATCGTCTGGTTCATCCGGTTCTTCAGGGTCCTCAGGCTCATCTGGCTCATCCGGGTCCTGGTTCAAAAAACCCTCACTGCAAGAAATACGCTTCATTCGCAGCGTCAAGCAGGCTTATGACCGGCATTTTCGCAAGGACAACGGCCCCGTCGACGAGATGAACTTTGCCATGACGCTGTTCGACCGCGAGATTGCCTTCCGGCTAGGCAACGTCAACGAGAAAGAGCGGCATTACCTGCTGCATGCAAAACAGCGGCTGGAGCTGAACCACACCCATCTGACACAGGAACGGGAGCAAAAGAAGCTCACACCAGCAGAACAGGTGGAGTTCATTCGGTGTTTCAATGACATAACGCTTGCCTTCCAGAAGGATATCGCCAACATATTGCCAGAGCGTCGTTACAAACAACTGATGGAGGTCAGCCGCGACGAACACCTGGTGCTGGCCGATCCTGATATATTACGGAAGCTGTATGGCGAAAAAGTGGTGCAAGGCGTATACGGGAAAATCTAGCGGAGCCTGCAGGTGAATCACGGCCCGCTGCTCACCCGACAGGAGTACGAACGGCACATCGTGGCGCTCTACCACGATGTGCCGCCGTCACCGCCGCCTGACCGGCAACGCGCCCTTGCAAGGCAGGAACTGGATCTGCTCATCGACCATCGTCTCGGCATCCACTTCCCGAACGAGCGCCGGGACGCCCTGTGGCAAGTCCACCAACGCTATCAGGGCAGCCTTCTCCGCAGTATGGCGTTTGCTATTTCCCACCGCTTGATGAACCTTCGCCTGAACTGGCTCTCCAGACGCTTTTTGCGGGCCTACCGGGCACTCCTTTCAGAAGAAGAATTCCACGCACTGTTCGGAAACATCTGACGAGAGGCAGCTACCATCCGTCGTTTTTCTGCGGCTTTCCCGCATGATACTTTGCCTTCGCCATCGCATTTGCGTATAACGCAACAATCATTATACCAATATGAACTGTGGCGCATGGCGCGGTCTTGAATCACTTTGCACAATCCGGGGATGAAAATTGGAACGATACTCAGACGTCAGCGGGAGAACCGCTTTGAGACCCTGGAAGACGTCGCCTTCCGGGCCGGCACGGATGCCAGCAACCTTTCTCGTATCGAGCGAGGTCTGCAGCAGCCGTCTATCACCTTGCTCGCGCAACTCGCGGCAGCGCTCGACACCAAGGTATCCGACCTTTACCTGATACTGGAAGCCAGCCAACCCACCGCGCCGGGAAAACCGCTACCCAATGAGCCCTGGCGCGCCGACCTGGTGCGCCTGCAACGCCACCTCCGGGAGCTGGACAAGAGCAAGCGTGCCATCCTCATCGACCTGGCCCGTGCGCTCAGGAAGTACTGATCACCCATCAGCCGTGTGTGACGGCCAGATACTCAAAACGGGAAACCTCATTTTTCCTTAATGGATGTGCAGCTCTCCCCTCTTCCAGGCGTATCGTCTGGATATAACCGCCGGGGGCAAACAACCATAAGGAGATGACCATGAGCAACCCCATGACTTACAGGCTACTGCGCCTGGCTGCACTCACACTGCTAGTCCTGTGTGCCGGCAAGGCACTGGCTGCTGACATTCGCGACAACGGGGTGCACCGATGCCGCCCGGCATGCTGCCCTTTGTGACGGACTTTGATGGTCCGCTGACGCTGATCGTTCCCGGCTTTGCGCCCGCCACCTGTCATGTGCACCTGCACACCCACGTGGATTACGACCCGCCCGGCAGCTTCCCGCTACACACCGGTGTGTCTCTGTATCACCTTGCCATAGCGCTGAGCGGCCCGCCGCCCTGCCCAATGCTTGTGCCGATGCCGGCCACCATAGGCATTATCGCCAATACCGTAGCGCCATCTGTCCCGCCCACCTTTGTCGACCCGGCGCCGATCAACTACCCGGCTGGCGGTGAGCCGTTGTATCTGCCCACCAGCCCTGTCTGTCCGGGGCCGTATATCTTCAACGCCTTCTTTGGCAATGGCGTGGGCAACTTCACTGACCCCTCGTATATCGAGATCCATATCTCGAACGGGCCTTGTGTGGCGAACGGGCGATTCCGGAGTCAGCCCCATCCGATGGGGGACGTGAATATCTTCTGAGGAAAACGAGACCGGCTGACAGACACGCCGAGTTCATCGCGTCATCATCCGTATCGCAACGATCATGGATGATGACGCAATGCCCGGCTCGACGATAATGAGCGTATACTTTCTGAGCAACGGTACCAGAGGGAGGCAAATGCACAATGCCACTATTGCTGACCTAACAGGGCTACCCGAAGCGGAAATTCATGCGTTGCGAGAACATGAAGCCAAACTATGACGCTTCGCGAAAAGCAAACAGTATTCGCAGCCTATAAATCAGCTGGGTTATGCTCCTCCAGGAAGAGATGCAGCGCCCGATTCATCCGTGTTTGCCATCCCGGCAAGGCAGACTGACTGGCGCGAGACGCTGTGAGAATTGGGAAGCCTGACCCTTTTATTCCCTTTCGTTCATCCTAATCCGCCAACTCCGTCAACTGCGCCACGTCACAGCCAAGCACCTTTGCCCAGGAGCGCAAAGTTTCAATGTGGGGTTTGTTACCTCTCTTTTCAGCCTGCGCCACAGCGCCCTGGGTAACCCCCAGCTTGTCGGCCAATTGCGCCTGGGAAAGCCCGCGATGCTTGCGCCATGCAGCCATGGGGCTGATATTTTTTTCAATCATCAGAGCCACGACCTCATGCGGAATAGTAACGCGACTATCAGCATCAACCAGCGCCTGATATTCATCGAACGGCACCACGGCATACAGTGGGTTGCCACTTGTGTCGCAGATAATCTGTGCCCTGCCTTTTGCGACTTCAGTAGGTCCGCTCATCTCGCTTTTTCACCTCTTGAACCGTAATGATCCGTACACCGTCATCCAGATCGAACAGCACCCGGTAGCTACCAACCCGCAGACGGTAGCCCACCTCATGCCCCTTTAGTGCCTTGACGTTCGCAGCGTTGGTTGGGCAACTATCCAGTCCCTCCACCGCAACAAGAATCGCCTTGCGTTGTCTCTCCGGCTGAACTTTTCTTAGTTGCTTGATAGCTGTTTTCGTCCAATCAATACTATACATCTGCCATCCCTTGCGCAGTTATCTTATAATACAGGCCAAATTATTAGACTTCAACAATATTTGCTAATATGCAACTGGGGAGCCCTGCCGCAACAGAACCGTTGGCCCGCATCCGGGCCTGTCGGCCCACCACACTCTTCGAGTGCAGCATCCAATGCAGTGCTTGTAGGGAGTGATTCCAGAGAAACCTGCGAAGGTGCCTGGCCATGACCTCCTCCTTGAAGTGCATTGGCGGTCAGGGGCTACGGCATTCGCTAACTGATGCCTGTGGCTGTATTGATCCTGGGGAAGTACGGGCGCCGTGCCGGCCTAGGGATGCCGACGCGTCAATCCTTGACCGGCGCCCGTGGGGAGTATGCTCGCAAGAAGTGCTCCAGCGGCGATATGGCGAATATCCTATTTTTCTGTAAGAGAACGCGTACAGGATTTTTATTATTGTGCACTGAAAGTAATGGCATTATGCCAGCATAATATTTAGTAAATATAACCTTTCCTTTACTTTAACCTCAGAAAAAATAGTTTCACTAAAATCGCCCATCTCCTGGACATACTCGCCCGACTACTAATTATCGTAAAAATAAGATTTCCTTTTATTGCTCTGGTCTTTGGCGCACTACGGCGTACTGTAGAGCATCAGATAACAGAGAAAGATCCAGTGCACGAAGCGCATTTCGAACGAGCTTATCCAGCCTGGTGTTTCGAATAATACAAAGACATAAAAAACAGTATTCCTTATGTGTTTTATCTGGACAACCCGTGTGGGGGAAAGCATGTCTGAAAGAGATAGATTGCTCGTCTCTGGCGTTCCTCATCATATCGTCAGGAAGACGGCAAACAAGATGCAGCTTCTGCGCCGCCGCGCAGACTATATCCGCTGCATTGGTCATTTATACACGCTGCGGGAAAATAACCCCGTCAACATACACGCCTGGGCGCTGCTGCCGGACAGGATACATCTGCTCGTCACGCCAACCGCTGAGGCCGACGCGCTCTCGCAATTTGTGAAGGCGCTGTCTTGCCGCGTAACACGTGGCGTCCGGCTGTGTGAGGGCGAATCACCCTGGGAGCGCCGGTTCAGATCAAGCCCGGTTCAGCCCGGGCAATGGTTTCTCACCACCATGCACTACATCGAACGCCTGCCAGCGCTGGCAGGGCTAGCTCGTGCACCGCATCAGTATCCCTACAGCAGCTACCGCATGCGGGTCGGGAAATCCGACACTGACTGGCTCGATGATCATCCGGATTATGCTGCACTGGGCCAGGAGAGAAAGGAGCGCATTGCAAACTACCGGCAGTACCTCGCAAGCGGGCTCAACGTGGATGAGATCCGCCATATCGAAAGCGCCCTGGCCAGCGGCGGCCTGACCGGATCAAAGTCATTTGAAGCGCTCATCGACGAGAAATTGAGAGAGAGGAAAACAGGAACCTAGCTCATGCCGGGCGCCTCCATCAGCGGCGAGGCAAGCTGACACCTTTTACGTCCTCAGGATAATAAATAGTGAATTCCGCACCGTCCTGCTTCCGGACCAGCACGCTCGCTCGATGCGTGTCCTTAAAAGAGAGCCACACAAGGTAATTGCTGCTGTATTCTCCGACAGGATAGCCATTGACCGCCAGAATAACGTCACCCGGCTCAACGCCGAACTCTTCCCTCCAGACCTCTGGAAGGCCATCGCCGAAGAGATAGCCTTCCGGAGAGTCGTCGCTTATCGGTCGTAGATCGAGCGTACTAAGCATATGCCCCACCTGCCAAGCCATCCTTGGTCCATCATTCCTTCTCTCTTCCACATCATTCTTTCCGGTGCTTACCGATTGTGTTTGCTCTCCCGGCGCCATTAAGGCTATGCGAAGTGTTACACGCCTTTCGCCCTCCCCGATCAGAACCTTGCCCGGATATATAGCTAAGAGCGCACCACCGCCGGGCAACGCCTCGCCAACCCGATATCGGTTCGCACCATGCCCCTCCGTCAGGATGACAGCAGACGCCAAGCTGCTATAAGCGTGGAAAACGGCCAGCAGCTTGCGCGTATCATCTTCCAACTCTTCGACAAGCTGCGGCGTCTCAGAAGCCTTCGTTGCAGATGAGGACGCATATCGTACCTCCGGCCCCGGGAGTACACCAAAGTCAGCGGGCACTTCCGGTATCAATGCATGAGACTGCCGCTCATCACTCGCATTATTCGTGCCATCTCCATCTTCCATGTATAAGAAAATAATACACAAAAAAAATAAAACCAGTAGAAACATACATATATATTTAATCATCGTACTGGCCATACTCACGCCCTCAGAAATAGCCCACCAATTAAACGAAAAAATCACTAATGATGGCATTTTGCCTTCATCCCCTTAATTTTACAGATGATAAAAAATGTATATGATCCAACATGATTTCAAGAAACTTTATCGCAATATACCTAACCAACAGAGAGCAGAGCCAGAACATGATGACAGCAACAAAAAATGATATCAAAGTGATATCACGCGATTAGAGTTCTCTTTTCTGGCAGCTCATTAGACCCGAAAACAATACTGGATAGAAAAACTAGGAGAAGACATGAAATATTTTATCCTGGGAGCCCTGCCTTTCGTTCTTCTGGCGGGATGCAGCCATAACCCCGCAGAAACCACCGAGCTTGAAACCAACCAGCAAAAAGCCTCTTATGCCGTCGGCATGTTTCTCGGACAACAGGTCGGAGGTCACTTGACGGAGAATCACCTCGATACAAGCCTGTTCCTACAGGCATTGCGTGACGAACTGGAAGGCAATGAGATGCTACTGGATCACGAGGCTGCCAGAGCGGCCTCCCAGGCCTACCAGACAGAAATCACCCAACGACAAGAAGAGGAGAAAGAACTTGAGATCACCCGTAACGCAGCCGCCGGCCAGGCTTTTCTGGAACAAAACAAGCAACGTCCAGATATCGAAGTCTTGCCAAGTGGCCTGCAGTACGAACGCCTGACTAGCTCAGCCAACGGCGCCACCCCTGGGGCGCGCGACGCCGTACGCGTCCATTTTTTTGGCACCCTGCATGATGGCACCGTTATCGAGAGCAGCCTGGCCCAGGGAGACGGCATGCTCGTGCGCATGGGCATGGCCCTTCCCGGTTGGCAGGAGGCCCTCACGCGGATGAAAGAGGGTGAGAAATGGCGTGTCTTTCTGCCACCCGAACTGGCATTCGGCGAGCATGGCCGAGGCGACGAAGTCCTACCGCAGTCAACCATGATCTACGAACTCGAACTGATTGAAGTCATCGACAACAGCTGATAACCACCATTATTAGGGGGCGCACCCATGAAACCATATCGTTGTATCATCAATATACTACTCATCGCACTTGTACTGCCCAGCCTGGCCACCGCCGATCTTCGTGACCGGGTGGTAAAAGCACTCTCAATCACCAACCCCGGCCTAAGCGTGGATAGCGTCACCGACAGCCAGGTCCACGGCGTAAAAGAAATAAGGCTCAGTAACGGTGAGTACCTCTACGCGTCGCCGGGCGGCGAGCATATCTTCTCTGGGAGGCTACTTGCTTTCTCGGATGATTCGCTAGTCGATCTCACTGAAGAAAGGGTGAAGCAGGAAAGAGCCCGGATGTTTCAGGAGCTCGACCCCGGCACCCTGATTACTTTCCCTGCCACCGGGGAGGAAAAACATGAAATCTTTGTTTTCACAGATGTTAGCTGTGGGTTTTGCAAGCGATTCCACGCCAATATGGATGAACTCAATGAGCGGGGTATCACCGTGAACTACTTGGCATTGCCGCGCTCTGGGATCACCACCCCTGTCGCCGACACCATGGCCAGAGTCTGGTGCGCCGAGAACCCACAGGCCGCCATCACTGAAGTCAAGGCCGGCAACGCCCTTACGCAGCAGATAATGCCTTGTCGAGCACCCATCGCCGATCAATACAGCATGGCGCAATCTCTGGGCGTACGGGGCACTCCCTCGGTATATAGCCAGGATGGCAGAAGCCTAGGCGGCCACATGACCCCCGATGAGGTTATTGCAAGTATCGCCAGCACGGCTGGCATCAAGAACTGAAGCCCCTGGCCTGCATGGTCACGTTGACATGCAGGCTGATCTATATCTGAAGAACATACGCTTCCATAGCGCTACACCTTACAGAAAACGCATAGTCCGCACTGAAATTCTATCTCTCCGTCTGCATTCGAAGCATATTTTAATAGTGGCACTTTGCCATATTAATGCTTAAGAAATTCGTTAAGACACTGAATGAAAAGGGAATGAAATAAACAACAAAACAAAACCCTTTTGAACAGCGGAACAAAGACAAAATTCTTGCTACGTTAATTCTGCAACACCCAATCATATAAACAATTACGGAGATTGTAATCATGAAGATTAAACTCGCAATTTCAACGCTTTTGGGCATCGCGGCATGGTCGCTTTCCAGCATGGCAATGGCTTGGGATACGGGCCCGTGCCCATCTCCCGGCGGCCCGGCGCCTTGTATCGAAGCGGTAGTAGGTGGCAACACTTATCACTTCAACGGTAGCGGTGCGTATGCAGATGTATGGAAGGGCCTGCCCACCACCGGTGCTGACTTCCAGTTCAGCGGTCCGACAGAGCTGGGCTGCGGCTCCCTGGATCTAGACTGTACTTTGACCCTAGGCGGGAAAGTGAAGAAGTGTCAAGATTCCAGTGGCGCCTGGCGCATCGGCGTGCAGGTGAACTCATCCAACGTATCTGGCGGTTTCCCGTGTGGCACTGTCGTTCTCGGCAACTTCGAGTGGCTCGCCAAGGATCCCACCATTACCTCTCACTGCCCCTTCACGGACACCTGCGACAACTTTATTCCTTATGACCCCAATGCGTCTGACTACACTGCGAATTTCGGAGAAATTGATATCACAGTTCTCTTTATTCCACGTGTCAGAGACGGGCACGTACATGGTGTTGTATTCACTCCGGGCGCCGGCGCCAACTTCGCTTTCAACTCGCAATTCTATGACTGCGACGAGAACGATCTTGGCTGCAGCGTAGAGGGCGTTCTTACCCTTACCAACGCTACCTCGCTCGATATCCACTGATAATAAAGGGTATCTCTGCGTCCAGCGCTACCATGTTCCATTCAGTCAAGCGCTGGACGCCTTCCCTTTCCTGCCCCGTTATGCGGGGCTTTTTATTGGATGCCTTTATTTCCTATTTCATATTAAAGAAATCCTCAAATCTTTTACCAAAGGAGAGATTACGATGAGGACAGGATTCGTTGCATCTACATTCCTAGGCGCCACTGTCTGGTCGCTATCCTTAATAGCATCGGGTTGGGATGCTGGTCCGTGCAGTGCCAGCGGCGGTTCCACCGCACCTTGCATTGAAACAGAGGTAAGTGGCAACACATATCACGTCAATGGCACTGGTGGAGGGGCTGACACCTGGTACGGGCTGCCAACTACCGGCGAGGACTTCGAATTCGCCGGCCCATGGGAATGGAGCTGCAGTGGCCTAGACCTAGACTGCACGCTAACATTGCGCGGCAAAGTCAAAAAGTGTCAAGATGCGAATGACGAATGGCGAATAGGCATACAGATAAATTCATCTTCCGTCACTGGCGGCTTCCCTTGTGCCACCATCGAAATGGGCGGCTTCCCATGGTATGCAAAGGATCCCTCCATCTCCACTCATTGCCCATTCATAGACGATTGCGATAGCTTCATACCGTACAGTCACAGCTCATCCTCGCTGGCCTTTAATATTGGAAATATAGATATGACTGTGTTTTTCATCCCGAGGATCACTGATGGTCACATGCATGATATGATCTTCACATCCGGCGTAGGAGCAAACCTAAGTTTTGACTCCAACGTCTTCGACTGCATGGAGAACAACCAAGGCTGCCACTTCACCGGCGTCTCAACCCTTACCAATGCCACTTCATTATCTATTTACTGATTTTCAGCTCCCGGCACGATCCAATATTTAACCAGGATACATGCCGGGCATTTCTTGACTTACCCGCTACCATACCAGCCGGAGAACATGTCCGCACAGGACTGTTCGGAAAGTTGAGGCAATGAGAGAGGCGGCACACTCAGCCAACCAAGGTAGACCACTTCCAGCTCTGCTGTGTGGCGAAGTCGTTCTCACCAAAAGTGCATTTTTTGGCCCTTCATTCCGCCATAGCAACCACTACGGCCTCTGCTGACCTCCTCCTCCTCTACTCCATGCATCCTCCTTCGGATACAAAACAAGAACGCCTCAAGCAAAACACACACCTCCGCCGCACAATCGCCGTATACATACGGCTTCACCATGGACATATAAAGGTCATGCCTTCCATCCGATTCTTCTTCATCCACTCGCGGCTTATTCTCCACACTTCCGCCAATGACTGGCAATCCTAATTCGGTTGCGCTTCACTTTGTTAGTCACAGCAAGCTTACAGGGGGCTCCCTGGCTCTGGAGCACTCAGCCCCATAAAAAAAGGGCTCACAAAGAGCCCTTCTAAAAATAACATTTATTTTATCATGAACAATCTACTTTATCGGCTCAGATATCATATTTATGCGGCTTCCATACTCCGGAATAAATAGATCAATATACCCTGATTTCTCCCCAGCGCCCGCCCCCGTAGATGTCCATAATTCAGCATCAAGGTTTATCAAGTTGATATTGTACTGCTCGACTTCCATCCTGCCGTCATCAAAAAAGTTTACTTCGCCTTCCAGACTCATCTGGATAGGATATGATATCAGATTAATAGGATTATTGATGGGTGCCCACTCAGATGCATATGGCGCATCCATGTAAAGCTCCATGTCAGAGCGCATTACTGCACGTTGATCCTGCTCAGATATCCATCCAGTGATCGCCTCATTCCCATGGTCGCCCGAGTAACGCATACGCAAGATCTGCGCACCTGAGAGAGTGCCAGCCATGTAATCGAAAGCACCGAGAAAATCGGTTCGGATAAAGAGATCAAGTGAAGTACCCATCACAACAGACGGCCACAGCTTGACTTTAACGCCCTGCGCAGTCACTTCGTCGGTAACTTCTGCAATCACGGCCGACATAAGATAGCTGAACTTGTTCTCGGGGCACTCGAAGGGCTCGCGAATCTCACTGCTGAATCCCACAGCAGGGTCGAATTCGACGTCAGAATCATGGCTGCACCCTACGTTCGCCCCGCTCAGGTCAAATCCTGTCCCTTGGGAATCGAAGCGAGATAGTACTTTTACGCTGTTCTTCGCGGGTGCCCGACCGTCCGGGTCATATGCAGGGTAAAGGCCTGTGCTTCCAGCTTCTAGTGGGCCCTCAGGACCATATTCCTCGACAGGATAGTCGAATTCTCCTGATGATATAATATCCCAAGATTCTGAACCCAGCCCAAACATAGCGCCGACATCCCTGATTGCAAGCATCGCATCCAGATCTCCAGCACCGATATTGGAACGCTCACTGATGAAGTTTCTGTTGGTATCTGCAACCGGCTGTGTTCGCAGAACCTGCAAGACATGATCGCTCGGCGTTGTGCCTCGGAAGAAGTGCGTCATATCCGGTCCACCTGAAGTGGCAGAAGGACCTTGGACACCCCATCTGTAATGCCTGATGGCGCTCGCGCTCGGGCTACTCAATTTCCTCATTGTATTAATGCCTAATGGCATAGTACGCACAGGCAACCCTTCGGTATCGCATACCGCATCCACCCCACACTGAAATGTACGGTGGTCTGCCAGAATTGATGTTACACATGGTTCAATTTCCGTTGCATCATTCGCCACCAAGCGATGCGTGGGGTTGCTCCCTGACGATCGACAAATCGCCCAACCGGAGGACTTCAGTGTGTACCGGTACAGCTCGCCTTCCTGCCAAGGATCCGTTGGGCGGAAGTATAGTGTCATATCTGAGATTTCTACCGTTCCGGCCACGTTGCCTAGCGGCTGCTCGTTTTCATCGATACGCTCCACCACGAGTGTTTCCCCCAAAACTATAGTAGACGTATCAATTTCCTTACCGAAGGCGATAATAATCGGTCGGTTGGCGGGCATATCCATCACCGGCACCCGGTCATCTGCGGCACGATTGTCTCTCTCCAAGCCGTCGGTGATTTCCGGTGCGCCGCCGGCACACATTCCCGCCACGCCCCCGGCCAAATCACGGTAGGTCTGCCCAATATCTGTCGTTCCATCAAACAGCCCGGTATACCCGCCCGCTTCAATAAATTCCTCTTGCAGGGCGCATGGGAAGCCTGGATAGGCGGCCAGAATAACCGGAGAATGGGGAGTCTCCCGGCGATCGCGCCAGAGCACTGATGTCGTAAAATCTGGCGCCAACTCAGGACTGGTCAAATCATAGTCCGGCACAATAGTCGCCAGTTCAAACTCCTCAACCAACGGCAAATCAACCGCCATATCCCCCGCCAGGTTGGTAGCGCCATCCACTTCCACACGGTAGATGTTGGGTGCATCGGCCGGGCTCAGCTGGAAGCCGGGGCGAGTAATGGTGGTGCCTTCATTGCTTTCCTCGCGTACCGCCGCCGGCTTGACCACCAGTGCTGCACCATCGGCAAAGTACTCGATGTCCATCGGAGCGTTGTTGTGGAACAGGCGCACATTGCCCGCTACGCTCTCGGGGTCCAGGGCCTGATCGAAGTTGAAGATCAGCGGGTCGCCCGGCTTGGCCTGCAGGGCCTTGTTTTCGCCGGTCAGGGCGTTGGTGCCCAGGGTCCAGCTTTGCAGTACCGGTGACGTGCTGTGGCCAATGACCACCGGCGGGTTATCCTGATCTTCAAACGCTTTCATATAGAAGCTGAGCAGGCCTTTGGCACGCTCGCTGCCGAGCACATTGGGCTCTACCACGCCTACGGCGTTGATCACCATTTGGCCCTCTTCCACGATGGCCGTACCTACCAGTTCGATATGCAGCATATTTTGCGTAATGGCGCCGTTGGCGCTGGGTGTAGCCGTGGATACGGAAACATCCATGAACAGACGAACCTGGCGCGGTACGTCATCCAGATTGCTGTAGGGGCTTGGCAACAGATAGCCGACGGCGTCCGACAGAAACTCGATGCGTACGTCGCCTGAATCAAAGCCTGCCGGGACTTCGCCACCGATACGCACATCAATGGAGGCACCTTCAATCAGCGAACCGCGCTTGACGCGGAAGGGGGTTTCATCGGGGAAGTGAGGCGCAAAGGCCAGCTCCGCCGCCAGCGTGCCGCTGGCCTGGGTTGCGGTGTCCTCACCCAGCAGCACGGAGGCCATCGGCACCAGATTGATCGGCATGCCCGTCAGGGGCGATGTCTCGCCGGTATCGGCTACATCCTGCACCATGGAGACACGTTCGCCCGTGCCCGGCGCACCGGTATTCTGTGGCGTGATCGGGAAGCTGACCGCCAGCGTGCCGCCCGGGTTGCCGAAGCCGCCGCCTGGCAGGGTGTCACCATAGATACTGGCCAGGCCAGTGGTGATATTCAGTGCATAGTCTGCACCGGGCGTCAGTTCCGATTTCGGGTCGATGGTCATATAACGGCCGCTGACCAGCAGGTGCGCATCTACCAGGCCGTTCGGGCCCATCAGCTGCACGGTGGACTCGGCGCTATTGCCATACTTCACGGTACCGCGGTCCAGCGGCTGGCTGAACTGCAGGCGGAAGCTGGAGAAGTCCATGATCTGGTACTGCTCGCCATCCGGGATCATCCGGGTGATCTCAAAGGTTTCCCCGCCCACCTGGCTGCGCGGCCCCTCAAACAGTGCCCGGGTGCTGAAAGCGATGGTTCTGGCGGGAGCAATGCCTTTCTCCAGCTCGATGGCCGGAATCTGCACGACGTAATCGGTCATCGGCTTGAGATTGCTGTCCGGTGTGATGATCATGCCGCGCTTGTTATCCACCCATTCCAGGTCAAGGCCCGTCACGGGGTCACCGCCGACTTCCTGCAGCGTGATCACAGGCGCTGTTTCCATCACAGGGCTTGAAAAACGCAGCACCACCGGTGATGGCACCGGCACTTCGGTTTGTCCTTCATCCGGGAAGGCGTATATCAGGCTCTGGTTCTGAGCCTCCCATTGTTCGCGTTGCTCCTGCTGCGCTTTCGCGGCATCGTCGGTATCACCGGCGCAGCCTGCGAGTGCCGCAAGGCACGCTATCGTTATCAGTCGTTTCATTGTCATTCTCCGATACCTGCCATCAGAATTTCAGTGTCATTGAGCCGCCAAACACCTGTACATCGCCCTTGGTTTCAGCAGTGCCGTGCACGCCAGGCGGTGTGTTGGGGTGGCTCGATTCAAGCTGGAAGGTACGTTTTTCAATGTGGTGATACTGGTAACCGAAGTCCAGGCGAACCGGATACGCCATGAACGGCAGCGGCGGTATCTCTGCAGCCAGGCCCAGGCCAACTACCCAACGGTCTGCATCCAGATAGTTCACATCAGGATTGCGCGTGCTGAGCAGCGGGCTCTCCTCATAGGCCACACCGCTGGTAAAGGTCAGGTGGTCATTCAGGGCGACATCAACGCCCACTCGCGGGATCACGGTGTCCTGGAGGCGCAGATTGCCAGCCCCGTTGATGGTGTCATTACGCAAGGAATGCTGCAGGTGCGACCATGCCTGATATTCTGCCGTGACACCCAGGCGGGTGCGCCCGAAGTCGTACAGGAAGCCGAGGGCGGTGGTTTCAGGGTGGTAGCCATCGATGGTGGAAATATTCAGGTTAAGGCCCGGTGCAGGGATGGTGCCGGGTACCGTAACGTTCGAATCAACCTTGGTACGCGCATCTGCAGAGGATCTGTAAGCCAGAGACATTTCCAGCTTGTCAGCCCAGCAATCGGCCCGGCCGCAGAAGGTCTCACCCCAGTTGACGTTCAGGCCGAAGATCGAGCGCAGCACCGGCTTGGCGGATACGGTCAGGCTTTCGTGGCTGGTGTCGCCAGCCAGTGTTGAACGCGTATCAAGTGTTGCATCAGCATGCAACATCAGACGGAAAGAAACACCGAAATCAATACCGCGCCAGATATTCGTGCCCACACCTATTGTAAAGAACAGGGGCTGGCGGCCGTAGCGGAGATACTGACCATCCTCGGATGTCTCGGACGAAAAGGCCATCAGCTCCTGGGTGTATTTCTCGGCACCCAGCATCACCGCCAGAAACATGGGGTGATCGATGGTGCTCATCGAGCTGAGATCCGTTTTCAGGCCCAACTGTAACTGTTGCGACGGGGTATTCATGATGGTGTTGCCGTTGGACTTCAGGTCGTGCTCGGCGTGGAAGACTGCACCCGTGAGCTCGCTACGGGAATCGTTGGTCAATGCGGCGGGGTTGTAGAACACCGCGGACGCCTGACTACCGAACAGTGACAACGCCTGGGCCGATGCAATGTCGCTGGGCAGAATGCCGTAGGCAGATGCCGAGTTGCTCATGGCCGCTGAGGCTCCGGCGCTCAGGGAAAGTAGCGCACCGGCACCCAACAGGGCACCGCCAAATCGTGATATCCCCATGTCGTGAATCTCCTGTAGATTTCTTATTCGCGAAGAAAATTTGTGCGACAACGCTGTAGCGCAGATGTCACAGCCAATACCTGCCAAGCCACGCACATGTTTTTTTCGGTAAGCCTGCGAGGTCCATCACAGACTAGTAACTCGGCAAGCAAACTAAAACGCAAAAAAAGGAAAACCTGCATTGATCATATTTGGGGTTACGGGGACCACTTATCGGATGGAGTATATTGGAATATATCGACACCTTTTGAATATGTGCTATAAGAAATGCACGAGCGACTACAGCATCATATACCCATCGGAGATATGGGATTATTTAATAAAAGTTGAAAGTTATAGTTAAAAGACGGCACCAAAAAGTGATGTCAAAGTGCCATCATTGTTTTTATGAAGCCTGAATTTTCAGGCGTCTACGGGGACCCTTAACCGACCGGAAAGGCAGCTTTTACAGGCTGCCGCCAGAAAAAAGGGAATTTCTCATGAACCGCATTACTGATCTGGATGTGTTTGTCGCTATCGTCAAGGAAGGCACCATCGCCGGCGCTGCGCGACGTATCAATATGGCCCCTGCCTCTGTCAAAAAACGCATGGACCGCCTGGAGGCTGACATCGGCACGCAGCTGTTACATCGCAGCCCGCGCTCCAATCGCATGACAGAGGTGGGTTACCGTTTGTATCAACGCCTCGCCGGTATTTTCGATGAACTGGATGATGCGGTAACAACGGTGCATCGCTACGGCCAGATGGCGATCGGCACGCTGCGGCTGGTGATCAGCACCAGCCTCAAGCGGCGGGTGTTCGAAAGTGTGGTCGCCGAGTTTGGTGACATGTACCCGAAAGTAACAATCGAAATGCAGTTTGATGACCGGCATGTGGATTTCGTGCGCGACGGGTGTGATGTGGCGGTGGTGCTGGGCCGGCCCTCGGATTCCAACCTGGTGGCCAAGAAGTTGTTTGATAACCCCTGCTACCTTTGCGCCACGCCCGAGTATCTGGCGGCAGCCGGGCCAATCACTGATGCGTCGCAGCTGCGGCATCATCAATGCCTGGTGCTGGATTGCGAAGGGGCGTTCAAGGAAACCTGGCCGCTGCGCACGGCAAACCGCACTCGCACTACACACGTCAAGGGCAATATGTTTACCAACAGTATTGATGTGCTGTACAGCTGGGTCATGCAGGGCATGGGTATCGCGGTGCTGAATAATGAGCAGACCAAAGCCGATATCCGCGCCGGGCGGCTGGTGCAGCTGCTGCCGGAGTACACGCTGCCAAACCTGGACTATTACATGGTGTATGGCAGCCGCAAATCGTTGCCGGCGCGCACGCGGCAGTTTGTGCGGTTTGCCGAGAGCCGGTTGCTGCCGGGCGGGCGCGAGCCGCAGCCGCCAGCCTGAGTATGCGGTATGCTATGGCATGACTCTTTTTCAACTTCTGTTACTGGCGATGGCGTTTGCCACCGGCGCGCTGATCTGGCGGGGCCAAGGGGTACGTGAGCGCGCACTTATCGCCACGCGGCAACGCTGCGAGCGTGAAGGGCTGGTGCTGCTGGACCAGTCGGTCGCACTGCATCGTGCGCGTCCGGCGCGGGACGACAACGGGCGCTTGTGCATGCGCCGGGTTTATCAGTTCGAATTCACGGTAACCGGGGGCGAGCGCTATCGCGGCGACACCACCATGCTGGGTCTGCGGCTGGCGAAGATCATGTTGCCGCCCCACCGGTTTGAAACATGAGCCGATTTGAAACATGAACCGTTTTGAGACCTGAGCCCCGTGACAAGGCCCCGTGCAGTGCCGTAATCTAGCCACAGCTTGCGACGCAGGATGCGATCGCAACGTAAAACGTCACTACGACATACGCACAAGGAGGTCACCATGAAGAGGCTGGTCCTACCCGCCAGTGTTTCAACCCGCGCTGCAGCCATCGATGCCGATCAGCTGTGTTCCCGGCTCGGCATTACCGCCACCCCGTCCGTCCCCTACACCATGGTTTATCCCGGCAATCGCCGCATCAATTACCACTACCCGTTTGTCATCCTGCACATGCCACGCAGTGCGCTGGAACCCATTACCGAAGCGATCTGCAGCGTTGTGACGCCCTGTATCAATGCCCTGCTGAGTGTCACCGGCTCAGTGCTCAGCGGCCGCGACGGCGGCGGTGCCGGCCAAGGCGCCAACAGCAAGGAAGGCTCGGTCATGGGTACGGTGCTGTATCAGGCCGCCAAATGGTCTTTGCCCATATTCAGCGAGCCGCACCCGCTGGAGGATGACGGGCTCGACATTCTGCTTTCCAGGCATTATTTCGGCACCCGCGAGATCGGCATGGATGTCACGGTGGCGCCCTACCCCGGTGTACCTGTACCGGTGTGGCGCATCTTCGTGGAGGCGATGATGAAGCAGGCTGGCAACACGGATAGCGATCACCCGCTGGCCGCCGAGCCGATGGTTCAGGAACCTGACACGCTGTATACGTTTTTACGGCGCTGACATAGCCGGGCGGGCGCTGACCGTGCCTGTATGGCCTGTATCAGCGCCCGAGCATATCGCGCTTGAGGGAATCCTGAACGGGGTCTTTGCCCAGATAGATGCCGAACAGCACCTGTTTGAAATCCAGGCCTTCGATTACCCGCAGGGTCTCGTCGTTGCGCAGGAAACGGGTGCCCTCATCCGGGCGATAGATAAAACGAAAAACGTCGCCGTCTTTTATGTCAATGTCCGCCATGTCTTCACGCAATTCGGCAAGAAAGGGCGCGTAGTCCGGGTAGTCGTCGCCGGCGGATTTGCGAAAGCCGTCTTCGATGGAATCCATGAAGCGTTTTTGCGTCACCCGCGACGAGGTGATGGTCAGCTGTACCGCCTGCACCTCGTCGCGCCGGATGATTTCCTCGGCATCCTGTTCCCGGGATTGCAGGTAAAGGCCCGCAACATAGACATTCATGAGGTACTTGTTACGCTGGCCCTCGCCGTTAAGTGTCAGCGTGATGTCGTCGACCGTGATTGTTTCCGGCAGTGTCGCAGCAGTGGCCATGCTGCCAACCAGCAGCATCACGATAAAGCACAGGCGCTGCAGGCCATGAGTGCGCTGACGGGGCTGGGGTACAACGATGCGATGCACGGCAATCTCCTTGGTGGCCACTCTTTTGCTATCCCTTTGGGACCGGAACCGCCGCCCGCATGTTCCGCCGTCGGTGGCGCCCGGCCCAGTACTTTCAGTGTTTTACAGTCCGCAGTGTTTTACAGCCCGCCTTTTACTGGCCACTTTTCAGGGCAAGCCCTTCCAGTTTCTCGCGCTTGTCCTGCGGAAGCGGTGCCGAGCGCTGGGTAGCATGGTCAAAATACACCTGCACCGCTCTGCCTCGGGCGACGCAAGCGCCGCTCTGCCAGGCTTCCTGACAGACATGAAAAGAACTGTTGCCGATGCTATCAATCCAGGTGCGTATCTCGACATTCGTGCCGTAGTAGATCTGGGCGACGAAATCCACTTCGATACGTGCCAGGATCAACGGCATTTTCTTTGCGTCGTCGGGCTCGGCAAACACCTCGAACACGGTGGCGCGCCCGGTTTCGAACCAGCCGGCCACAACGGTGTTGTTGATGTGGCCAAAGGCATCGGTTTCGTAGAAACGGGGAACAAGTATCAGGCTGTGCATCCGGACTCCTGTATCTGGCAGTGGGCTGCCGGTTGGCAATGGGACGCACGAGTATACCTGTCTGTGGCGTTCCATCTGGGCCGAAATCCCGATTCCAGCGGCATCGATTTCCGGTATTCTGATGCACATCCTATTTTTTGAATTTGATTCAACTATTATCAGGCAATCAAACAGGCAGTCCGGACCCTGTGCCGCCTGCCCTTTTCCGGGGGAGCACCATGAAAGCCATCTGGCAGGGGCATGTTATTGCCCAGAGCGAACGCACTATCGTGCTCGGTGGGCACCACTACTTTCCATGCGAGTGCGTGGACCAGGCCTATCTGGGCGACAGCCCGCAGCGGGGGCAGCATCCCGTCGCCGGCGAGCTGTGCTACTACCATCTGCAGTCGCCAGACGGTCCGCAGGAGCAGAATGCGGCCTGGCTGGTGGTCGCCCCCCAAGGGGAAATGGCCATTCTGGCCGATCATATCGGTTTCGAATTGTGCGTTGACGTGATCAGCTGACCCGCTGTAGTATTTTGTACTACATCAATTGCCAGCCCACTCATTGTCTACGTGGAAACCGTCATGGCGGACAGCAGCAAGACAGGTCGCCGGGGCCGCAAGCCCTCGGAAGACGCGGAACGCAAGGATCGTGTGATCCAGACCCGGGTGCCCCGGGACCTGGAAACGACATTGAAAGACGCCGCCGAGCGCGAGCGCGTCAGCGTGTCCCACCTGATCCGTCATGTGCTGGAAGACACCTTCAACCTGGTGGACAACATCGTCGCCGATTCCGCCAGCCTGGTGGGCAATGTGACGCGGGATGCCAAGCGGCTCGCGGCGTCTGCCCGGGGCGAGCGCGCCCCTGGCAGTATGAGTGGCAGCACGAGTGAGGCCGCCTCGCCGCGGGTCCCCGCTGCCCAGGGGGGCGACGAAGCTGCTGCCCTGCTGGAGGCGGTGGATGCCTGGCAGGACGTGATCATCAACCGCGCCGATCACTGTGTGCAGTGCGGCGTCGCGCTCAAGCGCGGGCAGCGTGCCTTCCGGGGCCTGAGCAGTATTCCCGGCGCACCGGCCGTCTGGCTGTGTGGTGACTGCATCACGACCTTGTAATCACGCATTGAAAACAGGCGCTCTCGTCGAGCGCCGTTTTTTTACCCTGATTTGTACTACAAAATATGACATTTCTCCGGGCTCATTTTTCCGGGGCACATTTTTCCGGGATAGAAGAGGACAACACCATGCGTCAGGCTGACTCAACGGAACAGGCAAACGCAGTGACGACGGGCGCTATCGCGACATCCGCCCCAGCAGGAGACAAAACGTCTCGCTGGCAGGCGCTGCACGATTTCGCCGATGCCCGCAGCACCGACGGCGGCCTGCGCGCCTGGCTGACGATTCTTGATGCCAGCATCAAGACGCTGGAAAAGGCGGCCTGGCAGGGCCGGGCTCTGGCCGAGCAGGCCCGCGAGGGCTGGCGCCTGGTCGAGTCCGGCGCCAGCGATATGGCCACGGAATACCAGAACTTTTCCAACGAAGCCAAGCGCTGGCCCGCGCGCCTCAAGCGCCTGACAATCACCGGCTGGATGCTCACGCGGGTGGCCACCAGCTACCGCTTCTGGGGCACGCGCAGTGCCTTTATCAGCGCCGGGCGCCGGGACGCCGCACTGCATGAGCTGCATCGGCGCAATGCACGACGATTCCGGGATACCTCATTGGCCCAGGGCGGTGCCTTTCTGAAGATCGGCCAGTTGTTGTCCACGCGGCCAGACCTGTTGCCTGCGGCCTGGGTCGAAGAGCTTGCGGTATTGCAGGACCAGGCCATGCCGGAAGCGCCGGCGCAAATTCGCGCTGTGATCGAAGCCGATCTGGGCGCGCCGCTGGCCACCCTGTTTGCCGAGTTCGACGAAACGCCGCTGGCCTGTGCCAGCATCGGCCAGGTTCACCGGGCCCGGTTGCACGATGGGCGCGAGGTGGCCGTCAAGGTGCAGCGCCCGGGGCTCAGCGACATCATCGAGCTGGATCTGACGCTGCTGGGGATTTTCATGGACAGCGTCAGCAGCCTGTTGCCGCCCACGGACATGAGCACCATTGTCGGCGAGATCGAGCGCAGCGTGCGCGAGGAGCTGGATTACGCGGGCGAAACCCGCATCACGGCACAGATGAATCAGGCACTGAAAGACATGCCGGGGGTCCACGTTCCCGCGCCAGTGAAAGAGCTGTGCAGCGCGCATGTGATGACCAGCGAATTCATCCATGGCCGCAAATTCACCACGGTACTGGAGGAAGCCCACCAGGCCGGCGACAACGCCACGGTAGAAAGCCTGCTCGGGCGGTTGCTGGATGTGTATCTCAAGCAGGTGCTGCGGCTGGGCATGTTCCAGGCCGATCCGCACCCCGGCAATCTGATGGTCAGCGACGACGGTGATCTGGTGCTGCTGGATTTCGGTTGCACGGCGGTGTTCACCGACGAGCGGCGCCAGCGTTATTTCCGGGTGCTACAAGCGGCGATCGTCGGCGATAGTGACACGATTGCGCAGGAACTGGACCGTCTTGGTTTTGCCACCCGCAGTGGCGAGCCGGCCACGCTGCTGGCGTTCGCCGATGCCCTGCTGACCCAGTTCCGGGATGCCGCATTACGCGGTCAGGATGGCGCCTTGTGGCCTACGCCGGAGGAATTGATGAGCCGGGCCCGGGATCTGCTGCATCAGGCCAACGCCGATCCGGTGGACACCTTGCCGGCGGATTTCATTCTGCTGGCGCGGGTGTTCGGATCGTTGAGTGGGCTGTTCATGCACTATCAGCCGAAGCTGGATCTGGCGCGCTGCCTGCTGCCCTATCTGATGGCCACGGATGACGCTGACACTGTCACGGCACGCCGCAGCGATATGCTGGCCACAGAGACGCCAGCCGGTTTGCTGACTCGCGGCTGGCGCGCGCTGCGGCGCCCGGCAGCGGGCAGTGCGGGCGCCTGACTCAGCTGTTTTCGATGCGGAAGCCGACTTTCAGGCCGACCTGATAGTGGCCGACTTTGCCGTTCTCGATATGGCCTCGGGTTTCCGTCACTTCGAACCATTCCATCATCTTGACGGATTTGGCGCACTCGGCCAGCGCGTTGTTGATGGCATCCTCGATGCTTTTCTTTGAGGAACCCACAACTTCGATTTTCTTGTAGGTGTGATGATCAGTCATGACACTCTCCCGGATGCGCTACAGTGTTTACCAGTCTGATCCTCACCCCTCGGGCTATCAACCGCGCTTTACGTCCTATTACCTTTGCCTGGGCTTTCACCAGCGCGTTTACCGAGACGGCACCTTGAGATCCGCCAGGGAGCGGCGCTCAGGGCGATAGCTGTTAACCACATCGTCTGCCGGGTATCCCAGTGAAACACCGCAGAGCAATTGGTAGTCCGCCGGAATATCGAATTCTGCCGCCACCGGTGAGCGCCACAACGCAAGGGCGCCCTGGGCGCAGGTGCCCAACCCCTGATCGGTAGCGGCCAGCATCAGGCTTTGCAGGAAAATGCCCGCATCCAGCGCTGAATAGGCACCCAGGCCCTTGTGGGCAAAGATAAACAGCGCAACCGGCGCATCAAAAAACGAAAAGTTGCGCGCCATTTGTGCATCGCGGGCGGCATGGTCGCCGCGTTCGATGCCCAGCAGGTTATACAGACCATGGCCGGTGGCCACGCGGCGCGGTTGCAGATCGCTGGGGTATTTCAGAATCGGTTTGAAATCGCCATCCGGCAGCACACCACCGCGCACCGCCGCTGCCAGTTTTTTCCAGGCTGGCGCACGCTGCAAGGTCGACACCCGGGCGAACCGCTCACTCAGTGCCTGGCGCAGGGTGTCCACTTGTGCGCCCCGGGCCACCGCCACTTTATAAGGCTGCGTGTTCGACCAGCTGGGCGATTCCAGCGCCTGGGTCAGTAGCGCATCAATCACCTCCTCAGATACCGGGGTGTCGCTGAATGCACGAATACTACGACGCTGCTGCAGCACATCACTGAATTCCATGGTCTGTTCTCGCTTGCTTGCGTGGCTGTTTGTGTGGCTTGTTTATAAGCACCGGACACTAGCGCTTTCTGCGGGGATACACACTGACCGGAAATATCACCCCCTTGAGCGCCTTTGCTCGGCGGGGCCCTGGCTGGCACTTGGCCCGGTGGCACGGGTAAGATGCGCGCCATGAAACGTGATGCCCGATTTTCCCGTTGCCGTCAGTACCGCTATGCCCTGTGGCGCTGGTGGGGCGATGACGCCGCCGCCACACCGCCGGAAGCGAGCCGTTACGCCTTGATCATCGGCCTGAACCCCTCCACGGCAGACCATCTGCAGGATGACCCGACCATCCGGCGCTGCATCGGCTTTGCCCGGGACTGGGGCTATGACGGGCTGTGTGTGGCCAACCTGTTTGCCTGGCGGGCGACCTACCCGGAAGACCTCAAGGGCGCCGCCGATCCGGTGGGCCCGCGCAACAACTACTGGCTGCGACGCCTGGCCGCCAACGCGGAAGTGGTCGTCGCCGGCTGGGGCAACCACGGCCTGCACCTGGACCGCGCCGCCCGCGTGCGGCGCATGTTGCCGGACTGCCATATCCTGCGCCTGAACACCTCAGGCGAACCCGCCCACCCCCTCTACCTCCCCAAAACCCTCCGCCCCCAACCCTGGCGATAACCCCCCGTAGCCCCCGTAGGGTGTGCTGAGCCTTGGCGAATCGGACTGGCGCACCAGCGCACCATGAACACTTGCAGCTACTACCAGGGTTTGGGCAGTGAACTCGGGCTACCGGTGCGCTTCGCCAAGGCTCAGCACACCCTACGGGCGGCAGATATTGAATAGGGTTCGTGACGTGCAGGGTCGGATAGCGGATATGCGACGGGTTTCCGCTTTTGTGCTGTGATGGATGATTGAATGTCGCTACAGACCAGCCCAGAATCCGGGGTATTCATTTTTTGGGGTTTTTGAGATGCGTTATCTGACAACAATACTGTTATCCGCCGCCATGCTGACGGCGTGTGGTGGCTCAGACGACAACCGCAGCTTCCTGACCGGCTATATGTTGTCACCCGATCCAGACACGATTGATCTGGACGATGAGGTCAATGGGTTCGGCGGTGCGCGCTGCAATACCAATGAAGATTTCTGGTATCAGGTGGCCGTCTATGATCTCGACAGTTCAAACACACATTCGAAATGGACGCTGCTGTTCCGGGCACCATCCAACATCACCGGTACAGTGACCGCCTCCAGCGGGAGCCAGCCCACGTTCCGTCTGCTCAGCAATTACCAGATGCAGTCCGATGGCAGCAACTCCAACTGTCTCACCCATGATGATCACGAGAGAATTTTCAGAGCCGTCAGTGGCTACGTCAATTTTGACTCTGTGGAAGATGCCAATTTCCAGCTGACGTTTGAGGAAAGAAGCAGCTTCAATGGCCCGCCGATTGATGACAATCCGCAGCTGGTCACGGTGAGTGGCTGCTGGCGTGTCAGCAACAGCCGCACATCCTGCTGGGATGGCAGCACCGCAGACGATGAAGAAGACGAGGGCGATGAGGACGAAACGCCCTGATCCTGGCCGGACACCAACCCTTCACATTCACGCTCCCCTGCCCCACCCAATGTTTCCATAACGAATGGATGCAAATTGGGTGGGGCCATGAGCGAACTGATTCAGATCGTCTATATAAGCAGGGCAACGTTCGAGGCCGGTCCGCGAGAAAACGGTGTTGAGCCGCATGTTGCGCGCATTCTGTTGAAATCCCGTCAGAACAACCCCCGGCAAGGCCTGGTGGGCGTGCTGTTCTACGGCGATGGCAACTTCTTCCAGTGCATTGAAGGTGAGCGCGAGGCGGTGGAGTCACTGTTCACGCGCATCAGCGCCGATTCCCGGCACAAGGACGTGCGCGTGCTGAGCGTGCGGAATATCGAGGTGCGCACCTTCAATGAATGGTCCATGAAGTATGTGCCGGCCGCCCGCGAAGTCATGATGACGGTCAAGGCGTTCGGTTTTGATCATTTTGATCCTTACCGGTTCAACGAAGACCAGGTGGCAGAAATGCTGGCGCTACTGCAGCGCATCAGCGATCCGACACTGGGTCGCCTGAACAGTGCCGCACCGCCACCGGGGGAGGCGCACGACTTCATGGGGCTCACCTATCTGGCCCTTGCCATTGCGACGCTGGCGCTAGCCGTCTCCTGCATCAATCTGGCGATGACCATGGAGTGGCTGTGATTGCCTTGACCCACCACTGGATTCATCGGCTCGGCTATGCCGGGCTGATTCCATTTGTGACACTGACGTTGATCATCTGGACCTGGCCGGCGCTCCACTGGCCGGGGGAGGTGCTGCTGGCCTACGGCGCACTGATTTTCTGTTTTGTCGGCGCCATTCATTTCGGTTTTGGTATCGCGGATGAGCGTATGACGCCGGGCGGCATCATCTGGAGCATCATGCCTGTGGCGATGGCCACGCCGATGCTGCTGGCGCCGCCCGCGTTGGGGCTGCCACTGGTGGCTGCCGGGCTGGTGCTGGCCTGGACGCTGGACCAGACGCTGTTTGAAACCATTCTGCCGCCCTGGTACCGCAATCTGCGCGACAAGCTGACGGCTGGCGCCGTGCTCGCGTTGATGATCGGCTGGCTTGGCGTGATGTGAAGTGATGTGATCTGATCGGCTGTGACGGTATAAAACAGCGCAAAATTTCGTCTAATACAGCGCTGATACATGGCCCCTGCAAAGTCTTCCGCTTAGGATGAACCGCATAATTCAAAGGACAGACGACAGCGGGAGCGACATGTCATGGATTTCAGAACCCTGCTCCGACACGCAGCAGCACGTATAAACGGGCGCCTTGCCTGGCTCACAGCCCTGCTTTTCGCACTCGCCGCTTGCTCAGACCCCGGCGCGCGCGCACCGGAACCGGTCCCCCTGCCCGCTCCCGTCAGCCGGGACGTGTCTTTCCATGACGACATACGTCCGATTCTGGAAAGCAAATGCCTGAGCTGCCACAGCTGCTATGACGCGCCCTGCCAACTGAAACTGGAAACCGCTGAGGGCCTGGTTCGTGGTGGCCATGCGGAAGAAGCCTACAACGGCACACGCACCAGAGCCCAGACACCGACACGCCTCGGCATTGATGCGGAGGGCGAAGACGCCTGGCGCGCACTGGGCTTCCATTCGGTGCTGGAGGGTGGAGAGGATCATCGCGCGCTGCTGTACAACATGGTGGCGCTGGGCAAGCAACGCCCGCTGCCGCCCAACACCCGTTTACCCGACAACATTGAGCTCGGTATCACACGCCAGAACAGCTGCGAGGCCAGCGAAGATTTCGAGCGCTATGCCAAAAAGCATCCGCAGGAGGGCATGCCGCTGGCCGTCACGGGCCTGACCAATAAAGAGTTCTCGCTGATTGCCGGATGGTTGAATCAGGGCGCACAGGTGCCGGATACATCGACAGACATCAGCGGGGACGAACAAGCGGTTATTGATGAGTGGGAAGCATTCCTCAATCGGGACAACAAGCGCGCGCAGCTGGTATCACGCTGGCTGTTCGAGCATATGTTCCTGGCGCATCTGTATTTTGAGGATTTGCACAGCGACACCGCGCAAGACGCTGCCCCCCGGTTCTTCGAGATGATCCGCTCGGCTACACCGCCTGGCGAAGCTATCGTGCCGATTGCCACAGCGCGGCCCAACGATCCGCCGGACGGCCCCGTTTATTATCGCCTGCGACCGGTCTCCGGCAGCATTGTGCACAAGCGGCATATCGTACTGCCGGTGGGTGACGCGATGATGGCGCGTATCGAATCGTTGTTCTTTGCCGAAGACTGGCCCATGGACACCCTGCCGGGTTATGGCTACGCAGAGCGCGCCAATCCGTTTGTCACCTTCGCAGCCATACCGGCACGGGCGCGGTACCAGTTCATGCTGGACCATGCCGAGTATTTTACTCGCACCTTTATTCGCGGCCCGGTTTGCCGGGGGCAGATCGCCACAGATGTGATACGGGATCATTTCTGGGCCCTGTTCCAGGACCCGGAGGACGATCTGTTCATTACCGACGGTGCTTACTACAACCTGGTGGCGCCGCTACTGGGGATGCCCGGGCAGGATGACAATCTACTCGCCGCAGGCAAGCACTGGCACGAATACCTGAAGAAGCGCAACACCTACCAGGCGTTGCGCACCGATGCCTACCGCGAAGCACATCCTGACGGCGCGTCGGTCGCGCATATCTGGGATGGTGACGGCGAAAACACCAACGCGCTGTTGAGCATTTTCCGCCACCATGACAGCGCCACCGTGGAGCGGGGCCTGATCGGGCCGGTGCCGCAAACCATCTGGTGGATGGATTACCCGCTGTTTGAACGCACTTATTATGAGCTGGTGGTCAATTTCAATGTATTCGGCAACGCGGCACATCAGGTGCAGACGCGGCTGTATTTTGATCTGATCCGCAACGGTTCGGAATATAATTTCCTGCGCTTGCTGCCCCCGGATGTACGACGGGCGGAACGGGATGACTGGTATCGTGGCAGCGGCAAGCTGAAGACGCATGTCACCTATGCGCCACTGGATGACAAGACGCCCTCGGCAGAATCCTTTCAAAGTGGTGCCGCGAAGCAGGAACTGGGTGTGCGCTTGCTGGAACATTTTTCCGACATCAACGTCATGGCGGAAGACCGGCTGAATCGCTGCAACAAGGACGACTGCGGGCGGCGCGATCAACCCGCATGGATCATGCAGACCGATCTTGCGTTGTCGCATCTGGCGGCTGTGCGCGCCAGTCACATGCCGGGCATCAAGCATCTTCCGGATGTCAGTTTCCTGCGGGTGACCGGTGAAGACGGCGAGCGCACGGTGTACTCGCTGGTGCGCAACCGCGCGCACACGAATGTCGCCTTCATGCTTGGCGAAGAACGGCGTTATGAGCCGGATCGGGATTACCTGGTGGTTTACCCCGGCATCATGGGCAGTTACCCGAACTTCATGTTCGATGTAGCCGCCAATGAGGTGGAGCAATTCAGCCGCCATCTGGGTGCCGCAGAAAGCGAAGAGGATTTCCGGGGCGTCGTGGCGCACTGGGGCGTGCGCAGAACACACCCGGACTTCTGGGATATCCTGCATGACTTCACGGCATGGCAGGCCGAGCATCAGCCCATTCAGGCGGGGATCTTCGATATCAACCGCTTCGAGAACCTGTAACGCAGGCGTGCTCAGACGGCAGACATGAAAAAGGCGCCCTAGGGCGCCTTTTTTTGTACTGCTTTACGTACTTGTCTTACGTGCTACGTCAGCTACCGCGCAATCAGCCATTAGCGCGGCGGGCTTTCGGCGCCCGCGCTGCTGCCGGACCGTCCTGGCGGATATTCATCTGCTGACCCGCTACCCAAACCTTTTTCAGGTGCGTCAGGGCAGAGGACGGCATGGATTCCGGCAGGTCCACGGTGCTGTGTTCCGGGAAGATATCAATGCGGCCAATATTGCCACTGGTCAGCTTGGCTTCATTGGCAATGGCGCCCACGATATTGGCGGGCTTGACCCCGTGGGTGCGGCCCACTTCGATGCGATAACGCACCATGCCCGCATCCGGCGTGGTTGGCGCGCGTGGCGCACGCGGTGCGCGATCTTCGCGGCCACCGGCACGTGCCTCGCGGCCACGGCTGTCATTGCTACGGCCACGCGGCTCACGGCTGTCACGCTCAGGGCGCTTCAGACGCACTACCGGTGCCGGCTTGTCGTCAGCAAACAGCGGCGCGTCGCCCTGGCTGATACGTGCCAGTGCTGCAGCGATATCCACCATTTCGGCGCCGGTTTCCTTGTGGCAGAGCTCCATCAGTTCGCGGAATTTTTCTGCCTTGCCGTCTTTCTCGCCCGCCGTCATGGCGTCAGTCAGACGTGCAATGAACTTGCGCTGACGCGCAGCGTTGATCGCAGCAGCGTTAGGCAGCGTCATTTCCGTGACTTTCTGGCGGGTCAGGCGTTCGATGCTCATCAGCATGCGTTTTTCACGCGGCGTCACGAACAGGATGGCATCGCCTTCGCGGCCCGCACGGCCGGTACGGCCAATCCGGTGCACGTAGGTTTCGCCATCGAACGGAATGTCGTAGTTCAACACCATGGAAATACGCGGCACATCCAGACCCCGGGCGACCACATCGGTGGCAACCAGAATGTCGATGCGGCCGTTCTTGATCTGCTCGACCACCTGTTCGCGCTGGGCCTGTGCCATATCGCCATTGAGGGCGGTAGCGCGGAAACCGGCGTTGCGCAGGAACTCGGCCAGCTCGACCGTGCTTTCCTTGGTGCGGGCAAACAGAATCACCCCTTCAAAGGTTTCTGTTTCCAGAACCCGTACCAGCGCATCCAGTTTGTCGCGCTGATTGATGAACAGGTAACGCTGTTTGATCAGCGCCACCGTGGCCGTCTTGGTGGACACGGTAATTTCCTGCGGATCTTTCAGAAAGCGCTGGGCCAGCTTGCGAATCGGCGGCGGCATGGTGGCAGACAGCAACGCGACCTGACAGGCCTTCGGCGTCTGTTCCATGACCCATTCCACGTCATCAATAAAGCCCATGCGCAGCATTTCGTCGGCTTCATCCAGCACCAGACACTGCAAGGTGTCCAGACGCAGGGTGCCGCGCTTGAGATGGTCGACAACGCGGCCGGGGGTGCCGACTACGATCTGCACGCCATCACGCAGTGCCTTGTTCTGGGGCCGGTAGTCCATGCCACCACACAGCGAAATCACGCGCAGGTTGCTGGCGTGTTTGCCGTAGTTTTCAAAGGATTCGGTTACCTGCAGCGCCAGTTCACGGGTCGGTGCGAGCACCAGCACCTGTACCGCCTGCGCCTGGGTGTTGCCGAAACGGGAAATCAGCGGCAAGGCAAATGCCGCTGTCTTGCCGGTGCCGGTCTGAGCCTGGCCGATAACATCGCGGCCGCCCATGATCAGCGGGATAATGGCTTCCTGAATGGAAGACGGGGTTGTATAACCCATTTCACCGATGGCCTTGAGGACAACGGTATCGAGACCCAGAGCGTCGAACGCCGGGATAGCGGTTTGATCAGACATGATTCACCTTGCGCAGTCAGGCTCGCGCCATGCGCTGTTGTGCAAAATATAAAGATTTCATCCAACAAACCTGCACGCAGTGCATGGGGTCGGAATCTTCTCACCAGGCTTCCCGTAAGAAGCCCGAGCCGTATCACGAGGATAGGGGAATGGGCCAGGACGGGGCACGATGTCAGCGAACTGACACGGGGCAGGCTGTCTGCGCTCGGAAACTGTGTATGGCTGCGCAGTGGTATCTGCCATCAAAGCGCGCGCAGTGTACATGACCCTTCGCAGAAGCGCCAGTGGTAGTGCATCATGGCCCCTACCCCTGCGATACGAAGAACTGCCATGCCGACAATCTGGGTTGATGCCGACGCCTGTCCCAACATGATCCGCGAGGTGCTGTTCCGCGCCGCTCAGCGGGTCCAGATGCCGATGATCCTGGTGGCCAACCAGCCACAGCGCACGCCGCCGGGCAATCTGATCCGGGCCATTCAGGTGCCCGGGGGCTTTGATGAGGCCGATGACTACATTGCCGAACAGGTAGCTGCCGGGGATCTGGTCATCACCGCGGACATCCCGCTGGCGGCTCGCACCATTGAGGTCGGGGCGGCGGCGCTGAATCCGCGCGGTGAGCTTTATACGCCGGACAACATCAGTCAGCGTCTGACGATGCGCAACTTCATGGAGGAAATGCGCGGTGCCGGGCTGGCCAGTGGCGGGCCGCCGCCCATGGACGGCAAAGACAAGCAGACTTTCGCCAACGCGCTGGATCGCTGGATTACTCAGGCGCGTTAGTTCGAGGAAGGACGTAACCCGCTCAACCACACCAAGAGAAAACCGGCGCAGGGAGTGGTAGGGTTATTGCCCATGGATGGGACTGTTGATACGCAAGCCGGTGCGCAAACCGACACCGAAGCCAGCACTGAGGCTGCCACAACGCTGATGCAGCTGCATGACCGGATTGAAGCGGCACTGAGCAGCTTCGCGACTTTCATGTGGGGCCCGCCGCTGGTGCTGCTACTGGTGGGCGGCGGCATCTTCTTTCTGATCTATTCCCGACTGCTGCCCTATCGCCACTTCGGCCATGCGCTGGGCATCCTGCGTGGCAAACATGATGATCCCGATGATGCGGAAAAGGATGCAGGCGACATCTCCCACTTTCGTGCCCTGAGCACCGCCCTGTCCGGCACGCTCGGGCTGGGCAATATTGCCGGGGTGGCGGTGGCGATTACCGCCGGTGGCCCCGGCGCGGTGTTCTGGATGTGGGTGACGGCCGTGGTCGGCGTTGCCACCAAGTTCTATACCTGCAGCCTGGCGATCATGTATCGCGGCCGCGACAGTGCCGGTGCCTTGCAGGGCGGGCCCATGTATGTGGTGCGTGAGGGGCTGGGCAAAGGCTGGTGGCCGCTGGCAACCCTGTTTGCCGTGGCCGGGTTGGTTGGCACCTTGCCGGTGTTTCAGGTCAATCAGCTGGTACAGACGCTCCGGGAAGTGGTGGCGGAACCAGCGGGCTGGGTCAGCGCCGACAACAGTTTTCGTTTTGATCTGTTCAGCGGCGTAGTGATTCTGGCGCTGGTCTGGGTGGTGGTAGCCGGGCGTATTCAACGGGTCGGCCTGGTCACCTCGCGGCTGGTGCCCGCCATGGTGCTGCTCTATATGGGCATGACCGTGACGGTACTCAGCCAGCATGTGTCTGCCATTCCCGCCGCTTTCGCGCTGATTTTTACGGATGCCTTCAGCGGGCAGGCGGTCGCCGGGGGTATTCTGGGCGCGGTGGTCATGGAGGGCGTGCGGCGCGGCGCGTTTTCCAATGAGGCCGGTATCGGCACCGAGGTCATGGCACATGGTGCTGCGCGCACGCGGGAGCCGGTGCGCGAGGGGCTGGTGGCGATGCTCGGGCCGGTGATTGATACGCTGCTGATCTGCACCTGCACGGCGCTGGTGGTGATTGTCACCGGCGCCTGGGTGGATACGGACAGCAAGGGCGTGTCGTTGACGCTGGATGCCTTTTCATCGGTGATGCCGGTCCTGGGTGGGCCGCTGCTGGCGCTCATGGTGACGCTGCTGAGCCTGAGCACGGTAATGACGTTCTGGTACTACGGCAGCAAGTGTCTGGGCTTTTTGCTGGGCGCCGAACATCAGCATCATTACATCTGGTTTTATGGCGCACTGATTTTGATTGGCAGCGTGGTATCGCTGGATATGGTGCTGGGGCTGATCGACGGCATGTATGCGGTGATGGCAATCCCCACCATGGTTGCCTCGCTGTTATTGGCGCCTCACGTCAACGCAGCGGCCAGAAGCTATTTCCGCCGGTTCAACACACGTTGAACACACGGAAGTGCTGATGGGCTACGCGGAAGCGCGCGACGCATCGCGCGAAGCATGACGCGATGGACAGACTCCATGGACACGCACCTGCATCAGTGGGCCGCGTGTATCCAGGCACGCATCCAGGCCATATACGGATGCCAGATTATCTTTTGTCAGCACACTTTCCGGCGGCCCGTCGGCGACGCATTCGCCATCTGCCAGCAACAGAATGCGGCTGCCATAGGCCGCAGCCAGGGACAGGTCGTGGCACGCCATGATCAGTGCGGTGTTTTCCTGCTGAGCCAGCGCGGCCAGTTGCGACATCAAGCGATATTGTTGCGCCGGGTCCAGCGCCGAGGTGGCTTCGTCCAGCAGCAATAGTCGCTCGCCGGACATGGCCCGCAGTTGCACCAGCACGCGCGCCAGTTGCACGCGCTGCTGCTCACCGCCGGACAAGCTGGTGTACAACCGCCCGGCCAGATGGCCGACATCGCACCAGGCCATCTGCGGGGCCACGGACGGGTGCGCACTGTTGCCGGCCTCTCGGCCCGGCAGCCCCTGTGCCACAACCTCTTCCGCCAGCATCGGAAAACTCAGCGTCACCTGTTGTGGCATGACGGCGCGGCGACGTGCCAGCACGGCAAGCGGCAACGCCGCCAGGGGCTCTCCGCACAGGCGAATGTCACCGGATTGCGCCGCCCATTCGCCCGACAGCACGCGCAGCAGCGTCGACTTGCCCGCACCGTTGGGCCCCAGCAGCATAACGCGCTCGCCAGCGTGTACGCGCAGGGAAACGTTGTTGAGCAAGCGCTGGCCATTGCGCACCAGCGAGATGTCGCGCGCCTGAAGCACGGGGTTGGGCAGGCGTGTTGTCGACGCATTATTCATAGGTCAGACGCTCATCAGAAGCGGCGCATCAACAGCGCCAGAAAAAAAGGCCCCCCAATCAGCGCCATCATCAGGCCGATGGGAAATTCTGCCGGGGCGACGATCAGCCGTGCGGCGGTATCCGCCAGCACCAGCAACACGGCGCCCAGTAACGCTGATGCGGGCAGCAGCATGCGGTGATCCACGCCCAGGGTCAGGCGCACCAGATGCGGTGCCACCAATCCGACAAAGCCGATCAACCCGGACACCGACACGGCGGCACCCACGGCCAGGGCACACATCACGACGATGCGCCGCTTCAGCCTGTCCACGTCATGGCCCAGATGCATCGCTACGGATTCGCCCAGCAGCACCGCATTCAGGGCGCGCGCCAGCGCCGGCATGGCCAGCAGCACCAGCAGTATCCAGGGCGCCACCAGACGCAGGTCTCGCCAGTCGGCCTGCGCCAGGCTGCCCATGGTCCAGAACGTCAGGGTGCGCAACTGACCGTCATCGGCAACGAAGGTGAGCACGCCCACCCCGGCCATGGCGATGGCATTGATGGCGATCCCGGCGAGCAGCAGCATGGCCACATGGGTCACGCCCTGGCGACTGCCAATGCGCCAGATCACCGCCGTGGTCAGCAAGGCGCAGGCAAAGGCCGCCAATGGCAAGGCCAGCCCCGGCACCGCCATATCCCAGCGCGCAAACAGGCGCTCGCCCAGCACAATGACACTGACCGCGCCCAATGCGGCGCCACTGGAAATACCGATCAGCCCGGGGTCCGCCAGCGGATTGCGAAACAGGCCCTGCAGCAGCGCTCCGGCCACCGCCAGTGCTGCGCCAACCAGCATCGCCAGCAGCAGGCGCGGCAGGCGCAGTTCGCGCACCACCAGTTGCACGGTGGCTTCGGCGTCCGTGGCAAACAATCCCTGCCAGACATCCGCCGTGGTCAGTGGCATGGGGCCGGTGCGCAATGCCAGCAAGGCGCCGAGCAACAACAACGCCAACAACACCGCAAACGTCGGGCGCACCGGCAGTCGTCCGGTTATCGGGACCACGCCATACCACCTTCACGCTCAATCTCGACGTCGGCCTCGCCTGCCCCGCTGGCCACATCCAGCACCTGCGTCATGGCTTCCGGCAAGCGCGGGCCGAAGCCCAGCAGCAACATGCTGTCGGCCACCAGAATGCGGCCCGCGCGCCCGGCAGGCGTCATGGCCAGTGCAGGCCAGTCGTCGGCACGGAATTCCCCTGGCCGGGCTTCTGCGATGATCACCATATCAGGGGCCAGCGCCAGCAACGCCTCGCTGCTCAGGGGCCGGTAACCACGCTGGTCGCGGACCGCGTTGGGCAACCCCAGGCTGTCCAGCAGCGCCTGTGCCTTGGTGTCCTGGCCGGCCAGGCGCACGCCGTGCCCCCCTGCAGACAGCAGGCACAACACCCGGGGCGGCTGCGCCAACGGCAAGCGTTCGTTGATGCGCGCAAAGGCCGCTTGCAGTTCCGCCACCAGGGCCGCACCTGCTTCGACGCGGCCGGTTTCTTTCGCCACCTGCTGTGCCCGGGCCAGCACACCCTCCGGTGAGTTGGTCGCTGTAATGGGCACGACCGTCGTGACCCGCTCAAGCTGACGCAGGGTACGTGCGGGGCCCGCTTCGTCCGCCGACACCAGTACCTTGTCCGGGCGCAACGAGACGATCCCTTCCACCGGCAGCTCGCGCACATAACCGATTTTCGGCAGGGCGCGCGCGGCGGGCGGCCAGACACTGGTGTCGTCCACAGCGATCAATTGATCTTGCGCCCCCAGGGCGTAAACCATTTCCGTCACCGCACCGCCGGCGACCACCAGGCGCTGCGCCAGCGCCGGTGGCGCCAGCAGCAGGCAGGCCAGTAACAAAGGAACCCGCACAGCGACGACCGTGCGCTTCGCGGGGCGGCTTTTCATAATGTCACTGATGGTGTCACTGATGGCGTCACTCATAGCCTCACTAGTCACGACGCTGTCTCAATCTGCGCCAGCAGGTCGCGCCAGGCAGGCAGTTCGGCTTTGCCCGGCTTGCGCTCACCGAACAGGCTGAGCACCAGTTCGCCATCTGCATTGAAGGCATCAAGTGAGGTGATGTCGCCGTCTTCGGAAGGCCGCCGCACCACCCACACCTGTGTCATCTCGCCGGTGCGCATATGCAGATTGAAATGTGGATCGAGCACGTTGAACCATTCGCCCGTGGACAACAGCCGATGCACGCGCCCGGTATAGATCTGCACGATGCCGCGATTGCCGACAAACGCCATGATTGGCGTGCCGATTTCCGCAACACTGTTGAGCACACTTTCGATGCTGCCCTGGGCCACCGGGCGCGCCCAGGGCTCGCCCACCTGCTGCAGCGCCGTCAGACGATCCAGCCCGTGGCGTCGCAGCATGTCGTGGAATTGATGCACATCGGTGATGGCCGCCCATTCGTCGCGCAATGGCTGCGGATCGGGCAATGACGGCTTGCGGTGGAAGACGGGCGCGGGTTGCAGCGCCAGCGCCGGGCGCTGATCCGCATCCGCCGCACGAAAACGCGCCACCAGTGCTGCCCAGGCCGCCATGTCCGTTTCCCCGGTGGCGTACACCTTGTGCACGGCCTGGCCGCTGTGATCGAACATTTGCAGGCTGTGGCGCGGGCCTTTCGGCCCGGCTTCCGTTACGGCACAGGCATGGCCCCAGTGCGAGAAAAACACGCGCAGGTCGATTTCGCCCAGGCACAACCCCATGCGGCCGCCTTCCATGACACTGAACTTGCTCATCTGGCCGGTGGTTTCGTGCACGACTTCATCGTTGCGCGCCAGCGTCATGATGCGACCGAGCAACGACAGGGACGGATAGATTTCCGTAAACGCCGGTTGCAGCCGTATCACCACGTCTTCCGGTTCGGTCAGCAGCAGTTCCAGCTCACTGACGCCGAGCATTGCCGCCGCATTGCGGATGCGCAGCCGGGGCTGTGTCTCGCGCAGCGCGCGCCACGCCGACTGCAGGGCGTCACGTTGTTCTGACGCACGGGTTGCTGTTGCCTGGGTTGTTTCTTGAGTCGCTGTGTGCGTCATGGGGCTACTCCTGGGTATGGTCCTGGGTATGGTCCTGGGTTTCGTCAAGATCAAGCTGCCGCCAGCGCAGGCGCGGGTGGCCACTGGCACCGCCTTCGCTGTAGTAGCCGGTGACCTGCAACTGGAATTGCGGTGCGTCGTCGTCATTGCGATCGGTATCAATGCGGTAGACGCGGTAGTTCGGCCACAGGCGGTGGTTGCCCTGCAGGTTGTAGGCGTACCAGCTTTGCTGCGCGAAGATGCCGCTGCTGCTGTCGGCGGCATAAAGCTGTGCCGGAATCGGCTCGCCGCTGTCGGGGTCGATGGTCGCGCTCTGCCAGGTGGCCAGGTCCGCCCAGTCATGCGGGCCGAATACGCCACCGGCGCCGTCGCCGCTGTCGCCGCTATTGCTGCGCAGGAAGAAGTTCATGCCAGAAAAACCGGCCTTGATATCCCAGGCGTTGCCGGTGCAATCCACAATCTCGTCAGCGTTGAAATCGAAGCAGACTTCGCCGCCCGCCGGCGGCAAGGTGCCGGTAAAGGTGGCCTCGGTGGTGAACTGGTCCGAATCCGGCACCTGCACATCAAATTCGAAGGTAAAGGTTTCCACGCCATTGCCATCGCGGGTGCAGAAAACGATATCGGTGGCGCGGACGCGGGCATAGCTGTTGCCTTCACCGGATTTCAGCAACCAGCCCTTGTCCGGGTTGGCCACAATCAGGCCGGCACCCGCATCACACTGCGGTGCGCTGTGCTGATACAGATACCAGTCGTTCATGCCGCCGAAAGCACTGGAGAGGCGGTCCACGATCCAGGCATTAGTGGCCGGGGCCGGATAATCTTCCAGCAAGGGAGTCAGCTCGGAATCCGGCGTGGCATTCAGAAATACGCTGCTGTTCGGCTCGCCGTCGCCGTCATAGAAATCATCCTGCGCCGCCACCAGCGCACCGGCCGTATTGCCCGGGCCGGAATCGCCGCCATTCAGACGCAGTTCGGTGCGACGCAGCGCGATGTGCCAGTCGCCGTCTTCGGCCACGGTGTCGCCGCTTTCCAGATTCACATGCACCCAGTCGGTATAACTGCTGGCGTCGTAGCTGCGCGCCTGGACATCCGGCTGCTCATCGCCGCCGCCGTTACCCGGCGGTGTGCTGCTGCCTGATGAGCCGCCGCAGGCAGCCAGTGCCATCACGGCGGCGCCCATCAGCGACACACGCCAGTGCGAAAATGTTCTTCTGTCTTGCATGGTGATCTCCCTCCGGTTGTGTTGCAGGCCGCACCTTCTTCAGCGCTGGCCAAATTGATAACGCGCGCCGAGATAAATAAAACGCCCGACGATCGGTGAAAAATCCGCCGGGTCGGTAAAGTCGCGTTGTGTGTCAAACAGGTTGTCGACGCCCGCCAGCACACTCAGTGCTGGCGTCGCCTGATGCGTCAGACTGATATCCAGTGCGCGCCAGGCTGGCGAGCGCGCCCCGGCGCTGGTGGCCAGTTCGTCACTCTGGTAGCGGCCGCGCAGGGTCAGTTCGGTGGTTTCCGTGACGCCCAGATTGATGCCCGCGCGGCTGATATCCCGGGGGCGGCGCGTCAGACGCTGACCGCTGTCGCGGTCTTCGGTCTGCATATGGGTGTGGTTGAGATGCAGGCTCAGGCGCGGCGCGATGGCCCAGTCCAGTCCGACTTCGGCGCCGCGTGTCATAGCACGGGCGACGTTGTCGTACTGGTACTCCTGCACAGTGCCGCCCGGCACCGGGTCGGTATCCGCATCGATCTGAATCAGGTTGCGCAGGGCGTTATGAAACACGCCCAGTTCCAGCACCCATTGCTCGCGCCAGGAAAAAGTGGTGCCCAATTGCCAGCTCTGCGAGCGCTCCGGTTGCAGATCGGGATTGCCGATCACCACATAGCCGAGCTGGCTGTGATCGAACAGATAGAAGCGCTCTTTCAGGTTGGGCACGCGGTAGCCCTGCCCCCAGCCCAGCCGCGCGGTGGTGCGCCAGTCACTGCCGCGCCACAGGTGCCAGCGGGCGCCGGCGTTACCGGCGACATGGCTGCCGAAGTCGCTGTCGTACTGGTGGCGCACACCCAGCACCAGCTCCAGAGCGTCGCCAATAAAAAACGTGTCCTGGCGAAAGATTTCGTCGCTGCGGCGGCTGACGCGATCCGTGCCGTCCAGCTCGGACACACCGTCCTTGGTCTGGCGCAGGCTTTCGTGGTGCAGGTCGCCGCCCATCTGGAAGCTGTAGCCCAGAGCGCCATCCATGCCGTCGTAATAGCGGCTGTCCACTTGCAGCGAAAGCTGGGACAGGTCCATCTCTGCATAGCGGTCGTCAAAGGGACCGGTGGGGGAATATTTCAGGGTGTCGTCGCTGAACTGCTCGTGCACGCCATTGAGCTGCACCGCGAAGCCGCCCGGCCAGGCCCAGCGCCCGCCCGCCACATAACGGTCGCGAATGACCGCTTCGGTCTTGCTGGTGTTGAGCAAGACGCCGCCGGGCAACTGTTCCGACGCGCGGCTGATGCCGTCTTCAGTAAACCGTCCGCCTTGCAGATAGAAGCGCCCGTCGGGCGAGGGATGCCATTCCAGCCGCGCGTCGTACTGTTGCCGGTCCACTTCATCCGAGGGGCGTGCCCAACCGCCAGGCACCGGGGTGATACCGTCGCTCTCCAGACGGTCAGCCGCCAGCCGCAAGCGCAAGGTCTCGGTGCCGGTGTCCACCCGGGCGCGGGCATGGCGGCGTGCTGCATCAATGCGGTTACCGGACGGGTTCTGGCTGCCGTAGCTGCCCACATCCCCCTGAATCTCGCCACTGAAGCCCGGTGTCACATCGCGGGTAATGACATTGATGACACCGCCCATGGCGGCGCTGCCGTATTGCGCCGAGGTGGCGCCCTTGACGATCTCGATGCGCTCGACTTCGGTCAGCGCGAGTTGGCTGACATCCACGGTGGAGCCGGTGCTGGCCGAAATACGCAGGCCGTCCACCAGTACCAGCACCTGCTCGCCGCTCAGGCCTTGCAGGGAGACTTCATACCCGGCCTTGCCGTGAATCTCGCGCAGCTGCAGCCCGGCGACATTTTCCAGCGCTTCTTTCAACGAACGGGCGTGGGTGCGCTCCAGTTCCTGGCGAGTGACCACTTCCGTGCGCACGGGCGCGTCGATCACACTGCGCTCGGTGCGGGTGCCGGTGATGACCACCTGATCCAGCCACGCCGTTTCGGTGGCATAGGTCGCCACGGGCACAACCAGCGCGGCAAGCATGGCGCCCGACAGCCAATACGGGTGTTGAAAGAACTTCATGACAGCACAGCTTCTTATCGCTATTGATAACTATTCTCAATAGTGAAGCCGCAGAAATTACATGTCAATAGGAATCATTTGCATTAGATCAGTATCAGCGCTTCTTGCGCGGACGCAGGACGAGGCTGGTGCCCAGCACCACGAGGGCGAGGATAAGCAGCACCACAACGCTGATGACCAGATCCCGGGCAGGGGCGCTGAGGCCCAGTTTGCCGAGGAAGTGGAATTTGTGCAGGTGCATGAAATGCTGGCTGCGCAAGCGGCCTTCAGGGGTGGTGAGGTGGGCCACATGACCGGTGTGGGTTTCCAGGAAGAGCACGCTGACGGGACCGTCGCGCAGGGCGATGCGTTGCACCGGCAGGCGTTTGTAGACCGAGACATAGTCCATGGCGAAATCCGGCAGGGCGCGAGTAAAAGCGACCGGCGGCATGGCCTGGCCTGATTCGCCAAACCAGCGCGCGGCCAGCTCCAGGGCATAGGCCTGGTCGCCCTCCTCCACCACCGCGCCGGTGATGGCGTGGCGGTAGTGAATCACATCACCTTCCGGTGTGGCCTCGCGCAGTTGCCACATGGGCTCGCCGTCCAGGCGTGCCTGGGACAGACCTACAGTGCGCGGGGTGACCGCTTCCAGGGGGTTGAAGGCCAGTTCGTCGACGGCCATGCGGGTATCGGCGCGCCAGGCCAGATGGTCCTCGCTCTGGTACTGGCCGAGCACCACATGCAGACCGCTGCTGGCAAAGCCGAGCATGGCCAGCGCCATGACCAGCCCGAGACGACGATGCCAGCGGTGAGCCCCGCCCCGTCCTTCGCGCCCGCGGCGTTTGCGCCATTGCAGGGCATACAACAAGAGCCCGCCGACCCCCACGACAAAGGTGAGGCCGATCAGTACCGTGATCACCACCAGGCGCAGCGGATGATGGCGCTCGCCAAGAAAATGCCAGTTATGGAACTGGGCGAAGGTCCACAGGCCGATGCGGCGCCAGGTGTTGTCCGCCGTGGCCAGACGCTGGCCGAGCACATCGATGTACAACTGGATGCCGTCGGCGCGATCAAAGCTGACCCGATGCACCGGCAGCATGCGATTGACGAAACGGTACTGCAGATCGAAATCATCCAGGCGTGTCACATCGGTGATCTGTGCCTGCCCATCGCCCAGAAGAATCCGCGACAAGGCCATCGCGTGCAGGCGCGCGCCGCCCACGATAGGCATGCCGTTGACGGCATCGTAGTAGCTGATGGCCACGTTGGCCGGAGGCCGCGCCTCGCGCCAGCGATCATTGGCCTGCGCTTCACCGTAGACCGCCACTTGCCATTGCGGGCGCCCGGCCACGTAAACCAGATTGATCTGATCCACTGCGGTATAGCCATGCCGTTCCAGCAGACGCTGTGGCGGTATCACCGACTGCGCATCCGGCAGCGCTGGCAGAGCAACCTGCTGCCAGCGCACGTCCGGCGTCCAGACATGTGCCATCAGCGGGTGGGTCAGGCCGCTGATCACCCACAACGCCACGGGCAGCGCAACAATCAGGGCGAGCCGGCGGTGCCAGCGGTACAGCAAGGGCAGCATGGTCTGGATGTCCTGTTTCATTAATTACAGTTGGTTCACTCAATAACGGTATTCGACGCCCGCGTACCAGGCGCGGGGCGCGCCAGGCGTGATGGCCGCCGCGCTGCTCATCGGATTCGCCGCCACCGTGGGCGAGCCTGTGGCGACATAGACTTCATCGGTCAGGTTATGGCCGTCGACAAACAGGCGCAGCCCGTTGGCGAATGCCTTGCTGACCGTCAGCCCCCACAACGTGTGCGACGGTGCCCGCCACAAACGCCCGCCATCGTTGCTGTAGGTCAGATCATAATCGCTGACGTAGCGCATGTTCGGCGCAATCACCACACCGTCCACCGTGCTGTAGCGCAGGCTGGCAAACACCGTATGCTGCGGAATGGTGGGCAGGCGGCTGTTGCCGAAATCCGGGTCGTCATCAAAGCGGAAGTCGGACCAGTTGTATACGGCTGTCAGCATCACACTATCGCCGCCGCGCAACAGGCTATCCGCAAGATGCACGCCACCGCCGAATTCCACGCCGTAGCGGCGCGTCTCGCCGCGCGCATTAAACGTGCCCGAGGCGCCATCCAGATCCAGGTTCAGAATTTCGTTATCAATGCGCGTCTGATAAAGCACCAGGTCCCAGTAACCCCACTCCAGCACGCCGCGCGTACCGATCTCGGCAGTGACGGCATCCTGCTGATCCAGAGCGGCGGGTTCCGGGTTGTTGCCCAGCTCGGAGGAAGACGGGCCTTCGATACTGCGCGCCAGTTGCACAAAGGCCATCTGCCCCGGCACCCATTCAAACGTGGCGCCCAGCTTGGGCGAGACACCGCGATAGGTCACGGTATAGCTGTTGTCGTCGGGGTCCGCTGACGGCTGAGGGAATGGCGCGCAGTCCGGGCACGGCGGTGGCACGTCGCGCTGAAAATCATCGAACACCCGCCGCGAGTGCAGCGCCTGGGCACCCAGGTTGACGCGCCAGCGCGGGCTGACCTGCCAGCCGCGCTCGGCATAGGCCTCGAATTGCAGCGTGCGCAAGCGCGCATCAAAGGTCTGATTGCCCTTGCGCTGGCCGTCGGTGGTTTGCTGGAAGCGCGCCAGATCGTCACTGCCCTGCCCTGCCCGCACGCCGGCAACCAGCGAATGGCCAGCGCTGTCGGTGGCGTTGTAATCCACACTCAAGCCATGGCTCTCGACGCGATTGTCGATAATGCCCACAAACGGCGTTGGCAAATGATCCAGCCGTCCCCGGTTCAGAAAAAAGCTGGTGGTCAGGCTGCGCTGCGCATCAATCTGCCACAGCGTGCGATTGGCAAAGCGGGCATCTTGCCAGTTGCGGTCGGCATCATACTGGCGGTTGAAGGCTGCCGCATCGCGGCGGGTATCACGGTTCAGTTGATCCAGCGGGATCGCGCCCGGCAGTTGCAACTGCGCATCAGTGAGAAACAGGTACGTGCGATTCTCGATATCGTCGCGCAACCGAAAGCCGACATTACTGTTGAAGCGCAGCGCGTTCTGCCGCGACTGGTCACGGAAGCCGTCGAGATAGCTGTGATTGAGGCTGACGAAGTGATCGACGTCCCCGGCGGCACCACCGTGGGCAATCTGGTTACGCCGGTAGCCAAAGCTGCCTGCTTCGCTGCGCAGCAGCCATCCGGGCGTGTTGCGACCGGTGCGGCTGGCATAGTTGATCACCCCACCCGTGGTCGCCGCCCCCAACGCCAGGCCGGCCGGCCCGCGATAAATCTCGGCATGATCATAGGCCAGCAGGTCGAGCAGCTGATTAGTGGTGCCGCCGTCCAGGCTGCCCAGCGGCACACCATCCTGATAAGAGCGCACCCCCCGCCCGAAGCTGTTGCTGGAAATTCCCGAACCCCGAATCGCCAGCCTTACATCGTCACCGCCATTCTGATTGGTGACCCAGACACCCGGCACGCGCTTGAACAGATCCTCCTGGCTGGCCGCATGGCCCTCCCGCCACTGCTCCCCGTCCAGCAGCGCCTGAGCGCGGGAAGCACGGAAAAAGGGCTCGAGTTTGTCAGCTGCGGTGGCTGAAAGGCTCGTGTCTGCCGCCTCAGTCCGCACCTCGACCCGCTCCAGTCGGGCACCCTGCGCCGCCTCACGCGCCTCTCCGGGGGCATGATCGGCATGGGATGCCGATGCCCCCATCAGGGCCGCAGCCCCCAGCAGACCAGCCCATACAGGAGCCAATACGCTTGCCCGGAGGGCATCTGGATGCGCAAATCGCTTGATACAGGTCATGTGGGGGCTCCGGAAAACGGCGTACAGTATTCCGGGAAGGTGTCGGTCGAACAATGTGGCGTATTGTCGCAGCCAGCCGACGTACGGTCGCGGCCTTGATGTTGCCTTGACGCGGTCATCAGGACGATAGTGATATCTATAACGGATCACATCAGAGATAAAGGAACAGGCTGCCATGACCCGACCACTGGAAAAACTCGCAATACTGCTGGTGGAAGACCACCGCCAACTGGCCCAGACCGTGGTTGAATACCTGGAAGAGCTGGGCGCTTCCGCTGATTATGCCGGCGACGGCGGCCTGGCGCGGGAGCTGCTGCGCGAACACCACTACGATCTGATTCTGCTGGACATCATGTTGCCCGGCGAAGATGGCTACTCGTTGTGCCAGTATCTGCGCAACGATCTGACGCTGGATACGCCGGTGATCTTTCTGACCGCACGCGATCAGCTGGACGACAAACTCGAAGGTTTCTCCCGCGGCGGCGACGACTATCTCATCAAGCCCTTCGCCTTGCCCGAGCTGTCTGCCCGCATTCAGGCACTGGTACGGCGCGAGCGCCGCGAAGTGGCCCCGCACATTCTGGCGGTGGCTGATCTGGAACTGGACCCGGCGCGCCAGGAAGTCCGCCGCGACGGTCAGGTGTTGAAACTGTCACCGACCGCGTTCCGCATTCTGCGCATTCTGATGCGGGAAACGCCGAAGGTGGTAAGCCGCGAGCAGCTGGAGCAGGAACTGTGGGGCGATCTGGTGCCGGACTCCGATGCACTGCGCAGCCATCTGTACAACCTGCGCAAGGCGGTGGACAAACCGTTCGATGTGCACCTGCTGGAAACCATGCCCGGCGTCGGCTTCTGCATCCGTCAGCCTGCCTGACACCCGCAGCACCTACCGCGCAAAACAGAAAAGGCGAGCCACGTGCTCGCCTTTTTTGTTGATCTCGGATTAATGCTAACCAGACAGGCTAAAACTTCGACCAGGTCTGCCAGGCAGGGAATGAAATACGCACCTGCGTGCCGTGCCCCACTTCGCTGGCAACTTCCAACTTCCATTTGAAACGCTCACACAGCCGCTGCACGATAGCCAGCCCCAGACCGTGCCCGCCTTCCTTGGACCCCACCCCACGCTCAAACGGCTGTAATAACCGCTCCAGATCGTCAGGATTAATGCCCGGTCCCGTGTCACGCACGATGACATCGTTCTTGCCCACGATGACCTCCACCGACCCGGAGTTGGTGTAGTTGATCGCATTGCGGACCAGGTTGGTAATGACGATGGACAACACCTGCTCCGGCGCCGTCAGCTTGAGCATGCTGCGCTGCTCAGAACGCAACGCCACGTTCTTGCTGGCAGACAGCGGCTGCAAACGTTCGACCATATTCAACACCAGATCATTGACGATCAGGCGCTCTTCCGGCAATTGGCGATGTTCGCTGCGCGCCAACAGCAACAGCGTGGCAATCAACGCTTCCATATCGCCCACCGTGTCTTCAATGCGCTGCACCGATGGCACATCGGGGAAACGGGCGCCGAGCAGCTCAAGATTGGCGCGGATCACCGCCAGCGGCGTGCGCAGTTCGTGGCTGGCGTCGCGGGTAAACTGACGTTCGCGCTCGACGAAATCCAGTAGCCGATCGGCATAGGCTTCCAGCGCCGCAACCAGCACGGCCACCTCGGAATCAGCTTCGGTTTCGATCAGATCAAATTCGGGACGCGCGGCACGGGGATCTGTAATCGGCGCACCCCGCAGCATTTCCGCCAGTTGCACCAGCGGCGACATCAACTGCCGTGATTTTCGCCAGGTGATAAACGACATCAAATAGATGACCAGCAGCACGCCGGTCAGGGGCAGCACGCCGAATACCAGCGCCAGGGCAGCAACGCGGCGTTCATCGAATATCAGATAAAGGCGGGCGCCGGCATAATCCTCGACAAAAACTATCGGTCGGTCGCCGGCCAGATCGACACGATGATACCCCGGCGCCAGGGACTGGAAGCTCTCCGGTATGCGATCGCCGGTGCCATCCGGCTGCGTCAGCAGCCCCAGCATGTGCCGGGTATCCGGGCGCGAAAATTCTGGATCGGTATCGTAGAGGGCCCAGAAGTGCTCCGCTTCACGCTTGAGCGCCTGCTTGACCAGCACGTGCTCAATAATCTTGGCCGTAGCCATGACACCGAATACCGTGGCGAGACTGATCAGCACGACCTGCAACAGGTAAACGCGGGTAAGACGGTGCTGCACGCCAGAGCGGCGATCGGCCATGACCTTTCCTCAGATCAGAACATCCAGTGCGAAGGAGAGTGGCGACGCCCGACGTCGCAACACGCGACCTGTCACGCGTCGGGCCGGCTGAAGCGGTAATGACCAACAAACCACTCTTCACCGCCACGATAAGCGAAAAGCTCGGAGCAGGCCATGAAAAACATGCGCCAGCGCTGCAGCCACAGCTTCGCTTCTGCCTTGCCGTAGGTCTCGGCGAGAATTGGCATGATGGTCTTCTCATCACGATCTGTGTTGTCCAGCCAGGCTTCCAGTGTTCTGGAGTAGTGGGTGCCGTTGACGCGCCATTTTTCGTCCAGCGTCAGCTTGTCCTGGCAGCGCTCCAGCAGATCGAAGGATGGCATCACGCCGCCAGTGAAAAACATGCGCCCCATCCAGTTCTTCTCGCCTTCCGTGTCGAACGGATAGAAAACATCGTTGTGGCAGAAAATATGCACGAACAACTTGCCGCCGGGCACCAGCCAGTCGTGTACGCGGTGCATCAGCTCGCGGTGATTGCGCATGTGTTCGAACATTTCCACGGAGACGACGCGATCGAACTGGCCCTCCGGCGCAAAGGTCGCGGCGTCAGCGGTAATTACCGTCAGGTTGGTGAGTCCCTTGTCCCGCGCGCGGCCGTCGATAAAGGCTTTCTGGGAGGCGGAGTTGGACACCGAGGTAATCTGGCTGTCGGGATAATGCTCTGCCATCCACAACGACAGCGAGCCCCAACCGCACCCCAACTCCAGCACGCGCTGGCCGGGGGCCAGTGCCGCTCGCTCGCAGGTCAGTGTCAGCATGGCGCGCTCTGCCTGGGCAAGATCGGTGGTGGCGCTGTCCCAGATGCAGCTGGAATATTTCAGGTGAGGCCCGAGTGCTTTGAGATAGAACGCAGCAGGCACCTCGTAATGTTGATCGTTGGCAGCCTGTTGCTGTTCTGCCACCGGGCCGGCGGACAGTCGTTCCATCAATGCCAGCTTGCGGCGCTCTACCAGTTCCGGATTTTCGGCCTTTTCATCCCGCAGTCGCTGGCCGAGCAGTTTACGGATACCGAGGCGGATCATGCTGTCCGGCAGCAGGCGGCGTTCAGCGAGTTGAATGACCATGACGTGGTCTCCAGGGAATGAAGGCACTGGTTGTGCGTTGATATTCGCGGTAATCATCACCGCGGCTTTTCAGGGCCTGCTTCTCGGTATAGGGAATCCCGGTCACAAACCAGAGGAACAGAAACATGAACAGGGGCGCCAGCCATAGCCACCCGGCATAGGCCGCACCGACGGCGAGCAGCGGATAGCTGAACCAGTGCAACCATTCGAAGAAATAGTTGGGGTGGCGCGAGTAGCGCCAGAGCCCTTCGCGACAGGTCGTGCCGCGGTTGGCCGGATCACGCCGGAAGCGATCAAGCTGCTTGTCGGCGGCCCTTTCTCCCGCCAGTGCGACAACGCCAACCAGTACACCCGCTACCAGCCAGACAACCGAAACCTCACCGGCGTGGTGCGCGATAACCCATGCCGGCAGCGCAAACAGCCACGCCAGCACACCCTGGCCCAGGAAGAAGAACAGGTGGAATGTATTGATGCGCTCGCCCAGGGATTCGCGCATCGCCGCGTAGCGGCCTTCCTCGTGCCCGCCCTCGGCAATCACGCGCCGCAGGATGTGGGTGCCCAGACGCAACGACCAGAATCCGATAAGGCACGCCGTTACCAGCCTCAGCAACACGGGTCCGCTACCCAGCAGCAGATACAACAGGGACGCCGCACCGACACCGTAGGCCCAGATGACATCAGCATGCGCCGCATTGAGGGTGCGGCATTGCACCCACCAGCCGAGCAGGCACACCAGCGCCAGCCCTGCAGCGCTGATGATGAGCAGGTGCCAGGCCATGCCGTCGGTTGCAATCTCAGGCAATTGAGCGAGATCCATGACGCCTCCCTTCTACCCTCTGCGCGGGCGCTCCACGCTGCGCCCACCAGGCCAACATTGGCACGATCAGGCTCCAGAGAACACCATAACAAATGGCCAGCAACAGCAAGCCCTCGGGTGCCTCGGCGGCGCCCAGACGCACCCCGCCAACCACGGACCCCGCACTGCCAAAGCCACCAAAAGCCGCCGCAACAAACGGCCGCCCTTTCAACCAGCCCAGGCTGTAATTGAAGCTGACTGCAAAGCCCGCCCACAGCGCCAATATCCAGATCGGTGCGAAATGGGCGCTCCAGGCAGTCCGATAGCTGATGACGCCTGCATTCAGCCAGACCAGTTCAGCAATGGCACCGACGACGAGCCCGGCCATCAGCATCCGTACTTCCTGACGGACATTGCGCTCGTGCGCCAGCGCCCACCCCACCAGCATCGCCAGCACCAGCAGTACCGGCCAGATCACACCACGTGCTGCGCCCAGAATGGCGGCAAACCACAGCACCTGGAAGAAGACAAAATTCCCCACTATCGCAGCAGGTGGCATCTTCAGATTTCGGAGGACGTTCATAAGTGTCATCGCGTGAGGAGTGGGCTCGCAGCGCGACGCATACGAGCAGGATTCAAGCATAATCGTGCTGTCATGAATGGGCTGTGAAGCCGCCGCGACGCGGTCGCCGCAGGCCCTTCACAGGCGGTTCACCGCTGGAGGACAACCATTGCCACATGAACTCATCCCCCGGTGTCATTCGCTTTCTCTTGTTGCTCCTGGCCATATCGCTGGGCACCAGTGCCTGCGCGGGTCGCGAGCGCGGACCGAACTTTACAGACCAGTATATGGCGGCGCTTGAGCGCTTCCCCGCCAGCACAGATACCGACATCGCGGCTGGCGTGGAACGCTTCGTGGCTGTTTTTACACACCTGACCCATGATGATGTCGGCGATCGGGCCCGTGCCGCCTATGCCGATCAGTTGTTCTTTAACGACACACTGCACACCGCTACATCCGGCACCCGGCTGGCCGAGTATCTGGTCAGCACCGGCGATGCGGTGGACGAGGTGGACGTTGAGGTGCTGAGCTGGGTCCAGGACAACGGCGATGTCTATGTACGCTGGACCATGCGCACGCGGTTCACGGTCACCGGGCGCAACGTGGACAGCCGCACCATCGGCATGACGCATCTGCGCTTTAATGACGCCGGGCAAATCACGCTGCACCAGGATTTCTGGGACAGCAGCCAGGGCTTGTATGAGCATATTCCGGTGCTGGGCGGCATGGTGCGCTGGGTGCGAGGACGTTTATGACTTATTCCGTTATCCGCTCACAAACAGGCTCCGCCCTGGGCACTATCATACTGTCGGCCGTTGCAGTACTTGCCCTGAGCCATGCCGCTGTGGCCGACGACCTGCCAGACCCGGCATCCTTTTTCGGGGCCGACGCGCCCGACATGCAGGCCTGCACGCGCGGTGACGTTCGCGCCCTGCGCTTTATCCGCGTCGGCGAAGCACGCTTGTCGCTGGACGATTGCGCACGCAACGCTCTGCCGTTGAAAGCCCCGCTGCGCTTGCAGTTCTCCTATCGCCGCGACGTCCCGGGAGATGCTTTCGCGGAGGCCGCAGAGACCATGATCAAGCGGAACGCCGAGCCCGAGGTATTCGCCGCACTACAGCCCCGCATCAAGGCCTTCAATGCCCATTACCGGGATATCGGGGACGGTGACACCTATCAACTGGACTATGCGCCGGACGGCCGACTGTTGCTGAGCCTGAACGGAGAGCCGCTGGCCACGGAGAGCGGCGACGAGTTCGCCCTTCACTATCTGAACATCTGGTTCGGCAACGATCCGTACAATGACCGGCTCAAACGGGATCTGCTCGGCCAGTGAGCCTACCCCCTACCGGTACGGTGCATGGCTGCGCTAGACTGTTCGACATCAGACGGTATAAAAGCAAAACGCTGCGCGCCGAGCCGGGGATACGATGGGATTCTGGAATCAGTCGCTTGATGAGCAAAACCTGCAGGACATGGAGCCTGAAGTCACCAGCCAGGATCGCCTGCGCGGTATTACCCGCGCCACACAACTGACACTGCTGGTACTCCTGGTCTCCGTTGTCGTGACGGTCATCAGCATTCTCGCCACCGGGGAGCGCAACTGGCTCTTTGCTATCGGCCTGTCCGTGCTTATTCCGCTGCTGATCATGCCCGCCGTCATCTATCCCGTCAGCTGCATCAATGCCGCCCTGATCCGGCACAACAGCTACCTGCAGCAGTTGGCGCGGCACGACCATCTCACCGGCCTGTACAACCGCCCTTATATGCTCAATATGCTGGAGCGGGAACTGGCGCTCAGCAGCCGTCATGATTATCCGGTGTCCGTATTGCTGATTGATTTGCAGAACAATCGGGACATCATAGATCAACTCGGGCGGCACGCCTCCGACAAGGCAATGCAACTGTTGGCGCGGGAGGTTCGGGCGCAAATCCGCGAAAGCGATCTGTTCGGCCGCTTCGAAGGCGCTCAGTTCATTCTGGTGTTACCCCACACTGGGCTACGTGATGCCCTGCGCATCAGTGACAACTTGCGCGAGCGGCTGGCCCGGCAATCGGTACAGGGCGATGTGCAGCAAATTACCCTCGGCGCCAGCGTCGGTGTCGCATCCACGGACACCAGTAGTCGCACCATGCAGGCCCTGCTCAACGACGCAGATTACGCGTTGTACAATTCCCGCAAGCAAGGGCCGCTACCGGGGGCTACGGATACGCAAACACCTGCGTAGCACACACTGAAAACTGCCTGAGCCGTCACATCATCGGGCTATCAGCGTTGCGTCTCCCGGGCAAAGGACCTACCATTTTGCCACGAAAACCTCGACCAGCCCGCATACGTGCCCACTGTATCCGATGTACATTCCCCCGACGGCGCGTATTGCACTCTCTTCACCAGTCAGGAAGGAATCCATGACACACCACTCCCTTATACTTACCGGAAAACGCCTGCTTGCCATGGCATTTACGCTGACGCTCGTTGCCACCCACGCGTCTGCGCACGAGATCCCCGATCACTATGGCTATGTGGGCGGCCATATCAGCCAGTACTGGTTTGATACCGACAAGATATCTGTCAAAGAAGTCACCCTGCCGGGTATACAGGCGGGCGCGCGCTTCAACGAAAACTGGTCTGCTCAGGTCTGGTGGGAACGCAACAATGTCGTCAAGGGCAGGCCCGGACCGCGCATCTATGCTGGCGTCGCGTTGTTGTCCGTCCGTCATCATTTCCATGACACGTCACTGGTCGGCTTCGAACCTTATGCGGGCCTTGCCGCTGGCCAGATCCGTTTTGACCGTCAGGGCAGCAATGTCCGCCACGAACAGGAACTGATCGGTATCGAGTTCGGGGCCCAGCGCCGTCTGTCAGAGCACTGGATCCTGGATCTGGGCGCCCGGCCGATGCGCGCAGCCTCACGTAATGCATTGGAAGGCGAAATCTACGCAGCTCTGAATTTCGTTATGGGTCAACGCCAGCCCGCACCGGCGCCCGCCCCCGCACCGCCGGTTGATCCACGCACCGTCGACAGCGACGGGGATGGCGTGCCGGATTACCGTGATGATTGCCCGAACACCCCGCCGAATGTGGCGGTAGACGAACGGGGCTGCCCCTTGGACAGTGATGGCGACGGTGTACCCGATTACCTTGACCAATGCCCGGGCACCCCTGCCGGCGCCATGGTCGATGAGCAGGGTTGTCAGGTGTATCTGGAACGGGATGTCCGCGAGACCCTGTATGTGGAGTTCGAGCTGAACCGGGCGGTGCTGCGTGAGGCATCCATTCAGGAACTCGGCCTGATCGCACATCTGATGCGTCAGTACCCGGATGCCAGGCTGCTGCTGGAAGGACACACCGACAGCACCGGCGCCGTCGCCTACAACCAGCAGCTCTCAGCCCAACGGGCAGAGGCGGTCAAGGAAGCCCTGGTCGCGCACTACGACGTTGATCCGGCACGCATTGACACCGAGGGCAAGGGCCCGGGGGAACCGATTGCCGACAACAGTACGGCTGAGGGCCGGGCACAGAATCGCCGGGTTGAGGCCATCCTCAGAGCCACGGCGCGAGACGCTGTGTACGAATAAGTGCGGTTTTCCCCACGGGAAATGAAAAGGCGCCCTGGAGGGCGCCTTTTTCATTTTCGCGACCGCTTCCGCCTCAGCCACCGGCAGGGGCGCAACAGGAATGTAAGTTATCCACCACGCTCTTTGTAAGATATTCGCCATTAATCTTGTAAGCATTATCTTACACTGGCAGGTGTATCAAATCTTTTCCGCCGCATTACACTCCGCTACACAAATACCCCTGACACTCCGATAGAGCGCCTGATCCTCTCACCGGCGGCTCCGATTATTGTAAACCGCAGGTATTCACCCCACCGCTCACGCAAAGCTCACACACACGATTTGACAAAAGTACTACATAGCTTGCCTGCCACCAGACACCAACAGCACCAGCACACCAATCCCAACCCACTGAATTTAATGACTTTTTCCAAACCACCCGGCAAAGATTGCCAAGCCGCCGCCGCACGACCAGCCACCTTCGAGGCCACCTCGCCCCTTTTGAGCCGGCTATCCATCATCATTACTTCGCGAACCGGTCTGCCCCGGTTGCGCATTGCGGTTTTTGGGAGTCATCAAGAGGGGTTACACCATGAAAGCTTTTATTTCACAGTCCGCCATCATCGGCGGTCTGGCACTGTTGCTGAGCGCAGCGAGCGCCCAGGCTGATCAGCGGTGGCCGGAATCATTCGGGTATGTCGGGGTTCAGGGTTCACACTTCGATACAGGCAAAGGACGCGACAACCTCGATAACATCCACAACTTCTGGCAGTACGCCATCCATGCCGGCTACCGCTTCAATCCGCGTTTCTCCGCACAGCTCCAGTATGGCGAGGGCGACACTGAAACACGGCAGACCGATATCGACGTCGATAGCAGGCTGATCTCGCTCACCGGCCGGGCGCACTGGCACGAAATGTCGCTGGCAGGTTTTGTCCCCTACGGCGGTGCCGGCTATGGCTACCACCGATTGAAGGTCGACGGCTTCGGCACAAAGCGCGAAGACGCTATCGTGCTGGAAGGCGGTCTGCAGCGCCTGCTGGGTACCCGTTTCATGCTCGACGGTGGCCTGCGCGCTCTGGTCGAACTCGAAGACGGATTCATCGACACGCAGCCGTTTGTTGCCCTGGATTTCCTGTTCGGCAAACGCTATGCCGCCGCACCGGTCGCAACACCCCGTTCAGAAATCTGGATGGATAGCGACGGTGATGGCGTACCCGACCATCTGGATCAGTGCCCGGACACGCCGGCCGGCGCCCTGGTGGACGATGTCGGCTGCCCGATCATGCTGACCGAGAGCGTCAACATCACGCTGTACGTCGAGTTTGATCTGGACAGCACCACCGTGAAACCTGCGTTCTTCGAGGAGATCGGCCAGCTTGCCGAGGTCCTGGTGCAATACCCGGACAGCGAAGTCCTGCTGGAAGGTCATACCGACAGCACCGGCAGCGCCTCGTATAACCAGAATCTGTCTCTGAGCCGGGCTGACGCTGTCATGCGCGTGCTGATTTCAGAGTTCAACATTGATTCCAGTCGCATCCGCACCTCAGGCATGGGCCTGACACAACCAATCGCCGACAACAGCACCGAGGAAGGCCGCGCTCGCAACCGTCGTGTTGAAGCCGTCGTACAGGCCACTCGTGAAGAAATGAAGCGTCGCTGATTACCGGAATTTATTGGAGAACGATCATGAAAACGAAACATGCAAAATGGCTTCAACTGGTCATGGTAGGCCTGGTAGCCACCAGTCTCGCCGCCTGCGGCGGCAGCAACCGTCCCGGCGATCCGCGCATTGATCTGCCGGACGGGAGTGGTGGCAACAACGGTGAAGATCCGCGCGACGAAACCTTCTGCGAAGATCCGACACAGTTGTTTGAACTGGATGGCATCGTGCCCGCAGACGGCGCCACCGGCGTACCCCAGAACATTTCCCCGGTGGTACGTTTCAATGAGCCGGTCGCGGCAGACTCGGTCAACGAAACTACGCTGTTCATCACCGCCAACGGCGCACCGGTACCGGTCACCTACACCATTAACGGGCGCACCGTAACGTTGACGCCGGAGATGAACCTGGCGGCAAACACGCTGCACACGCTGACCATCGGTCCGGAACTCCGTGCTGCAGAGTGTGTGGATCCGCTGCCGACGAAGTTCCTTGCGGAAGGCGAAGCCGGCGACCGTACCTTCGCCACCGGCGGTGAAGTTGACAATGAGCAGCCACGCGTGGAGGCCATCAACCCGGCTGACGGCGCAACGCTCGTGTCCACCAGCGCGTCCATCATTATCACCTTCAACGAGCCGGTACTGCCCGCCACGGTCAACGACAGCACCGTTACCGTCACCCGTCGCGACAATGGTCAGGTGATCACCGGTACCTTTGATGTGAACGCTGAAGTCGCGACCTTCCAGCCAGACGCGCCTCTGGTCATGCAGGAAAACTATGATGTGGCCATCACGACCAACATCCGCGACCTGGCCGGCAACTCCCTGGAAGCACCGTTCAACAGCGAGTTCCGCACCGGCGGTGTGGTTGTCCTGCTGAACGACGAACTGATCAGCCAGATCCCGGGGCTGGGCGACCTGCTGAACACTATCGGTGACACCCTGCTCGGCAACCTGGAGCTCAGCGACGGTGAAGGCGGCACTGGCAGCCTCGACAACCTGCTGATCATCAAACTGCCCCTGGTGCCCGGCATTCCGGAAGGCGGCCTGGATGGCTTCGACGGTGTGCAGTTCGAAGACACATTGATCGCTATCTGTGATCCCTCCACGCCGGGTGAAAACTGCACCCTGGCGCTGGATATCGCACTGGATCCGCTGGCACTGCAGGAGCTGGCAGATGCCTTCACCGGCGGCGACCCGGAGCAGATCCCGGGCCTGCTGGCAGAAGCACTGATTGGCGAGGGCGGCTTCCTGGGTATCAACCTGGACATCCTTGAGCCCAACGGCCTGGGCGTGCTGCCTGGCCCACTGGAAGACGCACTGAACATGGTGCTGGGTGAGTTGCAAGGCGGCCTGGATCAGGTGCCCGTGCTCAACGAGCTGTTCGCCAACTTTGGTGTCGAGGCGCTGGTCCAGGCCAGCTTGCTCAACGGTGCGCTACTGGATGCTGATGTCGGCAACCTGCTGGCTGTCAACATCCTGGATCTGTCAACCGGCAACCTGATTGATCTCAGCGGCGGCCTCGTGGACGCACTGGATCCGGTCCTGGACCCCTTGTCTGAAATTCTCTGCGCCATCCGCTTGCTGTGCAGCAACTGATCGCAGATGTGAAAGTATGAATAACTGAGTTTGACTCCCGCATACATTATGCGGCTTCCAGGCGCCTCTTCCCTCAGAGGCGCCTTTTTTTTGTGTCGCAGTTGCCTTACGGCCAGCCTCGTCCGGCGAGGAAGTCATTGTGAGCTGTTAACGCCAGCGCATAATCAATCCCCACTTCTTCCGCATAACGAGGGATTCCGATATGGCCAAAGATGCCGTTGGCTACGCCCTGACCGGGCTGAACAAAATGGCCAGTTCCAACCTGCTCGACCGCCTCGGACTGCGTCGATTGATCGAGCGCGTCGCCTATTCACTCACGCGCACCGGGTTTCGTGTCATCACTACGTCTGCACGCACATTCGGCAACAGCAAAAAGCTGGATAAGCCAGAGCGCCTGACCGCGCCGGGACACACTACCGATCTGTTTGACCTGAACATCACGGACGAACAGCAGATGATCCGTGATTCAGTCAAGGGCTTTGCGCAGGAAGTACTACGCCCCCGCGGCGAAGAGGCCGATGCGGCGCAGCGCACCAGCGATGAGACGCTGGCCGCAGCGCTGGAGCTGGGCCTGAATTTCTTTGCCGTACCGGAATCGCTGGGCGGCGCCGCCAGTGAAAGATCGCCGGTCACCACCATGCTTGTCGCCGAGGATCTCGGCTGGGGAGACATGGGTCAGGCTGTAGCCATTCTATCGCCCATGGGCGTGGCCAATGCGCTGACCCAATGGGGCTCAGCGGACCAGCAAGCGCGTTACCTGCCGGCTTTTGCGGGCGAAGCGCCCCCCAAGGCCGCCATCGCCGTCACCGAAGCGCAGCTGATGTTCGATCCCATGAACCTGAGCACCACAGCCGTGCGCAACGGTGACAACTATGTGCTCAACGGCACCAAGGCCATGGTGCCGCTGGCGGCCGAGGCCGAACTGTTTCTGGTAGCCGCCCAGACCGAAGACGGCCCCGCCGTATTCATCGTGGAAGGCGGCACCGAGGGACTCAGCGCGGGTGAAGACCCCGCCATGGGCGTGCGTGCCAGCGGCCAGCGGCCGCTGATTCTGGAAAATGTCACGGTATCCGCTGCACAACGTCTCGGCGCCGATGACTTTGATTATCGTGCCTTCATTGATCTGGGCACCCTCGCCTGGTGCGCCCTGGCGGTAGGCAACTGCCAGGCGGTGCTGGATTACGTTGTGCCCTACTGCAACGAGCGCAAGGCATTTGGCGAACCCATCAGCTATCGCCAGGCTGTGGCATTCCTGATTGCTGACATGGCGATCGAAGTGGATGCCATGCGCATGCTGGTCTGGCGTGCGGTAAGCCGCGCCGAACAGGGCAAGGACTTCAAACGCGAAGCGCATATCGCGCGCACGCTGTGCAAGGAAAAGGCCATGAAGATCGGCACCGATGGCGTGCAGCTGCTCGGCGGCCACGGCTTCACCCATGAATACCCTGTTGAACGCTGGTACCGCGACCTCCGGGCCGTGGGTGTCATGTTCAGCGGCCTGCATCTTTGATCAGCGGAGGAGCACGACAATGAATTTCGATCTGCCGAAAAAAATCAGACCGCTGGTTAACAATGCGCATCAGGTTGCCCTGAGTGTATTCCGGCCCATCTCACGCAAGTATGACCGTGCCGAGCATGAATACCCGAAAGAGCTGGATATGCTCGCCTCGGTACTCGACGGTATGAACGACGGTGATCCTGCCTCCAGCGCCGGCGCCAGCCAGACCGGCAAGGGACGCAGCAAGGACACCGCCACCGGCGTCAAGAATGGCGCCAACATGACCACCTGCCTGGGCGCACTGGAGCTGTGCTACGGCGATGTGGGCCTGTTGCTGTCCATGCCCCGGCAAGGTCTTGGCAATGCCGCCATTGCGGCTGTCGCCAACGACGAGCAATTGCAGCGCTTCAAGGGCAAGTGGGCCGCGATGGCCATCACCGAGCCCGGCGCCGGCTCTGACTCTGCCGCGATTCGCACCACCGCGAAGGAAGATGGCGACCACTATGTGCTTAACGGCGAAAAGATCTATGTAACCTCCGGCGAGCGGGCGGACTGTGTGGTCGTCTGGGCCTCACTCGATCCGGCCCTGGGCCGCGCAGCGATCAAGTCCTTCGTCGTGGAATGGGGCACACCGGGCATGGAGCTGGCGCGCCTGGAGAAGAAGCTCGGCATTCGCGCGTCCGATACGGCAGCGATCAATTTCAATGATTGTCGCGTGCCGAAGGAAAACCTGCTCGGCAACCCGGAAGTCGATGTCGCCAAGGGCTTTGCCGGAGTGATGGAAACTTTCGACAATACGCGACCGCTGGTGGCCTGTTTCGCACTGGGTTGCGCCAAGGCGGCACTGGACCGCACCCGCGAACTGCTGGCCGGGCACGTCAACCTGGATTACGAAAAGCCCATTGGCAACGTGAGCGCGGTAGAAGCCGAGCTGTACACCATGGAAGCCGAATGGGAGGCCGCCTATCTGCTGACGGTGAAAGCCGCCTGGATGGCCGACAACCGCATTGCCAACTCGGTCGAAGCGTCCATCTCGAAAGCCAAGGCGGGGCGCGTCGGCAACTACATCACCCTGCGCTGTGTGGAGTTGTGCGGCACCCTGGGTTACACCGAGCACGAGTTGCTGGAGAAATGGGCGCGGGATTCGAAAATTCTCGATATCTTTGAAGGCACGCAACAGATCCAGCTGCTGATCATCGCTCGCCGCCTGCTGGGGCTCAGCTCCCGCGAACTGAAATAACGGTGCAGCGCTGACACAACAAGGTGCCCGCGCAACAGAGTGCCCGGCCTTCACGGGCCGCGCATCCTGTTGCTGCCCGGCTCTGATACTATCGCCTGACTTCAGGGCGCTCATCTGGCACAACGCACACCAATCGACGCATAATCAGTCTCTGACAAGGACAGCCGGAGACTCCCCCATGCGCAAGATGCCTGCCCCCTGCATACGACTATTGAGTCTGTCCGCCCTGCTCTCCGCCTCGCTATTCATGGCCAGCGGCTGCGATGACAGCAGTGCACGGCAAGCACCGGCTGTGTCGACGCCCGTGATACTGCCGCCGGCCGAAACACCGACACTGAGACAGAATACGACCACCGATCCACTGAACCGAATCCGCTATCACTGCACGAATGATCTGGTTGTGACCGTCGAATATGGCGGCGACAGCGCCACGCTGACCCTGGCGAATGAATCGCACGTGTTGATGCAGGAACCCTCCGGCTCGGGGGCACGGTACAGCAACAAGGATGTGTCGTGGCATGCCAGAGAGCAGGAAGCCATGCTCAGCGCTGGCGACGATGCCCGGATCTGCCTGCAACTGGCACGATAACGCGGGCACCGCCGCCCGCCTGACCTCAACGATTGGCCGACGCGCCTGTGAAGATGCGCCAATTCGCCACAAAATGGTCACAAATGACCACCCGTGGCGGCGCCTGCTTGTGTATGCTTACGCCCAGCCAAAAAAAGGACGACAGGGTGAGGGGGGTTCTCATGAGAGCGGTGATCACAGGCATGACAAGCGCTCTGACAGGGCTGATGATGCTGACCGGTGCAGCACAGGCTGCCAGCGGCGGCACCGTGATTCTCAGCCAGCAAGAGTGCGGCTATATCATGGTCAATCTCGGTGGCGGCAGCCAGGCACTGCTGAAACTGATTCGTGGCGAGGCGCCTCGCCCGGGTGACCGGGTCGACAGCGAGAGCGCTCTGCAAGTGCGCGAATTTGCCGATTTCACCAACCGTCGCGACCAGCAGGAAATCACCGTCTGGGTTGATATGATCGACCGTTCTTCGCACCGTGCGCTGGGGCGTTACGGCCAGTACTGTAATTAATCAGGTGCCGGCACTAATCAGGTACTGAAATGAATTAACCGGGCCATCCCTGGCCCTGTGATCCGTTTGCTACAGCTTCGCAGCCACCTCGGCACCTTCACGAATGGCCCGCTTCGCATCCAGCTCCGCCGCAAGACTGGCACCGCCGATCAGGTGGTAGCTGTCGCGCTCACGCAGTTCGCGCAGTGATTCCTGCCCGGCGCAGATAACCACGTTATCCACTTCCAGCAATTGCTCTTCACCGCCGATGCTGATGTAAAGCCCCTTGTCATCAATGCGCTCATAGGTGGCACCGCCGATCATCTCCACACCTTTCATCTTCAGGGTGGCGCGGTGAACCCAGCCAGAGGTCTTGCCGAGGTTTTTGCCCAGCGCGCTGGCCTTGCGTTGCAACAGATATATCTTGCGGGCAGACGGCACCGGCTGGGCTTGCGCCAGATTGCCCGGCGCGTCGCTGAGAAAATCCACACCCCATTCTCGCGCCCATTCGTCCAGAGGTTGCGGCTGCGGTGCGCCATGGTCGTGCGCCAGAAACTCGCCCACATCAAAACCGATGCCCCCTGCGCCGATCAGCGCCACCCGCGCCCCCACCGTGACCTTGCCCAGTAGCACATCGACGTATGAGAGCACCATCGGATGGTCGATGCCCTCAATGGCAGGACGCCGCGGCGTCACGCCGGTCGCCACGATCACTTCATCAAAACCTGCAGCTTCCAGTTCTCCCGGTGCAACCCGGTGACCCAGTTTCAGCTTTACGCCCGTCTGCTCGATACGCTTGCCGAAATAACGAATCGTTTCCCAGAACTCTTCCTTGCCCGGAATTCGTGCAGCCATATTGAACTGGCCGCCAATGCGATCCGACGCATCAAACAGCGTGACATCATGGCCACGCTCCGCTGCCACCGTCGCGGCCGACAAGCCCGCCGGGCCGGCCCCGACCACCGCAACCTTCTTCGGGTTGCGCGTTTTGAGATACACCAGCTCGGTCTCGTAACAGGCCTGCGGATTGACCAGGCAGGAGGCGCGTTTCAATTCAAACGTGTGGTCCAGACACGCCTGGTTGCAGGCGATGCAGGTGTTGATTTCGTCGGCGCGATTTTCCGCGGCCTTGTTGACGAAATGCGCATCCGCCAGCATCGGTCGCGCCATGGACACCATATCCGCCTGGCCGCCGGCGATGATCTGCTCGGCGACGTCCGGCGTGTTGATGCGGTTGGAGGCAATCACCGGGATACTGACCACCTCCTTGACCCGGCGTGTTGCTTCAGCAAAGGCAGCACGCGGCACCGAGGTGACAATCGTGGGCACGCGTGCCTCATGCCAGCCAACGCCGCTGTTGATCAGGGTCACACCGGCCTGCTCCAGTGCGCGCGCCAACGCCAGAATCTCGTCCTGTGTCGCCCCGTCCGGCACCAGCTCCATCACCGACATACGAAACACGATAATGAAATCATCGCCACAGGCCTTGCGGGTTGCCTCAACGATTTCCACCGGAAAACGGCGGCGATTTTCTGCACTGCCACCGTACTCATCCGTGCGCTTGTTGGTGCGCGGCGCGGTGAACTGATTGATCAGGTAGCCTTCGCTGCCCATGATCTCGACGCCATCGTAGCCGGCGCGTTTTGCCAGCCTGGCGGCCCGGGCAAAATCTTTCACCGTCTGTCTCACTTCACGGGTGGACATGGCTTTGGGTTTGAAGGGGTTGATCGGTGACTTGATCGCAGAGGCTGACCGGGACAGAGGGTGATAGCTGTAACGCCCGGCATGCAGAAGCTGCAGGCAGATCTTGCCGCCCGCCTTGTGCACTTCGCGGGTGACCACACGATGGGTCAGCGCATCCGCATTATTGAGCATGGCGCCGGAGAACGGGTAGAACCAGCCCTTGCGATTGGGGTTGAAGCCGCCTGTGATGATCAGGCCGACGCCCCCCCGCGCCCGCTCTGCAAAGTATTCCGCCAGCTTGCGCCGATGCCAGATGCGATCTTCCAGCCCGGTGTGCATGGAGCCCATCACCACCCGGTTCTTCAGGGTGGTAAAACCCAGATCCAGGGGGGCCAGCATATGCGGATAGGGGGAACTTACGGTATTGGCGGCAGCGCTCATGGCGGACCTCATCGGTTCAGCAGTACATCGGTTCGGTAATAGATCAATCGGCCTGCGCCGACCATCTGGACATCGTCAAGATAAGAGGCTATCTTGACGGTGTCAAGACTCAAAGGGATGCACTATGGCCACCCACCAGGACAAGCCTGGCTACCACCACGGCGATCTGCGCGCCGCGCTGCTGCGCGAGGCAGACCAGCTGCTGCGTGAAGACGGCATCGGCGGCATGAGCCTGCGCAAACTGGCGGAGCGCACCGGCGTCTCCCGCATGGCGCCCTATCACCACTTCCGCGACAAGAATGCCCTGCTCAGCGCCCTGGCGGAGGAAGGCTTCCGCGATCTGAAAGCCATGATTGACAACGCGCGCCTTGGCACCGGCAACGATCCCGCTGAGGGGCTACGTGATTTTGTCCGGGATTATCTGCGCTTTGCCACCGATCACCCGGAGCGTTACGAACTCATGTTCGGGCGCCCCCTGTGGAAAAGCGGCGAGCCCACCGACGCCCTGCGCGACACAGCGTTCGCCGCCTTTCGACACTATGCCGACCGGATTGCAGGGCTGTTTCAGAACGGGACGCTACCGGAAGGCAGCAAACCGTTACGGCTGGCGCAGGCCAGTTGGGCAACGCTGCACGGGCTGTGCAAATTGCTCAACGACGGCATCTATGTGGATCGTCAGGATATGGAAGAAGTCAGTGAGGAAGCGGTGCGGTTGATGTTGGCGGTGTTGCGTTAGGGATAAGGGCGCGCGCGGTATCTGCGGGTGTGGTGCGCTTCGCTTTGCGAAGCACACCCTACGGGAGCGATGCAGGGTGTGCTGAGCGCAGCGAATCGGACTGGCGCACCGGGGCACCAGCTCAGAATTCGAACTGGATGCGCAATGCGTACACCATGCTGGTCCAGTCTTTGGTCTCGCCCACCGGCAGGTCGCGGCTGGACGTGGAGGCATCAACATACATGGCGTTGAACTTCACCACGATGTCGTCCACGGGATACCAGTTCACACCCAGGGTGTAATGATCCAGTTCCTGGGCACCACGCGCATCATGGTGATCCGTATGGTCGGCATAGGCATAGCGGGCCAACAACTCCAGCGCACCAAAGCCGCCCTGATTGACCGGCTGCAACACACGGGTCTGGCCGAAATCACCGCTGAACGCCCGATAGTTACGCCGCTCACCAGTCAGAAAGTAGCTGCTCTGCACATAGTAGCCACCGTTGGACAACGACAGGGGATCAGTGGCCGGGTCACCGGTGAAGCCGTGCGCGTTGGCGTCCCGGCGCAGATCCTGCACCAGATATTCACCCTGGAAAGACAGTGCCCCCACGCCGTAAGCCGCTTCGAGTGCATAGGTCGTAAAGTACTTCACATCCTCGAAATCACGCCGCCCGATAACCCGCCCATCAATGGCACGCGTACCCAACCGGCTGCGCATGCGGACGCTGTCATAGTCCCTGTCACGACCACGACTCTTCTCATGCACATAGGAATTACTGCGGTAGTTCGCTGACACGCCGAGGTGACTCCAGATGCCTCTGTTGACATCAACATAGGGCGCAAAGGAACTGCGACCCGCCACCGACCAGCCCTCATTGACGTCCCGGCGTCGGGACACATCTGTCCCAAACAGGCCGAGGGCCGCATACCATTCAGGCCGCAAGGTTTCATACATCACGCCGAGCTGCCTGTCAGGACGATAGGCATCGACAGGCGAGGCGCGCTCAATGAACGAGATACGGCGGGAGCTGGTGGAACTCTCCAGACTGAACGGCTCCTTGAAGTAACCGAAGGCCAGGCGCCCCTCATCAAACAGGTAGGCGACATAGGTGTTGGCGAACCGAATGCCTTCTATATCGTCACCCTCTTCAATACCGTAGGTATCCGGGTCACGAAAATCCACCTCCATCTGCCACTCCCATCGATCATAGGCGAGGCCCAGCAAGGCCAGCCGCGCGCGGCGGATGATAGTGCCGGATCGGCCAAGATCACCGCGATCAAGACGGTCGTCATCCGTGGTTTTGTACGGGTCCTGCAAGCGCGCGTGATCGAACATCACCCGGCCGCGTACGCCGAAGCGATGTGCGCCATCTGCGCTTTCTACCCGGAATTTGTTCACGCGCGTCCGTGTAAGTTCGTCTTCAATGCGCGTGGTCGGTTCGTAATTCATGCCGGGATGGCGATCCACCACCGGCGGCTCGGCGCGCAACGACGCGGCCTCAGCGTCACTGAGAATGCCTTTTTCCAGCAGCGTTCTGATCAGATCATCGGTGGTATCTGCAAGTGCAGTAACCGGTATTGCCGACGCCATCAGCAGCAAACCTGATATCAACCTTGTCCTTATTTTCATGGGAAACCCTCCTCCGGTATGCGGTGCGCACGAAACGCGGTCTCCATTAGCGCATACGTCTCCCCTCTCCCAGCTTGAGCCAGATCAATAAAGGCGGGCACCGCACCGGCAACTATTGATGCAGATCAACAAACAGCACTCCCTGTTCTTTGATGCAGATCAAGCGCGGCCTTCTCGTCGGCGTAGACAATGGGCCATGGACAGAGTGGGCAGTCAGCTGGGCGGGGACAACATCATGGCAGACACCGGGAACCGCTTCGAATGGCGGGCGTTTGCAAAACACTTTGGCGCGCTCGAATACCGCCTGCTCGAGTACGGGCGCTTCATGGATATGAAAGTGAGCCAGGAGTGGTATCTGATTTCCCGTCACAATACGAATCTGAACATCAAGATCCGCGCGGGCAAACTGCAGACCAAGGCGCTTGTGCAGACACTCGGCGAACTTGAACAGTGGGCACCTGCGGGCTCAGCCACTCTGCCGGTATCTGCCGACACGTTTCAGGCACAGGTGCTTGTGCCTCTCCGCATTGCCACCGCCGGCCTGACGATGGAAACCGGGCCGGCATTGCTTGACGAGCATGACCTCAACACCCGTTTTTTTTATCGTTTTCCGGACATGATCGCTGTGGCATTGCAAAAAAAGCGCATGCGTTATGCGCTGGGCGAGCGACCCGGCGAGGACCAGACTGATAACCAGAACAAGTGCATGGGGGAACTGGTAGAGCTGGAGATCAATGGCGCCAGCCTGCAATCCCTTTGCATTGAGTCCGTACATCCGGATCAGGTGAAAGAAGCCGCCGCGCTCATCGGTCTGGATGCCTGGCGCAATCGCAGCTACGTCACGGCATTGCGCGAAACCATGGGGCTGGTGCCGCAAGCACCGCTGCTCAGATGAGTATTCAACCCGAATGAGTACACAGCGCCCTGATTTTGATCCACTGGAAATGGACCATTATCGCATCGACCGTCTGCCGCGACGTGCGCGCTCTGGCATTGAGCTGTGGCTCGCCCGGCTGGGTATCCCGCTGGCTGTGCTGGCCTTCGTCGTGCTCGGCTATGTCTGGATGCCGGGCTTTCTGCTCAATCTGGACCCGACCACCGTATCGGGCGCCGCCGCAGCACGTCTTGCTGAAATCGGGCTCACCGACCTGATCCGCAATAATCAGTTGATGCTGGCGGTCTTCGCCGCCGCCATGATTCTCTGGACCACTGCGGCGTTGCCCAATTATCTGGTCTCCCTGATTGTCATTTTCGGGCTGATCGCGACCGGCATTCTAAGCGAGCGCGAAGCCTACGCGCAGCTGGGCCACCCGGTGATGTGGCTCAACATCATGTCTTTTATTCTCGCCAGCATGCTGGTCAAGACCGGACTGGCGCGGCGCTTTGCGGTCTGGCTGGTGCTGCGGTTCGGGCACCGGGCATCCGGGGTGTTTCTGAGCTTTATCGTCATCAATACGGTCATGTCCGCCTTCATATCGGCCACCACGGCCAAAGCCGCCATTCTGTTACCCGTGTTCATGGTCATCGCTGCGATGTACGGCGCCCGACCGGGCGATGGCAAGAACAACTTCGGCCGCAATATCGTTCTGCAGAACCTGCTTTGCATCAACCTCGGCGCGGGCGCCTTCATGACCGGCTCCGGGGCGAACCTGCTGGCCGTGGCACTGATCAGTGGTGCGATATCCGGCAGTGTCTATTTTAGTGACTGGATGATTGCCATGTTGCCGACCATGGTCGGTCTGATGCTGCTGGGCTACATCCTCGGCTCCCGTGTGTTCTTCCCGCTGGCGCCCGAGGAGCGCATTCCCCAGGTCGCCGGAGGGCTGGAACGATTACAGGCCGAGTACGAGAAGATGGGGAAATTGTCGTGGACCGAGGTACGGGCCGCAGTGTTGTTTCTGGCCATTCTGGTGCTCTGGATCACCGACCGCTGGCACGGCATCAGCGCAACAGCCGTCGCCCTGCTGGGCGGTATTGTGGCGCTACTGCCGCGCATCGGCATTGTCGAGTGGAATGATGTGGATATCCCCTGGCACCTGATGCTGTTTTCCGCAGGTGCCTATTGCCTGGGTGCCGGGTTTGCCCAGACCGGGTTACCGGAAATCAGCGTTGGTGCTTTTTTTGGCTACGCCGGGATCGACAGCAATACGCCCTTCTGGGCGGTCTATCTGCTGCTGACCGCAATCATGGCGCTCAGCGCGCTGGTGTCCCAGGCCAAAACCATGCGTGCCATGCTGTTCGTGCCCATTGCCATTGGCGCTGCCGAGACACTGGGCTACAGCGTCATCAGTCTGGCGCTGCCGGTGGCCTTTCTGATCGAGCATGTTTATGTGCTGCCATTCAACAGCAAGCCGGCGGCACTGCTGTATGAGACGGACCACTACAGTCTGGGCGACGGCTTCCGTTACGGGATCATCATGATGCTGGCGGGCTGGGTATCTATTGTGGTGCTGGGGGAGACCTGGTTCCGGTTTCTGGGCATTACGCCGGATGGGGTGTTCGGGTTGTTTTAGGGGGCGGCGGCGGTGCGCTGGTGCGCCAGTCCGATTCGCTGCGCTCAGCACACCCTACGGGGCGGTGTAGGGTGTGCTGAGCACGGCGAAGCGCACCGACCGGACTGCCGGCTTACTTTTCGAGGATGGCCACCACGCCCTGACCGCCTGCGGCGCAGACGGAGATCAGGCAACGGCCACTGCCTTTCTCGTTCAGCAGCTTGGCAGCGTTGGCCACGATACGACCGCCGGTGGCAGCGAACGGGTGGCCTGCGGCCAGTGAGCTGCCCTTGACGTTCAGCTTGCTGCGGTCAATGGCACCCAGGGGCTTGTCGCGGCCCAGGCGCTCTTTGCAGAACGTGGGATCTTCCCACGCCGCCAGTGTGGACAGTACCTGGGAGGCAAAGGCTTCATGGATTTCGTAGAAATCGAAGTCCTGCAGAGTCAGGCCCACCTTGTCGAGCATGCGCGGTACGGCGTAGGCCGGCGCCATCAACAGGCCTTCTTTCTTCTGCACGAAGTCCACAGACGCTGCTTCACCCAGCGTCAGGTAAGCCAACACCGGCAGACCACGCTCCTGCGCCCACTCTTCAGACGCGAGCAGCACGGCAGAAGCGCCGTCCGTCAGTGGGGTGGAGTTGGCGGCTGTCATGGTGCCTTCAGCACCACCGAAGACCGGCTTCAGGGTGGACAGCTTCTCAAAGGTCGAGTTGCCGCGCATGTTGTTGTCCTGTTCCAGCCCCTTGAACGGCGTGATCAGGTCTTTCTGCCAACCTTCGTCGTAGGAGCGGGACAGATTCTGGTGTGAAGCCAGCGCCAGACGGTCCTGCTCTTCCCGGGGAATGTTCCACTCTTTGGCGGTCACTGCAGCATGATCGCCCATGGACAGGCCAGTACGCGGCTCTGCGTTCTTGGGGATGTCTGGCAGGAACCATTTCGGGTTCAGCAGCTTCACGGCCAGCTTGGCTTTTTCGCCCGTGGTCTTGGCCTTGTTCAGGGCCATGAACACCTTGCGCTTCTCATCGTTGACGCCCAGTGGTGCGTCAGAGGTGGTATCCACGCCACCGGCGATGCCGGCGTCGATCTGACCCAGGGCGATCTTGTTGGCCACCAGGATGGCGGCTTCCAGACCGGTGCCGCAGGCTTGCTGGAGGTCATAGGCCGGGGTTTCCGGCGACAGGCCGGAATCCAGTACGGATTCCCGCACCAGATTGAAATCGCGGGAGTGCTTCATGACCGCGCCGGCAGCCACTTCACCCAGGCGCTCGCCTTTCAGGTTGAAGCGCTGCACCAGCCCCTGCAGGGCGGCGGTGAGCATTTCCTGATTGGACGCACCGAAATAGGCGGTATTGCTCCGCGCAAAGGGAATCCGGTTGCCGCCAATAATGGCCACCTTGCGTACACTTTTTCCTGCCAGCATCGTGTTGTCTCCGATAATCAAAGCGTCAAGCTAAACAAAACGTGAGCGGCAGTCTAGCGGCATGGCGCCAGCGCTCATTGGCTGCATCGCCGATCACGCCACCGTCACCGGTCAATACCCGCAGCCCCCGGGGGTGATTCAATAGCGCCTTTCGCGGCCCGGACGGCTGCTGCGGGCGAGGATTAGCGCCCCTCAGACATCCCCGTCTGTGCTATCTTGCGCGGCATCAGCGCGTGTTATGGCGCCGTACAGTGCCCCATGCCCCGCATCGACATACTGTTTACCGTCACTGACATATATAAGGTGAGAATCATGAGCGACGTCTATCAGGCCATTGCCAACTCCGCAGTGGGCAAAAAAGTCTTCAGTGCGATGAATCTGCCGATTCCGGTGACGCTCGAGCGCCACGAGCCGGGCGAAGTGTCCTTCGTCAAAGGCAAGGTCCTGGTGGGTGCCGCCGCCGGCAGCCAGGCAGCCGCCGCCGTGCTGGCGACCCTGAAAACCGCCCCTCAGGCCAGCGTGGTAACGCTCAGCGGTGCCGCAGCGGAAGCCGAAATCAATGCGGCAGCCGCAGCCGCCGGTGAGACTGTCACCGGTTACACGCCGGATCGCGAAGACGGCGAAAAATTCAAGGCGCTGGTGTTCGATGCTACCGGCATTCGCAACACTGCAGAACTGCGCGCCATCTGGGACTTCTTCAACCCGGTGATTCGCAAACTGGACAAGTGTGGCCGTATCGTTGTGATCGGTCGCACCCCGCAGAAAGCCGATCTGGCGCAACGCATTGCCCAGCGCGGCCTGGTCGGTCTGGTGAAGAGCCTCGGCAAGGAAGTGAAGAAAGGCGCCATCGCCAACCTGGTGTATGTGGATGACGGCGCGGAGAGCCAACTGGCCAGCCCGCTGCAGTTCTTCCTCTCGCCGAAGGCAGCGTATGTGTCCGGGCAGCAGGTTCACGTCGGCAGCGGCGATTTCCAGGCCGCCAGCTTCAACTGGCAGCAGCCACTGGCGGGCAAGACCGCGCTGGTCACCGGCGCGGCACGCGGCATCGGCGCCGCCATCGCCAACGTCCTGGCGCGTGACGGCGCCAAGGTTATCGTGCTGGACATCCCGCCCATGGCGGAAGACCTGAAGCAGGTAGCAGACCGTATCGGCGGTATCGCCCTGGAGGCAGATATCACCGCGGCAGATGCCCCCAAACAGATCAGTGATGCAGCAAAAGCCCAGGGCGGGCTGGACATCATCGTCCACAACGCCGGTGTGACCCGGGACAAGACCCTGGCTGGCATGCCGGACAAGTTCTGGGACATGGTGATCGACATCAACATCGGCTCGGAAGAGCGCATCAACCAGCAACTGCTGGATGACAAGACCCTCAATGACGGCGGCCGTATCGTCTGTGTCAGCTCTATTTCCGGCATCGCCGGCAACATGGGCCAGACCAACTACGCCACCTCCAAAGCGGCCGTCATCGGCATGGTGCAGGGCATGGTGCCGCAACTGGCCGAGCGCAACATCACCATCAACGCGGTGGCGCCGGGCTTTATCGAAACACAGATGACCGCCGCCATTCCTTTCGCGATTCGCGAAGCGGGCCGCCGCATGAACTCCATGAACCAGGGCGGTCAGCCGGTGGACGTGGCAGAGACGATCTCGTTCTTCTCCAGCCCCGCTTCACAGGGCATCAGCGGCAACGTGGTGCGCGTCTGCGGCCAGAGTCTGATCGGCGCCTGATTACGCATTTTTCAGGCACAAAAAAACGGGCTTCGGCCCGTTTTTTTTTGCGTCAGCGCGGATCAATCGTCGCTTTTGGCTTTGCGGTATTCGATCGGTGTCATGCCGACCCAACGCTTGAATGCACGGTAGAAGGTGCTTGGCTCAGAGAAGCCGGTGAGATAAACGATTTCGTCGATGGACTCTTCGGTGCCCCCCAGCAATCGCTTGGCCAGCCGACACCGGTAATCCGCCACCAGCTGATTGAAGTTGGTGCCCGCATCTGCCAGCCGAGTGCGCAGTTGACGCGGTTTGATCCCGAGACGGGCCGCCACATCTTCCAGATTCGCGTGACCCGATTCCAGCAATTCGGCGATCAGACGATTGACCTGTGCCACCAGATCCTGCTTTTCCAGACGCGCCACCTGCTCGATAGCCAGCTGTTCGTGCAAGCGCAACAACTCAGGCTCATGGTGCGCCGACGGCAACGTCATTACTTCCCGGGCAAATCGTAATCCGGTGTAGGGCTGATCAAACAGTATCGGGCAACCGAAAACGCGCTGGTACTCCTGCTCGTCCGCATGCGCCGAATGTTTGAAACTGATCTGCAAGGGCTCGAAGGCACCGTCGGTGACAAAGCGGAAGAACTTGATCACGCCGACCATGCCGCATTCATTGAAATGGTGCAGGCGACGGCTCCAGAACATCTGCTTGAGCAGTACGGTGTCGTCATCCTCTTCGAGCTCGCCCTTGGCGGCATCCGATAACAGACGCTGGTAATTGAGCGCGCGCTTGAGCCCTTCGCCGAACGTCGGGCTGCTGAGGAAGAGATACTCGAGCACCTGACCCTTGAAGATGGGAATGTGCGCACCGAGATGCAGACCGACATGGGGGTCGCCGGACACTTCTTCGGCGGCCTGCCAGAACCACTCCTGGGCGTCATGGGGGGTACGCAGGTCGGGCTGACGCATCACGGCGGCATTCAGGCCCACTTTCTGTAGCACCGCATCAGCATCAATGCCCGCAGCCTGCATGCCCTTGTATGCCATGCGCAGTAATACGCCTGAATCGGTAAGTTCTGCCATCCTGCTTTGTTATCCACGCAATGCATCAACAGTAGGCAGGTTAGCACAGCAAGGCCGGACCCCGGAACCGGGCAGACGCCCGGTTCCGGCTTTGTGGCTGCCCTACTCCGTGTGCGCTACTGACGCCAGGGGCGACATGTGGCGCCTGGTGCAACCCCGTGTGGCACCGGCGTTGGTCAGCATCAGGCTGCAGCAGCCTGACGACGACGCCCCGGCAGGGCCAGACGGTTGATGCGCTTGAGCACCGTCGCGAACTGGCGCGGCAGGGTCCCGGTGTTGTAAGGCAGGTTGTAGCGTTCACAGATCGCCTGCACGCGCGGGCCAATTTCGGCATACCGGTGCGCGGGCATATCCGGGAACAGGTGATGCTCGATCTGATGGCTGAGGTGGCCGGTCAGAATATGAAACGCCCGGCCGCCTTCCAGGTTGCTGGAACCCAGCAACTGGCGCAGGTACCACTGGGACCGGGTCTCGTCCTTGACCTCTTCCTCGGAGAACATCTCGACGCCCTCGGTAAAGTGGCCGCAGAAGATCACCATGTAGGACCAGAGGTTGCGCACCAGATTGGCCGTCGCATTACCCGCCAGCGTGAACAGGAAACCGGGGCCGGCAAGCGCCGGGAACAACAGGTAGTCCTTGAACACCTGCTTGCGCGCCTTTTTCCAGATCTGCTTCAGCTGCGTCGTCGCTTCCGCCAGGCTCTTGCCACGACCGATGCGTTCGAATTCCACATCGTGCAGGGCTACACCCCATTGAAAGAAGCTGGCCAGAATCCAGTTGTAGAACGGCTGGAACAGATATTGGGGCTTCCAGGGCTGGTCGTCAGACATGCGCATGATGCCGTAGCCCACATCGCGGTCTTTGCCCACAATGTTGGTAAAGGTGTGGTGCATATAGTTGTGCGAGTGCTTCCACTGTTCCGCCGGGCAGGTATTGTCCCAGTCATAGGTGCTGGAGTTCAGCGCCGGATCTTTCAGCCAGTCCCACTGCCCGTGCATGACGTTGTGGCCGATCTCCATGTTCTCGAGGATCTTGGAGAGTGACAGCAGCGCAGTACCGGCAATCCAGGCCGGCGGCAAAAAGCCGGCAAACAACAGGGTACGACCGGCGATCTCGGAGTATCGCTGGGTCTTGAGGATGCGACGGATGTATTTGACGTCGCGCTCGCCCAGCGAGTTCATCACTTCTTCGCGAATGGCTTCAAGCTCGGCGCCGAAGGCTTCTACCTGCTCGGCACTGAGGTGGCGCCAGCCGCGGCTGGGCGTCGTGTTTGCGGTAAGGTTCTGAACGGCTGCATTCATGAGTCGTCTCCTTGAGTAGTCGGTGTGTGTCAGAGTTCAACGCTGACGGCGCCGGCGGCGGTGTGCACGCACAGCTGAATTTCTTCGTCCTGGACATCACGCACTTCGCCGTTGCGCAAATCGCGCACCTGGCCCTGGGTGATGCGGCATTTACAACCCTGACAGATGCCCATACGGCATCCGTGGGGTGGATTCAGACCCTGTTGTTCGGCCAGTTCCAGCAGGTTGGGCGCGGCATCGCCGGCGGCCTCCAGGCCACTGCGGGAAAAGCTCACCCGGCCTTCGCCAGCGGCGGCCGTGAGGCGCACCTGGAACTGCTCCTGGGCAGGCTTGTCGCGGCCCTGGGCAATAAAGGCGTCATTGACGCGGTCCATCAATGGCGGCGGCCCACACAGCAGTGCCACGCGCTCGGCCACATCGGGTACCAGCTCAAGCAACTGTTCTGCACTGAACAGACCCTGATGGTCGCCTTCTACTGCGGCGCCGTTGCTGATCACCAGTTTCAGGTTCAGCCAGTCAAACCGGTCAGCCAGCGCCCGCAGCTCGCCATGGAAAATCGTGTCGGCATAGCTGTTGCTGTAGTGCAGGAAGACAACATCCGCTTCGCGGCCCTGGTGCACCAGCTCGCGCAGCATCGCCATCAACGGCGTGATACCGCTGCCGCCGCTGATCATCAGCAACGGCGCGTTGCCGTCAGGCAGCAGGAACTCGCCGCGCGCCTGGCTCAGAAACAGCACCTCACCCACCTGGGCGCGGTCCACCAGATAGTTGCTGACCAGGCCATCGCCGTTGCGCTTCACGGTTACCGTGATGCCGGTATCGCCGGGCGCAGAAGAAATGGAGAAGCAGCGGCTGTGGCGCACGCCTTCGATTTCCACGCCGAGCACCAGGTGCTGGCCGGCAACGTGGCCTGCCCAGTGGCTGTTAGGGCTGATATGCAGGGTGACCGCGTCAGCCGTTTCGCGCTCGACCCGCTCAATGCGACCACGCACTTCCCCGACGGACCAGAGCGGGTTGAACTGGCTCAGGTAGTCGTCCACCGACAACGGCGACGCCAGGGCGCGGGTAATAGGGTTATTCAGCAGTTTCCAGGTCACGCTGCTCATAGGAGTGTCTCCGGGTTCATATGTGAACATGCGTGCACTTTATTTTGGACACCCCCATCATGTCAACACCTGTACACAAAATAATGTAATTATCATATTTATCAACATCTTGGAAAGTGAACACCGCGATACGCTTTCCATCCGCACGCGTACAGGAGACAATGCCGTGCACACAATGAGGCTGAAAACGGACACTACATGGACCGGAAAGTGGAGCAGACGGCAGAGACCCGCCGCGACCCGCGACGCGGACGCACGCGCCGAGCACTGCTGGACGCAGCGCTGGAACTTGTTGAAAAGAAAGATAATTTCACAGCGTTGTCGCTACGACTGGTCGCCCGGAAAGCCGGTGTTGTCCCCACCGCCTTCTATCGTCACTTCCCGGATATGGATGCGCTGGGGCTGGCGCTGGTGGATGAATCCTTCCGCACCCTGCGTCAGTTGATGCGGGACGTGCGTGCTGCCGGTGTGCCGCACAAGCAGGCCATCAACAGCTCGGTGCAGACCTATATCCGCTATGTACGCACCAATACCCGGCATTTTCAGTTCGTCGCCAAGGAGCGCTTCAGCGGCAGTCAGTCGATCCGCAATGCCATTCGCCAGGAAATACGACTGTTCACAAGCGAACTGGCCACCGATCTGTCGCGCATCCCGCTGCTGGCCAAGACCAGCGCCGAGGATTTGCAGATGATGGCCTCGCTGATGGTCAACAATATGACGTCCCTGACCGAGCAGGTGCTGGATATCCCGGCGGAAGATGTGGCGGAAGAGTTGTTTCTGGCGCGCATGGCGGAAAAACAGCTGCGCCTGATTTTTCTCGGCGCCGCCAGCTGGCGCAGCAAGTAGTCGTACGGAGAATCAGCGTGCCCCCTGCGGCGGACGGCTTGCCTGCAGCGGGCTGAACGTACGCTGGATGTCAGTCTGCATGGCGCCGTACTGTTCAGTGAGCACCCGGTCATAAGCCGCCAGCAGGCTGCGAGTCATTTCTTCCTCCATCTCATCCAGGCTCTGTTGCAGGGCTGCCAGCAATTGCTCCCGGTTAAGCGCCTCGTCCAGACGCAGCAGCGCCCAATCGGTGGCCAGCCAACCCGCTGCCCCGGCAACCAGAGCACAGGCCAGCGCCCCGGGGCCGCTGGGCGCACACAGGGTCGCGCCGCCCGCTGCTGCAGTGCCCGCTCGGGCCGCGCCCCGCCCCGCGCCACGCGCTGCCACGGCGCGCCCTGAGGTTGCCGCTGCCCGGCGGCTGGCGGCGCGCCAGACCATCGGCCCCACCGCGACACCCACGGCCGCCGCACTGCTCACCGACAAGCGCGCCACAAACTCGGGGCTGCCGTAGCCGGTCAACTGATCCAGCAACGCATCCAGCGCCAGCGGCTGGCTTTGGGGCAGGGGCGCCACCGGCATACGGTCTTGCTCCAGCAGCGCCAGCATTTCGGTCAGCCAGCTATCCCGTGTGCTGCGCGCCTGGCGCAAGAGGCGGGCATCGGCTTGATGACGCAGGATATCCAGGCGCCCGGAAAAATCGGCCGCATCAAAGATCAGTTCCTCTGCCTTGCGCGCCACATAGCCCTCGTCAGCCAGGCTGGCTTTCTCCAGCACCAGCATCGACAGCCGCGCGTATTCACCACCCAGGGAGTAGTACCAGTCAGCAAACGCGGGCAGACGCCGCTGAAGATCCTCGAACAGCCGCGCCAGGCCCTGCTCGATATGCGCATTGACGATCTCCCGCGCCTGCTCTTCCCCCTCACTGAAACGCAACGCCGACAACAGTGCCAGTGTCTGCGCCTGGCTTTCACTGATCTGATAGTGCGCATCCCCTACTCTCACCACCACGTCCCGGGTTCCGCCACTGCTCTGCCACTGCGCGCGGTGCAGCAGGGCCACGCACAGCGCGGCAATGCCGATCAGCAGGCACAACAGCCGCAGCACCGGAAAACGGTGCGCCGAGGGTCTTTGCGCTGAGGACCTTTGCACCGAGGGGACTGCCGCGTCAGGCATCATGGAGTCCATCCTGCAACATCACGAGGAAAGGCCGGCAACGGCGCGCTGGACAAGGAAGCGGCGCCGGCGGCAAACACCAGCCAGGCCCAGACAAACAGGCCCTCTGCCGCAAGCAGCAGTAACCAGGCGCCCAGCCGTAGCAGCGGGCTGCCCACGCCAGGCAACAGCTGCTGGCCCAGCCACCACACCAGCGCATCCTTGCCCGCCGCCACTTGCAACAGCGCCTCAAGCCAGGGGCTGGCGGCGCGCTCGCGCGCCATTTCGTGCCACAGCGCCTGCGACAGCGAGGCGTCGGAAAAATCCGGGTAATCCCCGAACAGGGCCAGCCATGCCAGCGCTGCAAACATCAGCATGAACTGAGCGGCCAGTGTCAGCCGCCAGCTCAGTTCGGGCAGATACAGCGGTGCGATATGCGGGCGCAGGCCCCGCTGCAGCAGGCGGTGCAGGCCCACCAGCACCAGCAGGCTGGCGCCGAGCAGCCACCACAACAGGTCCTGTTGCAGGCGGACCACCGCCACCAGCAGCACCAGCGCCAGCACGGCGGACTGCAGCCATAACCGCAGGGCCATCACCGGACCGCCACGCAGGCGCCAGCGCCAGCGGCTGCCGGGGTGCAGATAGGCGCTCAGAAAGGCTCTGCGGCGGCTCAGGGCACGCCGCCAGAGGCCTGCCAGCATCACCAGGCTGATCAGCAACCAGCACAGCAGCAGCCAGGGCAACGTCGCGTCGCGCCCGGCGATATTCAATCCCAGCAGCAGGGCCATGACGGGCAGCAGCCACAGCAGGCTGTTGAGCCAGGCATGGTGATCAGCAGGGCGGCCTGTCGCCACACCTGTCGTCACCCCCGTCGTCACCGCTGTTGTCTGGTCTTTCGTCACTTCGGCCAATCCACCGCCCCCGCTTCGCTGCCTATACTTGCCTGCCTGTGAATTCACTTTCTGCATTTGAAGGACGCAACAATGAGCGCCACCGACATCCGTGAACTGCGCAACGCACCTGCCATGCTGCCCCTTTTTGCCAAGGCCGTCATCCGTGCGGGCGTCAAGCCGGGTAAAACCCCGCAGTTGCCCGCCATCGGTGTACGCCTCAACGATATCGTGCTGGACCCGAAACATCTGGCCACCTATCGCAAAGTCTGCGGCTTCAGCGCGGACGGTTACCTACCGGTCACCTACCCGCACCTGCATGCGCACCCGCTGTTCATGAGCCTGATTCTGGACAAACAGTTCCCGTTTGCCGCCATGGGGCTGGTGCATGTGCGCAATCGCATCACCCAATACCGCCGCATCAACGAACGCGAGCAACTGGATGTGGAGTGCCGTTTCGGTGAGTTGCGTCAGGTGGAAAAAGGCTATGAGTTTTCCATCCTGACCCACATCAGCACAGCCGGGGAGCTGGTCTGGGAGAGTGAATCCATCATGTTCCGCCGTGGTGGCGGCACCGGTAAAGACGCAGGCAACGACAAGGCGCGCAAGAATGCCGAGGCCACAGCAGCCACCGATTTCACCGAATGGAAGGTGCCCGGTGATACCGGCCGCAAATACGGCGCCGTGTCCGGTGACCGTAACCCCATCCACCTTTATCCGCTGACCGCCAAGCTGTTTGGCTTCAAACGCCAGATCGTCCATGGCATGTGGTCAAAGGCACGCTGCCTGGCAGAGGTCAATGCGCAGCTGCCGCAAGGCCCGTTCACGGTGGATGTCCAGTTCAAACTGCCGATGTTCATTCCGGCAAAAGTGAAGTTCGTGCAAAGCGCGGCGGAGGGTCAGGGTCTGGATTTCCGCCTGCTGGCAGCGGACGGCATCAAACCCCACCTCAATGGTGAAATTCGCGAGATCTGACACACCAAACTGGCAGATCGGTCACCCGCCGCAACGCTGGCGTGGCGGGTGACCGGAATGCTCAGCAGCCTGCGACCACGTCACCGGTGTACATGATCATCCACTGCACACCAAACTGATCAATACAGATGCCGTATGACTCCGCCCAATCCGTACGTTGCAACGGCATGGCCGGCGTCCCCGCTTGGACCAGCGCATCGAACAGCTGTGTTGCTTCGCTGGCGCTGTCAGTCTCCAGCGTGATGAAGACATTGTTGCCCACCGTGAAATCCTCGGCATAAGCCCCCACCACATCTGTCGCCATCAGCAAGGTGCCTGAGCCCAGCGGCAGGGCGATATGGGCCAGCTTGTCCAGATCTGCTTCATCAACGCCCATGGCGTTGTCGGGAAAGTCCCGGTAATGCACTTTGTCCTGAATTTCAGTGCCAAATACCGATGCGTAGAAGGTAAAGGCCTCGAGGGTATTACCGCGGAAATTGAGGTACGGGTTGACGCTTTTCATGGGGAGCTCCTGTGTCAGTGTCCCCCTGGTCGTCCCGGCGGGCGCTGGATCGACATGCATGGTGTAAGCAATAGTGCGAGGGATTGTCGATCCGCAGAGGCACTTGTACACTATTTACACAGGCTTTCTCGTAACAGGCTTTCTCATAAAGAGGTATTCGTCCAATGCGCCATTGATGCCGCCGTTGTTGTCAAAACGGCCAGTTTCCACCGGCTCCCACCCTCAGGGGGCGCCCCTGGCATCTCTGGAAAAAAGCATGACGAATACTTACCTCACACTAAAGGGTGTGTCTCACGTTCTGCCGGACGGCACGGCGCTTTTCTCTGACCTCCACGAACAGTTCGATATGCGCCCCACGGGGCTGGTTGGACGCAATGGCGCGGGCAAGACCGTGTTGGCTCGCATTCTGGCCGGGCTGTTGCCGCCCACCACCGGGCAATGCCTGTGCTCCGGCAGCGTGCATTACCTCGCCCAGCAAGTGGCGTATGACGATGGCGCCACTGTCGCTGGTCTGGCGGGCGTGAAACACACACTGGATGCATTGGCACGCATTGATGCCGGCAGCACCGCGGCGGCGGATTTCGACGCCGTGGACGGCCGTTGGGACATGCACCAACGACTTCACCAGGCGCTCGAGCGCAATGATCTGGGCCATCTCGAAGCAGGCACACCGGCGCGCACATTAAGCGGCGGTGAGGCCATGCGTGTCGCATTGACTGGCGCCCTGCTCTCCGGTGCAGATTTTCTGATTCTTGATGAGCCCAGCAACCACCTCGACCGCCCGAATCGGCAGGCGCTGATCGAGCAACTGCAGCGCTGGCCGCACGGGCTGATTGTGGTCAGTCATGACCGGCAACTGCTGCATGCCATGGAGCGCATCGTGGCACTGTCCTCACAGGGGCTGCGCAGCTACGGCGGCAACTACACCTTTTATGCCCGCGCCAGGGCGCATGAAAGGCAAAGCGCCCTTGAGCAACTCAGTCAACGCAAGCTAGAGCGCCAACGCGAGGAACAGGCGCTGCGCAAACAGGATGAACGCCAGGCGCGGCGACAGGCACGCGGCCACCGGCATGGCAAGAAAGCCAATCAGGCCAAAGTGCTGCTGGATCGCCAGAAAGAACGCAGCGAGTCATCCGCGGGCGCACTGCGCCAGAAACAGGCCGCCCGTCGCGCGCAACAGGATCAGCGCGTGCAAGCAGCAGCAGAACACGTTGAACAAGCGCCGGGCATCACCCTGCATGACATACCCGCCAGGCACAACGCAATGGATAAGCGCCGCACGGTAGACCTGGATCGGGTAACGCTACCGTTTGTGCCCGGTGCCACCCGTCATATCACCCTGGCCCTGAGCGGGCGGCAACGTATCGGCGTGGTCGGCCCGAACGGTTGTGGCAAGTCTACCCTGCTGCGGGTGCTGGCTGGCCGGATCTCCCCTTTGTCCGGCACCTGCAAGGTGACCGCCGAACGTGCCGGCCTTGACCAGCGCCTGGGCAACCTTGACCCGGAAAAAACGGTACTGGAACAACTGCAACTGGCCCGCCGCACGGCAACCGAAGGGGATCTGCGCATGCGGCTGGCGCAACTGGGGCTGGACGCGCAGAAGATAGCGACGCCCAGCGGATTACTCAGTGGTGGTGAACGTTTGAAGGGCGCACTGGCCTGCATACTCTACGCCGATTCTCCCCCGCAACTGCTGTTGCTGGATGAACCGAACAACCACCTTGATCTGCCCTCGGTAGAGGCGCTGGAAGCCATGTTGCAGCGCTACCCGGGCACGCTGGTGGTGGTATCTCACGATGACAGGTTTCTGGACAACCTGGCGCTGACAGACCGTTTGCTGGCAACCCCTCAAGGCTGGCATCTGGAACCGCTATGACAGCAACACTACATCAGACTGATTGCCGCCACGACCAGTGCCAACACGGCGACCGTCGTCGCGCCGGCCAGCAGCAGCTTCATTCTGACCAGTTCCTTTTGCAGGCGCTGGGCGGCCTCATCGACGCCCTCGATGGTGAGCTGGAGTTTTTCGGCCAGCACATGCACAGATTCTGCGTTGGTGGTCGCCGCCGTCTGCAGTTCTTCGATCTGCTGCGCGACAACCGGATCCACTTTGCCGCTCGCACTGCGGTAGGTGAAGGCGGGAATCGCCGTCGACACGATCTGGGTAATGTAAGGCAGTGATACCTTGAGGATCGGAATCCAGGCTGGCATGGCAAATTTCCCCGCTTGAAGCGCTGTGGTTCAGCAAAACATCTGTTCCGCACAGCATAACCCGGCGTCAGGGCGGCACCAACGCCAGGCTCTCGGGAAGGTGCGGTGTTTTCCTACAGCATCCGGCGGCATTCGCTGACAGACAGAGGCATGGCTCAACAGGCATCCTCATCGCCTCGCAAGAATCATGGATGATAATGCGATGCCCGACAGCCATGACCAGAATTTCAAGAATCTGATTCTTGATTATCCCCGCCAGGCACTGGAACTCTTTGCACCGGACGAAGCCGCCCACTTGGGCGAGGAAGTGACCTTCACGCCGATTCGGGAAGAACAGCTCAAGGATCGGCTGAGTGATCGTTTTCTCGAGCTCGATATTCCGTTGCTGCTGGAGTGGCCCGATGGGCACCGCGAGGCATTGTTGTTCGTGGTTGAACATCACACAGATCCGAGCAGCTTCTCGGTTCACAAACTGGCCCGCTACAGCCTGTCTCTGGCAGAGCTGTTCCACACTGATCGAGTAGTACCCGTGGTGATCTTTCTCAAGCGGCCACGCAAAGTGCCGGACAGGATCGTGCTCGGCAACGAGTTCTTCAGCTATTTGCAATTCCGGTATATTCGCTGCGTGCTACCTGAGCTGCCCGGTGAGCACCACATGGAAAGTCCCAATCTGGTGGCCAGGTTGAACTTGCCCAATATGCGCTGGCCGCCGGAGCTGAAACTGGCCATCTACGCCAGCGCTGTGCGAGGGCTGGAGAGCCTGGAGGGCAACCCGGACAAGCAGGCCAAGTATCTGGGGTTCATCGACATCTACGCCAGGATTGACAATAATGAGCGTATGCTTTTTGAGCAAATTTATCAGAAGGAGGCGGCGACCATGACAGGATTCGTGGAACGTTACGAGGCTATCGGAAAAGAAAAGGGCCTTCAGGAAGGCCTGGAACAGGGCATGGAAAAGGGCTTGGAAAAGGGCCTGGAGCAAGGCCAGCGAGAGGCCCGGCTGGCCACCGCTCTGAATCTGGTCCGCAAGACCCCGATGGATGACGCCACCATCGCTGATCTCACAGGGCTATCCGAAGCGGAAATTCAGGCGCTGCGTGAGGAAGACGCAAAGCGCTATTGAGCAATCAAACACACTGCCGCATATCAGCCGCCACACACCCGGCACCCAGGATCGCGACGCAAGCGGAGTTGGCGCCAGCTCATTGTCGCGCCATCGAAGAGATGCAGTACGCCGCCCACATCGGCACCACTCAGCAAACGTAATGCGAGATGGGCCTGAAGCGTGCCCACAGTGCCAACCACCGGGCCCAGAATGCCGGACTCACTGCACAGTGTATCCGGCCCCTCTCCGTCACCATAAAGACAGCCGTAACACGGGCTATCCGGTTGACGGAAATCGAATACCGCCAGCTGACCTTCCTGCCGAATTGCTGCGCCGGAGATCAGCGGCACACCAGCAGCATGGCAGGCCCGGTTGACGGATTCCCGCGTGGCAAAGTTATCGCTGCAATCCAGCACCAGGGTCACGCCCGGCACCTGCGACGCCAGCCAGTTGCCATCCGCCGCCAGCACATGCTCATGGACGCGCACGTCGCTGTTGAGCGCCCGCAGCGTGGCCGCCAACGCGCGCGCCTTGGGCTGCCCCACATCCGCCTCACGGTAAGCGATCTGCCGATGCAGATTGCTGCTGTCCACCATGTCCGGGTCGACCAGGATCAATTCACCCACCCCGGCGCCCGCCAGATACAGCGCGGCCGGGCAGCCCAGCCCGCCGGCACCGATCACCAGCACGCGGGCCGCCGCTGCCGCCGCCTGCCCTGCCACGTCAAATTCAGGCAGCAGGATCTGGCGGCTGTAACGCAGGAGCTGATCGTCAGTGAGCATGATCCGCTCCTGGCCTGAAACCGAGTGTCACTCGCTCGTGACCGGCCATATCCCGGTGGCTGGCCACGGCTGTCAGCCCCCCCGCCTCCAGCAATGCACGCACGGCCTCGCCCTGGTCATAGCCGTGCTCAAACGCCAGCAGACCACCCGGGACCAGCCGTGGCACGGCCTGGGTGATGATCAGACGAATATCTTCCAGCCCGTCCGGCCCGGACGCCAGCGCGGTTGTGGGTTCGAATCGCACATCGCCCTGCTCCAGGTGCGGATCATCCTCTGCAACATAGGGAGGGTTGCTGACAATGGCATCGAAGTGGCCGCTGAGTTGCTCGCACCAGTTGGACTGCAGCAGTTGCACATTGTGAGCGCCCAGGCGGTGGCAGTTGCGCTCCGCCAGATCCATGATGGCCGCATCCATATCCACGGCCAGCAATGTCCAGTCGGGCCGGGCAAGCGCCAGGCTGACGGCCACGGCACCGGTGCCGGTGCCCAGGTCGGCAATGCGCAGTGGCGCGTTGCCATCCAGGTGACTGAGCACCATATCCACCAGCAACTCCGTGTCCGGGCGGGGGATCAGTGTGTCCGGCGACACCAGAAATTCATGCCCGTAAAACTCGCGACGACCAATCAGGTAGGCCACCGGCTCGCCGTCCACACGGCGCGCAATCCATTGCTGAAACTGGCGCGCCTCTGCCTCGGTGGGCTGATGTTCCGGCCAGGTAAACAGAAAACTGGAGGGCTTGTTCAGACAATGCGCCATCAACACCCGCGCATCCACATCCGCCGTAGGCGAGTAGCCCTCCAGGCGCTGGCGGGCGGCGCGCAACAGCTCGCTGATGCTGGCCATCAGCTTTGCTCTGCCAGGGCCGCCAGTTGTTCGGCCTGATGCTCGGCCCGCAGTGCGCCGATCAATTCGCCGAGGTCACCCGCCATCACCTCTGCCAGCTTGTAGAGGGTCAGATTGATACGATGGTCGGTAATACGACCCTGGGGAAAGTTATAGGTACGGATGCGCTCGGAACGGTCGCCGGAACCCACCAGGGATTTCCGCGTCGCGGCCATTTCCTGATCGCGCTTCTGCTGCATGCCGTCGTAGATACGGGCTTGCAGCAGTGACATGGCTTTCGCCTTGTTCTTGTGCTGGCTGCGCTCGTCCTGGCATTCCACCACGATGCCGGTGGGCAGGTGCGTCAGGCGCACGGCGGAATCCGTGGTATTGACGTGCTGGCCGCCCGCGCCGGAGGAGCGGTAGGTATCCACGCGCAGATCCTCGTTACGGATGACGACTTCAGCCATCTGCTCGGCTTCCGCCATGACCGCAACCGTGCAGGCCGAGGTATGAATACGCCCCTGGGACTCTGTTGCCGGTACACGTTGCACGCGGTGGGCGCCGGATTCGAATTTCAGCTGCGAGTAAACGCCTTCACCGCTGACCCGGCAGATCACTTCCTTGTAGCCGCCCTGCTCGCCCTCGTGGGCGCTGACCTGCTCCACCCGCCAGCGCTGGCTGTCGGCGTAGCGGCTGTACATGCGCAACAGATCGCCGGAAAACAGTGCCGCTTCATCACCGCCGGTACCCGCCCGGATTTCCAGAAACACATTGCAGCTGTCGCGGGGATCACGGGGCAGCATGAGACGCTGCAACTCGGCTTCAAGCGCCTCGCAACGTTGCTGCGCGGCGCGGGCCTCTTCGGCGCCCATCTCACGCATGTCCCGGTCGCTGTCCTGTTGCATTGCCTGTGCTTCAGCCAGGGTCTCGAGGGTATCGCGGTATTCGCCGAAGCACCGCACGACATCTTCGAGCTCTGAATATTCACGAGACAATTCACGAAAGCGGTTTTGCTGCGCGATGATGTCGGCATCCGATAGCAATCCGGAGAGCTCTTCGTGGCGCTCGCACAGACGTTGCAGTTTTGTTTTCAGGCTGTCTTTCATCGGTCGTCCCCGGACATGTCATCCCTGAGCAGCAGTTCCCGCGCAATGGCCAGAGATTCTGTCCGGTTTTCCGCCGCAAAGCGACGCAATTGCACGCTGGGTTGATGCATCACCTTGTTCAACAGCGCATGCTGGAAACGACGCATCACATCCGCCGGGTCCCCCCCTGCTTCCAGTTGTGACAATGCCTTGATCAACTCCTCTTCCCCCAGGCTGATCACCTGTTGCCGATAGCCGCGCAGCGTATCCACGGCGGTCAGCTCGCGCTGCTCACGGGCGTAACGGGCGATGGCCTGATCAATGATCTGCTCTGCATCGCGGGCCGCGTCCTGGCGCTGCCGCACGTTTTCCTCGATGGCTTCGTGCAGATCATCAACGGTATAGAGATAGATATCCTGCAGTGTGCCCACCTCGGGTTCAATGTCCCGGGGCACCGCGATATCGACCATGAAAATCGGTTTGTGGCGGCGCTTTTTCAGCGCCCGCTCTACCATGCCCTTGCCCATGACCGGCACCGGGCTGGCGGTGCAGGAAATCACGATATCCGTTTTTTCCAGCACCACGGGCAATTCTTCCAGCGTCACGGCGCGACCGCCGACCTCCCGGGCCAGCTCACCGGCCCGCTGCAGCGTGCGATTGGCAATCGTGATTTCCGCCACCTGCTGATCACGCAAGTGACGCGCCACCAGTTCAATCATTTCGCCCGCGCCAATCAACAGGGCACGGCTGGTGCGCAGGTCCGCAAAGATATGCCGGGCAAACGAGACGGCGGCATAGGCCACAGAGACCGGGTGCGCACCGATGCCCGTGTCGGTGCGAATGCGTTTGGCCACGCTGAAGACTTGCTGGAAGGTACGCGCCAGGCTGGCGTTGAGTGCGCCGTTCTCGTGGGCGCGGGCATAGGCGTCACGCATCTGGCCCAGAATCTGCGGCTCGCCCAACACCAGTGAATCCAGCCCGCCAGCCACGCGCATCATGTGCCGCAACGCCTGATCATCCTGGTGCAGATAAAGCACATCGCGCAGACGCTTTTCATCCAGCCCGTGCCAACGTGACAGCCAATGCGCCAGGTCCGGTGAGGTTGCGTCACCGGATTCCTCAGCGAGGCAGTAGATCTCGGTACGGTTGCAGGTGGACAACAGCGCCACCTCCCGCACACCGGGAAGGCGCCGCAGATCGTCCAGGGCAGCAGGTATCTGCGCCTCGGGAAAGGTGAGCCGCTCACGCAGGCCCAGCTCCGCGGTAGTATGGTTGACGCCTGTGGCGAATAGCTTCATGCCCGGTATGCCCGCAGTGCTGCCGCTGTCTGGGTCGCGCATTTTGCGGGATTTATCCCCTTGAAACAATGTCATAGCCACTATAACGCCAACCGGCACAGTGGGCAGTAAAGGCCCTGTGTGCCATGATTGGCCCTCAATTCGCCAGCGGACACGATACCGCAATGCCCAAGATGCGCTTCACACTCTGCACCAATCGCCTGATTACCGCAGCCCTGCCCGTGCTGCTGCTCGCCGCGCTGCTGGGCGGCTGTGCCAGCCGGACGCCCGCCCCGCCGCCCGCCGAGGTGACGAAGCCCCCCGCTGCGCCCCGCGCAACGGCACCCTATGACACGACCGTCATTGCGGATCTCATGCTGGCTGAGCTGGCCGCACAGCGGCGTCAGCTGGACGTCAGCCTGGCCTACTACACGCAAACCGCCCGGCGCACCCGCAGCCCGGAGGTCGCCGGCCAGGCGGCGCGACTGGCAGCCTATATGGAAGATCCCGCGCTGGCACTGGAAATGTCAGAGCACTGGCTGACCATGGCACCGGATGACACCACCGCCATGGAAATTGCCGCGCTGTCCCACGTCAGCCTCGGCAATGCCGATGCCGCAGCCGGTTATATCGACAAGCTTCTGGCCACCAACCCGGAAGCGGCACTGGTCCGGCTTGTTACGCAGGCCCGCAATCTGGATCAGGCCGGCAATACCCAGCTGCTGGCCGCGCTGGCCCAGCTCACAGAGCGCTATCCGGACCAGGCCGCACTGTGGTACGCCCGCGCCCTGCACCTGAAACTGGAGGAGCAGCTGGAAGCCGCTCTCGACGCCAACGACGAAGCCCTGCGCCGGCAGCCCCGGCATGAGGACGCATTATTGTTGAAAGGCCGCCTGCTGGCCGAGTTGGGCCGCCCTGACGAGGCCCGGCGGCATATGCGCCGGCTGGTGCGACAATATCCCGAGACGCGCCGTGTGCGCGTGCTCTATGTCCGCCTGCTCCTGGAGGCCGGCGATGAGGAGGAAGCCTTTCGCCAGCTTGAAACCCTCTCGCAGCAACACCCGGATGACCAGGATCTGCGCCTGTCACTGGCGCTGTATGGCATGGAACACGGTGCCCGCGCACGCGCCATCGGCGTGCTGCAGCAACTGGTAGAGGAAGGTTACCGGGAGGACGAAATCCACGGCTATCTGGCACAGGCCGCAGAAACCGACGGCGAGACCGAGATCGCCATCGGCCACTATCTGGCCATCCGCGCCCCGGACATGGCCCTGCGCGCACGGGTGCAGGCGGCGCGCCTGTATCAAAAGACGGGTGACACCGCCAACCGGCAAGCCCTGATGGCAGACCTGCGTGATCATTACCCGGCACAGTTGCCGCTGCTTTACGCTGCCGAAGCAGAAATGCTCACAGAGGAAAACCCCGAGGCCGCGCTGCAACTGCTGGATGAAGGTCTCCACGAACTGCCAGACAGCATTGAACTGCTCTACGCCAGGGCGCTGGCCAGCGAGCGCCTGGACAAACTGGACCGCACTGAAGCCGATCTGCGCCGCATCCTGACGCTGCGCCCGGATGATCCCGATGCGCTCAACGCCCTGGGGTACACCCTCACCGACCGCACTGAACGCCACGAAGAAGCCCTGGGCTATATCGAGCGGGCCCTGGAACAGCGCCCGGACAATCCCGCCATCATGGACAGCATGGGCTGGGTGCTTTTCAACCTGGGCCGGCCGGAAGAGGCCCTGATCTACCTGGAGCAGGCCTACACCCTGTACCCGGATGACGAAATTGCCGCGCACCTGGGTGAAGTGCTCTGGAGCCTGGGCTACGAAGCTGAAGCACGCAGAATCTGGGCCGACTCGCTGCAACGCGAGCCCGAGGGGCGGCACGTGCCCCGCGTGATGGAGCGGCTGCTGGAGAATGATGCATGAGCCTGCGCAACGCAGCGGCCCTGCTGATCATCACACTGCTACTCAGTGCCTGCCAGACACGCCAGGTGCTGGATATGGACGATTTCGACCGGGCCGAAGACCTGAAGCACTGGGATATCAGCGGCCGGCTCGGCTACCGCACCGCCGCTGATGGCGGTAATGCCAGCCTGGACTGGCGTCAGCGCCAGGAAGGCGGACGCATTCACTTCTCTGGCCCACTGGGATTCGGCAGCGCGGAACTGGTCTGGGATGACCAACTGGCCACGCTGGATACCGGCCGCGAACAGATGAGCGCAGGCTCGCCGGCGGAGCTGGCCTGGCACCTGACCGGCCTGCTGATCCCGGTGGACGCCCTGTATTACTGGGTGCGCGGCCTGCCCTGGCCCTGGGCCGCCGCCGAACCGGGCTTCGATGAGGCCGGGCGCATGGCCACCCTGGAGCAGCTGGGCTGGTCACTGCGCTTCGACCGCCATCAGGAGGTTGCCGGGCTGGCCTTGCCGCATCGCGTGCGCGCCAATCTCAACGGCGACAGCTTTACCCTGATCATCCAGCGCTGGACGCCGAAGCCGTGACGTCGGCACCACTGACCCTGCCCGCACCGGCCAAGCTCAATCTGTTCCTGCATATCACCGGACGCAGGCCGGACGGCTACCACACACTGCAAACCCTGTTCACCCTGCTGGATGCCGGTGACGTGCTCGAGTTCAGCCCGGCTGACACGCTGACGCTGGCAGCCCCCGACGTGCCGGGGCCACAGCAGGACAATCTGGTCTGGCGTGCCGCCTCGCTGTTGCAGCAGCACACCGGTTGCCGTCAGGGGGCGCATATCCGGCTGCACAAACACCTGCCCGCCGGCGGCGGTGTCGGCGGCGGCTCCAGCGATGCGGCCACAACCCTGCTGGGCCTGAACCATCTCTGGGCGCTGGGCTGTTCACTGGATGAGCTGGCGCAACTGGGTGTGCAGCTGGGTGCCGATGTGCCGGTGTTTGTGCGCGGCCACAGCGCCTTTGCTGAAGGCATCGGAGAGCAGCTCACCGCCGTGGCACTGCCGCCGCAGGATTACCTGGTTGTGCATCCCGGCGTGCCTGTCGCCACCGCACAAATTTTCAATCACCGGGAATTGACAAGGAATACCCCCGTCAGTACAGTAGCGGCCTTTCTCGAGCCAGCCACCCGCCGCGCTTTTCACAACGATTGCGAACCGGTTGTGCGTCAGCTTTTTTCGGCTGTCGACCAGGCAATGACATGGCTTGAGAAGGAAGTTGGCGAAAGCCATCTGACCGGAACCGGCGCCTGTGTTTTCGCCCCGGTTACCGACCGGCAGTCCGCCGCAACATTGCTTGCGGGATTGCCACCGCGCTGGACAGGTTTCGTCGCGCGAAGCTGCGCTGTTTCGCCTCTGCATCAGGCATTGGGAGTACACCTCCCGGCACACTGAGCAAGGCAAACCCTGCTTCGCCATGACAAAAGTTTGCGTTGGGGTATAGCCAAGTTGGTAAGGCAGCGGGTTTTGATCCCGTCATTCCCAGGTTCGAGTCCTGGTACCCCAGCCACTTTCATTGAGGATGTCCGGCACCACAGCGGGCATCTTCAGGACACGACAGCGCCGGCCCGCCGCTACCTGCATCAGCGTCACTCCCTGCGTTGTCTTCGTTTCAACTGACACGATCCTCGGGGAGCGCCAGTGTCCAAACTCGTCGTCTTTACCGGAAACGCCAATCCCGAACTCGCCCAGGCCATGGTGCGCCAGCTGAATATTCCGCTGGGCGCTGCCGATGTCGGCACTTTCAGTGACGGCGAAGTCGCCATCGACATCCATGAGAACGTGCGCGGCAAGGACGTTTTCATCGTCCAGTCCACTTGCAACCCCACCAACAACAACCTGATGGAAATCCTGGTCATGGCGGACGCCCTGCGGCGCTCTTCCGCAGGCCGGATCACCGCTGTCATCCCCTACTTCGGTTACGCCCGCCAGGATCGCCGGGTGCGCTCCGCCCGCGTGCCGATCACCGCCAAGGTAGTGGCCGACATGATCACCGCCGTCGGCGTGGATCGCGTGGTGACCGTGGACCTGCACGCCGACCAGATTCAGGGCTTCTTCGATATTCCGGTGGACAACGTCTACGCCACACCGCTGATCGTGGCCGACATCGAACGCCAGAACTACGAGGACATGATGGTCGTGTCCCCGGACGTCGGTGGCGTGGTGCGTGCCCGGGCATTGGCCAAGCAGCTCAACGATGCCGACCTGGCCATCATCGACAAGCGCCGCCCGAAGGCCAACGAATCCCAGGTCATGCACATCATCGGTGAAGTGGAAGGCCGCAGCTGTGTGCTGGTGGATGACATGGTGGATACCGCAGGGACGCTGTGCAAAGCGGCCAAGGCCCTGAAAGAGCACGGCGCGACCCAGGTGGTGGCCTACTGTACCCACCCGGTGCTGTCTGGCGCTGCTATTGCCAACATCAAGGATTCCGAGCTGGATCAGTTGATCGTTACCGACACCATCCCGCTGTCTGCCGCGGCCCGCGATTGCGGCCGCATCCGGGTGCTGTCACTGGCCCCGATGCTGGCGGAAACCATCCGCCGGGTGAATAACGAGGAATCCCTGTCGGCCATGTTCGACCGTCTCGGCCTGGTCTGATCGCCTCTCCCCTGCAGTGCCCGGCATGCCGGGCACTGGCTTTTCCCGCGCCGGCGTTACATAATGCGCGCCCATTTTACTGAACCTCCCGGCGTGGTCTGGTCGCAGGACCCGCCCGGGACATAACGGAGATACACTCATGAGCAATGAGTTTCTGCTTAACGCAGAGGACCGCAGCGATGTAGGGAAAGGTGCGAGCCGCCGCCTGCGTCGTCTGGAGGCCCGCATCCCGGGTATCATTTACGGTGGCAAATCTGCCCCGCAGATGATTACTGTGGAACTGCGCGAACTGGTCAAGGCACTGGAAAACGAAGCGTTTTACAGCCACATCCTGACCCTCAGTGTTGACGGCAAGAAGCAACAGGCGGTACTGCGTGACCTGCAGCGCCACCCGGCCAAAGGCACGCCGATGCATTGTGATTTCCTGCGCGTCGACAAAACCCACAAGATCACCATGCAGGTTCCCTTGCACTTCACCAATGAAGACAAGTGCGCCGGCGTCAAGCAGCAGGGCGGCAAGATCACCCACAGCGCTTCCGAAGTGGAAGTCAGCTGTCTGCCGCAGAACCTGCCGGAGTTCATCGAGGTCGACATGACCAACGTGGCACTGGACCAGGTTGTTCACCTGTCCGATCTGGCGCTGCCGAAAGGCGTTGAACTGCTGGCGCTGACCCACGGCGAAGAGCACAACCTGCCGGTCGCCTCCGTGCACATGCCGAAAGGCACGACGGCAGATGAAGCTGAAGACGACGCCGAAGAAGAACCGAAAGAAGACTGACAGGCAGTATTGTGGCGGACCCGATCAGACTGATCATTGGCCTGGGCAATCCAGGCAACCAGTATGCGGACACCCGCCACAATGCCGGCGCCTGGTATGTGGACGCCCTGGCTCGTAGCCAGGGCGTTTCGCTTTCCGAGGACAAGAAGTATTTCGGCCTCACCGGCAGCTTTACCTGGCAAGGCGACACCGTGCGCCTGCTGATCCCCACCACCTTCATGAATCGCAGCGGCCAGGCAACAGCGGCGCTGGCGAACTTCTTCCGTATTCCCGTGACCCAGATGCTGGTTGCCCATGACGAGCTGGACCTGCCCCCCGGCGTCATTCGCCTGAAAAAAGGCGGCGGCCACGGCGGCCATAACGGCCTGCGGGACATCATCAGCAAACACGGCAATCAACGGGATTTTGTGCGGCTGCGCGTTGGCATCAGCCACCCCGGCAGCGCCGACCTGGTAACACCCCATGTCCTGGGCAAGCCCTCTTCTGCCGACCGCGAACGCATTGAGCGCGCCATCGACGAAGCGCTGCGCTACACCGGAGAACTGGTGCGCGGTGAGATTGATCAGGCGATGAACAGCCTCAATGGCTTCAAGGCGCCCTGAGCCCCCTGTCTTTGGTATAACGACGCATTACCCACTGCCCCGCAGGGCGAGCACGTAACGACGTCATCTGCTCGCGCAGCAGCGCCGGCATCCTGTCCTCGCTCAGCGCCTCCCAGGGCGTCCCTCCTGGCACCAGCAACGGCGCGTAAAGCGATGCTGCAGCGATGTCCGCCAGCGTCAGCCGTTCCCCGACAAGATACCTGTCCGGGTCGCCCTTGATGCGTGACTCGATCAGCGCCAGCCCTTCCTGCAGCCGCTGCCAGGAATAGGCCACGGGCTCCGGGCTGATCCGGTACATCCGCGCAATCCCCTTCTCCGTCACGGCCCCAAGCGCCCGCTGCACCAGGGCAGGCAGTCGATACGGCGCGTAGAAAACCTTCATCACGTCGCTGCGGCCGAGCAATTGCCCGTATAGCCAGCGCCGCACGTGGGCGCCGTAACGGTCGAACTGCTGCTCCAGCTCAATCACCTGCTGGCGCGCCTCCGGCGCATCCGGCAGCAGCGGCGCATCCGGGTAGTATTTTTCCAGGTAGTAGGCAATCCGCGTGGAATCTCCCACCAGCCGTTTGCCGTCACGCAACACCGGCACCGTATTCACGCCTGAGCGGGGGCGGGTAAACAACCGGTGCGGCCCCGGCAGCAGATTGTGCTCACGATAGGCCAGCCCCTTGCGATCCAGCATCCAGCGGGCTTTCTCGCAATAGTGGGAAATGGGGAACTGATACAGCACACGATGCTCTGCCATGACTGGCTGTCTCCTGATTCGATGACGACAGTCTAAAAGCCCGCATGGGCCACGCCACGGCGTGGGCGCCACGGCCAATTGTCACAAAAGCCAACTTGTCCGGGACTTGCCCGGAACCTGCCCCGGACAGCCCGGCAAATCCCGCCCACCACCGACCATCAATCAAGTGGCGATTCCCGGCGACTTTCAGTAGCATGGCGCCCCTTGCAAACGGGAGCAGAATCTCATGGGTTTCAAATGCGGTATCGTCGGTCTGCCGAATGTCGGCAAGTCCACGCTGTTCAATGCACTGACCAAAGCCGGCATTGAGGCCCAGAACTTCCCCTTCTGCACCATCGAGCCCAACACTGGCGTCGTGCCGGTGCCGGACCCGCGCCAGGACGCCCTGGCAGCCATCGTCAAACCTGAACGCGTCGTCCCGACCTCCATGGAGTTCGTGGACATCGCCGGGCTGGTCGCCGGCGCCTCGCAAGGTGAGGGCCTGGGCAACAAGTTCCTCGCCAATATCCGTGAAACCGACGCCATCGCCCACGTGGTGCGCTGCTTCGATGACGACAACATCGTGCATGTCGCCGGTAAAGTGTCTCCCCTGGACGATATCTCGGTGATCAACACCGAACTGGCGCTGGCCGATCTGGACGCCGTGGAAAAGGCGCTGCTGCGTGCCAGCAAGGCCGCCAAGGGCCAGGACAAGGACGCCGCCGAACTGGTCAAGGTGCTGGACAAGCTGCTGCCAGCCCTGAGCGAGGGCCTGCCGGCCCGCAGCGTCGAACTGACCGACGATGAGCACAAGCGCATCCGCTCCTACAACCTGCTCACGCTCAAACCGACCATGTATATCGCCAACGTCACCGAAGACGGCTTCAGCGATAATCCCTTGCTGGATGCGGTCAGCGAACTGGCTGCCAGCGAGAACGCCAGCATCGTTGCTATCTGCGCCAAGATCGAATCCGAGATTGCCGAGCTGGATGAGGACGAGAAGGCCGAGTTCATGGCCGACATGGGCATGGAAGAGCCGGGCCTGAACCGCGTCATTCGCTCAGGCTACAACCTGCTCGGGCTGCACACCTACTTCACCGCCGGGGTCAAGGAGGTCCGCGCCTGGACCATCCCCCGCGGCGCCACCGCCCCCAAGGGCGCTGGTGTGATCCACACCGATTTCGAGAAAGGCTTTATCCGCGCCGAGGTCATCAGCTATGACGATTTCATCGCCTGCAACGGCGAAGCCGGCGCCAAGGATGCCGGAAAATGGCGCCTGGAAGGCAAGGATTACATTCTGAAAGACGGCGACGTGGTGCACTTCCGCTTCAACGTCTGAGGCCGCTATTTGCGGCACAGGCAGGAATTGTCGGGGATTCAGGGGCTTCAGCTATTGACACCACGCAGCCCCTGCCGGAAAATTCGCGCTCTTCAAAAAGGCTACGTAGCTCAGCTGGTTAGAGCACAGCACTCATAATGCTGGGGTCGGTGGTTCAAGTCCACCCGTAGCCACCATCTTCTCCTCCCTTGCCAACCCCTTGATGTATCCAGGCGCGTACTGCGCCAGGCCAATGCGCTATTGCGTCAGGATCCGCCTGACTCGGCACGGCCCTCTTCTGGTCCCAGGCCAAAGGGCCCGACAATAACGCTGCCCGAATGCACCATGTGGTAATCCAGGCGTGCACGCCAGGCCTTGCCGTAGCGATAAAACGGAATGGTGGGATAAAGGTGATGCACCAGATGATAGTTCTGGCACATCAGCACCGGCGTGAGCCACCACTCCTGCCCCATCCGCATCAATGCCGTCGTATTCGGGTCGGTGTCCTGCCGCCCGGTGTGCGGATAATGAGGCAGCACCATGAACACCAGACACATCAGGGAAAAGGCAAAGTAGGTCGGGATCAGCCACAGCATCAACATGTAGTAAGGCTGCCAGTAAATCAGCGCCGCAAACACCAGCACGCCAATAGCGATTTCGCGATAGATTTCACGCCTGGACACGCTGGGCAAGAGATCCGGGTTACGCAGATAGCGGGCCAGATAGATAAACGGCCAGAATCCCCACAGCGGCATGGTTTTCAGGCTGCCGGCCATCCACAGGTCCGGGTCGCGCTCTTCGTTGGTAAAGCGGTGATGCTGCATGTGCAGCAAACGAAACAGTTTGCCTTTGCCAAAGGGCAACGCCAGAAAGGTGGCGGCCGCCAGAATAAAGTCATTGAGTTTGCCATTGCGGGCGGCGCATCGATGGATTGCTTCGTGGGCCGGAGTAAACAGGGTATAGCCGGTCACCGCATTCACGATTGCGCCAAGCCATACCGGCCAGACATCCGTCAATACCAGCGCCCACGAGGCAAAAATCAATGCGTAGGCAATGATCAGGATGGCCACGGTGGGCCAGGCCACGACGGGCGTCAGACGCAGCGCCGAAAGTGCCCGAAGGCCGTCCATCTCCTGCTTGGCGTGCATCAGCGAGCCTCCCTGTAAAGCAGACGGCCAACACTGTTCATCGCGGCTTTGGTGAGCGAAAGGCGAATCACCCATCTGAACAGACTGTTTGGCATCAGTGCGCGGGAAAGGAACAACATTTTCGCATCAAGACCGACCTGAAAACGCAGGCGGCGACCCTGATCATTGGCGGCGCGAAAAATGACCCGGGCAGCATCCTCGCTGCGGGAACCACCGGGGCCGGTGCGGTCCATGACAGCAAGCTGCTCGACAGAATAGTCTTCGTAGGCAGTCACGCCGGTGCGGTTCTCACGATCGGAAGAGCGACCAAAAAAATCGGTGTTAACGGCGCCCGGCTCCACCAGCTTGACGCGAATATTCAGTGGCTCGAGTTCATAGGTCAGCCCTTCGGTAAAGCCTTCCACGGCGTGTTTGCTGGCGTTGTAGACGCTATAGAGCGGCAGCGGAATACGCCCGACCATGCTGGCGATATTGACGATATGACCCGCCCCCCGAGCACGGAAGTGGGGCAGAATGGCCCGACAACCTTCCATCAGCCCATGGACGTTGGTGGCGAACTGGCGCTGGATCTGTTCAACATCCAGCGTTTCAAACGCGCCCATCAGTGCATAACCCGCATTATTGATCATGACGTCGATCGCGCCAAAGTGTGCGATGCCTTGCGCCACCGCTGCATGAATCGAGTCGTGATCGGTCACATCCAGGCGGAGGCACAGCACGCGCGGCAGTATGTGAAGGTCGTTTCGCTTTTCCGGATTGCGGAATGTGGCAATGACGTTCCAGCCCTGCTGTTGAAAGTATCGGGCGGTGGCCAACCCGATGCCGGACGAACAGCCGGTGATCATTACGGTTTTTGCATCGCGGGTTTGCGGCGCCATGGGCAGTCTCCTCATAAGTCGGAGCGCGAGCCGACAGACCCACAGGGACAGACCTACCAAGCACGCGCTTGGTTTCACCATATTGTCAGTATATACTGATATTCAACTGGCATTAGCCCGGCTGGCACGCCACGGCCGCCACGCCATGAAAGCGCCCCAAAAGAGACCTACCCAAGAGAGACCTATGAGAAAACAACCACGCCAGCAGCGCTCAAGGGCACTGGTCCAAAGCCTGGTCGAGGCCACCGGGCGGGTCATAGAAGCACGCGGGCTGGAATTTGCCACCACCAACCATATCGCCGAGTCTGCGGGCGTGGATATCGCGTCCCTGTACCAGTATTTCGAGAACAAGGAAGACCTGGTGGAGGAGCTACTGCGGCACCACGCCAGCCAGATGGTCGCGATGGCAACGGACTATTTCAAAAGCATCAACATGTTCGAAGCCAGCCCCAGCGCCCTGCTGCGCGGCGCCCTGTCTCTGGGGCTGGGGCTGGCGCGCACCAATCCGGTACTGCTGGAGCTGGCACAACATCCCAAGTTCTTCTTCAGCAGTCAGGGCATCGTGCAGCTGGAAAACCATCTGCAGACGGTTGCCACAACCTATTTCATGCACCACTTCCGCAGCTACCCCATGGAAAACCTTCAGACACGGCTGTATATCGTCAGCAAGAGCGCCTTTACCCTGATTGCCCGCCATCTCTCAGAGCCACATTCGATGATCAGCGACGCGGAGTTGGTCGACAATATGGTGCTGCTTTATGCGCCTTTCTTTGAATCCGGGGCTGTCTTGAAAACGGAGCCCCTGCAGCGAGACGACAGCGCGCTTTGAGGGCGACATCACTCGCACCCGGGAACCTTGCCGGCGCCGCAGGGGTCCCAGCGTTATGCCTGCCCCCCGCATCACTCACTGAACCGGGCACCCATCACTGAACTGGCAAACGGACATCCCCATGAAAAAGCTGGCACGCAACAGTCTCCTTGCCATCACGGCCATGGCCTGGCTCGGCCAGCCTGTCGTGGCCGACACCAAACGCGGTGACGGCGGCAGCACCCAGATCCACATGCAGCAAAGCAGCGAGGGAGAGCGCCAACCCTCTCGGGGGTACAGCGCCAGCGATCGCGCCCTGTTGCGCAGTCATTTTCGTCAGGCCGGCGCGACGGATGCCGGTAGCACTGCCTTGAGCAGCACTGCCTTGGGCAACACACTCGCCGACGCTGCCGCGCTGAGTGCCGGCGACACGCTCGACTTTGACGCGCTCCGCAATGCTCGCACTCTGCCCGCTGACATTCGCAACAGACTGGCCGCCCCGGCGACGGACACACAGGATCTGCTGATCGGCCATCAGGCGGTGCGGCTGACACGGGACACGCGGGTGGTCATCGACACTGTGACACTGCAGGTCTGATCCGGCCTTGCCGGATAACGCCAACTCGCCCTCACCACTTTCACGACAGAGTGCTCATTTCCGGCATTTGGCCCGTGACACGGGGAACCTGAGAGCGGGTGCTGGTTCATAATGGGCTCAACACCCGCAAAAGGCACAGGGACATGGACAGGACCCATCACAGAGCCCCCGGAAGCGCCATTTCCGGCACTATTTCCGACACCATAGCGGAGCAGGGCGCATCGGAAAGCACTGTTCCTCCGGCGGCACTGCGTGAGGCCGTACTGGCCGAGGGTTTCCGGTTGATGGCGTTCAGTGCGGCGGACGCCAGCGCCTTGCGGATTTATCTGGCCACGCCCTTCCAGCTCCCGACCTGGCTTCAGCAGGTGCGCTGCCGTCAGCCGGTCCCCGCCTCCCTGCTGCAGCAGGCGCGCCATGTGCCCCTGCGCCTTGCCGCGGCGCTGAGCACACCGCCACAGGGCACCCGGGATGTGTATCTGGATGGCTGTGTCATGCGGCTGGTGGTGGACAGCTGGGTACTGGTGGACGTGCTGACACCGGAGCGCTGGCGGCCAATCGCCTGATCAGCGCCCCGTCTTCGGCCCCGGCGGCATCCCCGGTGGCACCGAGGGCAGGGGAAACGCGTGAATATTGCCACTCTGCCCCGCTTCCATGATCTTGCCCACCCCCTCCTTTTCCACTTCGTCGATACGGATCACCGCATGCATGGGGATGAACGACCGCTGCACGCCGGCAAATTCATTCTTCAGGCGCTCTTCCGAGGGGTCCACCACCATCTGTGAGCGCTCACCAAACAGGAATTCCTCCACCTCGATAAAGCCGTGAAGATCGCTCTGATAGATGTTGGTGGCGTAGACCTCATAGATCTGGCCCAGGTTGTGGAAGATGACTTTATAGATCTGGCGTGGGGTAGACATCTGCTGTGGCCTGCTCGGGACGGTATGCCGGGGGGCGCCAAGGATAGCATATTCGCCGACGGCTTCACCGCGCCGCGTGCGGCCCTTCACACGCGGGACAAATGGCTGAAAACCCTGCACTTTGGCTGGACTTTGCCTATCTGAATGACTAGAGTTAGCGCCCACAATGCACCGTGGGGCAATTTGCCGCACCCCGAAGTGTTTCGGTCTGTTCAGCGACGCGCTAGCCGCTTGATCTGGCGAAACTTTTCGTAAATTGGCGCAAAAATGATCATCCCCTGATCATAATGGCGCCGACGGGTAAGGGCTTCCTTGCAAGAGCCCGGCAACGTCTTCACGCGCATCATCCTGAAACGCTTTCCAGGTGCCGCACCTACGGCGATAACACGCGTCTGCCCGCCCAGGCAGTCGCTGGGGAAAACAGGGAGCCTACGCAATGCAGTCTACACTGTTCCATCGTGCAGCCGCCCTGCTCACAACACTGATGATCAGTGGTGTAGCAGCAGCTGACTGGACCGAACGATCTGATCTCAATATGCGCCCGGGGGTCACGGCAGTCAGCCAGGACGTCTACCACCTGCATATGATCATTCTCGGCATCGTGACCCTTATAGGCGTCATCGTGTTCGCACTGATCATGTGGTCAGTATTTGCCCACCGTAAGGAAAAGAATCCGGTACCGGCCAAATTCCATGAAAACGTGGTACTGGAAGTGGTATGGACCGTCATCCCCTTCTTTATCCTGATCGGCATGGCGATCCCGGCTACCCGTGTGCTGATCAATATGGAGGACACCTCCGACTCAGCGCTGACCGTCAAGGTCACCGGCTCCCAGTGGCGCTGGCACTACGAGTACCTGGATTACGAAGGCGACAACAATATCAATGTCGGCTTCTTCAGTGATCTGGCCACCCCCCCGGAAGTCTGGCAGCGCCCGATTCTCTCCGGCGGTCTGTTCCCGGTGGGCACAGCCCAGGAGCAGGTGGGTGTCGAGCGTGAGCCCCTGACGCCAGAGAACGCCTTCAACTACATGATCGAAGTGGACAAGCCCCTGGTCCTCCCCGCCGGGCAGAAAATCCGCTTCCTGATCACCGCTGACGACGTCATCCACTCCTTCTGGGTGCCGGACTTCGGCTTCAAGAAAGATGCTATCCCCGGTTTCGTCAACGAGTCCTGGACCGAGATCCCCGAGTCAGCCATCGGCATGACGCTGCGCGGCCAATGCGCGGAGCTGTGTGGTCGCCTGCACGCCTTCATGCCCATCGAGGTAGTGGTCAAATCGCAGGAAGACTTTGCGGCCTGGCTGGCTGAAGAACAGGAAGCTGCAGCGGAAGGCCCGGACATGACACCGTTCGCCAGCCTTGACGACGCCATGGAGCAAGGCAAGCCCATCTATGACCGCGCTTGCGCCATGTGTCACGGCGCCCAGGGCCAGGGCGGTATCGGCCTGAGCTTCCAGGGCACGGATTACATGACCAATCCGGATCGCCTGCAAGACAACATCGACATCCTGCTTCAGGGTCGCGGCGCCATGCCCGCCTTCCGTGCGCAGTTGTCACCGAAAGAAATAGCCGCCGTCATTACCTACCAGCGTAACGCTTTCGGTAATGAAACTGGCGATCTCATTCAACCTGACGACGTGCAGAAGTGACGGAGGGGAGCATAATGGCAGACCATCACGAACATCACGCCCCGACCGGCTGGCGCCGCTGGCTACTGAGTACCAACCACAAGGACATCGGCAGCCTGTACCTCTGGTTCAGCTTTGCCATGTTCCTGGTTGGCGGCCTGCTGGCCATGGTTATCCGCGCCGAGCTGATGTACCCCGGCATGCAGGTTGTGGATCCGGACTTCTTCAACCAGATGACCACCACACACGGCCTGATCATGGTATTCGGTGCCGTGATGCCCGCCTTTGTGGGCCTGGCCAACTGGATGATCCCGCTGATGATCGGCGCGCCGGACATGGCGCTGCCGCGGATGAACAACTGGTCCTTCTGGATCCTGCCCGCGGCCTTCTCGATCCTGATCGGCTCCGTGCTGATGAGCGCCTTCGGCCCCGGTAACCCGCCAGCACCGAACTTCGGCTGGACCTTCTATGCACCACTGTCCACCACCTACGGCCCGGCTTCTACAGACTTCTTCATTCTTTCCGTCCACCTGATGGGTATCTCCTCCATCATGGGCGCGATCAACGTCATCGTGACGGTCATGAACATGCGCGCGCCCGGCATGACCATGATGAAGATGCCGCTGTTCGTCTGGACCTGGCTGATCACTGCTTTCCTGCTGATTGCCGTCATGCCCGTACTGGCTGGTGCAGTCACCATGATGCTGACCGATCGCCACTTCGGCACCAGCTTCTTTGATGCCGCCGGTGGCGGTGACCCGGTCCTGTTCCAGCATATTTTCTGGTTCTTCGGGCACCCCGAGGTGTACATCATGATCCTGCCGGCGTTCGGCGTGGTCTCCGCGATCATCCCGACCTTCGCCCGCAAGCCGCTGTTCGGTTACGCCTCCATGGTCTATGCAACAGCGTCTATCGCACTGCTGTCCTTCGTCGTGTGGGCGCACCACATGTTCACGGTGGGCATGCCGCTGGCGGGGATGCTGTTCTTCATGTACATGACCATGCTGATTTCCGTACCCACAGGCGTAAAAGTCTTCAACTGGGTTGCCACCATGTGGCGCGGCTCGCTGACCTTCGAACTGCCGATGAAGTGGGCCCTGGCCTTCGTCATCCTGTTCACGATTGGCGGCCTGTCCGGTCTGATGCTGTCGATCACCCCGGCTGACTTCCAGTACCACGACTCCTACTTCGTTGTGGCACATTTCCACTATGTACTGGTATCCGGCGCGATCTTCTCCATGTTTGCTGCCGTCTACTACTGGCTGCCGAAGTGGAGCGGCGTGATGTATGACAAGTTCTGGGGTGAAGTACACTTCTGGAGCTCGCTGATCTCCGTGAACCTGCTGTTCTTCCCGATGCACTTCGTCGGTCTGGCGGGCATGCCACGGCGTTATTCTGATTACGCCCTGCAATTCGCCGACTACAACTGGTGGATCAGCATCGGCGCCTTCTGGTTCGGTATCTCCCAGCTGTTCCTGCTGTGGGTACTGATCAAGGCCTGCTTCCTGAAGAAAGGCGAGAAGGCCACCGACGAAGTATGGGAAGGCGCGGAAGGCCTGGAGTGGACTGTTCCGTCCCCGGCACCCTTCCACACCTTCGACACACCGCCGGTTGTGAAATAAGCTGAAGCACACGTACTAGCGACGACCCGGACTGCCTCGGCAGTCCGGGTCGGACCGGCGCAACAGCGCCGCCGTTTTTCAGGAGGGCAGCATGGCTGATGAACCGCTCAAACGACGCACCCGACTTTCCGTAGCAAAGCTGCTGGTAGTCTGCGTGTGCATGTTTGGCTTTGCCTACGCACTGGTTCCCCTCTACGACGTCATTTGCGAAGCCCTGGGCATCAACGGCCGCACCAACAGTGTTGCCATTGTGGATGTGCCCGAGGACATGACCAAAGACGAGGACCGGACCGTGCTGGTGCAGTTCGTGACCCGCGCAGCAAAAGACATGCCCTGGGATTTCGAACCGATGGAGCGCAGCGTGCGCGTCCACCCCGGTGAGATCAAGGCAGTCAACTTCCGTGTGCGCAACCGTACCGGCGAGGACATGGTGGGCCAGGCAATCCCGTCACTGGTGCCTGGCCAGGCCGCCAGTCATTTCAAGAAGACGCAGTGCTTCTGTTTTGACCAGCAGCCACTGATGGCCAATGGCGAAGAAGTCATGCCGATGATCTTCTATCTGGATCCGGCGATACCGAAAAGCGTCAATACCATCACCCTGTCCTACACGCTTTATGACATTACAGAAAGGACGAGTGTCGGCGGAGTTGCCGCTCGCCAGACGCGCTAAAAACAGGTTTCAGGAGACTCAGGCATGTCAGAGAAAACAACCAGCTACTATGTGCCCGACAGCAGCCCCTGGCCGCTGCTGGGCTCAGTGGGTCTTTTCCTGATCGCTATCGGCGGCGGGAACTACATCCAGCAGAGCACCAGCAAAGTGGCCAATGATGGCTCCATGGGCGGTATCATCCTCGCTATCGGCGTGCTGTGGATGATCGGCGTCATGTTCATGTGGTGGCGTGACACCATCAAGGAATCCATCGGCGGTCTGCACAGTGACCAGATGGACCGTTCCTACCGCCAGGGCATGCTGTGGTTCATCTTCTCCGAGGTGATGTTCTTCGGCGCCTTCTTCGGCGCCATGTTCTATGCCCGCTGGCTGATCGTCCCCTGGCTGGGCGGTGAAGGCATCGGTGCCATGACCCACGAGCTGCTGTGGCCAGACTTCCAGGCCATGTGGCCGGTCACCACCGCCCCTGACGGCCGCACGACCCAGGCCATGGGCGCGTGGGGCCTGCCGATGATCAACACGGCGATCCTGCTGACCAGTTCGGTGACACTGTCCATCGCGCACCACGCGCTGATCGCCGGCGACCGCGCCAAGGTGCTGTGGGCACAGGGCGCCACCATCATCCTGGCGCTGATCTTCACCGGCGTTCAGGCTTATGAGTATGTGCACGCTTACCGGGATCTGGGTCTGACACTGGAATCCGGTATCTACGGTTCCCTGTTCTTCCTGATGACCGGGTTCCACGGTATCCACGTTGTCATCGGCAGTCTGTTCCTGATCGTGACGTTCTTCCGGGTATTGAAGCGCCACCACATGGATGGCAACAACTTCGCCTGGGAAGCTGCGGCCTGGTACTGGCACTTCGTGGACGTGGTCTGGCTATTCCTGTTCATCACGGTGTACTGGCTGTAAGACGCAAGCCACACACAGCACCATCGAGAAAGGCGCCCTTCGGAGGCGCCTTTTTTGTTTATGGTCCATGCGTATTAGCGGGGGGGGGCGGGGATGTATTTTCAGGACTGTGTGAGACAAGGATGTCGAACACAAGCCCCCAGGGATGGGTTTACGGCGTGTCCTGAAAACCTTTCCCGCCCCCCGAGGGCCATAACCACCAAACCAGCAAAGAATGGAAAACACCCATCAAGGCGCAGGGGTAGATTGCTCGATGGGCACGCCATCGCGGAGGGTCGGGTTGACGTCGTGGGGCTCCAGCCACCCCATCCAGGCTGACAGCATCATCAAGCCGAAGACCGCCACAGAGAAAATCACCCGCCAGGTCAGCGCCCGCGCCGTACCACTGTCCTTGCCCCGGGCATCACTGCGCATCAGCGCACCCAGTCCACGGAACAGAGAAACCACCGCCGCCGCGAACAACAACAGGATCAGGAGCTTTAACCACCACATAACGCGCACCTTGTGTACAATGAGCGCCCTATTCTAAGGCCCGGACGTTATGCCTGCACGTGAGTTTCGCCCCAGTTGGATGGGTTTTCTGGCCACCCTGGTCGTGGCGGCAGTGTGCCTGCAAGCCGCAGTCTGGCAGTTGTCCCGCGCGGATGAGAAACGCACGCTGGCACGCGACTTCGAGACACGCGCCGACGCAGGGTACCTGAACCTGCCCGAACTGCTGGTGAAGGACGAAGCAGGCAACTACCCCGTCACCCTGCGCGGCGTGCCCGATAACAGCCGCCACATACTGCTGGATAACCGCACTCTGGAAGGCATTGCCGGCTATCACCTGCTCACGCCGTTGCGCAGCGAGAACGGCCAGTGGCTCCTGGTCAATCGTGGCTGGCTGCCCAGAGGTCGTGACCGCGCGGTTTTACCCGATATCCCGCCCCTCCCCGCCGACAACGACGACGGGATGGTGACGGTTAATGGGCGAAGCTATATCTATAGCCCGCGCACCTTTGTTCTCGCTGATGACGACCTGTCTGCCGTGACTTGGCCGTTGCGCGTGCAAAAAGTCGAAATGGACGCACTTTCCGCGCTTCTTGGGGTAGAATTGGCGCCCTTCGAAATCCGGGTGGACCCGGGCTTTGCGCTGGAGACCGGGGAGCAGCTACCCCGCATCTGGCATGACCCTGTCATGGGTCCGGAGCGGCACCACGCCTATGCCGTGCAGTGGTTTGCCCTGGCCGGCGCCGTCGTGGTGTTCTTCATCGCTATCAGCCTGCGCCGACGCGAGGCAGATTGAGCTTTTTTGCAGACCAGAATTGAGTTGACCCATGCAGGAACGCAGCAAGAATTTTCTGATCCTCGGGCTGATCATCGGTGTGTTCATCGCTTTTTTTCTGGCGGGCCGCTTTCTGATCAACCCTGACGAGATGCCGCGCCTGAATAAAGGGACACTGATCGTCCCCCACGTCAGCGTGGACGATCTCGGCTTCACCCAGGCAGATGGCACGCCGTACCGCAGTGACGACATGGCCGGCAAATGGACACTGGCATACATGGCCGACGGCACCTGCGATGCGGCCTGCAAGAATGGTTTGTTCTATCTGATTCGTCAGTTGCAGCGATCTCTCGACCGGGATGCCTCCCGCGTCAGACGCGTGATCATGCATACGGCCGAACCGGATAACACTTTACGCACATTCCTGGACGAGAATGTGCCTGGCATGGTGGAAGTCAGCGTCGATCGCGACCTGGCCGACACCCTGCTACTCCCCGCGATGGAAAGCAGTACTGACAGCGCCAGTCATCACATTTTTCTGATCAGCCCCGACGGCATGATTTTCATGTGGTACCCCACCCATGCGGATCCGGATGCCACGCTGCTCGAGGCCGACAATATTCGTGATGATCTCAAGCGCACCCTGAAAGGCTCACTGATAGGGTAACCTTCATGTCGACTGTGAATCGTTCGTTGATCTGGCAACGCCGTCTCGCCGTGGCTTCGGTAATACTGGTCGCGGGTGTCATCATTCTGGGCGCCTGGACGCGCCTGACGGACGCCGGGCTCGGCTGTCCGGACTGGCCAGGCTGTTATGGCCACATGGATGTGCGCAAGGCGCATTCCTATGTGAGCGAAACCAATGTGCATCAACCCGGCACCTACCGTGACGCCTTCAAGACAGTGCCGGAGATGGTGCATCGCTACTTCGCAGGCTTCCTGGGCATCATGATTCTGGCGCTCACCACCATGGCCTGGCTCAACCGCAAAAAAACGGGGCAAGGCGTGCTGCTGCCCACGGCCTTGCTGGTGCTGGTGATCTGCCAGGGCATTCTGGGCAAATGGACCGTGACCATGGGGCTACAGCCCACCATCGTCATGCTGCATCTGATGGGCGGTTTTTCCACCATGATCCTGTTGTGCTGGCATACGGCACGACTCTACAACTGGCCAAGTTTTCGCAATGATTGCGATGTGCGGACGCTGAAACCACTGGCCATTGCCGCACTGGGCGTGGTCATGCTGCAAAGCGCGCTGGGGGGCTGGACCACCGCCAACTACGCCGCCGTGGTCTGCACCGAACTGCCGATTTGCGAGAGTGGCTGGACCACGCACCTGAATTTCGGTGATGCCTTCACATTCTTCGGCCACGAACATGATGGCGAGGACTACGAGTTTGGGGTGCTCGCCAGTGATGCCCGCACCACCATCCATGTGATGCACCGCTTCGGCGCCATCGCTACACTGCTGGTGGTGGGCCTGCTGGCCATCAAGATACTGGCACGCGCCCGCTGCACGCTCTTCCGCCGCTTTGGCCTGACCATCGGCGGTGTTTTGCTGGCGCAATTTGCGCTGGGTGTCAGTAACATCATTTTCCACGTACCGTTGAAGGTGGCGGTAGCGCATAACTTTGGCGCGGTCGTGCTCCTGGTCACGCTGGTATTGTTCCTGCGGGCATTGAATATACAACCGGAACGGAGACAAACAGATGCCTGAAGCGGCGGGCTGGCGTGATTACCTGGCCCTGACCAAACCCGGCGTAGTGCTGTTGCTGATGGTAACGGCCATCGCCGGCATGTTCCTGGCCACTGACCCGCCCGGCATGGTGCCGCTGGGGGTGTTGATCCCTGCCTTCATCGGACTGACGCTGGCGATGATGGCGTCAGCCGCCATCAACCAGATCATGGATCAGAAAATCGATGCCATGATGGCGCGGACCGACAAGCGCCCGATTGTCACCGGGCGCATCAATACCCGCTCGGCGATCGCGTTTGCCGTCGTCCTGGCACTGATTTCGATGCTGGTGCTGGATCAGCTGGTCAACCGTCTGACCGCCCTGCTGACGCTGTTCGGATTTGTGGGCTATGCCTTTATCTATACGCTCTATCTGAAGCGAGCCACGCCGCAGAACATTGTGATCGGCGGGCTCGCCGGTGCGATACCGCCGTTGCTGGGCTGGACCGCCGTTGCTGGCGAGTTGCACCCCTATGCCTGGCTGCTGGTGCTGATCATTTTTGTCTGGACGCCGCCGCACTTCTGGGCGCTGGCCATTCACCGCCGGGATGAGTACGCCAAGGCAGAAATCCCGATGCTGCCGGTCACCCACGGCATCCCGTTTACGCGCAGCAGCGTGCTCTACTACACGGTCTTGCTGGTGATCACCTCGCTGCTGCCCTACCTGACCGGCATGAGTGGCCTGATCTATCTGGTCACCGCCGTGGTGCTCGGTGCGGTGTTCCTGTTTCATGCCATGCAATTGCGCTTTGGCGATGACCCGCGCACCCCGATGAAAACCTTCGGTTACTCGATCACCTATCTGTTCGTACTCTTCGGTGCGCTGCTGGTGGATCATTATTTCCCGCTGGGCGTGGTCACCGGCAGCTGATTGCCGGTGACGACCCCGGGTTCCGGGTCCCCGTTTTTGCTACACACGCCACTGTGCACCTGCCCCTGCTTGCGTTAATCTTGCTCACATAACACTGACGCTTATAACAACAGGCATTCGGGAACGCATAGCAGATACGGGGGCGAATCATGAGTGGCACACTGATCTTTCTTGTCATCCTGGCAGCACTGGTGGTCTTCATCATTGCTATCTATAACCGTTTGATAGCACTCAAGAACCGCTTCAAGAACGGCTTCGCCCAGATTGATGTGCAGCTGCAGCGCCGCCATGATCTGGTCCCCAATCTGGTGGAAACCGCGCGGGCCTATATGACCCATGAGCGCGAGACGCTGACCCAGGTCACCGAGGCCCGCAACCAGGCCGTCAATGCCCGCCAGGCCGCCAAGGCCAACCCGGACAATGCGAGCGCCATGGGCGCGCTCGGCAAGGCAGAGAGCATGCTCTCCGGCTCCCTTGCCAACTTCTTCGCCCTGTCGGAAAACTACCCTGATCTGAAAGCCAACCAGACCATGAGTCAGCTGATGGAAGAGCTGACCTCCACCGAGAACCGCATCGGTTTTGCCCGCCAGGCGTTCAATGACGCCGTGATGGAATACAACACCTACCGCGAGCAGTTCCCGAACAACTTCATCGCCGGCCTGTTTGGCAGCTTCAAATACGCAGAGCTGCTGCAGATAGAAACACCGGAGGCCCGGCGGGCGCCCAGCGTCAGCTTTTGATAGCCGATGAATTTCTTTGCGCAGCAGGCGCGGGCCCGGCGACGTACCAGCCTGCTGACTGTCTATTTCGTCGCGGCAGTGCTGGCCACAGCCCTGGCAGTGAACCTGGTCCTGTATCTGGGTCTGTTCTGGCTGACTGACGGCACCTATCCCCTGGGGGAATGGCTGCTCTCACCCGGCGCCATCTGGGCCGCTCTGCTCACACTCGGCATTATCCTCGGCGGCAGCCTGATCAAATTCTGGCGTCTGCGCGGCGGCGGCCCGGCGCTGGCTGACATGCTGGGCGCCCGCCGGATTGATCCCGCCAGCAAGGATGTTCACGAGCGGCGGCTGATCAATGTGGTGGAAGAAATGGCCATCGCGTCAGGCATCCCCGTGCCGCAGCTTTTTGTGCTCGGCGAGGAAACCACCATCAATGCCTTTGCCGCCGGCTTCCGCCCCACCGAAAGCACCATCATGGTGACCCAGGGGGCGTTGGAACAGCTCAACCGGGACGAGTTGCAAGGCGTCATCGCCCACGAATTCAGCCATATCTTCAACGCCGACATGCGCCTCAACCTGCGCCTGATGGCGGTACTGGCGGGTATTCTTGCCGTCGGCAAGGTCGGCGAGCTGATGCTGCGCAGCACCCACCGGCGTGGCGTGATGGTGCGCACCAACAACAGCCGCAACGCCGCTGGCGGCATTGCCGCCGCCATAGGACTGGGTATGGCACTGGTCGCCATCGGTTACATCGGCCTGTTTTTCGGGCGGCTGATCAAAGCGGCCATCTCCCGTCAGCGCGAACTGCTGGCGGATGCGTCGTCAGTGCAGTTCACCCGCAACCCGGCAGGTATTGCCGGTGCGCTGATCAAGATACGCAATGGCCAGGGCTCACTGCTGACCAGCACTCAGGCAGAAGACATGAGCCACATGTGCTTCGCCGACACGGTGTCCTTCAATATGCGGCGCTTGCTGGCCACGCACCCGGAGATGGACGAGCGGCTGAGTGCCATCGGCCCGGAGTGGGTGGCGCGGGCACGCAACAGAGCCCGGCAACAGCTCGCCAGCGACACCGCCGCTGCCACGCAACCCGGCGCTACCGAAGGGCTGGCGGCCGCCAGCGGCGCGGCACTGTTCGGCGGCGCCACAGCGCTCGCCGGCACTGCGCTGCACGCAGGGCGGGCACCGCAATCACAGCACGGCGCATCACAGCAGGTCGGCACCGTCACCCCCGCCCACATGGGTTACGCCAGCCGTATCCTCGAGTCGGTGCCACTGGGGCTGCGAGACCAACTCCATGACAGGCCCGGCGCCGAACAACTGATGTATGCGCTGGCCATCAGCGTCAGCCAGAGCACCCCGGAAGACCTGCTGCCCGCGCTGGATCTGACACCGCAAGCGCGCGACGCGGTGGCCGCACTGGTGCCCGTCGTGCAGTCACTGGGCACGCGACTGCGATTGCCGTTGATCGATCTGGCCATCCCGACCCTCAAGCAAGGTGATCAGGCGACCCGCGATGCCATGCTGCAGCGGCTGACCACACTGATCCATGCCGACCGGCGTATGACCCTGTTCGAGTTCGTTCTGCTACACCTGCTGCGCGATCATCTCGGCGCGAAGGCCGGTCGCAACCAGCCCGTTCGCCATCGCAGCTACCGCGCTGTGGCACCGGCCATGCAGGTACTCTTGTCGATGATGATCTATGTCGGCGGCCAGCGTGGCGAGGCGGCGCAAGCCCTGTTCCGCCGCATTACCGGCGTGCTGCTGCCGCCAGGCACGCCACTGCTGGCCATTGAGGCTTGCACACTGGACCGACTGACGCCGGCACTGACAGAACTGGCCGGGCTGACGCCCTTGCTGAAAGCCGGGCTGGTGGATGCCTGCGCAGACGCCGTGCTGGCCGACAACAGGGTCCAGGTCGCTGAAGCAGAACTGCTACGGGCCGTGTGCACCCTTCTGGATTGCCCGATGCCACCGCTCTTCACCCCGGCACCCGAAGCATAGAAGAGAACGATCGTTCACCGACATGTAAGCCCAGGCTTACATTTTTTGTGGCAATTGTCTTATTTCGCTTATTGTTGAAGCTGTCAAACTGAGTACGGTCGGAAAAGGGAGCGACACCAATGGAATTTCACAAAGCCAGCGAGCAGAACGCATGGGATGCGGTAGCCGAGGCCACACACGCAGTACGCCGCAATGAGACAGCACACGCTGACCTGCTGGAGTGGCTGCAAGAACAGGGCGTGGACATCAGTCAGGCAGTATTCCCGTGTATCGGGTTATTCGACAATGACGTCTTTTCCGGCACACTGGTCTCTCAGAATCGCCGCGTCTACGAGTACTTTGTTGACCTGAGTGATCGCGCATCCGGTGATTTCGAAGACGTGACCGATCAGCTCGGCCCCAAAGACCCTGCTCACCCGAACAGCGATGTCCGTGATCTGATTACCATGGCGCTGGTCTACTTCGACAATCAGCGCGGTCAGGCCGCCTGAGACGGGCGGCTTACCGCCCTGCCCTCATCACCCCGCTTTCTCGCGCTGCATCGCCGGCACCTGACGGTGCAGAAACCAGCGCTCCGTCACCACCTTGCGGGTAAACCAGTGGCTACGCATGAGCGGCCCGACCAGCGTGTCCCTGACCCAATCCGGCAAGGGCACCGGTGCACGCTTCTCGTCACCGCGTACACCAAAGCGTTTCCGCACCGCCGCTTCATAGCCGTACAGTGTCGTGCCTGGCGACGCCTCCTCCAGCGCACTGGCCGCCAGCAGCGCTGACTCCACGGCGGGCCGGATACCCTCGCCACTCTGGGTATAGGCCAGCCCCGCCGCATCACCGATCAGGCAAACGCCCGGCGCCACCAACGGCCGCCGGGCGTGCCCGTAGAGCAGATAGGCGTGCCCCTTGTAGCGCTCGGGCAAGGATTCAGGAAGACGCCCGGTACGCTGCATCATGGCCACGAACTCGCCGAGGTGCTCTGTCAGCCGATGATTGTCCTCCCGGCCCAGCCCGATATTCAGGTAGTCCCCTTTGCGGAACACCCAGGCATAGCCCTTGAGATCCCGGCAGAACCATAACTCAGGGCAATCTCCCGCCACCGCGCAAGCAGCCACCTGCTCGGGCTGCAGGCGAAACTCCACCTCTTTTGCCGTCACCGCCAGTTCGTGCTTGCCCGGCCCATCGCCAAGCAGCCGCGCCACCGGACAAAAGTGCCCACCAGCCCCTACCAGCCAGGGCGCCTGATAGCGGCCGTTCACACACCACTCGCCGTGCTCGTGTGTCAGATCATTCACGCTCTCGCCGAGCACCTTCTCCACGGAAGCCCGCGCCAGCAGGTAATGATCGAACTCGCACCGGCGGATACCGTAACTGACCGGTGCGCCGCCATGATCGTTGACGCAGGGCGCCTGCCCCATCAGGCCGATACTGAAGCGGTGGATCGGCTGCAGCACACGACCGTCACGGGCGTACGCTTCGGATGTAATACCCAGAGTGGTCAGTACTTCCGGGGTAACCCAACCGGCGCAGGTCTTGTCACGGGGAAACGCCGCCTTGTCGAGAATCAGCACCCGCCAGCCACGCTCCGCCAGCACTGTAGCCAACGTGCTGCCCGCCGGACCGCCCCCTACAATGATCAGGTCATAGTGCACCGGATCCGTCGTCGCATCAGACATGGACTCTACCCCCCCCCCCGCATCATGGCTTTGCCTCGACGGCGTTAGCGCCACTGGCGAGCGCACTGTGACGGTACATATGGCGGCGGTTTTGCGGTATCCGGTTGGATGCCGCCGGGGCAAACACCACCTGGAACAGCTGCATGGTGCCCGTGGTAAAACCGGCCACTGACCCGGCCAGATACAGATCCCAGGCGCGCACAAACGTCTCGTCGTACTCGGCGCTCACCTGCTGCCGGTGCGACAGAAAACGCTCTCGCCAGTGACGCAGCGTGCGTGCGTAATGCAGGCGCAGGTTCTCCATATCCAGCACCGAAAGATCGCTCTCCTCGAACAATTGCATCAGTTCTACCGGCCCCGGCACATGGCAGCCAGGGAATATGCGCTTCTCAATCCAGCCGTTGACCGGTGCCGCGCGATTGCGGCCGATGGTATGAATCAGCCCGATGCCTTCCGGCTTGAGCACGCGGTTGATGGCCTGCCCCAGAGAGGCATAATTGGCTGGCCCCACATGCTCGAGCATGCCCACCGACACGAAGGCATCACAGCGCGTCATGGCGCGAGTGCTCATGCTGGTACTGTGCCCGATGTTACGGCCGATATTCCGATAGTCGTCCTCGATATACTCCACCCGGTCCGCCAACCCCTCCTCCTGAGCCCGCTCCCGCGCCCAGCGAATCTGTTCCGGCGAAATATTGAATGCCTTCACTCGCACACCGTAATGGCGCGCCATATAACGGGCCAGCCCGCCCCAACCACAGCCGGCCTCGATCACCGTCTGCCCCGGCTTGAGACAGAGCTTGCGGCAGACATGCTCCAGTTTGGAAAGCTGTGCCTGCTCCAGGGAGTAATCCGTCTCCTCGTAGTAGGCACAGGTATATTGCATGGCGGCGCTGTCCAGCCACAGGCGATAAAAGTCGTTACCGAGATCGTAGTGATGATGAATATTGAGCCGGGCATCCTGCTCACTGGCACCCTGCCGATCAGGGTCTCGCCACAATCTGGCGAGCCAGCCAGGTCGTGATGCCGCGCCCTTTGCCAAGGCGGGATACAGCTGTATCAGAAACGCGTCCAGTGCCCCACTGACCGTAATGCGGCCACTGGCATACAGGTCACCAAAAGCGATATTGGGGCTGCGCAGGAGTTGATACAGCGCACCGCGATCCGCGATGGTCACGGTGTACGGCGCCTGGTCGGGCCCGGTAACTGATCCATCCCAGAGTTGCAGCCGTATGGCGGGAGCACCGGCCATGCGGTGCAGCCAGGCGAGCAGGCGCCGTTCAGGGGGCCAGGCCGGCGTTGATGTCAACGCGGGCGGACGGGACTCCGGGCTTGCAGCTGCCCGGGATTGACGACGGGGCGCTATACTTGCAGTGTCGCGCGGCACAGTTCACCTCCCACAATTCCATGTCGAAAGTTTCACCACGCACCACGGCCGTCCGGGACGGCCACTGCCCGGATGCGTCACCCGAGTATAGCGGAAACCCGCAACGAGAAAACACCGGCCCTGTTTGGCGCAGGTCGGGCTCTGGAAGGTCTCCTCACGAATTGACGAACCTGAAAACAGGCTGGTTTCCAGCAGGTGGGTCACCCTCCATCAAGTACGCGTTGAGCCGGGGCACTCCCTTCCGGGACCGCTCAAGCCGTCCCTGGGCGCTCGCGCTTTGGCCATCCATGGCCAAAGAGGTCCCTTCAGGGAGTGCCCCGGCTCAACGCTGGCAGGAAATTCCGAGCTCGGTGTCTATACCAACTTTCTGGAGGAACAAAACCGCTAGTTGGCTTCCAGCCAGTTAACCGGGCTGGGCGTGACGGCCCTCGGGGGGCGGGAAAGGTTTTCAGGACTGTTTGAGGCAGGATGCCGAAACCAAGCCCCCAGGGGTGAGACAAGCGTGTTGCGACGCATGCGTCGCGCGCAGTCGAACGCACGGCATCTGTGATGGCGGGCCGGACCCGGAGGGGGTCCACGGCGTGTCCTGAAAACCTTTCCCGCCCCCCGAGGGCCACAACCACCCAACCAACAAAGAATGGAAACGCACTGAACGTCACAGATGGCCGGCACGGAAGGGCAGCAGGGTCAGGGCTTCTTCGCGATAGGCGGCGACGGCAGCCGCCTCGCGGTGGCAGAAATCACCGATGGCGTCCTGGAATCGCGGGTCCACCAGATGGTGGAGAGACCAGGTGATGACGGGCTCGAAACCGCGCAGCAGCTTGTGCTCGCCCTGGACGCCGGGGTCGAACTCATCTAGACCCTGCTCGATGCTGAATTCGATGCCCTGGTAATAACAGAGCTCAAAATGCAGGGCGTCATAGTCCCGCAAAGCGCCCCAGTAACGCCCGTAGAGGCGACGGTCATCGAACAGATAGAGCGCCGCTGCAACGGGGATATCGGTGCCCGCCGTCGCCGGGTCGCGCTCATCAAACGCGACACTCATCATCAACTGCTCGGGCATACGTGCCGCCAGCAGACGAAAAAACTGCTGGCTCAGATAAGGCGCCTGACCACGCTTGAGGTAGGTACTGGCATAACAGGCGTAGAACGCATCCCACCAGGGCTCCGGAATAGCGCTGCCGCAGGCACGCGCCGTGCGCAGGTGTTGCTCGCTGATGCGGCGACGCTCGCGGCGCAAGCCCTTTCGTTTGCGTGATACCAGCGCATCAAGAAACGCATCAAAATTCGCATAGTTGCGATTGAACCAGCGGAAATGACAGGCCTGCCGGGAGATCAGCGGCAACTCACTCAGCGCCTCACGGGCTGCTGTATCGGGAAACAACAGATGCCAACCGGACGCGCCCGTCTCCTGCAACTGCGCCTGAATCCGCGGCCACAACCAGTCCGCCGGGTCCACGCCAGCCGGCAGGGACCAGCGTGGGCCAGGCACGGGCGTATAAGGTATGGCGGTAACCAGTTTGGGATAATAGGCGAGCCCGTAACGCTGGTAGGCATGGGCCCATTGGTGGTCAAACACATACTCACCCCAGGGATTGTCCTTGGCATACAGCGGCATCCAGCCATCTGCGGCATTGCCGGGAGAGAGGTCGTGCCAGCCAGCGGCCCGCCCGGTGGCACCGGTATCCGCCAGAGCGTCCAGATAGGCAGTGCGTAGAAAGGGGTAAAGGGCCATGAATTCCCATGAATATTGATGCCGGCGTTCAAATCTTGTCCGGCTTGGTTACAATGCGCGACTTCGACTATATGTAATCACTAGCAAGGTGACGTCAACTGTTATGCAAGATGTGCGATTTCTGACTCCTTTTTATCTGTTCTTTGCCGTGCTGTTCGGCCTGTGTGGTCTCGCTCTGGCATTTTTTCCCGGCAGCCTTTTCAGCCTCTGGCACCCGCAGCAAGACAGCAACGCGATGGTCCCGGTTCTGGCGCGCCAGGCGGGTGCAGGGCTGCTGCTGGCCGCTGCCATTACCGCAGTTTGCCTGCGCGCCAGCCCACTGCGCGCCGTGCTCCACAGCCTGGTGTTGCTGTTCCTGATCGGCTTCGCTGCCAGCCATGGCGCCACACTGCTGGCCGGCCCGGCGTGCTGGATGCTGCTGCCCGTCGCCGTGTTTGCCCTGCCGCTGCTGATCACCGGCGCCGGTGCGCTGAAGCGCCAACTGTCTGGCCCCGGCCGCTTGCCTGCGGTCAAGGCGACCCGGCATAGCGATAAAGCGCCGAAGAATAAAGCGCCGAAGGCAGTCCAGGGCAGCCTGCAGGGTGAAATCAAGTGGTTCAATCCGAACAAGGGCTTCGGCTTTATCCAGAGCGATGACGGCCGCGAGATCTTTGTGCATTTTCGCGCACTGCAGAACGGCGGCCGCCGCACCCTGCGCCAGGGAGCCCGGGTCAGCTTCGAGGTCCACGATACAGACCGGGGCGAACAGGCCCGGGATGTCTACGTCGAAGATTGATGGCGAAGGGCTCACGCCCGGGAAGACGGAACAGGCCCGGCAGCCTTGCCCGGCCTGACCAGGGCAACAACCACTGTCAGCATGCCTCCCAGCCACAACCAGGGATCAATCAGGTAATCCCAGAGATTGCCTGACGGTAACAGCTGCAGGGCGAACGCGCATTGGGCGGCAACAAGCAGCAGGCAAAGGTGATAGGCGCGCAGCACCCACAGCGCCAGCCCCAGACAAAGCAAGATGGTGGCGAGCCGAAAATCGCCAAAGCCACTGCCCTGGATATCCATCGTCGCCGTACCCGGCAAGGCCATCCCCAGGGCGGCGGGATACAACACCAGACCCGCCACGATCACACCGAAGATCAGCATGCGCCGCTGCCCGTCAGGCAGCGCCATGTGTCGCCAGCCCGGCCGGGACAGGAACAGCGGGTGCAGCAGGTACAACAACGCCAGCAGACCACTGGTCATGCTGAAACGCCCGAATCCTGCCCAGGCCGCCAGAGCTGCGGTCTGCCCCGGCAAGGCCATCAAGGCCGCCACAACTGCTGCGACAACAGCCACCACCGACCATCGCGAGGCCGGCGTCTGTGCTGGAAACAGGACAGCGAGCAAGGCGCTCGCCAGTGCCGCATAAACGAGGGTTGCCAGCACCAGGCTGACCCACAGATGCAACGTCATCATGATGACTCTCCCGTCCAGGCCGCGCTGAATATCTGGTGTCGTAACCGGCAACCCGCATCGGCATACAGCAGATGCACCATGCCATCAGCGGCCAGCGTCAGCGCCGGCGCCCCGGTGGGCTCGCCATCAGGTCGGCGGCACTGGCCGCCACGATCTGACAGCGTCACCGGCGTACTCCAGCGCTGGCCCGCATCCTGCCCCCGATACCACTGCACGGCGCCGCCCTCACTGACGACTGCCAGACCCCAGTCTCCTGCCGCAAGACGCAGCGTCGCGAGACTGTTGCCCGGGGCCACGGCGCCGGCCGCTGTCAGTGGCTGTGGCACAGACCAGCGCTCGCCCCGGTCCGCCGTGCCGGACCAGAGCAGAGGGCCGGGCTGCGCCGCCGGGGTCAGCCATTGCAGCGCGCTGTCGCCGCTGTTGGCCAGCAGTATCGCTGTGCCGGCATTCTGCTCATCGGGCAGGCGCTGCTGGCCAGCAATGTAAGGTCTGCCCTGCTCCGCCGACACGCGCAGCCAGACCAACCGCTCACCGCGCCGCGCCAGCATGGCCAGGCTGCCATCGGTTTTCCGGGCCACCGGGCCTGCCAGGCTGACCCTCTGACCGGGCAGCGGACTCAACAGCGGCCCGGTGTGCATGTGCCACTGCGTGCCGTCCTGCACCGCCAGTGTCAGCGCGGCTGTCGCCCCGCCCTGCACAGAATAGATATTGAGTTGATCGTTCCCGTCGCTCACCAGCACTACCCCGCGGGCCAGCCCCTCGCTGCCACCGTGGACATGCGCGGGCAGCGTTTCCACGTCGCTCCAGTGCCCGTGCTCTTGCTCGCCTCCTGCCGGGGTGTAAACGGCGGTGTGCAGCGCACCCTGGTCCTGCCAGAACGCCTGCAAGCGCCCTGCCGTCAGGTTCACCCAGGATGGCGAGTGCCCGTCTCGTACGGACAAGGGCAATGGTACGGCGACGGCGCCGTCAGTTGGCGCCGCCGAGGCAGCCCGCTGCGGCACCGGTGCGATCTGATACGCGGGGGACGCTTGCCACAGGTGGCCGGGCAGACTGGCGTAATAACCCAGCACCAGCAGCGCGCCGATCCCGAGGTGCAAGCCCTTTCGCTGAAAAAAGTGGCGGACAGACTGCCCGATCCCGTTGGCAGAATCAGGCACTTGAGGCTCTTGCATGATGTGATCCTGTATTACTTGCAGCGTGCCATGGTACACCTCATGGCCTGCGTACAGTGACGTCTGGTACGTGATCGGGTTGTCGTGGCGGATCAGTAAAACGGGCTCTTGTGCAATGCACCTCTCACTGATAGTTTGAACTGGTTCAACAAATTGCCCGCCACACGGCGGCGCAGGCCCGCTTCATAACACATAAAAACACTGCGGGGTATTACACGTGTCTGCCAATCTGAAATTGGCCGCCGGCACCGCGCCGGGCGGCGATCACCAGCTTTTGCGTATTGCGCGGCGCCTTGCCGACCAGGAAGGCCTGAGCCGGGCACTGCAGGACACCGCCGACATCGTCGTGCTGACGCAGGACGCCAAAGGCCGGTTGTTGTCTGTCAATCGTTACGGCCGCTGGCTGTGGGGCCAACCCGCCCGCCAGCTTCGGCGGCGCACCTTCGCCAGCCTGCTGGATGACCCGCCTGCGACACTGGCCCGGCAACTCGAAGATGTGGCCGCCGGACGCGTGCACTCACTCCGTCACGAAAGCCCCCTGGCACGTCCCGATGGCGATGCACTGTTGATGTCCTGGTGGCACACACTCTGGCAGTCCGGCGCCGGACGCAAACAACGCATCGTCTCCATCGGTCTGGACGTCTCCGACCAGCGTATTGCGGAAGCGCACATCGGCTGGCTGGCCAGCCATGATCCCCTGACCGGCCTGTTCAACCGACGGCGCTTCATCGAGGAAGGCCGGCGCTGGCTGGACGCGGCCGAGTCCGGCGAGTCGCCCGGGTTCAGCTTGTTATTGCTCGATCTCGATCAGTTTCGCGACGTCAACGACCTCAACGGTCATCAGCAGGGGGATCGCTTGCTGCAACGCGTTTCCCTGCTGTTGAGCGCCTGCCTGAGACCAACGGATGTCATTGCCCGCCTGGGCGGTGATGAGTTCGCCATCCTGCTGGCCAGCAATGACGCCGAGTTTGTCCTGGCAACCGCGAAACGCTGCTGCAACACCCTCAACGAGCAGGCCATGAAAGACGGCAGCTCCCATCTGCCAGTCACCACCAGCATCGGCATCAGCCACTATCCGCAACACGGGCGCAGCATGGAAACCCTGCTCGCCAATGCGGATATCGCCATGTATCAGGCCAAGGCCATTGGCCGCAACGCCTGGCATGTGTTTGATGGTGACGAGCTGCACCGGGCAAGAATTCAGGAACGTATGCTCTGGGAGAAACGGGTCCGGGCACTGCTTGCAGGCGACAGCATCACGCTGCACTTCCAGCCGATCATGCATATTCAGAGTCAGCGCATCAGTCACAACGAAGCGCTGCTGCGGGTCGCCGACGATGACGGGGGCTGGCTGGACACCCAGGAACTGATCAGCACCGCTGAGCAGGGCGGCATGATTCAACGGCTTGACGAGCGTATCATCGCCCGGGGCTGCGAGTTGCTGGCGAAACAGGGCCCGCCGGGTGAACGGCCGCCGCTGGCCATCAACCTCTCCGGGCTGTCCTGCCACAACCCGCGCCTGGTCCCGCATGTGCGGCATGTCATGCAGACCTGTGGCATCGCCCCCGGGGAACTGATTTTCGAGATTACCGAGACCGCTGCACTGGCGGATGTCCATACCACCATCGACGTGATGCAGGATCTGCGCGCGCTGGGCTGCCGTTTTGCCCTGGATGATTTCGGTGTCGGCTTCTCTTCCCTGTATTACCTGAAGAAACTGCCGGTGGATTTCGTCAAGATCGACGGCTCCTTCATCCGTCAGCTGGATGAAAGCGATGAGCACCGCGTGCTCATCCGGGCCCTCGTCGATGTGGCCCGCGCCTTTCGTTTGCAGACTGTGGCCGAATTTGTCGAGAACGACCGGGTGCTTGCACTGCTCAACGGTCTGGGAGTGGACTACGCTCAGGGCTACCATATAGGCAAACCGGCCGCGCCAGCGGGAGGTCCCGTCCCCGGTGATGTCCAGTTATCTCTCCGCAGGGCGCGATGAAGGATGCGCCCAAGGAGGCCCGACATCGCCTGGCGAGCACGCATCAGCCCCGGCGTTGTTGGCAAGAAAGCCTTTCAAGGAGTTTGACATGGCATACCGATCACCCCCTGGCTTGCGCGGCCGGGCACCCGCTCCGCCGCTGTGGGGGCTATTGCTTCTGTTGCTGTACTGGGGGCCGGCTACCGCTGCAGATCCCATGGAAGAGCTGGACGACACCTGGCGCCTGGTCAGTGATCGCAACGACATCCGGGTCTACATGCGACACCGGGATGACTCACGACTGAAAACCTTCCGCGGTGTCACCCATATCACTCTGAAAGACCAGTACGCCCTGGCCGCCGTGCTGGAGGACTACGGCAACTACCCCCGCTGGCTGCATTTCGTGGACGGCGCGGAAGAGTTTGCCCGCGACTCCCCGCTGCTGCGTTATCTGCGCTTCACCACACACCTGCCCTGGCCACTGGCCAACCGGGAAGCGGTATTGCAGGCCGATGTGGTACAGGACCCCGCGTTCCCCCAACACGGTGTGACCGTCTACCTGCAAGGACGGCCGGAACTGCTACCGGAGAACGATCGCTATGTGCGCTTCCCGGAGATGTCCGGCATTCTCGCGGCACGCTTTCTGGACAATGATCAGGTGGAATTCACCTACCAGCTGATTCTGGACCCCGGCGGCTATATTCCCGCCTGGCTGGCCAACATCCTGTTGCGAGATGCGCCGTATTTCACGCTGGATCGGCTGCGCCGCATGGTGCTGCGCCCGGAGTATCACGGCAAATACTACGACTATCTGGATCTCTCCGGCCCCGGCAGGCCCGCTGAGGAGGACGACACGCCCTGACACGGCCTAGCCCCTTCGATCCCCCGTGCGCACGCCGTCATGACGGGCGCATTGCGCTCCCGGATACAGGCGGATTTGCCCGGCGGCGGCAGCGCGGGGCAGCGCAGCCAACCTGATCGGTCAACTCTGACACCGATCCATGTCAGAATTGGCCCACTTTGCTCGCAATGCCCGGCTACACTGCGCCCGGACATTGTTTGATATCCGCATAAGTTTGATAACCGAATAAATCGCCCCTCAGGAGACGTTGCATGAAGGTATTGGATAACCGGGTCGCCGTGATTACCGGCGCCGCATCTGGCATCGGCAAGTGCCTGGCCGAACAACTGGCCGCCGCAGGCTGCAAGCTGGCCATTTCCGACGTCAACGCCGAAGGGCTGGAGCAGGTGGCTGACGCCCTGCGCGCCGCAGGCCATGACGTGCACAGCCAGGTCCTGGACGTTGCCGACCGCGCCGCGTTTCACGCCTATGCGGATCAGGTATTCGCCCACTTCGGCAGCGTCAACCTGGTCATCAACAATGCCGGTGTGGCGCTGGGTGCCACGGTGGAAGACATGAGCTACGAAGATTTCGACTGGCTGATGGGGATCAACTTCTGGGGCGTCGTGCATGGCACCAAGGCTTTCCTGCCGTATCTCAAACAGGCGGACCAGGGGCATATCGTCAACATTTCCAGCGTATTCGGCCTGATCGGCATTCCGACGCAATCGGCCTACAACGCCGCCAAGTTCGCCGTAAAGGGCTTCACTGAATCCCTGCGCATGGAGCTGGAACTCGACGGCGGCAATGTCTCCTGCACCACGGTGCATCCCGGCGGCATCAAGACCAACATCGCCCGTAACGCGCGCATGAATGACGTCTCGCACATCACCGGCGCCGATTCGGAAACCGCCCGCAAGGAGTTCGAGAAGCTGTTCCGCACCACACCGGAAGCGGCAGCGCGCACCATCATCAACGGCGTGCGCAACAACAAACGCCGTGTGCTGATCGGCAGCGATGCCTACGCCATCGACACCATGCAGCGCTCCATGCCGACCATGTACCAGAAGCTGGTCATCGGCGGCCAGAAAATGATGCGCAAACGCCAGGGATGATCGACAAGCCTTTTTCCCAGGCCTGCGACAATAACCGGGGGCCGATCCTCGAGGTGCTGCAACAGCATCTCAAGGCCCCCGGTACACTGCTGGAACTCGGCAGCGGTACCGGCCAGCACGCGGCGTGGATGCCGCACTTCCTGCCCCATATTCACTGGCAGCCTTCTGATCTGCCGGAGCGCTTGCCCGGCATTCATGCCTGGCTGGCCGACAATCGCCCCGTCAATGTGGCAGACCCGCTGGTGCTGGACATGGCACAGCCCTGGCCTGCACTGGCCTGCGATTACCTGCTCACCGTCAATACCTTCCACATCCTTGCGCAGGACGACGTCGCCCGCGCCATACAGCACGCGGGCAAGCGCCTGCCAACGGGCGGTCTGTTTGTGGTGTATGGCCCCTTCAACTACGATGGGCGCTTCACGTCAGAGAGCAATGCCCGGTTCAATGACTGGCTGCGACACCAGCATCCGGCCTCTGCTATCCGCGATATCGAATGGGTCTGTGCGGCCATGAACGCCGCCGGCATGACACTCGCAGACGATCAGGCCATGCCCGCCAACAACCGGACATTGGTCTTTCGGCGTACAGCAGAACAATAAAGGTTCCCCTTGCCTGTGCATTTTTTCTACAATGACGGCCTTCAGAACAGGACAGTAGAGCATTATGTCGAACAGCGATAAGAGCTGGAGCCTGGATCAGTTCCAGGTCGAACCCAAAGATGGCGAAACCCGCTTCCACGATTTTGATCTCGCGCCGGCACTGATGCGCGGCATTGCCGATCAGGGTTTTCAGTACGCCACGCCGATTCAGGCTCAGGTGCTAACGCACACGCTGGCCGGCGCCGATGCCATTGGCCGCGCCCAGACCGGCACCGGCAAGACCGCCGCCTTTCTGATCACCATCATCAACGACTTGCTCAAGCACCCGATCGAGGTAAAACGCTACGCGGGCGAACCTCGCGCGCTGATCGTGGCGCCCACGCGCGAACTCGCCATGCAGATCGAAAAGGATGCCCGTGGTCTGTGCAAGCACACCGATCTGCGCGTCATGAGCGTCGTCGGCGGCATGAATTTCAATCGCCAGCAGGAACGCCTGCAAAGCTCATTGATCGATATTCTGGTGGCCACGCCCGGCCGGCTGCTGGACTTCTGCACCCGCCGCGACCTGTGGCTTGATCGCGTGGAAGTGCTGGTGCTGGATGAAGCGGACCGTATGCTGGACATGGGCTTCATCCCCGACGTCAAACGCATTGTGCGGCATACGCCTACCTCGCAATATCGGCAGACGCTGTTGTTCTCCGCCACCTTCAATCAGGACGTCATGGCCCTCGCACAGCGCTGGACCGAGACCCCCGAAGTGGTGGAAATCGAACCGACCCAGGTCACCACGGATACCGTCGACCAGAAAGTCTATATCACCGAGACCTCGCAGAAATTTGCCCTGCTGTACAACCTGATTTCGCAACAGGATCTGGACAAGGTGATGGTGTTCGCCAACCGCCGCGACATTACCCGGCGCCTGTGCGAGCGACTGCAGAAAAAAGGCATGAATGCCGCCATGATCTCCGGCGATGTGCCGCAGACCCAGCGCATGAAAACCCTGGAGCGCTTCCGCAATGGCAAGGTGCGCGTCCTGATCGCCACCGATGTGGCGGGCCGGGGCATCCATATCGACGGTATTTCCCATGTGGTGAACTACAACCTGCCGGAAGACCCGGAAGACTACGTGCACCGCATTGGCCGCACCGGCCGCGCTGGCGCCACCGGCACCTCGGTCAGCTTTGCCTGCGAGGACGATGCCTTTCTGCTGCCCGAGCTGGAAAAAGCCATCGGCATGAAACTGGAATGTGAATACCCGCCCGAGGAGCTGCTCAAGGAACGGCCGGCACCGGAACGGGAGCTCAAGGACCAGCAACGCCAGCGCGATGAACAGACCGAGCGCGACCAGCGTGCAGCGCAGCAGGCATCCGGTCAGGATTCCTGATCCTGATGCGCCGGGGCGTCTCGCCCCGGCGCATGGCCTTCAATCCATTGCTTTTAATCCATTCCTTTTAATCAGAGATGGGTTTCGGCGTATTCCGCCAGCACCGAACGCGGCACACCGTTGAGCTGGATCGACCCCCCGTAGGCAAACCCCTTGAAGCGCTCCGTCATATACGTCAGGCCGGAACTGGTCGGGCTCAGGTAGGGCGTGTCGATCTGCGACAGGTTACCCAGGCACACCACTTTGCTGCCCTCCCCCGCCCGCGTCACGATGGCCTTCATCTGATGCGGCGTCAGATTCTGGCTTTCATCGATCAGGATCAGAGACTTCTGGAAGCTGCGACCACGGATGTAATTCAGCGCCTTGAACTGGATGTTGGCACGCTCCTTCACATAATTGATGCTGCCACCGGGGTTTTCATCGTTCAGGTGCAGCGCTTCGATATTGTCATTGATCGCACCCAGCCAGGGGTCCATCTTTTCTTCCTCGGTACCCGGCAGGAAACCGTGCTCTTCCGCCAGTGGTGGCGTGGAGCGCGTGGCAATGATCTTGTTGTAACGGCGGTGCTCGATGGTCATTTCAATCGCCGCCGCCAGCGCAAGAATGGTCTTGCCGGAACCCGCCGCGCCGGTCAGCGTCACCAGATGCACATCCGGGTCCAGCAGCAGGTTCAGCGCGATGGCCTGGTGGATATTGATCGGCTGAAGCCCCCAGGCCTGCTGATCCATCAATTGCTCCTGCGGCATATGGCGCAATGTCACCACGCCCTGCTCCACACGCAATACCCGGCCGACGAAACCTTGCTCATCAATAATGAACTGGTTCGGATACACCTCTTCGCCAAGCACTTCACTGACCAGCAAACCATGGGAAATCCGGTGCAGGGTTTCTGCGCCATGCTGCTCTGTTTCCACCTGGGTAATGCGGTCCCAGAAAGAACCTTCCAGTTCGAAATAACCGCGAGTCAACTGACGGATATCCGACACCAGTTGGTCGTTGTGATAATCCTCGGAATCGATACCGCAGGCCCGTGACTTCAGACGCATGTTGATGTCCTTGGTCACCAGCACGTAACGCCGTGCCGGATCGCGGGACTTCATGGCGGCAATATCATTGATGATGCGATTGTCGTTGAGATGCTCCGGCAGATAACCGGTCTCCTCACCCCGGGGGCGCGGCATCAGCACCGACAGCACGCCCTCATGGCTGTCTGGCCCACGGGGAATCGGCACACCGGCATCCACCTGGTCCGGCGACGCCGGGCCCAGCACCTTGTCGATCAGACGAATGGCAGCGCGGCAATCTGCTGCAATATGCGACTTGCCGGATTTCAGACGGTCCAGTTCTTCCAGCACCGTCATCGGCACAACCACCCGATGCTCTTCAAAACTCAACAGCGAATTCGGATCATGAATCAACACATTGGTATCGAGAACGTAGACCTTTTCCTGGGTGCCCGAGGCACTTTGTGAATGATCGTCCTGAAGGCTGGACGACAGATGTGGCGGGTGTTTCTTGCTGCTGGCAATCTTGACGGAATGTACTGCTGCCGCACGCTCTTCCATGTGTATCCCCCTGGGACCAGGCGAGTGATAAACAGCGGCAGACGGAAGCTGGAGTGACGCGACCCCCTACCGCCGGATTCTGAGTGCATTTTCGGCGGATCGGAATTGGTATTGCTTGATCGCGATCACCCCCACAAAGGCAGGAGTTGCCCCAAACATACCCCGGTTATCGGTTGCACACAACACTTGCGGACCGGAATAAAACGGCATTGCGCAAAAAACAATTTGGTTTAAGGTAGGCGGCATCGCCACCCCACAACCGACTCATAAAACAGGACAACGCCGTGCCCGCCAACGATCACCCCCAGGTCATGACGCCACCGCCGCTGCTGCATCTTGGCGGTCTGCTCATCGGCTACTCTGTCGACCAGGTGTTTGGCTGGCAGCTGCCCCTGACGCGGGAATACGGCCACCTGTTCGGGCCCGCCGCACTGGTATTGACGGTACCGGCGCTGATCCTGCTGGTCTGGACATTGCTGTTGTTCATGCGTCATCGCACCACCGTCATGCCGCATCGGGCGGCCAGCCATCTTATTACCAGCGGTCCGTTTCGCTTCACCCGCAACCCGATCTACCTCAGCTTTGCATTGCTGCATGCGGCGACGGCACTGAGCCTTTCCAGCCCGGGGATGCTGGTGGCGCTGGGCATTGTCGTGTTTGTCATGGACCGCCATGTCATTGCAGCAGAGGAAGCGTTCCATGCGCGCCAGTTCGGCCCGGCATGGCAGGCCTACCGGGACAAGGTAAGGCGCTGGCTGTAGCGGGCGATACGCCCGGCGCGCCGTCAGCGACCAGCGCACCGTCAGCCGCGCGCAGCAGCACCGGCGCCGCCATCTCGCCTTCCAGCAGCGTCAGCTGGGCAGAACCGAAATGCCCCGGCACGAAACGGCTGGGCCGCTCGCGCCGGGGCAACCAGCCCAGCCGACGATAGATTTCCGCCACCAGTTCACTGCAGAAGACACCGGAAAAGTCCGGCCGCAGCTGAAACCCGGTGCACAGATCCCGGGCCAGTGTCAGCACATAGTTCTTGTAGGGCCGGTGGCTCAATTCCCGCACCAGCCTTGCCACCATACGCTGCCGTGCCTCACTGAGCGGCGCCCCGCGACGCTGGCGCCAGGCAACATCACCCCGGTAGCTTTCGATCTTGTCGCGCAACGGCACCAGCGCCACCCCGGGCACGCGCTCACCGGTGCGTACATCCAGCCCCTCCCCCATTGCAGTGGCCTCCAGCACCAGCGGCTCATCGTATTCCGGCAGGCACACCACCAGCGCCACATGGCTCCAGTGACTGCGCGTAAACAGACGAATGGTATCGCTGGGCAGACTGCGGCCGGAGAACAACAGCAGGTCGCCGGTACGGAACTGGTCGGCCAGGTCAGTCAACCGGGCGCGGGAGAGGGGCGGGCGTTGCGGCAGCAACCTGATCACAGGCAAGCTCGCTCTGCTGGGCATCATGCAGGTGAGGTTAGAAAGCCGCCGTGACGCTGCCGTGACACTTTGGTCACCGCAACGTGAATCCTCACCGACCGCGGCTATTACCCGCTTGTCACCTGCCTGTCACCCTGCTGCCGCATACTGGCCATCTTTCCCCTGATGTGCCCGCCATGGAAGACCGTCTGTTTCAACTGCAACGTCACCTGCCAGAAGAGGTCGAACTGGAACGGCTTCTGGATCAGGGTGCGCGCTGGTTGCGTCATGAAACGGTGCTGAAAGTGGACATGCACGGCACCCTGTTGCCGGTGCGCGTGATCGAGATCGGCAGCCGTTCAGACAAGGTGCCGGTAATCGGCTTCTTTGGTGGCGTGCATGGCGTGGAGCGCATCGGCAGCCAGGTGCTGTTGTCCTGGCTGCACACCCTGGTGCACCGCCTCGACTGGGACGATCAGCTGGCACGGCGGCTCGAGCGGGTGCGCATCGTCATCATGCCCATGATCAATCCCGGCGGCATCTGGAATCACACACGCTGCAACCCCAATGGCGTCGACCTGATGCGCAATGCGCCCATCGATGCCATGGGCAAGGTGCCGTTTCTGGTCGGCGGCCACCGCATCAGCCGACACCTGCCCTGGTATCGCGGCAAACGTGGCGCCCCCATGGAGCCGGAAGCACAGGCCGTGGTGCGTGCTGTCCGCGAGCGCATGCTCAAGGCGCCTTTTGCCCTGAGCGTGGATTGCCACAGCGGCTTTGGCCGCCGCGACCGGCTCTGGTGCTGCTATGCACGCAGCCACAAACCGATCCGGCATATCGCCGAGGTGTATGCATTAAAGCAGCTGTATGAGAACACCTACCCCTACCACCATCCCTACATCATCGAACCGCAATCGGTGAACTACACCACCCACGGGGACCTGTGGGATTTTCTCTACGACGAAGCCCAAGACACGTATCCCGACAATACGTTTCTGCCGTTCACGCTGGAAATGGGCTCCTGGTTGTGGGTGCGCAAGAACCCGAAGCAGATGCTGGATTTTTTCGGTTACTTCAATCCGGTCATCGCCCACCGGCATCACCGGGTACTGCGTCAGCATCTGCCCTTGTTCGATTTTCTGTTGAGCGCCGTGGATTGCTGGCAGAACTGGATGCCCCTGCCGCGACACCGCCCCGCACTGATGCAGCAGGCCATCGACAGCTGGTTCCTGCAGGATTAATACAACTGCGAGAGCATGCGAGAGAAGGTGCCTCGCGCCGTCCTGATTGCTAGACTCCGTTCATGACGCGCACACCACGTGTGCACTACTCACTGCGGAGTCCCCGGCATGCACAGAATCTTCGGTCTCACTGGCGCGCTATGCAGCGCGCTACTCCTTGCTGCCTGCAGCCACTATCAGGCCGCCGGTGAGGCAGACACAGCCACGATCACCTTCACCAGCAATAACGTTTCAGGACAGCCCATGGTCTGTAATGAAGCAGGCCGATTCCAATCCACCCGCATGGCGCTGTCACAGAAGCCATTCGACAGTGAAATGTTCGACGAGATAAACAAGACACTGCGCAAGGCAGAAAGCGTCGTCACAGCGGTGCCCGCCAACCGCCCGGTGCGTGTCGGCGTCAGACATTCGCAGCGCAGCCGGGGCACCACGGATTTCAGTTGCCGACAGGCAGCACAGTTCGAGCCCGTGGCAGGAAGCACCTATACGGTGCACTTCACGCTGCAGGGCAACCAATGCGGCCTCGATATCACCGATGGCGCCGGTGCGCCTGTTGAGGGCGCGATTGCCGTGCCCTGGAATTGCTGACGATAAAGGCATGAAATCTGCCCGGACGCCCGGTTTTCGGGCCCCGGCAGGCACCATGCCCCAACATGGGGCATTGCGCCAAATCGGTGCAACCCCTTCTGATATCACTCTGTTCGCACCTCACTAACCTTCTGTTTTTCATAAAATTTAAATACTGGCACGGTCTGTGCTTTACTTCGTGCAGCTGTCGGCGGACATGCCGTCGGCGCTCAGCTATGAACAGACAACGGACCAAGAGGGTTGTATCGGATGAAAACCAAAAGCGTAATGAAAAAGACTTTGATCGCCGCCGCTGTAGCAGGCGCCGGCTTCGCCGCACCGACGGCTGCTGTAGCAGAAGTCAGTGCAACTCTGGACATTGCCAGTCAATACCTGTGGCGCGGTCAGCAACTGTTCTCCGGCGGCACTGTTTCAGGCTCCCTGGATTACGAACATGACTCCGGCCTCTATGCTGGTGTGTGGACCAGCTCTGAAAGCTTCGGTATCGAATACGACCTGTACGCCGGTTTCGCTGGCGAGGCCGGTGATTTCTCCTACGATATCGGCGTGATCGACTACCGCTACAGCGACGGCGGCACAGAACGCCAGGCGCCCGCAGATCGCGCATCTCGCGCCAACTTCACCGAAGCTTACCTGGGTCTGGGCTACATGGACTTCGGCTTCGAGGCTTACATCGGCGTTGGCGACACCGGCAACAACAGCGGTGACAAAAACAAAAACAACTACTTCACACTGAGCTACAGCTACGACAAGTTCGGCGTGCTGGTAGGTTATGCCGATTTTGATGAAAGCGAAGCCAACTACACCCACGTAGACCTGAGCTACGAAGTGTATGACGGCCTGGTATTCACGCTGTCCCAGATCGTAGATGAAGACACTTCCGACACCTACAGCAAAGAAACCCAGTTCGTTGTCGGCTACAGCTTCACCTTCTGATCAAGCACCATGTCAGACCGGGCTCTCTCTCGAGAGCCCACTCTTTCGGCCCCGCAGGACATCTCCCTGGTCCTCGCTGTTACCTGCAAGCAGCTCGTCCTGCGGGGCCGATTCTTGTCTCTTCCTTCCGCGTTCTATCGCTTGAGATAAACCCCGATCCCGTCGTGATCCGACACTACCTGTGTACCGCCTTGGTCATGCAGCGTACGGAAACGTCCGGCATTGCCGCGTGTGACGGCAGCACGTTGCAGGCGAGCCTGCAGGCGTGGGGATAGAAACGCATGATCAATCGCCTGACGTTGGCAACGGTGTATGTAAGTAAAGCGATCCGGTTGCGGCACCGCTGACCAGTGGCTGTGCAGCGGCGGACGATTCAGGTATTCGAAAGGTTCGCCGTAGTCGCCAGCGTCTGGCGCCGTGTTGAAATCACCGATCAGCATCAACGGCACGCCTTCACTGATGCGCGCCAGCGCCCAGCCGCGCAGGGCTTTGGCCTGCGCCAGACGGCGCGCCTTGACCTGGCGACTGCGACGGGCGTCGTCCAGCCCGTGGCCGCTGCGGTTATGTACGATCAGCAGTTCCAGGGCAAAGGGCGCCTCCACCGTCACATGCAGTGGCGGGCGATGGAACAACCAGTGCCCCAGGTTACGCTCGCCCTGAAACACCTGCCGCACCGTCACACCCGAAACCGGGGCACGGGCCAGCATGCCGACATCGATACCGGAGGGGTCATGGCCCGATAGCAACCAGGCCTGATATTGCGGACCGCCCGACGCACTGATTCGCTCAGCAAGCGCTTCCAGCAGCGCGAGGGATTCCACTTCCTGCACGGCCAGGATGTGTGGCGCCGACAGCACGTCCAGTACGTAGGCGGCCAACGCATCCAGCCGCGCGGACAGCCCCTCGGGGGTCGGTCGATTGCGCCCCTGCGGGCCCGGTGCCATCAGGTTCCAGAGGTTCTGACTGGCCACCAGCAACTCGCCCTGCGCCGGCGCCGGCAGTGCGCGCACGGTGTCCACCACCGGGCAGGACGCGAACAGACTCTGGGCAGCCAGCAGCAGCCAGAGCGCCAGCAGGTATCGGGCAAATGACGAGCGATAAGATGGCGAGCGACAACTAAGAGGCGGTGCGGCGGAATGTGGATCAGACATGGGGGCAGCTCGCGGCAGTCAGTGCCCCACGAATCTACCCCGGACGCGGCGCTGTGTCAGCGCCGCACTTCGAAGGGCAAGCAGTATGGTGCCGTGACGTCGAACTCGAGGCACAACTCGACCTGCTCCCCTTCTTCCAGGGGACGTACCAGGCGGAACAGCATCAGGTGATGGCCACCCGGCGCGAAGTGTACGGTTTCCCCGGCGGGCACCGGCACATCACGCAGGCGCTGCATGCGCCGGGTGCCGTCATCCTGCGGTGCCATGGTATGCAGCTCACCGGCGGCCGCAATATCGGTGCTGAAACCCAGCAGGGTGACTGGCTCGTCGCTGGTGTTGGTAACGCTGAAATAGCCCGCCGTGTTGCTGCTCACCGGCGGCACGGCACGCAGCCACATGTCATCGATAAACAGCTCGGGCTCGTCAATCTCGCCGGCATGGCTCAGCGGCGCCAGCATCGCCAGCATCGCCAGGCCCATGAGCAGTAACGGGCCCAGCGCCCGCAAGCGATCAAAGCAAGGTGCGCAGATCATCCTGCATCTCCTTCAGGTCGGCATCCACCGGGTAGAGCTTGCGCACCCGGCTTTCCCGGTCCAGCAGATAGACAAAATCACTGTGGGCAAATTCCACACCGCCCTGGCTGTCCTCGCCCACCGGCATGTAGACCACGCCGAACTGCTTCGCCACCTGCTCCACCTGCTCTTCACTGCCGGTCAGGCCGATGATGTCTTCATGGAACCAGGTCAGGTACTGGCTCAGATGCTCCGGCGTATCGCGCTCCGGATCGAAGGTGATGAACACCATCTGCACGTCGTCCGCATGACCGGCTTCTTCCAGGTTCTTGTACAACTGGGCCATGCGCGCCATCGTCGCCGGGCAGATGTCCGGGCAATGGGTGAAGCCGAAGAACAGCAGCACCACCTGTCCCTTGAGCGCATCACTGTGGAAGGCGTCACCCTGCTGGTCGGTCATGGTGAAATCACCGCCCATACGGGTATTCACCGGCAGCGGCTCACGGGCAGGCTCACGGGTCGTTTCCCAGGCCACGACCGCCGCCAGTATCAGCATCACAGCAACCGCCATAAGCACGAGCTTTTTCATATCTGTCTCTCCTGTGGGCTCTCCATTCGGGGAACCGGGGGCAGCGCACCGGACAGGGGCGCCGTTCAGCGCCGCTCGCTGTCGGCGCCTACCATACCGCCAGCGCCGCCGGGCGCCAATGGGGCATATTGTCGCAGGCGCCGCCCCGGGCATCGACCCGCATGGCATCTGATGGCGGCTGAGGGGTATAATTGCTGGCCTTTCGCACCACTCGCGCCACTCACCCTACACACAACGACCGGAACGCCATGTCACGCAAGCTGTTTATACAGACCCACGGCTGTCAGATGAACGAGTATGATTCCTCGCGCATGGTGGATCTGCTTGAGCAAAGCCACGGGCTGGTCCGCACCGACAATGCCGACGAGGCAGATGTGTTGCTGCTCAACACCTGCTCCATCCGCGAAAAAGCGCAGGACAAGGTGTTCCACCAGCTCGGCCGCTGGAAGCGTCTGAAAGACAAGAAGCCGGACATGGTGATCGCGGTGGGCGGTTGTGTCGCCAGCCAGGAAGGCGATGCCATTCGCGAGCGTGCGCCCTATGTCGATGTGATCTTCGGTCCCCAGACCCTGCACCGCTTGCCCGCGCTGATCACCCAGGCCGGTCAGAGCAAGGGCCTGGCCATGGACGTCAGCTTCCCGGAGATCGAGAAGTTCGACCGCTTGCCGGAACCCAGCGTGGACGGCCCCAGCGCCTTCGTGTCGATCATGGAAGGCTGCTCCAAATACTGCACTTTCTGTGTGGTGCCCTATACCCGGGGCGAGGAAGTCAGCCGCCCGGTCGCGCCGGTGCTGAACGAAATTCGTCATCTGGCAGAACAGGGCGTGCGCGAGGTCAATCTGCTGGGCCAGAACGTCAACGCCTACCGTGGCGCAGGCAGCAACGGTGAAACCCTGGATCTGGCGGACCTGATCCTGCTGGTGCGGGATATCGACGGCATCGACCGGATTCGTTACACCACCAGTCACCCGGTGGAATTCTCCGACAGCCTGATCGACATCTATGCCGAGGTGCCGGAGCTGGTCAGCCATCTCCACCTGCCGGTGCAGTCCGGCTCGGATCGCATTCTGGCCATGATGAAGCGCAATCACACGGCGCTGGAATACAAGTCGAAGATTCGCCGGTTACGGCGTATTCGCCCGGATATTTCCCTGTCGTCGGACTTCATTATCGGCTTCCCCGGGGAAACCGATGCGGACTTCGATGCCACCATGAAGCTGATCCAGGATGTCGGTTTCGACGCCAGTTACAGCTTTATCTACAGCGCCCGCCCCGGCACGCCGGCGGCGGACCTGCCGGATGATGTGGACATGGCCGTGAAGAAGCAGCGCCTGGCCTTGCTGCAGCATCGTATTCAACAGCAGGCGGATGCCATCAGCCGGCGCATGGTGGGCAGTCGCCAACGCATTCTGGTGGACGGGTTCTCCAAGAAGGACCCGGGTCAGTTGAAAGGCCGCACCGAGAACAACCGCATCGTCAATTTCCGCAGCGATGATCTGGATCTGATTGGCCAGTTCGCGACGGTGCATATTGCCCAGGCCTATGCCAACTCGTTGCTGGGCACGGATGTCGTGGCCGATGACATCAGGGTGCCGGGCTGAACTGAAAACGGCACTTCTTATGTTATGCCTGTTATGCCTGAAAAGCATATGAAAACAGCTTTTCAGTATTTCAGGTTCTGACCCCCGGTTGTTAATGTGGCCCGCATTCGGCAACCCGGCAGCACCTGACAGGAGTACCACCGTGTTCAAACCCTTGCTCAAGCTCATGACCGTCGCCACAGCGGCTACTGCACTGTCATTGAGCGGCGCGGCCCAGGCGCAGCAATCCCTGTTGAATGTGTCCTACGACATAGCCCGGGAACTGTTTGCCGCCATCAACCCGAAATTCCAGGCCCACTGGCAGGAAGAAACCGGCGAACAGATCACCATCAACCAGTCCCATGCCGGCACCTCGCGTCAGGCGCAAGCCATCATGCAGGGTCTGCGGGCGGATCTGGTGACCTTCAATCAGGTGACCGACATCAACGCCCTGCAGCAACGCGGCTTTGTGGCTGAGGACTGGCAAGCGCGCTTCCCCAACAACAGTTCCCCCTACTACAGCACCACCGCCTTCCTGGTGCGCAAGGGGAACCCGAAAAACATCACCAGCTGGGATGACCTGGTGCGCAAAGACGTGCGTATCGTGTTCCCCAACCCCAAGACCTCCGGCAACGGCCGCTACACCTATCTGGCCGCCTGGCTGTTTGCCCACCAGACCTTCGACGGTGATGAAGACAAGGTGCGCGAGTTCGTCAGCACCTTCCTCAGCAACGTCGCGGTTTTCGATACCGGCGGCCGTGGCGCTACCGTGACCTTTGCCGAACGAAACATCGGCGATGTGCTGATCAGTTTCGAATCGGAAGTGAACAACATCCGCAAGGAATACGGCGATGGCGACTACGAAGTGGTGGTGCCGCCAGTGAGCATCATGGCGGAATTCCCGGTGGCGGTGGTGGATCGTGTGGCCAACGCCCAGGGCACTGCCACACTCGCCAACGCGTATCTGGATTATCTCTACAGCAAGCCGATCCAGACGCTGCTGGCCGAGTTCAACTACCGCGTACACCATGAAGAGGTTGTCGCCGCGACAGCTGACCTGTTCCCCCCCGTTGATCTGCTGCGCGTGGAAGATATCATCGGCCCCTGGGATCAGGTGCAGGAAGCGCACTTTGGCCGCAACGGTATTCTTGATCAGTTGCAGGCACGCGGTCGCTGATTGACGCCACTGTTTGTACCTGAAGCCTGAAGCCGAAAGCCCCAGCCCCTGGAGTCTGAGTTTGGCAGCACGGATTTTCTTCACCCGCCACCCGGTGCTGCCGGGCTTTACGCTCAGCTTCGGGCTGAGCGTCTTGTTTGTGTCGCTGGTGATACTGCTGCCGCTCTCCGGCCTGTTGCTGTACACCAGCGACATGTCCGGTGCCGAGTACTGGAGCATCATCACCAACTCACGGGTCGTCGCTACCTACAAGATCACTCTGGCCGCCGCCTTCTGGGCCTCCCTCATCAATGGGTTTCTCGGCCTGTTGCTGGCCTGGGTGCTGGTGCGTTACCGCTTCCCCGGGCGACGCCTGATGGACGCCCTGGTGGATCTGCCGTTTGCCCTGCCCACCGCCGTGGCCGGCATCACCCTGACCACCCTGTTTGCCAGCAACGGCTGGCTGGGCCGCTGGTTCGACATGGCCGGTATCCAGATCGCCTACGCCTTCCCCGGCATTGTCATTGCCATGAGTTTTACCAGCCTGCCGTTTGTGGTGCGTGCATTGCAGCCGGTGCTGGAAGACATCGGCCCGGAATATGAAGAAGCGGCCCACACGCTTGGCGCCAGCACCCCCAAGGCGTTCTGGTATGTGGTGCTGCCGCAACTGCGACCGGCGCTGATCACCGGCACTACTCTGGCCTTCATTCGCAGTCTCGGCGAGTTCGGTGCGGTCATCTTTATTGCCGGCAATATTCCGTTTGAAACCGAAGTCACCTCACTGATGATCTTCGTGCGCATTCAGGAATATGATTTCCCGGCCGCCACCGCCATTGCGTCCGTTGTCCTGTTGACCTCCCTGCTGTTGCTGTTTGCTGTGCAACTGCTGCAGGGGCGTTACCTGAAACGACTGCGGGGAGGCTGAACCATGCAGACACCCCGTTCCCTGTTGCAGTGGTCCCTGGTACTGCTGGCCCTCGCCCTGACCGTGTTGCTGCTGGTGCTGCCGCTGGTGCTGATTTTCAGCAAGGCGCTGGGCGCAGGCTGGGAGATGGTCGCGCTGAATCTGGCCGACAGCGACATGCGCCATGCCATCTGGCTGACCGTGCTGGCCGCGCTGATCACCGTCCCCGTCAATCTGGTGTTCGGGGTGCTGTTGGCCTGGTGTGTCACCCGCTATGAATTCCGTGGCCGCAAATTTCTGACCACGCTGATCGATATCCCCTTTGCCATGTCGCCCGTGGTCGCCGGCCTCTGCTATCTGGTGATCTATGGCATCGAAAGCCGCCTGGGCGGTTGGCTGTATGATCATGACATTCAATTGATGTTTGCCTGGCCGGGCATTGTCATGGTGACCATCTTCGTGACCTGTCCTTATGTGGCGCGCGTGCTGATTCCCCTGATGGAAAGCCAGGGCAGCGACGAAGAAGAGGCCGCCCTGCTGCTGGGCGCCAGCGGCTTCAAAACCTTCCTGTACGTCACACTGCCGAACATCAAATGGGCGCTCCTGTATGGCGTAGTGATCACCAATGCCCGCGCCGTGGGGGAATTCGGCGCCGTGTCGGTGGTCTCCGGCAGCATTCGCGGGCAAACGCTGACATTGCCGCTGCATGTGGAACTGCTGCATCAGGATTACAACACCGTCGGCGCTTTCACTGCTGCCGCCCTGCTGGCCTCGATGGCCATGCTGACCCTGGTATTGAAGACGATCATGGAGTGGCGCCAGCAGCAGCGCATCACGAACGGCAACGTTGATCACGAGAATGTTGAGAAAGAGGCCCAGCCCCAATGAGCATCACACTGGACAACCTCAGCAAAACCTTCGGCAGCTACCAGGCGCTGGAAGATATTTCCCTGTCATTGACCGGCGGTGAGCTGGTCGGCCTGCTGGGGCCGTCCGGGTCTGGCAAGACAACGCTGCTGCGCATCATCGCCGGTCTGGAAAAGGCCGACACCGGTCGCGTGCTGTTTGACGGTAAAGACGTGACCAACATGCCGGTGCAGCAACGCAAGGTCGGTTTCGTTTTTCAGCAGTATGCGCTGTTCCGCCATATGACGGTGTTCGACAACGTCGGTTTCGGGCTGCGCATGCTGCCACGCCACGAACGCCCCGACCGGGCGGCCCGCAAAGCACGCATCATGGAACTGCTGGAGCTGGTGCAACTGGAACAACTGGCCAAGCGCTATCCGGCGCAACTCTCCGGCGGCCAGCGTCAACGCGTGGCGCTGGCCCGGGCACTGGCGGTCAACCCGTCGGTGTTGCTGCTGGATGAACCCTTTGGTGCGCTGGACGCGAAAGTGCGCAAGGAACTGCGCCGCTGGCTGCGGCGGCTGCATGAGCAGATTCCGGTCACCAGCGTGTTCGTGACCCACGACCAGGAAGAGGCCATGGAAGTGTCTGATCAGGTGGTGGTGATGAGCCAGGGGCGCATCGAGCAGATCGGCGCGCCACGCCAGGTCTATGAAGAGCCCGCCAGCCGCTTCGTGTTCGATTTTCTCGGGCATATCAATGCCCTTGCCGGGCAGTGCAACCTGGCCTGCGCCGACAGTGGCGGTCGCCCGCGCTGGGAAAATGGCGTGGCCTGGCTCGCGCTCCCGGACAGTGGCTGCCCCAGCGGCGAGTTGACCTTCTATATGCGCCCCCATGAAGCGCAACTGGCCCACAGCCCGACGGACAAGGCCCATTTGCCGGTGGTCGTGGAGGAGCTGAGCGTGTTCGGCGCCACCGTCAAACTGGAGCTGGGCGCCGTCGGCTGGCACGCCCACGCCCTGGAGGTGGAGCTGCCACGGGACGACTTCCTGGCACTGGGCATCGAGCGCCGTCAGCAGCTTTTCCTGCGCCCTCTGCGGTTGCAATCGATCACGGCCAACGGCGCGCTGGGGCCGGTCATTGACCCCACTTGACCGGCTGTCCCTGACAGCCTGATCCGTCCTCTGGCCTCCTGGCAGGGTAAGCAGGCGCTCACACCAGCGCCCCTGCCATCCGCCATACTGTCAAACAAGCTGCGCTGCAGGCTTCCGGCGGGCACAGGTTGCGGGTATCCTGCCGGTATTATTATCGTCCATTTTCACAACCCATGGGGTCTGAGACACCGTCTTGAGTACTGAAGTCGCCTCGCGCAAGCTCAATCTTGAGCCCTACGATTCCCGTCGCCTGGCCAACCTGTGTGGCCGGCTGGACGAAAATATCCAGCATATTTCCCGACGTCTCGGCATCGACATCTTCAACCGTGGCAACGAGTTCACTTTTTCCGGTGACGCCTCGGCCGTGGACGCGGCATCGAACGTGATCAGCCTGCTCTATGATCAGGCTGGCGAAGGGCTGGATATCACCCCGGAAATGGTGCACCTGCAACTTCAGGGCACCGGCATCGCCGAAGACAATACCGTGGAGTTTCCGGCCGATGACATGGTGGTTCGCACCAAGCGCACGCGCATTCGCCCGCGCGGCGACCATCAGCGTGATTATGTGCGCAGCATTCGTCGCCACGACATCAACTTCGGCATCGGCCCGGCGGGCACCGGCAAGACCTGGCTGGCCGTGGCCTGTGCCGTGGAATCGCTGGAGCGCGGCGAAGTGCAGCGCATCATGCTCGTGCGCCCGGCGGTGGAAGCCGGCGAAAAGCTGGGCTTTTTGCCCGGCGATCTGGCGGAGAAGATCGACCCCTACCTGCGCCCGCTTTACGACGCCCTCTACGAGATGCTCGGCTTCGAGCAGGTCGCCAAATACATGGAGCGCAGCGTCATCGAAGTGGCGCCGCTGGCCTACATGCGCGGGCGCACCCTGAACAACAGCTTCATCATTCTCGATGAAGGCCAGAACACCACCATGGAACAGATGAAGATGTTCCTCACCCGCATGGGCTTCGGGTCCAAGGCCGTTCTCACCGGTGACATGACCCAGGTGGATCTGCCCCGCCACCAGCGCTCCGGCCTGGTGCATGCACTGGACGTGCTGGATGGCGAAAAAGACATTGGAGTGACCCGCTTCGACAGCCGCGACGTGGTGCGCCATCCGCTGGTGCAACGCATCGTGGAAGCCTACGAGCGCTATGAGCTCGACAACAATCCTGACGACCCGGCCGGGAAGCAGACCGGCAAACAGGTGCCCGGCAAACATGCCCCCGGAAAATAAGCCCGGCGGCACGGCGCAGCCGAGGGTGGCAGTACAGCATGGTACGGACGCGGCCAGCGTGCCGCAGGATGATCTGCTGGTACAGTGGGCCCTGGCTGCCGCTGCCGCGGCCGGCGGCGCACTTCCCCGGCAAACATGGGGAGAAATCACCCTGCGCGTGGTCGACGATGCCGAAAGCCAGGCGCTGAATCTGGCCTACCGGGGCAAAGACGCGCCCACCAATGTATTGTCCTTCCCGTTCGAGATGCCGGAAGGACTGGACGTCCCTGACGACGCACTGATACTCGGAGACATCGCCATCTGTGCCGAGGTGGTCGCCGATGAGGCACGCACCCAGCACAAGACACTGGCGGCACACTGGGCGCACATGGTCGTGCACGGCGTATTGCATCTGCTGGGCTTCGATCATATTGATGCCGCGGATGCCGCCGACATGGAAGCACTGGAAACCGACATTCTCGCGACGCTGGGCTTTGCCGATCCGTATGTGACGGATCTGATGGCAAGCCCGGCCGCACCTTCACCCCCCGCAATGGATAGGGAGTAGTCATGCCGGAAGATCATTCCGACAACCCGGGCCGAAGTTGGCTCGACCGGATCACGCAATTCTTTTCCGGCGAGCCCCGTACTCGTGAAGACCTGACAGAGATGATGCGCGACCTTCGTGATCGCGACATCATTGATGTCGATACCCTGGGCATCATCGAAGGCGCACTGCAAGTCGCCGACATGCAGGTGCGGGAAATCATGATTCCCCGAACACAGATGATCTCGATCCGCGCCACTGCCGACCCCAGGGATTTCCTGCCGGTCATCATCGAGTGTGCGCACTCCCGTTTCCCGGTACTGGGCGACGACCCGGACGAAGTGATCGGCGTGCTGCTGGCCAAGGACCTGTTGCCGCTGGCACTGGACCCGACGCGCATGGAGCGCTTCAGCATCAAGGACCATGTCCGCCAGGCGTTCATCATTCCCGAATCCAAACGGCTGGACTCCCTGTTGCGGGATTTTCGTATCAACCGCAATCACATGGCCATCGTCGTCAACGAGTATGGCGGCATTGCCGGGCTGGTGACGATTGAGGACGTGCTGGAGCAGATTGTCGGCGAGATCGAAGACGAAACCGATGTCGAGGACGACGATTACCTGATCAAGGGAATTAACAAGGATGAGTACACGGTCAAGGCGCTGATCCCCATTGAGGACTTTAATGAGCACTTCGACTCGGAACTCAATGACGAAGAATTTGACACTATCGGCGGTCTGGTGATGCAACAATTTGGCAGACTGCCGGAACGAAACGAGTTTGTGGAGCTGGGGGGCTTCCGATTTACGGTGCTGAACTCGGATGGGCGCACCATCCGCCTGTTGCGGGTCACACCGCTACAGGATGCACCCGTGATGGCCGACGACGGCTGACACGCCATACCGCCCTGCCCCACATACTCGAAAAAAAGGCGGGACCACCCGCCTGTCGGGGCGGCTCCCCACGTTAGCGGGAGCCTGATGCGCTGTGGGGACCCATCATGATTCCGTTACCAGAAAACACTGCACCTGACGAACCCGTCACCGAGACCACTGCCGGTCTGCCCGGCCCGGGCTCCCTGCCGTGGGTGTGTCTGGGCTATCTGCTGATCACGCTGGTCATATTACTCGGCTGGCAACGCGGACAGGAGACCCTGGAAAACGGCCTGCATGAAGCGTATGTCGAAAGCGGCCTGCTGGACATGGAACTGCCCGCCTATGCCTCCTGGTTGCGGCTGCAGGGCAATATCCAGACCGCCTGGGCACTGGAACAGGCGCGGGACGCCGGGGAGACACGCCCCGTGTTCCGCCTGATGGCCTTCGACCGGCAATTCGATGCCGCTCAGCGAACCGAAGCGGACCGGTACTGGAGCGCGGAGCAGGTTCAACGCTGGCGCGGCCTCAAGGATGCCTTTCTCGCTGGCGCGGACGATCTGCCCTGGGTCGCCGCGGGCATGAACGCGACACAGCCGGCACCGGGCAGCTTCCTGTCCTTGCACGGGTTGAGCACGGGCATGATGGGCTGGCTGGTGGGCGCACTGGCGCTGGTCTGGCTGGGCTGGGCGCTGGAAGGCGTGCTGGGGTGGCGTCGCATGCTGGTGCTCTGGCCATTGGCGGCACTGCTTGCCACCGTGGTGACAGCGCTGGTGCTGCGTAGCGGTCAGGCGACCCTGCACAACAGCCAGTATGTCTACGGCGGCCACATCATGGTGTCTGCCGCTGTGGGCATGTATCTCGGCCTGTTCAGGCTGCAGCGATTACGGGTACTGCTGCCCGGACGCCCCCTTGCCAACATGCCCGCCTGGCCGGCATGGGCCTTTCTGCCGGTCTGGTTGCCAGTCCCCTGGGCCGCGGTCGCGGCAGGCCAACACTGGATCGGGGCGCTGGCCGGCTTGCTCGCTGGCGCTGCCATGGTGCAGCTCACTCGCGTGCCCGAGGTGCCGGATATGCGTGACCAGGAGGAGAGCCGACCGGACGCCCTGGCCGAACAGCTGGCACAAGCCTGGGCCGCGCAAGGCACCATGGCCTTCACGGATGCCCGGCGCGGATTCGAGGCCATTGTGGCGGCGGCGCCGGACAATTTTCAGGCGCATTGTGGTCTTTACCAGAATCTCAAGCTGCAACCGCAGCAACCCGCCTTCGCCGAAGAGGCCGCACAACTGCTCAGCCTGTCACTGCCAACGCCGGGCGAACGCCGCCAGCAACATCAGATATGGCGAGAAGCCTCGAGCCTGCTGGGGGCGGCGCTGGTATTGCCGGCAGCCACGCAATGGCAACTGATCCGCCATTTCGCGTCTATCGATGCCCTCAGCGACGCGGAAGCACTGCTCGCGCGGCAGGAAGCCGAGGACGCTTCGGCAGCGTCTGCGGACGGCCCTGAGGCCATCCATGACATCCAGGCAGCCCTGCGGGCGTTGGCTGAAGGTTTCACCCGGCGCGGCAACACCAGCAAGGCACGGCACTATTTGTCCCGGGCGGATATCCGGGGCGCTACCGAGCCGCTCCCCGCGGCCTAGAGACCCACCTCAGCGCGACAGGCGCGGGTCTGTTCGCGGTGGCGCGGTTCGCGAAAACGGTTCTCGAGGAACCGCAGGAAGGGTTCTGCCTTGGCCGGCAAGGTCAGATCCAACGCCAGAATGCGCACCAGCAGCAGGTAGGCATCCGCCAGGCCGTGCCACTCCGGCGCCCGCTTGTGCAGGTCCTGCAACATCCACAAGGCGGTCTTGGGCTGGCCCGCTTCGCGCAGGGCCTGCGCCAGCGAAGCACATAGCGCGGGATCCGCAGGGCGATAATCTTCCTGAATAGCCTGCAACTGGCGCACCACATCGGGCAGGCGGTAACCCTGCCCTGCCTTGATGATTGCCGCCAGCCAGTCCGGCGCCTGCGCCAGCACCTCCTGCTCCCGCCCCAGGGCCTGCAGCAATCGCATGTAATCATCATTCAGCGGTAACGACTCGGGCTGCTTGTCCAGCCGGGTGCGCAGCACACTGAGCACCTTGTCGTAACGTCCTTCGTAAAGCAGCACTTCCTGGCGCCGCACATCCTCGGGACGCCGGGCGCGCATGCGGCGCTCGCGGGCCTGACGCTGCCGGGTGGGCAAATCCAGCACATCCTGATACTGACACGCGAGAAAGCCGAGCAAGGCCACCAGTGTCAGCCAACCTGCGCCAGCGATCACCGTCACTGCCGGTCCGGCCAGCCACGCCGGCAGCATGTCCGCCAGCACCCAGGCCAGCGCCAGCGCGGCCGCCGCCCCGGCGATAATCACCAGCATTGCCAGCAAGCCCGCGCCGCCAAGCAACAGGATCGGCCGCAGAATACCGCGCAGCGCTGCCGACAAGCGCCCCTCACGCAACAGCTCCATCAGCAGTGGCGCACTCAACACCAGCATCACAGCCAGCGCCGCCTGGGCAGGCCAGAAACCGACTACCGGCCCGGCCAGCTGGGCCAGTGCCAGCGGCACCGCCAACAGGGGCAACGCCAGCGCGGCATGTTGCAGTGAAATGCCCAGCGTCGCTGTTTCGCGCAATTCGGATAGCGGCAGCGATTGCAGCCGGCCATTGGCGATCGCCGCCATCATCAACGCGCCGTAATGAATGGGCACCAGAGCGGGCAGCGCCATAAGCGGCCACAGCATCACATTGCCCGCCAGCAAGGCGGCCGGCAAGGCGACCAGCACCAGCACCAGCAACAGCAGCGCCTGCGGATGCGTCGCCTGGCGCAGACACCAGGGCAACATCTGCCAGAAGGGTGTGGCCGCCAGCGGTGACAACAGCGGCTCCACCGGCTTGTTGGACAGCAGACTACGGGTACCGGCATGCTGATCGCCGCCGACACAATCATCACAAAGATGGATGCCGTCCAATGGCGAATACCAGTGCGCACGCGTGCCCGGATGGTACTTGCAAACCTGTTTCATTATGATCCCCCCAAACGCCAGCATTCCGGTCCGTGTGCCACATCGTCTTGCGCGATGGCTTTACGACACACGGCTACCAGGCTGCTCGCGCTTCATTCTCGACTGAATAGCGACCAGGCTCAATGCTGATGCGACTTTTTGCCCTGCTTGCCGGGCTTGTTTATCCCCTTGCCTTCTCACCATTCGGCCTGTGGCCGTTGATGCTGCTGAGTATTGCTGTGGCCTGGCGCACCTTGCAGGGTGCCAGCAGCCGCGAAGCGTCTCTGCGCGGCTGGCTCTACGGCGTCGGTCTGTTCGGCTACGGCGTCTCCTGGGTGCATGTGAGCATGCACGATTACGGCGACACCCCGATGTGGCTCGCCGTGCCGATGACCGGGCTGTTCGCCGCGTTTCTGGCCCTGTTCCCGGCGCTGCTGTTCGGCCTCTGTGCGCGCTTCGGCCGCGCCCCTGCCACCTTGCTGTTTGCCGGCCTGTGGCTGCTGCTGGATGCGCTGCGCGGCTGGCTGCTCACCGGTTTCCCGTGGCTGTACGCGGGCTACGCCATGATCGACACGCCGTTGCGCGGACTGGCCCCGCTGGGCGGCATCTGGCTGGTGACCCTGGCCACCGTGCTCACCGGTGTCGCCCTCGGTACCCTGTTGTTCTGGCAGCGCGAGGACCGCGGCTGGCGCCCGACCGGTCTGCGCGTCATGGCAGCCCCCGCGCTGCTGGCACTGGTTGCCTGGGGCGCGGGCACCGTGACCGAGCCAGGCCGTTTTGTCACCGAGGCTGCGGCGCCCGCCCGCGTCGCCCTGCCCCAGGGCAATATCCCCCAGGACCTGCGCTGGCAAATGACCATGCGCAATGCCACCCGGGATATCTATGCCGACCTTACCGCCACGATACCCGCCGACCACCTGGTGATCTGGCCCGAGTCCGCATTGACGGAATTTTATGACACGGCAGAGGATTTCCTGACCACACAAGGAACGCAGCTGGCACAGCGTGGCGGCGCATTGATTACCGGGATTCCCCGTCGCGAACCGACACCGCTGCGCCTTGAGTATTTCAACAGCATTGCCGTGGTGGGCGGCGGCGAGGGGGTCTATCACAAGCAGAAGCTGGTGCCCTTCGGCGAATATGTACCGCTGCAATCGCTGCTGCGCGGGCTGATTCCGTTCTTTGATCTGCCCATGTCGAGCTTTACCCGCGGCCATCCGGACCAGCCCAACCTGCTGGCCATGGGCCAGGCCGTGTCGCCCTTCATCTGCTACGAAATTCTCTACCCGGAGCTGGTGGCGCGGCGGGCGCACAACAGCAATGTGCTGATCACCGTCAGCAATGATGCCTGGTTCGGGACCTCCGCCGGGCCACACCAGCATTTCCAGATGGCCCGGCTACGCGCGGTGGAAACCGGCCGCTGGCTGCTGCGCGGCACCAACAATGGCATTACCGCAATTGTCGATCCTGACGGCCAGGTAACGGCGCAACTGCCGCAGTTCGAGCGGGGGGTGTTGCTGGGGGAATATGTGCCCATGACCGGGACGACGCCCTATATGCGCCTGGGCGGCTGGCCGGTGTGGTTGCTGGGCGCGCTGCTGTGCCTGAGTGGTCGGCGACGAAAGCCGCTGCCCGAGGTTTAGCGCAGATAACGGAGGTGGTACCAGATCAGCGCCACCCACTCGTAATAGATTTCCGGGATGACTGACAGTGCCCCCGCCGACGGCATCCATTCCGGTGAGGGCATGCGGGAGGCAGACAACGGGACGACTTCCAGCCCGTGATTCTGAAAACACAAGGTCGCCCGGCACAGGTGTGTACGGTCGGTGACCAGCACGATCCGCTGCACGCCGCGTTGCGCCAGTATCTGCGCGGATTTTTCCGCGTTCTCCCAGGTGTTGCGGCTTTCGGTTTCCAGCCAGGGGTCACTGTCCGGCCAGCGCGCCTTGAGCGCCTCGGCCATAACCACCGCCTCAGCCGGCACGCCTTCACCGCGCCGACCGCCACCGCTGATCAGCAATGGCAGCTGCATTTCGTCTGCCACGTGCATGGCAACATCCACGCGACGCAGCCCTGCCGGTGAGACCTGATAGCGACCGCCGCGCTCCGTATGCCCGGCGCCGAGGGTCACCACCGCCTGAGGATTCCCCTCGAAACCGGCACGGGGCATGGGCGGCATGAAACGGCGTACCACGCCGGGCAGGGTCGCCAACACGAACAACAGCGCAAACAGGGTCATGCTGCCCATGGCGCACCCCCTGGTCTGTCGGCCTGATGGGCTGCCTGAGTGGCGGCCTGACGGGCTGGATAGTCGCCGGAATGCCCGGCACCGCTGTCTGCCTGCTGTGCGCTCATGTATCCTATGTTTTTGTTTTTGCCGTGGGCGGGCAGCTGTTGCCGCCAGCCCGGGCAAACTGCCTATCAAAGCCACCAGGATCGAAGAGCCCCGATGGAAGCACAGTATCGTCCCGAACAGATCGAGCGGGAAGCCCAGCAGTACTGGGAAGATCACCAGACCTTCAAGGTAACCGAGGATGGCGGGCGAGAAAAGTTCTACTGCCTGAGCATGTTCCCCTACCCCAGTGGCCGCCTGCACATGGGGCATGTGCGCAATTACACCATCGGTGACGTGATCAGCCGCTATCAGCGCATGCTCGGCAAGAACGTCATGCAACCCATGGGCTGGGATGCCTTTGGTCTGCCGGCAGAAAACGCCGCGCTGAACAATGGCGTGGCGCCCGCCAAGTGGACCTACGAAAACATCGACTACATGCGCGGCCAGTTGCAGCGCCTGGGCTTCGGCTACGACTGGAGCCGCGAGCTGGCCACCTGCACCCCGGAGTATTACCGCTGGGAACAGTGGTTTTTTACCCAGCTGTTCGAGAAGGGTCTGGTGTACCGCAAGATGGCCACCGTGAACTGGGACCCGGTAGACCAGACGGTACTGGCCAATGAGCAGGTCATCGATGGCCGCGGCTGGCGCTCCGGTGCGTTGGTAGAACAGAAAGAAATTCCGCAGTGGTTTATCAAGATCACCGACTACGCCGAAGAACTGCTCAACGACCTGGAGCAGCTGGACGGCTGGCCGGAGCAGGTCAAGACCATGCAACGCAACTGGATCGGCCGCTCCGAAGGCGTAGAGATCGCCTTTGATGTTGAAGGCAGCGACCCTCTGCGCGTCTACACCACGCGCCCGGATACCCTGATGGGCGTCAGCTATGTGGCAGTGGCAGCCGGACATCCGCTGGCGAAACAGGCAGCCACACAATCCAGCGACGTGGCAGCGTTTGTCGAAGAATGTCAGCACAACAAAGTGGCCGAAGCAGAACTGGCCACCATGGAAAAACGCGGCATCGCCACGGGCCTGAATGCCGTGCATCCGATTACCGGCGAACAGGTGCCGGTCTGGGTCGCTAATTTTGTGCTGATGAGCTACGGCACCGGTGCGGTCATGGCCGTGCCCGCGCACGATCAGCGCGACTGGGAGTTCGCCCGCAAATACGGCATCCCCATTCGCCAGGTTATCGCACCGACGGATGGCAGCAGTGTGGACCTGGAAGCCGGCGCCTTTGTCGACAAGGGCGTGCTGGTGAATTCGGAGACCTTTGATGGCCTGTCATCGGCAGACGCCTTCAACGCCATTGCCGCGCATCTCGAACAGGCGGGCAAGGGCGAGCGCAAAGTGAATTACCGGCTGCGCGACTGGGGCGTTTCCCGTCAGCGCTACTGGGGCGCACCGATTCCCATGCTGAACCTGGAAAACGGCGATACCGTGCCGGCCCCCGCCGACACCTTGCCGGTGCGGCTGCCGGAAGATGTCGTCATGGACGGCGTCACCAGCCCGATCAAGGCCGACCCCGCCTGGGCCAAAGCCGACTACAACGGCCAGCCTGCCACACGGGAAACCGACACCTTCGATACCTTCATGGAGTCGAGCTGGTACTACGCCCGCTACTGCAGCCCGCAAAGCAACGACGCCATGCTGGACCCGGACAAGGCCAACTACTGGCTGCCGGTGGATCAGTATGTCGGCGGTATCGAGCACGCCATCCTGCACCTGCTCTACTCGCGTTTTTTCCACAAGTTGCTGCGTGACGCCGGGCTGGTGAACAGCGATGAGCCATTCCGTCAGTTGTTGTGCCAGGGCATGGTGCTCAAGGACGGCGCCAAGATGTCCAAGTCGAAAGGCAATACCGTCGACCCGCAGGCCATGATCCAGCAATACGGCGCCGACACGGTGCGCCTGTTCATGATGTTTGCGGCACCGCCGGAACAGTCGCTGGAGTGGAATGATTCCGGCGTGGAGGGCGCACACCGCTTCCTCAAGCGGCTGTGGCGTCTGGTACAAAGCCATTCGCGCCCGACCAGCGCCCTGGATATCGACGCGTTGCAAGGCGAGGCCCGCGATCTGCGCCGCAAGACACACGAAACCATTGCCAAGGTCAGCGACGATTATGGTCGCCGCCACACCTTCAACACCGCCATTGCCGCCGTGATGGAGCTGAGCAACGACATCGGCCGCTTTACACCAGAGAGCGACAACGACCGCGCCGTGGTGCAGGAAGCACTCGAAGCTGCCGTGTTGTTGCTGGCGCCCATCGTGCCGCATATCTGCCACACCCTGTGGCAGGCGCTGGGGCATGAACAACCGGTGGTGCAGGCGCCCTGGCCCAGCCATGACGAAAATGCCCTGAGCAAAGACACCATCGAGCTGGTCGTACAAATCAACGGCAAGGTACGCGCACGTATTGATGCGCCAGCGGACGCCGACAAGGCGGCGCTGGAACAGCTGGCCATGGGCGCGCCCAATGCCCAGCGTTTTCTTGACGGCATGACCGTGCGCAAGGTTATCGTCGTGCCGGGCAAACTGGTGAACATTGTGGTGAGCGGATGAAGGCACCTCTGATCGCGATCATTGTTGTCACACTGCTGCTGAGCGCCTGCGGTTGGCAACTGCGCAGCGCGCCCCAGTATCTGGCGCTGGAAAGCGTGTCGCTGGACGGCGGCAGCTATGATCTGCGGCGGCGGGTCTCCATTGCACTGGAGGAAAGCGGCGTGCTGGTTCACAACGATTCACCGCGACGGCTGCAACTCACCAATGAAACCTGGGACCGGCGCACCGTTGCGGTTGATGCCCAGGGACGCGCTGCAGAAATCGAGCTGCGCTACGGCTTCAACTGGCAGCTGCGGGAACTGGACGGCGCAGCGGACATCGCGCACACCCCGCGACGCAGAATCAATCTGATCCGAAACTTCAACTTCGATGCGGCCAACGCGACGGCCGCCAGTGATGAAGAGCGCTTCACCCGCCAGGACATGTTCGAGGACGCGACGCTGCAGCTGCTGCGCCAACTGGATGCTGCCAGCCGCCATCTGATCGAGGAACAGGCACTGGACACCGATACGCCAGTGCAACACTACGATGGTGCGCCACCACGTCCCGCTGGCAGTGGTGCCGCAGGCGGGCTGCGCTGATGCAGTTGAAGCCGGAACAACTCAGCCGCCACCTGGGGCAGCAGTTGCTGCCCGCCTACCTGGTGGCCGGCGATGAGCCGTTCCAGCTGGGCGAATGCACCGACCTGATCCGACGCCATGCCCGGGAAAAAGGCTACGCCGAACGCCACCTGTTCAGTAGCGACACCGGCATCGACTGGGACGGTGTCTACAGCGAAGCCCACAGCATGAGCCTGTTCGGTGGCCAGCGGCTGATCGAGATCCGGCTGGGCACCAAGCGCCCGGACAAGGCCGCCAGCGAAACGCTGGTGCAGCTGTGCAAGGAACCGGCCCCGGATACCCTGCTGTTGATCAGCGCCTCCAAACTGGATCGGCGCAAGGACATGAACAGCGCCTGGGTCAAGGCCATCAGCGGCATCGGCGCACTGACCGAAATCTGGCCGGTACAACCGGGCCGCTTGCCACAATGGATCGAAGGCAGACTGCGCCAGGCCGGGCTCAGCGCCACGCCGGATGCCGTTGCCCTGATGTGCGAGCGCAGCGAGGGCAATCTGCTGGCCTGTGCCCAGGAAATCGACAAACTGGCGCTGCTGTTTCCCGGCGGCGCCATCGAGCCCGCCCAGATACAACAGGCCATGGGCAACAGCAGCCGCTTCAGCCCGTTTGATCTGGGGGACGCCATCAGCGCCAGCGATCTGCCGCGCGCCTTGCGCATTATCGACACCCTGCGCAGCGAAGGCGTGGAAATACCGGTGGTGCTCTGGGGCGTCGCCCGGGATGTGCGCGCCATGGCCGCCATGGCGGCCGGTCAGGCCCCCGGCGGCATGCCACCCCAGCGGCTGCGCCAGCTGGAAGGCCTGGCCCGCAAGCTAGGCCAGGACTCGCTGCAGCAGGCGCTCATTCTGGCCGCCCGCGTCGACCAGACATTGAAAGGCATGCAGGGCGGCGACCCCTGGCAGCATCTCACTACGCTGGTCATGCGCCTGTGTGGCAAACCATTGCCGCCGCTGTACGAACGCTGACACAGGGCCACACATCGCCGGATTCTGTTTTGTCCTCAAAGGCCGTGCAACCGGCCCGGCCATGCTGCTAACCTCAACGCTTCGTCTGCATCAGCCGTGATCTCTGCCATGACTCAGAACAAGACCGATACCTCATCCATCAGTTTCACTGCGCTGTATACCGGCCATGTGTGGACAGCGAACGGGCTGTCGGCGCCCAGCTTCCACACGCGCATGGGCAGCTTTTACTACCACGCCCTGGCACCGTTCGAGTATATCGGCGGCAAACTCGCTGGCGGGAATATCCGCACTTTTCTGCTACAACGACATCACCTGATTGATCATCTGGTCAGCCGCGCCATCGAAGACGAAGGCGTGACCCAGGTGCTGGAGATTGCCTGCGGGCTGTCGCCACGGGGCTGTCGCCTGACAGAAAAATATCCGCAACTGAAATACGTGGAGGCGGATCTGCCCGACATGGCGGACCGCAAGCAGCGCCTGCTGGCCCAGGCAGCCGCATTGAGCCCCCAGCATCTGGCGGTGCCGCTGAACGTGTTTTCGCTGCACGGCAACGACTCACTGGAGAGCGTGATTGCGGAGTGTTTTGATGCCGACAAGCCCTTGCTGGTGATTACCGAAGGGCTGGTGAATTATTTTGATCTGGAGACCATCAACGGTTTCTGGGAGAGACTGCGCGTTTGCCTGCAACAGCACAGCGGCGGGATTTATCTGACCGACAATTATCCGCTGCTGCACGATCATCCGTTCCATCGCACCATGACGGTATTGCGCGGCCTGTTGGGCACGGTATCCCGCAGCCGGGTGAGTTTTCATTTCGGCAGTGATGCGGAGGCGCAGCAGCATTTCGAACAGTGCGGCTTTGCCCCGGTCACGGTGCACAATCCGCGGGACTATTACGCCACGCTGCCGATGCCGCAGTCCCGGGGGAATCCATTCGTGAGAGTCATTGAAGCCCGGGCCTGAACAGCCCGGGTTTTACCTGCATCATCCATAGATCTTGCGGACGCCGGCTTTGTCTGCCTTGGGCTCGATGAAATACTGCGGGTCGTTCAGCAAGCCGGCAAACCGCTCTGCCTCGGCGATATTGCCGTGCTTGAACAGGCATCGCAGGTAACCGCCTTCATCATAATCGAACACCAGCAGTTCCAGCTTCATGTCCGGCGACACCAGGTGCAGCGTGCAATCGCGCGAATGCTCGGCGGTGGAAAATCCCGGCTGCTCCAGCTTGACCAGACAACCGAAGAAATTGATGTCCACCACCTTGACGCGCTGATCAAAGCGGAACTGGTCTCCGATCCGCGATTCACTGGTCACACGGCCGCGACTGTTGCACGGCAACAAGCGCTCGCTGCGGCGACGCTCCAGCCGATCATAGGTGCCACGGGGAAAGACATCGACGCCGTCCACTTTTTCCACCGGTGCACCGCGCAGGAACGCAGAAAACAGATCCAGTGACACTTCGCGTTTTTCCAGCTGCGGCAGGTGGTCCGCGCCCTTGATCAACGCAAAAGTGGCATTCGGGCACTTGCTGGCAAAATCTGCGTTTTCCCAAGGCAAGGTGAAGCTGTCGAACTCCCCGGTGGTGACCAGGGTTTCGCATTCCGGGTAACCCAGCAGGCCCTCAACAGACAGCAGGCGCCGGCCGTTAATCTTGTAACGCTCTCGCTCGTTATCGCTCAGCGCTTTCATCTGCCGATAGAACAGGCGGCGCGCCGTCGGCGTGATGCCGGTTTCCCGAATACGGTGATAGTTGACCAGATACAGCACCACCGCCTGGGAGAACTCATCCATGCGCCCTTCTTCCAGCACCCGTACGGATTCTTCCACCAGCATGCGCCAGCTCTTGCGCGGCCGCACCACGATGCCGGCAACGATCATCTTGCCGGTCAGGGCCGGGTATTTGTAGGCGAAGGTGCTGGCAATGGCGGAACCGAGCGACAGGCCCATCAGATGCACCTGCGGCAGTTCCATTCTGGCGACAAATTCATGTAACAGGTCTGCCAGATCTTCCATGCCCAGATGCGGCGCCACCTGGTCGTTGCTGCCCAGAGACGGCAGATCCACCAGGATGACCGGAAAGTCCTCGTAGATACGCTCGACGCAGTACTTATAGGAGGTGAAGTTCTGGAAGGCGCCGCCAATCACCAGCAGCGGTGGCTTGTGCGCAGTCTCGGGGCTGGCAAAGGGCAGATAGTCGATGCGCCATTGTCCCACCCAGAAGTGTCTGGGCACGGCCTTGATGGCCTGCCTGTTGTATTCCTGATAATCGATGAGCATTGTACGGGCCTCCGGAGCTGGCCTCATTGTTGTTATTGTCCACCTCTACGGGTGCTTTGTTCTTTGTTTTCCTGATTTCCTGTTTGCCTCCCAGCGACGCGTTGACATCAGCCACTGGCAGCATCTCATTCTGTGGCATTTCCGGCAGCGCGTAAACCACCGCATGTCGGTATACTGGGCCCACAGTCATACCCCGAACAGCCGGGATCGGACCACGGGAGCACCATGAACAGCAAGCAACAGATCAATGTAGAGCAGTACATGCAGGACCTGGGACAGCGCGCCCGGGCCGCATCACGCCTGGTCGCCAGAGCGACTGCCGGCGGCAAGAACGCCGCATTGCTGGCGATTGCCGCCGCCCTGCGCGCGGACCGGGACGTCATTCTGGCCGCCAATGGCGAGGATATGGCCGCCGGCCGTGACAACGGCCTGGAGCCGTCACTGCTGGACCGCCTGGAACTGACCCCGGCGCGCTTTGACGCCATGCTGGAGGGCCTGGAGCAAGTGGCAGCCCTGCCCGACCCCGTGGGCGGCATAACCGACCTGAATTACCGCCCCAGCGGCATCCAGGTGGGCCGCATGCGCGTTCCCCTGGGCGTCATCGGCATCATTTATGAATCACGCCCCAACGTCACCATCGACGCCGCCGCCCTGTGCCTGAAATCCGGCAATGCGGCCATTCTGCGGGGAGGCTCTGAGGCGATTCGCGCCAATCAGGCCATCGCGGCCTGTATCCGCACTGGCCTCAAGGAAGCGGGCTTGCCCGAAGACGCCGTGCAAGTCATCGAGACGACCGATCGCGCCGCTGTAGGCGCCCTGATCAGCCAGCCTGAATACGTCGACGTGATCGTACCCCGCGGCGGCAAGGGCCTGATCGAGCGCATCAGCCGCGATGCCCGCGTCCCTGTGATCAAGCACCTGGATGGCAACTGCCACGTCTATATCGATGACCAGGCGGACCTGGCCAAGGCCATTCCCGTGGCCATGAACGCCAAGACCCACCGCTATGGCACCTGCAATACCATGGAGAGCCTGCTGGTAGCCGAGGGCATCGCCGCTGAGGTGCTGCCCGCACTGGCCGAGCAGCTGCTCGCCGCCGGGGTGGAACTGCGCGGCTGCGACCGTGCCCGGGCACTGGTGCCCGCGATGCTGGCCGCCACAGAGGCCGACTGGTCAGAAGAATATCTGGCACCCATACTGGCGGTGAAGATCGTCGCCGGGCTGGACGAAGCCATAGCACATATCAATCAGTACAGCTCTGGCCATACGGAAAGCATTATCACCGAGAACTACACCCGCGCCCGCCGCTTCCTCAGCGAAGTCGACTCGGCCTCGGTGATGGTCAACGCCTCGACCCGTTTTGCCGACGGCTTTGAATACGGCCTGGGCGCCGAAATCGGCATCTCCACCGACAAGATCCACGCTCGTGGCCCGGTGGGGCTGGAAGGCCTGACCAGCCAGAAATGGGTGGTGCTGGGTGACGGGCACGTGCGCGAATGACCGTTGCCCACGGCCCGGTCGTCCTGTTTGGCGGTACCTTTGATCCGATCCACCGGGCGCATATCAACGGCGCCCGGGCAATCGCCCGCGCGTTGCGGTGCCCGGTCCATCTGCTCCCCAACGCTGTGCCCCCGCACCGCGATCAGCCACAGGCCGACGGCGAACACCGCCTGGCCATGTTGCGCCTGGCCGTCGCCCGCTACCCGGAGCTGATTGCCGACGACTGGGAACTGCGCCAGGACGGCCCCTCCTGGAGCCTGCGCACCCTGCAGCACTTCCGCAGCGTGGCCGGCGAGCGGCCACTGGTGCTGGTCATCGGCGCCGACAGCCTGGCCACCCTGCACACCTGGCGCCAGTGGCAGGACTACCCTGCCCTGTGTCATCTCGCCGTCTTGCCGCGCCCCGGCGCCCGCAGAGCCCGCGCCGGTGTGCTCGCCACCTTTCCCGAAGGCGATGCAGGCACCCTGTGCCAGACCCCCGCCGGGCGGCGCCTGATGCTCAAACGCCCGTTTCTGGACGTCTCTGCCACCGCCGTGCGTGACGTTCTGGCCCAACGGGGGCACTGCCCGGCACTGCCTGCGGACGTAGAGGCATATATCCACCGCCATCATCTGTATAATGTAGTGCAACGTACCGACAGCACCGCTGACACTTCCTCAACCGACCCAGGGACCGCATGACAGCCAGCACTCCGGATTTACTCGACACCATCATCAACGCCCTTGAAGAACTCAAGGCGCGCAATGTCTCCAGCCTGGATGTGCGCGAGCTCACCAGCATTGCGGACAACATGGTGATCGCCACCGGCACTTCCAGTCGCCACGTCAAGGCCCTGGCCGACAATGTCGCCGAGCAGGCCAAAGCCGCCGGCTACCCGCCCGTGGGCATGGAAGGCCA
>NZ_JAIOUB010000011.1 GCF_019931215.1 Alcanivorax limicola
TCAGGTCTGTGACAGTCTCAGTGACCCGGTTCCAGGCGGCGTCGAAGGTGTAGGCTTCAGCCTTATCCGGGTAGTGCACGGCCTGGAGGCGGTCGGCGGCGTCGTAGGTGTAGGTGGTGATTTCTTCCCCGAAGCCGTTGTGCTCGGTCTGCTGAGTACGATTGCCGTTGCCGTCGTACTGGTAGCTGTAGCGGGCCACTTCGCCGCCGTGGTGGCGGCGAGGTGGAAGGAGTACAGATTGTTAAAGAGCTTACGGGTTCATCGGCAGGAAGTAGCATCCCGCCATAAAACTGTTCGGAAAACACCGAGCATCGACTACTTCTTCTGATCGAGAGACTTCAAAAACTCTGGATCGATCCACCCGCTGCAGGGCACCACTGGGCCGCCCGAGGCTGCGCTCCTCGGCAGCTCACACAAATTGCGCCCCGAGTTAAAGCCCGAAAAACAATTTATTATTACGACTCTATATCTTCTATAATAGGCTTTATAGATTCTTCAGTCAGGCCTACCCTCTCAAGAATATTTCGCATTTTTTCCGCATTTTTTTCCTTAAAAGCTTCATCAAATTCGTCCATCAGTCCGCTAACGTAAAGACGCTCATTCACTGTCATTCCTGCGTACTTGTTTTCCATTGATTAACCCTACGGATTGAGCACTGAAAAGTCGACTATGTCTACGTTTCTCGGATCGATTATCAACTCGATAAGCCCGCCTTCGTTCCCATCTAATGGTAATGCCGATCTTGATTTAATAATATCCGCGGAATTCGCTTTACCCTTGATTAAAAAGTCAGCCGTATTCGTGGATCCACTAGCGCCTCCTGATGGCAAGCCTGCAGCATCCCTAAAATCAGTCACAGTTCGAGGATCTGTAGTTGTCCACGAAAACCCTTGCGCTCGTGCGTCTCCACCAAAAACTCGGTAAACGTCAACAACCTCGTCTCTGCCCTTTGTAACACTCCCCGGCGCACCAGCAGCCTCCGTCACTCTACCCGTCGCACCGCTTGGTGCCAACGGTACATCACTGACCTCCGCCAGGGAACGCCCTGCGCTCCTGTTCCTGGCAACCTCCATGGCCGCCTGGCCCTGCTGCATCCCGCTTTGTAAAGCCCTTCTGCCCGCCGACGCGGGCATGGACAGGGGCGTATCCGCCCCGGACAGCATGGCGCCAACGAACAGCCCAGCCTCGCCTCCAAGGAGAGCAAGCGCTTCCGGGTTACGGAAGTACAACGAGGTGGCTGCCTTTACACTGCCCAGTACAGCGGCGGGTGCCGCCATGACCGCCAGCCCTGTCCGTGTCTGATCCGCCAAACGCCTGTCTTCCGCAGCTTGGCGCCAGGTCGCTTCGCGCATCCCACTGACACTGTCCATGTCGATGCGGTGATCTATAGCCACCCGCTCCAGTTCCTTGAGGTAACAGTAGCTGCTATCGGCTGCCAAACGAGGGCAATGCCCATCCGGGTCCACGTACACCGTCGGGTTCTGATACGCATACAAGTACTTATGCAGGCTCGGCGGCATGCTCACATCGCCAGACCAGGGGTCCTGGCTCAGGAAGCGGGCGGTTTCCGGGTCGTAGTAGCGCGCCTTGGCGTAGATCAGGCCGGTTTCCTGATCGTGTTCG
>NZ_JAIOUB010000002.1 GCF_019931215.1 Alcanivorax limicola
TCGGTCTGGTGGATCAGGCGGTCGAAGCGGTCGTAGCGGTAGGCGGTGGTCCGGGCGGCGCCGCCTTCTGCGGTCAGGGTTTCTGTCACGCTCAGCAGGTTGTTGTTGGCGTCGTAGGCATAGGCTTCGCTGGCCAGTGCGCCGAGGTTCGTATCCAGCAGCCGGCGGGCGGTGCGGCGGACTAGTAGAGCCGTCGCAGGCATGCTCGGTCTGTGCCTGCAACTTACGGTTTGAATTAATTGTGTGTATTTTCCCTTTACGAAAAGACCTCGGGAAACTCGACAACGACTGAATCAGCATCGATTGGAATTTTATAAGACCTTTCGAATTTGCAAACCCTCCCGCCATCATCTATGTGATGCTCTGGATAATACATCCAATTTCCCGCCAGAAGTCGACCACATTTCGAGCACATCACACTGCGCAGATGTTCTTCCAAATCCGGCTCAATGTATAGCTGCTTTGTTACGTTCACAGCATGGATTTCACCGCAATTTCCACAGCATATGAGGCGGTGCCCCATATCCCCTTCTGGGTAGGTAATGAATAATTCGCCATTCATCCCCACCTTCCAACATCTGACTTTCTCCTTTTTCATTCTACGATCCTCACACTTCCGTTTAAAACATTGGTGTCCATCGTGCCCGGAAGCCGCATGGACGGAGCCGACACACTATCCACATTGTGGAGAGGAAAATTCTCCACATAGTTTCTTGGCGCCACAGCCGCAGAAGCATTCACGCCAGGGCTGTATTCAACTCTCAATACGGAAGGTGTCACACCCGGATTGTGATACTGGAACTCAGCAATCGCTCCAGCACGGGTATTATTCACATATGTTCCAGAAGAACCCAATCGACCCGGAGCAGTCCCCGCTCTAAACCCGCCCTGCTGAATTAGTGGAACTACGTCAGGATGGGTTGCATGGTATCCCACCCTCTTCGTCGCCGCTCCAACTCTACCCACAGGCGGCAACGGCATCGCACCTAGCGTAGCGTCCGTCCGGGCAGCCTGACGCATCCCTTGTGGTGCATTCGCATCACCCGCCAGACGGATAGACGTTACCATCTCGGCGAACCAACCGTAAGTCATCCCTTCCGTGGCTTGGGTTGACGCTGAATTACCCGTGCGCTCCCGCACAGAATCTCTGAAGCGCGCTGTCCCGTGGTCCTCGGCTCGCAGCCACGTCCTGGCAACCGAGTGATCAAAGGCTTCACTGACATCAATCGGTTGCCCGGCATCCGTGCGATTCAGGCGCCGCAACAACTCCCACATGGTTGAGGGCGGGGCATGCCCTCCAATCTTGTCTCGCGCACTGCTGAACGCAGCACTCGGGCTTTCCCCTGCTTCGCGCACTATGATCGCTGTCGGCAGATCACCCCCGCCGCTGCCAGCCAGCACGTCCCGGAGTGCCCTCACACCCGAGGCGTCGAGGATTGTTAAAGAGCTTACAGGCTTTCAGCCGGAGGCTGTGTTTTGTGTCAGCCCAAAGCCATGTTTCTTGTCAGCGATAACGAGAATGGTGGGTGACTATGATTTCGACTTCGCCAATGAGATTTCTTCGTTCCCTAAAGTTCCAATCAGCACTGCGCCTATTGCCTTACCACCTGAATCGTTCAGGTAGACAATTCCAGTGCCTTTCTCGTTCTTGAAAATATAGCTTTTAACTTTACTCTCCTTGCCGCCTTCTGCAAGAGCCCTTCTTAGCTCTTGCATTCCGAAAGTCAAAATTCCGGAATTTTCGGTAGTTTTTATGCGTATATTTATCTCGGCTAACAACTTGTGACATTAGCCTAGCTGACTTTTCGCCTCCTCAACAGCCTTAGTCCAATCATCAAGACTAAAAGACCACGGCACACGTGAAGGGCTCGGGTAGAGGTCGATATAACGGCCACCATCTGGCGATCGACGCAATTCGGCGACCATCTGATCGTTCCACCAAATTTCAGCAACCAAATCATCACGATCTGGACTACTGGCTATTTCTACGATGAAAGTCATAAGCGCGGCTCCAAGAACCCCAAGAACTCTCCCCTGTCGCCATATCGAACTCCACGACCATCAGGTGCTCGGACCTCAGTTACATTGCCAAAACGCGCATGATGGCGCGTAACAGTTGTATTTCCGGGAGCAGTCAGAATGTCGTCAACAACGTTTTGACCCTGTCGATTAATAGCGGCTGGATTCCCCTGAGCTGCAGGAAACACACTGCCGGAACGACTGCCGTGCTTCTGAAGTGCTCGTCCCGCAGCGGACAAGCCTCCGCGATCTAATGCACCAGCGGCGCGAGACAAATCATCTAGCGATCTTGCCCCACTCGTAACTCTACTCACCAGCGGCAACGGCATCGCACCTAGCGTAGCGTCCGTCCGGGCAGCCTGGCGCATCCCTTGTGGTGCATTCGCATCACCCGCCAGACGGATAGACGTTACCATCTCGGCGAACCAACCGTAAGTCATCCCTTCCGTGACCACAGAATCTCTGAAGCGCGCTGTCCCGTGGTCCTCGGCTCGCAGCCACGTCCTGGCAACCGAGTGATCAAAGGCTTCACTGACATCAATCGGTTGTCCGGCATCCGTGCGGTTCAGGCGCCGCAACAACTCCCACATGGTTGAGGACGGGGCATGCCCTCCAATCTTGTCTCGCGCACTGCTGAACGCAGCACTCGGGCTTTCATCTGCTTCGCGCACTATGATCGCTGTCGGCAGATCACCCCCGCCGCTGCCAGCCAGCACGTCCCGGAGTGCCCTCACACCCGAGGCGTCGAGGTAGGTGTAGCTTTCCCCGCCCCAGTTGCTACTCCGGCTGAAGGTTTTCAGGTGATCGCCCAGATCATTGGCCCGAACCACGTCCTGTATGGCACCGCTGGGCCGTCTGAAGCTGCGCTCCTCGTCTGCGGCGGCATAGACGCGCTGCAGCTCATCTGAGATCAGTGCTGCCCACCCATCCGGGTCCACATACACCGTCGGGTTCTGATAGGCATACAAGTACTTATGCAGGCTCGGCGGCATGCTCACATCGCCTGACCACGGGTCCTGGCTCAGGAAGCGGGCCGTCTCCGGGTCGTAATACCGGGCTTTGGCGTAGATCAGGCCGGTTTCCTGATCGTGTTCGTGGCCGGTGAAGCCGAAGCGGTTGAAGGAGGTACCGCTTTGTTGGCGGGTGTTGCCCCAGGCGTCATAGCTGTAGCGGGCGCTTACTGTGCCGTCTCGCCGTGTTAGCGCGATGGGGCTGTTCAGGGCATCGAACAGGTAATACTCGGGGAGGCTGTTGGCCGCCCGCAGGCTCAGCAGGCGGTCCGGGCCGTAGTCGTAGCGGGCGGTCAGGGTGTTGTTGCCGTCGCTCTGGAACAGCACGGCCTGGTCGTCGTGGGTGTAGCGCTCGATGCCGCGCTCGCCCTGCTTCTCGGTGCGCATGCCCCGGTAGTCGTAGAGGAACTGGCCCAGGGTGGAGCCACCCTGGGTGATCTCGCGCAGGTGGTTGCGGGCGTCGTAGGTGAAGGTGGTGGTGTTACCGCTCTGGACCTTGCTGATCTGGTTGCCGTTGGCGTCGTAGCCGAAGGTGGCGTTGTGGGCCGGCTCGATGCTGTCGCTGATGTCGGTCAGCTGGTGGCGGCTGTTGTAGGCCAGGGTCTTGTTGCTGAGCAGCTCGTCGCTGGCCAGGTCGGTGACGGTCTCAGTGACCCGGTTCCAGGCGGCGTCGTAGGTGTAGGTGGTGATCTCTTCCCCGAAGCCGTTGTGCTCGGTCTGCTGAGTACGATTGCCGTTGCCGTCGTACTGGTAGCCGTAGCGGGCCACTTCGCCGCCGTGGTTACAGCGAAGCGGAAGGGGTACAGATTATTAAAGAGCTTACCGGTTCATCGACAGGAAGCAGGATCCCGCCATAAAGTTGTTCGGAAAACACCGGGCATCGACTACTTCTTCTGATCGAGGGACTTCAAGAACTCTGGATCGATCCATGCGCTCTTTACTTGGTCAGGCTTGAGCTCAACGCTGCCCGGATCGAATGGCTCGAGCAGCTCAATGAAACGCGAGAAGCTGTCCGCCAGTTTTGTATCCCTTTTCGGTTCTTCGTGGTCCCAGAAAAAGACACCGCCTCCGGCCAAGACGTCCAGGCAAACATAGTTACCCCCTTCAGCCCATGCGATCGGAATGCGGCCATCAACCAAATTCTCAATAAAATTACATTCCTTGCGGATCCGATGTAAAGGAATGAACTCATTGATCCCGGATTCGTTCGATTCTGAAATCGAAAAGATATTCAGTTTTGGTTTTGCGCCATCGTGTTTCGCGACAAAATGCCGATAATCAACGGGGAAAGAGACCCTCATATCCTGTTCAACATTACGGATCTCCTCTTCCGATAGACTGCGCCCACCTAAAATATCGATCATTGAGTGCCTCTATGCCGAATCACTGCCGCACCACCTGTATGGCGCACAGCATTATGAATTTCCTGCGGTATCAGCTGCATCGTTCTACCATCTTCCACGTGATGCCAAACATAACCAGATGGAGTCTGTGGCAATCCCACGGCCCTATTCGCTACCAAGGCGTCCTTCGCGTAATTCCCTGTCAACCCGTCAAGTTCGACTTGAGCTCTGCTGTGCGGAGAGAAATCTGGGAATCCCCTTTCGTCGAACCTCACTCCAGAGGGATGTGTCTGGCCAGCGTACTGACTATTGATAGGCCTCCGCCCACCGACAGTTGCCACCTCTCTGTTTGTAACTGCTTCAGCCGCACCCGAAGAACGCCCACGAATACTCTGAACGCCCTTCGTCGCCATCATACCACCAGGAACGGCATAAATGGCTCGCTCCCAGTTTGCCAGCTCCTGCTCACTGACCGGGAGGCGGCCTTCCTTAAGGACAAACGCACTGCACACAGGCGTTGCGTCACAAGCGACATCGCCCATTGTGTTCGTCATCTGGATCGCTTGCGCATGCGTTTCCCGCAACTGACGTTGCCCGGGCGAACCTTCGGCCAGAAGCTCTTCAAGCCAGTCACGGGCGCCCGGGTTACTTTCCGCTTCTGCTACCTGTCGCTGTCCTGCCGCAGCAGCTGCACGTCGGCCGTCTTCGCGATCCAGCTCAAACAGGTTGCAGTTTCTTCTGTCCGCGACACAGTCCGCATTGCGCCGGTCCCTCGGATTCTCCGGTCTGGGCTGGATATTGCTGACGTCGGCGACCGGCTGGCCGCTGACGTGCTGGTCGCCTGCCCCGCACTGATGGGTGTAGACACGGTCCACCAAACAGATGGGCTGCCACCCATCCGGGTCCACATACACCGTCGGGTTCTGATACGCATACAGGTACTTATGCAGGCTCGGCGGCATGCTCACATCGCCAGACCAGGGGTCCTGGCTCAGGAAGCGGGCGGTTTCCGGGTCGTAGTAGCGCGCCTTGGCGTAGATCAGGCCGGTTTCCTGATCATGTTCGTGGCCGGTGAAGCCGAAGCGGTTGAAGGAGGTGCCGCTTTGCTGCCGTGTATTGCCCCAGGCATCGTAGCTGTAGCGGGCGCTTACTGTGCCGTCTCGCCGTGTTAGCGCGATCGGGCTGTTCAGGGCATCGAACAGGTAATACTCGGGGAGGCTGTTGGCCGCTCGCAGGCTCAGCAGGCGGTCCGGGCCATAGTCGTAACGGGCCGTCAGGGTGTTGTTGCCGTCGCTCTGGAACAGCACGGCCTGGTCGTCGTGGGTGTAGCGCTCGATGCCGCGCTCGCCCTGCTTCTCGGTGCGCATTCCCCGGTAGTCGTACAGGAACTGGCCCAGGGTGGAGCCGCCCTGGGTGATCTCGCGCAAGTGGTTGCGGGCGTCGTAGGTGAAGGTGGTGGTGTTGCCGCCCTGGACCTTGCTGATCTGGTTGCCGTTGGCGTCGTAGCCGAAGGTGGCGTTGTGGGCTGCATCCACGCTGTCGGTGATATCAGTGAGCTGGTGGCGGCTGTTGTAGGTCAGGGTCTTGTTGCTGAGCAGCTCGTCGCTGGCCAGGTCGGTGACGGTCTCAGTGACCCGGTTCCAGGCGTCGTCGAAGGTGTAGGCTTCAGCCTTGTCCGGGTAGTGCACGGCCTGGAGCCGGTCGGCGGCGTCGTAGGTGTAGGTGGTGATTTCTTCCCCGAAGCCGTTGTGTTCGGTCTGCTGAGTACGGTTGCCGTTGCCGTCGTACTGGTAGCCGTAGCGGGCCACTTCGCCGCCGTGGTGGCGGTGGACCAGGCTGGTCAGGCGGTGGCCGGTGTCGTAGCCGTAATCGCTCACGCCGCCATGGGGGTAGGCGATGCGGCTGAGCTGGTCAGTGCGGCGGTAGCTGTAGCGGGTCTCGCCGTCCTGGGTGGCGACGCTGCTCAGGCGGTTGCGGCGGTCGTAGCGGTATTGGGTGACATGCCCGGCGGAGGACAGCAGGCGGGTGCGGTTGCCGTTGTCGTCGTAGCTGTAGCTGACCGTCTGCCCGAAGTGGTCGGTCTGGTGGATCAGGCGGTCGAAGCGGTCGTAGCGGTAGGCGGTGGTCCGGGCGGCGCCGCCTTCTGCGGTCAGGGTTTCTGTCACACTCAGCAGGTTGTTGTTGGCGTCGTAGGCATAGGCTTCGCTGGCCAGTGCGCTGAGGTTCGTATCCAGCAGCCGGCGGGCGGTGCGGCGGTCCAGGGCGTCGTAGTCGTGCTCGATCAGGGTGCCGTCGGGCAGGCTTTCCAGGCGCAGGTTGCCGTGGGCGTCGTACTCCAGATAGGCGTGGATGGTGTTGTCCGGGTAGCGCTGCTGCAGCGGCCGGCCCAGGGGGTCGTAGGTCCAGTGGGTCTGCCGACCCGCGCCGTTCGCCCCATGCGTCCACTGATATTTCCCTGGGTTCGACAAATATCGATAAGATCCGCACCTACCGCGCGATGAACATGCGCAACACCAGACAGGCCTTCCGACAAAATCCGGTTATAGTTGTGCGTAGCCAGTTCATCAATACGCGAATATGCGCAGCCCACCGCTCAGGACTCAGATGCCCATAATTGCCCGCACTTCCGCTCCACGACTTAACGTAGTATTTGACTCTAGAAATTGATAAACGGGAAAATCCTTCGAAACATTTCCTCTACCTCGTGATTCTCCGACAAACTCTGTTGAATCGCATCAGGAGACGCGGGCATATCGTAGATTTTCTTATTCCTTTTTATCGCCAAACCCGTTAATGCGAGATCTTCATCATCGGATCTATTCCAAACAGGATCAAATCCAACGATGCGGTAAACGGACGACAATGGCCCGTCAAACTCCATTAGATCAAGCAAATATCCTGGCATCTCGGAAACATCCATCTCCCCCACTGTCAGCACTGCCCACTCTCTCAGTTCACCGGTATCGATAGCCGACGAAAACAGACTGGCGACCACAAATCCGATGGTCTCACTATCTTCTTTCGTTAATCCTGTAGTAACCATGACGCTATCGCCCTTGTGACATCCCTTCCCAACCAAGATGGCCGGTACGTTTATGAATATCTCGCGGAACTAACTGCATGCGGCCAGTATCTTGGTGATGGTGCCACGAATAACCATCAATCCTTGGCGAACCGCTTCTTATCTGCTGCAACTGGGCATCCGTGAAACTGGCGGTACGGACCTGCCCTCTACCAACGGCTTCCGCCAAATCAGATGTGGCCATTTGCATTTGTTGTGTGTAACTCGCCCCTCTGAACTGATCAACTGGCAGGCGCGTGTCAAAACGAGCCACATCATCAAAGATCGGAAAGCCTCGCCGGTCAAAGACGATCCCGGTCACAGGATAGCGTTGCCCTGTCAGGAGAACGTTCCTGCCACCCAGCGGCGGAACGGTCGTAGAAGTCACGCTGCCTGCACCATGGACGGTTTCTAGCTGCTGTCTAGCAGCATGAGGCGCATACGGAACATCGTTACCTAAAGAGCGGGCGGGATTGTTTGCCCCCCCTTTTAGATTATTTCCTTGCGAATTTCTCCAATAGCTTTCGCTAATGGCTTGAAGCTTTCTGGCTGCTCAAAGTATACGTCTGACCCCTGCCTTGAGAAAGTGAGGACCTCCAGCTTTGCTTTACTGAGATCATTACAATCCAAAGCATCAATTAGACGCTGTGCAGTCGCAGCTATCATTTCCATTCCTGCCCGTCGTTCTTCATCAACCCCCGGAGCAGGGATGTCCATTGTATATGCATGAAGCTCAGTTTCAGCCCACGTTTTTAGGTGTGCATTCATTACGGAAGCTCCTCAATAATCGCTCTTGGACCCAAGACATTATATGTTTGATCAGCCCCGCCGGTTAGGTGGCTGCCGTACTGAGTCTGCGGCGCCACTCTACCTTGAAACACCGTTGTGCCCGGCTGCAACCTAACCGTAGCTGCTTGAGTAGCGTTATTATTGGGGAGTGCCAATCGTTCGATCCTAGATTGTGGCGTGGACAACCATTCCGATGTAGACCACCTACCTCCCAACTGTGCATTAACTCCATCAAAATAACGGAATTCAGTCAATTCTTGAGCAAGTGTGTTAACCCGGAATGTTTCTAGATCAAAAGCTCGAATAAGCTGATTTCGTTCGGATACGGGAAGATCCGGACGAGCCTCACGCAATATTTGTCTTCCTTGTCGGACATTCGCCGCCGCTTCCGCTCGAATGGCAGCCGTATTGTTGTTTGGAACCACCGCCTGCGCCCGCCGACTCACCGGCGCTTCCGAGATATCCGGTACGGCATTATCGTATCGGGAACCTTGTCCGCCTGTCTGCACCGTATTGATCTGCGGGACGCGCTGGTTCTCCACAACCCGTGTTTGCCGCTGGGGAGCAGTATCTACCGCTTCGCTGATTTTACGGCTTCGATGCAGCATCCCGGGGAGTCGCGACGGGAAACTCCCCGTCATCAGAAGGAGGGCTGCTGGCCCCGTCGACGCCGTGAGCGAGGCGGTGTGAGTCTCAAACTCCTCAACCGTGACATCAAAGTACGCCGCCCCGGCCCGGCTCGGAAGCGACAGGGCATTCAGCCCCGCATTGGCCAGCGCGATGGGCACATTCAGGACAGACGAGCCTGCTGCGGCAGCGTAATCCAGGCTCTTGTAGCCGCTATTCACTCGCTGGAACGGCTCCAGCTGGAAGGTTTCATCCGTCAGGCGACGATTGAAGGCCGGTATGGGCTCTTCGCCATCCGGGTCCACATACACCGTCGGAGTGCGGTTGCCGTTGTCGTCGTAGCTGTAGCTGACCGTCTGCCCGAAGTGGTCGGTCTGGTGGATCAGGCGGTCGAAGCGGTCGTAGCGGTAGGCTGTGGTCCGGGCGGCGCCGCCTTCTGCGGTCAGGGTTTCTGTCACACTCAGCAGGTTGTTGTTGGCGTCGTAGGCATAGGCTTCGCTGGCCAGTGCGCTGAGGTTCGTATCCAGCAGCCGGCGGGCGGTGCGGCGGTCCAGGGCGTCGTAGTCGTGCTCGATCAGGGTGCCGTCGGGCAGGCTCTCCAGGCGCAGGTTGCCGTGGGCGTCGTACTCCAGATAGGCGTGGATGGTGCTGTCCGGGTAGCGCTGCTGCAGCGGCCGACCCAGGGGGTCGTAGGTCCAGTGGGTCTGCCGGCCCGCGCCATCGGTCACCTGGAGGCGGGCGCCTTCGCCGGTGTAGTGGTAGTGCGTGGTGTTCTGCACAGGGTCGGTCACGCGCTCGGGCAGGTTGGCCAGGGTCCAGTCGGTCTGCCAGACCCCGCCTTCCGGGGTGGTGCGTGTTGTCCGATTGCCGTTGGCGTCGTAGGCAAAGGTGGTGACCTGGTTGCGGGGGTCGGTCTGTGTGAGGCGCTGGCCGCGCTTGTCGTAGCTCCAGTGGGTCTGCTGGTTCTCGGCGTCACGGCGGGTGATCAGGTTGCCCTGGGCGTCGTAGGTGTGCACCACCACGGCAGCGGCTTCGCCGACTTCGCGGCTGACCAGGTTGGCATCATTGTATTCCCAGGTGGTGGTATAGCCGTTAGCGTCACGGCGCCGGAGCAGGTTGCCTTCGCCGTCGTGATCTTCGGACAGCACCAGCACGCCGTCACGCCAGGTGCGTGTGCGGCGATGCAGGCCGTCGTAGGCGTAGCGCGTCTCGATGTCGCGGCTGTCGGTTTCGCTGACGAGATTGCCGTGGGCGTCATAATCCAGCTGGCGCACCTGGCCCAGTGGGTCGGTCACATGGACCAGGCGGCCGAGGGCGTCGAACACCTGCACATGGGTGCCGCCGCGGGCGTCCTGACGCAGGACGGGGTTGCCTTCGGCATCGTAGGTGGTGTGCTGCGCCTGGCCCAGGGGATTGATCTCGCTGACGGGGCGGTTCAGCACATCGTAGACCGTTTCCCAGGTCTGTTCGGGGTGCACGCTCAGGGTGTCGTTGATGTGCCGGTAACGCAGGTTGCCCTGGTTGTCATAGACGTAACGGATTTCCAGCTCGTCTTCCGCATGCTGTGGCATGAAGGCGGCGCTGCGCTCGCCGAACGCGTTGTAGTGGTAGCGGGTCACGGTGCCGCGGGCGTCGGTTTCGCTCAGCACGGCGCCGCGGGCATCATAGCTGAAGGCTTCCAGCAGGCCCTGATCGTCGGCGGCCTGGCGCAGGCGATTGCGGTGATCCCAACTGCGCTGGATCACGTTCTGATTTGGCCAGGCTTCGGTGAGCACATTGCCGGCATCGTCGTGGGTATAGGTGATCGCCCCCAACGGCGCGGGGCGCTCGAGGCGAGTCAGGCGCCCTGCCTCGTCATAGGTATAGCGGGTTGCCGCACGGCGGCTGTTGAGGCTCAGCGTCCGGTCGCCCAGGTTGTTGTAGGTGTGTTGTTGTTCGGATAACAGCGCGTCGTCCGCGCCGTAATGCCGTTGCCGGGCGAGCTGGCCGTCCTGCGTCCAGTCGCGCACGATGCGGTTGCCATTGGCATCGGTTTCAGCGACCACGTTATCGTGGCCATCGTAGGCCCAGAGCAACGTGCGGCCCAGGGGCGCCTCCTGGCGCACCATGCGATGCATGGTGTCATAAACATAGGTGACGGTGTCGCCAAGCCGGTTGGTTTCGGATGTCCGGTTGCCCTGCTCGTCGTAACCGTAAAGCGTGATCTCGCCATCCGCATCGGTATGTGTCAGGGGCAGCCCGCGCGGGGAATAGCTCCAGCTATCCGTTCTGCCGTTGCCCCGGTCTTCGTGCAAGATCCAGCCTTGCTCGTCAACCGCGTACTGCACCGCACGGACACCGTCGGCGCCGCCCTGGGTGCTGCTCGCCGTGCGATGATCGTGATCGTTCCAGATATGCGTGGTCACGATGCCCAGTGCGTCGGTCTCGGCCACCAGATTGCCATGGGCGTCGTAAGACCAACTCGTCTGCTCGTCGTCGCCGCCAGGCACGGTCCGTGTTTCGTGCACCCTGCGCCCGGCTTCGTCGTATTGCCAGTGCGTCTCGAAGCCATTGCGGTTTATATGAAGAACACGATTCCCCGCTGCATCGTAGGCGTAGTGCTCAGTGATACCCAGCGGGTGGCTCGCCTCAAGCAAGCGCCCGAACATATCACGGCGGTATCTGATTGCTCTTTTATCACGCGCTATTGCTTCACCGGTCTGATGTCCCAGGTCGTTCCAGGTCAGGGTTTTGCTGCAACAGAGCTCCGGCTCTATGCGGATAACATGCCCTGCCCGGTCATAGTTGTAGGAGGTGCCCCAGCCGTTACGATCCACCGCTCGCAGGCGATCACCGTTGCCGGCATAGCTGTATTCCTCCTCCGTGCCGTCCGGGTATTGCGTTCTCAGCAGGTTCCCGCGACCGTCATAGGTAAAACGCGTCTCATGGCCGTTGCGATCTGTCTGGCTGCGCAATCTGTTTTTGATAGCGCCGTTGGCGAACTGACTCGGCGAATAATAGCGTCGCTCCAGCGCCGGCTCGCTCTGCAGGCGCTCACGTATCACGTTGCCGTGATCATCATAGTCATAGGTCGTTTTGAGTGGGCCCGCTGAGGAGCGCACCGTCTCGGCACGCAGCAGGATGTCATCATCCCACTGATAGTCGATACGCGGCAGGGACTGGGAGAGCACCAGGCCTTGCGCCGTCATGACGTAATCCACATTATCGCCGCGGAAATTATTGACGCGTGTTGTCGGGGCCTCCTCGCCGATGCGCGCACCATATTGGAAACGCATGGACACCGTGCCGTTCTGTCGTGTCTGGCGGTCAATGCCGGTTACCGCAATGCCCGGCATGGCAACATCACGCCAGGAAAGCGGTAAGGATTCATAGGTGTATTCGGTGGTGTAACCCAGAGGATCTGTGACGCCCTCCAGCTGATACCGTTTAAGGAAATCCTCAATAGAGCTGATTTCGTCAATATCTGCGTACTGGTAGACCTCGACGCTGTCGTCATGGCCCGGGTTATGCTTGCGCACCGAAGTGAGCCGTCCATGCTCGTCGTACGCGTAATCCACCCGATATCCCATGGGGCCCTGGATCGACTCCACGAGCTCAAAACGTACGGCTTCACCGACAAATTTCTCGCTATAACTGAACACCAGAGAGCGTCCGGCGCCATCGGTGACGGCACGCAACCTGGGCTGGCTCACGGTGGTGTCATAGTCCAGCGTCACCCGATTGCCGTTGGTGTCCTCGATATAACTGAGCAGCCAGCGGTTGCGGACGCGATACTCCGGTATGACGATGTAGTGATAGCGCGTACCGTCCTTGCTGAAGTAATCGAACGAGGAGCTGGAGCTGCTGAGTGTGCGGCGCAGCGTGCCGTTGTAGCCCTTGCCCGGCACCATTTCACCATCTTCAGCAAAGCTATCACCCTCAAAGAACTGGCCGCCACCGCCCGGGCCGCCCGCAACGCGCCATGCGCCACAGCCCATGGATTCCACGTAACCGTTGAAAATATGCCCCCAGCCACGACCGAAGGGGCTGGCATCTTCGCTCGCGGCGGAATTGAAGAAGCGCTGCAGTGCGATACCCGGCCCGCGGCCGTCCAGCCGAAAGTCTTCGCGCGTCAGAGACAAGCCGCCATTGAACAGGTTGACGCCCTCAACCAGTGTGTGGCCGATGGGCAAGGGGTTGGATCTGGCTGACACCAGAATCTTGCCAGTGCGCTCTTCGATGTGGCCGTCCAGGGACGATACAGCCAGCATCTCGTAATCACGGAAGCCCATGCCGGCTGCGTAGGGAACGTCGTGCCTGCCCGCCGGAAATACCTCTGCATCAACCAGCACCTGCGCACCCACGGAGACGGTAACGGTGGCCTCGTGGCTTAACGTAAAGGAGATCTGCTGACCCTGGGTGCATGACCAGTCGTTGTGAACATCGACAGCCCGCACCGCCGCAAAAAGATGATCTTGAGCAGGCGCCATAAAGATCGGCAAATGCAATGCCGGCGCCACAGGCTCGGAACGAATACGGTGCGGCAGTACCTCATACTCCAGGGCGTGCGAGGCTTCCGGCTTCACCTCGACACCCGGCATAAGCGTCGCCGGGGCAGGGGCTGAAAAGCCACCGGAAAACAGCAGGCTGTCATCCTGTAAAAACCGCAGTCTGTGGCCGTCTGCCGGATAATTGGCAGGGCGTAGCCAGGTTTCCACCTGCACACCGGTATCGGTCTCATACACGCCTGGCGCGACAATGCGCAGCGGAATCTGCTCCGGCGCGTCCGGGTGGGAGGACGTCACTGCGGCGATGCCAGGCTCCAGCACCCATACGTCACCGGCCGGTTGTTGCTCCATGCTATAGCTGATCCGCTCGTTGACCTGGGTCGCCACCAGCGAATGCGCGTCACCGGCCCTGAGCTGCCATTCCTCAAACCCCGGGGTCACTCTGAAAAGGTGCCGGGGGCCACGCTCACCGTGAAATGCGGTGAGCGGGAACTCCACAGAGCCGGTCATCCATATGGGAAACCGCCCCGGTGTCTCCCTCCCGGTAATGGTCAGCTCGAAGACACCGTCTCCTTGATACCGGCTGGCGATATCCACACCGTCGGATACAAAGGCAAGGTCGCCCGGTTCGGCGGGCACCAGCTTCTCGATTTCAGGTAATAATCGCAGCGCCTCGGATGGGTGGATATGAATATCGTGGCTCGCGAACATATCCGCCAACTCGCCATACCAGGCTGGCGGCACAGGCTCGGTGACCAGTTGCGGCCAATGGATGGTGATATATTGCTTGTACGCCATCTCCTGATTGATACCCGTGGCGTCAATGCGCTCCCCCTGGGGAGAAAACACCGCTGTAGCCGACATGGCCGGCGTATTCATTGAGCTACTGACAGGAATATCCTCGAAGGAACGCACGGCCAGGGCGCCTATCTGAACACTGACCGATTGCGCCGCTGACGGCGGCCCTTCGGCTCTGACAAAGCCGAAGATCCTGCGTCCCGCATAATCCGTCTCAATCTCGATGATCGCGCGTGCGCAGCCACGCCACACCATTTCTCCAGCACAGTCGGTGGCATGATCTACCAGCCCTCCGGGAACAAGCCGGGGCTCAGGTTCAACCTCGTACTGCGCACTGACACCGACATTGGCAACCGGGTTGCCGTAGGCATCGGTGACATGCAGCGCAAAATTGCCGACAAAGCGGCCGCCGCCGGAATCCAGATTGTTATAAAGCTGCGGAGGCTGGGTAATCGCGGACACTTCATCCGCATCGCCCGGGGCGAGAATCAGTCGAAATGGCGCACTGGTGCGCATTGCGCCAGATCCGGCGTCCACCGCCATCGCCTGCACCAGCGATGTTGATACGCGGGTCGGCTGCTTGTCGCCCGGGTTCAGCATCATGTAAGACACCACACCGCTACCGGTACTGTAGCCAAAATCTGCATTCACCAGCGCGATGCCGGTATCGTCCGTTAACACAGGCTCAGCAGAAACGTCAGCGTCACCGGCAACTACCGAAAAATATACGGGCACACCCGCCTTGGGGCGCCCCAGGATATCCAGCACTTGTACCATCAGCGGCGGTGCCGCTGCGCCGGGCCGGCCAATCAGCCAGTCCGTTCCGCCCAGTTTTCTGATTGCGCCTATGGGAGAATCAGCTGGCGCCGGGTCGCTGTAGATCAACGCCAATGCCCGTCGGATATCGTCCATGGGCCATTGCGAGGAGGCCGATGATCCCCCGGCCAGACCGCCACTGATAAAATAGCCCGCACTACCGGTTTGCGGTTCAGTAACACGCCAGACCGAGCCCTGCCACTCATCAAACTGAATTGACGTAGCGGGCAGCATGACCTCCATGCCGCGGCCCAACCAGCGCTGCACATCCTGTATGACATGCGGCGCATGATCGCCGGGCACCGTGTCGCCGGCGGTCAACGTAAGCAGCGGAATATTCTGGCGCTGTGCTTCCTTGAGCCCCAGATCTGCTGAAATGGCGCTGACACTGAAGTTGCTACGGAATATATCGCTTTCAAGCCACGAACCGTGCAGCGCGCTGGCTCCCATCCATTGCGCCGCGCGGTGTTGCTGGCCTGCCTGCTGATAGACGGGCTCCGTAACATGCAGCATGGCGTCCAGTGTCAGTGCTTCCCAGCGCAACCCTTGCAAGGTGTCGAGCACATAATCATGGCGGTAGCCGTTGGCGGCCACTGTCAGTGCTGGCCAGGGATGAGCCAGGCTGAATCCCGAGACGGCAGCCAGCTGCTGTTCGTCCTTGAACCACTGGCGGTTATAACGCGCCGCAAGTTGGCTGAGCAGTCGCGCACCAGCGTATTCGGTGTCGCCTTCACTGCGGGAGCTGTAATCGATTTCCGCTGGCCCCTGGTGTGCCATGAGCGAAAGGGCTTGATACCCCCCGGCAGCCCAGGCGCGCTGTATACGTTGCTCGCCATAGGGTGCAATCAGTTCGATACGCGCCTGATGCCATTCGCCGAGCGACAAGGCACCTGCCCCGACTGCAACGCGCTCACCGTTCAAACGGATCTGCGGGCGCAAGCTGACCAGCCATGCGGGGGTGCTGGCCAGGCCGCCAAAGGCGTTGATCGTATCCTGGACGTCCGTCGTCGCTGGCAGCCAGGAGAGCGTCAGACGCTGGTTATTCACCTCTGGCAAGAGCAGCTCGTGGGAAAGCAAAGGGGTAGGCGCAGGGCCTTCAGACATCAAGGTAACACGCACCCGATGCACCAGTGAGGCCGGGAACGCCGCGCCTTCCTCGCGTACCGCGCGGACTTCGAACGGCGTGTTCGCTGGCAAAAAATCATGGCCAGCCTTTCCGCGCCAGGCTTCATCCTGCAGTGCAGACAACGCCAGGCCCTGTTCTGCATCCAGGGATGAATAGGTTCCCGACAGGATGAAGGACGCCAGGGATTCGCCCTGTGTGCTTTCCAGCCACGCGCCTTGCAGATCGGAAATATCCTGATCTGCCAGTGCAATAAAATCTTGCACCAACTCGTGTGTATTGCCTTGCGCCAGCGGCATCATCGGCACCCACGCACTCCCTGAACGATCCACCAGGGCGCCGCGATAATTGCCGTATGCCACACGTGCTGCCAGCCAGACATAATCCAGATCGAAGGCCGTGATGGTGCCCTGTGCAGTGACTGGCGATACCGGACGGCCATGGCGCTGCAGGAACTGCAGCTGCTGCAGCGGCTCGGCGATACCGGTGCTGTCGAAGATGTCGTCCACCGGCACGCGCACTACCCCATGGAGGTAGCGTGTTGGAATGGATGCCGCTCGCAGCAAGGCGCTAAGCAGCAAGGCCGCATCCGCATCATTGCCAGAGCGCAGCGAGAGCGTTGTATCGGCACCTTGCATGGCGCCCTGATACCACCGGGGGCGAATCTCCTCCTGCATGAATTGCAGAATGCGCACCGGGTCATACCCCAGCGCTTCAGCCTTCAGGAGAATCGCCTCCGAGAGGGGCGCCAACCTGCTCGCCGAAAGGTCCTCCGGGACCACGTCGATATCGACTTCCCGCGCGTACACCGGCTTGATGGGCGCGTGCGGCATGATCAGCGGCACGGCAAGACGAGTCTGCGAATAGGGCAGCGTCGTGTTGCCCAATACAGGCCGCCGACGGGACAGTGCCCGGGCGCGCTCCAGCGCCTCGCTCAAGCCAGCCAGGCGGTAGCGATCTACAAAATCCGTGCTCCGGTGCCAGACGCCCAGAAACGATGCCTCTGATGCCAACTCTGTGCGTTGCAACCAGGCCTGGATCAGCGTGTGCCAGGGATCAGTCTTGCTGATGTAGTCATCAAGCCCGCGTGCCAGCTCATCGCGTGCCACCGCTGACAACCCGGGCGCCTCCAGCCATGCGTTCATGCGATGGCGATATAACATATCGGCCGCCTGCACGGTTCTGTAGCGCGCGCGTAGCGTCTCACCGTGCGCCAGCGTGCTATCGCCGCTATCCAGAATGTGCGCCAATGTTCTGGCCAGCCCGCCCCATGCGTCATGCAGCGACTGGTACAGCTCACCGATGCCGTCATCCAGATACAGGGCCTGCGATGTCTGTGCTGCGGCAACCGCGCTACTGTGGTCGGCATCCATCGCCCGCGCGCCAGCCCCGGCGCCCAACGTCATCAGGGCAAGTGCCGCAACAAATATCCCTTTCATTATTCTTCCCCCCGGCCTGATGCCGCTCATTGTTGGCGGCTCACTATCAAGCGCTGAAACTCCCCCATGGCGGCCATGGTCTGCCGGTTGTAACCGGGATGCAGCCGCAGGTTCAGCATGGCCATATACAATTTGTAGTCTGCGTGGGCGTAGTGCCCATTCAGATACGCGGCGGTCGCCGCATCAAGATACTGCAGCGACAGCCACAAGGTTGGCGCCAGCACCACATGCTGAAGGTCCTCCGACAATCTCTGTCGCACCCGGTCAACCAGCTGTTGATCCGTTTCCTGCAAAACAAAGTAGTAAGTGGACTCCGCCATCACCGCGCCAGACGGGGTGGCATAGACCTGCACCTGAACCGGATACTGCCCCGGCAATCCACTGGACAGCTGATAACGTACCGGCGCGGGTAACCCGGCATCGACAGGCTGAATCAGGGTCTGGTCGTCCAACAGTGTTCCACCATCAACGGGCTCAATGCGAACCCCTGGCGGCACTGAAACGCTGACCTCAATTGCCTCGTTCGGATCAGACCCGGTGACAAACGAAACATGCGTCGTCAGAACATAGGGCAGCGACTCCATTGCATCGGGCGACACCCGGCGAACTGCCGCGTCAAGCACAGCGCCGGCGATCAAGGGGTTACCAATACGGAATGGATCGAATGCCAGCGTCTTGACCTGGCCATTGCCATACTCATTCTGTAGCACAGCCGGATAAACGCCCGGCGACAGCCACAACCCTGCACAGTACAGATATCCGGCAAAGCCCTGGCAATCCGGTTCCGCGTGGCCGACAGCCTGCGCTGAGAGCAGTACGAAGCCTCCGGTTTCCGCGTCATAAGGGAACTGTAGTGCGTCGCCCTCTGCCTGGGGATAGTGCACATGGTCGACACGCGAAAGCGTGCTGCTCGTGCGTGCGCCGATTATGTCATGCCAGCTCTCAAGCAGATTGGGCGTCGTGTTGATCCATATCAGCCCATAGCCGCTCGCCACGCTGCCCCGTATGCGCATGATCGCTTCAGCGCTCATGTACAGCGGCTGCCCCAGTGCTGCACGATCTCCCACCAGCATCAGAACATTGAACCGTTCTGAATCAAGGGCATTCATGAAAGCCGTTTCAGTGCTGACAACAGTGGCATGGATACCCCGGGCTTGCAGCGTCTGCTGATACCACGTCCGGCTAGCTTGTGACTGGCCACCGCCGGCGCGATGCCAGAGCAACACATTGGCCCGCTGCAGTACCGGCGCAGGCTCAATCGCCATATCGCTTTCCAGTACCGCAAAGCCTCGGCTGGAGGCCCCGCTCACGTTACCGGCGTTGTCCGACGCCGTTGCCGTAACCAGCTTGGCACCAGGGCTCAGCGACACAACAGCGCTGAAAGCGCCCTCCTCGCTGGCAGGCACCACGACATTCAGCTCATCGACCCGCAAGGTCACCATGCTGCCCGGTTCACTGCTGCCTTCTATCGTGACATCCGGGCCATGAATGACTGCCCCTTCCTCCGGGTGCAGCAATGTCGGCGGCAGCGGCGGTGTCATGTCGAGCGTAAAGAACAGCGCGACAACCGATTCGTTACCTGCGGCATCCACAGCCGTGATGCGCAGTAGATATTCGCCTTCCTGCTCAATGGTGGCGCCTTCCTCGAAGGGCAGGCCATTCAGCGCATACTGTGTTTCGACCGGCGATGCATCCACCACCGACACCTCAGGTGTTACGGCATGGTTATAGAAGGCTTCATCAACGACACCGTCTACTGCAATGATCGGTGGCGACCTGTCGATCACGAACTGTAGTGTGCGCGATGCCTGGTTGCCCACGGTGTCCTGCGCTTCCACAACGAGCTGATACGACCCTTCCTCAACGATTGATGCCCCGGATTCATACACCGCGCCATTGAGGGTGATGTGTTGCTCGGCTACGCCCGACTCGTCATGTATGGAAATGGAGAGCACCACATCATGATTGTAGTAAGCCCCGTTTTCCGCGCCTTCGATGACAATAACCGGCGGCGTGATATCCGACTGCACAGTGAAAGACAGGACGTTGGCAGCGCTGACATTACCTGCGGCATCCATTGCCGTCAGCGAGATGGTGTTGAGCCCTTGCGAGAACGTCATGACCGGGAACTGGAAATGACCTGCGGCATCAGCCTGCACCGTACTGGCATTGCCGTTTCGCTCAAGACGCACCTGCGTGGCGGGCTCGGCACTACCCATCACGGCCAGCGCCGTCGTATCCAGCAAATCACCGTCGGCAACGCTGGTGACCACCGGCGGCGCAGGCGGTGTCATGTCCAGCACAAAGCTGACATCACGTTGCGCTATGTTGCCTGCCAGGTCACGTGCCTCGACAGCCAGCACATAGCTGCCCTCCTCCGACACCAGGCCGCCCTCGTAGGGTAGACCATTGAGTGTCATATCAACGCGGGACAGATGGTCATCGCTCACCGATATCATCGGCTCAACAGGCGTGTTGTAGTGATGGCCTTCCGATACACCACCGATGCTGATGAGCGGCGGCGTCATGTCCAGCGTAAAGAGCAACGATACCTGACGACGGTTGCCGGCCTGGTCCTCGGCAAGCACCTCGAGCTGATGACTCCCTTCCAGCAATACCGGACCGCCAGACCAGGGCATGCCGTTGAGCGTCACGGTGCTGAACAGCAGATGTGTATCTTCCACCGTCACGACAGGGGTAACCGGGCTGTTATAGAAAACACCGCCCTGCACCCCGGCGATGGCAACAGAGGGCCGTGTGTTATCTACCACAAAGTGCCTGCTTGTTACTGCCGAGGCATTGCCTGCGTGGTCAAACGCCTGCACTTCCACCGCTGCGGCACCTTCCTGAACGGAAACCAGCGGCGCGGTATAGGCCTCACCAGACAGGGTCATTGCCTGCCAGGCGCCCCCCGCCTGCCGCCAGCGCACATGTGACACACCCGAGATGCTGTCTTCCGCAAGCACCGTGAGCATTGTGCGTGTTGTGTTAATGACCGCGTCGGCAGCGGGCACCCGTACGGACGCCACGGGAGCCTGAATATCCCGAACCGTCAGTGCCGCGGTAGCCAGCACCTGGGGATAGGTGTGCCCGCCAACTTCGGCCAAAGCACGCAGCCTGAGCTGGTAGGTGCCGGGCTGCGGTGGCACCTCATCAATCGAAACCTGGCCTGCCTGCGTCGTGGCAGGCGGCATGACCAACTGATCATCATGGAGAGACTGCCAGACACCACCGTCCCGCCGTGCCTCAATACTGAATGGCAGCGCATCGAAGTTGTGATTGCCCTCATTGGCAACCTGCCACGCCACGGCCCAAGGCTGGCCGATGCCAAGGATGGCCTGATCCAGTGACAAGACACCGCGCAACTGCGGCACACCCAGCACCAGGGAAAATGCATAGCTGGCACTGGCCTGCGGTACGCCGTGCGCATCGACAAGCACCACATGAAACAGATAATCACCGGGCGTATGAGTGCCCGTCTGCCAGGCAAAGGGATAACGCTGCTGATCGCCCGGCGTGATCACCGGCAGGGCGATGTCGTGTTGCATGACAGGCTGGTCGCCCGGCCCCGTCGCTTCAACGCGTGTCACGGCAACCTGAAGCGTCATGTCACTGGCAATACCCGACACACCGTGATGAGTCAGATCAACATTGATATCTACCTGCTGATTGGCAAGGAACTGCCTGCCGCTGCCACTGACCGCCAGTGACAGCTGTACATCCGCCAACATCAGGACGGACCACTGAGCAGAGCGCCGTTTACCATCACGCGCACTGTCAAACGCGACCGCCAGACGATAATCGCCGGGCAACGCCTCTGGCATCACCAGAGACTGACGTTCGGCAATGAGGCCGCCTGCGGGCACGCTATGGGAGGGCAATCTGGCCAGCTCCGCCACCGTGCCGCCACTCACATCCTCCAGGGAAAATACCAGATCGCCTGAATGCGACAGCCAGGTGGGATTGCTGATCGACCAGTCCACCGCAACCACCTGGCCAGGGCGGACTTCAGTCGTGCTGCTCCAGAGCGCCAGGCCAATATCCTGCGCGTCCACAACCTGGAACTGATGCGATGCCCGATTATCTCCAGGCACATCATCCAGACCGAGCATGACGGAACCCAGGCGTGCATCCAGCGTATGCCCGCCTGCACTGTCTGCTGCCCAGCTCAGGGGATAACGGGCCTGTTCGCCGGGATCCAGCACAGGCACCAGGACATCCAGCTGAAGCGTACTGCTGCCATCCGGCGCCAGCATGGTCAGTACCAGAGGCGTGGCCGGCATTGGCAGGTTACCGCTGTTGGTCACGACGGCGTCGAACAACACAATGTTGCCGCGCGCGACGGTCTTCGGGCCGGCAAGAGAAACGCCGAGATTGGCGATGGGCATGTCGGCGCTTGTCACCCTGATTTCACCAGACGGTCCGCTGTGATGGCCGAACCGATCAATAGCCACTGCATGGAAGCGTGATTCAGGCGCACGCAACGCTACATCGGAAAACCGGAATTCACCCAGAGTTTCCGCTCGGGCCTCCTGAGCGATGCCAAACTCACCCGTTTCCAGGTTCATGTATGAGGCCCAAAACCGACCATCGTCCAATAGATCGACATGCTGGTAGAAGAGATTGGTGGAGGGGCGATGCTCTCCCAGTGCTTTCACTGAATGACCGTCGTGGGTATACAGAACGGGCGCATCACCACTGCTGTCCATGAAGAGCATTCCCCTGGTCGGGAGCGCACCGTCATCCACTGGCGGGGTATAGTGGGCACCGTGTTCAGCACGCACCACGGCCACGCCGCCCTCCAGATCACAGACCTGTATCGCGTCATGCTCCGGACTGATCGTCACAACCTGTTGCGAATCAGCAGTCCAACCCAGCAGGGCAGCTGCGGGGCAATGTGAAAGCAGGAGGGCCTGTTGCGTTGTCAGGTCATGCACCGTGATCTGACCCGACTCTTGCCATGCCAGTTTCTGCGATGTCGCAGACAAATGAACCTGGCCCGGCATGCCGATGGCTATCGTGTCGCGCTGCGGCAGTCCTGTCGCCACATCTACGCGCAACAGCGAAGCGGAATGCCCGGACATATCGTATTCCGGCAAGTAGAGCTGGCCGGACGGCTGATGGAATCCGATCATGCCGGGCACAGCTGCGCCCAGTGGCCATTGATGCAACTGCGTACTACTACCCGAAGCCAGATCAGCGATGTCGATACTGAAATACTGCCCATCGACCAACCTGACAAGCGCCAGTCTGCCACCATCAATCCAGGTCAGACCGACGAACTCGTCCACATGAGCCAGGGGAAGCACAACCTGTCCCGTGGGCCAGGCCCCCACATAGACTTGCTCCTCCGCCTGCTCGACCATCACGGCCCATTGAGCGCTTGGCGAGAGCAGTATCGGCACATCGTTGCCGTTAACCGGTTGCAGGATGACGCCCGCCATTGCCTGGCCAGGGGGGCTGGTCTGTGTTTCACCGATCAGCAGACCATCGCGATACAGGCGAACGCGGCTAAAAGGCTCAGCAGATCCGGCAATATCGACCTGCGTGCCCTCTGCGGCATAGGTACCGTCTTCTTCAACAGGCGCAGTGATAACCGGCGGCGCGGGCGGCACTGTGTCCTCCGCGTAATCGGAAGCAGGGCCGGAGGGATCACCACCATTCCCCAATGCATCAACCGCTACAATCTGATAGGTGTACTGAACGTCGGGATAAACATCGCAATCGCGCCAGACCAGCCCTGTAACTTCAGCCACGTTATGGAAAGCGCCGTCGTTTTCTGCACGAAGCACCCTGTAAGCAACGACCTGCCCACCCGCTGCCGCCGACCAGGACAAGTCGATGCAGCCCGCAACAGGATCCGGCACCGTCACCAGGTTGCCTGGCGTTCCGGGTACACCGGTATCAATGCTGGCCAGGGCAGTATTGGAGAATTCACCCAGGTTCCCCGCAGCATCCAGCGGTCGGATCTGGTACAGGTATACGCCATTGGCCAGGCCCGCATCGGTATATTGATAAGTGCTTTGCTCTTCTGCCGCCAGACTGGTCAGCAACTCTCCATCCCGGTAAACCCGATACTGCGCAACATCCAGTGATGTTGATGCAGGCCAGGACAGCATCGCGGATGCGCCGTCTACCTCGACGGACAGCACCACCGGCTCCGGGGGCTCCCGATCGCCACTCTGGATATCGATGAACGCCGGTTCACTGATCTGCCCGTATTGGTTGAGGGCTTCCACCGACAGACGCCAATCATCACGCTCCAGGTAGGTATCGAACTGCAACGCATCACTCAGGGAAAGCGAGCGGGCGTTCATGCGTGCCAGGCGGGCCCCGATACCGCCACGCCCTTCCACTTCCAGCCGGAGAGAGGACACAGGCCACGGCGTATCAAACGCCATTCTCCAGTGGTCCGGGTTACTTTGTGTGGCGTCGTATTGCTGTTCGGCCAACAGTACCTCCAGGCCCCCAACGCTCCCCCATAGACGCACAGCCCGGGGGGAATAAAGCCAATCAAGTTCCAGCTCGGAAAGCCATACCGTTTCCGGATATACGACCGTCAGATCCCAATCCAGTGAATAGGGCCGGAAGGCGGTATCAGCCAGGCCATCAAATGCCTTGTCTGGACCGGCCAGGTAGTACCATCCCCAGGACGATGTTGCATAACTTTCAGGCACCGCATCCTGTCGCGCATTGAGCACTTGCTCTTCGTTGCTGATGATGTACCAGGCTTGCGACGTGTTCAGCGGCTCGCGCCACGACAGACGGACATGCTCCGGGTTGCCCGGATCCGGGAACTCATGCGCCAGATCGCGAACAGGATACGGTCTCGCCACACGCAGCAGCTGCATCTCAACCTTGCGGCTGCGATGGCCATCCCCGTACTCGACCCAGAGATCAAACGCGTTCAGACCTTCGGATAACGGTATGCCCTGGAGTGAGAAAGCACCCATTTCTGCAGCAGCACTGGCAACCGGCGGTGCATCGGGATCGGATGCCACATGCACGACTACCTGTCCATCGGCCGGGCTGTGGCCCGACAGCATAAGATAGGGTGCATCGATAATGCTCGGCGGCATCTCCAGCACCGGAGCAAACACCAGTACCTCTACTTCATCCCCTCGGGTGGATTCATTACCGCTATTGTCAACAGCCGACACCGCAAAGACATAATCACCGTCCTCCGTCTCGGGCGCGGTATATGTCGTTTGCGTTGCGCTCACCTCGCTCCGATGGAACCACTCATCGTAGGGAGGCATCCTGTAATAGACATTGTAAAAGGCAACGTCCTCGGCGTTAGAGGCTTGCCAGCTCAGATTGACACTATCGCCGTCCACCTGCGCAGAGAAACTCGAGGGTGCATCAGGCGGCGTCAGGTCGGTCCTGTGTATTACCCTGGTCTCGGATACACTGCTTTGCCCGCCCTGATCCCAGGCCTGTGCCTGTATTTCGAAACTGCCGTACGCCTGATTGCGAGTGTCCCAGCTATAGGTATACGGCCGGCGATCCTGATCAGGTGACAGGTCAAACCAGGCGGTATCGCCCAGCACACGGTAGCGGAATCTCACCACGGCGATATCCAGATCGTCACTGCCAATCTGCAGCATCACAGAATTTTCAAAAGCGGCATGCGGAGACGGCGCGAGCCAGTGAATATCCGGGGCTCGCAGGTCTACCGAAATGGATGTCTCAGCCGGTTCTGAGGCATTGCCCGCATGGTCATACGCGTAAACGGCATAGTCGTGCAGGCCATCCGGCACCCCGATATCAACCGCAGAATTACCGGCAATAAGGTACGGGGTAACCTCTCCGATTACCGGGCCTGACGCACCGACAATGCGTCCGTTTCTCGTCAGAAGATAGCCGCGCACATCACTGGAGGCGGATGGTTCCCAGCTTAACAGTACATCTTCGCCCTCCAGGTTCGCCTGCAACATGGACGGTGCATCCGGGGGCGAATTGTCTACGTGAATCGCCAGTTGAACCCGGGATATGTTACCCCCGACATTGCTGGCCTCAAGCATGAGCAGATGCTCACCATCCCCGAGACCTGACAGCGTATCCCACTGACCCAGTCGCTCCCCCCGTTTTGCAAGCGAGGATTCGGATATGGGGTGCCAGCTATCGGGAGTCTGGCCGTTAGCCACGCTCAATTGATAACTGCCGAATTCCGGGCCGAAGGCGGAACCGATAATGTTGACGTACCCGCTGACCCGATCACCGGCCGCCGGTGTGAGAATAGCGACGGCGGGCCCCTGGGTATCGAACTTCCATACCAGAGCCGATGAAGATTCACTGCGATTACCGGCGTGATCTACGGCGACAACTTCAAACCGATAGTTCCTGTCAGGGATCGGGACAAATGACCATTCTGGCGACAGCACCTGCTCAGCCAGCAATTCGCCACGATCATAGATGCGATAATGGTCGAGATCAGTCGCTTCAGGAGGCTGCCAGGAGAGCCGTGCGATACCTGCTTCGGGGCCGATGATTGTCAGCGCCGTTGGTGCGGATGGCGGCGTGGTATCCACCACGACATTGACTTCCGCTATGGACTCATGCCCCACCTTATCTTCTGCGATAAGTCGTAGTACATAGTTCCCGTCGGCAACGCCCGGGACATAATGACCGAGCAAACCCTCGCGTGTCTCCGCGCCATGGCCCAGCATCTGCCCGGGCGCACCGTCTACCTGTTCAAGCACCACACGCCATTGCTCAATATTGCGGTCCACCACCAGGCCATGCAGGGCAAACTCACCCGTCAAGTAGTCGCCCTCTTCCGGCTCGTGTATCTCAACGATGGGCGCCAGGCGATCAATATCAAACAACCACTCGATCTCGCTGCGGTTACCCGCCAGATCATGCATCTCAGCGAGAAGACGGAAACGCCCGTCCCGACCCTCTGTTTCTATAAAGCCTTCGACAGTCGCGACATCGGGAACGCCCTGATAAAGCAGCTCGGCATCACTTGACTCGTCATGAATCGTCACGCTCAGCTGTGAGGGATTCGCTTCTTCGACAGACAGCATCCATGGGATGTCCACGCTTGACGTGCCGCCATACTGCACCTGCGAGGGGGCCAGCCATGCGAGTGCAGGGGGCGAGTAATCCACAACAAAGTCATGCCGCTCAGTCACCGTATTCCCCGCCAGGTTCGAGGCATGAATACTCAGCGAATGAGCGCCTTCTTGCCACGCGTCCCGGCCGTGACGAAGCGCAAGGTGGCGTACCGCATGCTCACCGTCCCACTGGCCGATCAGCTCGTCTTCGTAGTGCAACTGAACGTCGTACAGCTCCAGCAATGGATCAATGATATCCAACTCCAGCATAAACGGCGGGGTCAGAAAACCATCGGAAAGGCCCGACACATTCGCTATCGGTGCCACAGTGCTGATCGAGAAATATGCAGTCTCATGCTGCGTTATTGCGGCGTGCTCGCTCGATGTCGCAGTAATGGCAAGCTCATAGAGGCCATCTGCGTAGGCGCTGCCGTCAGGGCGCAATGCATCCCATGCCAGGTCGGTATCACCCGTCAGCAAATGAAGGGTCTCCGTATGGATCGGGGTTTGCGTGCCGGCAGGACGTATTGCCAGCTCCGCATGCACGGCCTCGGTCACAGACACGCGATATCGCAAAACATCCAGGCGCCCGTCCCTGTTCGGCGAAACATAGGGTGTGAGGATGGCCAGCGCTGCGATCAGATCTTCCCGTTCTGACACAGTGACAGGAATTCTTTGCTCGGTGCGGTTCCCCGCTCGATCAGTCGCTCGCCATATCAGCTCGTAGAGCCCGGAATGCCCATAGGTATTCCATTCACCAGCATAGCTGCGCAACCCGTCCTCGTTGGGCACCTTCCAGATATCAAGTGGCACTTCTGCCTCTGTCTCGGTATCTCGATAAACCAGATCAAGTCCCGAGGATGCCTCGGGGAGAGGATTGAGTTCTTCAAGCACGACGCCCGTACTGACCATAAGGCCAACCAGACTTCCCGCCTCAGGACGCACGTCAGACAATTTGGGTGCTGTGGTATCCACCACTATCCGGGGCACAAATTGAAGATCAACTCGCGACAGCTGGCCACAGTAATCTCTGAGTACCGGTACGATGGCGTAAATACCGTCGGCCAGCTTATCGCCCATCAGGGAAACATCCCAGTGGCTCTGATGCTGCCCCTCCAGGAGGGACGGAAAGCGCTTGATATCGCCTATATATTCGAAGCCTGAGCCTTCGACGGTAGTGTTCCGCCTATGGAGCTGCAACACCACCTCGCCCGGCTTGCTCACGCCCAACTCCATCTGCAAGCCACCGAAACCGCTGATATCCGGATTGAGGTAATAGGTTCCGGCGCCCGTCCTTTCTCCTGAGGGAAGCACTATGCTGAGATCCGGTTGAGCGCCAGGACCTTCGAGGAAGAAGCCACGCTCTGCTGTGGTCGTATTGCCGGCCGCGTCAGTGGCACGCACCACGAGCTTGACGGCTCGCTCGACGTCACTGTCCGGCAACGCGGTTTCTCCAAGCGAGATCTGGCCCGAGAACGACAAAACACCTTCACTTCCTGGCCTGATTTCCTCCGTTAGATCAGAGGAAAAAAGCCTGACCCCTGATTCATTCTCTACAGAAGCCACCAGCGACAGCAACGAGGCAGGCGTGCTCCGAAGCGTCGCACCCAGCTCATCAAACACCAGGTATTGTGTGAAGCTCGATGCAAGCAGAGAGAAATTACTCCGCACTAAATCCATGGATGGCTGCGCAGAAAACTGCCAATCCTCAGGCACAGCTCCCTGCTCAGAGGTCGATATATCATCGGCAAACACAATGCCGGCCGGATGCGAGAGGCAATGCGATGTTCCCTCGCCCGGCGTGTTGATTGACAACTCGGGAGGCGAGGAATCGATGTATATCGGAACATGCTGCGCTACACTACTGCCCTCCTCGTCCACCAGCCACAACAACACAGTTGTCGTTCCTTCGGGCCATCCGGTGACATCCAGCATGTACTCCTTGGCCCGCCCATTTGCCAGGGAATTATCCGTCAGCAACACATCATTCACATTGCCTTGACGGAGCAAGCCAATGGATAGCGACGAAAGCGGCACATTCCTCGAAGAGAGGGGCGCCACGATCAGCCGCGCCTGGTCAGACGCAGCGCCCACCGGCATCACCGCATAGGCCATGGCAAGGCACCTGGATCCATAGGATGATGCATGTTCAGACAGCGGTATCGTACCGGCCTGATTTCTCGCCGAGGCGTACCAGGTGTAGCGATGGCAATCCAGAAGTGGAAGATTGGCCTTGAAATCCTGGCCAGGCTCATAGTCATGCATTGGAATGCTGGCCACCAGCGTCTTCGACCTGTAACGCTCGTCCTCATCACTACTCAGATGGACGTCTATCCAACCTGTTTCCATGGGCTGATATATTGTTCCGGAAAGAACGTAATCAGCACCTTCTTCGCTAACCCCTTTGGCCCGCCAGATAGGTCTGTTGAATGGCAGCGCCTGGGTTCTGACCTCATCGCCACTATGACCCACAAGGACAAAGCGCAGCTCGGATGTTCCGCTGGCGGGTAGCTTTCGTGTATCCCACCGCAAATGGATACGCTGCCTGGTCATTTCCTGGACTGCATCTATCTCTGCACATACCGAGGTTTCTTCATTACCGCTGAAGCAACGTTCCCATTCTTGCGGCATGAATTCGAGCACTCTGTCACGCTGCCATTCACCAGCGGGTCGTCCAGAGGTGCGAAATTCCGCAAAAACAGCTGCCGGCGGCGAGGTAAGCGTCTCGGATATGAGGAATCCGGACGGCCCCCTTTCGTGATCGATGTCTTTATACCTGAAAACGCGGTTTTCCCTTCCCTCAGTGGCGATGCTGCCTCCGGCATAGGGCATCGACACCAGCATGGGGTGGAACATTGCGCCGTTCTTTAGCTCCGGCTTTTTGTAGGGGGCTTTCGCTGCAAGGAGAACAGCGCGATTTTGTGCCTGTGTCGGGACGTAATGCGTCACCGATCTGTTACCGGCATGATCCTGCGCCACAATCCTGTAGCGCTTGTTAGCAATGTCCGCCTCCTGAAGAGGCGCTTGCCAGAGAATAGCTTCCCCCGGGTCAGCGACCCGCTCTGCATCAAACGCTGACCAATGGTCAGCGCCATAGTCACTGTACTCAAACCGTACAGATGCAATATCGTCATCCTGGCTTGTCACATTCAGGAGAGTGTCTCTCACCAGAAAGCGGCAGGCATTAGACTGCGAAAGTGCGCCCGGCTCCAGATAACCCGACCCGGAGTGACCAACACACACCGCGGGATTTTCTGCCATACTGATCAAGAACGACGGCGGCGTGTTGTCAATCTTTACCCGATACTCAAGACCAAGAATGACTATCCGGTACTCCCCATCCGGCACAAGGCGACCGTCTTGATCACGACCATCCCAGAGTAGCGCGGCTTGCTCACCCACGAGATCGAACGCGCCCGAGAGCGTGCGAATCAAGGTATCACCGTAGAAGATATCGACGCTCAGATTGACAGGCGAGCGCACCCTGAAATTCAGGCTCAAGCCGTCTCCGCCAGTATCTGCAGACGGCGCAAACAGGTCATCACTCAGATATACGTCAGTGATGGGGCTGGATTCCGACCAAACAATATTCCGGGAAGCAATGTGCGAATTCCCCGCCTTGTCATGTACAACAAGACGGACACGGTATCGCCCAGCGGCAGGCGGCACCCATGTTGCGATCAGCGCATCCACTTGCTCCCGACTACCAACAGGGCGAACTGGCCGCCACTGCGTTTCCCCATGGGCCAGATACTCTACTTCAAACCGATCAAAATGCTTGTCTGTCGCAGTGCCATATATTTCGAGCCCGGCACCGCCAGCGGCCCGCATGACACGCATATCCGCAGTGAGGTTATCCAGTGTATCCAGCGCATAGAGCTGCGGAACCCTGACCCCCTGCGGCCTGGTATTGCACGCACCCGGCATGGGGTAGTCGTGATACAGGAGCTTCCGCCCTTGAGGAGACAGCTGCAGCGATCTTCCCTGACTATCAACGTTCTGAAGTACTGGCCTGAAATCGACATGATCCCCAAACATCCTCAGGAGATACGGCGTCCGGCGGCCATGGTCGTATTGGTGCCAGAATCTGGTGTCATGGACCAGGACTGCATCATCACCCGGCAACCATACAAGGTCATAGGCGAAATCGAGCCGCTCCTCCTCGAGGTCAAACTCACCCGCCGATCCATATGCGCGAAAGCTTATATTGACAACATCGCCCTCAGGACCGACAACCTCATCCAACGGCACAGAAAATTCATAGTAGCGATGCGGCCAATCGGCTTCTGGTGTCGATATGAAACTTACATTTCCCCATGGACCGCCTTCTGCATCTACGGCAAATGACCGTACACCGTCAGAGCGATGCACTCTGAGTTCAGCCCAGTCCCCGCGATCTTCGCGGGTGCTGTCCAGCGCAAAATCAAGCGCTGCGTAAAGGTATTCACCATCGCTGTAGGCATAGCCTCTGACCATGGCGGGCTTGTGCACGGTATCCGGGCGCGAAAATACTTCAAAGACAGGATCAAGTTCATATAGCGGCCCGTCGTGCCGTTTTGCAGCAGGCGGTCCGCGCGGCACCGGAACGCTATAGAAGCGCCTTCCATTGCCCTCAGGGTAGCTGAATGGCCGGATGTCAAGCTCAGACGGAGAAGCCTCCTGGGCAGTGATAAGCACTTTTCCGGAAAGGCTATCAATAGCGTCCCACTCCACCTCAATCATCTGCTCATGCACGTCGACAAAAAGATAGTCGTTATCAAGCACATGGCTCAGCACATCCTCTCCTGTGCTCAGCATAGTCGCCCGGGACGGAGCAACCTGTCCTCCGGAACGGTCCAGCATGGTAAGGCTGTCTATATGCCCTTCCTCGTATCCCCGCTGGAAGATGCGTAGCCGGTACTTGCCATCTGCATCAGGCAAGACCCTGCCGAGGTCTATGACGTCTTTCGAGAATTTCTCTGCATGTCGCGTCTTTCCGACGTCAGTCCACGTGCTGCCATTCCACACCTGAAAGTAGAAGGAATGGGGCACATCCTGGTGATAGAAAAGCTGCAGCTTTCTCACATCGCCACTGTCCATATCCAGGATGGACACATAACCCTGCATCTCGGAGCCGGCCGCACCGCCCATGGTGAAGGCAATGCGCCCTCCATCCGGCGACCATGCTGGCGAATGAATGATCAGATCAGACCACTCATGCACTGTCGGCAACGGGTAGCTGTTGAGAATGCCACCATCCTTGTCATGTATAACCAGCTTCTGATACTCGCTGCCCAGCGCAAAACGAGCGCCGTCTGGTGACCAGACCGGATTCATCGGATATTGCACCGATATGCGCCGCCGACCCTCACAGTCTCCCGGATTATCACAATAGACACTCAAGGCACCGTCTGACGGTTCCGGGCCTGAGCCACCACCCGGCCAGGACGCAGCCTGATATTCCCGGATATGGGAGAGACTACCGGATTCCGTATTGAGCACCCCGACGTAGCTTCCTTCCAAACCATAATCATATGTGGCCATATCGATATGTACGATGACGCGTTCGTGACTGTTGTTTGGGAGAAGCGCCACCCGGGGCCTCCGCCATACAGTTCCATACGTACCTGGAATAAGGCCTACGGCGTGGCCGTACGTAGCGTTATACACGCTCAGCTCACCATTTCTGTCTACGAGCGCGAATAGCGATCGCGTGTCACCGCCATACTCCGCATGCACCTGCTGGACATCACCCAGCACCATGAGGAGCTCACCGGGCACTGTTGAATCAATGCGCCTTTCCCATATCTCATATTGCGGGCCATCGACAGCAGTCGGCCGCCACAAGCCGTAAGCAACATGGCTGCCCGGCTGATTGACTGCCAGAAGATCAAACCTCTCGGCATCCGGATGCTCATTGCGTGTAACAATGCTCGCTTCGTGATCCGAATACAGCGCCGCTAAATGGATACCGTCAGGCATGCCTGGATAGAAATTTGAGTGATTCTTGCTGAAGAAAAGCATCTGCTCGTCCTGGGACAACCGCCATCCCATATCTTGAGATGCGTCTGTCGCGATATCACAGGACCTGCTTTCCACCCAACGTCTCTCAACGCTTTCTATCGCGCTGGTCAGTGATGACCTGTTGGTATCAACCACGACATCTGCACTGGCAATTGCTGATCCTGTCGCATTCGATAGCCGGATCCTGTAAGCGCCGTCTGCGACCACCGCGCCGCTATTATTCTTGCCGTCCCATATAAATTGCCCCACCACGGACTCATCCATGGGAAGCGCATCCCGCACCTTCAGGCCCGATCTTGTTTCAACGGACAGGATGGCAGCTTCCCCTGCATCGCCGGAGATCTGCACGCGAACCTGATCCTGAACGCCGTCACCATCGGGCGATATGTAGGCGTGGTCGGTATAGATCAGGCCAGACTGTACGCCGACTGTCACACGTGCACTGTTGTTGGCTTTACTGGACTCTTCCACCTCACCTTCCGGATCGGCAACGATATGGTAGACCTCGCTTCCCTCACTGATGCCATCTACCTGGAATATCGCATTCTCAGCTTCGCCTGCTGCGATATCCATGCGCTGAACACCGATAGCATTGTCCGGCTGCGCGCTCCCTTTATAAATTACTACCGGAAAGTCACTCAGCGCCTGCTGGCCAATATTGTCCACTCTTGCGGAAATGGTGAACGGCTCCCCGGCTCTTGGCAGCGTCGGCTGTACAGAAATGGAGCCCGCACCAAGATAAGCGTCCGGCAATGACCGGACAATGAATGTTCTGAATGCGACATTGTCCGTACCGTCAAATTCTTCTATCTCGTTATCCGGATCAGCTACCACATACACCAATCTGTTTCCCGAACCTGCTATCTCTGGCCAGATCGCTGTGATTTCCGCAGAACCGGCAGCCGGCACCAGGGGCGCCGTAACAGATGCGATGATGACACCGCCAGCACCGGGGTTACCGTCATAAAGCGCGACCTTTACATTATGTGCATCGAGATTTCCGGTATTATGAACGCGAGACTGCAGTGTAGCGCCCGCACCCTCTCTCAATGGATCGGGTATTACCACAAGATCATCGTGGCGGACTCGCAGATTGATACCGTCCAGCGCTTCCGCCTGAACACTGACCTCAGCGCTGTTATTTTCCTTTGTCTTCTCAAGCACCAGGTTGTCCGGATCCACTTCAGCGATTACCACTACGCTTCCCGTCTCATCGACCAACCATGGCACTTCCAACTGCCGGCTTTCGCCCGCCGCCAGCACCATACTGATACGCTCAAGCAGCGTCACATCGGCGCCGTTTCTTATCCGTATATCAAGGTGCGTGCTCGGCGCATCCAGAGTACCCAGATTGGCAACGTCGACCCTTATGCCCACCGTCTGCCCGAGGGCAGGAGTGCCAACAACCGCAATCCCCGGCACGGCCAGATCCACAACAGCCTGGGGCACCACCCGCTTCGTAACCTGGTTGTTAGCGCTATTGCTTTCCTCAAGCAGCCCATCAGGATCTGCCACCAGGATGAATTTTCGCCCTCCGCCGGTGCGCCAGTCATAGCTGGCGGTAGCGAGAAAATCAGCGCGGCCAGCGATGTTCACGTGCTCTCGATGAAGCAGCGCGCGCTCGCCATCCTGCTCGACCCACCATTCAAGCACCACGCCCTCGGCATTTACCGTGCCCACGTTCCGTACCACCGAAGACAGGCCTATGGTGACGGGAAGCTCTGAAACTTCTCCGGAAGTCAGACTGATCGGCTGGGGCGCTATATCAATCTCCGCCGGGGGCACGTGGATTTCTACAGGAATGTCAGAAAGCCCCCCCTGACCACCCGCCACGGCATGATTTCCATGTGGATCGACCACGATGTAAAGATGTTGTCCGCCACCATACCCACTGGTATCCCAGTGCAGCACCACGGAGACACCGCCCCCTGCCACCAGCGCAGGAATATCGATGATATCGATCAGGATGCCGCCATTGGCGGGGTCTCCCAGGTAGAGCGCCACTTGTGTCGCGGGCGCATTGACAAAGCCCTGGTTCGTGACCGTTACGGCAACGGGCAACAGGTCCCCGTCGCGCACATCGCCCTCCGGCATGCTGACCTCTGTCAGCGCCCAGTCGGGGAACTGCGCTGACTGGATAGCTGAGACGGCCAGCGCCGTGTTATGGACGCTATCGCCCCAGCTCCCGTTATCACTTTGGCTCTGTCTCAAGAAGTTGACCGCTGCGGCAGCATCAGCCTTGTCAAGCGCCTGCCCCTCGGCAAGTGCCAGCAGGCTCAATGCAGTCGAAGCAACGCCGTCCCCGATGGCGCCACTGGTGGACTGACGCGCTGCGAGCCACTCGGCAGCAGCACCCCGGTGTGATTGCAACTGCTCAATCCCGGCAATGGCCCTTATCACTTCAGAGGTGGACGCCAGCTGACTGGCGCCGCCAGCAGTGATGCCCCAGCCGCCATCCGGGTTCTGGTCAGCGATCAGCCGAGCAAGTGCGCCGGGTATGATATCGGCTACATGCGCATGCAATTTCAGCCCCTGCACGGCAAGTGCGGTATCCAGCACGCTGCTTTGATCGTCTTTACCCAACCCCCAGCCGCCATCAGGACGCTGCCGCATGGCGAGCAGGTCCACCGCTGCTGTCGAGAATGGCTTCAGGGCCGATGCCAGCCTGGCCAATGCATCGGTATCCTCAGCCTCGACCTCTCGCAACCACTGATCGGCACGGGCTCGGTCCTCGTGCGAATAGGCGGACGTCGTACTGGCGAGCACTGCATCGGCGAGCAAGGTGTCCTTGAGGGCCGTAGAAGTACGATCCTGCCACTGCCCCGTTTCCTGTTGCCTGTTGCGCAACCAGACAAGCGCCGAACCGAGCGAATACTCTCCTTCGCCGGGCATGGCATCATCGGCGACAATATCTGCCTCACCGGTTTCACCGACAGGGCGCACTCGGGAATGGACGTTCAACAAGCCTTTCCCGCCGGTCATGATACTGAAGCGCTGCGCGACATCGCGCCGCACAGCATTAATTCTTCCCAGCACTTCGGGGGGCACCGTCTGCCCCGGACGCATGACCAGTATGAAGGCTGCGTCAAACGACTTCTGTGCATCCGACACAGACGGCACCCTGGGCCCTTCTGCAGCGACGATATCTTCAATCCCTATGTTGATCCGTCTCCCGAACACAGTCTGCCCTTCGGCAGAGATAGCTTCTCTTTCGATATGGGGATCAGGAATATCGATAAGAAAGAAGGGCCTGACACTCTCGGGCGGCAACAACCCCATCAGGTAAAGATCGAGGGAACTGTAGAACAAACGTTCTGCAACGGGTGTAAATGAACCATTCTGGTTATCGAGCCATTTGGCGCCATACTGCACAGACCCTTCAGTGTGTACCAACGGGCTCCAGTGTGAATCCTGATGGCCGCGCAGGCGATCCGACCGCACTCCCGTCTCGGGGTCAATAAAGTCGACATAAATGCCCCACTGATGCAGGACTTCGTGCATCGCCGTATTAAGCAATCGTGGATAGCTACTGCTTTCCGGTGAGGAGCTCGCGCCGTCAAGCATGATCGGACCCATGTCAATCAGGCCCTGCAACTTACCACTGCTTCCGAAAGTAGGACTAAGATCGTACAGAGGAAGCCCGATACCCTGAACGTCATTTCTGACGCCCATATGGAACGCAAGAGCATCCTCCAGTAACTCATAATCAAAAAGGGAAAAGAAGAAGATAAAGTCGTAAGCGTCTGCGTTATGCCGGAAATATTCTCGCGTTATTGCGGCCCTCGCCTCAGCATTAGGCTCTCCATCGGCTTTCGTCGCATCGAAGCTGCCCGCAAACTCAATAAGCGCTATATCGTCCTCATTGCCTTTGAAGTGTGCCGACATTCCGGCCGGGATATTGAAGGGATCGAGCACACCGCCCGAAGAGGCATGAATCCGGGGCGCCATTGAAAATGCGACACATAGCGCCGCAACAACGGCGGCACACCGACTGATAGACTTCATTATCCCTTCCCCGGCCGCTGCAGAACCAGCAAGCCTTCCCTCAATACTGTTTTTATGTCGTCAAACCACAACCACTACTCAAGCGGCAAGAGACTGCCCGCCTGAATGCGCTCCCCGGTTGCAGCCCCCTCGACCTGATCTACGGCTATCATGCGCTGAAGACCTTCCGACACCCCCGACTCGGGTACTGACCAGAGCAATACATCCCCTGAGTCATCGGAAAGCACTATGCGATATGCTGTGATTTCATTGACCCGATGCCCTTCGATCACATCACCTGGCCGGACAAGCAGCACAGCACCATCGCATGCCAGAGAAGCACTGGCAGTCGCTGCATCAACAAGAAGAATGGAACATCTGGACGTGAGGCTCGAAGCGGCGGATGCCGCTGCCGATAACAACACCGAGAATATGGCCAGCGCAATACAGAGCCGGGGCGCGATTCGCCCTCGCTTCCGGACCATATTTCCTCCCCCGTTTTCTTCCCTGATTCTGATGCTGTGCTTCAGCCCCTATCCCCTGATAACACAGCGTTCAGCCAGCAAACCACGCCAGCCGCAGAAAAGCATCTTCACGGAATGTTGTCGTCGAATCAAGCCTGAATATTAACTTTCAACAGATATGAATGATGGCAAAATGCCATCATTGCCACACCAGAAACAAAGACGCTGGTTCCAACATTAATTAACGATCAACATGTGCAGCGCCCTTCAATGCCTCATAGATCCTGCGCAGCAGCCTGAATCGCAGTAATCGCAATCGTATAAACAATATCCTCCACCAGCGCGCCACGGGACAAATCGTTTACCGGTTTTTTCAGCCCTTGCAGCATCGGCCCGACACTGACGCAGTTGGCGCTGCGCTGTACGGCCTTGTAGGTCGTGTTGCCCGTATTGAGATCCGGGAAGATAAAGATTGTTGCGCGGCCGGCGACGGGACTGTCCGGTGCCTTGGCGCGTGCCACGCTCTGGATGGCAGCGGCGTCATACTGCAGTGGGCCGTCGATCAGTAGCGCTGGATTCTTTTCCTTTGCCAGCCGTGTGGCCTCGCGCACCTTCTCCACGTCGCTGCCGCCACCGGAATCGCCGGTGGAATAACTCAGCATGGCAACCCGTACCGGAATACCGAAAGCTTCGGCCGAACGCGCACTCTGGATGGCGATCTCGGCAAGCTCTTCGGCTGTCGGGTCGGGATTGACGGCGCAGTCGCCGTACACCAGCACCTGTTGTGGCAACAGCATGAAGAATATCGACGACACAAGGTGATAACCTGGCGCTGTCTTGATCAGTTGCAGTGCGGGGCGAATGGTATTGGCGGTGGTATTGATGGCGCCGGACACCAGGCCATCGACGTCGCCCTGCGCCAGCATCATGGTGCCCAGCACCACCGTATCTTCCAGTTGCGCCAGGGCCATGGGTTCGTTCAGGCCGCGGCTTTTGCGCAGCGCCACCATGGGGGCGACGTATTGCTCGCGGATGTCGTCGGGGTCAATGATTTCCAGTTCGTCGGGTATGGAAATGCCCTGCGCGCGGGCAACTCTTTCGACTTCCGCAGGCGGTGCCAACAGCACGCAGCGGGCAATGCCCCGGTTCTGGCACAACACGGCCGCCTGAATCGTGCGCGGCTCGGCGCCTTCGGGCAGCACGATGCGTTTATTCGCTTTGCGCGCCTGCTCTACCATCTGGTAGCGAAACGCCGAGGGCGACAGGGTGTGCTCCTTCGGTGTACCACAACGCGCCAGCAACCATTCGCCATCCAGTCTCGAGGCCACAAAATCGGTGACCTGCTCAGCCCGTTCGCGATCATCCACCGGGATTTCCCGGCTCATGCGATTGAGGTTGGTGGCGGTATCGTAGGAACCGGTTTCCACGGTCATGACGGGCAGGCCCACATCCAGCGCGCCCTGACACAGTGACATGATGCGCGGGTCAGGTTTGAAGCCGGTGCACAGCAGCAGCCCGGCGAGGGGCACACCGCGGGCCGCCGCCAGGCTGGCGGCGAGAATGATGTCGTCGCGGTCCCCGGGGGTGACGATCAGCGCACGCGGTTGCAACAGATCCACGGTGTTGGCCACCGCCCGCGCGCACAACACAATGCGTTCCGCGCGGCGTGTCTCGTAGTCGCCGGCGTGCAGCACGTCTGCGCCCAGCAGCTCGGCCACATCGCGAGTGCGTGGCGCACTCAATAATTCTTCCCAGGGAATGCTGCCCAGCAGGCGGAAGTTGTTATCCGCCATCTGTGGCAAGCGCTTTCGCAAGGCATCGGGCAGGCTGTCATCGCGCACCTTGTTCAGAATCACACCCAGCACGCGCTCACTGCCCGGGCCGCCAAACTGGCGTGCGTTGATCTCGATGCGGTCTGCCAGTGCTTCGGCGCTGTCGTTGTCCGAGGCGGCCACCAGAATCACTTCACCATCAACGCTGCTGGCCAGCTCGGCATTCAGGCGCTCGGCATAGCTCACCTTGCGGGTCGGCACCATGCCTTCCACAACCACCACATCGTTGCCTTTGGCGGCCTGATGAAAGCGTTGCACACCTTCCTGCAGCAGGTCGGCCATGCGGCCTTCACTGAGCATGCGTTCTGCCTGTGCCAACGCCAGGGGCTCCGGCGGGGTAATGCCCAGGGTGCGCGCTACCAGTTCAGAGGAACGCTCCGGCCCGGTGTCGCCTTGCTGGTTTTGCGCAATCAGTTTGCAGAAGCCGACCTTGAGGCCGCCGTGTTCGAGCGCGCGAATCAGGCCGAGGCTGGCAGAGGTAAGACCCACGCCAAAGCCGGTGGGGGCAAGAAAGAAAACCTGCATGACATCTCCTTAGTGTGCTGCGCGGTCATCGGTATCCAGACAGGCCAGCGATTCCAGTGCGATCTGACGCTCTTCATTCGTGGGCACGACCCATATCTGCGGTGCCGCTGTCTGCGCGGCTTGCGAGATGGTACCGGCGACGCCGCCAACGCAACGGCGGTTGGCGTCATCATCCATCACCAGGCCCAGCATGCTCAGATGCGCCAGTGTTCTGGCGCGGATCAACGCGGAATTTTCGCCGATGCCGCCGGTAAAAATGAGGCCGTCCAGGCGCGTCAGTGCACAGCGCATGCTGGCCAGGGATTTTGCCAGGCGGTAGCAGAACACCTCGATGGCCAGCGTTGCGCCAGCGTGACCCTGCTCCCGCGCCTGTTCGAGCTCGCGCATGTCATTGCTCAGGCCGGACAGCCCCAGCAATCCGCTCTCGCGATTCAGCACGGTATCAATTTTTTCCAGCGACCAATCCAGTGTGCGCGCGAGGAAACTGTGCAGGTTCGGGTCCACATCGCCGCTGCGTGTGCCCATGACCAGCCCTTCCAGCGGTGTGAAACCCATGCTGGTGTCACGGCTCTCGCCGTTCTGTATGGCGCAGGTGGAACAGCCGTTACCCAGGTGGGCGGACAACCAGCCGCTATCGCTCAGAGGCACACCCATCATGCGCGCCGCCTCCGCTGTGACGTAACGATGGCTGGTGCCATGGAAGCCGTAACGCCGCACGCGCTGTTGTGTATACAGCGCTTCCGGCAGCGCGTAACGGTAGGCGTGGGCGGGCATGCTCTGGTGGAAGGCGGTATCGAACACGGCGATCTGCGGCAACTGCGGGAACAGCGCCATGGCGGCGTCAATCCCCATCAGGTTGGCGGGGTTATGCAGCGGCGCCAGCGCTGTGGCCTGCTCAATGGCCTGGCGCGCCGCGTCATCGATCCGGCAGGCGGCGGTGAAATCCTCACCGCCATGTACCACACGATGGCCGACGGCAATCAGTTGCTCCCCTGCCTGCTTCTCGACCAGCGGCAGCAAGGTGGCCATGGCTTGGCGGTGATCCGCATTGCCAAGCGCCTGGCTCTGTTTGTCGTCGCCCTGCCGCCAACGCAACCGGGCATCCTCGCCACCCAACCGTTCCGCCAGCCCGTGCAGCAGAAAGTCGGGGCGTGACTCATCCACCAGTGCAAATTTGATGGATGAGCTACCGCAATTGATCACCAGCACAAGGCGTGCGGGGCGCTCGGACATGACCAGGCTCCTGCTGACTGTATTCAGTGCCCTACCATAGCGCCCACCAAAGTATTTGTCTGGCTCCTTCCGTAAAAAAGAAAAAGGGCGCCCGGAGGCGCCCTTTTCTTTTTTGCGGTGTTGTCTATTTAAGACTTACCCCTGTCAGAGCTTAGTTGCCCTTGACGAACTCCGGGTAAGCTTCCATACCGCAGTCAGCCAGATCCATACCAGCGTACTCATCTTCTTCCGGCACCCGGATACCGATGACGGCCTTGAGGATGCTCCAGACGATCAGGCTGGCAACGAATACCCAGACGAAGATGGTAAGCATGCCGACGAGCTGGCCGAAGAAGGTCGCATCACCGGTCAGCGGCACCAGCATCAGGCCGAGAATACCGCAGGTGCCGTGTACGGAAATCGCACCCACCGGATCGTCGATCTTGATCTTGTCCAGCGCCAGGATGGAGATCACCACCAGCAGACCACCAAGGCCACCGAAGATCAGCGCCTGCAGTGCAGTCGGCGTATCCGGGCCGGCAGTAATGGTCACCAGGCCAGCCAGTGCGCCGTTAAGCAGCATGGTCAGGTCGGCCTTGCCGAACAGCAGGCGCGCCAGGATCAGTGCGGCAATACCACCACCCGCAGCGGCCGCGTTGGTGTTCAGGAACACCATGGCGACGTCGTTGGCGTTCATGCCGTCACTCATCTTGAGTACGGAGCCGCCGTTGAAGCCGAACCAGCCCATCCACAGGATGAAAGTACCCAGTGTTGCCAGCGGCAGATTAGCACCCGGAATGGCGTTGGTCTGGCCGTTAGCGCCGTACTTGCCTTTCCGTGCGCCGAGCAGCAACACACCCGCCAGTGCTGCAGCAGCACCCGCCATGTGCACGATGCCGGAGCCCGCGAAGTCCGAGAAGCCGATTTCGCCGAGGTCATACATGCCGAATACCGGCACTTCGCCCCAGGTCCAGGCACCCTGCATCGGGTAGATGAAGCCGGTCATGACAACGGTGAAGGCCAGGAAAGCCCAGAGTTTCATACGCTCGGCAACAGCACCGGAGACGATGGACATCGCAGTCGCCACAAACACGACCTGGAAGAAGAAATCAGAAGCCGGGGCATAGACAGCGTCGCCGTCGAAGCCTGCTTCAGCAGAGTCAGCCAGCATGGCGGCTTGATCGAAATCACCGATGCCGCTGAGGAACCAGGTGCCGTCATACATGATTGCGTAGCCGCAGATCAGATACATGGTGCAGGCAATGGCATAAAGTGCGACGTTTTTGGTCAGAATCTCAGTGGTGTTTTTGGCACGCACCAGACCCGCTTCGAGCATGGAGAAGCCAGCAGCCATCCACATGACCAAAGCGCCACATATCAAGAAATAAAAGGTATCGAGCGCAAACTGCAGCTCATAAATTTGGTTTTCCACGATGCAACCCTCCGATAGGAAGCGTCAGTCAACTAGTTTAGGCATGGATCGTTGGTTGACGATGTTCAGACGGCGTCTTCGCCAGTCTCCCCAGTACGAATCCGGATCGCTTGCAGCAATTCCGTTACGAAAATCTTGCCGTCACCGATCTTGCCGGTGTTGGCTGCTTTCGAAATTGCTTCAATGACCTGATCCAACGCGCCATCGGCAATGGCGACCTCGATCTTCACTTTTGGCAGAAAATCCACCACGTACTCGGCGCCGCGATAGAGTTCGGTATGGCCTTTCTGACGCCCGAAGCCTTTCACTTCGGTGACAGTAATGCCCTGGACCCCTATCTCGGACAGCGCCTCACGCACGTCGTCAAGCTTGAAGGGCTTGATAATGGCTGTGACGAGTTTCATGTCAGTCTCCTGTGGCTTGCACCGCGTCTGCGGCGCCTTCCGTTCCCCGATTGAGGCGTTGCCTCATCCTGTTCAGCAGCGAGCACGAGGCTCTTGCCCGTTCTGGTCAATCCCGGTGATCCGGTCTGGAACCCCGGGTCGACCTGACAAGAAGCGATGCATTGACGCCACATCGATTCCTGCGTTGCTCTGCGTGATTGCACGATCCATGCCTGTTTTGAAATCGTATGCAAAATCAGAGGGTTAGCCCGTATCCGGCGCGGTACGCCGAAACAGGGGGAGCCATTATAGCGCACGGGTTTGGTGCACTCCCCAAAATGGTGCACGCATCGGGGAGCCCTGCTGTCCGTAGCGGTCCGTGTTACCATGGCGCCCCCACAATATCAGGCTTTGATCATGAATGACCTGCCCCTTATTGATCGTCTCGTTGCGGAAATCAGCCGCCGGCTGCCGGCCGGGCTGGGGGATCTCCAGAACGAGGTAGAGCGCAATGTGCAGGCCGTGCTGCGTGAAGCGATCGGCCGCATGGACCTCGTCAGCCGCGAGGAATTCGACATCCAGCAACAGGTGCTGGGCCGTACCCGCGAGAAGCTGGAAGCTCTGGAGCGCCAGGTGGCCGAGCTGGAATCGCCGTCCGCCCCCTGATGCGGCGCTGCCCATGCGTTATCTGATACGCCCGCTGTTCCAGGCAGGGGCAATGACACGGCCAATAACTGCGCTGCTGCTCGGGCTGCTGCTGGCCAGCACGCCGTTGCTGGCAGCGGATAACGGCACCCTTGAGGCGCCGGCGCTGCACCAGAGCAGTGCAACCCGCCTCAGTGATGCCATCACGGACGGCGACCTCGGCCAGGTCCGTAGCCTGCTGGCCGCCGGACATGCCGTGCACAGCGCCGATCTGCCCCTGGCGCTGCACGGCGGCCGCCTGCCACTGATCCGCCTGCTTGCCGACGCGCTGCCGGAACGTCATCGCCATGCGCCCGATCTGCTCGCCACCTATCTGGCGGAGGGCGGTAGCGATCCGGCGGTGGTGGAGTGGCTATTGCTCGACGGCGCGGCCCTCGAAGGGCGCAACAGCGCCGGTGACACCGCCGTGCTGGCCGCCGCGCGTCAGGGCCAGCACGCGCTGGTGCAGATGCTGCTGGCCTATGGGGCCGATCCGCAGGCCATTAGCGCCAGCGGCTGTGATCTGGGTTGCTTCTATCGTCCGGTCACACCGCTCGCCACACGGCAATGGCCCACAATAGATCAGCGCCCGGCAGCGTTCATGCTGCTGGCAGTCGCTCCGGCACTGCTGCTGTATTTCCCCCTGGCTGCCTGCCGGCTGCATCGACGGCGCGCGACAGGTCCGTTGACGCTGGGCCTGATCGTCGCACTGGGCTTGAGCATCTCGCTCAGCGCCTCGTTGTTCTTCCGTTGCGATCCCTGCCTGGTAGCACCGGGACCTCCCCAACTGCTCGTCAGTGCCGCTGCCAGCCTCCTTCTTACACTGGCCATTTTCATCGTCCTGCTACGGCGCCCGTTTTTCCGGACGTTCTGACACACACACTTTCTGGCACACGCTTTCTGACGCCGACGTTCTGGCATTCCGACGCGCTGATCTGCAGACATTCCCCTTGCCAGGTTTGCTGTGGGCAGTATAATGCCGGCACTTACTATACCAACCAGACGGTACACCACTGAGGCAGCTCGCCAATGCGACGACCCAAACCGGCTCCCGGCAGCCCCAATACACGCGATCAGATTCTGGATGCCGCGCAACGCGTGGCCGCCAAGCGCGGCGCGGGGCATGTCACGCTGGACGCCGTAGCCCAGGAAAGCGGCCTCAGCAAGGGCGGGGTGCTCTATCATTTTCCCAACAAGGATGCCCTGATCAACGGCATGCTGGAGCGGCTGCTGGCACAGAATACCGCTGCCCAGGAGCGGGCCATCAAGACCCTGGACGGCCCCGTCCACCGGACGCTGCGGTCGATTCTCACCGCCCGCCAGGCCGAACATCGGGATCTGAACCCGGATGTCGCGATGGCCGTCCTCGCCGCCGCTGCCGAGAAACCGCAACTGCTTGATCCCATGCGCGCCCACATACGCCAGCGATATGCCCAGCTGGCCGCCGAGGACCAGGCCCGGCAAGCACCACAACAGGACCTGGATCTGGTTCTGCTGATGCTGGCCGCCGCAGACGGCCTGCTGTTTCAGGATCTGCTCGCATTGTCCCCCCTGACGCCGGATCATAAAGAACGCCTCAATCGCCGCTTGCTTGAGCTCACCGAGGAACTGCTGTCATGACGATGACCCGCAATACGCTGCGCACCCCGACACTGTTGTTGGCCCCGGCACTGCTGATGACTGCCATGCTGGCGCTCAGCGCCTGCGGCGGACCGCCGGATGATGACCAGGCCGGTGTGCGCCCGGTGCGCGTGCAAGTGATCGGCGAAGACGAGGGCATCACCAGCCGTCGCTTTGTCGGTCGTGTGGATGCCGTCAGCACAGTGGATCTGTCCTTTCAGGTGGGCGGGCGCATCACCGAGCTGCCGGTGCAACAGGGCGCCGTGGTCACATCCGGCGGTCTGATTGCTGCGCTGGACCCGGCGGATTTTCGTCTGGCGGTGCGTGAGGCAGAAGTGCAGCTGGAACAGGCGCGTCGGGACCTGGCGCGCAACCGCACCTTGCTGGAACGTGGCACCGTGTCGCCGTCAGCGTTCGATCAGGCCCAGACCCAGCACGATCTTGCCGAGGTGGCACTGGACAACGCGCGGCGCAACCTCTCTTACGCGCGCATCACCGCGCCGTTTGATGCACTGATCACGCGCCGGCTGGTGGACCGATACACCAACGTACAACCCAACACCACCGTGGTCCGCGTCCAGAATGTGACGGAGCTGCGGGTGCATATCAATGTGCCCGAGCATCTGGTGCGGATATCGGACGAGTCATCGCTGTTCAATGTCACCGCGCACTTTTCCCAGCACCCGGACATGCATTTCCCGCTGACGTATCGCGAGCATGAAACCGAACCCGATGCGGTCACCCAGACGTATCAGGTCAGCTTCGGCATGCCCCGTCCTGAAAATTTCAATGTCCTGCCCGGCATGACCGTCACGGTAGAAATTCGTACGCGCGATGCGCTGGAGAATGCGGTTGTCCAGGTCCCGGTTGGCGCACTGGACATGCAAGCCGACGGCAGTTTCCGTGTATGGATCTACGACGAGGAAAGCGGCACCGTGAGCCCCCGCGATATCGATGTCGGACAACTGGGACTGGATCAGGCAGCCATCGTGAGCGGCCTTGCGCCCGGCGATGTCATCGTTACCGCAGGCACCGTCTTCCTGCGCGACGGCATGCGCGTTCGCCCCTTCGAGAAATACTGAGCGGAGCTGCATCATGGATATCGCACGCGGCGCCATCGAACGCCCGGTCAATACCTGGCTGATCATGATCATCTGCCTGCTCGGCGGCCTGTGGGCCCTGTCGTCCATCGGGCGCCTGGAAGACCCGGCCTTTACGCTCAAGCAAGCCGTTATTGTGACGCCCTACTCCGGCGCCACCGCTGAAGAAGTTGAAGAAGAAGTCACCGAGTTGCTCGAGTCCGCGCTGCAACAGTTGCCGCAGCTCAAGCGTGTGACATCCAAATCCAAGCCCGGTGTGTCCGAGATTACCGTACAGATCAAGGACCAGTACGACAGCACCACCATGCCGCAGGTCTGGGATGAGTTGCGGCGCAAAGTGAATGACGCGCGTTCGGACCTGCCCGCAGGCGCGGGCACGCCCAAGGTGAATGATGATTTCGGCGATGTGTTCGGCATTTTTTACGCCGTCACGGCAGAAGAATTCACCGAACAGGAAATTCGTAATCTGGCGCGCTTTCTGCGGCGCGAGTTGCTGACCGTACCCGGCGTCGCCAAAGTCACCACGGCGGGCGAACCCACCGAAACCATCTATGTAGAAATTTCCAGCGAACGGCTTGCCACGCTGGGGCTGCCCGTAGAGCAGGTACTCAACACCATCCAGACGGAAAACGCGGTGGAAAGCGCTGGCGCCATCAGCATCGGCGACCGCCGCGTGCGGCTGACCAATCGCCCCGGCTTTGATTCGGTGCGCGCCATCGAAAGCCTGCGCATCGGCCGGCCCGGGTCCACCGAGCAGATCAGCCTGGTGGATATTGCCGATGTGTTCCGCCAGAGCACCGAAATCCCTGATCAGCTGATCCGCTTCAACGGCGTGCCCGCTTTTACGCTGGCCGTGGCCGGTGTGCCGGATGCCAATATTGTCGAAGTCGGCAAGGCCGTGGATGCCCACCTGGCAGCACTGCAGGCGCGTATTCCGCTCGGAGTCAATCTGCATCCGATTTATGAACAGCATGTGGTAGTGGATGAAGCGATCAACAGCTTTATCGTCAGCCTGTTGCTGTCTGTCGCTATTGTTATCGGGGTGCTGTGCCTGACCATGGGCTGGCGTGTCGGCATTGTTGTTGGCGCCACCCTGCTGCTGACGGTGCTGGGTACCGTGCTGGTGATGCGGCTGCTGCACATCGAGATGGAGCGCATTTCCCTCGGCGCACTGATCATTGCCATGGGCATGCTGGTGGACAACGCCATTGTTGTCGCGGAAGGCATGCTGATCAATATGCAGCGCGGCATGCGTGCCAAGGATGCCGCCAGTGATTCAGCCCGGCGCACGCAAATACCGCTGCTGGGCGCCACCGTTATCGGCATCATGGCCTTTGCCGGGATTGGTCTGTCGCAGGACGTGACGGGCGAGTTCCTGTTCTCGCTGTTTGCCGTCATTGGCATATCGCTGTTGCTGAGCTGGGTGCTGGCCATCACGGCAACGCCGTTGCTCGGCAATTATTTTTTCCGCGTCGCGAAAGACTCAGCCGAAAAAGACCCCTATGCCGGCCGTCCTTACTTGCTCTATCGCAATGCCCTGCATACAGCGCTGCGCGCTCGTGGCAAAACGCTGGCCGGCCTGACATTGCTGACACTGTTCTGCCTGGCCGGCTTTGGCTTCGTCAAGCAGGCGTTCTTTCCTGCATCCAATACGCCGTTGTTCTACGTCAACTATACGCTGCCCCAGGGTTCGGACATTCGCGCCACCGCCCGCGACATCGCCGAAATAGACGCGCTGATTCGCGAGCATCCACAGGTGAAATCCGTCGCCAGTTTCGTGGGCAGCGGCGCCAGCCGTTTCATGCTGACCTATTCACCGGAGCAACCTAACCCGGCTTATGGCCAGTTGATTGTGCGTGTCGGCCATCGCAATCAGATCCCGCCGCTGATGGCCGCCCTGCGCGAGTCACTGCCGCCGCGTTTTCCTGATGCCGAAATCTATACCCAGCGCCTGATGTTCGGGCCCGGCGATGGCGCCAAACTGGAGGCCCGTTTTTCCGGCCCGGATACCGATGTGCTGCGCAGGCTCGGTGATGAAGCCAGCGCCGTCATGGCCGCCACGGAGGGCGTCACCGATGTGCGCACCAACTGGCGCCAGCGCGAGCTGGTCATCCTGCCGGAGTTCAGCGAGGAGCGCGCCCGCGTCGCCGGCATCAGCCGTGCCGAGGTAGCCCAGTCGCTGGAGTTTGCTACCACCGGGGTGCGTGCCGGCACCTATCGCGAAAGCGATGAACAGATCCCCATCGTGTCCCGGCCGCCAGATTTCGAACGTCTGGATGTCACACGTCTGACCGACCGGCTGATCTGGAGCGCCAGCGAACAGGCCTATGTGCCGGTGACGCAAGTCGTGGACGGTTTCACTACCGCCAATGAAGAAGCGCTTATTCATCGCCGTAACCGGGTGCGTACGCTCACCGTGCAGGCAGAACCGGATGGGGATCTGACCTCTGACGAAGCATTCCGGCGCGTGCGCGCGGCCATTGAAGCCATAGAAGTCCCCCAGGGCTACCAGATGGAATGGGGCGGCGAGTACGAAAACTCCCGCGAAGCCCAGGCGTCTCTGGGCGCACAGCTGCCGTTGAGCTTCCTGATCATGTTGCTGATCAGCATTCTGCTGTTTGGCAAATTGCGTCAGCCTGCGGTGATCTGGCTGATCGTGCCCATGTCCATCTGTGGCGTGACGCTGGGCCTGTTGCTGACCGGCATGCCGTTCACCTTTACGGCGCTGCTCGGCTTCCTCAGCCTGTCCGGCATGTTGATGAAGAACGCCATCGTGCTGGTGGATGAAATCGATGCACAGATCGCCACCGGCAAGGAATCCGTGGCGGCGCTGACCGATGCCAGCGTCAGTCGTCTGCGCCCGGTATTTCTGGCGGCGGTCACCACCATTCTCGGCATGGTGCCGCTGCTGTGGGATGCGTTCTTCGCCAGCATGGCTGTCACCATCATGGGCGGCCTGGCCTTCGCCACCGTGCTAACACTGATAGCAGTGCCGACACTCTATGCGCTGTTCTTCAAGATTCGTGCACAAGAGAATCAGGCCGCCGTCTGACATATATCAGCGCCACAGGCTGACATGCATTGGCGGCAATGGCTGACAGACCCATAACGGGCTCACGCTAGACTCATCGCTGATACTTCAGCTTGAGTCTGGCGATGTCCGTTGCACTGCTGCATACCCGCGCCATTATCGGCATTGATGCACCCGGCGTGCAGGTGGAAACCCATCTGTCGCCGGGCCTGCCCGCGTTTTCCATTGTTGGCCTGCCGGAAGCGGCGGTACGGGAAAGCCGGGACCGGGTGCGCTCGGCGCTGATCAACAGCGGCTATGACTTTCCGCAACGCCGCATCACCGTCAACCTGGCCCCGGCGGATCTGCCAAAAAGCGGCGGCCGCTTTGACCTGCCGATTGCACTGGGCATTCTCAGCGCCAGCAAGCAATTGCGTATCCCGGACAGCGATCGCTTCGAGTGCCTCGGTGAACTCGCGCTGGGCGGCGAGTTGCGACCATGCCAGGGCATATTGCCGGTGGCGCTTGCGGCGCGACAGGATCAACGCGAGTTGATCGTGCCCTCCGGGAACGCCGCCGAAGCGGCGCTCGCGCACCCCTGCGTACGCGGCGCCGCATCCTTGCTGGAGGTGTGCGCGCATCTGGAAGGCGTCGCACTGATTGCCGAAGCGGTCGCCCTGTGTCGCTCACCGGACGACGAGGCCGGCCCGTGCCTGGCCGACGTGCGCGGCCAACCACAGGCAAAACGCGCGCTGCTGATTGCCGCCGCCGGTGCCCACTCACTGCTATTGAAAGGCCCGCCCGGGAGTGGCAAGAGCATGCTTGCCCAGCGCCTGCCCGGCTTGCTCCCGGCGCTCAACGACGACGAAGCGCTGGCGGTGGCGGCCGTGCATTCGTTGACGCGGCCGCGCAGCAGCGCGCGTTTTCATTCGCCGCCGTACCGCGCGCCGCATCACACGGCTTCCGCTGTGGCATTGGTAGGCGGCGGCGGTCAGCCGCGACCGGGCGAGATTTCCCTGGCCCATCACGGCGTGCTGTTTCTGGATGAAATGCCGGAGTTTGACCGGCGCGTGCTCGAGGTATTGAGAGAGCCGCTGGAGACCGGCGAAGTGCATATTTCCCGCGCCCGACATCAGGCGGTATTCCCTGCCCGCTTTCAACTGGTGGCCGCGATGAATCCCTGCCCCTGCGGCTGGCTCGGGCATCCGGAAAAAAGCTGCGGTTATTTTTGCGACAAGGCGCGCCGTTATCAGCAGAAACTGTCCGGCCCGCTGCTGGACCGTATTGATCTGCATCTGGAAGTGCAGGCGCTGCCCGCCACGGCGCTCACCGGCCCCGCAGATGGCATGAGCAGCACACAGTTGCGGCAACAGGTAGTGGCGGCACGGCAGCGACAGCTAGCGCGCCAGGACAAGCTCAACCATGCCCTGGCACCCACCGAACTCGAACCCTTGATACATCAACACCGCCACTGGCTGGAGGAGGTCATGACGCGCCTCGGCCTGTCAGCCCGCGCACTCCATCGCATGCTGCGCGTGGCGCGCAGCATCGCGGATCTGGACGCGGCGGACACGGTAACGCAGACGCATTTGCAGGAAGCGCTGAGCTATCGCGCGACCCACGCAATGCCCGGCAATGACGCCGGTAACTAAACCTGAGCCTGAGCCCGAACCTGAGCCTGAGCCCGACCATCAAAGATGCGCCGGGTGATCCTCGCCTGGCTGGATCACGCCCTGGGCCTGATCGCCAAACATGGCAGCCAGCGCCGCCAACTGCGCCCGCCGACCACGGCGTTGCTGCCAGCCGCGCAGCCCCGGCACGAACCTTTGCAGGCTGTAGCCCACGGCGCGCAACGGCAGGGTCAGCAGCGGGTACCAGCTGCTGATGCGCTGAAACCCGAGCTGGGCCATTTTCTCCGTGCCAAGAAAATACTGGCTGACACTCAGGTGGCGATGGTAGTCCAGCTTTCGGCGCAGCGATTGCCAGCGCGGCCCGCCGGCATAGCTGCGTTCCAGTGGCTCCTGTGCCAGCGCCTGAGCCAGCTCACGGCTGGTCCAGTCCGGGCGGCTCTGGGTCATGAAGGTGTGGTGCAACAGCACCATGCCTTCGCGCTCGCTGTCGACCAGCCATTGCTCCTGCACGCCCATCAGCCAGCAGGTGTAGCGCCACAGGTGCATGACCCCGCGTGATTCACGCCGCGTCACCGGGATGCCCAGCTTGCGCAGCCCGCCCAGCATCACCACGCTGAATCCCAGGTAGGTCGCGGCCATGTCGATCTGGCACAGCGGCATGCCCCACTCGCTGCTGTCCCATTCTTCACGGCTCGCCAGATTGCGCCGCACCAGTGCATGCACCAGACGTACATGCAGGGTGGTGCGCACACCCGCAGCACCCGGCGCCAGACCGCCCACGTCCGTGCAATCCACCCACCATTTCCCGGTTTCGGCGACACGACGGGCGGTGCCCCGGTTGAGCGCGCCGGTCAGCACCAGCGACTGATTGAAACCCGACAAGAGGTAGCCTCCCATCAACGCCAGATCACGCAGCACAAAGGCGGCGGTCAGCCCGGTGCCCTGAATAAAGCGGGCTCCATCCTCCAGCAAGGCGCGGTCCAGCCAGGCCGGTTCTGCCTCCACGCCCCGGAAGAACACCTGCAAGGGCGCCGGGCAATCGGCCACCTGCTCCACCCCGTGCGCAAGCGCCTGCTCAAACAGGGCGCGGGCTTCGCGTGGGCCGTAGTCGTACATCCAGTCCACCAGTGCATCCATCGCCGGATCGCCGTCCTGAAGCGCCGCCACCGCGTTGTCGTATTCCTTGCGGGTGGGCGCAAGCTCACGGCCCGCAATCAGGCGGATCAGGGCCGAGGTGGGCGCCTGGGTCTTGGCAAACGGCCGCGCGCGACGCGGTACGTCCACCGCGTGTGTCGGGGTATCAGCAGACAGAGTGTCAGCGGCGTGTGCGGTCATGAGGCTCTCCGGATAACAGTGTCGGGCACCAGCTATTGTGCTGACCGATACCATAATGCGAAGATGTATTCGCATTCAATTCGCATTAGGGTATGTGCACAAGGAAAGGCTTTATGCGTAAACGCCCCCGGCAAGCTCGCTCGAAGCAGATGGTCGCGACACTGATCGAGGCCACCGCGCGCTGCATCGTGGCCAATGGCCTGGATGGCACCACCACACCCCGCATTGCCGAGTTGGCGGGCGTCAGCGTCGGCTCGCTGTATCAGTATTTCGAGGACAAGGAAGCGTTGATCGACGCGCTGGTGGCCGATCGTGCTGCGGGGATCGCCCGGGGGCTGCGGCAGTTACCGGTGGATACCGCCGGCAATCTGCGCGATATGGTCGGCGGCGCCATCCGCTATGGCTTTGCCCTGCTCAGCGCCGGCGATGGTCTCTATGTGGAGTTGATCAAGAACTGGCACCGGATGCCCACGGACAAGGTGGCGGATGTGCTGCAACAGCATTTTCTCGAGCTGGCGCGGGTGTGGTTCCTGCGCCACTACCGGGAATATCCGATCGAGAATCTGCAGGTGCGGATCTTCATCATCGTCAACAGCACCCTGTTCACCATGGTGCGATTGATCGCTGATGATCATCCGCTATTACCGCAAAGCGACGTAGCGGAAGGCCTCACTGACATGATCGTCCAGTATCTTGCCGTGCCGTCCTGATTCAGGCTGGTCGGGCTTATTCCGCCTGCTCTTCTTGTGACAGTCCTTCTTGCAAGAAATAGCGCGGCGCACTCTCACTCACCCGTTGTGCCGTGAGGGACCACAGCATGCGCTGCAATGCCGCATCGTCATCCACGCCGCCCGCGCGAATCAAATCCGCGAAACCGCGTGTCACCTCCTCATGACTGCCTTCCTGATCCAGCAGCACCTGCAGTGATTCGTACTCCACTTCTTCTGCGGCATCCCCGGCCTGTAACTGGCGACGGGCAATGCCGAGGGCGTTCAGTGTCATGCGCAATGCATAATGTTTTTCTGCCGGCAATGCCGGCAGTATGTCGTCGCGCAGTACGGTCGCGACGGTATCGAGCAGGTCAGCGCCATCGGGTTTGATACGCATGGTCAGACTCCCTGAAAAGCGGACGGGACAGCATCAGCTGTCCGGCTTGAGCCCCGTCATGGCCAGAATATGCAGTTCCAGCTCCGGGACGATATGCGCCGTCAGTGCCAGTTCCAGTGAGGGCTCTTGCCCGGAAATATGCCGCTCGCCCTGCTTGATGGCGATCATTGCCCAACGCACATGGGCAAACACTTCCCAGTAATAGACATCCTGCTCGGTCACCTGACGGCCGCTGATTTCCCGGTAGCCCTCGAACAGCGCCTCGCGTGGGCCCATGCCGCCTGCGGCCAATGCGGCGTCCAGTTGCCCGAAACGCCAGCAGCGTGCGCAGAACCAGCCGAGATCTTCCAGCGGTTGTGACCAGGTGGTGAACTCCCAGTCCAGCACGGCGGTAAGGCCCTGCTCGTCGACCATGTAATTACCGGTGCGAAAATCCCGGTGCACCAGGCACAAGGGTTCTTGCGTTGGCAGATGGGTTTCCAGCCAGCGCAGCCCCCATTCCAGCCCCGGAAAAGCGCTGTGATACTGGTCGAGAAAGGCCCGGCTTTCCTGCACAAACAGCAACGCCGGATGCACCGCCGGCGGTGTCAGGAAAGCAAGATCCTCCCGCGGCGGCGTAATGCTGTGGATGCGCGCCATTTCCCGGCCCACCTGCCGCACCAGTGCAGGGCGGTCGGCGGCCAACGTCTTGTCGCGCACCAGCCGGTGCCCCGCTGCCGTCCCCGCAGCACGACGCATGATGAAGAAATCCCGCCCCAACACGGCGGCATCGCCTTGCCATAACGGGCCTGGCACCGTCACGCCCACCGCGTAGGCCGCCTTGAGCAACGCGAACTCCTGCGCCCGGGTCAGGCTGTCGCCCACCGCCGACGCGGCATCGCAGCGGATAACCGCTTTGATCAACTCATCGCCACACTGGATATCTGCCGCCCAGTTTTCCTGGATGGCGCCACCGGAGAGGGCTTTTACTGCACCTATCGTAATCTGCTCGCCCGTTTTGTCCGCGAGCCAGTGTTCCAGACGTGCGATATCTTCCGGGCTCATACACCCCACCGGAAAAAGCGATTCTTTTCTTTCAGATAAGCGCGGGAGAGCACCATCTTGTGGATTTCACTTGCGCCATCCACCAGCCGTGCCTGGCGCGCGTACCGATAGATCCATTCCAGCAAGGTGTCCTTGGAGTAACCGCGAGCACCACACAACTGAATCGCGGTATCAGCCGCCTTGTGCAGCGTGTCGGCGACGTGGATCTTGGCCATGGAAATCTCGCTGCGGGCGAAGTCCCCCTGGTCCAGCTTCCAGGCGGCCTGCATGGTCAGCAACCGGCCGATATGAATGTCCTTGGCAACGTCACCCAGCATCCACTGCACGCCTTCGTGTTGTGCCAGCGTCGTGCCGAAGCTCATGCGATTTTCCACATAGCCACCGGCAATTTCCATGCAGCGTTTGGCCAGCCCGAGCCAACGCATGCAATGCGTCAGCCGCGCGGTACCCAGACGAATCTGCGTCACCTTGAGGCCGTCGCCCACTTCAAGCAGACGGTTTTCGTCAGGAATCACCAGGCCATCAAAGCGCAACTCGCAATGACCGCCGTGTTCTTCCGGGCCCATGATGCCGATGCGTCGCACGACCTCCCAGCCAGGCTGGTCCGCGTCAAACAGAAACGCCGTAAGCCCCTTGCGCGGGTCGTCGCTGGTCTTGGCGATGAGCACAAAATGCTGTGCGCCTTCCGCGCCGGTGATAAACCATTTGCGGCCATTGATGACCCAGTTATCGCCCTGCTTTTCCGCGCGCGTGTAGGTCAGCGACGGATCTGAACCACAGCCACCGTCCGGCTCGGTCATGGCAAAGGCGGAGCGCACCTTGCCGTCAATGATCGGTTGCAACCAGCGCGTTTTCTGCTCCGCGCTGAGTATCTTGTTGAGCACAATCATGTTGCCGTCATCCGGCGGCGCGCAGTTGAACGCCAGCGGGCCGAAGGGCGAGCGTGCCGCCTCTTCGTACAGGGCCGCCATGCCCACCACACCCACATCCAGGCCGCCGAGCTGTTTCGGCATCTGGAAGGCCCACAGCCCGGCCGAGCGTGCTTTTTCGCGCATCGCCGCAACGACGTCTTCGCGCAGGTTTTCATGGGCATCGAAATTGTTGCTGTCCAGTTCCAGCGGCAGCACTTCCTGATCAACAAAATCACGCACTTGCAGACGCAAGGCTTCGATAGATTCGGGCAGAGAAAAATCCATAGCAATAGTCGCCTTGCTGATTACAGGGTGGAGCAGAGATGGGCGCCGTCGACCGGCACCACAGCACCACTCATATAACTGGAGGCATCAGACGCCAGCAGCAACAACGGGCCACTCATCTCCGGCATGTCGCCGACCCGGTGGAACGGTATGCGCTTGATCTGCTTCTTGCCGTGTTCCGTGTGCAACCAGTCGCGATTGATCTCGGTTTCAAAGTAACCGGGGCAGATGGCGTTGCAGCGAATGCCATAGCGGGCATAGTCCAGGGCGATGGAGCGGGTCAGTTGCACCACGGCCGCTTTGGATGCCGTGTAAGCCCCGAGCTGTTGCCCCACACGCAGGCCCAGCACTGATGCGATATTGATGATGTTGCCGCCGGTGCCGGCCGCCATCCAGCGGCGCATGGCCTGCTGAGCCACCGCCCAGACACCCTTGAGATTGGTGTCCAGCACCGCGTCCCAGTCTTCTTCACTGATCTCGTGGGTGGTGCTGACCCGATTGATGCCGGCGTTATTGATCACCACGTGAACCTCCGGCATGGCGTCAAACGCCTCAGCAACGCTCTTGCAGTCGGACACATCCATCGGGATCACGGTGGCGTCGCGGCCCAGTGCCCGCACCGCCTCGGCGGTCTGCTCGAGCTTTTCCACCCGACGCGCCGCCAACACCAGGTCCGCGCCGGCCTCGGCCAGAACACGGGCGAAATGCGCCCCGAAACCACTGGATGCGCCGGTCACCAGGACCCGCTTGCCGGCCATGGAAAAAATCTGGCTCATGTGTATACCTCTCGCCGTGCGCAGAAACAGAAGCCAGAGAGACTAGACAGTCAGGGCGCCCGGCTCAAGGACGAAATCGCTCAGCCAGAGCGGGCTGCACGTCACATATGGCGCTTGCCCGCCCGTATGTCAGTCGCCGCGCGGCCGCCTCAAAGCGTGTCTGCAGGCCCCTGAAGCGTCTCTGCATGCTCGAGTTTTTTGCGATAGTCCCGCGGACTGACGCCGGCCCAGCGAGAGAAGGCACGGGAGAAGCTTGCCGCTTCGTGGTAGCCCAATTGATAGCCAACCGCCGCAATGGAGAGCCCGTTGCGGGACAACAGACGCCGCGCCCGGCTATAGAGCTCCTCATCCACCAGTTCCCGAAAACTGGCGCCCTCGCTACGCAGGCGCCGCTTCAGTGTGCGCGCTGAAACGCCCAGCCAATCCGCGAACTGCTCCAGCCCGGGCAAGGGCTCTCCGCTCTCGCAGCGCACCAGATGGTCGCGAATACGATCGGCGATGCCGCTTTGCGAGCCATACAGCTGCATGAACTCCTGCTCGCACTGTTCCCGCGCGTAGACCTCCATCGACGGATTGGACAGCAGTGGCACCCCCAGGAAGGTATCCCGGTCGCCTTCCAGCGACCAGGAGTCGGCATCGAAGATGACCGGTGCGGGCAGGTCGTCCATGTATCGGCGAAAGTAGGCAGGCTCGGGGCAGGCCATATAAATACGCAGCCCCGGTATACGTTTGCCGCACATCTGCTCCAGCACATTGGCCAGCCCCACCAGCATGGCCTCCATGGAGAACTGAATGACCCCGCGACTCACCGGTAAATCACAATGGACATGCACGCCTACACGGTCTTCCGTTTCTTCGAAGGTGGCTGTCATGAAGGGAGTACGCAACGCGGTGAAGCGAATCACGGCATCCAGCGCCGCCAGTACCGACGGGCTGGACAGGGCAAGCAGCCCCACCGGCCCCATCAACGTAGCGCGAAACGCCCGGGCATAGGCCAGCCCCAGCCCCTTGTCACTGAGCTTTCTGATGGCACGCTGCGCCGCCGTGTAAGCGGTGAGCATCGAGACCTGGCTATCCGGTTGGCACAACACCACGCGGCTGATACCCAATCCTTCAAGCAGATCCGCATCCCGCAACCCGAAATCACGACACACATCGCACAGAAGCAACAAGTAAACACCGGGAACGCCGGTGCGAAACCCCGCCTGCTGTTCCGCTGGTGGCAACTGACCCATCCGCATAAGTTTGTGACCCATTTCGGCAAGACGTGTGTCCCTTTCGTCATCCACCATGAATACACCTGCATAACAGGTCGGGCAAGCTCTCCGTCCCATGCAGATTGATAATAACAACCACAGAACAACAAGAAGAAGGCAATGAATGCCACAGCTGGGCATACAAGTGTTAACTGTATGTTCATCGCAATCCTGATCCTTGCGATGACTTACCCCGTGCAATCCGCTGCCGACGCGCTGGTTGGCGATGGCATCACGCGTCTTATGGATGAGGGGCTGGCCGAAGTGGATGGCGCGGGGACTACCTTTGTTCGCCGGGGGGCCGGGTTATGACTGTTCACACAACCGCATTCCCGGGTCTGCGTATTGCATCGCTCATGCTGGTGTCCTGCCTTGGCGCAAGCCACGCCATGCAACCTCTCGATGACACCGATATGGCGAACGTTACCGGTACCGGTATTGCACTGGGTTTTGAAGACTTTCGCTGGCTGACCAGCCCCACCAGTTATTACGAGCAAATGGGTTCGGCGCCACTCGGCGGCACCACCTTTGATCGTGCCGATATGCGCTGGTACGGCCTGAGCATTACCGCTGTGCCCGTCGGCGGCAGCGGTCAGAACGATGACGTCGGCTTCCACTGGGCTGGCGACGGCGCGTTCGGTGCGCCTTGCACAGCAGGCGGACTGGCCTGCCCGCTGGGCGGCCAGATTGTCAACTTCGCCGCCTACGACAACCCCTATGTACTACGTGCCTGGTCGCCACACGGGTTCACCTACGCGGGAGATGAAGTCAATGCCGATCCGAACAATCCCGATATCACACTCTATGAATACGTGGCGCCCACTCTTCAGCCGGATTACAACTTTGCCTTCTGGGGCGAAATTGAAGCAGGCCGTACCGGGCCGAATGAAACGCTAGCAGCAGGTCATGGTGATTTCCTGAAATCCCAGACTCTGATTCAGGGCAATGCCGCCGGTTCTGTATTCCGTATGTTCCAGCATACCCAGCCGGGCAATGAAACATTCGCCATGATGTACCATAGCCATCTGCAAGGTGATTTTCGTTTTTCGGTTGCGCAACAGGGCGCAGGCAACGACGAGATCGGGCAGCCGGTGAGGTTTGACGAATCGGAAGGCCTGCACTTCAGGAATGTGGAAGCCTTTATTCCGCTCGGACAGTCGTTCTATCAAGCGCTCACGCTAGGCCCCGTCCCGGGTTCGCCTGGCAATTTCATTCTGGAGATCCCGTTTCTTCGGGACCCCTCAGAAAGTCCCTATGACGCATTGAACAATGCGCAACGGCATTTTTATTCCTATGCGGTACCGGAAAATCTTGCCACGCCCGGAGGTCCCGCTGGCGCAGCAGCAGCCGGACATATCACAGCCCGTCTTGCTTACCTTCACAATCTGGGCAGCCCCAATGCAGGGGCCTATGAAAACTACGTCATGAACACCTATAACCTGGCGTCATTGTACGATGGTTTTGCCAACGCCGATGACTGGCTGGCCCAGTACAACACCACCCATGGCTATTCCCGCTGGGGTGACTGGCATCCCTGTCGAGGCATCGGCTGCCCGAATATTCATGGTATTGGCAGCAATCAATCTCACCCGAACCGCAATGTCTATAACGACACCAACAGCGGCATCTTCTTCCGGAAGTGTGAGGGCTGTGACGATTTTGACGCCATGGCCTACATGATCACGGCGGTCGATGTGCGACCGGGCAACAGCCAGTACAGCTGCCCAGGCGGCACAGGCTGCGGCGAGTTTGCGCCCCGCGGCATCAATGTTTCCAGTCGTACCGACAACGGCCGTTACTACACGCGGACAGACACCTGCTCAGCCACAAATGGTGATCCCTATCGCTGCGGCTATGGCGGCAGCTACAGCATTGATGCCGGTAGCCGGTTCGCGCATTCAGGAAAGCAGGATCCTTCCGTGATATTCGGCGTCGCCAGTCGAGCGCCCGGCGCGGGCATCCCCGTCATCCGGACAGACGTGGTCAATCTTGGGGATGCTCGCATAGAAGGACTACAGGTGAACTATATGAAATTCACGAGCTACGGCGCCGGCAATCTATAACGAGAAAAATCATGGCCCAGAACAAGGCTTACCTATCCAGAATTTTCGCAGCCCTGCTGCCCCTGGCTGCATTCAACCCGGCTGCCGCGCTGCTCGAGCTGGATGACAGCGAGCTCCGTGGCGTCCAGGGGCAGGGACTGTTTGTCGCCGACATGATTCGGGGAGATGAGTTGGCAGGCCCCAATGATTACTCCACACCTTTCAATTTCTACCGCATCGGCATGGACGGCGAGATGCAGATGAACCTCAACATGTCCAAGCTGCAGCTGGGTTGCGGTGGCATCAACGACCACCTGTCTGGTCATGCCGGCTGCGACATCGATATCGACTATGTCAGCATGATGGGGCGAAACGGATACCAGGCCGGCGACCCGCAAAGCCCCATGATACTGGACCGCCCCTATATTGAACTGGCCATAAAAAATGATGGTACCCCGCATCGGGAAGTGGTCGGCATCAAGATTGGCGCCGCCATGGTGGACGGCTTCATGAGCACCGGGCGCCGCTACTATCAGGGCCAGATCAATGAAGAAAATACCGGCTTCGCCAGCCAATGCACCCCGGGGGCGAGCATCGGCACTGGTGTCGTGGGTTGCCACTCGGGCCTGAACAGTGTCAGTGGTTTTCTGGGCACGGACCTGTCGTTAACCATGCGAGTGCAGGCCGCCGTATGCGCGGGCATTACCATTGGAAGCACCTGTTTGGCTCCGCGCATACCTCTTGATGCCTGGGGCTGCACAGGTCGAGTCAGCCCCGGCCTGGAGGGAAGCTGCGGCAATGCACAACAGGACTCTGTATTTGTCGATATTGCGGGCACCAGAATGCAGACGCTGGGACTCAGGTCAGCCGAGCTGACCATCAACTTGCTGGGGATCCTGGATCTGGATGTCTTTGCGTCTCTGCTCACCGATGCCCGCAGCATTCATGGCCTGGCCTTTGAAAGCACCAGTGACTTCTTCCTTTCCTTCCAGCGCGAACCTGTTTCGTATCCGCGATACAGCAAGCAAACGCCTCGCGAAGACTTCATCGATGCCGGCACTTTCGGCAGCGCTTTTGACGCATGCGCCACCAATAACATGGCAACGTCGCGCTGCAACAGCGGTTACGCCGTGCCAGCAAATACCGGTTGGTGGATGAATGCGCCAAGCGCGCGGCTGCTGGATGTACGGAATGATCAATTGAACCTGGGCAACATCAGCTTGACTCAGGCCATCAGCCTGCTCGGTGCGCCGGGGCATTTGATATCCAACCCTGAATTCCAGCTGCATCCGTCCCAGAACTGCTACGGAAGCAGCACTTTCTGCTAGGAGAAGATCATGAAATGGCGCCATGCTTTTCTCTTTTTTTTCACCGCGCTCGGCTCGTCAGCCTGGGCGGAGTCGCTGCAGCCGCTTACTGAAGCCGAGATGGGCGATATCAGCGGCCAGAACGCCATTGAGCTTTCTCTCAAGCTGCACAACAACATCGAGTTGAAGAACGACCTGCACGAGGGGCTGGCGCACTGCTACAGCCCGGGTAGCTACAACCCTTGCCGCCTGGCACTGGAGTTCGCCGGCCACGAAGGCTACTGGCTGGTAATGAAGGAGTTCTACGGCTATCTCCAGCTGGATGGTATTCGGCTGGAGGCCAACACCCTGCCCACCGCCAATACCGCTTACCATGACGAAGACCGCTTCAAACGCATTGATGGCCAGTGCATGGTCGAGCACTGCGACCCCGGCGGCCTGGCCTATATCGATATGAGCTACCCGGACAACAAGGGTCCGGGCCAGTATCTGGATATGCAGACCTTCATGAACGTCGGGCGCATGTCGGTAGAGCAGGATGAGGCGGGCGTCCCCGGTTATCTCCTGGAAAACCAGACCGGTGTCGCCAACGCCTTTCGTATCAGCGACAGTAGCGGCCCCAACGCCAACCATCAGGTCCGCTTCGACGGGAGGGCGCTGATCTATGGCTTCTGACCGCTATGCCGCGCTGCTCTGCCTGTTGGTACCCGCTTCGGCGCTGGCCATGACCGAGCTGGACGACAGCGCGCTCGCCGCCGTGAACGGTCGCGACGGTATTGCGCTGGAATTCGAGAGCACAAACGGCATTGGCGCACAGGAAATCCGCTGGGAAACTGACGGCGGCGCGGCGGCGACCGATAACAGGGGTGCCGACACCCTGTTCCGCGATGTGGTCTGGATGGGTGATGGCGGGCCGATGCAGGCGTCCCTGATTCTGGATCTGGGCACCAACCAGGACGGCGTGCCGATGGTCGGCATTGTCTACGAATGGCAGCCCGGTTTTTATGGTATCGGTGCCATGACGCTGGATACCGACACCTATGATTACAGCGACCATTCGCTGGGCCAGCTGGGCGTCTGGTCCGAGGGCCACTTCAACATGGTCAATCATGGTGTGTTCAGCACCAGCGAGGATGCCCGCGCCCAACTCGACTTCAGCCTGTATGGCGATCTGATCATTCGCCAGGGCGATCCCGGTACGCCGGAGTTTAGCCTGGGCAATCTTACCTTCGAGAATCGTTTCAGCACCGGCGTCAACGACGGCCATGCTCCCGGGTTCGGCGTGGTCGGTATCGACCAGGATGGTTTGCTGATCAAGGCCGACCACACCTGGACACATCTCGAGTTTGATCTGATGTACAAGGAAAACCCCGACGCCAGCGGCAGGGGATTTGACCGGGAGGAGCGCAGCCCGATTCTGCGCGCGGGATGGATCGGGGGGCTGGACAATGCCTCCTTCCAGCTGATGTCCGGCGGCGTCGGCTATGCCGAGGACGCGAACTTTTACTACCATGACCAGGATCGCTCCCAGGGGCTGACGTTCCGCGCTGGCTGGGATTTTGCCAGCGACTTCAACGTTCAGCTGGGCCATGCCGACGACACCCATGGCACGCTGCTGCGCCTGGGCGACTGGCGGCGACTGGGTGACGGCCACCCGAATGCCACCGGCACCATGTTCGGCATGGATGTGATCCTGGACGTGCTGCAAAACAACCATGGACCGGGCGGGCTGTGCTTCGGCAGCAGCATCACCGGGGGGATGCCCACGTCGTCACACTGCACAGCCAACGGCGGCCAGTTCTACAACACCCGCGTGCCCGCAGGGGACGCAGGCTTCGCCCTCTTGCTGCGTGATGGTCACCTGCATGGTTACAGCAACCGCCTGAGCGTGGTGAACCCGAGTAGCAATACCGAGAGCCATTATGATTTCGGCCTGGGCCTGACCTTCGGCCAGCTCGACGCCGATATCATCCTGTACCCTCGCGGCCTGAACGGCAGCACTGAAGGCCTTAAACTCGACACCACACTGATGATTACCTCGCCCGGCTTCTGGGATGCCGCACATAGCGACAACACTGCAGAGCGCGAGAACGCCTCACAGCACTGGTACAACAACTCCCACCTGCTGCTGGCCAACACCGACGAGAACTCCCGTGTGGCTGTAGGGTTGCTCAACTACGACATGCTGTGGCAAACCCGGGATCTCCATCTGCGCATCGGCGACGAAGATCCGGTGTTCAGTGACATGCGCAGTGGCATCATGCTCACCTCCGATACCCGCGCGCAGTATTTCATTCGCGGCATGCTCGGCGGCGGCCACCTGGAAGACCTTGGCCCCGGGAAAACCTCCAATGTGGCCCTGATGCAGTTCAACCTTGATACCAACCGCTACCGTTTTGTGCTGTACCCGGAAAGTGTGGCCACCGAGATCGGTGGCAACATCGTTGATCTGGCCTCCGTGGGATTCGAGGGCTTTTTCGAGCTGAACGGTGACGCCTTCCTGACACTGGCGGAAGCGTCAATGCCGCAGGCCGCATTCCGTCTCTTTAACGTGGAAGGCTCGCTGGGCTGGCGCGATGGCCATGTGGTCGTCAAATCCGCTGACCAGCATGACGATGGCAGGCCCAGCCTGACCATCAGAAATCAGTTACTTCTGGGCGAAGACGTGAACTTCGGCGGCGGCCCCGGCAATCCGCTGGTTGGCGACCTGGGTTTTGGCGATAACCACTACGGCCGCATCGCCATGCCCGGTGGCACCTGGCACAGCGAAATCATGGTACGCGTGGCACAGTAACTTACCGTTTGCGCACTCGCCCCAACCAGGTCCAGGCGCCGCTCAAGGCCAGCAGCCCCATCAGTATGGCGGCAGCATTCACCGCCCAGACACCGGCGCGACCGAAAAGGCGACCACTGTGCAGATCCAGCACCACCCGCTCGCGGCTGATGCCGGGCAAAGGCGCACCCTGCGCCAGCTGTTCGCGCAAGGCATCGGGTAGCGATGCTTCCTGAGCCCATTCGACGTCATCCGGGGAGCGTTCACGCCATGCTCCGGCGAGAGCATCGAATTCATGCAGCCCGGCGCGGGTCGCCACCAACAAGTGTCCGGCCTCATCCGTTCCCAGACGCCGCCCCTGCGCTGGCGCACCGCTCATCATCTCAATCAGCGCAGCGTCATCGCCCAGCAAGATCAACGTTTCGCCACACAGTGCAGCAACCAGACTCTGGTAGCGCACCGCACCCACCAGCGTGTCGGCACAACGCGTAACCACCTCGGCATTAAAGCGCAGACGGCCGCCCTGCTGCGTCAGCCAGTGATCGCCAACACGGTACCCGGCTACCGGCACATCGGGGGGCACGCCATAGAGTGCCGATAGCAGACGCGCCTGTACCGGCTCATGCTGCCAGCCTCGCACTTCGCTGACGCTGATCAGCACGCCGGTAATGACCAGAAACAGAATCGGCAACAGCAACAACAGCCCCAGCCAGCGATGCCAACGCATCCAGCGACCGCGCTGCGACGACGCCATCAGCGCAATGCCTCGTCATGCAGACGGAGCACCAGCCGCGCCACCCGGCTTACCGCATCCACCGACAGCGTAGCGCCGGTAATGTTGTCGATCGGTCGGTCCAGCCGGTTGCCGTTGGTCAGCATCGCGCCCTCGAACTGCCGGGTAAAGAAGCGTTCATGCACTTCACCGCCCCGGGGTTCGCGATAGACCAGAATGCGCACATGCTCGATGCCATCCGGGCCCACCACAAGCCCCATGGTAATCGGGTACTCCTTACCGATTTCTTCCATGATCCAGGCCGTACGCTCGCCGTCTCGCCAGTAGCGTTGCCGGGCGCCGCCCATACGGCGTTCGAGAATCTGCTCGGCTTCCTCGCGCAAGGTCTGGTCCAGCAGCAGAAACTGCAAGTGCGGCGTCCGCTCATCGAAAGCAAACGCCAGGAAATCGTCATTGCTCATGTAACGGATATGGCCGCTATAGCCGTTCACCGCAACAGCGAGCAGCAGACAGACGCTACCGAGCAACAGTGTTACCGGGAAAAATGATTTCCCTGTAACGCGAAGCCTGTCCGGCATGGGCTGCGCCATCAGTTGACCAGCCGCTCCTGGCCCATGAGCGTGCGTATCATCCAGCGTTGATAAAAGCCGGGACGCTCGCCCTCGAGACGGGCATGCGCCTCATGATGGAACGGGTTGTTCTCCAGGCGGCCCGGCAAGACGAACGAGGCAACGCGTGCGCTGTTCTTGATCCAGAAATAATGGGTCTTCTGCCAGGCGCCGTATTTGATCTCGTATTTTTCCCGCACTTCTTCTGGCAGATTGGCTGCCGTCGAAATACGTTGCGCCCACATGGGACCGATCAGCCATACAGACTGCGCCCGGAACAGATCTTTCCGCAGTTGTTGTGTTGCATCGGTGACCGTCAGCTGCTCACTGCGCCACATGGCCTCGTTGTAGGCCAAAAACTCCGGCCAGGTGCGCGGCAAGGCATCCTCGGGAATACCAAACACCATGGCGAACAGTTTGCTCTCCTGATAGAACTGCTCTTTTTCCTCGTCCGTCAGCGTGCCTTTGATCTGCTCGTACATTTTGGCCAGGGTTTCCCACAGGGTGGCATGTACCCAGATCATGGCGTTGATTTCGTTGGCCCGGTATTCCGTACCCTGCTTGAAAGCGCCGGCATCATAGGGCATGTCGCCCTCGATGGATTCGTGGATGGCATGCACCTGATTGGCCGACCCCATCACCTGGGGCATGCTGCCGTACACGATGGTAAAGACATGCTGGAATGTGCGCCGCGCGCGCCCCAGCGGATCATCCCGCACGACGGAATGCTCATCCACGCCCCGGGTCACCCACGGATGGGCGTTCTGCAACAACAAGGCACGGCCCGCGCCCAGGCCGCCGGGCGCCATGGGGGCCTGCAGGCGCCACATCATGGAATCCGGACCATACAGGCCAACGCGCGGGTCGGGGATCTTGCCGTGGACCTTGTACAACTGGGCGCAGAATGCGTGGCGGTCAACCCAGCGTGGCATCGGCGCGGAACCGTCCGGCGGCACCAGCTCAGCCACGCGGTCGCGGTCCGCATTGCCGGCATCGCCCGATACCTCTGCGTCGCGCGTTGCGACACCCTCTGGCAAAAAGTCCCTGGGGCAAGGGCTCGACAGATAGCCGGTTTCGGCGCGTACCAGATCAATATCCACACGCAGACCGTCACGGGTCATGCGCATGCGTTCCGGCAGCATATAGTTATTCACCCGCATCAGATCCCGGTACTGGATATCCCAGCCGGCATCACGCATCGCACGGATATGACCCGGTGCGTCATGGGTCATTTCCGCGCCCGGTGTCGCCGGTAAACCACGCAGCCAGTAGGCCAGATGATGCACTGGCAATTGCTCGCGAATCGACTCGCCCAGCGCACGGGCCTCCTGGTCGCGCGCCATCAGTTGCAATGCCGTGCCATGCATATCCTCGGCACGCAGCACCGCGCCCGGTTCACTCACCGGGGCGTCCGGCAACAGTGCCAGATCGAAACTGCCGTTGATCTGGGTAAAGGTGAACCAGGTGTCTTCTCGCCCCTGCTCGCCGCGCAGGCGCAGCCGACCTTCAATCTGCCACTCTTCCAGGTTCTCCGCGTCTGCCACCTCGAAGTCCGGGGCGCGCAATGCGCCGCAGCCTTGCAGGAAAAAAAGTGATGTCAGCAGCACAGCGGACAACAGTCCGGTCCATGACATGCGTACTGTTCTGCATGTCGCTCTGTGTGCTGCTCTGTGTGTTGTTGTAATTGATGTCCTGATCGGCAATGTCATTGTCGCAGCGCCTTCTTGTCAATCTTGCCCACGGATGTCAGCGGTATTGCCTCGATAAAGAAAATCTCCCGGGGCACCTTGTACGGCGACATCTGCGCCCGACAGTAAGCGTCCAGCTCCTCGCGGCGGGCCGCTTCGTCCTGTATTTGGTCCGGCATCATCTGCACATAAAGCTGCACGATATCGTTACCCGGGCGATTGGCGTCTGCGCGCCCCACGACCGCGCACATCGCCACCCATGGCAGGGCCTGCACCTTGTTCTCCACTTCCACCGAGAACACCTTGAAGCCGCCCACAATCAGCATGTCCTTGCTGCGATCGAAAATCGTCACATAGCCTTCGTCATCCATGACACCGATGTCACCGGTGTGCATCCACCACATGCCGTCATGCTCGCGTAATGCTTCGGCGGTGGCTTCCGGCATCGCCAGATACCCCTGCATGACCTGCGGCCCGGTCACGATGACCTCGCCCGGCTCCCCCACAGGCATCGGTGTTACGCCGTCCTCCGCGTCGACAATGCGCACCAGGGTTCCCGGCACCGGCACCCCGACGCTGCCGGGCTTGAACCGTGTCGCCGGATTGAGTGTCTGCACCGGACTGGTTTCCGTCATGCCGTAGACTTCGCAAAACTTGTCGGCACCGATAATGTCCGCCAGCCGTGCGACTTCTTCCCGCGCAAAAGGCGCCGCACCCGATACAGCAGTATGCATGCCGCTGAAGTCCAGCGACCGGAAGCCGGCATGCTGACAAAGCATCTGGTATAACGCCGGCACAGCGGCAATGATGGTGGGCATGCGCCGCTGCATTTCGCTGACGACGTGATCAATGTTGCGCGGATCGGGGATCAGCAGAAACGTCGCGGCGGTGCGCAGCGCATTGAACAGCACCGCCGCGCCACCGATGTGGAAAAGCGGAAACGCGGAGGCGACGATTTCCTGGCCCAGCCGATAGCCGTAAAACACATCGGCCTGAACGTTGTTGGTGAACAGATTGCGTGACGTCAGCCGAGCGCCTTTCGGTGCGCCTGTGGTGCCACCGGTGTATTGCAGATAGAGCACATCGTCCATGTCTGTCTGCACTGCGTTTTTCGCGGCATGCTGTAATGCGGATGTCGCCTCCTCTACGGTTGCCAGGTGATCCATCAGTGAAAACACCTTTACGTCACCGCACATTTCTTCGATGGCGGCGATCTCGCCACCGATCATATCGCCGGGATTGCTGACCAGTACCGCACGCAGTGAACGGATTTTACTGGCCGCATGGGTCACCACTTGTTCCCACAAGGGCTGCAGCGTCAGCAGCACATCAATGCGGGCATCATTGCCCTGATGAATCACCTCGGAGGGTGTCATCAATGGCGACACACTGGTGCAGACCATGCCCAGACGCGCTGCCGCCGTGAACGCCACCACATACTGCGGTGTGTTCGGCAAATGCAGTCCCAGCACGTCACCTTTGCGGCACCCCAGCGCGATCAACAGGCCGGCCATACGATCTGCAAGCTGGTCCAGCTCGCGATAGGTGATACCGCGCCCGAGAAAGACCAGCGCTTCACGCTCGGGGAACTGTTCACCGTGACTGCGCACATAATCCGACAAGGTCCTGTTCGGCACGTCGGGGACGTGATCCCAGTCCAGCCCCATCGCCTTGTAGGTTTTCAGCCAGGGATAATCCGGGCGCAGGGTCACTGCTACTTTCGCCGTCATGCTCTGCTCCATGTGTAAGCTTCGGGATGATGCCGTGCGTCACGCATGGCCTGCCGCGCCAGCGGGATATAGCGCATTCTTTTCGGCGTCAGGCGATGGACGACACGACAGATGCGGCACCAGCGACGAAAGCGACGCTCGTCCTTGTCCGTCCAGGGAATATTGAAATGCTCGCGAAAGAGCGGCGGCAGCGAGCCATAGGTGTTCATGCGCAGGATGCGCCCCGTGACCTGCAGCGACAGGCGCCAGACGACATCCGGCAACCACCTGATCGGCGGAGGTGGCTGATCGAAGTAATAGCTGTCACTGAGGAGATCCTTGACCACATCACCCATCTCCAGGCGTTGCGTGATCATGTTCTCGAAGTACACCCGGTACTCTGCTTCGGTCGCCGGCAGATCCTGTTCGCGCACCCCCAGTAACAGACCCATCTGGCGCCACTCCTGGAACATCACTTTGCGCTGTTCCGGCGTCGGCGGCGTGCCGAACAGTTCATGCAGGCGGATGCCGGCGTCATACCCGGTACCGTGTACCCACCCGTAGGCCTCCGGGTCCAGCGCAAAGTAGCGTTTGCCGTTTTTGTCCACGCCCCTGATTTCGCGGTGCAGCTCGCGCAGCACCTTGCCCTTGCGAATGGCTTCGTCCGGGCGTGAGTACACCACCGGCCAGAGCATCTTCGTGGACCGCTGCGCCCGCCCCCAGGGATCGGTGCGATACACCGAATGCTCACCGACCCCGGCATCGATCACAGGGTGGGCGACTTGCAGGACAAACGCCTGGGGCAGCATCAGGAGGTAGCGCCAGGAGCCGAAATCACGCCACATATAGGAATCCGGGCCCAGGGGCTGCGGGGATGACGCCTGCGCAGCAGCGGCGGGGTGTTCGGGAAGAGTGGTCTCGGCGGACATGATTCTGCTCCTGACGATGAGATAAATATTAAAATATGTCTCATTGCCGGGACACACAAGCCCGTCATACAGATTTCGAATTGCCGTTTACGGCTGAAAACACCAGATATGTGGCGCCCCGGTCAGTCTGCGGCGAGCGTTGATGGCCAACCTCGGCGGGGAGTCAGGCGGTCAGGGCGCCAGCAGCGGCCGCAGGTAGGTCTCGGTGAAGTCACGCACCGTCTTTTCGTTGGCGGGGGAAATCACGCCGTCGGGGCTCAGCACCAGCGACTGCATCAGGCGCAACAGCATTTCAGCGCTCTGCTCCGCCGGCCGGTCACTGAGGGCGCCCGCCTTCTGTCCCTTGCGTATCTGCATGGCCAGATAAAGTCGGCTGAACGTCATCACCTGGGGCAGGCTGCGGGTCAGGTAGGGCAGGATATATTCCGGCTCGGCCTCCAGCAGCCGCGCCAGCAACGGGTGGCCGAAGGCGCCCCGTGTCGCCAGCACAAACGCTTCCAGCAGGGCATCCAGCGGCGACGTGAATGCCTGCAACTGCTTTTCGATCAGGCTGAGGTGGCGCTGGCATTCACGCAGGATGACCGCCTGGATCAGCTGATCCTTGTCGCCGAAACGCCGGTATACCGTCGCCCGCCCGATGCCCGCGCTCAGCGCAACATCTTCCATGGTGGTGCGGCGCATGCCGGATTCGATGAACAGTGACAGCCCGGCATCCAGAATGCGTTCGTGCTTCGCGTCACCGCTGGCCACCGGCAGATCCGTACTGAGCGCCAGCGGCGGGCTGTGTTGCTTTTCACTCATCCAGGGGCTCCTGCAGGGTCCTGCATACTTCCATATCGCTACGTCCGCGCTGCCGTAAATACTAAACGCCTTCACGCTGGCCGTGCGGACAAACCATACAACATTCTGTTTTTTGTGTATCGGGTTGGCCCGGACGCTCAGGCATGATTGAGGGTGTTGCAACAGGTCAGCCCCGGGGGAACGATGTCTGCACCCACCACAGAAACCCACACCACTGCCACGTTTTGCCGCGTCTGCGAGCCGTCCTGCGCATTGACCGCCGAAGTCAGCGGCGGGCGCGTCACACGCCTGAAACCTGATCGCACACACCCGGTGACGGCGGGCTTCGCCTGTCATAAAGGGCTCTATTACACCGCCATTCACAATGACCCTGACCGACTTGATGCGCCGCTCAAACGCGCGGCCGATGCGTCACGCCATAGCGGCAGCCCTTTCACGACCGTCTCCTGGGACGGCGCCATCGACGATATCGCGGCACGCCTGCAAGATATCACCCGACAGCACGGGAGCACGGCGGTGGCCGGTTATATCGGCAACCCGATGGCGTTCAATGCGTTGGGCAGCGAGGCCCTGGATCATTTTTTCCGGCAGATCGGCTGCCAACGCATGTTCAGTTCCGCAACGCAGGATTGTTCGAACAAGTTTGCCGGCGCGGAAGCGGTTTTCGGCACCAGCACCTTGCATCCCGTTCCCGATCTTGAAAATACCGACTATGCGCTGATCTTTGGCGAGAACCCCCGCGTCTCGCACATGAGCTTCATTTCCATCGCGGACCCGATGGCAAAGTTTCGTGCGGCGGTAAAACGCGGCGCCAAAGTCTGGTTCGTCAATCCGCGCCGTATCGAAGCGGTCACACCGGCGACCGGCGACTGGCTGCCGGTCAAACCGGATACCGATCTCTATCTGATGGCGGCGCTGTTGCATGAACTGGACCGCGCCGGGCTGTTTGATGAAGAAACGATCCGCGAGCATGGAAAACATATCGAAGGGCTGCGTGATTTTATTGCGCCGTGGGATGCCGATACCGTGGCACAGGTGACCGGCCTGGAGGCCGCACAGATTCGGCGCATCGCCCGGGAGTTTGGCGAGGCGCCGTCCGCCTGCGCGCACATGTCCACCGGCGTGAACATGGGCCGCCAGGGCACACTGTGTTACTGGCTGCTGCAAATGCTGTCCTTCGTCACCGGCAATCTGGATCGCCCTGGTGGCAACTACTATGCTGCGGGCTTCTATCCTGCGGCCAAGGCCGGGCGCGCGGACACGTCACAGGTGTTTTTTCGCGAGGGCACGTTCCCGGAGGAATACGGGCCTCTGCGGCATATTCGCGGCCTGCTCCCCGCCAATTTGCTGCCGCAAATGATCGAGCAGGACGCGCAACCGATACGGGCGCTGATCGTGCTGGCGGGCAACCCGCTGTTGTCCGTCGCGGGCGAAACGCATTTGCGCCGGGCCTTCGGCAAGCTGGAACTGATCGTGGTGCTGGACCTGTTCCGTAACGCCACCGCAGAGCTGGCCGATTATGTGCTGCCCTGCGCCGACATGCTGGAACGGCGCGATATCAATATCTGCGGGCTGGGCATGCAATATCAGCCCTACGCCCAGTACACCGATGCCGTGGTGCCGCCGGCGGCTGAACGCCGTGAAGAGTGGTGGATTTTGCATCGCTTACTGCAAGCCATGGGGTTGCCATCGCTGTTTGACCAGGCCAACGCAGGCGAAGAACTGCCCCTGTTCCAGCGGCTGGATCGCATGCTCGGCCGTGCCGGGCTGTCTGTCGCACAGTTGCAAGCCGCCGAGCACCACAGCGCGGTGCTGCCACGCCATACGCCAGGCCGCTTCTACAGCGACTGGTTGCAAACGGAAGACCGGCGTGTGGACTGCTGCCCGCCATTGTTCAGCGATGCACTGGATCAGGCCCGGCATATCTTCGCCGCGCTGCAGCAGGACGCGACGCAGCCGCCGTCATCCACCCTGCAGTTGATCAACCTGCGCACCCATTACATGCACAACAGCTGGTATCAGAATGTGCCCCAGCTCAAACGTGCGGGTCAGCAGGACAACCCGCTGCATATGGCGCCGGACGACATCGCCCGGCTGGGGCTGACGGCCGGGGCACCGATCACTGTGCGCAGCGACGCCGGCGCCTTGCAGGCCAGCGTGCATGCGGACGAGACCCTGCGCCCGGGCGTGGTGGCCATGGTGCACGGCTGGGGCAACCAGCAGACACCGGGGTTGTCGCTGGCCCATCAGCACCCGGGTACCAACGTCAATGTACTGCTGCCCAGCGGGCCCGGCAGCTATGAGGTGCTCAGCAACCAGGCATTCATGACCGGCATACCGGTCCGGGTGTCTGCACTGGTATAGTGTGCGCTCCTCGCGTCGGAGCCCTCTGTGAACAACCTCAATCCCCGTCAACGTGAAGCTGTTGCCCACACTCACGGCCCACTGCTGGTGCTCGCCGGTGCCGGGTCGGGCAAGACCAGCGTGATCACGCAGAAGATCGCCTGGCTGATCCAGCATCATGAGATCGCAGCACGGCATATCGCGGCGGTGACCTTCACCAACAAGGCCGCGCGGGAAATGAAGGAGCGGGTTGCCACACTGGCATCCCGCGCGGAAACCCGGGGCCTGATCGTCTCGACGTTCCACAATCTGGGCCTGCGCATCATCAAGCAGGAACAGGCCGCCAGCGGTTTGCGCCGCGGCTTTTCCATTCTCGACCAGACCGACAGCCGTGAACTCTTGAAGGAACTGCTGCACCGGGGTGACAGCGAGCGGGATGTCCAGGCGGCCGACGCCATCCACGCGAAAATCTCCCATTGGAAGAACGAACTGGTGATGCCGGAGGACGCGGTCAGTCACGCCGAAACCGATGAGGACATGCGCGCCGGCATTGCCTACGGCCGCTACAACCGCATGTTGCGCGCCTGCAACGCGGTGGATTTTGATGATCTGATCATGCTGCCGGTGGTGCTGTTCCGGGAGCAGCCGCGCATTCTGGAAAAATGGCGCAACCGCATTCGCTACATGCTGGTGGATGAATACCAGGACACGAACAGCGCCCAGTACGAACTGGTGCGCCTGCTGGTAGAACCGGAAGGCCGCTTTACCGTGGTGGGCGATGACGATCAGTCGATCTACGCCTGGCGCGGGGCCAAGCCGGAAAACCTGGCCCAGCTGCAAACAGACTGGCCGCAGCTCGAGGTGGTCAAGCTGGAACAGAATTACCGCTCCACGGGCCGCATTCTGAAAGCGGCCAACGCGGTGATCAGCAACAACCCCCATGTGTTTGAAAAAACCCTGTGGTCGGATCACGGCTACGGCGACCCTATCCGGGTCGTGGCCATGCGCGATGAAGATGCGGAAACCGAGTGGATTGCCTCGGACCTGTTTCATCAGCGCTTGCAGCGCGGCCTGAAGTGGAAGGATTTTGCCATTCTCTATCGCGGTAATTTCCAGTCGCGCCTGATTGAAACCAAGCTGCAGTCGCTGCAGATTCCCTACAAGGTGTCCGGCGGCAAGAGCTTCTTTTCCCGCGCCGAGATCAAGGACCTGATGTGCTACCTGCGTCTGTTGGTCAATCCCGATGACGACAATGCCTTTCTGCGCATCATCAACACGCCACGCCGGGAAATCGGCCCGGCAACGCTGGAGAAACTGGCCGGCTGGGCGGCGCAGCGCAATCAGGGGCTGTATCACGTCTGCGACGACATGGGCATCGGTGAGCTGATGGCGCCCAAGGCGGCCGAGCGGCTACGGGAATTCAAGCAGTGGCTGGATCGCAAGCGCGAGTTGTGTTTCCGCGAAAACAGCATTCAGGCTGTGCGCGAGCTGATTACCGATATGGACTATGAAGGCTGGCTGCACCAGCAGTCCGCCAGCCCGCGCGTGGCAGAAAAGCGCATCGAGAACGTCTGGACGCTGGTAGCCAGTATTCAGCGCATGCTCGACAAGGATGATGACGAGCCCACCGATCTGGAAACGGTGATCGCCAAGCTGGTGCTGATCGACATGCTGGAACAGCAGGACGAAGAAGATGATTCCGACAAGGTGCAACTGATGACCCTGCACGCCGCCAAGGGGCTGGAATATCCCCATGTCTACGTGATGGGCGTCGAGGAAGAATTGCTGCCGCACCGCACCAGCATCGAAGAAGATTCCATCGTCGAAGAGCGCCGCCTGATGTACGTCGGCATCACCCGCGCCAAGCGCAATCTCACCCTGAGCTATGCCATGAGTCGCAAGCAGTTCGGGGAAAAGGTGGACACCACACCCAGCCGCTTCTTCGAGGAAATGCCCCAGGACGATCTGGAATTTGTCGGCCAGGGCTTCAAGCCAGACCAGGAAAAAGCGGATGAGATGGCGGAAGCCAGCATTGCGGGGCTACGTGCGCTGCTGGACTGAACTGTTCGTGCTCTGGCTGGACGTGCTCTGGATGGGCGTGCTCTGGACGGGCGTGCTCTGAATGCACGTGTTCCGTAAACCTGCCCGGATCGCTATTCGGTAGGCTCTTCCAGCGGCGGCGGTGCGTCAGCCGGTTCCACCATCGGGGGTGGCTCCTGGCGCACGCCCCCTTCAGGTATCGCCTCGATCTGCGGCTGCGGTGGCTCAGGTTCACCACACGCCGCCAGCACCAGCGCCATGGCAGCTATCACCATAGCGCTGCGCCAGCCTGACTTGCCCGCGACGGGCAAGCAGCGCTTAACGGCTTGCATCGACCAGGTATTTCACTGCGGCACGAACCTCGTCTTCAGAGCAATCCATGCACATACCCATGGCTGGCATGGCGCCAAACCCGTCGATGGTATGTTGTGCCAGTGTGTCCATGCCTTTGCTGATGCGCGGCGCCCAGGCTGACTGGTCACCTTTCACCGGCGCACCGGCAGCACCAGAGGTGTGGCAGGCGGCACAGGCTGTGTTGTATACCGCCTCACCACTGCGCGGCCCGGAGGCGACTTCCGTGGCCTCTGCGGCGGTGCCACAATCCTGCCCCTCGACACAAACACGGCCCACCGGGCGCAAACGCTCTTCGATTGCACGCTCACTGAACACAGAGCGGTCACCCAGACCATGGGGCGAAATTTCCTGCGTGGAGCGCGCGCCGTGGGTCACACCGGCGAGCAGGGTGGCGAGTACAGCAAGGCTGATGACTACAAACTTGTTCACGATGACACCTCATCTCGGCGTAGGGCGGCCCGGCAAACGCTATGCCAAACCCGGCGGGGCGGGATTATACCCATTCCTTCCGCGGGGTTAAATGCCCGGGGACGCATATAGTAACAGCTGATAACGGGAACTGGACGTTACTCTACCTCTACCCGGGGCAAGCGGAGCGTGAACCGGCTCCCCTCCCCGGGCTGGCTCTGGGCCTGAATATCGCCACTGTGCCGCTCCGCCACCACCTTCACGAAGCGCAGCCCCAGGCCCGCACCGTGGGTACGGGCACCGCCGGCATTCCGGGCCCGGCTGAAGCGTTTGAACAGGTGCGGCAGGAATTCCTGCTCAATACCCACGCCCTGGTCCCGCACTTCGCAGCATACTTTGCCCTTGTCGCAGTACAGCCGCACATCCACCGAGCCGCCCGGCTCGCTGTACTTGATGGCGTTGGTCAGCAGATTCAGTACGGCGCGCTCCAGCAGCTCGTGGTTGCCGTTGACCCAGACCTCATCGTCAGGCAGGTAGTCGAAACGCAGCCGCATATCGCGCTGCTGGGCCTGATGCACCACGTTCTCCATGGCACTTTCCACCACCGGCAGCATGTCGACCATGGTGGTTTCGACCTCCTCGGAGGACTCGGCCCGGGCGAGCTGCAGAAACTGTTCGGCAATGTTGAGGCTGCGACGGGCATAGTAGCGCGTCTGTGCGAGCAGCTCCTGCACCCCCTCATCCTGTTGCTGGTGACTGTAGCGCTCGGCCAGCGCCAGCAGAGAGATCATCGGGCTACGCAGGTCATGGGACAGGAAGTCCAGCATCTCGGTGCGTGCACGCATGGCCTGCTTCACTTCAGAGATGTCCTTGAGCGTCAGGATCAGCACTTCGCCGGGCTGGTGGCCCGCACGAATGCGCAGTATGTCCAGATACAGCTCCTCACCCCGGCGGTTCCGGCACTCGACCTGGCTGCGGCCACTGGCGATGGCCTCGTCCAGCAACTGCTGCCAGTCGGTATCTTCGCTCAGCACCAGTTCTCTGCCGAGTTGCAGCAGGCTGATGTCGTCCATTTCCCGGGTGGGCAGCCCCAGCCATTCCGAGGCCTGCGCATTGACGAACAACAGGCAGCCGCAGGCGTCACTGATCACCACGCCGTCGCGCAACTGCGCCAGGCTCGCCTCGAAGAATCGGGTCAGTGCCTGCTGGCGCAGCTCCTGTGCCCGCACCCGCTCGATGTGGCTCTCTACCACGTCGTAGTACTGTTCATGGTTTTCAGCCGGCACGTTACAGCGGGCCACCATCGCCCGCAGCCACTGTTCCCGGGCCGGTGTCGGCTCATTGTCCTGCCAGACCACGGCCAGCTCATATTGCTGGCCTTCACTGGTCAGCTCGTAGTACCTGGCGCGGTCGCCATGCCAGGCGTGGGAGGACACCGGTGCCCCACCCTGCTCGACATCGCCGCCGGAACGGCGGGAAAGACGCCAGGCCGCTATCGGCAGCACCTGCTCCGCCCATTGCAGGAAGCGCCGCGTCGAAGCCGGGTCCAGCAGACGTCGGTTGAGATCATCGTGGGCCGACAGCCGCCGCAGCGCGGCGCGCATGTAGCCCAGGGAATATTCCAGCCTGCGCCAGGTCCACAGCGGATAGCCCAGCACCGCGCCCACCAGGGCCGGGCCCACCGGGAACCACAGACGCAGCCAGTGCAGCATCCCCAGGCTCAGCAGCAACGTGCCCAGTAGTACGGCCAGCACCACAGGAATCGACCAGCGCGGCGCCACAAGCGGCAGGATCATCGGGCCCGCCAGCGCCAGCACCAGAGTCAGGCCCCAGATCCAGGTGGTGGGCAGGGTGCGAATAAGGGTGTCGTGGCGCAATGCCGTAAACACGCTGGCATTCATTTCCACACCGGGCATCAAACCGCCACGCCCGGCCAGCGGCGTCGGCAGGAGATCACCGAGCCCCTGGGCAGTTGCCCCGAGAAAGACGATGCGCCCCTCCAGCGCCTCCGGCGCCACATCGCCATGCAGCACATCCACGGCCGAGAAGCGTGGCACGGTGTCACGCACATTGGTGAACGGCACCAGACGGTAGTACTGCTGCACTTTGCTCAGGGTTTCATTGTTGCCATTGCGGGCTGCCGGAAAGCGCACCACGCTGCGGGCAGACAGATCATTGAGCAGGACCAGGGAGAGGTGTGGCCACCAGGGCTGCCCGATGCCGCTGCGCATATAAAGACCGCGCACCACGCCATCATTGTCCAGCTCGACATCCACATGGCCCATGCCCGCCGCCGCCTGGGCAAAGGGCGTGTGCGGCATGACCTCGATGAGATCGCCGCCGTTATCGCTGACATGTACCGGCAGGAATACCCGCCCGTGATCGGCAATCGCCTGTACCAGCGCAGCGTCAGAGTCCGGCCGCACGCGGTCCGGCTCGGCAAAGATCAGATCCAGCACCACCGCGCGGGCGCCGTAGACATTCAGCTGCTCCACCAGACGCGCATGAACGCTGCGGTCCCAGGGCCAGCGCCCCACTTGCTGCAGGCTCTTCTCGTCGATGGCAACGATCGCCAGGTCCTGCATGTCCTCTTCGGGCAGCAGCGGCAGCATACGGTCATAAATGTGCCGGCTCAGGGACATCAGCGCGCCGGTGTGCAGCAGCACCGCGCACACTGCGGCCACTGCCAGCAATACGGCGGCGTGCTCGATGTAGTAGCGTCTGCCACTTTCCCGGCGAATCAGCTTGCTCACAGGTCACCCCGGATCATCGGCGCAGCCCCGGCCGGGCAGCGGTCCATTCCGGCGCCAGGCAAGGGGGCTGAAAAGAGCGTTTCGCGGGCCATGCAGCAGTCTCGTCGGGAATCACAGACCGCTACTGTGCCGCATCAGCGGCCCGCCACGCAAAGCGAAGATGATAAAACGAGGCTGGACGGGCTCACTCGCTGCCCTCGATGGACTCCAGGCGATAGCCATGCTGGTAGATGGTCTTGATGCGGTAACCCCGTTCGGGGCGAATTTCCAGGCTGCGGCGAATGCGGCTGATGTGCACATCCACGGTACGGGACTCGATCGCGGACATGATGCCCCAGACCTTTTCCAGCAAATGCGCCCGGGACATCAGCTTGCCCACGTTCTGGAACAGATAGCTGGCCAACTCGAAATCCTTGTCCGTCAGCTTCACCGGCTCGCCATCCAGGGTGATCACCCGACGGCCCCGGTCGATGGTCCAGGGCCCCACTTCCTGAATGCCCTGGGGCACCACTTCACCCACCCCGGCGCGACGCCCGAGGGCGGTGATACGGGCCAGCAGTTCCGCCTGGCGCACCGGCTTGACCATATAATCATCCGCGCCATGGCTGAGTGCACCGACAATGGATGCCTCGTCGTCCCGCTGGGTGGCGAACAGCACGGGTACGGGATTGCCGTTGGCGCGCAACTCATTGAGCACGTCGTGCCCACTCATGTCCGGCACTTCCCAGTCGAGCAACAACAAATCAAATGTTTCGCGACGCATCAGCACCATGAATTCACGACCGTTGGTGCAATGCATGCAGGAATGCCCGGCTTCAGCCAGCATGTGCTTGACCATGTCCGCCTGGGCGTTGTCATCTTCCAGATAAGCGATACGCAAACGTCGTTCCTCCTTGCACAGGCGGAGAAAGCGTTGGCCGTACCATTGCTGGACATATCGTCCATTACAACAGCCGACGCCCCCCTGGCTCCACCCGTTAGTTGGCATGCGTGCCTGCGGTTAAACCCCCACCGTCGACACCTGAAACCTGTCAATCGGATTACTGACAATCCGGACTGCTAACGTTAACCAAGCCGGTGCCGCAAGTGCTTAAAAGCTTGTAAAAGCGTCAACTGGCTGCCGTCACTTTCAGCCCGACCACACCACTGATAATCAGCGCGATAAACAGGAAGCGCAGCGGCGTCACCGGATCATGATAAAGCCAGACAGCGCACAGCGTGATGCCCACTGCACCGAGCCCGGTCCAGACAGCATAGGCCGTACCCACAGCGATACCGCGCATGGCAAATGACAACATCACCATGTTCAGCACCGTCAGTACCGTTACCGTGGCCACGGACAGCAGGCCTGGCGACGTGCCCACCCACTTCAGGCTCAACGCCCAGCCAATCTCCACAAATACCGCCAGAAACAGGACCAGCCAATATATCGTCATTGCTCAGCCCCCAAAGGCACAGTGGTGTCACCGCAAAAAATTCAGGCCGTCAGATACCCGCCGTCTACCTGCATGCAGGTGCCTGTCGTGTAACTGCTCGCATCGCTGACCAGATAAAGGACCGCGCCCGCCATCTCGGACGGATCCGCCACGCGATTCATCGGCACATGGGTCAGCAGGGATTTCAGGATAGCGTCGTTCTTGACCAGCGCGCTGGCAAATTTCGTGTCCGTGGCACCGGGCAGTAACGCATTCACGCGAATACCGGTTTCGCCGCACTCGCGCGCAAAGGCCTTGGTCATGGAGATCACTGCCGCCTTGGTGATCGAATAGATACCCTGCATCGGCCCGGGAATAATTCCGTTCACGGACGCCACGTTAACAATGGCACCGCCACCGTTCTCACGCATCAGCTTGCCACCCTCCACGGACATGAAGAAGTAGCCGCGAATATTCACATCCACTGTCTTCTGGAATGCGGTGAGGTCGGTATCCAGGATATGGCCGAAATAGGGATTCGCTGCTGCATTGTTGACCAGGATATCCAGGCGCCCGTGACGCTCGCGGATGGTGGCGAAAAGTGTCTGAATCTGGTCCATCTCACCGATATGGCAGGCGATGGTTTCGGCCTTGCCGCCAGCCTCATGGATGGCTGCCACCACCGCGTCGCAGGCATCTGCCTTCCGGGATGAGACGATGACCGTGGCACCGGCGCTTGCCAGCGTGCGGGCTACAGCCTCGCCGATACCACGGCTGGCGCCGGTAACGAGGGCCACGCGGCCAGTGAGATCAAACAGTTCAGCAGGGGGGCGAATGCGGGTGCCAACGGTCATGAGGGGCTCCTCGTCGTGTTGTTGATGAAGCGTTACAAGCGTCCGTTACACTAGCTGCCTGCCAAAAAAAAGGCCATCTCCGCAGGGAGATAGCCTTTCTGTATGGTGCACCCGACTGGATTCGAACCAGTGACCCCTGCCTTCGGAGGGCAGTACTCTATCCAGCTGAGCTACGGGTGCGTCGTCAAGAGCGGCATGATAATCGCTCAGGGCGCCGGAGTCCACGCCACGGGCTCCGCCGGGCCAGACCGTGGCAAAGCGGCACATATGCGACTATTATCCATGCCCTGATCACACCATGCCCTGATCAAGCCATACCCTGGCCAAGCAGCGCCAACGACCGGGGATATGCGGACATGGCGCGGCCAGAGCCAGACGCCGGCGGGAGCACCAGCACATGAAGATCTCGGTAATCATGACCACCTACAATGCGCCAGAGTGGCTCGAGAAGGTGCTCTGGGGCTACAGCGTGCAATCACACCCCGATTTCGAGATCATCATCGGCGATGATGGTTCAGACCAGCGCACGCTTGAGGTGATCCACCGCATTCAGGCCGAAACGGATCTGGACATCAAGCATGTCTGGCAGGAAGACAAGGGCTTCCGCAAATGCCGCATCCTCAACAAGTCGATCTTGCAGGCAACCGGCCCCTACCTGGTGTTTACCGACGGCGACTGCATTCCACGCGCTGACTTTCTGGCAGTCCATGCCACCGAAGCGAAACCCGGCCATTACCTGTCGGGGGGCTATCACAAGCTGCCCATGAGCACGAGTGAAGCCATCAGCAAAGCCGACATCCTCAGCGGCCGCTGCTTCGACCTGAAATGGCTCAAGACCCACGGACTGAAAGCCAGCTACAAGAACACCAAGCTGACTGCATCCCCCGGGCAAGCGCGCATCCTGAACCGATTGACGCCAACCGCCTGCAACTTCAAGGGCTCTAACGGCTCCGCCTGGCGCGAGGACGTTTTGCGCGTTAACGGTTTTGACGAGCGGATGCCCTGGGGCGGACTGGACCGGGAATTCGGCGTGCGGCTGATCAATGCCGGCATACGCCCGAAGCATGTGCGCTACAACGCCATCGTCATTCATCTCGACCATCCCCGAGGCTACAAGGACCCGGAGAAGGTCAGGGAGAACAAGCAGCTACGTCTGGACAATGCACGCAATGGCGTTATTCGCACGGAGCATGGCATCAGCCAGCTGGATCAGTATTCGTAACCGTTCAGCATGATCTCCGCCTTGAACATTTCTCCAATTTTCTCGCGCTGGGCGCTCGTCAGCACGTCACGATAGTGGCGACGATCGCTGCGGTACACGGATTTTGTCCGGGGCAGCAGAATCGGCTCCGGCAACCCGAGCTCCTGGCGCAAAGCCTCCAGATCTTCTTCAAGATGCTCATACCGGCAGATTCTGTCGACAACGACCTTGCCACCGATCGTGTAAAGCTCATACCCTTTGCGCACCAATGACCGGGCATGCGTTGAATCCAGGAATTTATCCAGGGACGGGCGACGCTCCTCCGCGATATCCCGGTAACGCCAGAAATACTGAGAGATGACTCTGTCCCAGGGGTTTCGGACAACACAGAACTTCAGATAGCTGTCCCAGATTTCCGGATCAAGCCGCGCCTTGAGCTTTTGCGCAGGAATATGATTGTAATAGGTATGCTTGTATCGCCCCTTGACCAGACGTCGCCACCAGTCCCCGGGGTGATATGCTGTCCAGGGCGCCAGATAAAGGCTGGATGGCACACCGCCAGACGCGACACGCTCACGCTCCTCCTCCTCACTGAGATGCGTCACAATATCGTCTTCGCTACAGAATCTTGAAAGCGCTACCTCAACGGATGTGCCGGCGGTCTTGTTGGTCTTGAGAAAGATGAACTTATATTTATGGCATACAATCATGGTATGGCCCCGTCAATTACGGAAGGTCTATTTTACTGGACGAGAAACGTGTCAGCAGACGGCGCAGCCCCGTGCCCTTCTTCTTATCTCGCTTGCTTACGTTGCGCTTTGCGCCAAGCTCGGCGCGAATGGCCGTCATGTCGCCATGGAGACCCGCATCCCGCATAAAGGCCAGAAAATCTTCCTCGATATTCTCAAGCCGAACCAGCGACCAGTTTGACCTCCCCTTGAGGAAAAACCGGACATTATCGTCAACGGCATCAATGAATCTCCGGCATGCCAGCAATGCCTGATCCGGCGCAGGCTTTTCACGCTGCATCAACATGCCATGGTAGAACGCTCGCACAATGGATACCCTGATATGCCAACGCTCGCGATAGCTTAGCGCTGTCGCGTCAGGATCCCGGGTCAAGTAAACGTAGTGCGTATCGGCGTCATCAAACAGTCGGTCCAGGCCGCCCAGAAACCAGACCAGTCGATTATCCGCTTCTATATGATTATCAGGATAATCGAGCCGCCCCGTGAGATATCGGGCACGGGTTTCATGACCCGCTGTCATGCCGTCAATATGTTGGCTGGCACGCGCAAACGTTGTTGAGCCAGCGCGCCCGGTTGTCAGCACAAATACTCTCATTGAATCACCCCCCAGGAAGACTCTTTCCCCTGAATGCCAACCACAGATCCCCTGATCAGAATCTCAGCCAGCGACGCAACGCATTCTCGACACTGCTGAGCTTTTGCAGCCAGCGACTATCCTGCATGGGGTGATAGGCCCACGGCTTCGGCGGATCACTCTCGACACATTGAAGTGCGTCCTCAGCAAACGGAGGCCGCTCATGAGGCCGCGCTTCAAGCGCTGCCGTTTCTGCGGCATCCAGGATGCGGAACGGGAAGTAGCCGGAGTTTCTCTGCCGCTCCGCAATCTTCAATGCCCATGTTTTTCGCTTGCCACGATAGGTCGGCACTTCGGGCAGCCACATGGCAAACGGCACATGCAGGTAAGGCATGGGGCCAAACAATCTGGCGGCCTGTTCATCATTGCGGGGCTCTGATTCAAGGAAAGACCACCCTCTTGCCAGCAGCCGCGCCGGCTGCATGATCAGCAATGCAGAGAAATGGGTGCCCGCGCTTTGTCGGGCGCCCTGCCGGTAGTAAACGCCGACACTCTCTTCATAACGCATATACCGTTCATCACGGACCCGATTTCGGCCGCGCAAAAAACAGGGATGAACAAAGCCTGTGTTTTCATTTTCAGAGAAGAGCGCCGCCAGTTGCTGTTCATCCTGTTCGGATAGCGGCCTGACCATCTGCGTATCGTCTTGCAGATAGCACACCATATCAGCGCCACGCTCTTGCGCGAACACCAGCGCTTTCTGCATGTTGCCGTACAGACCGCCCAGGCGTCGGTAGCTGTCCTGCTCCGGCTGAACAACCGTGTAGCGCTTTGCCAGATCGGCCAACAGCGTAGCCGTGTCGGCATCATCGCTATTATCGTCAAAAATCGCGATATCTGCGCCGGGAGCGCAGCGCTCTATGCTGTTGACGCAGTTCTGCAGATAGCGCCCGCGATTAAAGGAAAAAATGCAAAACAACACAGTGCTGCCTCCGCCAATCATGAAGCGCCGCGGCGATCCCGCCGTCGGCTTTGCAGTGCGCGAATACGTGTGCGCAGCTGGTTATGTGTTTCGGATCCGCTGTAACGGCCCTTCTGTATATGACGAATACGATAGACACCGGGCACTGCAAGAGGCGTCCCCCGGGTTCCGAGCAGCCAACGAAAGGCTCTGTCCTCGTGGCATTTGGCGAAACGTTCCACCGGCTTTTGATAGATACCGATATTGCGGCAGTAGCCCACCGCGCGGCATACATCACCATGCGCGATCTGCAACGGTCCGGTGGCACGCGTGGGGAACTGGCTGGTAAAGATAGCGTCATCAATATCCAGTACCGCCGGGATGTGCCGGCCGCTGCCCAGCATCGGGTTCTCCGCTTCCAGCAGATCGGAGCAACGCTCTTCATCGGGGTAGAACAGCGCATCCTGTCGGCCCTGAAGACGCCGGGAGAGTGTATCCAGGCAATTTTCCCGGAACATCAGGTCGCAATCCGTAAACCAGACCCAGTCAGCAGTGGTCGCCAATGCGGCCCGGTTACGCCCGATACTGCGCCGGAACAGCTGCTGCCGCGGCAAGGGCTGCCAGTTCCAGTGCACACCCTGCACCTGCTGTTCGGCGAAAAAGCGGAGCAGCGACTCCGTCTCCGTGTCCTCCGGGCAATAGAAGACCGTCATGGTGACATCCATGTCCTGAGGCGGGAACAGCACCAGAGAGCTGAGTTGATAGATCAGGAAATGACTGTAGCGCCAACAATGGCTCACCACCTCAAGGTGCAACCTGCCCGTTTTTGCAGCGCGGGCCTGCAACGGCGGCAGGTCTGGCTCGAACCATCGCGCCGGCAGCAGGCCACTGGCGGCAGCCTTGTAAAATGCGAGTTTCAGTTTGTCAGTTGTCACGGTAACCCTGCGGCATGACCTGTGCGGCATGAAGCGCGCGCTGGCGGCGCGCGTGGCGCACCCTGAATAGCGGCAAACTTACCTGAATAGGCGCTTCAATGCCATAATCGCCGGGCCTTTGAGGCCGTGCACCGGGCGTGCATGCCGTCACGCCAACCGCATCCCCTGAAGACTTATCTATCGCACCGGTTTGCCGCATCATGGTGACGTCACCCACTACAACAGGACGTCCCATGTTCAGACGTACCAAGATCGTCGCCACGGTTGGCCCCGCCTCCGCTCAACCCGAGACGCTGCGACAGTTGATCGCCGCTGGCGTCAACGTGTTCCGGCTGAATTTCTCCCACGGCAGCGCCGCTGATCATCAGCAGGTCGCGGCACACATCCGTGAGGCCGCGCGGGCTGAGCAGCGCATTGTCGCCCTGCTGGGCGACCTGCAGGGCCCTAAGATCCGTATCGCGCGCTTTAGTGCTGGCAGCATCCAGCTGAGCCCCGGCGCGCGCTTCTGCCTGGACACCGCACTGGACAAGGACGCTGGCGACATCACTCAGGTGGGCGTGGACTATCCGCAACTGGCTGATGATTGTGATGTGGGCGATACCCTGCTGCTCAACGACGGCCTTATCGCACTGCAGATTCGCGAGATTCGTGGCAGCCGCATTGATTGCGAGGTGATCACCGGTGGTGTGCTCAGCAATAACAAGGGCATCAACCGCAAGGGTGGCGGCTTGACCGCTGCCGCGCTGACCGTCAAGGATCTGGCCGATATCACCCTGGCCGCCGATATGGACCTGGATTACCTCGCGCTGTCGCTCCCCCGCAATGCCGAGGATGTCACCCGGGCAAGGCAACGCTATCGAGAAGCCGGTGGCGAAGGCGGCATCATCGCCAAGATCGAGCGCGCCGAGGCAGTGGCCGACGAGGCCACGCTGGATGCCATCATCCTGGCCTCCGACGGTGTCATGGTGGCCCGGGGCGATCTGGCTGTGGAAATCGGCGATGCCGAGTTGGTGGGCGTACAGAAGCAGATCATTCAACGGGCGCGGGCGCTGGATCGCTTCGTCATCACTGCCACCCAGATGATGGAATCGATGATCAGCAGCCCGCAGCCGACGCGAGCAGAAGTCTCGGATGTGGCCAATGCGGTGCTCGACGGCACCGATGCCGTCATGCTCTCTGGCGAAACCGCCGTTGGCGATTACCCGGTGGTCACCGTGGCCGCCATGCACCGGATCATTCTTGGCGCAGAACGCTCCTGGCAGCAGCGCGGCTTCGCCAGCCAGCGCCAACCGGAAACACTCAGCGCTATTGATGAGTCCATTGCCATGGCGGCCATGTATGTGGCCAATCACCTCAGCGGCGTCAAGGCGATCATTACCATGACCGAGACCGGCGCCACACCGAAGCTGATGTCGCGTATCCGCTCGGGGATGCCGATTTTTGCCTTTACCCCACACCCGCGCACGCAGCGCCGGGTATCCATCTACCGGGGCGTGGAAACCATGGCCTTTGACAGTGAGTCAGTGCCGAACTCGCGCATCAACGGGGAAGCCGTCTCACAACTCCTGGCGCTGGGGCTCGTGGAGGCCGGCGACCGGATTCTGATTACCAAGGGGGATTATGACCGCGCCCATGGCGGCACCAACACACTGAAGATCGTGACAGCCGGCGAGGACGTGCGCTGAGAAAAGAGCGCTACCGCGAAACCAGCGGTAAAAGCAGCTGCAAAAAAAAGTGACCCGAGGGAGGGCCACTATAGTTGTAAGGCAGTCAACAATCTAAACAATAAGCCCGGCAGTCCCGGAATCATGATCTTCATTATCAAGCGCTCCCCGGGCAGTCTCTATTTGAGATATGTGTCTTTTTGTGAGTCAGGCACGCCCGCCGTATTGTCCCGCGGACCCAGCCCGAACGGCCCGATGATCATGCTGCCGGATTTCGCCAGATGCCGCTGCTGGCACGCCGCCCAGGCCTTGCCGTACCGGTAGAACGGAATGGTCGGGTACAGATGGTGTACCAGATGGTAGTTCTGGTACATGAGCACCGGCGTCAGCCACCATTCCTGCCCCATGCGCATCAACGCCGTGCGGTGCGGGTCCTCGTCCTGCCGCCCGGTATGCGGGTAATGCGGCAACACCATGAAGACCAGGCACATCAGGAAATAGGACAGATAGCTGGGGATCAACCACAGCATCAACATGTAGTAGGGCTGCCAGACAAACAGGCCAGTGAGGAGCACACCCGCCACCAGCAGCTCGCGCCGGATCTCCGTCGGTGTCAGGCCGGGCAGGGCCCCGGGGTCGCGGAAGTAGCGGTACAGGTACAGAAACGGCCAGAACCCCCACAGCGGCAGCGTGCGCAGATCGCTGGCCAGCCAGTGATCCGGGTCTTTTTCCTCATTGGCGAAGCGGTGATGGCGCATGTGCATCAGCCGAAACAGCTTGCCGCGCCCGAACGGCACCGCCACAAACGTGGCCAGCGCGAGAATCAGGTCGTTCAGCCACATCCTGTTCGACGCACAACGGTGAATCGCCTCATGGGAGGGGGTGAATAACACGTAGCCCGCCACGCCATTCACCAGCATCGCCAGCCACATGGGCCATATGCCGTTAATCGCGCTGTACCAGCTGAGCACCAGCGTGCCGAGCCCACCCACCAGTAACAGCACCGTGGGCCAGGCCAGCACCGGCGACACTTTCAGGCGCGCCAGCAGGCGTGCGTCATCCTGGCCAGGCAGGCAGGTCGAAACGGGAGTCTTTGAAGCCGTATCAGAGGTCATGGTCTGTGCCCACCGTACAAAGAGAAACTGAACACAGTGTTTACCCGGCACGCGGGGAAAGTAAGTGCCGAAGATGCCATCAGGGGGATAATAAGTGTCAAGTGCGCCGATACGCGGATTCAGGAGCCGCGGCTCAGACATCACGCCCGCGAAAGGCGGCAGGCGAGGTGCCGAACCACCGCCGAAAGGCCCGCCGAAAACTCGCCACGTCGGTATATCCCAGGGCCTCAGCCACCGCCGCCACCGTGTACTGGGGCAACCCCAGCAACCGAGTGGCCTGCCGGCTCAGCGCCTGATCCCGCAGTTGCTGGAAGCGGGTACCCTCCTCTTTCAGGCGCCGGATCAGTGTGCGCGGGCTGATATTCAGCGCCGCTGCCGTCTCCACCAGCCCCGGCAACATCCCCGCCACCGCTGGCTCCCGGGTCAGCAGGGCAAGCACCTCATCACAATACCGGCCACGCCGGCGCAGGGCTTCCTGGCGCGCCTCACACTGCTGGCTGGCCAGCCACATCATGTCCCGGTCATGGGATGCCAGGGGCTCGTCACCGTAGCGGGCCGGCAGGCACAGCGCCGGGGCAGGAGCATCAAAGCGCACCTGGTTACCCGCGAAGGCGCTGTAGAACGCCTCGGCATAGTCCGGCGCCGGATAGTTGAACTGCACCACCCCGCCACTTAACGGCCTGCCCAGCAACATGCTGTGGCAAGCGAAGGCTGAGGCCAGCGCCGACTCGGTCAGAAACTGGACCGCCTCATCCATCGGGTAGGCAAAGTGCAGCTGCATTGTCAGCGAGTCCTCACTTTCCATCAGTTCGGCAGTGAATATCCCGGTGCGGGTATTGTTGTAGCGGGCGAATACCGCCATGGCATCACGCAATGTCGGGCTGGCCATGGCGGCCACGCCCATTGGCCCGTGCATGGCCGGCAGCGCACGCAACCCGGTTTGCAGGGCGATATCGCCGCTGGCCGCCAACTGCCGGGCATTCCGCATCAGTCGTGCCGCGCCGTGCCAATCGATATAGCCGTCACTGTCCTGCAGCGTCGGCACATCCACACCGGTGCCCGCCACCAACGCCACCAGTCCCGCCTCGTCCAGCGCCAGCGTCTGGGCAATCATGCGGCAGTATGTCAGCGCAAGATCCGGTGCAGCAGCGGGTGGGGGCACAGTATTCTCCGTTTGAAGGCATGACTTATCCTGCCGGATTGACACGCTGAACATGACAGATATTGCGCGGGGAGCCAAAAAAAAGGCGACCCGAAGGCCGCCAGAGCGAAATGTCGTACAAGGCAGAGCATTCAAACATCGCGCATCACTATGTCAGGGATTCGTCAGCAGCTCATAAGCACCGCTCCCCGTTGTGGCCCGCACCCGCCAGCGATAGGTGCCGCCGGAAACACGGGTACTGATCTGCTTTTCCGCTGCAGTGCCCTGACCTGTGGCCACGGTACTCCAGCTGCAGCCCAGTAACAGAAAGCAGCTGCGGCTTTCCAGAAACACATCGAATGAGGCGCCCGCCGGGCTCAGCAAGATACCCGTGACAACCCCCCCACCGAAGTCAAACTGATGCGTCGCCTGCTGCCCGTTATTCAGCGTTCCAGTGCGGCTCGTGCAGTCCGGACAATCCGGTCCCTGCCCGTCGTTGACCCGAACGGTTTCACTGCGCTCTGCGGTCTGGTTAGCGGTATCGGTGACCGTCAGGGAGACGGTGTAATCACCGTTGGCAGCATAGGTGTGCTGCACCTGCTCACCGCTGGCCGTGTTGCCGTCGCCAAACTGCCAATCCCATGCCGCAACACCCACATCGTCCGTGCTGCCGCTGGCATCAAAAGAACACACCAGCGCCTCACACTCGACCGTAAACGCAGCGACCGGTGGCCGATCGACCGGGTTGCCGTTATCTGCCGGGTCCACGTAGAGCAACAGATTGGGCGAACCACTGCCGATGCTGCTCAACACACCAACCGTGGCATCCGCCAACAGCACAGTGCCGACTTCATCCGGCGTGGCGCTGCTTTCCTTGCCCAGATAAAGCGCTGCGGCGCCAGCCACATGGGGCGCAGCCATTGATGTGCCGCTGATGGTGCGTAACTGCGTGTCACTCTGGAACCAGGCCGCCGTAATGTTGGTGCCCGGGGCGAAAACATCGACACAGCTGCCGAAGTTCGAAAACGAAGAGCGGCTGTCATTATTTGCGGTCGCACCCACCGTCAATGCTTCAGCCACACGATTCGGTGAGCCGGTGCAGGCATTCGCATTGCTGTTGCCCGCCGCGACCACGAAGGTGACACCAGCCGCCACCGCGTTGCGCACGGCCTCATCCAGTGCCGTCGAGTTACCGCCGCCCAGGGACATATTGGCCACGGCGGGTTTGGTGTGGTTGCCGGCGACCCAGTCCACGCCGGCAATCACGCCGGAGTTGGCACCACTGCCGCCGCAATCCAGCACCCGTACCGGCGCCACGCTGGCTGACTTGGCGACGCCATAGACGCTGCCGACAGCGGTGCTGGCGACGTGCGTGCCATGCCCGTTACAGTCATTGGTATTGTCTGGATCGGTGCTGCCACCCAGGCCCAGAAAACCACCGCCATTGGAGGCAAAGTTGCGGCCGGTAATAACCCGGCCGGAAAATTCCTGGTGTGTGGCGCGCAGCCCTGTATCGAGAATGTAGACATTGACGCCGGCACCTGCGCTGTCGGGATAGACGTAGATGTTGTCCAGCGGCAGGTGGCGTTGATCGATGCGATCCAGCCCCCAGGTCGCCTCGTTTTGCGTCGCCACTATCTGCACGACCTGATCACGTTCCACATGCAGCACGCCGGGCAATGCGCTCAGCAGTGACGCCTGCAGGTCTGTCATCTGTACCGCCATGCCTGTCAGAGCATGCGCGTAGGTGTGCAGCACATCACCACCGCCAACCGTGGCCAGCAGTGTGGCAATCGCCTGATCCAGATCCAGTGCGCCGAGCAGCCCGGTGATGTTCGGATCAAGCATGACAATATACTGGTCAGTAATGAGATCACCAGGCAGCAACCCGGTACTGTCGACCAGATCGTTGGCCAGATTGGTCACGGGTCCGGTGACGACGCTCACCGTCTCCGTGAGTGATCCCGGCAGATCCGCCTGAGTCGCTGCAGTGCTCAGCAGCAGCGCCATGGCCGCCGCACCTGACATGATTCCCTGTTTGATGGATGTTTGTTTCATCACTCCCTCATCTCGAAACCAGAATGGCTGATGCCTTGCGGCTGTATGAGAAGAGCCTAGACGCACAACGTTGTTCACATCCGTGGCAGCTGTGTATTTTTTTGTTTTTGAACAAACAGTTAGCAGCGAAAACCGTGACACAGCGCACACGCGTTCTGCCCAATCACGCAGGAAGTCACGTAAGAAAGTCACGCGAACAATCAATGCAATCCCGACGGCGATTGTTACCGTTATTCATCCGCTGCATGGTGGGCCATCGGAAATGCTCAGTTCAGCGTTTGCATTCACAGGGTTACTATCCAGCACAGCTGCTATCCAACACAGCGACTATCCAGCACAGTTACTACCCACAGCACAGCCACCCACAAGAGCACTGTCATGTCCGCGACCACCGACCATCACAGCCGTCCACCCTGCCTGCTGATCGCCAATCGCGGCGAAATCGCGATCCGTATCAGTCGTGCAGCACAGGCACTGGGTTGGCGTACCGTCGCGGTGTACAGCACCGACGACGCACAGGCGCTGCACCGACGGCGCGCTGACATCGCTGAGCCGCTGCCCGGTCAGGGGCCGGCCGCCTATCTGGATATACAGGCCTTGATCGAGGCGGCGCGGGCGCAAGGCTGCACAGCGGTCCATCCCGGTTACGGTTTTCTCAGCGAAAGCGGCGACTTCGCCCGTGCCTGCGAAGCGGCGGGCCTGTGTTTTGTCGGGCCGACGGCGGCGGTGCTGGATACGTTTGGCGACAAGATTGCGGCAAGACGGCAGGCACAGGCTGCCGGGGTGCCCGTCGTACCGGGCACCGACAGCGCCACCAGCCTTGCTCAGGCACAGACATTTTTCACGAACCTGCAACAAGGGCAACAACAGCCTCAGGGCATGATGATCAAGGCACTGGCCGGTGGCGGCGGGCGCGGCATGCGCGCTGTCATGCAAGCGGATGAGATTGCCAATGCCTACGCCCGATGTGCCGCCGAAGCGCAGGGCGCGTTCGGGCGCGACGCGCTGTATGTCGAAGCCATGATCCCCCACGCCCGGCATATCGAAGTGCAGATTCTCGGCGACGGCCAGGGTGCTGTGCTGGCATTGGGCGAACGCGAGTGCTCCCTGCAACGGCGACATCAGAAGCTGGTGGAAGTCGCACCAGCACCCGGACTCGACCCTGGCCTGCGCCAGCGCATGCTGGATGCAGCCGTGCAACTCGGCCAGTCACTGCACTATCGGGGTCTCGGCACGGTGGAATTTCTGGTGCCCCGCGGCGGGCTGGATTTTTTCTTTATTGAAACCAATCCGCGCCTGCAAGTGGAGCACACCGTTACCGAAGCGGTGACCGGGCTTGATCTGGTGCAGCTGCAACTGCGCGTGGCGCAGGGCGCATCACTCTCGGAACTGGCACTGACCGAAGCACCGACGCCCAACGGCCATGCGGTGCAACTGCGCATCAATATGGAAACCCTGGCCGCCGACGGCAGCACGCGCCCGGCCCACGGCACACTGACCGCATTCGAGCCGCCCACGGGCGCCGGCATTCGCGTGGACAGTTGCGGCTATACCGGCTACACCACCAACCCCCGCTTCGATACCCTGCTGGCCAAGTTGATCGTGCACGCGCCACAAGGCGACTATGCCGGGCTACTGCGGCGCGCTTATCACGCGCTGTGCGAATGCCGCATCGAAGGCGTCGCCACCGGCATTCCCCTGCTACAGAATCTGCTGTGCCATCCGCAGGTGCAGGCCAACGATATCGACACCGGTTTCATCGGCGCGCAGCTGGAAGCGCTGCTGGCGCCACCGGCGCAACCGCACCCCCGGCTGTATTTCAGCGACAGCGACGCGTCTGCTGCACCGTCTTCCACCCCAAGCCGGGAGGTGCCGTTACCCGATGGCTGCGCTGCCGTGGCAGCACCCGTATCCGGCACGCTCACCGCACTGCTGGCCGCGCCCGGCGACGTCGTAACGGCCGGTCAGACCCTGGCATTGATGGATGCCATGAAGATGGAGTTCGAGCTGAAGGCGGCGCAGGCCGGTCGCATCGTCGAATGCCACGGCCAACCTGGTGATCTGATCAGCGAAGGGCAGACCGTGCTGGTTCTGGACGCTGACCTGGATGCCACCGCAACCGGCGCAGCAGACACTCGCATCGACCCGGACCTGATCCGTGACGATCTGGCAGAAGTGCTGGCCCGGCAAGCCGGGCTGCTGGACGCACAGCGCCCGGACGCCGTGGCGCGGCGCCGCAAGACGTCACAGCGCACCGCGCGGGAAAACATCGACGCCCTGCTGGACCCGGGCAGTTTCAACGAGTACGGCGGTCTGGCACTGGCTGCGCAGCGGCGGCGGCGCAGCACCGAAGAGCTGATCGCCATGAGCCCGGCGGACGGCCTGATCACCGGCACCGGCACCATCAACGCCGGGCAGTTCGGCACCGAGGCCAGCCGCTGCATGGCGCTGGCCTACGACTACACCGTGTTTGCCGGCACCCAGGGCATGATGAACCACAAGAAAACCGACCGGGCGCTGACCCTGGCCGAGCAATGGCGCTTGCCCGTGGTGCTGTACGCGGAGGGCGGCGGCGGTCGCCCCGGCGATACCGACTTCACCGGCGTCGCCGGGCTGGACAACATGACGTTTCTCGGCCTGGCGCGGCTCAACGGACTGGTGCCGCTGGTGAGCGTGGTGTCCGGCCGGTGTTTTGCCGGCAACGCGGCGCTGGCCGGGTGCTGTGATGTGATTATCGCCACGGAAAACACCACGCTGGGCATGGCCGGCCCCGCCATGATCGAAGGCGGCGGGCTGGGTCGTTTCAGCCCTGAGCAGGTCGGCCCGGTCAGCGTGCAGGCCGCCAACGGCGTCATTGATCTGGTGGTGCCCGACGAACAGGCCGCCAGCGCAGCAGCGCGACAGTACCTGGGCTATTTCCAGGGCGTCTCGGCGGAGTGGGACTGCGCCGACCAGCGCAGCCTGCGGCACCTGATTCCGGAAAACCGGGTGCGCGTCTACGACATACGTCAGGTGATCCATACGCTGGCGGATACCGGCAGCGTGATGGAGCTGCGGCGGCACTTTGCGCCGGGCATGATTACCGCACTGGTACGCATCGAAGGCCGTCCCTTCGGCCTGATGGCCAACAACCCGATGCACCTGGGCGGCGCCATCGACAGCGACGGCGCCGACAAGGCAGCGCGCTTCATGCAGTTGTGTGACGCCTTTGATCTGCCTTTGATTTCCCTGTGTGACACCCCCGGCTTCATGGTCGGCCCCGACGCGGAGCGCACGGCCAGTGTGCGGCATATGTCGCGCTTGTTTGTCACCGCCGCCGGCATGACGAGTCCGGTGTTCACCGTCGTGCTGCGCAAGGGCTACGGCCTGGGCGCGCAGGCCATGGCCGCCGGCAGCTTCCACGCGCCGGTGTTCACCATCGCCTGGCCCAGTGGCGAGTTCGGTGCCATGGGGCTGGAGGGCGCGGTGCGCCTGGGCTATGCCCGGGAGTTGGCCGCCATCGAGGACCCGGCCAAACGTCAGAAGCTGTTCGACAAGATGGTGCGTGCCGCCTACCGCCAGGGCAAGGCGCTGAATATGGCCAGCCACCTTGAAATCGATAACGTTATCGACCCGGTCCACACCCGGGACTGGCTGTTGCGCGGTGTGCAAAGCACGCCGACCGCCGGACCGCGCGCGCAACGCAAGCGCTTCATCGATACTTGGTAAAAAAATAGCCTGGTAACAGGCAAGTTGACGCCGCAAGCGGGCGCCGCCCGCTTTGTATCCAAACCGGGTAATTTCTAAGCGTTTTGTGTCTTCCTGGTCACACCACTCCCACCGCGTGCCAAAGTTGCACGATGGTGCTGATAAATCCCCTCGATAAAGCACCTTCCCCCGGATAACGACACAAGAAGGAAGCGCCCACAGATGGCGCTCATGGAGAAGGACAGATGATCAAGCGCGCAACAACCCTGTTTGCCCTCGCGGCAGCCATTTCGCTGGCCGCCTGCGGCGGTTCCTCCGGCGGTAACCTGGGCAATACCCCTGGCGGCGAAGACCCCCGCGACCCCGGCAATCCGGGTAACCCCGGTAATCGCACACCGGTACCGGTGACACAGCCTTTCGCCGATTACGGCACCGTCATGAATATTCTGCCTCCCGGCCAGGACGACAACGGCGGCGTCAGCAATCTGCTGCAGGATGTCCCCGGCCTGGGGGACCTGCTTGGCGGCCTGCTCGACGACGGGTTGAGCCAGCTGGGCCTGCTGCCTGCGCTGTTCCGCGAACCGCATTTCGATGATCAGCTCGACATGTACGAGAACCTGGCGTTCAGCCCTGCCGGGCTGACGGACGATGAGCTGGTCAATTATTTCAAGGATGCCCCGATGCTGGCGCCCGATGCCGGCAACTGGACACGCGAGCTCACCGTTGCGGAAGGTGACTACCGTGTTGATATCAAGCGCGATGACTTCGGCGTGCCACATATCTACGGCGAGCATCGCACCGATGCCCTGTTTGGCATGGGTTACGTCACCGCTGAAGATCGCCTGTTCCTGCTGGATGTGCTGCGCCGCGCTGGCCGTGGTCAGCTGTCGAAATTCCTCGGCCCCGCTGATTTCTCCTTCGACAATGACATTGCCCGGAATGCCCCCTATCGGGAAATTGACCTTTCGTCGCAAATCGCCGGCGTTGCCAGCAAGCTGGGCGACGATGGCGCGCAAATCCTGGTGGATGCCGAAGCCTTTGTTGCGGGTCTGAACAAATACGTGGATCTGGCCCGTCAGGGCCTGCTGGAAGTCCCCATCGAGTACGTGGGTCTTGGCGTCAATCTGGAGCCCTTCGTACGGGAAGACGTGGTCGCCATTGCCACCCTGATCCAGGGCATCTTCGCCGGCGGCGGCGGCGCTGAACACCGCAATGTGCTGCTGCTTCAGGAGTTGCTGGCACAAACCAACGACCCTCGTGTCGCCTGTGACCTGTGGCGCGATCTGCGCCACGCCAACGATCCCGAAGCCTCTGTCACCACAGTGCGCCGCTTTGCCACGCAATCGCCGGCGGCCATCGACGAGAACGCCTGCCCGCTGGAGCCCGCTTTCGCCGGTCGCTTCCCGGCGGCCGTGATGTTCGATGAAGGCAGTTTCCAGGCACAGAATCCGTTGTTGACCGAGCCCTGCGGACGTCCCGGTCAGGTCATGTGCCCCGGCGCTGATGGCGCGATTCCGGCGCTGCCCGGCACCGGCGTTATCAATGTCATCATTGATGGCACGCTGAATCTGCTGCGCGGGCTGTTGTCACTGGCAGTCGTCGACAGCGCGCCCCGGGACGGCATGCTCGCCAGCGTCGGCAGTTGGTATGACGCCACACTGGAGCGTTTTGGCCTGCGGGATGCACCGGAAGCGCCTGCCGCGCTCGCTGCCCGTGATGGTCTGAGCACGGAGCAGCTACGCGAGCTCACCCGCGAACGCGTTATCGGCACCCTGGCCAGTCTCGATGGACTACGCGATGGCTTCCCCAACACCATGTCCAACGCCTTGCTGATCAATGGCGAGCACACCGCCAGCGGCCACCCGCTCGCCGTATTCGGCCCGCAGACCAGCTATTTTGTGCCACAGCTGCTGCTGGAAATGTCAGTCCACGGTGGCGATCTGAACACCCGGGGCATGACGTTTACCGGGCTCCCCTACGTGGTGATCGGCCGCGGCCCCGACTTTGCCTGGAGCGCCACGTCCGGCAACTCCGACCTCACCGACGTGCGCGTGCTGCGGCTGTGTACCCCCAACGGCAGCAGCGACCCGCAGGGCGGCTATCTGTTCAAGGGCCAGTGCAAACCCTTCGATGTGATCAACGACACCTGGGCGGCCAAGTGGAACCTTGCGGTGCCCATGGACGACCCCACCAGCGTTGGCCAGAACATCAAGGTCACACGCAATGTGATTCGCAGTGACGACTATGGCCCGGTACTCGGCTTCGCTACCGTCAACGGGCAACCTGTGGCGCTGGCGCGCCAGCGCACCACCTACTTTGCCGAGCTGGATACCGCGCTGCCATTCGTGCGCGCCACACGCAACGACGTGTTTGATGCCCAGAGCTTCCGTGAGGTGTTCAGCGCCACCACGGGCAGCTTCAACTGGTTCTACGCCGACAAGGATGACATCTCCTTCATCCATACCGGGCTGTATCCCCGTCGCGCCAGCGGCGTGCATCCGGAACTGCCCTCCTGGGGTGACGGCAGCGCCGACTGGACCGGCTTCCTGACACTGGAAGACATGCCTAACGACACCAATCCGGCGCGCGGTTATCTGGCCAGCTGGAACAACCGGCCCGCCAAAGACTGGTGGTCAGCGGATGACAATGCCTCGTACCAGCTGGTGCACCGCAACGACATGCTGGATGTGCGTCTGGAGCAGTTGGTCAGCGAGGGCAATATCACACTCGCGCGCCTGACCGAGGCCATGGGCGATGCTGCAGTGGTCGATCTGCGTGGCCAGGAAATCCTGCCTGCCGCCATCAACTTGCTGCGCCAGGGCAGTGTCAGCGGCGACATCGACACCGCACTTAACCTGCTTGCCGAGTGGAACGCCAATGGCGCCTTCCGTCGCGACCGCAACAACGATGGGCGTTACGACGAAGAGAACGCCGTGGCGCTGATGGACGCCTGGTACACCCGCATGATCGAGCGCCTGCTGCCCCAGGTCACCGCGCTGGAGAATACCCCTGGCGGCAATCTGGCACCGGTCGGCCGGGACAATGCACCGGGGGACATGGGCTCAGCCTATCAGTCCGGCTATTACGGCTACCTGCGTCGCACCCTGGACATGGCCGCCGGGACGAGCGAGGTCAGCTACCGCGCCCTGCGCTGTGCGGACTCGGAGAGCAGTGCGGATTGTCGCAGTGCGCTGATGCTGAGCCTGATTGATGCCATGGACGATCTCGGTGGCGTCAGCAATATGGACAACTGGACGGTCAACATGGACAACGATGCTATCGGGCATCGGGCCATCGGCCTCGCCAGCCTGCGCCTGACACATTGGCAGAATCGCCCGACATTCCAGCAGATCGTGGAATTCCGCGAACGCCGCTAGGGAACCTCTGCGTCGTCTTTTTACCAATCATTACGGCTGTGAACGCACCGCGTCACAGCCGTCGAGGTACTGTTACGGATATTCTTTCCTCATCAGGCATGTGATGAACACTGCGTGCCAAATACTGAAGGGAGAGTGGCAACATGGACCGGCTTGGCATCCTCGTCCTGACACTGGGCGGCATCGCAGCCACCACACTGCTGGGCGGACTCAGCGGATGCGGCGATAACAAGACCACGGCTGTCACCGGGGCAGTCTCCAGCAATGCACCAGACCACCGGCGTACCTCGGACTACCATGATTTCGTTGTCGAAGTCCTTGCATCCGGGCTGGATCATCCCTGGTCGATCGCTTTCTTGCCGAATGGCGACAAGCTGATCACGGAACGTTCCGGGCAGTTGCGTCGCATGCGCGGCGGTACCTTGCTGGGCAAGCCCCTGTCTGGCGTCCCGACGGTGGTCGCAGAAAATCAGGGGGGCCTCATGGAGGTCACCTTGCATCCGGATTTTGACAATAACCGCATGCTTTACCTCAGCTATGCCAAGGCCTGCGATCAGGGCGGCGCCACCACTGCCGTTGGGCGCGGCACGCTCAACGATGAGGGCATTAACGACTTCCAGGACATTTTTGTGGCAGACGCCTGCGCCACGGGCGGTCGCCACCACGCGGGCAAGCTGTTGTTTGATCGCGCAGGCTACCTGTTTGTCACCGTCGGCGATCGCGGTCAGGATGCCCGTGCTCAGGACCCGTCAGACCATGTCGGTGTCACCCTGCGGCTGCATGACGATGGCAGCATCCCGGACGACAATCCCTTTGTCGGCGATGCGCAGAAAGCGGATGCGATATGGAGCTACGGCCATCGCAATGCGCAGGGCATGGCGCTGCACCCGGACACTGGCGAGGTGTGGCAGCATGAGCACGGCCCCAGAGGCGGTGACGAAATCAACCTGATTTTCCCCGGCCTCAACTATGGCTGGCCGACCATCACCCACGGTGTCGAGTACAGCGGCGCGCATATCGGCCCCGATGAAAAAGACGGCCTGGTGTCGCCGCTCAAGCACTGGACACCATCCATCGCGCCTTCCGGCATGGCGTTCTACGATGGCGAGGCGTTCCCGGACTGGCGCGGCGACATATTCGTTGGCGCCCTGGCCGGCGAGCACATTGCGCGGGTGCGTTTTGAAGGCACCGTTGACAGCGCCGCGCCCGGCGACCTCCGCGAGGGGGGCATCCGAGAGGTGGAGGAAGAGCGCCTGCTGGAAGAAACCGGCCTGCGCTTCCGCGATGTGCGCACCGGCCCGGACGGGCTGATCTACCTGCTGACCGACAGCAGTAACGGCAAGCTGCTGCGCATCAGCCCCTGATCAGGGGCTGATTGCTGGCTATCTGGTGCGATCCTCACCGCACTCACCCGGCGTGTAGTACACCACCGCAGGCTGCGCACAGGCCTGGCAACTGTTGCCGAAAGGCCCCACCTCCACCGCAGCGGCATCAAGACCGCATACCGGATCGTAAATCATCGGGCAGGCCACCTGCTCCGGTGGCACATCCGGCCGCTCACCGCATGCGCGAGCCCCATCGGGCAGTATCACATCGCTGCCCTGGCACGCGACCAGCAACCCCGCGCCGGCAAGCAACCCGGCAAACAGGCTCGCGCGACGCGCTCGCTCTATCGCTTTGCCCATCATGGCGCTCTTGTTCAATGCTTGCTTGTTCAATGGCTGCTTGTTCAATGCTTGGGCTCCTGTTCAATACCTGTTCCACAGATGTCGTCTCGGACACCATCATCGCGACAAATTTGCTCCCGTGAAAGCCCCTTCACATTCCCCCGCTGTCTGAGCAAGTAAACTGCGAAGCGGCTACCATAATGAGGCTTCAGCCTCGCCTGCCGCCACGCCTGATGTCCTCACGAAACATGCGGGTATCGCAACACTGCAGAGAAAGAGACGGGGGATCGTATGCGTTTCATCAAGGGGTTGGCACTGGCAACAACCGTTGCCTTTGCGCCATGGCTTGTCGGCTGCCAGAAGGAGCCCGCTCTGAGTCCCGCCTTGCAGGCCATCAAGGACAGCGGCACGCTGGTGGTGCTGACCCGCAATGCGCCCACCACCCATTTCATTGATCGTGATGATCAGCCCATCGGTTTCGAGCATGATCTGGTGAAAGATTTTGCCAACACGCTCGGCGTTGATGTGGAGTTCCGTCTGCGCCACACCATCACCGAGATCCAGAATGAACTCGATGCGGGCACCGCGCATCTGGCCGCCGCCGGGCTGACACGCCTGGAAAGCCGCACGGAAAATTTCAGTTTCGGCCCCGGTTATTATGAAGTGCAGCAGCAGGTTGTCTGCCACCGCGCCGGCGCCCAACCGCGCTCACTCGAGGACCTGGTCGGCTTGTCTCTGCAGGTGATCGGCGGTTCGAGCTACGAGGAACGACTGACGCAGCTCCGCGATACCGAATACCCCGAGCTGACCTGGGACGCCGACCCGTCTCTCTCCACAGAGCTGATTCTGCAAAAAGTCTGGGAGAAGCAAATCGATTGCACCATTGCCGACTCCAATATCGTCGCCATCAACCGCCGTTATTTTCCCGAGCTGAGTGTCATGTTCCCACTCAACGAACCGGAAGAGCTGGCCTGGCTGTTACCCAAAGGAGCAGACGAGCTCGGGCAGGCGTTGCATGCCTGGTATGAGGAGGCCAATGCCGCGGCGCGCATTACGCTGATCGCTGCACGGTATTATGCCCACGTGGAAATATTCGACTACGTGGATACTGCGCGTTTTATTCGGCGCATTGACGAGCGTCTGCCGGCATATCAGGCATTGTTTGAACACGCGGGCGAAAAATATGGCTTCGATTGGCGCCTGCTGGCTGCCCAGGCTTACCAGGAGTCTCACTGGAGCCCGACGGCGCGCAGCCCGACAGGGGTACGCGGCATGATGATGCTGACCCTCCGCACCGCCGGCGAACTCGGCGTCGACAATCGGCTGGACCCCGCACAGAGCATTGACGGCGGTGCGCGCTATCTCGCCAACCTGCGTTCCCGCTTGTCGGAGAGCATCACGGAACCGGATCGCACCTGGATTGCACTGGCGGCCTATAACGTCGGCATGGGCCACATTCATGACGCCCGGGCGCTGGCAGCACACAAGGGCAAAAATCCGGACAGCTGGCTGGACTTGCGAGAGGTACTGCCGCGCCTGTCACAACCGGACTATTACCGCCACCTGCGTTATGGCTATGCGCGAGGCAGCGAGCCGGTGCATTACTTGCGCCGCATCCGCAATTATGAGGACATTCTCGGCAAACAGCTGACCCTCCGCGAAGAAGGCGGCACCCCCTGAACAGTGAACAGGTCGTGCCGCGGCCGTAATGGCAGATTGCCACTATAAAAACGGCATAATGGCACCATTACGGCACCTCTTCAGGAAAGTTATTTCAATGCTGCTTTTCGAAAATATTAATACTGGAAAACATTACATATTTCCCACACGGGAAATAGCGACAAGCCATTATGAATAAGGCATGCTGAACCGGATGTTCACACGTCTCTGACAGCGGTCTTGCCATGCACAACTACAACTCGTCACAGGACGCTTCGCGGAATCTCTCACCAGGCGCCCTGCCCCGTTCAGCCCCGGGCAGCACCGTCGGGCAGGTTGCCGAGGACGGCAGCCGTTACCGTAACGCGCGTGACAGTGCGGCCATCCTCAATGACTGGCTTGACCGCCATGCCGTTGCCATCGACATGAACGGCGAGACTGTGACCTCCCTGTTTCTGGCCGACGACGTCGTGGGCTACCGCATTGAAGGCATGCTGATCAGTGCCCGCAGCAGTGATGGTGTTGTGCTGCGTATGGCGCGGCGCTTGTCCTGCTCCCACCATCTGGGCGACAACGGCATCGCGCTGCTGCAGCAGGCACTGAACACGCTGCGCGAGGAGCTTCGAGAGCAGCCTCAGCAGCTCTGAGTCCGGCTGGGCAGCCCCCCCTTTATCCGATATTGTCTTTGCCGCTGTCCTCCAGCGCTTTCAGTTTCTCCAGCTTTAAGTCCACCGCACGCAATAGTTCAAGCATCTCCTGACGTTCGTCGTGGGCAATCCTGTTGGCCGCCTCCCGCTCTGCGCGCTGCTCGCTCTCATGCACTTCCTGCGTAGCGCTGACGATAATGGCAATAAACAGGTTCAGCACCATGAAGCTGGAAATCAGGATAAAGGGAACAAAGAAGATCCAGGCGTAGGGATATATCTCCATCACCGGCCGGGCAATGCCCATCGACCAGCTCTCCAGCGTCATGATCTGGAACAGGCTGTAGATGCTCGCGCCAAGCGTGCCAAACCAGTCCGGGAAGCTCTGTCCGAACAGCTCGGTGCCCATCACCCCGAAGATATAAAACATCATCAGCAACAGCGCGGCAGTCCAGCCAATGCCAGGCAGGGAGTGCATCAGCGATTCCACCAGCATGCGCAAGCGCTTCACGGCAGACAGCAAACGCAATACCCGTAGAATCCGCAGGCTGCGCAGAATCGCCAGCGGCCCGGATGTGGGCGCCAGGGAAATTGCCACAATAAGGAAATCGAACACATTCCAGCCGGAACGGAAGAAGCGCGGCCCGAATGCCACAAGCTTGATCAGGATTTCCGCGACAAATACCGCGAGGATGCCCTGGTTCAACAACTGCAACACCCCGCCTGCCGCCTCCCGGGCGCCCGCAGAGGTCTCCACCCCCAGAACGATGGCGTTGAGGATGATCAGGCCGGTGATGAAATGACGCACAGCAGCGGATTCAACCCACTCCCCCAGGCGCGTGCGCCGGTTGCCCAGTGCCAGTGTGTTCATGATGCGATACCTCGTGGCTTGCCGTCAGCGGCGCAGTATAGCGAACGGCGCCCGTCCCGCCATCAGGACCGGGCACTGCGAAGTATACATTTTTAGGCGATTTGTCATCCCCTTTCCAGGGGATAGGCAGCCGGGCCACGACGGGGGAAACTGGATTCTCGCGCATCAGATGCCCCGTCCATCAGCCTGGAGAGCCTTCCCATGACACGTCTGCTACTGATGATCTGCCTGTTTGCCGTGACTGCCGTGGGTCACGCGCAGGGCAAGGATACGGATAACGAGCGGTCCGCTGTGCCCGGCAGCAGCCAGGCCCAGGAGCGCGCGGATCGCCAGCGTGACCGCCAGCAGCGCCGCACGGATCAGCGTGTGACCAGGGAAACCGACGAGGCCGCCGACCGCGCCGTGGATCGCGCACTCAACCGCGTCTTCAAGCGCTGAGGCCCGGGCACGCTGTCACAAAGCGCCCGAGCTCGACACAGCACCCGAAAGCGGCACCGTAGCGCTCAGGCGCGCTGATCCGCCTGCCAGATGGAAAAAGAAGGTGCCGCCGAGCTCCTCGGCGCGGGTGCGCATATGATGCAGACCGCGCCCTGCCAGGACGTGCTGTTCGGCTGCGCGCTCACCAACGCCATCGTTACCGATGGCAATAGACAGCCCGGAAGCGTCACCGGAGAGGGTGATGGTGATGACGGCCGGCCGGGCGTGACGGAACGCATTGGTCAGGCCCTCTGCCAGGATGCGGCCGATATTGATGCTCTGGCGCACTGACATCGTGGCGCCGTTGGCCCGCACCTTTTGTTGCCAGTCCAGTCGCACCCCCATTTCCTGGCAGCGGGCCTGACAATCGGCTTGCCAATCCTCAAGACAATCGCTGATACGGCGGTCAGCACCCTGGTCCAGGGCCTGCAACGCTTCCCGCAGGGACTGCAGCGCATTACGCGCCAGCTGTTCCTGATAAGCATCCGGCGCGTTGCGCAGCAGGCTGAGGATGCGCCCTCCGACATCGTCATGCAGATCCCGCGCGATGCGCTGCCGTTCAGCATCCGCGCCAAGTTCACGCGCCTGCACCGCATCGATGGCCTTCCCGGTCAGTTCGCGCAACAGCGTTGCCGTGCGCAGATCATTGCGCGTAAACAAGCGCCCGCCATCATCCGGATACTCCAGCACCAGATCCGGCTTGTCGCTGCGCAGTGCCTTGACGTACAGGCGCGCACCATCCTCGGAGGCGGCAATGTCCGGCGCGGCATCCACTGCTGCACGCTGGGTCATATGCAGTGGCCGGAAGGTACTGCGCAACAGCCCGGGCCAGGCGGCATGGATACTCGCCTCACTGTCCGCCGCAAACAGATTGTTCACCAGCTGGGGCAACGAATTTTCCAGCGTCGGTGCATCACGACGGCCCAGCAGGTGCATCAACCCCATGCGCAAGGGGAAGTAGATCCAGCCGGCAATCGCCAACGACAACAGCAGTGCATAGGCGCCCGCCATGCCAATCACGAAGACCAGCAATCCGTCCAGCACCAACACCAGCACCCCGCCCAGGAACCATTGCCAGGTACCGAACCACCAGCGCTCCAGGTGGAACAACCTGTAGCGACGCAGGCCGGCCGCCAGCCCGAGGTACAACACCAGCACCGCCGACAGGCTGATCGCCAGCGGCACCATGCGCGTACCGCCCACGGCGGGCGGAAACATGATCAGGGCGACCAGCAGAAATGTGCCGACAAAGATCGACAGGACACACCACTTCAGCGCAGCGCGATCCAGCGGCCGCCCGCGTGTCGCACGCCACTGAAAGCCCATGATGGTGACACCACACGCGAAGCCCAGCAGAATAACCCCGTAGATGGTGTACTGCGGCCCCGGCCCTACCTGAAACTGATCCGCCAGCCAGGCCAGTATGGCCAGGCTGACTGCGATTATCGGGGCGGGCTGGGGGCCCAGCCTGCGCGGATATACCCAGAACAATGTCGCCAGTGTGGCGGCGACCATCAGCACCGCAATATGGTTTACCGACATCAGAAACGCCAGGGTGCTGCCATACAGTGCCAGCTCACGCCCGCCATAAGTCGCCAACGTCAACGTGGTCAGAAACAACGCCACACCGGAGAGGGCAAACAGTCGCGTCGCCACATCCGTCGGCCGATACACCCAGATGCCCAGCACCACCAGCAGCGCCACCCAGCCGTACAGCGCATGGATAACCGTGTAGGTCATCGCCGGCGTCCACAACGGCAGACTCGTTTCCAGCGCGATGCGCCGCCCGTCGTCGGCCACCACCGTCACACGCCCCTGATCCAGAGCCCGACGCAGTTGCTGCTGCTCGGCAAGGAAGCGGTTATACGCCGCGTAATCAAGCAGGTCGGGATCTTCGATCAGAATGTCGGGGCGCAGCGGGATATCCCCTTTGGCGGATGACATCGCGATCAGCACCGTGCCCGGCGCGATACGCCCTGCATTGGGTCCGTGCTCTGCCACTGCGGTCACCCGGATACCCAGTGCCGCATCGGTTTTTTCCAGCGTCAGCCCCAACGAGGGCGTGGTCGCCACCACCATGAAACATGCCAGCGTCACCAGCAGCGCCACACCGCTCAACAGCAGCAACAATTTTCGCGGCGGCAACGCCGCCAGCCAGTCGAAATGGCTTTTCATCGGTTCGTCATGTCAGTCTCATCCCGTTCACCTTGACGGTGCTCGTTTTAACGGTGCTTGCTTTAAAGGTGCTCACGTTAAAGGGATCGTGGCGCGCACCCGTGCCACATCCTCAAAAAACTGGAAGGAAAACAGGCCACCCAGTTCCTCGGCGCGGGTGCGCATATGATTCAGGCCGCGGCCGGCCAGCACGTTATTTTCTGCCTCGTGCTCACCCAGTCCGTTATTGATCACTTCGATACTGAGCACCGCCTCATCACCGGATATTTCCACGCTTATCGTATCGGGGCGCGCATGCCGGAAGGCGTTGGTAAGGGCTTCAGAAAGAATCCGCCGCACATTGATGTGATGCCGGATACTGACCGTCATGTCATCAATTTTTGCCACCTGTCGCCATTGCATGGGCACATTCATTTCGCGACAACGGGCCAGACAGTCCGCATGCCAGTCATCAATGCAGTCATCCAGGCGACACACGACGTTTTCGTCCAGTGCGTGCATGGTCTCGCGCAATGACTGCAGCGCATTGCGCGCCAGCGCCTCATATTTTTCATCAGGCGCATTACGCAACAGGCTCAGAATACGCCCGCCCACGTCATCATGCAGATCCCGCATGATCCGGTCGCGCTCGGCCCGGGCCGCCTCGATTTCCGCAAGACGCACACGCATTACGCGCCGCGACACTGTCAGCAACCCCGCGGCATGCTCCACATCACCCGGCGCGAACAAACGCCGCCCGCGATCGGCAAACGTCAACGCCACCGCCCCCTTGCCACTCAGCAACGGCACCTCCATGACGGCGCCGTTATCAAGGATGCGCGGCGCAGGCAGAAATTCCGGCGTGATCAACACACCCGCCGGCTCATAAAGCCGTTGCAACAACTGGCGCCAGTGCAGGTCGGTCGAACCGGTGGGCACCGCGCTGGAAATCAATTCGACCATTTCGACCAGACTGTTCTCCGGCGAGGCGCTGGCGCGGCCGGACATGGCCTGCCAGGCCCATTGGCGTAGCGGAAAGTACAGCCAGCCGACAGCAATCACCGCGACGCCCAACGCCACCACAGGCTGCATGCCCAACATGGCGATCAGCAACAGATCAAACGCGACCACCGCCAGGCCGCCGAAAAACCAGACCCAGATACGGAACCACCATCGCTCCAGATCAAACAGCCGGTAACGCAGCACACCGAAAGCAAAACCGATGTACAACATGGAGGCGACCCCGACCATGGCGGATTGCGGAAAGAACGCAGCGCCGGTGAACGCGATAGGGACAAAATAGATCGCCAGCCCCATCCCCATGACGACGAATATCGACAGGAACAGCCACTTCAGCGCTGCACGGTCCAGCGGTTGATCCCGGGACAGATGCCACTGCCGCATGGCGACCAGAATGCCAACCAGATAAAGCGCCATGATCGGCATGTAATAGGCATGCAGCGGCCATTCGACCCACTGCATCTGTTCGTTGAGCTGATAGAACACCAGCCCGAATACAATTGGCACCGCAGGCGAAATCCGGGTCAGCCGGCGCGGGTAATAGGCCATCAGAGCCAGCAGGGAGACCAGCATGACCGCCAGGGCGAGATGGTTCATGCGCGAGAGAAACAGAAAGGCGCTCTCCGGCAGCGCCAGTTCGCGCGACAGGTAGACGCTGTTGAACAAGGTGGCAAAAAAGAACCCCGCACCGGACATGGCCAACAGGCGTGCCGGAAGCTGCCGGGGACGGGCCGCCCACACCGCCAGGCTCACAGTCCAGGCTATTGTGCCAAACAGGTTGAACAGCCAGAAATCCAGCGGCACGGCACTCAACGGCCGATCATTGTCCACGGGAATGCTGACGGCGCTACCATCCGCCTGCACCAGGATCACCGCGGTACCCTCCAGTGCAGCGGCCAATCGCCCCTCGCGCGCAAGTAACGCATTGTGCGCGGCATAGGTCGGCAGGCTGGGCGGCTCGATTCCCGGCACAAAGCCGTGCAGGTCGGTACGTTCTCCGGAGACGGGATTCTCCAGTGCGGTTATCCGCGCCCCCGGCTTCAGCAGGCCCTCTGCAGCGCTGTCCGGACGCAGTGCGACAACATGCAAGTAACCACTGTCCGGATCAGCGTCGAGCGTGACCCCCATCCAGGGCTGATTCAGCACCGCCATCAAGGCCATCAGTATCAGCAGCAGGGCCAGCGCCGCGCCGATCAGCATGGCTGGCAACGGCGCAATGTTCGCGCCCGCCGCCATACCTCCTTCGTGACTGAATTCCGCCCGGACGCTGTCGCCCGGCTCACCGGTGGTCGGAAGCGCCATACCCGTCAGCGCCGCGGCTGAGATTGCGGCACAATACCCATATTCACCGCCTCAAGTGTCGCTTCCGCCCTGCCCGATACATTGAGTTTGCGATAGATGGATTTGATGTGGCTGGCTGCGGTATTGACGGACACATTCAACAACTCGGCGATATCACTGCGTCCCATCCCTTTGGCCAGCAGCATCAGCACTTCAACCTCTCGCTCCGATAACGGATTTTCCACCGTCCGGGTGGGTGCCTGCTGGAAATGCCGCAGGATGCGCCGGGAAATGGCCGGGCTCAGCGGCGGCTTGCCGGTCGCAATGCCCGCCAGGCTGTCGATCATCACCTGGCGCGGCTGGTCCTTGAGCAGGTACCCATTGGCGCCGGCCTGCAGCGCATCAAACAGATGCCGGTCGTCATCAAAAATGGTGGTCACCACCAGATAGGTTTCCGGGCTGCACTCCTGCAGGTGTTGCAGCAATTGCATGCCACTGCCGTCCGGCAGACTCAGATCCACCAGCGCCAGCGCCACCGGGTTGTGCTGCAACAGCGCCCGCGCTTGCTCCAGCGTGCCCGCCTCATGGATACCCGGCGATGCAAACGCATCCTTCACGATACCGGCCAGCCATTGGCGTGTTTCCTCATGATCTTCCACGATCAATACATTCTGCATGGGCAGATTCCCTGCGTGATGATCATTTTTTTAATCAGGCCCTGAACAAACGTGGCCCCCGGTGCCATTGTTGCCGCCTGAGCGCCATGCCTCAAGTGCGCCCCCGGAAAGGGCTTTCGCTTTCAATGGATCAGCATCTTCACATCATGACGTTTTGCTGCAGGTTACCCCATGCCCCAAACGGGGTAACCTCTGTAGTCTGCGCGAAGGCAGCCCAGGCGCAGAACACCCGCAGCGATGCGGCCCGACGGGCTAGCCCGTTTGGGGCATTCCCGATCAGACACGCCAGCGCTATCGTCAGACCTGACCGTCTAACCAGAGAAAGAAACAGGAGCCCAGCCCGATGAAGGAAATATCCGCAGTTAGCACGCAATGCTCTGAAATTCCGGCGGCCCGCAGGTTAGCGGCCACTATGGCGGCGGCGCTCCTCGCGTCCGGCCTGCTCGCATTGAGCGCCACCAGCTCGGCAGAGACGCCGAACGTGCAGCCGGGAGAGTGGGAATACACCAATGTCACCCGCATCAGTACCGGCGGCCAGACCATGCCGTCACAGCGGGACAGCCACCGTGAGTGCGTCACACAGGAAGACATCACCAATAAAGAGCTGTTCTCGGAAGACATGGGTGAATGCGAGATCACCGACAAGACCATCAGCCGCTCCGGCATGCGTTACAGCATGCGCTGTACCGCCGAAGAGGGCATGCACTCCACCATGGACGCCAGCATGAAATTCATGGGCAACCGGGTAGAAGGCACCGTAGATGGCAAGATGATGACCCCCATGGGGGAAATGACCGTGCAGACCACCGTCGAAGGCAAACGTCTGGGCGATTGCTGAACGCACCGAACTGGCGAGCGCCGGTGCAATACGGCTGTTTATTTCGGCATGTGCGCTTCGATCAACCCTGTGATCCGCTCGTCCTGCGGTGGAATCTGGCTGGGAAACTGGCCGACCACCGCACCATCCGGCGCAATCAGGTATTTGTGGAAATTCCAGCGCGGTGGCGCACCGCTTTCCCGTGCCAACGCGCGGAATAATGGGTGGGCAGCGGCGCCGCGCACCGATTGCGGCGCTGTCATGGTAAAGGTGACACCGTAATTGGCGTAGCAGATGTCTGCTGTTTCCGCCTCATCCCGGGCTTCCTGATTGAAGTCGTTGGAGGGCACACCGACGATGGCCAGACCGGCGTCCCCGTAGCGCTGGCCGCCGTAACGCTGGAAAAGCGCTTCCAGCCCCGAGAACTGCCCGGTATAACCGCAGAAACTGGCCGTATTCACCACCAGCACCGGTCGCCCTGCAAATTCGCACAGATCAATGCGCTGATCTGAATCGAGTTGCTGGAACTGATGCTGCAGCACCGCCGGACATTCCCCTGCTGTGGCCGCACGCTCAGGCCCGGCCAGCAGCCATGTCGGCCCCAGGCCCGCCAGCGCGATGCATAACAGGATTAACCGCTGCAACATGTCCGCCTCCGTTGATTACCGCAAAGCATCCATCGAGGCCTGCCAGCGCAGCGTGAATGCCCTTACAGGCCGCGTGTCCAGAATTGCATGGGCTTGGCTGTTTCAACATCGTCGCCGATATCCTGCCAGCTGAAACGGGTCAGCATGCCGTCCTGCCGCCGATACCCCCGCCCCTGCCAGAAGGCATCCAGCGGGCGATAGTGCGCTGGCCGGGCCGGATGATCTGCAGGGCGTTGCACTGCACAGAAGGTGGTAATGGCATATCCGGACTGTCGGGCAAACGCCTCCCGCTCATCGAAAAAACGGTGCCCCAGTCCCTGGCCACGGAAACCGGCGTCGAGCACGGATTCACCGAAGTAAAACACCTGCGCCACATCAATGCCCCGCGCACGAAACGGCGCCTGAAAGGCGGGCTCGGCCTCGGCCATGGGCAGACCACTGGAAGCGCCGACCACACGCCCCTCATTCAAAGCGAGCACCATCAGGCTGCGGGAGGCATCCGCATAGGTTTGCAGATAGCGGCGCTCGTAGGTTTCATCGCCGTCATACAGGTAGGGCCACTCACGAAATACCTGCAAGCGCAGCCGCGCCAGTGCATCCAGCCAGGGCAGGATGGCATCACCGGACACGCAACGCAGCGTTGCAGGCGCATCAGCGGGCATCGGGCCAGCCCGGCATGTGTGTGGCGGTTATCGGCAGGCAAGTCTGCGGCGGCATGGTCATGTCCCCGGGCACGTCTCTCGGCATCACGTTGCAATGGCGCAAGATTAGCATGGCAATCGGCCCTGTGAACCCATGCCCCCGGTCTGAACCGTCTCAGAGCAGCAATCTCAGAACAACAATCTCAGAACAACAAAGCCCCGCCCGTCACCAGCAACATGACAAACACCAACTGCCGGAAACGCTGTTCGTTGACGCGATGATGCAGCCACTCACCCAGGCACACGCCCACCACCAGCACCGGCAGGTACATCAGCAGCCGCGGGCCTGCCGCCAGCAGACTGCCGTCCACAAGAAAGATCAGCGTCAGCAAACTGTTGAGGGAAAACCAGACCGCAATCAGGGTCGCCCGAAAGCGGGCCTTGTCCAGCTGGACCCCGGTCAGCGCGTAGACCAGCAATGGGCCACCGGAGGCGAACAGACCGTGCGTGACACCGGCAGCAACCATCAATCCCCGAGTGAGGCCCGTCGGATGGGCGCGCGGCGTATGGTTGTTGGCCATGCGCCAGAGCTCCCGGCCCGCAAACCAGATGATCAGCACGCCAAACAGGCCCTGCAACAGATCGGCACCCAGGTAGGGGCGCAACAGATAACCCGCCAGCGTACCGACAGCCATCAACGGCAAGATCAGACGCAGCAGTGTTGGCCAGTGAATGGCATGCCGATGGCGCACGCTCAGGTAGCCACTCATGAGAATATTCAGCGGCACCAGCACCGGCAGCAGCGCCGGAATCGGCAACAGAATTGCCCCCAGCGACAGCGCGATGACAATGCTGCCGAACCCGGTCACGGTTTCAATGGTGTAGGCAATCAGAATGAACAAGGCAAGCCAGAGCCAGGGGTCCATTACTGCTCCAGCTCGACGGCAAATTTCTTCATCATGATGCGCTGGTACAGATCCGGCGCCACACGCCACAGCAGCGCACCGAACACGGCAAGATTGTCCGAGTAGACCCGCTTCTTGCGCTTTTCCCAGGCCACGACGATACGTTCCGCCATCCACTCGGCGCTTTTCATCTTGCCCACCATGGAACGGGCATGCCGTGCCGGTTTGCCGTCGTGCCCCAGGGCATGCTGCTCGATTGGCGTATCGATAAAGCTGGGGTAGACCATCAGCACATGCACGCCGTGGCGCTGGTGCTCACAACGCATCACCTCAAAGGACTGCGACAGGGCGGCCTTGGCAGCGCAATAGGCCGTGCGGCCCAGCACCGGCATCCAGCCCGCCATGGAACCGATATTGATCAACGCGCCTCGATGCTGCCTGATCTGCGGCATGGCGCGCAGCGCCAGTTCCAGCGGTGCCTGCCAGTCGATCTGCATGACTTTGCGCAGCACTGCAGGGTCGGTTTTCTCGGCCAGCGAGCGGTGTGTGATGCCCGCGTTATTCACCAGCACCGCCACACCACTGAAGCGCGCCTGCGCCAGATCCAGCAGCGCCTGCTGGTGCACCGCATCGGTGATATCACCCGCCAGCACGGCCACGCGCTCCGGTGTGCCCAGTTCGGCAGCGCGACCATCGAGCTGCGCGCCGTTGATGTCCGCCAGCACCAGTGCATGACCACGGCGATGAAACGCGCGCGCCATCTCCCAGCCCAGTCCCCCGGCGGCACCGGTAATCAACACACAGCCGGATACAATGCTCACAGATCCCCCCTTGCCCTGGCATGTTCGATATAAAAACGGAAGGTATCTTCCGAGGATTTCTCCGGAAGGTAGCCAAACTCTTCCTTCAGGCGACGATTGCTGAGTACCGGGCGATAACGCAGAAAGTTGATCTGCTCAGGACCATAGCGGCCGACACGCAAGAAGCGGCCAATCCACAGCACTGCCTTGATCAATCCGGCGGGCAACTCGCGCACCGGCTTGTCCAGCAAGGCGGCGATCTCATGAATGGTCAGCGCGCCGTCCCCCGCCATATTGAAGATGCCGGTCTTGTCTTCGCGCAAACCGAATTCCATGGCGCCGATCACATCCTGATCCCAGATGAATACGAAAGGAGAATCACTGCCGCGAATGGCCAGCAGTTTTTTTGCCGTAAACAGATTGGTGATCAGGTTTTTCGTGTTGGCACCGAGAATGGTGCCAGGGCGAAAGATCAGCTGCTTCAGCCCGGGATAGCGCGCGCGGTATTCACTCAGCATTTTCTCGATGCGGCGCTTGTGATCGGCATAGGGAAATTCCGGATTGCCGCGCAGGGCATCCTGTTCATCCAGCCAGTCCGGGTTGTCCGCATGGTACCCATAGGCCGCGCCGGAACTGGTCACGGTCACATGGCGCACGCCGGCACGCACACAACAGTCCAGCACATTGCGCGTGCCGTTGACATCGATGTCGTAGTCCTTTTCCCGGCTACCGGTGGTGTCCAGCACCGAAGCCAGATGCACGACATGGGTCACATGCTCACGCACCAGCAGGTCTTTCAGGGACGGGTCGCGAATGTCCATCTCGTGGATCGGGAAGCCCACATCGTCGCCGCGACGAATGTCCGTGCCGAGCACCGAATAATGCGCTGCAAGCCGGGCGCCAAGCAGGCTGCCCACATAACCGGCTGCGCCGGTGATCAGAATTACCTTGTTTGTCATGCCGCCCCCTTGTGTGACTTGTGTGACTGTTCTTCAGCGAGGGCGTGTGCGGCACGCCCGTCTTTCGAGCGCGCCCACAGCATTGCCAGCGTCAAACCGGAAACCAGATGCCACACGCCCCAGAAGGCGGTAATCAGCATCATGCCCCCGGCTTCCGGGAAAAAGGTAAACAGAATCACCAGGCCCAGCCCGGAGTTCTGGATGCCGACCTCCATGGTCACGGCACGACGATCTCCCACCGGCATGCGGCAGGCCCGTCCCATAAGATTGCCCAGTGTCAGCGCCATCATGTTGTGCGCCACCACCAGCCAGAAAAAGGTGTGGAAGCGCGCCACAAAAAGTTCGAAATTGTTGCTGAAGGCGATGGCAACAAACCCCAGAAAGACCCCCAGCGCCGCGATGCGAAATGGCTTCTCACTACGCGCGGCAAGACCGGGAAAACGGCGCGCCACCCACATGCCAATGCACATGGGCACGGCAAGCACCAGCAGCACCAACAACAGGATGCTGAAGGGATCTATGGCGATGCTGGTGAAGATTTCCCGGGTGTGGGGATTGAGGTAGCCGTACAGGGCAAAGTTGAAGGGCGTCATCACGGTAGCGGCAAGGCTCGAGACTGCCGTCATGCTGACAGACACCGCCACATTGGCGCGGCCCAGCCAGGTCATGATGTTGGAGAAGGTGCCACCGGGGCAGGACGCCACCAGAATCATGCCCAGCGCCAGCTCCGGCTCTACCCGGAACCACCAGGTGGCCAGGCAGGTAATGGCCGGCAACAACAGGAACTGGGCGATCAAACCGGCCACCGGCGCCACAGGCGCCACCAGCACACGGCGGAAGTCCTCAACGCGCAGCGTCAGGGACACCCCGAACATCATCAGCGCCATGATGACGTTGAGCATCACCAGGCTGGCGGGATCAAACTGTATCGGCAAAGCTCCGGACATGGCGGCTGCTCGCTTTAAAGTAGATGAAACAGAGCAGCGTTCACGCCGCGCCGGCAGCCGGCGTCGGCGCCGGAGCAAGATCTCCCTGCAGACTACTGATGTGCTTGTGCACCGCGCTGCGATAGGAGTCCTTGTGCACGTAGTAGGCCATGCGGTCCAGCTTCAGATAGGCGTAGCCCCCATCCAGAATATTGCCGGCCTCACGGCGCTTGATTTCCTTGAGCTTGAGCGCCGACGGCGCGCCCGCCGCCAGCTGCCGGATATACAGCGCCACCAGCTCCGCCTGTTCGTTGCGCCCTTCCCAGCCCAGGCCCGCCGCCTCGATCATGCCCATCATGAACAGATTGTCATGTTCGGGATGAAACACGTTCAGGTACAGCTGCGGCGCACCAGCGTCGCGGGGCCAGTTCAGTTCTTCCCGATCGATAAAGGGATAGTGCAGCTTGTAGCCCGTGGCCATCAGGATCAGATCGTAATCCGCCTGCTCGCCGTCGGTGAAGGTCACCGTGTGGCCCTGAATATCGGCGATATCCCGGCGTGCCTGAATATCGCCATGGCCCAGATGATGGAGAATCAGGGAGTTCATCACCGGATGCGATTCGTACATGCGGTAATCCGGATCAGGCAAGCCGTACTGGGAAGGTTTTCCCATAACGGCGCGGATCATCAGCCCGTCCAGCCATTGTTTGACGCGACGCGGTAACTTGAACTTGCCGCCCAGGGTGTCCGTGGGTTTGCCCAACAGAAACTTCGGCAAAAAGTAATAGCCCCGACGCACGGACAGATCCACCTTCCTGGCATGATGCACCGCGTCCACCGCGATATCCGCACCGGAATTGCCACAACCCACCACCAGCACACGCTTGCCATCAAATACGGACGGTGAGCGGTATTCACTGGCATGCATCAGACGGCCGGCGAAGTCGCCCGGCAAGGTCGGCATATTCGGGTGATGCAAAGTGCCATTGGCAATCAGCAGGCCATCAAAGCGGCGGGTGCTGACCTCATCCCCCTGGCGCGTGCTGATCAGCCACCCGGCGCCATCACGCTCCACCGCCAGCACTCGGGTGTTGAATTCGTAATGCCGGTACAGATCGAAGTGCTTCGCATAGTCGCGAAAATACTCGCGCAGCTCGGCATGGTGGGGATAGGGCGCCACCTCATCCTTCATCGGGAATTCGGCAAATTCCGTCATGCGTTTGGATGAAATGAGATGCGCGGTCTCGTACATGGTGCTGTGGGGGTTATCAATATCCCACAGGCCGCCGACATCGGCGTTCAGATCGAAGCCGACGAACGGGATACCGTATTTGTCCAGATTCCGGGCAGTTGCCAGGCCCATGGGCCCGGCGCCAATGACAGCGTACATGGGGCCTCCTTCTTGTTATGCTCTTCACACCAGCGTAAGTGATCAAGCCGATGCTGTACCGGCCCGATCGGGACCCGGACCGGTTAATTCGGGACCCCCCGGGCAGCAGCACGGACCAATAAACACAGAGACAGACAGACCTCACCGCAAGCGGGACACTATGCCGGAGAGCACATCGAGCAACCCCACCGTGACCCTGCGTTTCAGCCAGGCCGTGGTGCAAGCGGCCGAACGGCTGGGCGTGCGGCTGCCCGCAGAGGCGCTCTCACGTCTGGATCCGAGCCAGGACCGGGTACCCCTGACAGCCCAGGATGCCCTCTGGGAAAGCATCTGCCAGAGCACGGATGATCCCCTGATCGGTCTGCGGCTGGGACTTGAAATCCAGGTGGGCCACCTGGACAGCGCCGGCCTCATGGTGATGAGTTGCGACACCCTCGGCGATGCGGTGGACACCCTGCTCGAGTATTTCCCGATCATCAGTGAAGGCAGCCATTTCGAGGCACGAGCCGAACGCGGCGGGCTGCGGTTACGCTACCGGCCCGGCTTTCTGACGACGCTGGAAGTGCGTGCCGAAGCGGTGCTGGGCTGCCTGGTGCATCTTTCCCGCTGGGTGACCGGCGAGCAATTCCGCCCCGGCGCCATCCGCATGCAGCACGGGCAACGGGACAACGCCGAACGCTACCGCTCGCTACTGGGTTGTCCGGTGGAATTCGAGGCCGATGACTACAGTATGCTGCTGCAGGAAAGCGATCTGGCGATCCCGCTTATCCAGGCCAACGCGGCCATGCGCGAGCACCTGCGCGGCGTCGCCGACCGCATGCTCGCCAGCCTGTCCGCCCAGAGTCTGGCTGCACAGGTGGAAGCGCTGGTGCGTGAGCACCCGCACTGGGGCAAGGAAAAAGTGGCGGAGGCACTGGGCATCAGTGGCCGGCACCTGAATCGGCGACTGGCGGATGAAGGCAGTTCTTTCAAGTTGCTGCGCGATGCAGCGCTGTATCAGATGGCGGAGCAATACTTGCGCACCGACCAGCGCCTGACCGATATCGCCGAGGCGCTGGGGTTTTCAGATGAAAGTGCTTTTGCCAAAGCGTTTCGCCGTTGGGCCGGCGAGAGCCCGGCCCGTTTTCGCGATGCGCGTCAGTAGCGTGCAGGTTCCCTAGGGCAGCGCGTGGGCGATGTCGGCAAGAATGTCGTCGATATGCTCAATGCCCACAGACAAGCGCACCATATCGGAGCTCACCCCCGCCTTCTCCAACTCACGCTCGTCCAGCTGCCGGTGCGTTGTGGTGGCCGGATGGCACGCCAGTGATTTGGCGTCACCGATATTGACCAGACGCTTGATCATCTGCAATCCGTCGATGAACTTTGCCCCCGCTTCACGACCGCCTTCGATACCGAAACTCAGAATCGATGCCGGTGTACCGCGCGTATAACGCTGCGCCAGCGCATGATAAGGGTCGTCTTTCAGGCCGGCATATTTGACCCAACGCACTTTCTTGTGACCTTTCAGGTATTCGGCGACTTTCTGCGCGTTTTCGCAATGCCGCTCCATACGCAAGGACAGCGTCTCGATACCCTGCAGAATCAGGAATGCGTTGAACGGCGACAGGGCGGCGCCCATATTGCGCAACGGCACCACACGCGCCCGCCCGATAAAGGCCGCCTCGCCCAATGCGTCGGTATATACCACGCCATGGTAGGACGGGTCCGGTTCATTGAATTGCGGGAAACGGGGATTGTCCTTCCAGGCAAACTTGCCGGAATCGACAATGATGCCCGCCACTGTGGTGCCGTGGCCGCCCATGTATTTGGTCAGGGAATGCACGACGATATCGGCACCGAAGTCGATCGGGCGGCACAGCACCGGCGTTGCCACGGTGTTATCCACGATCAGGGGCAGACCATGCCGATGGGCCAGATCCGCCAGCGCGCTCAGATCCACAATATTGCCCGCCGGGTTACCAATCGACTCGCAGAAGATGGCGCGGGTGCGATCATCGATGAGTGTTTCCAGCGCCGCCGGATCATCGCCACTGCCCATGCGCACCTCGATGCCCATGGTTGGCAACGTGTGGGCAAACAGGTTGTAGGTGCCACCGTACAACTGGCTGACAGAGATGATGTTGTCGCCCAACCGCGCCAGCGTCTGGATGGCGGCGGTAATGGCCGCCATGCCGGAGGCCATGGCCAGCGCACCGATGCCGCCTTCCATCTCGGCAACGCGCTGCTCCAGCACCGCATTGGTGGGGTTCATGATGCGGCTGTAGATATTGCCCGGCACTTTCAGATCAAACAGATCCGCGCCGTGCTGGGTGTTATCAAAATAGTAACTGGTGGTCTGGTACACCGGCACTGCCACCGCGTGTGTTTCCGGGTCGCCGGCAAAGCCGCCATGAATGGCGACGGTTTCGATTTTCATAATGCTCTCCTGGTCAAGAATCCATGGCACCTGCAAGAGTAAAAGCTTACCGCAAAGATTCCTGCAGGTGGGGCGCACAGCGGCAGATGTCGAATTGCCCGGCACTAATGTAGATCGAAGGCAGGGCGTCGAACATTTCGCGGGCAGTGCGGATCAGGTGGGGTTGATCATAAAAACCCGCCTCTGCCGCGAGCGCGGAGAGCGTCATACCCGGGTGCCAGCGCGCAACAGCGCGGGTGATTTTCAGGTGCAGCAAAAAACGCCGCAGGGGCACCCCGGTCTGCTCACGGAACAGGTGGGTCAATCGAGACACCGAAATCCCGGCATTCTCCGCCAGGGCACCGGCATCCAGACGCTCGGGAAGGGTGTCACGCAGATGGGCGCAGATGCGGGCCACACGCGGGTCCAGAGGCGCTTCTTCCGTGGTCGTCGCCCCCAGCAGGCGCTCTAGCGCCGCCGCCATCGCCTGACAATCGGCAGCGCTCGCCAGCGCGTCTGTCAGTCCCGGAGCAAGCGGCAGATCCACCGTGTCCCGGCCATGCAATGCCGTCACAAGACGTCGCCAGGCCGGGCTGTCCGGGTCCAGCTGCATGACCAGCATCCGGGTCCCCACCGGATCAAGCGCCTGACGGGCATCCGGCGCGACCAGCGCGGCGCTGGTCTGGCGCCGCTCGCCATCGACCTCCAGCTCGAAGGCACCGTCCAGCCCCAGCAGCAACGACGCACTGACATGCCGGTGAGGGCGATTGGCCATCAACTGCCCACGCACCACCCAGCGGTCCGGCCATACGTAAATGGTGCCGTGCAGGGAGGCTGGGCTATGGGACGGGTGGGGCGGTTGTTCCGACGTCAAAGGGCATCCGTTCGCTGGCCAGGGTCATGTTTCAGCATAACCAAAAACCGCCGCGTTGCGTAACGGCGGCCATAACGAACCGAATGCTGGCCCGCAGGCCAGCAGATCAGGAGACAGGGACAGAGAGGGAGAGGCTCAGTGCCCGGCAGGCCGGGGAACCGGCAATCCCAGCTTGGCGCCCACCTCGAAGCTGACAAAGATCGGGCCGATCAGCAGGAACACCAGATCCTCCACGAAGGACGGCTTCTTGCCCTCGACCTTGTGGCCATAGACCTGCACCAGCCAGGCCGCGACCCAGACCACCAGACTGATCCAGAACAGAGACCAACCGGCATTCTGAATAGCGACAATGCCCCAGACGGACAGCGCAAACCAGCCGGTCATCAGCAGGAACACCCCGATGGACAGGCGCAGGTACACGATGCCGGAGAGTGCCGCGAGAAGGGTGCCGCCGTTGACCCAGTAGGCCACTTCCGGGCTCAGGCCCAGCCAGCTGCCCACCGGAATCAGCCACAACAGGCCGAGGGTGGAAAACAGGATCGCCGGGACACAGATAATGTGGATCCACTGGTTTAGCGGGTTACGGTGGCTGTCACCGTAATCATTGAGGAATGTCTGCAAGTCACGCATGGTCGGGCCTCGTTATTGTACTGACAAGATGCCCGCATGGTAGACCCGGCCAGCCGCCCGGGATTGTATGAGCCCGCTACTCGGGAATGCGCATTTCCCGGCGCCACTCCCGCACCAGCACACTGCGACGCCGGGGGTAATGACCGCCAGGCACGGTCAGCTCACTGATACGATCCAGCCGGAAGTGCCGGAACCCCTGCCGCAACTCACACCAGGCCACCAGCATGCGCACCCGCTCGAAGAAGGCCAGCATGATCGGCCACACCGTGCGCTCGCTGGCCTCACCATCCGCGCGCCGGTAGTGCATATGCAGCATCTGCTCCAGGCGAATCGCTTCACGGACCCGGGGCAGAAACACCGTGCCGGGATCGCCCTCCACCGGCGAGGCCCACAGGCCGATGCCATCAATGCGGTCGCGCAGATCCCGCGGCGAGGCGGTGGCGACCTTGGCCAGTACGTTATGTGCCGCACGGACCAGCTCTTCATCGCCCTGCCCGGCCACCCAGCTGGCCCCGAGCACCAGCGCCTCAAGCTCTGCATCATCGAACATCAGTGGCGGCAGGAAGAATCCGGTGCGCAGCACATAGCCCATACCGGCTTCACCATCAATGGTGGCCCCCAGGGCGATCAGTGCCTGCACATCCCGATAGATGGTACGCACCGATACCGACAACTCATCCGCCAGTGTGGCGGCAGTGACCGGCAAACGGCGACGACGCAGGGCATCCATCAGGCTGAACAGGCGAGCGGTCTTGTCCATGGCGCCCTACTCTCCCGCATCCGTATGCACTGAACCCGAGCGGCATGCACCCGAGCAGTCTGAACCCGGGCAGAGCGCCGGGACTGAGAGCGCCGGGACTGACGGGCAGCGAATAGCGAGGTAAGGCGTCAGCATGGGCGTGAATTTCCCGTGAGTGAAGGAGATCCCGTTGTACCAGCCCATACTGACAGATTGTGGCAGCAGCTGCTTCTTGTGTTGGCGACTTGAATGCGGGCTACTTGAGTGTTGGCTCCGGCCAGAAATCAAACTGATCCGGCACCGATTCCGAGACGCGGGCGGTAAACACCGGGTCGCGCTTCTCCAGGAATGCCTTGAAGCCGTCCCGGCCATCCTGGCGTTCGCTGGTGATGTACATCAGCCGCGAGTCCACATTATGGGCATGCATGGGGTGATCGAAGTTGGGATTGCGCCAGAGCATCTGCCGCGCCAGCGCCAGCGAAATGGGCGAGGTCTTGTGCATCAGCTTGCGCGCCAGGGTATAGGCCGCTTCCAGCACCTCATCCCTGGGCGCGAGATTGCGGAACAGCCCTTTCTGCAGGCCCTCCTCGGCGGAGAAAATTTCACCGGAGAGCACCCACTCCATGGCGTTCTGCATGCCGACCAGGCGCGGCAGGAACCAGCTCGAGCAGGCCTCCGGCACAATGCCGCGCTGGCTGAAGACAAAACCGATCTTGGCGCCTTCCGCCGCAATGCGAAAATCCATCGGCAGGGTCATGGTGATGCCCACACCAACGGCGGCGCCGTTGATGGCCGCAATCACCGGTTTCTTCGAGCGATAGATCGCCAGCGACAGCTCACCGCCGGAATCACGAATCTCGTCGATATTGAGCTCGTCACCCTGGGGCGTGTCATAGCCGAAGATATTGCCCTCGGGGCGCTCCAGCTCCATGCCGGCACAGAAGGCGCGGCCGGCACCGGTGACCACGATCACGCCGATATCGTCGTCCTGGTTGGCACGCTCCAGCGCATCGAGCATCTCGGTGCGCATTTGCAGCGTCCAGGCATTGAGTCGGTCGGGGCGGTTGAGGGTGATCGTCAGTATGCGGTCGCTGACATCAAACAGAATGTCCTGATAAGCCATGGTCGTCCTCGGGGAAGCGGCAGGAAGCCTCAGACCATAGCAGAGCGGGCTGCGACAGCGTAAGCCCCGGACACAGCAGGCAGCGCCTCAGGTACTGCCGCGATTATTCTTGAGCGCCGTGAGCACCTGGCTACGCACCAGCAACCCCACCAGACGGTGGCGCTCATCCACCACCGGGTAGATCTTGGGCTTCTGCTTGATCATCTGCTCGGCGATATCCACCACGGACCGATCCAGCCCTATGGTCAGCGGGTCCCGGCGCATCACATCTTCCACCTTGGGCGACCCTTCGGCGTGGTAACTGGACACCAGCATGCTGCGCAGGCAGTCCTGCTCCGACACAAATCCCACCACCTGCTCGTCACTGTCGATCACCGGCAACCCGGTAAGCTTGTGCCGTAACAGCGTATCCACTACGTCGGTAAGCGGCGTCCCCTCTGCTATCGCCGGTGGATGCTTCGCCATCACATCCTTGACCAACAGGCTGCTCATGTTGCTTCTCCTTTCCTTACGTCGTGTTCGCGTCGTTGCCATCACCTATCTTTATTCAAATATACACCCCTGACTGACCCGCGCCAGCCAGGGGTGAACACGGCAGATGCCGCAGGGATCGTCAGGGCAGGATCAACCCAGGTGGGCGCTGAGCATCCACACGGCTTTCTCGTGTATTTCAATACGACCGCCCGCCAACGACGCCGTGCCCTCATCCCTGTGCTCCTGCGCGATACGCAGTACACGATCAGCCTGCTCCGCGACGGTGCGATGATCCGCCGCCAGCTCCGCCAGCATCGCCTCGGCATCCGGTTCACCTTGCGCATCCTTGACGGCAGACAGGCTGGCAAACTCGGCGTAGCTGCCCGGTGCGCGCTGCCCGATGGCCCGAATACGCTCAGCGATAAGATCCACCGCCTGAGCCAACTCGGTGTACTGCTCTTCGAACAGCAGGTGCAACGCATGAAAGTTGGGACCTTTCACATTCCAGTGAAAGTTATGGGACTTGAGGTACAGCGTGTAACTCTCGGCCAGAAGACGTGAGAGGGCCGCTGCCACTTCGGGATTATGATTCATATGCGCTCCTTCCCGGATTGTCGGGATGTGGTGGAACGAAATGGGCCGGGGATCCTCCCGGCATGCCTGTCATGTCCGACGACGATCAGATACCTGAGTTCCGGGGCGTCGCAGTCCATGCACCGTTGATCATCACACTACGGCGGTGGCGGGCAAAGTTAAAGAGCATCAAAACAAGCGGATTGATAGCATTTAGCTATTGATAAGCAGAAGAGGGGGGAAGAGAGAAACGCGGGCACTCAGTGCCGCTTCAGGAGCTTGGCAATATCCACCAGCATGGCGCGCTTGTCAGCGTCCAGCTCACGCACATGACGCTGAAGCCGCTGCAGGTCCGCCGCCCAGGGCTCAGGCTTGGGGGTTTTGCTCGCCGGCAGGTTGCGCGCCGCCTCGAGCTCCGTATAGATGTCCGAGACACGCGTCTCGAGCGCCACGGCCAAACCGTCAAGCAGGGAAAGGGAAGGCTGCTGGAGGCCGCGCTCGATGCGCGACAGATTACTGGCGTCCGTACCCGCCCGGAAGGCAACATCCTCCAGGGTTTCCATGCGGTTTTCCCGCCTGCGCTTGAGCACTTCGCCGATATCCATGGCGCGATTGTGCGAAGCACCGCGATGTCGCACCATGCGCTGGAGGCAACACGAAAATCACGCATTGCGCATAACGCAATTTCAGCCAGACACGCTCAGAAGTCGCCGTGGCGCCCCTGCCCGTCGCGGAAGCGGCTGGCGCCGGAAACCGTCTCGCCCGACTGCAATGTCGCCAGGCCATGGTCAAACTCATTGGCGATTGCCGCGGCCTCCGCCATCCCCCATTGCTGATACGCACTGGCGCGATCACCGCGCAGGCAGGTCTGCGGAAAACCGGCAATCTGCAACGCCAGGGTTCTGACGGCGTCATGCAGCTCACCCTGCGCCACGACACGGTTGGCCAGCCCCATCTGCAGTGCCTCCTGCGCAGCGACCGGGCGGCCGGTCAGGATCATGTCCATGGCATGGCTCATCCCGATCAGTCGCGGCAGACGCACGGTGCCGCCATCAATCAGCGGCACCCCGAAGCGCCGACAGAATACGCCGAACACGGCAGTGTCATCCGCTACGCGCATGTCACACCAGGCCGCCAGCTCAAGCCCGCCGGCCACGCAATAACCGGATACGGCGGCAATGACCGGCTTGCTCAGCTGCATGCGGCTGGGCCCCATGGGGCCGTCGCCTTCCGGGCTGAGGTGGTTGGCGTCTTCACCACTGGCGACGGCTTTCAGGTCTGCACCGGCGCAGAAGTGCGCGCCGGCGCCACTGAGAATCGCAACGCTCAGCGCATCATCCTGCTCGAAGCGCCGGAAGGCATCCGCCAGGGCCTGTGCCGCAGGGCCGTTGACGGCATTGCGCTGGGCCGGGCGATTGATGGTGATCCAGAGCAGCGGCGGCTCAGCAACCACGGTGACCGTGTCTGACGCGGTCGATGACAGGGACGCGGACATGGCGAGCACTCCGTCTGGGCAGATATCGAAGAAATGGTTGCAGCGATGATGGCATCAGAACAGCGGCGGGAACAGTGGCCAGGTGATGGTGCGCGCCACATAGCAGTGCTAGTCTTTAGCGAAATGGCCGTCTCTAACGAAATGACAGCCTCCCTGCATATCGGCCATCTCGCCTACTCACCCCACTCACCGGAATTCGCCCAATGATCACCGGGGAAACCTACTCAACGCTGGAAGAAAATCTCAACAGCCTGACCCACGGGATCGGCGCTCTGTTGAGCATTGTTGGCACGATACTGCTGGTGGTCGTGGCCGCCCGCCTGGGCGACCCCTGGAAAATCGTCGGTTTTGCCGTGTTTGGCGCCAGCCTGACGCTGCTGTATGGCGCCTCTGCGCTGTATCACGGCTTTCGCAGCGAGCGACTGCGCAGCATCTTCAAGATGCTGGATCACTGCGCCATCTTCATTCTGATCGCGGGCAGCTACACCCCGTTCCTGCTGGTCAACATGCGCGGCACCATTGGCTGGACCCTGTTCGGCGTCATATGGGGACTGGCCTTCACCGGTGTGGTCCTGAAGCTGCTGTTCGGCAATCGCTACAAAATCCTGCGGGTGCTGATCTATCTGATGATGGGCTGGCTGGTGCTGTTTGCCTCCGGTGAACTGCTGGCCAACATCAACACCCTTGGCTTCTATCTCCTGCTGGCCGGGGGCATTACCTACACCCTGGGCGTGGTGTTCTATCTGGTGCACCTGATCCCGATGAACCACGCCATCTGGCATCTGTTCGTGATGGGCGGCAGTGCCTGTCATTTCTTTGCGGTCTGGTATGGCGTCTTGCCGTACTGAACATACGTCCCACCATGCGTCCCACCTGACCAAAACTGACTGGCCTGTCTGATCCGGACATTGACCGGCCGCGCCGGGCTGCCTTAAATGTAGCGCGCATGACCCTCGGGTCACTGGCCGAATCACTGGCGCAGTGAGCCAGCTCAAAGAAGCCCGGGTCCGCCCTCCGACGCACACTCCGACAGGAAGCCTTCACCATGGCAGCTATTCATATCCCCAAGCCGGTGGCACCCATGATGCCCCGCACCCTTTTCGATTCGGACCATGAAGCCTTTCGCGCTACCGCGCGCCGCTTCTTCGAAACCGAAATCGCACCGTTCCACGAAAAGTGGGAAACACAGCAGCACATTGATCGCGACCTGTGGAACAAGGCCGGCGAGCTGGGCATGCTCTGCCCGACCATGCCGGAAGAGTACGGCGGCTCCAACGTGGATCGCCTCTACAGCATGATCCTGATGGAAGAGCAGGCCCGCTCCGGCGATTCCGCCTGCGGTTTCTCCCTGCACTCCGACATCGTCGCCAATTACCTGCTCAATTTCGGCAACGAAGCACAAAAGCAGCACTGGCTGCCGAAGATGGCCACTGGCGAGGCGGTCACGGCCATTGCCATGACCGAGCCCGGCACCGGCTCTGATCTGCAGGCCATCAAGACCACGGCCAAGGCTGACGGTGACGACTATATCGTCAACGGCTCGAAGATCTTCATCACCAACGGCTACCTGTGTGATATGGCCGTGGTGGCGGTACGCACCGGTGATTCCGGCAAGGGCGCGCAGGATGTGTCCCTGCTGATGATCGAGGCAGGCCGCGAAGGCTTCACCAAAGGCAAGCCGCTGAAGAAAGTCGGCATGCGTGGCCAGGATACCTGCGAGCTGTTCTTCGACAATGTCCGCGTGCCGAAAAGCAACCTGCTGGGCGTGGAAGGCATGGGCTTCATCATGCTGATGAAAGAGCTGGCCTGGGAGCGCATGATGATCGCCATCATGTGTGTCTCCGGGGCGGAAGCCGCGCTGGCCACCACGGTGGAATACGTCAAGGACCGCAAGGCCTTCGGCAAACCCATCTCGGCATTCCAGAACACCCGCTTCAAGCTGGCTGAAATGCGTTCTGAAGTGCAGATTGCCCGGGTCTACGTGGACCGTTGCATGGAACTGGTGCTGAAGAATCAGCTCAGCCCGGAAGCCGCCTGTGCGGCCAAATACTGGGTGTCGGACCTGCTCAGCAAAGTCGTGGATGAGTGCGTGCAGCTGCACGGCGGCTACGGTTACATGCTCGAGTACCCGATTGCCCGGGCCTACATCGACAACCGCGCCAACCGTATCTACGGCGGCACCAACGAAATCATGAAAGAACTGATTTCGCGCAGTATCTAGCCCTTGCACCGAACCCTTGCAACACGCACCAGACCGGCCTGCCGCCCCTGCGGCAGGCCGATTCATCTAAAAAACTGAACAATCCGCCCCGCCAGACCCCGTGTTTCGCCTCCGGCTCACCCCCTATTCTGCGGATTCGCATGTCTCAACAGACTCTCAACAGTCTCTCAACGGACATGGACCCATTCAGGCATTTTCTCAAGGAGTAACAACGCATGGCGAAAGTACTGGTTCTTTATTACAGCACCTGGGGGCACGTGGAGACCATGGCGGACGCCGTCGCCGAAGGCGCACGCGGGGTCGCAGGCACCGAGGTCACCATCAAGCGTGTACCGGAAACCATGCCGGAAGCCACCGTCAAGGCGATGCACGCCAAGGTGGACCAGAAAGCGCCGCTGGCGACACCGGATGAGCTGGGGGACTACGACGCCATCATCTTCGGCACCCCGACCCGTTTCGGTAACATGGCCGGCCAGATGCGTAACTTCCTCGACCAGACCGGCGGCCTGTGGGCAGGCGGCAAGCTGGTGGGTAAGATCGGCAGCGTCTTCATTTCCACCGGCACCCAGCATGGCGGCCAGGAAACCACCATCACCTCATTCCACACCACACTGTTCCACCACGGCATGGTCGTGGTCGGCGTGCCTTATACCTGCCAGGCACTGACCAACATGAAAGAAATCACCGGCGGCACACCCTATGGCGCGTCCACACTGGCCGATGGCGATGGCAGCCGCCAGCCCAGCGCCAACGAGCTGGAAATCGCCCGTTTCCAGGGCAAGCATGTGGCGGAACTGGCGGCCAAGCTGACGCAGTAACTTGTGACAGCACCTTGAGCCCCACACCGGACGGGGCCACCCGTCCGGTTATCCCTCACTGTCGCTGCGCCGGGCGACACGCTGCAATGCATCACGGTAATCGTCCAGGCGCCCCAGCACACGCTCGCGCTGTCGTGTCGTCAACGTCGGATGCAACTGCACCAGGCAGCCCTGCATGACCGCAACCCCCTCACGCTGCAGCAGCGCAATCTCTTCAGGACGTTGATCCGGTCGTAACTGATAGCGCGCCTGAAAGTAGGCCGTCAGCGCCGGCGCATCCGCCGCGTCGTCGAGCAGCGCGATCAACTGCGCATTCATGTCCGCGCGCCAGGCCCGCTGCCGGTGCCATGCCTCAGGCATCTGCGCAATGCAGTCATCGAGCAGGCGCTCCTGGGCGGTATCCAGCCTGCCCGTCCAGCGGCTGACTGCCTCGTACAATCGCGACTGGCGCGCCGCCGTATCGCGCGCGGCTTCCTCCTCCAGCATCGCCTCCAGCTCGCCACTCAGATGACGGACCTGTTCAGGCCGCATAGTCGACAGCACCGTCACCATGCCAGGAATCAGATCGCCACTGAGATCACGCCCGAAGTGGGCTAACGCAGCCCTCTGCACCGCCAATGCCTCAGAAGTCAGCTCGTCGGCGCTCAGGGTATCCCTCAATGCATCCAGCAGTGCTGCCAACTCACCGGCCCGGGCGCGGCCGGGGCCGTCCCGATAATCCTGGATCAAGGCCCGCGCAGCCTGTCGCTGGTCGCGATCCAGATCCAGCAACCCGCCCGCCCAGCGCGCGACAAACCAGTCGCCCCGCTCGTAGGCGATGTCCACCCGGTGACACCCCGCCAGCAACACGGCACAGCACAGCGCGGCCACGAGGTGCCACCACCAACCCGGGCGCTGTGTCATACCGTTTCCTGATGAGGTATCCGCAACATGACGACAGTGTCAGTCATGTCGCGTGAGGAATATGTTGCGTGAGGGACATGTTGCCGATCCCGACGACGATCAGAAGCGCACCGCCAGACCGGCGTGGCCCGGTGCCAGCCACCACTGCCAGTCATACACCAGCTGGTCGTCACCCACGCGCAGCGTGTTGCGCGGTGCCGACGCATAGCGGTCTGCATAACGCGAGGTGTGACGTGAGGCGTGACGCGGTTCGGTGCGGATGCGCACCTCGGTGACCAGCATGCCGGAGGCAAAATTCAGCCAGCCATCCCGCGGGCGATCATCACTGACGCCAATGGCCAGCCCCCCTGCCGCATTCACCAGCAGCGGGCCGATTCGGGCGCGCCAGCTTTGCCGGCGCTGTTCCTGGATCGCCAGCGTCGCCACGGCGGCCCGGGCCCGCGCCAGGTCAGGTGCCTGTTCGTCTGTGTCCATCGCACGACGCATCCGCTGGTGCGGCGGCGGGCTGATCAGGACATCAGCGAAAGCCAGCCCGGTCTTGATTGCCGTAACATGCGCATCGAAACGGGTTTCCCGGTTGTCCGTGCGCTCGGCCTCGCTGAGATAGAAGGCCGTCGCCAGGCCATAACCGCTGGCCCAGATCCCTTGCCAGTATCGGGCATGCCGGGCGCCATCATCCAGCGTCGCCTGCAGGCGCGCGGCCTCCGCCGTGCTCTCCACCGTACCTTGCGCACTGACACCCCCGGCCCATGCCAGGCCCAGCACCAGTAGCGAGGCACAAATCAGGCGCGCAATACGGTCGGTAACAGGACTGCCGGTAACAGGATTGAGAGCACGGCGAGGGAGGCGCTGCTGAACGGGAGGGCGTTGCGTCATGAGGCGATTCCTGCATTGTTGCACTGCACGCGTGTAGCGCTGCACGAGTGTTTGTTATGAGGTCTACTATAACGAGCCCATCGCCGAGTGCCTTACACGGGTTGTAAAAATACCCGAATTGCCAAAATCACGGCTCGTCGGCTGCTGCCAGACGCCGATAGACCCACGCAAATTCGCCGCTCTCCAGGCGTTTCAACTCACGCGCATAGCGAATGCCCAGGCGTTCATAGCGATCCAGCCGCGCCAGTTCCCGAGGCGTCACCTCGAACACCAGGCCCGTCGTGCGGGCGCCCGCTTCCGGCATCACATCCAGTGCTTCACGGCGATAACCCGCCAGCGCGTCCGGGCTGGCTGCTCCGGCGCGCCCCATGACGATACGGCGCACCCAGGGGCGCGTCAGCGTGCCATAGGCGAACACCTGATGGGCGCGCTCACCATCCATGGTGGCTTCGATAGCCGGCAGGTCTGCCGGCGGATGGTAGCCCCAGGGACTGAGCAGCGTCAGCCAGAGGTAGCCCAACACACCGATGCTGGCCGCCAGCAGCACCAGCGCCGTGCGTTTCAGATGGCGCATGACCGCCTCCTGTCAGAGCGCGTTGACCGGCACTTTCAGGTACACCGTACCGTTATCTTCGGCAGGTGGCATCTGCCCGGCGCGGATATTGACCTGAATGGACGGCAGAATCAGCCGTGGCATCCCCAGCGTGGCATCGCGCTTCGTGCGCATCGCCACGAACGCCGCTTCCGATATACCGTCATGCACATGGATATTGCTGCGTTTCTGCTCCGCCACACTGGTTTCACAGGCGTGCGTGTCGCGACTTTCCGGCGGGTAGTCGTGGCACATGAACATGCGCGTCTCTGCCGGCAGCGCGAGCAAACGCTGCACAGACTGATACAAGGTGGCCGCATCCCCGCCGGGGAAATCACAGCGCGCTGTGCCGACATCCGGCATGAACAGCGTATCCCCGACAAACAGCGCATCACCAATCAGCCAGGACATGTCCGCCGGGGTGTGCCCCGGGGTATAGATCACGCGCCCGACCAACTCACCGATGTGGAAGGTCTCGTCCTCTTTGAACAGATGGTCGAAGTGACTGCCGTCGCAGAGAAACTGCTTCTCGAGATTGAACACCGCGCGGAAGATTTTCTGCACATCGCGAATCTTCTCGCCAATGGCGATCTTGCCGCCGACCTGATCACGGATAAAGGGCGCCGCAGACAGATGATCGGCATGGGCATGGGTTTCCAGAATCCAGTCCACCGTCAGATCCTGTGCGCGCACAAAATCCACCAGCCGCTGCGCGCCGCCGGTGCTGGTGCGCCCCGAGGCGTTATCAAAATCCAGCACCGGGTCGATCACCGCTGCGTGCCCGCCGGGCCGGTCATAAACCACGTAGCTCCAGGTTTCCGTATCATCATCAAGAAACGGCGCGACCTGTGGGGTAGCCTTGCTCATACTGTTCTCCTGCTCTGAGGCCATTTGAAATACAATATACTTGCAGATATATTGTATTTCAATATAATGTTTGCGTGTGCCTGATATGACCTGACAAGTGAGCCCCTGATCATGCCCGACACTTCGACAATCAGTATCGACAAGATGCGCGCAGCCGCCGGCGACGCTACCCAGCTATTACGCTCGCTGGCCCATCAGGACCGGCTGCTGCTGCTGTGCCAGCTGAGCCAGGAAGAAATGTGTGTCAGCGATCTCGAAGAGCGCCTGGGTATTTACCAGCCGACCCTGTCACAACAGCTGGGCGTACTGCGCCGCGAGGGGCTGGTGACAACCCGGCGCGAGGGCAAGCATATTTACTACAGCGTCGCCGATGCCAACGTGCTGGCGGTGCTGCAAACGCTCTACACGCTGTACTGCGACAACGGCGCATGAGACAACAGATCACAGCAGGCATAAGGCCAATCATTAGGCCAATCATTAGGAGAGCCCCATGAACATCGACTGGGCAGCATTCACCCCCTGGAGCGCGCTGATCGGCGGCGGCCTGATCGGCCTGGCCGCGGCAGCCATGATCCTGTTCAACGGCCGCATCACCGGGATTTCCGGCATTACCGGCGGGCTGCTGGTGCCGCAACGGGGCGATACCGCCTGGCGCGCCGCCTTTGTGCTGGGCCTGATTCTGGCGCCCGTTGCCTGGCTGCTGACCGGGCCCTTGCCTGAACTGCGCATCGATGCCGACTACCCCTTGCTTGTGATTGCAGGACTTCTGGTGGGAGTAAGCACTCGCTATGGCGCCGGCTGCACCAGCGGTCATGGCGTCTGCGGCCTGTCCCGTCTGTCGCCGCGCTCGATCGTGGCCACCCTGCTGTTCATGGGCAGCGGCTTCGCCACGGTATTCATCGTCCGTCATCTGCTGGGAGCCTGAGCCATGTCACGCACCTCATCCTTACCGGTTGTCGTATCCGCCTTTCTGATCGGCCTGCTGTTCGGCATCGGCCTGCTGGTCGCCGGCATGGCCAATCCGGCCAAGGTGCTGGCCTTTCTTGATCTCGCGGGTGCCTGGGACCCGTCACTGGCCCTGGTCATGGGCGGCGCCATCGCCGTCGGGCTGGTCGCCTTTCGCGTGGCTGGCCAGCGCAAGCTCTCCCTCCTGGGCGAGCCCATGCGCCTGCCCGCCCGCCGTGATATCGACAAGCGCCTGGTGCTCGGTGGCCTGGGCTTCGGTATCGGCTGGGGGCTGGCGGGCTTCTGCCCCGGCCCGGCACTGGTCGCCCTCGGCGCCGGCCAGGCCAAGGCGCTGGTGTTTGTCATCGCGATGCTGGCCGGCATGGCCGTGTTTGAATTACTGGAACGTCGACCGGGCAAACGCCCCGCCGCATCCTGAACGTCAGGTCCGAGGACACCGCCCCATGACCGACAACAACGTGCAGCGCAGACTCGCCGGCTGGTTGCCCGACTGGCTGCGCCACTACCGGCGCGCCGCCCTCACCGGCGATATGACTGCTGCACTGGTTGCGACACTGCTGCTGATCCCCCAGGGGCTGGCTTATGCCGCGCTTGCAGGGCTGCCGCCCCATGTCGGTCTCTACGCGAGTCTGCTGCCGCTGGTGGCCTACGCCATCTTCGGCTCCAGCATGGTGCTCTCGGTGGGGCCCGTTGCGGTGCTCGCCCTGATGACCGCCGCGACCCTTACGCCCATGTTCGCCCCCGGCAGCGCCGAATACGTGGCAGCCGCCGGCATGCTGGCGCTGCTCTCCGGCATCATGTTGTTTGTCTTCGGCCTGCTGCGGCTCGGCGCCCTGGCACAACTGCTCAGCCACCCGGTCATCAGTGGCTTTATTTCCGGCGCTGCGGTGCTGATCATCATCGGCCAGCTACGTCCTTTGCTGGGCATCGACGTCAGCGGCGCCAGTGCCGTCACCCTGCTGATGGCGCTGGTGGCCAACCTGGATGACGCCCTGCCCCTGACCAGCATGATCGGCCTCGGCGCACTGGCCTTGCTGGTGCTGGCACGGCTGTTTCTTGCCCGGGGACTGATGCGCCTGGGCCTGCCCGCAGTGCGTGCCGCACTGGCTGCCCGTCTGGCACCGATGGTCGTGGTGCTGGGCGCGATCCTGCTGGTGGTGATGCAGGGCTGGCAACCCGATCTGCAGGTGGTGGGCGCGCTGCCCGGCGGCCTGCCCTCCCTGGCGCTGCCCACCAGTGACTGGTCTGTGGTTCAGGCACTGTTGTTACCGGCGCTGGTGATCGGCCTGGTCGGCTTTGTGGAAAGCGTTTCCATGGGCCAGTCCATGGCCGCCCGGTACGGGCAACGGCTCAACCCGGATGCCGAACTGCGCGGCCTCGGCGCCGCCAATGTGGCCAGCGCCGTCAGCGGCGGCTTTCCGGTCACCGGCAGCTTCGCCCGCACCGTGGTCAACGCAGAGGGCGGCGCCCGCACGCCCATGGCCGGATTGTTCGCCGCCGCGCTCATGGCGCTGGTGTTGCTGGGGTTTACCGGCCTGTTCAGCGCACTGCCCCTGACCGTGCTCGCCGCCACCATCATTGTGGCCGCCGCCGGTCTGGTGGACCTGAACACCCTGCGGCATGCCTGGCGTTACGACCGCACCGACGCCGTTGCCCTGTTGGGCACCTTTGCCGGTGTCGTCGTATTTGGCGTGGAGGCCGGTATCGCCGTCGGCATCGGCCTGTCACTCGCCACGCTGGTGTGGCGCGCCAGCCGGCCGCACATCGCCGTGGTCGGTCGGCTGCCCGGCACCGAGCATTTTCGCAATGTGAAGCGCTACGAGGTAGAAACACATGACTCCGTGCTCTTCCTGCGCATTGATGAAAGCCTGTTCTTCGGCAATGTGCGTGCCGTGGAAGATCGCATCCTCAGCGAACTGAAACGCCAACCGGAAACCCGGCATCTGGTGTTGATCATGTCGTCGGTGAGTCGTGTGGACGGCACCGCGCTGGATACCCTGCATGGCCTGAACAAGGACTTGCAGCAGCGTAATATTCAGCTGCATCTGGCGGAAGTGAAGGGGCCGGTGCTGGACCGCCTGGGCCGCTCAAGTCTGCTGGAGCAGTTGAGCGGCCAGGTGTTCATGTCCGCATTTGAAGCGGAAGTATTTCTGGCAGACGTCGTCTAGGATTGGTCGCGCTCAGAGCAACTTCTCGATGTGCTTTTCCAGCGCTTCGGGTTTGTCGGTCGGCGCAAAACGCTTGACGACGTTGCCATCCTTGCCGATCAGGAATTTGGTGAAATTCCATTTGATGCCCTTGCTGCCCAACAGGCCCGGTGCCTCTTCCTTGAGATGCTTGTACAGCGGGTGAGCGCCGTCGCCGTTGACATCAATCTTGGCGAACATCGGAAAACTGACGCCGTAATTGATTTCGCAGAATTCACTGATCTGGGTTTCATCGCCCGGCTCCTGATGGCCGAACTGGTCGCAGGGAAAGCCGAGAATGACCAGGCCGCGATCCTGGTACTTTTCATGCAGCGCCTGCAACCCCTTGTACTGCGGTGTCAGGCCGCATTTGCTGGCGGTATTGACCACCAGCAGTACTTTGCCGCGATAGTCGGCCAGGGTGCGCTCTTCTCCGCGAATGGTGGTAGCGGAAAAACCATAGACATCAGCCACGTCGTCCTACTCCTGAATAATGAAGGTGCATCAGTCTAGCCCACCCTGCCGGCATCGGACAGGGAGCGAGAAGGCGATGACTCACGGGTCGTCGGACCGTGCGGCTATTCGGGTTCACAGTCATTCGCCCAGTGCCGCAATCACCCGCTTTGCGGTCTGCTCACTGGAAGGCGGATTCTGCCCGGTAATGAGCTGGCCGTCCGCAATCACGAAATCCGAAAACTTTTCCGCCGTTTCCAGCTTGCCGCCCAACTCTTCCAGACGCGTCTGCAACAAGAAGGGCATTGCCGCATCCAGCCCCACCTCGCGCTCTTCCTCGTTGGTAAAGCAGGTCAGCCGGTGGCCGGACACCACAGGCGAGCCATCCGGCTTTTTCGGACCGACGAAGGCGGCAGGGCCATGGCAGACGGCAGCCACAATCGCGCCGTTGGCATAGGCCTGCTCGATGGCGCCGGCAAGCAACGGGTTGTCGGGCATGTCGAACATGGTGCCGTGCCCGCCGGGAATGAAGATCGCGTCGACATCATGCTCCCAGACATCTTCCAGACTGGCAGCCGCGGCCAGCGCATCAATGGCACCGGCCCATTGGCGGCGCTGCTCGTCATCCGGCGTGCTGCGCGGGTCGATGGGCGCCTCGCCGGGACGCATCGTCGCCACTGTCACCGTGAGACCCGCCGTTGTAAAAGCCTGCCAGGGCACAGCGAACTCCTCCAGCCACAACCCGGTGGCGTCACCGTCGGACATCGTGCTGGCGCTGGTAATGACCATCAGGATACGTTTGCTCATTGTGCCTCCTTATTCTGTGGTAGCCATGGCAAAGCACGCTACACTGTTGCTCTCGTTCTCACGTGAATATTGATGCATGGATGTACGTGGATAGCATTGTCACGTCAGGACCACAACCGCAGACATACAACCTTTTACAGCCAGGCTTTGCGCCGGCGTTTACCCCCGGGAACCGGATATGGACTGGAGTACTCTGTTGAACAAGCGTCGTTTGGGCGACCGCGCAGCCAAAGACGAACGGGGACGTACTGCCTTTATCCGGGATCACGACAAGATTATTTTCTCCGGCGCATTCCGCCGGCTGGCCCGCAAGACGCAAGTGCATCCACTCGCCACCAACGATCACGTGCACAATCGGCTGACCCATTCACTGGAAGTATCCTGCGTCGGCCGCACCCTCGGCATTCGAGTCGGGGAGCGCCTGGAGCAGCAACGGCTTTTGCCCCGCGACACCAATCCGACGGATCTTGGCGATATCGTGCAATCAGCCTGCCTCGCTCACGATATCGGCAACCCGCCGTTCGGCCACACCGGTGAGCGCGCCATCCGCGCCTGGTTCGGCGAGCGCGGCAAGCACTACCTTCAGGAACTGGCACCGGAGCAGGCGTCGGACCTGGCCATCTTCGAAGGCAATGCCCAGGGCTTTCGCATCCTGACCAAGAGCGAGTACCACCAGTATGACGACGGCATGCGCCTCACCTATGCCACGCTGGCCGCGTTCCTCAAGTATCCGTGGCTGTCTGCCACCGGCCAGCAGCCCGCCTGCCCGCGCCCGGGGAAATACAGCACGTTTGTGGCGGAAGCCGCCGCATTCCGGGAAGTGGTGAGCGCCACAGGGCTGCTCCAGGAGAGCCAGGATGTCTTTGCACGACATCCGCTCGCTTATCTGGTCGAAGCTGCGGATGATTTCTGCTACGCCATCATCGATCTGGAAGATGGCCTGGAAATGGACCTGCTGCACTGGGACGAGGTGCATGCGCTGTTGTCCCCGGTCATTCCGGACAATGATGAAGTGCGAACGCTGCTGCATTCCGATGTGCGCGTCGGCCGCAGGGCGGCGTTATTGCGCGGCAAGATTATCGAGCGTTTCATCGAAGCGGGTGTTGAAGCCTTCATGGCGAATCATGACCGTCTCCTCGCCGGGAAACTGCGCGGCGATCTGATTTCGCACTGCGAACCGGCGGTCCGCGACGTCGTGGAAAATGCCAAACAGCTGGCCCGCACCAAGGTGTTCGAACATCCGCGTAAAGTGGAGCTGGAAATCGGTGCCTTTGAAGTCATCGGCAAACTGCTGGAGGGACTGATTGAAGCCGCCGCAAGCCACGCGCGCGGTGATGAAAGCAATTTTCGGCATCAGCGCATCATTGATCTTATCGGTCGCCACAGTTTTCCGCCGAACCTGGACCAGTTGCCGCCACAGGAGCGCATGTATCAGTGCATGATGCGGGCGCTGGATTTTCTCTCAGGCATGACCGATGACTATGCCACGTATCTGGCCAAGCAATTTTCCGGCATGGCCGTCACACGCTATTGAGATAAACCGGCCGCAACTCAAAGCGGCCGGGAAAGCATGCCCGCGATATAGTCTTCCCAGGTCCACTCCAGCGGCTCCGTCAATTCGATACTCGCCGCAAAGTGCGGCGTAAAGAGCTGCCGATGAAGACGCGCCACGGCCTCCGCATCCGACGTCGCCAGATTGATTTCCTGATTCATCTTGAAGCTCAGACGATCAAAGTTGGCTGAGCCAAAACTGGCCCAGCCGTCATACACCGCTGCTTTGACGTGGGTCATGCCGGGATAGATGAAGATGCGCACGCCGCCGGCCAGCAACTGATTTGCCGTAAACAGATTCGCGCTGTTCATGATGCCGTGATTGCCTTCACCGGGCAGCGCCACCCGCACATCCACGCCTCTGGCGCGCGCCCCCAACAATGCCTTGATGACATCCGGTTCGGTGAAGTAAGGCGTTGCAATATAGATATACTGTTGGCTGGCCTGAATCGCCGCCAGCTGGGCGCGCAGGATTTCCCGCTTGCCTGTGCGCGTGCGCAAGACGCGCAACGGCACCATGCCTTCCGGCATCTCGGTTTCCTCAATCCGCGGCAACCGCAAGGACCGCGCCAGGTACGCCAGGTCGCCCCCGGGGCCGGCGTGTGCCCAGGCACGATCAAATTCGTTCTGCAGACGGCGCACCACCGGCCCCTCCACGCGCACCATCATGTCGTGCCAGTGATAGCGATACTCGGCGCCGTAGTTCATACCGCCCAGATAGGCGACCTCTTCATCGACGATGGTCAGCTTGGCATGGTCGCCGGTCAGCCAGGGGTTGCCCACCCGCCGTGACTGCACGTCAGAACCGCTGCGCAGGTAACGCACCATATCCGTCGGCGGCTGGAAGCCGGCACTGTAACCCTCCGGCGGCGGCGTCAACCCGGCCATCATCGAACCGAGATCATCCATCATCACCCGCACGCGCACGTCGTCACTGCGCGCACGCAGCAGATCCGCCAGCTGCACAGCATATTCATCGTTGTCGAAGATATAGGTGCGGATATCGATGCTGTCACTGGCACCATGAAAGCGCTCGACAAGTTCAGGAAAAAAGGCGTCCCCGCCAATCAGGTAGGTCAACTCGCCCGGATAGCGGTGGCTGTGCGTCAGCCGATCCAGGTGCGACTCCCAGGCTACGAGGTCCATGCCTGAACCTTCGTTCAGCGGCGCATCGGGATCGACATCCCGTGGCGCGCGGCGCACCGCGCTCACCACAGCATCTTCCACGTGACCGAACAACCGCCGGACGGTGGTCACCGGGTTCTTGAAAAAGGTGATGATATGACTGCGCACCACGACGCGGTCCAGCGTCTTCAGCGAAACGCGCAGGATCGGCGCAGCAATGTCCGAGCCGGCGACCGGTGCGACAATGTAGTACAACTCGCCGGCCTCCACATCGGCATAAATCCAGCCCAGCGCGCCGGGTTGATCCGGCGTCAGGGTAAACAACATGGGGCCGAAGGCTGCCTCGTCGCTGTGGCGATTGAAGTCCTGCAGCAGCGTGAGCATGCGTGCCGAAAGCTGCCGGTCCGTGATGCTGCCCGTGACGTTCACGGAGGACGGTACATCTACCCATGGTGCCACTTGCAGATCACTGTTGCTGTCTCGCCAACTCACCAACTCGCGACGGCGCAGACGCAGGGAAAGCCCCTCCTCCGGGCCCAGCGGCGTGAGCAAGCTGAGCATGTCGTGGAGAATTGCCGCAAACTCGTCTTCATCCAGCGTGACAACCGCCTCGGCATAGCGTGGCGGGCGACGCAACCGCTCCCGCGTATTGAGTTCTGTGAGAATGATGTCCACACCTTCTTCGCGGAGACGCTCAAGCTCATTGACAGTAAACCAGAGATGTTCATTGTCATTGATAAAGCCCAGCCGCAGGGCGCCATCCACCCGCACAGCCTCGATCGTGGTATCTGCGATAGCCGCTTCCAGCGCCGGCATGCTGAGCCGGAACGTTTCGCCAGTCAGCGACGCACGGCTGGCGCAGCCCATCAGGCTCAGCACACACGCGCCCAACGCCACCCATTTCAATACAAACAAACGCGACTGCCGGTCGATCATTCTTGCAATCCACTACCATCGTTTGAAGAGCCATCATGCAAGGGAAAATCAACGTAAAAGGTCGCGCCCTTTCCCGGCGTTGAAACAAAATCGATATGGCCACCCATGCGCTGCACAAGCTCTCTGGATATGGCCAGCCCCAGCCCCGTACCCGCCTTGTACCGGCTGTCAGAGGAATCCGCCTGGGAAAACTTCTCGAAAATTCTGTCACGGAAGGCCTCGGGAACACCCTCGCCCTCATCGATCACACTGATGCGCACCGACGACGGCTTGCCCTCGGCCGGGTGGGTGACGGCCTGAATCACGACGTCGCCCTTCGGCGGAGAAAACTTCACCGCGTTGGACAGCAGGTTCGTCATGACCTGATGAAAGCGATGTTCATCGACGCGAATCGCGCCGACATCCTCGCAACGCACTGTCAGGCTGACGTCATGCTGCTGCGAAAATGGCGTGATGGATCTCACCGCTTCATCAATCAGCCCCCTCACACCTGCGACCTCCATCTGCAACGTCATTTTCCCGGCCAGCAGCTTTTCCATGTCCAGCAGATCATTCACGAGACGCGCCAGCCGCTCGCTGTTCTTGCTGGCCACATCCACCATTTTCCTGATGCCCTCGGGCAACTCCCCCATGGCACCGCCGGCCAGCAGGCCAAGTGCACCGGAGATGGATGTCAGCGGCGTACGCAGTTCATGGCTCACGGTGGCGATGAACTCGTCCTTGAGTTTTTCCATGAGTTTGCGCTCACCGATGTCATTCACGATCGACCAGACCAGCTTGCGCCCACCGGAATCTGTCAACAACACGCCACTGAGCATCACCGGATAACGCTGCCCCTTGAGACCGATAATTTCCTTCTCATAGGGTCCGTAGCGCCCGGTCTCTATCATCTGGCGCAGATAGAACGCATCAATCTCCTGATATTCCGGCGGCGTGATATCCGTATTCGAAAGTTGCAGGAGCTGACTCTCCGTGTAGCCGGAAGAGATCACCAACGACTGGTTGACCTCCACAAACTTTCCCGAGTAGAAATCACTGAGCGCGATGCCGATGGGTGACATCTCGAACAGGGCACGCAATCGCTCTTCGCTGGTTTTCAGGGCCTGCTCGGCATTCTTCTGTTCTGAAATATCAGACAGTGTACCGAACATCATTTTCGCTTTGCCGTCCCGCGAGTGGCTCATGACTTTCCCGCGAGTACGCACCCAGACCCAATGCCCGTCCTTGTGCTTCATTCGGGTAACCGAATCGTAGAAATCCGTCTCCCCACGCAGATGCTGCCGCAAAATGGCGCCCGACGCCTGAAAGTCCCCCGGGTGTGATAACTGGCGCCAGGTATCAATCGAGATCGGTGCCAACTCGGCAAGACTATAGCCGACAATATTGGCCCAACGCTCATTGAGCAGTGTTTCACCGGTCCGCAGATGCCACTCCCAGGTGCCGATGTGGGTACCTTCGATGGTCGCATTCAACCGCAAGCGGTCTTTTTCATATTCCCGGTTGATTTCCTGGGCCACGATGACGGCAAGATCTTCAAGGGCACGACGCTGCGGGTCGGTCAACTGCCGAGGACGTGTATCCAGAACACACAGGGTGCCGACAGCATAGCCGTCAACGGTTCTCAGCGGCACGCCGGCATAGGCGCGCACAAAGGGCTCACCCGTCACCAGCGGGTTATCACGGAAGCGTTCATCCTCAAGGGCGTCTGGCACTTCCAGCATCCGGTTATCAAGAATGGCGTGGCCGCAGAAGGAAATCCGCCGATCGGACTCGGTGACGTCCAGTCCCTGACAGGACTTGAACCACTGCCTGCTGCCATCCAGCAGTGTGACCAGCGCGATCGGCACATCACACACCTCCCGGGCAATACGGGTCAAACGATCAAACCGTGCCTCGGCCGGTGTATCGAGAATATCCAGCCTCTCCAGCGCCGCTTGTCTTAACGCCTCGTCCGCTGGCATCGCCGGCAGTTTCATACCGTCTCTCCTGCAATGTCCTCATAGCTGAATGCCGTACCCCCGTGCGGCCAACACCTCTGTGTGTCATCACAACGCTACACCCTTATCATCGCCGTTGAACATATTCTTGTTGTTTTGCTGCAATCCCGTCATGACTCCCGGAGACGCTCCGCCAGCCCGGAACTGCGACGAACCTTGCGTGCCAACGTCAAGCGTAGCACCTCATCCGTACTCGCCACGCCCACAGACTCCCGGGCCCGTGTGATGGCGGTGTAGAGCAACTCTCGGCCCAGCAGTGGTGAGTCACTGTCCGGCAGCACCACCAGCACACGATCAAATTCACTGCCCTGACTTTTGTGGATCGTCATCGCCCAGGCATCCTCGAAGTCCGGCAACCGCACCGGTGGCACATAGCGCAACTCACCATCCGCCCCGGCGAAAACCACCTTCAACTGTCCGTCTGCCGGGTCCATGAGCGCGACGCCCGCATCGCCATTGAACAGACCCTGGCTCCAGTCATTACGCGTCAGCAGCACGGCACGTCCGGGAAACCAGGCATGCGGCCCACACAGGCCCCGTGCACGCAATGTACGCACGATCAGCGCGTTGAACGTCTCCATGCCCAGCGGCCCACGACGCTGGGCGCACAGCAGGCGAAAGCGGCCAAAGGCGGCCAACACGTCCCGGGCAGGCGCGCCCCGGGCGGCCAGCGTCAACATCGGGGTCAGTGCAGTAATGGCATCCTCCACCAGCGCCGCACGATCTGGCGCGGGCCAGCTGAGGTTGGCCGGCGGCGCCTGCCGCAATGCATCAACCGCCGCCTGATCCCCCAGACGTACTGCCTCCGCGAGACGACCAATCCCGGACGCCGCATCAAAGCGATGCACCTGCTCCAGACGCACCACCTGATCATCCGGCAGTCCGGTTTGCCCATCCTGCGAGACACCCGCGAGGGATTCGCCAAGCAAGCGGCTGAACAGATTGGGTGAAAAGCGATTGCGTTGCCGCACGGCCGTGTCCGGTTGATCGGTATCCGCATGCCCGCACAGATCGGCAAACACACTGCCGGCCTCCACCGAGGCCAGCTGGTCCCTGTCACCCACCAGATACAGCGCCGCATGGTCCGGCAACGCCGCCACCAGTTGCGTCATCAGCCCCAGATCAATCATCGAGGCTTCGTCCACCACCACCACGTCCGCCGGCAAGGGCCGCCCGGCGTGATAACGCGGACGGCCATCGCGGCTGGCGCCGAGCAAACGATGCAGCGTCACCGCCTCCACCGGCATCGCGGCACGCAGTGCATCCGGTAACGGCAGGTCGGCCAGCGCGGCACGCAGGGATTCAGTCAAGCGGGCTGCCGCCTTGCCAGTGGGTGCCGCCAGTCGCAGCCGTGGCAGAGACAGTGGCGCGTGCTGTTGCGCCGCCAGCAGATGCAGGGCGAGCATGCGTGTCACCGTCCAGGTCTTGCCGGTACCCGGCCCGCCGGTAATGATGCCAAAGCCATGCAGCACACAATTGATGGCCGCCACTTTCTGCCAATCGACTTGCCCGTCTGCGACCGGCGGGAACAGCGGCGCCGCGAGGCTGCCCAACAGCCCCACGGGCCAGTCACGCAGTTGGCAACGCTGCCGCACCGCATGCACCACCCGGCCCTCCGCCTGAAAGTGCCGTGACAGGTAAAGACGGTTGCCCTCCAGAATCAGCGGCGCGATGTCATCCGGCGCGCCAATAATCACGCCATCGGCCAGCGGCGCGACGGTCGGCACCAGCCAGGGGCAGTCGTCCGCATCAAAGGGACGTGGCATCGGCAGACTCAGGTCCAGACACACATGCCCCTGCCCGGCCAGATGGCTGATCAGTGCCATCAGCCATACCGGCTCGTCGTCGTCCGGGCTGTGCTGCGCCACCAGGCGCGCCAGGCTCATGTCCAGCGGCCGCAGCAGCCCCTTGTCGAGACGATGCTCCAGCCAGCGCAGGGCGCTCATGTGCCCTCCCCGTCGGCCGTCGCGCCGAACAGCTGATCAATACGTGTGAGCATCGCCACATCGGGCTGCGCAAACCAGACCCCCTGCCCGGGCGCCGCATCCGGCGCTGCCATGCCGCGCAGAAACAGATAACCGATGCCGCCAAAATGCCGGGCCGGATCATAATCCGGCAAGGTCTGCCGCAGATGGCGATGCAAAGCCAGGGCATACAACATGGCCTGCACATCGTAGCGGTGCTCCGCCATCGCAGCGTCCAGCGCAGCGGGGTGATAGTCGCGACCCTGCGGCCCCAGCCAGTTGCTCTTGAAATCCACCAGGAAGTAGCGCTCGTCGGCGACAAAAACCAGATCAATAAAGCCCCGCAGCATGCCTGCGACCCGCTCGAACCCCAGGGTCGGGCGCGGCAACGCGGCGGGCAGCAGTTGCACCGCCTGTTCCAGCGCCACCGCATCCAGCCCGGCGACCGGCAGCATGAATTCCATCTCGGCCTGCCAGGCCGCCGCATCACCCAGGGCGGGCGCATCCGGCGCCAGCGGCAAACGGCAAACCGCCTCTGCCATGCGTGTCACCACATGCGTCCAGTCACTGCTGATGCCATGCCGGGAAAGTTGCTCTCCCACCATCTCCGGATTGACCGTCCGGGCGCGAAAATCAATGCGCTCGAAAATACCGTGCAGGCAGATCCCCGGCGCCGCGCCACGGGGGAAACCATGAATACCCTGCTGCAAAACGGGCGCACCCGAACCCGGCGCACCGGGACCGGGCACACTGATTTCCGCCGGTTCAAAATGCTCCGCCTGCGGGTGCTCAAGATTCCGCGTCAGGCCGCTGTAGCTGGTCAGCCGCCAGTCATCCTGCAATACGCCACTAAACGTGCGCACGCCGCGCGCCGAGACGCGCTCGGCGGCCGGCAGCGGGCCGCTGACGCGTGGCATGTCGCTACACCAGGCCACCGTGCGATTCTCCGCCAGGGCATCCATGCAGCGCCGGTAATCCGCCACATCGGTCTCGTCGGCGCCCAGCCCCAACAGGTGATGCAATGCCGCTTCACTGCGCCCCTGCCCCACCGGAGCGAACATCACGTAACAACGGTGGATGCTGCGAGTCAGTGCCACGTACAGCAGGCGCATGTCCTCACCCAAACGTTCGCTGCGCGCCTTGTCGCGCACCTCCGCCAACGCCGCCTCATCCAGCAGGCGTTCCGCATCCAGCGCCACGCAGGGACCCTCGTCGTCGGTATAACCGATATCCATCGCCGCCCGGGACGGTGCATGCCACATGCCCGCCACAAAGGTCACCGGATACTGCAGGCCCTTGCTGGTATGGATGGTCACCACCTGCACCAGATTGTCTTCACTTTCGAGACGCAACTGGCGACCGTCCTGGTCGCTGCCGGTCTGGCGCTGGCGCGCAAACCAGTGCAGCAACTCACGCGGGCCGCCCTGACTGCCTGCAGCCTGTTGCAGCAATTCGCACAGATGCAGCAGGTCTGTGAGCTGGCGCTCTCCGTCGCGGGTCGCGCGCAAACGCACCAGCACGTGCTCCTGCTCGAACAGGTGGTACAGCGCCGGCATCACACCCCGGGTGCGCCACTGGCGCGCCAGTTCGTGGAACAGGTTCAGGGTTCTCGGCCACTCCTGCGGATGCTGGAAACGCTGGTACAGCGTGGCCGGCGGCTGGGCAAACAACGCCGTGCCCAGCGCGCTGCGCACCAGGCTTTCATTTTCCGGTTCCGCGAGCGCCGCCAGCACCTGTTCCAGGTCCGCCGCGATGGCCGTATCGAACACGCTTTGCCGCCCGCGATACACACAGCCCAGGCCTTGCTCCGCCAGCGCATCGCGCACCTGGCGCGCCTCGGCATGCCCGCGCACCAGCACGGCAATGTCCCGCGCCACCAGCGGTTGCTCGCCGATGGCCGCGCCGCCCGCGGCGGCCAGGCCGAGCAGGCGGCGGATTTCGGCAGCAATCCACTGCGCCTGCCATAACTGACCGCGCCCCTTGCTGTCGCCAAGTGCCTCGGCGTCCGGGTCCGCCAGCACCATCGTCAGTGCGGCGCGCTTGTCGTCCGTCACCAGCGGCATGGCATCGGCCCGCCCTGCGGCCCGCGCGTTGTGGAAGCGAATGCCCGGCAGCACGAACGGATCGTCATGGCTGGCAAACAGCTTGTTCACTGCCCGCACCATGGGCGTGCCCGAACGCCAGTTGACGCCCAGCGTAAAGCGGCGCTCTGGAGCACAGTCTTCCCGGGCGGCAAGGTAGGCGTGAATGTCGGCGCCCCGGAAGCGATAGATCGCCTGCTTGGGGTCACCGATCATGAACAGCGCGGTATCCGCTCGCCCGTGGTAGAGCGTGCGGAAAATCCGGTATTGCATCGGGTCGGTGTCCTGGAATTCATCTACCAGCGCGACCGGGTACTGTGTCGCCAGTACGCTGGCCAATGTGTCGCCGCCCTCGCCCTGTAATGCGCGCGCCACATCGGAGAGCAAATCATCCATCCCGCGCTGGCCAGCGTTTTCTTTCAGCCGGGCCATGCGCGCCAGCACCTGCTCACGGGCGTGGCTGAGCAGGCCGGCGCGTTCCAGCGCCGGGGCCAGCTCATCAGCGCGCACAATATCCGGCAGCAGATCCAGCAACTCGTGGCCGGGCACGTCGGCAAGCCGTTCCGGTTTCGCCGCAGCGCGCAACTCCTCCGGATACAGGCGACGGCTCTGCAACTCGCCATTACCGGTGCGCGCCACCGGGCTGTCCGCCTCACCCGCGACCCAGGCGTCCAGCTGGTTCAGGGCGGGCTGCAACCAGCGCCATTGCAACTTGCGGCCATTGAATACCTTGTCGTCACAGGCCTGTTGCAGGTGCCGACTCACCACACTGCCGTGGGTTTGCCAGGCGACACGCAGCTCCGACAACATGGCATCCCGATGCCGGGCCTGCTTCTCCAGCCCCGGCATATCCAGCGCCGGTCGCAAGCGCGGCAGCGGTTCACGCAGCAAGGGCCGCAGCTGTTGCTGCAAGCCGTCCGGCGTGCCAAAGCAGGCCACCAGGCGGGCGCCGTCCAACTGCCCACGCACCGGGCCGCCATAGACAAAGCGACGCCAGAAATCTGCCACGGCTTGCTGCACCAGGGCGCTGTCGTCTTCCACGAACGCCACCTCCATGGGCGCCCCCAGATCCAGCGCGTGCTGCCGCAACAGGCGCTGGCAGAAACCATGAATGGTGAAAATCGCGGCGTTGTCCATGCTGGTCAGCGCGCGCTCCAGCAACAGCAGGGCCTGGTCGGCGCTGATGTGCTGCAACAGGTAACGCTCGAACGCATCATCACTGGCGCCGCGCTGGAACAGCTGCCGCGCGTCGCTGAGGCGCGCGCGGATGCGGCCGCGCAACTCCGCCACCGCCGCCCGGGTAAAGGTCACCACCAGAATGCTTTCCACCGGTATCGGCGCGCTCTGACCCACCCCCAACACCAGACGCAGATACAGCCCGGCAATGGAGAATGTCTTGCCGGTACCGGCGCTGGCTTCAATCAGATTGAAGCCGTCCAGCGTGATACTGGTCAGATCCAGCGGCTGCGGCAGGTTCAGGCTGTGCGTCACTTTATTCATAGGGCAGCACCTGGGCCACATCACGCAGCGGCGCCAGAATACGACGGCCGTGGCGGATAAATTCGCGCATCACGGGTTCGGGAAACAGCCGTGCAACCGCGGCGTCAGCCGCCTCGCCCGCGACGCGGTCACTGCCCAGCAACACGCTTTCCACGCGCTCCACATCCTCCGGCCAGACCAGCGCGGCCCAGCCGGTTTGCGGCATGAACGGCAACGGCGCCGCCAGGCCCTGCCGGTACAGCGCCAACAGTTCGCGCAGATGTTCCTGTGCCACCTCCGCAGGCAGCGCCGGCAGATGCAGGCGCACATCCCGGAAGAACGCTGTACTGCGCCGGGCCGACTCATTCAGCGGCAACGTATTGAGTGCCAGATGATTGAGCCACAGCGCCAGCATATGCCGGACCTTGGGCAGCTTTGCCGAGGCATTCAGTGCTGTTTCCTTGCGTGGTGCGTCCGCGCTGCTGAACAACCGCGAGGCCGAACTGATCTGCACACCACAGCTGGCCAACTCCTGAAAATGCCCGCCCAGCCGCACATCCGACGCCGCGCCGGTGCCAGCAATATCGAACGCCATGGGAGAGAGCAGTTCGCCTTTGGCCCAGAGCCGTCGCACCCGCCGGGCATGCTCCGCCGCTGACGTGACGTGGGCTTGCACCAACGCTTCCCCCGGCGCCCCCGGCGGCAGCTGGCCGCTGCCTTGCCAACGCGTGATCAACGGTTCCAGTGCCTCACCGGCCAACACACGTTCCAGCACCTGTTGCTCCAGCTGCCAGATTTCCAGGCCGCCGGCAGCAAACGGTTCGTCATCCTCCAGCACCCGCGTGGTGTCACCCAGGTAGACACCCAGCCGCCATTCCAGAAACGCGCGGGCGGGGTTACGCAAGAAGCGATTCAGCTCAACGGTGCTGATATCCAGCAACCGCTCACTGAGCCCGGCATCGGCCGGCAAGGGCGGATTCAGGCAGCTCAACTTGCGCGCCGCCGCCACATCCGCCCAGTGACGTGCGTAGGAGAACAGGGCGTCACCGCCCTGTTGCGAGAAATAACGGGGACTGAAGGGTTGCAGCGGATGGACCACGGTCAAGGCCCTGGCCAGGCCGGGATCAAGAAATGCCTGATCCAGATAATCCGTCAGCTCCGCCAGGACCACGGACGGCGGCCGCTCGCTGTTGTCCTGGGCGTCGCGGCCGCACCAGCTGATATAGAGATGGTCACGCGCCGACAACAGCGCTTCGAGAAACAGGTAGCGGTCCTCGGCGCGCCGGGAACGATCCCCCGGCAATGGCTTGAGACGCATCAGGTCGTGCCCGGCCGGATGCTCCGGGCGCGGGTAGGCATCATCCTGCATGCCCAGCAGACAGACCACGCGAAACGGCACGCTGCGCATGGGCATCAGGGTGCAGAAGTTGACGCGCCCGGCGAGGAAGCGCTGCCCGCCCGCACTGCCGGACAGCGTCTGTCGCAGCCAGCTGTGAATCATCTCGACATCAAGAGGTTGATCCTGGAGCGCCTGGGTCGCGCCCCGGGCCAGCTCATCCAGCGCTGTGCGCAGCTGATCCAGTTCCGCGTCCCAGGCCGGATCGGCGGCGTAGCAATCATCCAGCAGACGGTTAAGCCGCTGCTGCCAGTGCGCCGCGCTGCACGGCTCGCCCAGCTCGGCCTCGAAACGTTGCAGCCGATGCAGACACTCGCCCAGGCGCCCGGCCAGCTCGGCCTGGCCCTGGGTCAGACCGGCGAGGCTGGGAACCGCTTCCCAGAGCACTTCATCTTCGCCCAGCGCCACCCCCAGCAGGATACGTTCCAGGCCGGCGGCCCAGCTGTTTTCCCGGAACGCCGGCAAGTCCAGCCGCGCCCGGTGGCTGCCATCCAGCCCCCAGCGAATTCCAGCCTGCTCGATCCAGCTGCGCAGCAGCGGCAGATCATCCACGACAAAACCGAAACGCTGCCGAATCGCTGGCACATCCAGCAGGTCCATCACCTCATTGGCGGTAAAGCGACTGACCCGCGGCTGCAACAATTGCAGCACACTGCGCAACAGCGGCGCTTCATCCGCGAGGGAGCGATCTGCGATGGCCCAGGGAATACTGCTGTCACGTTCGCCCTGCCGCTGGGCACCGAACACCGCCTCGATCAGCGGCGCATACTCCCCGACATCCGGCATCATCACCACAACATCCCGAGGCGTCAGGGTGGCATCCTCGTCAAACAGGGCCAGCAGGCGGTCGTGCAGCACCTCCACTTCTCGCATCGGGCTGTGACAGTCATGCAGCTGGATATGGTGCGACGCGCTGGCCGGCCGGGGCGCCTCGCGGCCATCGCGCAGATGAAAAATATCGGCCTGCACCTGACCCAGCAGGGTGTCTTCTGTCGGCGCATCGAAGGCATCCACCTCCTGCGCCGCAGGCCACAGGCCACCCAGCAACAGTTCCAGCAGTTCACGCCCCTGGCCACCCAGCGAGGCCAGTAGCGGATTGCCCACTTCGCCGGGCAATTCTTCCCACACCTGTCCGGCGCGCAGTGCATTGACGCGGCTGCGCGCCAGTTGCCGGTCGCTCTGCACATGGCCCCAGTATTCGGCACTGGGATTGAGCAAAAACAGATGCACATCGCACTGTTCGCCCAGCGCGCCCAGCGCTTCCAGCTGTGCGGCGGGCTGGGTCGTGGGTCCGAACAGAAACACACGCTCAGGCAGATGCCGCGCGCTGAGATTGCTCGCCAGACGTCGGGCGTCCATCAACTCACCCCGGTGCAGATCATCCGGCGCCAGGGCGCGTATGCGCCGGGCCAGGCGTTGCCAGAGCAGCGGCTGCCAGTGACGGCTGGCCGGCACGCCCTGCCAGTCACCCCGCTCCCAGGCCACCAGCCAGGCCGGGCGGTAGACCAGATACTGGTCGAACAGATCGGCAATCTGCTGGCATAGCTGGTAGCGCCGCAAAGGGCGCTGGCTCGATGATCGTCCGTCACCGAGATAAGCCAACAACGGCGCGCCGTCCGGTTCCTCCAGCAAGGCAGGCAGTTCGGCCAGCAGATGCCAGAGAAGATGCTCCTTGCTCCAGGCAGACTGCTCCGGCAGCTCAGGATGCAGACGACGATGCAATTGCCAGAAAAAGGACGACGGCAGGGGGAAGGCGATATTGGCGGCAATGCCGCGCTCGGCGGCCAGATACAGTCGCAACCAGGTGGCCATGCCCGGGCTGTGCACCAGCACCTGCTCGGGCACCAGCGGCGACGACGGGCGCGCCGCCATGACGGCAGCCAGCATGGCAGCAAGATGTTCGAGACGGTTGGACTGATAGAGATAGTGCATCGCCGGATGATACGGCGCGCAGGGCTGCGCCGCCAGCGAGGGGTTACCGGTCTGATTTCTCCAGGGGCCATTCGCGGCTGGCGGTGAGCACTTCGCCGGGAATGACGATTTCGGTGGCCACAGGCAGGTGATCCGAAAGCAGGCAACTGTTCAGTACCGCCGTTTCCACCGCCTGCAGGCCGCTGCTGACCAGAATATGATCAAGATGCTTTTCCGGCGCCCAGCTGGGATAGGTGCGATGCTCGCCATCCATCAGCCGCAGATCCAGCTCGGAGAGTGGCGAGTTGAGCAGTTCGTGGGGCAGGCAATTGAAATCACCCATGATCACCACGTACCGGTATTGCTTGAGCAGCCCCGCCAGGTACGCCAACTGCGCGTTGCGGTGTTTGCCGCCCAGCGCCAGATGCACCCCCACGACCACCAGCGGCATGTCCGGGTGGCCGTACTTGGCGATAAACGCGCCGCGCCCGGGCAGCCCCGGCAGGCGATGGTCTTCCACGTGATAGGGCACCACACGGCTGAGCATGCCGTTGCTGAACTGGCCGAAACGACCCAGATTGCGATTGAGCTGCTGGTGCCAGAAGGGAAACTCGGCCAACGAGGCCAGATGCACCAGCTGATTGGTAAAGCGCGAACGCAGGCTGCCGCCATCCACTTCCTGCAGGGCCACCATGTCGTAACTCTGCAGCACGCTGGCAATGTTGCGGATATTGTCGACGCTGTCCGGGTGCGCCACCAGATGCTTCCAGCTACCGGTGACATACTCACGAAAATTACTGGTGCCGATCCCGGCCTGGATGTTGAAGCTCATCAGACGCAAACGATCATCCGGCAGGGCGATGCTGCGTGGCCGCCGGGTACGGCGGCGCAGCCCCTCCCGCACCAGGGAGAAGCCACCTTTCGGTTTTACCAGCGAGAAGGTGTCTTCACCTGCCTGCGTCATACCAGATTGCCCCGATCCAGGTTGCCTCAATGCGTCTCGCGCTCGAGATTGACCAGATAATCGATGACCTCGAAGGTCTCCCGGTCGTTACGCAGGTTATTGCGCAGCACCACGTATTTGCCATTCACGGTGAAGGACGGCACGCCGGTCAGGCGGTAATCCCGTGACGCGGTATCCGCCTGACGCACCTTGGTCGAAACGCCGAAAGACGAGTACAGCTCGTTGAACTCATCCGGGTCAACGCCGTACTTGCGGAAGAAATTCGCCAGGGCCGGCACGCTGAACAGCGGCTCGCGGTGTTTGTGGATGGCATCGAAAATCGGCTGATGAATTTCGTCCAGAATGCCTTTGGCCTCTGCGACAAAATAGGCGCGTGCCAGCGGCTCTGCACCACGAATGAACAGCACCGGGCTGCGCACGAAGTCCACATCATCGCTTGCGTTGGCCTTCCAGTCGTTGACGGTGGGCTCCACGTTGTAGCAGGCCGGGCAACCATAGAAGAAGAACTCCCGCACTTCGATCTTGTCCGGGTCCGCCACGCTGACCGGCTCACTGAGCACCTGGTAATGGGTGCCTTCCGCGAAACGGCTGTGTTTGCCGTCTGCCAGTGCCTGATTGGCCACGCTGGCGCTGAAAGCAAGGCCCAGCAGGGCAACTGCCCCGGCTATCTGTCGCAACATCGGGAATCTCCTTGATTCGGTTCTGATTAGGGGCTTTGACCGACAGATTCGGCAAATGCTCCCCGATAACAGGAGGATATACGATTTTAGTGAGGCTTGCGTGCAGGCCGCCAAACAAAAAAGGCGGCCCGAGGGCCGCCCTTTTCCGGTGCCAGGCACCCCATCCGGACCGTCTTACTTCGACAGACCCGAGATGAAGCTGGCGACCGCCTTGATTTCGCGGTCCGACATCTTCGCAGCAATGGCCTGCATCATGCCCGGCTCGTCACTGGTGGTGTCGTTACGACGGTAGGCCGCCGCGCCGAGATCATCACGACCCGCCGCGCGGAAGGCGCGCAGCTGCTCTTCGATGTAGCGTGCGTGCTGGCCGCTCAGCGCCGGGAAGCCCGCCGCCGCGATGCCGTCACCTGCCGGGCCGTGGCAGCCTGAACAGGCGGCCAGCCCGGTATCCATGTTGCCACCGCGATACAGACGCTCACCGGCTTCCACCAGATCAGGGTCCGCAGCACCCACTTCGATGGGCTGGGCGGCGTAGAAGGCTGCCAGATCCTTCATGTCCTGCTCGGACAGTCCCGCGACCTGACCACGCATGATCGCGTTTTCCCGGGCGCCGCTCTTGTAATCCATGAGCTGCTTGACGAAGTACTTCTCGCCCTGGCCGGCAATTTTCGGGAAGTCGGCAGCCGGACTGTTACCGTCCGGGCCATGGCACGCCGCACACACAGCGGCTTTGGCTTCGCCCGCCGCCGCATCACCGGCGTGGGCCTGGCCGGCGAGAACACCCGCCAGTACAAGAGCAAACAGCTTCAGGGATTTCATGGCCATTCCTTACATTACTTGGTCATGTATTCGATCAGAGCGCGGTACTCGTCATCACTGCAGTCGCCACACATACCCCGCGGCGGCATCGCATTAAGCCCCTCACGGGTATGCTTGACCAGCGTCTCCATGCCTTTCTCGAGACGAGGCGCCCAGGCAGCTTCATCACCCGTCTTCGGGGCGCCTGCGGCACCGCTGGCATGGCAAAACACGCAGCTGGAGTTGTAGCGCTCTTCCACCGTGGCCGCACTGGCCGCGCTGCTGAGTGCCAACACTGAAACTGCTGCAATTACTGCTGTCTTCCACTTCATAGTCCGCGCTCCTGTGACCACACTCGGCAAATCGGCGTGGCTGAGGTCCAATCGGGATAAAGTTACCATTCAGGCAGCTCAGCACCCCTCGGGGTTTCGCGAAGCGCTGGCGGCGCGCATTATATACTACCGTTGTGTCGCATCATACCTATTCTGCGAGACACCCCAATGACCCGCAGCCTTCACGGGATTGACCGATATTATGCGCCAGACGACGCCCCGATCAGCATCAACCACCATGCACCCTGCGGAGCGCCTGCTGCGCCAGGCCAGCTTCAGCATCAGTGCCCCGAAGCTGAGCCAGTGCCCCCCGGATGAGGGCTTCGAGGTCGCCTTTGCCGGCCGCTCCAACGCCGGCAAGTCCAGTGCCATCAACCGCCTGACGGACCAGAAGAGCCTGGCGCGCACCTCCAAGACGCCGGGCCGCACCCAGCTGCTCAACTTCTTCACGCTGGATGAAACCCGCCGTCTTGTTGATCTGCCCGGCTACGGCTACGCCAAGGTCAACAAGGGCATGCGCGAGCAGTGGCAGCGCGACCTGGACGCCTATCTGGCCGGGCGCCAGTGCCTGCGTGGCCTGGTGCTGCTCATGGACATCCGCCACCCGCTCAAGGATTACGACCTGATGCTGGTGGACTGGGCCGCCAAGGCGCGCATGCCGCTGCACATCCTGCTTACCAAAGCTGACAAGCTCAGCCACGGGGCAGCCAAGACCACCCTGCTCAAAACCCGCCAGGCCCTGAAGAGCCACCCCGGGGAGCTCACGGTGCAGCTGTTTTCCGCCACCGCCAGCACCGGGCTGACCGACGCCTGGGACAAGCTGGCCGAATGGCTGGCGGTCACCGATGCCGCCGACACGCCTGAGGACACCCTTGTCGAAAGGGTCGAAAGCACTGCTGCCGAGCATGCCCCGCAAAAAAAACCCTGACAGCGCATATCGAGGGGGGATTGATGCTGCTGCCAGGGTAGCTTGCTGCCACCGGCGCGAGGGGAACGCGCCAGCGCTATCCACTGCAGCCCGGCAGAGATCGGGGGGGGATCGGGGGAACCGCGCCGCAGTAATTGGATTATTGCCCCAGCGCCGTGAAACACTCGTCAAACCTGCGTTTACCCCACCGCAACGGCCTCCGGCGGAGCAATCGTCGCGCAGCGTCAGACAGTGTCACAGCAGGTCACCTGATCGATGCCACAGCGGGGCATACGCGGGGCACTCACTCGAGCACTCGGGCAGATCCGGGCAGCAAACATGCGGGTGACGTGATCTTGGCACGGCTTTTGCTGCATCTATAACAGCCAGCCTGTGGAACTCCCGGGGAGGAAATCTGCAGGCAAAAAAAATCCCTGGCAGCAAATCGGGGGAAGGGAACGACTGCGCTGCCAGGGAGGCTTGCCGCCTCCAGTTCTTTGGGGGAAGAACCAGAGACTAAAAAAGCTACGGACCGGCGAGGGTTACTGGGGGATCGGGGGGTACCGCTCCGTAGCTGTTGTTATGATGCACCGAACCGGCGTTAAGTTCCTGCTTTTCGGTGAGACCGCGTTCAATATTTTGCGACTTTTACAGATTTTACCTCAGCACACTTATCCAACCGCTTGTTTGTTCATCCGCACCGACATTCCCGCCGTGCAATCTGCCAACTCGATCACGCTTCGCCTCCTGCTCTCTCATCCAAACAGGTGACTGGCCTCCCCCATACAGGGGATCAGCGCCGCTATCGCATTGTGCCCCCACCGACAGCCACCTACTCTCGCTGTCGCGCCGCAGCGGCCCCTCGATTGCGGCCATACCCTGACAAAACATAAGGACATACACCATGTTGAACCGATTGCTTGCATTGATCACCGCCGCCCTGCTGCTGTCCGCCACCGCCCACGCCGCCGAACAGCCCGGCGAAGGCGACTTCGCGCTTTTTCTGACACAGCCTTTCAGCAGCAACAGCCTGGAGAGCTTTGGCGCCTCCGGCCCGACCTATAACCTCGGCATGTTCCTGAGCGATGATCTGATGGCCTACGGCAGCCTGCGCATCGTCAACGCTGACGGCAATACCAACCTGGGCCTGGGCGGCGGCGCGCGCATCTATCAGGATTTCGGCGCGCCTTACCTGCGCACCTTTTTCGACGGCAGCCTGAGCTACACCTCGCTGGACGATGGTGACGGCAGCTTCAACATCCTGCAGCTCGGTGGTTTCTTCGGTACCGAATTCAACCTGGCGCCGCGCGCCAGCCTCGCGGTACGTGTCGGCGCCACCTTCACCGACGTGGATGGCGATTTCAACATCCTGGATCTGGGCGCCGCAGATGTGTTGCTGAGCGTCTACTTCTGAGCAACTGACACTGCACGGCAGGCCGCCGACTGAACAGTCGGCGGCGCCGTATCAGTGGGCCTGATCCCAGTTGTCACCGACGCCGGGGTCTACCACCAGCGGCACACGCAAGTCGGCCGCGTTGCACATCAGCGCCGACACCTCCTTGATCAGCGCCTCCACATCCTGCTCCGCCACTTCAAATACCAGCTCATCATGCACCTGCATGATCATCAGCGCTTTCAGTTCACTCTTCGCCAGCCAGGCATCGACAGCAATCATGGCGCGCTTGATGATGTCCGCAGCAGTGCCCTGCATGGGCGCGTTGATCGCCGTCCGCTCCGCCGCCTGTCGCATGGCGCCGTTACGGCTGTTTATTTCCGGCAAATACAGCCGGCGACCGTAGAGCGTTTCCACATAGCCTTTTTCACCCGCATGCGCACGGGTGTTGTCCATGTACGCCTTGACGCCGGGGTAGCGCTGAAAATACAGATCGATATATTCCTGGGCTTCGCCCCGGGGAATACCCAACTGCCGCGCCAGACCAAACGCACTCATGCCATAGATCAGGCCGAAGTTGATCGCCTTGGCATTGCGGCGCTCATTATCACTGACCTCATCCGGCGTCTTGCCCCACACTTCTGCGGCGGTGGCGCGGTGAATATCCAGGCCTTTTGCGAACGCATCCAGCAGCCCTTTGTCGCCGCTGAGGTGCGCCATGATGCGCAGCTCGATCTGGGAATAATCCGCCGCGACTATTTTGCGGCCCGGCGGCGCCCGGAATGCCTGCCTGATGCGCCGGCCTTCCTCGCTGCGAATCGGAATATTCTGCAAATTGGGATCACTGGAAGACAAACGCCCCGTTGCCGCGACAGCCTGATGATAAGACGTGTGCACGCGCCCCGTGCGCGGACGCACCATTTCAGGCAGGCGATCCGTATAGGTACTCTTGAGCTTCGACAGCTCACGGTAATCCATGATGATCTGCGGCAGGGTGTGCCCGTCCAGCGCCAGCTCCTGCAACACCGCTTCTGCGGTAGAGGGCGCGCCTTTCGGTGTTTTCTTGATTACCGGAATCCCTTGCTCTTCATAAAGAATCGCACCGAGCTGTTTGGGGGAGCTGAGATTGAATTTTCGGCCGGCCTCGCTGAAGGCGTTTGCTTCCAGCTCGCCCATGCGCTTGGCCAGCTCCTGACTGTGCCGGCGCAGCATATCGACATCGACATAACAGCCGTTGCGCTCCAGCCGCGACAACACGCTGACCAGCGGCATTTCGATATCGTGGAGTACGCTGACCAACGTCGGTATCGCTTCGAGCTTCGGCCACAGAGTGTCGTGCAGGCGCAGCGTAATATCTGCATCTTCGGCCGCATAGGGCGCCGCATCGTCGATGGCGATCTGGTTGAAGGTCAACTGCTTGGCACCCTTGCCGGCAATATCCTTGAACGCAATATTCTTGTGCCCCAGATATTTCAGTGCCAGTGAATCCATATCATGACGGGTCGCCACCGAATCCAGCACATAGGACTCGAGCATGGTGTCAAACGCCACGCCTCCCAGATGCAGATCGTACTGCGCCAGTACGCTCATATCGTATTTCAGGTTCTGGCCGACTTTCCTGTGCGCGTCGCTTTCCAGCAGTGGCTTGAGTTTTGCCAGCACCTCGTCACGATCAAGCTGATCCGGCGCGCCGGGATAATCATGCGCCACCGGCACATAAGCGGCCTCGCCCGGGGCCACCGCAAACGACACCCCGACCAGTTCGGCGCGCATGTAATCCAGACTGGTGGTTTCGGTATCAAAGGCAAACAGCGGCGCTTTTTTCAGTTTTTCTATCCATGCGTCCAGCGCCGCCATATCGGTAATGGTGTCATAGTCTTCGCGACTGATAGCAGACGTTTCGTCGAGATTGCTCGTCTCTCCTGGCACGCCTCCCGACACCGCGCCCGAAGCCTCTTCTGCTGCCTGCGTCTCCCCGTCCTGCAATTCAGCAATCCAGCTCTTGAATTCCAGTGCGCGGTACTGCTCAATCAACGACGCCTTGTCGGGCGCCCCAAGCTTCAGATCATCCAGTGTTTCGTTGAGTGCGCAATCTACCTTGATGGTTGCCAGCTGATACGACAGGAACGCCTGCTCGCGGTGCTCTTCAAGCTTCTTCGCCAAGGTCTTGGCACCGCGAATCGTCAGCCCGGACACCTTGTCCAGGTTGGCATAAATCGCATCCATGGAACCGATGCCCTGGAGCAGACCGAGCGCGGTTTTTTCGCCGACACCGGGCACGCCCGGGATGTTGTCTACCTTGTCGCCCATCAGCGCCAGCAGGTCGATGATCAACTCGGGGCCCACACCGAACTTGTCCACCACCGTGTCCTGGTTCAGGACTGTCCCGGTCATGGTGTTGACCAGTGTGATGCGCGCATCCACCAGCTGCGCCATATCCTTGTCGCCCGTGGAGATCACCACAGGTTGCCCGTTCGCCGCCGCCTGGCGCGCCAGCGTGCCGATCACGTCATCCGCCTCGACACCCTCTTCAACGATCAGCGGCAATCCCATGGCGCGGATCACGTCATATAACGGCTCGACCTGCGCGCGCAGCTCATCCGGCATCGGCGGGCGCTGCGCCTTGTACTGTTCGAACAGCTCGTCACGGAAGGTCTTGCCCTTGGCATCGAACACCACCGCCATCTGCTCGGGCTGATAATCCGCCAGCAGTTTGCGCAACATGCTGATCACGCCTCGAATAGCGCCTGTGGGCTGGCCAGAGGACGCCATTAACGGCGGCAGAGCATGGAAGGCCCGGTAAAGGTAGGAGGAGCCGTCCACCAGAACGACGGCTTTTTGATCAGGCTGCTGGCCAGATTCGTGATCAGACATGAGCTGGGGTGTCCGCAGTTTTATTGAGGGAGCATATGGATAGAGCATCTTGCCGCAGTGCCGACAGAATGCAAAGGCGGCCCCCGTGCCCCGGTTGTTGCTATACTCCGTCCATGACAGTTTTTACCCCACTCAGTAATGATCAGATACAGCAGCTGCTGTCCCGGGATGGCCTGACGCTGGTGCGCCAGCGCCCGATCGTCGAGGGCATCGAGAACAGCAATTTCATGCTCGAAGCCCGGCGCGCCAACGGCATACCCGTGGCACTGGTGCTGACCGTCTTCGAGACATTGACCGCCGAAGCCCTGCCCTGGTTTATCGATTTGCTGCAACAGCTTGCCCACCAGGGCCTGCCTGTTGCCGCACCGCTGGGCGGCAAGACCGCGCTGATGACTGTTGCCGACAAGCCGGCACTGCTGGTGCCCCGACTGTCCGGCAGCCATATTCAGAGCCCGGACACCAGCCATTGCGCCACTGTTGGTGCCTTGCTCGCGCGGCTGCACTCGCAGCCACTCCCCCCGCCGGGCCCGGCGCCGGACCCGAACGCACAACTCTCGCAACTGGTCACGGACCATCTGGACAAGCTGCCCACCGCCCAGCAGGAGGTTGCCGGCAAGCTGTTGCAGCGCTGGCACCAGCACGAGCCAGCACCGGTGCTGTGCCATGGCGATCTGTTCCGGGATAACGTGCTGTTCAACGGCGAGCAATTGACCGGCATGCTGGATTTTTACAATGCCGGGGCCGCCAGTGCGGAATTCGATATCGCCATTGCCATGAACGACTGGTGCGTAGACGCGACAGGCCGACCCGACCCGACACTGGAAACCGCATTACTGGATGGCTATCAACACGAGCGGCCGCTGGGCACTGCCGCGCGCATGCGTCTGCCGCTGGCACTGGCCATCGCGGCGCTGCGTTTCTGGCTGTCCCGCCTCGGCGCTCCGCCGTCAGAGCAGGCCATTGGTCAGGGCAGTAAAGATCCGGAAGAATTTGCGCGTCTGTTCGCGCGCCGTGCGGCCGCCCTGTAACACGTTCAGAGAAGCGCGCACTCAGCCCTCGCGAATCATCGCAGTAATGCGGCGGTGCCAGGCGGCATCGTCCCAGAAACCCGGGCTGTGAGGGCGGGCGTGCAGGCCAACGTTGACGACCTGTACACCTTCATCCAGCGCTGCCACCACCATGTGCTCCGACACCAGGCGCACCCAGTCCCAGTCCAGACTGCTTTCCCGGGCGTTACGCACATACCCTTCGCCCAGCACCGGCAGCAACCGCCGTAAACGACCGAACTCCGCCTGTTCGTGCAAACGCTTGCGCAGGCGCTCCGCCCACTGGCTCTGGCGGCTGCGATACAGCAACGCGGCCACGCGCCCCTGGATGCGCTCACCCAACGCCGTCGGCGCCATGCGCAGCAACTCGGCGCTACCGATACGGAAACGCGGGTCATCGCTGAGCCAGACATGGTGATCAATGAAATCCAGCTCGCTGGTGTCCAGTTGCCGCAGGTTGCCTTCCTGCCCGGCGGCGGACACACCAAACTGAATGCGGGGGTGCAGCGCGCGCAACGCTCTGGGCACCTCGATGAGATACTCCTCCACCCGGCGCGCGGTGGACGGCGACCAGTTCAGTAACTGGGGCAGAGGGTTCAGCGGATGGGTATTGAAGATGCGCCGGTAAGCGCCGTGGGCCCAGGGCGCCTGAGGGAACTCATGGCAGAAATCCACCGCCAGTATCTGGTCGCTGAACCCTTCGGTCTCGATAAAGGCCAGTGTCTCGGCCCAGACGCGCACATAGTCCCCGGGGCGTCGCACAAAGGAGCGGCGCGCCTGACTGTCGGGCACGAACCAGCTGCTCAGCCACAGTTGAATGCCGTGATCCCGCGCGCGGCGCAGCAATTCCGGCAGGACGCGACGCGGCTGCACCTGTACCGGTCGGCGTGCGCCACGGCGCAGATCGCCCCCCTCGGGCAGCACATCGAAGCGGTCGCTGATCAGACCACTTTCGCCGCGTGCCAGCAGGTGCGGAAACGGGTCCACCCGCAGCGCGTTGTAGCCGCGCTCTGCCAGTTCGGCAAACACGCGATCCAGATCCCGATATTCGCAAGCGCGGCCATCACGGCGGGTCAGCCAGGAATAATCCCAGCACGCCAGCGCCAACCGCTGATTACCAGGCAGACGGCGACTGTTGGCTTGTTGTTCGGGCAGGCCTGCATGACTCATGAAGCGCGGCAAACTCCTTTGGCCGGGCACGCTTGCGACGACGTTTGCCCTGATTCATCTGCACTATATCCCCGGCTCATGGGCACCCCGTTCAGGAAAACAGCCGTTCAGCCTGCCGGGCGCATTGCCTTGGCAGCCACAGGTTAACAAAGCCCTTCACGGGCAGCGCTTCAGCATACGCATTTGCCGGCCGACGACAATGGCCCGACAGATATCGGCCCGATGTGCCTGCCGCCAGCCCGGACCTCGTACGCAGGACTATGCAAGAAACCGACCCGTTACTCACTGCGCGTCAGGGCCACCCAGACATTCGCTGAACAAGCCGGCCAGATGCGTCAGCAAGGCCGTGTAGTGGGCGGCCGGGTCGGCGCTGGCAAGGTGGCGCCCCATCGGATCCGCTTCGACCAGCCGGCAATCATCACGGCACAAGCGCTCCAGCAGCGCCCGGCGCCCCTCCGGCTCGGCCATGACACAGCGCACCTCGCGCACCGCCATGGTGCGATGGATCTCGGCAAACCGTCGACTGCTGGCAGAGGCTTCAATGTTATGGCTGATGATCAGGGGGCGCTGGACGCCAAATGCGTCGGCAAAGTAGGCCCATGGATCGTGGTGGCTGAGGTACAGCCGCTCTGACAGTGGCTCAAGCCGCGCACGCTGCCGGGCCACGGTGTCACTCAGGCGGGCGTCGAAGGCCGCCAGCCGCGCCGGCCAGTCCGGCACATTGGCCAGGACGGCCTGATCAGGCAGGGCCTGCGCCAGGCGCAGCATGTTTTCCGGATACAGCCACAAATGCGGGTCGAGCAGGTCGGCATGGTGATGCCCGTCATCGTCATCATGGTCGTCCGTGTGCAGATGCCCATCGTCACCGTCGCGCCGGTAAATCATTGGCAAATCCGTCAACGCCAGGGCCGCCCCGGCGTGCCGCTGCACCATTTGCGCGATCTGCGGTTCGGCCTCCGGGCCCAGCCAGATCACCAGATCCGCGTCCCTCAATGCGCGAGCCTGCCCGGGGGTAAACGATACCTGATGGGGGTTCTGCTGCGGCAGCAACAGGGTGCTGACCCGGGCATCGTCACCCAACACCTCGCGCAGCAGCATGGCAAGTGGCTCGACACTGGCAACAATGCGCGGTGTCTCGGCGGCGGCGGGCAGGGCCTGCAGCAGCGGCGCGATCAAGATCAGGGAAAGCAAAACACGCATTGGCGAACTTCCGACAGGCTGACTGCCCGGATGCGGGAACCCGGGCGCGTTACAAAGCGTAATAGTATATCATCGGCGGCGTTGCAGCAGCCCACAGACGGCACCCGGTGGCGCGCTGACGACTGGCCCTGACGACCGCCCCTGAAGAACAGCGTTGAGCGTACCCATGACCGACACATCACTGCGATCAGCGCCTCCGGCGGCACGGCCCCTGATCACGCTGGAGGATGTTGCCGTGCGCTTCGCGGGCGAAGCCGTGCTATCCCGTATCAGCCTGACTCTCAGCGCCGGCCGCATCGTTACCCTGATCGGCCCCAACGGCGCCGGCAAATCCACACTGGCCCGCGTCGTACTGGGCATCATCAAACCGGATACCGGCCGCGTACAGCGCCACGGATCACTGCGCATCGGGTACATGCCCCAGCGCATCAAGGTGGATGACAGCCTGCCGCTGACGGCGGACGGTTTTCTGGCGCTGGCGATGCCGGGCCGCTCCCGCGAGCGCCGGGCAGCACTGGCCCGCGTCGGCGTAAAACATCTGCACAAGCGCCCGGTTCAACAACTCTCCGGCGGTGAAATGCAGCGCGTGCTCCTGGCCCGGGCGCTGCTGCGCAAACCCGATTTGCTGGTGCTGGACGAGCCCGCCCAGGGCGTCGACGTCGCCGGTCAGAATGCCCTGTATGGCCTGCTGGACGAAGTGCGTCAGGAATTCGGTTGCGGCATTCTGCTGATCTCTCATGATCTGCATCTGGTGATGGCCGCCACCGACGAAGTGATCTGCCTGCACCACCATATCTGCTGCTCCGGCACGCCCGAGGCGGTCACCCGGGACCCGGTGTTTCACGACATGTTTGCCGGTCATCCCGCCGCCAATCTGGCGCTGTATACCCACGAGCACGATCACGAGCACACGCTGCACGGTGATATCGATGCGCGCGGCGACGCAACCACCTGCGACGGTGATCACCATGATCATTGAGCTGTTACTTGCCCCCCTGGCGGCAGGGCTGGCCGTGGCCGTCGTGGCCGGGCCCATGGGGTCTTTCGTGGTCTGGCGACGCATGGCGTTTTTCGGTGACACTCTCGCCCACGGCGCCCTGCTGGGCGCCGCCTTCGGCCTCGCCGTGGGTATCAGCCTGTACCCCGCCGTGGTGCTGTGCTGCCTGATACTGGCGCTGACGCTGGTCGCCTTGCAGCAACAGCAGCACCTGGCCGGGGACACCCTGCTGGGCATCGTCGCCCATACCACGCTGGCGCTGGGCATCATCGCGGTCAGCCTGCTGCCCACCGTGCAGGTAGACCTGTTCGGCTTTCTGTTCGGTGACTTGCTGGCGGTGAGCGGGCGCGACGTCGCCTGGCTGTGGGGCGGCACGCTCTTCATCCTGCTGCTCACCGCGCTGAACTGGCGGCGCCTGCTGAGCATCACCGTCAATGAAGAGCTGGCACGCATCGAAGGCATCAACATCACGGCGACGCGCACCCTGCTGATGCTGATGCTGGCACTGCTGATCGCCGGGGCCATTCGCACTGTGGGTGTGCTACTGATTACTTCATTACTGATCATCCCCGCCGCCAGCGCCCGCCGCCTGGTCCGCACGCCGGTGCAGATGGCCGTGCTGGCCAGCCTGCTCGGCGCAGTTTCCGTGTTCGGCGGCCTGCTGCTGAGCTGGTACGCCGACACGCCCGTCGGCCCCTCTATTGTCGTCTCTGCAGCGGCCCTGTTCGTCATCACACTGCTGTTACCCAAGCGCCGCTGACCCCTCTCTCGCAACCCGGCGCTCGACCTGAATGACATTGTCGCCGAGGCAAGCGTCCACCGGGCACTTACCTATTGCCTGCACTCTCGCCCCTCCCTTAACCCCATCATCACACCGGCAGCATTTCCCACACCGAATATTGCTGAACCGTTACATGACGTAAATCAGTGCCTACATATTTCACGACCATCCTCTCCTTATAGTCGAAATGGGCGGGAATCGTCCCGCATATGGGATGCGACAACATATATAAGAGGATTTTCCAATGAACGGATGGCTATCCAGAAGCGCCTTGCTGGCAGCTCTGGCTTTGGTACTTGCCGCCTGTGGGGGCAGCAATACCCAGCCAACAGCAGCACCTGGCGGCAGCGGTGCCCCCGGCAGCAGCGACCAACCGCTACTGACGGTTGTAGACACCAACAACGAGTTCTCCATTGCCTTTTGTCCGAATACCGCGTCAATGGGCACCATCGGCGAGGTCATTGACCGCATCGCCTGCGAAAACGAAGCATTGCAGGGCATTTCAGCGGCGGACGCTGACCTGCTGAGCGTCTTCTGCCCGAACGCGGCAGAGGGCTTTTCGGTGATCGGCGTTTCCGATGAGGAAGGCGGCAGCAACGTCGGCATCTTGCCGCTGGATTTCGGCCCTGCCTGCCTGGCAGAAACCACCGAGACACTGCAGAACATCCAGTCCCTGCTGGGCAACAACCCGCTGACCGCGGCACTGTGCCCGATTGCGGCCATGCAGAGCGACTTCGACCCTGCGGGCTGTTTCACAGAAGCCGCCAGCATGTTCAGCGACTTCACGCCGCCAAGCCCGGCGGTCCTGACCGACCTGCTGGGCGACCTTTGCCCCGTCGCAGCGCTCGGCCCGCTTGGCCCGACCACCCCGGTGGACTGCCTCACCGAAGTGGGCGGTAGCCTGGCCAACGCACAGGAACTGCTGCTCGGCCCCAACGTGATTACGGTAGCAATCTGCCCGGTGGCAGCGATGGCGGAAGAATTCGATCCGGCCGCGTGCATCAGTGAAACGGCCAGCGCCTTTATTCCTGGCGGCACAGGCGGCGGCGGATTCGACGGCCTGCCCGGGTTCGATCAACTGCCAGGTATTGGCGACCTCTGTGATGCGGACAGTGACCCGCTGACCTGCCTGCTGGCACTGGGCGACGAACTCGCGCCACTGCTGGAAATGGCTGATGGCATTCCTGTTCTGGGTGATATCCTTGCCGCCATTCTGGGCGGCGGCGACGGCGGCGCGCCAGGCGGCGATATCCCCGAACTGCCTGGCTTTGACGCCTGCGATCCCGCCGACCCGGCGAGCTGCCTGAGCGCACTCACCGAGCTGCTGGCACCGCTGGCCGACCTGCTGGATAACGTGCCGGTGCTCGGCGACATCATCAACGGCATCCTGTCCGGTGAGTTGCCAGAATTTCCGGGCGGTGACGGCGGCGAGCTGCCAGCGTTTCCGGGCTTCGATGACTGCGACCCCACCGATCCGGCCGGCTGCCTGAGCGCACTGACCGATCTGCTGGCGCCCTTGTCTGATGCCCTGGCACAGATTCCGGTACTCGGCGATGTGGTCAACAGCATCCTCTCCGGTGAACTGCCAGAGTTCCCGGGCGGTGACGGCGGCATGCCCGAACTCCCGGGCTTTGACGCCTGCGATCCGGCAGACCCCGCCAGCTGCCTGGCCATCCTCACTGACGCCCTCGCGCCCCTGAGCGATGCCCTCGGCCAGATCCCGGTGCTCGGCGATATCATCAACGGTTTGCTCGCCGGTGAAGTCCCCGAGTTCCCGGGCGGCGACGGCGGACTGCCGGAACTCCCGGGCTTTGACGCCTGCGACCCGGCAGACCCTGCCAGTTGCCTGGCCGCCCTCGCCGGCCTGGCAGACCAGCTGGGGCCCCTCACCGAGTTGCTGGCGGATATCCCGGTACTCGGCGACCTGATCAATGCGCTGCTGGCAGGCGAAGCACCTGAGTTCCCCGGCGGCGACCTGCCCGGCGGTGACTTCGGCGACTTCTGTGATCCGACTGATCCGGCCAGCTGTCTGGCTCTGCTGACCGATGCCCTGGCACCGGTGACCGATGGCCTCAGCGCCATTCCGGGTCTGGGCGATGCGCTGGACACGTTGCTGGGCGCCCTGGAGGGTGGTGACACCTCCGGCATCGAGGACATCCCGATCATCGGCCCGATCCTTGGTGCGCTCTTTGGCCTGTTCCCCTAGGCCACACCGCTGACGTCCCACCGTCAGCACCATAGAAAAAGCCCGGTCATGTGACCGGGCTTTTTTATGCGTCGCTTTCTTGTCTGCCAGGCTACTTGCCAGGCTGCTTCTTCTTGCCCGGCGCGATGAACTTCATCAGCGTCATGAACCACATCAGCTGCCCCGGATCGCCTTCAATGCGAATCTTGCCCTGCTGCATGCCTTCCATGAACGCCATCTGGTTCTTGCCCGCTGCCTTCAATGTCGCAAAGGCATACGCCGCATCCTCGAAGCTCAGGCTGACCGTCGGCGCCGGATGAATACCGCCGACCGCACGCACCTGGTGTGGCTGAAAATGAAACCAGCGCGCTGGCGCCCCCGCCTTGGTGCGCCATTGCATCAGCACATTGCGGTTTTCCAGCTGCTTGCGGAAATCGGCATTGCGCCACGCCAGCCAGCGCAACCGCCAGCCAAGAACCAGTAGTACCAAGCGGAATCTCATAATCAGTCACCGTCGTCGGTTGCGTCGTTACGTCATCTTAAACAAAACAGGGCCGGAAGGTATGCCCCGCCAGCCCCGTTCTGTACTGCACCCCGCCTGGACTTATGCCAGCAGCGGTGGCAGTTCCTTGTTGAGTTTCATTTTTTCGCTGCAGGCCTCGCCGGTGAGGGCATAGCCGCGCAACTGACCGTCGGCATCATGGAACAGGGCCTTGACGTTATGCCCGTCCACATCCACCTGCCACTCGCCCTGCACGTCCTGCGGCGGCACCATGCACACCACCGGACAGGCAGGCGTCTTGATGGTGACCGGCATGACACCGTAGCTGACCGGTGTGTCCTGGCCAGCAAGTGTCTGCGCCAGCGCACGCGCGGCGGACATCAGCGGCAGCACATACAACAGCACATGGCCGTCAACTTCGGCACAGTCACCCAGGGCATAAATGTCCGGGTCGCTGGTACACAGGGAACGGTCCGTGCAGATACCCCGGTTGACGCGCAGACCGGCGGCCTCTGCCAGGGCAATGCGCGGGCGCAGGCCCACAGCGGAGAGCACCAGATCGGCTTCCACGGTGCTGCCATCCGATAAGGTAGCGCGCACGCCGTCGCCGGACTGATCCACACGCTGCACAAACGGGCCGAAATGGAACACCACGCCCAGATCGGACAACGCCGAGGACACCGCCAGCGACGCCGGCTCCGGCAGGAAGGTCGGCAGGCAACGGCCTACCGGCTCCACCACATGCACCTTGAAGCCACCATTGGTGAGATCGTTGGCAAACTCGCAGCCGATCAGACCACCACCGACAACCAATACGGTCTTCTTGCCCGCCAGGGCCTCGCGGAAGCGTCCGTAATCCATCAGGTCGTTGACAGTGTAGACACGATCCAGCGCATCGCCTTCCAACGGCGGGCGGAACACATCAGCGCCCCAGGCCAGCACCAGCTTGCTGTAACGCAGAGTCTCGTCACCGATCTGCACGGCGTGGGCCGCCGGGTCGATGGCCGTTACCGTCACGCCAGTGCGCAGCGTGATATCAAAGGTCTCAGCGGTTTTTTCCGGGCCCGCCAGCGCCAGATCATCGGCGCCCTTGTCCTTGGTAAAGCCGGTGGAGAGCATGGGTTTTGAATAATTGCGGCCATCGTCGGCCGTCAGCATGACCACCGGCGTCGCCTTGTCATGCTTGCGCAATTCCTTGACCAGATTGAAGCCGGCCAGGCCCGTTCCGATGACAACGATGGGAGCCGTCATCAGATTTCGACCATTTCGAAGTCATCCTTGGAGACGCCACAATCCGGGCACACCCAGTCATCGGGCACGTCATCCCAGGCAGTGCCCGGCGCGATGCCTTCTTCCGGCAAGCCTTCGGCTTCGTCATAGATAAAGCCGCAAACGACACATTCCCACTTCTTCATGGTTTGCCCTCTCTGATAATCGGGGGATCTGTCTGCAGGGACTGCCTGCAGGGGACAGGGCGACGGCAACGACAGAGGCCGCCCCGCGCGCGAAGGGGCTTAAACTAGCCATGCAGGCGTGAAAAATCAATGACGCTACGGGTGTGATATCGCAACAGATCAATGCCTGTCTGACAAAAAAGCAAAAATGGCCTCCAAAGAGCCTGATTCTGCACCGCCGGCAAGCGCCTTGCCAAGCGCCAGGGCCTGCCGCATAGTGCCCCGGCAATCGACGTGCGCTGGCGCCCGTCGCTTTGCCACGCCGTGGGAGACCCGATTGAAACGCTTCACACCCAGCCCGATCCTTGCCCCTGCGCCACGCTGGCGCCCCCTGGCACATCTGGCGGCCCCCGCCGCTGTAACCGATTGGCTGGCGGATGACGGCTCTCTGACCCACCGCCTGAAGAAGCATGGCCGCTTTGCGGTCACACCGCTGCGCCAGATGGTAGCGCCCCCCCGCCACGATGAAGCACGCCTGCTGGGCCTGCGCCCGCGCCGGGCTGCACTGATTCGCGAAGTCATCCTGACCCTCGACGGAGAACCCGCCGTCTTTGCCCGCAGCGTATTGCCCCTGCGCACGCTCACCGGCGCCAACCGCGTACTCGGCCATATGGCACGCCGCTCGCTTGGCGCGGAGCTGTTTCGCCGCCCGCCAGCACGCCGCAGTGCGGTATGGGGCACCTGTATGCCCGCCTCCGCACTGCCACGTCATGCCAATGCGTCACAACAGATCCAACTGCCGGGTAACAGCATGCTCTGGGGTCGACAGTCCCTGTTTCTGAAACGTCGCAAGCCGCTGCTGGTGGCGGAAATATTCCTGCCGCACTTCTGGTCGCTGCAAGGCGTGTTGCAGACCCGGTAAGAATGCCGCGGTACAGATGCGACGCGGCGCCGTGCACCGTATCATGACGCAAACCGCGCGCTCAGTGATGAGCCCGGCGACGCCACCAACGATACTGCACACAAGGATCTCCATGCTGGAAGCCCTGCAACACCGCTACCCCGCCCTGTGGCCCTGGATTCAACTGATGCGCCTGGATCGCCCCATCGGCACCTTGCTGCTGCTGTGGCCGACCCTGTGGGCGGTATGGGTCGCCGGGGACGGTTCGCCGTCTGTCCGGGTCGTGATTGTCTTTACGCTGGGGGTGATCGTGATGCGCGCGGCGGGTTGCGTGATCAACGATTATGCCGACCGTAATTTTGACGGCGAGGTCTCGCGCACGCGGAATCGTCCGCTGGCCACTGGCGCGCTGCGCGGGCGTGATGCGCTGATGCTGTTTGCCGGCTTGATGGCGGTGGCGCTGGTGCTGGTGCTGCTGCTGAACCGCTTCACCTTTTATCTGGCCTTCGTGGGCGCCGCGCTGGCCATCATCTACCCGTTCATGAAGCGCTTCACCTTCCTGCCACAACTGTTCCTCGGGGCTGCCTTTGCCTGGGCCATTCCCATGGCGTTTGCCGCCGAGACCGGCAGCCTGCCTGCCGCCGCCTGGCTGATCTTTGTCGCCAAGCTGCTGTGGACGGTCGCTTACGACACGCAATACGCCATGTGCGACCGCGAGGACGATCTCAAGGTGGGCATCAAGAGCACCGCCATCCTGTTCGGCGAGGCGGACCGGCTGATTATCGGGATCCTGCAATTACTGGCGCTGTGGCCGCTGTGGCTGCTGGGCCAGGGGCTGGGCTTCGGCTGGCCCTGGTATCTGGCCATGGCTGTAGCGGCGGGGCTGTTTATATACCAGCAGTGGCTGATCCGTGACCGCGAGCCCGCGGCCTGCTTTCGGGCCTTTCTGAATAATCAGTGGGTTGGCGCGGTGTTGTTTGCCGGTATCTTCCTGCAATATCTGCTGTGATGGCGCACTGTCATATCCCTGTCACGAAATGGCCATCTAATAGGCACCATGACACTGACGGGAAATGACAGCCGGGAATGAGAGCGCCATGAGCCGACACAGAATATTGATAGTGGACGATGAACCCGCCATCCGCGAGATGGTCGCGGTAGCCCTGGAAATGGCCGATTTCGAGGTGCTGGAGGCGGACAACGCCCAGAGCGCCCACGAGATCATCGTGGATGAGCGGCCGGAACTGGTGCTGATGGACTGGATGCTGCCGACGGTAAGCGGTATCGAGCTGGCGCGCCGCCTCAAGCGTGACGAGAGCACCAATGAGATTCCCATCATCATGCTCACCGCCAAGGGCGAGGAAGATAACAAGATCCAGGGCCTGGATGTGGGCGCAGACGACTACATCACCAAGCCGTTCTCCACACGCGAGCTGATTTCCCGCATCAAGGCCGTGCTGCGCCGCACCTCTGCCGGCGCCGCCGAGAAAGCCATTGAAGTGGAAGGGTTGTGCCTGGACCCGGTGAGCCATCGCATCACGGCGAACGATGAGCCGGTGGACATGGGGCCCACGGAATACCGCCTGCTGGAATTCTTCATGAGCCACCAGGAACGTGCCTACTCCCGCACCCAGCTGCTGGATCAGGTCTGGGGCGCCAACGTCTACGTGGAAGACCGCACCATCGATGTGCATATCCGGCGACTGCGCAAGGCGCTGTCGCCCTATGAGTTCGACCGTTTTATCCAGACCGTGCGCGGCACCGGGTATCGCTTCTCGACCAAGACGGCGCGGGCCTGACAGTCTTTACAACTGCTATACTTCAGATCCGCCATAGATCCGCTATGTTGTCCCGAGCATGAAGGCAACGGAGAGCCCGTGACGCCCACACTCCGCAATGAAATACGCCGGCTTGCGCTGATTCTGATCGCTGCACTGGTGCTGTCGTTGCTGATCGACAGCATCTGGCCCGCCTTCATCGCCATGCTTGGCTGTGTCATGTTCAGCACCCGGCAGCTGATTCGTCTGAGCCGATGGCTGATCTCCTACGAGCGCGACCAGTCCGCACCGCCAGAAAGCAAAGGCGCCTGGGGCGACCTGTTTGACCGCCTGTATCACCTGCTGCGCCGGGAGAAGAGCGCCCGAAACGAACTGGAATTCCTGATGACCCGGGCCGAGAGCTCCATCACGGCCCTGCGCGATGCCATCGTGGTGGTCGACCGGCAGGGGCGTCTGGAGTACTGGAACCGCGCGGCGGACAAGCTGCTGGGTTTCAAGGCGCCCCATGACAAGCAACAGACGCTGACCAATCTGGTGCGCGACCCGCGTTTCGCCAGCTACCTGAAAGAGGGCAGTTTTGACCACCCGCTGACACTGCCCTCACCCGCCGACGAACACCGCATGCTGGAGTTCACCATCACCCGCTTCGGCGCCGGCGACTGGCTGGTGATCGTGCGCGATGTGACGCGGCTGCATAATCTGGAGCAGATGCGCAAAGACTTCGTCGGCAATGTCAGCCACGAACTCAAGACCCCGCTGACCGTCCTCAAGGGCTATCTGGAAACCCTGATGGATTCGGTGCCCGCAGAGCAGAAGCGGATTCACCGGGCGCTGTTGCAGATGAACCAGCAAAGCCAGCGCATGGAAGCGCTGGTCAATGACCTGCTGTTGCTGGCCCGGCTGGAAGGCACTGAAGCGGATCTGGACACCCAGCGCCTGGCCCTGGCCCCGATGCTGCGGCGGCTGCGCCAGGACGGCCTGGCCATGGCCACGGACAAGCAACAGGACATCCAGCTGGAAGTGGCACCCGGCGCCGCGCTGCTGGGCAACCCGGCGGAGCTGCACAGTGCCTTCGCCAATCTGGTGACCAATGCCGTCAAGTACACCCCGGCGGGCGGGAAGATCAGCATCCGCTGGTGGGAGGACGCCAGCGGCGGCCATCTGGCGGTCAGTGACGATGGCATCGGCATCGACGCCGAACATATTCCCCGGCTGACGGAGCGCTTCTACCGGCCGGACGCCAGCCGCGTCACCCAGACCGGGGGCACCGGGCTGGGTCTGGCCATCGTCAAGCATGTGCTGCTGCGCCACGACGCCACCCTGACCATACAAAGCCAACCCAACCACGGCAGCACCTTCACCTGCCACTTCCCCGGCCATCGGCTGGCCAGCGAAGACGCGGCGGCGATGACATCATGATGGCGAGCGCTTGATCTGCTAGGCTGATTCCAGACACGAGCATGCCGGGTTCAGCGGCCACCGTGTCAGGGAGAGCACTTTCCGGAGAGCACCACATGGAGCGCACCGCATGATGACAGGAACCACCCGCCTCATCCTGCGTTGCCTGCGCATCCGCGCAATCACCTGCACACTCGCCTGCGCACTCACCTGCATCATGCTGCTGCCTGTCACCGCCTTACAGGCGAATGACAACCAGGCGGATGACAGCAACGGCACTGCACCGCTGATTGATACCGACACCGTACTTGCTGCCATCCGCAATGCGGGTTTCGACGCGCCGGTCCACGTTGAGTCACGCCAGGACAATGACACGGTGGCAGGCGGCATCCATGTGCTTCTCGACACGCCCTTCGAAACACTTCGCAGCACGCTGTCGGACAAACGGGTCTGGTGTGAAATCATTTTTCTGCATTTCAACATCAAGGCCTGCGTCATGGATCTCGGTAACGATCCGACCACTGTCAGCCTCTATACCGGGCGTCTGTACTACCAGAGCCCGGACGATGCGCACCGCAATGATTATGTCTTTGAAACATTCAGCTTTCAGGATGATTATCTCAACACCGTCCTGTACGGCCCTGAAGGTCCGTTTGGCACCCGGGATTACCGCATCGTGATCCAGGCGGTGCCCGTCGATGCGAACACCAGCCTCGTGCACGTCAGCTACTCCCTGCGCCACAGCATGGTCACCCGCGTCGCGCAGCGCATCTATTTTGCCTCGGCCGGGCGCCACCGCATCGGCTTCAGCCTTGATGACAATGGCGAGGAGCCAGTGCGAGGTGTACGCGGCATGGTGGAGCGCAACACCATGCGCTTTTATCTGGCGCTGGAATCCTTCCTGCAGGCCCCCGCACAGGACGACCATATCCAGCGACTGAAGCACTGGCATGCGCTCACGGAACAATACCCGGACCAGCTCCGCGAGCTGGATCTCGAGACCTACCTTGATTACAAGGCCCGGGAACGGGCGAACCAGAACACGCTACAGCGCGCAGCCAATGAGCAGGGCTGACATGCCGGACTGACATGCAGGGTCGGCATGCAAGGCCGGCATGCAACCACCGCATCAGGTGGCGCGTGTCACGATGTCCACTCCGATTCCGTTGGGATCAATGACGGAAAAATGCCGATCCCCCCAGTCCTCATCCCGCAGTGACACAGCGATGGGCACACCCAGTGCGCTCAGGCGCGCATGTTCGGCATCCACATCGTCCACATCCAGCGTGAACCAGACGCCCTGCCCGGGATACGCCCCGCGAAACACCGGCGCCTGTTGCGGCAACTCCGGCTGCATGAAGCCCACTTCGCTATCACCAAAGCGCAGCACCACACACCAGGGCTCATCGAACAACACATCGCAGCCAAACAGCCGCACATAAAAATCTCTGCTTTCTGTGACTTTTTCCGTGATGATACCGCTCCAGAGATGCATAGCTTGCCTCCTGTTATCCGGGTTATATCGGTATCACCATGATGCCGTCAGGATGGATCAGGCTCTTGCACAAATGCGACATCGGGCCGGCGCAAGTGGGCGGGTGTCACACCCAACAGCCGGACACAATCCCGATTCATATGACTCTGGTCGCTGTAACCTGCACTGCAGGCCAGCGCCGCCAGCGAAATCCGGTGTGCGGTATCCGCGGCGAGCTGCCGGGCCGTCCAGCGCACGCGCTGGATGGCGCTCAGGGTTTTGGGGGAGACACCGACTGCCTCATGAAACAGGCGCTGCAACTGGCGCACGCTGATGCCAGTGTCTGCCGCCAACGTGGCCACCTGCCGTGGCGGGGCAGTACGACTGCAACGGGGCGCTTCCCAGGGCTGGCTCAGCTGGCGCAGCGCCTTGTCCAGCCGCGTCGGCAACGGGCAATCATGGCGCAGCTGATCGAGCAGGGCGTTATCCAGCCGCTGGAAAACATCGACAGCACCGGCCTCCGCTTCATCGATCTGTTCAACCAAGGGCGATAACGGAAATCGCGTCAGCGTCTCTGCCGGCAAGGCGGTATTGGTCAACGCACCGGCCGGCGCCGTAAAAAAATGCCGCGCCTGACCGGGGCGAAAACAGATACCCAGATAATCGTGCCCTGGTGCCAGCGCAATCGTGACCGGGGCCGTGGTGGTGCCATACAGCAGTGCATGCCACTGGCCACCATGCAGCGCCAGCACCAGATCCACACAGCCGTCCGGCAGCACGCTGAAATGCGGCGCGCTGTTGTTGCGGCTGAGCCAGTAATGGCTGACAAATTGCCGCAGACGCGGATCAGGCAGGTGTGCGTACATGGCGTGCTAATGGTTCAGCAATGACTCAGTAATGCGGCGGCGCTTCGTCTTCCGGCGCCTGCATGCTTTTTACCACCTCGGACATGTCGCTGAAGTGCTCGATCAGCCCCCGGCAGGCTTTCTCCAGCTGGTCGATCTTGTGCTGCTGCGCCGCGACGATGTCATTGAGGGCCTGCACCAGGTCTTCCTGATAGGCCAGTTTGGTTTCGATGTCTACCAGACGGGTCGCGTCCATGGGCATGCCTCCAGCATGAGTCAGATAACCCCATTATGCCTGAGCAGGGGTTGGCCTGCGGCACGGTTTGCCGGTATATTGCGATCCGTTCCGGGGGAGTAGTCGCTGCCTCGATCGTATTGCAGAGAGCCGTCAACATACTTGCCCCACAGGGCATGGCGTCTCTACCCCGTCGGCCACGGCCGCCGGGACTGACAAGACCCGGGACACAGGCACCGCTCCGGCGGGACGGGTGCCTGTGTCCCGTGTCCATCATTCAGTCCCGCCTCTGGATAGATCATCATGCTGGCCGAAGCCTTTGTTATCTCTACTGCGCTGATTGCTATCGGTGAAATCGGCGACAAGACACAACTCCTCTCGTTCGCCCTGGCCCAGCGCTATCGCGCACCCTGGCTGATTCTGGCCGGTATCTTGCTGGCCACGCTGCTGAACCATGGCCTGTCGGTCTGGCTGGGCGCCGCATTGGCCGGGCTGTTACCCACACAGATGCTGATCTGGCTGCTCGGTGGCAGCTTCATTCTGCTGGGCCTGTGGATGCTGATCCCGGACAAGGACGAGGAGGTCGGCAACGGTCGCCGCTGGGGCGCCTTTACCGCCGCCTTTGTGCTGTTCTTTCTGGCAGAGATTGGCGACAAGACCCAGGTGGCCACCATCGCCCTGGCGGCACGCTTCCCCGAGGACTACTGGGCCGTGCTCAGCGGCTCCACCCTGGGCATGGTGGCCGCCAATGTGCCGGTGATCTGGCTCGGCGCCCGCCTGACCAACCCGCGTATCGAAACCTGGGCCCACCGCATCAGCGCCGCCCTGTTCATCCTGTTCGGTGTGCTGACGTTAACGGGGTTGTAGTACGCTCTCCTGCCACAACCTGTACAGAAGGCTGGACATGTTTTGCCCATGCGCTAAACTGGTACAACTTTCCGTACAGGTAGACACGCCATGAAAATCATCTCGTTTACTGAAGCCCGCAATGGCCTCAAAAGCGTTCTGGATGGTGTGGTGAACGATGCGGACACCACCATCATCGCCCGCCGCGACGCCGAGGATGCCGTGGTCATGTCGCTGGAGTACTACAACAGCCTCATGGAAACCGTGCACCTGCTGCGCTCCCCCGCCAACGCGGCTCACCTGAGCGAATCCATTGCCCAGTACCGCGCCGGCCAGGCACGCCAGCGCACGCCCTCAGGAGAAGCACTGGATGACTGACCGCCTGTTGTCATGGACTGACGAAGCCTGGGCCGACTATCTCTACTGGCAGGGCCAGGACAGGAAAACCCTGAAACGCATCAACAGACTGATCCACGAGGTCTTGCGAACACCCTTCGAGGGCATCGGCAAACCCGAACCTCTGCGGGAAAACCTGTCAGGGTTCTGGTCACGCCGCATCGATGACACGCACCGGCTGGTCTATGCGGTGGATGATGCGGCCATCACGATCATTTCCTGCCGTTACCATTACTGAAACGCCATCCGCTCAAAGCGCTCGCTGGTTGACGCGGGCCATCAGTTGTTCGGCGCTTTCCTTGCGCTCGGAATAGCGGTCAGTGAAATAATCCACGCGGTCGCGGGTCAGCAGGGTGAACTTCATCAGCTCCTCCATGACATCCACGATGCGATCGTAGAAGGGGGACGGCTTCATGCGATCGTTGGCGTCGAACTCCAGATACGCCTTGGGCACCGACGACTGGTTCGGAATCGTCAGCATGCGCATCCAGCGGCCCAGCACGCGCAGCTGATTCACCGCGTTGAACGATTGCGAGCCACCACACACCTGCATCACCGCCAGGGTCTTGCCCTGGGTCGGGCGCACCGCACCCAGCGACAATGGAATCCAGTCGATCTGCGCCTTCATGATGCCGGTCATGGCGCCATGGCGTTCCGGCGAGCACCAGACCATGCCTTCGCTCCAGCTCACCATCTCGCGCAGCTCGGCCACTTTCGGGTGGCTGGCGTCTTCGCTGTCCGGCAACGGCAGACCGGACGGATCGAAGAGGCGCGTCTCAGCCCCCATGGTCTCCAGCAAACGCGCGGCTTCTTCCGTCACCAGGCGACTGAAAGACCGTTGCCGCAACGAGCCGTAGAGCAACAGGATGCGCGGCTTGTGTTGGCCGGGCGCGGCCGCGAAAACCTGTTCGTTATCCGGCAGCCGGAAGCTGTCACTCGCCAGATTGGGCAACTCTGCATTACTCATGCTCTCTTACTCCTTCAACGACACCCTTGCCGGATACCGACGGCGCGCCGTCGAACCAGTGACGGGTGCGGTTGGCAAACGCCACCAGGGTGAGCATGACCGGCACTTCCACCAGCACGCCCACGACGGTCGCCAGCGCGGCGCCGCTGTGCAGACCAAACAGGGAGATCGCCACAGCGACCGCCATCTCGAAAAAATTGGACGTGCCGATCAGCCCCGCCGGCGCCGCCACATTGTGCGGCAGCTTGAGCGCCCTGGCGCCGCCATAGGCGATAATGAACACGCCATAGCTCTGTATCAGCAGCGGCACAGCAATCAGCAGAATAACGAAGGGGTCACTGACAATGGTCGGTGCCTGCAAGCCAAACAACAGCACCACGGTGCCGACCAGCCCCATGATGGACAGCGGCTTTACCCGGGACAGGAACAGGTTGACGCCGTTGACACCTCCCCGCTGGGTGAGCAGGCGGCGCGTATAGACACCGGCAATCAACGGCAGCACCACATACAGGCCCACCGAGAGCAGCAGGGTTTCCCAGGGCACCGTGATGTCGGTCATGCCCAGCAGCAACGCCGCCAGCGGCGCAAACGCAAAGATCATGATGATGTCGTTGATCGACACCTGCACCAAGGTGTAATTCGGATCACCCTTGGTGAGCTGGCTCCAGACAAACACCATGGCGGTACAGGGGGCAACGCCCAGCAGGATCATGCCCGCGATATATTCCGTGGCGGAAGCCGGATCAACCAGATCGGCAAACAGCACGCGGAAAAACAGCCAGCCCAGAGCGGCCATGGTGAAGGGCTTGATCAGCCAGTTCACCACCAGCGTCAGCCAGATGCCCTGAGGGCGTTTGCGGATATCCTTGATGGCGGTGAAATCCACTTGCACCATCATCGGGTAGATCATCGCCCAGATCAGCACCGCCACGACCAGGTTGACGTGGGCGTATTCGATCCCCGCCACGGCAGAAAATACGCCGGGGATCGCCAGCCCGAGACTGATGCCGACCAGAATGCCCAGCCCGACCCAGACGCTCAGAAAACGTTCGAAAACACCCATCAGTCGCACCGCCGTTGAATCGCGTCCAGTTCACCGGCCAGCTCTGTCGGACTGAGCTGTGCCAGCGGCAGCGCCAGCAAGGCCTCAATGCGGCGGGCCATCTGCTGATAGGTCAGTTCGAACGCGCGCTCGATCACCGCCGCGTCCGCACCGGAGTCTGCAACATGCGCCGGGTCCGGCACCCCCCAGTGCGCCTTGACGGTGTCGCCAAGCCAGACAGGGCAGCTCTCGCCGGCCGCGTTGTCGCAGACGGTAATCACCAGATCCAGCGGCTGGTCCTCGAAGGCATCCCAGGACTGGGAGCGCGGGTCCTGCACCGGCACATCGTGGCGCGCCAGCACCGACAGTGCATGGGGATTGACCTGCCCCGTGGGCGCGCTGCCCGCACTGAATGCCTGCAGGCGCCCTGCACCCAGATGATTGGCCAGCGCCTCCGCAATGATCGAGCGGCACGAGTTGCCGGTACACAGGACGAGTATTTTCAGGGGCAGCTGCATGAAGGCTCCTTGTAGTGCGACAGGCTATGACAGGGCGACGGGGGGCGGACAACAGCCCTGGGCGCGGCGTATCAGATCAGGATGCGCCAGCGTCGCGGCGGCACACAGTTCGCCGATGACCCGGCCTGCCCACTCCGGCAGCTCCGGATTGAGGCGGTAATGCACCCACTGTCCGGCGCGTCGACCGCTGAGCAGGCCACAACTGCGCAACTGCGCCAGATGCCGCGACACCGTGGATTGCGGTGCGTCGAGGGCCGCCACCAGATCACACACGCACAGCTCGCCGAAGCGCGCCACCAGCAGGGTGGCCTGCAGGCGGGTCTCGTCGCTGAGGCATTTGCACAGCATCGCCGGGCTGAGTGACAGGCTCATGGTCTGAAGGCTCCCGCGTTATTTGATCCGTATATTCGGATAAGCGGATATATAAATCAAGCCCCTGCCCCGACCAACGCTGTCGGTCAGGGCAATCGGTCGGGGCAGTGAATCAGGGCATGCAACCCGGGGCGCTTAGCGCTTGCCGGGCTTGCGCACTTCTTCCTGCATCTTCTCGCTGGTGATGTGCCGCACGTCCTTGCCCTGCACCAGGTAGACCACCTGTTCGCAGATGTTGCGGGCGTGGTCACCAATCCGCTCCAGCGAGCGCAGGGTCCACATGACGTTCAGCACGCGGGTGATGGAGCGCGGATCTTCCATCATGAAGGTCACCAGCGAGCGCATCGCGGAACGGTACTCCAGGTCCACCTGGTCATCTTCCGCCGCGACTTCCACGGCCTTGTCCACGTCAAAACGGGCAAAGGCGTCCAGTGCATCGTGCAGCATGCGGCGCACATGCGCGCCGATATGCCGTGCCTCGACGTAGCCGCGCGGGGATTCACCCTCTTCCGCCAACTGAATCGCCATGCGGGCGATCTTGGCCGATTCATCACCGATGCGCTCAAGGTCGGCAACCGCTTTGGAAATGGCCACGATCATGCGCAAGTCCGACGCTGCCGGCTGACGCAGGACGATAATGCGCGAGCATTCCTCGTCGATCATCATTTCCAGCTTGTTGATGCGGTCCTCGACCTTGAGCACGTTCTCCGCCATGCCGGTGTCGCCTTTCAGCAACGCGTCCAGAGAGTCGGCGGCCTGCTTCTCCACCAGTCCGCCCATTTCCATCAGATGGTTGCGCACCGCCGTCAGGTCCTTGTTGAACTGCTGTGATATGTGATGCTGATAATTATCCTTGTCCATGATCTGGCTCTCTCTGTGTGCTGCGCTTAACCGTAGCGACCGGTAATGTAATCTTCGGTGCGCTTCTTCTGCGGATTGGTGAACAGGCTGTCGGTATCGCTGTACTCGACCATCTCGCCCATGTACATGAAGGCGGTATAGTCGGACACCCGCGCGGCCTGCTGCATGTTGTGGGTCACGATCACGATGGTGTACTGATCCTTGAGCTCGTTGATCAGCTCCTCGATCTTGAGCGTGGAGATCGGATCCAGCGCCGACGCCGGCTCATCCAGCAGAATGACCTCAGGCTCAATGGCGATAGCGCGGGCAATCACCAGACGCTGCTGCTGGCCACCGGAAAGGCCGAAGGCGTTGTCTTCCAGACGATCCTTCACCTCATCCCACAGTGCCGCACCGCGCAGGGACTTCTCCACCACTTCATCCAGCACACGCTTGGATTTGCCCCCCTGCAAGCGCAGGCCGTAAGCCACATTCTCGTAAATGGATTTCGGGAAAGGGTTGGGCTTCTGGAATACCATGCCGATCTGGCGACGCAGCTCTGCCACGTCCACGCCGCGGGCATAGATATCCTTGTCATCCAGCATGATCTTGCCTTCGATACGGCAGATATCCACCAGATCATTCATGCGGTTGAAGCAGCGCAGCAGCGTGGATTTACCGCAACCGGACGGCCCGATGAACGCCGTGACTTTTTTCTCGGGAATGACCAGATTGATGTCCTTGAGCGCCTGGTCATTGCCATAGAACAGATTCAGATGCTGGACATCCATCTTCAGTTTTTCGTTGGCCAGATTCAGCTGCGGCGCGCCACTCTGGCGCAGCTGGCTGGCGTCGAACCCGTGACTGCTCTGCTCTGTGGATGTCATGGCATCATTTCCATTCTGTTTGCGATGTGTATCTGATGTGCTTGATTCGGACATTTGTCTGCTCCTGTCTGCGCGGCGACCTTGCGCTTGAACATATACTTAGTCGGATTCCGCGCGGTACTTTTCGCGCAACCGGTTTCGAATGCTGATCGCCGTGAGATTCAGCACCACGATAATGCCCACCAGCACCAGAGCGGTGGCATATACCAGCGGCCGCGCCGCCTCGGCATTCGGGCTCTGGAAGCCGACATCATAAATGTGGAAGCCCAGGTGCATGATCTTGCGGTCGAGATGAATGAACGGGAAGTAGCTGTCCACCGGCAACGTCGGTGCCAGCTTCACCACCCCGACCAGCATCAGCGGCGCCACTTCACCGGCAGCCCGTGCAATCGCCAGAATCATGCCGGTCATCATCGCCGGTGTCGCCAGCGGCACGACCACCCGCCACAGGGTTTCAGCCTTGGTCGCACCCAGCGCCAGCGAGCCCTGGCGAATGGTGCTGGGAATCCGCGACAAGCCTTCTTCGGTGGATACGATAACCACCGGCAGTGTCAGCAGCGCCAGCGTCAATGACGCCCACATCAGGCCGGGCGTACCGAATGTCGGCGCCGGCAAGGATTCAGGGTAGAACAGCTGATCAATGCTGCCACCAATGGTGTAGACAAAGAAGCCCAGACCAAACACCCCGTACACAATGGACGGCACACCCGCCAGGTTGTACACGGAGATTCTGATGGCGCGCAACAACGGCCCTTGTCTGGCGTACTCGCGCAGGTAAATAGCCGCCAGCACACCGAACGGCGTCACCACCAGGCTCATGATGAAGACCATGGTGACGGTGCCAAAAATGGCCGGGAAAATACCGCCTTCAGTGTTCGCCTCCCGTGGATTGCCGCTCATGAATTCCCAGAAGCGATCCACATAATTGGCCATCTTGCCGAACAGGGACAATTGATTGGGCTGCGTAACGCGCACGATATCGCGCAGACTGATACGCATCTCCCTGCCATCTGCCGTCAACGCCAGCAGGGTATCCCGGCTGGCTTCGACATTCAGTTGATCCAGACGCTGCTGAATCACCGCGTACTCATCATCCAGCGCCTGGCGGCCACTCTCCAGTTCAGCAACCCGTGCCGCTTTTTCCTCTTCCGAGAGGCGATCATTGAGTGCGATGCGGCGGGAGCCCAGCCGGATCTGTTCCATGCGGTAGTTGATGTCGCCGATATCGCTGCGTTCGATCTTGTTGATCTCATCACGGATGCTCAGCGCGCGCGCCATGCGGTTGCGCAGTTCGACCATGACTGCGTCGCCCTCGGCCACGATGACATCGCCTTCCAGCACCGCCCGGGGCAGGCCATAGAAATTGCCCCACTCGCGCCGCTCTATCACTACAGCGTCAGCCGGCCTGCTCATCTCGCCCATGGCGGGCTGCAGGTACCACATGAAATCACGGCTGGTCACATCCCGGTTACCGCGTTTGATCAGGAAGCGGGTAACCAGATCATCCGGCTGCGCCAGATCCGGGCGGCCGGAATCAATCACGATAGTGCCGGCCAGTGTCTGACTGCGCACCACCTCGCCCATGACCACTTCCTGCGTGCCATCACGCTGCGTGTAGTCAAACTGCACAATGGGTGCCGGCCAGAAATGCGCCAGACCGCGTACCGCAATCAACCCCAACAACCCGGCGACCATCACGATACTGAGCGCGACCGCCCCGCCGTTCAGCCAGATCCAGGGGGTGCCACTTTTAAACCAGCCTTGTTTCTTGCTCATGGGATCCCCCGATCAAAGATTGCTGTAGCGTGCGCGCAGACGCTGGCGCACGATTTCGGCAATGGTGTTGACGACAAAGGTCATCACCAGCAACACCAGCGCAGCCAGGAACAGGACGCGGAAGTGGGTGCTGCCGACCGCCGTTTCCGGCAGCTCTACCGCCACGTTGGCGGACAGGGTGCGCATACCTTCGAAGATATTGAAGTTCACCACCGGGCTGTTACCGGTGGCCATGACAACGATCATCGTCTCACCGACAGCTCGGCCGAAACCGATCATCACCGCGGAAAAAATGCCCGGGCTGGCCGTAGGCAGCACCACACCCATCACCGTCTGCCAGGACGTGGCGCCCAATGCCAGCGAGCCCTGGGTCAGATGTTTCGGCACGTTGAATACCGCGTCTTCGGCAATCGAGAAGATGGTCGGGATCACGGCAAAGCCCATGGCGATACCCACCACCAGCGCATTACGCTGGTCATAGTTGATGCCCTGGTCCGTAAACCACTGGCGCATGGAACCATCGAAGAAGTACAGCTGAATGTACGGGCTGGACGCCACACACAACCAGCCGATGCCGAGCACGACAGGGATCAGCACTGCGGCTTCCCAGCCTGCCGGGACATAGTTCTTGTACTCCTGCGGCAGGCGGTACCAGATATAGCCGGCCAGCAACATGCCCAGCGGTAAACCGAACAACATGGTGAACACCACCGGCAAGTTATCTTCCACAAACGGCGCCAGCCAGAGGCCTGCCAGGAAACCGAGAATCACCGTGGGCAATGCTTCCATGATTTCGATGCTGGGCTTGACCACACCACGCATGCGCGGCGTCATGAAATAGGCCGAGTAAATGGCGCCCATGACGGCTACCGGCATGGCGATCAGCATGGCAAAGAATGCTGCCTTGAGCGTGCCCACCGTCAGCGGCACCAGACTCATTTTCGGCTCGAATTCATCGGTGGCGGAGGACGCCTGCCAGACATAATCCGGCGCGCCACGCCCCTCGTACCAGACTTTTTGCCACAGCGCACGGAACGAGATCTGCGGATGGGGGTTGTCCACCAGGTGCGGGTGCACACCATCAAACTGATCCACCACCAGCATTCGGCCGTTGATCGGCGAGATGGCAATGCGGCCTATCGGCGCGTCGATCACACGCTCCTGCAGCAGCGTGCGGCTGGACGTGCCGAAGTGGATACCGAGGGAGCCATCCGCCGCACCACTCAGGAAGCCCTTGCGGGTGTACTCGGTATCGATAAATGTCACCGGCGCATCGTGCGGTATGAAGCTGCGCATCCGCGCGAGGCTGTACCGATTCTGATCGTCCCGCACCAGTTGCCACTGCGCCAGCGAACCGTCTTCACCACCAATCACCAGTGATACGGTGCCCACCATGAACGCCATGCTGGTCAGTTGCTTTCCGCTGTCGATGACCCGGCGGCGCTCCACCATGGACGGGTTGTTGACGTCGGAAATATTGTAGTAGGCCACATAGCCCGCCGGGTCGGCGATAAACACGTTGCGCTGGCTGTTATCCACCAGAATCCGCGTCACCGCATGCGGATAGGTCGGCATTTCGGTGCGGGTGGCAGACACGCGCACATCACCGGAGAAGATATTGCGCTGGGTCCGGTAGGCATTCACCAGCAACCGCTGATCAGCGGTGCGGGCGACTGCTACCGTACCGCGGCTGCTTTCCTGGATGGCGATCTGGGTCAGTGCCTGGCCCTGTTCATCCACATCCACGGGCGCCTCGCCCAGCGGGTAGGTGACCTTGGGCACTGTTACCCGGAAGTCCTGCGGATAGGTCAACTCGTATTCGATCTTGGCGACCATCAGCTGGCCATTGCTCAGCCCGAACGCCAGCACGCCATCACGCTTCTCGCCGTAACCGAAGCTGGTCACCTCGGTGCCTTCCGGTAGCGGCACCGAGAACTCGCTGCGCACTTCACCGGAGTCTGCTTCGAAGAAGATGATGCGGCCATCGCGGGTGACCTGCGTGCCGATTTCCTGGTAACGGTCCAGGGTCACGTGCAGGGTTTCCGTTTCCGGGCCGGCCGCCGGCAGGGCATAGCCCAGCTGCGGTGTCACCGAGACGGAACGCAGCAAGGGGGTCACTTCACTGAACAGGTAAACGAAGATCAGCGCCAGCGCGCCAACCACACCCATCCCGGCCATGGAAATGCCGAACGCAGAGAGTTTGTCATTGATCATGCGCCGTCGGCGCTGCTTCTTGCGCGCATCAGCATCGGGCAGCAGATGGCGAAAGCCTCTGTTTTCCGGAGCGTGGGCGTTCTGGGAATCGGTCATAGGTGATAATCCGGCAAGCTGAATCCGAGACCCGCAGACTAGACGCCTTAAATGACAGCAATGTGACAGCCGCTGTAACAAATGAATATCGCGTCATGATTGTTGGCCAGGCACGGCATCCACAACAGACACGGCACCCACAAAAAAAGCGCCGGGCATCACGCCCGGCGCTTTTACTTGTACTTCTTTTCAGATCAGAGACTTACAGGCCCAGCGCCTTACGGTGCCTGGCAGCCTCAGACTCAGGCAGGGGCACGTAGCCGTCACGCAGAACCACTTCCTGGCCTTCTTTTGACAGGATCAGTTTGACGAACTCGCGGGTGATCGGGTCCAGCTCACCGTTGGGCGCCTTGTTCACGTAGACGTAGAGGAAGCGCGCCAGCGGGTAGTCACCGGTTGCCGCATTCTCGGCCGTCGTGTCAGCGAAGGCATCGCCCTCTTCACGCGCCAGCGGGACAGTCCGCACACCGGAAGTGATGTAGCCGATACCGGAGTAGCCAATGCCGTTGATGGACTCGGCAACACCCTGCACGACAGCGGAAGAACCCGGCTGCTCATTGATGGTGGGCTTGAAGTCGCCATCGCACAGTGCGTTCTGCTTGAAGTAGCCGTAGGTGCCGGATACTGCGTTACGGCTGTAGACGGTGAAATCACGGTTTGCCCAGGCGCCGGTCAGGCCCAGCTGGCCCCAGCGGGTGATGTCTTCCTTGTAACCACAACGACGGGTCGCAGAAAACACAGCGTCAACCTGCGCCAGCGTCATGCCTTCGATGGGGTTGTCCTTGTTGACATAGACCGCCACCATGTCGATCGCAACCGGTACCGCGTAAGGCTTGTGGCCGTGACGGTTCTCGAAAGACTGGATCTCGGAGTCACGCATGGCGCGGCTCATCGGCGCCAGGTTGGCAGTGCCTTCGGTGATGGCCGGCGGTGCGGTGGAAGAACCAGCGCCCTGCACCTGAACGCGCACGTTCGGGTAGAACTTGTTGTATTCCTCAGCCCACAGGGTCATGAGGTTGTTCAGGGTATCGGAACCGATGCTGTTCACGTTACCGGAAATGCCACCCACGCGCTGGTAGGCTGGCAGTTTCGGATCGACGTCCGCCACGGCAAAGCCGCTGAAAGTGGTGGTGATGGCTACCGCAGCAGCGGTAAGAGCCGTACGCAGTTTCATAGTGATCTCCAGGTTTCCCCAATCGTTTAGGCACGCAGATGCCCTGCGCTTGATCCGGGACTATAGGGGGCCATTATGAAGATTCCATGACACCCGGACATAATCCGGGCGCACGACATTATTTATGCCGGGATGTATGCCGGGCAGACGTCGGGCCGGGTTGAGATATACTGCGCCGTTGCCGCACGGCACACGACACGATCATCAGAAAAGGCGGGGGGCGCATGTTGGCGGGAGGATTGCGGGCAGCACTGGCGTTGCTGGAAGGCATCAGCCTGCTCACCGGCCGGTTGGTCAGCTGGCTGGCACTGGGCGTGGTCGCCGTCATGATGGTCATCGTGGTGCTGCGCTATGGCTTTGATATCGGCGGCATCGCCTTGCAGGAATCTGCCCTGTACCTGCACGCAGCGCTGTTCGTGCTGGGCGCGGGCTACACCCTGGCGCGGGACGAGCATGTGCGCGTCGACATCTTTTACCAGCGCCTGGGGCCACAGGGGCGTGCTCGCATCGATCTGCTGGGCAGCCTTCTGTTGTTGCTGCCGCTGGCCATTACGCTGTTCGTCATGAGCCTGGATTATGTGCTGCTCAGCTGGGCGCGTGGCGAGGGCTCACAGGAAGCTGGCGGCCTGCCCTTCCTGTATCTGCTCAAGAGCCTGTTACTGGTGCTCCCCACCGTGCTGCTGATTCAGGCGGCCGCCGAAATGCTGCGCGCGCTGCTGGTGCTGACCGGGCACCCGGTGCCGCCGCGCGATGGCCGGCCCACCACGCCACAGCAGCCACAGCAGGAGAGCGAACCATGGCAATAATCGCCCTGCTGATGTTCGTCACGGTCTGTCTGGTGCTGATGGCGGGTTACCCGGTGGCGTTTACGCTGGGCGGGGTGGCATTGCTGTTCGCCTTTGCCGGCATGCTCGCTGGCGTGTTTGATCCCGGCGAGCTGGGGCTGATTCCCAACCGGTTGTTCGGCATTGTCAGCAACACCACCCTGATCGCCGTGCCGTTATTCGTGTTCATGGGCATGATGCTGGAGAAATCCCGCATCGCCGAAGACCTGCTGGGCACCTTGTCCCGTTTGTTCGGGCCACTGCCCGGCGGCATGGGCATCGCCATCATCCTGGTCGGCGCCCTGCTGGCCGCCAGCACCGGCATCGTCGGCGCCACCGTGGTGACCATGGGCCTGATTGCCCTCCCCACAATGCTACGCCAGGGCTACCACCCCGGCATCGCCAGCGGCCTGATCTGCGCCACCGGCACGCTGGGCCAGATCATTCCACCCTCCATTGCCCTGATTCTGCTGGGCGACGTGCTGGCCACCGCCTATCAGCAGGCGCAGCTGCGCCAGGGCCTGTGGTCCTTCGACAGTGTGTCCGTGGGTGATCTTTTTGCCGGGGCTGTGGTGCCCGGGCTGGTGCTGGTCGGGCTTTATGCGGCTTACATCCTGGCGGTCGCGCTGTGGCGCCCGCACTATTTGCCGCGCGTCACCCCCGCAGCCGCCGGCGACGCCCCGCAGCCCCCGCTGGCCCGCGCGCTGATTACCAGCCTGCTGCCGCCCTTGTTGCTGATCGTGGCGGTGCTCGGCGCCATTCTGACCGGCAAGGCCACACCCACCGAGGCCGCCGCCGTGGGCGCCACCGGCGCCACGCTGCTGGCCATACTGCGGCGCCAGCTGAGCCTGGGCCGCTTGCAAGACGTGATGCGCGGCACCGTCCGCGTCACCAGCATGGTCTTCATGATCCTGATCGGCGCGTCGGTGTTTTCCCTGGTGTTTCACGGCTACGGCGGCGGTGACGCCGTGGAGCGGCTGCTCACCGGCCTGCCGGGCGGCGCCTTCGGGGCCATGTTGATGGTGATGCTGCTGATTTTCCTGCTCGGCTTCATTCTCGACTTTATCGAGATCACCTTCGTGGTGGTGCCCATCGTCGCCCCGGCCCTGCTGATGCTGGGCCTGGACCCGATCTGGCTGGGCGTGATGATCGCTCTCAACCTGCAAACGTCCTTTCTGACGCCGCCGTTCGGCTTCGCGCTGTTCTATCTGCGCGGTGTCGCCCCCGCGACGGTGAACACAGCAGATATCTATCGCGGCGTGATACCCTTTATCCTTATACAACTGCTGATGCTGCTCCTGCTCGCGGTGTGGCCAGCGCTGGCCACCTGGCTGCCAGGGCTGGTATCTCGCTGACCCGACGACTGCACAACCGGAACAGAACAATGACTGAAGAGCGCGACGACGAACCACAACCGACCGGCGAGCTGGCCATCCAGACCATCGCCATGCCCCAGGACGCCAACTGGAACGGTGACATCTTCGGCGGCTGGCTGGTGTCCCAGATGGATCTGGCGGGCGCCGTCTGTGCCCGCAAAGCAGCCCGGGGCCGCGTCGCCACCGTGGCCATTGACGGCATGTCCTTCCTGCGCCCGGTGCCCATCGGTGCCGTTGTCAGCTGTTACACCGACCTGCTGGATGTGGGGCGCAGCTCCATGCGCATTCGCGTGGAAGTCTGGATTCGCAGCCTGGGCGAAGTGGCCAAGGTCACCGAAGGCCTGTTCACCTTTGTCGCCATCGACGAAACCGGCCGCACCCGCACCGTACTGCAGGAGAACACCTGACCGGGAGATCCCCATGCGCAGGCAGATGTTGTACCGAATGACCGCTCTGCTGCTACTTGCCGGACTGCCACACACGTCCGCCCTGGCCGAGGCCTTGCCCGAGCCGGCGGACAACTCCACCCACAACACCACCCACATCCGCCACATCGCGGTCGAGAACAGCCGCGACCAGCGCAACAGCTACTTCATCGCCATGCTGACGCTGGCGCTGGAAAAGACCCGCGACAGCCATGGCGCCTTTACGCTCAGCGCCACCCCGACACCCATGCCCCAGAGCCGCGCCCTCAGCGAGTTGGCCACCGGCCGCTCACTGGATGTTGTGTGGACCATGACCTCACAGGAGCGCGAAGCCGCGCTGACGCCGATTCGCATTCCCCTGGCCCGCGGGCTCGGCGGCTATCGCCTGTTGCTGATCCGCAGTGACGACGCCCCGCGCTTTGCCGAGATCAACGATCTGGCAGGGCTGCGACATATGCAGGCCGGGCAGGGACACGACTGGCCCGACACCGATATTCTTGCCGCCAATGGCATCCCGGTGCAGCGCGTTGCGGGCTATGAGCCGCTGTTCTTGATGCTGCAGCAACGGCGCTTCGATTTTCTTCCCCGCATGCTCAACGAGCCCTGGCAGGAAGTGGCACAGCGGCCCGACATGAATCTGATGGTCGAGCCTGAGCTACTGCTTTATTACCCCACCGCCACCTACTTCTTCGTCGCCCGGGATAACAGCGCACTCGCTGAACGTCTGACGGCAGGGCTGGAGCGCGCGCTTGCCGACGGCAGCTTCATGCGGTTGTTCCACGAGCACCCGGTCAACCGGCAGGCACTGGCGCAAGCCAATCCGGGCCAGCGGCGCCTGCTGGTGCTGGAAAATCCGCTGTTGCCGCCAGAGACACCGCTGGACGATCCACGGTTATGGTTCAGCACGGCGCACGGCCACCCGGCGGGCGCACCATGACACGGGGCGCGCCAGGCTGGCGCCCGAGATTGGCACCCGGCATTGATACTCGACATTGGCACTCTGCACGCGGGCGTGACATTCTCTGTGGCTGCATTGCAGCACTCCCGGGCGCTGTTTAGACTTGCGCTCTTTGCTGTTGCCTGACCGGACACACTTAACCGGATAACGATGCCCGACACACCTGCACATGACACCCCTGCACACGACTCCGTTGGCCTGGTAAAGCCCTCCGTGATGCATTTTGACCAGCCTCTGGAGCTGGAATGCCGTCGCGTGCTGCCGGCCTACGACCTGATCTATGAGACCTATGGCACCCTGAACACCGACGCGACCAACGCGGTGCTGATTTGCCATGCGCTCTCCGGGCATCACCATGCCGCCGGCTACCACAGCGAAGAGGATCGCAGACCCGGCTGGTGGGACGGCTGCATTGGCCCGGGAAAGCCCATTGATACCAACCGTTTCTTTGTGGTGTCACTGAACAATCTCGGTGGCTGCCATGGCTCTACCGGCCCGGCCAGCATCAACCCGGAAACCGGCCAGCCCTGGGGGCCGGATTTCCCCATGGTCACGGTGAAGGACTGGGTCAACAGCCAGGCCCGCCTGGCGGATCGCCTCGGCATCCAGAAGTGGGCGGCGGTGATCGGCGGCAGCCTCGGCGGCATGCAGGCGCTGCAATGGTCCATTGATTACCCGGAGCGCATTGCCCATGCCGCCGTGATCGCCTCGGCGTCGAAATTGTCGGCCCAGAATATTGCGTTCAACGAAGTCGCCCGGCAATCCATTCTCACCGACCCGAATTTCCATGGCGGCCACTATTATCTGCACGACACCTATCCCCGGCAGGGGCTGATTCTGGCGCGCATGGTCGGCCACATCACCTACCTGAGTGACGACGCCATGCGCGCCAAGTTTGGTCGCGACCTGCGCAGCGGTCGCTTCCATTTCGGTTTCGATGTCGAGTTCCAGGTGGAAAGTTATTTGCGTCATCAGGGCGAGACGTTTTCGCGCAATTTCGACGCCAACACTTATCTGCTCATGACCAAGGCGCTGGATTATTTTGATCCGGCACGGGACTTTGACCATTCCCTTGAGCGCGCACTGGCACAGGCAACCTGCCCGTTCCTGGTGGTGTCGTTTACCTCGGACTGGCGTTTCGCACCGGAACGCTCGGAAGAGATCGTCAACGCGCTGGTGGCGGTGGGCCGCGATGTGAGCTACGCCGAAGTCGATACCGACAAGGGCCACGATGCCTTCCTGCTGGACATCCCGGAATATACCCGGCTGTTCGGCGCCTGGATGCATCGTATTGCCAGCGACCTGGAGGCACGTCATGACCGCCGCTGACACCTTGCCCGACACACGCGGTGAAACACTGCGCACCGACCTGTCGCTGATCCGCGAATGGATACCCCAGGGCGCGCGCGTGCTCGACCTGGGCTGCGGCGAGGGCCAGCTGCTGCAGAACCTGCGCGACACGCGCAACGTGCAGGGTTACGGCCTGGAAATTGATCAGGACAATATTGCCGGCTGTATTCGCCGTGGCGTAAACGTCATCGAGCAGGACATTGATGAAGGGCTGGGCAATATAGCGGATAAACGTTTCGACTATGTGCTGATGACTCAGGCATTGCAGGCCGTGCAGCGTCCAGACCTGGTGCTTGCAGAAATGCTGCGCGTCGGCCGCGAGGCGATTGTCACGTTCCCCAATTTCGGCCACTGGCGCGTGCGCGGTTATCTGTTTTTCAAAGGCCGCATGCCGGTATCCCGGCGCCTGCCTTATCAGTGGTATGACACGCCCAACATTCATCTGTGCACGGTCAACGATTTCGATGCGCATTGTCGCCAGCGGGGCTATCGCATTCTCGACCGGCTGGTGTTGAACAATGATCATGCCTCGGGCATTGGCACTCGCTTGTGGCCCAATGTGTTTGGCGAAATCGCCATTTACCGGGTGGCCTGCTGATGGACATGGTGCTGGCGTCAGGCAATCAGAAAAAGCTGCGCGAACTGGCCGACATCCTGCAACCGCTGGGCATACGGCTGTTACCACAAAGCGAATTCGGGGTGCCGGAAGCCGACGAAACCGGCCTGACCTTTGTCGAGAACGCGATTATCAAAGCGCGTAACGCCGCAATGCATACCGGCCTGCCCGCCATCAGCGACGACTCCGGGCTGGAAGTCGATGCATTGAAAGGCGCGCCGGGGATCTATTCCGCACGCTTCGCCGGGCCGGATGCCTCGGATGCCGACAACAATGCTGAACTGGTGCGCCAGTTGCGTGCCTCGGTTAGCCAGGCCGATAGCACCGACACCTTCAGTGCACGCTACCAGTGCGTCATTGTTTTCATGCGTCACGCAGAAGACCCCGTGCCGATCATTTGCCAGGGGAGTTGGGAGGGTGCGATACACCTGACGCCGCAAGGTCATGGCGGCTTTGGTTACGATCCGCATTTCTTCGCCCATGGCGCCGGGTGCAGCGCCGCTGAAATGTCGGCAACAGAAAAACATCGCCTCAGCCATCGCGGTAAAGCGCTCGCCGACTTCATGGCAGTTGCCCGCCAGCGCTTGCCTGTTCGCTGAAATCAGGTCAGGAACCGCGAAAGAACTACAAATTAGTGTTAAACCTCTGCCAAAAGGCAGACTCGCCCCTCACATTCTTCACGAATAACCAGTAGGCTCTGCCTTGTCACATGTCAGCAGCGCCTGACATCTCAGTCACATGGAGGAGATATTCATGAAGAAGATGCATATTGCCGGTTTTGCTCTGGTTTCCCTTTTCGCCCTGTCTGCCTGCGGCGATCCCGGCCCCGGCGAGCAAGCTGGCGAAGCCTTTGATGACGGCATGGATCGCGTGGAAGACGGCTATGATTCCCTGATGGGCAACGACGGCCCGATGGAAGAAGCAGGCCGCAGTGCCGATGAAGCCTACGAGGATACCCGTGATGCTGCGGAAGACACCTACGAGGACATGGCTAACTGAGGTCCATAACGCACGCGTTGCGACCCAGGCAGTAACGAAAAGGGTGGCCAGCTGGCCACCCTTTTTTTATGCCTGCCCCGGGCCTGCTTTGTGCCTGCTGCTTTAGTGCCTGCTTTAGTGCCTGCGTCAGTCCCCGCGAACAGCTTGCCACCCGCTGCCCGGCATTGGCTGCTACACTTGCCGTCCGGATCATCAGCCCCTGGCCCGTTATGCCCCTGCCCCCTCTGTCACTCTATATCCACTTGCCCTGGTGCGTGCGCAAATGCCCCTACTGCGACTTCAATTCCCATGAGCGCAGCGGCGCGCTGCCCGAAGCCGCTTATCTGAGCGCACTGCTGGCGGATCTGGAGCAGGAACTGCCGGACGTGCAGCAGCGCGAGATCACCAGCATTTTCTTCGGTGGCGGCACGCCGAGCCTGCTGTCACCGGATTTCTATCACCGCCTGCTGAGCACCCTGGCGCAGCGCCTGACCCTGGCACCAGACTGCGAAATCACCCTGGAAGCCAACCCCGGCACGGTGGAGCAAGATCGCTTCAACGGTTTTCGCCAGGCTGGCATCAATCGTCTCTCCATCGGCGTGCAGAGTTTCCATGACGGCCATCTGCGCGCGCTGGGCCGTATCCACGGCGGTGCCGAAGCACTGCGGGCGGCAGAGCAAGCGCGCCGCGCCGGGTTCGATAACCTCAATCTGGATCTGATGCACGCCCTGCCGGGACAGTCACCCGATGAGGCGTTGGCGGACCTGCGCCAGGCCATCGCGCTCGCACCAACGCACATCAGTTGGTACGAACTGACTATCGAGCCCAACACGGCGTTCTTTCGGGCGCCCCCCGTTCAGCCCGACGGCGACAGCATGGCCGACACCGAAGCCGCCGGTTTTGCCCTGCTGTCGGCAGCCGGCTATGGCCGCTACGAAGTCTCAGCGTTCGCCCGGGCCGGACAGCAATGCCGACACAACCTCAACTACTGGGCCTTCGGTGACTACCTGGCTCTGGGCGCCGGCGGCCATGGCAAGGTGACCCGGGATACCCCCGAGGGCCGGCAACTGGTGCGTTATCGCAAGACCCGTATGCCCGCGGACTATCTTGCCGAGGGCGGCACGGCGCGGCGCGGTACCGCGATCGTCGCCACCGACGAGCTTGCGGGTGAGTTCATGATGAACGCGCTGCGATTGGTGAACGGCGTCAACGCCGCGACATTCAGCGCCCGCACCGGCTTGCCCCTGAGCACCCTGGCAGCCCCCCTCGACAAGGCGCGCCAACAAGGTCTGCTGGTGGACCATCCCGATCAGCTGATGTGCACACCGCTCGGGCTGGCGCACCTGAATCACACCATCAGCCTGTTTATGCCCGGCCACTGAGCCGCACACCGAACCCGCCCCTTCACGCGCTACTGCCAGCATCTGTCACGATCTTCTGCCAATGTCCCGGCCATAGCCCGATACTGCGCATTTTTACAATACGGCTCTCGCTCGCTCAGTCATCCTGACTGGCTATCTGAGCGACTCTTGCTCATAAAGTGAATCATATTCATAATTTAGTCCGAATTCGCAACCATACTCAACCCATCGCCGGAGACATGTCATCCATGGGGACCCGGGAAAGACGCCTGCGTGAACTCGCGGAACGAGAGCAGCTGTTTCTCGACGCTGCCCGAGAACAGATTAGTGGCCAGGGCCTGCTGACCCTGCAGATGGCCAAAGTGGCGCGCTCCTGTGACTACGCCACCGGCACCCTGTACCAGCATTTCTCCTCGAAAGAGGATCTGTTGCTGGCGATCTGCGCCGACCAGGCTGAGAAACGGGTCGCCACCATGGCACGGGCCGCACACTGGGATGCACCGTCCCGGGATCGCATGTTTGCGCTGATGGTGGCTGACATGCTGTTTGCCGAACGGCACCCGGATCATTACCGTCTGACCCAGTACGTGTTTACCGAGGCGGTGTGGGGTTCTGCCTCCCAGCGCCGACGAGACGCGGTCATCGAGGCACACCGTCCGATTGGCGATCTGGTCTCGCGCATTGTCAGCGACGGCATCGACGCCGGGGATGTGGACAGCCGCGGCCGCTATCCTCTGGAGCTGGCATTGGGACAATACGCCATGACCATTGGCATGCATCACATGGTTCACGCGGAAGGCGTGCTGGACAAGAACGATATACGTGACCCGTACCGGCTGTTGCTGTGCCACGGCACCGCGCAGCTCAACGGACTGAACTGGCAACCTCTGCTGGATCCGTTCGACGACGTGGCACTGGACGCACTGGTGTCACGCATCTGTTCCACCCTGTTTGATGATTTCCGACCGGCCGTAGCCGCTCGGGCAGCTCAACCCATTGAGGGCGCATCGCAATGAACAAGAAAATGTTTCTGGTCCTGCTGGCCTGTTTCGTGGTTTTTGGCCTGGTGTTCGGCATCCAGGCGGTCATGCGCATTGGCATGAACCAGTTCTTTGACAGCATGCCGATGCCAGCCGCCAGCATCACGGTGGCTGAGGCAGAGGACGCGAGCTGGGCACGGGGCATCAGTGCCGTGGGCACAGCGCGGGCCGTCAACGGCACTCAGCTGACCACGGAATCTGCCGGCATCGTCACCGAAATACGATTCAATTCCGGCGATATGGTTGAAAAAGGTGACATTCTGCTGAAGCTGGATGACGCCACCGACCGCGCCGAATTGCAGTCCCTGCGAGCCGCGGCCGAGCTGGCGCGGCTGGAACTGGACCGCAGCAAGCGGCTGAACCAGCAGGGCAGCATTTCCAAGGCGGAACTGGATCGCTCCCAGAGTCAGGCGGATCAGGCCAGCGGCGCCCTCAACGCCCAGCAGGCCCGGGTCAACCAGAAGACCATTCGCGCGCCCTTCTCCGGCCAGCTGGGCATTCGCCAGGTCGATCTGGGCGAATACCTGTCACCGGGCACCCCGGTGGTGAGCCTGCAACAGCTTGATCCGGTGTACATCGAATTCAGCCTGCCCGAGCAACGACTGGCCAGCATTCAGCTGGAAATGGATATCGAGGCCACCGTCGACGCCTGGCCCGGTGAGCGCTTCAGCGGCCAGATCACCGCCATGGAACCGGGCATCAATCCGGGCACCCGCAACTTCACCATCCAGGCAACGCTGGACAACCCGGACAACAAACTGCGCGCGGGCATGTTCGCCCGGGTCAACATTGATCTCGGCGATGCCGAAGCGCTGCTGGCCATTCCGCAGACCGCCGTCAGCTACAACCCCTACGGCAACGCCGTGTTTGTGGTGATTGAGGGCGAGGCAGACGAGAACGGCGAACCCAGCCTCACGGTGAGCCGCCGCTTCGTGCGTACGGGACGTACCCTCGGCGATATGGTGGCCATCACCGAAGGCCTGGAAGCCGGCGACCGGGTGGCCACATCCGGCCTGCTCAAGCTGAGCAACAACGCCAGCGTGATCATCAGCGACGAAGCCGCACCGCAGGCCGATACCGCACCGACGCCTGACAACACCTGATCAGCACCGGGATAACGACACATGAAATTTACCGACATCTTTATCCGCAAGCCGGTGCTGGCCAGTGTGGTCAGCCTGTTCATCTTCCTGCTCGGCGTGCGCGCCGCGATGGAGCTGAACGTACGCCAGTATCCGGAATTGCAGAATGCGGTGATCAGTGTAACCACCGCCTACATTGGCGCCGACGCCGACCTGATCCAGGGCTTCATCACCGCGCCCCTGGAACGGGAAATCGCCACGGCGGACGGCATTGATTACATCACCTCCAGCAGCTTCGGCGGCGTCTCCAGCATCCAGGCATTCCTGCGCCTGGATGCCAACCCCAACGAAGTGCTGACCCAGGTGGCCGCCAAGGTCAACAAGCTGCGCGGCGAGTTGCCGGCGGAATCGGAAGACCCTGTGGTCGAGCTCGCGGAAGGCGATGCCACAGCTGCCATGTATCTGGCGTTCTACAGCGAGATTCTCGACAACAACCAGATCACCGACTATCTGGTGCGGGTCGTAGAGCCGTTGCTGTCCACGGTGCCCGGCGTACAGCGCGCTGAAATCCTCGGCGGCCGCACCTTCGCCATGCGCATCTGGCTCAAGCCGGAGCGCATGACGGCACTGGGCGTCACGGCCAGTGATGTGTTCGGCGCCCTGCAGGCCAACAACGTGCTCTCCGCCGTGGGCTCCACCAAGGGCGCCATGGTCAGTGTCGACCTGACAGCACAGACCGATCTGCAGACGGCGGCGGAATTCGAGCAACTGATCGTGCGCGAAGAAGGCGGTGCCATCATCCGCCTGGACGACATCGCCGACATCGAGCTGGGCGCAGAAAGTTATGCCACCACCGTGACGTTCGGCGACCAGGCCGCCACGTTTATCGGCATCGAAGTCGCGCCTGACGCCAACGCCCTGGACGTCATCCAGGCGGTGCGCGAGGTCTGGGATACCGACATCATTCCCGAGCTGCCCGACGGCCTGTCCGGTGATATTCCCTACGACTCCACGGAATACATCCAGAGCGCCATCAGTGAGGTACTGACCACTATTGTCGAGGCGGTCATCATCGTCATCGTGGTGATCTTCCTGTTCCTGGGGTCACTGCGTTCAGTAATCATTCCCACTGTAGCCGTTCCGTTGTCCATGGTCGGCGCCATGTTCCTGATGCTGCTGATGGGCTTCTCGATCAACCTGCTGACGCTGCTGGCGATGGTGCTGGCGATCGGCATCGTGGTGGATGATGCGATCATCGTGCTGGAGAATATTCACCGGCATGTTGAGGAGGGGATGCAACCCTACGACGCAGCGATCCAGGGTGCCCGCGAACTGGCCTGGCCGGTGGTCGCCATGACCACCACCCTGGTCGCGGTGTACCTGCCCATCGGGTTTATCGGCGGCCTCAGCGGCACCCTGTTTGTGGAATTTGCCTTCACCCTGGCTGGCGCCGTGCTGCTCTCCGGGATTGTGGCGCTGACACTGTCGCCGATGCTGTGCAGCAAATTGCTCAAGCCCCACAACGAAAACGGCGGCGGCAAGCTCGAGAAATACCTGGACGGCAAGTTCGAATCCCTGCGGCTGTCCTACCGCAACGGCCTGCACACCATGCTCAATGACAAGCTCGTTGTTGCGGTATTCGGCGCCATTGCACTGGGTTCCTGTTACTTCCTGTTTGTCAGCCTGCCGGAAGAACTGGCGCCGGAGGAAGATCAGGGCTTCATTCTCGCGTTCGCGGAATCTGACCCTTACACCACGATGGAATACTTCCAGCAGAATACCGACGCCCTGCGCCGACAAGTGCAGGAGCTGCCGGAAATGGACAAGGTATTCCTGATCAACGGTTTTGGCGGCGGCAGCTCCGGCAGCACCAGCGACGGCCTGGCCGGCATGGTGCTCAAGCCCTGGGACCAGCGCGAGCGCAGCACCAAGCAAGTGCTGGAGCAGGACATCAACAACATGATCGGCACCATCCCCGGGCTGCAGCTGGCAGCGTTCCAGCCACCGCCGCTGCCCAGCGGGGGCGGCGGCGGCTTCCCGGTGGAGTTCGTGATCGGCACCACGCAGCCTATCGCTGCGGCCAGTGAGCTGGTGCAGCAGATCGTCGGCAAGGGGTATGAAAGTGGCAAGTTCATCTTTCTCAACACCGACCTGAAGATCGACAAGCCGCGTGCGGAAATCGTCATCGACCGGGACAAGGCCGCCGCCCTGGGGATCGACATGCGCAGCCTGAACCAGGACATGTCCGGGATGCTGGCCGGTGGCTTTGCCAACCGCTTCGCGCTGGAGAATCGCTCCTACAAAGTGATTCCCCAGGTGCAGCGTGCCGACCGCCTGAACCCGGATCAGATCCTGGAGTACTACACCCGCACCCGCAGCGGCGAGCTGGTGCAGCTGTCAACTTTTGCGACACTCAAGCACACGGTGCAGCCGCAGCAGTTGAACCGCTTCCAGCAGCTCAACAGCATCACCATATCGGCCGTGCCCCGGCCAGGCGTCTCGCTGGGTGAGGCACTGGGCGTGCTCGAGAGCGCCGCCTCGGAAATCCTGCCCCAGGGCTACCGCACCGACTATGCGGGGCAGTCCCGGCAATTCCGCACCGAAGGTTCGCAGCTGATCCTGACGTTCTTCTTCGCACTGGTGATCATCTATCTGGTGCTGGCGGCTCAGTTCGAATCATGGCGCGATCCGCTGGTGATGCTGGTGTCGGTACCGATGTCGGTGTGTGGCGCCTTGCTGTGCATGGCGATCCTCAACATCATCAGTGGCTTTGCCCAGATGGGCGGGCTCTACTGGCCCACCGCCTCCATGAACATCTATACCCAGGTGGGCCTGGTAACGCTGATCGGTGTGATTTCCAAGCACGGCATCCTGATCGTGGAGTTTGCCAACTCGCTCCAGGAGCAGGGCCTGAGCAAGCGCCGCGCCATCGAGGAAGCCACCTCCATTCGTCTGCGGCCGATCCTGATGACCACCGCAGCGCTGGTACTGGCCATGGTGCCCCTGCTGATCGCCAGCGGCCCCGGCGCCGGCTCACGCTTCGCCATGGGCTTCGTCATCGCCACCGGCATGACCCTGGGCACCCTGTTCACCCTGTTCGTTGTACCGGCCATGTACCTGTACATCAGCAAGGACATGGGCAACACCGGCGAAGAAATGAGCGATTTGCAACCCGCGCATTAAGCCCCCCGCGCGCCCCTCACGGAGCAGAACGCCCCGTGGGGGGGCCGTAGGGTGTGCGTAGGGTGTGCTGAGCACAGCGAAGCGCACCGCCCCCGCGGACGCCCGGCAACAACCGACGTCACAGCAGGGCGTTTCGGGTTTTTTGAGGAGCCATTGCCAGAGTGCAGTAGTGAACGTGAGCAAGCGGTGCGCTTCGCTACGCTCAGCACACCCTACGCCCTCTTCGCATCCGTGTATTCCCGGCGCACGACGCCACACACCCTACCCCCAAAGGCTCCAGCACAGTACCCTTGTCTCCCAAGCCTCAACCCCAGGGAGTACCCACCCCCCATGACCAGCAACCGCGACATCATCGAGCGAGACCTGCAAGTCCTCTGGCATCCCTGCACACAGATGAAGGATCACGAGACGCTGCCACTGATCCCGATCAAGCGCGGTGAGGGCGTATGGCTGCATGACTTCGACGGCAACCGCTATATCGATGCCGTCAGCTCCTGGTGGGTGAACCTGTTCGGGCACGCCAATCCGCGCATCAATCAGGCGGTACACGAGCAACTGGATCAGCTGGAACATGTGATCCTGGCAGGCTTTTCCCACGAGCCGGTGGTGGCGCTCTCAGAGCAGCTGGTGGCGATCACACCACCGGGACTGGACCGGGTGTTCTACGCCGACAACGGCTCCTCCGGGATCGAAGTCGCACTGAAGATGAGCTTCCACTACTGGCAGAACGTCGGCAAGCCGCGCAAGCATCGCTTCGTAACCCTGGGCAACAGCTATCACGGCGAGACGCTCGCCGCCCTCGCCGTCGGCGATGTGGATCTGTACAAGTCCACCTACAAACCGCTGTTGATGGAAGTGCACACCGCGCCCAGCCCGGACTGCTTTCACCGCGAACAAGGCGAAAGCTGGGAAGCTTATTCCCGGCGCCAGTTCCTTGGCATGAAAGCCATCCTGGCGGAACACCACGAAGAAATCTGCGCCGTGATCGTGGAACCCCTGGTGCAATGCTCCGGCGGCATGCGCATGTACCATCCGATCTACCTGAAGCTGCTGCGCGAAGCCTGTGACAAGTATGGCGTCCACCTGATCGCCGACGAGATCGCGGTGGGTTTCGGCCGCACCGGCACCCTGTTTGCCTGCGAACAGGCCGGCATCACGCCGGACTTCATGGCGCTCTCCAAAGGCCTGACTGCCGGCTATCTGCCGCTGTGCGCCGTGCTCACCAGCAATGAGATCTACAACGCGTTTTACGACGACTACAACACCCTGCGGGCCTTCCTGCACTCGCACAGTTTTACCGGCAACCCGCTGGCCTGCGCCGCCGCCCTGGCCACACTGAAGATTTTCGAAACCGATGACGTGATCAACGAAAACCAGAAGCTGGCGGCGCACATGGGCCAGGCACTGGCGCGTTTTGAAGATCACCCGCATGTGGCCGAAGTACGCCAGACCGGCATGATTGCCGCCGTGGAAATGGTCAAGAACAAGCAAACCCGCGAAGTCTACGACTGGCGCGAACGGCGCGGCCTGCGCGTTTACCAGCATGCCCTGAAGCGCGAAGCGCTGCTGCGGCCACTGGGCAACGTCACCTATTTCATGCCGCCGTATATCATCACACCAGAACAGATTGACCATCTGGCCGAGGTGGCCTGGGAAGGCATCAATCTCGCCACCCGCGACTGAACAATGAGGGAGCGCCGCGCACCGCCTTTCCGCTACCATAGCCGGATCAACACCCGCTATCGGATCCGCCATGCGCCGCTTTTATGACCCGCAACCCTTCGCCCTCGACACGCCCACCGAACTGGGTGCGGACGCCAGTCACCATATCGCCCGCGTGCTGCGCATGGCGGTGGGCGACGAGATCAGCCTGTTCAACGGCGACGGCGGCGAATGGTCGGCGCGCATCAGCGCCATCAGCAAGAAGAGCGTCACCGCCATTCCCTATGCCCACAGCCACGACGACCGCAGCGCGCCCTGGCCCGTGACCGTCGCCCTGCCGATGATCAAGGGCGAGCGCATGGATTACGCCATCCAGAAAGCCACCGAACTGGGCGCCACCGCCTTTCAATTGCTGCTGACCGAACGTACCGACGTGCGGCTGGATGGCGAACGGCTGGAAAAGAAATGCCGCCACTGGCAACAGGTGGCCATCAGTGCCTGCGAGCAGTGCGGCCTGAACCGCGTCCCGACGATCCTGCCACCGCTGCCGCTGACCACCTTCGTGCAACATACCGATGCCGACCTGAAACTGATTGCCCATCCCGGCGAACAACCGCTGGCGCCCGCGCAGCTGCGCGCCGCCAGCAGCCTTGCCCTGCTGACGGGCCCGGAAGGCGGCTTGACCGAGGGCGAGCTGACCGCCGCCCAAGACGCCGGTTTCATCGCCTTCGCCCTCGGCAACCGCGTCCTCCGCGCCGAGACAGCGCCGGTCGCCTTGCTGGCGGCCTTGTGGACTATGGCCGATCTGTCCCTCTCACAAGACCCATCAACTACACAGTAGGCGCCTGCCATGGCCATGCTGCCATTGCGATACACCACCCGGAAAAACCATCCCCTGCTGCCGCTCCTGTGCCTGTTGGCCAGCTTCAGTGGTTGCACCAGTCTGCACAAGGCCACCCCGCCGTCACCGGTGTGCAGCGAGCCTGAGCTCGAAGCCACGCTGGCGCAGCACCGCCAACTCGGCGACCGGCACGGCGAAGCCGAGACCTTGCACGCCCTCGGCTACGAATATGAAGACCTTGGACAGTACGCCTGCGCACGCAGTCACTATGAGCAAGCCCTGGCGCTGCATCGTGAACTGGGCGATCGCAGCCGCGAAGGCGGGGCACTTCAGGATCTCGGCGACGTCTCTCTGAGCCTTGGTGCGCTGGAAGAGGCCCGGGAGCATTATCAGCAAGCGTTGCAGATTCACCGCGAGGTTGCGGCGCTCGAGGCAGAGGGCACCACCCACAACAACCTCGGCATCGTCTATGAGCGCCTGGCGCTTTATCCCCAAGCCATGGAGCACTACCAGCAAGCATTACTCAAGCGCGCCGAGCTCGGCGATTTAGCTGGCGAAGCACGCTCACGACGACGCCTCGCTCTGCTGTATCAGGATCTGGGCCAGTACGCCGCCGCATTGACGGAGCATCAGCAGGTACTGGTCATCGCCCGCGAAATCAGCGACGACAGTCTTGAAAATGTACGTCTTGAAAGCGACGCCCTGTTTTATATCGGCACCTTGTATCAGCTCCAGGGAAACAATACGCTCGCCGTCGAAACACTGTCCCGTGCGCTGGACAGTGCGCAGCGGGCGGAAGACATCTCGCTGCAAGCACTGATCCACAACAACCTGTATGTCCTGTACGGCGAACTCGGCCAGTATGCGCTCGCGCTGGCCCATGGCGAGCAGGCATTGGCGCGCTATCGCGCGCTGGGCGATCGCTATTGGGAAGGCCGCTCGCTGATGCATATTGGCGTGACCCACCATCAGCTCGGCCAATCCGGGCAGGCGCTGGAATACTATCAGCAAGCGATCGAGATCATGCGCGACAGTGGCGACCGCGACGGCGAGCGCGCCGCACTCAACAACAGTGCCAACGCCCTCCAGCAGCTGGGCCAACTTGACGCCGCGCTGGCCCACCACAAACAGGCCCTGCGCATCGCCCGCCGTACACACCGGCGCCATGCGGAAGCGGCCAGCCTGTACGGCATAGGCAGCGTGTACGAAGCCCAGGGCAGGCATGCCAGAGCTTTGCGCCACTATCAGCAAGCACAGACGATCTACCAGGACATCGGCTTCTCAGCACAGCACAGTGCAGCATTCGCGCAGGGTCGTACACGCCAGCACCTCGGGCAGTATGAGCAGGCACTGGCCATCTATGAAGAAACCCTGGTGGTCGCAGACATGGCGTCCGCGCCGGCGCTGCAATGGCAGGTCAACCACGCACTGCAACAGCTGTTGCTGTTGATGGATCGGCCTTACGAAGCGGCGTTCTACGGCAAGCGCGCCGTCAACGCCATCCAGTCACTGCGCGCCGGTGCACAGACCCTGGATGCCGCGTTGCAAACGTCCTTGCTCGCAGACAAACGCGTCGTCTACACCGAGCTGGCCGACCTGCTGATCAGCCAGGGGCGTCTGGGCGAGGCCGAACAGATACTCGGCCTGCTCAAGGAACAGGAGTATGTGGACTTCGTGCGCCGTGACCAGCGCGCGGCGGGGGTTTCTGGCGCAGCAACCAGCAATGCCTTCGAGGCGCCATGGGTGGCACGTTACAACGAGATTGGTGCCAACCTGGCCGCCCTCGGCCGCGAGTACGATGAACTGTCACGCCTGCCGCGCGCCACCAGAGACGCCGCGCAGCAGGCGCGTTATCAGACCCTGCAAGCAGATCTGGCTGTGGCCCGGCAGGCTTACCAGGCACATCTGCAGGACCTGCGCTCCGCCTTTGCTGCACTCGGCCCCGAACGGGCCATGGCCTTTGCTGAACATGACCTGGACAGCCTGCGCGCACTGCAAGGCACACTCCGGCAGCTCGGCCCGGGCACCGTACTGCTGCATTATCTGGTGACACCAGAGCGGCTGCGCATTCTCGTCACCACGGCCGATGTACAGCTGCATCGTGACAGCGCCATCAGCGAAGCTGAACTCAACCGCCTGATCCTTGCCTATCGGCAGGTCCTCCAGGACCCGCGACGCGATCCGCAGGCGCCAGCACGCGCGCTCTATGACGTGCTGATTGCCCCCGTCCATGATGATCTGCAGCAAGCCCAGGCGCGCGTGCTGATGCTGGGCCTGGACGCCAATCTCCGTTACTTGCCGCTGGCCGCCCTGCACTCCGGCGAACGCTGGCTGGTTGAAGACTATGCCCTCAGCATTTACACCGCCGCCGCACGCACCAATCTGACCACACCACCACGGACCGACTGGCGCGTCGCTGGCCTGGGAGTGAGCGAAGCGGCTGCCGGTTTCTCTGCACTGCCCGCAGTGCCGTTCGAGCTGCACTCGGTGGTGCGCGATCCGTTGCGCAATCCCGAAGGCGGCATGCTGCACGGCAGCATTCATCTGGATGGCGAATTTGATGCCGACGCATTGACCGAAATACTCGAAGACGCGTATCCGGTAGTGCATATCGCCAGCCACTTTCATTTCGGGCACGGCACTGAAGCGGATTCCTTCCTGGTGCTCGGTAACGATCAACGACTCAGTCTGGAAGACTTTCGCCATGGCGCCTTCCCTCTGCATGAGGTTGATCTGCTCACCCTGTCGGCATGCGATACCGCCGTGGGCGGTCCGGGAGATAACGGGCGCGAAGTCGAAGGGTTCGGTGTGATGGCCCAGCGTCAGGGCGCGCGAGCGGTCATTGCCACCCTGTGGCCGGTCGCCGATGCCAGCACCGGCCTGTTCATGCAGCAGTTCTACGACCATCGGGTGCACGCGCAGACGCACAAGGCCGAAGCACTGCGTCGCGCCCAACTGGCGTTGCTGGGCGGCCAGATGGACCTCTCTGCCGTACCGGAAAACCTGACACGCGGTCTGGCCAGGCCTGCATCAGGCAATGTGCCTGAGCCGTATATCACCAACCCGGACCGGCCTTTCAGTCACCCCTATTACTGGGCGCCGTTTATTCTGATGGGCAACTGGCTCTGACGTCGCTGCGGCCGCGGACTGTCAGTTTGCCCGGCCCTCGATCGGGTCTGTTGCTTTCTCGGCCAATTCCCAGGCTTGCACCATCTGCTTTTTCATCAGGCCCCAGCGATAGCCCCCCAGCGCACCACTTTGCTGAATCACCCGATGACAGGGGACCAGCAATGCGATGGGGTTGGCGCCCACGGCATTCCCTACCGCGCGGGCCGCACCGGGACGACCCAACACCCGAGCGAGTTGGGAATAGCTTGCCAGTTTTCCCGGCGGAATACGCAGCAAGGCTCGCCATACCGCCATCTGGAAATTGGTGCCCGCAACATGCAACGACAGCGGCCCGTTCTGGCCCTTCGATGACGCGCTGAACAAATTTTCTATTACCGCAGAAGTGACCGTCATATTTTCCTCAACGGTGCTTAACGGCCAGTCCCGGCGCAGCGCCGCCACCGGATCGTCAGCACCACCATCGCCCACGAACGCCAGGCGGCAGATGCCCCGTTGCGTCATGGCCACAAACATCGGCCCAAACGGAGTGGGGTGAAACCCGTACTGGATAGCCAGCCCTTCCCCCTTGCGCTTGTACTCGCCCGGCGTCACCGCATCCAGCTGCACAAAATGATCGTACAGCCGTGAGCCGCCGCTCAGGCCAACGCTGTGCGATACCGCCAGCAGCGCCTGCTCATCCTCGATCAAAAGCTTGCTGCGTTCCAGCGTAACGGCCTGCAGAAAACGCTTGGGCGTGGTGCCCGCCCAGCGGGAAAACAGCCGCTGGAAGTGATAGGGGCTGAGGTGCACCTGCGCGGCCACCTCATCAAGGCTCGGCTGGCGCGACGCATGATCGACCATATAAGCCATCGCTTTTTCAACGCGTTCATAATCAGATAAAGCCATGGCCTGGTCCTCGGACAGGAAGAGTCGAATCCCTCAAACTCGATTGATGGATACACCGCCGTCCACCAGCATGGCAGAACCGGTGGTAAAGCTGGCGTCATCCGACGCCAGATACAGTGCAGCGTGCGCGATTTCTTCTGGCGCGGCGATACGCTTCAACGCATGCAGGCCCGCCACGAATTCCTGAGCCTCAGGCGTATCCGCAAACTCCCGCGCAGCCTCGGTATCCGTACCGCCCGGCAACAAGGCATTCACCCGGATACGCTGCGCGCCATACTCGGCAGCCAACACCTGCGTCAGGCCGACCAGGCCCGCCTTGCTCGCCGCGTACGCCGCCATGCCCGGCATACCTGCCGTATGCCCCACAAACGTCGACATGAAAACAAGCGAGCCGCCGCCACTCGCCAACATCGCCGGCAACTGATACTTCGCCGCCAGAAAAGCACTGGTCAGATTGGTCGTGATCACCTGCTGCCAATCCGACAAGGCCATGTCCGGTACCGGCCCCATGGCGCCCAGTATGCCCGCATTGTTGATAACAATGTCCAGACGACCAAAGCGCGCCAGCGTGCGCTCGACCATAACGCGGGCAAACGCCTCCTCACCCACATCACCCGCGACAGCCAATGCCTCACCACCGGCTTTGGTGATGGCATGCACCAGCGCATCAAGCACCTCAGCACGACGCGCGACCACCACCACCGAGGCGCCCTCCTGCGCAAACAGGCGCGCCGTCGCCTCACCGATGCCGGCACTCGCCCCCGTTACGATAGCCACCTTACCTTCGAGCCTTTTCATGTGATTGACCTCATGTGACTGACCTCATGTGATCCGCCTTTGCGGTGTTGTGCGAGGTCAGTCTATGAGGCCATGCGTCGGTTACCGACCCGGATCTTGCTGAATTGGCCGGCTGCTCACATGAAAGGCGGGCACCGTCGCCACGATGATGTTGATGACCTTGTCCACCACATCACCGGTATTGCTGTGCCCGGTATCCTGTAGCTGCCGTTCGGCCAGAATGTCGAACCCGCTGGCGCGCAGCAGACGCTCCGCGTGCGGGAAGTCGTACAGCGTGAATCCATGGGCAACAAACGGCAGCGCCTGCATGAAAGCCCGGTCGGCGAAGGCAAGGCAAAAACGGCCACCCGGCTTCATCACGCGCCGAATCTCGTTCAGGTGGCGTTCCGGGTGTTCCCAGAAGTAGAGGGTGTGAACCGAGAGCACCTTGTCGAAACTCGCGCGCTGGAAAGGCAAGGCGTCCGAGCTTCCCTGCAGAAATGCCGCCTCCCCCTGCTGCACCAGCGCCCGATTCAGCTTGCGTGCTGCGTCGACCATGTCGGCGGACCAGTCCAGCCCGGTATAAGCGACCTGCGCCGCCCCGGCGACAATCTCCCCTGCGAAAGCACCATTGCCGGGCCCGATTTCCAGCACCCGGTCCCCCGTCGCCACCTGCAGGAGCTCCAGGCACGCACGATTCGCGCTCTGATTGGCATGGTTCATTCGCTGCGCCACGTCGCCTGCCTGGTCCCCATTGGGGCAGCGGAGCTGCGCGGCTATCTCTTCTGGTTTCATGGCATCGAACTTAATGTCTGACACGGGGGGAAGGTCAAGGTTTGTAACCGGCATCAGGCCATAACGCATTAATTTCTTCTGCCTGATGCGCTGCGTTAAATCGTTCCCAGACGACACCGTTAACGTCGGCATTCTGGGTGAATGCCGTCGCGTCGGGGTCCTCCCATCCGAGATGCCGGAGTGAGCCCGGGCGGGCGGTGACATCCTGACGGACGGACAGGTTCAGCGTATCGCTTCTCCATAACGCGTACTGCTGCGGCACCAGCACACAGGGCGCAAAGCCCAGGCGCTCCGTGTAGTCCGTCACGGTCTTTTCGATATCATCGGTGGAAATCGCGATATGTATCTTCTTCATGACAAGACTCTCAGTCGATTAACTGCTGTGGATTTCGCGCTGATGTTTACTCTTTCGGATACATCACAAACGCCAGCTTGTTGCCATCCGGATCGCGGACGTAAGCAGCGTAAAAGCCCTCGGCGTACTGGGGTCGGTAGCCGGGCTCACCTTCTGAACTGCCGCCGTGCTGCATGGCCAACTCGTAAAGACGATCCACCTGATTCGTTTCTTCAAACTGGAATGCGGTCATGACGCCGTTGCCGACATTGGCCGGCTTGCCATCAAACGGATAGCCGACGAAGAAACGCGGGAAACTCAGATCATCGTTCTTGCCGTAAGAAACACAGGCCTCATCTTCCCAGCAGACTTCCAGTGCCATGTTGTCAAAAACAGGGTCGTAAAACGCCCGCGCTTTCTCCAGATCCTGCGTGCCTACCATGGTGTACGCCATCATATTTGCACCTCGGCATACGCTGCACTTCGTTTCAGCCCGATCAGCAGTACCTGTGGGCCCTCATCACGGGGCGACACCCACGCCCAGGGTCGCCACATTGGTTACCTTGATGATGCCGCCCGGGAACCGCTCCTCGATGATCGCGTACAGGCGCTCGCGGAGGCGATCTTTGCCGGAAGGGCCAACGCGATCCAGCAACGCCTGCACGGGCGGCGCGCCCGCCGTCATCATGCGCCACAGTCCGTCGAAGTCAGGCAATGCCAGTTCACGTGCAACAAACTCTACCTGGACATCACGAAACCCGGCGGCCTCCATCTCTGACTTGAAAGCCGCAGGATCAGACAGGCGAAAAACAGGCGGCGGGGACGGCGGCGCCGGCATATCCGGGAATGCGGCCTGCACGGCAGCCAGAAAAAGCCCGAACGACTCGAACCGGTCCGGACCAGCCCAACCGGTCACGGCCACGCGGCCGCCAGGACGCACCACGCGGCACAGCTCCGCAAAGCCTTTTACCCGATCCGGGAAGAACATCAGCGCGAAGCTGGACGCTGCGGCATCGAAACTCGCGTCAGGAAACGCCAGAGACTGACCGTCCATGACCTTGCACTGAACGTTCGCAGCCCCCGCCGCCCGCAACCGCTCGCGCAGCACCTCAATCATTTTCGGGGCAAAATCGGTGGCCATCACCGATTTCACCCGGGGAAACAGCGCTTCGGTAAGCACTCCGGAACCAGCACCTACTTCCAGCACCTCCGCGCTTTGATCCACAGCAAGCCGCTCGACCAACGGCTCAGTAAAAGCGCGCATCAGGACCGGCGCAACGTCCTCTGCATAACCCCGGCTGGCCGCGCCCCAGTTCTCCGGTGTGTCTGTGGCAGGCATTTTGTCGCTCATACGTCGACCTCCTTGCTATGTGCGCCCCGGAATGCACTTTCGTGTGGCGTGGCGTCGCTACAGATACCTCATTGACGAACTGCAATACCGTATTACGCTGCCAGACGCTGATGATAGGCGTCAAGGCACCGGCGCCACGCTGATCTGGCCAGACAACGACTGCGATACGCGGTGACGCTGGGGAAGGCCTTCAGAAGATCCGTATGCTGAATCTGGCACAAGGCCGCCGCCATCAGAATGTCCGGATACGTGAACCGGTCACCCAACAGATAGTCCTTGTCAGCAAAGACCTGTTCGAGCACTGCAAGACGATCATTTGCCATTTTCACCAGCGCGGGGCGTCGCGCCTTTACCCAGCCGGCATCCGGCTCGAACAAATCCATCGCGGCAATCTGCGTCATCGCTGGCTCGACCGTATCCAAGGCAGAAAACGACCATTGCAGTGCATGAGCCTGTTCCGCCGCATTCGCCGGCAAGAGCTTTTCTGACTGATTCGCCAGATAGGCCACGATAGCGCCGGATTCAAAAATCACCAGGCCATCATGCTCGATGGCCGGCACCTGTCCGAACGGGTTGATGCTGAGATACGCCGGTTGATGCAATTCCCCGGCAAAGTCATCCAGCCCGCGAACCTGATAGGCCAGTTCACATTCCTCCAGCGCCCAGAGCGCACGCAAGTCGCGTGTGATGCCTTCTACCAACGGGGTGACTTTGCCAAATCCGTATACGGTAATCATCAGTGATCTCCTTCCTGAAGCTGTCGCGGCGTGATGCCTGCGGCCGACAGGGCCGCATCATCATCCCGTCGTTCAGGGCGGAGCAGATTCGACACATGTTGTTGTTTCAGCTAGCCACTTCCGGGGCTTTAAGCGCTTTGCTGTAATAGCCGGAAGGATCAAAACAGCACACACGCCGCTTGCCGGAGGCGAGCATGTCGCAGGCATCGTGAATCCGCTTGGCACGGGTCTTTGCCTGCCTCGCGGACGTCACCCAGTGTATCCAGTCCACGCGTGCGATGGTGGTTGTCGCCTCCCAGACCGCCCGCGCCTCGGGTGCTGCCGCAAGAGCCGCTTGCAGATCCGCAGGCACCTCAGGCTCGGGCTCCCGCGCCACTGGCGTGATATCCAGCGTCACCCTCTCACCAACGGATGCGCCCGAGGCTTCAAGGAGCGGGGCATCGACACGTAACCAGTGACTCAACTGGCCATCCGGCTCAAGCGTAACGCGAAAGGCATGGCCGTTGATCTTTGCGTCCACAGTGGTCCTGCCTCGGCGAGGCAGCTTTTCAGCCACGCTCTTCGGCAGAATCACGAACGCCCAGGGCGTTCCGTCACCCGGCTTCGCCGGTTGCAACAGCGTCGTCATGCACTGCATGGTCTTGCCACTCATCGTCGATGCACCTTTTCGATACCCGTTTTCCATGTGGCCGGAGCGCCTCAGGAGGCCGAGAAATTCAGCTGCCAGGACACGCCGTACTTGTCATTCAGCCATCCGAACTTCTCGCTGAAGCCGTAATTATCCAACGGCATAAGCTCGGCGCCTCCTTCAGCCAGCACGCGCGCAGCGTCTTCTATCTCCTGCTCCGACTCGCACTCTACGCGCAAGGAGATGGACGGCGTAAAGTTAAACTGATGATCAAGATAGCTATCCATCGCCAGGAATTCGGTGCCGCCAATCGTGAACCGCGCGATCTTGACCGCCCCTTCCGGCTCATGCTCATCGGCACCGTAATGTTCGATATCAATGAGCCGCGAATTCGCGAACAGCGACACATAGCGTTTCACAGCTTCTTCGGCCTTGCCTGCCTGATCACCAACGAACATGAGCGACGTGGTTATCGATTTCATTTCAACCTCCCAACACAGGGCTGAACGCCAGTGCGGCGAGATACAAGCCCAGTCCAAATGATGTATGCGCTGCCAGGCTCAGCATCCGGGTTCTGCGCGGGTTCGGCGTTTTCGCGGCAGCGATTCCCAGACCAAAAGCGGGCTGCATAACCAGAAACGGGATCGCTATCGTCGCCAGGCCTACCAGGAGAGCAGGCACAAGCGTCGGCTGCTGAATCCAGCCCGGAGAGGCAATCAGAACCAGGGCACCAGCAAAGGCGATACCAATGGCATAATGCGCCACCCAACCCACGGTGCACTCCCCGGGCTTTGATGCCGCAGAAAAGATACTTTGATGCGCGAATTTGCCATTCGGCATATGACAGAGCCAGCGGCCCACAAGGCAGTAATTGAGCGGCGGCACACCCACAACCTTTTTCTGAAAGTAACCCCAAAGGTCCATGACCAGGGTCGCGCCCATGCCGATGAACATCACGGCCGTTACCTGAAGTGTCATATCAATCCTCCTTACGAGGCCATCAGCACATGCTCCCATAGACATGTATGCCAGGCGTCTGACCGACGCCACATTCACACAAAAAAAGCGCCTGCCCACCAGATCAATCAGTGAACCTGCGTCAGGAAATAACGACGCTCCGACCCGACCTATGGGGGCCCGTAGCCGAATTCTTCAATGTCTTTCTTGCAGACCTTCATGATCAATTCAATGCCATCATCAAAGCCGGCGAATAACTCTTTGGGGGTTGAATTCTTCGGACGATGGCCTTTTTTCGCGCCAAAGGACTTGAATTCAGTGTACAGGTCCCGGGGCAAACCCAGTTTTTCAGAGAGAGTCAGCAGATCCTCTTCGAGGTGCTCGAAGCGGATCATAAGATCGACCACTGACTCCCCATCAATTTCCGTGCGCTTGCGATTGCGGCCCAGTGCCTCGGGATCCTTGAACAGGAAACTGCGGAATTGCTCTGGCGATACCTCGCCACGACGATGGCGCCAGAAGAAACGGCTGACGGCGCGATCAAACGGGTTCCGAACGATAGAGAAGCGGAAGTAGTTATTCCATACGTCAGCGGGAACCAGGCGCTGTATATCCTGAGCGAAGATATGATTGTAAAAGCGACTGATCGGTTCGCGCTTACGCATCCACCGCCAGTAATCCGCCAGGGTATACTCCGACCTCGCCTTCAGGTAGTGCTGCGGGCCGAGATAGCCCAGCGACTGACGAACCTGCTCGTCCACCGCACTAATGGGCGTGATGATGTCATCCGGGCCACAGTATTTGGAAAGCGCAATCTCCAGGCTCGTACCGGCGGTCTTACAGGTTTTAATGAAGATGAATTTGTGCTTGTGCGAAATGATCATATAAAGGTTCCGAGTCAGTCCACCAGGCGTTCTGAGCCGCCGCTTGCTATATTCGCGAAATTGCGCATCCAGCGCAATGCCCCTTCGTACAATGCCTGATCGCTTCACGCCTACGGCCTTTCCGCTCCCAGGAAGCGCATACTCCGAGCACCCATCTCCAAGGCACGTTCCGAGCGGCGTAGTTGCGGCCCGGCTCCATGGCTGCAGGGCTTGCAAATGAAACCAGGGGAAAGCATAGCCCTCCCAAAGAAATACAAAAATAATGGCAAGACAAAGTCCGAAGAATGGTCCGGTCTCAAGGCCCATAACCACCCTGTCAATAATAGGATGTAAACATAAATAGAGCCGCTATTGCCCGTTACGACTTGCCTTCAACGCCTCTTCTTTAGTCACAAAAACTCCCTTCTCCCCGGAAAACACCATGCTTTATCATCAGCTACGGCGGGGATTTCATCCCTTCTGACATCATCGCCATTACGCCGGATATGTATGAATGGAAATATCTCTCTCCAGGACCCAACACCGATCATTTTTCGCATACCCGATCCCCGCATAGTAAGCATCGGCTGCAGGTGCGGCGATGAGTATCAGCTTGCATCGCGGTCCAAGCTGCTCCTGGGTGAGAGACTGCAAACGTTTTCCAATGCCTGCATTTTGATAGCTCGCACGAACGGCCAAGTCAGAAAGGTAACACGCATAGTGGAAATCAGTGACGCTGCGCGCAATACCTATGAGCAAAGCACCATCCCAAGCGCTAACGACAAGATTGGAGTTGGCGAGCATTCCCTGCATGCAAACGCGGTCATGTATCGGCCTTCGCTCTCCCAGGGTGGAGCTTTCGAGAAGCTCAATGAACTGGTCTGTCGCTATGGGAAAATTCACCTTGAATTCGATAGCCATTCTCACCTCGAAAAACCGTTCCTGACATCCTTCGCCCCGCGTGCGGCGCCTGATTGGGGTATCCGTCACCCCTTCGGGAGATAGGCCTCTGCAAACTGCGGCAAATCGTCATTAATAGACCACCAATTGCACTTTGAAGCAGTGTAAAAATGCGCAATGGGTTTAGTCCCCAGCCGTTCATTGATGAGACCGGCACGAAGACGAAGAACGCCTGGCAGGGTATCTTTGCTGCTGTAGACGGGCGAACCGCACCGGCTGCAGAAGACACGTTTCTTGCCCGGCGAGGATTCGAATTCTGTAAGCAACTCCCCACCGCTGATCAGCTGGAACGCCGAAGCGGCTACCGGAATGTTCGTCGCAAACGGCGCGCCCTGCGCTTTGCGACACTGCGAGCAGTGGCAAACCTGAATGGGCTCGAGTTCCGCCTTTACGTTGAACTGGACGCCCCCGCAGAGGCAACTCCCTGAGTACATCGAAATATCTCCTGCTATTTTTGGCCCACACCGGCCGCCCTTTTGAGTTTCGCCAACGGGCACCGAATTTCCAGGGCAGCATCCGCTGGCCTAATTGCTATCGCTCACGACGCTGCCTGAGAACCATGCCCAGCGCAGAGAACGCGCACAGGGCGATGGCACTATCTATCCCAGAAGCAACCCCCTCCGCCAAGCTCGTGTGAGTAGCGAGAACGGCCAGCTCGTCTTTTCTGGCGCCGAGCTGGCTAATAAGCATCCAGTGAATAATAACGCCGGAGACGAATCCGGCACATGCGCCAATCAGAAGCGTGCGATGAGTAACATACCACCCTATTATTATGCCAGGCACAGCACCCATAGCAGCATTACCCAGGACATATACAGGGACTATGAAGCGGGATCTTTCTCCTTCGAAGAACTTCAGGTCCGTCAACCCGTCGAAAAGATTCACACCCGCCACCATTAGCACAATGGCCAAAGCCACCACTATCGAATCCGAGAATCTCATTATTTTCCCGCTTCACGACGAGTTTTCTTTTCCGGGAGGAAAGATACACAACCCCAGAAGAACAATCCCTGCAGAAATCAATGCCTGAATCCCAATTATAAGTGGGACCATAAAGGTCACCAGGAGAAATCCGGATAAAGAGAATTCACCAACTAACAGCAAGCCAAGAGCACCCAGAATAAAAAATGGAAACATAATTGCCAATATCCCGATGAACCATCCATGCGATACAATATTGAAAAGCTCGCCACCTGTAATAACTCCCTGGCTCGTTCTAATCTTCATTCATTCCCCCTTATTATAAAATGTACATCACAGACCAATAGCATTCGGAAAATTAAGTGTTCTTACTTCAGGCGCGCACCAAAACAATTCACCGGATAACCAACAGCCTGGAAACTACGTCAACTCAGCGTAGAGGCGATCTGGGCAGGCTCTCCTTCTTACTTACCTTTCAGACAACGCCAATTGAGCGCCCAACCCGGCAAAGGCACCCGCAAATATTCCGCGGAGCCAGGACTGGACGCGGGGCGATTCTATAACGGCCCTGCGAAACAGATACGCAAGGAGACCGTACATCACAAACACCGCAAAGGTCATGAGCATAAAGACGGCGCTCAAGACAAGCAATTGCACCAACGGTGGAACGACACCCGGCGCCACAAACTGCGGCAGGAAGGCAAGGAAAAAGAGGGTGAGCTTGGGATTCAGAATGTTGAGCAAGAACGCCTTGATGACGATCGCGCGTCGAGCTGTGCGTGACGGCGCCGATTCTACGGCAAACGCAGAGCGGTCGCGCCAGGTGGCATAAGCCAGATAAAGGAGGTAGGCCACACCAGCATACTTCAGCAGCTGAAACGCCAAAGCACTGGTATGCATCAGTGCGGCCAGACCCAGTATCGTTGCCGCCAGGTGCGGCAGAATGCCAAGCGTGCAGCCCAGGGCTGCAAACAGTCCCGCCACGCGACCTTGTGCAAGCCCCATGGAAACGGTATACACCACGCCCGTTCCAGGCATGAGCACCACAATCAGGGAAGTGATGAGAAACTCCGCTGACATCATGAAAGCCCTCCTGCTTATGCTTCCAGATAAGCACTGACGCCCGCGATGCGCAGGCCGGAACACCTTCCACTCAGCGCCAGGTTCTGCGCATGAAACGAAAACGCGTAGCCTGGCAGCGAAGGCTCCACCTCCAGATGCCCGTGATTCACGGGCGCGAATCCAGATAGCGAAAGCCCTTCAACCCCCAGAAGCTCAATGGAGACCTGAACCCGATTCGCGCCGGGCGGCCAACGCTTCGAGGGGCGCTCCGGAAATCGGGGAAGGTCCGCGCGAAGCGCCAGAACCGGGCCCTCTCTCTTGAGGGTGATCTCGAACACATTCAACCTGTCCAGCTCATCGATGGAATCGAACAACGTGGACAACGATTCAGGATTCATCAGGTGATGAGGCCAACTCACTGGACACCTCTCTAAAGGGACAACCACTACATCAACGGGCACCCCTGATTCAGTGCAGGTCACCCCGCTTGAATACTGCTCCGCCGCCGGGGTGAAGACAAGCACCGGCTGTAAACGATGGCGCTTTGCGCTGACCCACATACTCTGTCGGTTATATGCCCACCATCAATAGAACCAAACACCAGAGGCCAGAAAAATATACGCGACAGCCCCCCATAAATGAATCCTGTACATAATCGCATTCCTGTCACGGTGATAAACAGCGTGCTGAGAAATGGCGTAGCCTGTTTTATGCATGGTAAAGGCGTAATAGCCGACCAAAGGTATCGAAACAGGGAAAACCCACGAGAATATGCCTTCGATGACGAAGCTCATAACCAACAACAGAAGGATTGCCAATACAAACAACGATTGAGCAAACTTCACGGGCTCAGCTTCAGAAGGGATATTCTGCCGTGAAAACAGCGGCTCATTCTTCCTTGCGTTGTCATGCGTAGCACCCCTCGGCGAACTGGCTCTCGCTTTCTGATCGATAAGCCATCCCGCGTAGTCTTTGCCACACTTTCCGCATCGCCAGTTGTAACTCTCCCTGAAGTCAGATGCTTCAAATCCACAGAATGGACATGGCAGACTCATGCAATTCCTCACTGTTTTTCTCAGACATTGGTAATCAGGAGCAACCTCCTCGCTATTCTTCGAATCTATATGCGTTCGTCAGCACTCCCCGGTTTGTCTAAGCGCACGGGTGATGATTCTTAATCTATCGACACTACCTGCATCATTTTATACCCGCCGTCTATGATTCTGATGTCTGCTTCTTCAGTGCTTGAATAATCACTGGCCAGTCAGCGGAATGCAGCTCATGCCCAGCACCCTGCAGTGTAAGCAGTTCTGAATGACGAATCGCGTCTTTCAGAGCCAATCCATGTGCATAAGGCAGCACCGGGTCTTCTGTGCCATGAATGATCAGTGTCGGGGCAGTGATCTCATTCAGCCGATCAAGCCATTCCTCGCCCCCACCTAATGTGGTGTGATTGAATGTAGTCAAAATGTCTTGCGTGCGATCATAGCTTTCCTGAGCGATCTTGCGAATCTTTTCGGTTTCAAATACATGGGCAGTACCGGCGTTGATTCGCCATGCTCCAACCTGATACTCCACCACTGCATCTCTATCAGACCAGTCAAGCGCTCCTGCCTGCTGGTGATAGTCGATGACTGCAGGACTTAGCGTAGGCATATCCGGGTCTGTATCTGCCAACCGCTCTGAAGATATCAGCGTCAAACTCTTTACCCGGCTCGGGTACTTGAGAGCAACGAGCTGGGACAGAAAACCTCCCAGAGACATGCCTACCAAGTGGGCTGCCGGCAGCCCATAGCCATCCATTACGCGAACCACATCATCTGCAAGATGCTCGACAGAATATGGGGCTTCGCCTGGCTCATAGCTGGTGGATTTTCCTGTGTCACGATGATCGTACCTGATTACGTAACGATCTATTTCGGTCAGCCGAATACAAAAATCATCAGGCCACCAAACTGCCGACGACATTGCACCCATGACAAGAACAACGGGTTCATGGTCCGGATTGCCGAATGATTCGGTGTAGAGTGAAATACCAGCATCAGCTACTACTTTAGCTTTCATAACACCCCCATATTCTTCATAAACCGCGCGCGAGCTACTTTCCGTCACGGTAGTTTCTTTTTTGTCATGGACTTTCGGAGCCCGGGAAGAAAAAATTCCGGGATTCTTTCGTCTGGATCACTGGCCGGATCCACCACTCGACTCTTGGCTCAGTCATGACTTGACACCAACCTATCGCCTGCGTTCTGTATTTAGCATCTGGTCGAAGCTGGCCGCCTGTGACTGGTTGTTAGCTGTTCAACTCAGCGTCCAGAAGAAGCTTGCGGAGCTGCCCTTCTTCTCTCATCACGTGTATGACAAGAACGACGCCATTGTCCTGCCGGTAGAAAATTCGGCATGGCCTGACATACAGTTCCCGGTAGATCGAATTGGGCAACCCTGAAGGAACATGGCCAGAGTCCGGAAACTGCTCAAGTTGCTCTACTATAGAAAAAACCCGCTTAACAAGGTCTACCGCCGCGTCAGGTTTGTCCAGAGCAATGTACTCCGCTATCTCGCCCAGCTGATCCAGCGCCGGATCTGTCCACGTTATTTCAGCCACTTCTGCATCCGCTCCCTGGCCTCGCCATGGGGGGTGACTTTACCCTCCAGAATTGCTCGCTCTCCTTTGGACAATCCTTCTAGCAGCGCCAATCTGCGCTGCATAAACTCGTAATCCTGCACATCTACCAAGTAGGCTGATGGCTGGCCATGCTCGGTTATCAGCACGGCCTCTTTACTCTCATGCAGATCCGCCAGGATCTTGGTCGCATGCCGCTTAAGACTGGTTACCAGCTCAACTTTCATGGGTCTTCCCCTCTCAGAGTGCCACTATAGTATCACTCGAGGGAGATAGCGGCTACGCGCGCCGATAGTGCATGGCAACCGCGCCGCAGCGGAGCGGCTTCGCCGAGATCAACTCGAGCCGTCGCGTCCCGGGTAGCCCGCTTTCGTACAGGGTCGGGCCGTGGCCGGCGATCCTGGGGTGGACGAGGAACTTGTACTCGTCGATCAGATCCAGTCGGTCCAGCTCGGTCGCGAGCTTGCCGCTGCCGATGAGCACCCCGTCCGGGGTCGCGTCCTTGAGCTTCTGCACGCCCATGCGCAGGTCGCCGGCGATATGGTGGCTGTTGGTCCACGGGAAGTCCTTTCGCGTCGAGGACACCACGTACTTCGGCTTGGCCTCCAGCTTGACCGCCCACTCGCGTATCGCCGGCGGTGCCTCCGCGTCGCCGCGGGCGACCGCTGGCCAGTAGCCCTCCATCATCTCGTAGGTGACCCGGCCCCACAGCATCGCCCCGCTCTCGTCCATGAGGCAGGTGAAGAAGGCGTGCGTCTCGTCGTCGGCGATGCCTTCCTGGTGGTCGACGCAGCCGTCCAGGGTGACGTTGATACTGAAGGTCAGGAGTCCCATGGCATCCTCCGTCTATTGCGGATTCTCACGCACATATCGCAAGTGTGTTGCAGCTGGCGTATCAAGAACTTTGTCGACCCGGAACCTTGGAGCCGGCTCGCGCAGATTCTCGAAAAGGCGCCTGCCGCTGCCGAATACCACGGGAGCCATCGCTATCTCAAGTTCATCGATCACGCCCAGATTCAAGTACTGCTGGATGACATCCGCGCCGCCCGAAATACGAATATCGCGACCACCCGCAGACTCACGGGCCTGCTCAAGGGCGCTCTCAGGGCCGTCATTGACGAAGTAGAATGTCGTCCCGCCCGGCCGGACCCAGGGGCCACGCTTCTCGTGGGTGAGAACATATACTGGCGTATGAAATGGAGCCTCCTCCGGCCATGAGACCTCGCCTTGCTCGAACATTCGTTTACCCATGATGCTCGCGCCGCTACGCTCCATGGTGTAACGAAGCATGTCATTAACCGGGCCGGTCTCGCCACCCGGCCCGAACTTCAGGTTCTCGCGGAAGTACTGCAGCTCCAGAATCCAGCCCATCATCGCGCCCCACTTCGCACCCCAGTCCTTGTAGTCGGGCTTATCCCAGTGCTCTATCGCCATGCCTTCCGGTGCCATGTAGCCATCGAGGCTAAGCCCGATGTTCACGAATACCTTGCTCATCGCGTTTTCCTCTCGCCTGTGCCGTGTATGCAGCACCTGGTCGAAGCTCACATTGAATAATCGACATGCGGAACGGGGTTTGCCAGCTGTTGCCGCTGGCTCCACTCCAGCGCGGCCAGCCCGCCGACGAATAGCGCTTCACCGACCAAGTGCGCGATGCCCCAAAGACTTGCTTCGCCCCAGAACCTCGCCGCCAGACCCAAACATACGACGGCCCACGCGGCGTTGGCGAACACCAGCAGGTTGATCAAGATTATTGGCCGCGCCACCTGGCGAGCAAGGAAAAACGAATAGGCACCGTAAGTCAGATTGACCCCACCGATGAACACCAGAAGCTCTTGCGGAAGAAGATGCAGATGACTGAGCCACCCGCTGAGAAGCAGCACCGTTGCGCCTGCTATCGCGGCGGCGGTGCAGTCCACCCATAGCACCTTTCGGATAATAAACATTCGTCTGCCCTGCAGATTAGCTTACGTAGAAAGCGGTAGGTGCATGGCAGTTACCAATGCTCCTTTCGCAGGCTTCTATATGACTATTTCTTTGATGTCTATTTCTTTGATGTCTATGCAGTATAGGCCTGCGCAGCTCTACCCGCCTTGAGCGCGGCACTCCACCAACGCAGTTGCTCAATCATCTTTGCGGTGCTGCGCTCATGACGGTCCGGCTCGATCAAACGTCCTTTCTCGTCGAACAGTTGCCAGACGTTCTGAAAGCTCACCGAATCCCTTACCGTAAGTGCATGGACTTCCGGGAAGATCTGCCGCAATTGCTCAACCGCTCGCAGGCCGCCTGACACGCCGCCATAGGAGACAAAACCGACAGGTTTTGCCCACCACTCCTCTTGAAACCAGTCAATCGCGGTCTTCAGGGGGGCTGGATAGCCATGATTATACTCCGGTGTGACCACAACAAAAGCGTCTGCTGCTGCCAGCTTTCGGCCAAGCTGTTTCACTGTCTCGGGTATTTTCAACTCATCATTGACCAAGGTATCGGGCAAGCCTGCCTCATGCAGGTCGACCAGAATGATCTCCAGATCGTCCTGCTGCGCTGCCTGCTGGACAAACCAATGGGCAATATCAGGGCCCAGACGCCCTTCTCGGGTGCTGGCAACAATGACGGCCAGCCGATGTTTGATCTCAGACATGCTTACCTCCGAAAGTGGCAACCAGGCCTGCTGTAACGGTCATTGGTACTGCAGCTTGCGTGATTTTCATAGTGTCATCCTCATGGGAAATTCAAGTTCGACACCACAAGCCTAAAACCTCAAGTTATATTGAGGTCAAGAGGAAATGTCATTGGGTCAGTCATTGGGGTCAGGTCTCCTACTTCTCAAAGAACACGTTCAGCGGGAAATGGGAGACCTGACCCCAGAGATTACTGGCGCGTGATGGGCGCGGTTACAGATGCCGATCACGAAACGGGTTGGCTGCGGGGGGCATGGCCGGTCCAGCGCTTGAAGGCGCGGTGAAAAGCGTTCGCGTCGGAATAGCCAAGCAGGAAGGCAATTTCAGTGATCGTCATGCGTCCTTCCCGCAGGTAGCGCTCAGCCAGATCGCGCCGCGCTGTGTTCACAACAACGCGGAAGTTAGTGCCTTCCTCTTTTAACCGGCGATGCAGCGTTCGCGGCGTCAGGCAAAGCTTCCTGGCAATAGCCTCCATGGTCGGCTCACCATCACACAATTCATCACGTAGCAGTCGCAGAACCTGGCCGATAATGCCCTCGGATGCCGGGAGGTTTTCATGCATGGTCATGACAACAGATTCGAGCAGTCGCTGTAACTCGGCATCAGATTCCAGCATCGGTAGTTCCAGAAAACCGGCGGGAAAAACCAGTTCGCTTCGATCATGCGAGAAGCTTAACGGCGCATTAAAAATACGCTGGTACTCCAGAACACTCGCAGGCCTGGCGTGGGCAAAACGGACTTCGTCAAGGCGGAGCCTGACGCCAGTCAGGCGACAGAAGGCAAGATACCATCCTGCCATGATGAACTCGGATACAGGCTGCGGTGCGCCGCCAGGCACAGGCAGGCAATGGCTGAGTATGGCGCTCTTTCCCGCAGTCTCGAGTCTGACTTCTGCGATATCGTGCATAACGCGATGATAATGCACCAGACGATTAATACCCGCTCCCAGATCATGACTGGAGCGAATCGCGTATTCCAGCGCACCAAATGATCCGGGCCTTACACATTCAGCGACATGCAATCCAATATGTTCATCGCCGGCGAGTCGACTCGCCCTCTCCCATACTGAAATGGCCAAAGCGTGCGGCACTCTGGCTTCAATATCATCAAGAGATACTGCCTTGATTCTGGCCAGCTCAGGTATTTTCTTAACATCCAGCTGCTTGCTTTGCAGGTATGCAAGCACCGGCAGGACAGATCGCACTGATACAGACGCTGAATGTCCGGAATAGTTACTCATTTTGTCCGGTTGAGCGATCTTCATCCAGAGAGAACCCCACTAGCATACTGTTTCCGATAGGAGCGGTTTATAGCTAATTCGCTGCACAAAGGCAACTCGTTGGCTTCCGCTTTGATGATACAGGGGCATGATGTGAGAAGGTTTATATTTGTCACTGCGTTGTGGCTCACACCCATAGCAGCCTCCGCGCATTTTGAGATGGAAGCGGATCCGTTTGCTTATCTTGTCAATGGGCATTCCATCCACGCTGCCTACCTGTTCAAGGGTGGCCATTGGCGCATGCAACTTGGCAGTTTCAGTGCCGACGTTCCGCGCTGGTTGCACGGCAATGATCGTTTTGAGGTTGACGTATCCGGAGTCACCTTCAAGGTGGACTACTATACAAGCGGGCAGGGCCGAGGCTGGTTCTTCGGCGGTGATGTTGACAGAACCAAGGCTAGGTATCGTCTGCGAGGGTCGGGGGAAAGAGCCAGCGATGTCATGACAGGCTTCGGCCCGCGGGCCGGGTATCGTTTTCAAATGAACGAAAATCTTTTTATCTCGCCCTGGATATCGGCACGCTATTTGTTCAACGTTGACGATGTCGAGCTATCGGAGCAACGCTATGATCAGGACCGCGTCAGCATATTCCCTACCGTGCATATAGGGTGGCGTTTCTGATAGCAGGATGCGACGTTGAGTGCGTTTCTCGGGTAGCCAGGCGCGATGCGGCGGTATGTTATTGGGGTCAGGTCTCTTATTTCCCAAAAACACTTTAGTGGGAAATAGGAGACCTGACCCCAGAGATGTACTTCATTGATTATTTATAGGTGTCGTACAAAGATGCCCATAGCACTTCAACCTCATGGAGCATTTTTTCCAGGGCACCACGCTCTGAAGCCAACCTCAAGACCTCGATCGTCTGATCCTGGGCCCATACACTGCTCCGCGAGTCATCAGATACTGTTGCCTCTGCAACACCATAAAGGAACCCCGACCTTACATCGAGAAAGGCGGCCGATGCTGTGGAAGTAATATGCACATGCCTGTTTGATAGAAAACCGAGTGTCAGCATTGTGACCGGGCCCAGGCTCTGGCCGTCAACATCCACATGAGTATCCATCGTGTAAACCATTAACACATCTGCCTTCAGCCTGGCAGCAGCCAGACGAAGGTCATCAATGCTGGCTACTCTCTCCGGCAACAAGAGCCGGGTCACACGCCCTACTTCCAACACTCCCGGCATACCGGAAAGGCGGGTGTAATCTTCCTCCTCCTCCAAATCTCTCGCAGTGATTACGCAGAACTCGCCGCCCCCATAGCACCGAGCGGTGCGAATTCCATATCCCGAGGCCTGAACTCGCGCTGTCGCAAGGCGAGCCGGAAACTGGGCGGCGGGCTCCCGCTGGATCATCTCAGCGATATCCGGGGGCGCCTGGGAAAGATCGCCGATGGCGACCCCTGCGCCTGGCGTCTGGTAGGTTGTACAGGCAGGTAAAAAGCACAGAAGCAATAGTGCCCCAATCACGCGGCTCATGATGCCACCCCCCCGGATTCAATGGTTGCTTGCCACACGGCAAATCTTTTCGTCTGAATGATACAGGCTACCGTGGCTTTAGACTCAGGGGAAGGATGCGCCAATAGTATCATTCGGGTCAGGCCTCTTATTTTCAAAAGAAACCTTTTAGTGGGAAATTGCAGACCTGACCCCAGAGATTTTTGCAGAGAGTATGGTTAGCATTTCAACCTCAATAGCTCATAACGCTGAGCCAGGAAAGCCATTCTCTGCCCCCTAACTCACCGAATCGTCGGAGGAATCGCTGAACGCTATATCACCAGGCTCGGTTGGCTCTTCATAGGTACCACTCAACACGCCCAGCTTGTAGAAACGCGCGACTAGCCTCTTGTAAAGGAGGTATCCCACCGCTGAGCTTACTGCCACAGAAAGCCCATTTCCGACTGTGGCAACCGGGAGCGCCAGGACAGCCTGAAGCAGCTCGCCATTTATAAGGGCTTTTATGCTAAAGAAAGTTCCATATACAAAGCCTCCCGTTATGCCAATGGTAAGACCCACCAAGACAAAAGATCCGAAAGATAGAACAACCCGTTTCTCTTCCATAAAACCCTCTAGCGCTACCAACACGAGCTGCCTCGTGGCAGAGGCGCAGCCGCCGCAAAATGGCTGATCCAGTACTTTATCATAATTGTAATCAGGCCTCTCACTTCCTAGAGAAGCCTTTTCGGAAAATGCGGGCCTGCCCCAAAGATAGAAGCCGGCTTTAAAGGATTTTTCCTTTCATATACTCAACGACTTCACCGCCGATCAAGACGCGGTCTCCGTGAAGCTCACAGCTAAGTTCTCCCCCGCGGCTGGAAAGCTGGCGTGCTACCAACTCAGTCTTCCCGAGACGATCAGCCCAGTAGGGAATGAGGGTGCAATGGGCAGATCCCGTCACCGGGTCTTCCGGCACTCCGGCACCAGGCGCAAAGAAGCGGGAGACAAAATCCACTTCATCGCCACGGGCGGTGATGATGAGTGCAAACGCGTCAAGGCTCTGGATCGCAAGGTAGTTGGGCGAGAACGACTTCACCTGTGCCTCGCTTTCAAGCACGACCATCAGGTCCCGGGCCAGGAATGCGGATTCTGGTACTGTCCCAAGCACCTCAATGAGGCTGTCATCGACGGATACCGCCTTGCCGGGGCGTGAAGGAAAATCGAGGAAGAGGAAATTCTCTTTTCGGATCACCGCAAGGCGACCACTTTTAGTTTCAAACCGAAGATGGCTTTCCGCTCCTAAATGCTCCTGGAACAGCACGTATGCAGCGGCCAACGTGGCATGACCACATAGCTCCACTTCCACTACGGGAGTGAACCATCGTAGCTCGGAGCACTTTGCATCCGGGATGACGAATGCCGTTTCAGCGAGATTGTTCTCTGCCGCGATAGCCTGAAGGGTCTCGTCCTCGAGCCATTCATCCAGTACGACAACCGCAGCAGGATTGCCGCCGAAGAGCCGGTTAGTGAAAGCATCGATCTGGTAGATTGGGAAGCTCACATTTTCCTCATTTTTTTAACTACAAAGGATGTCCACCATCTGTGGGCAAATCCGGTGCCTACCGTCCGGCTTTGGGGTGGACTTGTAGCCGCGAAGCGGCAGAAAGGCCGTCCCAGCCCCAGAGGGGCGACAACAGCCGATTGTTAGCTTTCACACAACCTCTTGACTAGATCTTTCTAGCGACTATAAACACCGATTCATGGCTAGTCTGCCATTCTCGCTCAATAGTAAAACCGGATTTCATTAATTTGGAAATAAGGCCGTTCTTTGTAATCCGGCTGACATAAGGAGCCAAACCAATTAACTGCATACCGGAGATCAACCATCGAAAAGCGAAATTGATTTCTGCTATTAGCGATGTGCTTGAAACAAACACACCATCTTTTCTTAAAATTTGATGGACTTTAGCAATCGCATCATCCACATCCTCCAAAAGATGTAATACATTTAGCCCCAAAACTGCGTCGAAGCTTTCATTTTGGAGTTTTAGGCTCTCTAGTGTTCCCTGCTCAAAAGCAATGTTCTTTACTCCAGCTTCGACCGCTTTGCTCTTGGCCGATTCTATCATCTTGTCAGATATATCAGTAGCAACAACATGTCTTACATAAGGGGCATGAAAGATTGCAGTGGCGCCACTGCCACAGCCGAACTCTAACACCTTTGAATCTGACCTTAGAAACTCTTGAGTAATTGCCAGCTTCTGTTGATACGTAGCCTCATCTTTAATAGGAGTCTTAATATACTTTTCTGCAGCTTTATCCCAAAAATCTTTTGAATCTTTCATAGCTCATGTATTCCAGTATTGCCCCAAAGAGCTAACGTTCAAGGTCAGGGGTGCTGCGCGGCTTTATCGCGCAGCACCCGCTACACCGCCGGGTTAGCCATTTCACAGTTCTCCCGTGAGGCAACAGATTAGGCGGTGATCTGAAACAACGAAATCCGATGGGCTGGTCGAATCCTGCTGGCCAACAAAGAACACCCAACTCTTCTCAGATTTCTTGCCTGCGCCAGATCGTTCCTTGGCTTCTTTACGGGAAACTTCTAGCTCTGTAAGAACGTAGCTCTTCTTCGCAGCACTCCAGCTCGAGGAGTCGATGACCAGACGATAGGGCGATGAAAGCTTCTTGTTGGCCCAAAAGCCGTAACTCAGTTCAACAACAGTTTTTCCAGAAATCTCTTTCGGTTTAGACCAGCTCAGTGGAGCGATAAAAATATGCTTTTGGGGATATACCACGATATCCCGTGACGCAAGTTTTCGAACGACTTCATCATAGCTGTTTCCATATGCACCGGGAACGCCAAGTGGAAGATCGCGGTCATTGGGGAAATTCATGAACGTACGGCAAATAGGCCGGATCGTGTGTGCTGCCCATTGAGTGTGTGTTTTCCTCGTTGTCGTTCCTGATGAACTGCCACCAGATGAAGTGCGTTTCCCTTCCATGGGCACACCTGGTGTAGCTACTTTTTCCCGCTCATCAACCAGCTGTAGTTTTGAAGGGAAAGAACCAGGAAACCCTGCCGGAGTAGTGACGCGCTCTTTGCGCGCCCTGACGATGAGCCTTTCTTCGCCCTCAATGTCACACCACGATTCATGAGGCTTGGATGGAAGCTCTTTGAAATGAGGACGTACTTTGTGGTAAGCCTCGAAGGAAACAGGGTTGACCGTCACCCCACATCCTCGGCAGATGTAACCTTCCTTATCAACCGGGTCGATGTACCAGAGTTGCTCGCCATCAACAATTTGCCCTGTGTAGCGGTCTACAGCTGAATCCATAGTGAGTCCTTTAAATGGCTAACGCCCAAAACAGCGACGCATTTATTCGTCCGACTGCTTTGGTTTGTTAGTGGAAAAAATACGTCGATACCAAGGCAGCACCTCTTCCTGTTCAACAAACATTTCCATCCAGTCTTTGTAATTCTCCTCATCTGGCCAAATGGCTACTGCTTTAGGTGTCTTGAAATCAAACCCCACAATGTTCTCCACTTTCTTGTCGTATTTTTCCTTATATATCTTTCTAATTCCTTCACCGTATTTCTTTAAATCTTCACAGAGTAACGAACTAAAGAAGATCACATCATCAGCATACTGATATATTCCTTCCATCGTATTCAGGAATTCTTGATGGACTCTCCCTCCAGGCAAGGGAAATCCAAAATAATAGTCGAGTCGATCTTTGTTTGGAATTGTTGGGAATAGCCCTTTAAATTTTTCGATTAGATTATTTCGATGATCTAAACTATTTCGAAGCGCTTCAACAGAGTTAGCTATGGTAGAAATTAGCGCCAACGGACGACCCTTAATCGTAATTCTTTCGTAAGCGTTCTTCTCAAGAACCTCTAGAGGTAAATATGGCATGTGAAGAGTCTTAAGGTCTGTTTCGAACTGAATTACACCTCCAGCTGGCGGTTGTTTCAAGGCATCCTCATAAGACTTCCGGTCTGCAGTAAACTTCTTGTAGGATGATTCTATATGCTGACTCTTGAGAGATAGGGCCGAGTTGCAGATCAGAAATGCGGTAGAGAGCGCCACGTTCAATCCTCGAATCTGTTGCTCCAACTCCTCTCGTTTTTTGGCATTCAATGCAATCTTATGAGCCGCAAAAGCGCCCGCGAAGGCCCCTAGTAGCGCTCCTAGTATCGATGATGCGAATTGCGAGTTAAGCACTGAGTAAAAATTCTCAGGCTGGAACTCATTGATAAAACGAAATATTGAATCCATAAATTACACTTTATTCGTGGGTTGCCACTAACGTTGGAGTTCAGGCGCGGCCGTAGGCCGTCGCCTGGGACCACTTGTTATACGTCATGGCCGCAGCGTTGGAACGTCGAAAGCCATAACAGTCAGGTACAGCTCGCGATTTCTGTCATCTCGATTGGCAAAGAGGTATCGGAAGACTGTTTCGGTCGACCCAGGCAAATCCTTCTTGTATTGCGGGTGCGCGCGGACCGCGTCAGGTATTGCCGCTAATACCTTTGAGAAATCTCGGTTCCGATTGAACACTACGACCGATGTTTTGGTATCTCTCCAGGAGCTGTAACCAAGGAGCTGGTCGATAGTCTCCGTAAGCTTCTTGGGACCCGCCCAAAACTTGCACTCGGCGATAAAGATGTTTCGGCCTTCCGAGCGAATGAGAATGTCCGTTTTTCCTTCGTAGTTGAACGTCTCTCCAGTAGCTTGACCCTGGTAGTGCCCGTTGAGTTGAACGAGGAAGTGCGAGCGCAAAGCTTCTTCGTCAACGTCGTGAAATGCGGAGGGGCTCAGCTCCATAACTTGTGTCATGCTTTGCATGACACCAAGGATGTGCTCATAGTCGGTCTGGCCCAGTGCGGGCTCTGGCTTGTACGGCGCAGAACTCGCGGGAGGCATGATAGGGGAAATCTTCTTCCGTACATCCGGCGGAACATATGTTTTCGGAGAGCTCTGCCTCTCTTTCATTTTGAAGCCGAGCGACGCAACGGTATTGCGGTTTGCAAGGAGCTTGTTGCGTCGCGCCTCGATCACGTTATGAGCCTCACCCTGAAGTTGCCCATTCAAACTGGCCACGTTGGCTCGAAGATTCGTCAGATACGATTGGATCTCTCGAAGGGTCCGTTCTATCTCACCTCGGACCTGCGTAGCCTCAAGATTTGTTCCTACGATCGTGAACGTCAGTAGGTTGTCGCGTACGCTCGCCCGCGGCGGGCTCAGTGTGTACGGGTTTGGCTGAATTTTGAAGGCCTCCGCCTCCCCGGTGAACGGGATCTCCACTTCGATTTCCGACCCGGTGATGTAGAAGGGTCTACTTCGATCTGTGATGTATCTGTTCGGATCCCTGCTGACGTCAATCTGCTTCTCTCGCTGATCGACCACCAAGTTCTCCTCGTCAAGAACCGGAACGCCGATTTTGTACTTCTCAGAGAAGTAGAGCGCCAAATCGTCTACAGACGTATTCAGTAAACGATCAGAGTCGACCTTCTCAATCTCTGCGGCCATTTGTTGGCGCTGATGCCGATCAACTGAATGCCAATCGGGCCCCGTGAAAAGATAGTCTTCCCGAGCCACAAACTTCTCCTCTGACGTCTAACGCCGCGCACACCGGCGCGAGCTTGCGAGCGTCCGGCAGCCGAAGGCTGCGTAGTGCTGCGCTTGGTTATGTGTTTATACGATTTCATACCACGGGAGGCCCTGCCACCCATCTGGATGACTAACAGTACAATTGATTTTGTTACCTTTAATTTCAAACCATGGCAAGCCTGACCATCCTTTGGGATGGCTTACAGTGGGATATATTTTGTCGCCCCTTATTTCATACCACGGCAGCCCACTCCAACCGTCTGGATGAGAAACGGTGGGATATATCTTGTTATCTTTAATCTCATACCACGGTAGCCCGTGGAATCCATCCGGGTGGCTCACAGTATTTCTTATTTTCGCCACAACGAAACTCCTTATCTCCACCTTTGCGGACACATAACGCCTTGCTCACCGGAAAATTGCGAGCGTAGCGAGTAATTTGTCCGTGTGCAGCAATTTGTTAGAGGTCCGTAATTTTCGGCAAAGTGCTAGGATCAAAGCGTTTCTCCTCTATTTCAGCCAAGTCGCTTATTTGGCGATGACCGAGACGGTGCGCCAACAGATCTTCCACACGGATAGGACCAGAGAACTTGTTGAGAGATGGACAAAGGACGTACACCTCAGGCCGGTCGATTGAGGCTGACCAAAAACTCTCGTCCTTGGATATAGTGACCATCATCCTGTTTTTCCCATAGAGGTAAATTATTGCTACCAACCGTCCATGAACGGGATAGAGCATTATTGTGTGCACGCCGGGCCATGCTAAAAGCCTTGCTTCTTCAGGTTCTCGATTCTGAAAGAAGTCAGAAAACTCCACATCATATGAGTCTCTTTCATCAGAGGTTTTAGCCCAGAGAGCATTCCTAAGCTCTGTCGCTTCTCTACTCTCTAAATAGCGCTCTCCAAGCCTATTAGCCCCTACACCCAAAGCAAACTTACATAAAAACCTTTGCTCAAATCCAATTTGGACCGCCATACTTCCTTTGTGTACTTTTCCTTGAGCATTTTTTAGGTTTGACAGGAACTCATCCTCATCTGAAGTAGGCTCATGGAAGTAATTGTCGTCATTTGGAAGATCAATATTCCCCGATATTCTCTTGGCGGATTTAAAGCTCTTCATGACAGACTGGAGCAACACAAGATTCCAATATTCATCTGAATGTTGAGCAAATATATAGACCTCGCCGCCAAATTTTTTATTGTCAATCGGATTTCCGCCAGCGATCGTATCGTACCTAGAGTCGGCTTTGAGTCTTCGATGGTATACCAATCCACCGTGCGCCCCCATCCATAATTCACACGTCAAATTAGGGTCTGACACCAAACCTTGGTGAACCCCCATGTAGCGAAGCGGAAGAGGCCTTGGCTTGTTTAAGTCGATATAATATAAAGCATTCTCGGCCATATCATTCTGGCTAAAGAAGTTCTTTACTAAAGGAGCATCAACGAACATTCCCATTATAGAGTTGCATCGCTGACAAACATGACGTGTTTTAAACAGATCAGAGGCTTGGGCTCCCCCCAAAGACTGCGGAAATATATGCTCCAGTGAAAACTCATTATCAGGTTTTTCAGTATTACAATAAATGCATATTTTCGACACACCAATCTCCAGGCTCAGACACCTCTAACAGGTATTAGGACGCCGGCGCATATATCTAATAATGACGCCGGCGGCCTATCACAATTAGTAAATTTATATATTGATAGATCGATCATAAAACTAAACGACTTAGCAGCGCCCCGTCGAATGTCAGACCCATTCGTTTGGCCTATTTCCATTTCAATCAAGGATATCACCATGCGCAAGGACAGCGGCAGGCAGCCACAGTTGCGTGATCAGGCGCGCAACGCAATTCGCGTTCGTCATTACAGGGTAGGCGCCGAACCGGCACGCTACCGCCCTGCCCGACATTCCGTGCACTGTCCGTGCTGCGGCGAGCATCCGTTTATTCCGTTGTTTTGATATGGCCCGCGAGCAGCGCTTCTCTTGAGTGCTTGCCCGCCACGCCAGTAACCCTGCTTCGATACTGCCCCGCTCCCGGGGTGATGGCAACCTCGATAGGCGATATGCGCGCCGCTAGTCGGGCCTGTTTCGCCAGGCCCTTATGACGTGAGGCGCTGCTAACCCGCGTGGGCTGCGCGGTGCGCATGCAGCTTCTTGTAACTCTCGATCAGGCGCTGGTGTTTCTCCAGGCCATCCAGCTGCATGTTGGTGGGGGTCAGCCCGTGGAAGCGTACGGTGCCCTCGGTGGAGCCGACCACGGCATCCATGGTCTCCTGGCCGAACATGCGGGTCAGGTTGTGCAGGTAGTCGTCCAGCGCCAGCTCGTCGTCCAGGAGGATGGTGAGCACGGCCTGCATGGCCTGGTAGAAGCGGCCGCGTTCCACGGTGTTGTCGTTGTATTGCAGGAACATTTCGACGTGTTCCAGCGCTGCGTCGTGGTCGCCCAGTGCCAGGTGAATGAGGAGTTTCAGCTCCAGGATGGTGAGCTGGCCCCATACGGTGTTTTCGTCAAACTCGATACCGATCAGGGTGATGATATCCATGTGTTCGTCGAGCTGGCTTTCTTCCAGACGGTCGAGCAGTGCGGTGAGTTGCCGTTTGTTCAGGCTGTGCAGGTTCAGGATGTCTTCGCGGAACAGCAGGGCCTTGTTGGTGTTGTCCCACACCAGGTCTTCCACCGGATAGACCTCGGAATAGCCGGGCACCAGGATGCGGCACACGGGGGCGCCCAGATCGGTGTGCACGGCCATGTAGCATTCCAGGTCCTGTTCTTCCAGCAAGCCGAACAGGGTGGCGGCTTCTTCCTCGGTGCTGCCGGCAAAGTTCCAGTGCACGAAGTCGACATCGGCCTTGCTGCTGAAAAAGCGCCAGGAAATCAGGCCGGAGGAGTCGATAAAGTGTTCAACAAAGTTGTTCGGCTCGGTCACGGCCAGGCTGTTGAATGTCGGCGCCATGAAGTCGTTCAAACCTTCGAAGCTGCGGCCTTGCAGCAGTTCGGTCAGGCTGCGCTCCAGCGCTACTTCAAAGCTGGGGTGGGCGCCGAAGGAGGCAAACACGCCGCCGGTGCGGGGGTTCATCAGGGTCACGCACATCACCGGGTATTGGCCGCCCAGGGAGGCGTCTTTCACCAGCACGGGGAAGCCCTGGGCTTCCAGGGCCTGCACGCCCTCAAAAATGGCGGGGTATTGTTCCAGCACGCTCTGCGGTACATCCGGCAGGGTGATTTCCTCTTCGATGATCTGGCGCTTCACGGCGCGCTCGAAAATTTCGGAGAGGCATTGCACCTGGGCTTCCTGCAGGGTGTTGCCGGCGCTCATGCCGTTGCTCAGGTAGAGATTTTCAATCAAGTTCGAGGGGAAATAGACGGTGTCGCCGTCAGACCGACGCTCGAACGGTAGCGCCACGATGCCGCGCTGGCTGTTCCCGGAGTTGGTGTCGATCAGGTTCGAGGCGCGCAGTTCGCCGTCGGGGTCATAGATGTCGCGGCAGTAGTCGTCCAGCAGGCCGTCGGGCAGGGCGTCGTCCGGGCCGGGCTGGAACCATTTTTCATTCGGGTAGTGGACGAATGTGCTGTTGGCGATCTCGGGGCCGAAGAACTGGTCGTTGTAGAAAAAGTTGCAGCTCAGGCGTTCGATAAACTCGCCCAACGCGGAGCACAGGGCGCTCTCTTTGGTGGCGCCCTTGCCGTTGGTAAAGCACATGGGTGAGGCGGCATCGCGGATATGCAGTGACCAGACGTGCGGCACGATATTGCGCCAGGAGGCGATCTCGATCTTCATGCCGAGGTCGGCCAGCATCGCGGTCATGTTGGCGATGGTCTGCTCCAGGGGCAGGTCCTTGCCTTCGATCCAGGTCTGTTGCGACGGGTCGGGCACGGCCATCAGCAGGGCCTGGGCGTCTTCGTCGATATTCTCGACGGTTTCGATCTGGAAATCGGGCCCGGCCTGCACCACTTTCTTGACGGTGCAGCGGTCAATGGCGCGCAGGATGCCCTGGCGGTCTTTGTCGGAAAGGCCTTCCGGCAGCTCCACCTGAATGCGGAAGATCTGCTTGTAGCGATTTTCCGGGTCGACGATGTTGTTCTGCGACAGGCGGATATTGTCGGTGGGGATATCGCGCGTGTTGCAGTACACCTTGACGAAATAGGCCGCGCACAGCGCCGAGGACGCGAGGAAATAATCGAACGGCCCGGGCGCCGAGCCGTCGCCCTTGTAGCGAATCGGCTGGTCGGAAATCACCTTGAAGTCGTCGAACAGGGCCTCCAGGCGGAGGTTGTCGAGATAATTGACCTTGATTTCCATGAGCGGGCACCGGGTATTTCAGGGCCGCACATTATCCGGGTTTTAGGTGCTGCCGTCTTGCCCCCTGCCCCTGCTGCTGCCCTGCTGCTGCCCTTCTGTTAAAGCGGCTTGAGCACAAACCTGCCATAGGCAATGAACGCGCACACGGCGGCCACCACCAGCCAGTAGATCATCTGACCGTGATTCGCATCACCGGAGGCCAGGTGCAGGCCGCAGTACAGCAACATGACTGCGGCGATGCAGAGCGCCGCCACGGGCGCCAGCAGCGCTGCCGGTTTGTACAGGGCTGGCAGAATCAGCGCCACGCTCAGAAACAGTTCGAATACGCCCAGCCCGAGCCAGGCGCCTTGCGGAATGGCCTGTAATGAGGGCACGGTTTGCGCCGAGTTGGAGAATTTCCAGACGGCGCCCATCACGGTGTGAAACGCGAGCAGACCTTGCAAGACCCAAAGTGTGATATTCACTGTTGTACGCCCTCATCCTCGTTTTTCAGAACTCGCTCCAGTGCCGCCATGAATCGCGGCCACCCGGCCTTGGCGCCCATGTAGTACCGCGCCTGCTGCGGGTAGTCCGGTGAATCCGCCGATGCAAAACCCGCTTGCTCCATGCGCAGCAGGGTGCCTTTGGCGGTAGGCGTCAGGGTCCAGTGGACCACGCTCTTCAGCGCGCCCGACTCCCAGGTGTACGACAGCGCCTGGTGTTGCGCGAGCTCCAGAACGCGGCACTCGACGGCGCCCCAATCAAACTGCAATGCGAAGCAGTGCCCCACTGCCGCGCTGAAGTCTGTCTTGGTCAGCCAGGCCTCCATCAGGTGGGGCTGGGTCAGCGCGCGCCAGACTTTTTCCGGCGGATGCAGCAGCTCTCGCTCGACCACCACGGACTGGGTGTCTTCAGCACGTTTACTCATTGGTCCATCCCCTGTAGCACCCGTTCGAGGTCGTCAAAGCGCGCCAGCCAGAACGCGGTCATCTGCTGGGTCCACTCTTTCAGCGGGTTCAGCGCGGCTGGCTGGGCGCGGTAGTGCGTTTGCCGTCCCTCATGGCGATCGCTGACCAGCCCGGCCTGCTTCAGTATCCCGAGGTGCTTTGACACCGCCGGTTGCGACACGCCGGCCTCGGCGGTCAGCGCGCCGACAGTCAGGTCGCCGTGACGACACAATCGCTCAAAAATGGCGCGCCGGGTCGGGTCAGCCAGGGCCTTGAAGAGTGTTTCGTGAGCTTGCAGCATTGCGGAAACCCATAACCATGAAGTTATGGGTTTAATAATAATCAGCGGGTTATGAATTGGTCAAGTCATCTGTGTCCGGCATTGCTCATCAAAGCTGCTGGACCGCGTTGATCACCACGCTGTCGCCGTCCAGCAGGATAACGCCGTACGTCGGCGCGCCCGGATAACGCGTCAAACGGTCGCTGACCATATCGAAGCGCAACGGCAGATGGGTGCTGTCCAGCACCGTGAAGGGGTGGCCCGCCCAGTGTCCGCTGACATTGCGATGCAGGTGGCCGCACAGCAGCTGGGTCGGTGCGGTGCGGGCGCGCAGTAGCTGGTAAAGCGCCTTATCCGGATCGCGCAGGCGCAACCGGTCCAGAGGCGGCATGCCGATGGCAACAGGGGGATGGTGCATGAAGATCAACACCGGGCTTGCTCCGGCGCGTTGCAATTGCGCCGCCAGCCACGCCAGTCGGGCCGGGCAAAGTTCGCCGTGGTGGCCAGCCTCTGCCTGAGTATCCAGGTAGATGAGGTGGGTGCCATCCAGTTCCTCGGCGGATTGCAGGAAGCCTTCGGTAACAGGCACCCGGGGGAACACTTCCCGAAGGTTGTCGCGCTTGTCGTGATTGCCCACCAGCAAGCGCCAGGGAATCGGGAAATCCTGCAGCGCGTCCCGCAGCACCTGATAGCTTTGCACACTGCCGGATTGCACCAGATCGCCGGTCAGAATCAGGCGGTCTGCATCCCCGTGCTGATCTCGCAGTTCATTTAATACTGCGTGGAATCGCGGTAAGGGATCGACCTGCTGTGGCCAGGGGTGCCCGGGTTCTACCAAATGCAGGTCGGTGATCCAGAGCAGTTTGTGTGTGCTCATCATTGCGCTCCCTGTGGCAAATCAGTGGCGAGGGCTTGCCTCATCAAATAGTGCAGCAAGGTGAGTGCGCCCAGGGCCACCAGCCCGAGCGCGGCGGACACAGCGAGCGCCCCGCTGCCAAGACGTTCGATCAGCAGGGCAAACAGAAACGGTGAAAACGCCTGGCCAAAGCGCGCCGGTGCCATCAGCCAGCCCTGACGCCGGCCATAGCCCCGGGGGCCGAAAATGGCCAGCGGCAAGGTGCCTTTGGCAATGGTGAGAATGCCGTTGCCGGCGCCGTGCAGCAGGGTGAACAGCGCTGCCGCCGGTGCACCGAAGAGCAGCATGGCCATGGCGCCCAGAGGATGGGCGGCGCTGGCCAGCCGGGCGGAGACCAGGGGGTGAAAACGCCGCAGCAGGGAAAATTCCAGAAACCGGGCCGCCACCTGCGCCGGGCCGACCAATGCGGCCAGCGCAATGGCGGTCGTGGCGGTGTGCCCGGCTTCTTGCAGCAGGCGCGGCAGATGCGCCGCCATGGCGGTACTGAGTATCCAGGTGATGGCGAAAACAAGCGCCAGCAGCGGCATGGCGAAGCGTACCGATGCCGCCCGGGCAGGCGGGGCTATGCTGTGAGGTGTTGCAGCCCGGATGCCCCCGGGGAGCAGCACGCGGTTCAGCGGCAGGCCGATAAGCAGGTGCGCAGCGCCCCAGATAATGCAGGCCGTCCGCCAGCCGAACTCTGCCTCCAGCCAGCCGGTGATCGGCCAACATACGGTGCTGGCAAATCCGGCCATCAATGTAATGCCGGCAATGGCGCGGCGCGCCTGGTGACCATAAAGCGCTGTCAGGGTGGCAAAGGCGGCGTCATAGAGACCCACGGCCATGCCGACGCCGATGATCGCCCACGCGCACCAGAGGGAGACCGGCCCCTGAGCCAGCGCCAAGGAGAGAAGCCCCGCCGCAAACAGCAGGCTGGAACTCGCCAGCACACCACGGCCGCCGTGGGTATCAATACGATGCCCCGCCGGGGGGCCGAGGATCGCGGTCAGGATCAGCGCCAGGGAGAAGGCGCCAAAGACATTGCCCGTGGAAACGCCGAGGTCCCGCGCCATGGGCTCGGCAAGAATGGCGGGCAGATAGTAGGTAGAGCCCCAGGCCAGGGTTTGCGTCAGACCCAATGTCACTACGACTCGTCGGCGTGCGCTCATCCGCGGCACACCCTTGATGCGCGCCGCGCGGGCGGGAGGATGCACCGGCGAAGGCATCCATGGTCAAGGCATCGAACATCGAGGCTTTTGGCCAAAAAAAACGACACAACGAAAGTCATGTCCCCTGCCCCTCTTCCGCCGCCAGCTTGCTCGCGACAATGCAATCCGTCGCATCCAGCCAGGCCTCAACGGCCACCTGGAAGGCTTCGCGGCCTTTGTCGGTCAGCGTGTAGACTTTTCTGGTGCGGCCCTGCACCACCTCGGGGGCGGAAGACAGATAGCCCCCGGCTTCAAACTCATTCAGCACCGGGTACACCGTGCCCTCGGACGGGCTGCAGCAGCCGTTGGTGCTTTTCTCCACGGCCTGCACCACTTCATAGCCATGCATGGGCTTGCGGTGCAGCACACTGAGCACAAAAAACTTGGACAACGACATCTTGATGGTCCCCTGCCAGTAGCGGGGATCACTGTAATCCGGTGTCTGCCGGGTGCGTGTTTGTTTGTCCGATGGGCTCATGGTGTCGGACTTTATGCCTCGATGGTCGATGCGTCAAGCCGAACGGCCATCCCGCGCAAGACCACCGAAGCAGCCTTGCGCGTTCAGGCGCGCGGATCAGAGGGCGACGTCGAATGCCGGTGACGCCCAGCCCTGGCGAGAGCCGCGGGCACGGCGTTCGTCCAGCGGCTCACCGCCGAAGATCACCTGCTCGCTGTCACCATAATGCAGCCAGGTTTCTGTTGGCATTACGCCCTCGCCCGGTTGGCTGTAGTCGCAGACGCCTTCGGGAAAGATCTCTTCCACCTGTTGCAGGAAGCTGGCGTTGGCCACCAGTGCGGGATAATCCGCCGGGTCCACGGGTTTGAGTTGGCACTTGTTGGTCAGCGTGCGGATGTCGTCCCCCGCCACGGTGCGCGGGGTGCCAAAGCGGGTCTGCACCACGGTCTGCTGCAGGGTCACGATGGGCTCGAGGATCGGGTTGAGGATGCCCGTGATAATGCCCAGCAAGTCGCCGATTACCGGCAGGTCATTCACCACTGGCAGGGTCTGCGGGTCGAGGCCGCACACCTGGCCGGTCAGGGCGTCGGCGATCACGCCGAGTTCTGCCGGGGCCGAGGGCAGCAGCGACAGGTCCAGCAGTGGCAACAGGGGATCGGGGTACAGCAGGTTGCCGGTGAGCGGCACGATGGGGCCATCCGGGCCACCGAGCAGGCCGGACAACGACAGGCAGCGGTCGCGGGCGAAGGTGGGTTTGTTGTCCACCACGCGCTGGGCGATGCTCACTTCGCGGTCGTCCTGTTCGATTTCCGAAAGCCACAGGTCCATCACCAGCAGGGCTTCGGTGGTGAAGACCGAATCACCGAACAGGGGCGCGGGGCCGTACCAGATGACATGGTTATCCGCGTGGCCCTGGGTGGCTTCCAGGCGGGCGCGCATCTGCCAGGAATGGAAGGCATCGTGGGCAATGCCGGGGTCGGGGCCGCGCAGGTCGATAATCGGCACGTTGGCCAGATGTTCGGCGGTGTTGATACCGCCGGTGCGGTAGACGTTGCGCAGCGTCGCCATGTCGGCGCGGGTGCGTTCCGGTTGCGGGCGAATGTCCAGGCTCAGGCCGCCGATGTCGCGGTTCACGGCCAGAAACTGGTCTGCGGTGATCAGGCCCTGGTTGAGCGCACCCAGGCCGTACTGCACACCGATATTGTCCAGCGGAATGCCGGCAAAGCCGCGCGACAGCAGTGCTTCGTTCGGGGTCCAGACTTCCGAGGGACGCGGGCCGAACTGATTGATCATGTAATCCAGCAAGCCACAGCGCAGGCCGTCCGGGGCGGTATCCGGGTCATACACCTGGACGCCGTCCTGCAAGCGGGGGCAGCTCGCCTGATCCGGCGCGGCCGAGGGGAAGAAAGCCAGATCAGACACCACCGGGTTGAGGGGCAGATGGCCATAGAAAGCAGCCCATTGGAGCAGCAACACGTCGCCCGTCAGCGCTGAAGCCAGCAGATCGGGTACACCCTCGGGGCCTTCCGGCACTTGCAGGCCGAAGTAGTTGCTGAGCAGGTGGTAGTCGGCGAACTGGGTCGCGGTGGTCCAGACGTCCGGGTAGGAGCACTGCACGATCAGGCCCTGGTAGATGCCCGGATAGGCGTTGGCCACATGCTGCTGGGTGATGGAGCCGCCGGAGCAGCCGGTGCCGATGGTGTAACGGATTTCGCCGTACTGCTCGATGATGCGTTCCTTGGCCATCATCAGTGATTCGGCCGCCGTCACCAGGTTGGCGTTGTGGCCCAGATTGCCCTGGGCGGTGGACAGGGTCATGAAGCCACGGGCCAGGGCCGTAGTGATGCTGTCGCCCAGCAGCACCTCGGCGCCGTCGGGGGCGGTGCCCGCGATATCGCCTTCAGGCGGATTGCCCATGCCATAGCTCACGCCGACGTTGCCACCGTGGTGGATCAGCAGTTTGCGGTTCCATTGCGGCTGCGGCGCCAGGGCGCTCCAGGGCTCGCCGGGCTGGAACAGGGTCATGATCAGGTAGCGGTCACGGTTCTGCACGCCGCGCTCCCGGCGCACGATGAACGGCACCTCGACGCCCTGGTCTGTGGTGATCCGGGCAATGTCGCCGTCGGCGGGCGGGTTTTCGGGATCAAAGGGCCGGAAGGCGGCGGGCAAGCCGGGGTTCTGCGGATCAAAATCCGTGAGCAGCGCTTGCAGCCGGTCGGCCGGCACATACTTGAAGCTGTATTCCGGCGGTTGATTGCACTGCGCGTCCACCGCATTGGCGTTGGTGCATTGCCAGGGCTGGATCTGTGGGCCGGAGAAGACGGGGCCGCCGTGGGGGTGGTTGATGATCTGCTGTTCCAGCACCGTGTTGCCGCCCAGTACCGCTCGCAGGGTGTTGGGGCCCAGCGCCAGGCCTTCCACCAGACCCTTGAGGGTGCCCTCGTCAGTGCGGATCAGCTGATCGGAGATGTCGGTGTTGCCCAGCAGCACGCGGGCGCCATCCAGCTGGGCCGGCGTCTCCGGCACGATCTCCACCAGCACATCACCGCCGCTGACCAGGTCGGCGCGGTTGGACAGCACGCGAATCTCGCCCTGCCCGGCGCCGGGCTCACCGGGGCCGCCGGGCCCGCCCGGGGGATTGCCGGGGCCAGGGCCGCTGATGGACGACGAGCCGCCGCAAGCGGCGAGCATGCAAAGGGTTCCTGCCGTAATAAGCAGCTTTGTTGTTGTCATGGGGCTCTCCTTTCGAAGGCCTGTCAAAGGCCTGCCGCCGGCTTGTGCCGGTCTGTGTCGCACACCGGGCCGCAAACAGCAGCCCATGGAAAATGCAGTAACGCATCCTGAATTCTGGGAGAGGAGTGGCGGCGATACAGTAGATGTGCGGTAGGAGAATCGTTACGGGCGTGCCAACAGTGTTTGCGGCGTGTATCAGTTCAGGGAGGCGCTGTCAGCATCCTGCCTGGAAGTCATCGAAGACCTTGAGCTCGCGGAGCCGGTTGTTTTGCGGCGCTCGCTGTATAGCGGAGGATTGGGGCATGGCGGGCGGTGCGTCGAAGATCTCGCAGGCGCGGGTCACCAGCTGGGCGCGCCAGGTTTCGATCTGCTTTGCCGGGAGGCCGAGCTGGCGGGCCAGTTCGGTGACAGCGGCATGGTCCTTGATGGCGCTCAGGGCCACCAGGGCTTTAAAGGTCGGGGAATAGTGCCTTTTGCGTCTGAGATACATGCGGGTTGGCTCCTTGCGGGGCGGCATCATGCGGGGCGTGTCGCGCACGCCCCGCACTCTCCGTTCAGTTCTGCGTTCAGTCGTTGCTTTCCAGCGTGTGGTCTTGCGTGCCGTCCTGAGCGTCGTCAAGCACGATGAACTCCACGCGCCGGTTCAACTGGCGGCCTTCCGCTGTGCTGTTGTCGGCCACGGGCTGGCTTTCACCCATGCCTTTTGAGCTCAGGCGGGCCGGGTCGATGCCCTGGCGCACCAGTTCTTCCACCACGCTCTCGGCGCGCCGTTCGGACAACTGCTGGTTGTAGGCCGCAGCACCCTGGCTGTCTGTGTGGGCGACAATCATCAGCCGGGTGTTGCTCTGGCCGAGATATTCTGCGACCCGCGCTACCGCAGCCTGGCCCGACGCGGTCAGGGCGGCGGAGTTGCTGGCGAACAGAATATTTCTCACTTCCAGTGCAAAGGCTTCCTCGCACCCCTGGGCATCCACGGTGGCACCCGCCGGTGTGCCGGGGCAGGCGTCGCGATAATCAGGTACACCGTCGCCATCGCTGTCCAGCGGGCAACCGGCCTCGTCCACCTCAACCCCTTTGGGGGTGCCGGGGCACTGATCCAGATAATCGGGCACGCCGTCACGGTCGCTGTCCAGCGGGCAGCCAACCTCGTCGACCTCCACACCTGGCGGGGTATCGGGGCACTGATCCAGTTCATCAATCACGCCATCGCCATCACTGTCCCGTGGTGCGGGTGGCGGTGGCGGGCTGCGTCCGAAGCGCTTGAGGATATCCAGTGTCACCACTGCGGCATCCTTGTCGAAGGAGACCGCCTGCAAGCGAGTGGCCCAGCCACGGGCGAAGCGGTATTCCACGCCAGCGCCGAAGAACACCTGCCAGTCCTTGTCCTGATCCACGCTGACACCGCCGTTGCCGGAGGTATCCAGGGTGCCCACGCCGAGGCGGCCAAACAGGTCCCAGCCGCGGGCGTCCCAGTCGAAGCCGTTCAGGTAGCCGATCCCGGACAGGCCGAGGAAGCGGTAGTCCACCTCCAACGGGTCCAGGCCCGGCATGGTGGGCGCCAGTTCGGCGGCGCCCAGATCATGCCAGGACAGTTCGGCGCTCCAGTGTGCGTGCCACTGGTAGCCGACGAACAGGTCAAAAGCGGTGTCGTATTTGTCATCGACGCGGTAGCCGGTGTTCTTGGTGTCGGGCGCCAGGCGCGACTGGCCGATACCGCCGCCCACATAAGGGTAGTGGCCGTTCGCGGCATCATTGGCAGCCAGTGCACTGGTTGAGAACAGGCTGGTGGCAAGCAGGCCCAGCCCGGCGACGGCGGCGCGCCAGGTGGCCTTGCGCCGCCGTCCCGCCGCCAGGCCCAGCAGCAACAGCAGACCGAGGCCGCCGTTGCCCACACCGCGCAGGCCGGTTTCGACCTCGCGCAGGGTGCGGTTGCTGACAATCTGGTCCGTCAGGCCGTCTGCATGGTTGCCCGCCAGATCGCTGATCGGCGTGGTGCCGGGGGTGTAGCTCAGCGATACCTGGGCACCCGGAGACACCGGGGTCTCCAGCGTCAACGCAACGGTCGGGCCGTTGATGCTGACGCCGGTCACGGCGACCGGAGTGCCGTTCACGAGCACGGTGAAGTCGCTCGCGTCGGGCACGGCGCTTTCGTCCAGCAGCTCGTCATACTCAAGCAGCAGGGTCGGCCCGTTCACGGTGGCGCCGTTGTCTGCCGCCAGCTCTGGCGCGCGGTTATCCAGCAGGTAGTTCTGGTTCTGGCCAGGAGTAGTCGTGCCCAGCGGGTTGCCGTACTGGTCCACAATGGTCTGACCGCTGTCCAGCGCCAGCCCCAGTTCGCCGTCGGGGGCGTTGCTCACGATGACGGTGACACGGTAGATGTCCTCGCCGTCCGTGTTCATACCCAGCGGGGTCACCAGGCTGATCATGGCGTCGCTCGCCACCGGGCCGGTCAGGACCAGATCGGTCGCGTCGACACCGGCAACCGGCGTGCTGAAGCTGAGCAGGAAGTGCACCTGGGTCGCGTTGGTTTCGCGCTGCTGCGGGTCATCGCGTTCGATGCGGCGCAACACACTCAGATCGATGTCGATGCTCAAGGTGTAATCGCCCGAGGCGGTGTTGCCCGCCGTGTCGGTGGCTTCCACGGTGACGGTGTAATCGCCGTTGGGCAGGCCGTCCACGATCTCCACGCTCCAGTGACCGCTGGCGTCAGCGGTGGTGGTCCAGGTGTCACCGCCCACAGTCAGGGTGATGGTGGCGCCCGGCTCCGCGTCCCCGGTCAGGGTCGGGGTGGCGTCGTGGGTCTCGCCGTCCTGATCCAGCGTGGGGATCGCCGTGGTCGTATCGATGACCAGCGCGAAGGGCTGCGAGATCGCCGAGGTATTACCCAGGGTGTCTTCGGCCACCGCCGTGATGACATAGGCGCCGTCGCCCAGCGCGAGCCCGCTGTGCGGCAGCGACCAGAGACCATCCATGTCGACCAGCGCCGTGCCGATTTCAGTACCATCGCGGGAGACCACCATCAGCTGCCCCGGCGCACCACTGCCATGAATGGCCGGGGTATTGTCGGCAGTGATGCCGTCGCTGTTGCTGACGCCGGTGTCGTCACTGATACCGCTGATCACGGGCACCGTCGGTGCCTGCACGGTGACGGTGCCGGTGTGGGTGTCGCTGTTGCCGGCCTCGTCGGTCACGGTAATGACCACGTCATGGCTGCCTTCACCAAGCTCGTCCAGATCCACAGACCAGTCGCCGTTTTCGTCAGCGATGACGGTCCAGGTATGGCCATCGATTTCGATCTCCACACTGGCGCCGGGGGTGGTGGTGCCGGTGAGGGTGCCGCTATCCAGCGTGCTGCCGTCCTGGTCCAGGGTCGGCGGGTCGATCTGCGTGACCACGATGACGGTAAAGGACTCGGCGGCATCGGAGGTGTTGCCCAGTGCATCTTCGGCCACGGCGGTCACGATATATTCGCCATCGGTGAGCGGGGTGCCGCTGTGGTCGAAGGTCCAGGTGCCATCACCGGCCACGACGGTGGTGCCGATCACGTCGCCATCCAGGCTCACGATCACGGTGCTGCCCGGCTCGCCTTCGCCGTGGAACAGCAGGGTGTTGTCGCTGGTGATGCCATCGCTGTCGCTGATGCCGGTGTCTTCGCTGATGCCGGTGATGCTCGGCACGGCGGGCGGCGTATTATCCAGCGTGTAGGTCTGGTTGCTGCCAATCGGTGTCAGCATAACCAGCGCGTTGCCTGCCAGATCTTCGATGTTCTGGCTCGGGCTCAGCGCCAGGCCCAGTTCACCGTCGGCATCAGCAATACCATTGACCGTGACGAACCAGACGCTGCCGCTGCCGGTCACCGTGGTGATTTGCGCATCAATTGCCGCAGCGCCGGTAGCGATGAAATCACCGGCGTCCACATTGGCAACGTCTTCGTCAAAGGTCACCTGGAAGATCAGCGTATCGGCGTTGGTCAGTTCATCCGTCGGGTCATGACGGGTGATGCTGTCCAGCTGCGGCGGCACATTGTCGTCCGTGTTGTTGGCGACCGGTTCGTCGCTGAAGCTGTCCACCGGGTTGCCAGCCAGATCGCGCAGCGGCGTGGCGTCCTGCGTGTAGCTGACGGTCACGGTGGCGTTGCTGGATATGCCTTCGTCCAGGGTCAACACCACCGTCTCGTCGACAATAGCGACGCCTGTCACCGTGGCCGGGTTGCCGTCCACCAGCACGATGAAGTCAGCCGGGGCGGGCACGTTGCCGCCATCCAGTTCCTCATCGAAGTGCAGCGTCAGGGTGTCGTCGTTGATCACGGCGTTATCCAGCGTGGGCGCCGTGTTGTCCAGCAGGTAGCCTTCATTGATCGGCGGCACGGCGGGGACCAGTGCATTGCCGTGGCTGTCGAGAATGTCAGCGGTCGCGGAAATCGCGAGACCCAGCAGGCCGTCAGCGCTGTCGATGCCGGAGACTTCGACCAGGTACTGCAGGCCACCGGCTTGCGGCACCAGGTTGCTGATCATGGCATCGCCTGCGGCGGCGCCGGTCAGGACGAAGTCGGTAGCGTCCACGTTCACCACTTCTTCGTCGAAGCTCACGAGGAAGGTCACGGTGTTCGCATTGGTGATGGCATCCGTGGGCGTATGCCGCTGGATGCTTTCCAGCGCGGGCGGCTCGCCATCAATGCTGATCGTGAAGGTCTCGGTGGCGGTGTTGCCTGCCACATCGGTCACGGTAACGACCACCGGGTGCTCGTCGTCCGCCAGTTCATCGGTCACGGTCAGCGTCCACTGGCCCGTGCCGTCAGCGGTGGTGGTGTAGCTGTGGCCATCCACTTCAACCACCACGGTCGCGCCTGGCTCGGCGGTGCCGGTCAGGGTTGGCGTGCTGTCGTTGAGCAGGGCGCCGTCCTGGTTCAGTGTCGGGTCAGCGGTGTCAGTATCCACCACGACAGTAAAGGGCTCCGAGGCGTCCGAGGTGTTGCCCAGCGCATCTTCGGCCACGGTGGTCACGGTGTAGCTGCCATCCGCCAGCGGGGTGCCGCTGTGGTCGAAGGTCCAGGTGCCGTTGCCGGCCACGACGGTGGTGCCGATCACGTCGCCGTTGAGGCTGACGATGACGGTACTGCCCGGCTCGCCCTCACCCTGGAACAGCAAGGTGTTGTCGCTGGTAATGCCGTCGCTGTCGCTGACGCCGGTGTCTTCGCTGATGCCGGTGATGCTCGGCACGGCGGGGGGCGTGTTATCCAGCGTGTAGGTCTGGTTGCTGCCAACAGGTGTCAGCATGACCAGGGCGTTGCCCGCCAGATCTTCGATGTTCTGGCTCGGGCTCAGCGCCAGACCCAGTTCACCGTCGGCCTCAGCAATACCGCTGACCGTGACGAACCAGACGCTGCCGCTGCCGGTCACCGTGACGATTTCAGCATCCAGCGCCGCAGCGCCGGTGGCGATGAAATCGCTGGCATTCACATTGGCAACGTCTTCGTCAAAGCTCACCTGGAAGATCACCGTGTCGGCGTTGGTCAGTTCGTCCGCCGGATCGTGGCGGGTGATGCTGTCCAGTTGCGGCGGCACGTTGTCGGCGGTGTCGTTGGTCACCGGTTCGCCACTGAATCCGGTCGCCGGGTTGCCAGCGAGATCCTGAATCGGATTGGTGCCGGGGGTGTGGCTGACGGTAACGTCGGCGGTGCTGGACACGCTGTTTTCCAGTGTCAGTATCACGTCTGATCCGACCACGCTCACGCCGGTCACTGTGACGGGGTTGCCATCGACAACCACCGTGAAATCGCCGGGTGCGGGCACGCTGGCGTCATCCAGTGTTTCGTCGAAGCCCAGGGTCAGGGTGTCCTCGTCGACAGTGGCCCCGTCCAGCGCTGGCGCTGTGTTATCGAGAATGTAGCCTTCATTGACCGGCGGCACGGCGGGTACCAGCACGTTGCCGTGGCTGTCGAGAATGTCGGCGGTAGCGCTGATGGCCAGGCCGAGCGCGCCGTCGGCATTGTCGATGCCGGTGATTTCCAGCAGGAACTGCTGGCCGCCGGGCTGGGCCACGACATCGCTGATGATGGCGCCTGTGGCAGCATCGCCGGTCAGTGCAAAGTCGGTGGCATCCACGCCGTAAACGGCTTCATCGAAACTCACCAGGAAGGTCACGGTGTCGGCGCTGGTGATCTCTTCGGTGGGGGCATGACGCTGAATACTTTCCAGCGCAGGCGGCTCGCCATCGATGTCCAGGTTGAAGGTGCCGTTGCCGCTGTTGCCGGCGAGGTCGGTAATGGTGATCTCGACGGGGTGCTGGCCGTCCGCCAGTTCCTCGGTAACGGTGACACTCCACTGACCGGTGGTGGCATCAGCGGTGGTGGTGTAGGTCTCGCCGTCCACCACCACGACCACCGAGGCGCCCGGTTCCGTGGTGCCGGTCAGGGTCGGGGTGCTGTCGTTCAGTTGAGCGCCGTCCTGATCCAGTGTCGGGACAGGGGCTTGCGTGTCGATGACTACGGTCAGTGCGCCGGACAGTGCAGAGGTATTGCCCAGGCTGTCTTCGGCGGTGGCCGTGATGGCGTAGGTCCCGTCGGGCAGCGTGGTGCCGCTGTGGTCGAAGGTCCAGACGCCAGTGCCGTCGACCAGGGTGGTGCCCAGCGGTGTGCCGTCCAGGTAGACGGTGATCAGGCTGCCTGCTTCACCGGTGCCCTGGAACAGCAGGGTGTTGTCCTGGGTAATACCGTCACTGTCGCTGACGCCGGTGTCATCGCTGATGCCGCTCACTACAGGAACCGGCGGTGGCGTGTTGTCCAGCGTATAGGTCTGGTTGAGGCCGGTGGGCGCGAGGTCTGCCAACGCCGCGCCAGCGTTGTCCTCGATGTCATTGGCCGGGGACAGGGCCAGCCCCAGTGTGCCGTTGGCCTCGGCGATGCCCGTGACGGTGACCAGATAGCTGTGCGCGCCGCCTTGCGTGGCGACACTCAGAATCGACGCGGTCCCTGCGGCAGCGCCGACAGGCATGAAGTCGGTGACATCGACGTTGGTGACCTCCTTGCTGAAGGTCACCAGGAAGCCGACCGGGTCGGCATTGGTGAGCGCATCAATGGGCGCAAAGCGGGCGATGCTGACCAGTTCCGGCAACAGATCCAGCGGCGTGGTTTCGCTGACCGACACCGAACTGAACGTCCCGAGTGGCCCGGTGGCCGTGGCGCTGGCGCTGAAGCTGACTTCTTCGTTGTCCAGCATGTCCTGGGTCAGGGTCACGGTGGCCTGGCAGGTCGTCTGCGCCGAGGGCGCCAGGCTGGCGTTGGTGCAGCTCACACCGGTCACCGGCAGGTCGATATCCAGGCTCAGATTGCTGAGGCTCAGGTTGCCGCTGTTGGCGACGGTAAAGGTGTAGGTCAGCTGACCACCGACCGTGACGCTGGTGGGCGTGCCGGCCGTGATGTCCAGCAGGGTCAGTTCGAGTTCGTCCTCGATCTCGGCTTCGCTGGCGACGCTGAGGTTGAGGGTGACGCTGCCGGAGGCATTGTATTCCGTACCCAGCGTGGCGGAGTTGTAGATGACGAACACTTCACTGGAGAGGGTTTCTCCGACAACGGCCGGTGTTTCATCCACCAGAACCCGGAAGCGCAAGCTGGCGCCTTCGCTCACGGGCATGTTGCCGCCCTGGGAGGCCGAAGCGCCGGTGCCTGCCCGGAAAATCACGTTGTTACCGTCGAACTCGGCGAGATCATCGCCTACGGCATCGGTTTGCGGACCAATCGGGGCGCCGCTGGCATTGGTGAGAATCTCCAGGCTGCCGGGCACGAAGGTGACCCCGGCGGGCAGCGGTGTTTGCAGCAGCACATTGGTGGCGTCGTCGGCGCCGGTGTTGTTGAAGGCGATGGTGTACTCGATTTCATCCCCCGGCAGCAGCAACCCGCCGTTCACATCCACACCGTCGATATCCAGCGAGGTAATCAGGTCGGGGGCGTGCAGCTCTACCACGAACGCCACAGCGTGGGGCGCGTAGGCATCCATGGTGGTGGAGAAGGTCAGTGTGGCGCTATCGGCACCGTTGCCCAGAATGCCGGAGGCATCCACATAGTTGATGTCCACCGCAAGCTGGTTGACGTAATGCGGATTCTTGGTGGTGATGTGTTGGCCCAGCCGGGTGATGGTGCTGTTCCAGAAATTGTTGGCCGGGTTGCGGGCATCACTCAATGCGGTGCCATTGAGGCGGAACTGGTCGCCGGCGTAGCTCAGGTCGCCTTCCCACACCAGGGCGCCAAGATAGGTGCTGAACGCGCCGGTCAGGGGCGTCAGCAGGCCTTCGACGGTGATGTTGACGTTGTTGCTGTTGTCCACCTCTGCGGCACCGTCATACACCATCAGGCGGCGGAAGGGTTCGTCATTATCCTGGTAGATGATCACCAGGCCCCAGCCGCCGTAGTTGCCCAGCGTGCCGCCGTTACCGTTGTTGGCGGTGAGGTCAGCCACGGTGTAGGTGCCGGAGCCGGCCGCCGCGACCAGTGCGGTGACATCAGCCATCGCCTGGTAAGGATGGGAGGAGGCGTTGGTCCACTGATTGGGCACGGTGTCGACTACCGCGGCACTGATCTGGTGATAACCGGGGGTGCCGGGAACGCGGAAGCGGATATCGCCCCGGGTCAGGGAGGTCTCCGCCGCGCGAGCGCCCCAGTAAAGGCCGGCGAACTGCACCGTGGCCCCGGCGGGCAGTGCGAGATCGGCAGAGGAAGAATTGGGGAATCCCGCCATGGCGTCGACATTGACGTACACCATGTTGCGATTGCCGTTATGGGCGCTGCCGCCGGTGTCCGTCCCGTTCTGGATATTGGCACACCCGGTACCTGTGCAGGTCAGCAGGGTGTTGCCGATCAGCTGGATGTCACCGCGCTGATCAAAGCTGGCACGGGTATCAAAAGCGCGAATGATGTCGGCCCCGGCCACGCTGGACAGCGTGGTCAGCAGGACCAGCATCAGCAAGGCCAGGCGGGCGCGAAGGCCGCTAGCAGGCAAATACATTGGATAATCTCCCCCAAGGAGCGTTTGTTATTGGCCTGGCTGCAGGCACAACGCCTGGCCCGGCCTGTTACGGTGCAGCGACGCTTTGGCGCGATTCAGCTACAGCACGTTACAAGCGGGTAAATCTAGACGCCGGGGAAGACGGGGACACTCACGAATCATCGCGAAACTCACCACAAACTCACATCGTGACGAGAGGCATTGCGAAAGGTCTGTTCAGGGGTGGAGAATAAAACCCACGCCACGCACCGCACGCAACGGCAAGCGCAGGCCGCTGAGCTCGCGCACCTTGCGACGCAGGCGACTGAGCAACATATCCAGACGATGATCCAGATAATAATCACTGCTGTGGCCCAACGCCTGAACGATGCTGTCGCGGGAAACAGGCTGGCCGGGCGCGGTAAACAATAATCGCAGCACTGCACCTTCCGAGGCAGTCAGCGGCAGGGTGGCGCCTTCGGGGGTACGCAGGCTCCAGCCATCATCAATCAGGGACCAGCCGGGGGGCTCGGGGGAGGATATAGCAATGGTCTTGCTGAGGCGGCGGTGCACACTGACCAGTGTCGCCACCAGTTCACGCATGTCGACCGGTTTGACCAGGTACGCATCCGCGCCGGTCATCATGGTGCTGACACGTTCATCCATGGCACTGCGTGCGGAACAAATGACAATGCCGAGCGGCATGGCATCCTTGAGGCGGCGCATGATGGTATGGCCATCTTCACCTGGCAGGCCCAGATCCAGCAGCAACAGGTCTGCGGGCTGGTGCAGCAGTGCGGCATAAAGGTCCAGTGAACCTGAAAATGCTCTTACATCGAAGCCGTCCCGCGACAGTGCGCAGGCCAGTTCTTCTCGCAGATCGTCGTCATCCTCGACGACACAGACACGGATTCCCTTGCCTATCATGTATCACCTTCTGATGTTTCCCACCCCAGCCACATCCCAGGCCACATACCGGCAAGGGGTCAGTATAGCCAGCTTGCCTGGCCTCCGCAGCCCAGCTGTTCCGGGGCCGCGTTTATGATCACCGCCAGGCTGACGCGCCGACGCGGGTGGCTATGGCTGTGTCTCGCGATGGCGATGCTGACATGGGCCCTGCCGGCCAGTGCCGCGACCACCTGTACGCCGGCGCAGCTGACACAGGCCGGCCAGTTCGGTGTAGCCGAGCTGGGACACGGGCTAACCCGGGTGTCCGCCGAGCTGTCGCCCGCTTCCGTGGAAGAGGTCGCCGCGTTGCCGGAAAGTGCGTTTGTCCCACTCCCCCGCGCCGGCGTGCATGTGGACAATCACGAGACCGTATGGCTGCGGCTTTGTCTGCAACGCAGCGACACTGCCAGACGGGACTGGGTACTGACGTTACTACCCGCCTATATCGGTCATATCGCGCTCTATGATGTCCAGGAAGACGGCTATCCGGCACGAGTGCGTACCCTGGCGGCGGCGCGCAATGACAGCGACATCTCCTATCGCGGCGCGGCGTTTTTGCTGTCGCCTGCCGTGGACAGCGTCACGGTGCATTATCTGGAAATTACCACGCCTCGTCTGGCCATTGATCTGCTGCTGTTCGAGCACACGGCCATGCCGCGCTTCGTCGCTGCGGAATATGCCGGCTTCGGGCTTTATTTCGGCATGATGTTGCTGGTCGTGGTGATCAATCTGTTTTTCTGGCGCGGTTTGAAAGACCCACTTTACCTGCGCTACGCCCTCGCGCTGTTGTCCACGGCGCTGTTTTCGCTGGTGGTCGGCGGCTATCTGCAACAGATGGTGCCCGCCTTCGCGGCCTGGTATTACCCGACCTCGCGGACCCTGTATGCCGCCAGTGCGGTGTTCATGACGTCTTTTGTCCTGCTGGCGTTCAGGACGCGACTTTACTATCCGCGCCTTTATCAGATCGGGCGCCTGCTGATTCTCGGCTTCATCGTGCTCGGCGCCCTCGGGGCATCGGGCGTGCAACCCGGCTTTGATCCGGTGCGCGCCTTCAGGCTGCTGACGCTCATCGCCATCCTCAGCTTCGGCGGCATGATGCTGCACGCATTGATCCGGCATCGCAGCATACGGGTCTATGCCATTGCCTTCATGCCGCTGGTAGCGGGATTGCTGGCCGTGGCAGCCCGGGCTTTCAATCTGGTGGATGCACTACCGCTGGTGGACCATCTGCCAAATATTGGTGCGCTGGTGCACCTGGTGCTGCTCAATCTGGTGCTGGCCCGGCGCGCCGGGCGCACAGAGCAGAAGCGACGCCGTGCTCAGGACGCCGCGTTGCAGGCCGCCCGGGCTGCCGAACGGGCACTGGAAGCCCGCGTGCAGGAGCGCACCCGGGATCTGGATGTGGCCAACAACCGCCTGCGCGTGGAAGTGGCCGAACGCACCGATGCCCAGGGGCGCCTGCGGGAAGCGCTGGAGAGCGAACGGCGCGCACTGCAAGCCCAACGTCAGTTCGTTGCCATGCTATCCCATGAGTTGCGCACGCCGCTGGCGGTGATTGATACCGCCGCACAAGGCGTGGCGGCGGAGGCAACCATTGAGGATGAGTCGGTGCACCGCCGGGTATCGCGCATTCGCCGGGCGGTGGCGCGACTCATCGGCGTGATCGAGAATCTGTTGGCGGACGACCGGATTGCCTCGCCCTCACAACTGCGGCTGCGGCATTGTGATATGAGCCATATTTTGCATGAACGTATTGCGTCAAACGCAGATGGGCGCTTGCATTTTCCGCCACCTGCAGAGACGCTTCCGGTACACGTTGATCCGGATCTGATCGGGGTGGTGGTGGCCAATCTGGTGGATAATGCGCTGAAATACTCACCGGCAGATACGCCCGTTGATCTGAGCCTGCACCGCGAACCAGGCGATGCTGGCGAGGATCATGCTGTCATTACCGTGCGCGACAGGGGCCCGGGCGTGCCGCCAGAAGAAGCAGAGAAAGTGTTCGAGAAGTACTACCGCGCCGCCGATGAGCGGAGCATCAGGGGTTCCGGGTTGGGTTTGTATGTATGCCGGGAAATTGTGCGTTTGCATGGGGGTGATATCGCGCTGTTGCCCGCCGGTGAAGGCGGCGGCACAGTAGCGCGCTTGCGGTTGCCCATAGCGAGCAGCCCGCGCCAATAAGAAAAAGGACGTTCGGGGATGCGATTTTTTGTTTATTGCTGCGTGCTGGGCATGTCAGCCACTCACGCTGCAGAGTTGCCTGCGGTGCGCGTGGTGGCGGAGGAATCCGCCGACACCACCCAGCGGTATGCCGACAGTCATATTGATGCCGAGCGCCTGGCCAGCGGCGCGCCCGTCAATGCGGAACAGATCGCTTTGCGCACGGTGTCGCTGCAGATGACACAGCCGGACAATCGCAACACCGGTATTTTCCTGCGGGGTCTGGGCACCACCGCGTTCAACGACGGCATGCGCGGCAGCGTCGGCGTGACCGTGGACGATGTGTATCTCGGCCGCCAGGCCATGTTTCCCGCGCATCTGTATGACCTGGCAGGCGTCGACGTAGCGCGCACCCCGGTGCTCAACGGTCCGGGCCCGGCTACCAGTGTTGGCGCGCTGCATGTGCGCCACCAGCAGCCCGAATGGCGCACCGGCGCCGCCCTGCAGAGCACGCTTGGCAGCCAGGGTTTGATACAGCACCAACTGGTGGCCAATGGTGAAATGCTGCCGGGACAACTGGCGGCACGGGTCTCCGCCTACCGCCATCGGCGCGATGGCCTGGTCGAAAATCGCTTCAACGACCGCAAGCTCAACAATGCACATCACGATGGCGCCCGGGTGCAGTTGTTGTGGCAACCGTTGCCGGATATCCAGGCGCGTTTGTTGCTCGAACGCACCCATCTGGATGAAAACTGTTGCGCTTACTCCGTTGCCCATTACAGCCAGGCCTCCCGGGCACGGGCCGCGGCGCTGGGCCATACACTGTTGCCCGCCGATCCTTTTTCGCGCCAGGTCGCCCAGGACACGGAGAACCGTCGGCTGGTGGATCAGGACGCTGCCACCCTGCATCTGAATGCCTGGGTGTCACCCGCCCTGCAGTTGGTCAGCGTGACCGGCTGGCGCGATTGGGACATGGATTCCTGGCAAGACCTGGACAGCATTGCGCTGGCCATTGCCCCGCGCGGCGGCGCCTCCATGCAGCATCAGCAATGGAGCCAGGAGCTGCGCCTGCAAGGTGCGCTGGGCACGTCGCTGGATTATCGCCTGGGCGCCTTGTATCTGGCGCAATCCCACGAGCGCACGCGCAGCCTGCAATACGGCCCGGATGCCGCCCGCTGGTTCACGGCCGGCCTGGGATTGCCGCCGATGGATGACGCGCTGCTGGCCAGCGTGCTGGATGGCGGCACGGTGGTATCCCCCGGTACGGAATCCGCACGGCACCGTGCGCTGTATGGCCAGCTGGACTGGACGCCCCTGCCCGATCTGGCAGTGAGCGCGATCCTGCGCCAGAGCCATGAGCGCGCACGCGGCCGCACCGGGCGACGGGTCAGCGGCTTGCAAGCCATCCCGCCGATACCGGAGTTTCTGGGGCTGCGCGCGGCACTGCTGGGCCAGGACAGCGATGCCCGGCATCAGGTGCATGACGACAGCCTGGATGGCAGCCTTTATGCCCGCTATGCCGCCGCGTCAGGCATGCGCTACGAGGCAGGTGTCAGCACCGGCTTCAAACCCGGCGGCATCAATGGTGAAACCGTCTCCGGCAATGTGCCGCCCACCTTCGAGGCCGAACACAGCCGCAGTGTGGAAACCAGCGTCATCGCCCCGCTGCCCGGTCAGGCCGAGGTGCGCGTCACGCTCTACCAGTTGGACATCCGCGATTATCAGGCACTGACCTACAACCCGGATTCGTCACCGCTGATTCCGCAGATGAACAACATCATCAATGTCGAGCGGGTGCGCTCCCGGGGCGTGGAAACGGAAATGCAGATCCCGCTGCCCGCCGCGTTGCATCTGGCGACCGGCGCGGGCTACAACGACGCCCGCTATATCGATTTTCCCGACGCCCCCTGCCCGCCGGAATCCGGCGTACTGTTTTGTGATCTCAGCGGCAAACGTATGGCCAATGCCCCCCGCTGGACAGCCTTTGCGGACGTGCAACACAACTATCAACTCGGCGACGGGCGCCAGCTTTACAGCGGCCTGCACTACCACTGGCGCAGCGGCTATCACGGCACCACCGAGCGCGGCACCGGCAGCTACGTCAGCAGCCGGGGACTGCTGGATGCGCGCATCGGCTTGCGCCATGCGCGCTGGGACGCCGCGCTGTGGGCGCGCAATCTCACGGATGAAGATTACATGACCGCCGTCTTTGCACTGAACGGCGGCGGCGACTACGGCGCACTGGCAGGCGCACCGCGCACGGTGGGCGCCAGCCTGGTGCTGCGCACGCGCTGACAACCTGCATCATTGCCCGCGCTTTACATGCCGCGTTGGCTGCGAAAATAAGCGACCAACGCATTGGCATGCCCATGGCCAAGCCCGTGATCATTCTTCAGTAGCGCCACCATCTCCATGTGCTTGAGTTCTTTTTGTGCTTCCAGCAGCTCAAGCCAGTGGTTGATGGCGAATCCGTAGCGCTTCTCGATAGACGGGAAGTATGACGCCGGGCCCTGCACCTTTTTCTCTTCTGCCATAACGCTCTCCACAAACGCTCCGCACAAGCACTGTGCACATGAGGCTGACCGGATTGGTCGCCGTTAGTCGAAAGGCGCGGTGGCAATTCGACATCCTCTCCACAACCGGACGCCAGGGATCACGGCTGTCTCGCAACATGTCATGCCCGCGCTTCACTGCGGGGAGGCCGTGGGTCGGAGGGTGATTTCGGTGGTATCCACGCTATCCGGTGCTTCGATTACCTGACGTACCGCCCGGGCGATATCCTCTGGCTGCAACGCAATGGCACGGTACTGATCCATTACCGCCCTGGTGTCTTCATGCGTAATGGTCGACGCCAGATCGCTTTCCACCACGCCGGGGTTCACACAGGTCACGCGGATGGCACTGCTTTCCTGTCGCAGCCCATCGGAAATCGCGCGCACCGCAAATTTCGTGGCGCAATAAACGGCGGCAGTGGGCACAACCTGCAATGCGCCAATCGAGCCGATGTTGATGATCTGACCGCTCTCCTGCCGCGTCATGATCGGCAGCACGGCACCGATGCCCCAGAGCACACCCTTGATGTTCACGTCGACCATGCGCTCCCACTCATCCAGTTTCCCGGCGGCAAGGGGGGACAGAGGCATGACACCGGCATTGTTCACCAAAACGTCGATGCGCCCCCAAAGGTCCAGGGCCGCCTGGGCGAACGCTGCCATGGCGCTGCGATCCGTGACGTCCAGTATCCGAGCCTCTGCCGTGCCGCCGGCTGCGCGAATTTCCTGGGCGATGGCGTCAATACGGTCGCCTCGGCGCGCCCCGAGCAACACCTTGGCGCCGTGGGCAGCGAGCTCCCGGGCGATGCCTTCACCAATGCCGCCGGACGCGCCGGTTACCAGGACAATCTTGTTCATTGTGCTCTCCTTCTGTGTGGATGAAGGAAAGGTAGACATTTCCCGTTGTAGCCGGTATCCCTTCACTTCTGGACTCGGCGGTTAGCGGTGCTTGACAATGAATATCGATCTGAATTTGCTCTCTTTGTTTCAGGCGGTGGCGGAAGCAGATAACTTCCGCGCTGCGGCGGACCGACTCGGTGTGACCCGCTCCGCCGTAAGCCAGGGCATGCGGCGCCTGGAAGACAGCATCGGCACTGCGCTGGTCACGCGTACCACGCGCTCGGTCAGGCTGACCGAAGCCGGTGAGAGGTTGTCAGCGGCGCTGGCGCGACCGCTGTCCGACATTTCCGGAGTGCTGGAAAGCCTGGCGGCAGAAGATCAGCCGCGCGGCCTGTTGAAGCTCGCCGTGACCTCGATCGCCGAGCAGTTTCTATCCGGTCCCTTGCTCGCCGCTTTCGCCGAGGCCCACCCGGCGATCACCCTTGATGTGACAGTCACCGATGAGGAGTGCGATATCGTTGCGGCCGGTTTCGACGCGGGCGTCCGACTGGGAGAGGTGATTGAACAGGACATGATTGCCGTGCCCGTTACCGGCCCCCAACGAGAAGCCGTTGTGGCCGCACCGGCCTACGTGGCCACGTATGGTGCGCCCACCCATCCCCGCGATCTGATTCACCACCGCTGCATCGGCTGGCGCCGGGCGCCGGGTGTTGCGCCTTATCGGTGGGAGTTTGAAGAAAACAACGTTGCCTTTGACGTTGCCGTGGCACCGCAAATCACCACCAACGACCTGCGCCTGATGCTGCGTTCAGCGCTGTGTGGTGCCGGTATCACTTTTGCGACGCGCGAGACCTTCCGGCCCTACGTGGAACGCGGCGAGCTGGTCTGGTTACTTGAGGACTTCCTGCCGCCATTCCCCGGGTTTTATCTCTATTACCCGCAGCGCAAAAACCTGGCGCCAAAGTTGCGGGCGTTGATCGACCACGTGCGTCACTGAAAGATGAAGATCGCTCAGGGCTTGCTGCGGGCCAGGACGCCGAGGGTGAGGGTGGTAAAGGCTTCCCGGGCGTTATCCAGCAACGCCTCGCGGCGCTCGGGTTGCTCCAGGAAATCCAGGCACAGCCAGACGCTATGGCGCACCAGCAGGTCGACGGCCTGACGCAGAAGAACCGGGTCGATCGCGCTAAGTCCGGGAAACCGGCACAGGTCCTCGTGCATGTCCTGGGCAATATCCGCCAGGGTCTGGCGCACGACATCACGCAGCGGCCCCGGTGGGCCGTGCAGTTCACGCAGGGCCACGGTGAAGACATCCGCATACTGTTGCGCGTGATCGAACAGCCAGCCGACCACGTCGAGGGAAGGCGGCGCGCCGGGTGCCGCGTTCGCCCGTGCCGCACGAATGCCCTGGCGCAGCTGGGTGGCGAAGTCTTCCGCGATGGCCTGCAGCATCGCGTCCATATCATCAAAGTGGCGATAGAAGGTGTTGTGGTTCAGCCCGGCTTCCCGCGCGACTTCTCGCAACACCAGTCCGTGCGCGCTGCCGCGACGTGCGGCCAATCGTGCCGCAGCGTTCAGCAGCAGCCGTTTGCCTTCCGGCATAACGATGCCTGACGCCTTTGCCATCCCGTTGCTCCGTTTGACAGGGGGTATCCAACTGGATACTTTACGGCATATCCCAGGTATCCAGTTGGATACATGCTAGCGCATCACGGAGGGCTTGTGGATGAAAATCAAACGCCTGCGCGACGCAGCTGCCCCGGAAGGCTCACGCCTGGTGGTCATCGATGGTCCGCCTGGCGCACAGCCACCGGACTGGTTGTTGCCGCTCGCGCCTGCCATTGCGGGGCCACTACCTGACATGACCGGGGCGGCTACCGAGGCCGGGGAAGCGGCACTGCTGCCGTTTCAGCCGCGCTCGTTTCGCGACGGCATGTTGTTCGAGCGTCACTGGATTCAATCCTCGCGCGGCTATGTGCGCCGCTTCATGCCGTCGGTGTATCCCCTGACGCGGCTCTACGAAACCGTGATGCGTCGGCCCTTCCCGGCCTTCCGGCCACCCGCCCTGTGGCAGCGCCAGCCGATCTATTACTTCGGCAATCATCTGAGCATCGTTGCCGGTGATACCGCCGTCGCCTATCCCGATCACACCCGCGCTTTCGACTATGAGCTGGAGCTCGGCATCGTGCTCGGCAAACCGCTGCATAACGCCTCACCCGAGCAGGCGCTGGACGCCATTGGCGGCTTCGTCGTGTTGAATGATTTTTCAGCCCGGGACATTCAGCGCGCAGAAATGCAATCCGGTTTCGGTCCGCAAAAATGCAAACATTTCATGTCGTCGATCTCGCAGCAGCTGGTCACCGCCGACGAGGTGCTGCCGCGCATTGACGCACTGGCGGGCACCGTTCATCTCAACGGCGATCTGGTGACACGCACCTCTACGGCCGGCATGCGTTACTCGCCGGGTGAGCTACTGTCTTTTCTGTCACACAACGAGCCTCTTTTTCCCGGCGAGTTGATCGGCACCGGCACACTGCCCGGCGGCTGCGGGATGGAAGCGGGCCGCTTGCTCGAACGCGGCGACACCTTGCGCCTTGCTATCGAAGGCGTCGGCGAGATCACGCATACCATCCTGTAACAGAGAGCTGTAACGGAGAGACGGCATGGGTGCAACATGGCTGACGGGTCCCGGAAGGTTGCTGACACGCTTCGGTGAGCGGCCACTGTTTCGTGAGGGGCTGTATCGCGTCGCACAAGACAGCTATGCTTGGATGGTGCCCAACGGCGCCTGGGGCGAAACCAATATCGGCTTGCTGGATTGCAAGGGCCAGAGCGTCCTGATTGATACCTGCTGGGACCTGGGCCATACCACCGAAATGCTGGACGCGATGCAGACCGTTACGGCGGATTCGCCCATCAGCCATGTCATCAATACACACGCCGATGGTGACCATTGCTGGGGCAACCAGTTGTTTGCGGAGCAGACCATTATTGCGTCGCAAGCCTGCGTCGATCAGATGCACCACACCAGCCCCCGCGCCATGACCGCGCTCAAACACGCGGCATCGGTGTCGCGGCATTTTCCCATGCGCACCGTCTCTGACTTTGGCTGCTACATGGGCGAGATGTTGTCACCCTATGATTTTCGGGGTGTGCGGGTAAAAGCCGCCACGCAAACCTTTGTGCAAGAGACGGCGCTGCGCATCAATGGTGTGGAACTGCTACTGACCCAGGTGGGCCCGGGCCATACCGATGGCGATATCATCGTATTTGTGCCGGAGCGGCGGGTGGCTTATACCGGCGATATCGTATTCGCCGATTCGACGCCTGTTGCCTGGGCCGGGCCGGTGGAGAATCTTGTTAGTGCACTGCAACGGTTGCTGCAACTGGATGCGGATGTGCTGGTACCGGGCCACGGGCCGCTGGCCACGCGCAAGATGGTGCGCCAACAAATCGACTACTGGGAATTCTTGCAAGCGCAGCTGTACACGGCCTGCCTTCGCGGCGTGCCACCGCAAGACGCGGCCCGTGAGTTACTGCTGTCTTCCCGTTTCCGCAGCACGCCGTTCGCCCGTTGGGGCTCACCGGAGCGGGCCATCAGCAGCGCCTTTACCCTGTACCGCCATTGGGGAGCACCGCCGAGTCCTTTACCCGGAAAACTGGGCATCCTGAATGTGCTCAGGCATCAGGCCAGCCTGGCCATGGACATGCCTGAGGCGTCGCCGGCGATCATGCACTGCCGTCACCGGCGATAGCCAAAGAAAAACCCGGGCAGTGTTGGCTGCCCGGGTTTCTTTGTGGCGGTGTGACTACTGTGCTTCCCTACCGATCTTCATAGCGTTGGTGCTTGAAGAAGATGCCGGTATCGCCGAATTGGGACAGGGTGAACTCGGACTGGGTGACCAGCTCACCGATTTTCACTGCGCTGTCGCGACGTTCGCGGGCGTAGCGTGCGGTGATCCATGGCCAGATGGAGGTGCGAATCTCCATATCAGTACCGTAAATATCATACACTCTGGTACCCGCCGGAATGGCTGTCAGATCATCACGGAAATCATGCGGCGCCGTGCTGATGCTGTTGGTCAGGCCCTGGTTGGGCACGAAGTAGATCTGCGTTGGCGTTTTGACGCTGCTCGCCGCACTGCCGTCCTGGTTCACTTTCGCCATATCGCTCATGACCAGCAGCGTGGGCTTGGTGGAGACCAGTGAGAACAGCACAGTGGTACCCAGGGTTTCGTTCACTTCCGCCTGAACATAGTTGGACAGTTCGTTGGCGAAGATATTGTGGTTGTCGCCCTGCCCGCTCAGAGTATAGAGCGCCGACACATTCTCGGAACGCTTGCCATCCACCAGGAACTTCAGCGCCAGGCCGGGCGCAAAACCGCGATCGGACGGGTCGCCAGTGACGGACAGGCGCAACAGGCCATGATCCGCGCCCTCGAACAATCCGGTGTAATTGTGATTGCCGGTGGACTGGAACTGCACCTTGGCCAACGCACCGCGCGGGTGAATCGGTTTGCTGTAACCCGGCGGCGCAACGTCGGTGACGTCTTGTACTTTTTTCCACAGTACCGCGTTGATCAGGCCGCCGATGTCGATGGGCTCGATGTCCGGCACTTCACCTTCGTTATAGCTGGTGCGCAGTGCGCCGTTGACCCACAGGTGATCCTGTTTGGCCTGCGCGGACCAGTTCTGGTAGTCGTCGGGCATGTTCAGACCCCAGGGCTTGAAGGCGTTATCCATGCCCACCAGGCTGGTGTTCAGCGAGGGGAAATGACGACGCAGCACGTCCACCATCGTGTTCTCCTCCACCCAGTCGATGCCAGCGACGGTGTAAACCTCGTTGGTGTAATCGGTGGTGAAGAAGCGGTCCGTCATCAGGCGACGTGAGGCATTGAGAATGAAAATCTGGAAGGAGGTCTCGCCGAAGCCGAAACCTTCGGGGCGGGTTTCTTCCGCCAGCTGCCCGACCAGGGTATCAATCATTTCAATGTCGTTGTTGTAGAGCGCCTTCAGATCCGCCAGCAGTTGGGGATCGCTGGTCAGGTCTTCGAACTGCGTGATCGGCTTGAGGCCGATCTGGCGACGGAACTCATTGTAGCGCGGCACGCCCCGTTCGCGATCACGCAGCACGTCGATGGCCGCCATGTCGATATCGCCGGCAAAGGGCACGGACAGGTTACGCATGAAATCCGGGTAGTTCCTCAGCGTCAGGGCGCCGGGATGGGTGATACCGAAGGAATACCACAGGCGGTCCTGGCCTTCCGCGCTGAGCAGCGCTTCCGCATTGCCATCGCGGGTATACTGAATAGGAATCTCCCGGTCGACGATATTGGAGCCGATATCAAAGACCTTGATCTCGTCACGCAGCAACGGGTGCATACGGTACACCGACACGAACTCTTCGGTGAGCGTGTATGGCACACCGTAGTTGTTCGGTGTGCGCGAACCCACCAGGCCCGCCAGCGCATGTTCGATGGAGCCGGTGGGGCTGTTGCCCAGACCGGTGTCGATACCCACCAGATTGAACAGGTTACCCAACTGGCTCAGGTTGTTGTTGAGCACGTTCAGGTCGTCCTGGAATTTGTCGCGGGTGTCCCGGTCGCCGCCCAGGCCCCACCAGTTGGCGTACATCGCCCGTTCCAGTACCGGATTGGCGAGGATGGCGGGGGTCCATTCCACGGTGTGGATCTTGGCCATCAGGGCGGAATTGATCAGACGCGCCTTGTCGAACAGCCATTGATCAGACATGCCCGGGTTGTTGGCCTTGAGCATCTCGGCGATCTTGTTGTGCTCCAGTGTGAACAGGTGGTGCAGCAGGCTCAGCCCGACCCACCAGTTTTCATTGAAGCCGGTAACCGGCTTGCCACTGAAGAACTCCGTGGGCAGGCGGCCGTTGCTGTCGACTTTCAGCTTGCCGTCCACAAACGCACGCACGGCATCGTTGGTTTCCTTGTCGCTGCCATAGAGCTGCGAACCATCCCACCAGTGGGTGTTGATGTTCTCGTAGGTGATGGTGGTTTCATCGCCGGTCGCGTTGGGGTCCGGACGGGTCCGTTTGACAGACATGGTGCCGCTGCCCAACACATCACCGGCCGGCAACGGGAATTCGATCGGGTCCGCTTCGCTGTTTGGCCCATGATCAAACCAGTCATGCACCATGAACTGAATCCACGCGGTAGCGATAAAGTTCAGTGTGGTGGCCGGCTTGAAGTCGCCGTCCCGGGACATGAGCAGATTACTCACTTCACGGGGGTTGGGGATCAACAGGGTGTCGTTGAGGGTTTCCGGCTGGGCCACGTCCGGATTGACGTTACGGCCGAAGCGCACATGGGCGGAGCCTTCCGCCGGATTTTCCAGGATGTTGCAGGTGCCGTCTTCCGTCCGCGCGGTGAGGCTACGCTCGTCACACACGATGGGCGCATTCTTGTCGGCCCAGTTTTCCTGGTCGAACATATTGTTATTCAGCAGGTTTTCCCGCTGCGCGGCCAGGACCAGCAACGCACCCATAACGCCCAGGGTGCCGAATTTGGTCAGGATAGGCCAGGTAACCCAGGGGGTTATAGGCATGATAGGTCTCCGTCTTCTTGTTCTCGGGGTATGTCAGATGACAACACCGGGACTCTAGCAACGGGGCCAACCCCTCCACCCCCTCCTGCGGGAGGGGCTGGGCAGGAATCGCCAACCAGATCATGGTTTACCGGGGTAGAAGAAAGGCCGCGCCGCTACCGTGGCGCCGCACGCAGAACGGCTTCCGTGCGATTGGAGAGGCCCAACTTGCTGTAGATGTTTTTCAGGTGCCATTTGGTGGTGGTGATGGAGGTGCCGGTCTTCTCGCTGATCAGGGCATTGCTCAGGCCGCCTTGCAGCAGTTCAAATATCTCCAGCTCTTTGGGGGTCAGTACCGAATCCGGGTCGACTTCCAGCGGGTCATTGCCCGGGGCGACGTCGAAGACGGCGGGGAACAATTCGGTGTAGCAGGCCGGCAGCATCAGCGCGCCGCCGCGCCATAGCCGATTCATCAGGCTGGCCAGGCCGGGGGCCTCATCGAACACCGAGCGATTGATGTTGAGCAGCCCGTGACGGGTGATCAGCGCATCCACCTGTTTGGCCTGTTCTGCGGCAGGCTGCTGTTTGCTGGCGATCACCAGCAGGTTGGCTTCCATGATGGAGGCGCGGGTCTTGATGCCTGCCGTCTTGACTACCGCGAGCAATCGCTGCAACACGGCTTCCGCCTCGGCCAGGCGGCCATTGGCGATCAGCCAATACGCCGCCGCCAGGCCTTTTCGTTCCCAGCTCTGGCTGTAGGTGTGCGGGGTATGCGCGCCGTTGTCCGCCACCCAACCGGCCAGGTCAAAGCGCTCGGCCACTGCGTCCAGCCGGGCCCAGTGGCCGGCGGTGAAGGCCTGGCGCACCATTTCCAGCACCGTCATGCTGACAAAGCGCTCGTAGTTGCCGAGCTGCAGAATGCCGAGCAGCTTTTCCAGCATGCGCTCTGCAGGTTGGTGCTTGCCCTGCAAATGCTGCAGGCGCGACAGGGTCAGATAGACCGTGGAGATCACTTCCGTGGCGGACGCGCTGGAGACCATGGGCAGTAAATCTTCGCAGAGCTGCTGCGCCTCGGTCAGGCGGCTCTGGTCATAGAGCACCACCACCATGCCGGTGGCCCACAGGGACCAGGTGGGGCAGTCCCGCGTTGTGTTATGAAAGTGCTCGTTGATAAAGGCTACCGCCTCGCCGATGTGACCGAGCTGGTGATTGGCCAGGGCGGTAATCAACCCCGCATACCCGGCGGTGAAGCGGTGCCCCAGACGCAACAGCACTTCCCGCGCCTGGCAGGAAAACGCCAGCGCCGATTCCAGCCGGCCATGTTGCAGATGGTGATAAGCCACCATGGCCAGGGAGAAGGCGCGGATATCCCGGTGGCCGCAGCTTTCCATCAGCAGTGACAGATTGGCCCCTTCCATGAAGTCGGTGTCGTGCTGAAAAAGCTGCAGGTGCATTTCCAGAAAATCGATCACCCGGGCATGGTTGTCCCGGGCAGCTTCGCCACTGCGCGGGGCTTCCTTCAAGGCATCCAGGTAATAGCGAGCACGAAAGAAGCGACGCGACAGCGTCAGCGTGCTGATCAATGGCGCGGCCAGTTCGTCGCGACCAAGAATGACGTCATCCGGCAGCGTCTCCGCCCAATCCAGAATATGTGCGGCGTAGCCTTCGCGCAGCCAGTAGTCGAAAGCCTGCTCCAGCGAATGGATAAACAGGCCGTCATCCCCTGCCCGTTTCGCATGCCACACGGCCTGGCGAAAATTCTGATGGCGCACAAAAAAACGGGTGGCGCGACGATGGATGGCAGTGATGCAGTCGGGCATATCAATGGCCACCCGAGCACGCAGGAAATCCCGTAGCAAGGCATGGTAGCGATACCAGCCCGGCTGGCCCGCCACCGGTATCAGAAACAACTCGCGGGAGCTCAGTTCCTCTATCAGGCGCGCGGAGCGATCGCTCTGCAACACCTCGTCGCACAGTGCGGCATTGAAGCTGTCCAGCAAGGCGCTCTGCATGAACAGCGTGCGGGCGGTATCCGGCAGGCCCTTGAGCACCGCATGGCCGAAGTACGCCATCAGCTCCGGCTGGCTCGCATCAAAATCCTGTAGCGTCTGCATGCCCGAGCGAATAGCCGCCAGCAGCGCAATCTTGACCCCGGCCATCCAGCCTTCGGTGATGCTCAGCAGGTGTGTCATGTCGGCGTCATCCAGCGCCTCGCCGCCCAGGCCTGCGTTCAGCGCGGTCACTTCTTCGCGACGAATCTTCAGATCGGCAGCATTGATTTCCAGCAGACGATCTTCCAGCCGCAACCGGCTCACATCGAAGGCCGGCTGCGTGCGGCTGGCGATGATCAGATGCACATTCCCCGGCGGCTGGGCCAGCAACGTGCTGATAACACTGAGGGTTTCCGGGCTGCGAATATGCTGGAAGTCATCAAAGACAATGAACAGCGGCTCGTCCACCTGCTCCAGCGCATCAAAGAGGGCGTCGGCAATCGACGCCGGCGGCAACTCGGCCACATCGAAAGGCATGAACCAGGAGGTATCAAAGGCGGGCACCACCGCGCGCGTCCCTTCGGCGAAACGGCGCAAGAAGCGCACCGGGTCATCATCCGCAGGCCGCAGGCTCAGTGAGATCACCGCGCCGATGTCCGGCCGCGCCTGCCACTGGCTGAGCAAAGTGGATTTGCCCGCCCCGGCCGGGGCCAGCAACAGGGTAAGGGGGACCTGGGTGCAGTGGTCCAGCAATGCCACCAATTCCTTCCGGTAGTACCGGCCCGGTGGCAGCCGGGACGCATCAGTCGTACTCATTTCTGGTCTGCCTGGCGCACTTGTTATTATTGTCTGCGTGTTCCTGTCAGCCGACCGGAACGCTCGTGCCGATTAGCAAACTAACGGATACTGGCGGAGCAGTTCCGGCATTTGATCACAATCCGGGCAATACGGTAGCGCCGTGGCGGTAAATCACAAACTGCGCTACAGCCGTCCCATCACTGAAATGCGCGACGGAAGTACGCTACAATCGCCTGACCTTTCAATGAGTTATTTTCATGCGCACCTTCGTGCTCCGCGCCCGCGCCGCCCCCACCGACAGCCAGGCTCTGCTGGCCCATGTCGGCGGCGATGCCCATACGGAAATTCTTGCCCACACGCTGATGAACAGCCTGTTTGTGGCCCAGTCGCATCGGGACGATGTGGTCGTGCACCTGGTGCTGGAAAGCACTCGGGACTTTTCCCGCACCATCACCTTTACTGCCGCTGACATGCAGCATATCGGTGGCTTCCATGAGCAAGCGCTGCTGGCCAAGGTAGCCAAGGCGCTGGACGCATCACAGGGACTGGGCAAGGAAGAGGAGCGCGCCGTGGAGCCAGGCATCCGCGTACGCACGCTGAGCTTTGAACGGTTGGTGAAGGATCTGGCGGAAGATCATCCGCTTTACATGATGGACAAAAAAGGCACACCGGTTCGCACGATGACGTTTGCCAGCAACCCTTGCTTCCTGCTGACCGACCATATCCCCATGCCAAAGAAGACGTTCAACAGCCTGAAACGACTGGGCGCAGAAAAAATCAGCCTGGGGCCAACCATGCTGTTTGCGTCACAGTGTGTGGTGCTGATTCATAATGAGCTGGATCTGGCGGAATAATCAGATCGCGTCCAGGAAAGACGTTATTCGTAGTGGCTCCAAAGCCGGAGAACCTTCACCACCCGCTCGCCTTCCAACACTTGGCCTTCCAACACTTGATATACCAGACGATGCTGAATATTGATCCGGCGCGAAAGCGCCCCCGCGAGATCACCGATCAGCTTTTCATACGGAGGCGGCTTCCGATACGGATCTTCTGCAATCAGGGCCAGCAATTCCTGCGCTTTTGTCTTCAGGCCGCTGGCGGCCACCTTCCTTGCATCTTTCTGGGCTTGCCTGGTGTAAACCAACGTCCATGTCACCAATCCAGCTCCTTATCGCATTCATCCACAGGGGTATCCATCCCCTCACGAATAGACTCTCGCATACCTGGCACAGAAAGCAGGTGCAGTGTTTCCTGAATGGCTGACCAGTCTTCTTCAGACACCAGGACAGCTTTATTTCGCTTGCCCATGATAACGATCGGCTGGTGGGATTCGGCCGTTTCATCAATTAATCGATAAAGGTTGCTGCGCGCCTCAGTGGCAGTTATCCCGGTCATGACGCACCTTCGGTATGTTCATATTTTGACCAATTGTACGCCTTCAGGTACGTACGTCAATACGAACGTCATGCCGCATCGCCGGGAGCCCCATCAGAGGGCCCGACCCAGAACAATGGATTGTGCGCGACTTCCCACAGATACCCATCGGGGTCAGAGAAGTAACCCGCGTAGCCACCCCACTCTGTCTTCCGCGCGGACTTGGTGATGACAGCGCCCGCCGAAACAGCCTGCGCCATCACCTCATCCACTTCCTGTTCAGTGCTGACATTGTGCGCAAGACTGAATCCGGCAAACCCGCCGGAAGCACCGTCTACCTGCGCATCCGCCGCAAGCGCATCACGCCCGTACAGCCCCAGCCAGGTGCCATTCAACGTAAAGAAGGCCACCTCCGGCGGGGAGTCCATGCGCGGCAGGCCGAGACCCGCTTCGTAGAACGCGATGGAACGCTTCAGATCCTGCACACCCAACGTGATCATACTGATTCGTGGCTTCATGATTCCTCCGCTTCGACTAAGGAACCTCTGAATAACTCCCTGCGCTCTCTGGCTTTCAGGCTGGCGCGCAATCAAGGCGTACTTTCGAAGGCATAGTGGCGCTATGTCGAGAAAGTGCAACGCGGAGTGCGCGCCAGCCTGAAAGCCCCGAAGGGCGCGGCCTGAAGCGTACATCTGCCGCGTTGCGCCGCTTGAAAAGGGCTACGGCCATTCCCTGCGCGACGCGCCTTGCATCTGCGCGCTTCAGGCCACGCAGAGAGCGCAGGGAGTTATTCAGAGGTTCCTAACGGGTTCATTCAATATCGGCGCGGCGCTTGCGCTCCTGCTCAATCATCTGCTCCAGGCGCTCCTCAAGGGAATTCAGCCCCAGACGGGCACGGCGCTCATTAACCGTATCAGGCTCTTCGATGGGAAACGGTGTCGGCCACCCCTTTTCATCAACATCAAACTGGGTGCCATAGTACTGAAGCTTACCCGCCAATGTACGCACCCGATCCTGAAGGAACGCCAACTGCCAACCCGCCACATCTTGCCTGGCGACAGCGTCTTCCAACAAGCCAACACATTCCGCCATGAATTCGGGGTCAGACACTGCATGCTGGGCGACAAGCCACGCCGCCCTGGACGCCTCTTCCCCCACCAACGACATGCCAGGCCAGCCATGACGACCAATAATCGTCTTCAAGCGCGAGGCATTCCGCTCGTGCAGCGCTTTCATCCGGGGATGGTATGACTCGCTGGGCAACTCCCCGGCATTAAAGAGCGCCTGCAACACCTGCTGATCCTCTTTCATCATTTGGATCAATTCATCTGCAAGATTCAGATTTATCGGCGCTTTATGCATGCGGGATTATCCTCGTCCATAGATTGAGGTGAAATCTATAGGGGGCGAGGTAACCGCCAGATATACGAACGCCTGGTCCTCGCCAACTTCCACTCCGTGGACATCGCCTTTTTCAAACCGCACCACCTCACCCGACCGGATAACCCGCGTTTCGCCATCGGCCAGAAGCAACGTGCCCTCCCCCGATGTGACGATCCATATCTGCTCGGATGCCTGATGAGCGTGGCGCGCCTGCCGGGCGCCGGGTGAAACAGTGACCTGTGTAATGGTGACTTGCTGTGATCCCGAGTTGTGCGGTGACACCAGCTGCAATGAGGTGACGCCCGGATTCGAGAGGCTGCGAAAGTCCTTGTTTGTCAGAAACTCCAACACGCTCTCCTTTTTCTACAGGAAGTCTCCCCACCCGCCCTGGATCATCGTCTGAAAACGCCACTCACCATCTTTCTTCAGCAGTACGTCCGCGTACTTCAAGGCGCCCTCATCGCTATCCTTATTCGGACGCCACTCAGTAAGTACGATGGCGACATTGGCATTGATCATATACGGCTTTCGCACGGTGTTGTACTGGATGTCATCCGGCGTATTCTCCATGGCGCTTTTCATGGACGTGATAAAATCTTCCCGCGACCAGGTTCGCGTTACGCCATTTCCTGTAGAGTCGTCCGTGATCACATACATGGGGAACAGGCCCCGATCCGCCATCTCTTCAAATTTGAAATATCTGGTCAGCTCGTCATACGCGACAAACCAATCGTCAATTTCTTTCTTGCTTTCACTCGTTGGTTCAAACATCGCCAGCTTCATTGAAGCTCCTTTTTCACGCTATGATCCGCGTTCATATTTTGATAAGGGCTTTATCTGTGACGAGAGAAAAACATGCAAATTCTCTCTCCGGAGAACTTACACTCCCGAGCATCACCCTTCCATAACATTATCACTTCGCTTCACGGAAATAAGGTGGCGCTTCGGTTTGAGGTTCGGCGAGACACCGGCGCCACGGTTACGGCAACGGAATAAATTCCTCTTCGTCGCCAGCCACCAACGGGAAACGTCGCTCGCGCCAGTCCTCCCTGGCCTGCGCGATGCGCTCACGGCGACTGGAAACAAAATTCCAGTCGATAAAACGGTCGCCCACTGGCGCACCGCCAATCAGTGCAATACGCGCATCCGTATTGGCAGTAATGCGAATTCCCGACTGTTCGGCAAAGACCGTCATCGACCATTCCGGCAACGTGGTTGCCTCCGTCTGCAAGCTGCCGCTGGCCACGTAAACGGCCCGTTCTGGCGCATCCGGCAACAGCAGGCTCTGCCCCGCACGCAGATGGGCTTCGAAATAAAGCGTCTCCGAAAACACCTCGACCGGCGAGGTGACGCCGTATGCGCTGCCCATGATGACGCGTACCGTCACACCGTCGACATCCACTTGCGGTATGTCGTTACCGGGATGGTGGTAGAACGCCGGTGCTGTTTCCTCGTGCTCAGCCGGGAGCGCCAGCCACAGCTGCAGGCCGTTCAGGCGGTGATCGACAGCGGTCACTTCCGGGCGCTCACGCTCCGAATGTACGATACCGCGGCCAGCCACCATCAGATTAACGTCACCCGGGCGAATCGCCTGCAAACTGCCGACCGAATCCCGGTGCAGGATTTCGCCGTCAAACAGGTAGGTGACGGTCGCGATACCAATATGAGGATGCGGGCGAACATTGATGCCACTGCCGGCAGGAAAATGTGCCGGGCCCATGTGATCAAAGAAGATCCACGGCCCCACCATGCGACGTTTTGCTGTTGGCAGCAGGCGCCGCACAGAGAAGCCACCAAGATCCGTCTCTTTTGGCGTCAGGATCAGCTGTACCGCGCCACAGGGCGCGGCAAGGCTGTCACAGTGCTGCTCAACATGGTCAAGAACATTGCTCATCGCGCACCCCCTTTTCGGATCGGTTTCAGAACCTCAGCCTGCCATCAGGCACCTGCAAGACGCTGACCGATCAGCCGGTCAACCGAAGCTCGGCCGCCACCGCTAATGAACAGTGCCACCGAGATGGCAAGCAACGCCAGGCCGAACTCATAGCCATTGTTGCTCATAAAGAGGCCGTTGCCGATGTGTACCGCGAAAATCGCCACCAGCATGGTGAAGGCCAGCACTGCCGCCGCCGGACGAGTCAGCAATCCCAACAGGAGGGCGATACCGCCGAAGAACTCGGCACTGCCTGCTGCCAGGGCCATCAGGTAGCCCGGCTGCAGGCCGATGGAGGCCATCCACTGCCCGGTGCCTTCCAATCCGTGGCCACCAAAACTGCCAAACAGCTTCTGTGCGCCATGGGCGATAAAGATGATGCCGGTCGGGATGCGCAGTGCCAGGCTGGCGAGGCTGGCGTCCGTGCCGACAACGCGATTGATCAGGGCAGTATTCATGGTCAGGTCTCCATCTGTGTGTAAACAAGGGATGACCATTGTGCGGGCCCATTGATTCGATATAAACGGGGAAAATTAGCGCCAATCCATCTAATTTATTGCTTGATTGGCGATCGATCACGCATCGGCTGCGGCATAGAAAGCCATCTGATCTGCGTGCGCTTTCAAAAACGCCGGGCGCGCAGTCGCTCGCGCAATATAGTCACGGCTCGCTGCATGCTGCTCAAGGCCGTTGAATCTATCGACAAGGCGCAAAGCATCAGACATGACAATATCAGCCACCGAGAAGGCATCGGCCAACCATTCGCGCCCTGCGAGCACTTGCTCCATATGGTGGAGACGGCTCGCCAGGAAGGCATCCAGGGTTTTGCGCCCGGGCGTCTTTTGGGTATCGTCTGAAAACATGAAAAGGGACCAGGGCACCGTTGCCATTTCGACAGAATTAAGCCCGGCAAAAAGCCATTCGATGACTTTATAGCGGCCCATCGCATCCTGCGGCATCAGAACGCCACTTTGCTCAGCCAGATACAGCAGTGCTGCACCGCTCTCAAAGATGGACGTGTCACCATGGGTCAACCACGGCACCTGGCCAAAAGGCTGCCTGGCAAAATGCGCATCACTTCGGCTCGTGAATGACGTGCTCTCCACACGATAAGGCAGCCCCGCCTCCTCCATTGCCCAGCGCAAGCGTATGTCTCGCACATACCCACGGGGCGTCTCGGGCACCCAATCGAATGTGGTAATGATAAACTCGGACACACTGCCTCTCCTTACCTTTGTACGTTACTTCAGCCTCTCCAAACGGCCTTTCCGACTCGCAATATTCCTGTAGTCCCATTGAATCTCTCTGGACTTTCTGAGCCAGCGCCGCAAATCATTCCTCTCTATTTCCAGGGCCTCATTGAAGAAAACGGATGCATCCTTGAATTTTCTTCCCACCACATTCAATCCCGCTTCTTCAAAATCTGCCCCGCTCCAGAACATCAGCCTTATACCCGGCTTCTGTCTGCTATAGCCAACAGTCGGGTTCCCATCCAGAAACCAGACAGGGTGAGCATGCCATATCCTGCTTTCAGCTTCTGGAAGGTTGCTATCTATTTCCTCTGCCAGCACGTCGCATACTGCCTTGAGGTTCGCTCCCTGGTTTTCGTTGTACTTCACAATCTCCGGATGCATTTTGATGCCTCCTTTTGCCTATCACCTCGAGCCAGACACCCCAACACGCTCCCTGCTACCACCGCCCGCGGCACTCAATTACAGGACGCGCACATCCTGCACATCCTGCAAAAGTACCGAAAGCGCGTCAGGCCTGGACAGCATGGGCCAATGGCCGCCCTCGATTTCCTTGAAGTGCCAACTATCGTTGCCGCGCAACGCTTCGACAAGGTCCGCCTCTCCTGATGTACTGAGCCAGCCTCTTGACGAGACAAAGGTCGCACTGAGCTCACTCAGCGGGGCAGCCATCTCAGCGGGATCAGTGACGGTGCTTCCCGGGTGGCTCTGCTGCTTTGAGGCCAACAGATTGACCTGTTCTTCTGTCAGGTGAGGTTGGTGCCTGAGCTCTTCCAGGGTTGGCGCGGGCCACAGGCCCCCGTTCTCGCTGATGGCCTGTTTTTCATACGCCACGTCGAGTCCCGACACCTCGAGCAGGGACGCGCCGTGCACCGGCAAGAAGGCCTCGACGAAAACGCCATGACGCACGCGTTGCGGGCATTTGACGGCCACCTGGCCAACAACCAGGCCGGAGTAGCTGTGGCCCACCAGCACGACATCCTGCAGTGCGCGGGACGCAAGGTAGTCCATTACGGCGCCAACATGCGTGCTCAACCGAATCGCGCGTTTATCACCACCCTCGCCATCACCCAGGCCAGGAAGCGTGAGTTGATGTACGGTATGCCCGGACTCACGCAGTCTGTCGGCAACATCGTCCCAGGCCCAACTGCCTGCCCATGCGCCGGGCACCAGTACGTAAATCATTGCGCGCTCCTCTTCTCGATAACGCTGTATGTCAGCAGGACCACACCTGAAGGAAAGGGTCTTGCCTCGACGAGTGCCAGATCGACCCGCTCGTGCAAACCGGCATAGGCCTGCGGGCCTTCGGTGCCAATGATCGGCTGAGACAGCAGATGCACTTCGTTGATCAGCGCAGCATTCATCATTGCGCTGGCCAGGCCGGGGCTGCCGAAGAGCACGGCTGATCCCGCTATGGTGCGCAGTGTGTTCGCGAGCAGGGTGAGATCCGGGCCGGGCAGGTGCACCGTATTCTCCCAGGCCGTCTCTACAGGTTTTGCGGACACCACGTATTTCGGCGTGCGCGCAAAGGCCCGCGCCAGCGCGACGGTATTGGCTGGCAGGTCCTGTCTGTTTACTGCGGCGGGCCAGAATGCGTCGAACAGGGCAAAGGTGTGTGCGCCAAGGATCAGGGCGTCAGCGGCAGTGACCAGGTCGATCGCGTACTGGTGATGGGCATCGTCAACGAGACTCTCCAGGTGGTGGCAGCGGCCACTCAGGGTTGCGTTGATGGAGTGAATCACATGGGCCATATCGGATCTCCCGGGGGTTCAACAAGGCCTGTCGTTCAGGCGATGCAGATTTCGACACGAATGGCCTGTTCAAAAGCCGGGCATTGGTCTATTCTTTCGGCACTGTCCATATGGACAGCCCTTTCAGCAACAAGGCGCAGAGGTAATGCATGGCCGTCGAAGTGGTATATCGCAGCAGCCGGGATCTGGAGCAACTATTCATGGATAAAGCCGAAGCCGACCGCCATGACAAGATGCTGGAGTTGGCAGAGATGCTGACCAGTGTGCTGCAAAAGGCAGAGCCGTCTCTGAGTGAGCAGCAGGGGGAGAATCTGGGGATTTTCATGGCGCGGCACCGGGCCATCTTCGCCAAGGCCTTCAAGAGCCAGGCAGATGCGCTGAGCGAACTGGATTCGCCCAGCGCAGAGTGAGCCGCCGTTACTTGATCATCCGCGTCAGGGTTTCGTCCTTGTCGAAGATGTGGTGCCAGAGGCTGCCGCCGATGTGCACCAGAATCAGTACGAAAATCAGTGGTGCCGCGATGTTGGTGTGGGCGTTGTAGATCAGGCTGGACAGGTCCTTGTTTTCGGCCAGCAGCACCGGAATGACAAACAGCCCGAACACGCTGACTTCGCGCTGGCCAAACTGTGACATGAGCAGGCCGGCAACCGGCATGCCGATGACCAGCAACACAAGCCCCCAGTGCACAACGCGAGACAACTGGGCCTGCCACAGGGCGCCGTACTGCAGCGGGCGACCGGTCCAGGGACGCAGGACAAGCCAGATGCCCATCAGCAACATGGCGGTCAGCCCGAAGCTGCGGTGCAACATCATCCACCAGGTGCGTTCGTCGGCGCCGCGCTCGTAAGTGCCGGCGACATTCACCGCAATAAACGTCATCAGAACGGCCAGAAACAGGCTCCAGTGGAGCAGTTTATTCAGGCTGCCCCATTGTGTATCCGTGCTGCGCAAACCCATGGCGTACTCCCCTTACAGTGCTTTCCAAACGTGCTATTCACTGGATTGTTATTGATCCGGCAACGTCTGTCACGACAGGTCTGTCACGACAGGTCGCTCAGCCGCAGGCCGCGGCCTTCGCGGCGCGCCTTTCGCAAATAAGGTACCACATCTGTCTTGTAGATCCGCTGCTTGCCGGAGCCCATATACCGCAGGCGTTTGTAGACCCAGTGGTACTGCGTCGGGTAGCGGCTGATCAGGGTGGCGAGGCTGCCGTTGATGGCAGTCAGGCAGGTGCTTTCGTCTTCACTGTAGCAGTCTGCCGGGGCCGGATCGATGTAGACCTCGATGTCGTGGGGGCCGGTCTTGCGGTGGCAACCGACGAAGAAGATGTGCGGCTGGTAGCGCTTGATCAGCTTGTGCGGCAGGTTGGAGGTGCGCACAGGGTAGCCGAATAGCGGCACGATGGGATTGTTGCGCCCTTTGGGCGTGTGATCGGACAGGATGGCCACGGCTTCACCCCGACCCATGGCGCTGACGGCAGCCTTGATACCGCGAGCGTCGGCGGTCACCAGCGTGCTGCCGGTGCTTTCGCGGGCACGGGTGACGATGTCGGTCAGCGCCTGGCTTTTGCCTTTCTGATAAAACACCTGCATGGGGCCTTCCGGGCCCAGCAACAGGTTGGGCAGTTCCCAGCTCGACTGGTGCAGGGTCAGCAGCAGCACCGGGCGGTCGCTGGCGTAAGCCGCCCGCAGCGCCTCCATGCCCCGCACGGAGGTAATGCGCGCGAGGCTTTGCTCCGGCGGGCGTACCCAGACGTGGGCAAACTCAGCCAGGGTGCGACCGGTTTCGGTCACCGCCTGGCGCGCGCGCCGGGCAGCCTGTTGATAGCTGAGCTCTGGATAGCAGAGCATGATATTGACCAGCGACACGCGGTAGGCGCTGGTCATGCGCAGCGGCAGCCAGGTCATCAACCAGGCGACTGCGCCGCCCAGGCCGGTGGCGATGCTCAGCGGTAATCGGCTCAACAGCCAGAGGCCTGCGAGAATGAAATATTCTTCCGCGCTGGCGGGGCGCTTGTCTGCCATTGAATCTGTTCCTGCGTAGTCAGAGAGTCAGGTATTGAGCGTGAGGGTTTCACCATGCTGCAAGGTGCGGAAGTCACTGTCGGCAAGACCGGCCTCCGCCAACGCCAGTCGCAGCGCGCGCGGGGGCTCATCCATCGGCTCATCAGTAAGTACAAAGGTGCCCCAGTGCATGGCGATGGATTGCCGGGCCCGCACATCCTGATGGATGCGCACGGCATCTGCCGGATCGACGTGCACCGGCGCCATGAACCAGCGTGGCGCGTAGGCGCCGATCGGCAGCAAGGCGATATCGACGCCGCCAAACACGTCGCCAATATCTGAAAAACAGCTGCCATAGCCGGTATCCCCGGCGAAATATAAGCGAACATCGTCGATTTCCACAACCCAGCCGCCCCACAGGGTGCGATTGCTGTCGTGGGGGCCGCGCCCGCTGAAATGCTGCGCCGGCACGAAAAATGCCTCGCCGCCGGGGAACGGGCTGCTTTGCCACCACGCCAGCTCGACCAGGGCGTGAATGCCGCGACGGCGAAACCACTGGCCCACGCCCTGCGGCACATACCAGGTGATCTGCTCGCCGAATCGCCGATGCAGGGCGAGTACGGTGTCCCGGTCCAGGTGATCGTAGTGGTTATGGGAGATCAGCACTTTGTGTATCGGGGGCAGGTCGTCCACCTGCAACGCCGGCGGCGTGAAACGGCGCGGGCCGGCCCATTGCACCGGGCTGGCCCGCTTGGCAAATACCGGATCGGTCAGCAGATTGATGTCACGGAACTGGCACAGGAAACTGGCGTGGCCGATCCAGGTCATTCGCGGTTGGTCGACCGGCGCGAGCAACTGCTGCGGTGTCGGTGTCAGCAGTGGGAATGTCTGGCCCGGCGGAAAGCGGCCGCCGGTCTCCCGTTGCCAACGCAAAAAAGAGCGCAAGCCGTGACGCGGTGTGCGGTCCGGGTTGCGGTAGCGCCCTTTGTGAAACGCCGGGCGCTCTGCCAGCCGCGCCAGCAGAGCGCGGTCCACCTCGTTCATCGCTGTTGCAGGCCGGCCACTGCCTGCTCCATGGCATCGAGATCCGGGATCACCGCCAGATCGCCCCCCAGCTGGATATACATGGCTTCTGCCGGACCGGTATCCACGGGCTCTTCCACCAAGTCCTGGCGATTGATCTTCATCTGGCGGGGAATGCCCTGGATGATCACGGCATAAAAGCCGGTGTTGCCGGTAACGGTATTGAGCACGGCAATGTGGGCGTCTTCACCAATCACCACCTGGCTCGACTCGTTGAGGCGCTCGAAAGACAGCAACGGAATGTCGGCATCGCGCCAATTGATCCAGCCCAGCAGCCATTCCGAGCCATGGCCGGGGCGGTCCGGTTGGCGCAAGGGAATTACTTCCGCGACGATGATGTTGGGAATCAGCCAGGGCCTGCCCTGCATCGGGATCAGCAGGCTGGAGACTTCGTTGGGCAGTTCCGCCATGGTGTCTTCCTCGTTAAAGCGTCTGGGTGGTGTGGCCGGTGGCCGGGTTCAGGGCGCGGCGCACGTGCTCCACCAGCTGACGGGCCAGTTGTTCCGGATCACCACTGTAACTGACACAGCCGGTGTCGCGGCTGGCATCGGGCTGGCTACTGACCGCGCAACTGTCCGCAGACTGCGCCCATACCGGGGCGCCGGTGGCGGCCATGGCCGGAGCGGCAATGGCGCCGTCATTGCCCATGCCGGAAAACAGGATAGCACCGGCGCGCGCGCCGAAGGCCGTACTGGCATTCTGGATGGCCTGATCAATGGAGGGTGAATAGGGCCCCTCCCACGGCTTGCCAGATGAGCGCAGCTGGCCAGTCTCGGTAAAGGTGACTTCATAATCCACCGGCGCCAGCAGCACCTGGCCCGCATGCAGCACCATACCGTCGTGGCCGACATCACAGTGGAAGCTGTTATCGCGGCACAGCACCTTGGCCAGAGTATCAAGAAAGCCGCCGTCGATATGCTGGGCCAGAAAGAACGCCACCGGTAGCGTGGCCGGCAGACAATCCAGGAACTGTTTTACCGCCGCCGGCCCACCGAGGGACGCCCCCAGCACCCACACCTGCTCCGGCACCTGGCCCGCCGCCAGGCCCTGGAACTCACGAGGGGCAGCGATGGGTCTGGCGGGCGTTGCGGCGGGCGTCAGAGTCTCCAGCTCTTCGCGAATGCGGGGCTTACCCACGTAATCCAGCAGCTTGGCCAGCAGACGGCGTTCCCAGCGCGGGTATTCAGGGGCAATGCGGGCGGGCGCCTGGCCGTCACAGAACAGAATAGGCGCCTGGGCGCTTTCCAGCAGGTGATCCAGAAACTGTTGCCAGCGATCCTCCTGGGACAGGTCCACCACCCAGAGGTCCGGCGCCTGCGTCAGCCAGTCCGGCTCGAGGTTGGCCGGATCAGTATTCAGCAGCACCACTTCGTAACCCTGCCCTTTCACGGCAGACGCCAGCAGGTGGGCCTGTAATCGGGTGTCGGCGATGATACCGATGCGCGGGTTAGCGGGCGTCACGGGAGGCTCCGGCGGTGCCTGGCACAGCGGTGTCGCCGGTCAGTCGCTGGGCGCACTGGCGGTCTCCCGCGCCTGGGCCAGCAGTTCGGAAATGGTCGCCAGCAGTTCGCTTTCCTGGAACGGCTTGCCCATGTAGGCGTTGACGCCGATGTCGAACGCCCGGTCGCGATGCTTCTCGCCGGTACGCGAGGTAATCATGATGATCGGTACATCTTTCAGGCGTTCGTCGTGCCGCACATGGGTCGCCACTTCAAAGCCGTCCATGCGCGGCATTTCAATATCCAGCAGCATCAGGTCCGGCTTGTGTTCTTCCAGGGTGGCGATGGCATCCATGCCGTCCTTGGCGGTGATGACTTCATAACCGCTGCGCTCGAGCAGACGCGTGGTCACCTTGCGCACCGTGACGGAATCATCGGTAACCATGATCAACGGATTCGCCGCTGCGCGCTCTGCTTCCACCAGCTTCTGGCGCTCGTGCTCGAGCGCCTGGGCCGCGCGACGTTCTTCGGCAGCATAGTGCTGACGCTGCATGTGCGCAGCACGGATCAGCGAATGAATATCCAGAATGATGACCACGGAACCGTCACCCAGGATGGTCGCACCACTGATGCCGGCCACGGTGGCCAGCTGCGGCCCCACCGATTTCACCACGACTTCCCGTGACCCCACCAGGGAATCCACCAGCACCGCCACGGTATGTTCGGAACTGCGCACCAGCAGTACCGGCATGGGCATGACCTGGGCATCCAGATTCTGTGGCTTCAATGAACCATGCACGAAACTGCCAAGGTATTCGAAATCGTATTGCTGCCCGGCGTAGGTAAAGGGCATTTCTTCGGTATTGAAATAATCTTCCAGCTCGTAGGGGCTGATGCGCACGATACCTTCGATCTGGTTCAGCGGTATGGCGTAAGTGTCATCGCCCACCCGCACCATCAGGGCGCGGTTCATTGCCAGGGTGAACGGCAGGCGAATCACGAAGCGGGTGCCTTCGCCGCGCCGGGAATCAATGGTGACCGAGCCGCCCATCTGTTTGATCTCGGACGCCACCACGTCCATGCCGACGCCGCGCCCGGAAATCTGCGTCACCTGTGCGGCGGTAGAGAAACCGGCATTAAAAATGAATTGCTGGATTTCCTGATCCGTCAGCAGGGAATCGTCGTCAATCAGACCGCGCTCGACCGCTTTTCTACGCACCGCGTCGGTGTCGATGCCCTTGCCGTCATCGGACAGGATCATCACCACCTCGCCACCTTCGCGGCCCAGTTCCAGGGTCACGCGACCGCTGTCTGACTTGCCGCCGGCCACGCGCGCATCGGGGCTTTCGATACCGTGGTCCACGGCGTTACGCAGCATGTGCTCCAGCGGCGCGACCACGCGTTCCAGCAAGGTACGGTCGAGTTCGCCTTCCGGGTTGAGCACGTCAAACTCGACACGCTTGCCGATCTCGCCGGATACCTGCCGTACCACGCGGCGCAGGCGCGGCACCAGACGTGCGAAGGGCACCATGCGCGTGCGCATGAGCTTTTCCTGCAATTCGGTGTTGATGCGTGCCTGCTGCAGCAGCAGGGTTTCGGTGTCTTTGGTGCGATCCAGCAGGGTGCTTTTCAGGTCGAGCAAATCCGAGGCGGATTCCGACAGCTGTTTGGTGATCTGGTGCAGTTCGGAATACTGGTCCATTTCCAGCGGATCGAAATCTTCGGAGTACTGCCCTGCTTCCACGCCCTGCTTGTAGTTGGACATGATCTGCGCTTCGGTCTCCGAATCGAGCCGGCGCAACTGTTCATAAAGCCGTTCTACCGTATTGCCCATCTCTTCTACGTGGGCGTTGAATTCGGTAATACCCTGCTCGACACGACCCCGGTTGATACTGGTTTCACCGGCGAGGTTCACCAGGGATTCCAGCAGTTCGGAGGCGACGCGCACCATTTCCTGGGGCTGCTGCTGGCGGCGCAGGCGTTCTTCGCGGATGACCTGGGCGTCCGGTTTTGCCAGTTCGGTGCCCGCGCTCTGCTCAACGGGCGCTTCCGGTGCAGCCGGCCGGACAGGGGGCTTGGGCACGGCGGCGCTGATCTGCGCCATCAGCACGGTAAGACGGGTCAGCCAGCCACTCAGCGTATTGAAGTAGGCCTCGTCCGCCACATGGCCACGCGGGGTATCCAGCAGAAACTGTTCGAATTCATGGCTGGCATCGCCGAGGGATTTCAGGCCCGCCAGGCGGGCACCACCCTTGAGGGTATGCAGCGCGCGTTTGATTTCGTCGTTATGGATGCTGACCTGGGGCGTCTCGCGCCAGGCGCCAATATGTTCCTCGATCAGCTCGGCCAGCTCGGCGGATTCCTCGATAAATATCTGCAGGATTTCCACATCGGCATCGGCGGCGATCAGATCGGTGCTGACTGGCTCGGGGGCGGGTGGCGGTGTGTACACCGGCTCGGTCACGCTCGTCTCGCCCAGGTCTGCCAGACTGAAGCTGGCCGGGTCCGACATGTAATCGCTGATACCGGCCATCAGCTCGTTGGCTGGCGCCAGTGCCCGCTGTTCCTTGACCGCTTCCACCATCTCGGCGAGTCGGTCGTGGCAGCGGTGCAACAAATCAAACAATACCGGCTCAGCGCGCAGGCGGCCCTGGGCCAGGCCTTCATAAAGGTTTTCCAGTTCATGGCCCAGATCACCCAGTTCGGGAATTTCGGCCATGCGTGCGCCGCCTTTCAGCGTATGCAAATCCCGCTGCAGCGATTGCACTTCAATCAGGTTATCCGGGGCAGCCATCCAGGCTTCCAGCCGCCCGGTAATGGCTTCCAGAATTTCGTCCGCTTCCTCGAGGAAGATTTCCACCAGCTCCATGTCGCGCTCTTGCGCGGGCATGTCGTCGCTGTGTGCATCGGACGCTGGCGACAGGGGCCTGGCAAATTCTGTCTCCGACACGTCGCTTTCTGGCAAATCGGCTTGTGACGGCGCGATGGCATCGGCGTCTCCCGGAAAAGCGAGAATCGCGGCGACCAGATCCGGGGCCGGTTGCACGGCACGTGCTTCACGCAGCGCGTCCACCATATCGGCAAGCCGATCATGGCAACGATGCAACAGTGCAAACAACGCGGGGCTGCCATCGAGCTTGTCCTGCGTCACGGCTTCGTAGAGATTTTCCAGCTCATGGGCCAGATCACCCACTGGCGTCACGCCAGACATCAGAGCGCCGCCTTTCAGGGTATGCAGTTCGCGCTGCAATACAGCGACGTGACTGATGTCGCCGCCCTGCTCCCAGCCATCAAGGCTCTCGCCGGCGGCTTCCAGAATCTCACCGGCTTCTTCCAGAAACAGGGCCGCCAACTCCGGGTCTATCTCGCTCCCGGCATTCTGGTCGAAGGTTCTCTGTTCATGCGTGTTCTGGTCACCAGGCGCGGCATCGAAGGAAGCGCGCCCGCCCTCGGCAGAATTCCCGTCGCCGTCCGGCATGGCTGTGCCGCCAGGGCCACCATCTGGATCATTGTCCGGGTCAGTGTCAGGATCGTCGTCAGAAATATTATCCAGCAGATCACGCAGTGCCTGCACCAATACAGGCTCGGCGCGCACGGTCTGTCCGGCGGCGAGGAAATCCATCATCGTCATCAACGCTTCGTGGGCCTGTTGGGCCAGCTCCACAAAGTGATCGTCACACACCAGGCGATCTTCGATGATGGCGGTGTAGCCTTCCGCCAGCACATTGGCCAGCGTGCTGATTTCGCTCAGGCCTGCCGTATCGGCACTACCGCCCAACAGCGACAACTCGTCACGCAGGGGCTGGAGTGTACCGGCACTGTCCTGGTCCACCATCCACTGATCCAGCAGACGGTCCGCATCGACAATCAGGTCCATACCTTCCGACAGGAACACGGAAAGAATGTGTTGGTCCCCTTTCTGCTCACCGAGATGGCTCAGCAGCTCATGGGCCATCGCAATACGTGCCGCGAGCGCTTCACTGCCCTGCAGTGACGGCATGCCCGGGTGCGCATTGCCGATCCCCTGTTCGATAACGCTGACCACATCCTGCAGCAGGGTGATCACTTCGCGGTCGGCGCGCACGCCGTTGTTGATCATTTCCTTGACGAATTTCTCTGCCGGCTCGGCCACTTCCGCCACGGCTTCGATTTCTGCCATGCGGGCGCTGCCCTTGAGGGTGTGCAACGCACGGTGAACGCTGTCATCCACCGGGTGTTCGGAAATATGCTGATCCAGGCCATCCAGCCAGGCATGCACGAGCGCAATATTGGCATCGCTTTCGTTACGGAAAATCTCCAGCAACACCGGGTCTGCATCATCCACTTCCGTGACGGTCATGTCCGGCACGTCGAGGGGCATGTCGAGGGATGCGTCGTTGCCCGGCAGCGGGCTGTCGTCGAACGTAATTTCTTCCGCATCGTCAGTCAGCCAGTCCGGCGCCGCATCGCTGTCTGTATCAGCACTGTCGTCTGGATTGGCGTCTGAATTGACGTCTGCATCAGCGTGAGCTGCCCCGGCGCCCGTCACATCCGGTATTACGCTAATGCTGCCACCGGCAGCCAGCGCATCCGCAGCATCGCTGAGCGGCGTGACGTCGTAGGGGTCGGGCTTCTGGGCAGCGAAAGCCTCGACCAACGCTGGCACCAGGCCGTGCACCGTGCGCACCAGCTCCACCAGGATCGGCGTTGGCTGAATGGTCTGGTCGATGACGCGGTTGGTCATGTTTTCAATGGACCAGGCCAGTTCGCCAACCGTGGTAGCCCCGACCATCCGGCCGGACCCTTTCAAGGTGTGGAAGGCGCGGCGGAATTCCACCAGCGCTTCCTGATCCTGCTGATTGGCTGCCCAGCGCGGGAAATAGGTATTCAGGGCTTCCAGCACTTCGCTGGCTTCCTCGACAAAGATCTCGATGATCTCATCGTCGATCAGATCATCCTCACCACGACTGCTCGCTGGCGCTGCCACCGCAGGTGCAAGCTCGACGGTACTGAGCGTGATGGCCTCTTCGGCAGGCTCCTCATCAACGGGCGCATCGTCCAGGAGTTCATCTTCCGGGGGCTCATCTTCCGAGGGCGCATCGTCCAGGAACTCATCTTCCAGGAGCTCATCGACTGGCGCATCAAATTGCTCGTCAGATTGTTCCGGGGCAGATTCCAGTGTGATGCTGTAGTCGCCGTCTTCCTCGTCGGCCGCAGCATCCCCGTAGTCCACCTCGTCATTACGACCAAATTCCGCATCGTCGAGGGGATAACCCAGCGCCGCGACGCTGTCACGGGCAAGATCGAGAATACTGTCGCTGGTATCAGGATCATCCGTCAGTCGTTCCAGGAAATATTCCACGCTGGTAATCGCGTCGGCCAGCGTGTCCATGCTGCGCCAGTCCGGCGTTACCGCCTCGGCGCCAAGCAGTCGTTCGCTGACATAGGTCACGCACTGACGCAGGATCAGCGCCGGACGCTGCAACTGAATCAGCTGCAGACCGCCGCGCACGGCATCCAGCCGCGCCGGTACTTTTTCCAGGTGTGATTGCTGCCACTGCGAGGCAATAAATTCCACGATGCCGTCTTTGGCTTCTTCCAGACCGGCGCGGCATTCACGTATCACCGCCTCTTGTGCCTTGCTGACGTGATCGGGAATCTGCGCAAGTTCACCCGTACGGCCATAGCCTTTGCCAGACAGGCCCGCCAGCGTCGCTTCCACAAACAGCAACGCGCCGGCAACATCCATCAACCCATCGCGGGTGGTGGGCCGTTCGCCGGCCACCATGGCATCCAGCACCGTCAGCTGCTCTTCTACCAGTTTGCGCGGCTGGCCCAGCCCGAGCACGGCGACCGTATCAGCGATCTGTTTCAGGGTCTGGCTCTGAGGCTGCAGCACCGCCGGGTCGCTTTGCTCTTCCAGCACGTAGCGTTCCAGCGCTTCTTTGACTTTGTTCAGCTCTTCGGACAGCGCCGTCACTACCGAGCCCATGGCTTCCTGGTCCGGGCCACTCATGCGCTCGCGCTCGGCGTTGACCAGCTCTTCTGACGGCAAGGCGTCATCCAGACGGAAGCTTTCTCGCAGAGCGCTGATGCGCGGGCTGTCGGCGTTACTGCGCGCAATGTAATACAGCAGGTTTTTCAGCAGGTCCTGGGGCGGTGCACTGGACAGGCGGGGCGCGCCCTCCGCCACCAGGTCACGCAGTTGCCGGTCGAGATGACCCAGCACCATTTTTACCGAGGTGCCGATCTCGATGGTGTCATGAATCAGGCCTTCGACCAGCGCATTGGCGGCCTGCCACAGCGGTGTCTGCGGGGCATCACCGGACACCTGTTCCAGCTTGCTGAATACTTTGCTCATGTAATCGAGATTACGTGGCAAGTCGTCATTGCGCAGGACACCGAGCAACGCGATCTGATACATCTGTCGGATCTTGCGCACCAGCTGGCCGAAATTCGGATCAGCCGCAGCGGCCGACGGCGCGCCGGTGCGCGTCGCACCGCCGGCGATATCCGGTTTGAACAGTGCGGTTTCCGATAGCAGTGATTCGCCGCGCGCGGCGCGCAGATCATTCAGCAGGGGCAACAGCACCAACGGCAGATCACGACGGCTGGACTGGATACGGGCGAGATACGGCGGCAGTTGCAAGATGGCGCGCATCAGGGTTTCCAGCGCGTCGTTGAGCTGCCCGGCGCCTACCCGTTCTTCCAGCAGGGCTTCCGCCAGCTTTTCCATTTCTTCAGCAAGCAGCGCGGCGCCATAGAACTCCACCATCTGCAAGGTGCCGTACACCTGGTGCAGATAGGTCTGGCAAAAGCGCATGCGCGAAGAATCTTCGGGATTCTCCACGTAGGCTTCCAGGGCCTGCTGGGCCTGATTCAGGGTTTCCTGAATCTCGCCCTTGACCCAGTCCAGAGCCAGATAGTCGTGGCGGTCAGACATGAACTCTCCTGAGAGTTATCCGGTTACCGGCAGCGCCGGAACGCCAGCGCGTCGGCAAAATGCACCCGCTCAAGATCCGGGTGATGCCAGTCAGTAATTTCGCCCGCACCCAGTACCAGCATGCCGCCCGGGGCAAGCTTTTCTGCAAGTCGCGTGACGATTTGCCGTTTCCGCCAACGACGAAAATAAATCAGCATGTTCTGGCAAAAAATGATGTCCATATCCCGGATCGGCGCCTGTTGCAGATCCAGCACATTCAATCGTGCGAAACACACTCTGTCACGCAACGCGTCCTGCACCTGGTATTCGCGCTCGTTGAGCTGGCGAAAGTAGCGTTCGCGCAGTGCCGGATCTATGCGCTCCACTTTGCGCGAGCCGTATATCGCTTTGCGCGCCTTGGCCAGCGTGGGCAGGCTGATATCCGTTGCCGTGATGCCGTAGTAGTCCGAGGACTTGCGCGCCTGGAACTGCTCGCTGATCACCATGGCCAGTGAATACGGCTCTTCGCCGGTGGAGCAACCGACACTCCAGACATCCAGCGACGATTTCGGCGGCCGCTCATCAATAAAGCGCTGCACGTATTCTTCTACCAGTGCATAGGAACCCGGGTGCCGGAAGAAACTGGTTTCCTGCACGGTCAGGCGATCCACCAGCACCGACCACTCCATGGCCTTGGCGCCGGTGGAACCGGCAACCAGCTGCTGGTAGTAGTGGTCGTAGTCGTCCAGCGCCAGTTCGCGCATACGCACGGCGAGACTGTTTTCCAGAAACGGCTTGCGCTCCGGATGAAGTGTCATCCCGGTACGCTCCTCAAGGAGCGTTTTCCAGAGCTCGAACTGTTCCGAGCTCATTTCCGGGGTGCTGCGAATGGACCAGCTATTCGTCACGTTCGTCACTGCGGGGCTCGGTCTCATGGTCCCGTCTCCGGAACCGGCTTACACCGGCATCAGCTGTGTTCGGGCAGGCGGAAGCCTGCCACCGAGTTACGCATTTCCTGAGCCATCTCAGCAAGGTTACCAATGGAGCGCGCCGTTGCCGTGGTACCGGCAGAGGTCTGCGAGGTAATCTCCTGAATAACGTTCATGGTGTTGGAAATATGACCAGCAGATGCTGCCTGCTGGCGCGCGGCGTTGGAGATGTTCTGAATCAGGTCCGCCAGGTTCTTGGATACCGATTCGATTTCTTCCAGAGCCACACCCGCATCCTGTGCCAGGCGCGCCCCCTTCACCACTTCTGCCGTGGTGTGTTCCATGGAAATAACGGCTTCGTTGGTATCCGTCTGAATGGTTTTTACCAGGGTTTCAATCTGCTTGGTGGCCGCAGCAGAACGTTCCGCGAGGCGCTGTACTTCGTCCGCAACCACCGCAAAGCCCCGGCCTGCCTCGCCCGCCATGGACGCCTGAATCGCCGCGTTCAACGCCAGAATGTTGGTCTGATCGGCAATGTCGTTAATCAACGATACGATGTCACCAATCTCCTGGGACGATTCACCCAGACGCTTGATCCGTTTCGAGGTTTCCTGAATCTGCTCACGGATGGTATCCATACCGTGGATGGTCGCCTGTACCACTTCGGCGCCCTTGTTGGCGATGGCTACCGCGCGTTCCGCTACCGCGGCCGATTCGGCGGCGTTGGCAGATACCTGGTCAATGGACACCGCCATTTCGTTCACCGCCGCCGAGGCGCCGGCAATTTCCTGCGCCTGGTGCTCGGATGCTTCCGCAAGGTGCATTGCGGTCGACTGGGTTTCCTGGGCCGCCGAGGCCACCTGCACCGCTGTCTGGTTAATGGTTTGTACCAGAGAGCGCAGCTGGTCAATGGAGTAGTTGATGGAGTCGGCGATGGCCCCGGTGAAGTCCTCGGTTACCGTCGCCTGAACGGTAAGGTCACCATCAGCCAGGTCACCCAGCTCATCCAGCAGACGCAGAATCGCCGCCTGGTTCCGTTGGTTCTCGGCTTCCAGCTCGTCCCGCTGCGTCTGCGCGAAACGCTGGCGGAAGGCAACGATGATGCCGATCAGGAACAGAGCCAGAGCACTGAACAGCAGGCCGACCGTCACCGACGGGAATACGCCACCAGTGGAGGCTTCGAACTGGTTGTTCAGCTCGGTGGCTTCCGCCAGCAGATCCTGAGTACGGCGGAAAATATTGTCGGCGGCCGCCCGAACCTCGAACAGCTCCGGGGCAGTCTCCAGAATCTGGTCGACAGACTGGTTGACGAATTCATCGAACAGATCAGCAATTTCTGCGAGGAAGTCCAGCGCTTCGGGATCGTCGACCTGGGTGATGCCCTGGGCGGCGTCGCCTTCGATCATACCGTTGAGCACGCGCTCGAACAGGGCGGCATCACGACCGAACGCATCGGCAGCCACGACAGAACCGTCACCGCCGTCCAGAACACGGGCAATGGAACGTACAATACGCTCGGCCAGCCAGGACTGGCGCTGGGCGTAAGCGACCTGATCCGATGCGGCGCCATAGCCGATCATGATTTCAACAACCGCTTCGTATTCAGCCTGCAGGGCGGGAATGGTCTGGGCCAGGGTGTCTGCCTCTTCGTGCAGATCGATAACGGTATCTTCCCCGTTAAGAATAATCTCTGCGTTGCGACGCACATCAAGCCAGGTCGCGTTCAGGCGCTCTCGCAGCGCGGCATCCGCCGAGCCCGCGTCGCTGACCTCGTCCCAGGCTCTCTGAAACTGGTTACGGGCATCGCTGAGCAGCTCAAACGCTTCGGCGTTACCCGCCGCCGCTTCCAGTGCGCTCTTCGCAATCTGCTGAGAAATGACTCGCATGTCCGACGCAGAGGTTACCTGCTCCTTCGCCACGCCGGCCTGATACGCCAGCAAGGCGAACGTGAATACTGCCGCGACTGTCGCCAGCACCGCGCCAAAAACAAGGCCCAGGCTCAACGGGCCAGCGCCCGCGCCGCCGCGCAGCTTGGCAAACAGTTCTCCCGAATTGAACTTCATAACTCTGGCTCCCGGCCTGGCTTTTCGCTCGTTTTATTAGCGTCCCCGATCACCCGGTGCGGGCAACCTGTAGAAATCTTGGATCATCGGCAAGCTGGAACAGACTGAATACTGCCCATAACTCGCCATCACGCATGTAGGCGCCCCGGGTATAGGGCGTCACGGCAGCGTCTGCCGCTGGCGGCTCGGCCATGAAGCCGTCCACCGGAAAATGTTGCATCCCCAGCACCTCATCCACGGCCAGGCCGGTGTAGAGATCGCCCTCGTCGATCACCAGCAGGCGCCGACGACGCTCCTGCAAGGTGGACATTTTGTCGAGGAAGCCGGTGAGATCCATCACCGTCATCAGGCGGCCACGCACGTTGGCCACTCCTTTCATCCAGCTCAGCACGCCCGGCACCCGGGTGTAGGGTGGCACCTTGAGAATTTCAGAGACTTCGTCCAGTGGCGCCACATAGCGCACACCGTCCAGAATAAAGCCGATCCCGCTCCAGTAACGGACCAGATCCTGCTTGGAGGGCAGCTCCGCAGCCTTGTCGCGGCAGCGAAAATAATACTCTGCCAGCTTGATGTAGGCTGCTGATGCTGCGCTCATCCCCGCTTACCCCCTAAATGTGCTCATCAGCCGCCGGCCAGCAGTCTGTCGACCGTGCTGATCAGCACCGCTTCATCCACCGGCTTGGTCAGGTAGTCTTTGGCCCCCTGACGCTTGCCCCAGACGCGGTCCGTCTCCTGATCCTTGGTCGTGACGATCACAATCGGGATTTCCGCTGTGTCGGCGCCCTTGGTCAGCTGACGGGTGGCCTGGAATCCGTTCAGACCCGGCATGACCACGTCCATCAGTACCAGATCCGGATGTTCCGCCCGGGCCACGGCCACGCCGTCGGCACCGTTTGCTGCTTCGAGCACTTCGTGCCCGTGTTTCTCGAGGATCTCCCGGAACTTGTATGTTTCCGTCGGAGAATCATCCACGATCAGAATGCGTGCCATAGTATCCTCTTACTCTGCTGCCGACCCGTCAGGCAGGAAGCCTCTAGTTAGCCATATGCGCGCGAATCGCGCCAAGCAACTCTTCTTTCGAAAACGGCTTGGTCAGGTATTCGTCGGAGCCCACGATACGCCCTTTCGCCTTATCAAACAGCCCGTCTTTGCTCGACAGCATGATTACCGGGGTGCTTTTGAAGGCGCTGTTGTTCTTGATCAGCGCGCAAGTCTGATAGCCATCCAGCCGGGGCATCATGATATCAACGAAGATGATATTGGGCCGGGTATCAGCAATCTTGGCCAGGGCATCGAAGCCGTCAGTCGCTGTAATGACGGTGCATCCGGCCTTCTGCAACAAGGTTTCTGCGGTGCGACGAATCGTCTTGGAGTCGTCGATCACCATTACCTTGAGATCCTGAAAATTGTCAGTCATGGAAACTGCCTTTAACCGTGAACCGAAGTGGAAGGCGTAACATATTGTTTTATATGCCTTTTATTCTGCTGTCAGGCGCCATCGCCTGGTTCCGTGCCCCTGGCTGAGTTTTTTAACATAGTTTCCACATTCAATCTATAAAACCCTGGCAGCATTGAGAAAAGGCTCCCATCGGGGCGCGGGCATTGCTACTATCCCGATGCTCGCGATACACCTCTCGAGCACCGCAACGCGCCGACACGAGCACTGGCCTGCGGGTACATTGCCAGGGCACATTGCCACATATTCATCGATCACCCGTTTTCATTACAATAGCGGGTATCCGAGCGGGGTCTGCCATGTCCGTCACCGTCGGGGTCGTGATGGACCCCATTGCCAAGATCAAACCCTGGAAAGACAGCACCTTTGCCATGCTGCTGGAGGCCCAGCGCCGTGGCTGGCCCGTGCTGTACATGGAGCCGGGCGACCTGTACGTGCGCGATGGCCGCACGTTCGCCGGCGCCCGCCCCCTCACCGTCACCGACCAGCTGGAGCAGTTCTTCAGCCTGGGCGAGTCCCGCAATCTGGACCTCGCCGATCTGGATATCGTGCTGATGCGCCAGGACCCGCCGTTCAACACCGAATACGTTTACACCACCTATCTGCTTGAAAAGGCAGAGCGCGAGGGCGTGCTGGTGGTCAACCGGCCCGGCAGCGTGCGGGACTGCAACGAGAAGCTGTTTGCCACCGAATTCCCCCAGTGCTGCGTACCAACCCTGGTGACCAGCCGCGCCGACCTGCTCAAGGATTTTGTGCGGGAATTCGGTGACACCGTGATGAAACCCCTGGACGGCATGGGCGGCAGCAACATCTTCCGGGTGCAGCGCGACAGCCCCAATATCAGCGTGGTGATCGAAGTCCTGACCCAGCACGGTCGCACGCCGATCATGGTGCAGCGCTACATCCCCGAGATTACCCAGGGCGACAAACGCATCCTGATGATCAACGGCGAACCGGTGCCCTATGCCCTGGCGCGCATCCCGCAGAAAGGCGAGTTCCGCGGCAACCTGGCCGCCGGTGGCACGGGCGAGGGTCGCGAGCTGACCGACCGCGACCGCTGGATCTGCGAGCAGGTCGGGCCCACGCTGAAGCGCAAGGGCCTGTACTTCGTCGGCCTGGACGTGATCGGCGACTACCTCACCGAGATCAACGTCACCAGCCCCACCTGCATCCGCGAGTTGGACAAGCAGTTCGGCATCAACATCGCCGGCGATCTGTTTGATTCGCTGCTGACCCTGAAGCAGGGCAAGGGCTGAACGTGGCTCAAACCAGCGCACCCGTTTCACCCGGAGACCGCCTCAGCTTCACGCTGTTTCTGGCGGCGGCCATCCATGCCACGCTGATATTCGGTGTCGGCTTTGCACCGGAGCGCCCGGCGGCTGGCGCGCGCACGCTGGAAGTCACCCTGACCCAGCACCGCAGCGAGCAGGCGCCGGAGGATGCGGACTTCATCGCCCAGGCCAATCAGGTCGGCTCCGGCGACCTGGCCGACAAGGCCGAGCTCACGACCACCGAGCTGAGTGACTTTGCCGACAGCAAGATCGAACGGGTACAACTGGACACCCCCAGCGTACTGGAGCGTCGCGAGCGCGTGGCCCAGCAGTTGGTCATCACCACCGAGGGCATGTCATCCCGACAGGTCAATTCACGGCCCGAACAGGAAGAACCCCCGGTGCCACTCCCGGAGGCCGACAGGGAATCCCTGGACGCCATGAGCCAGGAAATCGCCAGCCTGCAGGCACGGCTGGACAGCCAGCGCCAGGCCTACGCCAAACGCCCCCGCGTGCACCGCGTGACGTCGGTATCCGCCAAGGCGCATTTCGAGGCGCTGTACATCGATGCCTTTCGCCGTGATGTGGAAGAAGCCGGCACCCGCAACTTCCCCAGCCGCGCACTGAGCCAGCAGACCTTCGGCAATGTGCGGTTGATGGTCGCGATCAACGCCGATGGCAGTGTCCGTGATGTGGAAATCCTGCAATCCTCCGGCCATGGCTTCCTGGATCAGGCGGCCGTGCAGAGCGTGCGGCTGGCGGCGCCGTTTGCGCCCTTCACCGGCGAGATGCGCGAGCGGGCCGACATTCTGGAGATCATCCGCACCTGGCGTTTTGACCCCAGACAGATCGTCACCAGCCACTGACGGCCCTTCCCGGCAGGCGTCACAGCACGCTTGCTCAGGGACCGCCACACACTGATACTGCGCTCATGTCATCTTTTGCCAACCAGCTGCTGATCGCCATGCCCCAAATGGCGGACCCTGCCTTCTACCGGACCGTGACCTATGTCGTTGAGCACACCGACGACGGCGCCATGGGGCTGATCATCAATCAGCCCCTGAGCATGTCGTTAGCGCAGCTGTTCGACGATCTGAACATCACACCCCGCGTCAATATCGATGCGGCACACGCCGTGGTCTGCGGCGGGCCCGTGCAGACCGATACCGGTTTTGTATTGCACCCGGCCACCGAACGCGCCTGGAACGCCTCCCTCATGTTGCCGGACGGTCTGAGCATGACCACCTCGAAGGATGTGCTGGAGGCCATTGCCACCGGCACTGGCCCGGCGCGCGCACTGATTGCGTTGGGCTACGCGGGGTGGGACGCCGGGCAACTGGAAGCCGAAGTGGCCGAGAATGCCTGGCTGACCACCCCGGCCACCGAATCGCTGCTGTTCGAAGTGCCGTTTGCTGATCGCTGGCAAGCCGCAGCGCGGCAGCTGGGCATCGACGTGCATTTGCTGTCTACGCAGGCTGGTCATGCCTGAGGCCGTGTCGGGCGCGACCATCGTTCCACAAACCGTACTGGGCTTTGATTTCGGCACCGGCAAGATCGGCGTGGCGACGGGCCAATCCGTTACCGGCACCGCCACACCCCTGTCCGCACTGCGCGCCCGGGACGGCATCCCGGACTGGGCCGCCGTGGCGCAGCTGATCGCAGAATGGCAACCCGATGTGCTGGTGGTAGGATTGCCATTGAATATGGACGCCACCGAAAGTGACCTGAGTCGGCGCACACGCAAGTTTGCCGGGCGCCTCAAGGGCCGTTTCGGCAAGCCTGTGGCGCTGGTGGACGAGCGCCTGTCTACCCGCGAAGCCCGTGATCGCCTGGGGGAGGCCTATCGCGGTGGCGCCGACCCCAGAGTGGACAGTATGGCCGCTGCCATACTGATCGAAGCCTATTTCACCGATGGCGCAGGAGACGTGCTGTGAGTGCAGAACAGTTTGACAGCCCGCATATCGAGGGCTTGCTGGACGACATGGTCCAGCAACTGCTGGCCCATGTGCGCGACCACGATCTCAACGAGTACGCGCTGGTGGGCATTCATTCCGGCGGAGCCTGGGTCGCTCAGGCGCTGCACACGCGACTGGAGCAGCTGGGCCACAAGGTGGCGCTGGGCACGCTGGATATCAGTTTCTATCGCGACGATTTTTCGCACCGGGGCATGCGCTCGCAGGTACGACCGACGGCGCTGCCCTTTGACGTCGACGGCGCACATCTGATTCTGGTGGATGACGCCCTGATGAGCGGACGCACGGCGCGTGCCGCGCTGAACGAATTGTTCGACTACGGGCGCCCTGCCAGCGTGACGCTGGCCGTGTTGTTCGATATCGGCCAGCGCGAGCTGCCCATCAGTGCGGATATTTGTGGCCAGCGCGTGGCATTGCCCCCCGGACACCGGGTAGAATTACGCGGACCCACACCGCTTACCGCGGACGTCATCGAAAAAGGGCCACAATGATCGCAGCGCCATCATCGGATCCCCTGCAACTCACCCGCGACGGTCAGTTGAGGAATTTTATTTCCATCGAAGGCCTGCCCCGCTCCGTTCTCGAACAGATTCTGGATAACGCCGCCTCCTTCGTGGATGTGGGCGATCGTGCCATCAAGAAAGTCCCCCTGCTGCGCGGCAAGACCGTGGTCAATCTGTTCTTCGAAGCCAGCACCCGCACCCGCACCACCTTCGAGCTCGCCGCAAAACGCCTGTCCGCCGACGTGTTGAACATCGACATCGCACGCTCCGCCACCAGCAAGGGCGAGTCGCTGATGGACATGCTGCGCAACCTGGAAGCCATGGCCAGTGACATGTTCGTGGTGCGCCATGCCGATTCCGGGGCCGCGCACTACATTGCCCGGCACGCCACGCCGGACGTCGCCATCATCAACGCCGGGGACGGTCGCCACGAGCACCCGACCCAGGCGATGCTGGATATGTACACGATTCGCCACTACAAGGGCCGCTTCGCCGGTCTGAAAGTCGCCATCATCGGCGACATTCTGCATTCCCGGGTGGCGCGTTCGCAGATTCATGCCCTGAACATCCTGGGCGCCGAAGAAGTCCGCCTGATCGGGCCGAAAACCCTGCTGCCTGCGGACATCGACAGCCTGGGTGTGCGCGTCTTTACCGATCTCGAGCAGGGCCTGCAGGACGTGGATGTGGTGATTGCCCTGCGCCTGCAGAAAGAACGCATGGATTCCGCACTGCTGCCCTCGGAAACCGAATTCTTCCACCTCTACGGCCTCACGGAAGAGCGGCTGCGCCACGCCCACCCCGACGCCATCGTCATGCATCCAGGCCCGATCAACCGGGGCGTGGAAATTGCCTCGGAAGTGGCCGACGGCGAGCGCTCCGTCATTTTGCATCAGGTGACCTTCGGTATTGCCGTGCGCATGGCCGTGATGTCCATGTGCATGAGCGGCCGGGAAACGGAACAACCGGGCGGGCGCGCAGATCACGGAGGTTCCCATGCAACCCCGCGCTGACCTGCTGATTCGCAAAGCGCGGGTCATCGACCCGGCCACCGGCCGCGACGAAGTGGCTGATCTGCTGATCGAGAGTGGCCGCCTGACCCGCATGGGTGCCAGCCTGGACGCGCCCGGCGCGGAGTTGTTCGACGCCGAGGGCCTGTGGCTGCTGCCCGGCCTGGTGGATAGCTGCGTGCGCCTACCGGAACCCGGCAACCACCGCCGGGGCAGCCTGCATACAGAAACCCGGGCGGCCGCCAGCGGTGGCATTACCCATCTCTGCGCCGCGCCGGACACCGACCCCGTCATCGACAGCGCCGCCGTGGTACGCCTGATTCGCGACCGCGCCATGCGCGCCGGCTTCGCCCGGGTGCTGCCCATTGCCGCCCTGACCCAGGGTCTGGAAGGCAGCCAGCTGGCAGAAATGGCCACGCTCAAGGACGTCGGCTGCATCGCCGTAAGCAATGCCGGCCATCGGGTGCAGGATGCCCTGGTCCTCAAGCGCAGCCTGGAGTATGCCGCCACCTTTGATCTGCCGGTCATCTTCCGGCCCCAGGATGCGGCCCTGAGCGCCGGCGGCTGCGTCCACGAGGGCCCGGTGGCGGCACGCCTTGGGCTGCCGGGCATCCCCGCCGTGGCAGAGACGGTGGATCTGGCCCGCGCCTTGTTGCTGGTCGAAGCCACCGGCGTGCGCGCTCACTTCCATCAGATCAGCTGCGCCGCCAGCGTTGCCCTGCTGCGCCACGCACGCGCCCAGGGCCTGCCGGTGACTGCCGATGTGAGCATTCACCATCTGCTGCTGGATGAGAGCGCCATCGAGGGCTTCAACAGCTTCTGCCATATCAGCCCGCCCTTGCGCAGCCGCGCGGATCGGGATGCGCTGATCCAGGGCGTCATCGACGGCACGCTGGACGCCATCAGTTCCCAGCACACACCGCTGGGCTCGTCCGCCAAACTGGCGCCCTTCCCCTCCACCCGGCCCGGCATTTCCGGGCTGGATACGCTGCTGTCACTGACCCTGGAGTTGGTGCAGCGGGATCAATTGCCCCTGCGCCGCGCCATTGATGCCCTGACGGCCGCCCCGGCACGCTGCCTGGGCCTCAACGCCGGGCGCCTCGAAGACGGCCGGCTGGCCAGCCTCTGCGTGGTCGATCCGGCCGCCAGCCGTCTGCCCGGCGAAGACTGGCTGTCCGCCGGACGCAATTCCCCCTGGCTGGATACCGAACTACCCGGCGTGGTGCGTCTGACCGTGTGCGAAGGCAAGGTCACCTGGTTATCTGACTGATTGATGACGGTCAGATCGCGGCCAGGCGCCTGGTCAGATCACCTGCCGACACAACAGGACCCTCCAGCACATTTTCACCGGCCCACAAGGGCGAGAAATCACCTTGTCCGGCGGCCTCGGCGGCTTTGCGGAGCGGGGCAATTGCGGTGCTGGCGAGAGGAAAGGCAGGCGGCAAAGGACTCATCGGGCCCAACTCCCGCATCAGCCGGTTGACGATGCCGCGCGCGGGGCGGCCGCTGAACAGATTGGTGATGGCCGTGTGCTGTGCTGCCGGGTTGCCGGCGGCAACGCTGTCCAGCGCCGCGCGGTGCACCGCGCTGGTGGTCGCCTCCGGGCAGCGCAGATAGGCGGTCCCCACCTGCACCGCACTGGCGCCCTGCGCCATGGCTGCGCGCACGCCGGCGGCATCCGCAATTCCCCCTGCAGCAATCACCGGTATATTCACGGCGCCCACAACCTGCGCCACCAGGGCCAGGGTGCGCATCTGCGTACCCAGGTCATCGGTCAGGAACATGCCGCGATGCCCACCGGCCTCCAGGCCCTGGGCGATCACCGCGTCGGCACCGTGCGCCTGAAGCCAGCGCGCCTCGTCCACCGTGGTTGCCGTGGACAACACCAGGCTGCCCCAGCGCTTCACTCGCGCCAGCAATGGCGCTGCGGGTAATCCGAAGTGAAAGCTCACTACCGGCGGCGCGAACGGCTCGACAACATCCGCGATGGCATCCGTAAACGGCTGCCGCAGGGGTTGCTCCGGTATGGCTGTAACATCCAGACCGAGCTCGGTGTAATAGGGCGCCAGCGCCGCACGCCAGTCGCTTTCGTCCCCGCTGGGTGGCGGGGTATGGCAGAAGAAATTGACATTGAAGCGGCCCGGCGCGGTATCGCGCAGCTGGGCCAGCGCGGTGCCGAGGGCATCGGGTGACAGCATTGCAGCAGGCAGCGAGCCCAGTCCGCCTGCACGCATGACCGCCTGGGCCAGGCGCACATCCTGGGAACCCGCCATGGGGGCCTGAATAATCGGCAGCTCACAACCTGCAAATCCTGCGTACGTCATTCTTGAACACCTCTGGTTCAACAACGGGGCTCAGCGACAGACTGGCACATAAGACTGTCACATGAGCATACCCCTGAACGCCATGCACTCTTCATCACGCGGTCATCACGCCGTCAGCGCCGTCGGGCAAGCTCGCCCAAACACTCACTACGGGGATCACCATGAACAACGTCAAGCTACCGGGCGTTGCGGCTTTGCTGCTGACGCTCGGGCTCACGGGCTGCGGCGGCAGTAGCAACTCCAGCAACACACCCGGCACCGAAACGCCCACCGTCACGCCGCTGCGCGTCGGCATGTTACCAGACACCCAGGGCGACGGACCCAATGTGGCCGTTTACGCCATGGACGCCGTGCTCAAACGACAGCATGACATGGGCGCCGACGTGGTCATCGCCGTGGGGGATCTCACCAACAATGGCACGCCGGAGGAATTTGCCCAGTGGCTGTCGGTGGCCGACAAATACCGCGAGGCGGGCATGGAAATCCTGCCGCTGATGGGCAACCACGAAGACAGCTGGGCACATACCACGCGCTGGATTGATGCCATGCGCCCGTATATTCCGGCAGACGCCATACACATGCCCTATGCCGAGTTTCTCAACTATTCGGTGGTGCGCAGCAATGTGTTGATCATCAATATTCGCTACTGGGGTCTGGCTGGCGCCTTCCCGTGGATTCGTGACACGGTGGCGCGCCATCGCGACGAGGTCGACCACATCATCATCTCCAGCCACGACGGGCTGATCGGCGCCAAGTATGGTCAGGTGCGCGAGCAGATCGTCACTGGCCAGAAGGGCGAGAACGGTCTGCTCGACCAGTACGACGAGATTCGCCGTCTGTTTGTCGATAACGATGTGATCTGGCTTCAGGGGCATGAGCATCAGTACCAGCGCAGTGTGGTGCGCGGCCCGTTTACGGCGGTGAACAAGTCACTGGATACCGCCATGCCTGTTGCAGAAACGGCGGCGACGGGCCCGGCCAGCAGATCCTGGACGGAAACCGGCGGCAACTATCGCCTGCCGTATTACACCCAGATCATGACCGGCAATGCTTCCTACAAGGGTTATGAGTTGCGCTGGGGTGAGAGCGAACTGGTGCAACGCATTATTCTGCACAAGTCCAATTCCATGAGTAACGGCTCCCCCGCCTATGACGTGAACGCCGGCATGCTGACCTTCAATGGGCCACGGGTCGACTACCAGTCCTGGTATGCCGAGCACACGGTGCAGAATGATCTGTCCGGCCCTGGCGAACTTGCCGATCCGGCATGGACGCTGTTCGACCGCTTCAGCCGCACCACCGATCGCTGCGAGAAGATCGTTTACCCCAACAGCATCCCGGCGGGCACGCGCCCGGTGCTGGACCACGATCCCACCTATCGGACGGCGGAATGTCGTGGCCCGGACGGCGCCATCGCACGCCTGGAAGCCGGCACCAACAACATGTTCAATCGCATTGAATCCACCACCCGCACCATGGGCTATACGCCCGACTGGAGCCGCGCTGAGTCAACGATGGATCTGCTGCGGCTGACCTACCAGTACCTGTATCAGTACCATCAGGCGTGGACGCCCAATCTCAATGGCAATCAGCGCGCCTTTCCCGATGGCGAGCAGGTCCGCGTCCCCGAAACCACCATTGATACCAAGAAGCACGTAACGCTCAGCTGGATGCCGGCACAGCCGGACACCGCTTCCAGCGTGTTGCTGGTCAGCGGTACGGGCGGTCAGAACGGCATCTATACCAACGCCTGGGGTGGCATCAAGAACATCGAAACGGATACCGGGCTGCCGGGCAGTCAGCCAGACGGCTCCGCCAAGGCACCGCACACCCTGCCAAGCCAGGCCAGCCGTGACTGGGACCTGCAAGGCGCCACCACCGACTACTACGCGCTCAGCTTCAGCGTCCCGGATACGCTCGCTGGCACGGCCCTGACGCTGGGGCTGCTGACCGATGAGGGCTGGCAGCCCGCTGCCTCGGCAGACTGCATCATCGAGGCGGCTTTTCACGAGGCCTGGCTCAATGGTGGCGCGCCGCGCGACCCGGCCTGTGACGGTGAAACCCTGGTCGGTTTCGATGCCAGCACCGGCAACGTCCTCTGGTGGATGGTGGCTGACCGCGACCTGGAGGTGGCGCTCTTGCCGCGCTGACCGGCACGCAGCCTCCGCTCACTGGCGGGGGCTGTATCTCTTCACTTACAGATTGACGCATCAGGCCGCTTGTTTCCGGGGGGATGAATCTGCTTACATGGGTCCGGTCGTATCCCGATTTACCGGAAGCCCCCGTTATGCAGGCCTCAGAGCCGTCGCCCTTGCACCATCCTTCCCAGGAGATACTCGTATTGCTGGCGGACATCACCGGGCCCGGCCTGCTTCTGGTCATCTTCCTGCTGGGCATGCTGCTGTACCGTATGGTCAGTCGCGCCCGACGATTGCCGCTGGCGCAGGCCCGACAAGCGCAGCACGAAGCACTGCTGACGCTCAATAACATCAACAGCCTGACCACCCGCAATATTGATGACCGTTTGACCGAAGCGCTGAACCTGGGGCGAGAGTATCTGCAGCTCGACAATGGCATCATCAGCAGCGTGCACCGACAGGACTATCGGGTCATTTCTCACGTTTCATCTGCTACCCCCATCCCGCGCGGCAAGATCTTCTCGCTGGGTGAGACCTACTGCGCGATCACGCTGAAGAATGCGGGCATTACCGCCATCAGCCATATGGCTGCCTCCGAGTATGCGCAACACCCCTGCTATCGAGAATTCAACTTCGAGTCTTACATCGGCGTGCCATTGAAAGTGGGAGAGCGCATCTACGGCACCCTGGCATTCTTTTCCCGGCAACGTCGCAAAACGCCATTTACCGAACAGGATCGGGAATTTGTGACACTGATGGCCAATTGGGTGTCCTCTTCCATCGAATTGAAACTCGCAGAGGAGAAAGAACTGCAGTCCAGCGCCAAGCTGGAGAAGCTGACCAATCATGCACCGGGCATGGTCTATCAGTATGTGCGGGATACTGATGGCAAAGGCTTCTTTCCCTATGTGAGCGCCGTGGTGCGCGATATCTACAACGCGGATCCGGACGCGCTGCGCTTCGATGACCAGACCGTGATACGCAACATTCATCCGGCTGATCTGGACAAAGTCATGACGTCCATTTCCCTGTCCGCTGATACGCTGACCGTCTGGCACTGTGAGTATCGCTATTTTCACTCACGCAAGGGACTGATCTGGCTTGAAGGTCACGCCAATCCGGAGCGCTTGCACAATGGTTCGGTGCTGTGGCACGGCGTCATCACGGATATTTCAGCCCGCAAACGCATGGAGCTGAACCTGAAAGGCGAGAAAACGCGTCTGCAGAGCATCATCGATGGCACCGCCATCGGCACCTGGGAATGGAACATCGCCACCGGCATCACGATTTTCAATGCCCGCTGGGCGGCCATGATCGGCTATTCGCTGGAAGAACTGGCACCCACGACGCTGGCCAACTGGCTGTCACTGATCCACCCCGATGACCGGCGCGCTTGCGAAAGCGCAATGAACGATCACGTCAAAGGCACCACGTCGCGTTTCGATTTTCGTTATCGTATACGGCACAAGGCCGGCCACTGGCTGTGGGTACATGATCGCGGCCAGATCATGTCGTGGTCCGATACCGGCCAGCCATTGCTGATGTTCGGCACCCACGCGGACATCACCGTCAGCGTGGAAACCCAGGAAGCACTGACGGAAAGCGATTCGCGCTTTCGCAGCATTCTCTCGAGCCTGCCGGGCACGGTCTATCGATGTCGCCACGATGACAAACGCAGCATTCACTATGTCAGTGAGCGCATCAGCGATCTGACCGGCTACACTGCGGAAGAGCTGCTTGACGACAAACAGGCCTCACTGAACACCTTGATCCTCCCGGAGGATCTGCCACAACTTGAAGGCATCAGCGATGCACTGAGCAGCAAAAGGCCTTACGAAATATTCTATCGCCTGCGGCACAAGGATGGCTCCATTGTCTGGATTCAGGACAAGGGCTCCCTGAGCTACGACAGCAAACGCCGCACGCAATGGCTTGATGGTTTCATGTGGGATATTACTGACCGCAGGATCCTGACGGAGCAACTCGCCGAAAGCGAACAGCGCTTTGAAGGTGCATTTGAAACAGCGCCCCAGGGCATGGCCATCATTCGGCACGACGGCCGTTGGCTGGATATGAATACGGCTCTGTGCGACATGCTCGGTCACAACCGGGGCGATCTGCTCGGCGGCCAACATGACGACCTGACACACCCGGACGACAAGGACCTGGAGCAGGGCCACGTCGATGCGCTGCTGGCCGGTCGGACCAGTGCATTCCAGCTGAGAAAACGCATGCTGCACAAACAGGGACACGAAATCTGGGTACTGGAAAGCGTGTCGCTGGTCTACGATGCCGACGACAAGCCCAGCTACATGATTGCCATCGTCCAGGATATTTCCGAAGAGATGCGCACCGATATTCTCAAGCGCAATTTTGTCTCCACGGTCAGTCATGAACTGCGCACGCCGCTGACGGCCATCTTCGGCTCGCTGGGGCTGGTCACCCAGGGGGCACTGGGCGAACTGTCACCACAGATCAGCAAGATTCTGGGCATTGCCTACAAGAATGCAGAACGGCTTATTGCGCTGATCAACGATTTGCTGGATATGGAAAAGCTGATTTCAGGCAGCGTCGACATCCAGATCAGCGGCGTCGACGGGGTGGCTGCCCTGAAAGACGCGATAGAGGCCAATACCGGCTACGGGGAACAGTACGGCGTCCGCTTCTCCCTCGCCGATGCCGCGCCGCTGACACTGATGGCGGACAAATCAAAGCTGCAGCAGGTGTTGGCCAACCTGCTTTCCAATGCGGCCAAATTTTCCCACACAGGTGGCAGCGTGACCCTGTCCCTCACCCGCGACGGCGACAAGGGCGTGATTGCCATTGCCGACACCGGCGAGGGCATTCCCACCGCGTTCCATCACAAGGTTTTCGAGAAGTTCAGCCAGGCAGACAGCTCTGATATCAAGAAAAAAGGCGGGACCGGTCTCGGCCTCGCCATTTCGCGGGAACTGGTGGACAAGATGCACGGCCGCATATGGTTTGAGAGTAACGTCGGGCAGGGCACCACCTTTTATGTTGCCCTGCCGCTGGCCATCAGCCCGGCGGATACTTAGACAGCATTTCCGTAATCAGGCTGTCGATCAGATTTTCCCGGCGCTCTGTCGACATGCTTTCGGTGAGATTGCGCCGGCCTGCGCCGCGCCAGATCGCCCGGCGCTCTTGCGGAGTGACAAATTCCACCACCAGCTTGCCTTCCTTGACCTCACGGGAATCCGGCGCGGTGGCCAGCCCCAGGCCGAGATTATTGCGACCAAAGCCCAGCCCGTAACTGAATCCGCTGGACTGATTACGAATTTCCTCAACGATGTCATAGCGCACGAGTATGTCGGCATCGTCGATGGGGACCTTGCGCATACCACGCGCGTCCAGTTCGCGCGCCAGGCTGCGCTCAATGCGGCCGGCATCCAGACTCAGGTAGGACTGCTCATCCGTGTGTGCCATGAATGCATAGGTATTCTGGCCATCGAAAGATGCGCCACGATCATGGTCCACGGTGACCGTGGTGCAACCGGCGACAACGAGCAACAACAGACTTGCCAGCAGCGCTCGCAAGCCCGCGGAGGAAGGGTGAGTGCCGGCTGGGTGCCGGACTTGGCTGTATCGGGACCGGAACATAGCGAAGTACCTCATCGAGATGCCTTGGCGGCAGGATATTCATCCAAGAGTACCAGACCCGGCATTTGCGCCCGTCATCCAATACTCTATTTTGCAATTTGACGCTTTATCGGGGCAATGTGCCGTGAGTGAGCGTTCACGCGCCCTCGTCAGCATCCGCCGCTGCGACCGGGGCAAAGCGCGGCTGCATACGGCCCTCACGCTCGATCTGCTCGACAAACATGGCCAGCGGCCGCACCCAGAGCCCCCGCGCGCCATACAGGGCGCGATAGACCACTTGCGGCTCAAGACTCTCGCTATGACGCGCCACGCCGATGACGTCATACAGATTGCCTTTGAAATGACGGTAAATACCCGGCGCCAGGGTCGGCAGCGGGGGCAGATCGCGATCGCTCATGGTGTGGTCTCTCGTGGATGTTCGGGGTTGTTGTCTTCACACAGGGCGCGGGTCCGGCGGGCCAGGATCTCCCCCAGCTGCCGCGTCGCGGGCCCCGCATAGTCGCGATCACCGTACACCAGATACAGATCGGCAAAGCGCTCCGCGCCCTCGCTCAGCGGCAGGACGCGCAGCGCGCCCGCTGCCAATTCCCGGCGAATCTTCTCTTCCGGATACCAGGCAAACCCCTGCCCACGGCAGGCCGCCTGGATCGAGGTGGAAACGTGGCTGACGGTCCAGCGCTGCTCGGCGCCCAGCCAGCCGGCATCACTGCGACGCTGGCCCGAGTCTCGCACCACCAGCTGGCGATGGCGGCGCAGGTCATGGAAGTCCAGCGTCCGGCCCAGGGCGTGCAGCGGGTGTTCCGGGTGAGCCACCGGGACAAACCGCACCCGCATCAGGTGATCCCCCAGAAAGCCCGGGGGGATGCGCCCGGCGACGGCCAGATCGACGCGGCGTTCCAACAATGCCTCTTCGGTGCCGGAAAGCACTGTCTCGAACATGTCGACGCGGGTGTCCGGAAAGGTTTCTCCCAGTTCCGCCAGGCAGTCCAGCATCAGCCAGTTCGGGTACAGGGCTTCCATCGCCACGTTGATCGCCGCCTCATGCCGCAAACTCAGATGCGCCGCGGCCTGCTCCAGCGCTTCTGCCTCGCTGAGCAGCGCGCGGGCGCGGCGGTAAAGCAGCTCGCCTGCGGGGGTCAACGCGGCCTTGCGGCCCTTGAGCGTGAAGGCACGCAGATCCAGCGTACTTTCCAGCTTCTGGATGGCGTAGCTCACGGCAGACTGACTCTTGCCCAGCGCTTCCGCCGCCTGGGCGTAGCCGCCGGCATCCACCACGGCCATCAGGGCACGCCATTGTTCCAGGGTGATCTTCGGTTCGCTCACAGCAGCAGTTTGCCTCTATCCGTCAATCAGATCAGTAAATGCGATAGAACGGCCCTAATTTATCCGGTTTTTAATTTGAATCACAGATGTATCCTGTACCCAGCATTTATCGCACACCTATCAAGGAGCAGCGACATGGGACTTCTCGTCGACGGCGTATGGCACGACAAGTGGTATGACACCGACAAGACTGGCGGGCGCTTCGAGCGCAGCGAAAGCCAGTTTCGTCACTGGGTCACCGCAGACGGGAGCGCCGGGCCTGATGGCAACGCCGGCTTCCGGGCCGAAGCCGGTCGTTATCACCTGTACGTCTCGCTGGCCTGCCCCTGGGCGCACCGCACGCTCATTTTCCGCAAGCTCAAGGGCCTGGAGAAGATGATTGATGTGTCCGTTGTCCACCCGCTGATGCTTGGCGAAGGCTGGACCTTCGACAAAGACTTTCCGGATGCGACCGGTGACGGCCTGTATGACCTGCGGCGCATGTACGACATCTATCTGCGTGCTGACAGCCAGTATTCCGGCCGTGTGACCGTGCCGGTGCTCTGGGACACGCAGCAGCAGACCATCGCCAGCAATGAATCGGCGGACATCATTCGCATGTTCAACAGTGCCTTTGATGAGGTGGGCGCAGCACCCGGGGACTATTACCCCGAAGCGTTGCGGCACGACATTGATGAGGTCAACAGCTGGATATACGACGAGGTGAATAACGGTGTCTACAAGGCCGGCTTTGCCAGCAGCCAGGACGCTTACGACGACGCCGTGAACACACTGTTTGCCGGGCTCGACCGTCTGGAAAAACGACTGGCGACGCAACGCTTCCTGGTCGGCAACACGATCACCGAGGCGGACTGGCGATTGTTCACGACACTGGTGCGTTTTGATCCGGTGTACGTCACCCACTTCAAGTGCGATCACCGGCGCATTGCGGATTATCCGAATCTGATCAACTACGTGCGTGACCTGTATCAGACACCCGGCGTGGCAGAAACGGTGAATATCGCACATATCCGCCACCACTATTTCCGCAGCCACCCGACCATCAACAAGTACGGCATCGTATCCAAGGGCCCGGCACTGACCTACGACCAGCCCCACGATCGTGAGCGACTCGGGCCGCGGGCCTGAATGCAGGCGGGCAAACATAAGGAGAGCAACATGGCAGCACGTGATGTACGTTTCCTGATCCCCGGGCACGACACCAGCGACGGCGCCGGCGTCAAACTCAAGCGCAGTCTGGGGCAATCCGCTCAGGCGCGCCTGGACCCGTTCCTGATGCTGGATGAGTTTTCCTCCGACGAAGCCGCTGATTATATCGCCGGCTTTCCGTCCCATCCGCATCGCGGCTTCGAGACCGTCACCTACATGCTCGACGGCCACATGCTGCATGAAGACCACCTGGGCAACCGGGGCGATCTCAAGTCCGGCGGCGTGCAGTGGATGACCGCCGGGCGCGGCATCATCCATTCGGAAATGCCACAGCAGAAAGAAGGCCGCATGCGCGGTTTTCAGTTATGGCTGAACCTGCCCGCGAAAGAAAAAATGAAGCCGGCGGGTTATCGTGATATTCAGGCTGAGGAAATTCCGGAGGCAACCTTCCCGGGCGGCGTGGTCGTCAAGGTGATTGCGGGCAGCGTCACGACAGCAAACGGGCCGGTCAACGGCCCCATCCATGGTCCGACGCAAAAGATCAGCACCGACCCGCAATACTGGGATATCAGCCTGCGCAGCGGCGCCACGGCAACATTGCCGATACCGGCAACGCATAATGCCTTCGTTTATGTCTTCGAGGGTGACGTGATGCTCAGTGACGGCGAAGGTGAAGATCGCAAGGTGCCGACGCATCATGCGGCGGTACTCGGCGACGGTGACAGCCTGGTGGTCCGTGCAGGCAGTCGCGATGCCCGCTTGCTGTTGCTGGCCGGCAAGCCGATCGGCGAGCCCATCGTGCAATACGGCCCCTTCGTGATGAACTCGGTCGAGGAAATCGAGCAGGCACTGCGGGATTACCGTCAGGGCACGCTCGCAGCCCCGGCGTAAAAATCTTTCTGAGCGGGCAGCGGGTCACGCTACCCGGTCAGAAGACTAGTCCGTATCTTCGATGGACAGCCCACGTGTGGCGCTGTCCATTTCGCTGGAACTGGTTTCCGCGCCCAGCTTGATCATCAGACGCAAGTCGTTGGGCGCATCCGCGTGCGCCATGGCGTCCTCGTAGGTGATCTCGCCCTGGGTGTACAGATCGTAGAGCGCCTGATCGAAAGTCTGCATGCCCAGATCGCGGGATTTTTTCATCAGCTCTTTCAGCAGATGCACTTCGCCCTTGCGGATATGATCTGCCATCAGCGGTGTATTCAACAGCACTTCAATGACCGCGCGGCGGCCTTTGCCGTCCGGTGTCGGGATCAGCTGTTGCGCCACGATACCGCGCAGGTTCAATGACAAGTCCATGAACAACTGACCGTGACGATCCGCCGGGAAAAAGTGAATGATGCGGTCCAGCGCCTGGTTGGCATTGTTGGCATGCAGCGTGGCCAGACACAGGTGGCCGGTTTCCGCGAAGGCGATCGCGTAATCCATCACTTCGCGGGAGCGAATCTCACCGATCAGAATGACGTCCGGCGCCTGACGCAGGGTGTTCTTCAACGCCACCTCGAAGGAATCCGTATCCAGGCCCACCTCGCGCTGCGTGACGATACAGCCTTGATGTTGATGAATGAATTCGATCGGGTCTTCGATGGAAATGATGTGGCCTTTCGAGTTCTTGTTGCGGTGACCAATCATGGACGCCAGTGAAGTCGATTTACCGGTGCCGGTGGCGCCGACAAAGATAACCAGACCACGCTTGGTCATGGCCAGGTCCTTGATCGCCGGCGGCAGGCGCAGTTCATCGACCGTGGGAATTTTCACTTCAATGCGTCGAAGCACCATCCCGACAAGGTTGCGCTGGTAAAAGGCGCTCACCCGGAAACGACCGATGCCCCGGGCGGAAATGGCAAAGTTGCATTCTTTGGTATCAATAAATTCCTTGCGCTGACGCTCTGTCATGACGCCAAAGACGATATCCCGGGTCATGTCCGGCGTCAGCGCCGTCTTGGTCACCGGCAACACTTTTCCGTGGACTTTCATGGATGGCGGTACACCGGCCGTAATGAACAGGTCAGAGCCGCCCTTTTGCACCATGATTTTCAGGAGTTCTTCAAATTCCATTATGCGTCACTCCCTCAGAATGAGTCCGGCGTTTTGGCTTTCTCGCGCGCTGCTTCACGGGTGATAACACCTTTCTGCAACAGATTCTGCAGGCACTGGTCCAGTGTCTGCATGCCGATGCCCGCGCCGGTCTGAATCGCCGAGTACATCTGCGCCACCTTGTCTTCGCGGATCAGGTTCCGGATCGCCGGTGTACCAATCATGATTTCATGGGCCGCCACGCGACCGCCGCCGTTCTTTTTCATCAGGGTTTGTGAAATCACCGCCTGCAGGGATTCCGACAGCATGGAACGCACCATGGATTTTTCTTCCGCCGGGAATACATCCACCACCCGGTCGATGGTTTTCGCGGCAGAGGTGGTGTGCAGTGTGCCAAACACAAGGTGCCCGGTCTCTGCGGCAGTCAGTGCCAGGCGGATCGTTTCCAGATCTCGCATCTCACCTACCAGAATGATGTCGGGATCCTCCCGCAGCGCTGAACGCAGCGCCTCGGCGAACCCGAGCGTATCGCGATGCACTTCCCGTTGATTCATCAGGCATTTCTTCGATTCATGCACGAATTCGATCGGGTCCTCAATGGTGAGGATGTGCTCGTAGCGGGAGTTGTTGATGTAGTCGATCATGGCCGCCAGCGTGGTGGACTTGCCCGAGCCGGTCGGCCCGGTGACCAGCACGATGCCTCGCGGCGTGTCAGAGATTTTCTGGAACACCTTGCCCATGCCCAGATCTTCCATGGACAGCACTTTCGAGGGAATGGTCCGGAACACGGCGCCAGCACCGCGGTTCTGGTTGAAGGCGTTGACCCGGAAACGGGCTACCCCGGGCACCTCGAAGGAGAAGTCAGTCTCCAGGAACTCTTCATAGTCCTTGCGCTGCTTGTCATTCATGATGTCGTAGATCAGCGCGTGGACTTCCTTGTGCTCCATGGCGGGCAGGTTGATACGTCGCACATCACCATCCACCCGAATCATCGGTGGCAGGCCAGCAGAGAGATGCAAATCAGACGCGCCATTTTTGGCACTGAAGGCAAGCAATTCGGTAATATCCATGGGCGATACGATACCTTACAGGTTAGCAGGGCCTTTCTGGTTGTCAGGCTGCGGGGCTGGCAGCCTGTGGACCCCTGAGCACGGGTTTTGGTGGCCGTCTTCTGTGGACCAGTCAGAATATCCTCGTAGGCTACAACGTTAACCTGTCACCCAGCGTGGTTCAATCATGACGCAACAGCCAACCCCCCTGAAAACACTGCAGCATCGAATTGATCACAGTTGCCGGCAGGCCGGACGTGCTGCGGCGGCGGTCACGCTGCTGGCAGTGAGCAAGACGCGGGACGCCGAGGCCATTCGTGCGCTGCATGCGCAAGGCGTCGCGGATTTCGGCGAGAATTACCTCCAGGAGGCACTGGCCAAGCAATCGGCACTGACAGACCTGGACCTGACCTGGCATTTCATCGGCCCGATCCAGTCCAACAAGACCCGGGATATCGCCCACCATTTCGACTGGGTGCATACGGTGGACCGGCTGAAGATCGCCCGCCGACTGAGCGAACAGCGGCCGGCCGACCTGCCCCCGCTGAATCTGTGCATTCAGGTCAACGTGGATGATGAAGCCAGCAAAAGCGGCGTCAGCCTGGCCGAGGTCCCGCCGCTGGCGGCGGCCATTGCCGGGCTGCCCAACCTGCGTTTGCGTGGGCTGATGGCGATTCCCCGTGCCGACGCCACCGACGGCAACCAGGCGGCATTCCGCACACTCGCCATGACACTGTCACAATTGCGTCATACCATGGCCGCACAGAGCGCCCAGTCCCTGGACACGCTGTCCATGGGTATGAGCGATGACTTCGAGACCGCCATTGCCGAAGGCGCCACCATCGTGCGCATCGGCACGGCGTTGTTCGGCCCCCGGCCAGACAAGTAACAAGGAAAATGGGTATGGCACAGCAAACCATCGGTTTTATCGGCGCCGGAAATATGGCCACCAGCCTGGTGGGCGGCATGATCGCCAAGGGCATTCGCCCGGCGCGGATCTGGATGAGCGATATCAGCAGCGAACGGCTGGACGAGCTCAACCGCCAGCATCGCGTTCACGTCAGTACGCGCAACAGCGAGCTGGCGGAACGCTGCGATGTGCTGGTACTGGCCGTGAAGCCACAGGTCATGGCAGACATCTGTGCCGAGCTGCGCCAGCAACTGGGCGCGCGGCGCCCGCTGATCATCTCCATTGCCGCCGGTGTCACCGTAAGCCAGCTGCGCAAATGGCTGGGCGATCTGCCGCTGGTGCGCACCATGCCCAACACCCCGGCGCTGGTACAGGCCGGTGCCACCGGGCTGTTTGCCGGCCCCGGCGTAACCGATGAGCACAAGGCGCTGACCAACCAGATCATGGGCAGTGTCGGGCTGAGCTTCTGGTTCGAACAGGAGCAGGAACTGGACGCGGTCACCGCCGTCTCCGGTTCCGGGCCGGCCTATTTCTTCCTGCTGATGGAATCCATGATCCAGGCTGGCGAGCAGATGGGCCTGGCCCCGGACACCGCGCGACAACTGGTGTTGCAGACCGCCTGGGGGGCGGCACAGCTGGCAATCACCAGCGAACAGCCCCCGGCCAGCCTGCGACGACAGGTCACGTCGCCCGGCGGCACCACCGCAGCAGCGCTGGCGGTATTTGAGGAGGCCGGGTTCGGCGAGCTGGTCGGCAAGGCATTGCAGGCAGCACGGGATCGCGCGGAAGCGCTCGGCGCCGCGTAACGTCGCGCCGACTTGCAAAATGCGCCCGCGCCCCGATACTACACAACTACTCGAACGCACATCCCACGATGCCGGGCGCGCCCGCACCGCTATCGTCCGCCCGCTTCCGGCGCGGTCTGCCATAACAGGAGTTGCCGATGAACCCCCAGGGTGCGATGACCTTTCTGATCGATGTTGTCATCAATCTGTTTATCTTCCTGCTGCTGACGCGCTTCATCCTGCAGCTGGTCCGGGCTGACTTCTACAATCCGCTGTCACAGTTTGTCGTCAAGGCCACCAACCCGGTACTGACCCCGCTGCGCAAAATCGTCCCGGGCACCAGCCTGGTGGATGTGGCGTCGCTGGTGGCGGTGGTGATACTGATTATTCTGAAGGTGGTGATGCTGGTGAGCCTGAATGGCCAGGGCGTGCCGCCGGTGCCCGCCATGGTGATCTTTGCGCTGCGCTCGCTGGCATCGCTGATGATCAACTACCTGTTCTTTGCCGTGCTGATCCGGGTCATTCTCAGCTGGGTGGCACCCGATCCGTACAACCCCTTCACCGCGATCATGACGCAGATTACCGAACCGGTCATGGCACCGGTGCGGCGCGTCATGCCCGCCATGGGCGGGCTGGACCTGAGCCCGCTGGTGGTGCTGCTGGGGCTGCAATTCCTGATGGTGCTGTTCGCTATCTGAACAGCCGGTTACTCAGCAAGCGTCAGCGTACGGACCTGGTAGTAGGCCTCTTCGGCGATGGCGTGGTACGGCACAGCCCGTTTTTCGAAGGCGCGGTAAGAAGCATGAACCGCTTCGGCCTCGGCATTACCAGCGACCAGTTCCGCCAGCACCGCGTCGCTGGCCTGCTTTAACGCCACGATGACGTCGTCGGGCAAGCGACGCAGCTGCACCCTGTGCTGTTTTATCAGCTCTTCCAGCGCCGCCGCATTGCGCTCGGTGTATTCGTCATACACTTCCTGATTCACTGCGAGCGCCGCTGTTTCGATAATCGTCTGCAGCCTTGGTGGCAGCGCCCGCCACTTGTCCAGATTGATCAGCAACTCCAGCAGCGGGCCCGGCTCCTGCCAACCCGGGTAATAGTAGTAGCGCGCGATGCGCTGAAAGCCGAAGGTGATGTCGTTGTAGGGCCCGACCCACTCCGCCGCATCAATGGCGCCGGTCTGCATTGCGGTGTACACCTCTGCCCCGGGCAACTGCACCGGATTGGCGCCGACCCGACGCATCACCTCGCCGCCCAGCCCCGGAATGCGGATGCGCAAACCGCGCAGGTCCGCCAGTGTGTTGATTTCCTTGTTATACCAGCCGGCCATCTGCGTGCCGGTGCAACCGGCCCGGAACGGCTTCAGATTGAAGCCTTCATAGAGGCTGTCCCACAATTCCTGGCCGCCGCCCCGGCTGATCCAGGCATTCATCTCCTGGGCATTGAGCCCGAAGGGTACGGCCGTGAAGAAGGGGGTCGCCGGATGCTTGCCGCGCCAGTAGTAGGACGCGCCATGCCCCATTTCCGCATTGCCCTGGGACACGGCATCGAAGGTCTCGAACGCCGGGACCAGCTCCCCGGCACCGTAGACCCGGATGCGCATCTGCCCGCCGGACATCTTTTCGACCAGTTCGGCAAACCGCTCGGGGCCGGTGCCCACGCCGGGGTAGTTCTTCGGCCAGCTGGTCACCATGCGCCAGCGGTAGGTCTGCTCGCCCTCCGCCACGCCGGGCACGCAGTCTTCCTGTGGGCCACATCCGGCCAGCGTCGCCGCCGAGCCCAGGCCCAGCGCCGCAACAAATTTCCGTCGATCCATTTGTTATTCTCCTCGGACCACTAGATAACCTCGAGCCGGGCATACTGGCTGACCAGCCATTTGCTGCCCACATCATCAAAATTGATCTGCAACCGCGCATTCGGGCCCTGCCCCTCGAAATGCAGGATCGTGCCTTCACCAAACTTGGGGTGCAGTACGCGCATGCCCAGCTGATAGCCCTGCACCACCTCGTCCTGGGTACCCCGAGTCACCGGTGCCACAGGCCGCGACATACCACCACGCAGGCGGACTTCTTCCAGCAGCTGCGGCGGGATTTCCCGCAGGAAGCGTGACGGCGCGTTCAATTGCTCGCTGCCGTACAGGCGGCGACTTTCCGCATAGGTCAGATAGAGTTGACGCATGGCGCGGGTGATGCCGACGTAGCAAAGCCGGCGCTCTTCCGCCAGCCGTCCGGGCTCGTCCGCGGACATCTGATGCGGGAACAGGCCCTCTTCCATACCGGACATGAACACCACCGGGAACTCCAACCCCTTGGCGGAATGCAGCGTCATCATCTGCACGGCTTCATCGTGCTCACCGGCCTGGCGCTCGCCGGATTCCAGCGCGGCATGATCCAGAAAGGCGGTCAGTGCGTCCGCGCCGCCTTCCTGGCCTTCGTCGTCCTCGTGGCCAGCACCTTCATCATCAAACTGACGGGTGGCGGTAATCAGCTCGCGCAGGTTCTCCACGCGCTGCTGACCCTTCTCGCCTTTTTCGTTGGCGTGGAATTCCAGCAGGGTCGAGGCGGCCAGCACATGCTCGGTGCGCTCGCCCAGGGCCAGCGTTTCCGTATCCCGGGCCAGGCGGTTGATCAGGTCGATGAAGCTGCCGAGCGCGGAGGCCGCACGCCCCGGCAACAGCCCCTCGCTGATCATCGCCACGGCAGCCTGCCACAGGCTGGTACCGCGCATCCGCGCCTGCTCACGCAGGGATTCCACCGTCTTGGCGCCGATGCCCCGGGTTGGCGTATTCACCACCCGCTCGAACGCCGGGTCGGCATCGCGATTCACCAGCAAGCGCAGGTAACCCAGTGCATTCTTGATTTCAGCGCGCTCGAAGAAGCGCTGGCCGCCGTAGATCCGGTAGGGAATGCCCGCTTGCAGAAACGCCTCTTCCAGTACCCGGGACTGGGCATTGGAGCGATACAGCACGGCCATCTCGTTCCGGCCAAGGCCTTCTTCCTGCAGCTTCTGGATGCGAGCGGCGATAAAGCGCGCCTCGTCCACCTCATTGAAGCCCGCGTACAGGCGGATCGGCTCGCCCTCGCTGATTTCCGTCCACAGCTCCTTGCCCAGGCGATCGCTGTTCTGCGCGATGACCGCATTGGCCGCCTGCAGAATGGTGCCGGTGGAGCGGTAGTTCTGTTCCAGGCGGATGATGCGCAGACCGTCATAGTCGCGGTTCAGCCGCTGGATATTCTCGATCTTGGCACCGCGCCAGCCGTAGATGGCCTGGTCGTCATCGCCCACGATGGTGATGCCGCTGCCCCCGGCGGACAGCAGCCGCAGCCAGGCGTACTGAATGGCGTTGGTATCCTGGAACTCATCCACCAGGATGTGCCGGAAGCGGCGCTGGTAGTGGCCGCGCAGCTCGTCGTTGTCGCGAATCAGCTCCAGCGCCCGCAGCAGCAGCTCATTGAAGTCCACCAGCCCGCCCCGGGCGCAGGCGGCCTCATAGGCGGCGTAGATGCGCTGCATGGTCTGCAGGAACAGGTCATGGCCGGGCTCCATATGAGCGGCGCGCAGGCCTTCGTCTTTCTGGCTGTTGATGAACCACTGGGCCTGTCGCGATGGCCAGCGCTGCTCGTCCAGCTCCAGCTCCCGCAGCACGCGCTTGATGATGCGCTGCTGGTCGTCGGAATCCAGAATCTCGAAGTTCTGTGGCAGGCCCGCTTCCTGCCAGTGCGCCCGCAGCAGCCGGTGGGCAATCCCGTGAAAGGTACCCACCCACATGCCGGAGGTAGGGATGCCCAGCAGTGCCTCGATACGGTGACGCATCTCGGCGGCGGCCTTGTTGGTAAAAGTCACCGCCAGGATGCCGTAGGGCGACAGCTGTTCGGTGGCTACCAGCCAGGCAATACGGTGCACCAGCACCCGGGTTTTCCCGGAGCCGGCCCCCGCCAGTACCAGCATATGGGGGTCATCCGCTGCCACCGCATCGCGTTGGGCGGCATTCAGGCCATCGATCAGAGAGGTCACATCATCCATGGCGGGGGATTCTACCTGAATCCGTGTCCGGCGGGGCCTGATCCGGGCCGAAAAAGCCGCCTGTGTACCGCAAAGCGGTGATTGCCCTGCGGAAATGTGTAAAGCCTGTTTTACTGTTGCCCGGCCCCGGCTACACTGAAACTCAAAAACACAGCTCGTTTTCCGACAAGCAGGGCGGGAGAGGAATTTTGCCAGCACCGCAAGCATCAGAAATCCCGGAAATACCTGCTACCGCGCTGTCCGGCACCTCCTTGTCTGATGCCCAGACCCGCGTGCTGGCGCGCGGCTTGCCCGTACTGAATCTGGTGGAGGCCCTGGCAGCGCTGGTGCTGCTCGTGGGTTACCGGGCCAGCAGCGTGCCGTCCTGGCAACTGTTGACCTGGACCGCCATGGTGCTGGGCATCGTCTTCCTGCGTGTGGTCGCAGGCCAGCTGTTACGCCAGTTCGACGGCGACGCCGCGTCCCTGCGCAGCTGGCGGCTCGGCCTCACCGCCTGCATCCTGGCCAACGGCGCACTGTTCGGGATTGCGGTGGTCTGGTTCAACCCCGTCGCAGAGCTCCTCCAGCCAGAGCATGTCACGCTACAGGCCCTGATTCTGACCCTGATCCTGGGCCTGACGGTCGTAGCGCTGACAATCTGCAGCGTGCACTTCATCGCCGGCATGCTCTACCCCGTGGTCTCCCTGGTCCCGCTGGCCGTGCATATGGCGCTGGCCTCGCCGGACTATTACCCCTTCACCGGGGGGCTGCTGATCTTCATGGTGTTCGGCATGCTGGCGGCGCGTCGTATTCACAGCAGCAGCCGGGACACCCTCGCGTTGCAGGCGCGCAATGAATCCCTGATCGCCTACCTCAACCGCACCCGCGCCAATGCCGAGGCACTGAACGAAAAGCTCTCCCAGGAAATCTGTGAGCGCAAGGAAGCCCGCCAGCGCCTGCAGGACTCCCGTGATCGCCTCGAGAGCACGGTGCGCGACCGCACCCGGGCACTGGAACAGATCAATACTGAACTGGCGGCTACCGGCCAACGGCTGCAACTGGCGCTGGATGCCAGCAACATCTGCCTGTGGGACTGGAATCTGGTCAGCGGCGAAACCTTCCACTCGAATTTCGAGCGGTTGCTGGGCTACCAGCCCGAGGCGCTGGGTAATTTCATGGAGGATTTGCAGCGTCTGGTGCACACCAGTGACTTTCCGCGTATCCGCACCGCCATGGTGGATCATTTCAAAGGTCGCAGCAGCCAGTATCAGGTGATCTATCGCCTGCAACATGCCGACGGCCAATGGCACTGGATTCAGGATGAGGGGCGTGTGGTGGCCTGGAACCAGCAGGGCCGGGCCACGCGCATGATCGGCACCCGTCGCGACATTACCGAGGACAAGGAAGCCCGTGAGCAGTTACGGCTGGCGGCCACCGTCTTCGAGAACGCCTCGGAGGCAATTTTCATTTTCGACCCCGAGTTCCGCTTTCTGACCGTCAACGACTGCTTTACGCGCATCACCGGCTATCACGAGCGGGAGGTCATCGGGCATGCCGTCGGCGGGGTTGGCAACCTGCCCGGTAATCGCCCCGTGTATCAGACCATTGTTCAGGCATTGAAAAGTGAGGGGTTCTGGGAAGGCGAGCTGCTGGAACGCCGCAAGACCGGCGAAGAGTATCCGGAGTGGCTGCAGATCAGCGCGGTCTATGATGAGAACGGCAGCCTGACCCACTATGTCGGCATGTTTTCCGACCTCACGGCACGCAAGGAAGCAGAAGAACGCGTACAGTTCCTGTCCAACTTTGATCGCCTCACCGGTTTCGCCAACCGCAATCAGTTCCGCGAACGCCTGCAGAAAACGCTGACCCTGGCGCGTCTCAATCGGGAACGCACCGCTCTGGTTTTCCTCGACCTGGATCGCTTCCGGCCGATCAATGATTCCCTGGGCCATGAGGTCGGTGACCGCCTGCTGAAGCTGGCCGCCGAGCGGCTGCGTGGCTGCGGTTTCGCCGAGGAGAATCTGGCCCGCGTGGGCGGTGACGAATTCACCCTGATGGTGGAGAACTACACCAACCGCGCCGAGCTCGAGCAGGTCTGTCAGCGACTGATCGGCGCCATGCGCCGTCCCTTCCATTTTGATCAGCATGAGCTGTTGCTGGGCGCCAGCCTGGGCGTCAGCGTATTCCCGGACACCGCCAAGGATGTGCAGACGCTGATCAATCAGGCCGACCTGGCCATGCACCAGGCCAAGCGTGCTGGCGGCAACACCTTCCAGTTCTATTCCAGTGACATGCGCGTGGCTTCCGTGGAACAGCTGGCGCTGGAGACCAGCCTGCGCAAGGCGATCTTCAAGAATGAGTTCGTGGTGCACTACCAACCGAAGATGGACCTGGCCACGGACCGCATCACTTCGGTGGAGGCGCTGGTGCGCTGGCAGCACCCGACCATGGGCCTGCTGCCCCCCAAGGACTTCATTCCGCTGGCGGAAGAAACCGGGCTGATCAGCGCGATCGGCGAGCTGGTACTGGAACGTTCCTGCCGCCAGGCAGTGCAATGGCACCGGCAGGGTTTTGCTGATGTCTGCATTTCCGTGAACCTGTCCGCCCACCAGTTCCGCAAGGGCAACGTTCTGGAAATCGTCGACCGGGTACTGCAGACCACGGAGCTGCCCGCACACCTGCTGGAACTGGAGCTGACGGAAAGCCTGATCATGGAAGATCTGGACAAGAATATTGCGCTGCTGCAGTCACTGCGCAAACGCGGCGTGGAGCTGTCGCTGGATGACTTTGGCACGGGTTACTCGTCCCTGAGCTACCTCAAGCGCTTCCCCATTGATACGCTGAAGATCGACCGCTCTTTCATCACCGAGCTGGACCAGAGCCCGGACGATGCCGCCATCACCCGCGCCATCATCGACATGGCCCACAGCCTGAACCTGCGCGTGGTCGCCGAGGGCGTGGAAACCGATTCCCACCTGCGCATCCTGCGCAGCATGGGTTGCGACAGCATCCAGGGTTACCTGATCAGCAAGCCGGTCCCTGAAGCCGAGCTGTTGCAACTGCTTCGGGCACAGCAGCAGGCGCGCGCCTGATTCAGCCCAACCCGAGCATGGCCGTGGCAATCCCGAAATAGATCATGACACCGCTGACGTCCGCGATGGTCGTGATCAGGGGCGTGCTCGCCGTGGCGGGGTCAAAGTTGAGCTTGTTGAGAATGAACGGCAAACCCATGCCAATCAGGCTACCCACCAGCACGACGATGATCATCGTCAGGGCGACAACGATCGCGATATCAATACCGGCCCGGAAGAAACCCACAAACAGCACCGCCGCCGCCATGGTCAGGCCCAGCGCCGAGGCCACCATGATGTCCTTCACAAACAGCCTGGCCCAGTCGCTGCCGGTCACATCGCCGGTGGCAATACCGCGCACCATCAGGGTCGCTGACTGCGCACCGGCGTTACCGGCGCTGGCGACCAGCAATGGCATGAAGAACAGCAATGCAATATGCGCGGCAATCGTGTCCTCGAAATAGGCGATGCCGGCACCCGTAAAGATATTGGCGAACACCAGAATCACCAGCCAGTGCACCCGTGAGCGATACAGTGCATAAGGGGAAGCCTCCCGCAAACTGGTGTCCAGCTTGCCGACCGTCGCCCCCTTGTGCATGTCTTCCGTGGCTTCCGCCTCGGCGACATCCATCGCGTCATCGTAGGTCACGATGCCCACCAGCTTGTCGCTGCCGTTGAGGATCGGCAGCGCGAGCAAGTCATAGCGGGAGATCTGCTTGGCAATCTCTTCCTGCGCAGTATCGGTGGTCGCCGTGACCACCTCGCGAGCCATCAGGTCATCCACGCGCAGATTCGGCGTGGCGACGATCAGCTGCCGCAGCGACAGGGCGCCCAACAGGCGGTGGTCCTGATCCACCACAAAAGCCTGGTAAATGGTTTCCTTGTCCGGGGCGGTACGGCGCAGGCTTTCCAGTGCCTGGCCCACACTCATGCCGGACTGCACCACCGCATAATCGGAGGTCATGATGGCCCCGGCGGTGCCCTCTTCGTAGCTGGCGAGACGGCGCAAATCTTCCCGCTCTTCCCGCGCCAGGCGCTTGAACAGCAGATAGCGGATGTTGTCATCCAGCACGTTGAAAAGGTCGGCCCGCTCATCGGCGGACATGGCGGTCACCAGCTCGGCGAGGTCGCCGGGCGACAGGCGCTCGGCGATGGCCTGCTGAAGCGCCATGGGCAAATAACCGAAGGTCTCGGCACGCTGCTCAAGCGCCATGGTCTGCAGGACCATGATGCCTTTTTCAGGTTCATTGCTCTCACCGATCACATCGGCAAGGTCAGCGGAATTCAGTTCGGCCACCAGGCCAGGGATCGCGGCACGATCATCCTCGGCGATGGCGGCCTGCAGGGCAGCGGCCAGAGTCTCGTAGGTCATTCGCTCGCCTCTCCTTACGCGTCAGACGCATCATATCGCATGACGCGCCGGCGAGCCTCAGGGGCGGAGCTGAGGCCGGGGGGGCGTGCCAGCGAGGGTGTCGCGGACAGCGTTCTCGTGGGTGCCGTTCGCGTCGGCACTGGTACTGGAAGGTTCCATATATATCGTAGTTGTCTTACCAGCTTATGGCGGCGCAACAATATCGGAAATCATGACCTACGGTCAATGAATCGCCCCGCCTGTGAGGCGGGGCGCCGGGCTGCATGGAAGGCGCTCTCAGTCTGTCAGGACATCGGGCTCACGCATACGCAGGAAGCTGGCGAAGCGCGGAATGCCGTTGGGCGTCATACCGCTGTACTTGTAGGTCACGATACTGCCCACCGGCGGTGGGTCAGCGCGCTCCGCATCGGTAAAGCCCGTGCCCAGACGGAAGTATTGACCGGCCTCTGTTCTGACCAGCATGGCACCCATGACATCACTGTTGCGGCCTTCTCCCGGCAGGTGCATCACCACTTCGGCCTCGGCATCCTGCCAGGGCTTGAGCTTGAGCAGATGGGGCGAGCGACCGACCAGATGCCGGGCGCTGCCCCGATGCAGCATCAACCCCTCACCACCGCCAGCCACCACATCATCCAGGTGCCGTATCAACGCGGCCTGGCTGCTGACACGAAACTGCGGCACCGTGGCAATGTAGGCCGACGGCGGGGGCTGCAGCAACGCACGCAGTCGCAGCACCCGCTCATCGAACGGCGTCGCCATGTCCGGCGCATCAAACACCATAAAGCGCACGTCTGCCCAGGCTGACTCATCCGGCGTCTGGCGCCGCACGGTGCCCGAGAGGCGGTCAAAGGTGCCCCGCCCCATCCACAATTCCCCATCCAGAGGCCTGTCAGGAAAATCCCGGATGAACCAGTCCGGGGCAGCAAACACATTACCCTGGCGGGATATCAACCGGGTGCCATTCCAATAGGCGCGCACGCCATCGAGTTTTTCGCTGATCCAGAATTGTGCGAGATCCGTACTGTCGTCGTAGACAGTGTCGTCATAGACACTGGCCAATTGCACCGGCGGCGGCGCGGCGTGCGCAATGGAAGCCAGACCCACGCCGGACAGTGCCAGCACCAGAACAAGCAGTAGATACACCATTGTCATTCCTCCCTGAAAGTGACAGGAGGAATATAGACGGCTCAGACCATCGCCACCTCGCCCGACACCGGAACTGCTGCACAATTCCGTGTCGGGTCAGGGATCTCTTACGGCGATCATAGTGGATGGCTGACGTGCGCTGATGTGCGCTGATGTGCGAAGGCTATTCCACCGTCACCGACTTGGCCAGATTGCGGGGCTGATCCACATCGGTGCCACGCATCACGGCCACATGGTAGCTGAGCAGTTGCAGCGGGATGGTGTAGATGATCGGCGCCAGATATTCAGGCACCTTGGGCATGGTCAGTACGGTGAAGCCGTCTGCGTCACTGAGTTCTGCGTGGTGATCGGCAAACAGGTACAGCTCACCGCCACGCGCACGCACTTCCTGAAGATTGGATTTCAGTTTTTCCAGCAGTTCGTCATTCGGCGCCACGGCGACGACCGGCATGTCCTTGTCCACCAGCGCCAACGGACCGTGCTTGAGTTCACCGGCCGGGTAGGCTTCCGCATGAATATAGGAAATTTCTTTCAGTTTGAGCGCACCTTCCATGGCCACCGGATACTGGGTGCCACGCCCCAGGAACAGGGTGTGATGTTTTTCCACGAAATCTTTGCTCAGCTCATGGATGGCGCCATCAAGGCGCAAGGCCTGCTCCGTCAGTGACGGCAGTTGTCGCATGTCCGTCAGGATGTCGGCAAGGAGCTCATCGCGGACGCCATGGGCGCGTGCCGTGGCCAACACCAGCAACAACAAGGCCGCCAGCTGCGTAGTAAAGGCCTTGGTCGACGCCACGCCGATTTCCGGGCCGGCGCGCGTCAGCAATGCCATTTCGGATTCGCGCACCAGCGATGAGCTGTCCACATTGCAGACCGCCAGGCGGCCGATATAGTGCGCGCTGGTCGCGCCACGCAGGGCGGCCAGCGTGTCAGCGGTTTCACCGCTCTGGGAGATAGTCACCAGCAGGGTATTTTCCGGCACAACGTGCTGGCGATAACGGAATTCGCTGGCCACTTCCACCTGGCAAGAGACACCGGCCAGATCTTCCAGCCAGTACCGCGCCACCATGCCCGCGTGGTAGCTGGTACCACAGGCAATGATTTGCACATTACGCACTCGTTGCAGCAGTTCGGTGCGCTCACCCAGCAAGTGGGCCAGGCTTTCAGGGCCGTTAATGCGCCCTTCAAGTGTGCGCTGCAGCGCAGCAGGTTGTTCAAAAATTTCCTTCAGCATGAAGTGGCGATATTCGCCTTTCTCCACGTCTTCGTGGGTGCCATCAAACTCATGCACCTTGCGCTCAACGGCAACGCCCTTCGCATCAATAATCTGTACACCGTCGCGGCGTACTTCCGCCACATCGCCTTCCTGCAAGAAAATGAAGCGCGTGGTCACCGGCAGCAAGGCAAGCTGATCCGACGCAATATAGTTCTCACCGATACCCAGCCCCACGACCAGCGGGCTGCCGGAACGGACGGCGATCAAACGGTCGGGTTCGTCGGCACTGACAACGCCCAGCGCATAAGCGCCGTGGAGTTTCGGCACAACTTCCGAGACGGCCTGCAGCAAATCCCTGCCTGCGGCGAGCGCCTGATGCAGCAGATGCACAATCACTTCGGTGTCCGTTTCGGACGTGAAGCGGTAGCCGTCGGCAATGAGCTGCTCGCGCAGGCTCTGGTAGTTTTCGATAATGCCGTTGTGGACCACGGCCAGATCATCCCCGGACATATGCGGGTGGGCATTGGTTTCGGTGGGTTTGCCGTGGGTGGCCCAGCGGGTGTGAGCAATGCCCAGCGTGCCCTGCGTGGCCGCCTCGTCTGCTGCCATTTCCAGGCCCGCGACTTTGCCCGCACGCCGCACGCGGTGCAGCAGACCTTCTGCGACCACTGCCAGACCGGCGGAATCATATCCGCGATACTCCAGACGTTTGAGCCCGGTGATCAGGATGCCGGTCACATTACGCTCACCGATGGCGCCTACGATTCCGCACATAGTTACTGCTCTCCTTGCTGAGATGTATCACCGCGCTGTGCTGCAGCCGCTGCATCCTGAGATGCCTTGTTTTGAGACACATTGTCTTGAGACACCTTGCCCGGCCGTTGCCAGCCGCTGAGATTGCGCTGCTTCGATCGCGCCACCGCCAGTTCATTGTCGGGGACATCTTTGGTCACGACGCTGCCCGCGCCGACTGTTGCGCCGGGGCCGACGGACACCGGGGCGACCAGTGAACTGTTGGAGCCAATGAAGGCGCCGTCGCCGATATGTGTCTCGAACTTGTTCACGCCATCGTAGTTGCAGGTGATGGTGCCTGCGCCAACGTTGACGCCCTGGCCCAGGGTCGTGTCACCCAGATAGGTCAGATGATTAACCTTGCTGCCCGCGCCGATCAGTGTCTTTTTTGTCTCGACAAAGTTACCCACCCGGGCACCCGCAGCCAGCTCCGTGCCCGGCCGCAGACGCGCGAACGGGCCGACGTGGCAGTCATTACCCACCACGGCGCCATCGACGACAGAGTTCGCCTCGATATGAGAGCCCTCGCCAATACGGGCATTGCGGATCAGGCAGTTCGGGCCAATGGTGACGCGGGCTGCGATATCCACATCGCCCACCAGTACCGTGTTGATATCCAGTACGACATCCTGGCCACAGCGCACATTGCCGCGAATATCCAGGCGTGCCGGATCCAGCACGGTAACGCCGGCGCGCATCAGCGCCTCTGCCTGTACTTGCTGGTAAACACGCTCAAGGCGCGCTAATTGGACGCGGTCGTTCACGCCGTCCACTTCCCACGGAAATGACGGCTGCACGGCCTCGATACTCAGCCCGTCCGCCACCGCCATGGCAATGACGTCGGTGAGGTAATACTCGCCCTGGGCATTGTTGCTGGAAAGCCTTGGCAGCGCCTGGTCCAGAAATGCCCGAGGGCAGGCCAGAATGCCGGTGTTGATTTCGCGAATCGCCTTCTGGGTGTCGTCGGCGTCCTTGTATTCCACAATCGCCTGCACGGCGCCATCCGCATTGCGCACAATGCGGCCGTAAGCACCGGGGTCGGCCATCTCCAGCGTCATCAACGCCAGCCGGTCCGGCTGTACGCGGGCGACAAATTCGCGCAACGTCTCGGCGCGAATCAGCGGCACATCGCCATACAGAATCAGCACCACGTCTTCAGCAATATGCGGCATGGCCTGGGCCACGGCGTGGCCGGTACCCAATTGCTCGGCCTGCTCGGCCCAGATCACATCCGTGGCCGTCACCTCGCGGCGCACGCGGTCGCCACCGTGGCCATACACCACACAGATGCTGCCCGGCGACAGCGCGCGCGCGGTGTCGATGACATGCCCGAGCATCGGCTTGCCCGCCAGTGGGTGCGCCACTTTGGGCAGGTCGGAACGCATGCGCGTGCCCTTGCCCGCTGCGAGAATCACGATTGCCAGTTCCATTGCACTTCCTTCTGCTTGCAGAGCCTGTTCTTGCCAAGCCCGATGTTACCCCATGGCCGGCGAGGGAGCACGGCACAGGCACCAGCAGGCATGCGGCTGAACAAAAAAGGGGCGGCTTCTCAGCCACCCCTTTTCTGACAACGACTTGCCGGCAATTACTTGCTGGAGCCGCCGAATTTCTTTTTCATCTGCTGAATGGCCCGCAGCTGCGCGACAGATTCGGCCAGCTGCGCGGAGGCAGCGGAGTAATCCATCTCGGAGCTCTTGCCTTCCAGCGCTTCTTTGGCACGCTGTTTGGCTTCTTCTGCTGCGGCTTCGTCCATATCATGGGCGCGCTCGGCACTGTCAGCAAGAATGGTCACGACCTTGGGCTGCACTTCGAGGAAGCCGCCGTTGACGTAAAACACTTCTTCCTCACCACCTTCCTTGATGATGCGTACCGGGCCCGGCTTGAGCGCGGTCAGCAGCGGCGCGTGGCCGGGCAGAATGCCCAGGTCACCTTCGCTGCCGGCGGCCACAACCATTTCCACCAGACCGGCAAACAGCTGACGTTCAGCGCTGACGATGTCGCAATGCACTTTTGCTGGCATGTGCTTCTCTCCCGCTCGGGCGAATTACTTGGCCTGACGCTTGTTGTAGGCCTCGACCACTTCGTCGATGGAACCCTTCATGTAGAAGTCCTGTTCCGGGATGTGATCGTATTCACCGGTCAGAATGCCCTGGAACCCGCGGATGGTGTCTTTCAGGGACACGTACTTGCCCGGGGAGCCGGTGAAGACTTCCGCCACGAAGAACGGCTGGGACAGGTAACGCTCGATCTTACGTGCACGCATTACCGTGGTCTTGTCTTCTTCGGAGAGCTCGTCCATACCCAGAATGGCGATGATGTCCTTCAGCTCTTTATAGCGCTGCAGTACAGTCTGTACGCCACGGGCGGCTTCGTAATGCTCTTCGCCAATCACCAGCGGATCCAGCTGACGGGAGGTGGAATCCAGCGGGTCAATCGCCGGGTAGATACCCTTGGCGGCGATGTCACGGCTCAGTACCACGGTGGCGTCAAGGTGGGCAAAGGTGGTTGCCGGAGACGGGTCAGTCAAGTCATCCGCCGGGACGTATACGGCCTGTACGGAGGTGATGGAACCGGTCTTGGTGGAGGTGATCCGTTCCTGCAGCACGCCCATCTCTTCCGCCAGTGTCGGCTGGTAACCTACCGCAGACGGCATCCGGCCCAGCAGGGCCGATACTTCGGTACCCGCCAGGGTGTAACGGTAGATGTTATCGACGAACAGCAGTACGTCGCGGCCTTCGTCACGGAATTTTTCAGCCATGGTCAGGCCGGTCAGCGCGACGCGCAGACGGTTTCCGGGAGGCTCATTCATCTGGCCGTATACCAGCGATACCTTGTCCAGTACGTTGGAATCCTTCATCTCGTGGTAGAAGTCGTTACCCTCACGAGTACGCTCACCCACGCCGGCGAATACCGAGTAGCCGGAGTGCTCGATCGCGATGTTCCGGATCAGCTCCATCATGTTTACGGTTTTGCCTACACCCGCACCACCGAACAGACCGACCTTGCCGCCTTTGGCGAACGGACAGATCAGATCGATTACCTTGATGCCGGTTTCCAGCAGTTCGTTGCCGGAAGCCTGATCCGCGTAAGAGGGCGCCTTGCGGTGAATCGGCATGCGCTCCTGCTCGCCAATCGGGCCAGCTTCGTCAATCGGGCGACCCAGAACGTCCATGATGCGGCCGAGGGTTTCTTTCCCCACCGGCACCTGGATCGGCGCGTGAGTGTTTTCCACATCCAGGCCACGCTTGAGGCCTTCGGTGGAACCCATCGCGATAGTCCGGACAACGCCGTCGCCGAGCTGCTGTTGTACTTCCAGAACGGTGTCGGCACCACTCACCGTCAGCGCGTCATACACGTTGGGGATCTGATCGCGCGCAAATTCCACGTCGATTACAGCGCCGATAATCTGAACAATACGACCGCTACTCATGCTTGCATCCTCTCAGCTTGCTTGTCCGCCCCGGTCAGACCGCGGCAGCACCACTAACAATTTCGGAGATTTCCTGTGTAATCGCAGCCTGACGGGCCTTGTTATACAGAAGCTCCAGATCACGAATCAGATCACCCGCGTTATCGGTCGCCGCCTTCATGGCAACCATCCGCGCAGCCTGTTCGCAGGCGTTGTTTTCCACGACCGCCTGGTACACCTGAGTCTCGATAAACCGCAACAACAGGCCTTCGATCAGCTCTCTCGGTGCTGGCTCGTAGATGTAGTCCCAGCGGTGCTCGCTGCCCTCATCACGAAACTCAGCCACCTCACCGGCGGGCAGCGGCAGAACCTGCTGCACGAACGGCTGCTGTGTCATGGTGTTGACGAACTCGTTGTACACCAGGTAAATCCGATCAATGTCGCCATTTTCAAAGCTGTCGATCATCGCCTTGATGGTGCCGATCAGATCTGACAGATGTGGCGCGTCACCCAAGCCGTTAACGGAGGCGACAACGTCGCCGCCGAAGCTGCGGAAGAAGCTCATCGCCTTGTTGCCGATGGCGCAGTACTGCACTGCAACACCTTTGTCAGACCAGTCGCGGGCTTCACGCAGCATCTGCTTGAACAGATTCACGTTGAGACCACCGCACAGACCGCGGTCTGACGAGACAACGATGTAGGCGACTTTCTTTACCTCACGATCCACGAGGAAAGAATGCTGGTATTCCACATCGGCGTTGGCCAGATGCGCGATCACATTGCGGATACGGCTGGCGTACGGCTTGGTCGCCGACATCCGCTCCTGTGCTCTACGCATCTTGCTGGCGGCCACCATCTCCATCGCACGGGTGATTTTCCGCGTGCTCTGGACGCTGGCGATTTTGGTACGTACCTCTTTCGCGCCGGCCATAGGACTATCCTTTTAAGCAACGATTACCAGGTCTGGGTAGCCTTGAACTTCTCGATCGCTTCCTTGATGCCGGACTCGATCTCGCCGTTGAAGTCGCCCTTCTCGTTGATCTTGTCCATCAACGCCTTGTTTTCGCTGTTCATGTAATCCAGCAGCGAAGCCTCGAACTTGCCGATCTTGTCGAGGGCCACGTCTTTCAGGAAGCCTTCGTTGACGGCATACAGCATGACGCCCATTTCGGCGACGGACTGCGGGCTGTACTGCTTCTGTTTCATCAGTTCGGTAGCACGCTGACCGTGCTCCAGCTGCGAACGGGTCGCTTCGTCCAGGTCGGACGCAAACTGGGCAAATGCCGCCAGTTCACGATACTGCGCCAGGGCCAGACGAATACCACCACCGAGCTTCTTGATGATCTTGGTCTGTGCTGCACCACCAACCCGGGATACGGAGATACCGGCGTTCATCGCCGGACGGACGCCGGAGTTAAACAGGTCAGTTTCGACGAAGATCTGGCCATCGGTGATCGAGATCACGTTGGTCGGTACGAACGCAGACACGTCACCGGCCTGGGTTTCGATGATCGGCAGCGCGGTCAGGGAGCCGGTTTTGCCTTTCACTTCACCGTTGGTGAACTTCTCGACGTACTCGACGTTGACGCGGGCGGCGCGTTCCAGCAGACGGGAGTGCAGATAGAACACATCGCCCGGGTACGCTTCACGACCCGGCGGACGACGCAGCAGCAGGGAAATCTGGCGGTAAGCCCAGGCCTGCTTGGTCAGATCATCGTAAACCACCAGCGCATCTTCACCACGGTCGCGGAAGTATTCGCCCATGGCGCAACCGGCGAACGGGGCCAGATACTGCATGGCAGCAGGATCAGACGCCGATGCGGCAACGATGATGGTGTTTTCCAGCGCACCATGCTCTTCCAGCTTGCGCACCACGTTGGCAATGGTCGACTGCTTCTGACCGATCGCGACGTAGATACACTTAATGCCGGAATTTTTCTGGTTGATGATGGTATCGACGGCAATGGCGGTCTTACCGATCTGGCGGTCACCGATGATCAGCTCGCGCTGGCCACGGCCAACCGGTGTCATCGCATCAATCGCCTTCAGACCGGTTTGTACCGGCTCGTCTACCGACTGACGCCAGATTACGCCGGGAGCGACTTTCTCGACCGGTTCGGTAATCTTGGCGTTCAGGGGGCCTTTGCCATCGATGGGGTTGCCCAGGGCATCCACAACGCGACCGAGAAGTTCCGGACCGACCGGCACTTCCAGAATGCGGCTGGTGCACTTGACCTTCTGACCTTCGGCAATGCCGACGTAGTCACCAAGGACCACCGCGCCTACGGAGTCACGCTCAAGGTTGAGGGCCATGCCGAACACGCCGCCTTCAAACTCGATCATTTCACCGTACATGACGTCGGCCAGACCATGGATGCGCACGATACCGTCAGATACGGATACCACGGTACCTTCATTGCGCGCCTGGGTGGAGGTATCAAGCTTGCCAATGCGCTGCTTGATAATCTCGCTGATTTCAGACGGGTTGAGTTGCTGCATGCTTCAATCCCTCAAACTCAAGAGTTCAGTTGCTCGGCCAGGCGGGACAATCTGCCGCGCACGCTGCCATCAATCACGGTATCACCGGCCCGGATCACGACGCCGCCAATAAGGCTGTCGTCAACACTGCTGGTGGCTCGCACTTCCCGACCAAGACGCTTTGTCAGCGCCGCGACCAGTCGCTCTGTTTCATCCGCTTCCAGCGCATGGGCCGACACGATTTCTGCATCGACAAATGCTTCCTGCTCCGCCACAAAGGCATGGAACATGCTGAAGATCGCCGGCAAAAGCGCCAGACGTTCGTTCTGCGCCAGCAGCGCAATAAAATTACGGCCGCTTTCGTCCAGCAGATCGTCGCCACACACTTCAGCGAACGACTCGGCCTTGCGCTGATGACTCAGCGCAGGCTGCGCCAGAAAGGCACGCATGGCCGGGTCTTCCGCCACAACAGCGGCGACACCCAGCATTTTTTCCCACTGCGCCAGGCCAGAGGCGGCCTGGGCGAACTGGAAGGCTGCCTTGGCGTACGGACGAGCGATGGTGGTCAGTTCAGCCATGGTTTATCCGTTCTGTCAGAGTTCAGCCGCAAGCTGCTCGAGCAGCTGCTTGTGCGCGTCGCGGTTTACTTCTGCGCCCAGTACTTTTTCCGCACCGGAAAGTGCCAGTACTGACACCTCTTTACGCAGTTGCTCGCGCGCCTGGTTGATTTCCTGTTCGATCTCGCCCTGGGCCTTGGCAATCAGGCGCTCACCTTCGGTGCGCGCGTTGACCTTGGCTTCCTCGAGAATCTGGCTGGCCCGTTTATTGGCCTGCTCGATAATCTCGGCTGCCTTGGCCTTGGCCTCGGTCAGATTCTCAGACACTTTTTGCTGGGCCTGCTCGAGATCACGCTCAGCGCGGTCAGCGGCGTTGAGACCTTCGGCGATTTTCTGCTTCCGCTCTTCCAGCGCCTTGACGAGCGGCGGCCAGACGAGCTTCATGCAGAACAGGACGAACAGCGCAAACCAGATCGCCTGACCCAACAGTGTTGCATTCATACTCATGCGAACACCTCAAACCACATTATCTGTGAATAACCCATTACGGGACGGCTATCTGTTACTGGAATACCATCAGGAACGCGAGAGCGATACACATGATCGGCACAGCATCCAGCAGACCTGCGACGATGAACATGCGTGTCTGCAGCATCGGAGCCAGTTCAGGCTGACGCGCCAGGCTTTCCAGAAAACGGCTGCCCATCATGCCAAAACCCAGGCCAGCACCGATGGCCGCGAGGCCGGCTACAATTGCAGCTGCAATCAGATTCAGTTCCATTTTTCACTCCCGTTACGATTTAGGTTGCTTGTGAAACGCTATTAATGCTTTTCCGAGGCCAGGCTCAGATAAACAATGGTCAACATCATGAAGATAAACGCCTGCAACGTGATGACGAGCAGATGGAACACTGCCCAGGGCCACGCCACTGCCACCTGCCAGGCACCCATCAGGGCAGCTGCCAGAATGAACACGAACTCACCCGCGTACATGTTCCCGAAGAGTCGCAAGCCGAGCGAGACCGGCTTGGCCAGCAAGGCCGCGAGTTCGAGCACCAGGTTCAGGGGGATCAGGATAATTTTCAGCACGATGTTGCTGGAGGAGAACGGCTGCAGGGTCAGCTCGGCAATGAAGCCGCCCACACCCTTCGCCTTGATACTGAAGCCGATGATCAGCAGCAATACGCAGAATGACATCGACAGAGTAATGTTGGGATCAACCGTGGGTACGATCTTGAAGTATTCCAGGCCCAGCCAGTGCGCCGCGCCGGGAACAAAGTCCACCGGGATCAGCTTCACGGAGTTCATCAGGAACACCCAGCAGAAGATGGTCAGCGCCAGCGGGGCGATCATCTTGCTCTTGCCGTGGAAAGTGTCACGCACCTGGCTGTCGACGAAATCAACGATGATCTCGATGAAGTTGACGAAGCCGGTGGGCACGCCAGCCTGCGCCTTGCGGGCGGCCAGCCAGAACAACAGGATAAAGACGGCACCCAGAAAACCGGACCAGCCCAGGCTGTCGATATGGAATGCCCAGAAGCCCATGGCTTCCAGTTCTTCGTAACAGGTAGCAACGATCCAGGAGGTCTCCTGGTACGTTTCGCCAGTCAGGTTGGCGTTTGAGTCGCAGACAGGAGTGCCAGCAGGCACCTTGCCATAGGTGAGGTTAGTCAGGTGGTGCTTGATATACTCCTGCGGAGTTTCGTAGGCCATCTGCTCAATCCAACCATTATCTGTCGTGGTGAGGGGTGTGCCGCTGTGCCAGCGGTGCATCCCCGTAGCGTGCCAGCCAGATCCATCCTGCAACCTGCGTCAGAAAGAATCCGGCGAACAGCGCTGCCGCTGTTTCTCTGCTGCGCATGTCCGGCATCTCCCTGAAGGTGAGCCAGAATAGCAGCAACATAATGACAATCTTGCCCATCTCTGCCCGGATCGCGGCGCCGGCCTGGCGTCGCTCGGAGCGACGGTTGCCGGGATGCAACCATAACTGAAAGCCCGCCCAGGCGTGGGCCAGCAAGCAGATCCCGCCACCCCAGGCTGCGGCAATGGCCACCGGGGCACCGCCAAGAAGGCCGGCGAGGATGCTGCATACAGCTATCGCTGCTGCCTGAGCTGTCATCAGGCCCCGAAACATTGCGGCGCCCGTGTAAGACGTTTTAGCCACACACTGTCCCCGGTCACGATCCTGTCTGCGGCAATCACTGCAGACAAGGCGAATGAGGCACGCTGACATTGCCGGGCAGCTTTCGCGGAAAGCACTCACAGAACGTGTCGGTGAGCCCCGATCTCAGGCGCGCAGAGTATAGGGATAAGGGGCGCAGGTATCAACCGCGACCCAAGTATTAGCCGCGGATTGTAGGGCAGTTTCGTCCGCCCTGCGTCAAGGCAGCGCCCGAGACGCTATTTGATGTGTGCCAATATGCCGTCGAGCTCGTCGAGACTGTTGTAGCTGATCACCAGCTTGCCCTTGCCGCCGCCGCCCTGGCGAATCGCCACCGGCGCACCGAGCCGGTCAGACAGGTCGTTGAGCAGTTGGCGCACATTCGGATCTTCACGCTCCGGCGGCTGCGGCGTGGCGCGCACCTTGTCGAAATCCCGCACCAGCGCTTCGGTCTGCCGCACATTGAGCCCGCGCGCCACGACCATGCGCGCCGCTTCGATCTGATTCTGGCCCGTCAGCGCCAGCAAGGCCCGGGCGTGGCCCATTTCCAGATCACCGTGCTCCAGCAGCTTGCGGACATCTTCTTCCAGGCTGATCAGGCGCAGCAGGTTGGTAATCATGGCGCGGGACTTGCCCACCGCATCGGCCACCTGCTGATGGGTCAGCTTGAATTCGTCTTTCAGGCGCGCCAGCGCCAGCGCCTCTTCCATCGGGTTGAGGTCTTCACGCTGGATGTTCTCGATCAGCGCCATGGCAATGGCCGCTTCATCCGGTACGTCACGGATGACGGCAGGGATGGTATCCAGCCCGGCCAGTTGCGCCGCACGCCAACGGCGCTCACCGGCAATGATCTCGTAGCGCTTGTTACCGATCGGGCGCACCACAATCGGCTGCATCACGCCCTGGGCACGAATCGACTCCGCCAGCTCTTCCAGCGCCTCCGGGGACATATCACGGCGCGGCTGGTAGCGCCCGCGCTCCATGGTATCCACCGGCAGCTTGCGCAAATCACCATCACGCGGCGTGGAATCAGCCAGCGCTGCCTCGGCTGCGGCTGCATCGCCGCTGATATCCACCGCTTCCCGGGGTGCATTGTTGTGACTCAGCAGTGCATCCAGCCCTTTGCTCAGTCCGCCTTTACGCTTGGCCGCCATGCCTTATTCCACCTTTGCTGTGTCGGCCTGTCTGGCCTGATTTATCGCCTGTTCCCGGCGCAGGATTTCCCCCGCCAGCGCCAGATAACTGATCGCACCACGGGACTTGGCGTCGTAACTGATGACCGGCGCGCCATGGCTGGGCGCCTCGGCCAGTCGCACGTTACGCGGAATGATGGTCCGGTAGACCTTGTCACCGAAGTGATTGATCAACTGATTGGAAACATCGTTGGACAAACTGTTGCGCGGATCATACATGGTCCGCAGCAAGCCGCCGATATGCAGTTTCGGATTCAGTACACTGCTGATCTTCTCGATCGTGTTGAGCAGGGAGGTCAGCCCTTCCAGGGCATAGTACTCGCACTGGATCGGCACGATCACGGAATCCGCCGCCGTCAGCGCATTGATGGTGAGCATGTTCAGCGACGGCGGGCAGTCGATCAGGATGTAATCGTAGCGGTTGCGCACCCGCGCCAGGGCGTTGCGCAGACGGAATTCCTTAAGCTTGAGATCCAGCAGCTGCACTTCTGCCGCAGTCAGGTCGCCATTGGCTACCAGCAGATCATAGCCAGAGGCCTCCGGCGTCTTGACGATCGCCTCTTCAATGGAGACTTCTTCCAGCAGCACTTCATAAATGGTGTTTTCACAGCCGTGCTTGTCGACCCCGGAGCCGGAGGTGGCATTGCCCTGGGGGTCGATATCCACCAGCAGGACTTTCTTGCGGGTTGCCGCCAGCGACGCCGCCAGGTTGACGCTGGAGGTGGTCTTGCCCACCCCGCCCTTCTGATTGGCGATTGCGAATACCGTGGTCACTGTGTTTCTCCTTGCGGCTGAATCATCACCAGCTGGCGCGTACCGTCCAGGCCGGGCACAACAAGTCTGCGAATATCCACCTGCCATTGTCGACCGGGCAGCTGTGCCAGCGCCGCCACGTCATCATCGGCAGCGGCCGCCTTCATGGCCAGCAAACGTCCCTCATCGGGGAGCAAATGGCCCAGCAGACGGAGCATGTCCGGCAGTGACGCGAAAGCACGGGAAATCACCTGAGGCGACGCCTTACGGTACTGTTCCACGCGGGCCTGCACAACCTCGACATTCGTCAGCCCCAGCTCCAGTGCGGCCTGACGCACAAACCGCGTCTTCTTGCCGTTGCTGTCCAGCAGGGTAAAGGCGATATCCGGCCGGACGATGGCCAGCGGGATGCCGGGCACACCGGCGCCGGTGCCCACGTCCAGCGTCGCCACCGGCGCCAGATGCGGCAGCACCGACAGCGCGTCCAGCAGATGCCGGGTGACCATCTCCTGCGGCTCGCGCACCGCCGTGAGATTGAAGGCCCGGTTCCATTTGTGCAGCAAGGCCACGTAGCGCAGCAGCAACTGCTGTTGCGCCGCATCCACGGTGTCGCCCAAGCCCAGCTCAGCGATACCGGCCGCCAGACGGTCAGCGAGGTGCGGGTTTACCGATAGATCAGCAGCCGTCACAAAGCATTTCCTGCGGCGTCTTTTTCGGTCTGCCGGCGAGCCAGGCTTTGCTTCTTCAGGTGAATCAGCAGCAGCGAGATCGCCGCCGGCGTCACCCCGGGAATACGTCCCGCCTGACCCAGCGTGGCGGGCCGGGCGTTTTCCAGCTTCTGGCGTACTTCATTGGACAGCCCGCTGACCTGGCCGTAGTCCAGCGTCGCTGGCAGTGCCGTGTTCTCGCTGGCGCGTAATCGTGCCACCTCGTCAGCCTGGCGTTCGATATAGCCGGCGTACTTGGCACGGATTTCCACCTGCTCGGCCACGGCCGGCTGCTCGGGCGCCAGCCCGGCCGCCGCCAGCAAGGTGCTGTAATCCAGCTCCGGACGGCGCAGCAGATCCATCAGGTTGTATTCGTGGGTCAGTGGCTTGTCCAGCAAGGCATTGACCTGTTCACAGCGCGCACTGCCCGGCCGCACCCAGGTGCTGCCAAGCCGCAACACTTCACGCTCGGCGCCATCGCGCTTGGCGCAATAGGTCGCCCAGCGCGCGTCATCCACGAGACCCAGCGCGCGGCCCTTTTCGGTCAGGCGCAGGTCGGCGTTGTCTTCGCGCAGCAATAACCGGTACTCGGCGCGGCTGGTGAACATGCGATAGGGCTCACGCGTGCCCAGCGTAATCAGGTCATCCACCAGCACGCCCAGATAGGCTTCATCCCGCTGCGGATGCCAGGCCTCTTCGCCGCGTGACAACAATGCCGCATTGATACCTGCCAGCAACCCCTGCGCACCCGCTTCTTCATAGCCGGTGGTGCCATTGATCTGGCCGGCAAAGAACAGCCCCGGCATATGCCGGGTTTCCAGCGAATGCCTGAGATCCTGGGGATTGAAATAGTCGTACTCGATAGCGTAGCCGGGCCGGGTAATATGCGCCTGCTCGAAACCACGGATCGAGCGGACCGCCGCCAGCTGGATATCAAACGGCAGGCTGGTGGAGATGCCGTTGGGATACAGCTCATGGGTGGTCAGCCCCTCGGGCTCGACAAAAATCTGATGGCTGTTCTTGTCCGGGTAACGATTGACCTTGTCTTCGATGCTCGGGCAATAACGCGGCCCCACGCCCTCGATGACACCGGTGAACATCGGCGAGCGGTCAAAGCCACTGCGGATGATGTCGTGGGTCTGTTCGGAGGTGTGGGTGATATAGCAGCACACCTGGCGCGGATGCTCTTCCACCTGCCCCATATAGCTCATCACCGGAGTCGGCGTATCGCCCCATTGTTCTTCCATGACCGAGAAATCCACGGTCTTGCCGTCAATGCGGGGCGGCGTGCCGGTTTTCAGCCGATCCACACGGAACGGCAATTCGCGCAGACGGTCCGCCAGGGCAATACTGGGCGGATCGCCCGCACGGCCACCGGACTGCTTGTCCAGCCCCACATGAATCACGCCACCCAGGAAAGTGCCGGCGGTAAGCACCACCGCATCCGCATGAAAGCGCAGCCCCATATTGGTCACCACGCCCACGCAGCGACCCTGCTCGACAATCAGGTCGTCCACCGGTTGCTGGAAAATGGTCAGATTGGGCTGGCTCTCCAGCATGTCGCGGATGGCCGCCTTATAAAGGATGCGGTCCGCCTGGGCCCGCGTCGCGCGAACGGCCGGCCCCTTGCGCGCATTGAGCACGCGAAACTGGATACCGGCACGGTCGGTCGCGCGCGCCATGGCGCCGCCGAGGGCATCGATCTCGCGCACCAGATGGCTCTTGCCGATACCGCCAATGGCCGGGTTACAGCTCATCTGGCCCAGGGTCTCGATATTATGGGTGAGCAGCAGCGTCGATACGCCCATGCGCGCAGCCGCCAGCGCGGCCTCGGTACCCGCATGGCCACCACCGATCACGATCACGCCGAAACGCGTTGCATACTCCATGACACCTCAGCCCGAAGGCCTGTTCAAAATATGAGCAGAAAGGGCGCGTAGTATAAAGGTTGGCAGACTAAAATAAAGGGCCGCCGCTGCAGGGCGCAACGGCGGGGAGGGAAGCTACCTGTTTCTGTCGGATGACCGCCCGAGGGCGGGACTTCACCCTTTCGGCATGTACTGGCGCACGTCGTAGTTGAAGTAGCGCTTCAGCACGCTGTTGGCCTCATCGTCTTTCTGCCGCCAGCCGTACATCTTCGGCTTCTCTTTCTCGATCGCCAGGGTGCCGAAAATCAGCCAGTCGTAGATCGCCAGGGTCGAGGTCACGTTGCGGGCCGAGTTGGGGCCGCGTGCGTGATGGTGGTGGTGCTGGGTGGGGAAGACCAGCAGATGTGACAGGGCCCACATGGTCTTGCGCACCCAGGCCCAGCGGTGGTTGTGGAAATAGAGGTCATAGTTCCAGTTGACGTGGGTGTGCGCTGCCCACAGGCCCTTGAACGCGGTGGCGTAGAGGAAGACTTCGACCAGGCCCAGGTACAGGCACAGCAGCTGGAACCAGTAGTTGGGCAGGATCAGCCACCAGGCCCAGCCGTTGACGAAGGTCTGGGTCACGCTCAGCTGGCCCTTGTTGTCCTGGCCGCCGGACAGGTGATGCGGGCGATGGCTCATCTTGAAGAAGGCCTGCACCCATTGCAGGCGGCGATTCTTCGGGCGCCGGGCATGAGCAAACAGGTGGGCGGCGCCGTGCAGCAGTTCTTCTATGCAGAAGAACACGACCAGCGTCAGCCAGAAGTATTCCTTCTCCAGCCAGGCCAGCGAACCCGCGCTGCCCGGTAACAGGGTACCCAGCCCCAGGGTGATGAGCAGCAGCACCAGCGGGCGCTGCACGACCACCATCATCAGGGTGCTGAGGAAGGCGGCGTGCCAGTCCTGCTTGGTCTTGCGGCCGTCGCGGGTGCGGCCAACCACGATTTCCCACAGGGCGGCGAGCGAGATAAAGACGATCACGGTTGTCGTCAGGGTGCTGTCCATGGAGCCTCCGATATTGTTATCACTGTGCATCAGTCATCACACACCCCGAGTATTGGCCAGATTGCATACATCCATGAAGTCGATAATCATGATATAAAATATCCATGAAGCTGAATTTACGCAGTATCGACCTAAACCTGCTGCCGGTGTTCGAGGCGCTGATGCAGGCTGGCCAGCTCAGCCGCGCCGCCGAACAACTGGGCATGAGCCAGCCCGCTTTCAGTGCGGCCGTCCAGCGATTGCGCGACACGGTGGGGGAGGAGCTGTTCGTGCGCACGCGCCAGGGCCTGAAGCCCACGCCGCGGGCCATCGCCCTGTGGCAGCAGTTGCAACCGGGGGTGGAGGCCGTCCGGGAGGCCTTTGAGGAGAGTCGGCGGTTTGACGCCGCCAGCAGCGAGCGGCGATTCGTCATTATCGGCACGGACTATATCGAGCAGGTTCACCTGCCCCGTCTGCTGGACCTGGCCGCACAGGAAGCTCCGCACACCTGCTTCTCGATGCAGCCGGTGTCCGACGGCTGGCATGAACGCCTGGCGCACGCGCAGGCCGATGTTGCCATCGACAGTTTCCCGCCGGATGACCCCCGCTTGCACCATGCGGTCATCGGCGAGGAGGAAGTCGTGGTGATAGCGCGCAGGGGACACCCCCGTCTGGATGGCCACATCAACGTGGCGCAGTTTCTCGAGGAGCGCCATGTGGTCTTGCAGGAACGCGGGCGCCGACTGCCGCTGGACATGATTCTGAATCAGCCCGGTTGGCAACGGCAGATCGCTGTTCAGGTCAGTCAGTTTGTCAGCCAGATCAGTGTCTGTGCTGCCAGCAACCTTATCGCAACCGTACCCGCCAGCATCGCACGCCTTTTTTCCGGGACCTGGCCGATACAGGTGCTGCCGTTTCCGACGGCACTGCCGGCGGTGCCGGTGTGCCTGATCTGGCCCGCCACACTGGAGCGGGACCCCGCGCATATCTGGATGCGGCAATCCATCACCCGGGCTTTTTCGCGCTAGATCTGCGTTATACTGCGTGTTGATACCCTCCGCTGCCCTTGATGCGACAGGCGGGGCGCCATCCACCAGCAGGACAACTCATTCGTGCAAAGCCTGCATCTGGCACTTTTTGTTGGCGCGGCCCTGCTCTTTATCGGGCTGCTGCTCGGCACCCTCTCCACGCGGGTGGGCGTGCCGTCGCTGCTGGTGTTTCTGGTGGTGGGCATGCTGGCCGGCGAGGACGGGATCGGCGGCATCCAGTTCCAGGATTTCGAACTGGGTTTTCTGGTCAGTAATCTGGCGCTGGCGATCATTCTGCTGGATGGCGGCCTGCGCACCCGGCTGAGCACTTTCCGGGCCGGGCTCAAACCTGCCCTCACCCTTGCCACGCTCGGGGTCTTGCTGACCGCCATGTCGGTGGGTGCTTTCGCGACCTGGCTGCTGGGTATCGACTGGCGCCTGGGCCTGCTGCTCGGCGGGATCATCGGCTCCACCGACGCGGCGGCGGTATTCAATGTCATCAAGGGCGCCGGGCTGCGACTCAACGAGCGGGTGGAAAGCACGCTGGAAATCGAATCTGGCCTGAACGACCCGATGGCCATTTTCATCACGGTGCTGCTGATCGATCTGCTGACCCTGCCGGATGCGAAGTGGGGGCTGGAAACCCTGGTCGTGCTGGTTCAGCAATTCGGGCTCGGGGCACTGCTCGGTGTCGCGCTGGGCGCCGGGCTGGCAGAGCTGCTGCTGCGGGTGCGCAGCAACGAAGGGCTGCATGCCTTGCTGCTGTGTACCGGCGGCGCGGCGATTTTCAGCCTGACCAATATGGTCGGCGGTTCCGGCTTCCTGGCGGTCTATCTGGTCGGTCTGATTGCCGGCAACCGTCGCGCCGGCACCAGCGACAACGTGCTGCGCTCCATGGACTCCATGGCCTGGCTGGCGCAATCCGGCATGTTCCTGCTGCTGGGGCTGCTGGTCACGCCGACAGGCTTGATCACCTCACTCGTACCGGGCTTGCTGATCGCACTGTTTCTGACGTTTATCGCCCGTCCGGTGGCGGTCTGGATGTCGCTGCTGCCGTTTGCCTTCAGCAACCGGGAGAAGACCTTCATTGCCTGGACCGGGCTGCGCGGCGCCGTGCCCATTGTGCTGGCGGTGTTTCCGCTGCTGGCGGGCGTGCCGGAGAACCGGCTGCTGTTCGATATCACCTTTGTGGTGGTGCTCACCTCGCTGCTCTTGCAAGGTACGTCCATCGGCCTGATGGCCCGGCGCATGCGCGTCGCCCTGCCACCCGCTGCCAGTCCGCTGGCCGCCGTCGCACTGGAAGGCGCCGAGGACCAGTTTCTGGTGCAGTTCCGGATTCAGGGCGGTTCCCGTGCGGAGGGCAAAACCATGGACCAGGTGGCCTCTCCGGGTGTACAGCCGGTCGCGCTGGTGCGCGGCGGCGTGGCGCTGAACCTGGCGGACAACCCGGTACTGGAAGCCAATGACTTGCTGACCTGGCTGACCAGCCACGCAGAACAGGAACAACTGGGCGAGTGGTTCCTGGCCACCACGGCGACCCTGCGTCGCTTTTATGGCGACTTTACGGTGCGTGCTTCGGCCCGCGTCAGCGATGTGGCCATGAGTTATGGCCTGACCGATCTGTCACCGGCGTTGATGGGCATGACGCTGGAAGAGCTGTTCCACCAGCGCCACAAGGGCACGCCGGTGGTCGGCGACACCATCGAACTCGGCGGCATTCGTCTGCGGGTACGCTCGCTGGAGCGCGGCCAGGTTCATCAGGTGGGCATCCGCCTGCCGAAGATCTGACCGGCTACGCGCTTATTGCAGTCCGAGAAACGCGAACGGCGCGCTGCGACGAAACTTCCCGGACACATCTCCCGCATACATTTCACGCTGATCCGGGCCGAGCGTCAGCACCCGTGCGCCAGCACGAGGGGCAAAGTTCAGTTTGCGCAGATCCACCCAGAAGGTGTTCGGCATCATTGCTGATTCGAAGTAGTAACGACGCGCCTTGTGGTCCATCACGGTACGCCAGCGGGTCGAGGAGATGTGCGGGCTGTCCGGGGTGGAAATACCCAGCGGCACCGACGCGTTGCGAATCACGCTGAACACACTGGCCACCGCCAGTTCGGCATCTTCAACCTTCGGAATGGCATTGATATAGAAATGGCGCGCACGAAACGATCTGCCGGCCGGTTGGTGCCCGGCAACATGGTGGTGCCACCGATCTCGTCCCAGTATTCCGCCAGCACCAGTTGCCGCTCGAAGGTGGGCTGATTGGTCATGACCTGGTAATCCGGGCTGTGATGAATGATCAGCTCGCCGCCGACATATTCCATGATGGCGCTGTCGCCCAGCGCGTCAGACAGGGACAGATGCAACGCCGCCAGCCGCTCTTCGCCGGGCATCTTGTCGGTGATCACCAGAAACGGCTGCTCGCGCACATAGGTCACGGCCTCCGAGACCGTGGCAAAATTGTCGAGCATGAACTGGGCCCAGAGCGAGATCGCCAGCGCCGGGGTTTCGCCATCGAGCGTGGGGTATTCGGACTCCGGCAACCACAGCAAATTGGCCATCAGGCCCGCTTCGTTGACCCCGTCGCTGGAGGCGATGTCGTAGGCGGTGGCCACAACGCTGCCGTACGTTGCCTCCCAGGCCAACGATGTTTCACCCGCCTGGCCATTGCGTGCCACGCCACGGGGCAGCACCCAGAGATTGGTACCGATGTCCGTTTTCCAGTCCATGGAACGGGCCGTGAGGATGCGTCCCTCCGGGCCGAGATACACCACGCGAGTGCACGCCTGCGCGTGCAGGGCACTCAATCCACTCGCCAGTGCAATCAGGCAAACCAGGGCCAGATGTCCGTATCGCTTCATCTCACATCTCCGCTGTGTGCTTGGATTTATCACTTATCATAGAAGCATGGCGGGAAGGCACTGTGAAGCAGGACTGCCCCCGGAGACAGTCCTCCGGGAATCTGCGGTCAACCGTGTTTGGCGCGACTTTCGTTATAACTGCGCCCCGTTTCGTCATATTCAGCGCCGCGCATCGTCGCGGCCCCGGATCAGAGAGAGGCCGACATGCCCCAGTTCAAGGTGCCGATGCGCGATATGCGCTTCCTGCTCAACGAAGTATTTGATTACAACAGCCACTACCAGAGCCTGCCCAACGGCGGCGAAGCGACCCCGGATATGGTGGACGCGATTCTGAGCGAGTGCGCGCGCCTGTGTGAAAACACCATTGCGCCGTTGTATCAGTCCGGCGATGAGGAAGGCTGCAAGCTGGCGGACGGGCAGGTCTCCACGCCCGCAGGCTACAAGGAAGCCTATGCCGAATACATGGCGGGCGGCTGGCAGGGTCTCTCCCATCCGGTGGAATACGGCGGTCAGGGCCTGCCCATGTCGCTGGGCATGCTCAAGCAGGAAATGATGGGCACGGCCAACTGGTCCTTTGCCATGTACCCGGGCCTGTCCCTGGGCGCCATGAACACCATCATGCTGCACGGCACCGAAGAGCAGAAGCAGGCCTACCTGACGCCGCTGACGGAAGGCGTCTGGGCGGGCACCATGTGCCTGACCGAGCCCCAGTGCGGCACGGATCTGGGCCAGATGAAGAGCAAGGCCGAGCCCCAGGCAGACGGCAGCTACAAGATTACCGGCACCAAGATCTTCATTTCGTCCGGTGACCATGACCTGACCGAAAACATCGTGCACATCGTGCTGGCACGCCTGCCGGACGCACCTCCGGGCACCAAGGGCATTTCCCTGTTTATCGTGCCCAAGTATCTGCCCGGCAAGATCGGCGAGAGCAACGGTGTCACCGCCGGCGCGCTGGAAAAGAAAATGGGCATCAAGGCCTCCGCCACCTGCGTGATGAACTTCGACGGTGCCACCGGCTTCCTGCTGGGCCCGGAGAACGAAGGCCTGGAGTGCATGTTCACCTTCATGAACTCTGCCCGGGTCGGCACCGCCATGCAGGGCATCTGCCACGCCGAGCGGTCCCTGCAGGGCGCACTGCCCTACGCCAAGGAACGCCGTTCCATGCGCGCCCTGTCCGGCAAGAAAGATCCCGAACACAGTGCGGATGCCATCATTCACCACGGTGATGTGCGCCGCATGCTGCTGACCCAGAAGGCCATCGCGGAAGGCGGTCGCGCCATGCTGTACTTCACCGGCCAGTATGCTGACAAGATGATCAGCGGCATTCTGGAAGGCGACAAGCAGAAGCAGGAATACTGGGACGGCCAGCTCGGCTTCCTGACCCCGATCCTGAAAGGCTTCCTGACCGAAAAAGGTCTGGATTGCGCCAACCTGGGCATGCAGGTTTTCGGTGGCCACGGTTATATCCGTGAGCACGGCATGGAGCAGATTGCCCGCGACGCGCGCATCAGCACCCTGTACGAAGGCACCACCGGCATTCAGGCACTGGATCTGCTGGGCCGCAAAGTACTGCTGATGACCCGCGGCAAGTGTGTGCGCGAGTTCAGCCAGAAGCTGGTGGATTTCGGCACCCGCAACATGACCAACAACACCTTGCGCCCGTTTGCCTGGAAACTGCTGAAAATCGCAGCCCAGTGGAACTACCTCACCACGCGCGTGATGCTCACCGCATCAAAAGACCGCGACGTGGTCAGCACCGCCAGCAATGACTTCCTGATGTATTCCGGCTACGCCATGATGGCGTACTTCTGGGCGGTCATGGCGGCCAAGGCGCAGGAAAAGCTGAACAAGGGCGACGGTGAGCAACCGAAGGAATTCTACGAGGCCAAACTGGCCACGGCGGAGTTCTACTTCGACCATCTGCTGCCCCAGGCCAAGGGTCACGCGGAAGCCATGCTCAAGCCGACCAAGAGCATGATGCAGCTGAAGGCCGAGCACTTCTCGTTCGACTACGAGTAAGCGCCACGCCGGTCTCTCGGCGAGTCAGTGGTGACGCGGCGCCCAGCGCCGCAACGCGATGATCATCTGTTTCAGCGTCAACGGCTTGGACAGATGATCATCCATTCCCGCCGCCAGGCAGCGACGCCGATGCTCCCCCAGGGCATGGGCCGTCAGTGCAATAATCGGCATGCGCGGGTAAGCCAGCTCCTCTTCCCAGCGACGAATGCGCCGGGTTGTCTCATAGCCATCCAGATCCGGCATCTCGCAATCCATCAGCACCAGATCAAAGCGCTCACCGCCCTGCAGGCGGCGCAGCGCCTCTTCCCCGCCTGAGGCAATGCTGACGCGCACCTCCAGTTTGTTCAGCAATGCCTTGACCACCATCTGGTTGACGGCATTGTCTTCCACCAGCAGCACCGACAGGTCCGGGAACCAGCTTTCGTGCCCGATCTCCGCCGTACGCAGCGGCACCTGGCCGGGCATCAATCGCACCCGGAAACTGAACCGGGAGCCCTTTTCCGGTTCGCTTTCAACGTCGATGTGACCGCCCATCAGCTCAATCAACTGCCGGGATATGGCCAACCCCAGACCGGTGCCGCCGTAGCGACGGGTGGTGGAGCTGTCCGCCTGTTGGAAGGGTTCAAACAGCTGCTCCACCTGCGCCGGTGTCATGCCGATCCCTTCATCCGCCACCACACACTGCAACCACAACCAGTCACCAATGCGCTGGCTGCGCGCGCTGAGCGTCACAGTGCCCCTCGGAGTAAACTTGATGGCATTACTGATCAGGTTAAGCAACACCTGGCGCAGACGCGGACCATCACCACGCACCCATTGCGGTATGTCATCGGGCCAGTCACTGCGCAAGGTCAGGCCCTGCTGTTCAGCGACCCCCTGGAAGATGGTCAGGCTATCTTCCAGCAAGGCGGGCAAGTTGAAATCTTCCCGCTCCAGTTCCAGCTTGCCTGCGGCAATCTTCGAGTAATCCAGCACGTCGTTGATGATCGTCAGCAGGCTCTCCCCGGCGGCATACAGGGTGTCCATATAGTTGCGCTGGGTCTGATCCAGGGTGGTGTCCCGCATCAGTTCGGTGATGCCCAGCACCGCATTCATCGGGGTGCGTATTTCATGGCTCATGCGGGCAAGAAAGTCACTCTTCGCCGCGCTGTCCGCCTGCGCATGGGCACTTTCACGGGCGCGCACCAGACTTTCTCGCTTGAGCGTATTGAGACGGGTAGCCAGCCCCAGCGACAACAGAACCTGCTGCAACACCAGCGCCATCTGCAGGCCATGGACATTGAGCAATACCGGGAAATTGCCCAGCAACCCATAGGTGTTGAGCGCCAGTGCCAGCACCATGACCAGAAAGGAGCTCCAGGCAATGACGAATATCCAGGCCTGGGGCCGCCGCATCGCCAGGCAAATGATACCGACCGGAATCAGCACCGCGAAGGTCGCGATAGCAAACGCGCCCTGCAGATGGTTGATGCTGCCGGCAGGCAGCGCCAGCTGGGCCAGGGTGACCCCCAGCAGCGCCCAGCTCATCCAGCGCAGCGGCCTGTCCAGCCTCGGCAACTCACGGGTCTCAAGGAAGTCGCGGGCGAACAACATCCCGGTCAACAGAGCCAGATACGCGGCAACAAAAGGCAGGTTATCCAGCCAGGCCTCGTTCCCCGGCCACAGACGCACCACCACACCCTGCAGGCAGGCCACATACACCATGGCGAAGCCCACATGGGCCACATAGAAACGGTTGACCTTCTCCCGTGCACCAAGCCAGAGCACCAGATGATAGATGAGCAAGCCGAATCCGATGCCGTAGAACAACCCCTGGAGCCAGTCGTTCTTCAGATACCGCACCATGAAAGCAGCGTGCCCGCTGACCACCAGCGGCACCGTCATGGAGCTGTGCGTCCGCACCCGGACATAAAGCTGCGCAGCGGCGTCGGCGGGCAATGCCAGTGGCACGACGAAAAACCGTGCCGGAATCGGCCGCTCGGCAAATGGCCGGCTATCCCCCAACAGCCACTGCTGATCGGGCAACAGCGCGCCCCTGTCATCCAGCAGGAAGATATCCAGCTCGTCCAGCAGGGCGTAATCCACCAGCAGCCAGACGCGCAGCGCATCACTCTCGGTGTTCACCAGGCTGGCACGAAACCAGCATGCATCAGCGCGATAGCCGAAGGTGACCTGCCGGGATTGCAGTGGCGTGAAGGTTGCCGTGCGAGCCTGTGCCAGAGCGCTTTGCGCGTCACCATCGCACCAGTAACTCAGGTGCGGTGCCAGACGGGTATGCTCAACGGGCGCAGACAACAGCAGGGGGGTGCCGGCGTGGGACGGCAGCGCGTGGCCCATAACAAGGACCGTGACCATGACCAGCAGTGTCCGGCAGGCCAGCCTGCCGACACGCCCGATTGTATTCATCCCTGTATCCCGCCCCCCGTTTTTTCTGCTGGCAGCCATGTGGCGGCGCCATTCCCCGGGTGAAGACGATCCTGTTTCAAGACCACTTTATCCCAATCAGGGCACAGCAGGGAACGCCCTTGTGTTTACACATGCTGACTCACGGGCAAGCCTGATCGCGGATAAACAAATGAGCGACAAACGAGTGCCCGCAGCTGATGCGCCGCCGCCGATATTTGTTTAGTCTTGGCAATCTGACCCAAAGGAATCTTCATGCCTTACTTTCAGGGAAAACGCATCCTCATCACCGGCGCCGGCACGGGCCTCGGCGCGCTCATGGCGGAGCAGTTTGCCCGCCAGGGTGCAGAAGTGATCGTGACGGCCAGACGCCGCAAGCCCGCCGAAGACGTCTGCAAACGGGTGCAGGCCGCCGGCGGCCGCGGCCATGCCATGCTACTGGACGTGAGTGATCTCGAGCGCATTCCGGCATTCAGGGATGAGGTCCACGCGCAAGTGGGCCCGATCGATGTGCTGATCAACAACGCCGGCGTGGTGTTTGGCGGTGAGTTCGAGCGCGTCAGCCTGGCGGAACACCTGAACACACTGCAAATCAACACCCTTGGCCTGATCGCCATGAGCCACGCGTTCCTGGACGATCTGCGCGAAGCCGACCAGGGGCATCTGGTCAACATCGCCAGCGCCAGTGCCTACATCGGCCTGCCCTGGGGCAGTACCTACGCCGCCAGCAAATGGGCGGTGCTGGGTTTCTCCGAATCCCTGCGGCTGGAGCTGCGTGAACGGGGCATCAACAATGTCGCCGTGACCACGGTTTGCCCCAGCTACATCAATACCGGCATGTTCGATGGCGTGCGCAGCCCACTGCTCTCGCCCATGCTGCGGCCGGAGAAAGTCGTCAAGTCCATCATGCGCGGCATTCGTGACAAAGAAGCCATGGTCGCCGAACCGCGTATGGTGAAGAATATTGATCTGCTCAAAGGGGTGTTGCCGGGGCGCGTGTGGGACGAAGTCGCAAAACGCACCGGCATATCCACATCCATGAAACACTGGCAAGGTAAATAGCGCGCAACACACGATACACACATAAAGGAAGAAGGATCTCTGATGAAGCCCTTGAGTCCGGTGGACCAGCTTTTTCTGTGGCTGGAACGACGCCAGCAGCCCATGCACGTCGCTGGTCTTCAACTGTTCAGCTTTCCCGACGACGCCGGCCCGAAGTATGTCAGCGAACTGGCGCAATCCATGCGCGACTACTGCTGCCCGGTGGCGCCCTTCAACCAGCGCCTGCAGACCCGCTTCGGCCAGGCCTTCTGGGTCGAGGACAAGCAGTTCGACATTGATCATCATTTCCGCCATGAAGCGCTGCCCAAGCCCGGTCGTATCCGGGAACTGCTGTCGCTGGTATCCGCAGAGCATTCCAACCTGCTGGATCGGGAGCGCCCCCTGTGGGAATCACATCTGATCGAAGGCATTCGTGGTCGCCGCTTTGCGCTGTATACCAAGGTGCACCACTCAGTGGTAGACGGTATTTCTGCGATGCGCATGGGCATGCGCGCCCTGTCGACGGACCCGAATGAACGCGACCTGTCACCGGTCTGGGCCAGTACACCGAAACGGCGTGAACGCATGCAACTCACCGCCAACCCGGTGGCCGCCGTGAGTGGCCTGGCGCGATTGACCGCCGGGCTCAGCAAGCAGATCGCAACCGTGCCGGCGCTGGCGCGGGAGGTCTATCAGATCACCCAGAAGGCCAGCAAGGACCCGGACCATGTGTCCATCTTCCAGGCACCGCAGAGCATCATCAATCAACGCATTACCGGCAGCCGACGGTTTGCGGCGCAGTCCTACAGCACCAGCCGCTTCAAGGCCATCAGCAAGGCATTCAACTGCACCATGAACGATATTGTGCTGGCGGTTTGCGGCAGCGCGCTGCGGGATTACCTGATCAGCCAGAACGCCTTGCCGGACAAGCCACTGATCGCCATGGTGCCGATGAGCCTGCGCACGGACGACAGCGCGGGCGGCAACCAGATCGCGACCATTCTGGCAAACCTGGGTACGCATATTGCCGACCCGGCCAACCGTCTGCGTGTCATCAAGGCCTCAGTCGAAGAAGCCAAGCAGCGCTACAAACAGATGACGCCCGAAGAAATTCTCAACCTCACCGCGCTGATGATGGCGCCCACCGGGCTCAACCTGATTACCGGCCTGGCGCCGGAGTGGCGGGCATTCAATGTGATCATTTCCAACGTACCCGGCCCGAAAGAGCCGCTGTACTGGAATGGTGCAAAACTGGAAGGTATGTACCCGGTCTCCATCGCGCTCAACCAGATCGCGCTGAATATCACGCTGACCAGTTATGTGGACCAGCTTGAGTTCGGCATCATCGGCTGCCGCCGGACCTTGCCGTCCATGCAGCGTCTGCTGGATTATCTGGAACACGGTATCCGGGAACTGGAAGTTGCGGCAGGCATAAAATAAGCCCCTTTCGGGGCTTATTTCATTTTGCTTTACGGTCTTACTTATTCATCTTCTTGAACACTTCCATGACGTCAAACGGCAGCGGGAAGAAGATAGTCGAAGAGTTCTTCTGCGACATGTCGCTCATGGTCTGCAGGTAACGCAACTGCATGGCGCCGGGATCCTGCGTCATGATCTGCGCCGCTTCCACCAGCTTTTCCGCCGCCTGCTGCTCACCTTCCGCATGAATCACTTTCGCACGACGCTCCCGTTCGGCTTCCGCCTGGCGGGCAATGGCGCGAATCATGTTTTCGTTCAGATCAACGTGCTTGATTTCCACGTTGGTCACCTTGATGCCCCAGCTGTCGGTCTGGGAGTCGATGATCGACTGGATATCTTCATTGAGCTTGTCGCGCTCAGAGAGCATCTCGTCCAGGTCGTGTTTGCCCAGCACAGACCGCAGTGTGGTTTGCGCGAGCTGACTGGTCGCTGAGTAATAATCCTCGACCTGGATGATGGCCTTGTTGGGATCCACAACCCGGAAATACAACACGGCATTCACACGCACCGTTACGTTATCGCGGGAAATAACATCCTGGCTGGGCACATCCAGCGTGATGATACGCAGGTCCACCCGCACCATCTGCTGAACGCCGGGGATGACGATAATCAGACCTGGGCCTTTCACCGCCTGGAAACGCCCCAGAAAGAAGACCACGCCGCGCTGATACTCCGGCAGAATACGCACCGACATTGCGACCAGGCCCAGAACAAGCAGCACCGGTGTCAGATAAGCAATCATGAACTATCTCCTTGCTATGATGCCGGGGGGAAATCCCCGGCAGGTTCAACATCCACACTCAACCCCTTGACGGCAGTCACCCGCAGCTTCTGACCGCGGCGCACTTCCACCGCCGCGCTCGCGCGCCAGGACTCCCCGAACACTCTTACTCGGCCTTCACCGGCCTGAAAGTCATTCAGAGCCACCGCTTCAGCACCGATCAGACCCTCTACGCCGGTGATCGCTGGCGTACGTCGTAACCGTACCATGCGCGTGATGCCCCAGGTCATCAACCCGGCCGACACCAATGCCGTGCCGCCAATCAGCGGAATCGAAATATGCAGGTTGGCATCATCCATCAGGATGATGGACCCGAACACGAAGGCGATGATCCCCCCCAGTCCGAGTATGCCGAAACTTGGCATGAAGGCCTCCCCCACCATGAATGCCAACCCCAGAATAATCAAAGCCAGCCCGGCATAGTTGATGGGCAACACCTGGAAGGCATACAACGCCAGGATCAGACAGATGGCACCGATCACACCGGGATAGATATTGCCCGGGCTCGAGAGCTCGAAGATGATGCCGTAGAAGCCGACCAGCATCAGAAAGTATGCGATGTTCGGATTGGTGATCACGGCCAGAAAATTATTACGCCAGTCCGGCTCCATCTCGATGATTTGCAGATCAGCAGTAGCCAGTGTGTAAGTACCGCGTTCCATGCGCACTTCCATGCCATCTATCTGCGCCAGCAGGTCATCAATGTTTTCCGCAACGATATTGATGACATTCTGTTCGAGCGCATCGCTGGCGGTGAGGTTGACGGCTTCGCGCACGGCTTCCTCGGCCCAGTCCGCATTACGCCCGCGCAGTTCTGCCAGCCCTCTTATATAGGCCACAGCATCTTCCAGTACCTTGCGCTCCATGGCCGTACCGCCGCGACGTTTGGTCGCTACCTCGCCGTCGCCCTCTGCGCCACTGGCCTCATCCTCTTTCGGCGCCGGTTGCTGCGGCTCCTCCGGCGCACCGGGCATGCCCCCCATCTGTACCGGGGTCGCAGAGCCAAGATTGGTGGAAGGCGCCATCGCGGCAACATGGCTGGCGTAAAGCAGGTAAGTGCCCGCACTCGCTGCGCGGGAACCGGAGGGGCCGACGTAACCGACAACCGGAATCGGTGACGCCAGAATTTCCTTGATCATCTGTCGCATGGCGCTGTCGAGGCCGCCCGGCGTGTCCATGCGCAGGACGATGACTTCCGCGCCAGCGTCCCGGGCTTGCTGCATGCCGCGCAGGACGTAGTCGCTGGTTGCCGGACCGATCGGACCATTGATATCCAGCACCACCGCCGCCCGGCGGCTGTCCTGCGCCAGCGACCCGAGGCTGAGCAGTATTCCCAATCCGAGACACACCACTGCGGCAGCACGGAACCGCCGCTGCCAGGAAAACATCTGCTGCCTGAAACGCATTATGGATACCTCTGTAATGGGCATTGCCCTCGCGACGCCCTCACGACACCTTCGCAATATCGGCCATGATCCATCCTGCCCCATGAGCCGCTCGTCAACGACATCGCATGCCGGGCGCCAGGCGGGCGCCCCGGATTTTTTCCTTGTTCAACAAAGGTATAGAGGAAACAAAACAAACTCAAGCCAGACGCATATGAGGGCTTGACAAGTGCCTGCAAAAAAAGTGGCGAGGGCCCAGAAAAGGGGGTAAGGTTAAATCAGCTGCAGCATTCAGGCAGTAAAATGCTGTATGCAACACACGAAATTATTTGTTTTTCTGAGGTATAGATTCAATGGCTACCGGCACAGTGAAATGGTTCAACGAGTCCAAAGGTTTTGGTTTCATTACTCAGGACGACGGCGGTGCAGACGTATTTGTTCACTTCAGTGCGATTCAGGGTTCCGGCTTCAAGACCCTCGCTGAAGGTCAGAAGGTCTCCTACGAAATTCAACAGGGCCCCAAAGGCCCTCAAGCTGCCAACGTAAACCCCGGCTGAACAGGGCCGCTGTTAACATGGCAGAATGACGAAAAGCCTCACCCTTCGGGTGGGGCTTTTTTGTTGCGATTGCCGGGTCAATGGTTACGCAGCGCGCTCTTCTGCGGCCTGCTGAGACGCTTGACGGCCCACTCCCGTCGGGCGGCCTCGCTGCGGGACGCCGCCTGCTCGGTGTAGACCAGCTCGACCGGCCGTCTGGCACGTGTATACCGGGCGCCACGTTGCGCACTGGGCCCTGCGCCGTTGTGCTCGTCGATGCGCCGCGCCGGGTCTGTGGTAATGCCCGTGTAATAGGTGCCGTCCGCGCACCGCACCATATAGACATACCAGAGCGCTGTGTCACCCGTGTTACCACCGGGTGCCTCTGTTATGCTCACGGCAATCGCCGCGCTGTCTGCTGCATCATCTTTCGGCATGGCAGTGACTCGTTGCTCCATCATGCCTGAGGGACTGCTGACATGATTTCGTACCTGTACTGGTTTGTGCTGATCGCACTGTTGTTCCTTATTCTGTTCGGCCTTGGCGCGCGACTCAACCGCTGGAAGCCCGCCGTCATTGTCAGTGCCATCGTACTGATCAGCGGCACGCTGCTGTACTACTTCTATCTGGAGCAGATGTTCGTCAAGCGCTGGGGCGGCAGCATGAGCATCAGCGTGCCTGCCGGGCAGGTGCATATGGGCGCCACCTGGAAAGAAGACAACCTGTGGATCCAGAACTACGACCCGGACACCAACACCTGTATTTTCAGCGAGTATGCCCGCGGCAACCTGCTGGAAGGCCGCGTGGTTATCCGCAACTGCAATCCGCTGCTGCCCACCCGGCAGCCCGACGCATCAGAGCGCGCGAACTGACCATGTCCGAGACCAGCACCGGCACAGAAACAGGCACCGAGACCACGATGACCTCCGAGGCAGCGCTGCTGGCGCTGCTGGAGCACAACCCGTTCAAGGTCGAGGTCGATCACGTGCTCGCCATTATCGACGAGCACTACGTCTATACCCCCACCCGCTTCAGCATCGGCGCCTGGGATGACCTGATGGATAACCCGGCAGGCAAGAACGAGATCGCCTGCCGTATCTTTGCCTTTGCCAGAATTCACCAGCTGCGCCCGTCGCGCACACTGGCCTGTTTTGGCCATTACTATCGCGATGACATCGTCAGCGATTACGAAGGCACCAGCCACCCCAACCTCCGTGCATTCATGCGCCATGGGTGGTCTGGTGTTCACTTTCACGGCGAGCCCTTGCGCCCCCGTGGACGCAGCGGTTCAGAGACCTGACCGAAACACGTATAATGCCAGCCACATCAGGCCCGAAGCTGCTCGCTTCGGGCACCATCACCGCACCCAGACCGCCGGCACACAGCACCGGCGGCCACCGACGGGACACAATCCGACTCCATGACCGAATTTGCCATAGGCCAGCGCTGGCTCAGCGAAACCGAAACCGAGCTGGGACTCGGTATCGTCGTCAATCTCGACTACCGTCTGGTGACGGTCTTCTACCCCGCCTGTGAAGAAGAGCGTACCTACGCCAAGAACAACGCGCCCCTCTCGCGCATGACATTCGGCCCCGGCGACACCATCCAGACCAACGAGGGCGACACCCTGATCGTTGAGGCCGTGGAAGAGGTGGATCAGCTGATGATCTATCGTGCCGCCCCGGAGCAGGCCTCCTCCGGGCAGGATCTGCGCACCGTCCCGGAGAGCCAGTTGGGCTACCTGGTGGAACTGAGCGCGGTGACCGACCGGCTGTTCTCCAAACAGCTCGACAGCAAGGGCTGGTTCACCATGCGCGTGGCCGCACTCAACGCGCTGGCGCGCTCCGAACAGTCACCGGTACAGGGCCTGCGCGGCCCGAGAATCGACCTGATCGGCCACCAGCTGGCCATCGCTGACGACGTCGCGCAGCGTTATGCGCCCCGCGTTCTGCTGGCCGACGAAGTGGGCCTGGGCAAGACCATTGAAGCGGGCCTCATCATCCACCAGCAGTTGCACACCCACCGGGCCAGACGCGTCCTGGTCGTGGTGCCTGCGCCCCTGGTTCACCAGTGGTTTGTGGAGATGGTGCGGCGCTTCAACCTGCATTTCAGCATCTTCGACCGTGAACGCCTGCTTGCCCTGCAACCGGAAACCAGCATTCGCGACATGCTGGCCAACATCATTGCCGGTGAGGAGGAGGGCGACAGCAGCGACACCGAGCCCGCACCGGCCTCCGGCAACCCGTTCATGAGCGAGCAGCTGATTCTCTGCAGCACGGAGTTTCTGGAACATTGCGACATGGCGCAGCTCGCCGACGCGGACTGGGACCTGCTGGTGGTGGACGAAGCCCACCATCTGACCTGGTCCGAGACCGGAGCCAGTGAAGCCTACCAGCGGGTGGAACAACTGGCCGCCGCCGCCCGCGGCTTGCTGCTGCTGACCGCCACCCCGGAACAGCTGGGTATCGAGAGCCATTTCGCCCGCTTGCGCCTGCTGGACCCGGATCGTTTTCATTCATTGCCGGATTTCCTGGCCGAGCAGGATGCCTACCAATCCGTGGCCACCCTGGCGGCACGGCTGCACGACGAGGCGGTCTGGGATGACGCACTCAAGGCACAGGCCGCCGCCCATTTGCCGGAAATGGCCATCACCGAGAGCGCCCGGGACGAGATCCTGCGGGAACTGCTGGATCGCAGCGGCACCGGGCGCGCGGTATTTCGCAATACCCGCAAGCATGTCAGCGGCTTCCCGGCACGGCACGTTTATGGCGAACCGATGATGTGGCCGGATCAGTACGGCCCTCGGGATGCCCCGGCGGACCCCAACGACCCGGATCAACTGCTGCACCCGGAAAGCGGCTACGCCGATGACAGCTGGTGCTCTGAAGACAGCCGCGTCGTCTGGCTGGCCGATTTCCTGCGCCAGAACCGGGACCAGAAAGTGCTGGTGATCTGCGCACGGCGGGAAACCGCCATCGACCTGCACGCCTGGTGTGGCTACAAGCTGGGCATGAATGTGGCGGTCTTCCATGAAGACATGGACCTGATCAGCCGCGACCGGGCGGCCGCCTATTTTGCCGACGAGGAAGACGGCGCCCAGGCGCTGATCTGTTCGGAGATCGGCAGTGAGGGGCGCAATTTCCAGTTTGCCCACCATCTGGTCCTGCTGGATCTGCCGCGCAACCCGGATCTGCTGGAGCAGCGCATCGGCCGTCTGGATCGCATTGGCCAGCAGGAAGAGATCCGCATTCATGTGCCCTATTTCGCCGGGCACGCACAGGAAGTGCTGTTCCGTTGGTACGATGAGGGTATGCAAGCATTCACTCACACCAACGCTGCCGGGCCCCAGATTCTGGCCCGGACCCGCGACGCACTGGAACAGGCGCTCGACCACCCCGGCGATGACGCCCGGGTGGATGCCCTGATCGCCCAGACCCAGGCCGTCACCGCCGAGCTGCATGCCCGCATGGAGGCCGGCCGTGATCGGCTGCTGGAGCTGGGCTCCCACGACCCGGTCCGGGCCGAGAAGCTGATCGCCGCCCTGAACGCGGCGGACGACGCCCCGCCGACAGACTTTATGGAAGCCACCTTTGAACGTTTCGGTGTCGAGGTGGAAGAGCACTCTGCCGAGGCGCTGATTCTCAAACCCGGCGCCCATATGGAGGGCCCCTTCCCGCAGTTGCCGGAGGAAGGTGTCACCGTCACCAGTCATCGGCGTACCGCGCTGGCCCGGGATGACATCCAGTTCCTGACCTGGGAGCACCCCATGGTCACCGGTGCCATCGACATGGTGCTGGCGGAGGATCGCGGCAAAGCCTGCGTAACACTGCTGCGCAACCGCAAGGTGAAGCCCGGCACACTGTTGGTGGAAGCCGTGTACACCATAAGCTGCGTCGCCCCGCGCGCCTTGCAGGTCAACCGGTTCCTGCCCACCACGGTGCTGCGCACACTGATCGACGCCCAGGGCCGGGATCTGAGCCAGGCCATCAGCCACGAGGGGCTGAGCAAGCAATGCCACAAGCTCGACAAGCCGCTGGCGCGCAAGATCGTCGACAGCCAGCAGCCACTGCTGGAAAAGCTGCTGGCCGCAGAACAGACCCGCGTCAATGCGCAGGCCGAAACAGTGATTGCCGAGGCCCGGGCGGCCATGCAGCGCGAACAGGCCCATGCCCGCAATCGGCTGGCCCGGCTGCGGGAGAAAAACCCCGCCATCCGGCCGGAGGAAATCGACTTTATCGACGAGCAGACCCGGCAGCTTGAGCGTCATCTGGACGAGGCCAGCTGCCAGCTGGCCGCTGTCCGGATCATCGTGGCCGGCGAGTAGCGCGCACAGCGGGCGTCAGTGATCGCCGTCACCGGCCACTGACGCTGATCCGCGCTATGATGGGATGATGGATAACCCCTATAGCGAAATCACGCTGATCAACTGGTTCAAGCGCGAGCTGGACGCCGCCGGCGCCGATGCTGACTGGGAGCGCCAGCCCTACAGCTATGACGCCATGAACCCCTATGACTTTCTGTGTGCCCGGCTGATCCGCGAAGCCGAACGCACCTGGCGCCTGAAGCACGGCTTTGCCCCCACCCCCGGACAATTGCAGAAAGCCCTCGGCGAGGCGGAATTCGATCGCTCACGCAGCCGTCGGCAGGCGCGCCTGCCCTGGCTACGCTGGCTGCGCCTGCGCTGAGCCCGGTAAGACCATCAGACTCAACCGTAGCATCTGCATTCATGTAAGCCTTGTCCGGATGTGCCACTGTCAGGGCCACCATAACGACAAAATGCGCACGACAACGAGGAACTGCTGATGTCACACCAGGAATTGCCCGGCTGGCGCTGGGGCCCTTTCACCTTCCGCCTCCCGTTCTACCACACCAAGCTGTACTGGCCTGAATTCCTCCAGGGCATCTTCGTCGCGGCGGCGACCGGCCTGGCGCTGGTGCCGGTCATGACGGCGCTGTTCGGGCTGACGTTCGAGCAGGCCATCGCGCTGTCCTTCATCCATACCGTGCTGATCGCCTCCGCCGTCATCGTATTTGGCGAGCCCTACGCCGCAGGCTGGATCACGCCAGCGTTGGCGCTGGTGCTGGCTTACGTGGCGGGGTTCGACGAACCGGTGGCGCGATTCCAGGCGATGACCGCGCTATCGTTGAATTTCGCCTTGCTGGTTTTTTTGCTGGGTATTACCGGGTTGGGCCGACAATTGATCGTCTGGCTGCCGAACACGCTCAAGGCCGGCATTATTCTCGGCGCGGCACTGGCCGCACTGAAGCGGGTATTTGTCGATGATATTGCCAGCTTTCTCGCCCAGCCCGTGGCCATCAGCGTGGCGTGCGCCGTCTGCCTGATCTTCACATTTTCGCTGCCCATGCAGAAGCTCAAGGCACGCAATCGCTTCTTCTTCATGCTTGGTGCGCTGGGCTTGCTGCCCGGGTTTATTGCAGCGGGATTGATTGGCCCGTTTTTTGGTGAAGTCACCTATGACATTCGCTGGGGTTTCATGATCCCGCCGGTCATGGAAACCTTTGCGCTGGTATCGCCCTTCAGCATCGGCTGGCCTGATGCGCAGATGTTCATCCAGGGGATACCGCTGGCGCTGATTGCCTACATCATACTGTTTGGTGATCTGGTGACCGGCAACGAAGTGCTGCGTGACGGCCTCAAGTTCCGCAAGGATGAAAAGATCGACATCAACCCGGGCCGCTCTCACCTGTCACTGGCTATCCGCAACGGGATCATGGGCGTCGTGGCGCCGTTCTTTCCGACCCAGGGGTCTGTCTGGACCGGGGTTCATGTGATCATCGTGCAGCGCTGGAAGCTGGGGCCGAAATCCATGAACAGTTTGCACAGCGGTCTGCACTCCTACTATCTCATGGGCATCCCGTTCATTTTCTTCACGCTACCACTGCTCACCGCGCTGCAACCACTGCTGCCGGTTGCCCTCGCCCTGACGCTGGTGCTTACCGGTTTCGCCTGCGCCTATATCGCCATGTCGATTCCCACAGAAAATATTTCCCGGGGCACCGTGGTGCTGATCGGTGCAGCGCTGGCATTCTTCGAACCCTGGATCGGCTTGCTGGTGGGTATTGCCGCGACGCTGCTATTGGTGGGCTGGGACCGCAACCCGGAGCCAATTCCCCTCGACCACGACTGACCTGCCTGAAAGCACCCGTGAAGCGGCCGCCTGCGCGGCCGCTTCGCTATAAAAATAACGTTATTTCACAGTGACATGGCATTCTGCCACTACTCCAGCCTGTGTTTTTCAGCGAATGAAACGTCTATCCTCAACGCCGGCATTAATGCTCCGGGGAGTCACTGGATCGTGTATTCGTTTTTTCCGGCCATCATTGCGGTGCTGTTTCTCGGTTACGGCCTCTATGTGTTGAAACAACGAGGCAGCACACCGGTAACGCGCAGCTTTTTTGTCCTCTGCTTTACCACCTTCATGTGGCAAGCCACCTGGGCGGTGCTGTTTCAGGTGACAGATCCTGATATCGCACTGCGCCTCGCCCATGTCGGCTATCTGATGATCCTGTTTCTGCCCACCAGCCTTTATCATTTTCTGGTTTCGATTACCGGTCGTGAGCAGGAATACCGCCTGGTCTATCTGTCCTATGCGGTTGCCGCTGTGCTGGCGCTGCTGCTGTTCACCACACCCTGGATCGTGTCCGGCACGTACGATTATTTCTTTGGCCCCTACCCGAAAGCAGGTCTCTTGCATCCGTTGCATGTGCTGCAAACCTGCGTCGTGGTACTGCGCGGTCTGTACATTACCTGGCGCGCCCAGGCAGACGCCGCGCCGCGCCAACGCATACGCTTGCGCTATTGCGTCGCCAGCCTGCTGATCTATCTTTTTGCGGCGGTGGATTATCTGTGCAACTACGGCATGGAATTCTATCCGCCCGGCGTATTTCTGATCTTCATCAGTCTCGGAATACTGACGCTGGCGACAGTGCGCCATCAATTGATGGACGTCTCCGTTGTGGTCAGTCAGGGGTTGGCACGGTTGATGACCCTGTCACTGTTTGCGCTGTTGTATCTGGGCAGCCTGATCCTGCTACACGCGCAGTTCCCCGGCGCCCCCTTCGCAGCGGATGCCATTATCGGCGTGTTGTGGCTGATCCTGGTCTCCGAAAGCTACGCACCCTTGCGGCGCGCGCTGCAGGGTTTGCCGGACCGACTGCTGCAAGGCAGCCGTCAGCGCTACCGCTACAGCGATGTCGTGCAGGCACTGACCGAAGGACTCAGCCGACATATCACGCTCTCGCAACTGGCAGAGACGCTGGAGCGGGTGATGGCGGAACAAGCGCATATATCACCCGTCCGACTACTGGTGCGCGAAGGCATCGCCGGGGGCCATACCGAACTGGGCCGTGCCGGCTTTTTCCTGTGGGACACGCGCGCCTGCGCGCTGGAGGAAACACCCGCGCTGCAACAAGACCACACGTTGTTCCAGGAAGTGACCGCTGATCAGCCGATCGGGCATTATCGCGAGCTGAGCGCCGCGTCGCGCACGATACTGCGACAGCATGATGCGATGTGTGCCATCGTGGTGCGCCTGGAAGGTGAGCCCCTGGCTGTTCTGCTGCTGGGCAAACAGGCCGGTTTTGTACACTACACCCACGAAGATCTGAATCTGCTGGAATTGCTGCCAGGACAACTGGCGCTGGCGCTCGACAAGGTGCACGCCTACGCTCGCGTCAGCGCCGGTCTTGCACGCGCGGGCAAGACCGCATCCCTGATGACGCTGATGAACGAGTATCAGCATGAACTGAAAGCACCGGTCAGCATCATGCACATGTATGCGCAATCGGATATGGGTGAGGGCATTCTCCGCGAAGAAGTCATGACGCAATGCCACCGTTTGCTCGGGTTGCTCGAACAGATGCTGCGTGTCTTGCAGGATGATCGCGCGCGCGATGAGAAACCGGTGCCGCTCAACGCCGTAGTGCAAACGGCACTGCGCCTGTTTCCGCCACGTCAGGCCCAGATCTCCCTGGCGCTGGATCCGGCTCAGCCCATGTTGCTGGGCGATGCCGATGATCTGCTGATTCTCTGCATCAACCTGCTGAAGAATGCGGCCGAAGCAAGCGTACCGGAAAAGCCCAATCTGATTACGGTGACAACGCGCAGCCTCAACGGCGGCAGGGCCGTGAGCCTGACCGTAGCCGACACCGGCGCGGGCATGTCACCGGCACAGCTGCGTGAACAAACCGCGCCGCTGGCGTCGACGAAAGCCGGGGGGAGCGGCCTGGGCCTGAAAGTGATTCGCCGCGTTGCCGCCGAACATCTTGGCCAGGTGCGACTGGACAGCCCCGCCGAAACAGGCACCCGGGTCGAGATCCGTTTCCCGTCTCTGGCTTCATTACGGCAATCGGAGGCCGGATGAATCATGTAACGCCCGGCCCGCGAGGCCGCATCCTGCTGGTCGAAGATGAACCCGCCATTCGGCGTCTGTTTCGTCATACTTATGACGAATTTGACCTCATGACGGCAAGCTCCGTTGAGGAGGCCATCGCACTGCTGCAAGAACCGGAACATGGCATTGGTGTGCTGCTGGCAGACCACTATCTACCGGACGGCACCGGCGTAGACGTGCTTGCCTGGGCCCGACAAAAAGCGCCGCAAACCGTGCGCCTGCTGACAACCTCCCATGCACATTTGTCGCAAGCCATGGCGGCGGTGAACGATGGCGGCATCGCGGGCTATATTCTCAAACCCTGGCAACTCGAGGATTTACGTCAACGCCTGGACGAGGCGCTGCGCGCATTTGTCAGCCGCCAGCAGGAACTCACTTTACTGGAAGGCAAGCGCAGCACTCTGATGACGCTGGCCTCCAGCATTGCCCACGAGATGCGCACACCGCTCGCCTCGATCCGCATGCGCGCAGAAGCCATTGCCGAGCATTGGCCCACGCTCATGGGGCTGTACCAGGATGCGCTGCGCAGTGGGCACCTGTCCGGGCCCTTGCCACGGGCGCGCCGTCTTGATGCCTTGCGAAGCAGTCTGGATGTCATTCAGCAGGAGGTCGATCACTCGAATCTGGTAATTGATATGCTGCTGGCGTCAGCGAACGCGGAGAAGTTCGATACCGCAACCTTTGCGATACACAGTGCACGTGAATGCGTGGATGAAGCGCTGGCGCACTTTCCATTCCCCCTTGGCCTGGCCGAGCGGGTCACCTTCTGCCGTCATGGCGACGCACGCTTCTATGGCTCTGATGTGCTGCTGACCTTTGTGCTCTACAATCTGATCAAGAATGCCTGCCAGGCCATACAGGCTGCCGGAAAAGGGCGCATTCATATTCACATCTTGCAAACCCGCACCGGTGCTGCATTGACCATCAGTGATAGCGGCTCGGGCATTGCACTCGAAACCCTGCCACGTATTTTTGATGATTTTTTTACCACTCGCGCTGTCGGCACCGGCGTCGGCCTGGTGTTCTGCCGCAGAGCGATGCTCGCGATGGGCGGTGAAATTCGATGTCGTTCACGTCACGGCCATTATACGGCCTTTCGTCTACGCTGGCCGGTGTGCCAGGCTGATGATCAATGACGTAAAACGCGGGAGCGCCCGTTGTCCTGAGCGCCCCCACGCCCGGACGGACCAATCCTTTCCCTGGACAAGTACGACCCTTACTTATTGACGACTTTCCTGCTGATACGCGTCGTCATTGATGCACGGTCTTATCGCGCTGCCTCCATCACGCGAACCGGTTCTACAGAAGCGCCGGTGGGCACTTCATAGGCACGGATTTTTTCCAGTATCGATGCCGGCAACCGGCTGATACGACGCTGGTGATTGGCGAACACGATCTGCTGATACCCGCCGGAGACCAGATCACCCGTTTCGGCGTTGTAAAAACGAAACACCAGATAGAACGATGCCTGCTTTACGCAGGCTGCGTTCATCTCACAACGGATTTTCTGGAACGGAAAGGTTTCATTGACATAATCGTTGTGTGCCAGCTTGGTAATGAACACGCCCTGGTCCTGCAGCATATCCGCAGAAATGCATTTGAAAAACCAGGACTCCCGACACATACCCTGCCATTCAAAGTAACGTGAAAAGTAGGTATTGGCGTACGCATTGGAATCCTTGAGCCAGGTTTCCAGCGTATGCGTATACGTATTTTCCGCTTCCTCGAAGGGTAATGCCCGCCAGTTCTCCAGCGAATCTTCTCGCGTACCGGGCTGCCAGGATGAGGCAGGAATAGCGACATGATGGTTCATGATGAATCTCCTGTTGGATTGATTAATGACGGAAGATTCCGGATGTGGAAAATTCCGTCATTAACGTTAGTCCAAGCAGGCACATCTGATGCCAATGAATCGCCACGAACCGAAAAATATTGGCAATGATGGCAAAGTGCCATCATTCTATGGCATGAGTTTTCAGCCGCCAGCAGTCATTTTGCTAACGGCTGGTTTTCATAAAAGTGCTGTCAGCCTTTTTTCGGTTTGATCTCCAGCATTGCCGCGACCAGCGATTGCTGCAGCTCACCCGGTGACACGACCACGCTTTCGTCGTCATCCCCCGGCATGATGGCAACCGACGTTTCGTCATCCGTCATCCCGGGCAGCCAACGCTCCAGCCATACATCCAGATGAATGACCGCGGGGCTGTACCCCGCCCAGTCATCTCCGGCCCAGGCCGCCGCCATATCAGGATGCGGCCAGACCGGCAGGCACTCTTCATCTTCCGCGCGCAGCGCCACCCAGTCATCACCCTGAGCCAGGCTCCAGATTTCATTGTGCGTGACTGCCTGTTTTACAAAGTAGTCGTAACGTTCATCTGCAGGCAGCGACATCGCTTTGCGCAGTTGGGTGGAATCAAGGGAATACGTCATTGGGCAGCCTCCCGGCTTACTCAGAGGGCCGACCAGCATGACACAAACCCGGGGTCTCCATACAGTGAATCCGGTCGCCGGGACGCCGGCGACAGCGCCCGGGGCACGGCTGACGCTGTCCGTACCGCGCTGGTACACTGCCGACAGATCACACAGCGCCATCAGGCGCGCAAACCAAAGGGCCCCCGCCATGCCACCAGCCAGCCGCCACCCGTTCCGCATCACAGCGCTCCTGCTGTGCGCCTTGCTGGTTGCCGTATTGTTGCTGGCCACCGCGCTGACCCTGTTCTGGCCGACAGTGCATCTGCGCAGCAGCCTGGCCGATCTGGCAAGCGACCGCCTGGGTGTGCCGGTGACCATCGACGGCGACGCGCAGGTGCGGCTCTGGCCGAGACCGGCGCTGCGCATCAATGATGTGTCACTGGATGATGGCAGCCTGGCGGCAGGACGCATCAGCCTGCGCTGGCTTCCGCTGCTGCGCGGGCAATTCGTTCCCGCCTCTGTTTACCTGGATACCCCGGTACTGAATCTGGTGCGCGATGAAAACGGCGTGCTGAATATTGATCCCCGGGACGACGATGCCACCCCGGCACAGACTGCCGCGGTTTTCGATTTGCACATTCGCCAGGGCACCCTGCACTGGCATGACCAGGCGCGTGATCAACGTGCATCGGTAACGGCGCTGTATCTGTCCCTGCCCGCATTGCGCTGGCGCCGGGCCAGGGACGGCGACCATCCACTGTCGCGCCTCAATCTGTCCGCCGAGGCCCGCGCCGAGACGCTGCATTACAACACGCTGGCGCTGGCAGATATTTCACTGGGCCTGTCCGTGCGCGACGGTGCGCTGCGCAGCAGCGACTGGCAGATGTCCTTCCTCGACAGCGCGGGCACCGCCGAAGCCGATATGGACTTCAGCAGCAGCCCGGCAAGCTGGGCACTGGCGTTGCAGTTTGATGCCCTGCAGGCCGCCGCCCTGCCGGAGGCATGGCTGCCCGGCGATGGTGCCACCGGCAGTGCCGCACTCACCCTGTCACTCACCAGCCAGGGCAATGAGACGGATGCCATACTGCGGCATCTTGATGGCGCCATTCGCCTCAGCGGGCGGGATATGGTGTTACACGGTATGGATCTGGACCAGGAGCTTGCCCGGTTCCAGCGCACCCAGCGCTTCAGTCTGGTGGACGCTGGCGCGTTCATCTTCGCCGGCCCGATCGGGCTCGCGGCAACCAAGGGTTCCGAGTTTGCTCGTTTGCTGGATCGCGCTGATGGCGACACCCGCATTACGCACTTGCTCTCCGACTGGACGGTAGAAGACGGCGTTGCCCACGCCCGGGATGTGGCCATGGCCACCGAGCGCAATCGCATTGCGCTCAGGGCTGATCTGGATTTGTCCGCTCGCAGCATTCAGGACGCGGCTGTTGCTGTCATCAACCAGGATGGCTGTGCGGTAATACAACAGCGCATCCGTGGCAGCTTTGATGCACCTGATATCGATGAGCCCGCCATCGTCGATGCACTGTTAGGCGCACCACTGGCATTGCTGCAACGGGGGTTGGACGCTCTGTCCATCAAACGTGAGGATTGCGACAGCTTCTACAACGGCGAAGTGTCGCCCCCGGCAGACGACTGACCCGAAAAAACAGACCCGGACCCATCACCGCAGCGCGCGGCCACAGCCTTCGAAGCGCTCCTCGCCCCACTGCACGGCAACCTGATAATCGAACGCTTCCCCGGACATGATGTCCTGACAGGGCGTTTGTCGCGCTTCGATGTTCAGGGCAGCCGTGCCAACGCCGGTTTCCGTCGCCTCCGTCTCGTAGGTCACCACCGACACATCGCCGATGCGGGTTTCTTCACCCCCGGGCTCTGGTGCAATGACCTCCCGCTCGCCATAAGCCAGCACCAGATGCAGGCGCTCTTCGGGATAGATATCCAGATACCAGCCGGGCTCCTGGCCGATGGCGCGGAAGGCCACACCCCGCTCCCGCGCGGCAACCCAGGGGCCCGAAGATGCTTCGGGGACCTCCGCCACAGGCTGCGGAGGCTGTGGTTCGCCGCATGCCGCCAACAAGCCCAGCGTCATGCCCAGCATTACACCGGGCGTAAATGCCCGCATATTGATTCGTGTCAGTGTCTTCATGCTTCGCTCCCTGCAGTTTGTCGTGCTTTTCGCGTACTCTGTTCGAGTATAAGCGTGACAGCATGTTCAGCGCACACCAGCCAGCGAAGATCAGCCTATGAAAATCAGTGATATGCGGCGGGACTACGAGAGCAGCGGCCTGCGGCGGTCGGATCTGCATGCCGACCCGCTGGTGCAATTTGAAACCTGGTTCGACGAAGCACACTCTGCCGGTGTGGCGGACGCGAACGCCCTGGCCCTGGCCAGCGTTGGCCCCGATGGCCAGCCCGGCTTGCGCACCGTGCTGCTCAAGGACGTCAGCAACGGCGGCTTTGTGTTTTTCACCAACTACGACAGCAACAAGGGCCGCGCACTGCAGGCGCACCCGCAAGCCACCATGCTGTTTCACTGGCGCGAGCTCAATCGTCAGGTCATCGTCGAGGGTCGGGTCCAGCAGGTGTCGGAGGCAGAATCCGCCGCCTACTTCAGCAGCCGTCCCCGGGGCAGCCAGCTGAGCGCCTGGGCGTCACGGCAGAGTGCCGAAATCGACTCCCGCGACACGCTGGAGCAGCAACTGGCAGACGTCAGTGCACGCTTTGGCGATGGCCCGATACCGCTGCCGCCCTTTTGGGGCGGCTTCCGGCTGATGCCGGAACGCATCGAGTTCTGGCAGGGTCGCCCGAATCGCCTGCATGACCGGCTGGCCTACCAGCGCAGCGACAACCACTGGGTGGTCCACCGCCTGCAACCCTGATCAACACCGTGGCACAGATGTGAACAATCTGCCTGTGCCACGGCAGGCTTTCCCGGCGGCAACCCAAGCACGCAACCCAGCGCGCAACTCAGGCACGCAGTTCCAGCAGCAGCTTGTTGATACGGCGGACATACCCCGCCGCATCCTGCAGGCTGTCGCCGCCAGCCAGACGTGCCTGTTCATAGATCACCGACACCAGATCTTCCGTGTGGGCATCACTGCCGCCCTGGTGCAACCGCTGCACCAGCGGATGCTGCGGATTGATCTCGAGCACCGGTTTGCTGTCCGGCACCGGTTGCCCGGCGGCCTCGAGCAACCGGCGCATCTGCGCACCCATATCATGCTCGGCAACCACCAGACACGCCGGTGAATCCGTCAACCGATGCGTGGTCCGCACGCTGGCCACATCCGCTTTCAGGATGGTGGCAATCTGCGCCGTGAGATCGCTGTAGGTCTTGTCAGCTTCTTCCTGCTGCTGCTTTTCTTCTGCATCTTCCAGGTCGCCCAGATCCAGCTGGCCACGGGCAATATCCTGCAACGGCGTGCCATCGAACTCGTTCAGGTGGCTCATCAGCCACTCATCTATGCGATCCGACAACAGCAGCACTTCAATGCCTTTCTTGCGGAACACCTCGAGATGCGGGCTGCCCGCGGCGTTCTGATGGCCATCGGCCACCACATAGTAGATGGCTTTCTGGCCTTCTTTCATGCGCGCGATATAGTCAGCAAAGCCCACTGTTTGCGCGGCTTCGCCGCTCTGCGTACTGGCAAAACGCAGCAGCTTCGCCACGATTTCCCGATTCCCGTGATCCTCCGCCGGGCCTTCCTTCAATACGCTGCCGAAGGCATCCCAGAACGTCTGGTACTTTTCCGCATCGTTGTCAGCCAGCTTTTCCAGCATGCTCAGCGCGCGCTTGGTCAGTGCCTGCTTCAGCGACGCCACTGTGCGGTCGTTCTGAAGAATTTCCCGGGAGACGTTCAGGGACAGATCATTGGTGTCGATAACGCCTTTGATAAAGCGCAGGTACAACGGCAGGAACTGCTCGGCATCGTCCATGATGAAGACGCGCTGCACATACAGCTTCAGACCGCGGGGCGCTTCCCGCTGATACAGATCGAACGGCGGCTTTTCCGGCACATAGATCAGTGAGGTGTAATCCAGCTTGCCTTCTACCCGGTTGTGGCTCCAGGTCAGCGCATCACCATAATCGTGGGAGACATGCCGATAGAAGTCCTGATATTCCTCGTCGGAGACGTCGGATTTGTTGCGCGTCCAGAGGGCGGTGGCGCTGTTGATCTGCTCCAGTGCCGGCGTTTCACTCTTGTCGCTGGTGTCTTCGTCGGTATCATCGGAGGCGGGCTTTTCTGCGGCCATCATCACCGGCACGGAAATATGATCCGAGTATTTGCGCACCAGGGATTTCAGCCGCCAGGGATCAAGGAACTCTTTTTCCTCGTCACGCAGGTGCAGGATGATCTCGGTACCGCGCTCCGGCCGTTGTACCTGGCCCAGCTCGAACTCGCCGGTGCCCTCGCTCGCCCAGTAGACGCCCTCTTCGGCGGCGGTGCCTGCCTTGCGGGTCAGCACTTCAACGCGGTCGGCAACAATGAAGGCACTGTAGAAACCCACACCGAACTGGCCGATCAGGCGGGAATCCTTTTTCTGGTCACCGCTCATTTCCTTGAGAAACTCTGCGGTGCCGGAGCGGGCGATGGTGCCCAGATTGGCGACGACGTCATCGCGGTTCATGCCCACGCCGTTATCACGGATCGTCAGGGTGCCGGCGTCCTTGTCGGCGCTGATGGTGATGCGCAAGTCGCCGTCACCTTCGTACAGGTCGTTGTTCTGCAGGGCCACAAATGCCAGCTTGTCGGCGGCATCCGAGGCATTGGAGATCAGCTCGCGCAGGAAGATTTCCTTGTTGCTGTAGAGCGAGTGCACCATCAGGTGCAGGAGCTGTTTGACTTCGGTCTGGAATTCGCGCTTTTCGGTCGTCTGGGCGGCCTGGGACATGTCGGGCTTCCTCTGTTACGGGGTCTTGCAGAAACGGTTTCGGCCCCGGTACAGGGGCGCGTTATGGGGTCAGAGGTTGGGGGTCAGGTGTGAAAATTCAAGAGCGCGGTGACTCGGAGTGGGTCACCCCGGCTCAACGCCGGAGCGAGATTCAGCGTTCGGCAGCCTGTTACACCACGCCCTGAGCCAGCATGGCGTCGGCCACTTTCAGGAAGCCGGCGACGTTGGCGCCGCGGACATAGTCGATGTGGCCACTGTCACCATCGCGGCCGTGCTGGCAGCAGTTGGTGTGGATGGCGCGCATGATGCTGTGCAGCTTTTCATCGACTTCGCCCTCGCTCCAGTGAATGCGCAGGGCGTTCTGGCTCATTTCCAGGCCGGACACGGAGACGCCGCCGGCGTTGGCGGCCTTGCTGGGCGCGTAGAGGATTTTCGCGTCGCGGAAGGTTTTTACTGCCTGCGGCGTACAGCCCATATTCGAGCCTTCGGCCACGGCGAAGCAGCCGTTGTTGATCAGGGTGTGGGCAGCCTTTTCATCGAGTTCGTTCTGGGTGGCACACGGCAAAGCGATATCGCAGGGGAAGTGCCAGGGCGTCTTGCCTTCGGCGTAATCGAGAGAGTATTCCTCGGCGAGTTCAGTGATACGGCCGCGGCGGTTGTTCTTCAGGTCGCTGAGGTAGTCCCACTGCTCGCGGGTGAAGCCGTCAGGGTTATGCACCGTGCCGCCGGAGTCGGACAGGGTGACCACTTTGGCGCCCTGGACGATGAGGATCTTCGCCGCAAACTGGGCAACATTGCCGGAACCGGAGATGGCAATGCGCTGGCCTTCGGTGCCACAGGCGCGGGCGCGCAGCATTTCTTCCAGAAAGTAGACCAGGCCGTAGCCGGTGGCTTCCGGGCGCAGCAGGCTGCCACCCCAGCTGTAGCCCTTGCCGGTAAAGACGCCGGTGAATTCGTTCTTCAGGCGCTTGTACTGACCGAACAGGTAGCCGACCTCGCGGGCGCCAACGCCGATATCGCCCGCCGGGACATCCAGATCGGGGCCGATGTGGCGATAGAGTTCGTTCATGAACGACTGGCAGAAACGCATTACTTCGTCATCGCTGCGGCCGCGCGGGTTGAAATCGGCGCCGCCCTTGCCGCCGCCCATAGGCAGGGTGGTCAGGGCATTCTTGAAGGTCTGCTCAAAGGCGAGAAACTTGAGCACGCCCAGATTGACGCTGGGGTGGAAACGCAGGCCGCCCTTGTAAGGGCCGATGGCGCTGTTCATCTGCACGCGATAGCCCCGGTTGACGTGGACCTGGCCCTTGTCGTCGGTCCAGGGCACGCGGAACATGATGACCCGCTCGGGCTCGGTCATGCGTTCCAGCAGCGCCTGCTTCACATACACATCGTGCTGTTCGATATAGGGCCACAGGCTGGTGAAGACGGTGCCCACGGCCTGATGAAATTCCTTCTCGTGGGGATCTCTGTGGGTCAGGCGATCCAGAAAATCGTGAAGAGTCTGCATGGTGCGCGTCTATCCTGTGAGGTATGCGGTGTCAGAAAAATATGAGGGCATGATGGCGGTTTCACCTGCTGCGGGGCAAGGCAAACTCAGCGCGTGCGAAGACGGCGCCCCTCGTGAATATCCTGCCCGGGATGCAGAATGACGCGCTCCCCCGCGTCCAGGCCCGCCGTCACTTCGGCACGCAGGCCGCTGCGCTCACCGATGTCCAGGCGACGCAGGCGCGCACGGCCGTTATCGGCCACATAGGTCGCCCAGCCGGTGTCATCGCGGAACACCGCGCTGACCGGAATCTGCAGCACGTCGTCGCTGTGGCGCAGCAGAAATGCCGCCTCCACCCGGTAGCCGTCCCCCAGGCCGGCGGACAGCGCATGGTCGAGGTCGATATCCACCAGCACCCAGACGCGTTGCTCTTCGACGCCCAGCGCGGACACCCGGGTGAAACCGGCGGGCTCCACACGCCGAACGGTGCCCGCGAGTTCACCGTCGCCGCCCCAGCGCGTCAGCAGCACCGGCATGCCCGGGCGGATGCGCACGGCATCGCGGGACAGCACATCGACTTCCACTTCCAGGCTGTTCAGATCACCCAGCACCATGACCGGTTCGCCCGCCTGGACCGCGCCTTCGCTCTGTCGCGGGCGCCGCAGCACCGTCGCATCCAGGGGCGCGCGTACGGTCAGGGGCGCGACGTCGTCGGCACCGCCACTGACCGCCAGGGTGGCACGGGCATTGTCCCGTTCATGGCGCGCCACATCGACGGCAAAGCGGGTGGAGCGCAGCGCGGCGTCCGCTCGGCGGACTTCGGTTTCCGCGCGATCCAGCACCTCGGCGGACAGGTGCCCGGCGCGGGCCAGGGGACGCACGCGCTCGAGTTCCTTGCGGGCCAGTTCGGCGCGCGCCTCTTCTGCCTCCACATGGCTGCGGGTCACCGCCAGCATGGCTTCGGCCCGGCCCAGGCTGGCCTCCGCCTGGGCGCGGCTGCGCGCATCCAGCGGCGCGGAATACAGCGGCTGCACGAGGAACAAGGGGTCGCCACGCTGCACCGTGTCGCCCGGCTCCAGCCGCACGCGACTCAGGTGGCCACTGACCGGCGCGGACACCTCATAGCGATCCGCCAGCCGGGTGCGCCCCTCCTCTTCCACCGTGACCCGGAACGTATCGCAGTGCGCCTCGGCGGTATCCACCAGCGCCGGTGGCTCCCGGAAGCCGAGCAGCAGGCCGGCGACAATCGCCACAGCCAGTGCTGCCAGCAGCAGCGTGCGACGGGTGCTCTTGTTGATTTTTTTCATCGTGTCACTCCATGCCTTTCAATGCCGTCACCATATCCAGGCGGCGCAACAGCCGGCCGATCATCAGTGACGATAACAGGGTGGCGCCCAGCACCACGGCGGCGGCCCAGGCGTAGGTGGCCGGGGTCAGCACCAGCGGGATGCGGTACAGGTCCGTCTGCATGGCGATGGTCATCAGGGCACACAGGCCCGCGCCCAGGGCAAAGCCCAACGGCAGGGCAAGCAGGGTCAGCAGCACCAGTTCGCCAAGCAGAATGAAGGTAATTTCCGCGCGCGTGAAACCGAGCACGCGCAGGCTCGCCAGTTCCCGGTTGCGCTCGGCAAAGGCGATGCGCGCATTGTTGTAGACCACGGCAAAGGCAATGGTCCCCGCCAGGAACAGGCTGAACAGCGTGAACAGCAGGATGTTGTCTTCCATCAGATCGCGAAAGGCGCGGATCAGCGTTTCCCGCAGACTGATGGCCGCCACGGTGGGCCGGTCTTCCAGCGCCTGCTGCAGCGCCGCCAGGTACGTGGGGTCCACGGCCAGAAAGGCGCCACTGGCAGAGCCGCCTTCGCGCAACAAACGCTCCAGCGCAGGCTGCTGCATATAGACCCCCACCCCGATGTACTCGGTCACCAGCCCGGCCACCGGAATGGCGAGGGTCGGGCGACGGCCTTCCTGCACGGACACATACAGGGTGTCGCCCGGGCGGATATCCAGCAGCCGCGCCAGATGATCGGTGATGACCGCGCCTTCCTCCGGCAAAACCAGGGGTTGCAGGTCACGATCCAGGACATGAAACAGCGCGCTGTCCGCCCGATAGCCGTGCACGGCGCCGCGATAGCTGCGGTGGCCGTTGCGCAGGATGCCCGGCACCACGCGAAACGCTTCGGCATGCTGCACGCCGGGCAGGCTGCGCAGCTCATGCACGGCACGCCAGGACACCGGCTCGTTGAAGATCACGGTCACGTCCTGTTTCTGCGCCAGGCGGTACTGCACATCCACCATGTGGTTGATGGCGCCCCGGGAAAAACCGGTCAGCATCAGGATCGACACCGCAAAGGCGATACCCAGCATGGACAGCCCGGCCTTGACCGGCTGCCGTTCCAGATTGCGCAGAATCATGCGGCTGGGTTGCGACAACCGCTGCAGGCCAAGCCTTTCGATCACGGTGCGCCGATAGCGCGCCGGTGGCGCCGGGCGCATGGCCTCCGCCGGCGGCAGCTTCAATGCGGCGCGCACGGCACTGAACGTCCCCAGCACGGTAGCGCCCCCGGCAATCAGCACAGCGGCCACCGCCACCGACGGCCGCAGCCGGAATTCCAGCCACGGGAAGCGAAAGAAATCCTGATACAGACTGGCCAGGCCCGAGGCCAGCCAGACGCCCAGCAGCACACCGGCCACACTGCCCAGCAACACGACCACCATCACCAGCATCAGGTAGTGCAGCGCCACGGTGCGGCTGTCGTAGCCGAACGCCTTGAGCACGGCAATCTGCTCGCGCTGGGTGCGGATCAGCCGCGCCGCCACCACATTGAGCAGAAAGGCGGCGACGCCGATCAGCACCAGCGGAATGAAGCGGGCCATGGCGGACAACTGTTGCAGCTCGTCCTCAAGATAACGGTGCGAAATCTGGTCTTCGCGATCATGGGCGCCAAGCCCGCCCCAGGGCGCCAGCAAGGCATCCACCTGCTCGATAACACTCGCGGTGCCCTGCCCCGGGGCCAGGCTGAGCACCACACTGTTGAAGGCGCCCTCCATGCCGAAGGCCGCGCCAAGCGCGCTGCGATTCATCCACATGACGGCGAAGCGTTCGAAATCCGGAAACAGCTCGCCGGGGCGAATCTGGTAGATGTATTCCGGCGACAGGGCGATGCCGCTGATACGCAGCCGCTGGTAGCGGCCATTGATGACCACCGCGAGGCGATCCCCCACCACCAGACCGTGGGCGTCGGCAAAGGCCTCGGCCAGCAGCACCTCATCATCGCGGCCAGCCTCCGGCCATTGCCCGGCGCGCAGGAACAGGCGATTCAGCGCCGGTTGGCGGCCATCCGGCACCGAGATCATCAGCCCGGTCACCGGATCGGGAAAGTCCGCCACGCGCACCGTGACCGGCGCCTGCACCCGGGTGGCCACCTGGGCCACGCCAGGGATCTCTGCCAACCGGTCCGCCGTCACCTCCGGCGCGCGCTTGAGCTCGGCAAAGACGCTGGCGAAATGCTGGCTGGCATAAACGCTCTGCTGGGTCAGCCGCAGGGAATCCAGGGTTGCCAGCGACATGACAAAGGTGGCCACCCCGGCGGCAATCACCAGGGCAATCGCCAGCCCCTGCTCGCGCAGCGTCCACAGGTTCCGGCGCAGCTTGATATGCAGGGTGCGCACGGGGCTACCAGTGCAGCTCGGCGGGGCTGAGTCGGCGGGTATTCTCGTGCACCTCGCTGACGCGGCCATCGGTGAGCCGGATCATGCGGTCCGCCATGTCGGCAATCACCGCATTGTGGGTAATCACCGCCGTGGTGGTGCCCAGGCGTTGGTTGATGTCCTGCAACACCTCCAGCACACGAATGCCGGTCTTTGAATCCAGCGCGCCCGTGGGCTCGTCGCACAGCAACACGGCCGGGTTCTTGGCGATGGCCCGGGCAATGGCCACGCGCTGCTGTTCGCCACCGGAAAGCTGGGAGGGAAAATGATCCATGCGCGGTGTCAGGCCCACCAGGTCCAGCGCCTCTTCCGGGGTCATGGGCGCGTCGGCGATCTCGGTGACGATGGCCACATTTTCGCGCGCGGTCAGGCTGGGGATCAGGTTGTAGAACTGGAAGACGAAGCCGACATGGTGGCGTCGAAAACGGGTCAGTGCCCGCTCGTTGGCCTGGCTGAGATTCTGGTCGCGGTACCAGACCTCGCCCTCGGTGGCCGTATCGAGCCCGCCGAGAATATTCAGCAGGGTCGACTTGCCACTGCCGGAGGCGCCCAGCAACACCACGAATTCGCCGGCATACAGGTCCATGTCCACGCCGCGCAGGGCCTGGACCTTTGCCGGGCCATCGCCAAACACCCGGGTGACCCCCCGGGTGCGAAAAACCACTGTCTTGTCGGGATCTGCTGCCCTGTCCACCGTGCCAACCATCGCTACTCTCCCGGCCTTTACCCTGCATCAGGGTACATCCCTGCGCGTTGCGCCAGATCAAGTTTAATCAGGATGGATCATCAGCATGGGTAATCAGCGGCAGCCGGTTAAGCAGCGCCTTGCGCGCCCGCCAGTCCGGCAGGCGCTGATCCATCAGCCGGTGAAAGCCAGGGCCGTGGTCCATGTGTTCCAGATGGCAGAGTTCATGGGCCACCACGTATTCCAGGCAGGAACGGGGCAATTGGATCAGGGCCAGATTGAGATTGATATAGCCGCGCGAGGACAGGGAGCCCCAGCGGCTTTTCATGCGCTTGATGCGTAACAGGGGGCGGGCGTGGCCCCGGTCTGCAAAAAAGGGAAACTGGCGATCGATTTCTGCATTGAAATGGGTGCGCGCCTGCTCGCGGTACCAGCTGTCCAGCACCGTCGCCACCCTTGCTGGTGCGGCATCCGGGATCTGGATGTGCAGTTGGTCCTGCCGGAGTTCCGGCGCGCGCCGGGGCCCGGGCCTGATGGCCAGCTGTATCGGCTGGCCCAGCAGGGGATGGCGCGCACCCTGTTCCAGCGCCAGCACCAGCGGCGCGGGCCGCTCGGCCATGCGCGCCAATGTGCGCTCAATCCAGCCCCGGCGGCTCTCGACGAACGCGCGGATGTCCCGTTCACTGGCGCGCTCCGGCGCCCGCACTTCCAGGCGCTGATCGGCCAGCACACGCAACTCCAGCGAGCGGCGCCGACTGCGAATGAGGGTGTAAGGCAGATCTGCCATGACAAAAAAGCCCCGGACTGAACGACACATAAACGGCCGCTCAGTGTGCCATGGGCGCTGTTCCTTGGACAGAAAAGGGACAGAAAGGGGACAGACAAGTGAACCGCTCAGGCAGGTGTAGTACGTCCCCGCAAACGATCCAGGTAGCCACGCACCCGGCGGCCCACGTCATTGTCCGCCGCCACCGGCGTTGCCTCTACGGTGTGGCGGCGCATCAGGGCCGGCCGATTCTGCAGCAGCTGGTGGTGCCGCAACGCGCTTTCCACACTGCGCAGCAACATGTTCCGGCTTACCGGGCGGGGCAGCACGCGGTACACCTGCGCCTGATTGATCAACCGGATCAGATGACCGGTGTCACGAAACGCCGTGACGACCAACGTCACCAGCTCGGGCTGGCTCGCCTTGAGCAGACGCAGCGCATCGGAAATGTCGCCCTCGGGCAATTGCAGATCCGTGACCAGCACCGCGGGGGCCTGTTGCGCCATGCGCGTCAGGGCCAGATCCAGGTTGTCGGCCAGTTCCACATGCAGATCGGGGTGCGCCTGGCGAATCAGCTGGTGGAGCGCCGGGTCACCATCCAGCACCATGATGCCGCCGGTGGCCGGCGCCGTTGCCGGTGCAGCGGTAGTGTCCGGCGCCACTCTGGCGATATCGACGGCTTCGGCAATCGTGTCGCGCAGTTCGTCCAGGCGCCAGGGCTTTTGCACGTAGCGAAAAATTTCGCCTTCATTGATAGAGCCGACGATGCTCGCCAGCTCGGCATAGCCGGTCAGCAGGATGCGCATGGCTCGGGGGGCAATCTCCCGGGCCTGGCGCAGCACTTCGACACCGGTCATGTGCGGCATTCTCTGGTCACTGATCACCACATCCACCGGATGTTCGCGCAGCAGCGCGAGTGCCTGTTCGCCACTGCTTGCCGACAGCACCCGGTAGCGGCTGCGGAACGCCATCACCAGCGTCCGCAGAATGCGCTCTTCATCATCAACAAATAGCAGTATTGGCTTGCTGTTCATGCCTGGCTCCCGATACAGCGGTGTCGGATTCGGCGGTAGGTTCTGTCACGCCAGCGCGCTGATGCACCGGCAGACGGATAACGAATTCGGTGCCCTCACCCGGCACGGAGCTGACATCAATGCTGCCATGATGCTGTTCTATGATCTGGTAGCAGATGGACAGCCCCAGGCCAGTGCCCTCGCCCACCGGCTTGGTGGTAAAGAACGGGTCGAAGATCCGCGCGCGCACTGTCTCGGGCATGCCACAGCCGTTGTCACGAATCCGGATTTCTACCGGCCCATCACTCATGGCGTCGGGCGGGCGCGTGGTGATGACAATCTGGCCATAATCACTGATGGCCTGCGCTGCATTGGTGAGAATATTGAGGAACACCTGATTGATCTGCGACGCCGCACATTCCACCGGCGGCAACTCGCCATAATCACTGATCACATCGGCCTTGTGCTTGATCAGGTTGCGGCCGATGGTCAGCGCACTCTCCAGTGCTTCGTTCAGATTGATCCGGTCCACGCGGGCGCGGTCAAGTCGGCTGAAGTTGCGCAGATTGACCACCAGCTCACTGATCTGCTCGATACCATGCAGCGTGTCGTCGAATAACGGGGCGATGTCTTCAAGAATGCCGGTTTCCGCCACGGATTCCGTCGCGCTGGCAGCGGTGGCCAGGTGCGCGCCGATTTCGTCATCGGTGGCGCGGTCATCGAGCAACGAACGGATCAGATTGCTGGCGGCGACCAACGCGCTGCTGGTCTGGCCAACAAAGTCCCGGGCCAGTTCCACATTACTGCGCACATAGCCCAGTGGTGTGTTGATCTCGTGGGCCACACCGGCCACCATTTGCCCCAGCGATGCCATTTTTTCTGACTGCACCAGGTGTGCCTGCGAGGCCTTGATACGCTGATTGGCCTGCACCAGTGCGTGACCGCGCTGGGCGACACGCTGCTCCATCAATGCCAGCAGTGACGTCACCATCCCCATGCCACGGTACATGCCCTGCTCGACAATAATGAAGTCTTCGGTCACCGGCAGAATCATGTTCTCGCGCACATAGGCACTGGCCGCTTCCACGTCTGCATCCACGTTGACCAGCAATGGCGTGCTGTTCATGAAGCGTTCAATCGGACGCGTGCCAAATATTTCACGGCCGAACTGGCGCAGGAATATTTTCATGATGGCATAGCGCGAGATGGTGCCCAGCGGCACGCCATCGCGCACGATGGGCAGGCACAGCAGGTCGCGGCAGGCGTCTGCCAGAAACAGATCTGCGACATCCGCCATAAGCATACTCGGCGGTATCGGGTGCACGCGCATGACCAGATCGCTGATGCGTGCTCGCGTTGCTGCAATCTCCACGATCGCTGTCTCCCCCTGCGGCGGGTCCATCCCTGACCGGCCCACCCTGAATGATTGGTCCTGTCCCGGCCCGTACACTCACGTACCTGGCACGCATCTGGGCTGTATCGGCCGTCGGCAAGCGTCGCGGCGCCCGGTACCGGGTCAGGGAAGCAAAGGATGAAGCGGGAGTATGACAAGCGCATTAATGCGCGCGAGAAACACGTCCCCGCTGCAGCAGATGCCTGCGGGGACGTGCGGGATCACTCAGTGATCAGGCAGGAAGGTGTTCGGCACGCATGGCTTTCTTGTCGAGTTTGCCCACACTGGTACGTGGCAGCTCATCGACAAACTTGATGTTTTCCGGAATGCCGTACTTCGAAATCACGCCGTTCTCGGCATAGCCGGCAACCAGCTCGCGAATCTCGTCTTCGGTGGCCGTGCTATCCGGCTTCTTCACTACCAGCGCCAGCGGGCGCTCGCCCCATTTTGCATCCGGCATGCCGATGACCGCACACTCGGCCACGCCGCTGTGCTGCAGCACCAGACCTTCCAGATCCAGTGATGAAATCCACTCGCCGCCGGTCTTGATCACGTCCTTGATGCGATCGGTGATCTTCAGGTAGCCGTCCGCATCCATGACACCGATATCGCCGGTGTGCAGCCAACCGCCCCGCCACAGTTGTTCGGAATTCTTTTCATCCTTGAGGTAGCCCTGGGTCAACCAGGGCGCGCGTGCGACCACTTCACCCTGGCTCTTGCCGTCATGGGGAACGTCCTGCATGTTTTCGTCAACAATGCGCAGGGTGACCATGGGTACGGCGCGGCCGGTGCGGCTGCGCACTTCTGCCTGGCGATCCAGATCCCATTCCGCCATGTGCGGCATCATGTGGCTCAATGTCAGCAAGGGGCAGGTTTCGCTCATGCCGTAACCGGTGTAGATATCAATGCCCAGATCCAGCGCGGCACGGGCCATGGGTTTCGGCAATGCCGAACCGCCAATGATCACCTTCCACTTTGTCAGATCGACTTTCTTCACCGCCTCACTGGCCAACAGCATCTGCATGATGGTCGGTACACAATGGGAGAAGGTGACTTTTTCCGTGATCAACAGCTTCAGCAGCACTTCCGGCAGATAGCGGCCAGGATAGACTTGCTTCACGCCGAGCAGCACCGCCAGGAACGGGATGCCCCAGGCGTGTACATGGAACATCGGCGTGATCGGCATGTAGACATCGTTCTGGTTGAAGCGGCCATGGCCGTCGCCGCCCAGCGCTGCACGGGCAGCAAAGGTGTGCAGCACCAGCTGGCGATGGCTGAAGTAAACGCCTTTCGGCAAACCGGTGGTACCGGTTGTATAGAAGGTTGTCGCGCGGGTGTTTTCATCCAGCAGCGGAAATTCAAAGCTGGCGTCAGCGTCTGCCAGCAGCGCCTCGTATTCACCCGCCGTGTCGATCTTGCTGCTTTCCGGGCCTTCGCCATCGTCCAGCAGCACAAAGGTTTTCACCGTTTCGATGCGATTCTTGATGGCGTCCAGCAGCGGCAGGAATTCACGGTTCACCAGAATCACGTCATCTTCGGCATGATTGATGGTGTACAGGATCTGTTCCGGTGACAGGCGCACATTGATGGTATGCAGGATCGCCCCCATCATCGGCACGGCAAAAAAACATTCCAGGTAACGGTGGCTATCCCAATCCATGACCGCAACGGTATCGCCCGGTTTCACACCCGCCTTGTTCAGCGCCGATGCCAGACGATGTATCCGCTCCCCGAACTCGCGATAGCTCATGCGCTTCTTGTCTGCATAAACGATCTCTTGTTCCGGGGCATTGCGCACGCCTGCCTCGAGAATGCTGTGGATCACCAGAGGCTGGTCAACCGCAGACGGCGTGCGTTCAATCAGTTTTGCTGTCATGGAAAGCTCCGTTTCTTTATTGTCAGAGTTGAATCAACTGTCCTGTAACCCGCCGCGGGTCAAGCGCGACGGATCAAGGTAACGTGTCAGTGCCTCGCGGGAAAGATCTGTCATTTCCTCGGCCACATCGATAACCGGCCGCCCGCTCTGGTACGCCTGCTTGGCAATTTCCGCCGCCTTTTCATAACCGATCACCGGATTCAGGGCCGTTACCAGAATCGGGTTCCGTCCTACCGCATCGGCAAGACGATCGGTGTTGACGGTAAAGCCGGCCACTGCCTTGCTCGCCATGATACCCGTCACATTGGCCAGCATACCGGTCATATTGAGTAGATTTGCTGCCACCAGTGGCAACATGACATTCAGCTGGAAGTTGCCGCTCTGGGCGGCAATGGTGTTGGCCTGATCAAGCCCCATGACTTGCGCGGACACCATGCAGGCCGATTCGCAAATAACCGGATTGACCTTACCCGGCATGATGGAGGAGCCCGGCTGTACAGCGGGCAACCGAATCTCGGAAAGGCCATCAATCGGGCCCGCATTCATCCAGCGCAGATCATTGGCCAGCTTCATCAGCACCACAGCATAACCGCGCAATGCGCCGGACAGGGCCAGTGGCCGATCAATCGCACTCTGCCCTGCAAAAGCGCTCGCCAGCGGGGTGAAGGCATGGCCACTGCGCTCACTGAGATGCCGGGCAAACACTGTCGCAAAATCCGGATGCGTATTGACGCCGTTGCCGACCGCGGTGCCCCCCTGGGGTATCAATAACAGACCGTCACGGGCTTGCCGCAATGTTTCGCCAGCAAAAGCCAGTTGGGCACGCCACCCCCCCAGCTCCTGGCCGAAAGTCACCGGCATGGCATCCATCAGGTGAGTACGGCCGGTTTTCACGACCTGGTCCAGTTCTTCGGCGCGACGTGCCAGCGTGTCATCCAGTTCCGATATCGCGGGCAGCAGCTCACCGGTCAACGCCATGGTCGCTGACAGGTGAATGGCGGTGGGGATCGTATCGTTACTGCTCTGACCCAGATTGACGTGATCATTGGGGTGCACCGGCGTGCCCTCTCTTTCGCAGAGGTGGCTGAGCACTTCATTCACGTTCATGTTGGTGCTGGTGCCTGAACCCGTCTGGAAGATATCCACCGGGAACTGGTCGTCATGATCCCCGTTGAGCACCTGGTCCGCCGCCGCCCGGATAGCTGCCGCGCGCGGCTCATCCAGCAGACCCAGCTCTCGATTGGCCTCGGCCGCACACCATTTGATCTGTGTCACAGCATGAATAAACGAGGCGGGCAACGGTCCAAAGACCGGAAAATTCTCCACCGCCCGCTGCGTCTGCGCGCCCCACAGCGCATGCGCCGGCAGGGTCATTTCTCCCATGGAGTCCTTTTCTGTACGTGTTCCAGCCATGACATATCTCCCTGACGACCCACAGTTGTAACGGTATCACAGGCCGGGCTCAAGGCCTGCCATGGAAAGACTGAGATGCAACGACCGAGATAGAACGGCTGCAACGGAACGACAGCAACGTTACGGCTTCGGGGTCGACGCCGGACGCGCATGGGACCTGGACGCAGGGGGAGAATCCGCTGGCAGCGGTGATGGCGAAACCGGGTCAGGCACAAGCAGCGCAAATAAAAAAGCGGCACCGGAAATGGGAGGTGCCGCTGGGGGGGAACACCGGCCAGACGCCGGTGAAGGGAAAGCTTCTATATCGTCGATATGTTGTCGGAGGAGCGCTCCATTACGGTGCTGCCGGCGGCGTGCTATCCGGACCGCCCGGCGTGCCGTCAGGCTTGCCTCCACCTGCACCAAATCCGGCGCCAAGCTGGCGACGCTCACGGGCGCCACGCGCCGTCTCGCGGCCGGTCTCTTCCCGTCTTTCGCGCGCCTGGTTTGCTGTTTCCAGGCCAGCCGCTGAACGCTGCTTCGCTTCTTCGCTGGCCGTTTCCGGCAGTGACAGTTGCTCTGCAATCATGTCCGGCTCGGCTTCCGCCTCGACAACCACTTCGATAGTGGCCTCTTCATCTGCAGCACTGGCCACGAGCGGCATCGCGACAATGCCAAAAGGCAGTATGCCAATCATCAGCTTTCTGAGCATATCCATCATCACGTCTCCGTATGGTGAAAGATGCCGGATCTCATGCCATGCCGGCATAGCGGCAACCCGCTGTCATTCAGCATGCTGTTATCTGTGACACGACTGTGAACCCTGAAAGGTTCCTTTCCGGAGCACCTTACGGAACAAGAATTTCCAGGCCGAGCTGAAATTCGTGACGTTGGTAACGATTGTTCGCGATAGTGCTGTCGTTATCCGTGTAATCTATCTGGCCAAACAGCACCCAGTTGGTACGGATATACCGATCGGCTCGCAGGCTGACCGTCAACATGTCATCCAGGCGCTGCACGCGCTCATCACCGATGCGATAGCGTCTCTGATAATGGCTGTGTTCATAGCCGAGCGTTGAGGTGACCGTCCATAGGTTGATGGGGTAGCGCAGAGACAGTCGTAACCGGTGTCGCAGCGGGGAGAAGCTGGCAAAATCATCTTCGCTGCGAAGATCGCTGCGGTCGTTGGCTTCAATACGGTAGGCACTCTGAAGCCGGCCCGCCTGCACCGGGGTACTCCAGCGCATATGCCCCCGCACGCGCCATCCATCCAGATATTCAAAGTTGCTGCCAGCCTGGACGCGATCAACATCCAGCCCCGCACCAACAAAGGTGCTATCGGAAACGGATCTCAGGAAAAAGGCATCGCTGCCGTACGCGGTCTGGTACTTTTCGCCGTCGAGAAACTGCGTCGTTACTTTCGCTCCCACGGCACCGTGCCACTCGCCGAAACGTTTCGAGCGACGGATTGCCGCATCATAGAATGAGGTATCGAACTCATTGATGCTCGCATTGCGCCGGCCGTAGGCGCTGCCTTCAAGGTGCCAGTCAGGGTTCAGATCATAACGGGCATTGACGTAGGCATTGGCAAACTGATCGGCATCATCCGCACTGCTCTGTTCAGGCGAGAACGTCACATTGCTGTCGTGGCCCAGTGACAGGCTGAGGAACACCGCATAGCCTGGCGGCTTGTCACCCAATCGATCAAGGGCTTGCTCGGCCAGATAGCTGACACGGCTGTCTCCCGTGTGCCAGGCGTTTCTGTAGAATTCGCGCGCGCGCTGCGGATCTGCCTGCCGTTCCGCAATCAACGCAATGTTATAGAACGCAAGCCCACGCCAGGCCTGGTTATCCTGCAGGGAAAGGAAGGCATCCTCCGCCGTGGCATAATCACGCAACCGGTAACTAGCCACACCGAGATTGTAGTAAAGACCGGGGCTTTCCATGCCCAGATTTCTGGCACGCAGAAAATAGTCCCTGGCACCGAGAAAGTCATCATTGCGGAATGCCTCTACACCTTGCTGAAAGGATGTATTTGCATCGTCCCGAGCGATCGCGTCAGAGATGCCTGCCACGAAAAGCACCAGCAACAACAAGGCTGGTGAGATGACTGTACGCATAGTGTTCCACTAATCAGCAGGAAATGCAGGGAAGAATCAGGGCCTTCCCGGAGGGTCAACGGGCCGACGGGGCGGCTCCGGCAAATTCAATTGCTCACGGACTTCATCTGCCCTGGATCTGCCATGATTGTCCTGCCGATCCCGAGCTCGCTCGGACGCTTGCCGTGCTGCATCACCACCCTGCCGCCCGGCGGGAGTATTTTCATTGCGCGGCAATTCGATGCGACTGCTGATCGCAGACGCGGAACCTGTCGGATCATCAATGATATCGATTGTGATCTCGACATCCTGGGCGAATGCAACCGGCGCTACCGGCAGAAGCAGTAGCATCGCCAACCCGGCCAGGTATGCTCTAAGCGCCATCTTTCTCTCCTCACCCGGCATGCTCTTGCTCACGTTGCCGGTGTCTCCAATGTCATGGGTATGCCATCGGAACGCTGGTGATGTGCGGTATCCACCCACAACACTTTCTGGGTTTGCCGTCCGGATGGGGTGTCAATCATGACCACGACTTCCCCCTGCCCGGCACGGGCACCGCGCAGCGGCAGGGACAACAGGTTGGGCCCCTGGCGCAGATCCGTGGTCCAGGTAAGCTCCCGTTGATCCGGATACCCTACCAGTTCCGTATTGTCGGGAATCCGCAGCGTCAGCGTGACGCCCTCCAGGGCATCCCGTGCATTGACGGCGAACTGGACCTCTCGCACGTCATTCAGATCCAGTAGCACCCACTCGGTCAGCCCAGCGCGCTCCGGCCCGGGGCTGAAAAGCCCCCAGCCCAGCAGCAGCCCCAGCATGACCGCAGCCGCCAGGCCAGGCTTTAACAGTCGGTTCACCCGCGAGTCCGGTTGTTTTTCGGCAGCTCGCCGGGCCATGTCTTCTTCTGCCACACGCCGGAACAGGCGCTCAGCCATGTCCTGCGGCATCGGCGGCGTTTCCAGACTGCGCAAGGTATTCTGCAATGACAGTGCCCGGGCAACCCGGCCGCAGCACGCCGCGCAGCTTTCCATATGCGCTTCGAATTCAGCACGGGCATTGTCCGAGAGCCGATGATCGATGTAATCATCGAGCTGATCGTTCAGCTCATCGCATTTCATTGTGGAAATACCTCCATACCTTGACACGCGGACCGGGCGGGGCGGCGTCCTTTTCCAGCAATTCTCTCAAGCGGGCCCGGGCTCGGTGCAACCGGGACTTCACGGTGCCCATCGGCAGATCGAGTATTCCGCTGAGCTCCTCCAGAGCATACCCCTCCATGTCGTGCATGATGACCAATACCCGATGATCGGTGGAAAGACTGTCCAGAGCGGTTCTGACCTTGCGTGCTGTCCGGGATTCATCCAGCAGCTGATCGGGTGCTTCCTGGACTGTTTCCAGGGCTGTCTGGAAGCTGAGGGTGTTCTCGATCTCGTGCTCCGGCTGCACGACACGCAACCAGCGGTTCTGCCGACGCTGGTCGTCTATGAACTCCCGCAACAGCACCTTGGTCAGCCAGGGCATCAGCTTTTCAATGCCTGCCAGCTCGTCCAGTCTCGGGTAGAGCTTCAACAGCACCGTCTGCAGCAGGTCTTCCGCATCATGGCTGTTTTCCGTGAAGCGACGGGCGACGCGATACAAGCCAGGCAGGCAGGGGCCCAGCAGCATCTCGAACTGCTTCTGTCTCGCCAGATCATCTGGAGATAGTGCCATAGTGAAATACACGCCCCGGGCAGTGAAAAGGTTCCATCGCGCACTTTCTGTATTGTGGCTACTTTCCGATACAGAAGCTTGAAAAAATGCGGCCCAGCAGGTCATCGGCACTGAAAGCCCCGGTGATCCCCTCCAGAGCCTGCTGTGCGGCGCGCAAATCCTCTGCCAGCAGCTCTCCGGCCGCCTGACCGTGAAGCTGGGCCGTACCATGATGCATGGCCGCAAGGGCCTGCTCCAGCGCCACCAGGTGGCGCCGCCGTGCCGAGTAAGGACTGGCCGCGTCGCTGTGGAATCCTGCGGCCTGAGTGAGATGTTGGCGCAGCGCCTGAAGGCCGTCGCCCGAGGTGGCGGAGATCGCCAGGGTGGCGTGGTCGACTGTCTGTATACCGGGCGCAAGTCCGGAAAGATCGGCCTTGTTGAGAATCACCGTGATCGGGATACCCAGTGACGAGAGGCGCTTCTCCTGATCTGGCAACAATTGATCGGTGTTCGCCAGCTGGCCCGGTGTGACAGTCTGGGAATCCACGACCAACAGGATGCGATCTGCCTGTTCCAGCGCTGCCCAGGCCCGCCGGATACCTTCCTGCTCCACCTGGTCTGGAGATTCCCGCAGACCAGCCGTGTCGATGATGTTCAACGGCATGCCGTCAATCTGGATGGTCTCCCGCAACAGATCCCGGGTTGTACCGGCTATGTCGGTAACAATCGCTACCTCATTGCCTGCCAGTGCATTGAGAAGTGAGGACTTACCCGCGTTGGGGCGCCCGACAATCACCAGCGTCATGCCATCCCGTAGCAGGCTACCCTGGCGCGCATTCGCCAGAACCTGTTGCGTCGCTGCAATCAGTGCCGCCAGATCACCGGCCACCTTGCCATCACTGAGAAAGTCGATCTCTTCCTCGGGGAAATCAATCGCTGCTTCAACATAGATCCGCAGCTGGATCAATTGCTCCACCAGCGCATTCACCTCCAGGGAGAATACGCCCCGCAAGGACCCTGCGGCTGCCCGGGCAGCACTGACCGTGCCGGCATCAATCAGATCAGCGATGGCCTCAGCCTGTGCCAGGTCCAGCCGATCATTGAGAAAGGCGCGCAGGGAAAATTCACCCGGCCGGGCCTGTCGCGCGCCGTGATGAAGGCAGGTTTGCACCACTTGATCCAGCAGCACCGGGCCACCGTGCCCCTGCAATTCCACCACATCCTCTCCGGTAAAAGAATGTGGCCCCGGAAAGCTGAGCACCAGGCCCTCATCGATGACGACGCCATCCGGCGCGTGGAATTCTGTGAAGTGGGCGAAGCGGGGTTTGAGAGACAGACCGGGGCGAATCAAGCGCGCGGCGATGCGTTGTGCGTCAGAACCGGAAAGACGTACCACGCCGATACCGCCCCGACCCGGGGCGGTGGCGATAGCGACGATGGTGTCCTGATCCGGCTGCATCAGCAGATATTACATGAGGTGGGCCGAGGGCCCACCTTACTCGTTCTCGATCCGGCGAGTGATGACCCACTGCTGCGCGATGGAGAGGAGGTTGTTGGTCAACCAGTACAGCACCAGACCTGCCGGGAACCACAGGAAGAACACCGTGAAGATGACCGGCATCCATTTCATCACCTGAGCCTGGGTCGGGTCCGGCGGGGTCGGGTTCAGACGCATCTGGAACCACATGGAGGCGCCCATCAACAACGGCAGGATAAACCAGGGGTCCATCAGCGACAGATCCTGAATCCAGCCAAAGAAAGGCGCCTGGCGCAGCTCGACAGATTCCAGCAACACATAGTAGAGCGCGATGAACACCGGCATCTGCACCAGGATCGGCAAACACCCGCCCAGCGGATTGATCTTCTCTTTCTGGTAGAGCTTCATCAGCTCCTGGGACTGCTTCTGCCGATCGCTCTTGTGCTGCTCACGAATGCGCTGCATCTCCGGCGCCACCTTGCGCATACGCGCCATGGACCGGTAGCTGGCTGCGGACAGTTTGAAGAACGCCAGCTTGATCAGCAGGGTCAGCAGAATGATCGCGATACCCCAGTTGCCGACACCAAAGCCCACGTCGAACTGGTTACCGAAAATACTGATCTGGCCGCTTTGCAGGAACACCAGCACTGCGAAGATCGGCTGGGAGATGAACCACAGCCAACCATAATCCACCGTCATGTGCAGACCGGGACTGATGGCTCTCAGATTATCCTGTTGCTTGGGGCCGGCATAAAACTCGGTATAAAGCACGCCTTCGCTGTTCGGGGCGACCGTCGTTGTCGGCGACATGAAGCGCAGGATGTATTCATCCTGGTTCTTACGATAGACGCTACTGAAGGTATGACGCTCACTCGGATCAGGAATCCAGGCGGACAGGAAATAGTGCTGGATCATGGCCACCCAGCCCGCTTCCTGGGTGGTGCGCAGATTCTCATCGCGCATATTGGAGAGCGTCAGTTTGTTGTAGGGCTTATCGCTGCTCCAGTATGCACCGCCCAGATACGTCGGCATGGGAATAAAGCCAGCGGAAGACTTACCCGGATCGTCGGAACCGTCCCGCTTGATCTGACCATAAAGCGCGCCCTGCCAGATCTCATTGGTGTTGTTACGCACAATGTGAGAATGACGGATGAGGTAGCTGCCACGCTCGAAGGTAAATCGCTTGATAATTTCAGCGCCGCTGTCCTGGCGATAGTACAGGTCGACATTCAGCTCATGCTCGTTCTCGCTGAGTGTGTAGCGTGCCTGTTCGGCCTGCCAGGTAGGGCGACCTTCTGCACTGTCGGTGCCATTAGCCCCAACAATACCGCTCTGGGCCACATAGGTCCGGGCGCTGGAGCGTTCCAGCAACACAAAGGGTTCATCAGGCGTATCGACCTGGCGCGGATAATCAAGCAGGGAAATGCGAACGATATCGCCACCCAGCCGATCAATTTCCAGTTCCAGGATATCGGTGCGTACAGTAATCAGCCGTTCGGCTGTGGCACTGGGTGCCTGGTTCGCCGTGGCAGGGATGGCTTCGTCCGCGGCAGCGGACGAAGCGCGCGGCGCTTCCTCTGCAGAAGGGATGTCATCATCACCATTCGCATTGGCCGCAACCGCCGCAGGACGGTCGCCCCCTTCGTCGAAGCTGTCGCCGAGGGTATCACCGGGCACAGAGCCCTGATCCCGGGTAACGGTAGCATGGTCGACTTCCGGAGCCCTGCCGTAATCTTCCTGCCAGGCAAGAATCATCAGGTAGGTGACCACGGCAATCGCGGTAAGAATCAGAGCGCGCTGGATTTCCATAATTCGGGCTTTTTGGCGGCGAGAAAATCGGCGGGCAGTGTCTCAAGCCTGATGGCGCTTGGCAAGCAGCTTGTCCCAGAGGCTATCGATCTCGGCCCGCAGGATTGCGGCATCAGGATGCTTCAGATTGCCACGCAGGATAACTACGATATCAAGGCCGGCCAGCTGCTCGGGGCGCTGACGAAACCTTTCCCGCAGCTGGCGTTTGGCCAGCGCACGGTCTACAGCACGTTTGGCGCGCTTACGGCCAATGACCATGCCGAGCCGATGCAGATCGGTCTGGTTTTCACGGGCTAGAAACAGGAAGTGGCGTCCACCGACCTTGTAATCAGGCTGGTTGAATACACGCTGGAAGGCGGCAGGCTGGAGGAGACGATTGGCACGAAGAAATCGATAGCCCTGGCGCGGTTTGTCGAGTTCGTGCGTCCCCGCTTCATGATCACCTGCGCCGGGCTCGCCAGTTATACCGGTCATGAGCGCAGCGTCGAGGAGATCAGCAAGCGGGGCAAAAGAACGCAGACAGAGGTCAGACAGTCAGCCGCTTGCGGCCTTTGGCACGACGACGATTGATGACCGCACGGCCGTTCTTGGTTGCCATGCGGGCACGGAAACCATGGGTGCGCTTGCGCTTCAGATTGCTCGGTTGAAATGTACGTTTCATTGCATCATCCCCACGGGATCAGCTGGTCTTGAGAAGGGCGGCAATTCTAGGGGAGCGGTTCCCCGGTGTCAAACGGCGATTTCCGGGCGGCCTACGGAGTGCGGACTGCTTATTATTATATCTTTTATATATTTAAGTCTTTTAAGGTAATAGTGATAGTAATAGGCAAACGGATTTCAGTGGATAAGTTTGAAAAGTCAATATAAAACATACAGTTAACCTGTGTGTAAACGGTTGGTATCCCGGTGCGGCAAGGGCCGGGAAGCTGGGGAGAACCGGTGGATGGCGGTGGATGAAAACAGTCCACCGTTCCATGCACAGTGTTGTACCGACCTTGTGCGCCCTGTCGCGCCCAAGGTTATCCACAGAAAAAAGAGGGTGCGGGGGGCACAGTCCGGGTGTGGAATGGCTGTGGATAACGGCTGCCTGCAGGGTTAGAATGCCTGCTTCATTTACGTATGTACCAGATGTATGTACCAGCGAAAGGCAGGGACGTGTCCGAAGAACTCTGGAACCGGTGTCTGGCCCGTCTTGAAGACGAGCTTCCCGCGCAGCAATACAGTATGTGGATCCGGCCCCTGCAGGTTGTCGCGTCTGCGGACGGCGGCGAGCTGATCCTGTTTGCCCCGAACCGTTTTATTGTCGACTGGGTACGGGACAAGTACCTGGACCGTATCGGCGAGCTGATGGGGGAACTGCAGACCGGGCCTGTGCCCAGCATCAACATGAAGGTCGGCGCTTCGCGGCCGCAGGTCGTATCGTCTGTGCTGTCTGCCGGAGAAGGCGCTGGCGGTGGCAATACAGCGGGCAGTTCACAGGGCAGTGCAGCCAGCAACCCGTCCGGTAGCCCCGTGGGGCAGGTTGCGTCGTTGCCAGGGAGCTACTCGCAGTCCAGCGCCCCCACGGTGACGCCCACCCGGGAAGCGGCGCAGGGGGGCAGCCAGGCAGCCACAGCGCCCAAACATCGCAGCAACCTCAATAGTGCCTTTCTGTTTGATAACTTTGTGGAAGGCAAGTCCAACCGGATGGCCGCAGCCGCCGCGCAGCAAGTGGCTGAGAATCCGGGCACCCACGGCTATAACCCCCTGCTGCTTTACGGGGGCGTGGGCCTGGGCAAGACGCACCTGATGCATGCCGTGGGCAATGGCCTGCTGCGCCGTAACCCCAACGCCAAGGTGGTCTACCTTCACAGCGAACGCTTTGTCGCCGACATGATCTCCGCACTGCGGAACAAGACGATCAATGAGTTCAAGCGGTTCTACCGGACCGTAGATGCCCTGCTGATCGATGATATCCAGTTCTTTGCCGGCAAGGAGCAATCCCAGGAGGAGTTTTTCCATACCTTCAATGCCTTGCTTGAGAACGGCCAGCAGATCATCCTGACCTGCGACAAGTTTCCCAAGGAGATCGACGGGCTGGAGGAACGGCTCAAGAGCCGGTTCGGCTGGGGCTTGTCCCAGCCCATGGAGCCGCCGGAGCTGGAGACTCGCGTCGCGATTCTGAAGAAGAAGGCAGAGGAAGCCCGTATCGAGCTGCCCAACGATGCGGCCTTCTTTATTGCGCAACGTATCCGGTCTAATGTGCGTGAACTGGAAGGTGCGTTGAAGCGGGTGATCGCCCATGTGCGCTTCACAGGGGCACAGCTGGACATCGCCCTGGTGAAGGATGCGCTGCGGGATTTGCTGGCCATACAGGCACGCCAGGTGAGCGTGGACAACATCCAGCGTACCGTGGCGGAGTACTACAAGATCAAGATAGCGGACTTGCTGTCACCCCGTCGCAGTCGGTCTGTGGCCAGGCCGCGACAGATGGCCATGGCGTTGTCGAAAGAGTTGACCAGCCACAGCCTGCCGGAGATTGGCGCGGCGTTTGGTGGCCGTGATCATACTACTGTGTTGCATGCTTGCCGGAAGATGAAAGAGCTGCGGGAAGGGAGCACCGAGATCGAAGAAGATTATCAGAACCTGCTGCGCAGTCTGACCTCCTGATTAACCATATGGAATGTAGGGGAATAATATGAAATTCACCATCAACCGCGAGCTGCTGCTGAAGCCCTTGCAACAGGTGGCCGGGGTGGTCGAGCGGCGCCAGACTTTGCCGGTGCTCTCTAATGTCCTGCTTGAAGTCACGGACTCGCAGCTGGCCATCACCGGCACAGATCTGGAACTGGAACTGGTTGCCCGGCTGGGGCTGGAAGGCGAAGTCCTCGGTGGTGAAACGACGGTGCCGGCGCGCAAGCTGCTGGATATCTGCAAGAGCCTGCCCGCAGAAGCAGACCTTCGTTTTGAGGTGGATGGCGAGCGCATGATCGTCCGCTCTGGCCGCAGTCGGTTCACCCTGTCTACCCTGCCGGCATCAGAGTTCCCGAATCTGGAAGACGATATCGGCGGTGCTGCCCTGGATGTGGCGCCGGACCAGCTGCGCAGGCTGATCGACAGCACGGCCTTTTCCATGGCCCAGCAGGATGTCCGTTACTACCTCAACGGCATGCTGGTGGAATTGCGTAAAGGACGTCTGCGCACCGTGGCCACAGACGGTCACCGTCTGGCGATGGCCGATGCGGAGATCGAGGGCATCACGACAGAGAGTCAGGTTATCGTGCCGCGCAAAGGCATCATGGAGCTGGCCCGCCTGCTGGGTGATGTGAGCCAGCCGGTCAAACTGACCGTGGGCAATAACCATGTGCGCGTTATCGCCGGTGATGTGACGTTTACCTCCAAGCTGGTGGACGGCAAGTTCCCCGAGTACGACCGTGTGGTGCCGCGGGAAGGACAGCGCCGGATACTGGCAGATCGGGAAACCCTGCGACATGCCCTGAGCCGGGTGGCCATTCTGTCCAACGAAAAGTATCGGGGCGTGCGTATCCAGTTGTCCGAGGCCAGCCTCAAGCTGCAGGCCAATAACCCCGAGCAGGAAGAAGCAGAAGAAGAAGTGTCCGTGGACTACCAGGGCACCGAGCTCGAGATCGGTTTCAACGTGAGCTATCTGCTGGATGTGCTGAACACCCTGCACGGTACCGAGGTACAGATACAGCTGGGCGACAGCAACAGCAGCGCTGTTGTCACAGATCCTAATGTGGCAGCGACACTCTACGTCGTCATGCCGATGCGCCTCTGATCGTGAAAGCGTGTTGTTCCGCAGCTCGGCTGGCTAGCCGGTCGGGCTGTGGTGCCCTCCCCCTCCTCCCTGACTTTCGATACTCCCCCCTATGCTGCAGCGCCTCGTACTGACAGCGTTCCGCAACTATTCCCGTGTTGAATTCGAACCCGGCCCTGGTGTGAACCTGGTGTTTGGCGATAACGGTTCGGGCAAGAGCAGCTTGCTCGAGGCGGTATACCTGCTCGGTTCAGGCCGGAGTTTCCGCAGTGGTCGATTACAGCGGTTGGTGAATGAAGCGGCGCAGGAAACGGTGCTCTATGCGGAAGTGCTGTCTGATGAGCGGCAGCATCGTCTGGGTATGGCACGCACGAGACAGCAGTTTTCTGGCTTGAAGCTGGATGGCGCCAGTGTGCGCGGGCTGAGTGATCTGGCCCGATTACTGCCAGTTCAGGTGTTTCACCCCGGTACGGTGGATATCGTGGAGGGTCCATCATCCGGTCGAAGGCGCTTTCTCGACTGGGGATTGTTCCACGTGGAACAATCTTTCCTCGGTGATTGGCGTGCCCTCAATGTGGCGCTCCAGCAGCGAAACCGACTGCTGCGCAACGGGCGCCCTGATGCCCGAGAAATAGCGCCATGGGACCAGCAAGTTGCGTTGTCATCTGCTAGAATCAGTCAGTTGCGTAGTGGGTACCTGGAGGCTCTCAGGCCCTACCTGGATGAGGTACTGGTTGATATCGGCGAGCTGCCGGAAGTGACCATGTCGCTCTATCAGGGCTGGGCAGAAGGTGAGGATCTTGCGGACCTTCTCCGTGCCGACCTTGCTCGGGATTGCGAGCGAGGTCATACCGGCAAGGGTGCACATCGGGCCGAACTGCGGCTTGGTAGTGTAGCCGGGCCGGTTCGGGATGTGTTTTCCCGCGGCCAGCTGAAGACCCTGAGTTATGCCCTGCTGCTGGCCCAGCTGAATCTTCTGATTCGTGGACGTCAGGGAAAATGCCTGATTCTGGTGGATGATTTGGCCTCAGAACTGGATAACGCCCACAGCGGCGCGGTGCTCAAGGCCCTAAGGGCCTTGAAGCAGCAACTGATTATTACGGCATTGTCTGCCGACGCCCTGCCCGATCTGGCAGCGGAAGATGATGTCAAAGTGTTCCACGTGGAACATGGCAGGCTTGATCAAGTGCCCTGATTGCCAGGAACCATGGCCTCTGGGTGGATGCGTTGAACGGAAAGAGCGGCAAACCGCAAAGGGAAAACGATGACCGAGAAAAAGTACGATTCCTCGAATATCAAGGTGCTCAAAGGCCTGGATGCGGTGCGCAAGCGCCCCGGCATGTATATCGGGGATACGGACGACGGCACTGGCTTGCACCACATGGTGTTCGAGCTGGTGGACAATTCCATCGATGAGGCGCTCGCAGGCCACTGCTCTGAAATTCAGGTCATCATCCACCCGGATGAAAGCGTCACTTGCTCTGATAATGGCCGTGGTATCCCGGTTGATATCCACGAAGAAGAAGGGGTATCGGCTGCCGAGGTGATCATGACCGTGCTGCATGCCGGCGGCAAATTCGATGACAACTCCTACAAAGTATCCGGCGGCCTGCATGGCGTGGGCGTTTCCGTGGTAAATGCCCTGTCAGAAGAACTCAAGCTGTCTATTCGGCGTGACGGCAAGCTCTATGAGCAGATCTATCGTCACGGGGTGCCGACAGAACCCCTGAAAATGGTGGGTGACACCGACGGCACCGGCACAACCGTGCGCTTCCGCCCCAGCCCGGAAACCTTCACCGACATCAATTTCCACTTCGATATTCTGGCAAAACGCCTGCGGGAACTGAGCTTCCTCAACTCTGGCGTGCGTATTCGCCTGCGGGATGAGCGTTCAGACCACGAAGATATCTTTGAATACGAGGGTGGCCTGGCTGCCTTTGTGACCTACCTCAATGGCGTGAAAACGCCGCTGAACAAGGTTTTCCACTTCCAGGTAGACCGCGAAGACGGCATCGGCGTTGAAGTGGCGCTCCAGTGGAATGAGTCCTACAACGAAAACCTGTTCTGTTTCACCAACAACATCCCCCAGCGGGATGGTGGCACACACCTCGCGGGCTTCCGGGCGGCGCTGACGCGTACCCTGAACAGCTATATGGACGCGGAAGGCTTCCTCAAGAAAGAGAAGGTGGCGACCTCCGGTGACGATGCCCGGGAAGGCCTGACCGCCGTGATCTCCGTGAAAGTGCCGGATCCGAAATTCTCCAGCCAGACCAAGGACAAACTGGTGTCCTCGGAAGTGAAGACTGCCGTCGAACAGACCATGGCGGAACGTTTCCAGGATTACCTGCTGGAGCACCCGTCCGAAGCGAAAATCATCGTACAGAAGATCATTGATGCGGCCCGGGCACGGGATGCCGCCCGTAAAGCGCGTGAAATGACTCGCCGCAAGGGCGCGCTGGATATCGCGGGCCTGCCCGGCAAACTGGCAGATTGCCAGGAAAAAGACCCTGCCCTGTCCGAACTCTACATTGTGGAGGGTGATTCTGCGGGCGGCTCAGCCAAACAGGGCCGTGATCGCCGGAGCCAGGCGATTCTGCCGCTGAAAGGCAAAATCCTGAATGTGGAGAAAGCACGCTTCGACAAGATGATTTCTTCCCAGGAAGTGGGCACCCTGATCACGGCATTGGGCTGCGGCATTGGTCGGGACGAGTACAATGTGGACAAGCTGCGTTATCACCGCATCATCATCATGACCGATGCTGACGTGGATGGCTCCCATATTCGTACCCTGCTGCTGACGTTCTTCTTCCGCCAGTTGCCCGAGCTGATCGAGCGCGGCTACATCTATATTGCCCAGCCGCCGTTGTACAAGATCAAGAAGGGCAAGCAGGAAAACTACCTCAAGGACGATGTCGCCCTGGAGGAGTACCTCACCAATATCGCGCTGGATAAAGGTGCCCTGCTTCCGGGTAACGGCGCACCGCCTATTACCGGCGAGCGCCTGGAAAGCCTGATTCGCGAGTACCGTGGCGTCATGAAAGTGGTTGCCCGCCAATCCCGGATTTTCCCCTCGTATGTGCTGGAGCAGCTGATCTACGTGCCGTCTCTCAATGAAGACCGCATGAGAGATGAAAGCTTCATGGCAGAGTGGTGTGAAAACCTGGCCGTACGCTCGAATCGCAACAGTGACGAGACCCAGCGCGTTGTCATCACGCCGGTGAAAGATACCGAGCGTGGCTGGCTGCTACCAAGTGTGCAAGTACTTGCTCACGGTGTGTCCCGCGAATACCGCATCTCTTCGGATTTTATCGCCTCACCGGACTACGCCCGTATCCGCACGTTGGGCGAAAAGCTGGAAGGTTTGCTGGCCGAGGATGCAGCGGTTGAGCGCGGTGAGAGCCGCCGTCCGATCCGCCATTTCGCCGAAGCGCTGGAGTGGCTTATGGTGCAAGCGCGCAAGGGCACCAGCATTCAGCGCTACAAAGGGCTGGGTGAAATGAACCCGGACCAGCTGTGGGAAACGACCATGGACCCGGGCAGCCGTCGCATGCTCCAGGTGACCATCGAGGATGCGATCGGCGCAGATCAGATCTTCACTACATTGATGGGCGATGACGTCGACCCCCGTCGACAGTTCATTGAATCCAACGCCTTGCAGGTCTCGAACCTGGACGTTTAAGCAGCATTATGGATTTAGTGACACAGTTGGCAGTATGAGGCGCCAAAATTTGTTGGCTTTTGCCAAACTGGGTGCCTGAACAACGAGCTTCAGGCTGCGATGACCGTCGCCCTGCGCAAAGCGCAGGGCACGGTCGGCGCTGCCCCGGCATGATAAACCGCCGAATCAGAATTAAAAATAATCATATATATCAATGCGTTATAATAAGACGCACGGCGATGTACCATCTTTTGCGCAGAGTGAAAGCCCTGCATTGGCAATCGGGTGGCGTGGAACTTGCAGAATGACCCCCCACGATCACCTTCCGGCTGGACACTGTTGCCTGGCAGCAGCCTTCCGATGACCAATCTGTGTTGAGGGAATTGAATGGATCGCCTACTGATGGTGGAAGACGATGACATGCTGCGTGCCGCAATCCGTGAGGTATTCAATCTCAAGGGATATGAGGTCACGGAGGCGGCTTGCGGCGCCACTTTTCTCGAGCAGGTGCCTAATCCGGCCCATGATCTTGTTCTGCTGGATCTCAATTTACCGGACGAGGATGGCCTGGTACTGCTACGCCGCCTGCGTGCGACCTCTGATGTGCCGGTGTTTGTTGTGTCGGGCAGAGCAGATCACGAAAGCAGGCTGACGGCGCTGGAGCTGGGTGCGGATGATTACGTTATCAAACCCTTCAATGTCCGCGAGCTCGAGCTGCGCGTGCGTAACTTCCTGGCCCGGCAACGTAATCGTAACCGGACGTCAGAAGAAGTGCAGCGCATCAGCTTCGGCTCCTGGACACTGCTCCCGGACCAGTGGAGCCTGCATGATGAACACGGGCATCGGCTGACGCTGACCCGCGGGGAGCTGGATATTCTGCTGGCCCTGGTCAAAGCCAAGGGCGCTGCGCTGACCCGCGAGCAGTTGGCCGATGTGCTGTCCCGCAATATCAATGGCAGCAATCCCGAGACGGTCACCGTGCTGATTTACCGGATGCGTAAAAAGCTGACCAGCGACCTGGACGGTGAGCAAGTCATCGTCACAGTACCCGGCATCGGTTATCGCCTGGGTCCAGAGGTCGTTCAGTCACCTGCCTGAACGACCCGTTAATATCATTACGCCCATACGGCTGTACGCGACGTATTTTCCCCTGCTTTCCTCGCTTCACCCTCCATTATCACGATCCTGTTCATAGGCTGTTCATCCGCGGTTCAGTACATATCCATGCCTGCTCGTAAACAATCATAGGTTGGGGGAACTCCCGCATGCGGGGGGTCCAGCGATGATGTTTACGGGAGAAACCAATGATCAATCGCAATCTGATCTTCGCGATGGCATTGCTGAGCAGTCTGTTGTCCGCAGGGCTTCATGCTGCACCGAACATGTCAGTACAAATGGTGGCAGAGAAAGAAATCATTGTGACAGACGAGCAAGGTGCCGAAACCGTTCAGCGCGTTGTCGCTGAAGATGCACTGCCAGGCGATGAAATCTTCTACACACTGACCTACCGCAACGACGGCACATCCGATGCCCGCGATATCCGCCTCGATAATCCTGTGCCCGCCGGCACGCGCTACGTCCCGGACAGTGCATGGGGCGATGGCACAGAAATATCTCTCGACACCAACACTGAGACAGGTCAGCTGACGGCTGTTCGGTGGCAGGTGTCGGAAATCCCTGCGGGCCGCTCCGGTTCTGTGGGCTTTTCAGTGATGGTTGAGTAATTCCGGCCCCGGCATCTGCTGGCTTACGGAACTGCCCGTTGATCACGCCAGGCGGGCTTTAGTTATAAAAAAAGGCGTACCAAGTACAGGGGAAGCAAGATGAAAACATTGATCCATCGTCAGATTGCGACGGTGTTGCTGGCGGGGGTGGCGTTCATGGCGACACCAGCACTGGCCAGTACCGCAGCAAACACAGTGATTCAGAACAGTGTCACGGTCAGCTTCAGCGATGCGGCAAACAATGCGCAACCGGACGTCACCGCCAGTGTCAGTATCACCGTCAACCTGGTCGCCTCTGCGCCCCTGGTTAGCGTGGATCCGACCAGCATCAATCCGGCAACCGGTAACACCTCCTATGATATCGATTACACGGTAACGGCAACCGCCAATGGCCCGGACCTGTATCTGATCTCATCTGCGTCAGTCAATACCGATATGAACGGCGCGCCCGCCTTTAGCGGTGCGGCATCTGTTGCGCTGGGTGCTACCACGGTTGCCAATCCGGCTTCTGCAGGTGACACCACCATCGAAGTACCCTTTGACGCGATTGCCGACGGTTCCGTCAATGGCCTGGCTGCCGGTGACACCATCATCCTTAACCCTGGCATGCCGAACGAAGAATCCGTTGTTATTGCAGCGGGCGGCATTGATGAAAGCACCGGCGCAAGCACCAACGTCGTTACGCTGACACTGGAGACGGCCCTTAATGAGTCACACGCAATCGGGTCGATCATCGGGCAGCAACGTACGGTAACCGTAACGGTACTGACAGCCTCCACGACGTTGCCGGCAACCAGCGGTACACACGTTGTCACCACAACCTTTACCTCCCAGGAAGATGGTGCTGTAACGGTGGACGGTGACGAGACCACGATAACGGTAGTGCGTCCTGTGCTGACGGTTCTCAAGTATGTCCGCAACGTCGACAACGCCGTGACGGGAACGGGCGCACGGACGGTCAACAGCGCGACCTATTACACCGCCGGTGTGGGTGGCAACCCGGGTGACCTGATGGAGTATCTGATTGTGGTCGACAACACCGCCGCCGGTGCGGTCGAAGCCACGGACATTATCATCACGGATCCGATCCCGCAGTTCATCACCTATGAGTCGGGCTCCTTGCGTATCGACCCCGCGACGGCGGATGCCAATGGTTCGGGGACCTGGCAGGTCGTTGCAGACGGCAGCAGTGACAATGATGCGGGGACCTACGACAGCGCTAACGAAACCGTCATTTTCTATGCCGGTGCCGGTGGTGATGACGCAACCGCCGAAGGTGGTTCCCTGGATGCGGACGAATTCAGCTTTGTGAAATTCCAGGTCCGGATCGATAACTGACAATAAGAAAAAAGATCGGGGCATGGCACGCCATGCTCCGATCTGTCAGGGGGATACAAATGTCTTACTTCAAACGCTGTCTGGCGGGGTTGGCCCTGTCAGTTGTTGCCGGGCCGGTGCTTGCATCGGTTGGCGGCGGCGCCACGATTCATAATGTCGCGACCATGAACTTTGACGGCGGCCAGATCTCGGCGCATGTCAATGTGCAGGTGCTGACCGTCGGGTCCACACCGACGATCGTTTCCACTTCTGAACAAGCCTTCTCCGGCGATACCGTTGTTGTGACCTACAGCGTCACCAACACCAGTAACGGCGCAGATACGTTTGATCTTCAGGTTTCCACCAATGACACAGGCGTTGCCGCGCCAGCCAATCTGGCTGTTGCACCGGCATCCCTGGTACTGGGTGCTTCTATCACCTCCCTGCCCTCCTCGGCCGGCACGGTATTCATTCCAGCCGGGTCGGAAACACATCTGGCACCGGGAGATCGCGTACGCCTGAACATCGGCGGTACGGATTACTTCTACACTTTGAGCAGTGTCACACCCGGCACGCCGGCGACGACGTCCGGCAACACGACGACACCGGAAGTAGCGACGGCGCTACAACTGGCGCCGGTCGGCAGTGCGCCCGCCATCATCGCCGGGAACATTCCGGTAGGCACGCAGATCGGCGAAGTGGGCAGCTTCACGGTAACGCTGGATGCAGGGGCAATCACCGTGCCGGGTACCGGCGGCAGCCACGAGATTGAAGTTCAGGGCAGCACTACCGCACCAGGCCCGGGCGGCCCGGGTGACGTGGTGGTATTCACCGACACCTCGGGTAGTGTCGCCGTACTATCTGGCGAAGCCACGCTGACCAAGGAAGTCCGCAACGTCACATTGGGCGGTGCCTTCGCCACCAGTGGAGTAACAGCTCGCCCGGGTGACGTGCTGGAGTACCGCATTACCGCGTCGACCATTCCCGGCGAAGATGTCACGGGTGCGGTGCTGACGGATCAGATCCCGCAATACAGTCGCTATGTCGAAGACAGCACTAACCTGAATGGCACTGCGTTTGGCGCACCGGACAGCGGCACCTTCCCGTTTGCGGGAACCGGTGCGGCGATCAACAGCCCCGGTGGCGCGACGGGTCAGATTCTGGATGGTGAAAGTGCGGTAGTACTCTTCCGTGTGACGGTCGAGTAACACCGACATGACAGCGCCAATGTACAGCCATGCGGCAGCAACAATTGCCCGCCAGCCGGTGAACCGGCCGGTGGGCAATGTTGCCGCGTGGTTGTGTGTCTGTGCGCTGCTTCTGTCAGTGATATTTCTGGTGCTGGCACTGCTGCCCGGCGTGGCGCGCAGTGCCTATCTCGTGACAGGTGATGCAGCACAGCTGCAATGGCAAGGCGCTGCAACAAGTGCGCGTGCCAATACGGTTGTCACGCGGTTTGAACAAATCGGCTTCTATCGCTATGCGCCGGAAGCCACGACGACCTACCGGATATGGCCCGGAAATGCGGCATCCCCGGACAGCCTCAGTGGTCTGCCACCGCAAGCGCTTGCTGCATTGCCCCCGGCACGCCGCCCGGGCGGCGAGGTGATTCCTGCGGGTGCGCTGGTGCCGCTGCTACCAGCGGAAAATGTTTCAGCGGGCGAAACCCTGTTCGTCGTGCTGGAGGTGCCCCCGCTGACGGCGCCATCGCGCGTGCCGGCACGCGGCACGCGGCAAGATGGCCGGCGTTTCATGGCTGTCACCGTCGATACCGAAGATGCTGCGGGCAATACCAATACGTTCATTATCACCTTGATCCAGGAATCCCCGACCAGCGAGCGATATATCGGCTATCTGACACCGTCAGCGGATACCCCGCTGCCTGATCTGACGCGCCTGACGCTACGCTATGACGACTACGGCGATATGCCGGACTCACTGACTGCCCAGGCGCCAGCGCGCGTCAGCATGGCGGAGCTGGCGCAGCGCGAGGCGCGCAAGACAGCCGTTATCGGCCAGGCTGCGGTGGTGCCGGAAAGTGGCTTGTTCCTGACCAAGGAGATCCTGCGCCCCAATGTGATGGTCGGCGACTTTGTTGCCTACCGAGTGCGCGCAGAAAATGCCTCCGGTGCCCTGATGCCGGCAGTCACCATCGAGGATGATCTGCCGCCAGGCTTCCGCTATCAACGCGGATCACTCTACGTTGATGGCGTAAACGCCCCGGACCCGGCCATCGGCCCGGGCGGTCGCAACCTGCGTATCGAACTCGGCCCGCTACCGGATGGCGCTTCGCGTAGCGTGCGTTATGTCACCGAAGTGACGGTCGCGGCTCGCCCCGGCCTTGCGGTCAACAGCGCCGTTGCGCGCGCGGGTGCCCTGTCATCGAATCGGGCTGAAGCGACCGCCTCGGTGGCGCGCGCATTCTTTGACGACAGTGCTTTTCTCATGGGTCGCGTGATCGCCGGTGAGTGCAATGAGCGCGCTGGTCAGGGCGTGGCCGGTGTGCGCTTGTATCTGCAAGATGGCACCAACGTGGTGACAGACAGCCAGGGCCGCTGGCACCTGGAAGGCGTGCGCCCGGGCACCCATGTATTGCAGCTGGACACCGAGACATTGAGCGAGCGCTATACCCTGCGTGCCTGCCCGGGAACGAGTCGCACTGCGGGCAATGACATATCGCGCTTTGTGAACGTGCAAGGCGGCACCCTGTGGCGCGAAGATTTTTATCTGGATGCCAAACCGGAAGTCAAAGACCGCCTGCAGCAACGCCTTCGCACGGACGACGTTGCGGGTGAGAACAGCTACATCATGACACTGGATCTCGCCACAGGAGATACCCGCTTTGACAGTGTCACCACGGAAGTCTATCTGTCTGCGGACCTGGCGCCGCTGCCAGGCCGTGCGCGCCTGGATGGCGAGCTGATTGCCGATCCCATGCAGCACGCCAACCATTTTGTGTTCCGGATTCCGGTACGTGGCAGCTACTGGCGACACCAGCTGACGCTGCCGATTACAGCCGTGCGAGAAGCGGTCACCGAGGCTGAGAAGACATTGACGGTGATCACTCGAGGCACCTTGCCCGGTGGCGAGCAGGTCGTGCTGCAGACTCGCAATCGGGTATCCGTTGCGCCGCCGCGTGCAGAAAGTCGCCAGTTTGTATTGCGGCCACAGTTTGGTGTGATGGACTGGCGCCTGCCGGTAAGCGATCAGGCGGAACTGGATGACACCATTGCCGCGCTGATGGAATACGAACAGTTAAAAATTACCGTCACCGGGCACAGTGATAACGTGCCCATTCGCCCGCGGGCAGGTCGCACGCTGACGGATAATCGCGCGCTGGGTTACGCGCGCGCGCAATCCGTGGCGGAGTATATTGCGGCACAGATGGGCATACCGCTGTCCGACATTCATATACGCAGTGTCGGTGAAGATGAGCCGGTGGCCGATAATGCGACCGCCGAAGGCCGCGCGCTGAACCGCCGGGTAGAGATCCATGCCGACGTCAGTCGCCGGGTGTCCGGTCCGGAATACACGGTTGTCGAAGGCGACAGTGGTATGACCCGCAGCGACGCCGGAGATACCGCAAGCCATGAAGGCAAACAGCGCGGCATGATCAACCTCCGCGATGGCATGACACTGGCGCAGCCCGTGCTCAGCGTCAATGCGGTGATGGATGCGCGTCTCAAGCCACGCCTGCTGCTCAATGGTGAGCCGGTGCCGGACAGCCGCATCGGCATGAAGATGGCAGACAAGGAAACCGGCACCCATCGCTACGTCTGGGTCGGCGTTCAGTTGTTCAACGAGGGCGACTACCGCTTCGAGCTGCAAGGCCTGGATACCTTTGGCAATGTTCGCTTCAGCGATACGGCGACGGTGACGTTGACCGGTCTGGTTCGGCATATTCGCTTCGCCGCACATTCGCCCAATAGCGCCGACGGCATCACGCCGGTCGGCGTAAAACTGGCATTGAGTGACGAGCGCAACCGGCCCATAGAAACGGGGACCGAACTGCGCCTGGCACAATCCTCGGGGCTGGTACCGCTGCGCAAGCGACAGCAGGACAATCCGTTGACCCAGCGGCAGGATATTGTCGAGGTGGACGCCAATGGCTATGCGTGGTTCGAGCCGGTGGGCAATGCCGGCACCTACCGCATTCGTCTGGCGTCCGGTGAGTTCATATCGGATGAAATAGAAGTGCGGGTAGATCCGCATCTGCGCGACTGGATTCTGGTGGGTTTTGCAGAAGGCAGTGTGGGATACAACACGCTTTCCGGCAATCAGTCCGAATTGAACGCAGGAGAAGAGCACCTCTACACCGACGGTGATATGGCCTTCTTTGCGCGAGGGCGCGTCAGTGGGGAATGGTTGTTGACGGCGTCCTACGACAGCCGCCGCCGTCGTGGCGATACGCCTCTGGGGCAGTCCATTGATCCGGAAGCCTGGTATGTCCTGTACGGGGATGAGGCGTTTCGTCGCCATGATGCGCCAACCAGCGATCGGCTTTATGTGCGCATGGAGCGCCGGGATTTTTACGCCCTTTACGGCGATTTTGATACGGGGATGACGGTGACAGAGTTGTCTCGCTACAGCCGTACAGTCACCGGCGCCAAGACCGAGTACCAGGGCCGACATGTGAGCGCGCTGGGCTTCGCCAGCGAAAATCGGCAAGGCTTTATCCGCGATGAGATGGCGGGCGATGGCACCTCGGGCCTGTACCGTTTGTCACGCAGCAATATCATTCCCGGTTCCGAGCGCATTACCATTGAAGTCCGTGACCGCTTTACCGCAGAGCTGCTCAACGAACAGGGCCAGACGCGTTTTATCGATTACAGCATCGACTACCAGAGCGGCACGGTATTCTTCCGGCAGCCGGTGCCGGTGCAGGATGGCGCTTTCAATCCGGTGCGGATCGTTGTCGAGTATGAAACCGACCAGTCCGAACAGAGCCTGATCACCGGTGGGCGTGTGGCGGTGCATGACAGCGAGCGTCGCATCGAGCTGGGCATCAGCGGTGTGCATGACGACACCACCGGCGCACGTGGCAGCCTTGCCGGCGCCGACCTGACCTGGAAGCCCAATGACCATCACACATTGCGGGCAGAGCGGGCCATGACACGTCAGGACCAGCCGGGTGGTCGCGATGACGGCGATGCCTGGCTGATGGAGCATCTGTACACGTCTGAACGGGTGGATACCCGCCTGCACAGTCGCGAACAAACCGAGGGTTTCGGGCTTGGCCAGCAATCCGCAACACAGGATGCCCGACGTATCAGTGGCGGTGACGTGCGTTACCGGATTACCGAACAGCTTTCCCTGGCGACGGAACTGAGCCGGCAGGAAGTGCTGGGTACCGACAATCGCCGGGATTTGCTGGAAACGCGTGCTGAATATGACAGCCAGCTCTGGGGCATGTTCGGCGGTGTCCGGCGCGCGGAAGACCACCGCGACAATGACACCCTGCGTTCGGATCAACTGCTGGCTGGCGCCTATCGTGATCTGATGGAACAACGTCTGCGCCTGAGCATTCGTGGCGAAACCAATATCAATGACGCCGGCGACAATACGGATTATCCGTCCCGTCTGGGTCTGGGTGCCGACTACCGGCTGACCAGCCGCGTCAGTCTGTTCAGTGCCCAGGAGTTCAGTTGGAATGAGGAGCGCCGCACCAGCGATACTCGTGCCGGACTGCGTGCTTCTCCCTGGCAAGGCGGTACTATTTCGTCGGAACTGCGGCAGACCCATGACGAATTTGGCCCCCGCCTGTTTGCCCACTCCGGGCTCTATCAGGTACTGGACCTGGGGGCGGGCTGGAGCACGGATTTCGGCTTTGATCGCGCGCAGACGGTGCGCGACAGTGGCGCCACAGAAACACGTTTCGATGACGAGCGCCCCACGGCGAGCGGCACCGCCCGCGCCGGCGACTACACCGCCGTCTTCACTGGCCTGGGCTATCGCACGGAAGCCTGGCAAGTGACCAGCCGCCTGGAGCATCGTGATTCAGATATCGATGAAAGATGGAATTTTATCAGTGGTTTCCACCATCGTCTGGATGATGCGGACACGCTGGCCGGTCGGCTGCTGCACTTCTACACGCGCACCGCGACCGGCGAGCGTCGCACCGAATCTGCTATCGAAGGCAGCTACGTGCGGCGCCCCATGGATGCCGACTGGTTTGTACTGAACCGGACCCGATTGACGCTGGACGAGCAGCTGGACGCCTTTGGTGAACAACGCGGCACACGCATCACCAATAATACGGTGGCCAACTTCCGTCCGCTGAGGCGGCACCAGCTTTCGCTGCAGTATGGCGCCCGTTACGTGGTCGATACCATTGATGAGGCACGTTACCGTGGCTACACCGACCTGGTGGGCTACGAATACCGCTACGACATCACCGAGCGCTGGGACCTGGGTACACGGGGCAGCCACAGCCACAGCTGGAACAGCGGCATTCGTCGTGAGAGTGTGGGGGTGATGGCAGGCTACAGCCCGGTGCGGGATGTCTGGTTGAGCCTGGGCTACAACTTCCGGGGCTTCTACGATGACGATTTTGATGGCGCTGCGGGTCGCATGCAGGGGGTGGTACTGGATTTCCGTATCAAGTTCGATCAGACCCGTGCGCAGGGCATGCGTCGTGAGGTCCCTGATGTTTGAGCACATGCTATCCCGTATCGCATTGCTGGTGTGTGCGCTGCTGATCCCCATACAGGTGTCAGCCAGTCCCCTGATTTCGCGCACTATCAATATTGATGGCAACATGTCGGATTGGTACGCGCCGACCAACATCACCACGCACCCGGGACAGTTCAGCGAAGATTGTCAGGGAGACAGCGCTCCATCCTGTGACCTTGATTATCCGGTCGGAAGCACCGGGCGCGATTTGCGCAAGTTTTCGTATACCTGGGACGAGCAGTATCTCTACTTCTATGTGGAGCGCTGGGCCAGTGCGACGAATACCGTCAACTGGCTTTTTTACCTGGACGAAAACAGTAATGGCCGCATGGAGGCGGGCGAACGTATCTTGCGAGTCGACTGGAGCGGCTCCAACCGCCGCACGAACGCCTACCTGTGCCCCTACTACCCCGACGACCCGGCGGGCGACCCTCTGGTGAGCCCTGTATCCGGGGCGGGCGATGGTTACACCCTGCCCGGCACCTCCTCCAATGGCGATTGCACACAGCTTTACAGCAATGTCGTGGGTGGCGCTCAAACGGGTACAGAAATGGAGGCGCGTCTGGCATGGGCCCAGCTAGGCATGTCCGGGCCGCGCAATCTTCGTTTTCACATTTCCTCCTCCCGAGGCATGAACTTGCCCTCTCAGATCGAAGACAACATGGACGGCCCGGGTGGGGAGAGTGGTGGAGGCCTGTTTCCACCGGACATGGCGCTTTCCATCGAGCAGATGCCGCCGACTGTCACCGCGGGCAACACCTTTACGGTAGACGTGCAATTGCGGCATATCCACTTTGATGATTTCAGTGATATCGCGGTACAGATAGCACCGAGTCCGCTGCTTGAATATGTGGCGCATACCGCCCCCCCGGGTACTACGTTGACAGATAGCAACGGTGATGGCGTTCCGGATCGCTGGTTGATCCCCTTATTGCAGGAGGGAGATGAAAGAGTCCTGCAACTGGTGCTACGGGCAAACAGCGTCACCGCAGAGCAACTGGCAACACTGTTCGTTGAGTTCGCCGACTTTACCGGACGCGACAGCAATGCTGATAACAACCAGGACTTGGGCCAGGTGCTGGTTATTCCCGGGCCACAGATTGCGGTGTCCAAACAGGCTTCAGTGCCCAATGCCGACCCGGGGGAACTGGTACGCTACACGGTTCACGTCGAGAATATTGGCACCGTAGAGGTAACAGATCTTTATCTGAATACCGCGATATCCAGATACGCTCTGTTGAAAGAGGATGGCTACGGCGCTGGCGCACCGATTCACTTTGTCGATGGAGAGCCTGTCTCGGGCCTGGCGCCTGGCGCAATAAGCTATTCAGACAACAATGGCCTGACCTATGACTATGTGCTGCAGCAGGAGGAAGATCCGGCGGTGACCCATTTCCTGCTCGAGATGCCAGGTGTGTTGTTGCCGGGGCGGGGCTTCACGTTTTCCTACTACGTGAGAATCAGGCACTGAGTATGATATGCCATCCCGGCGGCGCCACCGCATGCGCCGGGCAGAGTCTGAATGCTGGCACAGGCTGCCACTGTGCGTAAGTGCTTACATCCAGCGGAAGCTTCGAATGTGGGGGTCAGTCACGTCCGGTTTACCGTTTCTGTACATCTAATCCGGTCGGAGACCGGGCGTGGGCCGTTACATCATGCCCTGCCCGGTTATACTGAAGTGGGATCGGAGAGGAGACCCGCGACAGCAATGAAGATACTGCTTATCGATGATCACGCCTTGTTCCGCGATGGTGTGGCGCTACTGCTTGCTGAATTACCGGTACAGCCCACGGTTCTGGAAGCGGGAGAGTGTGCGTCAGGCTGTGAACTGCTCAACGCCCATCCCGACATCGGCCTGATACTGCTTGATCTGGAGCTGCCCGGCATTGATGGTGTGGCGGGCTTGCAGCGGATACGGCATGAGCACCCCGATATACCGGTCATTGTGGTTTCCGCTCACGAATCGGTCAGCAACGTTACCGCCGTGATGGATGCCGGGGCCATGGGATTCATCCCGAAGTCGTCCACGACACAGGTCATGCTGGCAGCCCTGAACCTGGTGCTCGCCGGGGGCGTTTACCTGCCGCCCCTGGTGCTTGCTACGGTTGCGGATACGGCGCCGGTGGCAGCGACAGCGCAGAGCATTGGCCTGTCAGCGCGACAGGCGATGGTGCTGGAGCACCTGTTGCGCGGCAACAGCAACAAGGAAATCTGCCGAGAGCTTGATCTGTCGCCGTCGACGGTCAAGAACCATGTGTCTGCGGTGTTCCGGGCGCTTAACGTGTCGTCCCGCACGCAGGCCCTGGTGGCGGCAGCTCGGCTGGGCATCCGCTTCCCCGGGGACGACCCGGCAATGGAGTGAGCGGGCACGGCTCAGCGCAAAAGCGCCTCCAGTGCGGCGCGCAATTCTGTGGCGCCGAAAGGCTTGAACAACACCGGCACGTTTGCTCGCCGGATATCTTCCACATCTTCCGGCGCGGTATCGCCGGTGACCAGAAGGCAAGGTAAGGCATTGTCGTAGCGGGCCTTGGCCGCACGGATGACGGCAAGGCCATTGTCCTTCTCGAGACGAAAGTCGCTGATCAACAGGTCGGGCACGACACGCGCTTCCTCGAGCGCCGCCTGCAACGCCTGAAGTCCGGGCGCCGCCACCACCTCGGCACCAAAATGGTGTAGCACCTGCGCCATGCTCTCGCGCACGGCAGCCTCATCTTCCACGAGAGCTACCCGCATGCCGGAAAGGCTGAAGACTTTGTCAGGCAACCAGGAATCCGTCTCGCGCGTGTTCTGGTGGGACAACCCCGGCAATATGATGCTGAAGCAGGAGCCTTTGCCAGGACGAGATGACAGCGTCACGCGGTGACCCAGCAGATCGACGGAGCGCTGCACAATCGACAAGCCCAGTCCCAGCCCTTTGCTGCGGTCACGCTGGACATTATCAATCTGGTAGAACTCCTGAAAAATTTCTTCCTGCTTGTCTGCAGGAATACCAATGCCGGTATCACAGACGGCGACGCGCAAAAACCCCTGGCCGGCCCGGCGCACGCCTACGACAACGCCACCCTTGCGGGTGTACTTGAGGGCATTGGCGACCAGGTTTCTCAGCACACGTTCAAAGATGACCGGGTCAGTACTGACAATGGCCGGAGAATGTCGAATGCGGAGCTCAAGCCCACGGCTTTCTGCCTCCGGCTCGAGGTGGACGCGCAACGACTGAAAGACACTCTCGATACGCACCGCGTGAAACTCCGGCTCCACGGCGCCGGCATCGAGGCGGGAAATATCCAGCAGTCCTTTGAGGAGGTCCTCCATTGCGGCCACCGCGCGGCGAATCCGGCCCACGAGATCGAGCAATGCCGGTTCGGATGCCTTGTCGCGTAATAACCCGACCAGAAGGCTTACGGTGTGAATCGGCTGACGCAGGTCATGGCTTGCTGAGGCGAGAAAGCGTGTCTTGGCCATATTGGCGGCTTCAAGTTTGCGGGTGCGGTCCTGAACCCGCTTCTCAAGCGACAGGTTCAATTCTTCAACCTGGTTGGTGGCACGCACCAGATGACCAATCAGATGGGCGCCATAGGACAGGAATACCATCGGTAGCGCATACGCTAACCAGTAGACATCCTTGATGGGCATCATGCCTCGGGACAGCAGATAGTCATGTACTGCCGCAATGACGGTAAACGCCAATGACAAACCCAATGCCCATAACGTATAGCTGCTACGCCGCCTGGCTTCATCGAGCATCAGCCATATAGCGGGAACACTGGCGGCGATGATGATCGGGTATCCAGCAAGCCGGACATAATCCATATAGCCCGTTAACAGCGATACGGCGGCGACGGTCGGCAGAAACAGCGCCACACCGACGGTAACGGCAAGATAGGTGGCGCGATGGCGTCCGGAGAACAACATGGAAAACAAGGCCAGCAGCAGGGGCGTAACGGCATTGACCGAGAAAAAGAACCAGTCGAAGAAAGGCCGTGCTATCAACGCGTACTCACTGAAATAAAGTTCCGTGCGCATCGAGCTGAGCACGCAAAGCAGGCCGAAGACGCCTATCGCTTTTTCGGAGCGACGGGCCAGCCATATCTGCAGCATCAGCAGCCCGAACACCATTGCCGCTACGTTCAGCGCCGCGCGAATGCCGGATGTAAGAAACACGTACCGGCCATAACCCGGCCTGACGTCTGCAGCAGGTCCGAAGACCAGGCCCGCCATGCCGGGCTTTGTGCCAGGTTCGAACACCTGCTCGATCAGCAACGCATTGCGACCGGCCAGCACAAGTGCCGGGGGCACCTCCACAAAGCGGGAAACAAAGTGCCGCACATGAAAATATCGGGCATGGCTACCCTGGTCATAGATCAGCGCATCATTGAGATAGATGGCCGAGATTCGGCCAATGCGATCCATCCGCAATGCATAGACCAATGCGCCGGGGTCCTGAATATCGAATTCGAAGCGGTACCAGGCATATTGCGCGCCGTCGGGCGGGAAGGTTCTGCCTATGTCACGCAGGGTAACGCTCTGCCAGACGTTCGTGGCGTGTGGCGCATACGGCTGGTCGGCCCAGGTCATCTCGCCGTTGGCCAGTGCTACTGTGTTTGCCATGCTGAGGGGTGAGACACACAGCCACAGCAGCGCAGCAATACCGAGACCCCAACGACCCATAGCATTTCCCTTCCCTGACACGCACTGACCCAGACTGTACGCAAACATGATGCCCGGGTCGCCTCGCGCAATGCGCCCGGCTATTTGGCCCGGCCATAGGTCCCATGGTTTACCGATACGGGCACAGTTAGGCTACAGAGGGTTATAACACATTAGCCGGCAGCGTCCGGCGTTTGCTTGCTTTGCAATGATTAAAGGAATCCCGGGGATGAAGAAGAACACCACTGTCGGGCTGCTCGCCGCATGCAGCCTGTTTGCTGTGAATCTGTTTGCCATCAATGAAAGCCACGCGACAGAGGAAGCAAGTTACCACCCTGGCTGGCTGGATGAGCTGATGATTATCGGTGTCTACACCAATGACGATAACCGTTTTGATGGCCTGTTCATGCGTTTCTGGGGCTCGAACAGGCACAGCAGCAACAGCAATCCCGGGGAAGGTAGTTATATCTATGGTGAACTCGAGCTCGGCGGCTTCGATACCAGTGGCCTGTTGACCAGCGGTGCGCTTATGGGGCTTGGCTATCAGATGGGCATTCCCGACCAGGACCTGGCATTCGGCTTTATCGGCGCCGACATCAACTACCGTGCCTTCAATGTTGATGGCGGCGACAGCGATTCGGATATCGCTCTGGGCCTGGAAGTGGGGCTGCGGGCCGCGCTTAATCCGGACCTGCTCGGGGAGGCCATCTTCCGCATCGACACGAATGATTTCATTGATCAGCCCAGCTTGCGTATCGGTGGCGCCTACAAGCGCTTCTATCTTTCGATGACACGTTTTCTGGACGATGGCGCCAACCGTATCCAGCTTGGCTATACCTTTGAAATGTGATCCGGCGGGCCGGTGGCCATCTGGCTCGTCCATGTGGTCGATAGCCACTGCCGCAGCGAGGCAATAGCTTTGGTAGTACCACTTGAACGTCGCTATCACACTTGGTCATGGAGGCCTCGCATGTCAGCTTTATCTTCTCCCCTGCCCCGACAGGTATGGCGCCTTGGTCTGCTGCTGTCGTTGCTGATGAGTGCCATTACGCTGACGGCTTGTGGTGGCGGAGGTGGCGGCAATGGCGGCGACCCGGCGGCAACCGCCACGTTCGATACGCCGATTGAAGACCTGGCGATCACCGAGGTCGTTCGTGGCAGTGGTGGCTTCCCGGTTAGCACCGCCGTCGGAGAGGAACCGGTGATTCGCGGGGTAGAAACCTTTGAGTCTCCGGATGGCATGCTGGTGATGGAGTTTATCATCGAAAGTCTTTACCCGATCACGCGGTTGCATATCGATATCGAGGGCGAGCACTTTGTGTCGCCAACCCGCGCGCAAGCCGGTCCCGAATTCAGCATTGATGCGTGTGATGTGCTGGCCAGCGTTCAAGGCACAGGGTGCTCGGAGCGTTGCTGGCGCGCCGCGTCGTGCATCCGCAGTTGCAGTGGCACCCTGTCAACCTTTGAGGCGCAGGAAAGCGCTGCACTGCAATGCTCGATTGCGGTCAATGTCGGCGTTATAGGGCCGGGTGAGAGTGATGTTGCTCGCTCCGAGGAGGAGTATGTGCGCCTCTTCTATACCCATGGGCCGGATAATGACCCTTCTATGACCGTGCTCTCCGCATCGGGCACGGTTTGTGATGTGAGCAGCTGTCCGAGCGTGGCAGAAACCTGCTGGGCATCTGGTTACGGGCCTACCTCAGAGACGATCTGCATTCCGGCTGGCGGTGAGATCCCGACAGAACGGCATCAGATTGCCTTTGCGCCGTCCGGCAATTTCGATTTCCTGCCGGAAACGTCTGGCGTCATTGTCGTACCGCAAAGCAATCCTCCCGGCGAGACACTCACCGGTGGCAATTTTGCACCGGGCACCTTGTCCCAGTGCAGCCTGTCATCCGGCGCCGGCGCACAGTCACCTTGCAATCCGCGTACTCGCTGAAGCGGTACGCCAAAGGAGCACCGCCATGTTTCGTATCAGAGCACTCACCCCGTTGTTGATTTCCAGCGCCTTGCTCGTTGCCTGCGGCGGCGGGGGAGGAAGTGGTGGTGGCGGTGAACGCACAGGCGTATTCAAGGACAGTAATGTCATCGGGATCGATTACCGCACGTCTTCCGGCATGACCGGCACCACCAACGAGCGCGGCGAGTTTCGTTATCGCAAGAATGACGTGGTGACCTTCCGCGTCGGCAATGTCGAGATTGGCAGTGCACCGGGCGCAGCCGTCGTGCTCCCGGTCGATATGGTAGAAGCCGGCATCAGTATTGAACCCGGCGTAACAGGACGTGTGCGTTTCATGCTGATGCTGGATGAAGATGGTGATCCGGATAATGGCATCAGCATCTCGGAGGAGGTGCGCACCCTGGCCATGGACTGGACGCAGCCGGAGTTTGCCAGCGGCAACCTCGCCGGGGATATTGCGGACATCATCAGCGACGTCGCATCCGTGCATCCCGGGGCTTCACTGCCCAGTGCTGCTGTGGCGATTGATCATCTTCAGGGCACCATTCGCTGCGTCCGTGCGGGTGCGTATCAAGGCACCTACCAGGGCAGCGATCGCGGCACCTTTGGTTTCCTGGTGGATGCGCTGTCCGGCGGTGTTTCCGGTGTGGCATTCAGCGATATCGATGGCGGTGAGTATATTCTCAGTGCCTTCAATAATATTGAGTACAGTCAGGAGTCTGCTTTTGTCAGCAGGACCTCGTCTGATGTGTTTTTCAACGGGCGCTTTCCTGACGCCAACAGTGTATCCGGTGGGTGGGCTGCCGACGGCAGTACCGGGGGGTCTTTCAGTGGCCGTCGCATAGGCGGTTTGAGCAACGCTGATTTCCGCTTTACCGGCGCCTTCACCGGGGATGACGAGGGCCTGTTCAGTTTCGACGTCAGCGAGAGCGGAATGGTGCAGGGCGTGGGTTACAGCATCCTTGAAGACGAACTGGTCACCCTCTCCGGCAGCGTAACCGGCACCACCCTCAGTGCCACCTATTCCGAGGGCAATATCAGCGGCACGCTGAACCGGGACACGGGCGCACTCAATGGTACCTGGCAAAACACCGTGTTCGGTATCAGCGGCACCTTCTCGGGGAGCGGCTGTCGGTTGAACTGATGCCGACGGGGCGTCGGCATCATGTCAGATCGCGAAATCTTCCAACTGCTTGCCTTTGGCCAGCTCGGCCTGCAGCCAGTTCGGGCGCTTGCCGCGGCCGGTCCAGGTCAGTGATGCATCATCCGGGTGGCGGAACTTGATGGCGGCGGGTTTGCGCACCTTGCCGCCTGCGCCGCTGCCACTGGTGGTCAGGCCAAGCAGTTCTTCGATGGACACACCGGCATCAGCGGCAATCTTTTCCACTTCGGCCTTGGCATTCTTGATGGATTCCGCCTTTTTCTTTTCGATCAGAGTGGTGGCATCGGTGATCAGCTGCTCGAGCTCTCGGATCGACAGGGGGGCGAGATTGATATTCATGCAATGTCCTTCAGGGTGTCAGTGTCGCGCCGAGCTCAGAGGAGCTCGCGGAGATAATGGAAAACGGGGCTAACTCTACCACTTCGCGGTGAAAGCGCCAGTGCATAACGGTTCAGGCTGCGTTTCAAAAGGTCGGGCATCAGCCTGCGGGTAACCGGGCGGCCTGCTCACGAATCCAGGTTTCCGCTTCAACAGCTACGATCTTGGGGGCTTTGCCCACGGTTTCAATGGGCGGGCCGATGACCAGCGTGATAACGCCGCTGTGGCGCAGCATGGAACGGGCCGGCCAGCATTGCCCCGCGTTGTGGGCAATGGGCACCAGCCGCACGCCGGCATGGCAGGCGAGCATCGCGCCACCGGGGTTGAAGCGCCCCACCACACCTGGCGCTTGCCGCGTGCCTTCCGGATAGATGACGACGCTGATGCCGTCTTTCAGCCGGGCCTTGCCGATCCTCAGGATAGCTTTCAAGGCGCCGCCGGGCTTGCTGCGGTTGATGGCAATCGGCTTCAGCAGCGCCACGCCCCAGCCAAAAAACGGCACCCACAGCAATTCGCGTTTGAGCACCGTGGCCTGAGGGGCAATCAGTAGTTGCAGATAAAAGGTTTCCCACTGGCTCTGATGATTGGCCACCACCACGACAGCTTCGCCTTCGGGCAGGTTTTCCCGCCCTTCCACCACGACCCGGATGCCATTCAGGTGGCGTAGCAACCACATGGTGGCGTGGGTCCACAGGTTGACGAAACGGAAACGCTGTTCAAAGGACAGGAAAGGCGCGGCGGCCAGGCACAGCATGCTGTGGACGATGCCTATCAGATGATAGGCCACAAAAAACAGCAGGCTGCGCAGGTACACGGACACAGAGGCCGGTTTCATGACGCGCCCCTCAGCCACCGAGCTCCGAGATGTCGGCCACCTGCAGGAACAGATCGCGCAGGAAGGACAACAGCGCCAGGCGGTTATCGCGCACCGCCGGGTCGTCGGCCATCACCATGACCTGATCAAAAAAGGCATCCACCGGCTCACGCAGATCGGCCAGCAGCGCCAGGATGGCAACATAGTCGCCCTGCTCCACCAATGGCTCGGACTGGGCGTAGGCATTGACCACGGCATCTGTCAGGGCATGTTCCGCCGGGCCATCCAGCAGCGCGCCGTCGATTTCGTCGCCCGGCGCCTTCTCCAGCTTGGCAAGAATATTGGCAACCCGCTTGTTGGCCGCAGCCAGCGCGGCGGCTTCGGGACGCTCGCGGAACGCGGCAACCGCGCGCACCCGGCGGTCGAAGTCCAGCGGTTGCGTTGGCGCCACGGCCTGCACCGCACGGATCACCTGGGTGTCGATGCCGAGTTCCTGATACATGGCACGGTAGCGTCCGTTGATGAAATCCAGTGCTTGCCCGGCAGCGTCATCGGTGATGCGCGTGCCCAGCCCGGCCGCCGCTTCTTTTACCAGACGAGCGATATCCAGCGGCAGCTCATTGCCGATGATGATGCGCAGAATGCCCAACGTGGCGCGACGCAATGCGTAAGGATCTTTGTCACCGGTGGGTTTCTGGCCGATGCCGAAAATGCCCACCAGCGTATCCAGCTTGTCGGCCAGCGCCACGGCCTGACCGGTGCGTGTGGCGGGCAAGGTGTCACCGGCAAAGCGCGGCAGATACTGTTCATGCAGCGCCTGCGCCAGCTCCTCCGGCAAGCCCTCGTGACGGGCCAGGTAATAGCCCATCACGCCCTGCATGGTGTCAAACTCGCCGACCATTTCGGAGGTCAGATCGGCCTTGCACAGATGGCCTGCCTGGGTTGCCAGAGCGACGTCGCCGCCGATCTTGTCCGCAATGATGCCCGCCAGACGCGCAACCCGTTCGCACTTCTCGAAGGTCGTCCCCAGCTGCTGCTGGAACACCACCTGCCGCAACGGTTCGGCATGCTGCGCCAGCGTCTTGCGGCAGTCGTTGTCGTAGAAAAAAGCCGCATCCGCCAGACGTGGACGAATGACTTTTTCGTTACCACTGATGACGGCAGTCTTGTCCGTGCTGTCGATATTGCTGATGGTGATGAAGGCATTCATCAGCTTGCCGTTGTCATCCACGACCGGAAAATATTTCTGATGTTCCTGCATGGCGGTGATCAGCGCTTCCTGGGGCACGCGCAGAAAGTCGACATCGAAGCGTCCCATCAGGGCGACCGGCCATTCCACCAGTGCCGTGACTTCATTGAGCAGGTCGTCGTCGATCACGGCGGTACCACCGGCCTGTGTGCCTGCAGCGGTTGCCTGCTCATTGACCATGGCGCGGCGGCGAGCGAAGTCGGCAATGACAAAGCCTTCGCTTTCCAGGCGCTGTTCGTATTCTTTCGGGGTGTTCAGCACCAGTGGCGCCGGTGCGTGGAAGCGATGGCCATGGGTCTGTCGCCCGGCTTCCAGGCCCAGCAATGACAACGGCAGCACGTCTTCGCCGAGCAGGGCCACCAGCCAGTGCACCGGCCGCACGAACTGTTCCGTGCGCGCGCCCCAGCGCATGCGCTTGGGAATCGGCAGCCGCTGCACGGACTGCGCCAGGAATTCCGGCAACAGTGCTTGTGCCTGCTTGCCCTGCTCCGTCACCCGCGCTACCAGCCAGGCGCCCTTGTCGGTGTCCAGTGTCTGCAACTGGTCCACACGCAGGCCGACAGAACTGGCGAAACCCTGGGCGGCTTTGGTGGGCTGACCGTCGGTGTCAAACGCGGCCGCCACGGCCGGGCCACGGCGCTCGGTTTCCCGATCCGGCTGTGCCAGCTGCAGTGCTTCGATGCGGAACGCCAGCCGACGCGGTGCAGCGAACACGGTCAGCGCGCCGTGGGCCAGGCCCGCGTCGTCGATCTGCCGCAGCACTTCGCCAGCGAACGCCTCAGACAGCGATTGCAGTGACTTGGGTGGCAGTTCTTCGGTGCCGAGCTCGATCAGCAGATCCTGATATTCGGTGGGCGCACTGCTCATGATGACCGGGTTCCTTTCGATTTCGTGCTTTGCGATTTCTTTGCCTTGCGGTCCAGCTGTGCCAGCACTTCATCGCGGAGGGCGGCATCGGCCATCGGGAAGCCCAGCGCCTGGCGGGCAGCAAAATAAGCCTCCGCCACCGCACGGGCCAGGGCGCGCACCCGCAGGATAAAGCGCTGGCGCTCTGTCACCGAAATGGCCTTGCGGGCATCCAGCAGATTGAAGGTGTGGGACGCCTTGAGAACATATTCGTAAGCCGGCAGCGGCAGCCCGGCTTCGATCAGCTTCTGGCTTTCGGCCTCGAACAGGTCGAACTGCTCGAACAGGGCCGGCACGTTGGCATGTTCGAAGTTGAAGGTGGACATCTCCACTTCATTCTGCAGAAACACATCACCGTAGGTGACCTTGCCGAAGGGGCCGTCAGACCAGACCAGATCGTAGACCGAGTCGACGCCCTGCAGGTACATGGCCAGGCGCTCCAGGCCGTAGGTGATCTCGCCGGTGACCGGGTAACAGTCGATGCCACCGACTTGCTGGAAGTAGGTGAACTGGGTCACTTCCATGCCGTTGAGCCAGACCTCCCAGCCCAGGCCCCAGGCCCCCAGCGTCGGGGATTCCCAGTTGTCTTCCACAAAGCGGATGTCATGCACCAGAGTGTCGAAGCCCAGCATCTTCAGGGAGCCGAGGTACAGGTCCTGGATGTTGTCCGGGGACGGCTTGAGTACTACCTGGAATTGATAGTAATGCTGCAGGCGGTTGGGGTTCTCACCATAGCGGCCGTCGGTGGGGCGGCGTGACGGTTGCACGTAGGCGCTGTTCCAGTTTTCCGGGCCAATGGCGCGCAAAAACGTGGCCGGGTGAAAGGTGCCCGCGCCCACTTCCATGTCCAGCGGCTGAACAATGACACAGCCCTGTTCTGCCCAGTATTGCTGGAGAGCGAGAATCAGGCCCTGAAACGTGCTGACGTCTACGTGAGATTTTGCAGCCATGAGAAATCCTGAAAAAAACAGCGGCCAAGTATAACGTCCCGGCGGGACGGGTGATACCGCTGGCCCGGCGAGGCCGGGGTTGTTGACACACTGTCCTTATGGACAGTTAAATAAGCGGGTTCATCACGCAAGGAGGCACTATGAGTACAACCCTGAGCACATCCGCCACCGGCACATCCGTCATCGACTCAGCAATGGAGCCCCGCTGCCCCTGGTGCAGCGACGACCCGCTCTACCAGCGCTACCACGACGAGGAATGGGGCGTGCCGGTGCACGATGACAACACCCTGTTCGAATTCCTGATTCTGGAAGGGGCCCAGGCCGGGCTCAGCTGGATCACGGTGCTGCGCAAGCGCGAGCGCTACCGGGAGGTCTTTGACGGCTTCGACCCGGCAAAGGTGGCGCGCTACACCGGCAAACGGGTGGAAAAGCTGCTGGCGGACCCGGGCATCATTCGCAATCGGCTGAAGATCGTCTCAGCCATTCGCAATGCCAACGCCTTTCTGGCGGTGCAGCAGGAGTTCGGCAGCTTTGACCGCTATCTGTGGGCCTTTGTCGATGGCAAACCCATCGTCAACCACTTCCACACGCTGAAGGAGTGCCCGACGGTGACCCCCCAGGCGGAGGCGCTGAGCAAGGATCTGAAAAAGCGGGGGTTCAACTTTGTCGGCCCCACCATCATGTACGCCTTCATGCAGGCGGTGGGCATGGTCAACGATCACCTGGTCAGCTGCCCCCGGCACAAGGCCTGCACCGGGCTCTCCTGACTTGTCCTGCCTGAGATGACAAGTGCGATGATCAGCGGTTGAAGACGCTGCCGATCAGTTGGCTGCCGCGGCCGATCGGGTCCTGGCGGATCAGGGCTTCCTCGCTGGCAACGCGGGTAAACAGGCCGTCCAGGCTCTGGTTGAGCACATAGTCTTCCAGATCCAGATTCGGGCGATTGCGGACTGGCAGCGTGTTGTACACATCCAGCATCAGACGGTACTGATCATAGAAGCCCACCTGCTCCAGGTTGCTGCGAATGATCGGTTGATAGCGCTGACGCAGCCCGCTTTCTGTCTGTGTGCGGAAATAGCGGGTGGCCGCGGTGTCGTCGCCACGCACGATATCCAGCGCGTCGGTTACGGTCATATTGCGCACGGCGGTGATGAACATGTCCTTCGCCTCGCTGGCCGCCTGCTCTGCGCCCTGGTTCATCAGCGACTCCACCCGGTCGACATAACGCCCCATGCCGAACTGACGTAACGTGCTGGTAATGGCCTGAGCCTGTTCCGGCATGGTGATGCGCAGCAGCGGATCGTTGGCATAGCCGCCAGGCGTGGAAAGGGTGTCCGCTGCCCGTGTGCTGCTCAGTTCCAGCGTCTGCTTGATGCCAGCCACCAGTTGAGGCTGTTCACTCCCCAGCCCGCTGTTATCGAGAAATTCAGTGAGACCGGCGCAGCCCACGGCGGTCAGCAGGGACAAAGCCGCAAACAGGCTAATAACGGGTTTGAGAGCGCGATGATGCATGGGGGTGATCCTCCTTGTGTGTCTGCATCCTAATGTAGCGCCAGGCTGTTGCCTACGCTGTAGACGATGTGTGTGCGTTATCTTGGGACGCCACATGCCGTGGCATAGCCGCGACATATTCGGTTACATCCTCTCTGTTGAACGATGTTCAGCTGTAGTGGAACATGCTGAACACTGTTTAACAGAGGCCGCAGGATATGGCACGTCGCAATGAGCACAGCAAGGCACAGCTCCGTACACTCGCCATAGCGGCGGTGCGCGCGATCGTCGCTGAGCACGGGCCGGAAAAGCTCAGTGTGCGTAAAGTGGCTGAGCGTATCGGCTATACCCCGGGCATGCTCTACCATGTGTTTGCCTGCCTGGATGAGCTGATTCTGCATGCCAATGCCGAGACGCTGGATGGGTTGCTGCAGCGGATGCAGGCAGCGTCTGCACTGCCGCCGGCGGAGGCCCTGCAGGCCATGGCCGGGCAATACCTGGCCATGGCCCGCGAGGAGCCGCATCTCTGGCAACTGGTGTTCATGCACCGCATGCCGCAGGCGGTAGCGGTGCCGGCCTGGTATCAGCAGCGCACGGGGCAGCTGTTCAGGCTGGTGGAGGAGCAGATGGCGCGCTTGTCAGCGCAGCGGGATGCGGCGGCAGTGCACCTGGCGGCGCGCACGCTCTGGAGCAGTGTGCATGGCATCAGTGTGCTGGCGGTGGAAAACAAACTGACGATTGCAGGCGATGTAGATGAAACGGCGATGCTGCAATCGCTGATACATCATTATCTGACCAGTTGGGCCCGGGATCGGGACCAGGAACGTGTCCACGGAGAAGATGCATGAAAGAAGGTCTATTGTCACTGCTGGGCAGCCGTCGGTTCGCGCCCTATTTCATGACGCAGTTTCTCGGCGCGTTCAACGATAACGTGTACCGGCAGGCGCTGATTCTGCTGATCACTTCCGGTGTGGTGGCCACAGCCGTGGCGCCCAACACCCTGAACAATATCGGCCTGATGTTGTTCATTCTGCCCTTCTTTCTGTTCTCTGCCCTGGCGGGTCAATTCGCCGACAAATTCGACAAGGCCCTGTTGATCCGCCGTATCAAACTGGCCGAGATCGTCATCATGCTGGTGGCAGCGGTCGGCTTTTACTTCAATGCCCTGTGGTTCTTGCTGGCTTTGTTGTTCTGCATGGGGTTTCAGTCCACCTGCTTCGGCCCGCTGAAATATTCGATCATGCCCCAGCACCTGAAAAACACTGAATTGGTGGGCGGCAATGCGCTGGTGCAGCAAGGCACCTATATCGCGATTCTGCTGGGCTCGATTTCCGGCATCGTGCTGAATATGGAAGGCTCCGGTGCCTGGTGGGCACCGGCGGGCGTGATCACGATTGCGGTGCTGGGCTGGCTTGCCGCACGGCAGATTCCGGCAGCGCCGCCGGCGGACCCGTCACTGAAGATCAACTGGAATATCTTTTCTGAAACGGTCCGCATCATCGGTTACGCCCGCGAGGTGAAATCGGTCTGGTACTCGGTGCTGGCCATTTCCTGGTTCTGGTTTCTTGGCGCGGCTTACACCACCCAGTTGAAAGTGTATGTCGACGATTATATCCAGGGCACCGAGATGGTGTATGCCCTGCTGCTGGCCACCTTCTCCATTGCCATCGGTGTGGGCTCGGTGCTGTGCGAAAAACTTTCCGGCAAGAAAGTGGAGCTGGGGCTGGTGCCGATCGGGTCGCTCGGTCTGTCGCTGTTCAGCATTGATCTGTTCTTTTCCTATCAGGGTTTGCCGGATCAGATGGCGAACGTCAACGGCCTCATGGGGGTTGGTGCTTTCCTGTCAGAACCGGCCGGGCTACGCATTCTGCTGGATCTGTTTGGTATCGGCGTGTTTGGTGGTTTCTATATCGTGCCGCTGTTTTCCTTCATCCAGCAGCGCACTCGCAGTTCTCACCTGGCCCGGGTTATTGCCGCCTGCAATATTCTCAATGCGTTGTTGATGGTGCTCTCCGCCGTGGCCGGCATCGTGGTGGTGGGGATGCTGGATATCAGCATTCCCGGTTTCTTCCTGATTCTGGCGATGGCGAATCTGGTGGTGGCCGCGATCGTGTACAGCATCGTGCCGGAGTTCATGATGCGGTTCATGATCTGGGTGATGACCAAGGTGATGTATCGGGTCAAACGTGAAGGGCTGGTGCATATTCCGGAACAAGGGGCCTGTGTGCTGGTCTGTAACCATGTGAGCTATGTGGACGCGCTGTTGATCGCCGGGTCCGTGCAGCGCCCGGTGCGTTTCGTGATGCAGAAGCAGATCTATGATATGCCGGTGCTGAACTACATTTTCCGTACCGGCAGAACCATCCCGATTGATAGCCGCGAACGTAACCCGCAAATTTACGATGCGGCGTTCGAGCGCGTGCAGGAAGAACTGAATGCGGGCCATGTGGTATGCATCTTCCCGGAAGGTCGTCTCACCCGGGACGGTGAAATCGCTGAATTTCGTGCGGGCATCGAGAAAATCATTGCCCGTAACCCGGTGCCGGTGATACCTATGGCATTGCAAGGTCTGTGGGGCAGCTTCTTCAGCCACAAGGACGGCAAGGCGCTCGCCAAGATACCCCGGCGCATGCGTGCCCGGGTGGCACTGGTGGCAGGCAAGCCCCGGGCGCCGGAAACGGTTACGGCGGTGGGTTTGCGTGATGCCGTACAAGCGTTGCGCGGCGAGCACGCCTGACACCGCACCGTGGATACTGGCATCGCGCAGTCGTTGTCGCCTGCCGGGCGGCAGCAGAAACAGAGGAACACGGATGAAAGATGACCCGCAGCAGCGCTCTGCCGATGGCTCCAATAGCGGCTCCCATGGCTTGCTCCATAGCCTGATGAAAGGCATGCCCGTCTGGCGGACGCTGGCGATTCTTTGCGCGTTGGCGTTATGGGTGATGAGTCTGTGGCCTGCGGATGACCTGCTGCGTCTTGGCGCGCGCTACGTCAACGACAAGGTCGGGCACTTCATCGGTTATATGGCACTGGCCTGGTTGCTCAGCTGGGGCTGGCCGCGACTGCCGGGCTGGCTGGTATGGACCGTGGCCTTCAGCTGCGGTGTGGCAATAGAAATTGCCCAGTCCTTTGCACCAACACGCACATTCTCTTGGCTGGATATGCTGGCCAACGGCTCGGGCGCCCTGCTGGGCGTGCTGATTGCGATTCCGTTATGGCGCTACATCACGCGTATGGATTGAGAGCACGGGCTGACAGACATCGACGGCAATGGCTGACAGACAGATGGCCTGAAACCTGATGTCATGCCGCGTTCAGGCCGTAAGGAGCACAAGGATGCGCACCACGTTATTACTGACGGGCTTGCTGTTGTTGGCGAATCCGCTGGCGGCCCAGCCCGTCTACGTTTGCCCGAGCGACACCGACGAAGCCACCCTGTTCAGCGATCTGCCCTGCGATGAAGCCCGGCAGGAGGGCGCCATTGGCATCATTAGTGGCATGGACGACCGTGGCAAGAACGCGCCGCCGCGCACTGCGTCCCCGCCAGCGCCACGCGCTACACCCACCGCGCCATCCGCCGCCCGACCACCGCGCCCGCAGCGACTGTCTTTTGGCGAGCGCGCCAGGTTGCGTGGGCTGGAAATAGAGCGTGACGGGCTGGAGCGAGATCTGCGCAAGCGGCACAGCTCAACAGCGTCTCGCAGCCGGGCGCGACAACGGCTGACTCAGGTGAATCGAGAGATTGGTGAACTGGAGCGGCGGCAGCAATAAGCAAGCCGGGCTTGCGTCAGGCTGCTTTGCTGCCGGAAGACTTTGTTGCCTCGATGGTGCCCTCGCGGGTATCGCTTTTCGCCTCTGCCTGCTTTGCCGCAGCACAGCCGACTGGTGGGAGGATCGGCATATGATTGATCATGCGCCGCTCGCTGCGTAAGTAGGCTTCAGGCGTCATCCCGGACAGGGCCCGGAACTCCCGGATCAGATGGGCCTGGTCGTAGTAGCCGTTATCCAGTGCCAGCAATGACCAGTCCGCTTCCTGCAGGTTGGTGGTCCGATACAGCAGGTTCGAGAAGCGTTGAATCCGTGCGAATACCTTGGGTGGCACGCCCACGGTTTCGGTGAATATCTGCTGGAAGCGTCGCTGGCCAAGCCCCAGCTCGTTGGCCAGCGGTGAAATGCGTTGCGCCGGATTCAGACTGAGCCGCGCCACGGCTTCGGTCACGGCCGGGTGCGGGCTGGCGATCAATTGTTGCAGCAGCGCGGATTCCAGCAGGCTGAAGCGCTGTGCATCGTCCGAGGCGCTCAGCAGCTGCTCGTGCAACTGGTGGCTGCGCGCCCCCCAGAAGGCATCGAGATCAAGCGTCTCGTTATGCAGCACACGGGCAGACCCGCCCAGAAATGGCAGGCTGCCGCCGGGCAGGAAACTGGCGCCCATGACATGCTTCTGGGTCGCCGTATCAATGGTGATGTCCCGGGTCTGGATGCCGCACACGAAAGGCCCATTGAAGTGCTGCTTCTGCGCCCCGTAAGGCCCCTCGTACAGGGTTGCCGGGTTGGCCGTCAGGGGGATCACCAGCGTGATGCGCCCGTCGGGCAGCAGGCGCTCACGGCAGAACGGCAGGCCGGGTGAAGAAGCGATCCACAGTTCGCTGATGTAACGGGACAAAGGGGGCCCCGGCACCCTGAAGGTATGGAACATGGCATTGGCCAAAAAACGTGATGTCAGCAGGTTACTCCCTGACAGCCGGGTACGCCAGAGTTTGACTGATTAGCGCACGTTCAGGGGGCGCAGACGGCCCCGCCCCGGGCGCGCTCTCGCTCTTCCTGGGAGGCCATCCAGCGCAGAATGCGACCGCCAAGGGTCTGTCCGGTTGCCGTTTCGGCGATGGCGACGACTGCGCGCAATGCCTGAATATCAATGCCGGTATCAAAGCCCGCCGAGGAAAACAGATAGGCCAGATCTTCCGTCGCCACGTTGCCGGTGGCGCCCGGCGCAAACGGGCAGCCGCCCAGCCCGCCTACGGAGGCATCAAAGCGGCGAATGCCCAGCTCGCACGCGGCCCAGGCCATGGCACCGGCCAGCCCCCGGGTATCGTGCAGGTGCACGTAAAAGCGCTCGGCGCCGTAGGTTTGTACCAACGGCGCCATGATGTCCTTCATTTGCTGCGGATTGCCGCCGCCAATGGTGTCGGCAATGGCGATTTCATCGCTGCCCGCCTCGATCATGCGCCGGGTCAGCGCCAGCGTCACATCCACAGGGGTGGTGCCGTCATAGGGGCACGCAAAGGCGCCGGAAATATAGGTGCGGGTCGCAACGCCATCAGCACGGGCCGCCGCAATAATGCGCTCGCAGCTTTCACTGGCCTGCTCCAGCGACATGTTCAGATTGCGCTGGTTAAAGGTATCCGTTGTCGACAGCACCAGCCCGACCGTGGGGTAACCCTTGTCGCGGGCCATCTCATAGCCCCGCAGATTTGGCACCAGCGCGGTGTAATGCAGATCGTCGCGCTGTGGCAGCCTGTCTGTCAGGGCGGCGGCATCGGCCATCTGCGGCACGGCTTTCGGGTGCACGAAGCTCACCGGCTCCAGATAGCGCACCCCGGCCGCCACCAGGGCTTCGGCCATGCGTGCCTTGTCCTCGGTGCTGACGTGCTTCGGCTGGTTCTGCAGGCCGTCGCGCAGGCCGACTTCGTTGATGATGATCTGGTCGCTCATGGTGTGCTCGTTACCGGTTGGGTATTGTCGCTGCGGGCCGCCCCTGGCGAGAGTGGCGTCTGGCGATCAAGTCTGCCACCGCCGGGCAGGCTTTGCATCCGGTGTGCTGCCCTGACGCGGTGCGTTATCCGCACCACCATGGCGCAGCCGGGCGCCCTCCAGCTTCGCCGGGGCGCTGGCAATCGCCTTGAATCAGTGACTTGGCAGGCTGGCACCGTCCTTGCAGGTGATCTTCATCGAGGAGTCAGAGGACGTAGCGCCTCACCCCGACAATTTGGCAAATGGACAGCTAGGGTTCCGGTCAGCGTCAGCTGATGTCTGGTCCGAGAGCGGTCGACCTTATCCAAGGTTACACGGCGGGATAAAAGCCCGGGAGGTCAATCACTGACATGCGTCAGCTGATTCCTCAACCGATGATCCTGGTATCTGGAGGTAGACCATGAAGCGCTCTCTCACAGCATGTTGCCTGTTCCTGCTCAGTCTCACCCTGTTATTCCCCGGTTCCGCCATGGCGCGCACACAGTTCAGCGTCTGCTGGTCGATCTATGTCGGCTGGATGCCCTGGGGCTATGGCGACGAGGCCGGCATTGTCAGCAAATGGGCCGACAAGTACGGCATCGAGATCGACGTCGTTCAGATCAACGACTACATCGAATCCATCAACCAGTACACCGCAGGCCGCTACGACGGCTGCACCATGACCAACATGGACGCGCTGACCATTCCGGCGGCCAGTGGCAAGGACTCCACCGCGCTGATCGTCGGTGATTTTTCCGACGGCAACGACGGCGTGGTGCTCAAGGGCACCGACAAGCTGGCGGACATCAAGGGCAAGCGCGTCAATCTGGTCGAACTGTCGGTGTCCCATTACATGCTGGCACGCGGCCTGGAAACGGTCGGCCTGAGCGAGCGGGATATCACCGTGGTGAATACCTCCGATGCGGATCTGGTGTCCGTGTTCGCCACCCCCCGTGTGCAGGCGGTGGCCACCTGGAACCCCTTGCTCAGCACCATGCTGGAGATGCCCGGCGCGCAACTGGTGTTCGACTCCTCGAAAATTCCCGGCGAGATCATCGACCTGATGGTTGTGGATACCCAGGTGCTGAAGGACTACCCGGATTTCGGCAAGGCGTTGACCGGCGCCTGGTATGAAATCATGGCGCGCATGCAGGGCGATGATGCTGCGGCGAAAAATGCCCGCGACATGATGGCCGAAGCCTCGGGCACGGACCGCGCCGGTTACGAAGCACAGCTCGACAGCACACGCCTGTTCTATGCGGCCGCCGATGCCGTGGCCTTTACCCGCAGTGAAGACCTGCTCAGCACCATGCAGCGTGTCGCCGAGTTCTCGTTCACCCACGGTCTGCTGGGTGACGGTGCACCCCATGCCGGCTTTGTCGGCATCGAAACGCCGGCCGGTGTGTTCGGCAATGCGGCCAACGTACGTCTGCGCTTTGATCCGGCTTTCATGAACATGGCCGCGCAGGGCGAGCTGTAATTCCGATGAAAAAGTTCATCAACCGCCAACCGTCGAGACTGACAGCCGTGCTGCTGGGGTTGCTGCCCTTCGCACTGTTTCTGCTGCTGTACCTGTCGGCCTCGGGGGCGCGGCTGGCGGAAAATCCGGACGATCGTCTGCTGCCTGCCTTCAGCACCATGGCGGAGGCGTTCGAGCGGATGGCGTTCGAGCCGAATCGACGCACGGGCGAATATTTGCTGTGGACCGATACGCGAGCGAGCCTGCAACGGCTCGGTATCGGCGTGGGGCTGGCGGCGCTGATCGGTCTGGTGTTCGGGGTGGCCACGGGCACCGTGCCCTATATCCGCGCCACCCTGTCGCCGCTGGTCACCGGCCTGTCCCTGGTGCCGCCCATGGCGTTGTTACCGATCCTGTTTATTGCGTTCGGCCTGGAGGAGCTGGCCAAGGTCATGCTGATCCTGATCGGTATCACGCCGTTCATTATTCGCGATTTGCAGGCGCGCGCGCTGGAAATCCCGGATGAGCAGATCATCAAATTGCAGACGCTGGGGGCCAACACCTGGCAAATCATTGTGCGTCTGAGCTTGCCCCAGTTGATGCCCCGGTTGATCAGTGCCGTGCGCCTGTCGCTGGGCCCTGCGTGGCTGTTCCTGATTGCCGCCGAAGCGATTGCGGCCACCGAGGGGCTGGGTTATCGCATCTTCCTGGTGCGGCGTTACCTGTCCATGGATGTGATTCTGCCCTACGTCGTCTGGATTACCCTGCTCGCCTTCCTGATGGACCTGGCGCTGCGACGATTCTCCACCTGGCGTTACCCCTGGTTCCACGCCCAACAGCGATAGGCAGAAGATGACCATGCCGATTATCGAACTCAAGAATGTCTGGAAGGAATACGGCAAGGAAGTCGTACTGGAGCGCCTCAATGTGCGCGTTGAGGAGGGCGAATTCGTCACCATCGTCGGCGCTTCAGGGTGTGGCAAGACCACCTTTCTGAAAATGCTGCTGGGCACCGAACAGGCGTCCCGGGGTGATCTTCTGCTGGACGGTGCCGCCATGCCGGCAGAGCCGGACGGGGCGCGTGGCATTGTCTTTCAGCGTTACTCCGTGATGCCGCACCTGACGGCAGAACGGAACGTGATGCTGGCGGGCGAACTGTCGGCCAACCGCTTTCTGGGAAGGGCCTTCGGTGCCCGCCGGCGCGCACTGCGTGAGGAAGCACAGACGATGCTGGCGCGTGTCGGGCTGGGTGAGGCGGGCGACAAGTATCCCCATGAGCTGTCGGGGGGCATGCAGCAGCGGCTCGCACTGGCTCAGGCGCTGATCAAGAAGCCGCGCATCCTGTTGCTGGATGAGCCTTTCGGTGCGCTGGACCCGGGCATTCGCCGGGATATGCACGACCTGGTGCTGTCGCTGTGGCGCAGCCAGAAGCTCACCGTCTTCATGATTACTCACGATCTGGAAGAAGGTTTCTATCTGGGCACCCGGCTCTGGGTGTTCGACAAGGCGCGTCTGGATGTGCAGGCGCCCGGCGCCTATGGCGCCCGTATTACCTACGATCTCGCCGTGGGCGAATGTCCGCCGATGCTGCCGTCGCTCAGCGCGCAACTGGCGGATACCGCGCGCGTGCTGAGCGGCTGAAGCATCACGATCAGGGAGAACACAATGCAGACACTGATTTATGAATACACCATGCCGGGGGGGCATCACTGGTCGCTGCGCATGCGTCGCGGCAATGTGCTGCGGCTCACCGATGTCGCCGGTGGCGCCAATGTGGGCATGCTTTTCTATAACCCCGAAAACTTGCTCGAGCGCTATAACGCACCCGATACGCTGAAAGCCCAGCATACTTTTCGCCTGGGGCGCGGCAATTGCCTTTACTCGGACATGGGCCGCAGCTTTGCGTCGATCATCGAAGACAGTCACGGCTGGCACGACACCGTGTGCGGCAACCTGAGCAAGCGTCAGTGCCGGGCACAGTATGGGCACAACAGCTATCAGGCGCACCGCAACGGCTGGACGCTGTCCGGCGAAGAAAGTTTTCTGGTGGAGCTGGGCAAGTACGGGCTGGGTGAGCGCGATATGGCCGCCAACGTGAATTTTTTCAGCAAGGTGGTCACGGATGACAGTGGCCGTCTGCATTACGACGACAGTGCCTGCAAGGCCGGTGCTCAGGTGACATTGCGTTTTGACATGGAAGCGCTGGTGTTGCTGCACACCTGCCCGCACCCGCTGAATCCTGCACAGGAATATCCGCGTCGCCGGGTGCGTGTGGAGCTGCTGACGGGTGACCCGCTCAGCGATGACGACGTGTGCCTGAATTATCGTCCAGAAAATCGTCGCGCGCTGGAGAACAACCGGCTTTATTACCAGGACCTGCGTCCGTCCTTTATTGCCCAGGGAGCCCAACATGATCAGGCAGAGTGAACGTCAACCCGATGAAGCGCATCTGCGCCAGGTCCTGGATGCCGGGGATTATTACATCGGTATCCTGCGTGCCGGTGAAACCATGCGCATCACCGATCTGGAAGGCAACCAGGCCGCTGACACCCTGTTCTACCGTGCGGATGATCCGGCCGAGCGTTACAGCGCCACGGATACGATCCGCGAACAGGGCAACATCTACCTGGGCGCCGGCAGCAAGCTGATGTCCAATCGCGGCAACGCCATGCTGGAAATCGTCGCTGATACCTGCGGCCGTCATGACACCGTGGGGGGCGCTTGTGCATCGGAAAGCAATACAGTGCGTTATGACCTGGCACGGCGCTGCATGCACTCCTGCCGAGACAGCTGGATGCTGGCCATCGCTGAGCACGAGGAATATGGCCTGGACAAACGCGACATCACCCACAACATCAATTTCTTCATGAACGTGCCGATTACGGCGGAAGGCGGGCTGCAATTTGCCGACGGCATTTCTGCACCGGGCAAGTATGTGGAGCTGACCGCCTGCATGGATGTCATCGTGCTGATGTCCAATTGTCCGCAGCTCAACAATCCCTGCAATGGCTACAACCCCACACCGGTTCAACTGACGGTGTGGGCACACTGATCTTCCGATCCACAGCACCGCAGGGACGACCCTGCCGGGAAGCCGACACCGTGGGACGGCCCACTCGGGTAGCGCGATGTTCCAGAAAATCCTGATTGCCAATCGCGGCGCCATTGCCTGCCGCATCATGCGTACGCTCAAGACCCTGGGCGTGACCTCCGTGGCCGTGTATGCCGAGGCGGATGCCGACTCGCTGCATGTGCGCCACGCCGATGAACGCTGGCCCCTGGGTGAAGGGGGCGCTGCGGACACGTATCTGAACCAGGACGCCCTGTTTGCCATCATGCACGAGGCCGGGGTTGAAGCGGTGCACCCCGGCTACGGGTTTCTCAGCGAAAACCCGGACTTTGTTCAACGCTGCGAGCGCGAAGGGATTGCTTTTATTGGCCCGACGCCGGCGCAAATGCGGGAATTTGGTCTCAAGCATACGGCGCGAGACATCGCCACCCGGACCGGCGTTCCGCTGCTGCCGGGCACCGGCCTGCTGGCCACGCGGGACGAGGCGTGCCGCGCCGCCGCCGGGATCGGCTATCCGGTGATGCTGAAAAGCACCGCAGGGGGCGGCGGCATTGGCATGCAGGTGTGTGCTGACCAGGCGGCGCTGACGCGGGCCTGGGACAGTGTGCGCCGCCTGAGCGCCAACAATTTTTCCAACGACGGCGTCTTCCTGGAAAAATACATCGCCCGGGCCCGGCACATCGAAGTCCAGGTGTTCGGCGATGGCCAGGGCAACGCCGTGACGCTGGGCGAACGCGATTGCTCGGCGCAACGCCGGCATCAGAAAGTCGTGGAAGAAGCGCCCGCCCCCAACCTGCCGGAGACAGTGCGGCACACCTTGCACGACACGGCACGACGCCTGATGGAAGCCGTCAACTATCGCAATGCGGGCACCGTGGAATTTATTGTCGATCAGGACACCCATGCCTTCTATTTTCTGGAAGTGAATACGCGCCTCCAGGTGGAGCACGGTGTGACGGAGCAGGTGTATGGCGTCGATCTGGTCGCCTGGATGGTGCAGTTGGCAGCGGGAACCCTGCCGCCGTTAAAGGAACTGGCCGCCGCCCTCGTGCCTCGCGGTCATGCCATACAGGCCAGGTTGTACGCCGAGGACCCGAACAAGGATTTCCGTCCCTGCGCCGGGCTGCTGACCACGGTCTCTTTCCCTTCGGCGTCTTCTGAGCAGGGCACCGCGCTGCGCATCGACCATTGGGTGGAGGCCGGGCTCGAGGTGCCAGCTCTGTTTGACCCCATGCTGGCCAAGGTGATTGTCCACGCCGACACGCGCGAGGCGGCGCGCGAGGCCCTGGATCGTGCGCTGACCGATACGGTACTGGAAGGCATCGAGACCAATCGTGCCTGGCTTCGCGCACTGCTGGCCGCCCCGACGTTTCGCGAGGGCGCCATGACCACGCGCAGCCTCGATGCGCTGCCGTGGCAACCCTGCACACTGGATGTCTTGTCCGGCGGCACCTTGACCACGGTGCAGGATTTCCCCGGGCGTGGCGGCTACTGGCCGGTGGGCATTCCACCGTCAGGCCCGTTCGATGATGTGAGCTTCCGCCTCGCCAACCGACTGCTGGGTAATGCGCCGGACTGTGCGGCGCTGGAGTGCACCCTCAATGGTCCGACATTGCGTTTCAATATCGATACCACGGTGGCCATTGCCGGCGCCGATATGGCGGCTACCCTCGACGGTGAAAGTGTGCCCGCGTACCAGGCGTTGCCGGTAGCGGCAGGCCAGACACTGAAGCTGGGCAAGGTGTCCGGCGCCGGGGCACGCACCTATGTGGCGGTGGCAGGCGGCATCCAGTGCACGCCTTATCTGGGCTCGCGCAGCACCTTCACGTTAGGACAGTTCGGCGGCCACGGCGGCCGTGCCCTGCGTGCCGGGGACGTGCTGCACCTGGCACGCGCTACATCGGCACTGACCGTACCGGAATGCCCGATAATCCCTCCGCCGTTGCCAGCATGCCAGACCTTGCGCGTGACCTATGGGCCTCACGGTGCGCCGGATTTTTTCACGCGTCAGGATATCGAGACCTTTTTCGCCAGTGCGTGGCAGGTGCATTACAACTCCAGCCGCACCGGCATCCGCCTGATCGGACCCAAACCGGACTGGGCCCGCCGCGATGGCGGCGAAGCGGGCATGCACCCGTCGAATATTCATGACAATGCCTATGCGGTCGGCAGTGTGGATTTCACCGGCGACATGCCGGTCATTCTCGGCCCGGACGGTCCCTCCCTGGGCGGCTTTGTCTGCCCGGTCACCGTGATCCGTGCTGACCGCTGGAAGCTCGGTCAGCTCAAGGCCGGTGACACGCTGCGCTTTGAATGCGTGACGCTGGGGGATGCCGATCAGCTGGCGCTGGCGCAGGAAACCGCCTTTGAAGCCGATGCCGACGGGATGGCGGCGAGCGAATCGCTCTCTCTGCAAGTGCCGACGATCAAACCGGGTGACGCCGTGCTGAAACGGCTCAGCGCCGCGCAGGCCGGCGTCGAGGTGGTGTACCGCAGCGCGGGCGACCGTTATCTGCTGGTGGAATACGGCCCCCAGGTGCTGGATCTGCGGCTGCGCTTTCGCGCCCATGCCTTGATGCTGTGGTTGCAGGAACAGGACCTGGATGGCGTGCTGGAACTGACCCCCGGGGTGCGGTCCTTGCAGGTACATTTTGATCCCCGGCGCCTGCCCCGTTGCACCCTCTTGAGTCTGCTGGAAGAAGTGGAACATCACCTGCAGCAACAGGCTGATGCGGAAGTGCCCGCCCGTGTGGTCTGGCTGCCGCTGTCCTGGGATGATGCGGCCTGCCGTGAAGCGATTGAAAAATACATGCAATCGGTGCGTCGAGATGCGCCCTGGTGCCCGAGCAATATCGAATTTATTCGCCGCATCAACGGGCTTGACAGTGTGGAAGACGTGAAGCGGATTGTCTTCGACGCCAGCTATGTGGTGATGGGCCTGGGGGATGTTTATCTGGGCGCGCCGGTGGCCACCCCTATGGACCCACGGCACCGGCTGGTCACCACCAAGTACAATCCGGCGCGCACCTGGACGGCGGAAAATTCCGTCGGCATCGGCGGCGCCTATCTTTGTGTGTACGGTATGGAAGGCCCCGGCGGCTATCAGTTCGTCGGCCGCACCTTGCAGATGTGGAATCGCTACCATCGTACTGCTGAGTTCAGCGAACCGTATCTGCTGCGATTCTTTGATCAGATCCGCTTCTATGAAGTCAGCGCTGAGGAGCTGCAACACATACGGCGCGTATTCCCCCGTGGTGGCTACCCGCTGCGTATCGAGGAGACCCGCTTTTCCCTCAGTGACTACGAAGGATTTCTGCGGGAGAACGCTGACAGCATTTCGGCTTTCACCGACGCACGCAATACAGCGTTCGAGGAAGAGCTGGCGCGCTGGCAGGCTAGTGGTCAGATCAACTTTGCCGTCGAGCAAACGTCGACGGAGCGGGATGACAGCACCCTGCCCGACGGTGTGCCGGTGGAGTCCCCTGCTGGTGGCAGCATCTGGAAACTGCTGGTCTCGGAAGGGGATCAGGTGGCGGCGGGTCAGCCGGTGGCCATCCTGGAGTGCATGAAAATGGAAATTGAAGTCATGGCGCCGGAAGCAGGCCGGGTCATCCATCTGGCACGGGCCGCCAGCGATCCGGTCAGTGCGGGGCAGGTCATGATGGTGCTGGAAAGTAGCCAATAACAAAGAAACTGTTTCCTGATCGGCGGTGCGTCGGCCGCTGAACAGTTATGTCCTTGTGAGCGGCCGCCGGGCTTCCTAGACTCGGGAAGATCAGGCTTATACCGGAGCACGGATATGAATGGATCAGCGACAGGCGGGCTGCGTCCGCTCAAACACATTCACCACATGGCATTTCGTTGCCGCGATGCCGAGCAGACGCGCTGGTTCTACGAGGACATTCTCGGCCTGCCGCTGACATTGGCGATGGTCTTCGACAAGGAACCCGGCAGCGGTCGGCCCGTGGATTACATGCATCTGTTCTTCCAGATGGAAGACGGCAACTTCATCGCCTTCTTTGACGCCCCCGACGACGTGGATGAAAGCCTGTTCCGCCCGAAGCATGGTTTCGATCTGCATCTGGCGTTTGAAGTGGACACGGTCGAAGAACTGAAAGCCTGGCGCAAGCGCATCAACCAGGCCGGTCGCCCCTGCTTCGGGCCCATTGATCACGAGTTGCTGCACTCCATCTATATGTACGACCCCAACGGCATCCAGGTGGAAATCACCATTCGTGATAAAAGCTATGACGAATTCGTCGCGCACGACCGCGCGCAGGCCCACGAGGTGCTGCGCGCCTGGACCGAAAAAACCCGCGCCCGCAAAGAGGCGGCCTGCGGTGCTGACGCGCTGGATATGCGCGGCATCGACACCAGCAAGGCCGATTTCAGCAAGATGAAGGCGGGCTCATGAGCAGCGGCTATACACGGATTCCTTACCTGATCAGCTTTGCCGAAAAGAACGACTTCAAGGACACCTATGCCGGGCCGATGAATCATGTGGCGCTGGAGGCACACCTGCTCAAGCCCGAGCGTGCCAGTGACACCGTGATCGTGTTCATGCATCCCATTGGCGGCGGCGCTTACCTGCCCATGGTCTCGGCCATGGCCCGCGCCGGGCATCACGTGATTTATTGCAACAGCCGCTATCGCGGTGTCGACAGTGCGCTGATCATGGAAAAGGTGGTGGCGGATCTGGGCGAATGTATCCGCGATGCCCGCGAACGCCTGGGCTATAAAAAAGTGGTGCTGGCGGGCTGGTCCGGCGGTGGCTCGCTGAGCCTGTTCTATCAGGCCGAAGCCGAAGACCCGCGCATCACCCACACGCCAGCAGGCGATCCCTGTGATCTGGTGGCGCGCGGCCTGATTCCTGCAGACGGTGTCATGCTGCTCGCGGCGCATATTTCCCGCGCAGGTACCTTGACCGAATGGCTGGACCCGTCGGTGCTGGATGAGCGTGATCCGTCACAGCGCGATCCGGCACTGGATATCTACAGCCCGGACTGCCCCGCCCAGCCGCCTTACGACGATGCCTTTGTGCAGCGCTTCCGCGCTGCGCAGATTGCGCGCAACCGCCGCATCACCCACTGGGTGCAGGATCGGCTGGCCGCATTGCGCGCCGACGGTTTGCATCAGGAAGAATTTGCTTTCATCACGCACCGCACCATGTGCGATGTGCGCTGGCTCGACCCCACACAGGACGCCAACGAACGACGCCCGAACTGGTGCTATCTGGGCGAACCCCGCCAGGTCAACAACGGCCCGGTGGCATTGGCGCGCTTCAACACATTGCGCGGCTGGTTGAGCCAGTGGAGCTATGACCTGAGCAACGCCAACGGGCTGACCTGCGCGGCACGGTTGAGTGTGCCGGTGCTGGTGATCGGCAACGGCGCTGATGATGCCTGCACGCCGTCGCACACCCAACGGCTGTTCGCGGCCATCGGCCATGACAACAAACAGTTGCATGAAGTCGCCGGGGCCAACCACTATTACTTCGGCCAGCCCGACAAGCTGGCGCAGGCGGCGGACCGGTGTGATGCCTGGCTCCGCGCCCACGACTTCGGCTGATCGCGGGGAATACTACGGATGATGGAACTGATTGTGCTGCTGTTGACCTTGCTGTTCACGGTCACCGGCCTGCAGACACTGGCGTTCTACGCCATCTGGTATTACGAGCGCCGCATCTCTCCCGAGTTGGCGGTGGTGCCTGGCGAGACGCCAGTGCGCAAGCTGCCCGGGTTTATCGGCATGCTGGCGGAATGGGCCGCCATGACGATTCTGGTGCTCAGCTACCCGCTGCGCTTGCTACACGATGCCTCGCCGGTAAAAGATCGGGCGCCGGGCACCACGCCGGTGATTCTGGTACACGGTTATGGTGGCGACAGCGCCAACTTTCTGTGGCTGCAATGGCGGCTCAAGCGGCGCGGCTGGCGCAACGTTTACGCGGTCAGCTACACGCCGCCCACCATTGATGCGCGCAAGCTGGCAGCGCAGGTGCGCGACCATGTGGAGAAAGTGTTGCAGGTGACCGGCGCGCGCAAGGCGCATCTGGTGTGTCACAGCATGGGTGGTCCTCTGACCCGCTATGCCGTGCACCACCTGGGGCTGGCGGACAAGCTGGACAAGGTGGTGACGCTGGGCTCACCCCATGCCGGCTCCCGTATTGCCAATCTGTTCCCCGCGTTCGGCGCCGCCGGGCAGATGCGCTATCGCAGCCAGTTCATCGAGGAGCTCAATGCGCTGGACCCGACACCGGGCGGCGCGACCTATTATTCGATCTATTCCAACTTCGATGATTTTGTATTGCCGAGCAGCACGGCGGTGCTGGGGGGCAACGCCACCAATATTCATGTGCCCTACCACGGCCACTGCGCCCTGCTCTACAGCGGCGCCGTGCTGCGGGAAATAGAGCATTGCCTCAGACATCAGCCCCAGCGTCCGGATGAGGCTACGGCGGAACAGGCCCTGACAGACGCAGAAACAGACTGATGCAGATCAAACCATAGTCGTAGTGTGCTTGAGCATCTGCGCCCATAAGGCGATGATAAAAGCTCACGCTCATGGCAGGCAGGAGAGCCACTATGTCAGAACCGAAGACCGCACAACCCCAGGCCGCCCAGCACGGTGCTACCGTGACCTGGCATCTGGCACCGCGCGCAGAATTCTCGGCCCAGCATTACAACCAGGATCATGAATGGACCTTCCCCGGTGGCGAAGTGGTGCCTGCATCCTCTTCACCGCATTACCACGGCACTGCCAGCCGGGTGAACCCGGAAGAGGCCGTGATTGCCTCCCTGGCCAGCTGCCACATGCTGACCTTCCTCGCGCTGGCGGCAAAGAAGCAGTTCCGCGTGGTCAGCTACCTGGACCGTGCCACCGCCGTGCTTGGCAAGAACGAGAAAGGCCGCATGGCGATCACCGATATCACCCTGCGGCCGCGCGTCGTATTTGACGATGATGCCTGCCCGGACGAGCCCACCCTCAAGGCGCTCCACGAGGAGGCGCATGATCGTTGCTTTATCGCCAATACTCTCAATGCCCGCATGACCCTGGAGCCGGAAATCCCGCAGCTCTGACACGCTGCTTTGTCCGCTGGCGTCAGCTGGCGGACGGAACGGCCCCCCGCCCCGCGCGGTATGCCGGCTGCGCCCTTGTCATCACGCGCCATAAGCGCGCCCGCCCCTGGTGCGTCCGAAAATTCGCCCAGCGGCGCGCTTTTCCCTACAATCGGCACCCGTCATTCTTCTTTCAGGGCTGCCAACCATGCTTGATCAGAGCGAAATCGACCTTTTTCGGGACACTTTCCGCAAATATCTGGAAAAAGAGATCCTGCCGCACTACGCCAAATGGGAAAAGGAAGAGATCCTGCCCCGTGAAGTCTGGACCGGGCTGGGCGAGAACGGCTTCCTGTGCGTTGATGTGCCGGAGGCCTACGGCGGCTACGGCGCCTCGTTCCGCCTGTCTGCCATCATTGTCGAGGAAGCCTCGCGCATGGGCTTTGGCGGCCTGGCCTCGAACATCTCCGTGCACTCCGACATCGTGGCGCCCTACATCCTCAATCTGGGCACCGAAGAGCAGAAACAGACCTGGTTGCCGAAGATGGTGAGCGGTGAGGCCATCGGCGCCATCGGCATGACCGAACCCGGCGCCGGTTCTGACCTGCAGGGCATGAAGACCCGCGCTGAGCGCGACGGCGATCAGTTCGTCATCAACGGCCAGAAGACCTTTATCACCAATGGCCAGCACAGCAACGTCATCGTGCTGGCGACCAAGACCGACCCGAACGCCGGCGCCAAAGGCATGACCCTGTTCACCGTGGACACGTCCCTGCCGGGCTTCGCCCGTGGCCGTAACCTGGAAAAGATGGGCCACCATTGCGCGGATACCTCCGAGCTGTTCTTTGAAAACGTCAAGGTGGGCGCCGACCAGATCCTGGGTGGCGAAGGCAAGGGCTTTGCCAATCTGATGAACGAGCTGCCCCGGGAACGCCTGATCCTGGCTGTGGGTGCCATCGGCGCCTGCGAAGGCATGATCGCGCGTACCGTGGAATATGTGCAGGAGCGCAAGGCGTTCGGCAAATCCATCGCCCAGTTCCAGAACACCCGCTTCACGCTGGCGGACCTGCAAGCCCAGGTGGCCGTGAACAAGGCCTTTGTGGCTCAGTGCGCGGATCAACTGGACCGCGGCGAACTGACCGCCGTCAATGCTTCCATTGCCAAGCTCACCACCACTGAGCTGCAAGGCGTGGTGGCCGATCAGTGTCTGCAGTTGTTCGGGGGGTACGGCTATATGCAGGAATACCCGATTTCCCGCGATTACGTGGATGCCCGCATCCAGCGGATCTATGGCGGTACCAGTGAAGTGATGAAGGAAATTATTGCCCGCGATTTGTTGGGGCGTGGGTAATTTGGCTGTGGTGTGATATTGGGGAGATGGTGCGCTTCGCCATGCTCAGCACACCCTACGGGAGCTTCGTAGAACGTAGGGTGTGCTGAGCGCAGCGAAGCGCACCAACCCAACCCCGCCGACACCCCCCAAATTTCACGCCGCCGCAGACCGCTTCGCAATCGCCCGCAACACAATCCGGCACTGATTATCCCCATACTCCTGAATCGCCGCCGCCGCGTCGTCCGCCTTGCGCATCAGCACATTGCCCAACAGTCGCTGGAAGATGGTGATCGATACATCAAACTCGGTGGTCTCTTCCGTCAGCGCGATAAAGGAATAACGCTGCAACAACGGAATCATGTCGCTGATGGTGCGTGCCATGTAGGTATTGCGCGCAAAGCGCAGCATATCCGGCAACCACTGGAACACCAGCTGGTGGGCGCCCGCCAGATCGCCATTCTCATGACGCTCCTCCAGCTGCGGCACCAGTTTGGCCAGATCCTCCACCTCGCCGGCTTGCCACGTCTCGGCGGCGCGGGCTGCGAGCTGCGACAACAGCAGAAACAGGAAGTCATACAACTCCCGCACCTGTTCTTCATTGACGTCACAGACGCGCGCGCCACGCCGTGGCTGAATTTCGATCAGGTGGCGCCCTTCCAGCACCCTGAAAGCCTCTCGGAGTGAGTTAGTGCTTACATTCAGCTGTTTGGCCAGCTCACTCTCCGGCAGCTTCGCGCCAGGCGCCAGCTCACCACGGATAATGCGGTCACCCAGATGTTCTGCGATCTGTTCACTCAGGCTGGTGGCTTTCAACGGCATGGGTCCTCCTCAAGGTGTGCGCAGTATAGCCGTATCCCGTTACTTTCGCATTACATGAATTGTTTGACAACTCAATTCTTCATGGTTAGTCTCGAGTTCGACAGTGAGTGATGGCAGGGATGGGCCCTGCCGGGAGACTGATTATGTTTGAGCGTATGAGTTCGGATCTGATGATCCTCTTCAAGCGTTTTGGTTATCTGCTGGTAGTGGTTGTGCCGGCTGTGGGCGTGGCCTGTTCCTGGCTGCTGGTGAACTCACCGAACGCCAATTTCTGGGCCTTCTTCCCGATTCTCTTTACCTTCGGCCTGGTGCCGATCCTGGACTACATCGTCGGCAAGGACCCCGCCAACCCGGACGAGGAAGTCCAGGTGCCGGCCATGAGCAGCGAAATCTACTACCGCGTGCTGACCCTGATGTGCCTGCCGCTGCACCTGGGCGTCATGGCCTACGCCGGTTGGGCCTTCGTCAATGCCGAGCTGTCCCTGTTTGCGCAGTTGGGCTGGCTCATGTCCGTGGGCGTGATGGGGGGCATCATCGCCATCAACATCGGCCACGAACTGATTCATAAAGACCCGAAAATCGAGAACTGGGCGGGCGGCCTGTTCCTGGCCTCCGTAACCTATGCCGGCTTCAAGGTGGAGCATGTGCGTGGCCACCATGTGCATGTGTCCACCCCGAACGACGCCAGCTCGTCACGCTACAACCAAAGCGTTTACGACTTCCTGCCCAAGGCATTCCTGCACAACTTCACCAACGCCTGGCGCCTGGAAGCCGAGCGCCTGAAGCGCAAGGGCAAATCCCCCCTGAGCGTCTATAACGAGCTGATCTGGTGGTACAGCATCTCCGGCCTGTTCGCCCTGACCTTCTTTGCCGTGTTCGGCTGGATGGGCCTGCTGTTCTTCGTCGGCCAGAGCTTCTTCGCCTCCGCCACACTGGAAGTGATCAACTACATCGAACATTACGGCCTGCACCGCCGCGAACTGGAAAACGGCCGCTTTGAGCGCGTCACTCCAGCCCACAGCTGGAACAGCAACTACCTGCTGACCAACATGTTCCTGTTCCACCTGCAGCGTCACAGCGATCACCACGCCTACGCCAAGCGTCGGTATCAGGTACTGCGTCACTATGAAGAAAGTCCGCAATTGCCGGGTGGCTACGCGGCCATGTTTGTTCTGGCACTGGTGCCGCCGCTGTGGAAAAAAGTCATGAACCCGCGCGTCGAAGCCTACTACCAGGGCGAGCTGGATCAGCTCTTCCGCGAAGGGCGTCGCGTCAACAATATTTCTGCTTCCTGATTTTCTGTTTAAGGAACACAGCACTACAACTGGCAGGCTCTCCGCCTGTAGTACTCGGCACCGCAGGACATTGAGGGATGTCCTTTTGGTGCCCTCCGTCAAAGCCGGCTTATGCCGGCTTTTTTTTGCCCTGCCCGGAAAGGCTGCTACGCTTGCTTTTCCACCTCTACGGCAAGGATTCCGTTATGGCGGCATATACTCCAAAGGCTCGCGCGTGGGTTCTGTTACCCGGTCTTATCTGTGCAGGGTTGCTACACGCAGGCGATACAGTCGAGCAAACAGTGTCCATCGAACGCCCCAGTGGCGGCGAAGCCATCATCACCCAAACGCTCAGAGAGAATGATGATGGTTCCTACACCATTGTCCGTCTTGAGCCTGAAGATCTGGCGGCGGATGTCTACGGGGAAATATGCGCGGCGTCAGGGGCGAGATATGTGCCGCCTGATGAGACGGAAGTACGAATAAGTGGATCAGCGATGGCGGCTTTCGTTTGCGAGAGCGATGATGTTCGTCCATAGATCCGGCTCCCGTTAGAAAACGCATAGCGGGATGCCAGACAAACATGAACACTGGCATTTTGCCATTATTGACAATTTCACGGACGCACATAATCTTTCCCCCAAAGGGAGTCCAATCGGGGACTTTTATCTCTGGGGGATATCGGCATGGATCAGCCGTTTGCCAGACATTCTGTCTGGCCTGTTTTGTTTTTATTCCTGTGTCTTTTTTCTTTCTTTCCTTCTGGTGGCTGGGCCAGCGAACCTGGCGCTGGCTGGCTTGCCGCGCAGCAGGCGAGTGACGGGCGGATTACCACCGATGGCACCCGGGCGACACCACTACAGGCCACGTCAGAGGCCGTGCTGGCGCTGGTTGGCCAGGTGCCGCAGTCAGTGTTGGTCGAGGCGCTGGACTATCTGAACCAGGCCGACGCGGATGCCAGCACGGAAAATCTGGCCCGACGGCTGCTGGCCAGCCGAGCGCTGGGCGGCGCCCAGAACGCGACGCTTCAGGCATTGTTGCAGCGCCATCGCCGATTTGCCGGTTTCGCGCCCTTCCCGGGTTACGACAGTGATGTGCTCTCCAGTGCCTTCGCCCTGCAGGCGCTGGCTGCGCACGGCATTGTCGATGAGCGCGCCGGCAGTACGTTGCAATTTCTGCTGTCACGGCAACAGGCCGATGGGGGCTGGGGGCCGGGCGAGAATCTGTCACAGGTGCAGACCACGGCCCTTGCCATGCACGCACTCTGGCAATACCGGCGTCATTTCGCGGTAGACGCGGCGCTGGCCTCGGCACGGGATTATCTGCTCGCCAGCCGCGATACGGATGATCTCTGGGGCGATGATGAACGCAGCAGCCTGGCGTTGATCGCACTGTTGGATGACATGCTGGATCGCACACCGCTGTTGGCCTCGGTCGCGGCGCTGCGTGCGCGCCAGTCGCCAGCGGGTGATATGGGCCAGGATGCCTACCTTACCGCGCTGGCGTTGCGAGTGTTTGCACTCAGCGCGCTGCCAAACGCTGATGAAACCCGGTTGTTCGGGCGGATACTGGACGAGTCGTCCGGTCAGGGGTTGCCCGATGTGGAGATCACCCTGTCTGGTGCCGCCAGTGTCAACGTGGGCACCGATGCCGACGGCCGTTTCCAGTTCAATGACTTGGCGCCGGGTCTGTATCAGATCCGTATTGCACGCGAGGGGTATGGCGCGTTGTTGCTGAGCACCTTGCTGCAACAGGGTGACAAGCGCGATCTGGGCAATGTGTTGCTCGCCGCGCTGGGCACGGACCCGGATACTGGCGAGCCTGTCACCACGGGCACGGTGCGTGGGCATATCACCAACCAGCGTACCGGTGAGCCGGTTGCCGGGGCTACCATCAGTATCGCCGGTATCGGCCCCGGCGCCCTCTCTGCCAGCGATGGCTCCTATCTGCTGACCGGTGTGGAACCGGGGGCACTCAGTCTGGTGGTTTCGGCGCCTGGCTATCGCAGCGTCACAGGCACGGCCACGCTGCTTGCCGGACAGACGCTGCTGTTCTCCCCGTCGCTCCCTGAAGCCATTGAGGAGAAGGTGGTCCTCTCCGGCACGGTGAGCGCGCAGGCCACGGGTGCGGCGGTGGTTGGTGCCGCAGTCACCGTTACACAGGATGCGCATCAGTGGAGCACGCAGACTGACGCGGCCGGCCACTATGCACTGACGGATCTTTCGCCGGGCGCACTGAGCATTGTGATAGAGGCCGATGGGTTTCAGTCGGCCACGGCCACCGCCGACGCACCGGCGGGTGTGCGGATCGCCTTCTCCCCGGCCCTGCTCGGGTTGGACGAAGAGCCGGGCGGGCCAGTGCTGGGCGGCCTGCGTGGCGTTGTGGTGGACGCGGTCTCCGGGCGCGGCCTGCAGGGCGCTCTGGTCAGCCTGGACTACGGCAATGGCAGCACGGCTTATCAGACACAGACGGATGAAGATGGAGGGTTCCTGTTCGAGGCGTTGGTGCCCGGGCCGGCGAGCCTGCTGATCAGCGCGGATGAATACGAACCTCTCACGGGCGCACTGACCATCCAGGCCGGTTTTCTGGGCGACATTGGTCAGGTGGATCTCATGCCTGTGGCCCAGGCCAGCGACGCCAGCGCCAGCGGCCGAGTGATCAATGTGCGCACTGGCGAAGTGATTGTCGGCGCGCTGGTGCGGGCGCGGCATCAACCGTCCCAGGTCCTGCGTGAAGCGCTGACGGATATCGATGGCTTCTTTGCGCTGACCGGGCTGGCCGCTGGCGAGCATGCAGTCAGCGTCAGCGCACCGGGTTACCAGAGCAGTGAGTTCGCGCTGGTGGCCTATTCCGGTGATCGTCTGGCGCTGGGTGATGTGCGCCTGCGTCTGCCGGGGCTTGATGCATTGCTGCCGGACATCGCGGTGCAGCAACTGGATGTTGCCGCAATGCATTCCGATGCGCGCACGTTCGAGCTGGAAGGGGCTATCGGTGTCACCGTGGTGAATCGTGGCAATGCAGCGGTCAGCACACCCTTTACCGTGATTGCCTTTGAAGACCTTGACCGTGACGGCATGTTTGATCCGGCGGTGGATACCTTGCTCGGTGAGCATCGGGTGCGCGTCATTATTGAGGTTGATGGCCGTCACAGCTTCAGTGTGCCGGTGGCGGGCCGGCAATCCTTCCGGGATGCGCCAGTCAGTGTGCTGCTGGATGCGGAGCAGGCGTTGGTGGAGCTGTCCCGCGCCAATAATCTGCAGAGCACGGCGGGTTTGTGTGGAGGCACCCAGAAACCGTATCTTGATCTCGGGTTGTGTCTGGATGGCTCGGGCAGCGTCAGCGTGGCGCAGTTCGGGCTGCAACTGGAGGGCACGGCCCGTGCGATCGAAAACCCCGATATCGTGCCGCGTGACGGCAGTGTGCGCATGTCGCTGTTGCAGTTTAACAGCAACTCCTTTGTAGAGATCGAGCCGGTCATCATCGAAGAGGATAATGTCGCGGACATTGGTGATGCCATTCGCAGTATCCGACGGCGTGGTGGTGGCACTTCCATTCACGCTTGCATCAATCAGGCCACAGGACTGCTGAGCAACGCGGAGCCTGCCGCCGCACTGCAGGTGATCGATGTATCCACGGACGGGCAGTCTTCGCTGTCGGCTGCGGTGAACGCCTCACAAGCGGCACAGAACGCGGGCATCGATGTGCTGAATGCCATCGGCATTGGTTCTGGCATCAACCTGAACCTGCTGAATCAGATCGTGTTCCCGCAACCGCCCGGTGGCGAACGTGGCTTTGTCATCACCGTCAGCAATTTCGAGGAATATATCGAGGGCATAGCCGGCAAAATTGCATTGGAAACTCGCGTACCGGATCTGACCCTGGGCGCGATGGTGCTCACGGACCAGGGTAGTGGATCACCCGCCACCGTCTCCCTAACACTGGGTAATGCAGGTTCGGCGAATATCTCGGAAAGCATTGAAATCCAGTTCCATGACGGCGACCCGGCGGAGGGTGGCACGCTGATTGGCACGCTGCTGTATGAAGACGGGCTGGTGTCTGGTGAACATGTAGTGCTGACGCTGGCGGACGTGGACACCGCGACACTGAGCCATGGCAGTTTGCATGCCGTAGCGGTGATCGATGGCGGAGTCTCTGAATGCAACTACAACAATAACAGCGCGAAAGTGGATGTGGATGCACGCCGTGGTCATATCACGCTGCATCTGGATGACACGCTGTACCCGCCGTTCCACGACATGCCACTACTGGCACGGGTGACTAACACGGGTGCGTTGGCCGGCGAATACCGGGCGACACTGCGCATCGAAGACAACGCAGGCAATATCGTTGCTCTGGTGCACGAGCGCGACGATATCGAGCTTGCTGGCGGCACGTCGCTGGATATCAGTGCGTCCTGGCATACCGGTGCGGTGCTGGCGGGTCATTACCACGCTGTCGCCGAGCTGTACGACCGCGACGATCAGTTGCTGGACACTGCGACAGCCGTTTTCCGTATCGGCGAAGGCGATGGCAGCGGTGGCCTGATCACCCATGTGCGTGTGGGTACTGATCGCGCTGTGTATCACACCACGGATGTGGTGAGGCTGGAAAATCTGGTGCGCAATCTGTCGGTGACCACGTTGGTGCAGGATGCGGTCTACCAGGTGACAATACACAGCGCCCAGAGCGTGCCGGTCTATACTATGGAGATACCGCTGTACATGTTGTACGCGGGTCAGACCATCACATTGCCACAAGATGTCGCGCTGGATGCCGTTCAGCCGGGCCTGTATGACATCACCGGTCAACTGTTGTCCGATACCGGCGCTGTGCTGGCCTCCGACAGCACCAGTTTCATGGTGGAAAACAATCTGGCCGTTTCACTGCGCGCCGACGTCAGTGCCGCCACGCCGGTATTGTTCCGCGGCGAGCCACAGCGCTGCGCCTTCTCCCTGACCAACACCGGCCACGACAGCATCACGCACCTGCCGCTGCGCTGGCAGCTGGTGGACATTGACGCCGAGTCGGTTTCTGGCGTCTGGTCGGATAACTTGTCACTTCCACAAAATGCACAGCATGATTTCGAGCAGCCGTTATCCACCGCGACGCTGTCTATCGGCAGCCATGCTTGTGTGCTTGAAGCCGAAATCAACGATGCGTTCGTGGTACTGGCGAGTGACATTTTCCGCGTAGAAGAACCGCCAGTGGCATTTGATATTGCGCTCACGCAACCGCGCACGGCACGCACCCTGGTGCTGGTGGATAAAATACAGGACACCTGCGCGGCAACCCGCTCGGTAACACTGGAAGGCGATTTCCCGTCCACCCAGTCCAATAGCGCCAATATTTACGCCAAGGCGCTGAGCCATATCCTGTTCCTGCACGACATGGAGCATGCAAGGCCCGGCACATTCAATGGCGACGTCAATAACAACAGCGGGCACAAAGTGGATATCGCCATCAGTCATCTGGACCGTGAGCAGATACGCCTCACGCTGACTGGTGCCCAGATGGACAGCGAAAAATTCAACTTTGTTGTGGAATACCCGTTGCTGTACATCTTCCAGGGCAGCCTGCGCACTGGCTATGTGCAGTTTGAATGCGGCAACCCGCCTGTTGTGGGCGATACCCTGGGCGACTTCACAGTCGTAGATGTGGAAATTGAGGAACGGGCACTGCCGGTAGCCGGCACCCACTGGCCGTACCCCTGGTTGCAGCGTACCGGGCCGCATGGCGGGCCGCTGGTGGAAAGGCCGGATATGACGCAGCAACGCGCATGGCTGCAGCAGGCACTGGCCGACCAGGATGCCACGGTGGTGGACAACTATGCAGACTTTGTCCACGCCTTTCGCAGTGGCCAGTACCAGCAATACCTGCTGCTCTCGCAGCGAGTGCGGTTGGATCACTGGACCGCCAAGGCACTGCGTGAAGCCGTCTTCCGTGGCGATGGGCTGGTTTATGCTACCGGCGCATTGCCGGATGAAAAACCGCTGTTCGAAGTGCTGGGGCTAAGCTATCTGCGTCATCATCCTCTGCGCTGGGGAGGCGCCGACTTACTCGACTGGCACCTCTTTGGCAGGGATCACTTCCGGGGTTACGGCACCAGTGACGGCATCAGCCTGACGCCTTCACCGCTTTATCCGGATCATGCGCTGGTGGATTTCGGGCTGGATCGCATCGTGCCGGTACTGCCGCCCTACCAGGCAGAGCCCGCTGGTATGTTTGTCGCACCGCGTCGCGTTGACCGGCATCCATTGTTCTTCGGGCTGTTTGGTTTCAATAACGATCTGAACGGTGATTACCCGGCGATTTCTTACCACGACTACGGAAAAGGCCGGGCGGTCTATGCCGCATTTGATCTGCTTGCAGAAGCAACAGAAGCTGGCACAGATACATCGCCGTTTGCTGTGTTGTTCAAAAACAGCCTGGCGCACACCCTGCCCGACGAAGCGCGTTTGCGCCATGAAGCCGAAGCTGTGCCCGTACAGTTGACCATCGACAATAAAGGTAATGCCACACCTCTGTCTGCCCAGATAGTGTTGCCTGCGGGTGGCGTTATCGAGTCCGCCATGCCTGAGGCGGATATCAACGATGCACTGGCACAGTGGCAACTGCATATGGATGAAGGCGACTTGCTGACGCTGCAGGCCTGGCTGCGACCGCATTACGTCGATGGCAGCGCGGAAGTATGGGGCAGTGCGCAGGACGGCATGGGTGTATTGGAAAGAACCGCGACGCTGACGCTGCTTGGGGGCCAGGAAAGCGAAGATATCCACCAGATAATTCATGACCTCGCCGCAATGATAGCCAGCCGGCCTTATGACCTGCACCTGAAGGCCGCCTCTGTCTGGATGCTGGATGCCAAGGCGAAATGGCACCTGGGCGCAAACCGCCTGGGCACTCGTGCGGCGCTGATGGCGACCTCGGAGCTGGCGCGTGCCTCGCATCCGGATGCCCCTGCAATACGCGAGCGCGTCGGCTGGCTGATCTGGCAGCACAACCGCTGACAATGACAGACGACAAGGGAACCCCTGCCCATTCCGGGCAGGGCATGGGGAACAGGCTTCATAACAGGGACGACACGATGCGTGACATGACGCAAGACAAGGCAGCAATTTCCGTAACACAGCCCGGCGGGTTGAACGATAATCCCCCACCCGTGATGACGCGCCTGCGCCGCGCCGGGCGCCCGATGCGCATCACCATTTCCGCGACCTTGTTGCTGTTTCTCAATGCGATGATCTGGCCTTCGTGGGCGGTAGCCATTGAGATTGACCGCCTGCGCACAGAGCAGGCACAGCAAATATGGGAAGCAAAGAACCGGGATCTGGATCAGGTGCTTCTGCATATCCAGCAGGAAGCCAGGGGAAAAGCGGAGATCATACAGGCGCGCCTCAGCGATGAGTCTGGCCTGATGGAACGCGCACTTGGCTTGTTTGGTCTGAGTCGGCTGGCACTGGAGAGGACCGATGAACTCCAGCGCCTGGCGGAGCGTGCCGGTGATCTGCGCGGGAAGGCGGAACGGGAACTGAATGCCACACGCCAGCATATACTGGGTAAAGGCCTGCCAGAAGAAATCCTGGCCCGACACGACCAGGCAGCGGCCGATTTCAGCGCGGCATTTGATGGCATGCAACATCGTCTGGAAGCGCTGCGCAGTGCCCGTTCGTTAACAGAGCAGTCTTCCGCATCCGATGCGCTGCGTCAGCAGATGGAAGGCTTCACCCAGGAAAAACCGCGTGACCCGTTTGACCCCAATAACCTGCCCTGGGGCACCCCCGACCCGAGCCTCACACCGGAGCCGGCGCTTTCCGCCGCCGAACTCAGCGCGCGCACCGGGCTGCCCTTGTTTGAGCAAGGCGAGCAGCTAGCCACCCATGTCATCCTCCCCGGCATGCTCGGCCAGCCTGGCGGCCCAACGCAAGCGGACCTGGACGAAACGCTGGATGCCCAGATTACGCCCGCCATCATCGCACTGGCGGAGGAGTTGAACCATGAGCCGGCGGCCATTTATCAGTGGGTGCGTAACAACATCGAATTCATCCCCAGCTACGGCTCCATCCAGGGCTCGGACTACACCCTGCAAAACGGCAAAGGGAATGCATTCGATACCGCCTCTTTGCTAATTTCCCTGCTGCGCGCCTCCAATATCCCGGCCCGTTACGCGTTCGGTACGGTACAGATTCCCGCTGATCAGGTAATGAACTGGGTCGGTGGTGTCAACGTGCCAGAGGCCGCCGGCAATCTGATGGGCCAAGGTGGCATCCCCAATGTGGCTCTGGCCACGGGGGGCAATATTTCCCATTTCAAGCTGGAGCATGTCTGGGTGGAAGCCTGGATAGATTACCACCCCAGCCGTGGCGCCTCGCATGTGGCGGGTGACACCTGGGTGCCGATGGATGCGAGTTTCAAGCAGTACGAGTATAGCGAAGGCATTGGGCTGGACGATGCGGTGCCTTTTGATGCGGAAGGTCTGGTACATATTATCGAGCAGCAAAGCACTATTAACGAGCAGCAAGGTTGGGTACAGGGCGTGCCTCAGGCGGAAGTAGAACAAGCTCTGGAAGACTACCGTCAGGAGCTGGAACAGTATCTTGATGACCAGCATGAGGATGCCAGTGTTGGTGATGTACTGGGTATGCGGGATATCAAGACGGTTATCCGGGAAACCCTGGCAGCTTCTCTCCCTTATGAATTGGTCACCCGCCAATTGGTGACCGCCGAACTGCCGGATAATCTGCGCTGGAAATTCTCCTATCAGCTTAGCACAAGCCTGTATGGTCAGCCTGGCAGCACCTTGTTGAGGGTTGCCGAGCCGACGGTCTCCTTGGTGGGACAGCCGCTGGCGTTGTCTTTCCGACCTGCCACGGAAGCGGATGAGCAGACCCTTGCCAGCTTCCTGCCTGAAGCGGATGAAAACGGGGAGATTGATCCGCAGGATATTCCAAGAACTCTACCGGGCTACCTGGTCCGGCTGACGGGAGAATTCAGCATCGGTGGTGAAACCGTGGCCACGGCCAGTGGCAATACGACTATGGGCACGGAACTGATAACAGAAAAGGGCTATTGGCAACCTGGCCGAGGTTGGCAGATGTCTCGAAATCAGCCTGTGGCGGGCGAGTATCGGGCTGTCGCGCTGGATCTGCAAGGTATCAGCGCGCAGCAAGCCGCTGCAGTGCAAGCGGAGCTGGAAACGACCCGGCTGCGGCTAGAGGCCGAGGAGTATACCGGTCTGACCAAGAAGCACCTTGCGGGCAATGTCCTTTACAGCACCATTCTGAGCTACTTTGCGGTAAATAATATCCAGAATGAAATTGCTGCAAGGCAGGCTGGCATCATTGACTACCGTGCGCCGAGTTATGGCTTGTTCAAGACCAGTCTGGCACCCTTGTACTGGTTTGGTCTTCCACGAAATGTGAGAATCAACGGCCTGACCATGGATGTTGACCGTTACCAGAGCTACCGAGTGCATGAAAATAACGATCACGATCAATGGGTGGCCTTCAATCGGGCTATGGGTTCACAGATGTCGGCGATGGAGCATCTGGTGCCTGAGGAAATGTTTTCTACGGAAGAGGCGCCAGCGCATGGGATCAGTGCTGTTAAAGCGATTCAACTTGCGGTGGTGGAAGGGCAGCGCATCTGGACCATTACCCGAGACAACTTGAACGAAGCACTGGCTGCGAGTCAACTTCCTGGCAAGGCCCAAACTGATATTCGCAATTCTGTGTTGGCGGGGATGGAAGTGACGGCACATGAGAAACCCGTAAATTTCTTTGGTAAAGAATCCACAGGGTATATTGTGCTTAACCCGGAGACAGGTGCGGGGGCTTATCTTATTGGGAGTGGTGAGAATGGAGGTGAATTATCAACGCCAGGAGGAACGGATATTATATCATGGCTGCTTAGCATTTTGGATGAATTTGGTAGAAACCCCTTGCTGAAAAAGTTTGGCGGCTTGTTAAGTGAACTAATTACAGCAGTAAATCTCTTTAAGGATATCAGCAGTTGTGGCTATGCTTATGGCTTGGCCAAATTCTTTGCTGGGATACTTGTTGTTATTGGGGTTGCCTTTATGTTGCTGCCTTTCATTGCATTAATAGTGTCTTTGCATCTGGCTTTATGGTCTGCGTTATTTGTGGGTTCTGTTGCCAGTTCTTATTTTGGTGCTCAATGGTCGTGTAGGAATGAGTGATTATCATGTTTTGGGAAAAGCTGAAGCCACTGGAAGAATTATTCTCATTATTTTCTTCTGGATGGTGGCGGCAGGTTCTGCGGCCTCATCTGAGTTCCAGATTTGTCTGCCTGCCACAGTGCTTGGTGGAGTATGCATCGCTTATCCAGATTTCAAAAAGAAAGGCAGGGTAGCAGTATACTGGTGGATTGTAGGGCCAGGATTGGCGTTAGTGCTTTTTCTTCTTTATATGGGCGGCCTGACAAATGCTTGACGCTGTCGGCCGATGTTGCGACAAAACGCGTCGACTTTCCTCTATTTTTTTGGCCTTCGAATAAGAAATATGAAGTATGTACAGCCAGAGCATTACTTCTGAATGCCTCGTTTTATTGCCGCCAGAACAACGGCATAAACAGCACCAGCATGGTAAAGACTTCCAGGCGGCCCAGCAGCATGGCAAAGCACATCAGCCATTTGGCGAAGGTGCTTATTTCGCTGAAGCCGCTGGATACGCCGTCGATGCCGACGCCGAGGTTGTTGAGGGAAGCGGTGGTGGCGGAGAGTGCGGTGCCGGCATCCAGGCCGGTCATCATGAACAGCATGGTGATGATGACGGCGAGGGTGATGTAGACGCCGACAAATCCCCACACGGCCTGCAAGACGCGGTCGTCGGCGGCGCGGCGGCCGAAGCGAACGGCGAAGACGCCGGTGGGGTAAATCAGGCGGCGCAGTTCGCGCAGGCTGTGGTGGAACACCAGCGCGGAGCGGATGATTTTCATGCCGCCGCCGGTGGAGCCGGCGCAGCCGCCGAGGAAGCTGGTCAGTACCAGCAGGTAGGGAATATAGCTGGGCCAGGCGGAGGCCGTGGTGCTGGTCAGGCCGGTCCCGGTGCTGAATGACAGCGCCTGAAACAGGGAGTGCCGCAGTGTGGTCAGGGCATCGCCCTGAAAGACATTATGGACCCACAAGCCGCCGGCGATGACGATCACATACAAGCAGATCAGGCCGGCAAAAAAACGGAACTCCGGGTCCATGATATAGGCGGCTAGGCTTTTGCCGCGCCATACCGCAAAGTGCAGTGCAAAACTGACCGCGCCGAGAAAGATGAACAGGCAGGCAATCATGTCGATCAGGCCGCTGTCGAAATACGCCATGCTGTCGTCGTACATGCCGAAGCCGCCGGTGGACACGGTGCTGAAGCTGTGGCCGATGGCGTCGAACCAGCTCATGCCCGCCCAGCGATACAGCGCGGCGCAGGCGATGGTGAAGGCCACATAGATGATCCACAGGGCCTTGGCCGTTTCGGCAATGCGAGGCGTGAGCTTGGCCTCCTTCATGGGGCCGGGAATTTCCGCTTTGAACAACTGCATGCCGCCGACGCCGAGCATGGGCAGAATGGCGATGGCCAGTACGATGATGCCCATGCCGCCAAACCATTGCAGTTGCTGGCGGTAGTAACGCAGGGCGTTAGGCAGGTCTTCGATGCCGGTGAGCACGGTGGCGCCCGTGGTGGTCAGCCCGGATATTGCTTCAAACACCGCATCCGTCACGCTGAGATCCAGCGCCGGGCTCAATAGCAGGGGCAAGGCGCCGATGCTGCCCAGCACGGCCCAGAACAGGGTGACCACCAGAAAGCCGTCACGGGTTTGCAGCTCGGCTTTTTGCCGCCAGACCGGCAGCCACAGGGCCAGCCCGAGGACAAAAATAATGCCGAAGCTGCCGAGAAACGCCAGCTCGCTGCCGTCCTGAAAATACCAGGCCACGACGACCGGCGGCACCATGGAAAAGCTGAACACCATCAGCAGGATGCCGAGAATTTTGGTGATCAGTGCAAAATGCATGGAATGCCCGCTCGTCAGAAGCTTGTCAGAAGAAAGTGAAGCCAACCTGGAACAGTTTTTCCACATCAATGATGCGGCGGCGATCCATCAGGAACAGAATCACATGGTCATTGGGCTCGATCACGATATCGTCGTGGGCGATCAGCACTTTCTCACCGCGCACGATGGCGCCGATGGTGGTGCCCTCCGGCAGATCGATATCCTCGATCATGCGCCCTACCACTTTCGAGCTGCGCGCATCGCCATGGGCAATCGCCTCGATGGCTTCGGCGGCACCCCGGCGCAGGGAATGCACGCTGACCACATCGCCGCGGCGCACATGGGTCAACAGGTTGCCGATGGTGGCCTGCTGGGGCGAAATGGCGATGTCGATGTCATGGCCCTGCACCAGATCCACGTAGGCGGGATTGCTGATCAGGGTCATCACTTTGCGGGCGCCCAGGCGCTTGGCCAGCAGCGAGGACATGATGTTGGCTTCGTCATCATTGGTCAGCGCACAGAACACATCGGTGTTTTCGATATTCGCTTTCAGCAACTGATCGCGGTCTGTGGCCTGCCCTTGCAGCACCACCGAGCGTTGCAGGTTTTCCGACAACCAGGCGCAGCGTTCCGGGAAGCGTTCGATCAGCTTGACGTTGTAGCGGTGTTCCATGCCCCGCGCCAAGCGGTAGCCGATATTGCCTCCGCCAGCGATAACGATGCGCTTGTAGCTATGCTCCAGCCGCCGCAGTTCGCTCATCACCGCGCGAATGTCATTGCGCGCGGCGACGAAGAACACCTCGTCGTCGGCCTCGATCACGGTATCGCCTTCCGGCAGGATCGGTCGGTTCTCGCGGAAGATGGCCGCCACGCGGGTATCCACATTGGGCATATGCTTGCGCAGTTCGCGCAGCTCGTGGCCCACCAATGGCCCGCCGTAATAAGCGCGCACCGCCACCAGCTGCACCCGCCCGCCGGCAAAGTTCACCACTTGCAGCGCGCCGGGCAGATCGATCAGGCGGCGAATATAGTCCGTCACCACCTGTTCCGGGCTGATGATCACATCAATGGGAATCGCGTCGTTACGAAACAGCTTTTCCTTGTGTACGTAACTGGCGGCACGGATGCGGGCAATCTTGGTGGGCGTGCGGAACAGGGAATAGGCCACCTGGCAGGCAATCATGTTGACCTCGTCACTGTTGGTGACGGCAATCAGCATGTCGGCATCTTCGGCACCGGCCTGGCGCAGGACGCTGGGGTAAGAACCGCGCCCGGCTACGGTGCGGATATCAATGCGGTCGCTCAACTCGCGCAGGCGCGCGGCATCGGTGTCGATGATGGTGATGTCGTTGCGTTCGCCGGCCAGATTTTCCGCCAGCGTGCCGCCGACCTGCCCGGCACCGAGAATAATGATCTTCATGCGCAGCCGCCTGTGTCAGGCAATGGCAGTCTTGCGCAAACGGGCAACATAAAAGCCATCATGCCGGCCTTCCTGTGGCAGTAACTGAGCGCCGGCGTTGACCGGCAGATCTCCGAGCGTGGCTTGCTCGAGTGTGTCTGGCCCGAGTATGTCTGGTGTGTCGTCCCGTGCATCGGCCTGGCGGGCCAGAAACGCGCTGACCTGATCCGCGTTCTCGGCCTTCAGGGTCGAACAGGTGGCGTAGACCAGCATGCCCCCGGGGCTGATCAGCGGCCATAATGCATCCAGCATCCGGGCCTGTAAACCAACCAGTGCCGGGATGTCGTCGGCGCGGCGATGCCACTTCACATCTGGCTGGCGGCGCAGGATGCCGGTGGCGGAACAGGGCGCGTCCAGCAGAATGGCATCGAATTGCTCGCCATCCCACCAGCTGTCTGGTGCAGCGGCATCGCCCGCGACCACGGTCGCTTCGGCGCCGAGACGTTTGAGCGTCTCCCGGACCCGCGCCAGACGGCGGGTGTCCTGGTCCAGCGCCACCAGTGTGGCCAGCGGAAAACGCTCCGCCAACTGGCCGGTCTTGCCGCCGGGCGCGGCGCAGGCATCCAGAATGCGCCCCTGCTCCGGCGCCTCGATCAGCTCTGCGGGCAACTGGGCGGCTTCGTCCTGCACCGACAGCACGCCATCCCGGAAACCCGGCAACTGCTCCACGGACACGGCCTGATCCAGATACAGGGCAAACGGCGCCCGGGTGCCGGGCTGCGCGCTGATGTCCTGGGCCGCCAGCGCCGTGATCATACCGTCGCGATCGCCGTAGCGGCGATTGGCACGCAGCGTCATGGGCGCTTCGGTGATGCTGGCGCGAGCGATGGCCTCGGCCTGTTCGGGCCAGTCGGCTTGCCACTGCTGCCAGAGCCAGCGCGGTAGCGAGCAGGCCAGCTCCACTGGCAGGTCGGCGGCATAGGCCACCGGGTCCACATTGCCGGCCTTGCGCAACACGGCATTGGTCAGGCCGGCGGCCCAGGGGGCTTTCAGGGTGCGGCACAAATCCGGGTAGGCATTGACCACCGCATGGGCCGGGCGGTCGGTAAACCAGCGTTCATAGATGCCGCACAGCAAGGCCAGCCGCACATCCAGGGCGCTGGCCTTGAGCGGCTTCTGCAATTGCTGGTTGAGCCAGTGCTCCAGCAAGGCGCGATGCCGGCAAACGCCGAAACACAGGTCGGCCATGAGTCCGCGCGCGCTGCCCTCCAGGGGCTGGCGATGCATCTTCAGGGCTTCACGCAAGCTGTGGCCCTGGCCGTTGGCCGGAAGGATTTCCCGGAGTGCTTTCACGGCTTGCCACCGCGGATCTGCTGTCATGAAGGATTGGCCTTGTCAAAATGCTGCCCCGGTTGGAACAGGTCGGGCCGGCCGCGTAACAGGTCGGCGACCGGCAGGGCTTTCTTGCCCGGTAGCTGGAGGGTGGTCAGGCGCAAGGCGCCTTCGCCGCAGGCGACATCAATGCCCGCCGGGCTGACGGCGATGACGGTGCCGGGAGAGTGTTTCGAAGAGTCTTTTAACGGCGAACTCAATGGCGCGCTGGCCCACACGCGGATCACCTGCTCGTCCATACGGCTCCAGGCCACGGGCCAGGGATTGAAGGCGCGCACCTGATCATGCAGCGCCGCTGCCGGGCGCGACCAGTCCAGCTGGCCTTCATCTTTGGTCAGCTTGTGGGCATAGGTGACGCCAGCCTCAGGCTGCACTGTCGCCCGGGCCAGATACGCGGGCAGGTCATCCAGCACCGTCACCAGCGCCTCGGCGCCCAGGGTGGCAATGCGCTGGTACAGGCTGCCGCCAGTATCCTCGGCGGTAATCGGCGTGGCGACCTTGTGCAGCATGGGCCCGGTATCCAGGCCGACATCCATCTGCATGATGGTGACGCCGCTTTCTGCGTCTCCGGCGGCAATGGCGCGGTGCACCGGCGCCGCACCGCGCCAGCGTGGCAGCAGCGAGCCATGTACATTGATGCAGCCATAACGGGGCAGGTCCAGCACCGCAGCGGGAATGATCAGGCCATAGGCCACCACCACCATCACATCGGCCTCGAAGGCGCGCAGCTGATCGTGGATGGCGGGGTCTTTCAATCGTTCAGGCTGGAGCACCGGCAGCGCATGGGCTTCGGCCAGGGCTTTCACGTCGCTGGCCACCAGCTTGCGGCCCCGGCCGGCGGGACGGTCGGGCTGGGTCAGCACGGCGACCACGTCATGGCTGGAGGCCAGCAAGGCGGCCAGGCTGGTGGCGGCAAAATCAGGGGTCCCTGCAAAAATAATCCGCATCAGGCCTGCTGCCGGTGGAGCTTTTCCATCTTCTTCTTGATGCGGTCCCGCTTCAGGCGCGAGATATGGTCAACGAACAGCTTGCCGTTGAGGTGGTCCATCTCGTGTTGCAGGCAGATGGCCAGCAGGCCCTCGCATTCCATCTCGAACGGCTTGCCGTCCCGGTCCTGGGCCTTGACGCGGATGCGCTCCGGGCGCTCCACGGTTTCATAGAAGCCGGGCACCGACAGGCAGCCTTCGTCATAGGGCTGGGTCTGGTCGGTCAGCGGCGTGATCTCCGGATTGACGAACACCATGGGCTGGTTGTGCTCTTCCGACACATCAAGCACCAGCAGGCGCTGATGTACGTTGACCTGGGACGCAGCGAGGCCGATACCGGAGGCGGCGTACATGGTTTCGATCATGTCGTCGATCAGTTTGCGAAGCCCGTCATCCACGACCGCCACCGGTTTTGCTACCGTGCGTAATCGGGGATCAGGAAATTCCAGAATGTCCAGTACAGCCATAGTGTGCATCCAACTCTTGCAGTATTACTCGAATTACGGTTGCTAAATCTATGATCAGGTTGCTAATATCGGTTGAAATTCGTACTAGCCGTCTTACAAACAACAGGCCAACCTGTGGGGGACGACCTCAGCATCTGCATCCGCGTGCGAGTAGTCCGATAATGATAAAAGGAATCAGGCAATGATGAAATCGCTGCTGCGCGTTCTGTCCGCTGGCGTCTTGCTTGCCGTGTGTGGATCAGTCAGTGCCCAGGTGGAACTCAGGAACGGCCACCCCGAGGTCTATTACGTGAAGCCCGGGGATACCCTGTGGGACATCTCCAGCACCTTTCTGAGCAACCCGTGGCAGTGGCCAGAGCTGTGGCACGGTAACGAAGAAATCGATAATCCGCATCTTATTTATCCCGGTGACGTGATTCGCCTGCGTATGGTCGATGGCCGCCCGCAGATCCATGTCGAGCGCGCGGTGCGCATCGCCCCGGACGACGACGGCGTGGTGCGCCTCTCGCCCCAGGCCCGCGTGCTGCCCCTGGCCACTGCCATTCCGGCTATTCCGCTGGGCAACATCCAGACCTTCCTGCGTGAGGGGCTGGTGCTCAGCCGCGACGAAGTGGCGGCCTCCCCCTATGTCGTCGGCGGTGCCGACCGGCGTGTGATCTACGGCCAGGGCGATACCATTTACGCCCGCGATGTGGCCACCCAGTGGGAAAACCTGATCCAGGATTACGGCTTCTACCGCATCGGCGAGCGCTATGTGGACCCGGAAAGCAACGAAGTGCTGGGCTATGAGGCCCTGCATATCGGCAGCGGCCGCGTCTCCGCCCACGACGGCGAAATGCTGACCCTGCGCGTGCAGAGCTCCAGAGAAGAGCTGCGCGCCCAGGACCGCGTACTGCCCAGCCCCGAGCGTCGGCTGCAGTCCACCTTCTATCCCTCCGCACCGGAAACCGAAGTCGGCGCCAACATCATTCGCTTCTTCGGCCGTCTGAACAGCGTGGCCCGCAATGATGTTGTCGTGATCAACCGCGGCGCCCGCGAAGGCCTGAAAGAAGGTAATGTGCTGGATGTGTTCCAGCGCGGCGAGCGCGTTCGCGATCAGGACCGCAATGAAATGATCCGCCTGCCAGACAGCAAGTCCGGCACCATGATCCTGTTCCGGGTCTTCGAGAAGGTCTCCTACGGCCTGATCATCGAATCCACCGGCCCGATCTTTATGGATGACGTCGTCAAGAATCCCTCAGTGCTGTAACAAGTGCTGTAGCGCTCCCCGGCAACGTAAGGATACGTTGCCGGCGTTTACGCCAGATCAACGGCAATGACCAAGGAAGGTAATCGCCATGGACGGACACCGCCCCGGCCTGCAGTCGCTGCAGGCGCGTCTCGTTTTATCCCTGTATTTCGGTACCGCCGCCCCGGCACTCGGCCGCCTGTTGCGTGACAGCAAGCAATCCGTGGAGCAACTGGCCGCCGATCCGCCACGATTGCAGCGTGCCCTGCCGCCCGGATTGCGCCAGCGGCCCCTGCCCGCGCCGGCGGATGTCGCCCGCTGGGCAGCCTGGCTGCCGGCCCATGGCTGGCAACTGATCGCGCTGGGCGACCCCGCCTACCCGCCCTTGCTTGAAACGCTATCCGACGCCCCGGGCATGCTTTACGTGCGCGGCGATGTGGCACTGCTGCAGGCGCCCCAGCTGGCGATTGTCGGCGCGCGCAGCGCCTCCCCGGAAGGGCTGGACCAGGCGCGGGCGTTTTCCCACGCATTGGCATGCAAAGGCTTCGTGATTACCAGTGGCCTGGCACTGGGTATCGACGCCGCCGCCCACGAAGGCGCGCTCAGTGCCGCAAAAAACGCCACTCATGCCAGCACTCAAGCCACCATCCAGGCCACCACCCTCGCCGTTATGGCCAGCGGCCCGGACCGGCTCTACCCGCCGCGTAACAAGGCCCTGGCAGAGCGCATCGTCAACGCCGGCGGCGCACTGGTCACGGAATACCCGCCCGGCACCGCGCCGTGCAAGGAGCATTTTCCGCTACGCAATCGCATTATCAGCGGCCTGTCCCTGGGGACGATTGTGGTGGAAGCTGCCCTGCGCTCGGGCTCCCTGATTACCGCCCGGCTGGCGGCTGAACAGGGCCGCGCCGTGTTCGCCATGCCCGGTTCCCTGCGCAATCCCCTCAGCCGTGGCTGCCACCGCTTGCTGCGCGACGGCGCCCACTGGCTGGAAACCCTGGACGACATACTGGCGCATTTCGATGAATTTACCGCCCTGGTGGACGGCTGCGAGGCGGAGAGCGATCCGGCACAGGGCAGGGCACAGGACGGGGCAAAAAACGCGCAACAGTCCCGGCCTGTCTCGCCCGTGCTGACCGCCATGCGCGATGGCATCAACACCCTGGATACCTTGCAGGCGTCCACCGGCATGCCCGTGCCGGCGCTGGCCGCCGAGCTGGCCCGGCTGGAAATCGAAGGCCGGGTGCAGCGGCTGCCGGGGGGCTACATGTTGCGATGAAGAGCGCGATGAACAGCGCGGCAAACGCGCATGCCGCTTGCCTGTACCCCGCGCTTTGGCTACCGTCCCCACCTGACTGTCCAGCACCGGAATCTGACCCATGGCCACACCCGCCGGGCCCCTGCACACTGCCGCGCGCATCCTTCATGCCGGCGGCGTTATCGCCTATCCCACCGAGGCCGTGTACGGCCTGGGCTGCGACCCTGCCAATGAACAGGCGGTGCTGCGCCTGCTGGCGATCAAGCAGCGCCCCGTGGCCAAGGGGCTGATCCTGCTGGCGGCCGATACCGCCCAACTGCGCCCCTGGATCAACGTCACCGATGAGGAGCTGGCCCGCATGCAGGCAAGCTGGCCGGCTGAGGCAGAAACAGAAACCGGCACAGCACAAAAAGCCCCCGCCGATGCCGCAGCAACCACCTCGCCGCCGACCACCTGGGTCGTGCCTGTCAGTGCCCGCGTGCCCGCCTGGGTGCGCGGCGCCCACAGCACGGTGGCGGTGCGCGTCAGCCAACATCCCCTGGCCCGCGCCCTGGCGCGCCAGGCGGGCACGCCGATCATTTCCACCAGCGCGAACCTCAGCGGCCGCCCCGCGGCGCGCAATGCGTTTCAGGTGGCGCGTCAGCTGGGGGATCAACTGGACATGATCGTGAGCGGCGAGTGCAATATTGCCCGCCGCCCATCTGTTATCATCGACCTCGCCAGCGGCCGCCAGCTGCGCAGTTGATGCATGCTTCCGCATAGCCCGGATTTGAAAGCCGGACTTTAAAGCCGGACTTGATGAAAGCCCGACCCCCAAGAAAGGACCCGCCCCCGATGACAGAGATTTCCCCTGATGCCGTCAAAGCCTACCTGCTGGATCTGCAGGATCGCATCTGCGCCGAACTGGCGGCAGAAGATGGCGGCGCGGAGTTTGTCGAAGACAGCTGGCAGCGGGAAGAGGGCGGCGGTGGTCGCTCACGGGTGCTGACCGACGGCGCCGTCATCGAGAAAGGTGGCGTCAATTTTTCCCACGTGTTCGGCACGCGCCTGCCGCCGTCTGCCACCGCTGCACGCCCCGAACTGGCCGGGCGCAGCTTTCAGGCCATGGGCGTCTCCCTGGTGATCCACCCGAAAAATCCCTATGTGCCCACCAGCCACGCCAACGTACGTTTCTTTATTGCGGAAAAACCCGGCGAAGCCCCGGTGTGGTGGTTCGGCGGCGGCTTCGACCTGACACCCTATTACGGCTTCGAGGAAGATGTGCGCGCCTGGCACGCCACGGCCCGCGATGCCTGCGCCCCGTTCGGCGAGCAGATCTACCCGCGCTTCAAACAATGGTGTGACGAGTATTTTTATCTCAAACACCGCGATGAACCCCGTGGCGTTGGCGGCCTGTTCTTCGACGACCTCAACGATCATGGCGAGCACGCCATGAATTACGACGACAGCTTCGCGCTGATGCGTAGCGTCGGCGATGCTTTCGTACCGGCCTATCGCCCGATCATGGCGCGTCGCAAGGATCATCCCTTCGGCGAACGCGAGCGCGACTTTCAACTGTACCGCCGGGGCCGCTATGTGGAATTCAATCTGGTCTACGATCGCGGCACCTTGTTCGGCCTGCAATCCGGTGGCCGCACAGAATCCATTCTGATGTCCCTGCCGCCGCTGGTGCGCTGGGAATACGACTGGCACCCCGAGCCGGGCACGCCGGAAGCGGCACTGTATGAGCAGTTTCTGATTCACCGGGAGTGGCTCTGATGGCCCGCTATGCTGTCTTCGGCAACCCGATTGCCCACTCGAAATCGCCGCAGATCCACCAGGCCTTTGCGGCCCAGCGTGGCGGTGAACTGGTGTATGAGCGCATCGCTGCCCCGCTGGATGGCTTCGCTGACGCCGTGGCGGATTTCTTTGCGCAGGACGGCGCGGGCGCCAACGTCACCGTGCCCTTCAAGGAACAGGCCTTTGCCCTGTGCGCGGTGCGCACGGACCGCGCCGAACTGGCGGGCGCCGTGAATACCCTGTGGCAACAGGATGGCCAACTGCACGGCGACAACACCGACGGCGCCGGCTTGCTGGCGGACATCCGCGACAATCTCGGCTGGCCTGTGGCCGGCCGGCGCGTGCTGATTCTCGGTGCCGGTGGCGCCGTGCGCGGTGTGCTCGGCCCCCTGCTGGCGGAAGGCCCGGCCAGCCTGGTCATCGCCAACCGCACCGCCGCCAAGGCCGAGACGCTGGCCGCACTTGCAAAAAAATCAAAAACTGCCGGCAGCACCCCCCCGCCGATTCACGGTTGCGGCTATGATCTTTTGCAGGGTGAGTTTGATCTGGTGATCAACGGCACATCCGCCGGCCTCAGCGGCGCCATGCCCGACCTGCCCGGCACGCTGCTGACAGCCGCTGGCCAGGCCTATGACATGGTATATGGCAGCGAGCCCACCGTATTCATGCGCTGGGCCGCCGAACGCGGCGCCGCCACCGCCGACGGACTGGGCATGCTGGTAGAGCAAGCCGCCGAAGCCTTCGCCCGCTGGCACGGCTGGCGCCCCACCACCGCCCCCGTCATCACCACCCTCCGCCAAGAGCCTGCGTAGGAAGGATGTGCCTGCGGTGTGCGTAGGGTGCGCTGAGCATGGCGAAGCGCACCGCCACCCCCGAACCATCACGCTGGCACCCAGCCCAGGAGACACAAAAAATGCCCGCAGCGCCTCCCCCTCCCCCCCGCTGCCGACGACCCCTTGTCGCCGTTTTCGCCCCCTTACTTGTCCCCATGCTGGCACTTTTTCTCCTCTCGGCCCCCACCCCCGCCAGCTTGCTCAACATCGCCTGGGACAATGACCTGCTCACCGGCGAAGACAAGGGCTACACCAACGGCGTGCGCATCTCCTACCTGAGCAACGTTGCCGAGCGGCACGACACCTGCCGCCTATGCCTGCCCCGGCGCGCCCGCGACAGCTTTGGCTGGCTGCCCGGCATCGGCGATCCCGGCCGCGATCACGCCCTGAGCATGTCGCTGATTCAACTGATGGTGACCCCGGAAGACATCGAAGCCGACGCGCCGCAGTTTGATGACATCCCCTATGTCGGCCTGGCCGCCATTGAAACCACCCTGTTTTCCTGGGACCGCCAGCATCTGGTGGGCTATGGCCTGATGGTCGGCCACACCGGCCCGGACTCCGGTGCCCAGCGCAGCCAGGAGTGGGTCCACAAGGTGACTGGCAGCACAGACCCCAAAGGCTGGGACAACCAGCTGGGTCCGGACGTGGTGGGTGGCGTGCATGCGCTCTATGCCAACCGCTTCTATGCCAGCGGCGCAAATGGTCTGCAGAGTGAATTCGTGTGGTCAGCGGGCACGCGCCTGAGCAACTTTATCACCAGCGCCGAAACCGGCCTCTTCTGGCGCATGGGCCACAACCTGCCGGGCAACTTCGTACCCCAGTACGCCGGCCTGTCCTCCACCATCGGCATGCCCGGCCTGCTGGATATTCCCGGCCGCGGCTGGTCCATCTTCGCCGGCCTGCTGGGTGAGGGCATTGCCTACAACTACATCGAAGATCGCGGCAGCGACTACGCCTTCCGCCAACGGCACTTCGTCGGCGGCCTCAGCCTCGGCGGCTCCCTCCACACCGAGGGCTTCCAGTTCGCCCTGACCCTGCGCGCCACCTCCTCACAACAGGAAACCAACAAGGACCCGATGAGCTTCGGCACCCTGTCGTTTACCTGGCGGTTGTGAGGGATCATGGCTCGTTCGATTCCAGATAATGGATAAGTGGACGGATATCCCGGCCATCTGCACTGCGTAGTGCGTTGATATAGGCGCGGCGTTGCGCGTTGTCTTCTATTGCATGGGCCTTGCCGCGCGCCCACACCACTGGCGGCATTCCCATTGCATTCGAGAGAATGCCGTTAGTGGCGATGCGCGCAAGCCTGCCATTGCCGTTGGGGAAGGGATGTATTTTCACCAGCTGATGATGAAATCGGGCAGCAAATTCGATCCGGCCATAGGTGCTGTGGTCGATCCAGAAGCGTGCGTTGTCCACCAGTTCCCGGACCTGTACCGCGATGTGAGAAGGATCTATGCCGATGTTCTTTTCGGTGGTGCGATAGGTGCCCGCCCACGCCCAAACCTTGGCGAACAGTCGCCGATGAAGCTCTCGAAGGAAGTCATCCGAGAGAGTATCCAGATGCTTTCGCCTCTTCAGCCAGAGCAGCCCGGCGGATACGCCAGCCGCCTCCAGCTGATCGAGCTGCCCTCGAGTTGTCACGTTCTTTATTTTCAGGCCCTCGATTTCCGAGGGGTCCAGCGGGGTTGCCCCATAAGGGGTATCAAAATGGCTCATCCTTGTCCCACAAATCCCTTGGCATGTCGCGAATGAACTCATCGGTCAATCGCTCAAGTTCCTTCTTCAGATGTATCTCATCGAGACCCTGTTGCTCCAGGCGCATATGCAGGTCGGTCTCGGCGACCAGTTGCGACGCTTTCCTGCGCGCCTGGTCGGCTATCATTGTCTCTACAGGCGCTCTGGGCCGGAAGGCGATAACAAGATCACAGCCCATGGCATGCGCCGCCTTGCGAAGTTGCTGAACCGTAATGCGACCCTCGGCCTCCATGCTCTCCATTTGGGAGATGCGCGCCTTTTTGACCCCCAGCCGAGCGCCCAGCTGTGGCCCTGTCATGCCCAGAGCGGTGCGCAACGTATGAATCCACCCTGCTTTGGGTTGGACGATTTGCAGGCCCATGGCCTGGTTGGCCATTTCCTGTGCCTGCTCCCGAACAACCTGACGGAAAGCCATGAGACGCCCTTCGTATGTAAATATATAAACTAATAAACCATAAAGTATGCATATGAGCAAACTCATACAGCCTAAAGTTTATATATAAAGATACTATTCAGCCAGATACTGATCTTTCAGCTTCACATAGTTACCTGCCACGTACGGCAGGAACTCCAGCTCCTCCTGCGTCAGCGGACGCACCGAGTGGGCCGGCCGGCCCCGGTACAGGTAGCCGGAGCGCAGGGACTTGCCGGGCGGCACCAGCGAGCCGGCGGCCAGGATCACGTCGTCGCCGATCTTTGCCCCGTCCATCACCATGGCCTGCATGCCGATCATGACCCGGTCGCCGATATGGCAGCCGTGCAGCATGGCCTGGTGAGCAATCGTCACGTCATCCCCGATAGTGAGCGCAAACCCACCGGGATAGAACCGGGAGTCATGGGTGATGTGCAGCACCGCGTTGTCCTGCACGCTGCAGCGCGCGCCCAGCTCGATAAAGTGCATGTCGCCACGGATCACCGCCCCTGGCCACACCGAACAATCTGCCCCCAACGTCACATCGCCGATCACCTGCGCCGACGGGTCCACCCATACCCCTGCCCCACACTGCGGCGCCTTGCCTGAAAACGACCGAACTGCCATATCGTTGTATCCCCTGCGGCCCCTGCCGGATCAATTCACCTTGAACGAACGCCGTCCGTCCCAATCTCATGTACTACACTGTCCGTCACTATACGGCGATCGCACACCAGGAGCATTCATGAGCACCAATCCCCTGATCGACTACCCCGGCCTGCCCCCCTTCTCCGCCATCAAGCCCGAGCATGTGGAGCCCGCCGTGGAAGCCCTGATCGAGGCCGGGCGCGAACGCATCAAGGCCCTGCTCGCCAGCGGCGGCCCCTACACCTGGGCCAACCTCGTGCAGGCCATGGACGAAGAAGACGACCGCCTGGGCAAAGCCTTCGGCCCCGCCGGCCACCTCAATGCCGTGGCCCAGAACGACGCCCTGCGCAACGCCTACAACGCCTGCCTGCCCAAGCTGTCTGAATACGGCACCGAAGTGGGCCAGAACGCCGAGTTGTTTGCCGCCTACCAGAGCGTGCGCGACGGCGACGAATTCGCCACCCTGACCCCCGCCCAGCAAAAAGACCTGGACGACACCCTGCGCGACTTCCGCCTCTCCGGCGTGGACCTGCCCGCCGAGCGCAAGGCCGAGTACATGGCCAACAGCAAACGCCTGTCTGAACTGACCTCGCGCTTCTCCGACAATGTGCTCGATGCCACCCAGAGCTGGCGCAAACACATCACCGACGAGAGCGAACTGGCCGGCCTGCCCGACGTTGCCAAAGCCGGCGCCGCCGACAAGGCCGCCGAAGAAGGCCTGGAAGGCTGGCTGCTGACCCTGGATTTTCCGTGCTACTACGCGGTGCTGTGCCACGCTACCAATCGCGCCCTGCGCGAAGAAATGTACCGCGCCCACTGCACCCGTGCCTCCGATCAGGGCCCAGATGAGGGCAAGTTCGACAACAGCCCCCTGATGGACGAGATCCTGCGCCTGCGCCACACCCAGGCCCGCCTGCTGGGCTTCAACAGCTACGCTGAAAAGTCCCTCGCCACCAAAATGGCTCGCGACGTGGACGAAGTGCTGACCTTCCTGCGCGACCTCGCCCGCCGCGCCAAGCCCCAGGCCGAGAAAGAACTGGCCGAGCTGAAAGCCTTCATGGCCGAACAGGGCGCAGCCGGCGAAGACGCCGACCTGCAACCCTGGGATATCGGCTTCTGGAGCGAACGCCTGCGCGAAGCCCGCTACAGCACCTCCGAAGAAGCCCTGCGCCCCTGGTTTCCCGCCGAGAAAGTCATCAACGGCATGTTCGCCGTGGTGGAAAAGCTGTTCGCCATCCGCATCAAGGCCCGCGACGGCGTCGATACCTGGCACCCCGACGTGCGCTACTACGATGTGTTCGACGACAGCGGCACCCTGATGGCCGGCTTCTACCTGGACATGTACGCCCGCACCGGCAAACGCGGCGGCGCCTGGATGGACGACTGCCTGGTACGCCGCCGCCGCACCGACGGCGACCTGCAACTGCCCGTGGCGTACCTGTCCTGCAACTTTGCCCCGCCTGCCGGCGGCAAGCCCGGCCTGCTGACCCACGACGAAGTGACCACCCTGTTCCACGAATTCGGCCACGGCCTGCACCACATGCTGACCGAACAGGAAGTCAGCGGCATCTCCGGCATCAACGGCGTTGCCTGGGACGCCGTGGAGCTGCCCAGCCAGTTCATGGAGAACTGGTGCTGGACCGAAGAAGGCATCCGCCTGATCTCCGGCCACTACGAAACCGGCGAACCCCTGCCCGCCGAAGAACTGCAGAAAATGCTCGCCGCCAAGAACTTCCAGAGCGGCATGGGCATGCTGCGCCAGATCGAATTCTCCCTGTTCGACATGCGCATCCACGCCGAATACACCGATGGCCGCGACGGCAACCCCCTGAGTATCCAGCAGGTGCTCGACGAAGTGCGCGACGAAGTCGCCGTGATCAAGCCCCCCGCCTTCAACCGCTTCCAGAACGGCTTCGGCCACATCTTTGCGGGCGGCTACGCCGCAGGCTACTACAGCTACAAATGGGCCGAAGTGCTCTCTGCCGATGCCTACGCCCGCTTCGAAGAAGAAGGTGTGTTCAACCCCGACACCGGCCGCGCCTTCCGCGAACACATCCTGGCCATGGGCGGCAGCAAGGAACCCATGGAGCTGTTCAAGGCCTTCCGCGGCCGCGAACCCAGCGTAGAACCCCTGCTGCGCCACTGCGGCATCGCCGCATGAGCGTGCTACGCCGCTTTATTGCCGGCGCCACCTGCCCCGAGTGCGGCGCCCTGGACAAGATCGTGCGTGTCCAGGACGGCGACAGCCTGTGGATGGAGTGTGTGGCCTGCGATATGCGGAAGGATCTGGATGCTGAACCGGCTCCTGCCCCGGCGCCGCCTGAAGGCGGTGAAGGCGGAGGGGGCAGCCCGGTGGTGTGGAAATCGGGCAAGTAGGCCGATGATGGCAAAGTGCTATCACTTGAAATAAATATTCCTTCCGGTATTACTTACATCACATAAGAAATGAGACGGGCGTCACGTTGGGGCGTGGTGCTCGTGTATGGGGGCTGATTGTGCTGGGGAGTGCGATTTATGGCGCTGGCCCAGCCAGCTAATTGAGATAAGGAGACTAAGATGCAAAGATTCATTGTGAATAAGAATCAGCAGTCGAATGGAGATCATGAAGTTCACAACGTGTCTGCGGGATGTTCATATATGCCAAATCCTGAAAACCAAGTTGATTTGGGCTATCACAGTTCATGTCATGGGGCCGTTTCTGACGCAAAGCGCCGCTGGCCGGGAAAGAGAATAAACGGCTGCTACTACTGTGCTAATGCATGTCATACAAGCTAGCACCATAACCAAGCAATTAAATTCGCTCTCTACGGCCGCCGGACGCTCCTTCCTTGCGCCGTTTATTGCGGGCGTTATGTTTCCGGAGTGGAGCAAAGAAAGTGAATTGGGAATCGATCTTCATAAAAGATTATCTAGGTGATAGAAATCTCTTTATGAGAGAAAAATGGCTTAATGTAGCCAGCTACATCCGAAGATTGCGAAAGAGCACAAGAAAAGATGAGGTTCTCAGTCTTTTGGAGGCGGAGCTAGCATTCAACAATAGATGGGCAGATAAGACGAGATCAAAACTAGAAAGCAAAAAATTGGATGCAAGCGCCAAATCACGATTCTACTTAGTCTTGGATACTCATGCAAAAAAACATAGAGAAAGAACAGTCTTCTTGGTTGTATATGGGGCGCTAGTGGCTGTCGTTCTAAAGTTGTTGCTTCCTGACGCCTATGTAGCTTTCTATTTAGTATTCGTTGCATTTCTTTTAGCTTTTGAGAGAATTTTTTCTGGCAATGTCATAGCGGCCCTCGAGGAGCTGAAGAGTATTGTGGATTCTACAAATAAAACATAACAAAGCGCTGCAGAGCGACGGTCAACTTTATGCACTTTGTGCAGCAGTCGCTGCGCTGCCATGATCGCGCATAAAGCGCCCAAAGTTGTCCGCGCCTGAGCGCGGCGTTATGTGCCCCCTCCCCCGTACTGCCAATAGGGATATATTGTGAGTCGACATAGTAAGTCCAGACGAGATGCTAAAAAAAAGAAAGCAAAGAAAAGCCGGAACCGTCTTAAATCGAACAATAACATTGCTAAGAAACCAATTTCCTCTGGCCCGGTGATGACAATGATGGAAAACCCTCTGTCTGGCATTACTGATGAACAGAGGAAAGAGTTGATTTCAGAATTAGGAAAAAATGGTAAAGACAAGGTTGTTGAGATATTTGAATCGTTGAACGATGTATTGAGGCAGTATGACCCTATAACCCTAATAAGTATTCTCTCAGGCTATGGTTTGACTGTTGGAGCCGGTGAAGGTGGAGTGCAATCAAAAGAATTATCCGGGGGGTTAAACCAAGCGCATGTAGAGCTATTTCAGGCGCTTGCTCTACAGATACCAGAGAATGAGCTCGGCGCGCTCCCTGTCACTCCTGACATAGTTCAGAATGTATGGGAGAAATTAACCGAAATAAGTTATGCCTTTAAATGCAGTAGAATGAATGTAGAGCTATTGGAGTCTTCCAATATTGAAATGGCCATCAATCAGATCCAAGAGTTGATACGAAGTCATACTCAAATGGTTAGAAATTGGGGTTTTCATTCTCAGGTGGTTGGCATTTCAAAGGAAATATATAGTCACTTTGATGGGCTAATTCAAAATAAGTTTGGTTTTTCAGCCACAAATGCCATTGATTTTTTTAAAGTGCTGACTGACCATATAGAGGGAAATCTTTCTGAAAGGTTTAATATTCTATCCGATCTGAAGTCCACGAAAAAACCGTACGACATGCTGGTTAAATATCATGAATTAATTGGACAAGGAAAAGAGGAGGCTGATAGGTTTTCCAAAAATATTGATATAAATAATATTTCGCAAAAGAATCTTTTTTTTATGCTTCTATCGCATTTCGATCTTGGGATGTCTGACTATTACTTCGTCGATAGTGATGAATTGTCGACGCAATTGGATCTTGATAAAGATATTGTCGATAATGTTCTAAATCACTTTTCATATCGATTCGGCGATCTTGGTGGTGAAAAGAAAGAATTTTTCTTTTTGGAAAACCCTGTGTGGAAGAGGCCAATAATTTCATCAAGTAGTGGGTATTATTGCGTATTGCCTCAGCTGTTTTTCAGCTTTGTTCTAAACACACTAGATGAAATTGTTGAGGGAATAGATAAGAACTCTCTCCACAACCGGCGAGCTGATTACCTTGAGTCGAAGATTGAAGAAATTGTTAAAAAAAGATTTCCTGAGTCACAAGTAGTTTCAGGCCTTAAATGGCGTCTAGGTGAAGCTCAGTATGAAACTGACCTGATTGCATTCATTGACTCTCATGCAATTATTATTGAAGCGAAATCACAGAAAATATCGAGACCCGCCTTAAGAGGTGCGCCGGATCGAATAAAGAGGCACCTTGAGCAAATCTTAATAGAGCCAGGAATTCAGTCGAGTCGATTAGAGCAAAGGCTTAACGAGCTTAGGGTTCAGGATGCGCCTGATGACCCTCTTCTAACAAAAATCCCTGTAGATATACATTCTATAAATAAAGTACTTCGCGTTTCAGTGTCTCTAGAAGATTTTGCTACTCTTCAAACGAATTTGAGGTTATTTAATGATGCAGGTTGGATTCCAAATGATTTCGCACCTTGCCCTTCAATGAATCTCGCCGATTTTGAAACATTATTTGATTTTCTTGAGCACCCTGTCCAAATTATTCACTACCTTCTGAGAAGAACTGAACTTGAAGGCAAGTACAAGTTTATGGGGGATGAACTCGATTATATGGGGCTATACATTACTACCTTGCTGAATGTTGGAAATATGGTAAGCGATGATAAAGCTGAAATCATAATATCGGGAATGTCTGAGCCGTTAGATAAATACTATATGTCAAAAGACCAAGGTATATTAATTGATAAACCGCAACCCAAAGTATCTCCGTTATTCAAGAAAATATTTAGAAAGCTTGAGGAGCGATCTAATCCTCGCTGGACGGAGATCGGATGCATATTAAATCGTTTCCCTCCAGATGACCAGAGCAATCTAACTAGATATATAAAGGACTTGTCCAGATTGGTAAATAGAAATTGGCAAGTCGATGGCCATAAAAATATTGCTGTATATAGACCGCCAGAATCATCAGAGTATGCTTTGGCTGTCGTATTATTTAAGGAAAAAAATCGAGATAGGCGCTACGAGTTTATTGATCATGCTTCTGCACTGGGTCTAGAGCCTGAACATGTCAGATATTGTTTGATTATAGCAATCAATATCGATAAAGATGACTTGCCATATCACTATATAGCACTAGCAGAAAATCGAGATGCCGAATAATCACATAACAAATCCATCAATTTGACCGCCTTACGCTGCGCTTCAGGCGGCAAATTATGGCGGCGTTGGTAGCCCAGTGGGAATTTAGCCATGGATAGAACGTCGGAAACCGGAATTCTTCTTTATGCCCAAGGAGAGGCGTTTGACGAACGCGTCTTCGATCTTCGCTCCCTTGAGCTCGTTCTCACGAACTATAGGCTTATCGTTGACCACCTGTTACCCCTAGCAGTTGGTCAGAAGACGCTTACGGACCGACTGAAGAATGATGTTAAGTATGAAGTTGGAGTCAAAAATGGCTCTCTGGAAGTAGTACTGAATTTCATTCTCGAGAATCCAGAGTTGCTTGTGGCTGCTGCAGCAACAGACGGAGGTCATCAAATCGCATCTTTCATAGCTAAGATGATCAAGGGAGTTGTGGAGCTACGACGCGCCTTAAATGCAGTTCTCGAGAATGGCAAGAAGCCGGCTATTCACATTGACCAGTCTTTTCATCAAGACAATAGCGTGCAGGAAGACAATAGCGTTACTTGTAACATCACGACTGGCGATATAAACCTGACAAATCCAATTCTAGTCATCGGCGCAGATTTGACGAAGCCTGCAATAGACAGGTTAATAAATGGCATTGACGGAACGAAAATTAGTGGGGTGAACCTCGCACACAAAGATATCGTAACGAGCCTGACTCTCCCGGATCGCGATATAACGGGCGCCCAAAAAGAGGAGCTTGGTACTCAAATTGAGGTGATGGGACGATTAGATATGGCCGCAATCACATCCCACAAAGCGCATATTGTTACAGGAAACAGCAGATACCCAGTTACGTGGGATGAATCGCTCCGCCCGAAAATTAGAAAATTCTTCGATTTGGAAGGAATCGTTTTTAAGGTTCGTCCCATAGTTGATCACAGGCAGTTCAAAGGTGAACCTGTGGGCTTTCATGTTCTTGATTGTTGGTCTCCACAGGCGAGGCTTGATGTTTAGCGTTGCTAATAACAATGCGTTCCAAACGTAGAATGTAGTTCTCCCAATGCCTTAGGCGCTTCTACGCTAGGATCTAACTTATCTTCGCGCGGAGAATGTTGAGATGGTTGTATATACCATGCTATGAGATTGTATGAAAAATAGGGTATTAATAGCAGTGCTCATGGCCGCACACCTCCTGATGATGCAGGGGTGCGTTGGTCTAGTGATCGGAACATATGGCAAGCATGAGAAGGACTTAGAGTATCCCTGGGGCAGCATTGTTATAACAAACAAAAGGGGGCCCGGAAGTGCTCGGCAAGAAGTGCTGAGACAACACGGAGAGCCAGATAAAGCATACGAGTACGGAAACTGCGAAGTGCTTGTGTATCCGGGCGGTTTTTCCTGGGCGGGTGCAGGGGCTTTCACTGTGCTTTTCCCCGTTCCGCTCCTTGTGCCTACCGGTCGCTATGAAACCAGAGTGTATATCAGGGATGGGGAAGTATCACAGGTGATTCGTGAGCACGGGGATGTCGGATGGATGTTCGGCGGTTATTGTGGCTCCAATTCCTGCCACTTTTTTCCGGGAGGATCTCCGCCTTGGATGTCCGGCCCGCGAGATGCACAGGTACGATGCTGATATAGGCAGACTCTTAGCGTAACGGGGATAGCACAACCATGGCGAACAATTGGTCCGAACAAGAGGTGGCAGAGACTGTCGCTGACTATTTTGCGATGCTTCGTCAGGAGCTCCTCGGCGAAAAGTACAATAAAGCCATGCATCGCAGGGCGCTTATGAAGAAGCTGAGTGGGCGATCTAATGGCTCCGTTGAGCTGAAACACCAAAATATAAGCGCTGTACTTATTGAAATGGGTATTCCATGGATTGAGGGATACAAGCCGAGATCGAACTATCAACGTTCGTTGCTGCCTGCAATGGTGGCAGAATATCTGAAAGCGCATCCTGATCTGCAAGCACTCTTCCACAAAGATGTGCAGAGAGTGCCTAATACTCCGTCAGTTGAGGACTTTCTGGCGGTTATGGAGAGCCCGCCATCATCAGAGCCGCGTGGCGCCAGTAATAGCGGAGAGGTTCGCGAGGTGCCTAGCCTGTATAACCCCGCTGGCGTGAATTACCTTGAAAGAGAGGCTCAGAACCAGGCCCTGGGTGAAGCAGGTGAGCAGTTCGTGATGAATTTTGAGCGAGCGCGGTTAATCTATGCGGGTAGGCAGGCATTGGCTGATCAGATCGAGCAAGTTTCCCTCACCATCGGTCCCTCGGCTGGCTTTGATATTCGGTCTTATGAGGAGAATGGCAAAGATCGGTTTATCGAGGCGAAAACGACGAAGTATGGTAAAAGTACGCCTTTCTTTGTTACGCCGAATGAGCTTCGCTTTTCGAAGGTGAATGAAGCATCTTACTACCTGTATCGCCTTTTTGGATTCCGCGATACTCCTCGTCTCTTCACACTACAGGGGCATTTAGAAGATAAATGTATACTTGTTCCGTCAGAGTATTCGGCCCGAGCCCGTTAATTACTCTGAAGCGGCTTGACAATTGGGGGTGATTTTTGGGGAGTGGCGATCAGGCGGGGGAGGCGCTGTTTCTTGCTTTCTTATTCGTTATTGCGACGATCATAGGGCTCATTCTTCGGTCTGCTTGGTTTAAGGGGGCTGTTGGTGAAAGCCTAGTCAAAGCAGGGGCCGGAGTTGCTTTGCCATCTAGCGCTTACTTTTCGCTTCATGATGTGACGCTACACGCAAGCGGTGGAAGCACGCAGATAGATCATATTATCGTGTCTCGCTATGGCATATTTGTGATTGAAACCAAAAACATGAAGGGATGGATATTCGGGGGCGCTAGGTCGCCAGAATGGAAGCAAGTGCTCTATAAGAAATCATATACGTTCCAAAATCCACTTCGGCAAAACTATAAGCACACAAAGGCCGTAGAGGAAATTACCGGCCTGCCAAAAAATGCCATCCATTCTGTAGTCGCCTTTATGGGCCCATGCGAGTTGAGGTCTAAGCTTCCGCCCAATGTAGAGAAAGGCTTTGGCTACATCTCATATATAAAATCTTTCAAGGCCACGCTGCTTACGGTTGAGGATGTGAATGGCGCGATACGTGCCATCCACGAGGGCCGCCGCCCGGCCACGTTTAAAACTAGAGCCGAGCACGTCAGAAATCTGAAGATGAGAGCTGCGCCGCAACAAACAGCGGATGTGGCATGCCCCCTTTGCGGTAACGCTATGGTCCGCCGTGTGGCCAAGAATGGACTGCGAGCAGGCCTCCCATTTTGGGGGTGCTCAAGATATCCCGCGTGCCGAGGCATTACCAATATCGACTAGCTAAGACCACCCGAACACCAACTCCTCATCCTTGCTGAACCGCTGCAAATGATCCGCCACTACGCCCTTCAGTTCGTCGGCACCCGCCTGTGTTGGGTGTTCGATACGCACATCCAGTACGGCGTCAGAGGCTTGCAGCCATGTCCGCACTTCGTCGCTAAAGGGCACCAGCAAGCGCCCCGCTTCCATCTCTACCTCGAACTTGTGGCCCCAATGCCGCCCCAGGCGGGTCAGCAGCCGCTGGGCTTGGGGAGTCTCCAGTCGTGCGTGAACGATTGCCATAATGGTGTCCTCTGTGGGTTCAATAGAGGCACCTTACTCTTGCCTTAAATGATAATGAATCTCATTAAATATATGGGTTTGATCAATTCTGCGGATGGGAAGAAGATCAGGGGCGTGAGTATTCGCCACAACAAAAATCAGCTGAGGGAAAAGCGATGAGTAAATGCGGGAAGTATTGGGACAAGGTACATACCCTGGACGGCGAGATCGTCGCCTTCAAACAGCAGCTTGCCGACCTCGACAGACACCTGAAATCCCCTACCCCCAATCCGGCGCTACAAGAGCACCGCCAGGTACTCCTGAGCAAAATCACATCCCTGGGCAGTAAGCGGAGCGCGGCAGAGCTTGCCGCCTCAGATTGTGAGGCGCGGGAGCATCAGAAGAAGCACCCGATGGGCTGACGCCAGCCTATCGAGCCGTCCCAGCAATTGCCTCCGCCAATGCCAGCACCGACAACGGCGCACTCCCCTCCGCCTTATTACTCAACGTCACAAACGCCTTCTGCCCTCCCCTCACCGTGCCGGCAATCACTTTCGCCAGGGCGTTACGCGTGGCCAGGTCCGGGTCCTGCATTTTGTCGAAGGGTGCATATTTTTCCCGCGCCTGTTCGTAACCATAGGCGCCGTGGATCGGGTTGACGTTCCAGCGACACACCAGTGGCCCCGGCCACAGGGCGCGCAGGATCGGCAGTTGCTCGTCGATGGGCGGCATCTTCGGGTGCAGGCCCAGGCAGTAGGTGGCGCCGGTGTCTTTCAGGGCGGCGGTGAAGTCGGGAGTCAGCCATTCCGGGTCGCGTACTTCGACAGCCACCACGGCATCGGGGGCGCTGGCGGTCAGATCCGGCAGGCTGCGCAGCAGGCGATGCAGGGCCTGGATCAGCCCGGCGATTTCGCCGCGCCAGGCGGGCGGCAGCGGGCTGATCTGAAAGACCAGAGCGCCTGACTTAGGCCCCAGCCCCGCCAGGGCCGGCGCCACAAATGTCTCCACGGCCGTGGCCGGGTCCAGAAACAGGGGGTTGGTCTCCTGCCCTTTGCCGCCGGCGCCGCGTAACAGCGCGTCCGTAACCTGCGCGGGCGCTTTGACCACGAAACGAAAATCGTCCGGCACCTGGGCGGCATGGTCGGCGTACTGCTCGCGGGTCAGGGGCGTGTAAAAGCCGCGATCTACCCCCACGGTCCTGAACAACGGGTGCGTGGCATAGGCCGGCAAGCCGTCACGGGAGAGCTGCGCTTCGCTGTACACCTTGTCCCACACCAGCGTGGCCCAGCCGGGGTAATGCCACGACGAAGTGCCCAGATGGAGCCCGGCGGGCAGGCTCGCCGCAAGGTCCTGCAATGCGGCAGCATGCCGGGCCGGGCCGGGCGCACCGCGCCGCCGGGCGTGCCGGGTATGTCGGCGCTGTCAGGGAACAGGGAAGATTGCATGGGCGCGATTGTATCGTTACTGCGGGCTGCGCACATGCCCCAACGACACCGCCGCCAGCACCGCCAGGGCAAGAATGCAGGCGCCGCTGATGGCGGCTGTGGTATTCAGCCCTTGGACAAAGGCCTCACGCGCGGTGTCCAGTGCGCCGGTGGGCAAGTCGCTGGCCACGCCGTTGGCGGCCCAGAGGCTGTCTTGCATGGCGTTGCTGGCTGCGTTTTGCATGGCGCTGCTGTCTGCCATGAGCGCGTCGGTCATGCGGGTGCGATACAACACGCTGGCCAGGCTGCCGAGCAAGGCAACGCCCAGTGCCACGCCCAACTCCTGCACCATCTCTGACATGGCGGAGGCAGAGCCGGCGCGTTCGGGTGGGGCGGCGCCGACCACCAGGTCGGTGCCCAGTGCGGCGATGGTGCCCAGCCCCAGATACACCAGAGAAAATCCGGCGATGGCCTGGCTGATGTCGGAGGGAAACACGCTGGCGCCGACGCCCAGGCGGGCCAGCAGCAGGTAGCCGCCGGTGGACAGCAGCAGTGCGCCAGCCACGACATAACCGGGGCGAATGCGCCGGGCGATCAAAGGGGCGGTGATGCCGGCGGCGACCATCATCAGGGCGGGTGGGCCCATCCACAGGCCGGCGGCCAGCGGGGACAGTTCGGCCACCAGCTGCAGGTATTGCGTTACCAGCAGCATGACGCCGGAGACGCCAATCAATCCCACCAGCAGCACGAGCAAGGCGGCGGTAAAGGTGCGGCTGACGAACAGGCGCATGTCCAGCAGCGGGCTGGTCAGCTGTTGTTGGCGGCGCACAAACCACAGGGTACACAGTGCGCCGATGACCAGTGCCAGCAGGGGGCCGGCGGCGAGGCCGGCTTTGGCGAGTTCCTTGATGCCGTAGATGGCGGGCAGGATGGCGGCCAGTGACAGCAGCACGCTGAACAGGTCGAGGGGGCCGCTGTCTGCGGCGCGGTATTCCGGCAGCAGGCGCGGGGCCAGGATCAGCAGCAGCGCAATGACCGGCACGGCGGCCAGGAAGGCGGCGCCCCACCAGAAGTAGGACAGCAAGACGCCCCCAACCACCGGGCCGGCGGCCATGCCCAGGGCGAACATGGTGGCCCAGACACCGATGGCGAGGCCACGCTGGCGGGCGTCGGGGAACAGGTTGCTGATCAGGGCCAGAGTCGAGGGCATCAGCGTGGCGCCCGCCAGGCCGAGGGCGGCGCGGGCAGCAATCAGCGTGCCGGCGCTGGGGGCGAAGGCGGCCAGAATCGAGGCGGCACCGAAGGCGGTGGCGCCGATCATCAGCAGCCGCCGTCGTCCGATGCGGTCGCCGAGGGTGCCCATGGTGATCAGGAAGCCGGCAATCATGAAGCCGTAAATATCCATGATCCACAGTGCCTGGGTGCTGCTGGGTTGCAGGTCGGCGGCGATGGCGGGCAAGGCCAGATACAGCAGTGTCACATCCAGGCCAAGCAGGAACGTGGGCAGCGCCAGCACAGCCAGCCCAGCCCAGGTGCGGGCGTCGGCAAGACGGGGTTGGGTGCCCGACGTGGTATAGGTGGTGCAGGACGATTGCGTTGCCATGTCATCTCCATGGGTGGTGCGCGGTTGAGCGCCGGGCAGACAATGGCCGCATTCTGTGGTTGAATTTATAGGGTTACAATATAGGCATTTATCCTATTACTAACGGCAACAGGCTGAACGCTTATGGCGCAACCCAGGACTCAACCCAGGGCTGAACGCACGCTGGCGCGCACGCGCAGTGAGCTGACCGACTTCCTGCTGTTCCACCGCAACAAGCTGACGCCTGCAGACGTGGGCTTGCCGGTGACGGGCCGCCGTCGCACACCGGGCCTGCGCCGGGAAGAAGTGGCGACGCTCGCGGGTGTCGGGCTGACCTGGTACACCTGGTTTGAACAGGGGCGGGATATCAGTGTGTCCGAGGCGTTCCTGCTCAATGTGTCCCGGGCGCTGAAGCTGGACGATGCCGAGTGTTGCCACCTGTTCTTGCTGGCGCACCAGCGGCCGCCGCCGTCGGAGGGCTATCAGTGGCAGGCGATTCCGCCCCGGGTGCAGTGGCTGATGGATGATCTGGTGGCGCGCCCGGCCTACGTGATCAACATGCGTTGGGATGTGATCGCCTGGAACGCGGCGGCGGATGCGTTATTCGATTTTGCGGCGCGGGACAGGGAGGGGCGCAATCTGCTGCGCATGCTGTTTGCCGATCCGGACCTGCGTCGCCGGTTGCCGGCCTGGCACAGTGAGGCGCCGAGGATACTGACGCAGTTCCGCTGCGATCTGGCCATGGCACCGGACGACCCTGCCCTGCTCGGCCTGGTCGATGAACTGAAAGCGGTGTCGCCGGATTTCCGGCGCTGGTGGGAGGCGCCGGCAGTGGGCACTTACATGCAAGGGATCGGCACGTTGCTGGACCACGACGGCCAGACGTCGCACTTTGAGCATCAGGTGCTGACTGTGGATGAGCATCGGCATTTGTGGATGCTGGTGTATTTTGCTCAGCCGGAATCTGCTCAAAACAAAACGGCTCAAAACGAAACGATTTAGCAACGCACGGCATCAAGGTCTCCCCTCCGCAACAAGTCGTGGGGATACGCTATAGTGCAGGCGGAGGTGCTTTTTATGACGCAACGCATGCCCACACTCTTCCTCGGTCACGGCAATCCGCTCAATGCGTTGGCGGACAACGCCTTCACCCGTGGCTGGACGGCACTGGGTAAGGCCTTGCCTCGTCCGCGGGCGATCCTGGTGGTGTCGGCGCACTGGTATGTGCCCGGCATTGCCGTCACGGCGATGCCGCAGCCGCGCACCATTCATGACTTCGGGGGCTTCCCGCAGGCACTCTTCGACATCCGTTATCCGGCGCCGGGGGACGCGGCGCTGGCCGGGCAGGTGCAGGGGCTGCTGGCGCCGCAGCCGGTGGTGCTGGATCAGCAATGGGGGTTGGACCACGGCACTTGGTCGGTGCTGATTCATCTGTTTCCAGAGGCGGATATTCCCGTGGTTCAGCTGAGTATGGATGATCGTCAGCCGGCGGCGTTTCACCTGGCGCTGGCAGAGCAGTTGCGGCCGCTGCGGGACGAGGGCGTACTGATCGTGGGCAGTGGCAATATCGTGCATAACCTGGGCCGCTATGCCTGGCAGCAGCCGGACACGCCGATGTTTGATTGGGGCCAGCGTTTCGAGGAGCAGGTGCGGGCGGCGTTGCTGCGGGAGGACCATGGAGCGCTGGCAGACTATGCGCGCTTTGGTGATGACGCATTGCTGGCGGTGCCCACCCCTGAGCATTATCTGCCGTTGCTGTATGTGCTCGGCGCCAGCCTGCCCGGCGAGCCGGTCCGGTTCCCGGTGACGGGGAGCGAAGGTGGCGCCCTGTCGATGTTGTCAGTGCAGAAGGGGTGAGTCGCAGGCGCGGCACAAATGATCTGGATTTCACATTGATTGGCAAACTTTCATCGCAAACGGATGTGCCTATGCTTCGCCCGCTATGCACCACTGGCCTTACCGTGGCCACCCTGTTTTTCGCATTTTCCCTTACCCCCAGCCTGGTGCCCCGGCCCTTTATGGCGCAGGGGTTGATCTCCGGACTGTCGTTTACAGCAGGCTATGCGCTGGGTGTGGGGGCGTTGTGGCTTTGGGGCTGGTTGGGTATTCCGCAGTTGCGTGGGCGTGTGGCGCTCTGGTTTCGGGTGGGCACGGCAGCGTTGTGTGTGCTGGTGGCGATGGTGTTTTTATGGCGCGCAGCGGGGTGGCAGAACGATTTGCGCGGGTTCATGGGCATGCCCGAGGATGCTGGTGTGCGGCCCTTTGGTATCGGGCTGATTACGGTGGTGCTGTTTGTGGGGCTGCTGTGTGTGGCGCGGTTGTTCCGACTGGTATTCGGGGTGATCGCGAGACAGTTGCGGCGGGTGATTCCGCCGCGTATTGCCCATGGCGTGGGTTTGGTCCTGGCGTTCATGTTGTTCTGGTCGGTGGGCAACGGGGTGCTGTTTTCCATGGCGTTGCGTGGGGCGGATACCAGTTATCACAACTGGCATATCACGGTGCAGCCGGAGCAGTCGCCGCCGGCTGATCCGCAGCGCACCGGCAGTGACGCGTCGTTGATCAGTTGGGAAGATCTGGGCCAGCGTGGTCGGGACTATATCGCCGGTACGCCGTCTGGTGACGGGCTGGAACAGGACCCGATTCGCGTTTATGTGGGCCTGGGTGCGGCAGAGACGCCGGAGGAGCGCGCGGCGCTGGCGGTGCAGGAGATGCAGCGTGTCGGTGCGTTCGAGCGCTCTACCCTGTTGCTGGTGACGCCCACGGGCACTGGCTGGGTGGATCCTGTGGCGCAGCTTTCGGCGGAGTACCTGTTGCGCGGTGATGTGGCCTCGGTGACGGCGCAGTATTCGTACTTGCCGAGTTTTCTTGCGCTGCTGGTGGAGAGCGAATACGGCAAACAGTCAGCGCAAGCGCTGTTTCAGGCGGTGTACGGCCACTGGCGCACCCTGCCCCGCGACGAGCGGCCGGACCTGTATCTGTATGGCCTGAGCCTGGGCGCGCTGAACAGCAGCCGGGCATTTGACGCCCACGACATCATCGGTGATCCGTTCCACGGCGCCCTGTGGAGTGGCCCGCCGTTCCGCAGCGAAGTGTGGCGTGATCTCACCGCGCAGCGCCGGTCCAGTTCGCCGGCATGGCTGCCGCGTTTTCGTGATGGCTCGGTGATCCGCTTCATGAATCAGGATGGCGGGCTGGAGCGTGGCGATGCGGAATGGGGAGCGTATCGCATTGCCTATCTGCAATATGCCAGTGATCCGGTGACCTTCTTCAGCCCGGATATTTTCTGGCGCAGCCCGGAATGGCTCAACGACCCGCGCGGGCCGGATGTGTCTCCCGCGTTGCGCTGGTTCCCGGTCGTCACGGGGCTGCAAGTGCTGGCGGATATCTGGGCCGGCGATGCACCGCGTGGCTACGGGCATGAGTATTCCATGGCGGATTATATTACCGCGTGGCATGCCCTGATGGCGCCGGACGGCTGGGATGAGGAAAGCCTGGCGCATTTGCGGGAGACACTGGAAGCAACGCGGTAAACGGCGAGCATAAAAAAGCCGCGGCGGATAATCACCCGCCGCGGCCGGTTAGCACACGTTCAGTGTGTCACGTGTGCGGGTTCAGGCCAGATCAAAGCGATCTGCGTTCATCACCTTGGTCCAGACGGCCACGAAGTCCTTCACGAATTTCGCCTGGCTGTCGTTCTGGGCATACACCTCGGCGTAGCTGCGCAGTACCGAGTTGGAGCCGAACACCAGGTCGACCCGTGTGGCGGTCCAGCGCGCCTTGCCGCTTTTCCGGTCACGGATTTCGTAGACGTTCTTGCCGGTGGGCACCCAGCTGTACGCCATGTCCGTCAGGTTGACGAAAAAGTCGTTGGTCAGCTGGCCGACGCGGTCAGTGAAAACCCCGTGCGCGGTGCCGCCGTGGTTGGTGCCGAGCACGCGCATGCCGCCCAGGAGCACGGTCATTTCCCTGGCGCTCAGCCCCAGCAGTTGGGTGCGGTCGAGCAGCATTTCCTCGGGCTGCACCACGTAGTCTTTCTTGAGCCAGTTACGGTAGCCGTCGGACAGCGGTTCCAGATATTCAAAGGAAGCGGCGTCGGTTTGCGCGTCGGTGGCATCGCCGCGGCCCGGTGAGAAGGGCACGGTGATGTCATGGCCGGCCGCTTTGGCGGCTTGCTCGATCCCCAGGTTGCCAGCCAGCACAATCAGGTCGGCGATACTGGCGCCGGTGTCGGCGGCGATGGGTTCGAGGGCTTTCAGTACCTTGGCCAAACGTTTCGGCTCGTTGCCTTCCCAGTCCTTCTGCGGTGCCAGGCGGATGCGTGCGCCGTTGGCGCCACCGCGCATGTCGGAGCCGCGATAGGTGCGGGCGCTGTCCCAGGCAGTGGAGACCATTTCCGCCAGGCTCAGGCCAGCGTCGGCGATGCGTTTCTTCACCGCGTTGACGTCATAGTCTTGCTTGCCAGCGGGGACCGGGTCTTGCCAGATCAGGTCTTCCTGGGGCACTTCCGGGCCGATGTAGCGGGCTTTCGGGCCCATGTCACGGTGCGTCAGTTTGAACCAGGCGCGGGCGAAGGCGTCATCGAAGGCTTTCGGATCCTTGCGGAAACGCTCGGCGATCTTGCGGTATTCCGGGTCCATCTTCAGCGCCATGTCGGCATCGGTCATCATCGGCATGCAGCGGATGGACGGGTCTTCCACATCCACCGGCATGTCTTCTTCCTTGATATTGACCGGTTTCCACTGGGAGGCACCGGCGGGGCTTTTGGTCAGCTCCCATTCATGGTCGAACAGCATGTCGAAGTAGCCGTAGTCCCACTTTGTGGGGTGTGTGGTCCAGGCGCCTTCGATGCCGCTGGTGACGGCATCGCGGCCTACGCCGCGGCCGACCTTGTTGTTCCAGCCCAGGCCCTGTTCCTCGACGTCAGCGCCTTCCGGCTCCGGGCCCAGGTTGTCGGCGCTGCCGTTGCCGTGGGCCTTGCCGACGGTGTGGCCGCCTGCGGTGAGGGCGACGGTTTCTTCGTCGTTCATGGCCATGCGCTCAAAGGTCACGCGCATGTCCTTGGCGGTCTTGAGCGGGTCGGACTTGCCGTCCACGCCTTCCGGGTTGACGTAAATCAGGCCCATCATCACGGCGGCCAGCGGGTTCTCGAGGGACTCGCGGTCGCCGTCATAGCGGCTGTTTTCGCCGGCGGTGCTGGGGGCCAGCCATTCTTTCTCGGAGCCCCAGTAAATGTCTTTCTCGGGGTGCCAGATGTCTTCGCGCCCGAACGAGAAGCCGAAGGTCTTGAAGCCCATGGATTCATAGGCGACGTTGCCCGCCAGCAGGATCAGGTCGGCCCAGCTGATGGCGTTGCCGTATTTCTGCTTGATCGGCCAGAGCAGGCGGCGCGCCTTGTCCAGGTTGCCGTTGTCGGGCCAGCTGTTCAGGGGCGCGAAGCGCTGGTTGCCGGTGCCGCCGCCCCCACGGCCATCGGCCACGCGGTAGGAGCCGGCAGCGTGCCAGGCCATACGAATCATCAGGCCGCCGTAGTGGCCCCAGTCTGCCGGCCACCAGTCCTGGCTGCTGGTCATCAGGTCGGTCAGGTCTTTTTTCAGTGCCTTCACATCCAGCTTGCCGACCGCCTTGCGATAGTCGAAGTCGTCGTCCATCGGATTGGTCTTGCGATCATGCTGATGCAGGATGTCCAGGTTCAGGCTGTTGGGCCACCAGTCCGTGACCGAGCGACTGGTGTCCGTAATGGCGCCGTGCATGACAGGGCATTTGCCTGCGTTATTCTGTTCACTCATCTCCGTTCTCCTTTCCGGGGCTCGATAATGCGTTACCAACACCTATCGACTATAGGGAAATAGATCGGCGGTTTCTGCATATGGGTGGCTATATTTTTTGAAGACGGCAATAGTCTGAAGTTATCGGTTATTTACCTATATTTTTCAGTGGGTTGGCGCGCTATTTTCTTCTTTCCATCTCCGTAGATGCGCAAGGGTGGGCGAGCGCAGACCCTCCTGCCATTCGCGACCGATTGACGATTGGCTGCCCTCAAACCTGGAGTTATCACCCATGACACGATGAACTAAGATGGCCTGGGTATGGCTTGGGTATGGGTACGGGCCCGGCAAGGCGCAACGCTGTCGGGGGAATGCAAGGGAAGGCCGGGTGAGGGCCCAGTGATGAATAGCAAAGTGCACAAAAACAGAATAATGCGTCAGGTGCGTCGGCTCGCCGTTGCAGTGGGGGTGCCCGGCATACTGCTGATGAGCAACGTGGCGCTGGCGGGTGGCGGTGATTGTGGCTCGCCGGATCCGGTGATTGATCGGCAAGACCCTTTTTGTGGCGGCTACATCTTGCCGTTCCTGTCGCCCGGCAATGACAGCCGTTCCAACCTGTTGATGATGATGTGGGCGCACCACGGTGTGCCGGCCTCCGGGGCGGGAACCGACGACAGCGAGTATGCGCCCTCCTCAGAGCCGCCGTACGTGTATCACGATTTCCGTATGCATCCCTATGCTCGGTGGCGTGAGGTGCAGCAGCAGGAATCCGACAGGTTGTCGGCGGTCGCTGCATCAATCGGTGTTGCGCCGCAACAGTTGGCCGCAGTGCGCGAGCGTCTTGATGGTTATCTGTGGGGGCTTTGTGCCAGTAACGGCTATCGCGCGTCGGCGGACTATCTTGAGGCGCTGCAGGCTGCGGATATGCCGGAGGAAGACCGAACCGCCCTGGCCCATGCGCGACTGAACATGGCCGGTCTTTGCACTAACCGGCTTGACGGGATATCGCCGCCTGACGTTTCAGAAAACGCCAATGCGATGGCGTTCAGTAAGTACCTGCGTGGTGCTGTGTATTTTTATCGCGAACAGCATGCCGACGCGGCGGATACCTTTGCCGGAGTGAAAGAGGTATCGGCACCCTGGGTGGCAGAAGCGGCAACCTACATGCAGGCGCGTGCGAGCCTGAATCTTGCTCAGCAAAGTGCCATGGAGCAGTGGTATTTCCAGCGTGAGAATGCAGACAGGGAAGAGCTTGACCGGACGCGCGCGTTGTTCGACGCATACCTGGCGGCGTTTCCTGACGGGCAATACGCCGCGTCGGCCAACGGGCTGTTTCGTCGCATTTACTGGCTGCAGGATGATCAGGTTGCTGCCGGGGAGGCCTATGCCGAGGCGCTATTCAGCGCGGCGCCTGAGGATCTGCTGGAGCTGGTCAGTGAAGTCGATCTGCGCTACCTCACCGATCAGGACGCGCTGGCGCCGATGCCGCTGCCGGTGTTCATGATGGTGCGGCAGATGCAGGGGCTGCGTTCATGGCCCACGCCGGAGGAGCCCTTCTCTGCGGAAAACCTGCAGGCAAGTTACGCCGGTTTTTCTGACGCGCAAGCATTGAGCGACCTGGTGGTGCTTGCCTGGCATCTTTTTTCAGAGGAGGCCTATGACACAGTGATTGCGCAAACGGACGATGACGATTTCGAGGCGCTTGATCTGGTCGGCTTCAGCAGAGCCATGTATCGGGGCATCGCGCTACATCGTGAAAGCCGGTGGGCGCAGGCCGAACAACATTGGCGGGCGCTGGCGCAAGCTGTCCGGGAAGAGCCGCTGTGGGCGACAACGGCGGAACTGGGCCTGGCAATAGCGTTGGAGGGCGGCGGGCGCCTGAATGTGATGTTCGCGCCGGACTCGCCGGTGCAGGAGCTGTCTTACCGTTTGCCCGCGATCTATTTCACGGCGTCAGCAGAGGTCCTTGAACAGGTTATTGCGCACAGCGATAACGTTGTCGAGCGCCGCGTTGCGCGGGCCCGTTTGCTGCGTGAGCATCTGTCGCGGGGGCAGTATCAGGCGTATCTGGCGGCGCGTGCCATTCCGGAAAACCCGGAAGATGGGGCGCACTGGCGCTATTCCCGTGAGATGACCGACGACGATTATCCCTGCCCTGATACCCTGGCACTGGCTGAACAATTGAGTGCCACGCCGCAAGCGCCGCGCCTGCTCAATTGCCTGGCCAATGTCATTGATCCTCGCCGGGTTGACTCGCCCTTTACCCATCGTCCTCGTGGCCACAGTCCGGGGGCTTTCCCGAATCAGTTTGAAGGATCACCGCGTAGCGCCATGAGTGTGTACATGGCGGTCATAGAGCGTGAGGATGCCGCGCCAGACGACAAGGCTTACGCATTATATCGTGCGATCAATTGTTATCTCCGTGGCAGCAACCGGTGCGGTAGTGAGCAAGTTGAACAGGCCACGCGCGCACGCTGGTTCTCGCGTTTGAAGAACCGGCATGCCGACACCGTCTGGGCTGAGCGACAGAAGTACTACTGGTGAAGCGGCGTCGGGCGAGCCTGTTGCTGTGTGCCCTCCCCCTGTTGGCAGGGTGCGCGCCGCCTGATGCGCCTCCCGGGCATGTCGAGGCGGAGCGTTACGCGGCCTTCTGGCTTTGGGCGGGCGTGGCGCCCCAGGCCGTTGTGGAGACGGCCGAACGTCTCTACCTGTTCCAGGGGGAACGTGTGCGCCACCGCGGTGAGGCGGTGATGCAGCCATTGGGGCCGCTACCGACGGCTATGGCCAACGACTCGGTATGGTTGGTGTTTCGCTCTGAGACCATTGATCAGACAGATGAGCAGGTGCAGTTTTTTGTCAGCGCCATGCTGGGTGCGGCGCAGCGTTGGGAGCGTCTCGGTACAGATATCGAAGGCATACAGATCGACTTCGATGCGCGGACCTATGCGCTGGAGGAGTATGCAGATTTCCTGCGCCGCGTGCGTGCCGCGCTGCCCGCGCGCTACAAGTTGAGTATTACCGGCCTGATGGATTGGGCCAGCACGGGTGGCGTCGAGACGCTGAATGCTCTGGAGGGTGTGCTGGATGAGGTGGTCGTGCAAACCTATCAGGGCTGGCACACGGTGCCGGACTATGCGGCCTATCTCCCGGCTCTGGCGAGGCTGACATTGCCCTTTCGCGTCGGCCTGATTCAGCATGGTCAGTGGGCCCCCGCATGGGAGGCCCGGCTGGCCCGTAACCCGGCATTCCGGGGCTGTGTTGTTTTTCTGGTCAACGACAGGGGGCGTTGATGAAACAGGGTGACGACCTGCACGCCATCAGCCTGGGTATGCGCTACGGCTGCTTCTCCCCGGACCGACTGCTCTGATAGGGCCCGCGTCGATAGGGCCCGCGTCAGATGCTCTCAGGTTGGACGTCAGTTTGTCTCACCGTTGATCTGCCTGGTATCCCAATGCGCGGTAATGGGATTGCAGCTGCCGGTCAGGCGTGAACGGATACCGATCGCGTGCTGTTCGCCGACGCTGACGGCGTCGCGGGGTTGCGGTAGTGCCAGCAGATCACCCTCTGCGACGTTGGCCGGTCCCTCGATGGTCAGAATCCGGAGCACGGTATAACCCTCGTCCAGGGATTCGACGTGGACCTGGGCACCGACCGGCTCACTGTATTCACACGGCCCGCCCACAACTGGCACGCAGCCGCTGGCGAGGATGCTGACGGGCAGGATAAGGCTGAGAATGTTGAGGCGCATGGTGACCTTCCGGGGTTGCCTTCACTGTAAGAGGGACACGGTTGCCCGCCTGCACGGGCCCGGATGCCCCGGCTTGGCTGTGGGGCCTGAATGCTGCGTCAGAGCGGCCACATGGCTATGGCACCATCAATTGTTACATTGGCCGATGTAATAATCATAACAGCCTTGCAGGAGTCGCCTATGTTAGGGCGTTTGGACCCGGATCGGGTACTCAGATTGAAGAAATGGGGTTATCTGGCGTTCTGGCTGACGGTGCTGCCGATCCTGCCCATGAGTGCCATGATTGGCCGCGAATCCGGTACTCAGGATTACTGGGCCTGGTTCATCTATGTCGTCATCTTCGGCATCGTGCCGATTCTGGATTACATCGTCGGCAAGGACCCGTCGAACCCGAACGAAGAAGTGCAGGTGCCGGCCATGACGGAGGAGCGCATTTATCGTGTGCTGACGTTGTTGATGGTGCCGATCTGGTTCGGTGTGCTGCTCTACAGTGGCTGGGTCTTCATCAACAATGACTACAGCTGGCTCGGCCAGCTCGGCTGGATCGTGTCCATCGGCACCGTGGGTGGTGTGATTGCCATCAATCTGGCGCACGAGCTGATCCACAAGGACCCGAAGATCGAGAACTGGGCCGGTGGCCTGTTGCTGGCGAGTGTGACTTATGCCGGCTTCAAGGTGGAGCATGTGCGTGGGCACCACGTGACGGTGTCGACGCCGGAAGATGCCTCCTCGTCCCGCTATGATCAGGGCGTTTATGCGTTTCTGCTGCGTGCGTTCCCGCACAACTTCGTCAACGCCTGGAAGCTGGAAGCCGCGTATCTGAAGCGCAAGGGCAAGCAGGTGATCAGCCGGCATAACGAACTGATCTGGTGGTACGGGATTTCTGCGGGCATGGCCGTGTTGTTCGGGCTGTTGTTCGGCTGGATGGGTGTCGTGTTCTTCCTGGGCCAGAGTTTTGTGGCGGCGTTTACACTGGAAGTGATCAACTATATCGAGCACTACGGGCTGCATCGCCGGGTGCTGGAGAATGGCCGCTATGAACGGGTGACCCCGGCGCACAGCTGGAACTCCAACTACTTCCTGACCAATCTGGCGCTGTTCCAGTTGCAGCGGCACAGCGATCACCATGCTTACGCCAAGCGTCGCTATCAGGTGCTGCGGCATTACGAAGAGAGCCCGCAGCTGCCCGGTGGCTATGCCAGCATGTACGTGTTGGCGCTGTTCCCGCCGCTGTGGAAAAAAGTCATGAACCCCCGCGTGGCCGCCTACTACGAAGGCGAAATGGACCAGCTGTTCCGCAACAGCAAACGCGTCAACAACATCGCCTGATCTCACAACATGGTGTGCGGAGGGTGCCTTGTAGGGTGTGCTGAGCATAGCGAAGCGCACCGGCACTTTCCGTGTCTTCCCTGGTTTGTGCAGTGCTCTGAACCTTTCGGTGCGCTTCGCCCTTCGGCTCAGCACACCCTACGGACATCCTACCGGGTGACCTGGAAGCGGAGGATGCCCAGGAGTTGGCCGCCTTCGGTGACGACTTGCACCTGCCAGCGGCCGACGGGGTCGGCGGGGAAGTGGCGTTTGCGGGTCCAGGCGCGGTAGCCGGCTTCGCGGCCGCCGCGAATATCCAGGGCGATCCGGTCCACCTGTTGCCCTTCATGCCGCCAGACATGGTAAATGCGTTCGTTAAGGCCGCGTGGTGCGTTGACGGCGGTGTAGGCGAACAACCCGTCGTGTTGTAACGCGTTGGCGTCGATGTGTCGGATGCGATCTCCCGGGGTGCGCTGCGGGCCATCCATTTCCGTCGTGATGGCCACCTCGGTCAGGCGCAATGTTGCGGGCGGTACCCACAGTTGCGCGGCCCACAGCGTGACGCCCAGGCTGGTCAGCATCAGCGCCAGCAGGGGCGCGCGCCACCAACGTCTCAGGGGCACAGTCTGGGACAGGCTGGGGAAGGACAGCACCAGCGTAATGCCGATGGCCAGCGCGTAGCTCTGGGAGGTGGTCAGGTGAATGATGATGGGCAGCGCGGTAAGCAGCACGGCAAACAGCGTCAGGCTGTGAAAGCCCAGATACAGCCAGCGTCGGTTGCTGAGCCACTTGTAGTAGAGCGGGTCGACAATGGACACCAGCGCACCGATGGCCAGTAACCCGGTGAACACGATCTGCCCGCTGGCCCAGGTGGTACTGAGAAAGAAAAACGGCAGCACAAAGAACAGGCTTTCCTGGTGCACCAGTTGGGTGGCGAATTTCAGTACGACGGGCGGCAGGTCAAAACCGAAGCGGCGGGCGATGCCGTCGCGCAGCAGGTTCTCCAGCGTCAGCCAGATCCAGCTGGCCAGCATCAGCGCCGCAATCACCTTGGCCAGCTCCGCCTGGCGATCCACCAGAATGAAGCTGGCCACCCCGGACAGGAAGCCGAACAGGGCGAGCGTGCCCGGGTAGCGCTCGGCGAGCGCGACCAGACGCAGGACAAGCGGCTTCACAATACCGGCGATGCGTGTCGACATGGCGTCATCATAGGGGAGTCCGCGCCCGGCCGGCGCGCATCACTGCACCCTTTTACGAAAGTTTTTTGCGCCGTAGGCCAATGGTGCGCCAGTGCCAGTGCCACTGCCGGGGTGGCGCGAATCGTTGACTGACGGCATCATGGGCGCCCTGTCGGTGGAGCGTGGGAAAGGGGCATGCCGGATATTGTCGTGATGTTTTTCGTGCTGGGTCTGGTGGCCGGGCTGGCACGGTCTGATCTGAGTATTCCAAAAGCCGCCTACGATATTCTCAGTCTGTTGCTGATGCTGACCATTGGTCTCAAGGGTGGTATGGCGCTGCATGGCAATCTCACCTGGATTCTGGTGCCGCAACTGCTGGGCGTGCTGTTGTTGGGGCTGACGTTGCCACTGCTGCTGTTCCCGATTCTGACGCGGGTGGTGGGTCTGAGTCTGGCCAACAGTGCCAGCCTGACCGCGCATTATGGTTCGGTCAGCGCCGGAACCTTTGCGGTGGCGCTGGCGTTTGCGGAAACCCAGCAGCTGGAAGTGGCCGGTGAAGTGACCCTGTATCTGGTGCTGCTGGAGCTGCCGGCGATCCTGATGGCGATGATGCTGTATCGCCACTTCCGCGACCGTCGCGGTGGTGTGGGTGTGGCAACCGGCGCTGGCGAAGCCATGCCGGCGGGTCAGCACTCGGGGGCGTCCCTCTGGCGCGAGGCGTTTACCAACCAGAGCGTGATCCTGCTGGTGGGTGGGGTGGTGATCGGCTGGATGTATGGCCCGCAACAGGGCGCGCTGGTCACAGACCTGTTTACCGGGGGGTTCAAGGCGGTGTTGGCGCTGTTTCTGCTGGAGATGGGGCTGGTGGCGTCGGAGACGCTGAGCCGTTTATCCCGGGGCGATGTGCGGCTGGTGGTGTTTGCGTTGCTGGCGCCAATGCTGTTGGCGATACCGGGCATTCTGGTTGGCCACTGGCTGGGCCTGTCGCCGGGATCGGTGCTGATTCTTGCGAGCCTGACGGCCAGTGCGTCCTACATCGCAGCGCCGACCGCCGTGCGCGGCGCGATTCCGGAGGCGGACATCGGCCTGGCCATGCTGGCGGCCCTGGGGGTGACCTTCCCGTTCAATGTGATGGTCGGTATTCCCCTGTACCACCAGATCATTCAGTTGCTCTGAGCCCGGCGGGGCAGCTGTGTCATGACAGCTGCTTCAGCGCCTCGCTCAGACGTCGCACAGTGCCGTCGATATCGTTGAGCTTGTCGAGACCGAACAGGCCGACGCGGAAGGTCTTGAAGCCAGCCGGCTCGTCGCACATCAGCGGGACACCGGCGGCGGTTTGCAGGCCCCGGCTCAGGAAGGCCTTGCCGGTGTGGATGGCGTCGTCGTCGGTGTAGCAGACCACCACGCCGGGGGCTTCAAAGCCGGGCGCGGCCACGCTGGAAAAGCCCTGCTCTGCCAGCATGGCGCGCACCTGGCGACCAAGAGTGCGCTGGGCTTCGGCTATCTTGTCCAGGCCCAGTGCGCGGGTTTCCAGCATGCTGTCGCGGAACCGGGTCAGGGCGTCGGTGGGCATGGTGGCGTGATAGGCGTGGCCGCCGTTTTCATAGGCCTGCATGATCTGCAGCCATTTTTTCAGGTCGCAGGCGAAGCTGCTGCTGGTGGTGCCGTCGATGCGCGCCAGCGCGGTCTCGCTGAGCATCACCAGGGCGCTGCAGGGCGAGGCGCTCCAGCCTTTTTGCGGGGCGCTGATCAACACGTCCACGCCGGTGGCCTGCATATCCACCCACAGGGTGCCGGAGGCGATGCAGTCGAGCACCAACAGGCCACCCACTGCGTGCACGGCATCTGCCATGGCGCGGATATAGTCGTCCGGCAGCAGCAGGCCGGCGGAGGTTTCCACGTGGGGCGCAAAGACCAGATCCGGCTTGGTGGCGTGGATGCTGGCCACCACCTCGTCGATGGGCGCCGGGGCGAACGGTGCCCTGGCATCGGCGGAGGTCTGGCGCGCCTTGAGCACGGTTTCCTCGGCGGGGATGTTGCCCATGTCGAAGATCTGGCTCCAGCGGTAGCTGAACCAGCCGTTGCGCACCACCAGGCAGTTGGCGTCATTGGCGAACTGCCGCGCTACCGCTTCCATACCGTAGGTGCCGCCACCGGGCACCACCACCACGCCTGCGGCCTTGTACACGTCCTTCAGGTTGCTGGAAATATCCCGCATCACCTGCTGGAAAGTCTGGGACATGTGGTTCAGGGAGCGGTCGTTGAAGACCACGGAATACTCGAGCAGACCGTCGGGATCAACGCCGGGAAACTGGCGGGACATGGTTTTTCTCCTGGCAACAGACGTGTGAAAGCGACCGCAATGATGCCGGTTTTCACGGGGCAGGGCCAATCAGACGTCAGCCCTAAATGTCGGCGTAGCCTTCGGCGCCCTTGAGCCAGCGGTGGATCAGTGCATCGGCGCTGGCGGGGTGATCGGCCAGCACTTGCTCGGCCATGTCGCGGGCGGGCGCCATCAGGGCTTCGTCGCGCATCAGATCGGCAATGCGGAAGGCCAGGTCGCCGGTCTGGCGGGTGCCCAGCCATTCGCCGGGGCCGCGCAGGCGCAGGTCTTCTTCGGCAATGCGGAAGCCGTCGCCGGTCTCGCGCATGACGGCCAGGCGGCGTTTGGCGGTGTGCGATAGCGGGGTCTGGTACAGCAGCACGCAGTAGCTCTTGTTGCCACCGCGCCCGACCCGGCCGCGCAGCTGGTGCAGCTGCGACAAGCCCAGGCGTTCGGCATTTTCCATCACCATCAGGGTGGCGTTGGGCACGTCCACGCCGACTTCGATGACGGTGGTGGCCACCAGCAACTGGGCCTCGCCGCTGGCGAAGCGCGCCATGCGGGCGGCCTTGTCCTTGGCTTTCATGCGACCGTGTACCAGCTCCACGTCCACATCCGGCAAGGCCTCCTTGAGGCTGGCCCAGGTTGCCTCGGCCGCTTGTGCTTGCAGGGCGTCGGACTCTTCAATCAGCGTGCAGACCCAATAGGCCTGAGTGCCCTGCTTGGCGGCGGCATGGACGCGCTCGATCACCGCCGGTCTGCGACTGGCGGGCAGGGCCAGCGTGTCGATGGTCTGGCGTCCCGGCGGCAGCTCATCAATCACCGAGGTGTCGAGATCGCCGTACAGGCTCATCGCCAGGGTGCGGGGAATGGGTGTGGCGGTGAGCACCAGCTGATGCGGAATCTGCGTGTCCTGGCGGCCTTTTTCCCGCAACGCCAGGCGTTGGTGCACGCCAAAGCGGTGCTGTTCGTCGATGATCGTCAGGCCCAGCCGATGGAAGGCTACGGCGTCCTGGAACAGCGCATGGGTGCCCACCACCATGGCCGCCTCACCGCCTGCCAACAGCGCTTGCGTATCGCGCCGGGCTTTCGGGGTCAGGCTGCCGGTCAACCAATGCACGTCGATGCCCAGGGGTGAGAGCCAGTGGCGGAAATTGGCCAGATGCTGTTCGGCCAGCAGTTCGGTGGGGGCCATCAGTGCCACCTGATAGCCCGCCCGAATGGCCATCAGCGCGGCGGCGGCCGCCACCAGGGTCTTGCCGCTGCCCACATCGCCTTGCACGAGTCGCAACATGGGTGAGGGAATCGCCAGGTCAGCGGCAATTTCCTGGATGACCCGCTGCTGGGCGCCGGTCAGCTGAAACGGCAAGCCAGCGCGCAGCTTTGCCACTAGCGCGTCGTCGGTAAAGACCGGCGCGCTGTGGGTTTTTTGCCCGGCGCGGCGGCTGAGCATGCCCAGCTGGTGGGCAACCATTTCTTCCATCACCAGCCGCTGCACAGCCGGGTGGCTGCCGGTGAGCAGCATGTCCACCGGGTCGTCCGGGTTCGGGGCGTGGAGTTTCAGCAGGGCCTCGCGCAGAGTCGGCAGGCTGGCGTCATCCAGCAGTGCTTTCGGCAGCAGGTCCCGGGGCGGGTAACGTTCCAGCAGGGCCAGGGCCTGCTGCATCAGATTGCGCAGGGTTTTCTGGTGCACGCCTTCGGTGGTCGGGTAAACCGGGGTCAGGCGCTTGTCCAGGGGTGGCAGTACGCCGCCGTTGGCGATCTCATATTCGGGGTGATAGAACTCGAGCCCGGTGCCGCCGGCGCGCACTTCGCCGTAGATGCGCACCTGTGTGCCGCGCTCCAGATTGTTTTTCTGTGCGGCAGTAAAATGAAAGAAGCGCAGCGCCACCATGCCGGTGCCGTCGCCCACCTTGCACAACAGGCTGCGGCGGCGGCCGAAGACGATATCGGCGGCCAGTACCTCGCCCTCGATCACCACATGGGTTTCGGGACGCAGGCGGCCGATGGGCTGAATCTGTGTGCGGTCTTCGTAGCGAAACGGCAGATGAAACAGCAGGTCTTCGACGTTATGCAGGCCGAGTTTGGCCAGCCGCTCGGCGCCGCGCGGGCCGACGCCCTTGAGGCCGCTGAGGCTGCGTGCGGCAAGCTCACTCACGGGGCGGCGGCCTCAGGCGGCGTCGGAGCGACTGGTCAGGCCAAGGCGCGGCACGGCCTGGCGCAGGACTTCGATGGCTTTGGGGCGCGGGAAGCTGTCGCGCCACACCAGCGCGATGGTGCGGGTCGGCGCCGGCTTGATGAACGGCCGCACGGAGAAGGCGTTTTCCCGGTAGCCGCTGTGACGCAGGGCCGAATCCGGCAGGATGGTGATGCCCAGGCCGCCGGCCACCATGTGGCGCAGGGTTTCCAGGGAGCCGCCTTCGATCTGTACCAGGTGTTTCTGTTTTTCAGAATCAATGGCCGGGCACAGCTCGAGTACCTGATCGCGGAAGCAGTGGCCTTCGCCGAGCAGCAGCAGGGTTTCTTCCAGCAGCTGTTCCGGGCGGATGGCCTTTTGCTTTTCCCACGGATGGCCTGCGGGCAGCAACACGGAAAAGGATTCCTCGTACATCTTTGCCCGTACCAGCCCGCCGCCGGAAAAAGGCAGCGCCACAATGATGGCGTCCAGCTCGCCGCGGTCGAGTTTGCCGCGCAGCACATGGGTGTAGTTTTCTTCGATAAACAGCGGCATGTCCGGCGCGCCCTTGCGCACCTTGGGGACCATTTCCGGGAACAGGTACGGGGCCACGGTGAAGATGGCGCCGACGCGCAGTGGCGCGCCCAACTGGTCGCGCTGGGTATCGGCCAGTTGCTCCAGCAGCTCCACTTGCTCCAGCACGCGCTGGGCCTGGGCAATGATCGGCTCGGCGTCGACGGTGACGCGGACTTCCCGGGGGCGGCGTTCGAACAGACTCAGCCCGAGGTGTTCCTCGAGCTTGCGAATCGCCGCGCTCAGTGTCGGCTGACTGACGTGGCAGGCGTCCGCTGCGCGACCGAAATGTTTTTCCCGTGCGAGCGCCACCAGGTAGCGCAGTTCTGTTAATGTCATGACAATCCCGTTTGCCTGGCTGAACAGATAGTTTGATCACGTTCTGATGATCAATAGTAGCTATTGGTCAGTGTAAATCAATAGTTGTTTTCGTAATCTCAGGAGCAGATATGGCGCATGTGCTGGTGGCAGGGCTGGGCGATCTGGGTACCGGGCTGGCCCGGCGCTGGCTGGATCAGGGTGCGCAGGTCAGCGGTATCCGGCGACGTCAGGAAAGCCCTGCCGGGGTCGATCTGTATGCCCAGGATCTGGCGGCAGACCCGGTACTGTTGCCGCCGGACCCGGTGGATCTGCTGTATATCATCATGACACCGTCCGGCCGCGATGAGGCCGGATACCACAGCGCCTATATCACGGCGCCGCTGCGCCTGCTGGCAGCGCTGGCGGCGCAGCAGCCTTTGCCGCCGGTGATCTTTGTGTCGAGCACAGCGGTATACGGGGATCAGGAAGGTTGGGTGGATGAAGACACGCCGCCGACACCGTCACGCTTCAATGGCCGCATCATGCTGGCGGCGGAGGAAGAAATCTCCGTGCGTGGCCTGTCCACCAGCGTGCGTTTCTCCGGCATTTACGGCCCGGGTCGAGCGCGGTTGTTGCGTATGGTCGAGCGGATTGCCGAGGGCGAGGCGCCGCCGGCGCCGGTGTATGGCAACCGGATTCACAGCGCGGATTGCATTGGTTTGCTGCATCACCTGGGCCAGCGTTGGCTGGCCAATGACGCCCCGCCGGCGGTGGTGATCGGTACCGATCAGGCGCCGGTGGTCAATTATGAGGTGCTGAACTGGCTGGGGGAGCAGATGGGGCAGCCGCTGGATCTGGCGGTGCCGGAGAACGTGCCGGGCAAGCGTTTGCGCAGCCAGTATCTGGCGCAAGGGCATTATGCGCTGACTCACCCCGACTATCGTTCAGGTTACGGTGCAGGCGATGGTCAGGAAAGCGGGCTCGCCTGAGCCGCGCTTATTCCAGAATCAGCACGCCATCCATTTCCACTTCCGCGCCTTTGGGCAGCGCGGCAACGCCGATCGCGGCGCGCGCCGGGTAAGGCTCATGGAAGTACTGGGCCATGATCTCGTTGACGGTGGCGAAGTGGCTCAGGTCGGTGAGGAAGATGTTGAGTTTGACGATGGCCTGCAGGTTGCCGCCGGCGGCGTCGCACACAGCGCTGAGGTTGTCGAACACGCGGCGGATCTGCACGGCGATATCCCCCTCGACCAGCGTCATCGTGGCCGGGTCCAGCGGGATCTGCCCGCTCAGGTAGACGGTGCTGCCCACCTTGATGGCCTGGGAATAGGTGCCGATGGCGGCAGGCGCCTTGTCGGTGCTGATGGTCGAGCGGTTTGGCATGGTCTTGTCCGGTTAATGGTGTAGTGCTGTGAATGGTGCTGTAAATAGTGCTGCTAACGGTCAGCCGGTCAGCCGGCTGATACGAATCACGTTTTCCAGTTTGCGCAGGCGTTTGATCAGCCGGGCGAAATGAATCCGGTCGCGCACGGTCACATTGGCATTGATGACCGTTACCGTAGCATCTTTTTCGGCCATGGTGATGGTTTCGATATTCGAGCCCAGTTCCGAGAAGGCCGTGGCCAGGGTGGCCAGCACGCCCTTCTTGTTGACCAGCTCGATACGGATGCCGGCCGAAAAGTCCTGTGCCACTTCCCGATCCCAGTAAAGTGCGATGCACTTTTCCGGGTTGCTGCGCATCTCATTGAGCAGGTTCTTGCAGGTGTCGCGGTGTACCACGATGCCCCGGCCGGCGCTGAGATGGCCGAGCACGGCGTCGCCGGGCAGCGGGTGGCAGCACTTGGCGTAGCTCACCAGCAGGCCCTCGGTGCCGCGAATCGCCAGCGGTTTGCGGTCATCGGCCGGGTCGCGCTCGGTTTCCTCGCGATTGCCCGCCAGTTTGCGTGCGACCAGCGGGGCCAGGCGGTTGCCCAGGCCGATGTCTTCCAGCAGGTCATCCAGGGCCGGATAGTTGTTGGCCGCCAGCTCCGCGATAACACGCTCGATGGCCAGGTCGTTCATGGTCAGGCCGTAGCCCGCCAGCGCTTTCTCCAGCAGGCGTTCGCCCAGCTGCACGGAGTCTTCCCGCCGCTGGTGCTTGAGAAAATGGCGAATGTTGGAGCGCGCCTTGCCGGTTATGACGAAGTTCAGCCAGGACGGATTGGGGGTGGCGGTTGGTGTGGTAATGATGCGAATGGTCTGGCCGGACTCCAGCGGCGTGGACAATGCCGCCAGCTTGCCGTCGATGCGCACCGCCACGCAGGTGTTGCCCACTTTGGTATGCACCGCGTAGGCAAAATCCACGGCGGTGGCGCCCACCGGCAGCTCCTTGATCTCGCCCTTGGGGGTGAAGACGTAGACTTCATCCGGGAACAGATCGACCTTGACGTTCTCGATGAATTCCATGGAGTTGCCCGCTTTTTGCTGCATCTCCAGCAGCCGCCCCATCCAGGCCTGGGCGCGGGTGGAGGTTGGCGTGTTGGCGCCATCGGCATCGGCTTTATACAGCCAGTGGGCGGCGATGCCGTTGTTGGCCATGGCTTCCATTTCTTCGGTACGAATCTGGATTTCCAGCGGCACACCGCTGCGCGCCTTGAGCGTGGTGTGCAAGCTCTGGTAGCCGTTGGCCTTGGGAATGGCCACGTAATCCTTGAAGCGCCCGGGGATCGGCGTGAAGTAATTGTGTACCGCGCCAAGCACGCGGTAGCAGGTGTCCACCTTGTCGACGATGATGCGGAAGCCGTACACATCCATGATTTCATTGAGCGGCTTGTGCTGCTCTTTCATCTTCATGTAGATGCTGTAGAGGTGCTTCTCGCGGCCGAGAATGCGGGCCTGGATGCCCTCCTCTTCCAGACAATGCTCGATACTGGATTTGAGGGTCGACAGAATTTCCTTGCGGTGGCCCCGGGCGGCCTTCACGGCTTTGGAGATCAGGTCGGCGCGCATCGGGTAGATGGCGTTGAAGCCCAGATCTTCGTATTCGACGCGGATGTTGTACATGCCCAGGCGGTTGGCAATGGGGGCGTAGATTTCCAGGGTTTCGGTGGCGATGCGTTTGCGCTTGTCCGCCGGCATGGAGTGCAGGGTGCGCATGTTGTGCAGCCGGTCTGCCAGCTTGACCAGGATGACGCGGATATCGCGGGTCATGGCCAGCATCATCTTGCGCAGGTTCTCGGCCTGCTGTTCGGCCTTGGATTCGAACTTGATCTGGGCAATCTTGGAAACGCCGTCCACCAGCTCTGCCACGCCGGGGCTGAACATTTCTGCCAGCTGCTCCTTGCTGACGCCCGTGTCCTCGATCACATCATGCAGCATGGCGGCCATCAGGCTCTCATGGTCCATGTGCATGTCAGTCAGGATGTTGGCTACCGCCAGGGGATGCGTGATGTAGGGATCGCCGGTGCGGCGATACTGGCCCTCGTGGGCGTGCTCGGCAAATTCGTAGGCGCGTACGACCTGGCCGATCTGGTCATCGTCCAGATAGCTCTTGAGCCGTTTGACCAATGTGTTGATGGTGGGCAATTGGGCGCCTTAGTCGTTGCCTGAGTTGTTGCCTGCGTGAAGTTGCGAGCGTGTTACTCAAGCGTAAAGGCTGTGGCGCGGGCTTGTCTACGGCACTGTCTTACAAAAGCACCGTGAGTGATTGAAATACAGGGAAAAACAGGCGGGGCAAACAGGCCGGAAAGACGTGGCGAGGGAGGGCTCCCTCGCCGCAGGTATTACTCGCCGAAGGACTCTGTCAGCAGCGCCAGCTCGTCGATTTCGCCGCTGCGATCGCTGAGCTCGTTGTCGACGGAATCACGGGTGACGAAGCCTTCTGCGATTTCACGCAGGGCAACAACCGTAGGCTTGTCATTTTCCCAGGCGACGCGGGGCTCTTTGCCACCGGTCTGCAGTTGGCGCGCGCGTTTGCCGGCGACCAGCACCAGCTCAAAGCGGTTATCGAGTTTTTCCAGACAGTCTTCTACCGTGACGCGTGCCATGTGTATCCACCTCGTGTTCGCTGGGAGCTACCGGCGTGGGCCGGTGAGCCGGGCATTCTAACCGTTTGCGCTGCTTTTGGACAACAATTCACCAATTCGAGTGGCCTGGGCCTTCTGCTGGGCCAGGATGCGCAGGCGATGACTGCGCAGAATCGCCTTGAGATCCCCCAGCGCATGCTCGAAATCGTCGTTGATAACCAGGTAATCGAACTCGCCGTAGTGGGACATCTCGTCCTGGGCCCCGGCCAGCCGCCGGGCGATCACCGCGTCGTCGTCCTGGCCGCGACCGCGCAGGCGGCTTTCCAGCTCGGGCAGTGAGGGCGGCAGGATGAAGATGCTGGCGGCGTCTGGCACCAGGCGGCGTATCTGCTCGGCGCCCTGCCAGTCGATTTCGAGAATCACGTCCTCACCGGCTTTCAGGGTGTCGCTGACCCAGTCGGCGGAGGTGCCGTAGAGGTTGCCGAACACCTCGGCATGTTCCAGGAAGCGGCCTTCGCCGACTTTTTGCAGGAACGTATCCCGGTCGGTGAAGTGATAGTTGATGCCGTCCTCTTCACCGGGGCGGATGGCCCGGGTGGTGTGAGACACCGAAATACGCACGCCGTCCAGTGTGTCTACCAGTGCGGCCACCAGGCTGGTCTTGCCGGCCCCGGAGGGTGCGGACACGATAAACAGGGTGCCGTGGGCTGTAGCAGGTGTGTTGGGCATATCGGGTCCGTATGGCTGCAGGGCGATCAGACCCGGCATTATAGGGGTCTGTCGCCGATGCGTCACAGAGCACGGGCGCGAAATTGCCTCGGATGGACGATCGTGGCGTCCGTTCTGGCGCGGTTGGCCTATTGCGCGCAGTAGCCACCGTCTACCAGATAGGTGTTGCCGTTGCAGCCGGAGGCCGCATCAGAGAACAGGAATACCGCCATGCCCGCGCACTCGTCGTTGGAGACGTAGCGCCCGAGGGGGATGCGTGCCACGAACGCCTTGTGTACCGCCTCACCGTGGCCCGGATTGGCCTGATCTTCGATCGAGCGCATCATGCGGTTGTCCACCGGGCCGGGGTTCAGTGTGTTGACCCGGATGCCCTCCGGGCCGAGTTCTGCCGCCAGGCAGCGCATCATCCCCACTACCGCATGTTTGCTGCTGACATAGGGTGACAGCCCGGAGGCGCCGCGCAGACCGGCCACGCTGGAGGTGATCACGATGCTGCCGCCGCCCGCCTGGCGCAAGGCGGGCAGTGCGGCCTCCACGCCAAGGCGCACGCCATGCACATTCACGGCAAACACCTTCTCCCAGGCTGCATCGGAACGCCTGTCGAACGGACCCACCTCGCCTTCGATCCCCGCGTTCAGGAACACCGCGTCCAGCCGACCAAAGTGCTCCAGTGCCGCCGTCACCATGCGCGTGTTGTCCTCGCGCCGGCTCACATCTACCGCCAGCCCCGTCGCCCGCTCGCCCAGCGATGTGGCTATTGCCTCCACCGGGCCCGCTTCGCGGTCGGTGATCACCACGCTCGCGCCCTGTGCATACGCCATGCGCGCTGTGGCCTCGCCAATGCCGCCCGCACCACCGGTAATCGCGATCACTTTCCCGTTCAAGCTGCCCATGCCCGGACTCCCGCATTTTTTCGTCAGTGTCCATACTAGCGGGGCAGCAGCCTGTGGAACCTTGATCCGCGTCATGACCTGTTGCTGCATCCACGGCGCGTATGTCAGCGGTGCACGTCACAGGGATGTTCGGGCTTGCGGGATCAGGTCGTGTGGCGGGCGCTCAGAAAAACAGCGCCGGCTGGACGTCGAAGCGCTGGCACAGCACGGTGATATGACTGCGGGTCAGGCCGCGTTCGCCGCGCAGGATGCGCGATACCAGTGATTTGGAGCCTATTTCAGGCAAATCGGCGACGCCGAGGCCGTGTTGTTCCATCAGCAAGCGCAGTGTGCTGATGGCGGGGTCCTGGCCTGCGACGGCGGCGTTGAACTGCTTGAACTCAGGGGCGCTGCTTTCCCAGCGCTCGATCGCTGCGCCCAACACCTCAATCAACGGCTTCTGCGTATCGTAATCCTCAATCAGTTCATCCATCAGCGCCAGGGCGGCGGCGTAATCGCTATCGCTGTCGATATGGCTTATGTACCGGGCCTCGCGAAACAGCGCTGCTGCCATCTGCTTGATTGCTGCGTGTGAAGTCATGGTCATTCACCCTGTTTCGCGTAACGTTTGCACAGTGCGTCGTATTCCGCGTGCGGTACGATGTGTTTCACGTACAGCCGGTTGTCACGAAATTCGATAAAGGCAATCAGGCGCAGATTATTGCCGCCGATATCGATGACCCACCATTTGTCCCTGTGTCGGAAGTTGTCCAGCGATGGAAACACGGCCGGCAAAGATTCCGGTGCGGGAGATTCGCCCGCGCGGAGCACTCTATAGGTGCGTTGAAGTGCCTCGGCATCATTGGGGTGCAGCCGTGCAGCATCATTGAACGGCTTCCTGGATAAGACATGCATACAACAATCCTTGTCAGTATGGTCTGAATGCTAGCACGAGTTGCCAAAATGTCAACTCGCGTCACTCTATATTCTGGATCTGTTCCCGCATCTGTTCGATCAGCACCTTTAACTCCACCGCTGCCTGGGTGGTCTCGGTGTCCACAGACTTGGACGCCAGGGTGTTGGCTTCCCGATTAAGCTCCTGCATCAGAAAGTCGAGCCGGCGGCCAACGTGGCCACCTTCGGTCAGGGCGCGGCGCACCTCGGTGACGTGAGCCTCCAGGCGGTCCAGCTCTTCGGCCACGTCCATTTTCTGGGCCAGCAGCACCAGTTCCTGTTCCAGGCGTTCGGGGTCAGGGCTGGCGAGGATGTCTTCGACGCGCTTCTTCAGGCGTTCACGCAGGCCGTCGAGAATCAGGGGCAGGGCTTTGCGGGTGCGGGCGACCTGTACCAGGATGCCGTCGAGGCGTTCTTCCACCATCTTTGTCAGGGCCGCGCCTTCACGGGCGCGGGTGTCCACCAGGCTGGTCAGGGCCTCCTCAAGCAGGGCCATGGCCGGTTTGGCCAGGGCGCTGAAATCCACCTCCTTCATCTGGAGCACGCCGGGCATGCGCAGGATTTCAGTGGGGCTGACCGGGGCCGGGTGGTGGATCAGTTCGCCGACCCGGTGCAGGGCCTGGCCGAGTTGCTGCACCAGTGCTTCGTCCAGGCTGACGCTGGCCTCTCCTGCATCGGCCTGATAACGGAGACCGATTTCGATCTTGCCGCGATTCAGGTGCTTACGGCACAGCTCGCGCACCGGGCCGTCCAGCTCGCGGAAGGCGTCCGGCAGGCGCGGGCTGACTTCCAGATAGCGATGGTTCACCGATTTCAGTTCCCACACCAGGGTGGTGTGCTGGGCGTCGATATGCCGGTCGCTGCGGGCAAAGGCGGTCATGCTCTGAATCATGGAAGGTCCTTACATTGCGTGGTTGTCGAGTCTAGCCCGGCTGTAGAGAGGTGGCCAGCGGCGCAGCCCGGGCGGGCCGGCTATGCTAGAATCCCGGCTCACTCAATGACCGTCGCCCAGTGACAGTCTCATCAAGCCCTCAAAGGAGTTTTCATGCGTCCCTCAGGTCGAGCCCCGGATCAGTTGCGCGATATCCGTTTTACGCGCGAATTTACCAAACATGCCGAGGGCAGTGTGCTGGTGGAATTCGGTGAAACCCGGGTGCTGTGCACGGCGTCGGTGGAAGAAGGTGTACCGCGCTTCCTGAAGGGCAAGGGGCAAGGCTGGATCACGGCTGAGTACGGCATGCTGCCGCGCGCGACCCACACCCGTAACCAGCGTGAATCGACCCGTGGCAAGCAAGGTGGCCGCACGCTGGAGATTCAGCGCCTGATCGGCCGCTCCCTGCGGGCGGCGGTGGACATGAAGAAGCTGGGTGAGAACACCATTCTGATCGATTGCGACGTGTTGCAGGCCGATGGCGGCACGCGCACGGCGTCGATTTCCGGTGCCTGCGTGGCGCTGGTGGATGCCTTGAGCTTCCTGCTGGAGAAAAAACGCATCAAGGATGACCCGCTGGAATGCCTGATCGCGTCGGTCTCCGTCGGGCTCTACCAGGGCACGCCGGTGCTGGATCTGGATTACGCGGAAGACTCCACGGCCGACACGGACATGAATGTGGTGATGACCCAGCAAGGCGGCTTTGTCGAGATTCAGGGCACGGCGGAAGCGGCGCCCTTCACCATGGCCCAGCAGCAGGACATGCTGACGCTGGCGGATCAGGGCATTCAGAATATCCTGCGCCAGCAGCAAGCGGCGCTGGGCTGGTAAGGGGGCAATGATGCAACCCTATCAGAAAGCGTTCATTGAATTTGCGCTGGGGCGTGAGGCGCTGAAGTTTGGCGAGTTCACGCTGAAGTCGGGCCGGGTGAGCCCGTATTTCTTCAATGCCGGCACGTTTCACACCGGCGAGGCGCTGTCACGGCTGGGGCGCTTCTACGCGGCGGCGATTGTCGATGCCGGTGTTGAGTTCGATATGCTGTTTGGCCCGGCCTACAAGGGCATCCCGCTGGTGGCGGCCGTCGCGGTAGCACTGGCAGAGAATCACGGCATCGACAAGCCCTGGGCGTTCAACCGCAAGGAAGCCAAGGATCACGGTGAAGGCGGGTTGATTGTGGGTGCGCCGCTGGCGGGCCGGGCGCTGGTTATTGATGATGTGATCACGGCCGGGACGGCAATACGTGAAGTGGCGGCGCTGTTTGATGACAGCCCGGCGCAGATGGCGGGCGTCGTGGTGGCGCTGGATCGTCAGGAGCGTGGCCAGGGCGACTTGTCTGCGATTCAGGATGTTGAGCACAGTCTGGGTGTGCGGGTACACAGTATCGTCGGTATGTCGGATATCATCGATTATCTGGCGGGGACGCAGGATGAGGCGCACCTTGGCGCGATGCGGGCGTACCGCAGTCAGTATGGGGTGGCATAAAACGGTGTATGGCGAGCGTGTGATGAAGTCTCTGCAAACAATCTGCCTGGCTGTGGCGCTGCTCTCGGCGCCGACGGCCTTGCTGGCGCGTGGTGGCAAGACGCCGGAGCCGGAGGCGTTGCCGCCGGGTGCGGTGTACCGCTACATCAATGCGGAGGGCAGCATGGTGATGACCCATGCGCTGCCGGAAGAAGGCATCTATGCCGGGTACGACATCATTGATGCCCAGGGGCGGGTCATCCAGCAGGTTGAAGCAGCGCCCTCGCCGGCGGAGCAGGAAACGTTGCGAGCGCAGCGGGACCAGGCTCGTGAGGCAGAGCTGCAGAGCCGGCGTGATCGGGAACTGCTGCGCATGTATGCGGTGCCGGACGATGCCGAGCGTGCGCGCGACAGGCAGTTGGCAGCGTTGCAGCTGAATATCGATTACGCCCGGGGCAATATTGCCCAGCTGCGCAGTCGCCTCGATACCGAAATCAGCAATGCGGCACGCATCGAACGCAGCGGTCGCGATGTGCCGGAGGCCACCGCCGTCGTGATTGAACGTTATGGCCGGCAGATCAGTGACCTGGAGCAGGAAATTCTCCAGCACGAGGCGGACATGGAGCAGGTGCGGGAGAACTTTACGCCAATCATCGAGCGGTTGCGCCAGATCACGAAGTAGCAGCCGCGCGCCTCAGTGCAAATCACGACCTGCTCAGCTGCGGAAAATCACCGCCGCGAGCAAGGGCCACTGTTCTGCCCAGCCCTGGGTGGGCGCCTGTTTGAAACCGGAACGTACAAATTGCGCGATACGCCCTTCGACCACAGCCAGTAGCAGGTTTGCTGTGGCGGTGGGCGTGGTTTCCGTGCGCAGTCCCTGCTTGAACTCGGCGTCTCGCAGCAACTGGCGCAATTGGCTTTCCACGCGTTCAAAGAATTGCTGGATGCGCAGGCGCAAGCGTTCGTTTTCGCCGGTCAGTGCATCACCGGTGAGCAGCCGGGTGATGCCCGGGTTGCGTTCGGTAAAGCCCAGTAACAGGTCCATGATGCGCTTGGTCTGGTCCAGGGCGTCCGGTGTTTCCTGTACGATGCGATTCACGTTGGTGAACACCGCATCCTCAACAAAATTGATCAAGCCTTCGAACATCTTCGCCTTGCTGGGAAAATGCCGATACAGCGCAGCTTCGGAGACCCCCACCTCCCGTGCCAGCCCGGCGGTCGTGATGCGGCCGCCGGGTTCTGCTTCCAGCATATGTGCCAGTGCTTGCAGGATCTGATCCTTGCGTGACACTTTTTCTTCACTCACTTTTTCTTCGCGCATAACCCCTTCCCACGGTTCTGTTGCGTTTTATATGCCCGCTATCGGCGTGTGATCAGGGTCCCGATCCCCTGATTGGTCAGCACTTCCAGCAGCACAGCATGCGGCACCCGACCATCAATGATATGCGCGGTATGTACGCCGTTGTTGACCGCATCCAGTGCGCAGCCGATCTTGGGCAGCATGCCGCCATAAATCGTCCCGTCATCGATCAGCGCCTGGACGCGCTCGGCGCTCAGGCCAGTCAGGATATTGTCCTGCTTGTCTTTCAGCCCCGCCACATTGGTCAGCAGAATCAGCTTTTCGGCGCGCAGCACTTCGGCCACTTTGCCGGCGACGAGATCGGCGTTGATGTTATAGGACACGCCGGCATCGTCCACGCCAATGGGTGCGATGACCGGAATGAAATCGCTGCCGGAGACCATTTCCAGCACGCGCACGTCAATACCCTGCACTTCGCCCACATGGCCGATATCGATGATCTCCGGGGCTTTCAATGCCGGGTCATCCGCGTCGGCCTGAAGCAGCATCTTGCGAGCCCGGATCAGTTCGCCGTCCTTGCCGGTGAGGCCGATGGCGCGGCCGCCGTTGCGGTGGATCAGGCTGACGATTTCCTTGTTCACCAGACCGCCGAGCACCATCTGCACCACGTCCATGGTTTCGCTGTCGGTCACGCGCATGCCCTGGACGAAGGTGGACTCCTTGCCCAGGCGCTTGAGCAGATCGCCGATCTGCGGGCCGCCGCCGTGAACAATGACCGGATGCATGCCGACGGCTTTCATCAACACGATATCGCGGGCAAACGAGTTCTTCAGCGCCTCGTTTTCCATCGCGTTGCCGCCGTACTTGATCACCACGGTGGTACCGGCGAAGCGCTGGATGTAGGGCAGCGCTTCAATCAGGATCCGCGCTGTTTCGCTGGCACGGTTCTGGTCCATGTTGTCTCCGTCCTAAAAAGGCAGTTTCAGTTTCGGTTCGATACTTTGCAGTTCTGTGCGGAACAGGGCAACGATGCGTTGCAGTGCTGCCTTGTCGCGGCCTTCGAAGCGCGCGGTCAGCGCCGGTGTGGTGTTGGAGGCACGCACCAGGCCCCAGCCGTCCTCAAAGTCTACGCGCAGACCGTCCAGTGTGGAGATATTGCCGTCGGCAAAGGCGGCCTGTCGTGCAATCAGGCGCTCCACCAGCGCAAATTTGCTCTGCTCGCTGGCGGGGATCAGCAGCTCGGGTGTGGTGACGCCGGTGGTCAGGCGGTCGAACAGCACATCGGCGCTGTGGCTCTCCAGGGCCAGAATTTCCAGCAACCGGGCAGCGGCGTAAAGCGCATCGTCAAAGCCGTACCAGCGATCGGCAAAGAACATGTGACCGCTCATCTCGCCTGCCAGTGGTGCGCCGGTCTCACGCATGCGGGCTTTCATCAGGGCGTGCCCGGATTTGCCCATCAGGGGCCGACCGCCCATGCGGCTGATCAGTTTGGCGAGTTCGCGACTGCACTTCACATCAAACAGGATGTCGGCGCCGGGTGAGCGGGACAACAGGTCCCGCGCAAACAGCATCAACAATCTGTCGGGCCAGATGATCTCGCCCTTGGGTGTCACGATGCCGAGGCGGTCGCCGTCACCGTCGAAGGCGATGCCGATGTCCGCGTTATGCTGCGTCACCGCCTGAATCAATGCATGCAGGTTTTCCGGGCGGCTCGGGTCCGGGTGATGATTGGGGAAGTGGCCGTCGACCTCGGCGAACAAGGGCATGACCTCGCAGCCCAGGCTGCGAAACAACTGGGGCGCCATGGCGCCAGTGATGCCATTGCCGCAATCGATCACGACCTTTAATGGCCGTGCCAGGGCGATGTCTTCGGCCAGGGCATGCTGGTAGCGCTCGCGGATATCGCGCTGGTCGGCGCGCCCCTGGCCCTCACTGAAGCGCGCTTCGGTAATCCGCTGGTACAGATTGCGGATGCGTTCGCCGCTGAGGGTTTCGCCGCCGATAACCACCTTGACGCCATTGTAGGTTGATGGGTTGTGGCTGCCTGTGACGACGACGCCGGATTGTACGTCCATCACCGCCGTGCCGTAGTACAGCACCGGTGTCGGCACGGCGCCGATGTCGATCACGTCGCGGCCGCTGGCGAGCAGGCCTTTTGTCAGCGCCTCCGTCAGTTCGTCGGAAGAGGTGCGGCCATCCCGCGCCACCAGCAGTGTCTGCTGGCCGGCGTCGCCCGCCTCTGAGCCAATGGCGCGGCCAATCAGCGTCATGATCTCGGTGTTGAGCGTCTTGCCGACGATGCCGCGAATGTCGTACTCGCGGAAGATTTCTTCCGGCACCTGGATCTGTGGCGTGGCCTCAGGCGTGCCGTCCTCGATCAACAGACTGGTATCTTCCTCCACCAGGATGTCCATGAACGCATCCATGGGCGCCGCCGGTCGGGGGCGGCCGCCGCCGCTGCGGGGATTGGCCTGACTGGCTGCGCGCTTGTCGAGGGCGGCCCTGGCCTCGGCGAGGGCGCTGAAGGCAAACCGGGGTGAACCCTGGGTGTTGAGCAGGCTGGCGTCGCGGGTGATGCGATGCCCGATGTCACGAATGATCATCACGACGGCAGCCAGCAACAGCACCAGTGCGGTCCCGGCCAGAATCAGGAACAGGGTGCGCGATGTGTTGATCGGTGCGGGCAGGCCGCGATAGGTCAGGGTCAGGTCGCCACTGGCGCGCCGCGTCGCCAGGGCGTCACCGGAGGGCTGGCCGATGGATATCAGAACGGTGCTGTTGTCATCCTGGCGAATTTCGATGCCGCCACCGTTCAGGGTGATGCGTCGCAGTTGCGAGGCCAGGGTGTCGAAGGTCTGTTCCATCAGTACAACGCCCAGCGCATTGCCGCTGCCGTCGTCCGCGGTGCGAGCCGCCAGCAGACGCAGTGGCGAGCCCGGGAGCAGCACCATGGGGGGTATCGGGTTGTCCCGGGCCTGCTTGACCATGTCCCGCGCGCTGAATGAAAGCGCATGGGTGCTCTGTGAGTCCTGATGGGCAACCAGTGTGATGCGCGTATGGGGCAGCTGCTGGCTCAAGCGCAGCGCCGTGGTGTCCGGGTCACCGTTTGCGAAAGCCTGCCGCACCGTATGGCTGTCGACCAGCGCCGCCAGCTGTGCTTCGCTGAGGGCCATCTGCTGATTGATCAGCGCGGCGGGTTGTTGCAGCAGCGTTTCCGCCAGTGACACGCTGCGCTGTGTCTGCTCCGGGCCGTACAGCAACCAGGCGCTGGCTGCCGTCATGGCGCCCAGGATGACGAGTACGCTCACCGTGGCGGCGACAAGATGTTGTGTGAGGCCGCCGGTTACCGGTGGGGCCGAGTTGCGAGGGGCGGCTTTTTTGCTGCCCTTGCTTTTCTTCTTGTCGTCGGGGGCCCGGTCCGGTTTTTCCGGCTTCTTGCGGGCCGCCTTGTCTTTTTTGCTCATGACTGTGTTCCCCCAGTAATGCCCCAGTAATGCCTTGCTATGCTTGGTGCCATGCTATTTGCGGCAGGTCGGCCGGGCGTCAGCGCCCGGTGTGACCAAAGCCGCCGCTGCCGCGCTCGCTGGTGTCAAATGTCTCCACTTGCTCCAGGGCAACCTGCATCACCGGCACAATGACCAGCTGCGCGAGGCGGTCGCCGGGTTCCAGCGTGAAGGCGGCGTGGCCCCGGTTCCAGCAAGACACCATCAGTTCGCCCTGGTAGTCCGAATCAATCAGACCGACGAGATTGCCCAGCACGATGCCGTGTTTATGGCCCAGCCCGGAGCGCGGCAGAATAAGACCCGCGTAACCCGGATCGGCAATGTGGATCGCCAGCCCGGTGGGAATCAGTACCGTCTGCCCTGGCTCGATGACCAGTGATGCCTCAACCATGGCGCGCAGATCAAGCCCGGCGGAGCCATCAGTGGCGTAGGCGGGTAACGGAAAGGTCTCGCCCAGAAGCGGATTGAGTACTTTGTATTGCAGTTTCATTCAGGTCACCGCTTGTAGCGAATGGCGATCAGTTCGATCAGCTGTTTGGCAATCTGCCGTTTGGCGGCCAGCGGCAGTACCTTGTGTCCGCCCGGCCAGATTACGGTCAGCGCATTGTTATCACTGTTGAAGCCGACGTTCTCCCCCGAGACGTCGTTGGTGGCGATCATGTCCAGCTTCTTGTTCTCCAGCTTGGCCTGCGCATAGGTCATCACGTCGCGGGTTTCTGCGGCGAAACCGACAGTAAAGGGCCGTCGATCGTGGGCAGAGACGGAGGCGACGATGTCCCGGTTCTTGACCAGCGTGAGGTGAATTTCCTCGGTGGATTTCTTGATCTTGTGATCTGCCGTGACGGTGGGCCGGTAATCGGCCACCGCTGCGGTGGCGATGAAGATGTCGCAGCCCTGATCCACCGCGCTGAGACAGGCATCAAACATCTCTTCGGCGCGGATCACGTCTGTGCGCTTGACCCGGGTCGGCGTCGGCAGGTTGACCGGCCCGCTGATCAGGGTCACGCGGGCGCCCGCTTCCGCTGCGGCCTCGGCGATGGCAAAGCCCATTTTGCCGGAGCTCTGGTTGGTGATGTAGCGCACCGGATCAATGGCTTCCCGGGTGGGCCCGGCGTTGATCACCACATGCAGGCCGGTGAGCAGGTCGTGGTCGAAGACTTCGGCCGCCATCTGTGCAATCTCGGCGGGCTCGAGCATGCGGCCGGGGCCGACTTCGCCGCAGGCCTGGCTGCCGGAACCGGGGCCGAACAGACGCACGCCCTTTTCCTGCAGGATCAGCAGGTTCTTCTGGGTGGCCGTGTCGGCCCACATCTGCTGGTTCATGGCGGGCGCCAGGGCAATCGGCGCGCCGGTGGCCAGGCACAGGGTGGTGAGCAGATCGTTGCCGTGGCCGTGGGCCATGCGCGCCATGAAATTGGCGGATGCTGGCGCAATCAGGACCAGATCGGCCCAGCGCGCCAGCTCGATATGCCCCATCGCCGCTTCGGCACGGGGGTCCAGCAGATCGGTATGTACCGGGTGCCCGGACAGGGCCTGCATGGTCAGCGGCGTGATGAACTCGCAGGCGCCAGCGGTCATGACCACGCGCACTTCAGCCCCGGCATCCTGCAGGCGGCGGACCAGATCGGCACTCTTGTAGGCGGCAATCCCGCCCGTCACACCCAGCAGGATGCGTTTATTGACCAGTCGTTCCATAGTGCTTATTGTCTCCGATACTGCGCCACGGAAGGCGCCAAGAGTAGCACCGTTAGGCGGTGGAGTAACTGCCCACTCCTGCGGGCGATTAACTGACACAAGGAATGTGCCATGTCGATTCATGCCTGGCCCGAGAGCCAGCGCCCTCGCGAAAAACTGCTGGCCCGTGGCGCCGACAAACTCAGCGATGCTGAACTGCTTGCCCTGTTCCTGGGCTCCGGTCTGGCGGGATGCAATGCGGTGGAGACGGCGCGTCGCGTCCTGCATGACGCTGGTGGACTGCGCGCCTTGCTGGAAATGCCGCCGCCCCGCCAGCGTCAACTACCGGGTATCGGCCCTGCCCGGCAGGCGCTGCTGAGTGCGTCACTGGAGCTGGGGCGCCGCTATCTGGGCGAGCCCCTGACCCGTGGCAAGGCCCTGACACAGCCCGCAGATGCCGCCCAGTATCTGAATGCCTGCCTGCGGGGCCATCGGCACGAGGTGTTTGCCTGTCTGTTCCTGGACAACAAGCACCGGATGCTGGCGTATGAGGAGATCTTTCATGGGACCATCGACAGCGCCGCCGTCTATCCCAGGGAGGTGCTGCGCCGCGCGATGGTGCACAATGCTGCAGCGGTGATATTGGCCCACAACCACCCTTCGGGTGTGGCGGAGCCCAGCGAAGCCGATCGCAGTATTACGGAGAAGCTGATCCGGACGCTGGATATGGTGGATGTCCGGGTGCTGGATCATCTGATCATCGGAGATGGCATCTGGACGTCGTTGCGGGAGCGTGACTGGCCGGTTTGCTGAGAAGGACCGGTTTTTTGGGCCGGTTTGGCCTTATTTGGGCGGATAACCTTGCCTGAGGCGGCGGCCTCTGGTATAAATCGCCGCCTTATTCCGCAGTGGGGCCGAGTTATGCCTGCCGCTGCGAGCACACGATTCTCTGGAGCACGATCATGTCCAAGGTTTGCCAGGTTACCGGTAAGCGCCCCATTACGGGTAACAACGTATCGCACGCCAACAACAAGACGAAGCGTCGTTTCGAGCCGAATCTGCACTACCACCGTTTCTGGGTGGAAGCAGAGAAGCGCTTCGTGCGGCTGCGGGTGTCAGCCAAGGGCATGCGGATCATTGATAAAGTCGGTATCGACAAAGTGTTGGCGGACGTTCGCGCCAGCGGCCAGAAAGTCTGACGGAGGCCTGAGTCATGGCGGGTAAAGCAGTTCGCGAGAAGATCAAGCTCGTGTCCAGTGCGGGCACAGGGCACTACTACACCACCACCAAGAACAAGCGGAATCATCCCGAGAAAATCGAGACCCGCAAGTACGATCCGGTGGTGCGTCAGCACGTCGCCTACAAGGAAGCCAAGATCAAGTAAGTTCTGATCTGTCTGGCAACCCCTGAAAACCCGGCTTCGGCCGGGTTTTTTGTGCCTGGTGATCCAGCGAGCGCCGGCGGGAGGGCATAGAGAGGGGTGTTGGGTCGGAGGTAGCAGCAAGGACAGGCTTGACGGAACAGATTGTTGACAGGCGCCACTATGGGGTTAACGTAGACAAGAGTGAACGCTGGGTTGCCTGATGGCATCGAGCGCCACGATACAGTCACGTTTTGAAAACATAACGAAACTGTGAACTGCGTCGTGATTCTTTACACTGCTGGGTGCTTCTGATAAAAACTGACTAGATGCCAACTACGAAAAAGGGGTTAGCCATGGATAAGCAATCCGCACACGAGTCAAGACAGACGGACACTGTCTCAGCAGTGGCCAGCACTGCGGGACGTAAGTCCCAAAAAGGCGCGAGCGCTATCGAGTACGTCATGATCATCGCGGTGATCGTGATCGCCATTGCCCTGGCCTTCACACAGACCGGACTGGGGCCTGCGGTAACGTCTGTGTTCACCGAAATGGGTGAACAGCTTGATACCGGGGATTAAGTGCACACCGGGTGCCTCGTGCAGAGTGCATCTGTGAAGCGCGTCGCTGCGCCAGATCGGGCGCAGCAACAGCGGGGGGCCGTAGCATTGGAATTCGTGCTGCTGTTCCCGTTCTTTATCCTGGTAGTGCTCGGCGCGCTTTACTTCGCTTCTGCGTTCAACACGCAGCGTGGCCTGTTGTTTGCCGCCCAGAGCGGTGGCGATGCGGCGCTGCGGGTGGACCGCAGCCAGTTCACGCTCCCGGGTGAAGCCATCGCGTATATGGACCGGGTGCGGGCGGAAGCCTGCCCCGTGATCACGGCGGCGCTGCGCCGGCAATCGCGGGATGTGGCGGAGAAGCTGGGTGATTCGGCCTGTCCGGAAGAGGCGGCCGGTACCGATTTCGTCAGCATTTCCCTGGATACCGGGCAGCCCGCTATCCTGATTGTTATCGGCTATGAGCCGGACTGGCGGCCGCCGTTGCTGGGGCAATTTGTACCGAGCATTTCAGCCACGGCCTCCGTGCCTTTCTGAGGCGTTCGGGGTCTGGTGAATCGCGGGGCCGGGTCAGCGGATGATAGAGGCTTGTCTGTCGGCGCAGATTCCGGCAGCGTTTCACATGAACAGGGATGATAATAATCGGCGTTGTTGAAACCATGACGCCAGCGAGGGAATGATGTCATCTTCAAGAGCTATCTATATGTTGCCGGCGCTGGTCCTCAGTGTACTGGCTATCGTGCTTGCCATTATCGGGTTGAGTCGGGAGCCGACGCCAGCGGAGCCTGAGGTGCTGCAGGTGGGCGATGCAACGCCGCAGGCCGAGCTTCTGCAGGAACGACATCGGTATTGGGCGCTGTCGCGATCCGTGGAGGCCGGTACGGCGCTCACCGAGGAGCAGCTTCTGGTGATGCGCTCTTCGCAGGCGATTCCGGGTGCGGTGAGTGCGGACGATGAGGCTGTCGGTCTGACGGTGCGCCGCAATGTGCGTGCCGGCGAAATTCTGTCTGGTCGTCATCTGGAAGCCGGTGGACCATTGGCCAACGCCCTGCTCCCTGGCTTTCGCGCCATCGCCATACCGGTTGATGATGTATCGGCTGTCGGCGGCTTGCTTGAGCCAGGCGATATGGTGGATGTCCTGGCGACGTTTCGCGCCGCAGAAGACCAGCGTGGTGATCCCACCGCCATGCTGCTGATGCGCGATGTGGAACTGCTGGCGATTGGCGGCCTCATGGATGCCGCCGACGCCGACCCGGCCAATCGCGATCGCCGTGGACGTGGCAATACGGCGGTGCTGGCGGTGCCGGAGAAAACGGTGTCGCGCTTGCTGCTGGCGGCGGCCAACGGGTCGCTGCGTCTCAGCGCGGTATCCGCGCAGGACATGGCCGACATGGCGGATATGGATGAGCGCATCGAGCGTGTCGCCGTGCAGCCTGGCGAAGGGTTGGTTCGCTATCGCGAGCTCTTCCCTGCGCCCCCTCCGCCGCCGCGGGCTGCGCCACGCCCTCGCGGCCATCAGGTGGAGATCATCGAGGGTTCGGAAACAAGGAGTGTCAATGTACGCCCGTGACCGCATTGCCCATAGCCATCGTCATGCCGCCTGGCTGGCCCCCCTGACAGTGCTGCTGGCGCTGTGTTACCCGGCGTTGCTGTCGGCCAGCGATGCCAGTGTGGATACGCTGCGCCTTGCCAGCGGCGAGCAACAGATACTGTTTTATCCCGACGGCATCAGCAAGGTTGCGACCTCTGCGCCGGAGGTGCTTGCCGTGACCGTCAGTCAGTCCCGTGAACTGGTGCTGACAGGCAAGGAGGCGGGCTCTGCGATTCTGTCGGTGTGGCCTCGTGGCGCGGATCGTCCCGAGCGCACCACCGTCGTGGTGTCGCCCACCAGCGGTGCCAGGATGCCCTTCGGCACGCAGGTGCAGACCGACATCCGTATCGTGGAAGTCAGCCGTACGCAGCTCAATGCTGCCGGCATTTCCTATGGCAAGACGCGCGGTAGCAGCCAGTTCGGCGTTTCTGCGCCCGGCAGTAACTTTCTTCGCGCGCCGACGGACGTGACGCCTCTGGGCGGTGACACGTTCAATATCTTCCGTATCGGGAACAGCAGCCTGACGGCCATCTCGGCACTGGAAGCCGGCGGCTTTGCCTACACGCTGGCGGAACCGAGCCTGACCAGTCTGAGCGGGCAGAATGCGACGTTCCTGTCCGGCGGGGAGTTCCCGGTGCCGACACGCAGCGACGTCTCCGGCACGCAGATCGAGTTCAAGGAGTTTGGTGTCGGTCTGGCGCTGACGCCGACGGTCATCAGTGCGGAGCAGATCATCTTGCGGGTGGCGCCGGAAGTCAGTGAGCTGGATTTCAGTGCCGGTATTGCCTCCGGTGGCGTGCAGGTGCCAGCGCTGCGCGTGCGCCGTTCCGAAACCACCGTGTCGCTCGCGCCGGGCGAAACGTTCATCATCAGCGGGCTGGTAAGCCGCAACACCATCAACGCCAGTGATCGCCTCCCGGGGCTCGGCAACTTGCCGATTCTGGGCGCGTTTTTCCGGTCCAGCCGTATCGAACGGGAAGACAAGGAACTGATCATGCTGGTGACGCCTTACATCGTATCGCCGGCGGAGGTCGGCGCGCCGCCGCCTTCGTTGCCGGGGGCCGCTGAGGACGCCAGTAGCATGGGCTGGCTCGACATGATGCTGGAAACACAGCGCGGGTCGGCGCCGGTTCGACACGGACTAAGTTGGTAATCGCCATGCAGGACGATCCTTATGCAGGACTATGATGTTGTACTCGGCGTGCTGGATGACGAGGGCCTGCGCGGTTGGCTGAAGGGTCTGTTTGACGAAAGTCTGCGCCTTGAGGAAGTCTCGCGTTCGGATATCTCGCGCATTCTGCGCATGCTGGAAGCGACCAACGCGCATATTGCCATGGTTGAAGTGGATGAGGCGGGCCTCAACCAGGCGCTGGCCATCATCATGGCAATCAGTACCGCGCGCCCCTGGGTGACCGTGGTTGCTGTCTGCCGCTCGCCGCATCAGGAACTCCTGTTGCAATGCATGCGTGCCGGGGCTCGTGACTGCCTCGCGGCGGGCACCGACGCCGCCGAGGTGCGTGAGCGCTTGCGCCGGCATCAACTGGTACGACCGCCATCACTGACCGCCCATGCCAGTGTCAGCAATCTGATTGTGGTGTCCGGTGCGGATCCGTTGGTGGACACCGCTTTCTTTACCCAGAATCTGGGCGTGGCGCTGGCGGCGCGCGTGCGCGGACAGCGCACATTGGCCATTGACGCTGTTCCGCGCGGTAACGGTCTGTTCTATGTGGATGCGCGCACGGATTTCGGCCTTGAAAACCTGTTGGCGAATCCGGAATCCCTTGATGAAAAAATGATTGATACCGCTCTGGACGAGTTCAGGCCGGGGTTGCGCTTGTTGAACGGCGGCGTGGAACGGGCCCAGGTCTCTGGCGACAGGGCCGCGGATCTTTTCATTGCGCTCAATCGTCTCATGAATGTGTTTGATGTGGTGATTATCAATGCCGGCGGCCCCGGGCAGTGCGGCTGGATTCATCATCTGGGTATTCATACCCGGCAATTGATTTTGCTGGCAACGCCGGAAGTGCATCAGATTCAACGGTTGCGCGGCATTGCCAATGACTGGAAGCCGCATCTTTCTGCCAGCACCGAAATGAGCCTGGTGCTGGACGGCTATGAGCCGACCATCACGCCAACAAATGATGAGATAACCGAGCTGACCGGGGTTGGTATTGCGGCCAGGTTGCCGATGGACTGGCGCCATCGCCTGGAGGCCATGAACCTGGGTATGCCGATGTGCGAGACGGCGTCGCGCTCTGCGTACTGCCGTCAGCTGGAAACATTGGTAGACCGGATTACCGGTACACGACTCAGTGGCAGTCTGCTGGATCGCATCAAGGGGTCTGTCGGCAAGCGTCAGGCCGGTAGCGGGAAGTAGTCAAGCGAGTAAAAGTAGTCAAGCGAGTAATAGCATGGCGGGACGGATCGACGACGAATACCAGGCGCTCAAGGCCCGTGCTCATCAGACGGTTGTCGAGCGGCTGGATGAAGAAGGCATTGAGGTCGGTCGGGTCTCACGCGAGCGCCTGGTGGAGTTCATTCGTGCGGCTGCCAGCAAGTACATTGCCCAGAGCCGTATTCCCCTGAGCAACCGCGACGTCAGTCAGCTCAGCAGTGATCTCGTCGATGAAGTGACAGGTTATGGCCCCCTGGAACCGCTGCTGGCAGATGTGCGCGTCAACGACATTCTCGTCAATGGCCCGGATTCCGTGTACACGGAAGTTTCCGGGGTGCTGCAGAAAGCCGCCGTCCGCTTTATTGATGATGCGCATGTGATGCGCATCATTCGCCGGATTCTCGCGCCGCTGGGTCGGCGCCTGGACGAATCAAGCCCCATGGTAGATGCCCGCCTGCCGGACGGCTCTCGGGTCAACGCCATCATTCCCCCGCTGGCACTTGATGGCCCGTCCATTTCAATTCGGAAGTTTTCACAGGACATGCTGACGGCGGACCAGTTGCTGGCCAATGGTTCCATGACCCAGGAGTGCCTGCAGGTGCTCAAGCAGGCGGTCGAGGAACGTCGCAATATCATCATCAGCGGCGGCACCGGGACCGGCAAGACAACGATGCTGAACATGATCAGCCATTATATTCCCCGCAATGAGCGCATTCTCACCATCGAGGATTCCGCCGAGCTGAGCCTGCGTCATCCGCATGTGGTGAGGCTGGAGACCCGCCCGCCGAATACGGAAGGCAAAGGTCGCGTCACCTCCCGGGATCTGGTGGTGAATGCCCTGCGTATGCGTCCGGACCGCATCATTGTCGGCGAAGTGCGATCCAGCGAAATCATCGAACTGCTACAGGCCATGAACACCGGCCATGACGGTTCCATGAGCACGCTTCACGCCAACAGTTCCAGAGATGCGTTGGTGCGCATCGAGACGCTGCTGGCAATCAGTGGCTATGAAGCCAGCGAACAATCGATTTCGCGGCTTATCGCATCGGCAGTGGATCTGATTGTGCAGCTGGTGCGCACTGCAGATGGCCGGCGCATGGTCAGAGAGGTCGTGGCGGTGGAACAGGATGATCAGTTCCGCTGTGTACTCAAGCCCATCTATCGGAGTGAGGATGACACGCGAATGGTTCCTTGATTCGGCGTTCACCCTCGCGGTGCTGGCGGGGGGGCTGATACTGGTGCAGCTGGTCTGGACCCTGGTGCGAGACAGCCGTGCCCGGCGCACCCATGTCAGTACGCGGGTGGGCGCGGTACCCATGATGGATGACCTGGGCGACGACAAGGCCACTCGCAAGCTGGTCACCGATTCACGCCTGCAACGTATCATGCTGCGGGGCAACATTACGGTGACGGAATCCCTGTTCCGGACGTTGTTGTTTGGCGGCCTGTCATCCCTCGTGCTGGTGCTGCTGGCTTGGGGTGTGATCGCGGCGGTGTTGTTGGCCAGCACCGCCGGTGTGGCGCTCTGGGTTTACTGGTTCCGTCGCTACAGCGCCCGACGCCTCGAAATCAATGAAACGTTGCCGGGCATCGCTGATGCCATGGTACGGGCGATGAATGCCGGCCGTACTCTGGATACAGCGGTGGTGCGGGCGCTGGACGAAGCGCCGCCAATTTATGCACCGCTGGCTTTCCGGGTGCGCTCTGCGGTGGAGTCCGGCCGGGATTACGTGGATCTGTTTGAAGACTTCGCGGACCTGTACCAGACCCCTGCTCTGCTGCAGATATCCATCGCGCTCGCCACCGGACAGCGGCAAGGTGCATCGGTAAGGCCGGTGCTGGAACAACTCGCCGACGGGCTGCGCGGTCAGCAACAGCTGCGCCGGGATTTTATGGCCATGACGGGGGAAACCCGGGTCAGCGCTGTATTGTTTGCAGTGGTGCCGATAGTGCTTGGTGCCTACCTGATGCTGGCCAATGAAGAATATCTGCAAGTGCTGTTGTATACGCCGCAGGGTAACAAGATGCTCATTGCCGCCATCGTATTCGAGGTGGTCGGTGTGGTCTGGCTATATCGCATGGTGCAGGGGGTGGGCCGTGTCTGAGCTTGCCTGGTTCGTGCTTTCTGCTGCGCTGGCGACGCTGTCCATCTGGGCCGTGTTTTTCCTGGCGCCCGCCTGGGCACGGCGCGATCGCATCAGCCGGCGCATGATGCGCCACCACGGGCTCACCGGAGAAGAAGAGTCAGCAGAGGGAGATGGCTGGTTGCTACGGGTGCTGGAGCGTGCGCTGGGCTCCGGTTTCTTTGCCAGTGATTTCAGGGAAATTGATGAGGCGCTGTCGCTGACGGCGATGCCGCGGGAACGCATTGTGAGTATCTATGCGCTGGCGTGTTGGGCGTTGCCCCTGGTCGTCGGTGCGCTGATGCTGGGGCTTTATGGCGCCTTGCAGGGGGCGGCCGTACTGGCGTTGCTGTTTGTCCTGGTGCGACGTTTTATTCGCACGCATGGTCGCCAGGCAGAAGCGCAGATGAACCGTGAAGCGGTGGCGCTGTGCCAGCTGATGCGCATGTTTCTGGAGACGGGCATGACGCTGGAGCGCAGCCTGCGCATTGTGGCACAGCAGGCGGGTGCGTTGATGCCGGTACTGATTCGGCACATCGACACATTCAACCGGCGTGTAGATGCCGGTGTTGATCGCAGCGTAGCGCTGGTGGAGCTGGGCAGTAATCGCAACGTACCGGTACTGCATGACCTGACAGTGATATTGCGGCAAACGGGGATTCTGGGAACAGGCGCGGGCGATGCCATCAACGCACTGATTCGTCAGGCCAATGATATGGAGCGTTCACGGTTGCAGGAAGCAGCCAGCAAGGTGAGTGCAAAAATGTCAGCAGTGATGGTGCTGTGTATGTTGCCGGCACTGATGATTCTCATAGCAGGGCCCGGACTGGTTTCCCTTTCCGAGCTGCTCCGATGAAAAGGCAGATAAGACAATGATGAAACGCGTATGGATACCGTTGTTGGGATTGGCGCTCACAGGCTGCGCCAGCATGAACAATCTGGTCAGTCGTACGGATGACGGGCTGCCGGGGCGAATCAGTTGCAGCGAACGGGTGCAGCCTGCTGACCGGGTGCATCTGGAGTTGGTGGACAGCCAGTCTGCGGAAGGGCGTCGCTACGCCGCACTGGCGCAACTGGAAAGTCGCCCTTTGGCTGCCCTGCCCCACTGGCTGCGTTACGGGCAGCTGAAGGCCGGCGTCGGTGAAATGGATCAGGCAGAGCATGTATTTCGCGAGCTTGTCCGGCGCTGCGGGGCCGGCGAGGCCTATCACGGCCTGGGGCTGGTGATGCTGAAAATGGAGCGGCGCGGAGAGGGCCTGGGTAATTTGCAGACGGCTCGCCAATTGCTGCCGGCGTCAGCAAACATTCGCAATGATCTGGGTTATGCCCTGATGCTGGACGGCGATTACCAGGGTGCTGAGCGCGAACTCTGGACGGCGCTGGAGCTCAACGATGGCAATGGCCCCGCCCGACAGAATCTGCTTACCAACTATTTTCTCATGGGGGAGCGCGACAGTCTCAACTCGTTTATCCGTAGCCAGAACATCCCTGAAAAAGACGTGCAGCAAGCACAAGCTCTGGCCACTGACATACGCACAGGCTCGTTATGAAGAGGCTCGTTATGAAAAGCATCGTTATGAAGACGCACGTTGTAAAAAAAGCGCTGTGTGCGGCTCTCGTCATGTTCGCGGCACCGGCATTGGCAGAAACCACCACCCCGGCGGGTTTTTCTGATCAGATCATTCGCAGTGAGCCGCGCACTGAAACGTCGCGTCTGCTTGACCGGCAGCGCGCCGCGGAAGCGCCGCAAGAAAGTGAAGTGCCGGCCTCTGTCTATGTGGATTCGCAGCGACGTCTGACGGAAACTTTCCGTCGCCCCGTGCCGGAGACGCTGCGGGAAGAGACGACACGACGGTGAACACGTCGCGCTCCAGCCAGCGAGGCGCTTACAGCTTCCTGTTCCTGGTGATTCTGATTGCCGGGGGGCTGCTGGTGTTTGCGCTTGCGGCAGATGGTGCGCGTCTGTACGCACAGCAACGTATTCTGCAGCAGCATGCTGATGCTGCCGCGTTAGGCGCTGCACAAGGCACGCAAGCTTGTGGGGGCGAGGGTGTAACGTTAGCCGACATCTGCACCCGGGCGCAGATGTCGGCTGACGCGGCCGGGTTTGAAGGCGAGCTGGACTGTGCCGGCATTACCACCGGGGTGCTGGAAACCGGGGTGGATGGCATTTCCCGGTTCCGGGTGGCCGGGCTGGCGCAGAGCAATGCCGTGAGGGCGCGCCTGCAGCGCTCAGTGCCGCGCTCATTGCTGCTGCCGGGTCGTCTGGTGGGAGATCTCAGCCTGGCCGCAGATGCGGTAGCGCAGAAAGAGGTGGTCGCCACATTCTCTGGTGGCGGCAGCACAGCGGTGTTGGGGTCAAGCACCAATGAGGCATCGCTGTTGGGCGATTTGCTCGGCGTCATTCTTCTGGGTCCCGGAAACAGTTTTGCGCTCAATCCCACGGATCTCAGCAGCCTGGCGAATACGACGGTGGCCCTGGGAGATCTGCTGACAGAGCTGGGGGTTAATTCTCTGGCGGAACTCCTGCCGCTCACAGGCGGCGATCTGGCCGCCGCATTGGGTGAAGTGGCGACGCTGGGAGCCAACGCGACCGCGATACTGGATGCCGTGATCGCCAATGCGGGTGTCGATACCATCGCGTTGACGGACGTGATTAATGTGGTGGGCGATGCCGCGGTACCGCCGAACAGCGAGTTTCCGGTCTATGATGTGTTGATCGGTCTGGTGCTGAATCTCGCGGAAGGGCAATTGTTCAATCTGCCGCAGACGCGTGTTTCTATTGGCGGTGTTGTGACCTCTAGCATCGACATTTTTATTCAAGGCGCTCCGGCCATTGTTATTGGGCCTGCACGGCAGGGTCAGGATGGGCAGTGGTTGACCCGTCTGGAAGCGCCGGATATTCGATTGGTAGTGAATAATAGTATTGACTTGGGCACTATTCCTTTGCTGATAGGAACTCTTCAGCTTGGCACAGTTGATCTGCCGCTTCTGGTAGATACGGGCGCAGGTGTCGGGGAGCTGGTCGCTGCTGATTGCTCGGCCGGTTTGAGTAACGATGTGAGATTTCTGCTGGAATCCAGCGTTTCCGTTGCGCGGATTGGTGCTGGTTCCGTCGACGTATCAGGAAATGTATCAATTAGTACAATTAATGCCGACATCGGTCGGCTTGTGCTGTTTCCGTTGCCGCTACTTGGAAGTATCACGATTGATCCGGCACTTGGCTTATCAACGGGGCTTGATTTATCGATTCCCGGGGCTTCGGAAGACTTCGAGTTCTCTGCAGTTTTGGTAGCAGATCCGGTGGATAAGACGTCTGCCAACGGGTATTTTACAGAGCAGCTTATTCCCGGTGGGGCAGATGGTTTGGATATTTCCTTGCAGCCGCCACCAAGCCTGACATTGTTGGGGGGCTTGCCGTTAGGTCTGACGCTTGATCTTGGGCCGATTGGCAACACGATTACCGGGGCCCTTAATCCGATACTGAGCGAGGTTGTCCAGTTGGTGGTGACGCCGTTATTGCAATCTCTTGGTGTGGAGCTGGGCGGATTTTCGGCGACGCTTACGGATGCGAGCCAGGATTCCGTGCGCTTGATCCGAAACGTGGAGTTCGTCGACTGACGGGCTCCACGTTTCGGATAGCAAACGGGCGCTGATGCGCCCGTGTCATTTATCGCCTGTCAGCAATGTGCAAACGTCAGGCCGGCATCGCGTCTTTCTGCGGCACCGTATAAGCCCGCAACTTCTGTGCGAACTCCTGCAATGCCTGGATGCCGCTTTCTTCGGCTTCCCGGCACCACTGCTTCAATGCTTCCAGCATTTCCGCCGAGCTGCGGCTGGTGCGTGACCAGATTTCCTGCAAGCGCAGGCGGTGCTGATAAATGGCTGCCAGCGCTTCGTTGTGCGCGGTGAGCCGTTCCAGCCGCTGGCGCAGGCGCTCGTTGATCAGGGTGTCATCGCGATACAGCAGTGCCTTGGCGCGGCTGAACATGACCGCAGTGGCTTCGCAGGCGCGCGCCTTCTCTTCCCGAAATACCGGCGTGATCACTTCCTTGCGGTAACGGGCCATGACCTGAAAGCGATTTGCCATCAGGGCGCGCAGCGTATCCAGGTCCAGCGCGGTCTTGTCAGCAGCAATGACGGGGCGTGGCGGTACCTTGTTGACCTTGGCCAGGCGCAAGGTTTCCAGCACACGAATCCAGAACCAGCCAGCATCGAACTCGAAGCGACGCACCGACAGCTTGGCCGAGTTCGGATAAGTGTGGTGGTTGTTGTGCAATTCTTCGCCGCCGATCAGGATGCCAATGGGCGAAATGTTGCGTGAAGCGTCTTTGCTTTCGAAATTGCGGTAGCCCCAGAAATGGCCGAGGCCGTTGATCACACCGGCGGCGAAAACCGGAATCCACAGCATCTGCACGGCCCACACGGTGATGCCGATGGCGCCGAAGCAGGCAATGTTAATCGCCAGCATCAGGTAGATGCCGACATAGGTGTGGCGGGTGTAGACATTGCGCTCGAGCCAGTCGTCCGGGGTGCCGGCGCCGTAACGGTCCAGCGTTTCCTGATTGGCGGCCTCGGCACGATACAGCTCTGCGCCTTCGCGCAGTACTTTGCCAATGCCGAAGTAGACCGGGCTGTGGGGATCTTCCGGCGTTTCACAGCGTGCATGATGCTTGCGGTGAATGGCGGTCCATTCCTTGGTCACGGTGGCCGTGGTCAGCCACAACCAGAAGCGGAAAAAATGCGCGACTGCCGGATGCAGGTCCAGCGCGCGGTGGGCGCTGTGGCGGTGCAGGTAAATGGTCACGCTGACAATCGTGACGTGCGTCAGTGCCAGCGTGATCAGGATCAGCTGCCAGATAGCGGGGTCGAACAGGCCGTTCCACATACAGTGTTCTCATGGCTTCAAAGCGGTAGATCTTTCCATTCTACTCCCCCGTAGCCCTCCGGGCACAGGGTTGTTCGCGCCATACCGCTGGCGCGAGGGCCACTGACGTAGCGTGGCCGTATCATTGCCGCGTCAGAGACGTTGGAGCAGCAGATCGCCACTGTCCAGACAGTTCAGCTGCCACCCGGGTGCAACCCAGGTCGTGGCGACAGCCTCGGTGATGATCAGGGGCCCGCTGAGGGGATACAGGGGGTGCCCGGGAGGTGGCAAGGCGTCCCTGGGCCAGACCGGTGTTGCGCCCGGACCGGCGACTTCCGTGGTGCCGGGCTCGCCCGGCGGCGTCGCGTCCGGTGGCGGCAGCGACGGCAGGGGCTCTCGCGAGGTTACCTGGACGCGCACGTTGATCCAGGCCACTGGCAGCGTCAGGCGATGGCCGTAGCGGGCCTCGTGCAACTGATGAAAGGTGGCCTCGGCGGCCTCGGGGTCGCCTTCCCAGGGCACGGTGAGGGGAAACGACTGGCCGCGATAGCAGAGATCCACGCTCACGTGCGTGGCGAGATCTGCTTCACGCACGCCCTCGGCGGTCAGTGCAGCGTGCCCGTACTCCTGCAATGTTCTGGCCAGGGCGTCTACGACCTCCGGGTTTGCGTCTGCGGGCAGGGCCCGGATCAGTTCCCGTTGACGGGGTGAGCGCACCAGGCCCTGGGCGGACAGGACGCCGCTGTTGCGAGGCACCAGGGCCTGACGCATGCCGAGCATGTCTGCCAGGGCACAGACATGCAGCCCGCCAGCACCGCCAAAGCTCATGAGCACGAAATCCGCCGGGTCATAGCCTTTCTGGATCGAGATGACGCGCAGCGCCTGGGCCATGTGCTCGTTGGCGAGCGCCAGCACGCCGCGAGCGGCCTCTTCTGCCGAGCAGTCCAGTGCGCGGGCCAGCGTGTCCAGGGCGGCACAGGCGGCGGCCCGGTCCAGCGCCATATGGCCGCCGAGGGTCTGGCTGGCGGGCAGGTGGCCAAGCACCAGGTTGGCATCAGTCACGGTAACCCGGGTGCCGCCGCGCCCATAGCAGGCCGGGCCGGGGTCGGCGCCGGCCGATTCCGGGCCCACATGCAGCATACCGGCGGCGTCCACGTAGGCCAGGGAGCCACCGCCGGCGCCGATGGTATGCATGTCCACCATCGGCACGGCGACCGGCCAGTGGCCGATGCGGCCTTCCAGGGTCAGACGGAAGCCGTGATCCAGCAGGGCCACATCCGTGGAGGTGCCGCCCATGTCGAAGGTCATCAGGCGGGGCATGTTCAGTTGCTCACCAATGGCCCTGGCGGCGTTGAGACCACCGGCAGGGCCGGACAGCAGCAGGTTTACGGCGCGCCGTGCGGCGGCATCCAGCGACAGGGTGCCGCCGCTGGACTGCATGATGCTGACCCGACTCGGCGCCGCGCCCTTGCCCAGACGGTCGAGGTAATCTGCGACGCCGGGGCCCAGCCAGGCGTTGAGCCAGGTGGCGAGGCCGCGTTCGTATTCCCCGGTCAGCGGCAGCACCTCGGCGGAGCGGCAGATAAACACGTCGCTGTCTGCCAGTGCGGCGCGCAGGGCGTCTTCAAGCGCTTCTTCATGGGCGGGGTTGAGATAGCTGAACAGCAGGCTGATCGCCACGGCCTCCGGTTTCAGGGCCTGTACGCGCGCCACCAGCTCGGCGACAGCCTGCGGGTCCAGCGGGCGGATTTCCTTGCCCCGGGCGTCCAGACGGCTGGGCACGCCAAGAATGTGCTGGCGCTGCAGGGGCTCCGGCACGGCCGTGGGGGTGAGATCATAGAGCGCCTGACGTGTCTGGCGGCCAATGAGCAGCACGTCTTCCAGCCCCTCGTTGGTGATCATCAGGGTGCGGGCACCCTTGCCTTCCAGTGCGGCATTGGTGGCAACGGTGGTGCCATGCACGATGACCAACTCGCCAGCAGCCAGCGCGGCCGAAAGACCCAGCTCCTCGATACCGCGGAAGATCGCCTGCTCCGGTGCCCCGGGCGTTGACAGCACTTTATGGATGCGTTGGCTATTGTCGCCAAGCACGACGAAATCGGTGAAGGTGCCACCGGTATCGACACCGAGCCAGCATGTCATGACGCAGAACCCTGCAAATTTATGGTGCGAGCAGGCTACCATGTTGGCGAGAACTTGAAAGAACCTGAGAGAACCTGAAAAGAGACGTTCACCATGCCCGAACTTCCGGAAGTCGAGACCACCCGGCGCGGTATCACGCCACACCTGCGCGATCGTCACATCGCCAGCGTGGTATTGCGCCAGCGCCAACTGCGCTGGCCGGTACCGGATGAGGTCGCCGGGTTGCGCGATGCGGCGGTCGCCGCCGTGACCCGGCGGGCCAAGTTCCTGCTGGTGGATTTGCCCGGCGGACAGATGCTGATGCACCTGGGCATGTCCGGGACCCTGCGCGTGCTGCCAGCGAATACGCCACCCGGCAAACACGATCATGCGGATTTCCTGCTCGACAGCGGCCGCATCCTGCGCTTCAACGACCCCCGTCGCTTTGGCGCCCTGTTGTGGACGGCCACGCCGGGCGCGCATCCGCTGCTGGATCACCTGGGCCCTGAGCCGCTGGGGCCGGACTTCGACGGCGCCCTGCTCTACCGGCGCTCGCGCGGCCGCAAGCAGAGCATCAAGACTTTCATTATGGATAATCGCACGGTCGTCGGGGTGGGCAATATCTATGCGCAGGAAAGCCTGTTTCTGGCGGGCATCCATCCGTCGCGCCCCGCAGGGCGCGTCAGCGCCGCGCGCTACGACCGCCTGGCAATGGCGATACGGGATGTCCTGACCCGCGCCATTGCGGCGGGCGGCACGACGTTGCGTGATTTCAGCAGTGCCGAGGGCAAACCGGGTTACTTCAGCCAGGCGCTGGCGGTGTATGGCCGTGACGGGCTGCCCTGTCAGCGTTGTGGTGCGGTATTGCGGCTGGCGCGCCACGGACAGCGCAGCACGACCTACTGCGCCGTCTGTCAGACGTGAGGTGCGCCTGACAGAGCGCTAAGCCGGTTTTCGGGGGTTCAGTTGCCGGTTTCACACCAAAGGTGTAGATTGTGACGCAATTGCCTGTATATTAACCACTTAGCTGACACACTGATGGCAGCACATTAACTATAACAAGCATTTAACAGACTTTAAGAGGGATTGATCATGCAGCGAGCCAAGCGCCCGGTCCTCTCCGGCATTCTTGCCGCCTCCCTGATCATGGTGGGAATGGCGCCGATGACGGGGCAGGCGAGCAGCGTTTACGCCGAGGAACGCCCCGGCGAGCTGGCCACCATCGGTGATGCGATTTTCGTGCGTCCTGTCATGGTGGTTGTCACCGGACTGGGGTTGGTGGCTTTCACTGCATCACTGCCCTTCAGTGCACTGGGCGGTAACGTGGACGAAGCGGGCGAGCGTCTGGTGAAAGCGCCGGCACGGTCCACCTTCCTGCGCTGCCTGGGCTGCACACCGGCGCAACATGAACAGCGTCGCGCGGAACGCCGTACTGAACGCGCCAACAGATAAGTCATGTTTGTGTCGGGAGACTCGATAATGAAAAAAACAGGCGCAATACTGCTTTCCGGAATGTTGCTGGCAACCGGTGCAGCCGCGCATGCAGAGCAGCGTATGCAGGGCTATGTCGGTATCAGTTACGCGGAGCTCGAACAATACGACCGCTTCTTCGGTCAGGACCGCTATGACACCGGTGAAGTCTTTGCCCGTATCGGCGGCCATCTCAACGAGATTTTCACTTCCGAGCTGCGAATCGGCACCACGCTGAATGACAAAAGCGGCACGTCACCGGTAGGTGTGCGTGATTATCGCCATGACTACATCATCACGATGATGCTGCAGGCGGGTTATCAAGTGGGCATTTTTCGCCCCTATGTCGGTGCAGGGTATTCCTATGTGCGCGAACGCGTAACACTGGTAGGTGGCGGCGAAGTGACCGGCTCCTTTGACGACACCACCGTGGCAGGCGGCGTCGATATTTATCTTGGTGATCGCCTGGGCCTGAACCTGGAATTCACACAATACTACGACACGAACACGCTGCGTCTGAAAGGGCCCTCTGCGGGGCTGATCTGGCGCTTCTGACAAGGAAAAAAACAGAAAAACCTATCGGGGGTAAGCGGTGAAGGGGACAGGATATTTTTGCGTCGCGCTGGCAGCGCTGCTCGTGGGTTGCGGTGGTTCATCCAGTGGTGGCGGGGGCGTCACCTTTGCGCGTCCGGCGGTTCAGGCCTCAGGTCTGAACCCGGGGCAGACAGTGAGTGTCAGTCTCAACGGCGGGCAGGTGATCACCTTCACGAGCGACGGGCGTCAGGCATTCAGCGAGCAGTTGGCGAACGGGGACCGTTACAATCTGGCGATTACCGCGACTTCAGGGGGCGCTGATTGCCGATTCAGTAATGGCCAGTTGACGATTTCACGCACCACCGTTACCCAGGATACTCCGCTGACCTGTGGCGAGCCTGATCCTGGCGACCCGACTGACCCCACGGACCCGACTGACCCGGTGACGCCGACGGATCCCGACGGTGGAACGGGAGAACTGCGCCTTCTTATGGCGGCAGGTGCAGAGCCCTCCATGGTGTCCATGGCAATCCGTGTCGTGCGAGACAGTGGGCCTTACACCGGACCGATGAGTGCTTCTGACTTGCGCGTGCTGCGTGACGGGCTGGATGTGGCCGGAGGGGGCGAAGAGCATCTGCATCTGGAGTCCGATCCGGAAAAGCAGCGCGTCATCATCACGCATACGGACGCCAGTGAAAGCATGCGTCTGCACATTCCCGCGATTCAGAACGCTTTGCTGGATCTGCGCGCCTACACCCAGGGCGATTTCGATCATCGTCATTACTTTGCCGTGTTCGACAAAGGGCCAGAGACACGTTACATCTATCCGGCGGCCAATGATCTGACTGCAGACGCGTACCTGAATGGTGTGCTGCGCTACTACCTGCCTCCCGGTGGTGCTTATGAGCCAGGCTCTGATCTGAATAGTGCGATCATGAACGCGGCCTCCAGTTCCGGGGATACCGTGTCACCGGTGCACTACCAGACGCGTGATGCTGTGGTGATCACGGACGGTCAACACATGGCTGGCTCACTGGATGTGCAGGCTTTGCAACAGCGGCTTGTGGGCAGACGGGTCACCCTGGTCGGGTATGGTCCGGATGCGGACATGGCTGCGCTCAGGCTGATTGATCCGAATGCCGTCCATGTTTCCAGTGAAGCGGGTCTGATCGGCGTGCTGCGCGGTCTGGCTGATGCGCAAAATCAACGCGTGCAAGGGATTCGTCTGGTTCACCATGTTGTTGCGGAGACACAGCGCGCTGACAGTGAAACCTATTCACTGGAGTTGCTCGGCGGGTTGTGCACGACGACGACGGCGGACTGTTCCGCCAGCGCTACGGTGAGTGGTGCCGTCGGGACTAACAGAGGGACGCTGGTGAAGGCCGGTAATCGCGCACCCTTCAAAGGGGAGCTCACCAAGATCAAAGCGCTGCGCTGGGTTGATAACTGGCTCGGCGAATCCTGCCCTGGTACGGGTGAGTACGTATGGGCGATACGCACCGGGGAAGACGAGTTTACCCCCATCACGGAGGTTGCCGACTTCGAGGTGTACGATGCGGATGGCAACCTGGAGCACGAAGGGACAGCAGAAGAGCGTCATGTTTTCGCCCGGACGCCGCAAAGTGAGTATCTGCTGATGCGCCCGGGGCGTCAGGGCAATGTTGAGCTCTATGTCTCAGAGGGGGGGCAATTTCTGCTCCCGGGTTGCCGCTCAAGCGTGACCATTAATGCGCAGAAAGCGGATCCCTTCCAGGGGTAATCGCAGAAGCCCCCTCACCGCGTGGATCGGAGGCTGCCGAGACAGCACCCGATTCACGATGCCAGTGAATGGCATGCATGTCCCCATAGCCGCGGCCCACGGATTCCAGTGTGTGGCCGCGCACTTCCAGTTCTTTCGCCAGCGGCGAGTCCATTACCTCGGGTTCCACCTGCACGACGTCGGGTAGATACTGATGGTGGTAGCGCGGCGTGCTGACCCAGGCCGCCACGGGTTCCCCCGCCAGGGCTTGTTGAATGCCCAGCAACACCATCGTGATGATTCGACTGCCGCCCGGCGTGCCGAGGATGGCGACCTGATCATCCCATTCCACGAATGTTGGCGTCATGGATGACAACGGGCGCTTGCCTGGCGCAATGGCATTGGCTTCGCTGCCCACCAGGCCGTAGGCATTGGGCTTGCCCGGTTTGGCAGAGAAGTCGTCCATTTCGTTGTTCAGCAGAATTCCGGTGCCGGGCACAGTGAAACCGGAGCCAAACGGCAGGTTGATGCTGAGGGTGGCGGCCACCCGGTTGCCTTGCGCATCAATAATCGAAAAGTGTGTGGTGTGTGGCCCCTCGGGCTGATCCACAGGCTGTCCCAGTTCGGCGCTGGGGGTGGGCTGATCCAGACGGATGCTGCGGGCCAGGTCGCGGGCATGGTCCTGGCTGAGCAGGCGCTGCACGGGAATGTCGACGAAGTCCGGGTCGCCCAGATGGACGGCGCGATCGTAGTAGGCACGGCGCATGGCCTCGACGTTCAGGTGCGGTAGTAGCGCGGGGTCGATGTCACCGTCATTGAACTCCGCCAGGATGTTGAATATCTGCGCCAGCACGATACCGCCGGAAGATGGCGGCGGCGCGGAGACGATGCGGGCACCACGAAATTCGCTGACAAGGGGCTCGCGTTCAATAACCCGGTAATCCTTCAGATCCTGCAGATCCCAGATGCCGCCGGCAGCGCGCACGGCGCGCACTAGCTGCTGCGCCACCGGACCTTCGTAGAACCCGGCGTGGCCCTCTCGCCCGAGTTGGATCATCACGCGCGCGAGATCCGGCTGGCGAATGATGTGGCCCAGCGGCGGCACTTCGCCTTCATGCAGGAAAATGTCACGGGTGGGCGCAAAGTCCTGCATGGCACTTTCCCGGAAACCGGCGAGCATGCGGTAACGGGCGCTGACCTCGAAGCCTTCTTCTGCCAGTTGAATGGCCGGGGCCAGCGAGATGCTGAGCGGCAAGGCGCCATACTGTTCGGCCAGGTGTGCCAGTGCAGCGGCCTGCCCTGGAATGGCGGCCGCTGTGGGGCCGTTGATGGCATGGCCGCGTACCACATCGCCGTGGCTGTCCAGGTACATGTCCGCGCTGGCCCGGCCCGGTGCTCTCTCGCGGGCGTCCAGCATGGTCTGATAGCCGTCCTCGGCGCGGTGCAGGAGCCAGAAGCCACCGCCGCCCAGGCCGGAGCCGGCGGGCTCGACAACCCCCAGTGCAGCGGCGACGGCGATGGCGGCATCGAAAGCATTGCCGCCCAGGGACAGTATTGTCAGGCCGGCTTCTGTGGCCAGGGGATGTGCGCTGGCGATGGCGGCCGGATGTGTTTCCTGCGCGGAGGCGGTCGCAGTAAGGGGCGTGGTGGCCAGCCCCGTGGCGGAGAATGCCAGTAACAGCAGCAGGCACCTGCGCGTGACGGTGCGGCGAAAGAGAAGGATTTCAGCCATGGCGTCGACTCCTGACAGTTAGGCTCCAGAACGCTGCTTGCGCTTTTCCGTCAGTGCGGCGGCGACGGACTCAGGTACGAACTGAGAAATATCGCCGCCGAGCAAGGCAATCTCGCGGACCAGGCTGCTGGAGATGAAGGACAGATGTTCCGCCGGGGTCAGGAAAACCGTTTCCAGTTCCGGCGCCAGCTTGCGGTTCATGTTGGCGAGCTGGAATTCATATTCGAAATCAGAGACGGCGCGCAGACCCCGCAGCAGGATGTTGGCCTCCTGCTCCTGGCAGAAGAACGCCAGCAGTTTGGAGAAGCCGACAACCCGGACGTTGGGCAGGTGCGTCAGGCACTGCTCGGCAAGCGCCACGCGATGGTCGATATCGAACAGCGGCCCTTTCTTCTCGCTGTGGGCCACGGCAACGATCACTTCATCGAACATGGCGGAGGCGCGCTCCACCAGATCCTTGTGACCGTTGGTGATGGGATCGAAAGTGCCGGGATAGACGACGCGGTTGGTCATGGCAAGCCACTCACTGATTGGATAGCGGATCAAACAACAGATGATGCCGGGCAGCATACCGGATTCGGTGGCCGGCCTCACCCTGCCGTCTGTCCCGGGCCGGAACAGGACGGCGGGTGTGGCGGCAGAGGGGGTGGCGGACGGCGGGTCAGGCCGTTGCGGAGGCCGAAGGCGCCAGCTTTTCGGCAAGCCGGGAGGCGTTGCGGGCGGTGATGCTGTAGATGGTCAGCTGCGGATTGACGCCGAGGCTGGTGGGCAACACCGAGCCATCGAAGATATACAGATTCTTCAGATGGCGGTAACGGCCATCGCTGTCCGTCACGCACACGGTCTCGTCACTGCCCATGGCGCAGCCGCCCATCACGTGGGCGCTGCCCAGCGGCACGAAATGCGTGGCGTAGCGGTAACCCTCAATCGCGGTTTTCGCCTCTTGCCAGCTGGTGTGGTAGCGCGCGTCCGAGTGCCGGGCACGGGCTTTCTTGGCACCTGCGGCGAAATGCATCTCGACCTGGCTGAGCAGGCTGTGGCGCACGCCTTCCAGCAGATGCGCGCTGAGCGTGTAGTCCAGCACCGGTGAGCCGTCGTCACGCAGCTGTACATCGCCGCCAGGGCTCTGTTCATGGAAACCGTCACGCATCATGGCGATGGCCATGGACAGCTTCGGCAGCTCGCCCATTTCCTCGCGCAGCCGTTCGCCAGAGACATCCAGCAGCACTGATGTCACGCCGGGATGCACCGGCATCACCTCCAGCTTGTAGCCCATCTTGCCGGTGGCGCCGTCGCGCCAGGTGAATTCGTCAGAGTACAGGGATTGCGGCGCGCCGTAGTAACCGGCCACTTCATTGTCGTAAACGCCAAAGCCGGAACTGGTGACATGCAAGGTGGTGCGCTTGCCGACGCGCTTGTGCGGGTCCGGCACCGCGGAGCGCAGCAATAACCCCGGCGTGTTGATGCCACCGCCGGCGACGATAATGGTGGGCGCGCGTAACACGCAGCGGTGCCCGTTGGGCTGGCGGTCTTCGCCGAGCATACGGCACTGCACGGCGGTCACCCGGGTGCCATCATGGTCCAGGGATACGGCTTCCGTGCTGTGCACCAGCGTGGCGCCGGCTTTCATGGCTTCCGGCAGGGTGGTGACCAGCATCGACATCTTGGCGTTGGTGGGGCAGCCGGTGCCGCAGTACCCCAGGTTCCAGCAGCCATCAACATTGCGTGGAATGGTGTCCCAGTGCCAGCCGAGCTTTTCGGCGGCCTTGCGGATCACATCGTTATTGGCGTTGGGCGGCATGATCCAGCGGCTCACCTTGAGGCGCTTTTCCATGCGCTCGAACCAGGGGGCCATGTCCTGTGCGGACATGCCGGTCACGCCGAAGGTGTCCTGCCAGTGGTTCAGCGTCTGCTCCGGCGTGCGGAAACTGGAGGTCCAGTTGACCACGGTGGTGCCGCCGACCGCGCGCCCCTGCAGAATCGAGATCGCGGCATCCTTGCTGGTGCGGGTGGCGCCCTCCTGGTACAGGTCCCGGTAGGCCTCGCCTTCGTTCATGTTGAACTGATTCGAGCTTTTCAGACGGGCCGCCTCGACCATGATGACGCGCAGCCCGGCCTGGCTGAGAATTTCGGCGCTGACGCCGCCGCCTGCGCCGGTACCGACGATGATCACATCGGCATCCAGTGTCAGGTCTTCGCTGGCGGCGGCGCCGTCAATGACGTCCCAGCCTGCGGCAATGCCCTGCTCCCAGGGATCGGCGATGTTGCGAATGGCCAGTGTGGAAAGATCCTGGATCATGCGGCAAGTACCTTCTTCGGTGGTCCGGGATAGCCGGTACTGCGGGCGCCCTCTTCCGTGAGATACCAGGCCCACAGCAGCGGCTGGCTGATGGCCCGCAGGGAAAGGCGTGAGAGTTCGTAGTTGCGCTGCTGCCACTGCGTGACCGTCTCGGTCAGCTCGGCCGTGCTCTGGTTACCGAAATGACGCCAGCTGCCGGTGAAGAACCGGCGCATGGGAGCGACTTGCAGCGCATCCAGTAGCTGGTGCAGATCGGCAATGGCGCCCGGCGCAGCGGAATCGAGCAATTGATCCATGCCGTGCAGGGTGTGTTCGATATTGTCATCAGTGGGATCGAAAGCACCGACCAGCAGTACCGGCACCAGTGGGCGCAGCAGTGTCAGGTCGGCATCCCGCAGTTGGCGATAGCCGCTGGCGGGCGTGGTGTTGCTGGCGCAGCCGCTGACTGTGGCCAGGGTGGCGCCGGAGGCGACCACCGCTGAACCGATCAGGCCGAAGCGAATAAACGCGCGCCGGCTTTCATTGGCCGGGGCTTGCCCGGCGATGTTGTTCATGCGTGCCTCACTTCATCAGGAACTTGTAGATGAAGTTGTGCATGCGATTACCGAACGGCGGCAGGATATTGCGGGTGGCGTTGATACGTCCCTTGCGGAATACGCCCTTGCCCTTGCTGAAGGTAAAGAAACCTTCCGGGCCGTGATAATGCCCCATGCCGGAATCGCCGATACCGCCGAAGGGAATGTCATCGATGCCGACGTGGCTCATGGTGTCGTTCAGGCAAGCGCCACCGGAATGGGTGTGCGTCATGACGTAATTGGCGCGTTCGCTGTTCCAGTCAAAATAGTACAGCGCCAGCGGACGCGGACGGTCATTGACGAAATTGATGGCCTGGTCGATGTCGTCATAGGGATGCACGATCATCAGCGGGCCGAAGATTTCGTCCTGGGCGATCTTCATGTCGTCGGTGACATCCAGCACCAGCGTAAAGGGCATCTTGCGGGTGCTGCTGAAGTCTTCATTGCCCGGATTGACCTCGACGACGCGTGCGCCTTTGGCGCGGGCGTCAGCCAGGTAGCCTTGCAGGCGTTGATACTGGCGGTCGTTGATGACGCTGGTGACATCCTGATTGTTCACCATGGTCGGGTACATGCTGCCGACCTGAGCACCGAAAGCGTCAATGAACTCATCCACGCGTGAGCGTGGGCACATGACGTAATCCGGAGCAACGCAGGTCTGGCCCGCGTTGAAGCATTTGCCGAAGGCGATGCGTTCCACCGCGTCCTGCATCGGGAAGTCCGGGCCGATGATGGTCGGGCTCTTGCCGCCCAGCTCCAGGGTAACCGGTGTCAGGTTCTCGGCGGCAGCGCGCATGATGTGACGCCCCACGGAGGTAGAGCCGGTAAACAGCAGATGATCAAACGGCAGCTTCGAAAACGCCGCGCCGACTTCCACTTCACCGTTGACCACGGCCACATGGTCGGCGCTGAAGGTCTTGCCGATCAATTCTTCCAGCAGCGCGCCGGCATGGGGGGTGGCCTCGCTCATCTTGATCATCACCCGGTTGCCGGCAGCGAGCGCCGCCAACAGTGGGCCGATGGCCAGGTACAGCGGATAGTTCCAGGGCACGATCACGCCGACGACGCCGACCGGCTGATAGATCACCTGGGCGGAGCCGGGGAAACCCATGCTGCCGGTCTTGCGCTTTTGCGGTTTCATCCACTTGCGCAGGCGCTTGCTGTAATACTTGATGCCTTCCAGGCTGGTCAGGACCTCGGCAATTTTTGTTTCATCCGGGGAGCGGCTGCCGAAGTCCTTGTTCAGGGCATCGGTAATGCGGTCAAGGTTGTCCAGCAGCATCGGCTTGAGACGCGCCAGATGTTCCTTGCGCTCTTCCGCTGATGGGTAAGGGTGCCGGCGGAAGGCGGCCTTCTGTTGTTCGAACAGTGATTGCAGATGGCTGGTGTCTTCTTGCTGACCGTGCATAGTCTTGACTTCGGCGACCATGATGCGCCTCCCTGGGTTTGAAGCCGGGCCTCGGCGTGTCCGCGGCCCGTGGATTGGGGGATATTGTTGTACTCGATTCTTAGAGCAATTACTCTAACTGTCAATCAGCTTCCTGTTAACCGGTTTTCCCGCCCAATTTTTGGCTCGATATGACTAGCACCCGCGAACGCATTCTTGAAACCAGTCTGATGCTCTTCAACCGTGACGGGGAGCGCAATGTGACCACCAATCACATTGCGGAGGCGTTGGGGATCAGCCCGGGCAATCTGTACTACCACTTCCGCAACAAGGCCGACATCGTCTTCAGCCTGTTCGAGCGTTACGAGCAGATCGTGACCGGCTTCCTGAGCGTGCCGGAGGATCGGCCGCTGACCTGGGAAGACAAGATCGGCTACTTCGAGGCGATTCTGGAGAGCATGTGGGGCGCGCGCTTCTTTCACCGGGACCTGGGGCATCTGCTGAATCAGGACGCGCGTCTGCGCGAGCGTTACGGGGTCTTTGTCCGGCAAAGTCTGGATCGTGGCCTGCTGGTGTATGAGGGCTTGCGCCGCTCGGCACTGATGGATGCCAGTGATGAGACCCTGCGTGCCCTGCTGGTCAATACCTGGGTGCTGGCGGCGTCCTGGGCCAGTTTCGTCCACAGCCTGGTATCGCCGGCCCGGCAGAATGAAGCGCTGGACCGCACCCTGTTGCGCCAGGGCATCTATCAGATCATCTGCCTCGAGGCGCCCTACCTGCGCGGCGAGGCACAATCCCACCTGGCAATGATGAAGGCCCGCTACAGTGACCAGGGCACCGACACCATGGCGTTGCTGTTCGGCGCTTGAGGCCAGCTCCGTTCAGGCGTTCAGGCAGGCGTTCAGGCGGCGCGGCCTTCGTCAGCCGATGTGTCGGCGGCGCCCTGTTTCTGCCGGGCTGCTTTCTCGGCCTCCTGGCGCTGGCGCTCATCCAGACGCCGGAAAGCACCAGGAAAAGCCTTGCGACACAGTCGATTGAACGGCTTCTCGATCACCTTTGGCAGAGGAATGCCGAGCGGATTTGATTCCATCAGGTCCGGGCTGGAGACGACCCGGGTGCCCATGATGTAGTCGAACCAGGGCCGGGTGACGCACCAGTTGGCGTCCTGATTGGTGTTCATGTGGTGGTCAAAATGCCACGGAATGCGCTTCTTGCCCCACTCGGGGTCCAGGTGCGAACGCCGGTGCACATAAAAGTAACGCCCGGCGGCGTAGTAGGTGCCCAGGGTGAAGAAAGGCGCCACCGGGAACACCAGGGTGGTCGCCGCCGTCAGCGCCAGCAACGACACCACCTCATTGCGGGTCCGCCAGTTGGACAAGCCTTCGGCGTAGCCGAGATCCTCGTAGTCCGAGGTGCGCACGATCTTGTGATGTGCCCAGTGGCTTTTCATGGAGCGGGGTACCGGGCTGTAGCGGCCCTGGCCCTTGCGTGGTGTGCCGTGCAGCACATATTTGTGCGCATACCACTCAAAGCCGTTGGCAAATACGAGCGCGATGGGGAATCCGATCATGACGAGGGCCTCGCTGTCTGGAGCGTCTTATTCTGGAATGTCCTGTCATGGTGGCCCATGGCCGGGGAAGCATATTGACGCTTGGCGCCGTGTTTTTGACATATTGCGCCAGTTTGCGGGGGCTTTTGCAGGGACTTTGCAGGGGCTTTTGCAGGGACTATAACCAGGGCGCGAAGAATGCAGGAATGCGTTGTTCCAGCCAATAAACCGGCGCGTTGAGGTGGCCCGCCACAAAGCCCACATGACCGCCGTGGGGGCTGATTTCCAGCTGCACCGCCTGGCTCACCGTGTCTGATGTGGGCACCACCGCCGGCGTCATGAAAGGATCGTCTGTGGCATGGATCAGCAGGGTGGGGGTGCGAACAGCTGTCAGCCTGGGGCCGGCGCTGCAGCGGTCGTAGTAATCATCAGCGCCGGCAAAGCCATGCAGTGGCGCGACAATATAGTCATCGAAATCACGAAAGGTGCGGACGCCATCCAGGTGGCCGAGGGCCTCCAGGCGTCGGGCCTGCGCCGGTGCGACCTGGCGCAGATGCGTTTTCTTGGCGTCCAGTTGCTGCAACAACTCGCGCAGCAGGCGGTTGCGGTAAACGCGCGCGACGCCGCGGTCGAGTTGCGCGGAACACAACGCCAGTTGCAACGGGACTGACACTGCAACGGCCGCAGGGATGCAACGTGCCGGGGTGTCGGCGAGGTAATTCAGAAGACGGCTGCCGCCAAGAGAGTAGCCCACCGGCAGAATGACGCCGCCCGGATTGCGCGTGCGCAGGTCGCTGATCACATCATGCAGGTCTGCGGTTTCGCCCGCGTGGTAGATGCAGGCGCGGTCATTGTGCCGGTGCGCGGTGCCCCGCGCGTTCATGACAACGCTGGTAACGGATTGTGCGGCCAGGCAGGTCTGCAATCCGCGCGCATAGTGAGAGTCATAACAGCCGGACAGGCCGTGCAGGATCAGCACGATGGGCCTGCCCTGGCGCGGTGTGGGCCCCGCCCAGGTCAGCCACAGATGATCGCCGTCCCTGAGGGCCAGTTTCTCCTGGCGCTGCTGTAAGGGCGGGTGATTACGCCACAACGGCCCCCACACCGTCTGCAGGTGGCGTGAGCGCAGCAGTGGGTGGGGCCGGAAGGGCTCGGCCCCGAGTGGTGTTTCAGCGTTCGAATTGCTCATCAAGAAACAGATTCATCTGGTCGAAAGCGCGGCCGGCAACCCGGGCATTGTATTCGGCTTCGCCAGGCGCATTGGCAGTGGGGTCCGTGAAAGAGTGCACGGCACCGCCATAGCTGACAAGCTGCCAATCCACCTCTGCGTTGCGCATTTCGGCTTCGAAGGCGCGCACTTGCTCCGCCGGCACATAAGGGTCATCGGCGCCATGCAGGACCAGCACCGGCGCGCGGATGGCGCGGGCGTCTTCCGGGTCCGGCGTGTCGAGATTGCCATGGAACGAGACAACGCCGCCGACATCGGCGCCTGCGCGGGCCAGTTCCAGCACCGAGCCGCCGCCGAAACAGAAGCCGACAGCGCCGATCTTGTGGGCCTGCATCGGCACCTGCTGCTGTGTGCGCAGCACGTCCAGCGCGGCCAGGGCGCGCTGGCGCTGCAAGGCACGGTCACCGCGCACGGCGCCAGCGGCGGCGGCCGCTTCTTCCGTGTTGCTTGGCCGTATATCACGGCCATACATGTCCGCGACAAAGACGACGTAGCGGGTGCCGGCTACGCGCGCAGCCTTGCGTGCGGCATTGTCTGTCGGCCCCATCCAGTTGGGCACCATCAGCAGGCCCGGACGGGGTGTCGTGACGCTGTCGTCGTAGACCAGCATGCCCTCGAACGGCTGGCCGTCGATGTCGTAGGCCACCTTGCTGGTCACGATGTCAGCATGACTCGCGCCGCTGGTGCCCAGCGCGGCGCTGCAAAGCAGGGATGTTGCGGCAATCAGCGGGACGGCTTTCATGCGGGTTCCTCGATCAGTATTTAATAGTGCAGCCATAGGGCCGCGTGACAGCCCGGCTGACGTCTTCACCGTCCAGTACCGCGCTGGCGGCGTGGGCCAGATAAGGCGTGGCGTCGGGGATGTCTGCCGGATCTGCACTGGGGTTGCTGTCGATGCCGCCCATGTAACGCAGTATGCCTTCGCCGTCGATGACATACATGTGCGGTGTCGTGCGGGCGTCGTAGGCGCGGCCCATGTCGCCGCTTTCATCCAGCAACACGGCGCTGGGGGCGGCCTGGCGCTCCCGGGTCAGGCGATCGGCATCCTCTGCGGACACGTGGCCCTGCTTGCCCGGCGCGGAGGAGATGACCGTGAGCCAGACGGCACCGGCCTCTGTATAGCGGCGCTGCAGGGTTTGCATGTTGTCGCTGCCGTAGTGCTTCACCACAAACGGGCACTCATGATTGGTCCACTCCAGAATGACGGTCTGTCCGGCGAAATCATCCAGCGAGTGAGTGGTGCCTGCTGTATCGGCCACGCTGAACGCTGGCGCGGGCTCACCGACTTTGGGGGCGGCCAGCGCGGTCAGGGGCAGTGTGGCGGCCAGCAACAGTGTTGCGGTGCCGCTGAGTATCCGGGAAATGCGTGTCATCAACCGTGTCTCCTTTTTACTGAATGTGTGTCGTGAGCGGCGTGGCACTGTGCATCACGGTGCGCCAGCGGCCTCGGCCAGCGCATCGCTCACCAGCGCAGGTGTCAGCACCTGCGGCAGGATGCGTGGTGCGCCGCCGTCTCGCGGGTAGAGCACATACAATGGCACACCGTTGCGGCCATAACCGGCAAGATAATCCGTGATGGCCGGGTCCTGTCGCGTCCAGTCCCCCTTGAGATAGGTAACGCCATGGGTCGTCAACGCCTCGCGAACGGTGTGCGTGTCCAGTGCCACCCGCTCGTTGGCGAGGCAGGTGATGCACCAGTCGGCGGTCATGTTGACCAGCACCGGCTCACCCTCGGCACGCAGTGCCGCGAGCGTCTCGGCCGACCAGGCGCGCGCGTGGCCCGTGCCGTTGCCCGCGGTCGGGGCCACGGATTGCGTGGCACTCCACAGCGGCCATACGGCCAGTAGCAGCAAGGCAGCGGCGGCGATCCGCTTGTTGCGGCTGCCCTGCTGCTGGGCGACACCCCACAGCCACAGGGCCAGCGCCAGCACCACCAGCCCCGCGAGCGCGAGCGCCATGCCGTCGGCGCCAGTCTGGCGGCCCAGCACCCACAAGAGCCAGACGCTGGTCAGGAAAAGCGGGAACGCCATGGCCTGTTTGAACGTCTCCATCCAGGCGCCGGGCCTGGGCAATGCCCGGGCCAGTGCGGGAATGAAGCCGATCAACAGAAAAGGCAGCGCCAGACCAAGCCCCAGCGCGGCAAAGACAGACAAGGCCACCGGCGCAGGCTGGGTAACGGCATAGCCCAGGGCGGTGCCCATGAAAGGCGCGGTGCAGGGGCTGGCGACGATCACCGCCAACACGCCGGTGAAAAAACTGCCGAAGAGACCACTGCTGTGGGTCAGCCGCTGGCCGACACCCATCCAGCCCGCGCCGAGTTGCACCATGCCGGTGAGGCCCAGCCCCAGCGCAAACATCAGAGACGCCAGGGCGCCGACCACCGGCGGGCTTTGCAACTGGAAGCCCCAGCCAAGGGCCGCGCCCCCGGCGCGCAGGGCCAGCAGCAGGCCGGCGATGGCGATAAAGCACAGCAATATGCCGGCGGTGTACGCCAGCGCATGCCCGCGATGCGCGCTGCCCTGCGTCAGGCTGAGCGCCTTCAGGGACAACACCGGGAACACGCAAGGCATGAGATTGAGCAGCACGCCGCCGCCCAGCGCCAGCAGCAAGGCCAGCCACAGGCCGGTGGGTGCTGGTGCACCGGCGACCTCACCGGCCTCAGCGACCAGGGCGTTGTTGCGCGCGTCCAGCAGCCAGGCGCTGGCGCTGGCGCCCGGCGGGTCGTGGCGCAACACGGCAGCGAAGCGCCCGGGTGTCTGGTTGAAATAAAGATTGAGGGGCTGGCGGATGACCAGCGCCCCCGCCTCGCGGGTCACGCTCTGGGGTTCTGCGTGCTCGACCAGCTCTGCCGCGCCGGCGAAGAAATGCAGATCTGTGGTCGGCAGATCGTCCGGCGCCTGAATGCGCACTTCCAGGTAGGTGTCGTGGATGACGAAGCGCGTCGGCCAGTCTGCCGCCTGCGGTTGGCTGTCGCGGCCCTGGCGAAACAACGCCGTGTGCGGTGACAGCTCACTGATATCCGCCACCGGCAGAGTCAGGGACAGGGAGGCACTGCCGGGGATGCATTCGGCTTCACACACCAGCCAGCTGGCATCGGCGGTCAGCGCAAACGTGTCGGTGTCCGCGCCGAGATCTGCGGGCACGGTAATGTCGGTCAGTAACAGGGTGTCGCCCTTGAAGCCGTAGTTGACCAGGTGTTCAACGGCGATGCTTTCCGGTGTCGGCCACTGAATGCCGTCGGCGCTGGCGCCCTCGGGCAGAGTCCAGTTGATGCGCGTCTCCAGGCCGGAGTCGCCCGGATTCAGCCAGTAGGTGTGCCAGCCTTCGTCGGGTTGCAGTCGCAGCGCCACGGTCAGGGTGTCGCCGGGGGCCACGGCACTGACGTCGCTGAACAGTTCGGCCTGAATATGCGGCTGGCTGACGCTGCCGGAGCGGGCCGGATCGCTGGCGCTGGCCGCAGCGGAAAGCGCAACGGAAAGCAGGGCCGCGCACAGCGCCAGGCAAGTCGTCAGAGCGTGAGCGATGATCCGGCGTTGATGAGGCATAGCGCTTGCTCGTTATGGTTGCGACAGTCAGAGTGGTTGCGACGGTCAGATCTGTTTGTAAAGCCGGGCGCGCACGTCGCCGCCCTCCTTTTCCTTTTCCAGTATCCAATGGGCCGGAACCGTCGGGGCGGGGTCATGGCGCCGGGATTCAACATAAACCAGAGCGCCCGCGCTGAGCCAGCCGGGGGCGTCGAGTGCCGCGCAGGCGCTCCCTGCCAGGCCCAGATCATAAGGTGGATCGACGAACACCAGATCGAAGGGCGTGGCGGGCGTTTCGCGCTGCAGCCATGTCAGCGCGTCGGCACACTGGATATGAATGCGGGTGTCGAAGATCGGCTTCAGCTGGCGCGACAGGTCTGCGGCGCGCTCCCGTTTCTTCTCCACCAGCACGGCATGGCCGGCGCCCCGCGACAGCGCTTCGGCGCCGAGCACGCCTGAACCGGCAAACAGATCCAGCACCCGGCGTTGGTGCAGCCCGTAGTGCTGCAACCAGTTGAACAGGGTTTCGCGCATGCGGTCACCGCTGGGGCGCAGGTCGCCGCCCTGGTCGATGAAATGCAGACGGCGACCACGGTGGGTGCCGCCGATGATGCGCACACTGCCCTTACTGGTCGCCACGGGCGCCATCCTCGTCCTCGGGCAACCGTGCTTCCGGCTGACGTGGGCCGATACTGGCGATCACGACCCGCTGCGGATCAAGGTGGCGGCGCAGGGCGTCGCGAATCTGCGCAGGCGTCACCGCAGCGATATCACGCTGGAATCGGTCCATGTAATCCAGCGGCAGATCGTAGAAGCCCATGGAGCCAAGTTGGCCGACAATCGCGCTGTTGGAGGCGGTGCTCATGGCGAAACTGCCGGTGAGATAGTCCACCGCCAGCTCAACCTGTTCTGCGGTGGGGCCGTCAGCGACAAAATCTGCCAGCAGATCCAGCGTCAGGCCGAGCGCTTCGTCCGCATTGCTGTTGGCGGTTTGCAGCGCGATGGTGAAGGGCGCGGCCGCCGCCATGGGCGACAGGGAGGAACTGACGCCGTACACCAGCCCGCGCTTCTGCCGCACTTCGTCCATCAGGATGGCGTTGAAACCGCCGCCACCGAAAATATGGTTGCCCACGTACAGCGCGACATAGTCTTCATGGTCCCGGCGCACCAGCTGCGTGCCGATATGGATATGGGTCTGGGACGACGCGAAATCCACGTGGGTCTGTGTCTTCTCGCCGGGAATGGCCGCCTGCGGCAGCGCCGGGGCGCGCTCGCCGGCCGGCAGGGCGTCACTGAGTTGCTCGGCAATCTGCCGCGCCTCGTCCTCTTTCACTGCGCCGACAAGGGCAATCACGGCATTGCCGGCGGTGTAGTAGCGCTGATAGAACGCGGCAACGGCTTCCGGCGTGATGCGCGGCAGGCTCTCCGGCGAACCACCGGCATGGATGCCGTAGGGGTGCGCGCCGAACAGGGCGTTGTTATAGGCCCGGGCGACTTGCGGGCCGGGCACCTGTTGCTGCATCAGCAGACTCTGCAGCATCTGCGTGCGGATGCGTCCCAGAGCATCTTCCGGAAAATCCGGGCTGCGCAGGATGCGTGTCGCCAGTGCCAGCGCGGGTGTGCGGAATTCGTCATCGCTGAGGGTGGTCAGGCTGACCAGCCCCATGTCCCGGTGACTGCTGGTGCCGAAACGTGCCCCCATATCCTCGAATTCGCGGGCGATATCGTCCACATCAAGGCCGTCTGCGCCCTGATCCAGCAGCGCATTGGTGAGGCTGGCCAGGCCCGCCAGATCATCGTCCCGGGCGCTGCCGGCATTGAATACCAGGCGCACGTCGAGCATGGGCAGCTGATCGGTGTGGACGAACAGCACGCGGCTCCCGGCGTCGGTCTGCCATTGCTGTATCGACAGTTCGCGGCGACCCGGTTCGGCGGCACGGACTTCCGCCAGCGAGGTGGGGAAGTGCGCCGCGTCGGTTTGTGCCTGTGAGGACGTTGCGGGCCAGTTGATGACAAAAGCCAGCGCGATGAGCGCGAGCACGGCGCACAGTGCGATGAAAAAACGGCGGTCACTCATCAGCTGTCTCCTGCGCTGTGTCTGGTGCAACGTGCGGCTCGACAAAAGCCACCGCACGACGTTCGCGGGTGAGATAGCGGCGCGCCACCGCGCTGACGTCTTCCGGGGTGACGGCCGCCAGGGCCTCGGCCATGCCGGCACGCAGGCGCCAGTCGATGCCCAGCACAGACAGATAGCCCAGCTCCATCGCTTGCCCGAACAGGGAGTCCTGCCCGAAAACATGGCTGGAAAGCACCTGGGCGCGCACGCGATCCAGCTCCGCGACGTCCGGCGGCGTTTCGACAATAGCGCGTATTTCTGCTTCGACGGCGGCTTCCAGTTGATCCAGGCTGGTGCCCGGTGTGGGAGTGCCACTGACGATAAAGGCGCCGTCGCCCCGGGCGAGGCCGCGATAGTTGGCGCTGACACCTGCGGCCAGGCGCGGCCCGCGCACCAGATTACGCTGAAAACGTGCGCTGCGGCCGCCGTCCAGAATGCCGCTGAGCATGCTCAGGGCGTAAAACTCGTGGGTGTCTTCGGCGGTCAGCAGCGAGGGCAGGTTCCAGCCCATATACAGGGTTGGCACCTGGACCGGCATGACCAGATTCAGGCGGCGCTCCCCGGCGATGTCGGCTTGCCGGGGTTCTGGCCGGGCGGGCACATCGCGGGCCGGGATGGCGCCAAAGAAGCGCTCCGTGAGAGCGCGCACTTCATCAACGTCCACATCACCCGCCACGACCAGTGTGGCGTTGCCGGGCATGTACCAGCGCTCATACCAGTGCTCGGCCATTTCCGGTTGATACTGCTGTATCTCCTGGCGCCAGCCGATGATCGGGTGGGCATAGCCCTGGCCGGGGCTGAGAATGCCGGTGAATTTTTCCCAGGCCAACGCGTTGGGATTGTCGTCGGTGCGCTGGCGCCGCTCTTCAAGCACCACCTGCAGCTCGCGAAAGAATTCATCATCGTCGATGCGCAAATGGGCCATGCGCTCGGCTTCCAGCTCCAGCGCCAGGGGCAGGCGCGTCGCCTCGTACTGCTGGTAATAGCCGGTGTACTCGTAGGCGGTAAAGGCGTTCGACTGGCCGCCGAAACGGGCCACGAGACTGGAGTAATCCCCCGGCGACAGGTGTTTGGTGTCCTTGAACAGCATGTGCTCGAGCATGTGGCTGATGCCGGTCATGCCCGGCGGTTCGTCAATGCTGCCGACCTTGTACCACACCATGACCACGGCGACCGGGGCGCGGTGGTCTTGCCGCACCAGCACGCGCAGGCCGTTATCGAGCGTGAATTCATGTGTCGGCGGCACCAGATCGGCGGACCAGACGCTGGTGGGCAGGCACAGCGTTGTTGCCAGCGCGAGGAGGCGCAGTCCGCGTAACGTCAAAAGGCGTATCATCGAGTGCATGACAGGGGCTGGCCGGGTGTGGCGGGTTGTTCGCATCAGCATCAAATAGGACTCGTCTCTTCAATATGTCTCAGTGTGGCCGTGTGCCGCTGCATTTCTCTGCCTGAGGCGGGATGATAGGATAGCGCGGCCTCCATACCATCACCACACAGTGGAAAGACCCGGCATGACTGATGAAGTTTCCAGCAAACCTGATTCCGACAAGGACGATGAGCGCAAGGACGGGGGGCTGTTCTCCCGCATGTTCCGTCGTCGGCAGGATGAGGCGGATAACGCAGCCGACAGCGTAGCACCTGCACCGTCGGCGGCTGGTGAATCATCGCAGGAGGAGAACCTCTGGACGCGGATGAAAACCGGGCTGGGCAAAACGCGCCAGAATTTCGGCAAGGGCCTGGCAGACCTGCTGGTGGGCGCCAAGGAAATTGATGACGAGATTTTCGAAGAGATTGAAACCCAGCTGCTGGTCGCCGATGTCGGGGTGGAAGCCACCGATACCATCGTTAATGCCCTGACAGAACGGGTCGGCCGCCAGGAACTGGTGGATGCCGATGCCTTGTATGACGCGCTGCAGGAAGAACTGCGGCGGCTGCTGATGCCAGTGAACAAACCCCTGGTGATCGAACCGGACAAGAAACCCTACGTGATCCTGATGGTTGGCGTGAACGGCGTTGGCAAGACCACGACGATCGGCAAGCTGGCCAAACGGCTGCGCAACGACGGCAAGTCCGTGATGCTGGCAGCGGGGGACACTTTCCGTGCCGCCGCGGTAGAGCAGCTTCAGGTGTGGGGCGAGCGCAACGATATTCCGGTGATTGCACAGCACACCGGCGCGGACTCCGCCTCGGTGATCTTCGATGGCGTGCAGGCGGCGGTATCGCGGGGCGTGGATGTCCTGATTGCGGATACCGCAGGCCGGCTGCATACCCGCGGCAACCTGATGGAGGAACTCAGCAAGGTGGTGCGGGTGATGAAGAAGCTGATCCCCGACGCGCCCCACGAAGTGCTGCTGGTGCTGGATGCCGGCACCGGCCAGAATGCCATCAACCAGGCGCTGGAGTTCCGCAAGGCGGTAGGCGTCACCGGGTTGGCACTGACCAAGCTGGATGGCACCGCCAAAGGCGGCATTCTGTTCGCGCTGGCACAACGCACCGGTCTGCCGATCCGCTTTATCGGCGTGGGTGAAAAGCTCGAGGACCTGCGGCCGTTTGATGCCGAGGAATTTGTTCAGGCGCTGTTTGAGGATGTCACCGGGGCTTAGTCCGGGTGCGGAGTCGGTGAATGATACAGCTGGATCGCGTCAGCAAGCGGTATAGCAGCCCGGGCATGGGCAGCAAGGATGCGCTGAAGCAGGTATCGCTGACGCTGCCTGCGGGCGAGCTGACCTTTCTCACCGGGCACTCCGGCGCGGGCAAAAGCACCCTGTTGAAATTGATCATGATGATCGAGCGGCCCACCGCCGGTGAGATTCTCGTGGATGGCATTCCGCTCAATCGTGTCGGCCGCAGCGGGATTCCCCTGGTGCGCCGTCGCATTGGCATGGTGCACCAGAATCATCAACTGCTGTTTGATCGCAGCGTCTATGACAACGTGGCCTTGCCGCTGGTGATCGCCGGTTTCCCCCGGGCAGATATCGGCAAGCGTGTGCGTGCCGCGCTGGACAAGGTCGGCCTGCTGAGCAAGGAGAAGCTCAACCCGATGATGCTCTCCGGCGGTGAGCAGCAGCGCGTGGGCATCGCCCGTGCCGTGGTCAACAAGCCGCCCCTGCTGCTGGCGGACGAGCCCACCGGTAATCTTGACCCGGAGCTGTCGGCAGAAATCATGGATCTGTTCAAGGATTTTGCCCGCGTAGGCGTCGCCGTCATGATCGCCACCCATGACCTGTCCCTGATTGCCCGTTACAGCCACCGATTGCTGACCCTGCGCGAAGGCCATCTGGTCGCCGACCGGGATGAGACGCCTGTATGACCACGAAGCGCCCCGGCCGTAATGCCACACCGCTGAAACCGAAGCGCGCCGCGCCGGTCACGCCACCGCGTCGCAGCAGTGGCGCCCGCGCCGCCCGCAGCGCCTGGCGAGACCGCCTCGAGTCCTGGCGCCTGCATCACCGGGATTCGGCACGGGATGCCTTGCTGCGCATGCGCGCCGCGCCTGCCGCAACGGCCATGACGGTGCTGGTGATTGCCATTGCCCTGGCGCTGCCAGCGGGCATCACGGTGTTGCTGGAAAACGCCCAGGCCGCGACGCGCGGTTGGGATGGCAACGCCCATCTGTCGGTATTTCTGAAGGACGACGTGGATAGCGACCAGCAGCGTGCGCTGGCGGCGACCTGGCAAGCGCGTGATGATGTGGCGCGCACCCAGTCCGTCACGCGGGAGCAGGCGCTGGCGGAATTCCGCGAGCTGTCCGGCTTTGGCGATGTGCTGGACGCGCTGCCGGACAACCCGTTGCCGCCGCTGATCATGGTGTATCCCGTGGACGCCCACCCGGATCAGCTGGCCGCCCTGCAATCCGCCCTGAACGCCATGCCCGAGGTGGATCTGGCGCAACTCGATGTGCTCTGGGTGCAGCGGCTGCACGCCATGATCGAGTTGGCCGGCCGTATTGTCGGGGCACTGACACTGGCGTTGGCGCTCGCTGTGGTGCTGGTGGTGGTCAATACCATCCGCCTGGCCATCGAAAGCCGCCGCGAGGAAATCGTGGTGATCAAGCTGGTGGGCGGCACCGACGGTTTTGTGCGCCGCCCGTTTCTGTATACCGGTTTCTGGTTCGGGCTGGCAGGCGGGCTGGTGTCCGTAGTGCTGGTGCAGATCGCCCTGCTGTGGATCGGTTCACCCATTGATGAGCTGACGGCACTGTACGATAGTGAGTACTCGCTAGTCGGCATCGGCTTTGTGAACGTGCTGGTGCTGCCGCTGTTTGCGGGTCTTCTGGGGCTGATGGGCGCCTGGCTGGCGGTCTCCCGCCACCTCAATGACATCGACCCGCAGCTTCTCTGAGAGGCCTGCTGCCCACAAACACGTCTGCATAGCCTGGGCCTATCAGGGGAACAAATGCACACCCTTAGCACTCCAAGGCAACGAGTGCTAATATCCTGCTCAAAGCGCGTATCAGCTGAGGCTGAGCGACGAGCTACCCGGATAAGGAACAAGACCATGCAACTGCAGAAATTTGATGCCTTGCAACTGATGAATGTGCCCGGCGGCAGCCTGGACAGCTACATCTCGGCAGCCAGTGCCGTGCCGATACTGAGCGCGGAAGATGAGCGTGCCCTGGCAGAGCGGTTGTTCTACGAGGATGATATCGATGCAGCGCGCAGCCTGGTGCTCTCGCACCTGCGCTTCGTGGTGCATATTGCCCGCAGCTACACCGGCTACGGGCTGCCGCTGGGCGATCTGGTCCAGGAAGGCAATGTCGGTCTGATGAAAGCGGTGCGCCGGTTCGACCCGAATGTGGGCGTGCGGCTGGTCAGCTTCGCCGTACACTGGATCAAGGCTGAAATTCACGAGTTCGTGTTGAAGAACTGGCGCATCGTCAAGGTGGCTACCACCAAGTCGCAGCGCAAACTGTTCTTCAACCTGCGCGGTGCCAAGAAACGTCTGGCACGACTGACCCCGGAAGAGACCCAGCGCGTGGCGGATGACCTCGGCGTCAGTACCCGCGATGTGCGGGAAATGGAAGGCCGCCTGGCGGCCTTTGATGCGTCTTTCGACGGCCCCATGGACGACGATGATGACAGCCCGGTGGTATCGCCCGCCCAGTACCTTGAAGCGGACGGCGGCGACCCGGCGGACATTCTGGCCGATCAGGACTGGCAGGAGCAGAGCAGCCGGCGTCTCGGCTCGGCGATGCTGAGCCTGGATGAGCGCAGCCGCGACATCCTCGAGCGCCGCTGGCTTGCCGAAGACAAGACCACCCTGCAGGATCTGGCCAACCATTATGGCGTTTCCGCAGAGCGCATCCGGCAGCTGGAAAACGCAGCGATCGGCAAGTTGCGCAATGCCATGGTGGCGTGAGGTCTGAGCCGTGAGCAATGAGGTATGAGCGCTGAATGCCGGCGCCGATCTCAGGTAGAATGAACGCCGCCCTCGGGCGGCGTTTTTGTGTCCCACTGTTGTGAGCCGTGCTGATGAAGATCCTGTTGATACTGGGTGCCCTGAATGCCGCGCTGGCCGTGGTGTGTGGTGCCTTTGGTGCCCACGGCCTCAAGGCCCGGGTCGAGGCGGGCCTGCTGGAGGCCGGGCGACTCGATACCTGGGCCACGGCCAGTGAGTATCATTTTTTCCAGGCCCTGGGCCTGTTGCTGGTGGGCGTGCTGGCAAAACAGTTCAGCGCTGCCGCCGGTATCATTACCGCAGGCTGGATACTGTTTGCCGGCATGCTGGTGTTCAGTGGCAGCCTCTATCTGCTGGTGCTGACCGGTCAGCGCTGGCTCGGTGCGGTGACGCCGGTGGGCGGCACCCTGCTGATTATCGGCTGGGTCTGGCTCGCCTTTTCTCTCTACAAAACGGTCTGATAGCCATGCAACTCCAGGTTAACGGCGACACACTTGTTTTCGACGGTGAGACCATTGCTGACTTGCTGACCCGTCTCGAGATCAGCGGCCGGCGTCTGGCCGTGGAAGTGAACGGTGATATCGTCCCGAAAGGCGAACACGGCACCTCCCGGCTGCACGATGGCGATACGATTGAAATTGTCCACGCCATTGGCGGCGGTTGAGCGACAGTGCGTGTCTATAAGATCCCACAGGAGCAGTAATGAGTGATTCACAAGTGTCTGGTGCGCAAGGGCCCGATACCTTTCAGGTAGCGGGCAAGACCTATCAATCACGTCTGTTGATCGGCACCGGCAAGTACCGGGATTTTGACGAGACCCGCGCGGCCATCGAAATGAGCGGCGCAGAAATTGTCACGGTGGCGATCCGGCGCACGAACATTGGCCAGAACGCGGGCGAACCGAACCTGCTGGATTTTATCTCGCCGGACCAGTACACGATTCTGCCGAACACGGCCGGTTGCTACACCGCCGCAGACGCGGTGCGCACCTGCAAGCTCGCCCGGGAACTGCTGGACGGCCATGACCTGGTCAAACTGGAAGTGCTGGGCGACCAGAAAACCCTGTACCCGCAAATGCGTGAAACCCTGATCGCCGCAGAGCAACTGGTCGCGGACGGTTTCAAGGTGATGGTTTATACCAACGACGACCCCATCGCGGCGAAGACGCTGGAAGACATGGGCTGCGTCGCGGTCATGCCGCTGGGCTCATTGATCGGTTCCGGGCTCGGTATTCTCAATCCGCATAACATCCGCATCATCATCGAAGAAGCCAACGTGCCGATCATCGTCGATGCCGGCGTCGGCACCGCCAGCGATGCCGCGCTGGCCATGGAGCTGGGCTGCGAAGGCGTGTTGATGAACTCGGCGATTGCCCATGCCGGCCAGCCGGTCCTGATGGCCAGCGCCATGAAAAAAGCCATCGAGGCAGGGCGCGAGGCGTTTCTTGCCGGGCGCATGCCGCGCAAGGCCTATGCCAGCGCGTCCTCGCCGCTGGACGGTGTGAGCAAAGTCTGATGGATGCCGCGACCGCGCAGGAGCAACTGGCCACGCTGGTGGGTTTCCCCACTGTGTCGCGGGATTCCAATCTGGCATTGATTGATCATGCCGAGGCGTTGCTGACGCAACATGGCGCCGTCTGCGAGCGTGTTGCCAGTGATGATGGCCGCAAGGCCAATCTGCTGGCGCGCATCGGGCCTGCCGTTGCCGGGGGCGTTGTGCTGTCCGGGCATACCGACGTGGTGCCGGTGGCGGGCCAGGACTGGCACAGCGATCCGTTTGTGTTGACGCCCGGCGATGACCAGCGGCTGCACGGTCGTGGCACCTGTGACATGAAAGGTTTTATCGCCTGCGCGCTGGCGATGCTGCCGGTGTGGTCACAGACCCCATTGCAGCGGCCGATTTATCTGGCGCTGTCCTACGATGAAGAAGTGGGGTGTCTGGGCGCGCCGCGCATGATCGAGCGATTGCTGGCGGCGCATCCGCGCCCGTCGGCGGTGATTGTCGGCGAGCCAACGTTGATGCAGCCGGTGGTGGCCCACAAGGGCAGTACCAATCTGCGCACCGTGGTCACCGGCAAGGCGGCGCACTCCAGCCAGATTGATCAGGGCGTGTCCGCGATCCATCTGGCGGCGCGGCTGGTGACGGCCATCGAAGACGTCATGGCTGATCTGCGCACTGAAGGATGTGTCGATGAGGCGTTCAATATTGCCCACTCGACCCTGCATGTGGGCCGTATCCAGGGCGGTATTGCGATCAATGTCATGGCGCCTGAATGCCATTTCGATTGGGAAATCCGCCATTTGCCGACGGATCAGTTCGAGGCATTGTTGGCCCGCGTTGAGGCGCGCGCGGACGCACTGGTGGCAGAACATGGTAAAGGTCTGGCAGAGGTGTCAGTGCGCACCGAGCGGTTGACCGCCACCGTGCCGCCGCTGGCCAATCGCGATAACGGCGCGGCGCTGGCCTTGTGCAACAGGCTGCTGGGTGAATTGCCAACGGAACAGGTGGCCTACGCGACCGAAGCGGGCCAGTTTCAACAGGCCGGATTGCCCACGGTTATTTGCGGCCCCGGCAGCATCCGTCAGGCACACCAGCCGGACGAATTTGTCACCCTGCCCCAGCTCAAGGCGTGCATGGACTTCATGCATGCGCTCACCGCGCATTTGCAACAGGCTTGATGCGGGCCGGTCAGGTCACCGGCCGGGCGGTTCGAGCAGGCGCTTCCGATATTCCCGAATCAGCTGCACGGACAACAGATAAAGCCAGGTGTCCGGCTTCGCCTTGCCCTGAAAACGGAGACAGCGCGACCAGTTGTCCCGGGCCAGTTCCCGCAAGACAAAATCGGTGGCGTCCTCGATCAGCAGGGTGTCGCGCCCCAGCATCCGTCGACACAGAATGCGGACGCGGTGTTTGTGTGCGGTGCCCAGTGCCAGCGGCGCCCAATTGATGACCGCCCCTGTACGGCCCATGCTGCCCGCACTATGTCTATTGCGATGCCTATCGCTATGGCTGGTACTGGATTGCTGTATCTGGCTCATGCGTCATTCCCTCCGCAGTGAGCCTTACGCACGGTGCGGCAGGTGTCGTCCCCCAAATGGGGTACACGACCAGCCGGGATAAGCCGCTCAGATAGACCAGGTACAGGCCGGGCTGGTCAGCACGCAGCGCACCAGATCGGCCTGGCTGTGCGTGCCGGTTTTCAGGAACAGGCGTTTGAGGTGAGTGCGCACCGTGCTTTCCTGCGTCTGGCTGACGTCGGCGATGCGTTGCACGGAATCCCCCTCGGCGAGCCTGCAGGCGATATGCGCTTCCCGGGGTGTCAGATCAAAGAGGTGCTGTAGTTGCGCGGAGGAGATGGCCGGGCGTTGCGCTGCCGGTTGCAGCTGCACGACCACGAAAGCCCGGCGGGGTGTAAACAGCAAGGGCACGTCATCGCCCTGCACGGGCAAAATGCGCAGCCAGATATCCCCGTGTTCCGGACAATGCAGGCGCAGCGGCGGCGCGCCACTTCGTACACCGTCAGGTGCCGGATCAAAGGCCCGGGCGGCTTCGGTGCAAGCGGTCTGGAAATGATGTTGTGCGGCCGGCGCACAGAGCCGCAGACGGTTCTGCTGAAGACGCATGACGGTGCTGGCCTGAATCAGGGCTTCGGCACGCGGACTCAGATAGACCACCCTGTGTGAGGCATCCAGCAACAGGAACGGACTGGCGAGGGTTTCAGCGGAGCGCACCATGGCGCCGCTGCGCAGCTGATTGTCTTCATACAGGCGCCGCAGTTGGCAGACATGCTGCAGGTGTGGCACCAGGGTATTCATGGCCCGGGTTTCTTCCCGGCTGAAGTGGCCGGGGCCATCCGTGCGCTGCACCAGCAATTGCACGGTGCAGTCCGGGTCCTGGTAGACGGTGCCGAGCATGCCGTGGTGGATGCCTTGCGGGCGTGCCCATTCGTTGAAAAAGCGGGATTTCAGAAAATCCGGTTGCCGGCAGGAAAAATCCAGATAAGTGCTGTAAAGCTGCCCCGATGGCTTCTGTGCCAGCTCGGGCCGCCAGGGGCACAGATTGACGTAGTGATCGACGTATTGCTGATAGTAGTGCTCGCAATGGTTGATCACGACACCGGTCTGCACCGATGCGGCCTTGCGATCCAGCACCAGCAGTCGCGCAGAGCGCGCGTCCAGTATCTCCACCAGCTGATGCAGCACCGCTTGCCAGTGGGCCGGCTCGGCGGCGGCGCGGTACAGGGTGTCGAGCAGCTGCGGCTGATGCTGTGCCAGCCGCTGCGCTGACCCGCTCGGCGATGCGCTCACCTCGCAGGCCACGCGGCAATGTCTGCGAGCAGATCGCGCAGGTGGGCATTGACCTGGTCGGGGACCTCCATTTGCAGAAAGTGGCCGGTGCCCGGCACCACGATCTCGCTCACCCAGGGCGCGCAGCGGGTGCGTGCGCTGTCGGGAATCAGGCTGCCGTTGATGGCGTGGATGGGGCAGTCCAGCTGCGCCAGAGCGTCGGGTTGCCAGGCGAGCAACGCGGCCCATAACGGCAGGGCCCGGGCGGGGTCCGCGTCAGCCATTTCCCGTTTCAGGCGCGCTTTGAGCGCCACCGGTGTCAGGGCGGTGCTGGTGTTGTCGATCAGATCCGCCATGGCGGCGCTAAAGTCGGCGCGAAACGGCGCATGGATAGCGCCCTGCGTGTCCGCGTCCAGGCCGCCGTAATCAATCACGAAACTGTCCACCAGGATGACGCCCGCAGCCTGAGGCCCCAGTCGGGCAGCGGCTTCCAGCGCTACAGCACCCCCCATGGAATGACCGATCAGCACCACAGGGCCACTGATGCCCCGGCTGTCCCGACGCAGCGCCTGGATCAGGGTGTCGGCGAGGGTCTCGATGGTGTGTGTCCCACTGGCAGGGCTGTCGCCATGCCCGGGCAGGTCGGCGACCCACATCGGGTAGTCGCCGCGCAGGGCGTCCACCTGGGCTTGCCAGTAGTCCCGCCGACAGCACCAGCCATGAATGAAGACGAGCGTCGGGCGGTTTTCAGGCCCGTGAACAGCGTCGATCACCAGCGCCTGGGCGTCGGTGGCCGGTTTGCCAGCCGGTGCGGCAGTCATGCTCATTGTTGATCCCCGGAGATGCATTTGTGATTTCTATCACACGTGTTGGACGGCCACAAACGCACTTCTGTATGCCCCTCGTTCGCGGCGTCGATCACACAGCACGTGAGATGGCGGTCCTCTGTCGAAAGGGCGTGGCGGTGGGCGACCAGAACATGTCGTCAAAACACATCAGAGGGCCCGGAGCCGCTATGCAATATCTGTGTCTGATCTACGGTGCGTTGCGCCAGCCCTGCATATTGCCGGCCTGTGGGCGGCGAGCCGTTGAGCAAGCGCATCTGGTCTGTGATGATGTGGTGCGTGCCTCGCGCCATTATCTTGCGGCGGAGGCGCTGGGGGGCGCGTCCGCCACGGCGTCGGTGTTCGTGCGTGAGGGCGTCGGTCAGGTGGTGCCGGGGCCACTGGTGTCCGGCAGTGAGCCGCTCACCGGCTTTCTGTTGATTGAGGCCCGGGACCTGAACGATGCGATTCGCGTGGCGAGCCGGGTGCCGTTTGCAGGCGCCGGCACAGTGGAGGTGCGTCCGATCAGGCCGCTGGCGGAAGAGCGTGAGGGCTTGCCTTGACTGATGAGCGCGCTGTGCAAGTACGCATCGAAGCGGTATACCGCGCCGAATCCCGGCGCGTGCTGGCAACGCTGATCCGGCTGCTGGGTGATTTTGATCTGGCGGAAGAGGCCTTGCAGGATGCGTTCATCGCGGCGGTGGAGCAGTGGCCGCGCGATGGCGTGCCCGACAACCCGCGCGCCTGGCTGGTATCTGCCGGACGCTTCAAGGCGATTGACCGCCTGCGCCGCCGTGTGCGCTTCGATGCCTCGGTGCGCGAGCTGGCGATCCGTCTTGAAGGGCAAGAAGAAGACCCGGTGACCCGCGCACTGGAAGACAGTGTGGAGGACGACCGGCTGCGTCTCATCTTCACCTGTTGCCATCCCGCGTTGCCGGAGGACGCACAGGTGGCACTCACGTTACGGGAAGTCTGTGACCTGACCACAGAAGAAATCGCCCGTGCCTTTCTGGTGGGCACGCCGACCCTGGCGCAGCGCATCGTCAGAGCAAAAAACAGAATCCGTGATGCAGGGATACCCTATGCCGTGCCCGAGCGCGCTGAGTTGGCGGGCAGGCTGGATGCCGTCCTGCGTGTCATCTATCTGGTCTTCAATGAAGGCTATTATGCGAGCTCCGGCAGCGCACTGGTGCGCACGGATATTTCGACGGAGGCGGTGCGGCTGGGTCGTCTGCTGCACGAGCTGCTGCCCGAACCGGAGGTGGCAGGCCTGCTGGCGTTGATGCTGTTGGCGGAGGCCCGGCGTCCCGCGCGTATGACGCCGGAGGGCGCGCCGATTCTGCTGGCGGATCAGGACCGCACGCTGTGGGACCCGGCATTGATTGCGGAAGGCGAAGCCCTGGTGGAGACGGCGTTGCGTTCGCGCCGTTTTGGTCCTTATGCGTTACAGGCGGCCATCGCGGCGGTGCATGCGGAGGCGCGCACCGCCGATGAGACAGACTGGCCGCAGATCGTCGGTTTGTATGATGTCCTGTTGCGGGCTGCGCCGTCGCCGGTGGTGGCACTGAATCGGGCGGTGGCGGTGGCAATGCGTGACGGACCCGACACTGGCCTGGCGCTGATTGATGCGATACTGGAGCGCGGCGATCTGCGCGAGTACAGTCTGGCCCACGCCGCGCGGGCGGACATGTACCGTCGTCTGGGACGTCGCGCCGAAGCGCGCGATGCCTACGCTGAAGCGCTGGCCTATTCCACGCAACAGGCCGAGCGGGATTTTTTTGCACTGCGTTTACGTGAGCTGACCTGATGTGGTGCAAGCAGGCGCGGTGAGAAAACAGGAGAGCAAAAATGAAATACCTGTGTCTGGTCTACAGTGATGAGCATTTGCTCCACAGCCTGCCGGAAAGTCCTGAGGATGCCGAGTGCCACGCCTATGCCGAGGCCGTGGCGCGTAGCGGGAAGATGGTGGCCGCCGAGGCGCTCGAACCTGTGGCCACTGCCGTGACGGTCAGGGTCCGCGAGGGGCAGGTGTCGGTCACTGACGGCCCGTTTGCGGAAACGAAGGAACAGCTCACAGGGTTCTACCTGATCGAGGCTGACAACATGGAAGAGGCCCTCAGGATTGCGGCGGCCATTCCGCCGGCCAGAGTGGGCAGTATCGAAGTGCGCCCTGTCCGCACGTTGGCCGTCTGAATACCCGTGCAGTGGCTGTTGGCGTTGTGGCCGGTGTTCAGAAGATGAGGCCGCGCCATCATAATGACAAACAACAGCAGGGGTAGATCACTATGAAACGGAGCATGAGCGGTAACGCATGGCGTTCTGTGTTGAGAACGTCCGGAAGGGCCATGATGGCCGTGTGGCTGGCTGCGGCCGCTCCGCTGGTCAGTGCCCAGTCGGGCGGCGTTGTGGGTATGCAGATAGAGGAAGGCGTCAGAATTTTTCTTGGCGGCGGTTATGTGTTGCGCGAATCGCCCCGCTTCGGCGCTCTGGAGGCTGGCGAACGGGAGGAGCTGGTGGTGCGCCTGCAGGGTGGGCGGGCCCACGTGATGCTGGCCGCCTGCGACCAGGACTGTGACGATATTGATCTGGTGCTGCGCGATAGTCGCGGCAATGTCGTCGCCTCGGACCTGCTGGACGACGATTTGCCGGTACTGAACTACACACCGAAGGTTGAAGCGGAGTACCGGGTGTCGGTGATCATGGTCAACTGCAGCATCGAGCCGTGTGGCTACGGCCTGGCGGTGATGCTCACCGAGGAGTAACTCAGCGGCTCACAGGGGTGGGCGCCTGGGCCTCGTCGCCAAAAAACGTGTAAAGCCGATCAAGGATGCTGCGCATCAGTCCGCCCTGCAGGCTGATGTGCGCCATCAGCTCCGCCAGCACATCCTCTTCATCGATGGCGTCGATATTTTCCCGCAGCATGTCCAGCGGCCGCAGTCGCTTGATCTCCAGCTTGTCTGACAGGTCGAATTCGCAGGCGTCATCCCAGCAGAGATTGAGTTTGACCACGGCCATGCCGGTCTCCAGGTGGGCGAGAATTTCCTCGCGGCCCAGATCCATCGCCGTGAAACGCACACTGGCGCCAGCGTCGCTGTCAGCCTTGAGTTCGCAACGGTCGCCCAGCGTCAGCCCGCCTGGCAGGCTGGCCGGGTTGCGGAGCCATTCGGTCATCGCTGCCGCGGGGGCATGCTCTGCGCCGGGCGGTTTGACCGGCAGATCACCCACGGCCTTGCGGAGCGCGGCGACCACCTGCTCAGCGCGCGCGCCGGAGGCATCAATGATGATGCGATGCCGCATCATGTCGATCAGAAAGGGAATGCGTCGGGAGCGGGTAAAGGCTTTCGGCATCAGCTCGAAAGTGATCTGATCCTTGAGATCGGCGCGCTCCTTGCGGCCAGGTTTGCGGCCTTCCTTTGCTTCGATCTGCTGAACGCGCTCTTCCAGCTCTTCCTTGATCACGGCGCCGGGCAACAGCCGGGATGTTTCCTGGTAGGTGGCGAAGATCAGCCCGTCGGTGTCATGCACCATGCGTTCATCGGTCTTCACCGGCGCGACAAAACCATCAACGCTCAGGGCTTGCTGGGTGATGCTCGGACAGTGCGCCCGGGACAGCATGTCGTCCAGCTCGGCAGATGACCATTTGAACGGCTGGCTGCTCTGGAACACGGACAGATTTCTGAACCACATAAGGCTATCTCGAAGGCTGCGGGCGCCCTGGGGAGGGCGCACCGGAAACGGGCCGCAAACCTTAGCCGACCTGCGTCGCTACCTCAATAGCGCAACCGTCGCGTCAGCCCGTCTATGCGATGCGCCAGACGAGCAGCCCCAGCAATCCGAGCAGGATCAGCCATTTTGTGACGATGTACAGACTCCGATTGCGGTGTTTGATGCGCTTGAGCAGTGCGCTGTAAGCGAGCACGCCCTTGCCCAGGCGATTGCCGATACCGCTGCGCTGGCTGTCCAGATTGTCGATGGCAAACAGACTGTTGAAAAAACGACCGAACAGGAAATAGGCGCGCTGCACCCACCGCAGATGCAGGGGGCGATCCACATCCGTCATCAGAATGATGCGCGGCACATCGGTGCGATTGTGCGCAGAGTGGAAGTAGGTTTCATCGAAGATGATGCTCTGCCCGTCGCGCCAGGTGTAATGTTCGCCGTCGACCACCAGGGCGCAATCTTCGGAGTTGGGCGTGCTCAGGCCCAGGGAATAGCGCAGCGTATAGGCAAACGGGTCGTGGTGGTTGCTGAGTTTCTTGCCCGGCATCAGCATGGCAAACAGCGCAATGTTGATCGTCGGGGTCTTGTCCAGCAGCGCCATGGTATTGGGCGCCAATGCGCGGGCCGAGGGGATGTCACTGTCATACAGCTTCAGGTAGAAGCTCTTCCAGCGGCCATTCTTGTAAAAACTGCTCGCCGGCAGGTCGTCCTTGGCGGCGATATGGCCGTGCTCGTACAGCGCCAGGGCCTCGTCACGAATCACCTCCCAGTTATCCTCGATCAGACGCAGCTCCGGGAAATGGTCGGCACTGATGCGCGGTGTCGTGGGCACGCGGGACAACAGGTAGGCGGGCAGGTTGAAGGGCACCATGAAGGTGGAAAAGTCGGTCAGCTGCCGGGATAGCGGGAAGCTCACACTGGAACGATAACGCACGAACATGATGCAGCCTGCATAGGCGAGCACCACGGCAACGATTAACCACAGGCCCATGAACCTTCCCTCTACGATGTGCGAGCCCGTCGCGGTAGCTGTGGTGCGGGCCCTGTTATGATTCTCGCTGCCCCTCCCCTCAGAGTGCAGCGGGGTGAGATTCCACCATCTTCAGATGAGAGTCAATCTGCCGTACATCACATCTGCGGCACACGGGTCACGCTGAATGGTCCTGCGGACAAGATGTGTCAGGATCAATGCAAAGCGTGATGTCAGGCTCTAGAATAGCGGCCCCTCACGCCGGAAAGCGGATTGCGCATGCTCGACTTCATCAAACAGGACAAGGATCCGGTGACCGGACGTGTGATGCGCAAGGTGCGCAGCTTCGTGCTGCGTGAAGGCCGCCTGACCCCGGGCCAGGAGCGCGCATTGAGAGTGCTGTGGCCGGTGTACGGCCTGGAGCGCGCCGCTGGCATGCTGGCGTACCCGACGGTATTCGGCCGCGAGGCGCCGCGCGTGCTGGAGATCGGTTACGGCATGGGCGCGTCGCTGGTGGAGATGGCCAGCGCGGCGCCGGACATGGATTTTATCGGCATCGAGGTGCACCGCCCCGGCGTCGGCGCCCTGTTGATGGCGATTGAAGAGCAGGGCCTGACGAACCTGCGCAGCTATTGTGATGACGCCGTGGAGGTGTTGGCGGAGTGTGTGCCGGACGGCAGTCTGACACGGGTGCAGCTGTATTTCCCGGACCCCTGGCACAAGAAAAAACACCACAAACGACGCATCGTGCAGCCGGAGTTCGTCGCGCTGGTGCTGCGCAAGCTGGCGCCCGGCGGTCTGTTTCATATGGCCACAGACTGGGAAGACTATGCCGGCCATATGCAGGAGGTGATGCGTGACGCGCCGGGCTGGGAGAATACAGCGGTGGACGGTGATTTTGTGCCGCGCCCGGCCTGGCGCCCGGAAACCAAGTTCGAGCGGCGCGGCGCGCGGCTGGGGCATGGCGTCTGGGATCTGCTGTACAGGAAGGTGTAACAGCGCGCGCTGTGAACATCATGCCGCAGGCGCTAATTATTTAGAGTCAGCCAAAAATTAACGCTAAAAGCGTAGAAGAAAACACATCTCATCCTTTCGTATCAGGCTGTGTGAGTAAGCGTTGTTTCCAGCACCTTTTCGGGTGCTTTTTGTTAACACTGCCCCAACAAAACGACATCAATCTGTACTTCAGTGCAAGCACCCCCTGATGAACAATAAAGTCATAACGCTCGACTGGGTCACGTTGTTTGTGAGAAGTCAGTCAATTTGAGCGAAGCGGGGGCTCACTGCGGCACGTTGATGCACGCGGGAGCACATAAAAAGAACGCGGCACGACCTGGTGAGAAAGAGAATGATGCTGTCCAGGCCCATTTATGTTTTCACAATGATTCTGGCGCTGGTGCTGATGCTGGCGCTTTCCGCCGCTGACAGCCGCCGCAATCTCGCGTTGTCTGGCTCACAGACGGTCATCAGCTGTCACAAGGTCGGGCAGACGGTGGGCCACACCGCGGCCATGGCCGGTTTTGATCTGGTCGGCCTCAAGCCTTGTATCGCTGAAGAAAGCGGCGCCCGTCGCAGTGACGGGGATGCCCGCCCGCTGCCGGTGCAGTTGTCACTGGAATACTACGATACCGACACCCAGGCGTACTGAGTTAGCGTCAGGCCGACACATCCTTGAGTCGGAAAGCGCTGATGGCGCCCGCCAGTCCCATCATACCCAGCATGATCAGCACGGCCGCTGTGGAAATCAGTGACGCCAGCGCGCTCAGGCCGCCGGCGGCCAGCAGCAGCACGCCAATCGCCGTGTTGCTGACGGCCACATAGTCCGTCCGTTTGTTCCCACCCGCCATATCCACCATGTAGGTCTTGCGACCGATGCGCACGCCCGCGTGGGCCACTGCCAGGACAAAAAAGGCCGCCGGATAGAACCAGAGCCCGGCCACCAGCGTGCTGTCGATGACGGCGAGGCCGCCGGTCAGCAGGCAGGCCAGGCTGGCCAGGGCGCCGCCCAGCACCATGACCCGCCGGCTGGCCGTGTCGGCCATATAACCCCAGAGCGTCGCGCTGATGGCGCTGGCCAGGCTGGCGGCCATGACAAAGCTGCCCAGCGCCAGGGCGCCCCCACCCTGCTGTTGTGCCAGCACGACCATAAAGGGCGACGCCAGCGCCGATGCCATGAGCAAGGCGCGGGATATCACGAAATGACGGAAGGGGGCATCGTCGCGCAGCAATGACAGGCTGGCCAACGCGGCCTTGAACGCATTGCCGCCGCCGCTGGTTTCGCCATCGAATTCTTCCACCCGGGCAAACTGCGCAGCCGCCAGCAGCCACGTGGCTGCGGCGGCCAGCAACACCACCGTGTAGAAACCCGGCCCCGGCTCGGCATTGTCGTGGAATACCACGGCGGCCAGCGCCAGCGTTATCAGCCCGGAGAGCGTAGCGGCCAGCCCGCTGAGCCGGCCGCGCCGGGATTTGGGGATGCATTTGCCCTGCACGTCTTTCATTGCCACAGAGCAGAGGCCTCGGGCGAGGCTGAACAGGATCAGCAGGCCAATAATGCCAAGCCCGGCGGCCAGGCCATCGAGCAGCCACACGCACGCGGCCATGCCGGCGACGGCCAGCCCTTGCAGGACCGAGCCCAGGACCCAGAAAGATTTGCGTTGCGGATGGCGGCGCACCCAGGCGCCGATGGCCAACTGGGGAATCAGTGAGCCGGATTCGCGGATCGGTACCAGCCACGCCACCAGCGAGGCCGGCGCGCCCACGGCGCCAATCAGCCAGGCCAGTACGGTTTTCGGGTTGATCAGGAGGTCGCCGATGCTGGTGAGCACCTGGCTGCTGAGCATGCGGACAAAATTGCCGGGCACCTCACGGCAGGCATCGTCGGAGATGTCGGTACAGACCCGTGCATCTTCGTCGTTGGCGACAAGCTGATAGAACTTGTCCGCCGCCCGCCGGTTGGTGCCCATGTATTACAGACCCAGATTGTCGAGAATGCGCAAGCTGGCGGCAGACTGGTTCATGGTATAGAAGTGCAGCCCCGGCGCACCCAGCGCCAGCAAGCGTTCGCACAACCGGGTTACCACCTCTTCGCCAAAAGCGCGCAGGCTGCCATCGTCCGGCTGGTGTTCTGCGCCCTTGCGCACCCAGCGCGGGATGTCCGCACCGCAGGCATCGGAGAAGCGCACCAGATTGGCAAAATTCGTGATCGGCATGATGCCCGGCACGACGGGTGCGGTCACCCCCAGCTTGTCCAGCTGTTCCATGTAGTACGCATAGGCATCGGCATTATAGAAATATTGCGTAATGCCGTTGTTGGCGCCTGCATCAATCTTGCGTTTGAAGTGCGCGATGTCGTCGGTAAAAGAGCGCGCCTGCGGATGCATCTCCGGGTAGGCCGCGACTTCAATGGTGAAATGATCACCGGTTTCGGCGCGAATCAAGCGCACCAGATCGTCTGCGTACTTCAGCGCGCTCTGGGCATAGCCCATGCCGGACGGCATATCGCCGCGCAATGCCACCAGCCGGGTAATGCCGGCGTCGCGGTAGCGGTGAATCAGGTCGGTGACTTCACTCTGGTCCTGACCAATACAGCTCAGGTGCGGCGCAGTATCCGTGCCGCCCTCGCGGACCTTCATGACCGTGTCCCAGGTGCGGTCGCGGGTGGAGCCGCCAGCACCGAAGGTCACGGAAAAGAATTCGGGGTTTTTCTTGAGCAGCTTCTGCTGCACGAGCTGCAGCTTTCCCAGGCCCTCGTCCGTCTTGGGCGGGAAGAACTCGAAGCTTATGGCATGTTTTGTCATGGTTTTTTTCGTTCCATTTGCCGTGTTGCCCCGCAGGTCATCGACCTGCGGGGCATGGCATCAGTATTTGTAGTCTTCGGGTTTGAACGGGCCGTCTACCGGCACACCGATGTACTCGGCCTGCTTCTCGGTCAACTTGGTGATGACACCACCGAAGCCCTGCACCATGTAGCGTGCGACTTCTTCGTCCAGATGCTTGGGCAGCACCTTGACCGTCAGCATGTCTTTTTTCACCGTATCGCTGTGGTTGGCATAGGCCTGATCGAACAGGTACATCTGCGCCAGGACCTGGTTGGCAAACGAACCGTCCATGATGCGGCTGGGATGCCCGGTGCCGTTACCCAGGTTAACCAGGCGGCCTTCGGACAACAGCAGCAGGAAGTCGCCCGCAGCCTTGTCGCGCCATACTTTATGCACCTGGGGTTTGACTTCTTCCCACTCGAATGCCTTGCGCATGAAAGCGGTGTCGACTTCGTTGTCGAAGTGGCCAATATTGCAGACAACAGCGCCTTTTTTCAGCGCGCGCAGCATGTTGGCATTGCAGACGTCATAGTTGCCGGTGGTCGTGACCAGCAAATCGGTGGTGCCCAGCAGCGTCTTGTCGATGCAGGCGTCGGTGCCGGTATTGACGCCGTCGATGAAGGGGCTGACCACTTCATAGCCGTCCATGCAGGCCTGCATGGCGCAGATCGGATCAATTTCCGTGACCTTCACGATCATGCCTTCCTGACGCAGAGACTGCGCGGAGCCCTTGCCCACGTCACCGTAACCGATGACCAGCGCTTTCTTGCCGGACAGCAGGTGATCGGTGCCGCGCTTGATGGCATCGTTAAGCGAATGGCGGCAACCGTACTTGTTGTCGTTCTTCGCTTTGGTGACCGAGTCGTTGACGTTGATAGCCGGCACTTTCAAGGTGCCTTTCCTCAGCATCTCCAGCAGGCGGTGTACGCCGGTAGTGGTTTCCTCGGTGACACCGTGGATGTGCGTGAGCATCTCCGGGTAGGTCTCGTGGATGTAACCGGTCAGATCGCCGCCGTCATCCAGAATCATGTTGGCGTTCCACAGCTCCCCATCCGGTGTGCGACAGGTCTGCTCGATGCACCACATGTACTCTTCTTCTGTTTCGCCCTTCCAGGCAAACACCGGGATGCCGGCAGCCGCGATGGCCGCAGCGGCGTGATCCTGGGTAGAGAAGATGTTGCAGCTGGACCAGCGCACTTCCGCGCCCAGTGCCTGCAGGGTTTCGATCAGCACGGCGGTCTGAATCGTCATGTGGATGCAGCCGATGATGCGCGCGCCTTTGAGCGGCTGCTCGGCACGATATTTTTCACGGATGGTCATCAGTGCCGGCATTTCGGTTTCGGCAATTTCGATTTCCCGGCGGCCATAATCGGCCAGCGCGATATCCGCGACTTTGTAATCCTGCAGTGCTTTTGCTTTTGCGTTCATGTCTTTCTCCATTCGTTTTTGACGAATGGGCGCCGTTGTCGTGCCACCTGCCTGACCGAGCCTCGCGGTAATCCGCTGCAGCGCCCCTCGGTCAGTCAGGCTCAGTAATAGATGTGCGAGTGTTACAGGCCTGCGTCCGCTTTCAGCGCGGCAGCCTTGTCGGTTTTTTCCCAGGTGAAGTTGTCACCGGTGCGACCGAAGTGGCCATAGGCAGCTGTCGCCTGATAGATCGGGCGACGCAGGTCCAGCATCTCGATGATGCCACGCGGACGCAGATCAAAGTGTTTGCGTACCAGTTCGATGATCACGTCATCGGCAACCTTGCCGGTGCCGAACGTATTCAGCGAGATGGAGGTGGGTTCTGCCACACCGATGGCGTAGCTCACCTGGATCTCGACCTTCGAGGCCAGCCCGGCAGCAACGATATTCTTCGCCACATAGCGGCCGGCGTAGGCAGCGGAGCGATCCACCTTCGTGGGATCCTTGCCAGAGAAGGCACCGCCACCGTGACGGGCCATGCCGCCGTAGGTGTCCACAATGATCTTGCGCCCGGTCAGGCCGCAGTCGCCCATGGGGCCGCCGATAATGAACTGGCCGGTGGGGTTGATATGAAAGCGGGTCTTGTCGTGCAGCCACTCTTTCGGCAACACCGGCAACAGCACCTCGTCCATGATCGCTTCACGCAGATCTTTCTGGCTGATGTCCGGGGAATGCTGAGTGGAGAGCACCACGGCATCGATGGCCACCGGCTTGCCATTTTCATAGCGCAGGGTGACCTGGCTTTTGGCATCCGGGCGCAGCCACGGCAGCACGCCGTTCTTGCGCAGCTCGGCCTGGCGCTCCACCAGACGGTGAGAGAAGAAAATCGGTGCGGGCATCAGCGTGTCGGTTTCGTCTGTGGCGAAACCGAACATCAGGCCCTGGTCGCCGGCGCCGATTTCCTTGTCTTCTTTCTCGTCCACGCCCATGGCGATATCGCGGCTCTGTTTGCCAATGGCATTCAGTACCGCACAGGTGCTGCCGTCGAAGCCGACGTCAGAACTGTCGTAGCCGATATCCAGAATGACCTGGCGGACCACATCTTCCAGATCCACATAGGTGGAGGTGGTTACTTCGCCGGCGATGATCGCCATGCCGGTCTTGACCATGGTTTCCACGGCGACGCGGGCATGGGGGTCGTCCTTGATGATCGCGTCCAGTACCGCATCAGAAATCTGATCAGCCATTTTATCCGGATGACCTTCGGATACGGATTCGGACGTGAAGATGGAATATTCGCTCATCGATGCAGTGGCTCCATGGTGATGTGGTCGTTGTCAGCTTGTGATGTGATCCAGATGCGCAAAGGTGCGCACCTGAACCTGAAAACCGTTACGTAATGCTAGGAACTGGCTTTCCAGCAATGTCAGCCCGGCCCGCTCTGCCCAGCCGGTCAGCTCGGCCTCTTCAAAGCCCAGCCACTGGTCGCCGCAGTTGTCCCGCGTCCAGGCCTGGTCATGGCGGCTCAGCTCGGTGACCAGCAAGACGCCGCCGCGTCGCAGCCGGCGCGCGGCGCTGATGAAGCTGTCACCCGGCGCCGGCAAATGATGCAGCACCATATTCAACACCACCGCGTCAAACTGACGTGGTGGTGCGGCCTGGGGCCATTCTCCCAGACACAGCGTGACATTTTTCAGACTGTCGACGCTACGGCGCGCGTGATCCAGCATGGCCCGGGTATTGTCGAGCCCGGTGACCTGCTCGAAGCGGTCCGCCAGCCAGGCCAGGAAACGGCCATCGCCCGGCCCGATTTCCAGTGCCGCTTCGCCACCTTCCGGCAGTGCCCGCTCCAGCATCTCTGCCGCCAGGTCGCCATACTGATCAAAGTCCGCGATCAGGTCCTGGCGCGCCGTCAGGTCCCCCGCGTGACGATCAAAGAAGGCCCGGCTCTGCTCCGCCCGGCGTGCCACTACTCCGGCCAGTCGCTCCGCCACCTCGGTGGCCAATGGCAGCGTATCCAACTCGTCCAGCAGCGCCTGGTGCAGCAGGGCGGGCTCGCCATCGGTGGTCGGCAGCCGGCGTCGGTAGAAAATGGTATTGCCTTCCCGCCGCTGCTCCACAAGCCCCGCTTTGGCCAGCACCTTCAGATGATGGCTCATGCCGGACTGGCGTACTGCCAGTACCTCGCACAGCTCCAGCACCGCAAAGCTGTTGCTGCCCAGCACCTGCAAGACCTGCAGACGCAGGGTGTCCCCGGCGGCACGCAGCAGGCCGGTCAGGGGATCAAGCACATGGCCGCCGTCGGGCAGCTGGATCTGTGGCAGAGTCATAAGGAGGGCAGTTTAGGGGATCGGCGCATCTATATCAAAGTTTTTTGATATAGATGCGCGGCATTCCGGGCTCGGTCCTGTTTCCTCCGGCTTGTACCCCCAGAAGTCAGCGGTTTCCCGTATCAGCGCATCAAGCGCGTCTGCATCATTGCTGGCACTGAGGGGGAGGTCGTCAAGGTCACAGTGTGGCGGGGTGGAGGCTCCCGCCCAGAACGCCCGCATTGCGGCGTGGGCACAGGGGTGGCCGAAGGTGGCGCCGTGAGGCGCGTTGGCAATGACGAGGTGCTGGCTGCGGGAAAGGTATTGCGCCGTGTGTTCTGCGTCGGCCACCGGCGTAACCGGGTCCAGACCCGCGCTGACGAGCAACGTCGGGATGTCACTCACGGGCGGCTCCCGCCACGCCGGCGTGGCGGGGGACAGCCCCATGCGCGCGCAGGCATTTTCATCGAAATAGGTGCTGATGAAAGGGGCGTGCTGTGGGTGCGCCGCCCACATGGCTTGCCAGGCTGCAGCGCTCAGGAAGGCGTTGTCCTGGCATTCCACCGCACTGAAGATCAGCCTGTTGAACGAGCTGTCCGCTTCAAACGCGAGCAGGTTCCACAGCAGCATATCCAGGGCATCCTCCTCACCGTCCATGAAACGCGCGATCATCAGCGGCAGGAACGGCAGGGCCTCATTCGTGTATACATCGGCGGCGAGCGCCTCCAGCAGGCGCTGGTCGCTGAAGATGATCTGCTGACGCCGCCCGTCCTGCCAGCGAATGGTGCGAGTGACCGGGTTTTCGCGGAGCTCATGGGCCAGCGCCAGTATGGGGACGCCGGCCTCGCCGAAGCGCTCGTTGCACCAGGCGCTGGCTGCGCAGACCTGATCTATCCGGTCCAGCATCAGCGCAAAGAACCGCGGCAGATGCGTGAGGCCGTCCCTGTCAGGCGGGTAGACGCCGTCAAGGACCATGGATTCAAGCCAGTCCGGCGCGTGCCGCGAAATCTGCAAGGCGAGCCGGGAGCCGTAGGAGATGCCATGCAGGTGGTAACGCGTATACCCCTGGCTTTGCTGCAACAGGCGCGCAATGCGATCCACATCATCGACCATCGCGGCGGTGCTGAAGCCGCGCAGATCGGTGCCTTTGGCGTGGATATCCTTGATGCATCGGGTCAGTGCCAGGGCAAAATCGGCGGCTTCCCTGTTCGGGCCCGAGTGGGCCGTGAGATGCGCCCGACGTTGCTCCCGGAACTGTTCGCATTGTGGATTCGGGAAGCCCAGGCCTGTCCCCCGGGGATCGAAGACAATCAGGTCCCTGTTGGCATCGACGGATTGCCACCAATCCTGCCAGCCCGCCAGGCCGAACTCCTCCAGCCAGCCTGAACCGCCGGGGCCGCCGGGGAGATAGATGACAGGCGTGTTGCCGGTGTTGCCGGAGCTGAATACGGCAATGGGTATCCAGATCTCACCGAGATGCTCGTCGTCAAAGCCCAGCCAGGCACAGCCTATCTCCGTGCCAGCGGGCATGGCAGGGAGCTGGTCGCATTCCTTCCACATGAGCCGCTCGCCCGTATCGCTGGTGATATCGGCAATGCTCGAAAAGCGGATGTCCTGCTCGTTGCCCTGCCGCTCGGTGGCTGCCGACCAGTAGATGAGGGCCGCAAGCGCGACGGCCGCCAGTGTGAGCAGCAATGGCCTGCTGCGGTGATTGCGTGACATATTTCCCTGTCTCCCAGTAGCGCAAGCGCAGTACATCATGACATGGCCCACCGGGGAAGCGGTTTGCCGCCAGCCTCAAGCTGGGCGACAATAGCGCCCCTTTACCGGCGCCCCGGTTCCTACCGGCAGGCGCCGTTCTTGATTGACCGTGCAACAGACAGCTCAGGAGCCGCTTCATGTCCGCTACCCGCCCCGGTTCTCGCGACCTTGCCAACGCCATTCGGGCGTTGAGCATGGATGCCGTGCAGCAGGCCAATTCCGGTCACCCCGGTGCACCCATGGGCATGGCGGATATCGCCGAAGTGCTCTGGCGCGAATTCCTGTGCCACAACCCGGCAAACCCGAGCTGGCCCAACCGGGACCGCTTCGTGCTGTCCAATGGCCATGGCTCCATGTTGCTGTACAGCCTGTTGCACCTGAGTGGCTACGACCTGTCCATCGACGACCTGAAACGCTTCCGCCAGTTGCACAGCCCGACCGCCGGGCACCCGGAGCATGAAGAGTGCCCGGGCGTGGAGACCACCACCGGCCCCCTGGGCCAGGGCATCGCCAATGCCGTGGGCATGGCGCTGGCCGAAAAGATCCTCGCGGCCCAGTTCAACAAGGACGGCTTCCCGGTTGTGGATCATTACACCTACTGCTTCCTCGGCGATGGCTGCCTGATGGAGGGTATTTCCCACGAGGTCAGCTCGCTGGCGGGCACCCTGGGCCTGGGCAAACTGATCGCCTTCTATGACGACAACGGCATCTCCATCGATGGCGAAGTGGAAGGCTGGTTCACCGATGACACCGTGGAGCGTTTCCGGGCCTACGGCTGGCATGTGATTCCCAACGTGAATGGCCATGAGGCCGGGGAAGTGCAGGCCGCCATCGAGAATGCCCGCAAGAACCCGGATCAGCCGACGCTGATCTGCTGCAAGACCGTGATCGGCTTCGGTTCCCCCAACAAGCAAGGCAAGGAAGACTGCCACGGCGCGGCCCTCGGCGATGACGAGATTGCCCTGACCCGCGAGGCGCTGGGCTGGAAGCACGGACCTTTCGAAGTGCCCGCCAACATCTATGCGGCCTGGGATGCGCGGGAAACCGGCGCGGCCCGGGAATCTGACTGGAAGGCGCTGATGAATGCCTATCGCCAGCAGTACCCGGAACTGGCGGCGGAGCTGGAACGGCGCCTGAGCGGTGCGCTGCCGGCGGATTTCCTGGACAAGGCAGACGCCTATATTCGCGAGTGCCAGGAAAAACAGGAAAAGGTCGCCACCCGCAAGGCTAGCCAGAACTGCCTGGACGCCTTCGGCCCCTGGCTGCCGGAACTGATTGGCGGCTCTGCGGATCTGGCCGGTTCCAACAACACCATCTGGAAAGGCTCGAAAGCCGTGTCCGCCGGCAATGCCAACGGCAACTATGTGCATTACGGCGTGCGTGAGTTCGGCATGACAGCGGTGATGAACGGCATGCAACTGCATGGCGGCGTGCGGCCTTACGGCGGCACCTTCCTGGTGTTCATGGAGTACGCCCGCAACGCCGTGCGCATGGCGGCCCTGATGAAGCAGCCGACCATTCTGGTCTACACCCACGACTCCATCGGTCTGGGTGAAGATGGCCCGACCCACCAGCCGGTGGAGCAGCTGGCCAACCTGCGCCAGACGCCAAACATGAATACCTGGCGCCCCTGTGACACGGTGGAATCGGCCGTGTCCTGGAAGGCGGCGATTGCCCGCACGGACGGCCCCTCTTCATTGATCTTTACCCGCCAGGGCCTGCCCTGCATGGCGCGCGATGACGCGACGCTGGCGAACATTGCCCGTGGCGCTTATGTGCTGCATCAGACCGGCGAAGGCCAGCCCGACGCGATCATCATCGCCACCGGCTCCGAAGTGCAGCTGGCCATGGAGGCCGCACAGGCGCTGACCGGCAAGAACATCCGCGTGGTCTCCATGCCCTGCGTCGAGATCTTCCTGGCGCAGGACGCCGCCTACCGCGAGCAGGTGCTGCCGAAGGCCGTGCGCGCTCGTGTGGCAGTCGAGGCCAGCATCAAGGATTACTGGTATCAGTTCGTGGGCCTGGACGGTGCCATTGTCGGCATGAGCAGCTTCGGCGCCTCGGCCCCGGCAGGGGATCTGTTCAAACACTTCAATATCACGGCTGAGGCTGTTGAGCAGGCGGTTGCCGGGCTGATCAGCTGAGCGGAGCGCAAACGTGCGCATAGCACTGAATGGATATGGCCGTATCGGGCGCTCGTTTGTGCGAGCGCTGGCGGAGCGCGAAGCCGGCGGCTGGCAAGCGCCGTTTTCGCTGGTGGCGATCAATGATCTCGGCCGCCCGGAAGACCTGCTCTATCTCACTCGCTATGACAGCACCCATGGTCGCTTCCCGGGGCTGGCGTCGCTGGGGCCGGATGGCCTCACGGTGGGGCGCCACACGGCGCGCCTGTTCAGCGAACCGGTGCCGTCGCAGTTGCCCTGGCAGGACGTGGGGGTCGGTGTGGCGCTGGAATGCACCGGCGTCTATCGCGGCCGCGACGAGGCAGCGATGCATCTGCAGGCTGGCGCGCAGCGCGTCATTATTGGTGCGGTGCCGTTTGATCAGGCAGATGCGCTGCTGGTATATGGCGTCAACCACGAGACACTGCAGGATGATCAGCAGGTGCTGTCCGCAGCCTCCTGCACCACGCATGCCGTTGCGCCCCTGCTGGCGGCGCTGGATCAGGCCTGGGGCGTGGAACAGGTCTTGATGAAAGAGGTCCATGCTTACACGTCTGACCAGACGTTGCTGGATCATGTGCACCGTGATGAGCGGCGCGGGCGCGCTGCGGCGCAGAACATCGTGCCCACCACCTCCAGCGCCATCGGCGCGGTGCAACAGATACTGCCGCAGTTGGCGGGCCGTATCAGCGGCGGCTCGATCCGCGTGCCGACCCTGAACGTGGCCATGGTAGACCTGACCCTGCGTTTGCGGCAGACGCCGTCGGCGGAGGAGATCAATCAGTTGATGGCCCAGCGTGCCGAGCAGGTGCCCTGGCTGATCGGATACAATACCGACCCGCTGGTGAGTGTGGACTTCAACCACCGCAGTGAGTCGGCGATTTTTGATGCCACCCAGACCCGTGTCCAGGGCGACATGGTGCGTGTGGTGGCCTGGTACGATAACGAGTGGGGTTATGCCAACCGGCTGCTGGATCTGGTCAGCTGGCTGGCAGAGAGATGAGGTAACAAGATGTCCATTTTGCGCATGACGGATCTGGATCTGAAGGGCAAGCGCGTGTTGATCCGCGAAGATCTCAATGTGCCGGTGAAAGACGGCAAGGTGACCAGCGATGCGCGCATTCGTGCCTCGCTGCCGACGATTCGCCATGCGCTGAATGCCGGCGCCCGGGTGATGGTGATGTCGCACCTGGGACGGCCGGACGAAGGCGTGTTCGACGAGGCTGCCTCACTGAAGCCGGTGGCCGAACATCTGGCCGGCCTGCTCGAGCGGGACGTGCCGCTGGTGCGCGACTGGCTGGACGGTGTTGATGTCGCCGAAGGCGCACTCGTGTTGTGCGAAAATGTGCGCTTCAACAAAGGCGAAAAGAAAGACGACGAAGCGCTGTCGAAAAAGATGGCCGCGCTGTGCGACATCTTTGTGATGGATGCCTTCGGCACCGCGCATCGCGCCCAGGCGTCTACCCACGGCGTGGCAAAGTTTGCGCCGGTGGCCTGCGCAGGCCCGTTGTTGGCCGCAGAGCTCGAAGCACTGGGCAAGGCCTTGAAAGACCCGGCCAAGCCGGTGGTGGCCATTGTCGGTGGCGCCAAGGTATCCACCAAGCTGGAAGTGCTGGAATCGCTGGCGGACAAGGTGGACCAGTTGATCGTTGGCGGCGGCATTGCCAACACCTTCCTGGCGGCAGCGGGCAAGCCCGTGGGCAAGTCCCTGTGCGAGCACGATCTGATCCCCGCCGCACAAAAGATCGCCGATAAAGTACATATCCCCTTGCCGGTGGACGTGGTGGTGGCGAAGTCTTTTTCCGCTGATGCCGAAGCTGTCACCAAAAGCGTGGATGATGTGGAAGACGACGACATGATCCTGGATGTCGGCCCGAAAACCGCCCATGTGTTTGCCGCATTGATGAAAGAAGCGCGCACTATCGTCTGGAACGGCCCGGTGGGCGTATTCGAGTTCGATCAGTTCGGTGGCGGAACACGGGAAATGGCCGAAGCCATTGCCGAGAGCGATGCCTTCTCCATCGCTGGCGGTGGCGACACCCTGGCCGCCGTGGACAAGTACGGCGTGACGGATCAGGTGTCCTATATTTCCACCGGCGGTGGCGCGTTCCTGGAATTTCTGGAGGGCAAGGTCTTGCCCGCCGTCGCGATTCTGGAACAGCGCAACAGCTGACAAACGTATAAGTCAGGCGTACAAGTCAGGCGAGCAAGTTAGACGAACAAGGTGGGCGGCGCCAAGATGGCCCGCCCTGACACGGTCAAGACAGGAGAGTATCCATGGCACTCATCAGCATGCGACAGTTGCTGGACCACGCCGCCGAATACGGCTACGGCGTCCCGGCCTTCAATGTGAATAATCTGGAGCAGATGCGCGCCATCATGGAGGCCGCAGATGAGACCGATTCCCCGGTGATCGTGCAAGCCTCTGCCGGTGCGCGTAAATACGCCGGTGCACCGTTCCTGCGCCACCTGATCCTCGCAGCGGTGGAAGAGTTTCCCCATATTCCCGTCGTGATGCACCAGGACCATGGCACCAGCCCGGCCGTGTGCCAGCGCTCTATCCAGCTTGGCTTCTCCTCCGTGATGATGGACGGCTCCCTGGGTGAAGACGGCAAGACGCCGATGGATTACGACTACAACGTGCGCGTTACCCAGACGGCTGTTGCCATGGCCCATGCCTGCGGCGTCTCGGTAGAGGGCGAGCTGGGTTGCCTGGGCTCACTGGAAACCGGCCAGGCGGGCGAAGAAGACGGCATCGGCGCAGAAGGCACCCTGGATCACAGCCAGATGCTGACCGACCCGGAAGAAGCCGCCGACTTCGTCAAGGCGACCGGCGTGGATGCCCTGGCGATTGCCATCGGCACCAGCCATGGCGCCTACAAATTTACCCGCCCACCGACTGGCGACATTCTGGATATCGGCCGCATCAAGGCGATCCATGCGCGCATCCCGGACACCCACCTTGTGATGCACGGCTCGTCTTCCGTACCGCAGGAATGGCTGAAAGTGATCAACGAATTCGGTGGCGAGATTGCCGAAACCTATGGCGTGCCGGTATCCGAAATTCAGGAAGGCATCCGCCACGGCGTGCGCAAAGTAAACATCGATACGGACCTGCGTCTGGCCAGCACCGGTGCCGTGCGCCGCTTCCTGGCCGAAAAGAAATCCGAATTCGATCCGCGCAAATTCCTGGCGGTGGCCACACAGGCCATGAAAGAAATCTGTATCGACCGCTACCAGGCCTTCGGCACGGCGGGCAACGCCAGCAAGATCAAGCCCCTGTCACTGGAAGTCATGTTCCAGCGGTACGAGAACGGCGAGCTGGCGCCCCGCGTCAAGTAACCCCGCTCGCATCAGGCAGCGCTGCCGCGCATAACATCAAATGGCGCGGCGGCGCTTTCCTGTATAGCTAGTCCTGAACGGATTGCCCCGGCTTGGCATACGGCAGGCGTGCAACACGCTGCGTGCGGTGATAGCTGTCCAGCCCGGACACGGCAACCGCCTCCAGCCCCTCGATGTCCACGTAACCGTCCTCCCCGACCTTCTCTGCATCGGTAAAGACCTCGGTGATTTCACCGATGATGATCACCGTGTCGTTCAGCGCCACCGGCACCAGCTCACGCAATACCAGCCCCAGCCTCAGACGGCTTTCTGCCACATAGGGTGCTTGCAGCGTGTCGCTGTACCAAGGCGTCAGGCCCACCGCATCGAATTCCGACACGTCCCGCGCATAACGCGCACTGCATTGGTGGGCCGCCGCGACCATGTCGGCATGCACCTGGTTGACGGTGAAGCAGCCCGTCGCTTCGATATTCTCGAGTGTGTGCCGATCGCTCACCGGCGGGCGGCTCACCAGCGCCAGCAGGGCCGGGTCGGCGCCGAGATGTACTGCAGAGCTGAACAGCGCCAGATTCTCGCGACCGTCGCTACTGCGCGTGCCGACCAGATTGGCACTCTTGTAGCCGCTGAGCGTATTCACGAAGTTGGTGCGGTAGCGCCGTGGCATCGTGTCCAGGTCGAAGGATGTGAGTGTCATGAGGGTGCGCCAGGCAGTGAGTTGGGGAGAGCGTGAAGGATGCGGCGTCATGAGCGTGTCATTGTGGCTGACAGACTCGCCGACGGTCGCGGTCGCGGGTATGCTCTGTGCATGACGAACGCCGCCGCCCCTGATGCTCCCCCTTTTGATGTCGATGCCATACACGGCAGTTGGCAACCGCTGGACTGGGCCACCCCCCAGGCGATCAGTGGAGAGGCCCTGCGCTATGCGCGCTACTACGGCATCGACTTCGCGGAGCCGTTTCCCGAGGTGCACCATGCCTTCGGCTACTTTGAGGCAGCCGAACACACCCTGGCGGTGCACACCTGGTTGCCACCCTCCGCACGCGGGACGGTGCTGGTCCTGCATGGCTACTTTGATCATGTCGGACTGTACCGGCATGTCATCGGGCATGTGCTGGGGCTGGGCTACGCCGTGGTCGCCTATGACCTGCCGGGTCATGGTCTGTCATCCGGCCCGAGAGCCGCCGTCGATGATTTTCAGGTGTATCAGCAGGTGCTGAAACAGTGTCTGGCGAACATGGGAGAGGGCTTCCCCGCGCCGCGGCACGCGATTGCCCAGAGCACCGGCGGCGCCATTGTGATGGACTATTTATTGCACCAGCAGGGCCAGCAGGATGATCTTGCGCCCGGCAGGGTAGACCTCGACAAGATCATCCTGCTGGCCCCGCTGGTGCGGCCGTTTGCCTGGCGCTCTGGCCGGTTGCTGCATGCGGTGGTCAGCCCGTTCACGGACTACGTGAAACGCGTATTCACCGTGAATTCCAATGATAAAGATTTTTTACATTTTCTCGAACACCTTGACCCTTTACAGCACCGCGCACTGTCTGCACGCTGGGTAACAGCATTGAAGAAGTGGATTCCGTTGTTCGAGCGGGCGTCGCCGGTGAAAGTGTCGCCGGTGGTGGTGCAAGGCGACATGGATGATACGGTGGACTGGCGCCACAACCTGAACATTATCGAAGACCTGTTCGACAAGCCGGAAATTCACATGATCAAGGGCGCGCGACATCAGCTGGCGAACGAGCATACGGATTGCCGGCAGCAGGTACTGCGCATTATCAGCAAGCATCTGGCCTGACGCATCGCCCTCAGGCAGCAACATGGAAACATACTTTTATGATGAGATGTGGCAGGGTAAAGAGAGACGTAGCAGGCAAGACAAGCACGACAAGGAAAGGCGCGGCACGTGAGCCCCTGCGACTTTTTGCCCTGTCAGCGTTGATGACCGCCATGCTCACCGGTACCGCAATCGCAGAGATGGCAACGCAACATGAAAACGCACCGAGCGCAGAACGACGCGAGGCTGCCCGTGACGCGGCCGATGCGCGCATTCGCGCCAGTGATGCCCGCGAGCATGCCCGCGAACGCGACAGAGAAAACCGCGACGCCGCGCAGCAACGCGCGGAAACGCAACGGGACCAGGCACAGCAGCGCATTGATGAAGCGCGCGAGCATGCCGAGCGGCAGCAAGAAGACACCCGCGAGCGAGCCGATGCAGCGCGACAAGCATCGGCGGATCGCCAAAGCACGCAGCGACAGGCAGCAAGAGATGCACACGCACAGGCCCGGGAACGCACCGGGCCGGTGCGCGACTACCCGCAGAGCGAATAAACACCTCTGCCACACACGTTTTGCAGTGTTCAACTGAGACCAGGGAGAAACAGGATGAAAAAGTGGATAGCAGCCATTGGCGCAACATCAGTCATGACCTTTGCCGGTGTGGCGCAGGCCCAACAGCAATTCGGCATGCAGCCGGAATTCTATTTCGGTGCCCAGTACAACTATGTGGAGGCCAAGGTCAGCGGCATCTCGAACCCGGATTTTGATGTACTCAGCGGCCGCCTGGGCGCGCAGCTGAACCCGTACATTTCCGGTGAGGCCCGTCTGGGCTTTGGTATCGGCGGCGACCGCATCGGCGGCACCAAGGTAGAGATCGATAACTATTACGGCTTCTACGCACGCGCCAGCCTGCCGAACCAGACCGCCTTCACGCCGTATCTGCTCGGCGGCTGGACGGATGCCCGAACCAAAACAGGCGGCACCAGCGAAAGCGCTGACGGCGGCAGCTACGGTGTAGGTGCCGACTTCAACCTGGACCCGTTCCTGGCGCTGAATCTCGAGTACGCCCGCCTGCTCGACAAAGATGTGGACCTGGACGCCATATCGCTGGGCTTTACCTTCAAGTTCTGAGCGTTATAGCGTTAACGAAGAAGCCCGCAGCAAGCGGGCTTTTTTGTGCCCGCCCGATCGCCTGACCGGGCGGGGTTGCCTTCACAAGCCCACCGGGGCAGTATCTGGCAAGGGTTACTGGCAAGCCGGACAAGCACCCAGCAGAGGTGCTGCCGCAACGCCTGCTTCAATACGCCGCAATACAGCAAGATGCTCGCCACTGCATGGAATGATGCGTGGTATGTCGGGTAGGGCGGTAGCGTGTCTGGGGTTCTGGTCCTGATTGTCTGCCGGGGGGCTGTATGATCCTGGGCTATGGTGGTTTGGACAGTGTTATTGGATTGGGAAAGAAGAGATCACGCGTATAGGCGATGGTCGATCCGTGCATTCCCCAAGACGTTGTTCTGTAATGACTTTCTACTGTTATACAAATAAGTATACTGTGATAGGCCGCGTGCGTCGTTATTGGATATGTGCGCCGGAGTCCTAATACTTGTTAAATCACTAAGTGAATAGAAACATCAGATGATCGTTGACATATACTCAGAAGACAAGGAAATCGTAGCAATATGCTCTGACTATTGGGCTTTGGGCGATGGCGGGCAGTTTGTGGCCACGGTAGCCGAGATAACGAATAAGTATGGAATTAATTCGGCCACCTTATTGAAAATCGTGTCAAATAACAGTTCGGCATTTTCTGAGGATATGGCCTGCCCTGTGTGTGGGGAGATGTATCAATTTAAGAATAGGTCTGATTGTAATACATTTATCCCAGTTCCGGGCTGGGTATGTGATACATGTGTTGCCGAACTAAAAGAAGCTCAAGAACAAGAATTTCGGGATAGGCTGAAAAGCGATTATGAGTCATGTGCCAATAAGAATATTGAAATTACAAGCTTGGGCTTTCGAGAGATTGCATATTTGCTTGCAGTTATTCGGCGCTCTGCTGCTGAAGACTTGTCATATATTCTGCCTCACGAAGAAAATCGTACCGCTACACTATCTCCGGAGTTTGAATTCGATATTGAAATATTAAGAAAGTTATATCGGGAAGGCTTAATAGCAATCAGTCCGCTGTCTGATTTAGATGCTTTTGAATTAAATAACGAAGGTGGTTTTACTTTTTACGTAACACGGGTGGCGTGGAATTTCGTGATGTTTGAGGACGCAAAGAGCCCGAGAAGCATCATCGAGAAAATAGAGGCACTGTTGGCAAGCGGAGATTACCGAGATGACCGGCATAATGAAATTGTAGAACTTGCACGCGAAATCTCACTGTTAGAGTGCCTAAGTTATTTAGAATATGTCGTTGCAGAGCATCAATTGTCGTTTACGGCTGGTGAAAAAACGAAAATTGTCTTGAATCAGGTCTTGGATAATTTTTCTGTGGCTCAGGCATACAATCTTATTTGGCGAGCCGCTAAGGACGCAGCAGCCTTTTATATGCGTAGCGGTGCAAATCGAAAGCATGCAGCCAATACGATCGTTGGAAATATCCAGCGTCAACTAGATCGCGCAGTTGCAAACAACTGGGAAGTTAATCCATTTCGCAGAAACTATGATAAACCACAATCAATCTTGAGTCAGGTGCTGTTTAATACATGCTTAAGAACAGATGATGGTGGTTTTTCGGAGCCTCTGTGGAAATTGATTTAACAAGCAGCTGCAGCTGACAGTAAAAAGCGTCGTTCGTACCTCGCTCTGTTTTTTGCTGCCGCTGGGCATGCTGTTAGTAAAATCAATTAATCATCAAAGGATGCAGTTTGAAAAAAAATTATCATGGCTCAAGTTCAGCCGCAATCGATAGTATTCACAGCGGAAAAATTGACTGGAGTCTTGGTGGGGGAGAGCTTGGCAAGGGCTTTTACACCACGCCAGATATTTGGGTTGCATCTAAAGCTTCTTGGAACTGCGACGACAAAGAAGAGGTATCTGTTGTGGAATTAGTGGTAAAAAACTTGGACTACCTTAAATTGCACCAAGAAGCATTTGACCTTCATTATGCTCAATTAGAGCGCGAAAAAATAAAGCGTATGCAAGGTAATGGTCCTCGTGATTATGTGTATGATTTCTTCGATATCATTCAATCTCCAATTGTTGGGAAGGGGAAGTACAATCGAAATCTGCAGCATAAGTGGCAATCTGACGCCGCTGAAGATTTGTTAAACTCAGATAAAGTGCAGAGAATCGTGAAATGAATTTAGTTTACGACTTCATCGAATTGTCGTTTCAGAAGTTAATTTTTCCGGTAGAACGACCTAAGCATACTACTAAATTTACAGCTTTCTTCTTAGAGTATGATGCTTACATTGATGATATTGATATTTTTGAGTTCCACGCTGTCCAAGACCGACAACTAGAGAGTCATACTCTTTTCCAGTTGCCACATAACTTATTTGTCGTGCATCACATTAAATACGGCTATATTTATTTCGGGGCAAGTTTGATTAGTGATGCATGTGAATATGTTGGCAAATCTAATAAAGTCTCAAAATCAAAGAAGTTTATTAGGCTATTCCCTCTAGACAATGATGGGCTTAACTTTTTATGTGAATTTAAAAACTTTTTCTTTGTAGGTTATGTAGATCGGAACATAGAGAAACCTTACGAAGAATTGTACTAACAAAGCGCTCAACCATCGGCCACTGCGTGGCCAGGAGTCTCTGGGGTCAGGTCTTCCATTTCCCACTTAAAGTTTTCATTTGGTAAATGAGAGGTCTGACCCCAATGATGATTCTGGTGCCCAAATACCTGTTAATTTGAATGGGAGAATGGATTTGGAACTCAGTTGTATCTACTGCTCGAACGAATCCTTCGAGCAAGGAAGAGGGTCAGAGGAGCATGCAATTCTGTCGTCACTGGGTGGAAGGAAGACATCTAAAAATGTATGTTGCGTGGGCTGTAATAACAGGCTTGGGAAAGAGATTGATGAAGATATGAGTGAATCGCTTAGCTTCTTTTCAACAATGCTAGATATTACGACGGGAAGAAGAAAGCGGGCTCCGACGCAAAAACTTTTCGGAGAACATGAAGGAAAGAAATTCGATATTCTTGCTGGTGGGAAGATTAAATTCTCAAAGAGCAATGTTGATATAAATGAGCAGGATGAAGGGGCGGAAATATCTATCAGTGCCAACTCTGAAGAAGAAGCGTTAAAGATCCTTTCCGAAGTATTAAAGAAATACGGAAAGTCTATTGACGATTTCAAAGACCTAGAGGCCAAATCCGTAAGATCATATATCCCGCGTGTTAGTGGATGCATTCAGATAGGGGGTGAAAAGCAGTTTAGGTCAGTAGCAAAGATGGCGCTAACCTATTTGGCAACATTTGTTTCTCCAGATAGACTAAGACTGCCGGAATTCCAATCTATTATTGGATACATAAATAAGGAAGGCGTTGAGAATAGTTTTGTAAGCTTTACAACGGAAGAGCCTCCCTCAGAAGTAGAGCCAATTTCGGAAATTAATCATCGCTTAATTGTTTCATCCTGCGATAGCTCAAAAAGAGTTGTAGCCATTTTAGAGATATACGGGAATATTAGGTTTTTCATCACCCTTACTGAAGACTGGAGCGGCCCTAGCACCAGCAAGGCTTACACAATCGACCCGGTAACACAGGAGTCCAGGGAAATCGAGGTGTCTGATGCCGAAAATATATTATGCCTTTCTCACGAGAATGGCGCTGATCAGGAAGCCTTAAGAACAGCAGTCGGGAACATTATTGAATCGTTCCAACAAAGACAAATGAGTGAGGAAATTTCTAAATTAGTAAATAAAGCAGTTGCCAATCATATTTCTGGAAAATATGAATCTATTACCAATAAAATGATCTCAAGCCTCGCCTCCGAGGTTGCATTGGAGTTCATTCGTATGATCCACAGAATTGACACGGAAGAAGTCATTGACCTGAAAAAACTTAACAAGCCAAATCAGTCAGATAAATAAAGCCCTGCGGGCCTTTATATTCTGTTGTTTGAAGCGTTGTAAGGTTTTATTGAAAATGCGCGCACTAAACTCCATCTGTAAAATGTACGGAAGCCTAAGCATGGAATTCTCTAACGACTCTTGCTTGGCTGATCGCGCTAACGGCTCTCGTTGCCAGGCGGCCTTGTACGGAATCCTTGATGGTGAGCTGTCCAAGTGTTCATATTACGGGGGAAGTGGCAGTGCTGGAGGCGCCAAATGTGAGGTCTGCCAAGGCTATGGGCAAGAGTACAAGCTAACATAAATCAGTGCCAGCATCTCTGGCCTCCGGTCTCCTTTTCTCACTTAAAGCTTCCCTTTGGGAAATGAGATGCTTGCCCTCTATGATATATTTACGGGCTGCGGGCGGCTTGAGTCAGTAAGTTTCTTTGGGAATTGCGTATGTCTGCCATGCAAAAGGCAATGTTGTTCGTATCGGTCAATGTGATTATTTTTCTTGTGATGTCGACGGTTTATCTTCGTATAGTCCATTATGACTATGAAGAAATGACAGGCGTGGCGTCTCATGCGTACTGCTCCGAACCCATTGGTAAAGGGACGAGAATTCTGAATTTTCATGTTGGCGAGACGGCGTTCAGTAGGGCGGTAGGGGGTAAGCTATGCGAAAAGATAGAGTCAGAGATGGTGGGGCGGAGGGTTTTGGTGAAGTATCGGAAAGAAAGAGAGGAATACGCTTATCACGTAGAATATGAAGGGGGCGGGCCAAGGCAGGCCACCCTTCATCAGATGGCGTTCACATCCAATGCTCTTGTGGCTGCATTGGGGCTGGCTATTAACATGGTGATGCTCGTAAAGATGTTTGCCAGGGGTAATCCCCCCGAAAAGTAAGTGTGCAGTGATGTTTACTGCCTGAAATCCCAACAAGGCTCGCAATGAGCCCTACCCCTCAATCCCACTGAATCGGCGCAGCCGAAGACCCCGGTGTCATCGGCCTGCCGCCGGTCGGCGCAGCTGTCAGCGTCGCCTTGCGTACTGTGGCGTCCGTGGTAACGGCCTCTGCCCTGCCCTCGATCAACTCCGCCACGGCATAATCCTGCTCCACCTGGGTGACGCGTAGCGTGGCCAGTGACGGGCTTTCAAGGCGGATGGTCTGCCCGGTATCCGGGTCCTGGAGTTCGCGGGTCAGGTTGTGCAGCGTCAGTAGCGTGCCGACTGCCAGCCGGCCGCTGCCCTGGCTCAGGTAGATCTGGCCGGCTTCGGCGGCCAGGACGCGCACCGGGTACAAGGTGTCTGTGACAGTGCCAGCGAGGTCCGTGGCCACATCCGGGAACAGGAATTCCGCAATGCGATCTTTTTCCTGTTCCGGATCAATATCGGCATCCCGCAGGCGGCGGCGTAACTCGCCCGGGGTTTGTCGGTAGGTAAAGGTGTCTGCGCGCAGGATTTCGCCGGTGGCGGTTTCAATCAGGCGGTAGTGGATGCGAATCACCGGTTCCAGCTGGTTGAAGTAGGTGCCGTAGTAGCTGCGATTCGGGCGGCCCAGCTGGAAGTCTCGGATTTCGCCGACCAGCATCAGGTCGGCGCCCATTTCGCGGCCCAGGCGGATCTGTTCTTCCGGCAGCAGGCTGCCGGCGGTGAGGCGCCGTTCCTGTTGCAGGTCGTTGCTGAAGTCGCGGTCCAGCACTCGGACGCGGCCACTTTGAGTGAGGCTGTTGACCAGCGCGGTGCGCAGTTGTGCGCGCACCTCTGCGGCGGGCGTATCGACGCCGAGGTTGAAGGTGCCCTCCCCGGTGCGGAAGCTGCCAATGGCGATGGCCGGCAGGTGGCGCCGGTCTTCGCCGACGGATTGAAACGTCAGGAGTTGCGCTTCGATGTCAGCCTGCCAGAGATGGTCTGTCAGTTGCTGTGTGTCGAGGACGCGATAGCTGCGGATGGCGGCCAGTGTGGGCAGGCGCGCCTCGGGTTCGCTGTATCGGCGGCCCGTGGCGATGCCCTGGCTGACCACCCATTCATGCACGCCGGTGCGGAAGTCCGGGTCCAGCGTGGCGACCACGCCCAGGCCCTGTCGCGCGGCCTCCACCAGGGCATTGGAGACCGCCTGCTGGGGTGAGTTGCCGTAGCCGCTGGCGTTGCGCGTAACAGTTTGCTCACCCGCCGGTGCCTGCTCGGCGAACCCCGGCTGCGACAGCAGCAGGGGTAGCAACAGGCATGCTTTCAGTGCAGCGCGCATGATCTGACTCCTGTGTTCTGGGCCCCGCATGAACGGTCTTAACGACCGAACAGGCTGCGGGACTGGGTCTTGCGAATTTCTCTTTCGCTGGACCATTCGATGATGCCGGTTTCCAGATTCATCATGTTCAGCGTGAACTTGTAGTAGACGTCCTTGGTGCGGTTATCCCGCTTGACGATGCTGGTCAACGCGCCATAGAGCATGAATTCGGCGCCGATCTGGCGGCCCATGCTGACGGCGGTGGCCGGGTCTACCATGCCGCTCTGGGTCTGGAAATCCATCTGCTGGCGCACGCGATCTACCACGGTCATGTCGACGAAGCGGAACTTGCCGGACTGGATCAGGCGTGTGCGGATGCTGTCGGTGACGGATTCGGTATCAATGTGTTCCACCGTGCGGTTCTGCACCCGGTCCACAAACACGACGGGGCGCCGGTCCAGGGTCAGTTGCACCACGGGGGGGAAGCTCATGAGGTCGTCCACCATGGAGGTGGCGATCATTTGCAGGTCGGTGGAGCCAAAATCAACGGTTACGGTTTCGGTGGCAGTCGCGTCGCCGTACTGAACCCGGGTGCAGCCGGTAATGGTCAGGGCCAGTACTACCAGCGCCAGTGTGAATACACGCGTCATCGCGTTCTCTCCTTGGTCAATGATCTCTGGAATGATTCCAGTACGATTTATTCTCTCACCCAGATTTCAAAGCGTACCGCCGAGGGATTCGGCGCGACGCCTTGCAGGCGCTCTTCACTGCGGCCTGCCAGCCTGCGGGGCTGCCAGGGTTCGCCATCCGGCGCGATCTCGAAGCCATTGCGATCATACCAGCGGAATTTGTACTGGTATGAGAGGGCAAAGGCCGAGCGATTGTGCACCAGCACCTGCGTGCGGATCAGGTCGCCGCTGTCGGCACGGTTGACTTCCAGCAGCGCCAGGCGGCCATCCAGGGACACGCTGTCGTAGCGCATGACAGCCTGATCTTCCGGCGGCAGGTCGCTGGTGGTAGCGCAGCCGGCCAGCAAGGCGGGCACAAGCAACAGCAAGGCAAGGTATTTCATGGTGTTTCCTCCAGGGCGGGCATGACGGTTATATGTAATCGCTGGCCCGTATCAATCACTCGGACCAGCGTGATGCCGCCGCGGGTAACGGGGATTTCTACGGTAGCACTGCCTCCTGTTCCCCACAATGTAAGAGCGTGGTCGCCAGGGGGAAGTTCCAGCCGTCCCAGTTGCGCATAGGCGGGCAGTGTCAGCCAGCTGCGCAAGTCGGCGGATTCGGATACCAGATTGTAGATCTGTGTGGCGAACGCGCCGAAAAGACCGAGGTCATCGTTGGCGCGTTTCTGTGCTTCATATTTGGCGGTGGCGCGCAGGGTCTGGCGGGCCAGCATGCCCGGCACGCCGTCTCGCAGTGCGCGTGCGGCCATGCCGCTGAGGGCGGCGGCGACTTCGGTGCGGGTCTCGATGGGCGCGTCGTTGTCGGCCGTGGCGGTGACGCGCAAGCTCGAGGGCGGTGTCTGGTGTGAGGAATAAGTCGGAAACGCCACGGCAAAATAGCCGTGAATGGTCGGAATGGGGAGGTTGATTTCTTCACGCGGGGGAATGAAGCCCTGCTCATAGGCAATCACCACCTGGCCCTGGTCGGTGACATAGCGGCGATTGCCGCGCGCTTCCACCCGGGCAATGTCGGCGGGCAGCAGTGACAGCGACGGGTTGACCTCCCAGGCCTTCTTGTAATCCACCAGCGCATTGTTGTAATCCCCGACGCCTTCACGGAATACGCCGGCCAGATAATACAGATAGGCGTTCTGGATGCTGGAGCGCACGTCAGCGGCGGCACGGTTGAGCCCTGCCAGTTCCTGTTCGAAGTCGCTGGGGGGCGCTACCGGTTCGCTGTCTTCGAGGGCGCGGCTGATGTCTCTTGCACGCCGCTCTTCTGCGACCTGTTGTTCGAGTGTGACGCGGCGGAACTCCACGGCGGCGGCTTCCAGATCGCCCAGCTGCCAGTAGTTCAGCGCCTGCATGCCGTGCACCATGATGCGCTCGTGCTCCTGCCCCCGATAGGGCAGCGCGTTGTCATTGACCATTAATGCGCCGACGCCGCCGCCGGCGCTGCTGGCGCGCACCACAGCCTGTTGATCCTGCGCATCGTAAAGTGCAATGACCTCGGCGAAATCCGCCTGGCTGCGCTCAATATCGCCAGCGATCTGTGCCACGCGGGCACGCTCCTGCAGGTACAGCAGCTTGTCGGCACTGCGGGTGCGGCGGTCAAGGTGGCGCAGGGCGCGCTCCGGTTCCTCGCTGCTGAGGTCGCCCTTCCAGTGTGCGGCCTGTTGCGGATAGGGATTGAACAGAGAGCTGGTGGCGCAGCCCGACAGCAGGGTCACCAGGAGCAGAAGCAGTGCCTGATACGGGACGGGACTGGGCATTGGCGGTCAGGTTCACCGAAGAGAATGATTATAAGAACGCTCAAGGTAGCGTTATGTGGCGCGCGTGTCGAGGCCGACACTGAGGAACAAAAAAGGACGCCCTCGGGCGTCCTTTCTGGTGTGGGCTGGTGTGGGCCCTGTTGTGATGAGATGTGATCAGATCAGAACAGCACACGGGTACGGATGGTGCCAGCAATGCTGCGCAGCTTTTCCAGCGCGAGCTGGCTGTAATCCGCGTCAACATCAATCACCACGTAACCGATTTCCTCATTGGTCTGCAGGAACTGGGCGGCGATGTTGATGCCGTTATCCGAGAACACCTGGTTGATCTGGCTGAGCACGCCGGGCACGTTCTTGTGAATATGCAGCAGGCGGTGCATGCCGGGATGCGATGGCAGGGCCACTTCCGGAAAATTCACGGCGGACAGGGTGGAGCCGTTGTCCGAGTAGCGCACCAGCTTCTCGGCCACTTCAGCGCCGATATTCTCCTGAGCTTCCTGGGTGGAGCCGCCAACGTGTGGTGTGAGGATCACATTGTCGAACTCGCGCAGGGGGGACACGAACTCGTCATCGTTGGATTTGGGCTCTTCCGGGAAGACGTCAATGGCGGCACCCAGCAGGTGGCCGTCACGCAGCGCTGCACTGAGGGCGTCGATGTCCACCACTTTGCCCCGCGCTGCGTTGATCAGGTAGCTCTTGGGCTTCATGGCCCGGATCTGCTCTTCTTTCATCATCCAGCGGGTGCCAGCCGTGTCCGGCACATGCAGGCTGACCACGTCGCTCAGGCCCAGCAGCTCGTTGAGGCTGGTGACTTGTGTGGCGTTGCCCAGTGGCAGCTTGGTCACCACGTCGTAGAAGTAGACCTTCATGCCCAGGGATTCTGCCAGCACGCTGACCTGCGCGCCGATATTGCCGTAGCCGACGATGCCGAGCTTCTTGCCGCGCACTTCGTAGCTGTCTTTGGCCGATTTCAGCCAGCCGCCGCGATGGCAGGAGGCGTTGCGCTCCGGGATGCCGCGCATCAGCATGATGGTCTGCCCGATGACGAGCTCGGCCACAGACCGGGTGTTGGAATACGGCGCATTGAAGACCGGGATGCCCCGGCGCAGGGCGGCGCTCAGGTCGACCTGGTTGGTGCCGATGCAGAAGCAGCCCACCGCCATGAGCTTGTCAGCCGCCTCGAACACCTCTTCGGTGAGCTGCGTGCGTGAGCGAATACCGACGATGTGGGCGTCCTGCACCTTGTTCTTCAGGTCGTCCCCGGTGAGGGCGCCTTTCAGAAGCTCGATATTGCTATAGCCGCTGTTACGCAGGTTCTCCACGGCGGAATCGTGGATTCCTTCCAGCAAAAGAACGCGGATCTTGTCCTTTTCGAGAGACTTTCTGGCCATGGATGCATCCCGGTAAGCGTTGAAATGGGCGCGTATGGTACCATAGCGCGCCCGGAGAAATACCCTCCATCTGCCCGCGTGTGCCCGGAGAGATCGACCCATGAATCATAGCGCTGTTGCTGACCTGTTCCGTCCCCTGCTGGGAGACAATCGCTGCCTGAGCGATACCGATAGCTGCCAGCGCTACGGTACCGACTGGACCAAGGTCTGGGCGCCGGCGCCCAGCGTGGTGCTGCTGCCGGAAACGGTGGAAGAAGTGCAGCAGATCGTGCGCCTGGCCAATGAGCACGGTATCGCCCTGGTGCCCTCCGGCGGCCGTACCGGGCTGTCTGCCGGGGCCGTGGCGGCCCATGGCGAGGCGGTGATTGCCTTTGACCGGATGAACAAGGTGCTCAGCTTTGATGCGTTCGACCGGGCGGTCACCGTACAGCCGGGTGTCATTACCCAGCAGTTGCAGGAATACGCCGAGGCCCAGGGCCTGTTCTACCCGGTGGATTTCGCGTCCGCCGGTTCCAGCCAGATCGGCGGCAATATCGGCACCAATGCGGGCGGCATCAAGGTGATTCGCTATGGCATGACCCGTGACTGGATCACCGGCCTCAAGGTCGTGACTGGCAAGGGCGACCTGCTGGATCTCAACAAGGGGCTGATCAAGAACGCCACCGGCTATGACTTCCGGCATCTGTTTATTGGCTCCGAAGGCACGCTGGGTCTGGTGGTGGAGGCGACGGTCAAGCTGGCGCGTCAGCCGAAGGATCTCACGGCGTTTGTGCTGGGCGCGCCGGGGTTCAGCGAGGTGATGCAGGTGCTGCATGCGTTCCAGCAGCAGATCGACCTGACCGCCTTCGAGTTCTTTTCCGACAAGGCTATGCAGCATGTGCTCGCGCACGGTGTGCCCCGCCCTTTCGACACCGATGCGCCCTTCTACTGTCTGCTGGAATTCGAGCAGCTGTCCGAGGCGACCGCCGATGCGGCGATGGCAATTTTCGAACACTGCGTCGAACAGGGCTGGGTGCTGGATGGTGTCATGAGCCAGTCATTGCAGCAGCTTGAGCAGCTCTGGCAATTGCGCGAGCGCATCTCGGAAAGTATTGCGCCGCACACGCCCTACAAGAACGATATTTCCGTGACCGTCAGCAAAGTGCCCGCGTTTGTCGAAGAGGTGGATGCGGTGGTGCAGGAAGCGTATCCGGATTTCGAGATTGTCTGGTTCGGGCATATTGGCGACGGCAACATGCACCTGAATATTCTCAAGCCTGCGGCGCTGGCTAAAGAAGAATTCTTTGCCCGCTGCAACAATGTATCGAAGTGGGTGTTCGAAATCGTGCAGAAATATAACGGTTCGATTTCTGCCGAGCACGGTGTTGGCATGACCAAGAAGCCGTATCTCGAATACTCTCGCTCCCCGGAAGAAATTGCTTATATGCAGGCCATGAAACAGATCTTCGACCCCAACGGCATCATGAACCCCGGCAAACTGATATGACCTACGCACACAAGTGGATCGACGGTTCGCCGATTGATCTTCCCGCGGGAAAAGTGGTCTGCGTCGGGCGTAACTACGCCGAGCATGCCAGCGAACTGGGCAATGCGGTGCCGACAGAGCCAGTGCTGTTCATGAAGCCGGCCACGGCGCTGTGCCATCTCGATGGACCGTTGCATATCCCTGCCGATCGCGGCGCGGTACACCATGAAGTGGAAATGGTGGTGTTGATTGGTGCACCGCTGCGCAACGCCGATGTCGAAGAGGCGAAAACGGCGGTCATGGCCTACGGTGTCGGTCTGGATCTGACGTTGCGTGATGTGCAGGACGAGTTGAAAGCGCAGCGGCTGCCGTGGGAAAAAGCCAAGGCCTTTGACGGGTCGGCGCCGGTGTCCGGGTTGATTGAGGCGCGGGGTGTGTCCACCCGGCAGAATCTGGATGTGCTGCTGGAAGTGAATGACGCGGTGCGCCAGTACGGCCATACCGGGCAGATGTTGTTTCCGTTATTTCCGCTGGTGGCGGAAATCAGCCGGCACTTCACCTTGCTGCCCGGGGACCTGGTCTTTACCGGCACGCCGAAGGGCGTCGGCCCGCTGCACGCGGGTGATCGCCTGGCCGCCCGGTTGGGCAATTTCCTGATGGTGCGCACCGAGGTGCTTTGATCTTCTGCGGGCAAGCTGCAGAAGGATCAGAATTTTTCGATGCCCTGGCTGCTGGCGAGCAAAACGATATTGGCGGGGCGGCGGGCAAACAGGCCGTTGGTCACAACGCCGACAATATTGTTGATCTCTTCTTCCAGCTTGATTGGCCGCATGATGTCCAGGCCGTGCACGTCCAGAATGATGTTGCCGTTATCGGTGACGAACCCCTCTCGGTACTTGGGTCGCCCGCCAAGGGCGGTCAGTCGCCGGGCCACATACGAGCGGGCCATGGGGATCACCTCCACCGGCAACGGGAAGGCGCCAAGGCGTTTCACCCGTTTGCTCTCGTCCACCACGCAGATGAACTGCTCGGCCACGGCGGCGACGATTTTCTCTCGCGTCAGTGCGCCGCCGCCGCCCTTGACCATCTCGCGGTGCGCGGTGACTTCGTCAGCGCCATCGACATAGACCGGGATTTCATTCACGTCGTTCAGGGAAAAGACCTCGATGCCATGGCCTCGGAGGCGCTCGGCGCTGGCCTCGGAGCTGGCCACGGCGCCGCGAATGCTGTCCTTCATCCGCGCCAGGCCATCGATGAAATAGTTGGCGGTACTGCCCGTGCCTACGCCGACAATGGTGCCGGCTTCGATATAAGTCAGTGCGGCTTCCGCTGCGGCTTGTTTCTGGGCGTCCTGATCCATGAGAGAGACTCGGCAGTGATTGGGTGTTTATTGTAGGCCAGCCATACGACGGCTGCGAGGGGCATGGTTGAGAGGGGCGCCGCCTGTGCTATGCGTGCCGGGCCCCGCGCCTGTACAATCACGCCTGATATCCACTTTCCTGCTTGCTACTCAACCCGGGTTCACGCCATGCCGGACCGCTACGTCAAGAAAATACTGCAGGCCCGCGTCTATGACGTGGCCATCGAAAGTCCGTTGCATGACGTGGCGCTGATGTCCGGCCGTCTGAACAACCGGGTGCTGCTCAAGCGTGAAGATCTGCAGCCGGTGTTTTCGTTCAAGCTGCGCGGGGCCTACAACAAGATTGCCGGGCTGTCCGAAGAACAGCAGCAGCGCGGCGTGATCTGCGCCTCAGCGGGCAACCATGCCCAGGGCGTAGCACTGGCCGCCGGTTACCTGGGCCTCAAGGCCATCATCGTCATGCCCCGCACGACGCCGGATATCAAGGTGCGCTCCGTGCGCGAGCGTGGCGGCAAGGTGGTGCTGCATGGCGACAGCTTTGATGAGGCGCTGGAGCATGCCCTGATCCTGCAGGAGCGTGACGGCCTGACCTTCGTGCATCCCTACGACGATCCGGACGTGATTGCCGGCCAGGGCACGGTGGGCATGGAAATCCTGCGTCAGCATACCGGGCCCATTGATGCCATATTCCTGCCCGTGGGCGGTGGCGGTCTCGCCGCCGGTGTCGCGGCCTATATCAAATACCTGCGCCCGGAGATCCGCATCGTTGCGGTGGAGCCTGAGGATGCCGCCTGCCTGAAGGCCGCCATGGAGAAACAGCGCCGGGTGGTATTGCAGGAGGTGGGCCTGTTCGCCGATGGCGTGGCAGTGAAACAGGTCGGCAAGGAAACCTTCCGCGTGCTGCGCCGTTGTGTCGATGAGGTGATAACGGCCAACACCGATGAGATCTGCGCTGCGGTGAAGGATATCTTCGAAGATACCCGCTCGATTGCCGAGCCGGCGGGGGCGCTCGCCCTGGCGGGCCTGAAAAACTGGGTGGCCCAGCACGGCGTTGAAGGCAAGACGCTGGTGGCCATCCACAGTGGTGCCAACGTCAATTTTGATCGCCTGCGGCACATTGCCGAGCGTGCCGAGGTCGGTGAGCAGCGCGAGGCCATTCTGGCGGTCACGATTCCCGAGCGCCCCGGCAGCTTCCGGCAGTTCTGCCAGACACTGGGGCGGCGTGGTATCACCGAGTTCAATTACCGATATCGCGATGCGGCGGCGGCCACCATATTTGTCGGTGTGCAGATGCGGCCGGGGTCAGACGATCTGGCCACGCTGGTTCAGGCGCTGGAAGAAAAGGACTATCCGGTGGTGGACATGACCGGCAACGAAATGGCCAAGGTGCATATCCGTCATATGGTGGGCGGTCATGCTTCCGTGCCGGATGTGGAAGAGCTGTTGTTCCGGGTGCAATTCCCGGAGCGCCCGGGCGCCTTGCTGAAGTTTCTGAGTGCGCTGGGTGGCCGCTGGAACATCAGCCTGTTCCATTATCGCAATCATGGCGCGGCCTACGGGCGAGTGCTGGTCGGGTTCCAGGTGCCGGTGGGCGCTGAGGCTCGCCTGCGCCGCGACCTGCGGGATGTGCCCTACCCGATGACCGAAGAAACCGACAATCCCGCCTTTCAGCTGTTTCTTAGCTGACCATGCGTACAGTTGGCGCCGTAACATGATGTCGAATGTTAGAGAATTGTTCTAACTCCTTGACTTTGGCCTCCGAATTGTTCATTTTTTGAACCGGTTCCGGTTATGCATGTCATGATTCGGTAATCTTACTGACCCCGGCGTGCAGGCCGGAATGCTGATGTTTGGCATGGATGTCTTGGTACTGCTTTTGCAGTGTCGTTTTTTGCAGTCTGATTGAGCCCATAGCATTGGGCACGAATGAGACTGGTTACCCAATTGGCTGTTTTATGAGCGAATACAAGGCGCGGGGAAGCCTGAGAAGATGAACAAGAAAAAACCTGATGCACTGGTCATTCTGGCGATCATTTTCGGCCTGGGCGTACTCGTGAGTACCCTGACCTATGGCGGCAATGAAAGTCGTCACGATCAGATGGCGGTAAGCGCGGGCGTGAAAAGCCCGGGCATGAATCGCTGACGCGACCTGTTTGCAGATTCTGACTCATTTCAATTGAACCGATGACCCGGGCGGGTGTCGGCGCTGTCGCGTGCCGCGCGTTTACTGTCAGGCGTCGGTAATCACCGCATCCACGGGTATGTCCCAGTCGGCAGCGTCCAGCTGTGGCACCTGCTGGAAGTGATGGGCTACGCCTATCAGGCGCGGCCGCCGTGGCCGCCGCGCCAGATCTGCCAGCGTACGATCGTAGAACCCCCCACCCATCCCCAGGCGGTTACCCGCGTTGTCGAACGCCACCAGTGGCAACAGAATCACGTCCAGTGTCCAGGCGGGCACGGGGCGTTGCGGTATGGGCGGTTCGTCAATGCGGAAGCGGTTGCGGACCAGGCGCATGCCGGGGCGCCAATGGGCGAATAGCAGGCTGCCACGTCCCAGCGGCGCCAATATCGGCAGGAAGGCATGGCGATGCTGCCACTGACTGCGCTGAAACAGCAGGCCGGGGTCTATTTCACCATCGGCGGGCAAATAGCGGGCGATGCGCCGGGCATGGCGTATGGCGGGATGGGTGGCGAGGTTGCGGGCCAGGTTTCGAGCGGCTTGGCGTTGCATGCCGGGTGTCAGGGCGCGCCGTCGCTGTCGCATCATCTGACGTAGTGGGCGGCGATGTGTCAGCACGTATCGGGTGCCTCGCACGGTGATGAGCAATTTGCGTCAGGCATTCTTGCGCAAAGAAGAGCAAAAAGAAGAAATAGTGTTCCCCGGTCGTGCCGCTGCCGGCTTAGCCCTTGAACCCTGCGGCTCAAGGTGGTGGCGTCAGGCTTGCCTTCAGGCTTTCCGCTCGATCACGGACATGCGCACGGGCCCGCCAGTATTCGCCCCCGGTATATAAAACATCGGCTCAGGGACATCGCCTGGCTGGCAAACACACCAGGGAACACAAGAGAGAGTATAGCAGTTGAGGTGATGCTGCCGCGAGCGACTGTAGCCAGAGAATCGGGATCAAAGTCATCCCGCTATAGGCTTATAGAGAGTGCGGGGTGTTCATTGCCGCACGATGCGTCTGCTGTGCGCTGATCTCCGCATCCACCTTGTTCAGCAGGCGTTCGAGCCGATCACTGGAAGGCGCGCTTTCCAGGGCGGTGGAGGTTTGCAGCAGTTCGTGCGCGAGGTTGATCGCGGTCATGACCGCAATACGCTCCAATCCGATGACATTGGCATCACGCACTTCACGCATCTGCTTGTCCAGATAGCGTGCGGCGCGCAGCAGGTTGTCACGCTCACCGGCGGGGCAGGCGACCCGGTACTCCTTGTCGAGCAGGTGTACGACCACGGAATCTGACTCGTTCATGATTCCTGCTCCAGGGATTTCAGTCGGGAGATAATCGCTTCCACCTTGGCTTTGGCCGCATCGTTTTTCTTCAACAGTTGCGCACGCTCTTCCAGCAAACGGGTTTCGCGCGAATGCAGAGTCTGGTTTTCCTCACGCAGCCGGGCGCTGATGCTCACCAGCTCTTCTACGCGGGCTTCCAGTTGCCGAAGTTGATCTTCCGATTTCATGGGCGATTGCGCACTGTTATCCTATGGAGTACCCCCGCCTGTACTATAGAGACGGCCCCGCAGGGGGTCAACGCGGTTGCACTGCTTCCGAGACACCACCCAACGGGCCGGGTTCACCCGGGTTTGCCCACACAGGATGACATAATGACTCAACGCACGGCCGACTATTTCGAGCCTCTTGCCGACGCACTGGCCAGTGCCGGTGTTCGCCACAGCCCCACGGAGCTGCATGGCGTTATCTGTGGATTGCTGAGTACCGGTGCCGGTGGCCAGGACGCGGAGTTGCTGGGCATGCTGGCGGCGCATAGCGAACTGGTCGGGCAATGGCCAGCGGAAGCGGCAAAGGGCTTTGTGGCACTGCGTGATCTGGCGGCATCCGGCTATGCCGGTGAGACGCTGGAGCTGGCACTGTTGCTGCCGGACGATGATGAGGAGCTGGGCGTGCGGGTTGCCGCACTGGCCCAGTGGTGCGAGGGCTTTCTGGTGGGCTTCGGCACCGGCAGCGCTGGCGTGCGAGACAGTGACCTGGCGCCGGGGCTGCAGGAGGCCTTGTCCGATCTGGCGGCGGTGAGTCAGGCTGAGCTGCCGGAAGAGAACAGCCCGGAAGAGGAAGCCATGTTCGAGCAGATAGCCGAGCATTGTCGCATGGCGGCGCTGATGATCTTTACCGAAATCGTCATGGTCGGCAGAAAGACGCCCGCCGGAGAAGGGGCGGATACGCCGCCAGTACGCCACTGATCAGCATTTCTCGGGCAGCCCCGCATGCAGGGCTGCCGCAGGACCGTTGCAGGAGCCAGCATGTCGATTTCCCGCCAGGAATTTGCCCGTCGCCGCCGCACGCTGATGGCGCAGATGGAAGAAAACAGTATCGCGATTCTGCCCGCCGCGCCGGAGCGGACGCGCAATCGTGACGTCGAGCATCCCTACCGGCAGGACAGTGATTTCTGGTATCTCTCCGGCTTCCCGGAGCCGGAGGCGGTGATGGCGCTGATCCCCGGGCGCGAGCACGGCGAATTTGTCGTGTTCTGCCGCGAGCGGGATCGCACCATGGAAATCTGGAATGGCTACCGCGCTGGCCCGGAAGGCGCGGTGGAGAAATACGGTGCGGATGATGCGTTCCCGATCAGCGACATCAACGAAATCCTGACTGGCCTGATCGAAGGGCGCGAGCGGGTTTATTACGATCTGGGGCGCGATGCGGAGTTTGATCGCCAGGTGATGAACTGGGTCAACAGCATTCGTGCCAAGGTGCGCACCGGCGCGCATCCGCCCGGCGAGTTTCTGGCGCTGACGCATCTGCTGCACGATATGCGGCTTTACAAGTCAGCGGCGGAACTCAAGGTCATGCGCCGTGCCGGTGAAATCGCAGCGGCGGCGCACATTCGCGCCATGCGTGCGGTACATCCGGGCATGTACGAGTATCAGCTGGAGGCCGAGTACCTGCATGAATTCATGCGCCACGGCGCTCGCTCGCCCGCTTATCCCTCCATCGTTGGCGGCGGTGCCAACGCCTGCATCCTGCATTACATCGAGAACAGCGAGAAGCTGCGCGACGGTGATCTGGTGCTGGTGGATGCCGGTTGCGAATATCACAGCTATGCCAGCGACATTACCCGTACCTTCCCGGTGGGCGGCCGTTTCAGTCGCGACCAGCAGGCGCTGTACGAGGTGGTGCTTGCTGCCCAGGAGGCCGCCATTGAGGAAGTGCGGCCCGGCCAGCACTGGAACGCCTTCCATGAAGCCGCGCTGACGGTGCTGACCCAGGGCTTGCGCGATCTGGGGCTGCTCAAGGGCGAGGTCTCAGAGCTCATCGAAACCGAGGCCTACCGGCCATTCTTCATGCATCGCACCGGCCATTGGCTGGGGCTGGATGTGCATGATGTGGGTGATTACAAAGTGCATGACGCCTGGCGGGTGCTGGAGCCGGGCATGGTGGTCACCGTTGAGCCGGGGCTGTACATCGCACCGGACGACACCAGCGTCGACAGCCGCTGGCGTGGCATCGGCATTCGCATCGAGGATGATGTGGCGGTGACCCGCGATGGGCATGACATCCTGACGATTGATGTGCCCAAACGGGTGGCAGATATCGAGGCCCTGACCAGTGAGGTTCGCAAGCGCGCATGACCTCTGATCGGACCCGTAATCAGACCCGCGGCCTTGCTTTCGACGTGCCGGATCAGCATCAGGGCGAGCGCCCTGCCCCTTCGGGCATCGTGATTGTTGGCGGCGGCATGGCCGGGCTGGCGCTGGCGTTGCTGCTGCGGCACCACGGGCAGTCTGCTGTGACGTTGATAGAAGCCGTTAGCCTGGCGCAGGGCGAGCAACTGGATACACCGAGCTTTGATGCGCGCAGCACGGCGCTCTCTGCCGGCACACTGGCGATCTTTGCGGCGCTGGGGCTGAGTGAGGGGTTGCTGTCCCGGGCGGCGGCCATTCAGGCGGTGGATGTGTCCCGTCGCCAGCGGTTGGGCAGTACCCGTATGAGCGCCAGCGAAGAAGGGCTCGCGCAACTGGGTGCCGTGGTGGAAAACCGGTGGCTGGGACAAACACTGCTGGAGGCGGTGCGCGCGGATGCGGGGATTCGGTTGATCGCGCCAGCGCGCGTGACGCAGACCCGGCGTTTGAAGCAGGGCTATGCGCTTCATTTTGTGCGCCAGGACGCCAGCGCGCAGCCGGAAAAGATCGAATGCGCCTTGCTGGTCGCCGCGGACGGCGCCGGATCGCGCATGCGTGACGCGCTGGGCATCGCGGCGCATTCCGATGACACGGGCCACGATGCATTGATTGCCAATATCGGATTGAGTGAAAGCTGCCCGGAAGAGGCTGACGGCGTTGCCTGGGAGCGGTTTCTCGACAGCGGGCCGCTAGCGCTGTTGCCGTTGCCGGGGCGGCGCATGGCGCTGGTCTGGACCGGTCCCCGGTCGTTGATTGACCGTCTGGAGGCCCTGCCGGAAGCTGATTTTCTGGCCGAGCTGGAACAGGCCTTCGGGCTGGACCGGCTCGGGCGCTTTGCTCGCGCCGGGGCGCGGCAGCGCTATCCGCTGGTGCTGACCCATGCCTGTGCCCAGGCGGTCCCCCACGGTGTGGTGGTGGGCAACGCGGCGCACAATCTGCACCCGGTGGCGGGCCAGGGGTTCAACCTGACCTTGCGGGATCTGGCGTTGCTGGCGGAGACGCTGGGCGCCACGGACTGCCCCGGTGATTTGTCTCTGTTGAACGACTATGTATCTCGACGGGAAGGCGATCAGGCGCTGATTCGCCAGGCCTCGCGCTGGCTGCCGGAGCTGTTCCGGGTGCGCTTCGGGCCGTTTGCGCACACCCGCCAGCTCGGGCTGGTGGCACTGACACTCTGGCCCGGCCTGCGCAGCCAGTTTGCTGCCCGCGCCATGGGGCTCGCCAATTGATGCTTGTTTGCCGATTCAGGAACCTGATGCCATGACCTTGTCCCTTACCGAGTCGGATGTACTGATAGTCGGCGGCGGCATGGCGGGCGGCCTCATGGCGGCCGCATTGATGCATAGCGGTTTGTCGGTGGTGGTGCTGGATGCGGCCCCGGTGCCGCAGATGCCAGCCGGTGCTGCCACGCCAAGAGTGTCGGCCCTGACCGAGGCCAGCCGGCACATGCTGGAAAACGTGGGGGCCTGGCAGCAGCTGCCGCCTGCGCGTATTCAGCCCTATGACCGCATGCATGTGTGGGATGGCGATGGCACCGGCGATGTGCGTTTCGCCGCACAGGATCTGCACACGGACGCCCTGGGCTGGATCGTCGAGAACGAGGCCTTGGTGGCTGCCTTGTACCAGGTCGTGACGGCATCCCGCGTGCAATGGCAGCCGAACGCGCGCACGGAATGTATCCGGCGCAGTGAGCAGGGCTGGCGGGTGACGCTGGCCGATGGCCGCGAATATTGCGCACCGATGTTGATCGGGGCGGATGGCGCACGGTCAGCAGTACGCCAGGTGGCGGGTATTCCCGGCACTGGTCGGGACACCGGGCATGTGGCAATCGTAGGCAGCGCCATGACCGCCCTGCCCCACGGTGCCTGTGCGCGCCAGCGCTTCATCGACTCCGGGCCGCTGGCCTTGCTACCGCTCTTCACCGGGGAGCGCGGAGAACCGGAAGCCCGACACCAGGTGTCTATTGTCTGGTCGCTCTGGCCGGCCGAGGCCGAACGGCTGATGGCCTTGGACGATGCCGCCTTTGATATTGCGCTGACCCAGGCCAGCACCGGTTGTCTCGGCGACATGCAGTTTCAGGGGCGGCGCTTCGTGTTTCCGATCCAGGAGTTGCATGCCAGCAGCTATATCAGCGAGGGGCTCGCGCTGATTGGTGATGCGGCGCATGTGGTGCACCCGCTGGCCGGACAAGGGATCAATCTGGGGTTGCTGGATGCGGCGGTGCTGGCCGAGGAGATGTTGCGTGCCCGGCAGCGCGGTCTGCCGCACTGCCATGCCAGCGCCCTGCAGCGCTACGAACGTCGTCGTCGCGGGCATAACGCATTGATGCTCAACGCAATGCACGGCTTCAAGGTGTTGTTCGAAGCGTCTGCACCGCCGGTGCGTCTGGTCCGCAATATGGGCATGAATCTGGTTAATCGTCTGCTGCCTGCGCGCAACCTGTTTGCGCGTCAGGCGATGGGCCGTGGTGGCGATTTGCCGCAGCTGGCCCGGAGCAAGGTTTCCTGATTGGCGGAGCGTGGCTGCGCCACCCATGGGGCTGGCGTTGCCTCCCTTGCGCAGCAATGCGGTTATGAAGGATAATGCGAACCATTCTTATTTTCCTTGCTGCCGGGGAGTTGTCAATGGTGCGTACGAGAGTCAAGTCTGCTGATATGCGGGGCGTGGCCGTTTGTGTGGCTGTCATTATGGCGCTGATGCTCAGTGCCTGCGGCGATCAACGCCGCGCCGACGAGATCATTGTCTACACCTCCCGGGCCGATCATCTGGTGAAGCCGGTGTTTGACGCCTACACCGCCGAAACCGGTACCGCCATCCGCTTCATTACCGACAACGAGGCGGCCCTGATTACCCGCCTGGAAGCGGAAGGCGCTGGCAGCCCGGCGGATATGCTGATTACGGTGGATGCGGGCAATCTCTGGCTGGCGGCGGATCGCGGCTTGCTGCAATCGGTGTCTGACGCGCGGCTGGAGAGCGCCGTGCCCGCCAATCTGCGTGACCCGGACGGCCAGTGGTTCGGCCTGACCGTGCGCGCCCGCACCCTGGTTTACTCCACGGAGCGGGTCGACCCTGAAACCCTTTCCACCTACGAAGCCCTGGCCGACGATGCGTGGCAAGACCGTGTGTGCTTGCGCACGTCCAAGAAGGTCTATAACCAGTCGCTGGTGGCGACCATGATCGAGCGTCTGGGCGAGGCTGAGGCCGAGCGTGTGGTCAGGGGCTGGATTGATAACCTGGCGACGGATGTGTTTGCCAATGACAACGCCGTGATGCAGGCGATTGTCGCGGGGCAGTGCGATGTGGGGATTGTGAATACTTACTATTTTGGCCGGATGCTGCGTGACCGGCCTGATTTGCCGATTCGTCTGTTCTGGGCCAACCAGGGCGACGGCGAGAGCGGTGTGCACGTCAATGTCTCGGGGGCCGGTCTGACCCGCAATGCGCCAAATGCCGAGGCCGCCCTGGACCTGCTGGCGTGGATGGCCCAGCCCCAGGCGCAGCGTATCCTCGCGGATGGCAATCTTGAATACCCGGTGAATCCGGATGTCATGCCCGATGAGCAGGTGGCTGCCTGGGGTGACTTCCGTCCGGATGACCTGAATGTGGAAATCGCCGGACGCCGTCAGGTGGAAGCGGTCAAGTTGATGGATCGGGCCGGTTATCGTTGAGGTTATCGTTGAGATGGTAGCAAGGCGTGACATGCCCGGAGACATAGCCGGAGGCAGGCGCTGATGGGGGTATTGGCACTCGGCCGGCCGCGCAGGCTGCGGCGGCCGGACGCTCTGGTCCTGCTGACGCTGGCGCTGTCAGCCATGGTGCTGATGCCGATCGCTGTGCTGGCATTGTCGTGGTTGGGCAATGAGTCCCAGATATGGCGTCATCTGGCGGATACGGTGCTGCTGGATCTGGTCCTCAACACGCTGCTGCTGGTTGTCGGGGTGGGCGTTGGCGTACTTGTGCTTGGTGTCAGCCTGGCCTGGATGGTGTCGACCCTCGACTTTCCCGGGCGCCGCTTCTTCGATTGGGCGCTGTTGCTGCCGTTGGCCGTGCCGGCCTATGTGCTGGCTTTTGTCGCCCTCGATATTCTCGATTTCTCCGGTCCGGTGCAGAGTGTGCTGCGACAGGCCATCCCGGCGTTTGAAGGTGGCAGTGTGCGCCGGCCCTGGCTGGTGGTGGTGACCCTGTCGCTGGTGTTCTACCCCTACGTTTACATGCTCGCCCGCGCTGCTTTCATGGTGCAGGGGCGCGCGCTTATGGATCAGGCGCGCATACTCGGTCTGGGCCCGTATGCAGCATTCTGGCGCGTTGCCCTGCCGATGGCGCGCCCCGCCATTGCGGCGGGTCTGGCGTTGGCATTGATGGAGACGCTGGCGGATTTTGGTGCCGTGGCGGTGTTCAACTATGACACCTTCACGACCGCCATCTACAAGAGCTGGTACCACCTGCGCAACCTGAACGCCGCCGCCCAGCTGGCGTCGCTGCTGCTGCTGTTCGTGCTGGTGACGCTGGTGCTGGAGCGCATGGGGCGCGGTCGTGCGCGCTTCGAGCAACAGCAGGGCGCGCACCGTCCGCATCGGGTGCGTCCGGGCAGCGTGCAGCGCTGGTTGCTGACCGGCTATGCCAGTGTGATTTTTCTGGCCGCCTTCGCCATTCCGGTGGGGCGGTTGTTGTTCTGGGTGGTGGACAGCGCCTGGCTGGATCTGGACAGCCGCTACTGGGGGCTGGTTACCCGGACGTTGTTGCTGGCCACCGGCGCGGCACTGGCGACGGTGACGCTGGCGCTGCTGCTGGGATACGTGCGCCGCACCCGAATCCATCGCATGGTGCATGCGGCGGTGCGTGGCGCGACGGTGGGTTATGCCATGCCGGGTTCGGTCCTGGCCGTGGGCATCATGCTCAGTTTTGCTGCGGTGGATCACTGGCTGGGCAGCACCTTCGGCCTGCGTCCGGTGCTGATGGGCGGGCTGCTGGCGCTGATGGTGGCCTATGTGGTGCGCTTCCTGGCGGTGGCATACGGCCCGGTGGAGTCGTCGTTTGAACGGGTGCGCCCGCGCCTGATTGATGCTGCGCGCACCCTGGGGGCGACACCGGCAGAAGCGGTGCGCCGGATCTATCTGCCGCTGCTGACGCCCGGCGTGCTGACAGCCCTGCTGTTGGTGCTGATTGATGTCATGAAAGAAATGCCGGCGACCCTGCTGTTGCGTCCCTTCGGGTGGGACACGCTCGCGGTGCGGGTTTACGAGATGACCACAGAGGGCGAATGGGCGCGTGCCGCGTTGCCTTCCCTGACGCTGGTACTGGTCGGTCTGTTGCCTGTTTACCTGCTGATGCGCCGCACCCGCGCGCACTGAATCCCCGCCGTATAAGCCTTACGCTCCCCGTTTTTCGTTTTACCCATCCTTTCGTATGAGGGCCACTGAGAACTGGCTCGCCTTTTCACGGGGCTTTACATTCCGGTAACAATTAACCGGTGTGAATGGTCACTATTGACCTTTTTGTGTAAAGAACCGTTTGCCAGACTCCACAATCTTCACGCGCCGCTCGCGCGATTGATGAGCGGGCCCGCTAACGGCGGGAGCGCGAACAATAAATAATAAAGAAACCGGAGTTACGCACTATGTTCTCTCTCTCTCCCCCCATGCTTTCTCGTCTGGGCTGTGTCTGCCTGGCCTCCGGCGCCTTGCTCGGTGCGCCGCTGGCCAGCGCCAATATGGGCAACATCGCCTCCACTTATGGTGTGCTGCCCCAGGATCTTGCGTCTGCCCAGGCGTTGTCCCTGTTCAATTCCCAGGTGTCTGCCACCTATTACAATCCGGCGTACCTGGCCCGTGACCCCCGTGGTGAGCTGACGGTGGGGCTGTTTCATGCTGAACACGAACTGCGGGTGAAAAGCCTGGGTGGCCCGGACCCGGTGATCCGCGAGGGCGGCGATGTGCTGGAGGATGACCCCAGCCAGCATGTGCTGATCGGCATGAAAACGGACCTGACGTCGCTGACCCGCTATAACCGCCCGCTCTATCTGGGTTTTATGGCCGGGGTAGAGCGCTACGGCCGGGAAATGCTGGCGTTCGAATCGACCACCTCTGAGGAAGGCCAGTTTTTCAATTATGGTCGGCAGCCACTGTTCCTGAATCTGGGCGGCGGCATGAATGTCTGGCGCGGTGTTGATGTCGGGCTGACAGCTCGCATCACCTTGCACGCCAACGCGACATTGAACACCTGGACCAATCTGGAAGGTGAAACCAGCAACGAGTCCCTGTCGGTGGAAGCCAAGCCGGTGTTGCGACCGATTGCCGGGATCAACGTGCATTGGGGCGAGACCTTCTGCCCGGACCGCGATTGCTGGATGGATAATCTGGAAACCGCCCTGGCCTATCGTGGCTACTCCAACACCCGCACCAAGGTCGATGCCTTTGCCACCATTCCCGGCGTTGTCGGGGGCATCGGTCTGCCATTGTCGATAAAGACCCTGGATTCCTTCCAGCCGGAGGTGGTGGTTATCGGGGCGCAGTACCGATGGGGGCGTGCCCGGATCGGTGTATCCGGTGAATTGCAACGTTGGTCCCGTCTCGAGGATGAATTCGAAGATGACACCATCAAGGATCAGGCGAATCTGCGCTTCCGTGACATCATCATTCCCCGCGTCGGGGCCGAAGTGCGGCTCAATGATATGCTGTCTGTTACCACCGGGGTGGCCTACGAGAAGTCGCCCCTCGACAGTGATCGCTCACTGGATGTGAACTACCTGGACAACGACCGCATCATCGTCGGCCTGGGGTTCAGCGCAGAGTTCCGCGAAGCGCCGGTACTGGCTTTCCCGGTGCGCGTGGATATCGGTTACCAGTACCACGGCCTGCGCGCTCGTGAGTTTGACCTCACCAGCAGCCAGCAGGACGATCCGGATACCCCGTACGAGAGAGTGCGGGCAACGGGTGATGTGCATGCAGTTGCCGGTTCGGTAACGCTCAAGTTCTGAGGAGAGCCTTATGAAAACAATAACAGGCAAATCCGTTTTCTCACTGTGCACGCTCGGCCTTCTCATGCTTGTCGGGGGCTGTGGTGGAGACAAACAGACCACGCGCACCGATTGGGGTGACAGGCCCCGGCTGGAGTACAGTTTTCCGTATCATGGCCAGCCGGAAGTCTCGACACGAGCGCCGGTGGTGCTGCGCTTTTCCCATCCGCTGACCGACACAGCGCCAGAGGATGAGGTGCAATGGCTGGATGCAGACGACCAGCCGGTGCCGTTTACCGCGACCATGACAGCGGATGGCCGCTCGCTGGTGCTGACACCGTCAGCACCGCTACGTCCCGTCAGTGATTACCGTATCGAGCTGGGTGAGTTGGGCAGTGAAGGGCGCACGGCACGTGTGCCTGACGCCCCGATTGATTTCCGTACCCGGGGTTTGCCGGTGGGGCCGCGGGATTTCCGGGCCTTGCCGGGGGCGTTCGAGATTACCCGGATGATCCCGGATGGCGAGCACCAGCCAGTGATGGACTTTTCCTCATTCCGGTTGCAGTTCAGCCAGCCGCTGGACCGTGACTCCGTCAGCTACGGCGTCGGCGAGGCGCTGGCATTGCTGGACAGCAATGATGATCTGGTGCCGGCGCGTGTGCTGATTCAGGGTAGCTATCTGACCTTGGACCCGGTGGATGATCTGACGCCAGGCGGCAGCTACACGCTGACCAGTAATGGCGGGCTGGAAAGTCTCTATGGTGAATCGCTGGCGCCTTTCAGTATGGCGCTGACCGCGCGCGATTCCGCGCCACGGGAAACGCTGGTGAAGCGTGCGGCAGACTCCGAGGGTGGCACCATTCTGTCGCCGCTTACCGGCATGCCGATCAACAATGTGCCGGTCAATGCGCGCCTGCTGGGGGATCAGAGCAGCTCCCAGCAGCAGGGTGATGTGCATGCCGAGCTGGCATATATCCCGAACTTTCCTGATGTATCGCCTTTGCGGGTGCCCCGGGGCGCGTTGCTGGAAGGCTCCTCGGTGGAAGTCAGTGTTGCCGGTGAAGTGCCTGCCGGGTTCAGTACCGGCGATATCGAGGTGCGCTTTATCAGTGACGCCATGGGCTATCTGATAGAGAACCCCTACACCTCGGCGGCGGAGTCGCCACGCCATGTGCGCTTGTTCATGGATATCGCCATGACCGCAGAAAATCCCGAGGCGAATGGCGCGTTGAGTCAGGACCTGCTGCACGTGGAGCTGGCGGGCACCGCCTTTGTCGAGGAGGGCCAGCTGGTGATCAATGCGGTTGGTCTGGTGGAGCCACGGGTGCTGGGGCTGGAGCAGGCCTGGGGTGTGTTGTCATTCCGGTTGGCCTCCTACCACGATCAGTTGAACGCGCCGGACCCGGTCGAGGATACCGTAGCGCCGACACTGCAATCCTGGGTGCCGGGTGACTATGCCGCGTCCGCCCGGCCCGGCGATCCGGTCATTCTGAATTTCACCGAAGCACTGGACCCGGCCAGCATCGAGGGGGCCGTAACGGTCACCCGTGATGGTACAGCGGTGGATGCCAGCTGGCGTCTGGATGGTGCCTCGGTGGTACTGGAGCCGCAGGGCGGTCTGCAATTCGGCAGCAGCTACACGATTACCCTGTCGGACCAGATTACCGATACCGCCGGTAACGCGTTGAGCCCGCAAAGCCTGTCTTTTGATATGGCGGATTATCATGGCGCTGGCAATCGTTCGCCGATCGCATTGACGACCTACCCCGGTTACCCCTGCGCCATGCAGGACCCGAATCTGGACGGGTCGCCGAGCGAGCATCAGGGCCGTTGTCGCGGTGGCCGGGCCGGAGACGATCGTTTCCCGGTGGAGCGCGTGCCGGCCGAGCGTGCCATCTCTGTCCAGTTTTCCCAGAACATGTCGGCAAGCAGTATCGTTCTGGGCGAGAGCTGTGGCAGCGGTACCTTCCGGGTGGAGCGTCTGAATGCGGCAGGGACTTGCATCAATGCTGTGCCGGGTCAGCTTGAGGTGTCTCCGCGCGGGTTGTCGTTCTCGCCTGACAGCCCCTGGGAGGAAGGTGAGCTGTACCGCTACGTCCTGGCGTCGAACCGGGACGCGGTGGCTGCCGACTGCGGCACGCTGGCCATCTGCTCCACCTTTAATTACCCGTTGCAGACCGAGCTGCTGCGGGGGGCAGGTGCCAGTGCGGGTGGCCGCGACATGGTCAACCATTTCCGGGGCGGTGCCGCCACCGGTGATGTGTTCCAGCAACTGGTCAATCTGCCCACATCGGACACCAATGCCAATTTTGCTATCGACCCCGGTGAGGCCAATCCACAGCCCGATCCGGACAATCCGGGGTTCTACATTGTGCCGGACAACGCTGCCGAGCTGCGGGTGCATAACACCAGTGGCCTGTTGCTGGATGCCAATGTCGGTTGCGGCTTTACCGGGGGCGGCTACAGCCCCGGCAAAGAGACCTGCAATGACAAGAAGTTCCTGTATATCACGGGGGGGCTGACGGCGGATGTCGGGGAGTATGACCCGGTCGAGGAGGCGGTGCGGGTGGATATTCGGCCAACGCTGATCATGACCACCTCGATTGATGTGCATGCCGTGTTGTTCCTGCTCGTCCCGAGTCAGACGGTGATCCCGACTGGCCCCCAGGTGATGCGCATGCGTTACGAGGATAATGGTGCCGGCCAGCGTAACCAGCCGATCACCGGCTGGCTCTACGAAACGCCGGATGGGCCACGTCTGCGCGCGACGCTGCAGCTTTACCTGGACGCACCGAATCTTGCGCCCGAGGTGATTGGGATCACCCTCACCCACGATCTTTACAGCTATCCGCTGACATTGAATGTGGATGGTCCGGTCAGCTTCCTGCCGGACGGGCGGATGGTCATTCAGCAGACCAATATTGGTGGCCCGGCCGATATCCAGGCCAGCATCAGTCTGCTCTCATTTGGTGCGGCGGGGATGACGCTGCGGATTCCCGAGAACGGGCTTGATCTGACGTTCCTGGCCCGCCCGGTGAAATAGCGCAGAGAGGGCCATCAAAAACGGAACCAGAGTGCCAGAGCGAGAGCCTGGCACTCTTCCTGTTTTCTCTCTGGCCGGGTTTACACTCGTTTTCCCGGATGTAACATTATCACTACGCCGCTTAATAAACTCCCGCTGAACCCCGCCCTGAACTCTGTCACGCTCCGTTGCATGCAAGCCTGTTAGTAGTGGGTATCACGTCGTGACCGCCAGGTCATGAATGTGCTGTCTCGATGGCAAGACCTGAATAATAATCAAGCGGAGCATCAATTATGTCTTCTCTCCTTCGACTGCCCGCAGTGGCAATGGCCCGTAGCACGCTGCGCACTGGTATCTTGTGCTGCGCCACCCTGGGTCTGGCGGTATCAGGCGCTCACGCGAGCATGGGTAATACCGCCACCACCTTCGGCATTCTGCCCACAGATATTGCCTCGGCGCAGGCCCTGTCACTGTTCAATACCCAGGTGTCGGCGACCTACTACAACCCGGCCTTTCTGGTGCGTGATCCGCGCGGCGAACTGACGGCGGGTCTGTTGCATGCGGAGCACGAGCTGCGAGTCGATAGTCAGGGCGGCGTTAACGCGCCCACCCGGGAAGGCCGCGTGCTTGACGATACGCCTTCCCAGCAGGTGCTGATTGGTCTGAAAACCGATCTGTCGTCGGTGACAAAATATGATCGCCCGATGTACCTGGGCTTCATGGCCGGTGTGGAAAAATTCGGTCAGGAAATGCTGGCCTTCGAATCTGAAACCTCGGAGGAAGGGCAGTTCTTCAATTACGGGCGGCAGCCGCTGTTTCTGGTGATCGGCGGCGGGCTGAATATCTGGCGCGGCATCGATGTGGGTGCGTCTGTGCGCGTCACCCTGCACGCTGACGCCACCCTCAATACCAACAGTGATCTGGCAGGCAATACCTCCCGGGAAAGTCTGAATGTATCCGCCAAACCGGTGCTGCGTCCCATTCTCGGCGTCAACGTGAACTGGGGTGAGACGTTTTGCTCCCACACGCCTTGCTGGATGGAAAATCTGGATACCGCGATTGCCTACAAGGGATATTCCAACACCCGCACCAAGGTGAATGCCAACGCGACGATTCCCGGTGTCATTCCGCAGCCGGGGCTGGACCTGGCGGTAAAGACGCTGGATTCGTTCCAGCCTGAGGTGCTCACCGTGGGCGCCCAATACCAGCTTGGCCGTGCGCGCCTGGGCGTCAGTGGCGAATTCCAGCGCTGGTCCCGTCTTGAGCGCGAGCTGCGCGACGACACCATCAAGAACGTGGGCAATCTGGAATTCCGTGACATCTTCATTCCGCGCGTCGGTGTCGAATACCAGCTCAATGACATGCTGTCGGTGACCTCAGGTGTGGCCTATGAAGTGTCGCCACTGAAGAGCACGCGCTCCGAAGATGTGAACTATCTCGATAACGACCGCATCATTCTCGGCCTGGGGGGCGCGCTGGAAATTGCCAATCCACCCATTCTCGCGTTCCCGCTTCGCCTGGACTTCGGCTACCAGTTCCACCATCTGCGTGACCGCGATTTCGTGATTTCCGGAACAAACTCAAACGGCGACCCCTACGAAGAGCTGGTTGCCACCGACGGCCATGTTCATGTCTTTGCCGGTTCGGTCACCATCAAATTCTGAGGAGGGCGCCATGCACAGCATATATCGCTTTCGAGCTACAGCCCTGATTGTTGCCATGGCAGCGCTGGCCGCCTGTGGCAGCGGCAGTAAGCAGACGGTGACACCGGCGCCGCCGGCCCAGTCCGTTTTCTACACGTATCCGGACGCGGACCAGACCGGTGTGTCAACGCGTATCCCGATGGTCGTCAGATTTTCCGGGGCGGTGTCGATTGACGCTGCCGATGTCACGCTGGTGAGTGATGGCGAAGCAGTGCCCGTGACGGTGGAAACAGTGGGCGAGGGGCGCAGTGTTGTCGTGCGCCCGGAGGGCAAGCTGGATTTCAATACGCGCTATGCACTCAGCATGCCCGGTTTGCCTGACGGCAGTCTCGACTTTACCACCGGGCCGGCAACGAAAGGTCCGCGCTCGCAGCAGATCACCGCTGAGGAGTTTGCCGTGACACGTATGGTGCCGGATGGCGACAGCTTGCCGATTGTCGACTTCTCCGCCTTGCGCGTTCAGCTCAGCCAGCCTGTCGATGTGGCGACAATTCGCTATGGCCATGATATTTCCCTGCGTACGGAGGGCGGTGACCTGGTGCCGGCGACGCTGCTGGCGAAAGGGCATTTCCTGACCATCGATCCAGATGAAAATCTTGCGCCGGGTGTGCCGCATACCCTGACCATCGAGAGCAGTGTGCGCAGTATTTATGACGCACCGCTGGTGACAATGTCGCGGACGTTCACGCCCCTGGATTCCGGTCCCAATGAAACACTGGTGCTTGAAGCGCCTGCGTCCGGAGAGCTGTCCCAGCTGACCGGGCAGACGGTCAATCTGGTGCCGGTGATTGCGGCGCTGCTGGGTGATGACACTGAGTCACAGCAGGAAGGCCTGGTGTTTTCACAGCTGGCTTTCGTGCCAAACTTTCCTGATGTGACGCCCTTGCGCATCGCCAAGGGCGGCATGCTCTCCGGGGACGAGTTGGTCGTGAATGTCGGGGGCGCCGTAGACGCCGGCTTCAACTCCGGCACGGTGACGGTGGAGTTTATCTCTGATGCCGTTGGTTTCCTGTCGCCCAACCCCTACAGCACTAATCCGCAGGCGCCCAGGCAGTTGCGGGTGCTGATGGATATCGCTATTGCCACGGGCGATGCCGAAGCCAACGCTGCGTTCAATCAGGATGTCCTGCATCTGGAGCTGGTCGGTCAGGCGGTCGTGGAGAACGGCCGTCTGGTTGCTGATGCGCTGACCGTTGTGGAGTCCGAAGTGCTGGGTGTGGAGACGGCGTTCGGCACGCTGAGTTTCCGCATGGAAGGCCTGCTTGATCAGGAAAATGCGCCTGGTCCGTTGCCGGACATGCGCGAGCTGGCGTTGCAGTCCTGGATGCCCGGCAACAATGTGCCGCCATTTCAGGACAACGTGGACAAGCAGCGCCCCGGTGATCCCATCGTGCTGAATTTCACCAAGGCGCTGGATCGCAAGACGCTGGCGCTTGGCGGCGTGGACCCGCGCATCGCCCTGCGTCGCGCGGGAATGGATGTGCCTTATACCGCGTATTTCGACGGCGTATCCCTGGTCATCAATGCGGACCTGGAATACGGCGAAACCTACGATGTCGTGTTGCGTGACGGTATCACCGACATTGCCGGTACACCGTTGATGCCGCAGACGCTGACCTTCACGATGGAAGAGTATGTGCGCGACGTGCCGCTGGCCTCGCCGTTGGCGTTGAATGTTTACCCCGGCTACCCCTGCGCACTGAATACCGACGAACGCAATCTGAGTGCCGGGATTACCGGTCGCTGTGACGGCGCGATGGCATCCGATGATCTGTTGCCAGTACCGCAGATGCCGGCCAACCGCAGCATCGAAGTGCGTTTCTCCCAGGTCATGAATCTCGACAGCTTCACGCTGACCGATGGCGACAACGCGGGCAGCGTGACGGTAGAGCGCCTGAATGAGGACGGCAGTGTGGCGGGGCTGGTATCCGGTCGCCTGGAAACCCGGGCGCGGGGGATGGTGTTCACGCCGGATCAGCCCTGGGAAATCGGTGCGCTGTATCAATACACGCTGCGCTCCAATGGCGAAAGCCGCGCCAGCACCTGTGTGCCGGAGGAGATGATCTGCTCGCAGGATGGCCTGCCCTTGCGGACGCGGCTGTTTGCCCAGACACCGAGTGCCGCGCCGACGCTGGATGGCGGTGGCCCCGATCTGCAGATTGCATTCCGTGGCGCACCGGAAGTGGATTGGGCGCGGATTATTCTGGGCAACCTGCCTACGGCTGACGTCAACAGCAACACCCTGCGCGACCCCGGTGAAGACAACGGTATCGACAACCCGGAGCTGCTGAAAAACAGTGCGGCTGTTGAGGTGGTGGGCGTGGACGATATGGTGGTGACGGATGCCGAGCTGCAGTGCGGGCAGGACAACGCGGGTAACGATCTGGAGCAATGCCTGATCTATCTCACGGGCGGCATCGACACCGATGTGGTCGGCTTCTTCGATGCCGAGCAGGCGGAGGCGGTGGCCAGAACGCCAGTGCCGCCGGTGGTGACGGCGGCGGGCGGCGGGGTGCTGGTGTATCTGTATCCCACCCAGCTGCAGACCAGCAACATTGTTGTGGATGCTACCTCGGCCATTGGCGAGGCGGCGCCGGCAGACACCGGGCCGATGACATTGCGGGTGCGGTATGCCTGCGATGCCCGCACCAGCGGAGCGCCACAGCCACCCAATGCGGCGCCGATCCGTCAGTGCGAGGACGGCGAGGCAGGTCTGGTCGAGGGTTGGATATTCGAGGGCGCCAGCGGCACGGAATTCGCCACGGCGTTGAACCTGTATATCGATTCCCCTGCGCTGGACCCGCGCGTCAATATTCTGGCGCTGGATGCGTTGCCGGACAATCTGGCCAACGCCATCGGCCAGGTGCCGGTGCTGGGCGATCTGGTGGGTGGATTGCTGGGGCTGCTCAGCCCGGTCACCGATCCGGTGCTGGGCACCGTCAGTGACGTCATCGCGGCGATTACCAGCATTCTGCCGGAGGGTGCTGACCCGACGGCGGTGCCGCTGGAGCATAACCAGCGCAGTTATGGCTTCGCGCTGGACCTGCTCGGCCCGGTCGAGTTCTACGACGACGGGCGGCTGGAAGTCGGGCTGCTCAGTCAGGGGCTCGTGGCGCTGGACGTCGAGCTGGTGGCGCTGGGCTTCCTCGAGGCGGAAGTGAATCTGGAGATTCCCTTCAACGGCGCCAACCTCAACTACACCTCCGGCGCGATCAAGCGCTGAGCGGTGCCACACCCTGTTGCCGTCCGGGCAGCAGGGTGTGGCCGCCGGCTGCTATGACCGCCCGCACCATCCATGTAGAATGCGCGGCATACTTTCAACGCCGGAAAAGCATGACCCATGGGACACAGAACCCCGCTCTATGACCAGCATGTGACCGCCGGTGCGCGCCTCGTGGACTTTGGTGGCTGGGATATGCCGGTACATTACGGTTCCCTGCTGGACGAGCACCACGCCGTGCGTACCGATGCCGGCATGTTCGACGTTTCTCATATGACCGTCGTGGATGTGACCGGCGCCGGTGCCCGGGACTATCTGCGCCATCTGCTCGCCAATGATGTGGACCGTGCGCCGGTCGGCAAGGCGTTGTATTCTGCCATGCTCAACGCAGAAGGCGGCGTGATCGACGATCTTATCGTCTATCGTCGGGACAATGACTACCGTCTGGTGGTCAACTGCGGCACCCGCGAGAAAGACCTGGCCTGGCTGGCGAAACAGTCCGAGGGCTTTGCGGTGCAGGTGGCGGAGCGCCCGGAGCTGGCCATCGTCGCGGTGCAGGGCCCCCGTGCCCGCGAGCGTCTCGGTGCCCTGCTTGCGCCCGCTCGCGCGGCGGCGGTGTCCGACCTCAAGGTGTTTGGCTTTGCCGAAGACGGTGACTGGCTGATAGCCCGCACCGGCTACACGGGCGAAGACGGTGTCGAGATCATCCTGCCGGGCGCGGACGCCGTGGCGCTGTGGCAACAGCTGGCTGATGCCGGTGTCCGGCCTTGCGGCCTGGGCGCGCGGGATACGCTGCGGCTGGAAGCCGGCATGAATCTTTACGGCAACGACATGGATGAAACCATCACGCCGTTGCAGGCCGGCATGGGCTGGACAGTGGCCTTTGGCGACGACCGTGACTTTATCGGCCGCGCCGCGCTGGAAGCCCAGCAGCAGGCAGGGCATGAGCAATTTGTCGGGCTGATACTGGAAGGCAAGGGCGTGTTGCGCGCCCACCAGAAAGTGATCAGCGCGGCGGGCGAAGGGGAGATTACCAGCGGCACGTTTTCGCCGACACTGGGCCTCTCCATCGCGCTGGCCAGGGTGCCTGCGGGCACCGAAGGCAAGGCAGAAGTGGAAATCCGCGGCAAGCGGCTGCCCGTAAGCATCGTCCGTCCGCCTTTTGTGCGGCACGGCAAAACCGTCTATCAGCAATAGCATTAGGGAATAAAATCATGAGCGATATTCGCGCTGAGCTGCGCTATGCCACCAGTCATGAGTGGGTGCGTCTTGAGGATGACGGCACGGCGTATGTCGGTATCTCCGACCACGCTCAGGATGCCATGGGCGACCTGGTTTATGTTGAGCTGCCGGAAGTGGGGCAAGCGCTGGAAGTGACCGATGAGGCCGGTGTTGTGGAGTCCGTCAAAGCGGCTTCCGACATTTACGCGCCCGTGTCCGGTGAAATCGTGGCCATCAACGAAGCCCTGGAAGACACCCCGGAGCTGGTCAATCAGGACCCCTACGGTGACGGCTGGTTGTTCCGGATTCGCTTGAATGACAAGGCCGAGCTGGAGCAGTTGCTCAGCGCCGACGACTACCGGACCCAACTCGACAGCGAAGACTGATTCCGGTCATCGCTTGCCGCCCGCTCACTGGCTATCCACGGTGGGCGGTGGACACTGATTGCCAGCGCGCTCGCCCCTGAGCGCGCTCCGTCTCCCAACCTGAAGACAGCACTATGCCCTTTATTCCTCATACCTCCGACGACGTGCAGGCCATGCTGGCGGCGATTGGCGCCGACAGTATTGAAGACCTGTTCGATGAAATCCCCGCCCACCTCAAGGCCGGTGCCCTGGCCGGGCTGCCTGAAGGGCTGTCCGAGATGGAAGTGACGGCGCTGATGGCGTCACGGGCGCGCCAGGATGCCGGCGTCCTGTGCTTCCTCGGCGCGGGCGCGTACGAGCATCACATTCCGGCGGCGGTATGGGAAATCGCCACACGCGGCGAGTACTACACGGCGTACACGCCCTATCAGGCGGAAGCCAGCCAGGGCACGTTGCAGACCATCTATGAATTCCAGACGCTGATGGCGCGCCTGACCGGCATGGATGCCAGCAATGCCTCGGTGTATGACGGGGCGTCGGGTCTGGCGGAGGCGGTGCTGATGGCGCTGCGCGCCAATCGCAAGTCAAAGTCCGGGCGGGTGTTGATGCCGGAGGCCGTAAACCCGCGCTATCGCCAGACCGTGACAGCGATCTGCGAGAACCAGAACGTAGAGCTGGTTTCCGTCCCCTTCGATGCGGCGGCTGGCACCACGGCGGTGACGGCGCTCTCGGGGTATGCCGGCGAAGATTTCGCGGCGCTGGTGATCGCACAGCCCAACTTCTTTGGCGGGCTGGAAGATGTGGATGCGCTGACCGACTGGGCCCATGCCCAGGGCATGCTGGTGATCGCGCTGGTCAATCCCACCGCGCTGGCGCTGCTGACGCCGCCGGGCGAGTGGGGCGAGAAAGGTGCGGACATCGTGGTCGGCGAAGCTCAGCCGCTGGGTATTCCGTTGTCCTCCGGCGGGCCCTATTGCGGCTTCATGTGTTGCAAGCAGCAGCACATCCGGCAGATGCCGGGGCGGATCATCGGCCGCACCGTGGATCTGGAAGGCAAGCCCGGTTTCACCCTGACGCTGCAGGCCCGCGAGCAGCATATCCGTCGCTCCAAGGCGACCTCCAATATCTGCACCAACCAGGGCCTGGCGATGACGGCGGCAACCATTTATCTGTCGCTGCTGGGGCCGGAAGGGCTGGAAGCCGTGGCCGCGCACAGTCATGCCAATACGCAGACGTTGGTCGCCCGGTTGGGTGCTATTGACGGTGTCAGCGTTGCCTTTACCGACGCCACCTTCCACGAAGCGGTCCTGCGTTTGCCGAAACCGGCCAGTGAGGTCCTGCCACAGTTAGCGGAGCGCGGCATCATCGGCGGCTACGACCTGGGTCTGGATTTCCCGAGCCTGGCAGATTGCGTGCTGGTGTGCGCCACCGAAACCCGCACTGCGGATGATATCGACCTGTATGCGACCGTTCTGGCGGAGGTGCTGGCATGAGCACACAAGCAGACAACACACTGATTTTCGAACTGTCCCGTCCCGGTCGCCGCGCTGCGGCACAAGCGCCCCGCGCCTTGCCGGCGGAACGGCTGTCCGCCATTCCGGCCGCATTGCGACGCAAGCAGCGCCCGGCTCTGCCGGAAGTGTCCGAGCTGCAGGTAGTGCGCCATTACACCAACCTGTCGACACGCAATTTTGCCATCGACAAGCAGTTTTACCCGCTGGGCTCCTGCACCATGAAGTACAACCCGCGCGGGGCCAACAGAGCCGCCATGCTGCCGGGCTTCCTGGGCCGCCACCCGCTGGCGCCGGAAAGCCACAGCCAGGGGTATCTGGCCTGCATGTTCGAGCTGCAGGAATTTCTCAAGGAAGTGACCGGCATGCAGGGCGTGTCACTGACCCCCATGGCGGGTGCGCAGGGCGAATTCGCCGGTGTGGCCATGATTCGCGCCTATCACGAAGCGCGTAACGATGATGCGCGCACGGAAATCCTGATCCCCGAAGCGGCCCACGGGACCAACCCGGCCACCGCCGTGATGTGTGGCTACAAGGTGCGCGAAGTGCCGGTCAACAAGGACGGCGATGTGGATCTGGCGGCGCTCAAGGCCGCCTGCGGGCCGCAGACAGCGGGCCTGATGATGACCAACCCGTCTACCTGCGGGGTGTTCGAGCGGCAGATTGATGGCATCGCCAAGGCGGTGCACGAAGCCGGTGGCCTGCTGTACTACGATGGCGCCAACCTCAACGCCATTCTCGGCAAGGTGCGGCCGGGTGACATGGGCTTCGACGTGATTCACATGAACCTGCACAAGACGTTTGCCACGCCCCACGGTGGCGGCGGCCCCGGCGCAGGGCCGGTGGGCGTCAGCGAGCGGCTCAAGCCGTTCCTGCCGACGCCGATCGTGGGCCGTGACGATGACGGACGCTATCGCTGGCTGGATCAGAATGATCTGCCCCAGAGCATCGGCCACCTGTCGGCCTTCATGGGCAACGCGGGCGTGCTGTTGCGGGCGTACTTCTATGCGCGCGTCCTCGGGCGCGAGGGCATGATCCGTGTCGGGGAGTATTCGACACTGGCGGCCAACTACCTGCTCAAGCGTCTGGAAGCCATCGGCTGTACCCCGGCCTACCCGGAGCGTCGTGCCAGCCACGAGTTCATTCTGACGTTTGCCAAAGAGGCGAAAACCCTGGGCGTCTCGGCGATGGATATCGCCAAGCGGCTGCTGGATTACAACCAGCACGCCCCCACGACCTACTTCCCCTTGCTGGTGCCGGAGTGCTTTCTTATCGAGCCGACGGAAACCGAAACAAAAGAAGCGCTGGATGAATTCGTGGCCGCCATGGAGAGCATTCTGGCGGAAGCCCGCGACAATCCCGAGCTGCTCAAGGGCGCGCCTTACAGTCAGCCGGTGCGGCGCCTGGATGACGTCAAGGCAGCCCGCGAGCTGGACCTGGTCTGGAGTAAGCTGTGAGCGGCTCTGTGAACGAGGCGGTGCCGGTTCTGACACTGCGCCGTGGTGAGGAGCGCCGCCTGCGCTCCGGCCATATGTGGGTGTATTCCAATGAAGTGGATACCGACAAGACACCGTTGAAAGGTCTGGCGCCTGGCAGTGAAGTGGTGATCGAGGATAACCGGGGCAAGCCATTGGGCCGCGCCTACGTGAACCCGCAATCGTTGATCTGCGCGCGACTCTACAGCCGCGATGTCACCCAGGGGTTGTCCAACAGCTTTCTGAAGAAACGCGTTGAGCAAGCGATTTCCTTTCGCGAGCGGTTGTTCCCCGATGGCTGCTACAGAGCGGTATTTGGCGAGGCCGATGGCCTGCCGGGGCTGGTGATTGACCGTTACCGCGATGTGTTTGTGCTGCAGTCGGGCACCGCCGGTATGGAACGGGTGCAGGAGCAAGTGGCCAAGGTACTGGTGGACCAGCATCAGGCACGCGTCGTGGTGGCAAAGAACGAGAGCAGTATTCGCGAGCTGGAAGGGCTGGAGCAATATACCCGGGCCCTGCACGGCGACCTGCCGGAAACCGTGTCATTGACGGAGAACGGTGTCGCCTACAGTGCGCCGCTGGCGGCGGGCCAGAAGACCGGGTGGTTCTTTGACCACCGTGCGGCGCGGCGGCACATCATTCCGCTGGCCAAAGATGCACGGGTGCTGGATGTGTTCGCCTACTGTGGTGCCTGGGGCGTGTTGGCGGCTGCCCACGGTGCGCGGGATGTCATGTGTGTGGATTCTTCAGCGCTGGCGCTGGATTTCGTGCATCGCAATGCCGAGGCCAACGGTGTGGCTGAGCGGGTGCAGTCCTTGCAGGCGGATGCGGCCACCGGCATGAAAGAACTGGCCAGTGCCGGGGAAAAATTCGACATCGTGGTGCTGGACCCGCCAGCGTTCATCAAACGCCGCAAGGACATCAAGAACGGCCTCGCGGGGTATCACAGCATCAACGAACTGGCCATGCGGCTGGTGGCGCCGGGCGGGGTGCTGGTGTCGGCTTCCTGTTCCATGCATTTGCAGTCAGAGCAGTTGCTGGATGTGGTGCGGGCCAGCGCGCGGCACATTGACCGGTTTGCCCAGGTCTTCGCCAGCGCGGGGCAGGCAGAGGATCATCCGATGCATCCCGCCATTCCCGAAACCGCCTACCTGAAAAGCTGGTTCGTACGCGTACTGCCCAGCCTCTGAGGCATGCATTCATTCCCGGCCCGGCGTCAGCCCGTCATGTTTAACGGCAGTTTACAGGACCGGTGAAACTCCGGGGCCTGTCTGTGCGTCAAAGGGCTACTGTTGAGCTCAATATCCGGAATTGAGAATCCGTCACTGATGCGAGGACCGACCATGAAATCGATGAAGTATTCTGCTCCGCTGCTGCTGTCTGCCGTGATATGCGCCCCGTTCACAGCCGCAGTTGCCGATCCGGTCGCCACGCTGCCGGGCCGGGATAACGCCTTTTCCTATACCTACCTGCAAGGCGGTGTCGATGTGGGCAACCTGCGTAATCCGCGTGCTGACGCTGACACGGTATACGTCGAAGGCAGCTACGCCATAGACCCGAACCTTCACGTGCGCGGTGGTCTGGGGTACTACGACGGCGATGTGCGCCGGGGCGGCGCTGACATCCACGGGCACCGCATTTCCGCAGGTCTTGGCTTTAACACACTGCTGCAGAACGATCTGGATTTTGTTGCCTCCGGTGATGTGGTGCAGGTGCGCGCCAAATCAGGCGGCAGCAGTGCTTCCGATACAGGCCTTGAACTGCGTGGTGGCGTGCGTCACCGCACCACGGACCGCCTGCAGCTGGCCGGTGGTGCGTTCCACGAGAACATCGACCGCAGTGACACCGGCCTTTATGGTGAAGCGCTGTTCAATGTCCAGCAGAGCCTGGACGTGGGCGCGCGGGTGCAGGTTGGCGATGACATCGGCACCGTTGGCCTGTTCGGGCGCTACAATTTTTGAGGGCAGTGTTCAAGGACCGCATTTCAGGGGCCGTGTGTTGAGGACAGTGCCCGGGTTTCTGCACTGAGAGGCTGGGCTGTATACTCCCGAGGCCGCCGAGGCATGCGTCACGGCGGCCTTTGACTTTGATAAGCCCGGGAGAAATCGCATGGCGCAGCCTGCTGCAGCACATGAACACGTCACCGTCAGCCAGGCCGACGGTATCCTCGAGATACGGATTCAGCGCCCTGAGCGCAAGAATGCTCTGACCCACGGTATGTACGATGCCATCACCCGTGCGCTGGTGACGGCAGATACGGACCCTGCTGTGCGAGTGGCCCTGATCACGGGCACCGACGATTGCTTCACCGCCGGCAACGATATGGTGGAGTTTCTGAAAGATCCCCCCAAGGGCGACGATAGCCCGGTCATGCGTTTTCTGGCGCAGCTGCTGGCGCAGGAAAAGCCGCTGGTGGCGGCGGTCAACGGCCCGGCAGTCGGCGTTGGCACAACCCTGCTGCTGCACTGCGATCTGGTCTATTGCGCGCGCAGTGCAAAACTGCAGATGCCGTTTGTGAGCCTGGGGCTGTGCCCGGAAGCCGGTGCCAGCATGCTGCTGCCGATGATCATGGGGCACCCGCGTGCGGCGGAGTTGCTGATGCTGTCGGAGACGTTTTCCGGCGAAGAGGCGGTGGCGCTGGGTATCGCCAATGCGGTGTACGAGGACGGCGAGTATCTGGCTGAGGCGCGCCGCCAGGCTGCGCGACTTGCAGCCCAGCCGCCGGCGTCAGTGCGCCTGACCAAGGCATTCCTGCGGGGGCCGACCCGTGATGCCGTGGCGGCACACATGAAACTGGAGGGGGACACCTTCCTCGAGCGCCTGAGCTCACCGGAGGCGCGGGAAGCCATGACCGCCTTCATGGAAAAGCGCAAGCCGGACTTCAGCCGTTTCAGCTGACGGGGGCTGGGCGGTTGGTTCGTGTTTGGTGCTTTCCATTCTTTGTTGGTTTGGTGGTTGTGGCCCTCGGGGGGCGGGAAAGGTTTTCAGGACACGCCGTAAACCCATCCCTGGGGGCTTGGTTTCGGCATCCTGCCTCAAACAGTCCTTAAAACCTTCCCCGCCCCCCGAGGGCCGTCACGCGCAAGCCCTGTTAACGAGATGGAAGCCAACCGGCAGTTTTGTTCCTCCAGAAAGTCGGTATAACCACGTTGCGTTGAATTTCCTGCCAGCGTTGAGCCGGGGTATGCCGTGGAGGGACCTCTTTGGCCAGGGATGGCCAAAGCGCGAGCGACCAGGGATGGCTTGAGCGGTCCCGGAAGGGCATACCCCGGCTCAACGCGTGCTCGCTGGAGGGTGCGTACTCGCTGGAGAGCTCCTCGCTTCCCCGGCTCTCCGTTCTCTCGGCAAACGTCCCCATGAAGCCGCGAAGCAGGGCTACTCGGCGGTATTCTCTAACGCCGTTGGCGCGTCGCTCGCCTGCAATGCCAGATACTCCGCCAGTGCCTTGCCCGCGTCACTGTCACCGTCCGACCAGGCGGCCATCGCCTCATCCATCCCCTGCATGGCGATGGTCCTTGCGCGTTCTGACAGGTACTCGCCGCCGTCGGGGTCGCTGGCCTCCGCCAGGGCATCCAGCCGGTTTTGCCGTTCACGGCTCACGGACAGGGCTTGCAGCAGTGCGGGCGCCAGCTCGCCGGCGGGCACGGGGGCCTGGGGGCGCATCAACGGGCTCAGGTCCTCCAGCAGCAGGGCGCTGACGGCGTCCAGATAGGCCCGGCGACGGTGCTGTGGCTGTTCTGTTTCCGGTTGCTGGCGGTCTGGCAGTGTCTCGGTGAGGGTCAGATCCAGCGCGCTGCGCGGTGCATCCGGCAGACCGAACAGCAATAGCTCAAGCACCTGAAAGCCGACCGTGACTTCTGCCGGGTCGGTCATATTCTGTTGAGCGAGCAGGCTGTCGATGTCCAGATCGACGGTGGCATCGTAGATGATGCCGCTTTCGGGCCACTGGGGCATGGCGTCGACGTAGCCGGGCATCAGCGGCCAGATATCGGTGCGCTCAAGATGGGTGGTCAGGGTCGGGTCGAGCATGGCGCGTGTGGCGAGGATCGGCCAGGCACGATTGTAGCTCTCGTAGAGCAGGGTCCAGGCGTTGCGTGTGGCGTCCAGGCTGTTCTCATCCGGTTGCCGGAGCAGGGCTCTGACGGCTTCGCGGAAGCCGGGGGCGGCCACCACCAGCTTGCGTTGCCAGGGCGCTGCCTCGTCCTCGAACGCACGGGCCAGGGCGTGGTGTTCTGCACCGACGACGGTGGTGGTGTCCAGTACCGGTTCCGGTGCGGGCGCCGCAGGTTCGCGGTCACAGCCCACCAGAACACTGCCGGCCAGGGCCAGCAGGCAGATCAGGCGAAAATTCATGGTCTTGTCCGATTCCCCAAAATAGCCGTATTAATCAGTCCTGACGCAGGCTGATCACGGGCCAGCCGCGACTGTCTGCTTCCCCCTTGAGTACAGGGTCCGGGTCTACGGCGACCGGGTGCGACACCAGGCTCAACAGCGGCAGATCATTGCGTGAGTCGCTGTAGAACCAGGCGCCCTCCAGGTCGTGCCCGGTCTCCGCCAACCAGGCTTCGAGCCGGGTGACTTTGCCTTCACGGTAGCAGGGTGTGCCGACAAAATCCCCGGTATAGCGCCCGTTTTCGATGGCGGCCATGGTGGCAATCAGATGTTCCACGCCCAGCGCCTCGGCAATCGGGCGGGTCACGAAATCGTTGGTGGCCGTGATGATCACCAGCGTGTGGCCTTTCTTGCGATGCTCGTCCAGCAGGGCGGCGGCTTGCGGCAACATGATCGGGGCCACTGCATCGCGCATGAAATCAGCCTGCCATTGCAGCAACGAAGACAGGGGATGCTCGCCCAGGACGCTCAATGCGAAACGCAGGTAGGCGGCGATATCCAGCTTGCCGGCGAGATAATCCTCATAGAAGCGATCATTGGTGGCTTTGTAGCCCTCGGCGTCGATGACACCCCGGGCCACCAGGTAGTCGCCCCACAGATGATCGGAGTCACCGGCGATCAGTGTGTTGTCCAGATCGAACAGGGCAAGCGTCATGAAAGGCTCCGTTGGGGTGCAAGGCAGTGAATGATCATCAGGAAGACGCAAGGATAGCAGAGCGGCGCAGCATAAACTGCACACAGATGAGCAGAGCTGGCCCTTGTTATGCTTTAATTGTGCTGCAACCAGCAGGCAGGACGATGACAGGTATTATTGATGAACAGGGCTTCCGGTTAAACGTCGGCATTATTCTGGTTGGCGCCGGAGGACGCGTCTTCTGGGGGCGGCGGATCGGCAACCGGGATGCCTGGCAGTTCCCCCAGGGCGGGCTGATGCCGGGTGAAACCCCGGAGCAGGCGTTGTACCGCGAGCTGGAAGAGGAAGTGGGTCTGACGGAAGCTGACGTGGAAATACTCGGCAGTACCGAAGGCTGGCTGAGTTACCGGCTGCCGCATCGTTTTCTCCGTCGTCGCCGGGACGACTCGCCCCAGTGCATCGGGCAGCGGCAGAAGTGGTTTCTGTTACGGCTGGTTTCTGACGAAGAGCGCATTGATCTGGCGCGTACCGGCAGCCCCGAGTTTCAGGCCTGGCGCTGGGTCAACTATTGGTATCCGATCCGCAAGGTGGTGCATTTCAAGCGCGGCGTTTACGCCAGGGCATTGAAAGAACTGGCACCGGTGATGCGGCGCGAACGCCACCTCAACAAGGCTTGATGCATGCTCGATACCCTCAGACGGATTGTTCAGGAGGTCAACAGCGCGCCGGATCTGAGAACGGCGCTTGATCTCATGGCGCGTCGCGTGCGCGACGCCATGGGCACTGAAGTCTGCTCCATTTACCTGCTGGACAGCACCGAACCTCGTTACGTGCTGATGGCGTCGGAAGGCCTCAAGAAGGAGGCCATCGGACGCGTCAGCCTGGGTGTGGCGGAGGGTCTGATCGGTCAGGTTGGCCTGCGCGAAGAGCCGATCAATCTCGAGGATGCGTTCTCGCATCCCAAATTCCTGTATCTGGCAGAAACCGGCGAAGATCCCTTCCATGCGTTTCTCGGCGTGCCGGTGATGCACCACGGTCGCGTGCTCGGCGTGCTGGTGGTGCAGCAGCGTGACGCACGGCGTTTCGACCAGAGTGAAGAAGCTTTTCTGGTCACCATTTCTGCGCAGCTGTCGGCGGTCGTGGCCCACGCGCGAGCGACTGGCGCGCTGGGTAATCTGGATACCAACGAACCCACCGCGCGCTTTTTTGATGGTGTCGCCGGTGCCGCCGGTGCCGCCATCGGCACGGGCGTGTTGCTGTTTCCGCCTGCGGACCTTAGCGGGGTGCCGGACCGCGAGGCGGAGGATATCGAGGCCGAGGTCAGCTTGCTGGAAACCGCGCTGATGCGGGTGCGCTCGGATGTGCGCGCGCTGGGTGAGCGTGCCAAGGGGCGCCTGGGCCCGGAAGAGCAGGCGCTGTTCGAGGTGTATCTGCGCATGCTGGACCGGCAGGCGCTGGGTGGTGAATTCATCGCCAAGATTCGCGAGGGGCACTGGGCCCAGGGCGCGTTGCGTATCGTTATCGAAGAGCACATCGGCAATTTCGAAATGATGGATGACGCCTACCTGCGCGAGCGGGCGGCGGACGTCCGCGATCTCGGTCGCCGGGTGCTGGCCGAGCTGCAAAGCCGCAACCGGCGTGAGATCCAGTTTGCCGAGCGCAGCATTCTGCTGGGCGAAGAGATTACTACCACGATGCTGATGGAGGTGCCGCAGGAGCGTATCGTCGGCATCGCCTCCAGCCACGGCTCACGCAACTCGCACATGGCGATTGTGGCCCGGGCCATGGGCATTCCCACCGTGGTGGGCGTACAGGGTCTGCCGCTGAAACAGATGGACGGCAAAGAGCTGATCGTCGATGGCTTCCGGGGCCGGGTGATCAGCAATGCCACGCCGGAGCTCAAGCACCAGTTCGAGGAAATCATCGCGGAAGAGCTGGATCTGCTGGCGGGGCTGGAAAAGCTGCGCGAGCAACCGGCCGAGACCGAAGATGGCGTGCGCATCCAGGTGCAGGTCAATACCGGCCTGATGACCGATATTTCCCGCTCGCTCGAGCGTGGGGCGGAGGGCGTCGGCCTGTACCGTACCGAGATTCCTTTTATGGTGCGCGACCGCTTCCCGTCTGAAGAAGAGCAGTGCCGGATCTATCGCGAGCAGCTGCAGGCGTTTGCGCCTTACCCGGTCACCATGCGCACGCTGGATATCGGTGGCGACAAGTCATTGCCCTATTTTCCGATCAAGGAAGAAAACCCGTTCCTCGGCTGGCGTGGTATTCGCGTGACACTGGATCACCCGGAAATCTTCATGGTGCAGGTGCGGGCCATGCTGCGTGCCAGTGAGGGGCTCGACAATTTGCGCATCATGCTGCCCATGGTCACCTCCGTATTTGAGGCGGAAGAAGCCCAGCATCTGATTCACCGTGCCTGGCTGGAAGTGCGTGACGAAGGCGCCGATGTGGCGATGCCGCCGGTGGGCGTGATGATCGAGGTGCCGGCGGCGGTGTACCAGGCCCGGGCCCTGGCCCAGCGGGTGGATTTCCTGTCGGTGGGCACCAACGATCTGACCCAGTATCTGCTCGCGGTGGACCGCAACAACCGTCAGGTGGCGGGGTTGTACAACTCCTATCACCCGGCGGTGCTGCACGCGCTGATGCATATCGTGGAGGCCGCCCGGGAAGAGAACAAACCGGTGTCCGTGTGCGGCGAGATGGCGGGTGAGCCCGGTTCGGCACTGATGCTGATGGCCATGGGGTTTCAGGCGTTGTCCATGAATGCGTCCAACCTGCTCAAGGTCAAGGCGGCCATACGGCGCATCAAGATCACCTTTGCCCGCAAGCTGCTCAACGAAGTGCTGGCCATGGATAATGGTGAAGTCATTGCCGCCTATGTGGATCTGCAACTGGAAAAAGCGGGTCTCGGCGACCTGTTGCAACACCGCCGTGCGGTGCTTTGAAGCAATGCAGCCATCGCAACAGCATATGGCACGTTCAGATATTCAGTCCTGCCCGAACCGCCGCTATGATGCGCGGCTGATTCTTGCAGGGCACCCACTCGCCCTGCGCTACAGTCACCTGCTACTGGAAGCATGATTATGCAGAATGTCGTCGCCATCCCGGCCAACCCGGCACTGGTCAACAGCACCGAAGATTTCCTGCAGGCCATGGAGCATGGCAAGCCCGCTGCCGAGAAGTTCATCACGCTGGTGGACCGGCTGACAGATCGGCTGCTCGGCCTGTTCCTGCTGGAGCCGGCTGAGATGACCGAGCTGTCAGGGGGCCAGCGCAAGGTCATCGACTTTGCTGTGTCCACGGCCAGCAAGGCGTCGCACATGCTGACGCGCCAGATCTATAAAAAGGTCAGCAACGACGAGTTCGAGCCGATTGCGCAGAATGTGCGCGCCATGTACTGGTCGGCGGGCGAGGATAATAATCAGCATCCGTCACTGGCGTTTGCCGTGCCGGACGACTTTGCTGCGGATTTCCGGCGCGCTGCTGACGTCGCGGAAGCGGGCCAGGGCACCAGTGAAGTGGCGCTGATTACGGCCGTTATGGATCGCCTGACCAACGAAATCATCGACAAGGTATTTCTCGAGAATACCCGCTATGTGAAGATCGGTTTTGTTACGGGGAAGGCCCTGAATGTCGGCGTAGAAGGCAGCCGCAAGGCGGTGCACGCGGTAAACAACAAGGTGCTCAAGGGGCTCAGCGATGATGAGCTGAAAGGCTTCATGAGCCATTACAGCAGCATTCTGACCCAACGCTGAGTCGTTCCCGGCTTACACCTCACGCTCACCCAGGTTGCTGACAGGCTCCCCGTCCGGGGAGCCATCCGGATGCCATCGCTGCTCAACCATTTCCGGCACCCCTTCACTGGCGAGGCGGACTGCGCTGCTGGCGCGGGTGCCATACACCTCGGACTGGATGAAGATCGGCGCGACCAGCCTTTCCAGGTCCATGCCGACGCCGGTGTCCGGTAACCAGTGATCGTCCGGTCGCCAGCTGTCATGTAGCAGCGACAGCAGGTGCTGTGGGTGGGCCTGGCCCTCGCCGATGGCGGCCAGCTTTTCCATACCGCGGGTGACTTTCGGCCAGGGCGTGTCCAGCAGACCGTTGCTCAGCCCGTGCACGCCCGGCGGCACGCGCTGGGGCGCGGCGCCCCGATTGCTCATGTACCACAGCTCCCGGGCATCCCCCACCAGCAGATTGAATGGGCCGTAATCATCCTGATGCGTGGCAATGTGCTCACAATAGGCGCGCGGTGACAGGTCCCCGGCCAGATAGCCGGTGGGCAGATCACCCCGCGAGCGCGCCCCCCGGCTGTGGTCCTCAATGGGCTCGCGGAAATTGGTGACGGTGGCGAAACGGCCGGTGCGTGTCACGCCCAGCCAGGTGCCGCCAGCCGCCAGGTCCCGGCCGCAGAACATATCGTCGCGCCAGCGGGCGGGCTCCGCAGGACGGCGGTGGAACTCATCACGATTGGCGGCGACCAGTAACGGATAGCGGGGGTGGCTTTGCCAGGCAAACAGTACAATGCACATAGCGACTCGTCTTTCGGGAATGATTACACTAAGGCCGCCGCGGCGTCGGCCGAACCCAGCATAGCATCCGTACCCGGGCAGGTGCGTGGAGAGAGCTGTTGCAGATTGAATATTTACCGCTTTACGTTCTGATCGGTGTGCTTTCCGGGTTGTTGGGTGGTGCGCTGGGGCTGGGCGGTGGCATCGTCGTCGTGCCGGCACTGTTGCTGATCTTTCACCTGCGCGGCATCGAGATCGAGGTGATGACGCAGCTGGCGGTGGCGACATCACTGGCAACCATTATCGTGACATCCATCGGCGCGGTGCGCGCCCACCACCAGCGCGGCAATATGCGCTGGCCCCTGGTCTGGCAACTGGCCATCGGCGTCTCGCTGGGCGCTTTCGCGGGGGCTTTCGTGGCGGACTGGCTCTCCGGCCCCCGGCTGGCGCGCCTGTTCGGTGCCTTCGCCGTGCTGCTGTCGTTGCAGATGATGTTCAGCAGTCTGCGGGCACCGCCCCCGGATGCGTCGGAACGTCTGCCGGGTGCGGGCGGTCTGAGTCTGGCGGGCGCGGCGATCGGGTTGGTATCCAGCATGTTTGGTATTGGTGGGGGTTCCCTCACCGTGCCCTTTCTCAATGCCTGCCGGGTGCGCATGCAGCAGGCGGTGGCCGTATCCTCCGCCTGCGGGCTGCCGATTGCCCTGGCCGGTTGTCTCGGGTTTGTTATCGCGGGCTGGGGCGATCCGGCCTTGCCTGCGGGCAGCCTGGGTTACGTTTATTTGCCTGCGGCAGTGGGCATCGGCATTGCCAGTTACCCCATGGCGCGTGTCGGGGCCGGTTTGGCCCATCGCCTGCCCGCGAGTACCCTGAAGCGGATTTTTGCCGCGCTGCTGTTTATCATCGGCCTGCGACTGGCGCTCGGATGAAAAGGACGCACTATGCAATACCCTGATATCGACCCTGTAGCGATCTCGCTGTTCGGCCTGCAGATACACTGGTACGGCCTCATGTACCTGATCGGTTTTGTCGGCGCCTGGTTGCTGTGCCATCACCGCTCGAAACAGCCGGGCAGCCTCTGGAGCGCCCAGCAAGTCAGTGATCTGGTGTTCTTCGGGGCCGTGGGGGTGATTCTGGGGGGCCGTATCGGCTACACCCTGTTCTACAACTTCTCCGGATTTCTGGCCGACCCGCTGTCACTGGTGCGCCTGTGGCAGGGCGGCATGTCGTTCCACGGCGGCATGATCGGTGTGCTGCTCGCGCTCTGGCTGTTTGCCCGCAAGAGCGGCAAGCGCTATTTCGAAGTGGTGGATTTCGGGGTGCCCATGGTGCCGCTGGGCCTGGCTGCCGGGCGCGTTGGCAACTTCATCAATGGTGAGCTCTGGGGGCGCGCATCGGATGTGCCCTGGGCCATGATCTTCCCCGGTGATCCGTTGCAGATCAGCCGACACCCCTCGCAGCTGTATCAGTCCCTGCTGGAAGGCGTGCTGCTGTTTGTGGTGCTGTGGCTCTACTCCTCCCGCCCACGGCCTCTGGGGGCGGTGACCGGCCTGTTTGGTGTCGGGTACGGCACGTGCCGCATCATTGCTGAATTCTTCCGCGAGCCGGATGCGCATATCGGCTTCATTGCCTTCGATTGGCTGACCATGGGGCAGATACTGAGCCTGCCCATGGTGGTGATCGGGGTGGCCATGATGGTCTGGGCGTACCGCACTCAGCCTTTGGCGAGCGCACCGGTGAAGGCGCCGACCCGAAAAGGAGCCAAGGCAAAATGAAACAGTATCTCGACCTACTGCGCCATGTGCGCGACAACGGCGTGGAAAAAAGTGACCGCACCGGCACCGGGACCCGGGCCGTATTCGGCTACCAGATGCGCTTTGATCTGGCCGAGGGGTTTCCCGCGCTGACCACCAAGAAGCTGCATCTGAAATCCATCATTCACGAGTTGCTGTGGTTTTTATCCGGTGACACCAACATCCGTTACCTGAAGGAAAACGGCGTCAGGATATGGGATGAGTGGGCCACGGAAGACGGTGAGCTGGGCCCGGTGTATGGCGAGCAATGGCGCAGCTGGAAAACCCACGATGGCCGCGTGATCGACCAGATCAGCGAGGTGCTGGCGGAAATCCGCCGCAACCCGGATTCGCGACGTCTGGTGGTCTCGGCCTGGAATCCGGCCGTGCTGCCGGACCCCTCACTGGCGCCAGAGGTGAATGCGAGCATGGGCCGCCAGGCCTTGCCGCCTTGCCACTGCCTGTTCCAGTTCTATGTCGCCGACGGCAAGTTGTCGTGCCAGCTGTATCAGCGCAGTGGCGATATCTTCCTGGGTGTGCCGTTCAATATTGCCTCCTACGCGTTGCTGACGATGATGATGGCGCAGGTGTGTGATCTGGCGCCGGGGGAGTTCGTCCACACGCTGGGCGATGCGCATCTTTACAGCAATCATTTCGAGCAGGCGGATCTGCAACTCTCCCGCTCACCTGGCACGCTGCCGCAGATGCGCATCAATCCGGATGTGAAAGACCTGTTTGCGTTTCGCATCGAGGATTTCACCCTGGAGGGCTATGAGCCGGATGCCCATATCAAGGCGCCCATCGCGGTCTGATCAGAGGATCAAGCATGCAACTGGCATTGATGGTGGCCCGTGCGGCCAATGGCTGTATCGGCCGCGACAACAAACTGCCCTGGTATCTGCCCAACGACCTGAAGTATTTCAAGCAGGTGACGCTGGGCAAGCCCATCGTTATGGGCCGCAAGACCTGGGAGTCTCTCAAAGGGCCCTTGCCGGGGCGCACCAACATTGTCATTACCCGGCAGGCAGGCTATCAGGCGCAGGGCGCGCGCGTGGTGTCGACGCTGGACGAGGCACTGACGCTGGCCGGGCATGTGGGGCTTATTGACGGTGCGGATGAGGCTATCGTGATCGGCGGCGCTGAGATCTATGCGCTGGCGTTACCGCAGATCAATCGCATGTATGTCACCGAAGTGCATGCCGATGTGGGCGGGGATGCCTTCTTCCCGGAGGTGGACATGAGCCAGTGGCAGGAGGCAGGCCGGGAGGATTTTTCCGCCCAGCCGCCGAATCCCTATGACTACAGTTTCGTGGTCTATCAGCGCCGCTGACTTTTCCGGGATCACGCTGCTGCGGGTCTCAGCAGCCCGTAGTAGCGGAACACGATGATATTCAGCAGACACGTCACCAGACCCGTAATGCCCCCGAGAATCACACTGCTCAAGGTGCCGGTGCCGATCAGGCTGGTAACCAGCGTGGCGGAAAACAGCACGATGACCACGATCAACATGAAGATCAGCGTAATCGCTGCCAGCATCTGCCACTGATCCGACGCACTGCGCACAAAGGCTTGCTGCAGGCTTTGCAGCGGCGTGCGGTTTTCCAGCACGGCGATGAAAGGCGCCTGGCAAAGCCGTGCGTAGAGCCACACGCCAGGGAAGAAGAACAACAACAACCCGAAATAGACGCTCAGGCCCAGCAGCATGTAAGTGAGCAACAGGATCGGCAAGGCGCGCAGGCTGAACAGCAGGCAGTCGCCAAGACTGCGCGCGCGGCCACTCTGGATCGCGGTCAGTTGCGCCATGATCGCGCCCGCCGTCAGCGGGTGCAGCAGCAACAGGATGACGGCAGAGCTCTGGGTGATGCTGAGCCCCTCTTCGCCGGCCATGATGGCCGGGCCCAGAATCGCCTGGGCGGTCTCGCCGAGCAAGGCAAACGGTAGTGTCACCAGCAGCAGTGCGGGAATATTCTGCCACCAGAAGCGCAGCGTCTCGTTCAGGCGTTGGCCTATCATGATGATCCTTGAAAACCGTTCGGGGAGTGTCGTCAGGCAGGCAGTATAACGGGGCGGGCGGCAAAAGTGAGTGCCTGATGCGCTTTACCTCACCACCAGTATTTGCCCCAGTTTTCCGGATTGGCCCAGAAGCGTGAGTTGTTCCAGGTGCGGCGGAAGTTGTAGGTGGCCAGCTCGTAACTGTACAGCGCCATGCTGCGCTCGCCCTGCTCGAACACGGCTTCTCGCCGCAGCCCCATGCCGAGAAAGTGGTTGCGTTCCCAGCGCAGTTTCGCCGGCGCCAGATCGGCGCGATACATCACCACCATGCTGTCGGTGTGCAGGTTGCGCAGCAGGCCCAGCAGTTCTTCCCCGTGATGACGATTCATGTATTCCAGCTGGTCCGCCACGATCACCAGATCAAAGCGGCCCAGTTCGGCCAGCAGGGGGAAAGGGTCTTGCTCGGTAATGGCGATGTTGCTGACGCCATGGGCCTGACACCACTCATCCACCAGTGTGACCGGGTTCAGGCTCAGTGTCAGGAGGGAGGTCGGGCGGTGGCCGTCAAGAATGGCGGCCAGGTGTTGTTGCGGGCTGTCCGTCGCCGGGACGGTGGCTTCTGCTTGGCTCATGCGGTCAGTGTAGCGCGAGGGAGAAGGAAAAGGCGAGCGTGCAGGTTTGTTGGGAGGGTTGCAGGATGGTTGCCGGAATGGTTGCGAGGATGCTTGACGGTCAGGTTGACAGGATGCAGTATAGTTAATGGTAATCATTCTCATTTAAGAGAATGGACTCATTAAGGAAATGAACGGCCACTGTCACGGATTTCAACGGAGCGCCAGCATGAGCAAACCTCAGCCTTCAGCAGCACACGATTCTTTACAGGCCACGCCACAGACCGCCAAAAGCACGGCCAGAGCGGTGTCTTCCTCCTCGCGACAGGTGGCGAGACAGGTGGCGGTACACAATGATCTGGTGCCCAGTGACGCATTGCTGGGCAGCGACGGGCTGCTCTGGATCGAACATGACAACAGCCGCTATCAGCTGCGCCGGACCGCCTCCGGCAAGTTGATTCTGACCAAATGACTGGCCTGCTCCCCGGCCCCCTTTTCCCCTGACGGACAAGCCAGCAGTCGCCAGCCACTCCGCACTTGTTCATGCAGGTGACACAATGAATGCCCTGACATCTCTCAGTGTTTACCGTACGCCCTGGCCCGCACCACTGGGCGTTTGTGCCGCGTCGCTGGGTGATCGCATCCTGCGTCTGCAGGACGACGCCCCGGCGCTGCTGAAGATGCTTTACCGCTTCCCGCAGTTGCACATTGCCACCCGCAACGAGGCGGTGCGGCTACACCAGAGCGCCAGCTACTCGCCCTTGTCGGTGTGCGGTGACAGCGCGGCGATGGCGCTGCGCGGCCCCGGCTTTGCCTGGCGAGCGACGCCCCGGCGCTGGGCCTTGAGCTTGGCGGTGCTGGCGCCGCTGGCGGGTATTCCCGCGCGTACCTTCCTGTTTTTCGATCGCTACGGGCGTTTGCTGCATGAAGTGCAGGTGCCCGAGGGCACCGCCGGCATGGCATTCGAGGAGTTGGCCTGCAACCGGCTGCACCCGGATCAGCATCAGGTGCCGGTGCCTGACCCGCTGCCGCTGCACAGCAGTGCAGCCAGTGTGGATCTGGCGGCATTTGAACAGGACTGGTCGGTGCTGGCGGACCATCGGGAGTTCACAGCGTTGCTGCAGCGTGCCGGTATCAGTCGTCTGGGTGCTTATTGCCGCGTGCGTGACAAATTTGCCCGGGCAGTGCGGCTGGATAGCGTGCCCGCCTTGCTGGCGCTGGCGGCCGCACGACGTACGCCTGTGCGGTTGCAGGTCTTCAGTGGCGATGGCGTCAGTGGTGGTTGTGAGCAGCGCTACGAAGGCGTCTTGCCGTTGCCGGTCTGGGGTGCGGAGGGGGTCTGTCTGCGGCAGCCGGGGCTGGATTTTCGCCTGCTGCCAAGGCAGATCGCGTCCGTATGGCGGGTGCGCATGCCGGCCGGGCGCGGCAATAACCGCCACATTGCCACACGTATCGAGTTGTTTGATCACCGGGACCAGCGGGTGTTGATGCTCTCCTGCGCCGGCAGCAGCAGCGGCTCGGAGTTACCGAGTTGGCGCGCCTTGCTGGGAGATTGCCTGATGCCGCCCGATGCGCCGGGCTGATCACTTCTGATGGCCTGTTCGAATCACCTGCGCGAATCACCGGCCCGAATCAGAAGTGGTCGTCGATATCGCCGATGATGCACAGCAAGTGCTCGCAACGGGGCAGGCCGGACAGGGCCTGTTCTGCCATGGGGCGCACGTCGCAGGCGCCGGGCAGTGGGTGCCCGCCAACCACCAGGGCGCGAAAGCGCGCCACGAAAACCCATTGCAGCCACTCGGTGAAGGCCATGGTGTCGGCGCTGAACGGCGTGGTGCTCAGGAACGCTTCGGGGGCTGGCGGCGTGCCCTGCCAATAGCCGAGACGGCGCAGCTCCTGTTCCAGGTCATCAAGCAGGGCAAGCAGATCGGTTCGCAGGGTGTCAGCCATCGAGCAGGGCCACCAGGTCGCTGAGTTCGTGCAGATTGTGAATGCGATGGGGGTGGTCGGGCAAATCCAGGGGCCATTTCTGATCCAGCAGATTGGCCCAGACCGCCTGGAATCCGTGCTGACGTGCGGCATCGACGTCTTCCAGCGGGTGGTCGCCAACATGCACGGACTGGTTGGCCCGGACGCGGGCCGAGGCGAGTGCGGCCAGGAACATGTCCGGGGCCGGTTTGCGCTTGCCGATGGACTCCGAGGAGTGCTGGAAGGCAAACAGATCACCGATGCCGATGCGTTTCAGGTCCGCATTGCCATTGGTCAGCGCGCCGAGGGTGTAGGAGTCTGCCAGGGTTTCCAGGACCTCCAGCGCGCCGGGAAAGAACACCACCTCATTGCGCGCCTCGTGGAAAATCTCGAACGCCTGCCCTGCCAACCGGCCTGCCTCGTCGGTGCAATAGCCCGCCGCCAGGAACCCCCGCGCCAGTGCCTCCCGGCGCAGGGCGGTGAGATTGTGCACATAACCGGGTTTTTCCAGCAGTAGCAGGTCGCGAATCTCTCGCACCTTGTCCACGGTCATGATCGTCGCGGCTTCCGGGTAGCGCTCCGCGATCCAGTCCCGGCAGCGTCGCTCCGCCCGGCGAATGACTTCATCCACCGGCCAGAGTGTGTTGTCGAGATCGAATGTGATCAGCTTCAGCGTCGCCATGGCAGCATCATAGCGCTCTGTCCCTGTCGGGGAAATGCGCCAGGTAAATGATGCTCAGGCGTCGTCCTCTGGCTCGGGGCCGTCGAACTCCGGGCGGCGCTGGGCCCGGGGGTGAGCGGCATCATAGACCCGGGCCAGGTGCTGGAAGTCCAGATGGGTGTAAATCTGGGTGGTGCTGAGGTTGGCGTGACCCAGCAGCTCCTGCACCGCACGCAGGTCACCGCTGGATTCGAGCAGATGGGTGGCAAACGAATGGCGCAGCATGTGGGGATGCAGGTGCTGCTCCAGCCCCGCCTCGCGGGCCCGTGCCGCAAGCCGTTTCTGGATTGCCCGGTCACCCAGCCGCCGGCCGTGCTGGCCGACAAACAGGGCCCGTTCCGCCGGATCACGCACCAGTGCCGCGCGAGCGCGCAGCCAGCGGCCCAGTGCGGCGAGGGCCGGTTGGCCCACGGGAAGATGGCGGGTCTTGCGGCCCTTGCCGGTGACCACCAGGCTGGCGTCGTGGCGGTCAATGCTGTCGATGTCCAGGCTGGCAAGCTCGGCCAGACGCAGCCCGGAGGAATAGATCAGCTCCATCATGGCGCGGTCGCGCAGGCTCAACGGGTCATCGTCGCGGGTGCTGTCCAGCAGATGCCCGACACTGTCCGGGTCCAGGGTTTTCGGCAAGCGCCGCGGGCTTTTCGGTGCCGCGACACCGACCGCGGGATTATCCCGCGCCAGCCCCTGGCTGATCAGGTAATGATAGAGGCCGCGCAGGCCCGACAGCAGGCGTTGCAGGCTTTTGCCGCCGACACCACGGCGATGCAGGGTAGCGGTGAGTTGGCGTACGTCATGCACGGTGACGGCATCCCAGCGCGTCAGGCCGCGTTCGGTAAGCAGAGCGGCGGTTTGCGCAAGGTCGCGGCCATAGTGTTTGACCGTATGCGGTGACATGCGCCTTACGGTGGCGAGGTGGTGCAGGTAATCCTGCAGAGGTTGCTCTAATGATGTCGGCATGATGCCGTCATGATAGCGATCCCGGGTGCAGGCGTCAGGCGCGGCGCGCTTCGAGACGGGGATAGCGGCGCAGCAGGTCATGCATGCGGCGGCTCAGCACATCACCGATATGGCTGATGAAGATGGTGCCCAGAGAGCTGCGGAAGTGGTGCGCGTCGAAGCTGCCGATGGCCAGCAGCCCCTGTCGGCCCTGCCATTCGAGCGGCACCATGGCGGCGGATTGCACCTGATCGGCATGGCGCGGGAACAGCTGCTCCAGTTCTACCTGACGCAACACCCCGCAGATGGCCTTACCGTTGCGCAGCAGCAATTGCAGGGCTTCGTGCAGATCGTCAGCGGCGAGGCAGCGTACCTGACTGCGCAGTTCGCCGGTCAGGTCCATGTCCCGGTCATAGACCAGCAGGGATACCGTATCGGCGCCGAAGTCCTGTTGCAGAATGCGGATCAGATCGGGGAACAGCTGCTCGGCGCTGCGACTTTCGACCATGGTCAGCACCAGCTGGCGGGTTTTCTCGAACAGCTGGTCGTTGTCGCGTGCGACCCCGAGCAGATTGTTGAGCCGGTCCCGCAGGCCCTGGTTACGTTCGCGCAGTATCTGCGCCTGACGTTCCAGCAAGGATACCGCGTTGCCGCGGGGGTCCGGGAGCTTCAGCAGTTCAAGCAGTTCCTGACGGCCCTGGAAGAAATCTGTGTGGTCGCGCAGCCAGGCGGCAACCTGATCACCGCTGAGGGGCTTGTGCTCGCTCATGCCTTGCTCCATGCATTCAGGTTCAGGTGGCCATCATAGACGCGGCTTGCCGGGCCTGTCATCAGGACGCCGCCCGTGTTCGTGTAGCGCACGCGCAGATCGCCGCCGGGCAGGGTGACGGTAACGGTGTCATCCAGCAAGCCACGGCGCTGGCCGCAGACCACGGCCGCGCAGGCGCCGGAGCCGCAGGCCAGGGTCTCGCCCACGCCGCGCTCGAACACCCGCAGGCGGATGTGCCCGCGATCCACTATCTGCATGAAGCCCACATTGACCCGCTCGGGGAAGTCCGGATGGCTCTCCAGCAGGGGGCCAACGGTGGCGACCGGCGCGGTGTCCACATTTTCCACCAGTTGCACGCAGTGCGGGTTGCCCAGGCTGACTGCCGAGACTTCCCAGGCTTGCTGCCCGGAAACCAGAAAATAGGTATCCGCTTCCTGCGTTGCACGCAGGGGGATGTCTTTCGGTGCCCAGCGCGGCGCGCCCATATCCACCGTCACCAGGCCATCATCGGTGACATGCAGGGTGATGTCCCCGCTGCGGGTTTCGACGCGAATATCGTGTTTGTCCGTCAGGCCTTCCTCGCGGACGAAGCGGGCAAAGCAGCGCGCGCCATTGCCACACTGCCCCACCTCACTGCCGTCGGCATTGAAGATGCGATAGCGGAAATCAGCGTCACCGAGGGCGGGTTGCACCAGCAGCAATTGATCAAAGCCGATACCGAAATGCCGGTCCGCCAGGCGCTGCAGGGTGGCGACGGGCAGGGGCGAGCCCTGCTCCGGCAGGGGCTGCCGGATGCCGTCGAGCACCATGAAGTCATTGCCCAGGCCGTGCATTTTGGTGAACTTGAGTGTCATCGCGTGTTGCTCAGTGAGGCCGGAAAACGCTCCATTGTAGCGGTCGGGCGCGTGGGGGTCACCTGATCATCGGGCAGATGGATTGTCCCTGGAATTGCCTTGCGGCATGTGCCGTCTGGGCCAGCCCGGGACGCCAGCGGCGGGTGATATTGGCACAACCTGCACTCACGTGCCCGGGTGTGGCTGTGGATACTGGTTCATCGTTGTGTGTCACCGAATTTGTATGTCACCGGATTTGTGGAGTGTCAGAATGAATGCGAAAGCCAGTGTTGCAGCGCCTGCGGTGCGTCGTACGAACAAGAGCGATATCCAGCCCCGGCGCATGGATTTCGAGTTCGATCCGTCGATCCCGCGCTACTGGTTTGCCGGTGATCAGTTCAAGACCTTGCTGTTGTCGGCGCTGTCTTGCACCTTTCCCGAGGGAGAGCGCTTCTTCGTGCGCTCCGTACGCCACTATCAGCCGCATATCACGGACCCGCAATTGCGCGAGGAAGTGAAAGGCTTCATAGGTCAGGAAGCCCATCACGGTAACGAGCATGAAGCGTTCAATGCCTTTCTCGAGGAGCGCGGTATCCCGGCCCGCAAGGTCGAGGCATTCGTGCTCAAGGGGCTCAAGTGGCAATCCAGCCGCATGTCCCGCGAGCGGCAGCTGGCCAAGACCTGTGCACTGGAGCATTTCACGGCGATGCTGGCGGAGACCATTCTCGAGCACCCGGAAATGCTGGAAGGGATGGACGAGCGCATGCTGCCGTTGTGGCTCTGGCACGCGGTGGAAGAAAGCGAGCACAAGTCCGTCGCCTTCGACGTCTATCAGGACCAGGTCGGTAGCTACTGGATTCGCACCAGTGAGATGGCCAAGACCACGGTAGAGTTTCTTGGTTTTACCATCTTCCATTATCTGCAGCTGCGTTCGGGCATGGACGACAAGCGCGACCTGCGCTCGGTGGCGCGCGGTTTCAACTGGTTGCTGGGCCGTCCGGGCTGGTTGCGCAAACTCGGTCCGGCGTACCGGTCGTATTATCGGCGTGATTTCCACCCTGCCCAGAAAGACAGCAAGGCGCTGCGTGAGCAGGGGCTGAAGAAACTGGCAAAAATGCTGAACCGTCCCGAGTTGCTGGAAAAGCCAGCCTGAGGCAAGGGCCATTTTTCTGTCGTGACCTGCCCTGTTGACCATTGCCGTTCCGGCCCGGTCTGTCCAGATTGGCGCGGGTCAGGCACTATCGGTGGATGACATCACCGGAGAGTGCCATGACCACGCCCGACTCCCGCTTACCTTCTCAATCAGATTCTCCATCAGGTTCCCGGCCGCGCCCTGCTGCGCCCGGCAACAGCGTCAGCGCCGAAGAGTGGCAGCTGCGGGTCGACCTCGCAGCCGCCTATCGCCTGGTGGCCTTGTACGGCTGGGATGATCTTGTCTTTACCCACATCTCCGTGCGCGTGCCCGGCCCGGAACACCATTTCCTGATCAACCCCTACGGCATGATGTTCGAGGAAATTACCGCCTCGAGCCTGATCAAGGTGGACCTGCACGGTGAAAAAGTGGAGGCGTCCGATTTTCCCGTCAATCCGGCTGGCTTCACCATCCACAGTGCGGTGCATGCTGCCCGCGAGGATGCCTTGTGTGTCATGCATACCCACTCACTCAATGGCGTTGCGGTTTCCGCGCAGAAGGACGGGGTGCTGCCGATCTCCCAGCAGTCGCTTTTCGTCCTCTCGTCGCTGGGCTATCACGCCTATGAAGGGGTGGCGCTCAACGAGGAGGAGAAGCCGCGCCTGGTGGCGGATCTGGGCACCGCCAACTTTCTCATGTTGCGCAACCACGGGCTGCTGACCGTCGGTGCCTCGGTGGCAGACGCTTTTCTGAATATGTATGTCTTTGAAGCGGCGTGCATGGTGCAGGTGCGGGCGCTGGCGGGCAGTCGCGAACTGATTCAGGTTGATCCGCGGATTGTGGCGGGCATACAGGCGCAGGCGGCCCAGGTGACGAAAGGGCTGGGTGGAGCGCTGGCCTGGCCGGGCTTGCTGCGCAAGCTTGATCGGACCAATCCGGGTTACGCCGACTGAGCGCTGCCCAGTAGTTCGGCGCCCAGGGCGGACAGCGCCGCCAGGCCCTGAACGTCGTCCGCCATCAATGCGATTTGCCGCCTGGGCAGTGTGCCCAGGCGCTGATCTATGTCGTCCAGATGCCGTTGTTGCCGTTGCCCTCGGGCGTGCATGAAGGCGCTGCCGGTGTCCTGCGGTAATACCCGATTGATAATGATGCCGGCGACCGGGATCTGGTGCGCCTGCAGGCTGCTGACGGCGCGCTCCGTTTCCAGAATCGGCAACTTCTCCGGTGTCATCACAAACACGAAGGCGGTGTGTGCCGGGTCCATCAGTAATCGACGGGTGCGGTGAAACAGGTGCTGGCGCTGGCGCAGGGTCTCGGTCAGGCCACGGGTGCGGGCATCCATGCTGGCCAGCGCATCCTGTTGCGGTGATCCCATGGGGCTGTCCAGATCCCGGCCGGGCGTCAGATGCCCCAGCACCTTGCCCAGCTGCGCCGCGCGTTCGTTGTGACGCAGCAGGCCATCTGTCCAGGCGGCCATGATCTCCGGCAGACTCAGCAGGCGCAGGGTGTGGCCGGTGGGGGCGGTGTCCAGCACCACCAGATCAAAACGCTCGCGGGCATCCTCCAGCAGGCGGGCGAGCCGCTCCAGCAGGGCGGCTTCCTCGGCGCCGGGGGATTGACGTGTCAGGTTCATCTGCCGCGCCAGCTCGCGCTGCTGGTCCGGGGTGGTGAAGCCTCGCATCTGCTCCAGGACGCGGTTGAGGTAGGCGTCGGTTTCCCGATCCGGATCAATTTCCAGTGCTGTCAGCCGCTCGGCCAGCGCGGTTTCCTGGCCGCCAATGGGCCGGTCGAAGGCATCCGCCAGGCTGTGTGCCGGGTCGGTAGACACCAGCAGTACGCGCTGCCCTTGCTGTGCCGCTGCCAAGGCCAGCGCCGATGCCATGGTGGTTTTGCCCACGCCGCCCTTGCCGCCCACCAGCAACAGCCGGTGCTGGCGGATGAGTGCCGGGACGTTCAGTGCGGGCGTTTTTGTTCCGGGCATGGTCAGCAACACCGCATGTTGTCCAGTGGCGAGTGTTCCATGCCCATACGCCGGTGCCAGTCGTGGAAGCGTTCCAGCAGCAATGGCTGCAGCTCCAGCGTGTACCAGCTTGCCGGGTTGGGCACGCCCAGGGTTTCGGAGAACACCAGCAGCATGAACAGGTCCTCCTCGTCGCGCCTGGCGCGGGCAATGGCGGCCCGGTAGGGCGCGTTATACCAGGTCATGCCGAGTTCCCCGGCCTTCTGGTGCCAGCGGCGCAGGCGCGATGTCAGTGTCATGGCGCTTTTCATGGTGCGTTACTCGTCACGGCGCGCTACTTTCGGCAGGCGGTGTCTGCTTCAGGCGCCGCAACGCACCGATGCATTCCAGTGTCACCAGCACCGCGGCCACCAGCACCACGATATCCAGCCCCAGCAGGAACCATTCGCCGTCCAGATAGAGGTTGCGCAGCTGCAACAGCAGCGCTGCCAGTGTCATGGCCAGCAAGAAGACCAGCGGGATCAGGGTGTAACGCGCGGGCCGCCCGAGACGTACCAGCATCACGGTGATGACCAGCAGGGTCAGGCCTGCCAGCAGTTGGTTGGTGGTGCCGAACAGGGGCCAGATCAACATGCCACCACTGCCGTCCGCGCCGCCGGCACCGAAGGCCAGGATCAGGCAGCTGGCCACCGCCAGCAAGGTGGCGGGCAGCGCTTTGCCCATCCAGGGAATCTCATAGATCACACTCCATTCCTGGAAGATGTAGCGTTGCAGCCGCAGACCGGTATCCATGGTGGTGCCGGCGAACAGCGCGGCCATGACGGTCAGCAGTGTGGCACCCACCGCCACATCCATGCCCGTGCCGGCATGCAATATGTTGGCGCCGCCATTCACGAAGGCGCCCATGCTGCCCTGGCCGTAGGCGGTGTAGATCGCCTGCCAGTCAGCGAGGGTGGCAAAGCCGGCGCAGGTGGCGATGATCGCCGCCAGGGCCAGCGAGCCCTCGCCGACGGCGCCGAAATAGCCGACAAAACGGGCGTCCGGCTCCCGATCCAGTTGCTTGGATGTGGTGCCGGAGGACACCAGCCCGTGAAAGCCTGAGATGGCGCCACAGGCGATGGTGACGAACAGCAACGGAATCAGCGATGGCGTGCCTGCGGGGACATCGGCATTGACCATGGGCGCCACCAGCGTCGGGTTGGCCACCAGCACCGCCCCGTAGAGCAGAATCAGCCCGATGAACAATTGCAGGCCGTTGATGTAATCCCGGGGTTGCAGCAGCACCCACACCGGCAGCAGCGAGGCGATGGCCGCGTAGAAGAACAGGATCAGGATCCAGCTGGCGCCTGCCGACAGGCCCAGGGTGGTTTCCGGCAGCGAGATCGGCACCTGCGGCCCCACGTAAATCAGCGCGTAGAGTGCCGCAACGCCCAGCACGGACACGAGGCCCAGGCCAATGATGCGCCGGTAGATCAGCTGGCCGATGATCAGGGCAACGGCGATGGCGCCCCATACCGGGACCACCGCGCCGGGGTTGTTGATCAGCAGGCGGGAAATCACCACGGCAAATACCGCGTTGACCATCAACAACACCAGGAAGATGACGATCATGAAGACCGCCCGGGCGCGGCGCCCCACCACCTCGCCGGTGAGGGCGCCGATGGACCGGGCGCGATTGCGCACGCTGGCCCAGATGGCGCCGAAGTCGTGTATGCCGGCGAAGAAGATGGTGCCCAGCACGACCCAGAGGAATGCGGGCAACCAGCCCCAGATCACTGCGATGGCGGGGCCAACGATGGGGGCGGCGCCTGCCACGGAGGTGAAGTGGTGGCCCCAGAGCACGAAGCGGTTGGTCGGCACAAAGTCGACGCCGTCCTCGAACTCATGGGCGGGGGTGCGGAAATCCGGGTCCAGCTGGTAGATGCGCTCGGCGATGAAGCGGGAGTAGAGGAAATAGCCCGCTGCCATACCGCCCAGGCCCAGCAGCATTAACACGATGGCGCTCATGGAAGCTCCCGGTGTTGTTGTTCTGAGGTACTCAACTCTAACGGTAACCGGGGCTTAGTCAATCAGACCAAAGTCAGAGGCTGCGCCTTTCCCGGCGCAGCATGGATTCAGGGCAGGAGCGACTCCAGCCGCATTTGCTCCTCGATGGTCTCGCGCTGGCGCACCAGGAAGGCCTGATCGCCGTCCACCATGATTTCAGCGGGGCGGTTGCGGCTGTTGTAGTTGCTGGCCATGGAGAAGCCATAGGCGCCAGCCGAGCGCACCGCCAGCAGGTCGCCGGTTTCCAGCGCCAGGGTGCGCTGCTTGCCAAGAAAGTCGCCGGTCTCACACACCGGGCCGACGATATCCCACTCCCGGCAGTCGGCATCGTGGGGTTGCACGGGCACGATGTCCTGCCAGGCGGCATACAGGCTGGGGCGAATCAGGTCATTCATGGCGCCGTCGATAATGGCAAAATTCTTGTGCGGTGTTGGCTTGAGATACAACACCCGGGTCAGGAACACCCCGGCATTGGCGGCGATGGCGCGCCCCGGTTCGATATGCACCGGCATGTCGCCGGGAATATGGCGCAGCAAGGCGCGAATGTACTCGTCAGGTGCTGGCGGGGTCTCGTCCCGGTAGCGCACGCCGAGGCCGCCGCCCAGATCCAGATGACGGATATGAATGCCGCGGTGAGAGAGTTTTTCCACCAGAGCCAGCACCCGAGCCAGCGCATCCTCGAAGGGGGCCAGGCTGGTGAGCTGGCTGCCGATGTGGCAGTCCACACCGAGCACGCGCAGATGCGGCAGGTCCGCAGCGCGTTGATACAGTGCCGGGGCGTCCTCAATGTCGACGCCGAATTTGTTGTCCTTGAGCCCGGTGGAAATATAGGGGTGCGTCTGGGCATCTACATCGGGATTGACGCGAATCGATACCGGCGCAATCGTGTCCTGTTCGCTGGCCACCATGTTCAGCAGCTCGAGCTCGGCGGCGGATTCCACGTTGAAGCAGTGGATGCCGGCGGCCAGTGCCGCGATCATCTCGTCGGCGGTCTTGCCGACGCCGGAGAAGACGATCTTGTCGGGCGCACCGCCGGCGCGCAGCACCCGCTCCAGCTCGCCGCCGGAGACGATATCGAAGCCGGCGCCGAGGCGCGCCAGCACGTTCAGTACCGCGATATTGGAGTTGGCCTTTACCGCATAATAAACCTGATGCGGGTGATCGCCGAAGGCGTCATCAAAGGCGCGAAAATGCCGCTCCAGGGTCGCCCGGGAGTACACATACAGCGGGGTGCCGAAGCGTTCAGCCAGGTCGCCGAGAGCAATGTCCTCGGCAAACAGGTGGCCGTCGCGATACTGAAAGTGGTCCATGTGCTGCGCCTCATTACCTGTCCCGGTGAGGGGATCAATCGTCGTTGTCTTCGCTGTCGCTGACATCGCTATCAGCATCGGTCGGGGTGGATGGCGCCGGTTGGCTGGTGGCGTTGCCGGTTTCGCCGGGGAAATACAACGCGCCACGCTGTCCGCACGCGGACAGCATCAGCACCAGTAGCATTATCGCGCAGTAACGCATGATGTCCTCCCGTTCCTGTTCCCGTTATGGCTGCTCAGCCAAGGCGCTGCCGTGCTCGCGCTACCGCCGCCCGGACCTGGTCCGGCGCGGTGCCGCCGACATGGTTGCGCGCGCTTACCGAGCCCTCAAGTGTCAGCACCTCGAACACATCGTCGTCGATCTGGTCGCTGAACTGGCGCAACTCGCTCAGGCTCATGTCGCTCAGGTCCTTCTTGCTGGAGACGCCGTAGCCGACGGCCTTGCCGACCACCTCATGAGCGTCCCGGAAGGCGATGCCCTTGCGCACCAGATAGTCGGCGAGATCGGTGGCTGTGGCAAAACCGCGCCGGGCGGCTTCGCGCATCACGTCACGATTCGGTTCAATGGCCGGCACCATGTCAGCGAAGGCGCGCAGGCTGCCAAGCAGAGTGTCCACAGCGTCGAACAGTGGCTCCTTGTCTTCCTGGTTATCCTTGTTGTAGGCCAGCGGCTGACTTTTCATCAACGTCAGCAGGCAGATCAGATGCCCGTTGACGCGGCCGGTCTTGCCGCGCACCAGCTCTGGCACATCCGGATTCTTTTTCTGCGGCATGATGGAGCTGCCGGTGCAGAAGCGGTCGGGCAGATTGATGAAACCGAACTGGGCGCTGGTCCACAGCACCAGTTCTTCGCTCATGCGCGAGAGGTGGGTCATGCACAGTGCGGCCATGGCGCAGAATTCAATGGCGAAATCCCGGTCGCTGACGGCGTCCAGCGAGTTCTGGCAAACCTCGTCGAAGCCCAGCAGCTCGCAGGTGCGTTCCCGATTGATCGGGTAAGTGGTACCGGCCAGTGCAGCGCTGCCCAGCGGCATGCGGTTGGTGCGCTTGCGGCAGTCCGCCAGACGCTCGCGGTCACGGCGCAGCATTTCGAACCAGGCCAGCAGATGATGACCAAATGTCACCGGCTGTGCGGTTTGCAAATGGGTAAAGCCGGGCATGATGGTGGCGGCTTCGCGCTCCGCCAGGCCCAGCATGCCCTGCATCAGCCGATGCAGTTCGCGGTCGATCAGGTCAATGTGATCAAGCAGCCAGAGGCGAATATCGGTGGCCACCTGATCGTTGCGGCTGCGGCCGGTGTGCAATTTCTTGCCGGTAATGCCGATGCGATCGGTCAGCCGCGCTTCGATGTTCATATGCACATCTTCCAGCGCCACGGACCACTGGAATTCGCCGCGCTCGATCTCCTCGCGAATCTCGGTCAGGCCATTGATGATGGCCTCGCGCTCCGCATCAGTCAGCACGCCGACCTCCGAGAGCATGGTGGCGTGGGCGATGGAGCCGCGGATATCCTGGGCATACATGCGCTGGTCGAAATTCACGCTGGCGGTGAATTCCTGGACAAACTGATCGGTGGACTCGCTGAAGCGGCCGCCCCAGAGTTTGTTTTGCTTGTCAGCCATGGATCTTCCTCATTAACCGTTCAACCGGAAAGGCGCGCAGTATAGCACCTCAGGGTCGCCCACGGCGCGGGCCTCAGGTATAAGGACTGCTGGGGCGCTGCCACCCGCCCGTCAGGATTGAGGTATGCCAGCCATGACACTCCGCAACACGCCAGAGACGACGACCAGTCGGGCTTTCCTGCCGGATCTCTGTGAGGCGCGCGCTGTGCTCGTGGTGGTGGTCATGGCTCAGCTGGTGGCGATCGTGCTGACCCTGATGGCGACCTACTACGAGCCTTTCAGCTTTCAGCGTCTGGGGCTGACGTCGTTCTTCATGCAGTGGGTGGGGCTGACCTCGGCGGCGCTGATCTGTGCGCTGCGCCAGCGCCTCAATCGCTTGCCGTTGAGTTGGGCGGCCCTGGCGGTCGTGGCACTGGTAGTGCTCAACACCTTGCTGTTCAGCGTCGTGGCGTTGTTGCTGCCGACCTGGGTTGATCCGGGCCCTGGTCCGGTGCTCTGGCATGCCAATGTGGTGGTCAACGTGGCGATCGCGGCGATTGTCGCGGGTGTGGTGATGCGCTACTTCTATATTCAGGAGCAGCTGCGGCTCAAGGGCGAGGCCGAGCTCGAAGCTCGCATTCAGGCGTTGCAGTCCCGTATCCGTCCGCACTTTCTGTTCAACAGCATGAACATCATCTCCAGTCTTATCGCGGTGGCGCCGGAGGCGGCCGAGCAGGCCGTGGAAGATCTGGCCCGGTTATTTCGGGCCAGCCTGCGGGAGGGCCCGGCGGAGGTGCCGTTGAGCCAGGAGCTGGATCTGTGCCGCCGCTATGCCCGCATCGAGGGATTGCGGATGGGGGAGCGGCTGCGGGTGGGCTGGGATATCCAGCTGGACCCGACGCAGGTGACAATCCCCTTGTTGACCTTGCAGCCCTTGCTGGAGAATGCCATCTACCATGGCATCCAGCCCCGTGCAGAAGGGGGGTATGTGCAGGTGCGTGTTGCCCGGGATGGCGATATGCTGGAGGTACTGGTCACCAATCCGTTGCCCGTGACGGAGGCTGCTGCCGGGGCTTCATCGGCAGATCCATCAGCCAGCCAGGGGAACCGCATGGCGCTGGATAATATCCGCCATCGGTTGGCGGCGCTTTACGGGGAACGGGCATCGGTGGATGCCAGAGCAAATAATAATGAATACAGGGTGACCCTGCGTTACCCGATTGCCTGAATCAGGGGGCTTGATGCGAGTACTCGTCTGTGACGACGAACAGTTGGCGCGGGAGCGTCTGGTACGGCTGATTGACAGTCTCGACGACGTCGAGGTGGTGGAGCAGGCGAGCAACGGCCGGGAGGCAGTGCTGGCGGCCCAGCGTGTGCAGCCGGATGTGGTGCTGATGGATATCCGTATGCCGGATATGGATGGCCTTGAGGCGGCGGCGCATATGGCGCGCGCAGAAGAACCGCCCGCTGTGATTTTCTGTACCGCCTATGATGAGCATGCCCTGGATGCCTTTCGGGTGCATGCCATGGACTATCTGCTCAAACCGGTGAACCGGGAGGAATTGTCTGCCGCCCTGGCGCGCGCGGATGGCCTCGCGCGTCATCAGCGTATCCCTGACAATCTTGAGGGCGCGGCCTCGGGGCGTCGGCGTCGGCACATCTCTGCGCGGACTCACCGGGGGATGGAGCTGGTCCCGGTGGCTGATGTGCGTTATTTCCTCGCCGATCAGAAGTACATCACGGTGCGCTACGGGGACGGTGAGGTACTGATTGATGAGACCCTCAAGGATCTGGAGGAGGAGTTCGGCGATCAGTTTGTCCGGGTGCACCGCAATGCGCTGGCGGCCCTGAGTTATATCGAGGGCATGGAGCAGTCGGGGCACGGGCATCACCAGCTGCGCCTGCGCGGGCTTGATGAGCCGCTGGTGGTCAGCCGCCGCCATGTGGCCGGGTTGCGTAAGCTCATGCAGCGGCTATGATAAGGGCCTGACACAAGGTATTGAGCACACCATAAAAACAACAATCAGAGGTAAGTCATGAAAACAATCCTGCCAGCGCTCATCGCTGTAGTGCTTCTTTGTTCCGGTCTGATGGGCTGCGCGACGGCCACCATGCCGGTCTCCGGTTTCATGTACGGTAACGTCAAGGCGCCGATGACGGGCACCGCTGCCCCGGGGCAGACCACTCTGGTTGGTCGTGCTTCGGTGCGTTCCATTCTGGGCCTGATCGCCTCCGGGGATGCCAGTATCCATACCGCAGCCCGCAACGGGGGCATCACGGAAATTCACTATGTGGACTACGAGTCCCAGAATTTCTTTGGTGTCCTGGCTGAATTCACGGTAGTGGTCTACGGGAACTGAATACATCTGGCCCGTCTGAACCTGTCCGGGCTCCAGTGAGAAAGCGACAATCCGTGCTTTCTTTCACTGGAGCGTGGCATGGCCCTGCAGAAAATCGATATCCGCAAGGAATTTCCCTACCCCGTCGAGCAGCTGTTCGGCTTTTTGAGCGTGCACAAGAATCTGGAGGCGATCTTCGTGCCAGCGCGCATCGACAGGGTGCGCGACGGGGTTGATACGCCGGATGGGCTGAAATCTGTCCGCCGCCTGCGCATCCTGATTGCACCCGCCTTCGAGGAAACAGTGACGCTGTTCCGCGAAAACGAGCGCATCGAATACCGCATTACCCGGGGCAGTCCGCTGCGTAATCACCATGGCGTGATGCGCTTCAGCGCCACACCCGAAGGTTCTGTCCTGCATTACACTATCGAGTTCGAGGGCAAGTTGCCGTTGATCGGTCCGTTGGTCCGCGCCGCGCTCAATCGCGGTATTCGCCAGGGCCTGGACAAGCTGCGGCTGTGAGATGCGACGCCGAGATGCGTAGTACAGCGTGAAGCCGCTAGACTGGGCACTCGACAATCGCTCCGGGAGCCTGCTGGATGAAAGCTGCTTTTCTGTACTGGTTCGGCATTCTGCGCGCCGCGCTGGATAACTGGCTCAAGAGTCATGCTTTTATCTATGCTGGCGCGCTGGCCTTCTTCACGGTGTTCTCCATTGCCCCGGTCGTGATTCTGGCTGTCCATGTCATCAGCCTGGTGCTGAGTACCGAGGCGGCGATGGCGCAGATCATGGAGCAATTGCAGGCGGCCATTGGCGAAGAGGCTGCCGAGGCAGTTCGGGTGGCCGTGGCGGGCACGGAGATTGATCACAGTGGTCTGGTGCCGACGCTGATTGGTATTGGCGCCATGGTAATTGGCGCGACGACGGTGTTTGCGCAGCTGCAACGTTCGCTGAACAATATCTGGGATGTGGCGCCGCGCCCTTCGAGAAATACGCTTTTCCTGCTGTTCAAGAGCCGGGTGTTGTCGCTGACGATTGTGTTGTCCATCGGCTTTATTCTGCTGGTCTCGCTGTTACTGAGCGTCATACTGCGCGCCATCATGATATTCGCCTCCGACTGGCTGCCGGTCCCCGGTATGGCGATGGTCGGCATGGAGGCAATACTGTCGATTTCGGTAATCACCTTGCTGTTTGCGACGATCTTCCGCGTGCTGCCTGACGTCATCTTGCGCTGGAAAGATGTCATGCTCGGGGCATTTATCACGGCGCTGCTTTTTACCCTCGGGCGCATTCTGATTGCTACCTACCTCGCCAACGCAGGCACTGCATCGACGTACGGTGCGGCCGGTTCACTGGTGCTGTTACTGCTGTGGGTGAACTACTCTTCGTTGATACTGCTGTTCGGTGCTGCGTTTACCCGTGCACATACAGAGGCCAGAGGGGTGCGTATCCGGCCACGTAATACGGCAGTGTGTGTGCACAAGACCCTGATAGAAGATGATGAGGCAGGATGATTGCGATCTGTCGCACTCAGTGCCCGGGTGGCAAGCCGAACAGGCGTCTCAAATACGGCATCTGTTCTTCCAGCTGAAAGGTCACGTCGCGGGTCAGCATGTCCAGCAGAACGATGGCGTTCGTCGCGGCCTCCGCGCCATCAATATCGCGCAGCCGGCGGGCAAAGCTGCGATTGATCTCGCGCAGATTTGTGTAAGCCTCTTCCATGCTCGAAAGATCGACTCGGGTCTCGGGGTTGGTTTCCCTTTGCAGGTAGCTGTGCATCAGAAAGACAGAGGCTGCACGAAAGAATGTCTCGGATTCTGTTGCCAGTGGCAGATGAAAAAGCCCCATGGGTCTCAGTGGCAGCATGTAGGGGCATTTGCTCAGGGCACATACGAGGCCGAACAGCGCGCCCAGCGCACGCTGCAGAGAGGTATCCATCACATAGGTACGCTGCGGTGTCTGCACATCCAGATGAATGCTCTCGAAAGAATCTCCCAACGGCGCCAGTGAGAAAACATATGCCACGTTGCGGGCAACCGGGCAGTCCGGGGTTGTGCCTGGATCAAGGGGGCAATGACTGCATTGCTGGTGCTCGAGGCGGGCCCAGCGGGGAGTCTGGAACGCTGTCGGGATATGGATCTCCCCGGTGTCTTCATCCAGATAAAGCGGGATGCGCGTCAGTGCGCCGGTCTTTCCCGTGATGCGATATTCAAAGTCCGGTTTCACGGCGCCAGCTCTTGCGGTGCTGTCGCCGGTGTCTCGGCCGGTTTGGCCAGAGGCAGCTGTATCAGGAATGCGGTGCCTACACCCGGTTTGCTTGCAACGGAAATATTGCCATTGTGTCGTTTGACGATATCCTGGCTGATCGCCAGGCCGAGACCGGAGCCCTTGCCGACACTTTTGGTGGTGAAGAAGGGTTCGAAGATATTCTCGAGTATGTCGGGTTCAATGCCGGGGCCGTTGTCGGTTACCTTGATCGAGAAATGGTCGTTTACGACGCGGGTGGCGATGGTGATGCGGCCTTGCCCTTGCAGGGCTTGCGCCGCATTGACCACGAGATTGACCAGGACCTGGGAGAGTTGGGTTTCTGATCCCATGACCTGTGTTTCTGTGTCATCAAACTGGCGGACCACCTCAATGCCATGGCGCGTTTCGTGCCGCGCCAGATTCAGTGCGCTTTCAATACATTTGTGTACGTCGGTCGGCGCGAATGCATCTTTCCCTTCATGGGAAAAGCATTTCAGGTCGGTAATGATCTTCTTGATGCGCTCAATGCCGTCATTGGTTTCGCGGGTCAGGCAGGGCGTATCATCCAGAAGATAAGCCAGCTCCTTTTCATGCAGTTCTGGCCGGGTCTCCTGCAGTTTTCTGGTCAGCGCCTCTGCGCCCAGCAGCTCTCGCGACACCTTTACCGCAAGCAGAAGAGGCTCGATATTTTCATCCAGACGGCGGATGTTGTTGGAGACAAACGCCAGAGGTGTATTGATTTCATGTGCGATGCCGGCAGAGATAACGCCGAGGGACGCCATCTTTTCTGAGTGAAGCAGCATGTTTTCAACCTTGCTGATGGCCTCCTCTTTCTTCCGGACTTCACTGAGTAGCTGATTATTCAATTGCTTGATGGCGGTGATGTCGGTGCCGAAGTAGATATAGCCCCGGTCTACCTCCGAGAGATAGGACAGGGGAAAGACAAACGCATCGACCCAGTATGTTTTTCCGCTCCGGCTTCGGTTGCAGAGTTCGCCGTGCCAGACTTTTTCTTCAGAAAGATTCTTCTGAATCTTGTCATCGTTGCCTTCGTCGGAGTTTTTGGTTCGCGTGATGCTTTGATGTTTGCCTATCAGGTCTTTCAGCTGATATTCGCTCAGCGCCAGAAACTTCTCGTTGGCATAGGTGATCTGACCATGTATGTCAGTGGTGAATACGCAGTACTCATCAATGATTCGGGCAAGCGGGCCGAGCGCCTGCTTGTTGATCCGGTACTCATCGGCGTTGGTTTCGATCAGCTTGAGGCGGTTGGCGAACGGGTTGGTGGTCAGCGATGAAAATTCGGCCAGACGGGCCTCGACATTCAGTGATGCGCGGTAGGTCTTGTAGAGCACAAGAATGACCACCAGCATGACAATGATGGACGTTGAGATGTAGAAAACCGAAACGTTTTCACTGTTAAAAGGCATTGCCAGTGCTTCGATAAGATCCATAGCCTTTCCCCTGTGTTACAGGTCAGCCTTCCAGGCTGTTACATGCCGCCCTTGATGCGGTCGAGCTCCTCCTGAAGGTCTTTTACCTTCAGTGCCAGCATACGGTTTTCAAGTAGTGTGTCGCGCATTCGCAAGCCTTCCTCCAGCCCTTCAATCAGCGCCTTGTCGTCCCAGGGTTTGGCGAAGAAACGGAAAGCGCCCGCGACATTGATGGCGGCCATCAGTGTTTCGATGCTGACTACGCCGGTCAGGATGATGCGCACTGCATCAGGTTGCAGGATTTTCAGTTCTGACAGGAATGCCATGCCATCAATATTTGGCATGCTGTAGTCGCTGATGACCGCATCGAAGATGCGTGTGCGTGCTCGCTTTAGCGCATCTTCGGCACAGGTGTAGGTTTCGAGCTCCCAGTTCTCCTTGTGGCGAAGGCTCCGCGCCAGGCTTTTCAGGATATTCTCTTCATCATCAACGATCATGATGGTGTAGGCGGTCATGGCCGGGCTCCGTGGGTATAAGTTCTCTGACGCTGATCGGTTCCCCCTCACCGGATTATTGTTTTTTTTCAGGTGTCGAGCCAAGCATTCAGAATACGAACAAAGTACCATTCACTCAGGTCTGACGCAATGCTCCTCAGCGCCCCTGCCGTATCTCTCGAACACGACCGTTGAGCACAAAAAACCCGCCATTCGGCGGGTTTTTTGTGCTGTGTCGTCCCGCTGGGAGCAGGTCGATCAGACTCCCGGACCGGCCTTGCGGATATCCTCAGAGACATCCGCGTACTTCTCGGCGAAGTTCTGATTAAACTGCTCGGCCAGATCTCGTGCCCGGGCCTCGTAGTTCTCCGGATTCTTCCAGGTGTTTTTCGGCACCAGCAGGTTGCTGTCCACGCCGGGCACCACTTTCGGGACGTCCAGGTTGATGATGTCCAGATGCTGGGTTTCTGCGTTGTCCAGTGCGCCGGAGAGAATCGCGTTGACGACGCCACGGGTGGTCGGGATGCTGAAACGATCCCCTTCACCGTAAGGGCCGCCGGTCCAGCCGGTGTTGACCAGATAGACCTGAGAATCAAACTCATCTACGCGCTTCATCAGCAGCTCGGCATATTCACCGGCCCGGCGCGGGAAGAACGGCGCGCCGAAGCAGGTGGAGAAGGTGCTCTTGATGCCAGAGCCTGCGCCCATCTCGGTGGAGCCTACCAGCGCGGTGTAGCCGCTGAGGAAGTGATAGGCGGCCGCTTCACGGGACAGTTTGGACACCGGCGGCAGCACGCCCGTCAGGTCGCACGTCAGGAAGATGATGTGTTTCGGTTCGCCGGCCTGGTTTTCGATGACGCGCTTGTCGACGTTCTCCAGCGGGTAAGCCGCTCGGGTGTTCTGGGTCAGGGACACGTCGGTGTAATCCGGAACGCGGGTTTCCGCATCCATTACCACGTTTTCCAGTACGGCACCGAACTTGATCGCATCCCAGATTACCGGCTCGTTCTTCTGCGACAGATCGATGCACTTGGCGTAGCAGCCGCCTTCAATATTGAAGACAACGCCTTTGCCCCAACCGTGCTCGTCATCGCCGATCAGGAAGCGATCCGGGTCCGCAGACAGGGTGGTCTTGCCGGTGCCGGACAGGCCGAAGAACAGGGCAACGCCGCCGTCTTCACCCACGTTGGCAGAGCAGTGCATCGGCAGCACGTCTTTTTCCGGCAGCAGGAAGTTCTGCACGGCAAACATGGCCTTCTTCATTTCGCCAGCGTAACGCATGCCGGCAATCAGCACCCGGCGCTGGGCGAACTGGAAAATGACGCAGCCGTCGGAGTTGGTGCCGTCACGTGCCGGGTCGCACTGGAAGTTGGCGGCGTGCAGGATTTCCCACTCGCCCTTGTTGCCCGGGTTGTACTGCTGCGGACGAATGAACAGCGTGTTGGCAAACAGATTGTGCCAGGCCGTCTGCGCGGTCACTTTGACGGGGATGTAGTGATCAGACGCGGCACCGACATGCAGGTGCGACACGAATTGATCTTCGCCGGCTGCGAACGCGGCAACGCGCTCCCAGAGGGCATCGAATTTGTCGGCATCGAAGGGGCGGTTAACCGGGCCCCAGTGGATCTTGGCGCTGGTGCTGGGCTCATCAACGATGAAGCGGTCCATCGGGGAGCGGCCAGTGCGGTGGCCGGTTTCACAGACCAGGGCGCCGTTGGCGGCCAGGCGGCCTTCATTACGCTGAATGGCCAGCTCGACGAGCTGCGCCGGGCTCAGGTCGTTGTAAACAGTTGCTTGGGTCATGACTCTTCCTGGGCTTGTAGTCCTGGCTTTTGGCCGTAAACAGAACATCCGGGCATATCACAGGGCCCAGGTATTCTTTCGCATCGCGGGTGACGGTGCCGGTCCCGGGCGACAGGCGTGAAGTGGTGCATGAACGCCTGCCGCCAGACCTGTCGGGTCCGTACATACTCCGTAGATACATAGAGCGCCGACAGGCGCGCGATTATGACAGAAAAGGATAGGGGGTGCCATGCGCCGGGCGGTGGACTGTTGCCGCCAGGCGCTATAGCTGCTGGCTATGGGGGGCTCCCCGAGTGGCGCTAGCTGGCGCTCTGGTGGGCCAACTCGGCCAGGTCCACGGCATCGAACAGCTCTTCACTGCCGCAGAAATCGCAGGTGACCCGGGCTTCGCCCTGCTCGCTGAGCAGCGCCTGGAGCTCTTCGCTCCCCAGTGACAGCAAGGTGCCGCGCACCTTCTCGCGTGAGCAGGTGCAGCCGAAACGCACGGTATCTGCCGGGGACAGAATGGGCGGCGCCTCGTGGAACAGGCGATGCAGCACGGTTTCCACCGGCAGGGTCAGCAGCTCTTCCATGGTCAGGGTGCCGGCCAGGGCGGTCACGGTCTCCCAGACGCGGGCATTGTGTTCGGCGGAGCCTGCGTGCTCCGGCAGCACCTGAATCAGCAGGCCTGCGGCATGCCCGTTGCCGGCGGCGAGCCAGAGCCGCGTAGGCAACTGCTCCGACTGCGAGAAGTAGCCCTCCAGGCACCCGGCCAGGGTGTCGGATTCCATCGGCACCAGGCCCTGATACTGATTGCCGCGCTCCGGCACGATGGTGATGGCCATGATGCCGTCGCCGAGCAGCGCCGGTAGCTGCGCCGTCATAGGCTGCTGCTCTGAATCCCCGGCGGTGAGACGCGTGCGGGCCAGGCCCCGGATCTGGCTGTCGTGGGTGCACTCGGCCAGCAGCAGGGTCAGGTCGCCCTGGCCCTGAGCTTGCAGGCTCAGGCGCCCTTCGAACTTGAGGGTGCCGCTGAGCAGTGTGGCGGCGGCCATGGCTTCGCCGAGCAGCGCTTCGATCACCAGCGGGTAGCTGCGGGCCTGCAGTGCCTGGGCCACACTGGTGTCGAGGCGCACTATCTCGCCACGAATGTCGCTGTCAGGAAACAGGAAGCGCTGACGCAGATCGGTTGTGCTCATGGAAACCTCGGTGTCGGGGTAATGCGCTCATCAGGGCTATTGGCGGTCGCGGAAGCGCTGCAGATCACGACGTTCTTTCTTGCTGGGCCGGTGATCCGGGGCGACCTGGGTGCTGCGCTCGGCACTGCGTACTGCTGCTGCGGCCTCGCGGGCGGCAATACTGGCGTCGGTTTCCTGGTAAAGCAAGGCGGCAGCCGTGGCATTGCCCCGTTTTTCCGCGATACCGGTGACCGTCACGATGCGCACATCCAGGCCGATACGGACTTCCACTGTCATGCCGCACTTGACCAGCTTGCTCGGCTTGGCGCGCTGGCCTTCGATCTGCACCTTGCCGCCCTCCACGGCCTGTTGCGCCAGGCTGCGGGTCTTGAAGAAGCGGGCCGCCCAGAGCCATTTGTCGATCCGCACCGCCTCGCTCATGAGGCGCGCGCCGGCATGACCTGGGCGAAATCACCGATGGCCGGGAAGGGGTCGGTGTGGGGTCTGGCGTCGGTGCTGGAATCCGGGTGCAGGATGCTCCACAGATGGCCGATGCCGTACTGCTGCGCAGAGGCCAGCACCGGCAGCGAGTCATCCACCAGCAGCGCGCGCGGCGCATCGAAAGGGTGATGCTCGCGCAGGGTCTGCCAGAAGGCCTGTTCCTCCTTGGCGGCGCGATACTGATGGCTGGAGACCAGCGCGTCGAAGTAACGATCTATACCGGTGCGCTCCACCTTCAATGCCAGGGCGTCCGGGTGAGCATTGGTAACCATGATCACCTTGCGGCCGCTGGCGCGCAGGGACGCCAGAAAGTCCTCGGCGCCGTGCCGGTAACCGATGCGCTGGGCAACCCGGCGCTTGAGTGTGGCGATATCCAGGCCCAGTTCATCGGACCAGAAATCCAGGCAATACCAGTTCAGTGTGCCCTGGTGCCGTCCGATCCAGTCAGTCAACCGGGCGGTGGCCTCGCTATCAGTGAGCTGCTTTTGCAGGGCATACTGTTGCGGCACATAGATCTGCCAGAAATAGTTGTCGAAGGCGAGATCCAGCAGGGTGCCATCCATATCCAGTAATACTGTGTCGATGTCTTGCCACTTGATCATGGATCTACCGCGTTGCCTTGTCTTGTGAAAGTGTTTGGTGAAAGTGTCTGGTGAAAGTGCAGGAGCACAGTATGCAACAGAAACCGGAAATTCTCGAAACCCGCCTGGTGGCTAAAAGCCGGCTGTTCGGGATTGAAGAAATGAAGCTGCGCTTCAGCAACGGCGAGGAGCGGACCTATGAGCGCCTGCGCACGCCCCCCATTGCAGCGGTCATGATGGTGCCGATGCTGGATGACGATACGGTGGTGCTGATCCGTGAATACGGCGCCGGTATGGAGTCGTATCAGTTGACCCTGCCCAAAGGCGCGCTGGATGACGGCGAAGACTGGCACGATGCGGCGCACCGGGAGCTGCAGGAAGAGGCCGGGTATGGCGCCCGGCGACTGACGGAGCTCAAGCGCATGAGTCTCTCGCCGGGCTACATGGGCCACCGGATTCACGCCGTGCTGGCGGAGGAGCTGTATCCCTCCAGCCTGCCGGGGGATGAGCCCGAGCCATTGCAAGTGCTGACCTGGCGCCTGTCCGAGCTGGATGCGCTGCTGGCGCGGGACGATATGACGGAGGCCCGTGTGATTGCCGCCCTTTATATGGTGCGGGACATCATGGCCCGGCGCCGGGCAGGTGAGGCGCCATGAGCCTGCTGCGGGACAGGATGGCCCTGCTCGAGGCGGTGGTGACACTGGCGGGGCAGGCCGGTGAGGCAATACGGACCATTTATGAGCGCGGCGACATCAGTGTCACACGCAAGGCCGATGACTCGCCGCTCACAGAAGCGGACATGGCCGCCCACCACCTTATTGACGCCGGGCTCAAGGCGTTGACGCCAGAGGTGCCGGTGCTGTCGGAGGAATCCGCAGCGGTGGACATCGCCGAGCGGTTGAGCTGGCCGCTGTTCTGGCTGGTGGACCCGTTGGACGGCACGCAGGAATTTATCCGTCGCAACGGGGAGTTCACGGTCAATATTGCCTTGATCGAGGACGGGGTGCCTGTGATGGGGGTGGTGCAGGTGCCTGTCACCGGGGAAGTATTTCTGGGTTTGAATACCGATAAGGTGACGGGAGCCTGGCATCAATCCGGGCATGTGCGTGACGCCATACGCGCCCGCTCCCCGGCGAGTCCGGTGACACTGGTTGCCAGTCGGCGCCACGGTGCGGGCGCCGTGGCGGCGCTGGAAGACGCGATTGAAGCGCGTATGGGGCCGGTGGCGCGCACCAGCATGGGCTCGTCGCTCAAGTTGTGCCGGATCGCCCAGGGCCGGGCTGATATCTACCCGCGTCTGGCGCCAACGGCAGAGTGGGATACCGCTGCGGCCCATGCCATCGTCAAGGCGGCAGGGGGTGAGGTGCTGGGGCCGGATTTCCTGCCGCTGCGCTACCAGAAAGAGGACCTGTTGAATCCGCACTTTCTGGTGACGGGATCAGAGCCTGAGCGATGGCGGTTTCTCAAGCCGTTATTGTGACCGGCCGCCAGGCATGTGTCCCTTCAGCGCTGGCTGAGGCCCTGCCGCAACAGGTCTTCCAGCTCCGCGCTCATCCAGTGCACCTGATCGACGGCGTGCAGGCTCAAGATGGCGATCAGGCAGATGCTGATGGTTGGAATCATGACATGGCTGACCAGCAGCGCGGAGAGTAACCCCTGCCGGAGGCGGCTTGCGGCCAGGCACAGCATCAGCAGCGCTGCCACGGCCGCACCTGCCAGCATGTACACGCCGCTATCGCCGGATGCCGCCAGAAAGTCCAATGGGAAAGAAAGGCCGGTAAACGTATTGTCCAGCATGCGTCATGCTCCCACCGCATGATGCATCTCTGCGCACCACGGGTGATGTTTTTTCTTGTGCGGCATCTGTCTCGATGCCTTTGGCGGTGCCCCCTCGTGCACCACCCCCCACACGCATTCTGGCTGGTGCAGTGAGGCGGTGACGTGACTTGTGTCCCGAATTTCCCGATTGGCGTGATTTGCCGATCAGAAACGGAGTGTGCGGATCTGGCACTCTGGTGCTTCGAAGGGCCGGGTGAGCCGCGCGATTCATACTGTTTTTCATTTCTCCTGGCATGCCGTTGCGGAACTTTCATGCCTGCTCGCAGACAGTTATAGCTGACGATGCGAAGGTGGAGGTGAAATGAAAAATTTCTTTTTCGGGCATGCTTCTCATGGAGAGCAATCGATTTTTCTCAGGACGTTTACTGCCGCACTTCTTTTGTTCGTGGCTTCCTTCCCGATGGCCGTGTCTGCGGCAGTGCCGGACAAGGATGTCAGCGAAAAGGCCGTCTTCGGACACATTGAAAAAGCCAGCATCAATGGCGACGACCGATATTTTTCTGCCCGCCTGGACACCGGCGCGCAACGCAGTTCAATGCATGCCAGAGACATCGAGAAATTCGAGCGTGACGGTAAAGAGTGGGTGCGTTTCGTGTTTGATGACCACGATGGCGGCGCCCATGAGATCGAGCGCCCGTTGATCGAGCAGACCGATGTTCGGCAGGCGGGTGGGGTGACAACGCGCTATGTCGTCAGTCTGCCGTTGTGTATCGGCGAGCGACAACAGGACACGGAATTCACGCTGGCAGACCGCAGTGCCATGACCTACCCGATGCTGGTGGGCCGCAACTTTCTTTCTCGCCACGTGCTGGTGAGTTCTGCGCATCGCTACACGGCTGATCCGACCTGTTGATTTGCGCAGTCTGCGTGCCGGCTAAAAAAATACAACGATCTGTAGCAATGTGTCCCGGATATGTCATTTGCGTGTCCTTTTGCAATGCTGTGACAGAATTCTGTTCTTCTCGCTGTGTTTCTGGCCCCGCCTCTGATGGCTGCTCGAGCCCGGGGCGCGGCAAGAATATGCTCTCAAGGTGGCACCAACGTACTGATAATTAAAGTATTGCCTCCCCCTCACCTTCCCTGATCCGTTTGCGCGGGCCAGAGATGTCTGATCCGGACCTGCCTGTCCGCCCCGAGTGAACGTTGTAACAGTCTGTTCTTCGGGGAGTTATGGCGAAAAGATGGCAGATTGCCAGCAGTGTGTCTCCGGCTATACGTTGTTGCATCAAGACCAACAACAAGCACGCTCCGGATGAGGGCGTAGCGCTACATCGGGAGACCCGCCATGCCCCTCCATGGCTACCAGCGCCACTGTTCCGGTCGGCGTCATGGCGTGATGCCCTGCCTGGCGCTTTTTCTCGTCACGCTTCTCAGCGCCTGCGGCGGTTCGGAGAGCGCCAGCGCGCCACGGGGAGCACTGGCGCCGATTGCTGACGCAGGGCCGGATCAACAGGTCCGCACCGGTGATGCCGTGCGTCTGGACGGGCGCAACAGCCGCGCCTTGCCTGGCCGTGCGCTGGTGTCCTTTTCCTGGATGCAGACGGCAGGGCCTTCTGTGTTGCTGGACGATGCAGAAACAGCGCGTCCTGTTTTTACAGCGCCGGTGGTCGCGGCGGAAACAGCGCTGACGTTCCGTCTTGTTGTGACGGACGACCGGGGTGACGACGCAGCGGCCACGGTCACAATCACGGTATTTCCCCAGGCGCCACCCCAGGCAGATGCCGGTGCCGACCGGATCGCCGTACCAGGCGATATTGTCGTGCTGGACGGTCGCGGCAGCCGCGCTGCCGATGATTCGGCGTTGACCTTTTCCTGGGCGCAGCAAGCGGGGCCGACGGTGGCATTGGCCGGCGCGGATCAGGCGCAGCCGCAATTTCTTGCGCCCTCCGTGGACGCCCCGGCGACCCTGCGCTTCGGCCTCATCGTGACAGATCAGCGGGGCGCCTGGGACAACGCCGAGGTAAACGTCGAAGTGGTGCCGCCACCGCAATGTGATGACAGCCAGTTCTGCGCCGGCGCGGCGCGTGCCCGTATCACACCCGCGCAACAGCATATCGACGGCGTCGAGGAAGCGCGTTTGCTCGGTGCTGGCCGTTTGCAGCAGTTCAATCTGGGCGGCTTCGGCTTCGACATGACGCAGAACTTTCCCGAGCCGTTCGGTTCCCTGGGTGAATTGCTCACGCAAGCGGCAGGCGCCCGCGTCCACACCAACGCGGCGGGCCGTGAGGAACACACCTGGTTGCGCGCCATGGTGCTCTCCCGGCGCTCGCCCGATGGTCAGGATGAGCAGGTGGTATTTCTGGTCATGGATGCCATCGGTGCCGGTAACGTTATTACCAATAATCTCAAGGCGCGGGTTGCTGATGCCACAGGCATAGCGCCGGACAATATTCTGTTCGGCCAGACGCACTCTCATGCTGGCGCCGACCTGCAAGGCTTGTGGGGCGGTGTGCCGCAGGACTGGATCGACACGGTGCTGTATCCGGCTGCGGTGCAGGCGGTCAGTGATGCACAAAAAACTATGTGCACTGCACAACTGAGTGTCGGGCAGGTCGCTGTGCCGGCATTGAACAGCTATCGCCGTCCGCGCGTGCGCACGGATGCCGAGGCCGATCCCGCCATGACCCTGTTGCAGGCGCGTTGCACCAGTGGCCATGACGCGGGCGCGGTGCGCGGGAGTTTGTTGCAATACAACGCCCACCCGGTAGGTATCAGCGCTGGCCAGGACCCGCGTGTTCCCCATGCGGACTACATTCTCGGTGCTGTGGAATTGCTCGAGCAGGAGCAGGGCGGCGTCGCGCTCTATTTCAATGGCCCCATCGCAGATGCGTCCAGTGCCGGACCAGCGCCTGGCGATGATGCTTACGAGCGTGTCAGGTCCCGCGGTGAAAATATTGCCCGCCAGGCAATGATGGCGCCCATGCGCGAGCTGGCGCCAACACTCACCGTGCGTCACGAAAGCGCGGCGCTGCCGGTGACCAATCCGCTGTTTATCGGGCTGGGTGCGCTGGGCGCGCTGAATCGCTATTACGACTTTCTGATGTTGCCGCTGGCGGATATCCCGTTCCTGGGAGAGCAGGCCGGCTTTTTGCCGCAGATTACACCGACAGCGAGCACGATTGTCTCCCGCGTGACACTTGGCGGCGCAGAATCGGGCCTGGAAATTGTCACTATTCCCGGTGAAGCCACCAATACGTTTGGTGAGTCCATTCGCGCGCTGGCACAGCCGGGCGCCGACGTGATGTTCCTCGGCCTGACGCAGCAATCGTTCGGCTACATCATTCCGGAGAACGAATTCAGTTATGTCGACCCGGAAGGCGGCACGGGCCTGTTACTGCCGTTCACCAATTACGAAGAGTATGTATCGCTCGGGCCGTTAACGGCCCCCATGTTGCGTCTGCAGGGCTATAACCCGCTGTTCGATGTCGGTCCCCTGTCTGTCGAGGGATTGCCGCCCAATCTGCTGGCCTGCCATGAATCGCTGGCCAGTGAAGATTGCGTACTGGCGGATGTCGGTCGGCAGTTGGGTTTTATCCAGAGCGGCCTGAAAACGGCGTGTGAGGATAATGGATTGCCGCAGGAATTCTGCAATCTGCTTGATCCCCTGAGTCTGCTGCCGGGCGGCGAAGCGGCATCAATGGCGGGCCCGGGCCTGAGCGATGTGTGCCACGCATACAGTGTGCCGGGCAGTGATCCGCTCTGCGATTTGCTCTCGGATGCCCAGGCCGGTCTGCAACAGAGCTGTGGCCTGCTCGGCGGCGGGCTGCTGTGTTCGCTCACCAGCGGCAACCTGCATACATTGGTAAAAACCTGCTACGCCGGTTTGCCGGATGCCTTTGTCGAAAACAGCCCTCTGCCGATGTGCAAGGCCGTGGACACTTTTGTGCAGGGCGCAGCGTCTTTCTGCCGCCAGGCTTTCTCCGCGCCTGACGCTATGCTCCCCGAGGATGCGTTGCGCAATGAAGTCTGCAGTCTGATCAGCGGCGTGCATATCAACGAGCGTCAGATTGCCGGGTTCGAAGAGAGCTGGGCGGCGCGCGCCATCGCTTTGCAGAATAACCTGGGCTTGTCGCTGCCGTGGGTGCACACCCAGATACTGGCGACACATAACTCCTTCAATGCCACCGATGAAAACACGCCGCCGACCCTCTCCGGCCTGGACGCCAACCAGTTCTATGGTGTGGTGGATCAGTTGCGCATGGGCGTGCGCGGCCTGGAACTGGATGTGCACTGGATGCCGAGTGTTCGTGGAAGCGAGGGTCTTGTCGGCCTGATCAGCAACCTGATTGGCGGCCTGACCGGGGGCGGTGTGCCGATTCCGTTTGCGCCGGTGGTTTGCCACGGCAATGTGCAGCACGTCGGATGTACCTACGAGCGTACGCTGCATGAAGAGCTGACATTGCTGCGCGGCTGGCTGGACGCCAATCCGGATGAAGTCATCATCATCGATCTGGAGGCCAATCTCGACGAACCGCTGGATGACACCAGTGTGTCCTTTGATCGCACCGCCGATGATTTTATTGCTGTGCTGGGTGACCTGATATATCGCCCCGGTGATCACGGTGCGACCTGCGAGGATGAGGCCGCCATGACGTCGCCGACCTCCTGGTTGAACGTCAGTCGTCAACAAATACGTGAGGCGGGTGCGCAGGTGATGATCTACACCGGCACATGCAGCGACGGCGTCAGTGAGCGCTGGGCCTCGCTGTTTCACCGCAAGCGCGGCAGCAACCATGTGCAGTCGGCACGCCTGAGTTTCGAAGGTTATCACTATCCCCAGTGTGATTTTGATCGCGCCACCCACAACACGCGCTGGACCCGCTTTTATGAGGACGGAACCCTGGTGGGTGCTTTTACCGGCAGTCCGGGTTTGCGCGTGGTCGATGCCATGCCGGAAATGTTGCGTTGCGGCGTCAACATGCCGTCCCCGGATTTTCTCGTGCCGGAACAGGTGGTGGCTTTCATCTGGAGCTGGGCATCACAGCAACCCGCTGAAACGCCGGGCCATGACTGCGCCTTCCAGAACAACCAGGGGCGTTTTGAGGCGGATCACTGTAGCACCCAGCGGCCTTACGCCTGCGTTGCCGAAGATGATCCCGCCCATTGGCATATTGCCGGCCCGGCCGGAGGCTGGGGCCAGGCTGAATGTCCGGCTGGCTTCCGTTTTGCTGTACCAGAGAACGCCTATTTCAACGAACGGCTGCGCGAGGCACGACTTGCTGCGGGCAACCCTGATCAGGTCTGGCTGAATTATCGTCGCAGCGAAGAAGACGCTGCGCGTTGGCGAACCGAATAGTGAAAAACCAAAAAAGAAAAAGGAGATACCCATGTCAGTAGTGGCTTCCACAGGCGGACCTGCTGCCCGCGCGTACCATGCTGCCCGTACCATCATGCTGAGCATGATGGTGCTGGCTCTTGCAGCATGCGGTGGCTCGAGTTCTACATCACGTCCTCCGGTTGTTGAACCGCCGGCGCCGGATACTGAAGGGGTCTTCGTCAATGCGCCGGTGGTAAACCTGGGTTATGCCCAGAGCGGTGATGAGACCGTGCGTCGCACATCACTGGCGCCTGCTGGCGGCTACGCCTGCCATGCGGACACGGGCGTACGCTGGCAAATCGGTGAACTGGTGCTGGGCCGTTCTGCGTGTTTGCCTGTGCAGACATTTCCCGTAGATCTGGTGTGTGGTGAGGAAGGTGGTGAGGAAAGTGGTGAGGCAGCAGGCGAGGCAGGCAGTGATCTGTGCGCCATCAATATGTCGCGCTTTCTGCAAGCCCATGCGGCGCAGGAGGCTGACGAAATCCTTATCACAGAGCAGGCCCACGCTGACGCCATGGGCCTGACGATCAACTTCGATCTGCCAGTGGACGCCTTCGACGCACAGTTTGCTGACGGCGGCGCGCAGGCTTACCTGATGGCGCGCCTGAGCGAAAGTGGACGCACGGCACTGCCGGACCCGTTTGATGCCTGTGAAGCGCTGACGCAAAGCATGTTGATGCGCGACCGGCTGGAAGGTATTCCTGACTGCGCGCCGTTTGCGCCGCAGCAGCCACCACGCGCGGACGCAGGGTCGGATCAGACTGCCATGGTGGGTGACACCGTCATACTGGATGGCAGCGCCAGCGATGAAGGCGACGCCGCGTTGGTCACTTTTGCATGGCAGCAAGTCGGCGGAATGCCCGTGGTATTGCAGGATGCAGATCAACCCGTCGCCTCATTTCTTGTGCCGGAAAACCAACCCGGCAATGTGCTGACCTTCACCTTGACGGTCACCGACGACGCCGGATTGAGCAGCGAGGACAGCACCCGCGTTACCGTCGTGGCGGCGCCGAACCAGCCCCCGGTGGCGGCGGCCGGCGAGGATCAGCAGGTGACGGCCGGTGACATGGTGGTGCTCTCCGGTGTTGGCAGCAGTGATGCGGACGGCGATATCGTCGCGGCACAGTGGGAGCAGTTGGCGGGCCCGGCCGTGACGCTCACGGATGCGGATACGTTGACCGCCCGGTTCGAAGCGCCGCTGGTGGCGAATGACACGGTGCTGCGTTTCCGCCTTGTCGTTACCGATGATCAGGGCGCGCAAGGCAGCGACGAAACTCGGGTGACGGTCGCGCCACGCACCGGCGGTGAGGAGCCGCCGCCGGATGAAGGGGGCTTCGAGGGTTTGCCGTCCCTGCTGTTGCCGTTCCAGCGCGAGCAGTGTGATGACACTGTGGCGGGATTTGGTGGCCCGGCTGAGGAAATCTGTGGCGGCCTCTTCGCGATACCCGATGCGGCGCATAATGAATGTGTGCAATTGTCGCGGCCGTTGCTGGGTGAACCGGCGGACCTGTTGTGCAACAGCCTGTTCTCCAGGCCGATACCGCCAGCCGGTGCGATGCAGGCGCCCGCCTCCTGTGCTACCGGCGAGGCGCTGGAAGGCGGGCGCAGCTACCCGGTTTATATTGAATCGGAAAGCCGCGAAACCATCGCCTTTCAGGTACTGGAGCCCATCGGCGGTGTCGATTGCGAGAGCGGGCACGCGCTGGTGTTGCACGGCCATGGCTTCGGCGGTTCCCGTTCGCTTTCGGGCTTCAATGATTACCGGGAAGCGGGCTTTACCGTGATCTCTATTGATTCGCGGGGCTTTGGTGAAAGCAGCGGCACCGTGCGCGTGATGGACCCGGAATTTGAAGGGCGCGACCTGATCCGTATTCTGGATTGGGCAGAAGACAATCTTGATTACCTGATGAAGCGCGACAAGGCAGGGTTGCCGCCGGAGCTGAATCCCAATCTGGTGGTTGGCGCCATGGGCGGCAGTTATGGCGGTGGCTTCCAGATGTTGTTGCACGGTCAGGATCCGCGCCAGCGTCTCGATGCCCTGGTGCCGGATATCACCTGGCATGACCTGCGCTACAGCCTCAACCCGGGCAATGTGATCAAGACCGGCTGGGATCTGTTTCTGGTCCTTGGCGGTGAAGCCGGTTCCCAGCCCAACCGCAATGGCGGGCTGGACCCCATCATTCGTGAAACGCTGGTGCGCGGCCTGGCCACCAATACATTCCCGGATCAGAGCCTCGATTTTTTCTATTACCACAGCCCCGCTTACCGATGTAACGGCGAGCCCATTCCCGAGCGCCCACTGGACCCCAATGGCTTGTTGCTCGGCCTGGTGAATCCGCCAGCCTATGACACGCCCCCGGATAATTATCCGATGGCAGACGTGCTGTTGACCCAGGGCATGCGCGATACGCTGTTCAATTTCAACGAGGCGTGGCACAACTTCGATTGTTTGCGCGAGCGCGGCGGCGACGTACGGTTGCTGACCCACCAGAGCGGCCACATTTTGCCACTGGAAGCCCCGGAGGATATTCAACCGGGCACCTATGTACCGCCGCCACTCGGCAATCTGTTGAACATCCCCGGGTTCCAGAGCGGGGCGGGCGCGTTTGCCTGCGGCGACATTTCTGTCTCCCGTGCAACGCGTGACTGGATGCGCTACAGCTTGCTTGGCGAAGCACTGCCTGCCTATTTTGATGGCACGGAAGACCAGGTGTGTCTGTCGCTGGATGATGGCGCCTCGTTGCTGGTGCCGATGGACGACTTCCCGGCACCGGCCGCTGCTGACGCGCTGTTGGCCGGGCCTTATGTGATAGAGCGTCAGGTCAGCAGCGCGACGCCTGTGCCCTCCGGTTTCACCGCCGTGGCCACGGCCACTGTGGTGCCGGCGGTGATGCCACTGGGTGTGGTGGGGCCGGAAGGTGCTGTGCTGGGAGGCATTCCCACAGCGCAGCTGACCGTGTCAGATCTGTTGGGGCGCGACGCCTGTGAAGTGGCATTGCCGCTGTTGAGTGTCGGCTGTGATCCGGCCGTGTTTATCGGCATTGGTCGGCGTGCGCCGGGTGCGCAACGCTGGCAACTGGTGGATGACCAGATCATGCCGGTGCGGGGCCTCCAGCGTGATGCCGTGGTGCATATGGTCGGCATCGCAGAAGCGTTGCCTGCCGGGGAAGAACTGGCGCTGCTGGTTTACGGGTTCCACCCCCAGTATCCCGCCAGTTGGTCGCGGGATGCGCTGGTGCCGTTTGTGAACATCAGCGGCAGCGTGCAGCTGCCATTACTGCAAGGCCAGCTCAGCAACCCGCTGGCGACGGCGCCGCCCCCGGTCAATCTGGTGCCCGAAATTACCGAGGTTTGCGCGGTGCTCGGGCTGCCGCTGCTGGGGCCGGTGTGCCAGCAAGTGGATAACCTTGTCGATACCTTGCTGGCGCAATGCGACGGCCCACTGGACCCGGCCTGTGGCCTGGCGGATGAGCTGGTAGACACCATCAACGGGTTGCTCACCGGTATCGGACTGACGGGGCCAGCGGATCTGTCACTGCTGGTGACGGGGGCGGATGCCACACTGCGGGGTTGTGATCTGCTGGACCCGGCCCATTGCCTGTACCCGTTCCCCTCGAATCACTTTACGGCGGGTGTGCCCGCGGGCACGCCGGGCGTTGCGACAGGTCGACGAGTGTTTTTCAATCCGCTGGCGATGCCCAGCAATATTGTGGGCAAGCCCATTGATCCCACGGACTGGAATCGCAACGACGGTTTTTCACCGGGGCAGTTGATCACGACCTTCGTGCCGGGGCTGGATATGGCGCAGACCTATCAGGCACCGCTGGATCAACTGGGTATTGCCGATCCGCGCCGGTCCCTGACCGACGAAGCCTTTGCCAACGGCTGGGGCCGCCCGCCGGTGCTGGTGCTGGAAGTGGTGGATGAAGAAAACCTGGTGACTCGGGAGCATCTGGTCTGGGTGGAGCAGGATACGAATGCGGGCCTGTTCCTGCCCACCGGTGAGGTCTTTGGCGACGACATTGATCGTGTCGGCGAAGCCCGTTCGGCGGTGCTGGTGCGGCCTGCGAAAAACTTCATTCCCGGGCGCCGTTACGTCGTCGTTATGCGCGACCTGCGTGATGCCGATGGCGGCACCATCGCGTCATCAATTGGCTTCCAGGTCTGCCGTGACCAACTCGATTCATCACTGCCTGCGGTGCAGGGGCGGTGCGATGCGCTGGAGCAGGATGTTTTCCCGGTGCTGGACGCCGCCGGCATTCATCGTGACAGCAGCCTGTATCTGGCCTGGGACTTTACTGTCGCCAGCACCGAAAACATTACCGGGCGGCTGGTGCACATGCGCGATGACGCCTTCGCCAGCCTGTCGCGCAGTGGCGCAGACGATTGTCTGCGACATGACGACAGCCGCGCCGCTGACTGTGCGCCGCCGACCTTTACGGTGGACACGGTGGATCTGGATGCGGACGACGGCCGCATGGTGAAAATCGACGGCACACTGATGATCCCGAGCTACCTGCTGCCGGCGGATACATCACCGCTGGCGCGCCCGGAAATACGAGGCTTGCTGGGGCTCTTCGATGACGTACCGCTTGCGGCGCTCTTCGATAATGATGCCTATGACATCATCGAATCCGCCAGCCTGTTGCCGCCCAATCGGCTGAACTATTCTGCGTTTGATGCGCTGGTGCCACCGTCGCCGACGACGCTGGATCTGCAGCGCTACGGTGATGCCCTGCCGGATCGTATGCCAGTGGTGGATGAGATATCTGCGCGCTACACCTGCGAGATTCCCCGTGACGCCTACGACGGGCTGGACCAGCCGTCCCGCGCGTCCTTGTACGGGCATGGCCTGCTGCAAGGGCGGGTGGCATTGACCTATGACCACCCCGGTGGCCGCAGTCGTGTTGCCTACAATTACAACACCATGTTCTGTGCCATCGACTGGTTCGGCTTTGCCCAGGGGGATCTGCCGAATATCCTGCTGACACTGCTGGACCTGTCAAACTTCGGCATCATTCCGGATGCGTCTCAGCAAGGCATGCTCAACTGGATGTTCCTGGCGCGCGCCATGTTGCACCCGGACGGCTTTGCGGCACACCCTGCGTTCCGCCAGGGCGGGGATGCGGCGGCTGCGCCGGCGTTTGACCGCAGCGATGTGTTCTATTACGGCAACAGCCAGGGCGGCATCCTGCCCGGCCCGGTCCAGGCCGTATCACCGGACATCAACCGGGGTGTCTACGGTGTGCCGGGTATGAACTATTCATTGTTGCTGCGCCGCAGCAAGGATTTCACGCTCTACTCGATACCGCTGTATCTGGCTTACCCGGATGAACTGGATCGCAATCTGGCGTTTGCGCTGATCCAGATGCTCTGGGATCGTGGCGAGAATTCCGGCTTTGCTGCCTACCTGACGGAACGCGACAAGGCCGTGGACGGCACGCAACCGAATCTGTCTGGCACAGATAATCATGTGTTGCTGCACACCGCCTTTGCCGATCAGGAAGTGACCCACTGGAGCGTCGACATGATGGCGCGCACCATGGGCGCGCCGGTGGATGATCGTGACACGCTGCGCTATCCCGGCCTGAATCCGGATATTGCGCCTTACTATGATATTCCGCGTCTGCAATTCGATGAGCAGGGCCGCGCGTCGGGTTCGGCCAATATCGTCTGGGTACAGCCAGGCGTGCTATCACCGCCACTGGCCAATATCCCGCCAACAGAAGGACCGAATCCGCACGGTTATCCGCGCGGTCATGGCGGCGCCAACTGCCAGATCCATCACTTCCTGCAACGTCATGGCTTCATTGCTGATGTGCTGGACTACAGCGCGCAGCGGGATACCCAGGTGCAACGTTGTCTGAGTGATTTCGGCGTGGCCGCGCCCTGACGGTATCGCTGCAGCTGGTGAAATCCGGCCAGCGTCAGGACGCAGCGGTGAGCAGCGGTATCGCTGCACTGGCAAGGGTGCCCAGCAACAGGGCGCACAACAGATTCAGCCGCAAGCCGGCGCGGATCATGTCCTGTTGCGGCACCTGCCCGGTGCCGTACACCAGTGCATTGGGTGGCGTTGCCACCGGCAGCATGAAAGCGCAGGACGCGCACACCGCAATCAGCACGATCACACTGGTTTCGCTGACGCCCAACGTTATCGCCACGGCACCAAGCAGAGGCACCAGCAGTGCCGTGCTGGCGGTATTGCTGACCAGCTCGGTGAGCATCACCACGAACAGGGCAATCAACACATAAAGCAGCCACCGCTGCGCCACATGCTCGCCGCCGGGCAATATGCCCTCCAGGGCGCGCGCCAGCATGTGGCTGGTGCCGGAGCTGTCCATCAGGCTGCCCAATGTGATGCCGCCGCCAAACAGCAACAGTACGCCCCAGTTACTGCGCCGCTCGATGCTCTTCCAGTCCAGGGCTCCGGTGGCACCGAGCAGCACAATGGCCAGCAGTGCAACCCAGCCGTCGGTGTCCTGAATGCCCGTCCAGGCAGCCAGCGGTTTGCCGAGCACCCACAGCAGCACCGTGAGGGCGAATACCGCCAGTGCCATCATGGCACTGCGCGAACGGGGGAATGGCGGCACCGCACCCGGATCAAGACGGGGCACGCCGCGTTCGGGCCGGGTGGCGCCGTAGAGGACCGCCAGTGCCAGTGGAAACAACACCAGAAAGGCCGGCACGCCGACCCGCAACCAGTCCATGAATTGCCAGCCCAGTGCCGCCGCCGCGATGGCGTTCGGTGGGCTGCCAATCAGGGTGGCGATGCCGCCGATATTGGCGCCCCAGGCGAGCCCCAGCAGCAGAAACAGGCGAAAGCGGGGGAAGCCCTCACCCAGCGGCGCCAGCAAACCCAGTGCAACGGGCAGCATCATGGCGGCGGTGGCGGTGTTGCTGATCCACATGGATAACAGTGCGGTGATACCGCTCAGCAGCAGCGCGGCGGGCAGCGGCTTGCCCCGGGCCAGGCGCAACAGTTGCGCCGCCAGCCAGCGATCAATGCCGTGGTGACTCAGGGCTGCCGCCAGGGCAAAGCCGCCCAGGAACAGGAAGATGATCGGATGGGCAAAACCCTGCAGCACCTCGGGCAAGGTGCCCAGCCCGAGCACGGCGGCCATGACCGGTACCAGCAGCGCGGTGAAGGTCAACGGCAATGCCTCCGTCAGCCACAGCGTGGCGATCAGCACAAACAGGGCCAGGCCGGCCTGCTGGTCGGGCGCCTCGGGCAGATGCCAGGCGAGGACAGCGAGCACGATGGCCAGCAGCAGCCGCAGGGGGTGGGCCGACATGACAGCCTCCGTACCGTTATTTGCAGAGTGGGTGTTGGCAGCGTAAACCGAAGCGGGGGGCGGCGAAAGCAGGTGGTCGCAGGAGCCATCAACCGCCGCAGCAGCGTTTGAATTTGGCGCCGCTGCCGCACGGGCAGGGGCTGTTGCGTCCGGGGGACAGCGTAGTCAGCACCGGGTCACCGTCGATATAAAACCAGTGGCCGCCTTCCTGCCGGAAGCGGCTGCGCTCTTCCAGACAGTGCCATTGCCCATCCTGCCGTGACACAGCCAAAAAATGGACCTCGCCCCGGGCATCGTTTGCCTGCGCACTGACGACGGTCAGGGTGTGCCACTGTGTTTGCGGGTCCGACGCGAAGCGCGCCGGGCGGGTTTCCGGCGCCCAGCTGGCCAGCAGGTAGTCGATATCGCCCCGGGCAAAGGCGGAAAAGCGCGAGCGCATCAGCGCCTCGGGGCCGCTGGCAGGTCCTCCGGCATGCAGTGGGCCACAGCAGGCGTCATAGGGGTGGTCACTCCCGCAAGGGCACTGGCTCACGGGCGGATCAGGCTGTTCGTCAGGCGGTGTGCCAGGGGGGCAATAAAGCTCACCAGAGGAAAGGCCACTGCCCAGGCAACGATCCAGGCCCACAACCAGCGAAACAGAAAGCCCTCCGCCAGCCCCGTGTTGATCAGCGTAATAACGCCGGACATCAGAAACGACATCAATGCCGACATGATCAGGGCGAACAACAGCGGACGAAAGCGGGCGGGGAAGACAGCGGGCATGGCCGGGCATCCTGTGATGTGCAAACAATGAGGTGCGAGGCCGTCATTAAACGGCAGCCGGGGTTATGTGTACAGTGACCGCCGGTACCGGTTTACGCCGGTAAAAAAGCTGTCCCGCTGACGGCGCTGCGACCCGGGCAGAAAGCGCACTTTCCGGCAAGGGCGCTACTGGCAGGATGTGGCACCATGTTGCAAAAAAGCTTGGTCCTTCGAGATGATTGCGGCATGGTTCCATGGGTTGCCGGTTGGCAGCCAGGATAATCCAGGATAGCCACACGCAATGCCCGGCCCGGAGAGCGAGGTGTCACAGGAGCGGTTTCTATACGAACGGATCAGCCAGCGCCTGCTGGAACAGATCCGCGCTGGCAACTATGCCGTGGGCGAGCGCTTGCCCTCGGTGCGACGCATGAGCGCGCTTTTTGGCGTCAGCGTCAACACGGTCATGCAGTGCTACCGGCAGCTCGAGCTGGAGGGCTATCTCGAGATACGCCCCCAGTCGGGGGTGTTCGTGCGCCCCATGGAGAGCGATGCGGTGCCGCCGCCGGACGAGGCGCGCTACCCGTTGTTGCCGGTGGAAGTGTCGCTCAGCGAGCAGGTGCTGGAGTATATGGCGCTGCATGCCCGCCCGGACGTGGCGCGTCTGGGTATCGCCTTGCCGGGGCCAGAAGTGTTGCCCCTGGGGCGGGTCATGCAAGTGATTCGTGACGTGACCCGGCGCCATCCCGTCGAAGCGTGGGATTACATCCACCCGAATGCCAACAGTCCGCTGACGCATCAGTTGGCCCGTCGCAGCCTGGGCTACGATCAGCCGTTTGCCGCTGAAGACATCATTGTCACCAATGGCTGTATGGAGGCGCTGACCCTGGCCCTGCGCAGCGTCAGCAAGCCGGGTGATGCCGTGGCCGTGGAATCGCCCACCTACTACGGCACGCTGCTGTTGCTGGAAGCGCATCAGCGCCGGGTGGTCGAGGTGCCAGCGCATCCCCGTGACGGCATCAGCCTGTCGGCGCTGGAGGAGGTGTTTGCCCGGGGCCGTGTTGCCGCCTGCATGGTGGCCACCAATGCCCAGAACCCGCTCGGTTTCACCATGTCTGCCGCACGCAAACAGGCGCTGGTTGCGTTATCGGCGCGCTACGGTATTCCGCTGATCGAGAATGATATCTGGGGCGACACGGTATATGCCGCAGACCAGGCGTTGCCGGCCAAAGCCTGGGATCGGGAAGGCCTGGTGATCTACTGCAATTCGTTTTCCAAGACACTGATGCCCGGCATGCGTCTGGGCTGGGCCGTAGGAGGGCGCTTTCATCGGCGCCTGCTGGAGCTGAAACAGCTCAGCACCATCACCTCGCCATCCCTGTCGCAGCTTGCCATGGGGCGTTTGCTGGAAAGCGGTTTCCATGCTCGCCACCTGCGTGCGCTGCGCGAGGCACTGTATCGTCAGGCGGTACAGATGCAGGCGCTGATACTGGCGGCGTTTCCTGCGGGCACGCGCGTGTCGCTGCCGTCCGGAGGCTGTGTGCTGTGGGTGCGATTACCGGAGGGGGTCGACAGCCATCAGTTGTTTGGCATGGCGGCCGAGGCCGATATTCATGTGTTTCCCGGAGGCGTGTTTTCCGCCACCGGGGAATATCGGGGGTATCTGCGCATCAATGCGGGCAATCCGGTAACGGATGCCATTCGCCATGCGGTGCAGCAGTTGGGGGATATGGTGGCCAGGCTGATGGCGGCAAGGTCGCATTGACCCCGCCGCCCCGGATTCAACGGTCCAGACCCGTGTGATCGAAGCTGCGGCAGATGTCGTCGCCGCATACGTCGATCACCACGCTGTCGCGCTGCATGAAGGCGCTCTTCTGTGCCTGGGCCGCCGGTGTGCGGCGCGGGCTTTCGTGGGGATCATTGCCGTAGCCGGTGGCCTTGGTCGGGCCGGTATTGTTGGTGGGCGGCAGGGCGTTGCCTCGGTCAGTGCCGGCATCGTAGGCGCCGGAATCCCATATCATCAGCGCATGCCCCGCGTGCGGATACTGGATATCCGCAATCGCAAAGTAGGGATTGCTGTCGGTATGGTCGCCCAGTCGCCGGGTCGGTTCGTGCACGGGCGCGCCGATGGTGCGGGCGATGATTTCTGCGCTCCAGTGTGTGACCAGATGATCGCCGAGCGCAGCATGCAGCAGCACGCGTTTATCGGTTTCGGTATTGGGTAAATGCCGTCCGGCCAGATGGCTCAGATAGCCATTGTTTTCCGCACGGTCCCAGAGCATCTGCATCAGTGCGAAGACCAGACTCTGGTCCAGGGTGTCAGGGTAGGCGCCATAGAGAATGAAACCGAAGCGTTCCTCGAATGGGCCAAAGCGTTGCAGCAGCAAGCTGTAGTTGGCACCGGGTACGCCGAGCACGCCACGGTGAATGTCGGGCGCGGTGGCCACCAGGGCGCCGCCGATAATGCCGCCCTGGCTGTTGCCGTCAAAAAAGACTTCATCATGCGTTATCTCGAAAACCTGCTGCCCTTCATGGCTGAAGGCCGGGTGTGAGGCAAATCCCTGGGGGTGGGTCAGCAATCGCGCCAGATACATGGTGTTGAGAATGCCCTGCTGACTGCGGTCGTTCATCATCGGCAGGTTGCTGATGTCTGCCAGCACCAGCGGCACGACCCCGGCGTCCACGTCGAAACGCGACATGCCGATCCAGTCAGTGGCGCAGTACATGATGTTGTGCTCGTGGGACATCACGCTGACCGCATTGCTGCGGAACTCGCCGCCCGGCCCCTCGCCAAACAGGCCATGGCCGTAGAGTGCGGCGCGTGCCGGTGAGACGGTGGCGGTGTCGTCATCGAAATCGGAGACAGTGGCCTCGGAAATCTGGCAGCGAAAACGTGCCTGCACCACGTCATCATTGTTGAGTACCTGCGGCAACGCATCTGCGTCGCCATTGTCTGCGTAATGGAAGCGACCGCCGGGCTGCCCTCCGGGAGTGGTGAGGTAGTTGGGCACCTCAAAGGTGCCACTGATGCCACGGCTGAAGAGCGCACGCTCCTGCCCGTCAATCTCCTTGCTTGCTGTGTCTATCTGAAAGGCCGGCGCCTGATCGCCAAGCCGGGCAAAGGCATCATCGCGAATGTGCAGCAGACGTTCGGTCAGATTCGCCTGGCTGGCGATGGTGAAATCCCAGGCCAGTGTCAGGGTGTGACGTTCAACCCCGTGGTCAGCAAGGCGGCTGAAAATATCTTCCATCGCCGGGCGGCGTTGCTCATACACATCCTGCCCGGTACGCAAATTGTCGCGGTAGGCGCGAAACAGTGCGGGGGCGGGAATCAGTTCGCCCTGGTCATCGCGCAGCTGCCGCAAGGCGACGATGTAGCGGCGCCCTTCGATAAAATTCGCCGCAGGGCGGATCATCAGCGACTGCCGCTCCGGGTCCGTGGCGGTGGCGTCGGTCTCAGCCCAGATCAACTGTCGCTCCAGCGTTTCGGCATCTATCACCAGGATCGGGGCATCGCCATCCAGCGAGGCCTCGATATCGCCCAGTGTGACGGCGCCGGTCTGCGCAAGGTCCACGCCCGGAAAATGCGCCAGCAGCATGGCGCCTGGCGAAAAGCCATCATTGCGGTTCCATTCATCCGGGTTCATGGCAGCCGGCGTTGTCGGCAAACCGGGGATGCCGGTGGGCTGGGCGATGGGCAAGCCTGCCGCCTGAAAATTGATGCGCAAACCTGTCACGCTGTTTTCGTCAGCGCGGGTGTAGTGATTGCTCGGGAACGGGTAAAGACAATAGCTGCTGATCAGCTGATCGCAATAGGCCGCCTCGCTCGGATCAAGATGCGACAGATCGATTTGCGGGCCACGAGAGGATGACGATGATCCGCCGCAACCGGACATGATGACGGCGGCAGCAAGAAGGCCGGTGGTTGCCAGCAGGCGTGCGTAGCGCGTGGACATGTTGTTCTCCAGATCGGCCATTCGCCGTGACGGGCGTGGCCCTGTTTGTTGTTGATGTCGTGTTGCCAGTGTTTTGTTGCAGGCGCCATTCAGTGTATTGGCGTGCCCCGCGCGACTGACAGAGACAGATTGCGGTGAATGACTGACACAGTTGGAGTGCACGCCTGTTGCCCGGAATCGGACTTTGGGGGGGAAAGGAGTGATGAATGGGTCGTTTGGTAACCTTTTTCGACCAGGCGTAACACTGTTTGATTGCTTTATCCGGAACTGTACCTTTCGCGAGCGACGGTGCTTTTCTACCGTAGAGAAGACGTTGGAATAACAATAATCGAGGAGCAGATCATGAAACGATATTCAGTCAGCCGTGTGCTGGCCGCCATGAGTATTGCGATGTTGGTGGGGTGCGGTGGCAGTTCGGGATCGTCGCGCGACATGGTCCCGACCGTATCGCTGGATATCATCTCCAGCGCGCCGGACCAGGTGTCCGGCGGGGATGTGAGGATTGCCCTGCGCGGCGACGATGCCGCGCTGTCATCGTTGTCGTTGCGCCTGAATGGTGAGTCGGCTTCCACAGAGGCGATGGTGCCCGGCGAGGGCGTTCTGGAAGGTCTGGTGAGTGGGCTGACGCTTGGCGAAAACCTGCTGGAAGTGGTGCATGCGCGGCACGGCGTGCTGGCGTCGCAGACGCTGGAGAATCATCCGATTACCGGGCCGATGTTTTCCGGGGCGCAGCAGTATCCGTTTGTCTGCATGACAGTGCATCAGTTGGGTATTCAGCCGCTGGTGGATGAAGGTGCTACGGAAGGCTTTCCGGTGCTGGATGACGCAGATAATGTGATCGGTTACAGCCGTGACTGTTCGATCGAGCCTTATATCGAGTACTGGTATCGCACGACGGCGAATACCTATGCGCCATTACCACAGGATGGCTCGCGGCCGGCTGACCTTGCGATGACGACACTGATGGATGGTCGTGAGGTTGATTTCATCGTTCGCTGGGAGCGCGGCACGATCAACCGCTTTATTTACAGCTATGCCATGCTGGCCACGCTGGATGAAGCAAACGAGAATCCGGGCGCACTGGATGCCGACCTCTGGAATGGCCGCCTGTTGTATCGCTTCCAGGGCGGCGTGGGCATCGGCCACAGCCAGGGCCGCGTGGATCGCGACCGGCGAGCGCTGCACCCGGAAGTGCTGGGTCTGGGGTATGCCATTGCCTATTCCACCGGCAACCGCACCGGCGAACATTACAACCTCGAGCTCGGTGCTGAAACGGCATTGATGGTGAAGGAGCATTTCATCAAGCGCTACGGCGCGCCGCTGTATACTGTCGGCCTGGGCGCATCCGGCGGCGGCATTCAGCAATACATGTATGCACAGAATGCGCCGGGCCTGATCGATGCCGGTGTGCCGGTGCAGACCTACACCGATATGGTGACGCAGACCATTCATATCGGTGATTGCGAACTGCTTGAACATTATATGGATGTCACTGATGCAGATAACGCAAAGTGGCATACAACAACGAATCGCTCCTGGCTGGTGGGTCTGCATGCCACTGACAATGTGCCTGATCCGTTGGCGCCGGCCAAACAGATGCTCAACGATCTGGCCGGGACAAACTATGGCATCGCGCCGGGTTCCACCGAATGCATCGAGTCCTGGCGTGGCCTCACGCCGCTGGCGCTGAACCCGCATTTTGGCAGTGTGCGCGAGCAGCAGAAAATGGAACCGGCTTCCCTCATGAGCGACGTTCGCTGGACCCACACCGATGATCTGGTGAATATCTATGGCCGCGATGAAACCGGCCATGCGCGCTCGCTGTTTGATAACGTGGGGGTGCAGTATGGTTTGCAGGCCCTGCTGGATGGCAACATTACCGCCGAGGAATTTCTCGATCTGAATGCCCAGGTCGGTGGCTGGAAGCATCCCTCGGAAATGGTGCAAGAAGGCTTTCCGTTCATTGGCAGTATGGGTGATGTCCAGGCAGATCCCTCGCGCTTCGATCCCTGGAGTCGTCGCAATATGAACCTGAGTGCGGACGACACCCCGGCGCCGCGCACTGAAGGCGACTTGCAGGCCATGAATGCGGCCTACGATTCCGGGATGGTATTTCAGGGGCATGCGGATATTCCGTTGATCGACTGGCGCCCTTATCTCGAAGAAGTGCTCGACATGCATAACGTGCACCAGTCTTTCGCGGTGCGGCAGCGGATGCTGGATGCGGTCGGTCACCATGATAACCAGGTGATCTGGTTCACCGACGCGCGGGGTACAGAAGACAATGCCTTTGATCAGACCCCCATGGCGTTGGCGGTGATTGACGAATGGATGGCCAATATTCGTGAGAATCCGGACCTTTCCATGGCTGAAAACAAGCCTGCCGCTGCGGTGGACAGCTGCTTCGACAACGATGGTGCGTTGATCGCGGCGGGGAGTGAGGTATGGAGTGGGATTCTGGATCAGCAAAGCAGCGGCGATTGCACGGCGACCTTCCCGCTTTATACGACCTCACGCGTCGTGGCAGGGGCGCCGATTCAGGGGGACTTCTTCAAGTGCGCGCTGAAGCCGCTCGAGACAGCCCTGACCGACGGCACCTACGGGAGCTGGGAGCCCGACGCCTCGCAGATTGCGCGTCTTGAGGCCATCTTCCCCCAAGGCGTCTGCGATTTCAGTCAGCCTGATGTCGGACGGCCCTGACGGCGATGAACCCGGCGGGCGTTTGCCCGCCGGTGTCAGGCAAGCCTTTCAAAGGCGAACAATGCTGTCAGTGGATGCTTGCGACGCTCGATCTGTGCGCGTAGCAAGCCGGCACCGAGCATGCTGTAAGTGATGCCGTTGCCGCCATAGGCCAGCGCGAACAGTACACGCGGCCCGTGTTCCGGATGCGGACCGAACAGCGGCAAGCCGTCGCCAGTTTCAGCGAAGGTGCCCGCCCAGGCAAACGCCGGCTCGGCATGAAGATGCGGAAACAAGCGGGCGATCTTGCGCTGCAGCGTTGCTGCCTTGCGATCCACCGACCGGTCCCGGCGTGCCGGGATGTCATGGTCGTCGTCTTCGCCACCCACCAACAGCCGTCCATCGCCAGTGCTGCGCAGATAAAGATAGGGCCGCGCAGATTCCCACAGCAGGGTATTCGCCAACCAGCCCAGTTCGTCGGGGTCGATGGGGTCGGTGATGTAGGCGTAGCTGCTGAGATTGGTGGCGACCCGCTGGCGCAACCAGCGTTGCGACTCGTAGCCGCTGGCAACCACGGCGTATTTCGCCTTGATCGACATACCTGTGTCGGTGGTCAGTTGAGCGGAACGCGCGGTCGTTTTGATGGACGCTACCTGTGTACGATCGAATACACGTGTTCCTTTTTTCTGCATCCTGCGCAGCAAGGCGTGAGGCGAGCCGATAGGGATCAACCCGGGCAGCGATTGAACTGAGAATGGCAGAGGGCGCATTCAGGGCATATTCGTCTTTGAGTGCTGCGCGGTTGAGCCAGCGTACCGGAAAGCCGTGCTTCTCCCGCCAGGCAAATTCTTCCACCAGGCCGGGATGATCCTTGCGATTACTGGCGTAGTACAGGCTCTCGCAGGTATCAAAATCGACATCACCGACCGCTCGGGCGATCTCCCCGATCTCACTGATGGCATCCAGGCTGGATTGATAGGCCAGCAGCGCTGTGTCCTGATCGTAACGCCTGACAAGATCTGTCGCGTGTGTGTCGTTCTCATACTGCAACAAGGCGGTGCTGGCCGATGTGCTGCCCCAGCAGACGTCGCGCTGATCAAGCACCACGACATCATGACCATGGCCTGCCAGCTCGTCAGCGACCAGCGCACCGGTGATGCCGGCACCCACAACCACCACGTCACAGTTCACGTCGGCATCAAGTGGAGGGAAGGTATACATCAGACCATTCTTCACGGCCCAGAATGGATATCCGCTTTTCAGGTCCACAGCCCTCTCCTGGCGAATGATGAAGTCAATGATTTAACAATTGATAGCTGGCGCGTATCGCCATCAGCGTCACATGGCTGCGTCTTTCGCGTCGGTGCGTTTCCACACTGACTTGCGGACAACAAGGATGTTGCAGACATTGCGGCGACTCGTATCTAGGTAATCACGGTACATCGCTTTTTTTTACGACCCTGGCTCACGAGTCAGCAGGCACCCATTAGTAAAATGATGCGTTCTGTGCCATGCAATGGCTGCCCTGTGTTCGTTGGCGCACTGATGAACTATTTGCTGGTGCCCAGGATGGAATGGCTTTCCCGTGATCAGGGAACTGCGTTAATGGCCCGTGAGGGCCCGGCATACTGCCGCGTAATCCAGGAGTTTAGTGATGAAAAAGTTAACCGCGTTGATACTTTCCGCTGCTATCGTGCCGGCATTGACACTGGGCACGGTTGCCGTTGCGAATGATGGCGACAACATGAAGCGACAATCAGATCGTCAGGGCAGCCAACAGTTTATGACCAGCCCGCCTGCTGGCGCGCTCTATGCCGACGACCTGATTGGCGCAAACGTAAAGAACCGCAGCTCAGGCGATAACATCGGCGATGTTGATGATCTTGTCATCGGCAGAGATGGCAAGATTGTGGGCGTCGTGATCACCACTGGCACCACGCTGGGGATGGGCGGGCGCGAAGTCAGCCTGAACTGGGATCAACTCCAGCACGCCGTGGAAGATGATGATTCAGTGTTCTATGTGAACATTGGCGAAGATGCGCTGAAGAGCGCGCCGAAGCACGAGCGCAAGTAGTCTGATCCATGCAGTTGATCCAACCCATGGAAACCGGGGGCACAATGTGCCCCCGTTTTTTATTTGTGTGCTCAGGCGGTTTTCTTGGTGGCGGTCGCTGCCGCGGCGTCAGCGGTTAATGCAGGAGTGTCATTGCTCCCGTGAACGGTGCGGTCCTTGTATTTGGCAGCGTCGGTGACGTACTCCGCGTGGCCGTACTCCACCAGCAACCGGTTCAGCTTGCGGATCAGAAGCTGGTCAGCGATACCGCTGACTACCGGGACCCGGCGCAGCAGCATGTGCGCGTTCAGACGCGGCAGGATATACAGATTGGACGCGACAAACATGGCGTAATCGAGCATGCCGGGCTGCACACCCATGCGGCGCGCCATGGACTTGTCATTGCCGCGCAGAAAGGTCCGGGTAAAAAAGACCTTGGAGAAGCCTTTTTCCGCAGCGTTGAAGATCTGACTGCGCACAGATTTGTCTTTCGGGCGGTAGGCGTTCATGGTCGCGCGCACCAGTTCACCACAGGTCTCATCGTCGTAGCCGTCGCGCAGTGTGCCGGCATAGGTCAGCATCACATCAAAGATCTCCTGCGGTTTTTCCGGCAGCAGGTCCTCGGGCAGGCCCAGCAGATAGCTCTGGTATCGGCACAGCTCGACCACCGCCCGGTCCCTCGGGCCGAACTCGGTTTTCCCCTTGCGTACGGTATTGAACGCCGCCAGGAAGGCAGGAATGGTGCCTGCGGGCATCTGGTCGACCTGGGGAATCGGGATGCCATAGACCGCGACATCCCACTTCTTCGAGCGTTTGAGCAGGTTGAAGCGGACCATGGAGTGCATCAGCCGCACCATGGCTGCTGCCTTGAAGCCCTGACCGTAGCGATCAAGCGCGCCGGGCAGGGCCGCCGTGGTGAAGAAGCTGGCCGTTTCATTGACCCGCTGCACGGCGGATTGCCCCGAGAGCGTGCCGGTGAGCGCCATGGGCAGGCCGGAATACTTGTTCATGAAGGTGGCAATAAAGGCGCCGCGGATCGCGAACGGGCTGAGATTGGCGAGCATGTTGCGGCTGTAGCGCGCGCCTTCGCGGACTAGCGCCATGTCGACCCAGTCGGGAATGTGTTCCATGGAACGGATGAAGTCGATCAGCTCCTGTGGCGCATCGTCCACATTCTCCACGCCTTCATCGCAGGCCTTCTTGAGCATGTCGATCAGCGGCCGCACCCGGTACTTCGGCGCCAGCGCTGCGTAGGCATCGGCGACGTTGTCGCCGAGCATGGTATAGAGCCGGGCCCGCTCGACGCGCTCGTCCTCCGCCAGGATGGCCTTGCGATATTTGCGGGAGAATTCCACCGGCAGCATGCTCTGCACCTGCGTGTCAGCGGTGAAGCGCTCTGGCGTCTTGCTGAAATCCACTTCGCCATAGAGCGAGGGAATCAGCGTGCGCTGGTTTTCGACCTGAGCGCGTAGCGCTTCGAGTGACTTCATGCCGTGCCTCGCTGGAATAATCGGACTGCTGTTCCGTAAAAGCATACGCTAGAACTCATGGGTTCTGTCAATGCCAGGCAGGTATATGTGTGTGCGAAAAATGTTCGTCTGGGCGAGGGGACGAGGGGCGTGGACAGACAGGCAGGCATAAAAAAACCCGGCCAGGCCGGGTTTCTTCACGATGGCAATGCCATCTTGCTGTTTTGGTGCCCGGAGACAGAATCGAACTGCCGACACGGGGATTTTCAATCCCCTGCTCTACCAACTGAGCTATCCGGGCAAAAGAGGGCGCTATTAAAGCGATTCGGCCTCGCTGCGTCAAGGCGCGGCCGGCGTTATTTGTTTTCCTGCGTAGCCTCCGGTGGCACATAGCCTTCGGCCTGATCGAAGGGCTCGTTGTCGAGAAAGTGTTCACGTTGCGCGTCAAGGTAGGTCTTGGTGGCCGGGTCCATGACGTTCAGGTGCTTTTCGTTGATCAACATGGTTTGCTGCGCCAGCCATTCCTGCCAGGCTTTTTTCGACACATCCGTGTAGATGGCATTGCCTTTCGGGCCCGGGAACGGCGGGCGCTCGAGCCCTTCGAGCTCTTGCTGATACTTGCGACAGAAGACGGTGCGGGTCATAAGTGCTCCAGCAGGGTCCGGGACCGGGGTTCGAGAGTGGTGTGGGTGGGGATCATAGCACGGACAGCTGTCGTGGCTCCGCCAGGCTCTCCAGCAACTTTTTTACCGGTGCTGCGAGCCCCAGTCGACCCGGTTGTGCGGGGTCCACCCAGCAGGTCTCAGGGCCTTCCGCGATGCCTGCGCCATGGGGCCGCACCTGCACGATCACCGGTGTGATATCCAGATGGAAATGGCTGAAGGTATGCCGGAATCCCGGTAGCGGCTCCGGCGTGGACGCTTTCAGCCCGTGGCGGGCCAGGCTGCTGTCGATGTCGCCGTCACTTTCCGGGAAGCACCACAGTCCGCCCCAGATGCCACTGGGTGGCCGTTGCACCAGCAGTACCCGCTCCTGCGTGTCTCGGGCCAGCAACATCATGGTGCTGCGCACGGGAATGGTCTTCGCCGGTTTGCGGGTCGGATAGTCGTGCGGGTTGCCGTCGGCGCGTGCCTGGCAGTGTGCTTTCAGGGGGCAACGTTCGCAGGCGGGTTGTCGGCGTGTGCAGACGGTTGCCCCCAGATCCATCATGACCTGGGTGAAATCCCGCAGCCGTGTGGTCGGCGTCAGCGTTTCGGCGAGGGCCCAGAGTTTCTGTTCCACGGCACGTTCGCCGGGCCAGCCGGCAATCGCAAAGAAGCGGGTCAGCACCCGCTTCACATTGCCGTCGAGAATCGGGGCGCGCAGATCCAGGCTGATGCTGGCAATGGCGCCGGCGGTGGAGCGACCGATGCCGGTCAGTGCCGTCAGCGCGTCGATGTCCCGCGGGAAGGCGCCGCCGTGCTCGCGCACAACCGTCTGCGCGGCCTTGTGCAGATTGCGTGCCCGGGCGTAATAGCCGAGCCCTGTCCACAGATGCAGTACGTCGTCCACCGGCGCCTCCGCAAGGGACTGTACATCCGGGAAGCGTGCCATGAAGCGTTCGAAGTAGGGGATCACGGTGGCGACCTGGGTCTGCTGGAGCATGATCTCCGAGACCCAGACGCGGTAGGGCGTGATGTCCTGCTGCCAGGGCAGGTCCTTGCGGCCGTGCCGGTCATACCAGGCCAGCACGGCACGCCGGAATCGGGCAGCACTGAAGCTGCCCGTTGCCATTGCGTCAGTCATCAGCGGCGCAAACGGTCCAGCTGTTCCCGGGCCCGGTCGCGTACCTGATCTTCGGCGCGGTCCCGCTCCTCGCGAACGCGCTCTTCAGCGCGCTCCCGTTCGGCGTCAATGCGCTCCCGATCAACGCCCAGCTGGTCGCTGGCAAGGCGTGCGACCAGCTCCCGGCCGGCATCGCGAAATGCCTGGCTGCTCGGCAGGCACCAGCGCGCCGGGCTGCCCGCCAGGTTGCCGGCGCAGCGCAGCGGCCATTCGCGCTCGCTGATACGTGGCTGGCTGCTGATTTCCGGTGCTTTCATGCGCAGGGTCAGATCGAAATCGCTGTTGTGAATATTCAGCCAGCCGTTGCCTTTGAGCGAGGCGCCGCGATCCAGCTGCGCGTCCAGTCGCTCCACCGTGGCAATCATGTCCTTGAGGGTGATGCGGCTGTCCAGGTCGAGGATTTCAGTGTCCTCGCGCAGTTCACGCGGCAGCCTGCCGTCCTCGGCGCCGGGGATGAATCGGGCCAGTGCCTGATAGTTGCCAAGCATGTCATTGAGGCCTGAAGTCAGCGCGCCATGCAGGTTAACGCCGCGTACGGTGGCATCGGTCAGGCCCAGATCCATGCCGCCTTTGGCATTCTCGAAGAGGGCTTTCTCGCTGTTGCCGGCGGTGGTGAAGGCGGCTTTCATATCGAACAGGCCCAGTAGCAGATCATCGTCCAGCAGCATCTGGATGATCGGGCTGACCTGCAAGGTGGTTACCGTGCTGTTGAATGCCATGGTTGGGTTATCGGTGCGGGCATCCAGCTGCGCATCGGCGCTGAAGCTGCCTTCCAGGGTCTTGCCTTCCGCGCGGGTCAGGCGCAGCAGGCCGTCGGCCGCGCTGACGGTGACCAGGACCTCTTTGGCATCCAGCCCCATGATGGCCAGCTGACCGATGCTGAGTTTGCCGTCCAGCGCCAGCTCTCGCAGGGCCTCAAGCGGCAGAATCGGCTCTTCTGACAAAGGTGCGGCGGCACTGCTTTCGCTCTCCGGCACCGGCTCATCCGCAGAAGGGGGCAGGTAGCCATCCAGCGCAATGCGGTCCAGCGCCAGGTCGCACATCATCGCCATGCTGTCCAGGTTGGTAATGCCCGCTTTGCCGGTAATGGTGCTGTCGTCCAGCGTGATGGTCATGGGGTCGAGTATGACGCTGTTGGCCGGCCCGGAGAGCGTGCCGGAGAAGCCGATTCTGCGCAGGGCAGCGCTATCGCTGGTTTCGATGGGCGCTTCGCCGATATTGCGCAGCGCGGTGTTGGCGGCAAAGGGCTCGGTATCCAGCTGGCCCCGCAGCTGCATGGCGTCGTCATTGAGCCCGGTGATGTGGATTTCGCCCGTAGTGGTGATGCCGGCGGCATTGAGCACCAGCTCGCGGATGCTGATGCGACCCTCGCCCATGGCGGCTTCCAGGCGCTGATCAACGCGAATCTGGATCGGGCTTGCGGTAATGCCGCCGATGGACGTATCTAGCCGCAACGGGTCCAGCGTGTAGACCTCGTTGTCCAGATCGAGCCCGACGACGGTATCGACGTTCAGATCGATGCGGATATCGTCCTGGTCCTGATAGCGCAGCGATGCGGTGACCGGGAATGGCTGGTCCAGCTGTACGTCCCGGGCGCGGACATTGAGGTGTTCGACAGTAATGTCCGTGCCGTCCACCGTATTACGGTAGCGCAGGCGGCTGTCAGACAGGCTGATGAGCGGGATTTTTACCGGTATATCCAGCGCCGTTGCGTCCTCGCTGTCCTCCGGTGATGTCACGGTGACATCATCTTCCGGTGCAGTTTCTGTGGCGGCAATGCGTTCCCAATTGCCGCCATCCTCTGTTTCAATAAGGTTCAGGTCGACGCCGCTGAGGGTGATGGCATCCATTTCCACGCGGCGGAACAGCAATGGCCAGATCGCCACGCCGACGCGCGCTTCATCCAGCGCAGCGAATAGCTCTTCGTCGTCGCCGATGCGCGCTTCCGTGCGGCCAATGCTGACGCCAAGAGAGGGCCAGAAGGTCCAGCCCAGGTCGCCCTGGATATCCAGCGTGATGCCGGCGTGCTCATCGGCGAGGGCGGTGATCTGAGGCTTGAAATCGTTGGGGTCAATCAGTCGCGTGACAGCAAACACGGCGACGGCGAGCAGAACGAATAAACCGATCAGAACGTACAGGATGATGCGTGCGGCGCGGGCCATCTGAAGCTCTCCTTGCGGGAAGGGTTGCACGATTGTCTGGTCTGTCAGCGACCAATGCTATCAGTGATGATCGATTATAGCAGTGTGTTATAGCAGTGTTTTGTAGCAGCGCGCTGTCGGGCCGATGTGATGTCAGGTGACAAAACAATGCAGTTCCAGCATGCAGCGGGTGTGGGGCCATGCCAGTCAGCCATGAAAGTCAGAGGAAGTGATCTTGCATAAGTTCCTGTTGCGCCTGTGCCTGGCTGTTCTGCTTGTCGGGCCGGGCAGCGCCATGGCCAGCCTGATCGTGCCGACGCCAGATGACAAGGATCTGTTGCTGGGCCGTCAGGTCGATGTCCTGGTGGACCCGGAGGGCGCCTGGGATATCGACGATGTCAGCACGACCTTTGCCGGGCGTTTCCAGCCCAGCCAGAGTGCCAACCCCAGTTTCGGCTTCACGCGTTCGGTCATCTGGCTGCGCTTCACGCTGGACCTGGATCAGGTGTCGGGGCGTAACTGGTTTCTGATTCAGCGGCATCCGATCGTTGACCACATGCATCTGTACATGCCGGATGGGCAGGGCGGCTTCGATGTCAGCCATATGGGCGATGTGCTGCCGTTCGGGGAGCGCGTGATGCAAGTGCGGGAGTTTGTTTTTCCGCTGAACATGGATCTGCGCGGGCCGCAGACTTACTACATGAAGGTGCACGGGCTTGGCGCGCTGCATATCGAGATGCGCCTGTCTTCTACGCAGGGACTGGTAGAGCGCACTTATCGTGAGCAACTGGCGTTCGGGCTGTTTCTCGGCGGCGTGGTGGCCATGTTGCTGTACAACCTGCTGCTGTTTTTCACGGTGCGAGACACCTCTTACCTGTATTACCTGCTCTTCATTGTGGGTTTTGCCCTGAGTTTCGTGAACATCAACGGTCTGGGGCTGCAGTACCTGTGGCCGGAACTGCCGGTCATCAACGAATATTTCCCCTTCCTGATGGGGATTACCATGGCAGCGGTCATCCAGTTCAGTCGCCGTTTCCTGGGGCTGGATCAGCGCCGGCCGCGGCAGGACCGGGTGCTGCGGTATCTGCTCCACGGCACGGTGCTGCTGACGGTGCTCTCGCTGGTTATTCCGCCGCCACTGTCCTATTTCATGATCGTGTTCTGGGTACTGTTGATCGTCCCGACATTGACCATTGTCAGTTGGCAGACCTGGCGCGCCGGCTATCAGGCCGCACGGCTGTACGTGCTGGCATGGTTCTTTTTCCTGGGGGGCTGCGGGGTCTTCGCGCTGATGAATCTGGGGGTGCTGCCCCATCTGGCAGTGACCAATTACGCGCCGCATTTCGGCGGGGCCTGGGCAATTATCCTGATGTCTCTGGCGCTGGGGGACCGCATCAAGTTGCTGCAGCGCGAGCGGGATGAGATGGCGGAGGATGCACGGCTCACACTGGAGAGCCATGTCGCGGAAGTGGAGCGCATGGATCGCGACAAGACGCTGTTTCTGGAATATCTCAGCCATGAGCTGAATACGCCGCTGAACTGGCTGGCTGGCGCACGGCTTGTGCACAGCAGTGAGGCACAGACCGATCTGGCCGATGTGGTGGGCATGGTGCAGCACGGCCAGGATCGTCTGCAGCAGCTGGTTTCCACGTCGTTGCGCTACTTTGATCTGGTCGGGCGCGAGGGCGAGCCGGCGCTGTCGCATTGCCAGCCGATGTGGATGCTGGATGACCTGCTCCAGCAGCAGGAGAAGAACTTCAAGGCGCGCAATCTCACCCTGCACAACCGGGTGCCTGCCGATCTGTTGCTGGTGGGGTGTGAGAAAGAGCTGAAAGAGGTGCTGGGCATGGCACTGGAAAATGCGGCCCACTACAGTGATGCCGACAGTGACATTGTCGCCGACGCCGAGATTGATACGCGCCGGCACCTGGCCACCATTCGGATCACTGATACGGGGCGTGGCCTGGATGGGTGCGATCTGGAGCGCATCTTCCAGCCTTTCTTCATGATTGGTTCCGGGCATCAGGCCAACGGCTTCGGGCTGTCGCTGCCCACCGCCAAGCTCATGATGGACCACATGGGCGGGGAAATGTGGGCCGAGAGTGCCGGCCGGGGCGCCGGGCTGACGCTGTGTGTGCGCCTGCCCATGGCTGTGCTCTGAACTGATCCTGCGGCTACAGGCCCGCTTTGCGGGCCAGTCTGGCCAGCTCATCCGGCCAGCCCAGCCCGGGTAGCCAGGCGCAGGCCTCCCGCAGCAGGGTGCTGCCGACCCCGCGATTGCGACTGGCCGGGTGAACGACCAGGGCAGTGACCATCGGCCCTGTGGGCCTCTCCTCCACCAGCAACACCGCCAGCGGGCTGCCATTGAAGTGCCCCTCCAGGACCCGCAGCCCCGGTGCGGGCTGTGCCAGGCGCGCGCTGATCTCAGGGTGGTCTCTCAGCACTCGGCTGAAGTACTCAGGGGAGTCGGGGGAGCACTGATGTTCTCGGGCTATCAAAGGCATTGTCTGGGTTCGCTGGTTCGCTTGCCGGGGGGGCCGTATAATACCCGGCTTGTGCATCGGAGGTCATTCATGAAGCAACGCACCGCCAGTGTGGCGCGTAATACGCTGGAAACCCAGATTCAGGTCAGTGTGAATCTTGACGGCACCGGGAAAGGTGTCTTCGAGACGGGACTGCCATTCCTTGATCACATGCTTGATCAGGTCGCTCGCCATGGTCTTGTCGACCTGGAGGTGCGCGCCAAGGGAGATCTGCATATTGATGCGCACCATACGGTGGAAGACATCGGTATCACGCTGGGGCAGGCGCTGGCAAAGGCCTGGGGCGGCAAGCAGGGTGTGCGCCGTTATGGCCATGCCTATGTGCCGCTGGACGAAGCGTTGTCACGGGTCGTGGTGGACCTTTCCGGTCGCCCGGGGCTGGAGATGAACGTGGATTTCAGCCGCGCCCGCATCGGTGATTTCGACGTGGACCTGTTTTTCGAGTTCTTCCAGGGCGTGGTCAACCACGCCATGATCACCGTGCATATCGACAATCTGCGCGGGCGCAATGCCCACCACCAGGCCGAGACGGTGTTCAAGGCCTTTGGCCGGGCACTGCGTATGGCGGTGGAACCGGACCCGCGCATGGCCGACATCACTCCCTCTACCAAGGGCACGCTTACCGAAGACGCCGGCGCCTCCAGCGCTGACGCGAAAGGCTGATTCCATGTCTGAAACAATTGCCGTAATCGATTACGGCATGGGTAACCTGCATTCTGTGTCCAAAGCCCTCGAAAAAGTGGCGGGCGACCAGAAGATTGTTGTCACCGGCGATCCGGCGGCGGTGGTTGCGGCAGACCGGGTGGTGTTTCCCGGTGTCGGCGCAATACGCGACTGTATTGCTGTACTGCGCGAGCGCGAGCTGGATCAGGCGATCCTCGAAGTGGCTGCCTCGGGGCGCCCGCTACTGGGTATTTGTGTGGGCATGCAGGCGATGATGAGCCACAGCGAGGAGAACGAAGGGGTTGATTGCCTGGGTATTTTCCCGGGCGTCGTGCGCCGCTTTCCCGAGCAGGTGGATGAGTTCGGCAACCGCCTCAAAGTGCCGCACATGGGCTGGAACCAGGTGCGTCAGAGCAGCCACCCCATGTGGCAGAACATCCCGGATCATGGCCGCTTTTACTTCGTGCATTCCTACCATGTCACGGATTTGCCGGAAGAGCAGGTCGCCGGTGGCTGTGAGTATGGCCTGCACTTCGCGGCCGCTGCGGCCCGCGGCAATATCTTTGCCGTGCAGTTTCACCCGGAAAAAAGTGCCGCCCACGGTCTGATACTGCTGGACAATTTTTTGCGCTGGCAGCCCGGCGCTGCCTGATCTGCGCGCATCACATCGATTTCTTGAGGAAGAGTTCCAATGCTCCTGATTCCCGCCATTGATCTCAAAGACGGCAAATGCGTGCGCCTGCGGCAGGGCCGCATGGAAGACGATACGGTGTTTTCCGATGATCCGGTCGCTGTGGCGGCGCACTGGGTCAAGCAGGGCGCCCGGCGCCTGCATCTGGTGGATCTGAATGGCGCATTTGCCGGCGAGCCGGTGAATGGCGACATCGTCAAGGCGATCGCCAGTGCGTTTCCGGATCTGCCGATCCAGATCGGCGGCGGCATTCGCACACCGGAAATTATCGAAGCGTATCTGGCGGCCGGGGTGCAGTGGTTGATCATCGGTACCAAGGCGGTGCGTGAGCCGCAGTTCGTGGCGGATATGTGCCGTCGCTTCCCCGGCCATATCATTGTCGGCCTGGATGCCAGAGACGGCATGGTGGCGACGGACGGCTGGGCCAATGTCACGGATATCGAGGTGACCGGGCTGGCGCGGCAGTTCGAGAATGACGGCGTGTCATCGATTGTTTACACCGATATCAGCCGCGACGGCATGCTGCAGGGCGTCAACGTGGAAGCCACGGTGCGGCTGGCCGAGGCCATCAACATTCCGGTGATCGCTTCCGGCGGGATCACCAATGTCGATGATGTGCGCGACCTGTGTGCGGTCGCCGAGCGGGGCATCGAGGGTGCCATCACCGGGCGTGCGATCTACGAGGGCACACTGGATTTTGCCGCCGGCCAGGCGCTGTCGGATGAGCTGTGCCCGCCGGACGCTGCTCTCTGTTAGAATCTGTCGCTCTTCAGTATTGATGGTGTCTTATGGGTCTCGCGAAACGCATTATCCCCTGCCTGGACGTGGACCAGGGCCGCGTCGTCAAGGGCGTTCAGTTTGTCGACATCCGTGACGCGGGTGATCCGGTGGAGGTGGCGCGGCGTTACAACGAGGCCGGCGCTGACGAGATCACTTTCCTTGATATTACCGCCAGCCATGAGGGCCGGGATACCACCTTGCACACCGTCGAAAAGATGGCCAGCCAGGTTTTCATTCCGCTGACCGTGGGCGGTGGGGTACGTACGCTGGAGGATATCCGCAATCTGCTCAATGCCGGTGCCGACAAGGTCAGCATCAATTCGGCTGCCGTGCATGATCCCGCTTTCGTCCAGGCCGCCGCGGATCGCTTTGGTTCCCAGTGCATTGTGGTGGCTATCGACGCCAAGAAGGTCAGCGCGGAGAGCGAATCCAACCGCTGGGAGATCTTCACCCACGGCGGCCGCAAGGCCACGGGCATTGATGCCATCGGCTGGGCCCGGCGCATGACCGAATACGGGGCGGGCGAGATACTGCTGACCAGTATGGACCGCGATGGTACGCGCAATGGATTCGATATCGCCCTGACGCGAGCGATCAGTGAAGCGGTGCCGGTGCCGGTGATTGCCTCCGGTGGCGTCGGCAACCTCCAGCATCTGGTCGATGGTGTGCTGCAGGGCGGCGCAGATGCGGTGCTGGCGGCCAGCATTTTCCATTTCGGCGAGTATTCGGTGCGCGAAGCCAAGGAGTACATGATCTCCGCAGGCATCGAGATGCGCTTGTAGTGTCTGTTAAGGAGTGCCTGTTCAGGCCTGTCTGATTTCCGGCCCGGTCGGTCCCGACCGGGCTTTGCCTCACCCTGTAGTGGTAATCCTGTAGTTGCAATCCCGTCATTGCATCCCTGCTGTTACATCCCTCGTCTGGCACCCCCGGTCCGGCCCGGTTATGCTGCAAGCGCGCTACGATAATACGATAAAAGGGTGAGTTATGGAGCAAAGTCCACTTTTCGAGATCGGACTTCCGATCGCGCTGTTTCTGATCATGATCGGCATGGGCCTGACCCTGACTGTTCGTGACTTTCGTGAGGTTGTTGTGGCGCCCAAGGCCACGCTGTTCGGGTGCGTTGCCCAGATCATCCTGTTGCCATTGATCGCTTTCGTGATCGCGACAGCGCTGGCGTTGCCGCCCGCACTGGCGGTGGGGCTGGTGCTGATTGCGGCTTGCCCGGGGGGCACGACCTCCAATCTGTTTGCCTTCATCGGTCGTGGTGATGTGGCGCTGTCCATCGTGCTGACGGTCATTGCCAGCCTGTTGACCATCATTTCCCTGCCGCTGTTCGTCAATTGGGCCATGAACGTCTATTACGATGACGGTGTCGCCTTGCAGCTGCCTGTGCTGCGCACCGTAATCACCCTGTTCGTCATCATTCTGGTGCCGGTGGGTATCGGCATGCTGGTGCGGCGCTATCAGCCGGGGCTGGCTGCGCGGGCCGAGCGCATCGTGGCGATCTTCGGTCTGGTGGTGTTGATCGGGGTGATTATTGCCATCCTGGTCAGCGTTGGCGACCAGGCACTGCGGTTGTTGAATGCGGCGGGTGTGGCTGCAGTGCTGCTGAACATTGCCGGGATCGTGCTGGGTATGGGCGGCGGTTTGCTGATGGGGCTGTCGCGCCCGCAGGCCTTCACCCTGGCGGTGGAGCTGGGCATCAAGAACGGGACCCTGGGTCTGATGATCGCGCTGAGCCTGATGGATTCGCCGGAAATGTCCATTCCTGCGGCGGTGTATGGGTTGTTGATGTTCATCTTCGGTTTCTTGCTGCTGGGCTACAGCCGTCTTACTGGCATCGGCCGTCCGGAAAAAACGGCTTAAGGCGCACCAGGGAGCAACATGGAGACCGGCACCAGTTCGATGCCGGCCTCTTTCAACAGCGGCAAGGCGCGGCGCAGGTATTCGAGGGTTTCCGGATAGGGGTGCCCGATGGCGATCGCGCTGCCCCGGCGGCGGGCCAGCCGCAGTAATGCATTGAACTGATCGTTGATCGCCAGCAGGTCGCGCTCGTTATCGAGAAAGATATCGCGGCCCGTGGCAGGTAGCCCGTGGGCCAGGGCGGTCTGTTCCGCCACGGATGTCGGCGAGGTACGGCTGTCGACGAAGAAGGCCTGGTGGCTGGCCAGCTCATGCATCAGCCAGTGCATGGCCTCCGGGTCGCTGGTGGTGACGCTGCCCATATGGTTGTTGAGACCGGTGGCTTCCGGAATCAGCGTAAAGGCTTCCCGCACCACGGCCGCAATGTCCTCCGGCGCCATGTCGCTGTGGATGCCACCCGGGTCCAGGGCCAGGCCATTGCCGGCCATGGGCAGATGAATAATCACCTCGCGCCCCTGTCGGGCGGCTTCCCGCGCCAGGCGTTGGCCGTGTGGCGCCCTGGGAATCACGGCGCAGGTAATGCCCGGGTCCAGGTTGATGGCTTCCAGCCCGCGGTGTCGATGGTAGCCGATGTCATCAATGATGATAGCGATGCGCACCGGCGCCGCCGCTGCGGCGCCGGTGCAGAGAAGCAGGGCGAGGAGGGCGCCCGACAGCAGGCGCGTCAGCCTGGTCAGGCACGGCGTGGTGATGTCTCGCATCAACGCGAACGGGAGAGATGGATGCCTTTGAGAATTGACAGCGCCTGGTACAGGTCATAGTCGCGACCGGCCAGGCTGTCCTTCTTTTCCGCATCCGAGTCGTCTGGCGCCGTGCCACGCAAGTGGCGAGGTAGGTCTGCTTCGCGCATACCCGGTTGATCTTCCTGCAGCTCAACGCGGGCGATATCGACGGTGATGTCGGGAACGATGCCTTCCGCCTGAATCGAGCGGCCGCCGGGGGTGTAATACTTCGCGGTGGTCAGTTTCAGCGCCCGTTCATCATGCAGGGGCAGGACAGTCTGCACGGAGCCTTTACCGAAAGTGCGGCGGCCGATAATGATGGCCCGCTGCTGGTCCTGCAGCGCGCCGGCGACGATTTCGGAGGCAGATGCCGAGCCACCGTTGACCAGCACCACCAGCGGCACGCCATCCAGGATATCTCCCCGGCTGGCGCCATAATTCACCCGGCTTTCGGCCTCGCGGCCCTGGGTGTAGGTGATCAGGCCGTTGTCCAGGAACAGGTCAGACACCTGGATTGCACCGCCGAGCACGCCGCCCGGATTGTTGCGCAGATCCAGAATCAGGCCATTGAGGTCACCGGATTCCTTCAGTTTGCTCAGGTGCTGACGCACATCACGGCCGGTATTGTTCTGGAACTGGGTGATGCGCAGGTAGCCGTAACCGGGCTCGATGATTTCACTGCGCACACTGCGGATGGCAATGCGATCCCGGGTGAGCTGCACCTCCCGTGGCGAGCTTTCGCTGCCGCGCATGATCGACAATGTCACGTCTTCGCCAATCTCACCGCGCATCAGCTCCACGGCTTCGCCGAGATTCAGGCCTTTGGTAAAGGTGTCATCAATCTTGAGAATGATGTCGCCGGCCTGCAGCCCCGCGCGACTGGCGGGCGTGTCGTCCAGAGGCGTCACGATGGTGACAAAGCCGTCTTCCATGCTGATCTCGATACCCAGGCCGCCGAATTCACCGCTTGTGGTGACTTGCAGCTCATCGAAATCCTCAGGCGTCAGATAGGCGGAGTGCGGGTCCAGCTCCAGCAGCATGCCGCGAATGGCGGATTCCAGCAGTTTGCGGTCATCAATCTCTTCCACGTAGGTGGCGCGAATACGCTCCATGACCTCGGCGAAGATGCGAATCTCATTGACGGGGATGTCCTGCAGCGCGGCCATGTCGTCCAGAGATGGTGCGTCCTGGTTGGCAGGCTGGGCAATAACGGTGGCGCTGAGAGCCAGAGCGGCAAGGCCGCACAACATGTGTTTCATCCGGATGCTTCTCTCTTGTGAATCAGCTACGCGCGACGGGAGGCAGTGTAACACGCCGGTTGCACCACCGGTCCGGGTTGACCGGCTGGCCCTTGTGGCGAATTTCAAAATAGACCCCACTGGTGTTCATCCCCCCGGAGTCGCCGGCCCGGGCCAGTACGTCACCTTGGGCAACCCAGTCACCCACGTCACGCATCAGGCTCTGATTGTGGCCGTACAGACTCAGATACCCTTGTCCGTGATCGACAATGATGATCAGACCATACCCCCTGAGCCAATCGGCGTACACCACGCGTCCGGGATGGATGGCCTGCACCGGGGTGCCGGCGCTGGCGTCCAGCAGTACGCCGTTCCAGCGCATGCCGCCGTCACGGCGTGCCCCGAAACTGACACGGGTGCGGCCCTCTACCGGCCAGGGCAGTTGCCCGGCCAGATCGCCGAACGGTTTGCCGCCAATGTCTGCCGGGATGTCCGAGATGGCGCGGTTCATGTCCTGCAGCAGCTTGTCCAGGCGGGCTTCGTCCTCGCGCAGCGAGCTCAGCTGGCCTTTCTGTTCGTCGACGCGGCGGTTCAGGCGTGCCAGTGCAGTAGCCCGTTCTGCGCGCGCCTTTTCCAGTTCCTTCTGCTGTCGGCTGACGGCCTCGCGGCGCTGGTAGAGCTTGTCCCGGGCATCACTCACTTCCAGGGAGACCGCCAGTAGTGCCTTGAGTTCGTCCTGCAGTTCATGCAATCGAGTATGCCGGGCGCGCTGGAAATATTCGTGATAGCGCAGCAGCCGCGCCACCTGGTCCGGCTCCTCCTGGCTCAGTAGCAGCTTCATCAGGGGTTCGCGGCCGCTCATATAGGCGGTGCGCACCGTCAGCTCCAGCCAGCGCAGCTGTGTGGATTGCTCGGCTGCCATGCGCAGCTGCTGCTCACGCAGCTCGGCGAGGCGCTGCTCGGCCTGGCGGGTCTCATTGCGTAATTGTTCGCCCTGACGTGCCAGCCGGCTGACCTCGATTTCGCGCTCACGCAGTTCGTTGGCCAGCTGATCACGCCGGCGCAGATCCCGCTGCTGCGTCTGTTGCAGCGCCTGGATGCGCTCCCGCAGCTCGCGCAGCTGTGCCGGTGAGGCCTGTTCGGCACCCGCAGGCAGCATCAGCGCAAAGCCCAGCAGGGCGGCGATAAGCTGCAAGTGACTGCGGCGGGCTTGGCGGCGGGCCTGGCAGCGGGGCTGGCAGCGGGGCTGGCAGAGGAGTATGGCGAAAGGAAAGCGGGTCATACCGGTGTGTCGGGCCTCGGATCGGCAATTGTGACGGGGAGTTCGTCCGGCGTCGCGGGTCGTCGGTGACGGATCATGGATGACTGATCATGGATGATTTGGTCCGGGTTGCCTATACTTGGGCGCCGTTTTCCTCTGTTCGGACGCTGATATGGATCGCATTTTTGAGTTCGCTGCCAACCACTATGTTCTGGTGTCGGCATTTTTCCTGCTCTGGACCGCGTTTTTCTTTACCGAGTCCCGGCGCGGCAGTCGTCCTGTGACCCCGCAGATGGCCACCACACTGGTGAATCGCAACGACGGTGTCATCGTCGATCTGCGTGACGAGGACGATTTCCGCAAGGGCCACATTGCCGGCAGCGTCAATGTGCCCTACGCCAAGATATCAGAGCGTATGAGTGAGCTGGCGGGTTACAAGGAAAAGCCGGTGATTCTGGTCTGCAATGTGGGCAGCCATGCCTCGCTGGCGGGCCGTCAGTTGAAAAACGAAGGCTTTGCGGCGCTGCATCGTATGCGTGGCGGCATTCAGGGCTGGCGCAACGATAACCTGCCCGTGGTGAAGTAATGGCTGATGTGGTGCTCTATACCACCCGCTGGTGCCCTTTCTGCATTCGCGCTATCGGCTTGCTGGATCGCAAAGGCGCGCCCTACACCAATATCGACGTTGGCGCTGATCCGGCCTTGCGCAGCGATATGGCTGCGCGGGCGGGGCGGCGCAGCGTGCCACAGATATGGATCGGTGAAACCCATGTCGGGGGGTGTGATGAGCTCTATGCGCTGGAGCGAGCGGGCCGCCTGGACGACATGCTGAACAACTGACCCGATGCGGGTCAGAACACAAACAGAATTTGGGGATTGTTATGAGTGAAGTACCACAGCGTACGTTTCAATTGCAGCGCATTTATACCAAGGATGTGTCATTCGAAGTGCCCGGCGCGCCGGACATCTTCCGCAAGCAGTGGCAGCCCAAAGTGAACGTGCAGTTGAACACGGAAGCGCGTCGGCTGGCGGAAACCGAGTCGGATTACGAGGTGGTGCTGAGCCTGACGGTGACTGCTGCCAGTGAAGAAAAGACCGTGTATCTGGTAGAAATCAAACAGGCGGGCGTCTTTACCCTGGCGGGTATCGAAGGCGACGAGCGCGAACAACTGCTGGGCGCCTACTGCCCGAATCTGTTGTTCCCGTATGCCCGTGAGCTGGTATCTGATCTGGTCAGTCGCGGTACCTTCCCGCAGTTGCTGTTGCAGCCGATCAACTTTGATGCCCTGTTCCTGGACGCGAAACAGCGCCAGCAGGAAGGTCAGCAAGCCGCCCCGAAAGCGCCGGAAGAAACCCACTGACAGCGCACTGCCCCGGCCTGAGCCGGGGCGTCACTAGTCGCTGATCAGGCGCTGACCAGGCTCTGATCAGGTGCCCTCGAAGTCGCACTGTCGCCAGGCCTCGAACACGGCCACCGAGACGGCATTGGCCAGATTCAGGCTGCGGCTGCCCGGCACCATAGGCAGCCGTACCGGCGCGACGTCGGGCTGATCCATGAACAGCGCCTCGGGCAGGCCACGACTCTCCGGACCAAACAGCAGTATGTCATCCGGCGCATAGCGCGCCTGGCTGTAGCAGGCCTGCGCCTTGGTTGAAAACGCCCATAACCGGCGTGTCCCGCGCCACCGGCAGAACGCCTGCCAGTCCTCATGCAATGTCACCGTGGCCTGATCCCGATAATCCAGCCCGGCCCGGCGCAGACGCTTTTCATCCAGCGCAAAGCCCAGCGGCGCAATCAGATGCAGCCGGCTGCCGGTATTGGCGGCCAGGCGCATGATGTTGCCGGTGTTTGGCGGTATCTCGGGTTCATACAGGGCGATATGCAGCATGGGCGCATTATGCACCAGCTGTGCTGCCACGGGCAGGCTTCACTCGCCGTATGTCTGAAACAGGTAGCATCATGGGGGCAGTGCCAGAAGACGTGTCAGGGATCGGTTGCAGAAGGAGAGCGCAGAGATGAAAAGCCCTAAATATGTGGTGTTATGCAGTGCCCTGCTGGCGGCTTGTGCCAGCGGGCCGTCCATGGATGCTGCCTTGCAGGCGGAAATGGCTGCCGCCGATGAACTGGCAGCCAGTGAAGCCGAGGCGCTGCAGCGTGACTATGACGCGGGCCGTCGTTATTTCGAGTCAGGGCGGGTTGAGCGTGCCCTGGTGGAATTCGACTACGCCGCCTACTCAGGCTCCAATGCGGCAGCTGCCCGGCTGTGTGCCATCTATGGTGAGGGCCTGGGTATCAAGGTGGACCCGGTGAAGGGGGTGTTCTGGTGCCAGCGTGCCGCGCGGGCCGGGCATGCGCCGGCAGGCCCCCGGGCACGACAGTTGTTCCAGACATGGTGGCGAGAAGAGGACGTATGACGGTGCCGCCCGGGCTTAGGGATCATCAGCTCAGGGCAGTAATTTCCCGCGCCAGTGCGGGTTTTCTTCCACGCGGATATCCCTGGCCTCCACCGCCTCGCCGCAATGACTGCATTGCAGGGTGGCTTCCAGTGCTGCACCGCAGTGGGTGTGGATGCGGGTCACTGGAGCGCCAAGGGGGTGGGGCAGGTATGTGTCGCCCCACTGGGCCAGATGAACAATGACCGGGTACAAGGCGCGGCCCCTATCGGTCAGCCGGTATTCCTCCCTGACGGGCCGCTGCTGATAGGCCACCTTTTCCACAATGCCGCCGTCGAGCAGCTTGCGCAGTCGGTCGCTGAGCACATGGCGGGTCACCCCCAGACGTTGCTGGAACTGATCAAAGCGGCGCACCCCGAGAAAGCAATCGCGCAGTACCAGCAACGTCCAGTTGTCACCGACGATGGCCAGGGTGCGCGCCACCGAGCAGGGGTGTTGATCAATATCTTGCCAGCGCATAACGCCTCCACGAAGTTGCCCCATCATAGCGGCTTGACGGGTTCCAAAAAAGAACCTAGTCTGAGTTCCAAATTGGAACCCATCAAAGTGAGGGTATCATGAGTCAGGCTGCCATGCTGGTCATCGGTGCCGGGGATGCCACCGGTGGCGCCATCGCAAAACGTTTTGCCCGTGAGGGATATGTCGCCTGTGTGGCGCGTCGCACGCAGGATGCGGTCATGCCACTGGTGGCCGACATAGAACAGGCGGGCGGTCAGGCCCGGGGGTTTGGCTGTGATGCCCGCGATGAGCAGCAGGTGGCGGATCTGTTTGCGACCATCGAGGCGGAGGTTGGACCGCTGGAGGTGGTCGTGTTCAATATTGGTGCCAATGTGTATTTCCCGGTGGTCGACACCACGGCCCGGGTGTATCGCAAGGTCTGGGAAATGGCCGCCTTTGCCGGATTCCTGACCGGCCGGGAAGCGGCGCGGGTGATGCTGCCGCGCCAGCGGGGTACCATCCTGTTCACCGGCGCGACCGCATCGCTGCGCGGCGGCAAGGGGTTCTCCGCCTTTGCCGGGGCCAAGTTTGCCCTGCGGGCGCTGGCCCAGAGCATGGCGCGTGAGTTGGGCCCCCAGGGGATTCATGTGGCCCATCCGGTGATCGATGGGGCGATTGATACCGCGTTTATCCGCGACAACTTCCCTGACCGTTATGCCCTCAAAGCGCAGGACGGCATTCTCAACCCCGAACATATTGCCGAGGCGTACTGGATGCTGCATCGGCAGCCCCGCGATGCCTGGAGCCATGAAATGGATCTGCGCCCGTGGATGGAAACCTTTTGAACGGAGAGCCGCAATGAGCAAGCAAGTGGAATTCTTCTTTGATGTGGGCAGCCCCACCGCCTGGCTGGCCTGGACGCAGTTGCCGGCCCTCTGTGCCCGTCAGGGCGCCGAGCTGGTATATCGTCCGGTGCTGCTCGGCGGCATCTTCAAGGCTACGGGTAACAGCCCGCCGGCAGCCGTGCCGGCCAAAGGCCAGTACATGCTGCGCGATCTGGGCCGCTTCGCCAAACGCTACCAGGTGCCGCTGACGATGAACCCGTATTTTCCGGTGAATACGCTGGGCGCCATGCGCATTGCCACGGCGGCTGAGGAAGCGCCGGAGCAGGCGGCGATAGTCGCGGCGCTGTTCGATGCCATGTGGAAGTCGCCCTGCAAGCTGTCGGAACCGGAAGAGCTGGTTCGGGTGCTTAACGAGGCTGGGCTGGATGGCGCAGCCTGGCTGGAGAAATCCGAGTCGGATGAAGTAAAGAGTCGATTGCGCGAAAATACCGAGGCCGCAGTAAAACGGGGCGTCTTCGGCGCGCCGACTTGCTTTGTGGATGGCGAAATGTTCTTTGGCCAGGATCGGCTGGACTTTGTGGAAGAAGCACTATGAATTTTGACGACATTCTGGCCACGGTGGATGGCCAGGGCAACGCCGCGTTTCCGGAAGCATGGGGGCAGGGGCGGGCACTGTTTGGCGGGATTATTGCTGCGGTGCTTTACGATCATCTTGAAAAGACCGTGTCGGCCGGGCGCCGCCTGCGCAGCTTCTCGTTGTCGTTCGTGGCGCCTGCCGCGCCGGGGCCGGTGTCGTTGAGCGGCGAGGTGCTGCGCGAGGGCAAGTCGGTCATGCAGGCCATGGTCACGGCTCGCCAGGGTGAGCAGGTGGTGGCAGTCATGCTGGCCAGTTTTGGCGCCGCACGCGAATCCGCGATTGTGGTACAGGCGCCAGGACTCGAGCCGATGAAAAGCAGTGACGAGGCCATGAAGTTCCCGTTTATTCAAGGCATGATGCCGGATTTCCTCCAGCACTTTGATATGCGCTATGCGGCCGGCATGCCGCCCTACAGCGGCAGCAAGGAGCCTGATTTTGCCGGCTATATGCGCTTTGCAGAAACACCAAAGGCGATGACCACAGCCGCGCTGATCTGTCTGGTAGACACCTGGCCGCCTTCGGTTTTGCCTATGCTCAAGGGCCCGGCGGCGGCCAGCTCCCTGACTTGGACGATGGAACTGCTGGAGGAGCCGGATAACAGACCGGCAGATACGCTGTGGCAATACGCGGTGACCACGGATCAGTGCAGTGAGGGCTATGGCCAGAGCCGTGCGGTCATTTGTGATCAGGAAGGCCGTACTGTTGCGCTCAGCCGCCAGACCATTGCGGTATTTGCCTGAGCGTGTTGTGCCCCTCCTTACTGGGCTCGCAACTGGGCCGCTTGAACGGTTAAGGGGGGCTCATGCCGCGCCTCTCGCATCAACAGAAATATCTGTGTATGAAAGTGATTGCTGAGCAGCGGCGAGTCGCCGGTTTCAGTGCCTGGTTAGCCCTGTGCGTTGAAGGATTCATGATAAGTAACGATGCCGCGTGGCAAAGAGGGCTGAAATGCCAAGGCCTGGAAGTACTCCGGCGGCACATCCGGTAGCACTAACTCCGACATGGCCTTGAACCCGAAGCGTGAGTAATAGGCCGGATCACCCAGCAAGACGCACCCCGCCGCCCCCTTATCTCGAAGCCGCTGCAAGGCTTCTTGCATAAGGAGGCTGCCAATGCCCTGCCCCTGAAGTTCAGGGATGACCGAGATAGGGCCCAGTCCATACCAATGCGATGAACCATCCGACACCGTTACCGGCGACACTGCGACATGCCCCACGACGGAACCAGCCTGCTCCGCCACGAGGGACAGGAACAGCGCCCCGGCCTTGCGCAGGGCATCAACGATGAACTGCTCCGTGTGATCGGTGTGTGGTGCGTTCATAAATGCCGCGATCGTTACGGCATGGATTGCCGCAACATCAGTCGGTAACTCTTCGCGTATAACGGAGTTCATAATATCAACCTTTTTTCCTGACTAACGACATGCTCACAGTGCGCAAACTGTTTAGAATGGCTTCGCGGTTCCCCGGGCGCCGATTCACAAACATCGGGCTAGGGTGCGGGCTTGAGAGCAGGCCAAGATGTGGTGCCACGTTTTGGATATGTTTGTGGGCTTTCTGAGCTTTAGCACCAACCAACACGACCAGTCGTAGCTTGGGCATCAGTTGGAACAAATTGGAGAGCGACTCAATCCCCGAAGCGATGTCGGACGAGCTGGCCGGTCGAATCTTGGCTCCAGACCCTATATACCAAGGGACAGTATTCCAGATTGCGATGCGGCGACGGTCTATTTCAGCTTCGTGAATCAACTCGAACAAATTTTTTGCGGTTTCGTCCGGATTATTCATAGACATAAATCCAGAATTGCGCGCCTTAGGGCCGGGTGCCTCCAGGAGGAAAAGGGCCTCCGCCCCAACTCCTCCATCCCAGGGGTCGAAGTATGGGATAGCAGCCTCTGGCCCTATCCTGATCCTAAGGTCATCGACAAAGTCGGTCAGTCGAGCAACATGAGCCTCGTCAAGCTGTGACAACCTCGCTTCCCTGGCTGTTTTGTCTCGGAGTAACTTGGGGCGGTCCATATATCTCTCTTTGCGGTTTGATGACCTGCTCAGCGGCGCGCTGTAGGTGCGTCTGGCCCCGAAGGGGCGAGCTGCCGTTGCTTGTCAGGCGCATGACGCTGCCCAGTGGACAGACTTTGCTGTTGCGTTACCACATCTTCCCCCCATATAACTAGCGCAATACTGCGTGCCTCGACTTCAAGCTTGTCATCACCGACTAGAGAAAACGTATACCGGAAGGTGTCCTCATCTACGGTCTCAATCTTTAGTCCTAAAATAATACCTAAATATCCGTTAAGGGTCGGACAGGTTCTGATAAGCGAGGCCCGGTATGACATGACACCTCTAAATATCAGCCAGGCAGGCGCCACTACAAATTCAACTGGTGTTCTGTCGCAGTGCCGCTCATGGATGTAGTCAATATCCAACTTCAACTCTGTTTCAAAGTTTTCATCGGTATAGGACAATCCGTGAATGTGGTTATCATGTAAAGAGTGATGCTTTATGAATTCTTCGCTCATGTGATCTTTATCCACTCATCCGCCAAAGGAATTCCGGGAGCGCTTGCTATGCGCCTGGCGCCGGGAGCATCTCCGGGGTCAGCATCTCCGGGGTCAGGTCTCTCATTTCCCAGAGGCCGGATGCGCTGTGGCAATACGCGGTAACCACTGACCAGTGCAGAGAGGGCTATAGTCAGAGCCGTGCCGTGATTGCTGATCAGGATGGCAGCACCGTAGCGCTCAGTCGGCAGACCATTACGGCATTTGCCTGAACCTGAAGGTGTTGCGCCCCCCTTGCTTGGGCCTGTTAACCGGGCCGAGCCGCATTAGATGCCTGCCCTGCATGAACGCCGGCGTCATGCCGTCACAATGCCAAGGGTACGGGTCATCACATGCGCAAACGCGTGAGCAATAATCGCTGCCTCCAGGCCGTATCGCCAGAAAAGGTAGCTGAAAATCACGCCGAAGACAGTTGTTCGCGCCGGCGAGGGACGCTGCCCACGTCAGCCGTCAATGCACCGACCTGGGCTGCAACAACTCGGTTAGATCGCTTCATGGGAACGAAAACACGTTGACGAGAACGCCATTCGGGTCGGCTACCATAAAGCGCCTCATCCCAAAGCTTTCATCTCGCAGTTCGAGTTCGATATGGATGCCGCGCTTTAGCACTTCGGAGTACGCCGCATCGACATCTGCAACCTGCGCGGAGATGATGACGCCCTGCGCCGGTTTCTGAAAAGCCTTCGGCGTGAACTCGTGATTGCGCCGCACAATACCGATTTGTAACTGAGGATTTTCAGGTGACGCCATTTGGGTGTACCAGCCCTGATGCTCGAAGCCGACGACGAAACCGAGCAACGCCGCGTAAAAGTCCCTGGTCTCTTCCACGCGGTCCGTGCAGATGTTTGGAAGAAGCCTCGTGACGACAATTTCATCTGTTGCCGTTTCCTGATCTGGCATGGTGCCTCCTATCAACAAATCAATTGCCAGGACCATAATTGGGGTCAGGTCTCTCATTTCCCAAAGGAAAATTCCCGTTGGACAATGGGAGACCTGACCCCGGAGACCGGAGACCTGACCCCGGAGACCGGGAGACCTGACCCCGGAGACCGAGCGGCGACCTTTTACGCAGGGAAGCGGAGAAAAGGGCGTCCGGTGGAGGCCCATCAGGGCCGGAACGAACTGGAACGACTGTCAGGCGTCGTTTGCCCTGTGCCTCCGTAATCCCCAGATGGACAGCGCCACTGCGACCAGTGAGGTAATTGCAACGCTAATGAGCAACACGGCAACAGTTGCCTCTGCCCAGGTGTCGGCTTTCACGCCCGATGATGCCAATGGCGTCATTTGCCCCGCGCCGGCAAACGCACCAATCAGGCAGCCTAGCCAGTTGGCATAACTGGAATACACCCAACCCCAGTACATAACGAGAGCCTGGCGGGCCGATAGGCTGAATGCACTCCAGATGGCGCCGATCCCGATGAGTAGCACGCCACTCAGAATGCCAATTGTATGTGCGGACAGTCCAAGTCTCGGAATTTGCATGGCAGGAAGCAATAAGCCGGTCACCAAGGCGATCAAGATCAGGATAAATCCGTGCCGAATGATCCTTCGATTCATTTTTGCGGTCCCCTCTTAGAGACACCTGACAGGTATCAGGACGCCGGCGCGTATAATGAATAACAACGCGTGCGACCTATCACAGTATGCAATGCGGCATATTGGAAAATAATAATTCCCCATCAATGGGTTATGGCGCGCGTCCTTTGCCTCCCCAATAACAGCGCCTTCTTCTTTTCCCGTTTCAATAACACTGGCATATGGATAGCACAAAGATGTCGCCATGACTATGTTTCGCCCCGGGGCTATCCCCATGGTGCATCCTCTTGATGGCAGACCTGCCTTAGCGGCTGGTACGCTTGCGATCCGATTCGGTCAGGAACTTTCCTGCGCAGGCGGATGAACTGCAGCGCAGCATCATTAAGGTCAGGTTTCTCATTTCCGAAAGGAAAATTCTTAGTGGGCAATGGGAGGCCTGACCCTCAGAGACGCATGTGCTCACTTTGGTCTATGAAGCGCACAAAGCTTGTTGCCGTCCGGGTCGCGCACATATGCCAAGTGCATGGCACCGAGTTTGCCTTCGCGCAGGCCTGGCGGTTCTTCAATCGAAGTACCCCCATGGGCAACAGCTGTGTCATGGAACTGCTGCACCTGCTCTGGCGAAGCGCACTTGAATCCGATCGTGCTGCCATTGGCGAACGTTGCGGGCTCACCGTCGATCGGTTCACTGACGCAGAAGGTTCCACCATCGTGCCGATAGAACAAGCGCGTTTGCCCAGTGTCGTTTTGATTTCGCAGCGGTTCCCCCGCCCCAAGTATGCCTAGCAAGGCGTCATAGAAGCGCTTTGAGCGCTCAATGTCATTCGAGCCGACCATCACATGACTGAACATCTATGCATCTCCATTGTCTTCGGCCTTCTGGCCAGTTGAATCGCTGCAGGTTCGCTCAGTGTCGATATGTTGTGCCTCATAACGCCCGCAGCACGGGCAAACTTGTAGCGCATTGGAAATTTTGTCCCTGTGCCTGCGATTGTTAGGGCTAGGTATCCATTGGAACTTCATCCCAGTCCTCCTCAACACCATAAACCCAATCAATGGCTTTTCTCCGTTCGGAGATAATGCTTTCACTCAGATCGCATTCTCGCCCGGTAAGTCGGCAATTTCTCGCATGCCAGTGCATTCTATAAAGTAGGTCTGATTGCGATTGAATTTCGGTAATCGGCTTCAGGTGGGCGCTTTGAATGAAGTCACTCGGATCTACTTTGAATGGAATCTTTTGGGCCAAGTCGTCGTCGCAGTGTTGGAAGTGGTCGAGCTCAACAAGGCCAATACACCATGCCAGGGCTTGGGCACATTCCGTTTGCCAAAACATATCTACTTTATCTTGATTGCCGAGGACTTCTTCGCGAAGCAGTTTTTTTTCGCGTTGGCTTACGTAGGGCATCAGGTCGTACTGTTGAAGGTGCTCCAAAAGATCGCTGCCTTTTGCACCAAAACCAAGTCCAATAACGTAAGCAAGTGCACTGAGTCGTCCTGCTACGTCTTTTGCATTTCTTGGCGTGACTTCATCCATCCCCTCAATCGTTGGGAGATGCTCAGGCACTTCGATACCAACCGAAGCAAGATAGTCTGTGGTTCTGGATTTAAGTTCTTCCATACTCATTTCTCAGAGAGTCCTAACGCTTTGCTTTCTGGCCGCAGTGAAGCGCAGCGGAACGGAGGCCCCAGCCGCGAAGCGGCGACAACAGCAACTTGTTATGAGTTGCTATCACTACCCGCCGCCCCAACCATAAACTATCAAATGATTGATTAATGCATGAGACTCTTTGCCGCCCTGAGCCTCGCTCGATAATTCATTACCACCCCACGCCTCAGTCATAAAATGATCGTGTGAGCGGCCAGAATTTTCGGCTTCCGTTGCTATGGCCTCTAGCCGGGCCGCGAGCCACCGGAGCTTTTCAGGAGAGCCATGGATGAAAACCTGCTCTGCTTCTTTATCTTTTTCTACGGTTAGCATTTCAACCCCAGATACTCATAACGCCGCCAAGCACGCGCGGCTACGTAATGGAGGCGAAGTCGCAATGTAGTAGACGTCGCCGTGACTTGCATTGTTAAATGCCCGTCTCGAACTTTACTTGAAATCGCTGCCATCTTTCCCACAAATATGGCCATCTGTCTTTTAATGGCTCTGTCGATGCCTTATTTTCAAAATAATCAACAAGGAATTCTAGCTGAACACAGCTTTCTTGTGATTCACTCTTAATCATCTCAAGCAATGACACCTTGACTTCATCAATGGATGGCCTATCAGCGGGGTCAACTGATAGCATGTCATTAACAAGAGATTGAATTTCAGGATCTATCGGTGGAATACCATCAAAATTGATACTCGCGCTCTTTGCCCATTTTCTCCAAGCATCAGCTTTAGTCCACTTTTTACTATTGCCCTCCACCGGTCGAGGCCAATAATCACTGAGCTTGATGCCAACCGGATGGAACCCTCCACTCATAAGCTCATAGAGAATGACCCCCAGCGCAAATACATCCGTTTTAGGTGACAGTTCAGATTCATCCCACTGTTCTGGAGCCATATAAGGCCGAGAGCCACCGAAGACGGAAGAGTCTAGAAAAGCATTTGCTAGACCGAAATCAGCTATTAGAGCCAAGTTATAAATATCAATATCAGGTAAATCATGAAACTCGCTTTTGACGTCTCTCAAAAAAATATTGGCTGGCTTCAAATCTTGATGTGCTACTAGACCACTCTTATAGCAGTGGTTCAAACCACTGCAAACATAAACCAATATAGAAAGATTTTCGACCTTACTGGAAAGTTCAGAATTTCTTATCACCTTCTCAAGGTCTCTTCCCCAATAGCGAAATAATGCCACAGGAGTTCCAAGAACCTCTGAGAAATCAAATGCCCAATGAACAAAGCTCTGGTGGTTATATGAAAGCTGATTCTTGAGTTCATTGACAAATCTATTGTTCGTTTCCTCAGCAGAAACGTTGGTGAGAGGTTTTGGTATTTTTGCACATACATATCGAGGTGATACATTTTCACCCTGATCAAAAACATAAATCTCTCCGCACATTCCCCCAGAAGCTGGAACACACTTCCCTTTGTTACCCAAAGCAACCTCTAACATCAATTTCTTCTGATGCTCATCGAGAGCATGAAAATCTATTTGATCCATGGAGCTTAGCTTCCTGTGCATTTAACGCACCGCGCAGCGGCGAGCCGCAGCGAGAAAACCGCCGCTACTTGTTAGGTTCTTTACTCGCATTCGTTCTTCCCATCAACCACTGAATATTTCACTGTAGTGCCTTCTGGCATGGGCTTCTTAATTTCTAATAGCGTTGTTCGCTTTATAAAGCCGGACTAACCGCAAACGGGGAGTTTTCCTCAATCACAATGCCATAATCAAAAACGTCTTTAATTATCCCCTCATTTAGTCCGATTTTCATCCCTGATGATACATTAAACACGGAAGCGATATTTACCCTTGGATCCAAAGGAGATGGATGTTCTTCGCCAAGCCGAATCCATCCAGTTAGAGATTTATCTGGCTTGGAGCCCACCGCTAGAAAAAGCATCATTTCAATTGGAAATTTCGATAAATGTTCCTGTTGGGCTTTTCGCTTGCTCTCGAAGTATTCCTCGGTTTCCCAAGGCATTGGTTCTGAGTTCGCCTGAGATGCCAGCAAGGCCACCATCAAGGCAGGGGGATATATCCTCATGATTTCACCTAACGCTTGGCACAGCGGACGTTTTGGAGCGACGAAGGAGCGGAAAAACGTTCCGACTGCTGCCACTTGTTAGCGACGACCACAAACCGCCATAAGTGGGCCAATATCGACTTCGCACGCCCTTACAAATTCCGCAAACCTAGCTGAGTTAACTACAAAGACGGTGTCTTCAAATTCTTTCGCAACATCTCTGAGCTGATATGTATCACAAGAGACATCACGCTTCGCGCTGGCTGTGCCGAGCTGCTTCCTAAATCGCACGAAGGGGACCTCAGCAGATGAGGCAGATTGATCGATCTCACCGCTAGCGATATCGATATTTGCCAAGTCGATCTCACAGAGCTTGAGCCTCGCTGTTGTCACGATTACATTCTGATACATTCGCAATCCGCTATACTTATCTTTTAGAAACGATGCTTCTTCACGCGCCAGTGCCTCAGTAGACATTACGAGGCCGCTAGACACCCGCTCAAGCATTGGAGTGGCTTTTTGGTCCTGCCCTGGCACAACGCACATGCTTGACTCTGGGCAAAGTGGATCCATTGCGACATCAGCCCAGTCAAATTTCGTGAAGTCTCCATTGCCAGAGTAGTAGCTTATCCATAGTTTTGCCTGCCGCCGCCCAGAAGGGGCCTTTCTATCTTTCAAGAAGATCCATTCTGCATCACGAACCCTTTTGCACTCGATATTCATAACCCAAGTTCGGTGGGTCCATTCAATTGCCAAATCGATGAACCCATGGTGACCTTCACCGCTCCACGCATGTTCCTCATACAAAATCGACCAATCCGAGAGCTCTTCACTCACGACTCGTCCCACAGCAATTTGCAGTGGAAATCCTGACGCATTTACTTGCTTATGGAGTGACATCGTTTTCTCGCTAACGCCGCCATGCACGCGTTTGTCGCGTGCATGGCTTTGTTATCTATTTCCTCGAATAAACTTTGCAATCTCACAGTCCTCAGGCACTCGCTCGACACGCTTTTCCAGATCGATGCTCTCAGAAACAAGCTCAGACCGCGGCGGTAGATCCCTTGGTAATTGGATATTCTTGACGATACCCAAGTTGTGCAATGCATTCAGAACCCACCAGCCTGGATCTGGTTCATCCTTGTATAGACCAAGCATCGCCGAGCCGGGATACGCATGGTGATTGTTGTGCCACGCCTCTCCCATGGAAAGCAACCCAGCAAGACGAATATTATGACCCTGAACCGCTGCGCCATCGACTCGCCAAGTACGCTCCCCACGATTATGCGCAAAATAGCCTATGAGCCAGTGCCCACCCACCGAGACAACTATGCGCACAGAAATCCCCCAGACCACCCAGCTTAGGCCACCAAACCAATAAAGCGGCAACGCAAGTGCTAGCTGTTGGCACATCCATGTTTTTTCAATGAACCGATAAAATGGATCGTACCAGACAGAATCCTCGATAAAGAAGTCAGGCCCATTTTTCAGCTCCAGATCGCAGTTAAGCTGCCACCAGCCATCTTTCAAGATGCTGGAGCCATGTAACAGATAGTCGTGACAGTGGGTCTGGCGCTGCGCCCAATCCCTCAGATCATGTTGTTTCATCATTCCGATCGGCCCCGCCATACCCACCAACGTGCCTAGATATACAAACAGGTACTCCATCCATTTTGGGCATTCGTATGACCTATGGATCAGAAGTCTGTGCATACCTAGCGAGTGGCCAAAGCATAAGGTAATGCCGGTTAGCAGAATGAATACACCAACTGAGGAGAGGCTAACGACAAAGGGGGCCAGAAAAATTGCGGCCAATAAGTGGAAATTGAACCAAAGCGACTTAATCGGGCTCCATACTACCCGCCCAACGAATGCGTCGGTATCAGGCTTGGCTTTAACCCTTTCGGTGCTAAGCATGACTCTCCAGAGATAGATAACGCCGCCCACAACGGCGAGCGCAGCGAGTCCGGCAGCCGAAGGCTGCGTATTGCTGGGCCTTGTTAAGCGCTTCATAGCTCAATCGAATCCCTTGAGACAAAAACATATCTTAAATTCCGATCTACTGGCTCTTCAAAGCCCTTTCCCATAAGGTAATCTCCACAGCAAGGGCAGCGTAGCGCGGACATGTATCTAAACCGACCTCCACAAGCGCAGGCCGGAAAATGCGTCTCTGCCGCCTCATAGTATGGAAGAAGGTGCCTGTTGTAATATTCCCACCCCTTGTCTCCTGGTTGAAGGTATGGAAATTTAATCCCAATCCTTGCAAAGAATTCACGGTCCTTCAGCAGAATAACGTTCGGACATGAATCGCAGTAGATAGCATCTATGTCGCCAAACCCCAAGTGGTAGAGCTCACCCTCTATGGATTCTCCGCACGATCTACAATCAAGTGTGTGTTTTGTCATTTCGCTTAACAGGTATTAGGACGCCGGCGCCTATATTGAATAACGACGCGCGCGGCCTATCACAGTATGTAGATTTGTATATTGAAAATATTGCTTCCCTGTCAATGGGTTGCGGCGCGCACCTACTTTGCTTCCCCAATAACAGCGCCTTCTTCTTTTCCCATTTCAATAACACTGGCGATATGGATAGCACAAAGATGTCGCCATGACCATTGTTGGCCCTGGGTTACCCCGATGGTGGAATTCTCACGATGACAGATGGGTGCACCTTGGAGGACGCATTGGGTGTGCAGCACACCCCACAAACAACAACGCCCCGAATCCGGGGCGTTGTTGTCTGGGCTTACACCGGGTCCTGAAACCCGAGCGTAGCCCTTGTGGTGCGGCAGGCCTGCCTTAGCGGCTGGCGCGCTTGCGATCCGATTCGGTCAGCAGCTTCTTGCGCAGGCGAATGAACTGCGGCGTGACTTCCACCAGCTCATCTTCGTCAATGAAGTCGATGGCCTGTTCCAGTGAGAAGCGGATCGGCGGGGTCAGGACGATGTTCTCGTCGGTGCCGGAGGCGCGCATGTTGGTGAGCTGTTTGCCCTTGGTCGGGTTGACCACCAGATCGTTGTCACGGGAGTGAATGCCGATCAGCTGCCCTTCATACACGTCCACGTTCGGTTCGATGAACATGCGGCCGCGTTCCTGCAGGTTGAACAGGGAGAAGCCCAGCACCTTGCCGCTGACGTTGGAGATCAGCACGCCGTTGTTACGCTCTGCCAGCTGGCCGGTCTTGAAATCACCATAGTGGGAAAATATGGAGTTGAAGATACCGGTGCCGGAGGTCAGGGTCATGAACATGGAACGGAAGCCGATCAGGCCTCGTGAAGGCGCGATGTATTCCAGGCGCACGCGGCCCTTGCCGTCCGGGGTCATGTTCTGCATATCGCCGCGGCGCAGGCCCATCTGTTCCATGATGGCGCCCTGGTGCTGTTCTTCCACGTCGAGGATCAGCTGTTCGTAGGGCTCTTTCTTGACGCCGTCTTCTTCTTTCACGATCACTTCCGGGCGGCCTACGGCCAGCTCGAAGCCTTCGCGGCGCATGTTTTCGATCAGTACGGACAAGTGCAGTTCGCCACGGCCGGAAACGCGGAAGCGGTCCGGGCTGCCGGTGTCTTCGACGCGCAGGGCCACGTTATGACGCAGCTCTTCGTGCAGGCGCTCACGGATGTTGCGTGAGGTGACGTATTTGCCGTCCTGGCCCGCGAACGGTGAGGTGTTCACGTGGAAGAACATGCTTACAGTGGGTTCGTCGACGGTCAGGGGCTTCAGGGCTTCGACGTTGTTCGGGTCACACAGGGTATCGGAGATATCCAGCGGGTCGAGGCCGGTGATGCAGACGATGTCGCCGGCAGAGGCGTCCGGGACTTCGACGCGCTCCAGGCCGTGGTGGCCCATGATGGTCAGGACGCGGCCGTTGCGCACCTTGCCCTCAATGTTGATCACCTTGACCGGGGTGTTGCTCTTGATGCGGCCGCGCTTGATCCGGCCAATGCCGATCACGCCGACATAGCTGTTGTAGTCCAGTGAGGAGATCTGCATCTGGAACGGGCCGTCCATGTCCACGTCGGGATGGGCAACCTTGTCGACGATGGTCTGGAACAGCGGCGTCATGTCGTCGGCCATATCGTCGGCATCCAGACCGGCAATGCCGTTCAGGGCGGAGGTATAGACCACCGGGAAGTCGAGCTGCTCGTCAGTCGCGCCGAGGCGGTCGAACAGATCGAAGACCTGGTCCATGACCCAGTCAGGGCGGGCGCCGGGGCGGTCGATCTTGTTGATGACCACGATGGGCTTGAGGCCCTGCTCGAAGGCTTTCTGGGTCACGAAGCGGGTCTGTGGCATGGGGCCGTCTACGGCGTCCACCAGCAGCAGCACCGAATCCACCATCGACATCACGCGCTCGACTTCGCCGCCGAAGTCGGCGTGGCCGGGGGTGTCCACGATGTTGATGCGGTAGTCATTCCACCGCAGCGCTGTGTTCTTGGCGAGAATGGTGATGCCTCGCTCTTTCTCGATGTCGTTGGAATCCATGATCCGCTCGACGGCGCCAGCGCGGTCGCCCAGAGTGCCGGACTGCTGCAGCAGCTTGTCCACGAGAGTGGTCTTGCCATGGTCTACATGGGCGATGATGGCGATATTACGCAGGCGTTCGATCACGGATAATGCACCGACAGAGCTTTTGGGGCGCGGAGTATAGCAGGGTCGGCGGTCCAACGACACGGGTAGAGTGTGCGTGAAGGCAGTAAGATATAAGACTCTTTTACTTCCGGGCGGTTATTTCCGGCCCGTCATGCTCTAGAATCTGGCACCCTCACCACTTGTGTACGTCGCAGCGACGCGGTGCAACCGTTTGCGAATGGCAGGGTCGAAGCCCTGAGGCCGGGCGTACTGCGCGTTTCGCGGTCATGGCAGCACCTCAGGGGCTCAGAATATGAACGCAGGCAAGGCAGGGGTTGTTTTATGGCCATACAGACGATGACGACTTTTTCGGCACAGCTCACAGCGAGAGCACTGTCCATATTGACAGCATTTCTGGTCATGGCGGTGCTGGCGGGGGGCGGGTCGGCAGTCGCTGACGAGGCCGACGACTATCAGGCCAGCAACCACAAGGTGATTTTCGGGCTCCACGAGCATGCGCGCATCGAGGCGCTGGAGGTGTCGGTGGAGGCGAAGCTCGATACCGGGGCTGTCAGTGCCTCGCTCAGCGCCTATGACATCAATATGTTCGAGCGCGATGGCGAAGACTGGGTGTCCTTCCGTCTGGGCATAGACGGTGCCGATAAAGATGAAATGGAGCTGCCGCTGGATACTACGGTGCGCATTCGTCGCCGCCTGGCGGATATCGACGAGGAAACCCAGCGCACCTACACGCGTCGCCCGGTAGTACGGCTGATGGTGTGTATCGGCGAGCGTCAGGTGCCGATGCGGGTCAATCTCACGGACCGCCGCAATTTCAGTTATCCGCTGTTGATCGGTTCCGAGGGCCTGCGGGATATGCGCTCCCTGATTGATCCGGACCAGGAATTCAGCGCCGGGCAGCCTCTGTGCAGCGTGACGCTGGGGATGGAAGATGAAGGGGAAGAGGATTGATGATCACTGCGTCGGGGACGGTCGAGGGTTTCGCGGGAGGGCATGAATGCGTGGTGTGAAGCTGCATGCCCTGCTGTTGGCGCTGGTGATGATCGGGGCTGGCGTCGCCAGCACGGTATATCAGGTCGCGGTGCTCAACATCCCGCTGAGCGAGAGTGAGACCGACCCGGTCTGGGTCATCGACGCGCGTGTCAGTTATCGCGCCAGCGGGAATTCGCCGGTGAAGGTGCAGTTGTTCGTGCCGCCGCCCAGTGAGCGATTCCTGGTGCTCAATGAAAGTTTTATTTCCCAGAACTACGGCTTCAATGTCAGCCGCGCCGGCACCAATCGGCAGGTAGTCTGGTCCTCGCGCCGGGCGCAGGGCGAGCAGACGCTGTATTACCGCAAGACGCTGTCCCAGCGCTTTGCCGAGAAGGCTGTCGCCGAAACCGGGCCGCAGTTCAGGCCACGCCCCCCGCTGGCCGAGCCAGAGCGCATTGCGGCGGAGTCACTGCTTGCGCCGATTCGGCAGCACTCCGCCGATGTGGAAACCTTCATCAGTGAGGCAGTGCGCCGGGTCAACAATCTGAGTGATGACAATGTGCGGCTGCTGTTGGCGGGTAACGAATCCGTCAGCAATCGCACCCGTGTGGTGGAGATGCTGCTTTCCGTAGCGCACATACCAGCGGAGCAGGTGCAGACCATCCGTTTGCTACCCAGTCAGAATCAGAGCCCGGAAGTGTGGCTGCGCACCTATAACGGAGAGCGCTGGATATATTTCAACCCGGTCACGGGTGATCGGGGCTTGCCAGAGGACCGCGTGGTCTGGTGGTCTGGCGTGGCGCCGGTCGTTGATGTGGAGGGTGGGCAGAACGCCCGGGTGACCTTCAGTGTGACCAGCACGGAAGTCAGTGCGATTCAGTTGGCGCAGACGTCCGAACCGGTGCGCCGCAGCACGCTGTTGAGCTTTTCTCTTTATGACCTGCCGGTAGCCACGCAGGAAGTCTATCGCACCATGATCATGATCCCGATCGGGGTGTTGCTGATTCTGATGTTGCGCAACCTGGTGGGCATGCACACGCTGGGTACCTTTACGCCGGTGCTGGTGGCGCTGGCCTTCCGGGAAACCGAGGTGATCTGGGGCATCATCATGTTCACCGTGATCACGGCCATCGGTCTGTCGCTGCGCTCCTATCTCGAGCACTTGCGATTGCAGCTCCTATCGCGCTTGTCGGTGGTGCTGACCTTTGTGGTGATCCTGATGGCGGTGATCAGTCTGCTGGGCCACAAGCTGGGCGTCGAGCGAGGTCTGGCTGTGGCGTTGTTCCCCATGGTGATTCTCACCATGGTGATCGAGCGGTTATCGATCATGTGGGAAGAGCGCGGTGCGTCGGATGCGCTCAAGGCGGCGGTGGGCACGCTGGTGGCGGCCACGTTCGGCCACCTGCTGATGACGCAGCCGCATCTTTCGTATCTGTGCTTCACCTTCCCGGGCATTCTGCTGGTATTTGTCGGCATCATGCTGATGATGGGGCATTACCGTGGTTACCGCCTCACTGAGCTGGTGCGCTTCCGCGCGCTGGCGAAGAAGCAGGAGCGCTGATCATGCTGGGTCGCTGGCTGGCATTGCGTCGACGCGGGGTGATGGGCATCAACGAGCGCAATGGCGATTACGTGTTGCGCTACAACCGCCGTCACCTGTACCCGCTGGTGGATGACAAGCTGCTGACCAAGGAGCGGGCCATTCGTGCCGGTATCCAGGTGCCCGATCTGTATGCCTCGGTGGAGAGCGAGCACGGCATCAACGCCTTCCTGCGCTCGCTGGACCAATACCATGACTTTGTCATCAAGCCATCCCAGGGGGCCGGGGGTGACGGTATTCTGGTGATCACCGACCGGTTCGATCATTTCTATCGCACGGCGGGCGGGCGGCTGCTGACGGAAGACGACATCAAGCACCATCTTTCCAATACCCTCTCCGGCATGTATTCGCTGGGCGGTCACCGCGACCGGGCCATGGTGGAATATCGGGTCACACCGGATTCCGTATTCGGGGCGATCAGTTACGAAGGGGTGCCGGATATTCGCATCATCGTGCTGTGCGGTTACCCGGTGATGGCGATGTTGCGCCTGCCCACGCGTCAGTCGCAGGGCAAGGCCAACCTGCACCAGGGCGCTATTGGTGTGGGGGTGGACCTGGCCACCGGGATAACACTGGAAGGCACTTGGCATAACCAGGTTATCCAGCGCCACCCGGATACGGCCAACCGGGTGGCCGGCGTACAGCTGCCGGACTGGAACGGCTTCATGGAGATTGCCGCAGGCTGTTACGAGCTCACCGGGCTGGGCTATCTGGGCGTGGATCTGGTGCTGGACAAGGACAAGGGGCCGCTGATGCTGGAGCTGAATGCGCGGCCGGGCCTGAATATCCAGATTGCCAATGATGCTGGCCTGGGCAGCCGCTGTGCAGTGGTTGAGCGGCATATGGAGGCGCTGGCGGCCGCAGGGGAGACTGAAACCCCGAGCAAACGTATCAGCTACTGCCAGCAGCACTTCGCTTCGGACATTCTGCCGGTGTCAGCCTGAGGGCAGGCCCCGGGCCGCTTTCTCTGTTATCCTTCTTCACCCATTCTTCACTTGATACAGTCCCGGCGGGATCTTGATCTCCGGGGCCCTTCGTTATGCCAGAGACTATCCTCGAGACAAGTAAAAATCTGCAGCAACGGCCACGGCGGGCGCTGGCGCTGATTTCCGGTGGGCTGGATTCCATGCTGGCGGTAAAGGTCATCCAGGACCAGGGAATCGAGGTAGAGGGCGTCAACTTCTTCACCGGTTTCTGTGTCGAGGGACACACCCACGCGATTCGCGACCGCAAGAAGCCCAAGCGCAATAATGCGCTGTGGGTGGCGGAGCAGTTGGGCATCCGTCTGCACATCATCGATATTTCCGAAGAGTACAAGGATGTGGTGCTCAAGCCGCGTTACGGCTACGGCGCGCATATGAACCCCTGCCTCGACTGCAAGATATTCATGGTCAGCCAGGCCAGCCTGATGCTGGACAAGGCGCGCAGCCTGGCCAACGACAGAGCGGGCGAGGGCCAGGGATTCGATTTCATCATCACCGGCGAGGTGGTGGGCCAGCGCCCCAAGTCCCAGCGCAAATGGAGCATGCCGGTGATTGCCCGGGAGTCCGGCGCCGAAGACCGGCTGCTGCGCCCCCTGTCTGCCCGGAATCTCGATGAAACCCTGCCCGAGCGAGAAGGCTGGGTAGATCGCAGCAAGCTGTATGGCTTCGGCGGTCGCAACCGCAAGCCCCAGATTGCCCTGGCGAAAGCGCTGGGGCTGGAAGAGTTTGCTCAGCCGGCAGGGGGGTGCTGCTTTCTGACGGACGAGGCCTATTCGCGCAAGCTGGGTGATCTCTGGCAGGCCCGGGGGCGCCGGGATTACGCGCTGGACGACATCATGTTGTTGAAGGTGGGCCGGCACCTGCGGCCGCGGCCGCATCTGAAGCTGATCATCAGTCGCGAAGAAGGCGAGGGGCAATTCCTGCAGGGCTATCGTTATCAATTCAGCAGTCTGGAGACGATCAGCCACGGCGGGCCGTTGACGCTGGTGGATGGTGATCTGGCGGACCGCGCGGAAGCGGAGTTCGCGGCGGCTATCGTGGCGCGTTTCTCTCAAGGGCGTGATGCGGAGCAGGTGCGCGTGGTGTGGCGACAGCCGGATGGCGTGGCGGAGGAACTGCTGGTCAAACCCTTCACCGCTGAGCAGGTGCCGGAGCACTGGTATTTATGAAACGGGTATCCATGAGCGCACAGCAGGAACAGGCGGCGGCCACGGCGGCCACGACGGAGTGGCATCAACTGGACGCCCGGCGGCTGCTTTGCCCGCTGCCGGTGATCCGGACCCAGAACCGGGTTCGCGAGCTGGATGATGGTGATTTGCTGGAAGTGCTTGCCACTGATCCCGGAGTGCTCAATGATGTGCCTGCCTGGTGCCGGATCAACGGGCACACTGTGCTTGAGACCGGGGTACTCGAAACCGGGGTGCTTGAGACCGGGATCAGGGAAAGCATCATCTTTGTACGATTACAGGTCGTGCGAAGCCTTTAGCACCAAAGTAGTGCAAATCAGCAATGTCCGCACCAATATGGTGCGCGTACAGTGCTGACAGGTGCTGATCGCCATACGCGGAGCCAGCTATCTCCCTGATCTATCAGGCTGGCCGAACGTGGCACGTATTTTGCTCTATTAGCGGGCAAGACCCGGTCCGGTGCACACTCAACGGGCCGACTACCATATTCAATGCTGTTCCAGGAGGACGCTTCAACATGTCTGCAAAGACTCTCAAACTGATTAAAGAGAACGACGTCAAGTGGGTGGATATGCGCTTTACCGACAGCCGCGGTAAAGAACAGCACGTGTCCATCCCTTCCAGCGAGATCAACGATGATTTCTTCGCTGAAGGCAAGATGTTTGATGGCTCCTCCATTGCTGGCTGGAAAGGCATCAACGAATCCGACATGATCTTGCTGCCGGACGACGAAACAGCGGTGATTGATCCGTTCACCGACGTGTCAACGCTGAACCTGCGTTGCACCATCGTCGAGCCGACCACCATGCAGGGTTACGAGCGTGATCCGCGTTCCATCGCCATGCGTGCAGAGGAATACCTGAAATCCACCGGCATTGCGGACACCGCACTGTTCGGTCCGGAGCCGGAATTCTTCGTGTTTGATTCCGTAAAATGGAAGTCCGACATGCAGGGCGCCATGTACGAAATCTACTCCGAAGAAGCCGCCTGGGTGTCTGCTGACGACTTCGAGCGTAACAACATCGGTCACCGTCCGGGCGTCAAGGGCGGCTACTTCCCGGTGCCGCCGGTGGACAGCCTGCACGACCTGCGTGCTGCCATGTGTGCTGCCATGGAGCAGATGGGTCTGGTGATTGAAGTGCATCACCACGAAGTGGGCACCGCGGGCCAGTGTGAAATCGGCGTTGGCGCCAACACCCTGACCAAGAAGGCGGACGAAGTACAGATCCTCAAGTACTGCGTACACAACGTTGCACACGCCTATGGCAAAACCGCGACCTTTATGCCGAAGCCGCTGATCGGCGACAACGGTTCAGGTATGCACGTGCACCAGTCCCTGAGCAAAGACGGCAAGAACCTGTTTGCCGGCGACCTGTACGGCGGCCTGTCTGAAATGGCGCTGTTCTACATCGGCGGCATCATCAAACACGCTCGTGCCATCAACGCGCTGACCAACGGTTCCACCAACTCCTACAAGCGTCTGGTGCCCGGCTTCGAAGCACCGGTCATGCTGGCTTACTCCGCCCGCAACCGTTCAGCTTCCATCCGGATTCCATGGGTCAACAGCCCGAAAGCGCGTCGTATCGAGACTCGCTTCCCTGACCCGGCTTCCAACCCGTACCTGTGCTTCGCTACGCTGCTGATGGCTGGCCTGGACGGCATCAAGAACAAGATCCACCCTGGCGATGCCATGGACAAGGATCTGTACGACCTGCCGCCGGAAGAAGCCAAGGGCGTCCCGACTGTGGCGCATACACTGACCATGGCACTGGACGCGCTGGAAGCGGATCACGACTTCCTGCTGGAAGGCGGCGTGTTCACCAAGGATGCGCTGGACGGCTACATCGCGCTCAAGCGTGACGAAGTCGAGCGTCTGAACATGACCCCGCATCCGGTCGAGTTCGACATGTACTACTCTTGCTAAGCGCTCGGTTTATCTGAGCACTGGCTGGACGAAAAGCCCCCTTTCAAGGGGGCTTTTTTGTTGCTGCGGTTTCGCCCGGCAAATCTGCCACAATGAAGGCGTGCTTCATTGACGGGAGACGCATATGGACAGGAAACAGAGCGTGGCCAGCCAGTGGCGGGCAGCGATAGTGCCCCGGGTGGTGGCATCGGGGGTCATGGCGAGCGGCATCCTGATGGCGATGTCCATGGCGGTCTGGAGCGCACCGGCCTGGGCGGCTGATGACGACGCCACGGAGCGGTCGCTGTATCGCAGCCGGGCTGCGGATGGCTCGCCGGTTTTCAGTGACAGGCCGCCTGCGGATGGCAGCGAAGTGCTTGAACGCAGGGCGCCGCCGGAGCCCGTGAATGTCATGCCGGCCCGGCCCAGGGCGCCGTCAGCACAACCGGCGACGCGGCCGCAAGGCGTGCCGGATGCGGCTGCGGTGGCGGAGTACACCCTGCTTGAGATCAGCTCCCCTGAGCACGAGGCCACGATACGTCATCCGACGGAGCCCGTGCCGGTCTCCTACCGCATTGAGCCGGGGCTGCAGCCGGGGCATCGGGTGCAACTGCTGCTCAACGGCGTGCCACAGGAGACGATGGCGCTGGATTGGCCTGATCGCGGTGAGCATCGATTGATGGTGCAGGTGGTGGGCCCGGAGGGGCAGACGTTGAAACGGTCAGACTCGGTGACTGTTTTCGTGCATCGGCCCAGCGTGCTGCTGCGTCCGGGGGCGAAAAAAGAGGGGGGTGGTAAGGATTGATGCATGCATGCCCCGTTATGGTGCATTATCTGGGCTCTTGAGACGGGGGCGCCCGGCCCGAAATGCTATTCGGGCGTGAAAGCGCCGTAATGCGAGGCCATGGCAGCGCTGTTGTGATGGCCTGAAACTTGCTTTGGCCCTGCTATGGCGAAAACCAGATATCCCGACAGCTCTGTGCACAAGCGGCTGCTGGATCACCTGACCACGGCGGTAATGATGGTGGATGCGGACCTGCGCATTCGCTATCTGAACCCTGCGGCAGAGATTCTGCTCTTTGCCAGTGCGCAGCGGTCGGTGGGCCAGCGCCTGCCAGACTGCTTTTTTGATGATGAAGACTCCAGTGCTGCACTGCATCGGTGCATTGACGAGGGGCATCCCTTTACCCGCCGTGAAGCAAAGCTGGCGATTGCGCCGGGCCAGGAGATCGTCGCCGATTACTCCATGGTCCAGCTCAGTGATCCGGGGCAGCCTGTCAGTTTGCTGGTGGAGTTGCAGCCGCTGGATCGCATGTTGCGCATCGGGCGAGAAGAAGCACTGGTGCACGCGCACCAGGCGACGCGGGCGCTGGTGCGTGGTGTGGCTCACGAGTTGAAGAATCCGTTGGGGGGCATTCGCGGTGCTGCGCAGCTTCTGGAGCGCGCGCTGCCTGATCCTGATCTGGCCGAATATACCCGGGTCATTATTGACGAGGCGGACCGGCTGCGCTCGCTGGCGGACCGTATGCTGGGGCCACGGCGGTTGCCGTATTTCCGGTCGTTGAATATCCATGAATGCCTGGAGCATGTGCGCCAGCTGGTGCTTGCCGAGCACCCCGAGGGGGTGGCGGTACGGCGTGACTACGACACCAGCCTGCCGGAAATTCCGGCTGACCGGGACCAGATGGTGCAGGTGGTGCTGAATCTGGTGCGCAATGCGGTACAGGCGCTGACCGAAGCACGCATCGAAGATGCCCGGGTGATCCTCAGAACGCGGGTGTTGCGGCAATACACTATCGGAACTGTGCGCCACCGCATGGTTCTGAAGGTGGACATCGAAGATAACGGCCCGGGTATTGCAGAGGAGTTAAGGGAGACGTTGTTCTATCCGATGGTCAGTGGTCGGGCCAATGGCTCCGGTCTGGGGTTGTCGATCGCACAGTCGATCATCAACCAGCACAGCGGGCTGATCGAATGTGAGAGCGCTGTCGGCAAAACGGTATTCAGTCTGGTGCTGCCGATGGAAGCGCAGGCAGAGATGGATGAGGTCGGCGCGCGCGTGCTGGCCAGTGGACACAGGCCGGAATGACGCGTGCAAGGCAATGCGGAATCACACGAGAGTAATACACCATGACGGCAAAAGTTTGGGTCATAGATGACGATCGTTCGATCCGGTGGGTGCTGGACAAGGCCCTGGGGCAGGAAGGTTTTAACGTCGTTGCCTACGAGGATGCGGACGAAGCGCTGAACGCGCTGGAAAGTGGCACGGAAGAGCCGGATGTGTTGATTTCCGATGTGCGTATGCCGGGCACGGATGGCTTGCGCATGTTGAAGGTATTGCAGCGCAAGCACCCGGATCTGCCCGTGATTATCATGACGGCGCACTCGGATCTGGATTCGGCGGTGGCCTCCTATCAGGGCGGAGCATTCGAATACCTGCCCAAGCCGTTTGATGTGGATGAGGCGGTGGCGCTGGTGAAGCGTGCGGTCCGTCACCGCGCCGAGGCGCGCGGCGGTCCGGTGGAGCAGCCCAGTGAACCGCCGGCGGAAATTATTGGCGAAGCCCCGGCGATGCAGGAAGTGTTTCGCGCCATCGGGCGGCTCTCCCATTCCAATGTCACAGTATTGATCAATGGGCAGTCCGGTACCGGCAAGGAACTGGTTGCCCACGCACTGCATCGCCACTCGGTGCGTGGCGAGAAGCCGTTTGTGGCGCTGAACATGGCGGCCATCCCCCGGGACCTGATCGAATCAGAATTGTTCGGGCACGAGAAAGGCGCCTTTACCGGTGCCAATGCCCAGCGTATTGGCCGCTTCGAACAGTCCAATGGCGGCACGCTGTTTCTGGATGAGATCGGCGATATGCCGATCGAGGCACAGACCCGGCTGCTGCGGGTGCTGCAGGAAAACGAATTTTATCGCGTGGGCGGCACGACGCCGATCAAGGTGGATGTGCGCATTATTGCCGCGACCCACCAGGATCTTGAAAAACTGGTGAAAGACGGCGACTTTCGTGAGGATCTGTTCCACCGCCTCAACGTGATCCGCATTCATATCCCGCGCCTGAGTGAGCGCCGCGAAGATATCCCGCGCCTGGCGCGTTACTTCCTGCAACGTGCTGCGCGTGAGCTGGAAGTCGAGGCAAAAACCCTGCATGCCGATACCGAGCGCTATCTGGCCGGGCTGCCCTGGCCTGGCAATGTGCGGCAGCTGGAAAACACCTGCCGATGGCTGACCGTGATGGCATCAGGCAGGGAAGTGCTGGTGGACGACCTGCCCATGGAGCTGAACCAGCAGGACGTGCGGCCGGAAATCGGCGGCAGTTGGGAAAAATCCCTGCGCCAGTGGGCGGAGCGTGCCCTGTCTGGCGGCGAGCGCGGCATTCTGGACAGCGCGGTGCCGGTATTCGAACGGGCGATGATTGAAGTGGCGCTCAACCATACCGGCGGCCGTCGCCGCGATGCGGCATCGTTGCTGGGGTGGGGGCGCAATACCTTGACGCGCAAGATCAAGGAGCTGGGCATGGATGAATTGGCCGGTGTTGACGATTGACGCCTGACCGACAAGCCGCTCGCCGAGCTATTCCAGCGCCCGGCGGGCGCTGGCACGGACCACCTGCCAGTCACTGCCATCGTGTTGCCAGTCAGTGCTCATTCTGAACAGCTGCCCCCGGGCGGGCAATAAACCGCCGTGGCCACCGGTCACCAGGGCATTGAAGGTGGCCTCGGCCTGATCGTCGCGAACCGGGTCCAGTGTTACCGAGACGTTGGTAATTACTACCCGGATGTCCTGATAGCGCAACAGCAGACCGGCCATCATTCGTTGGGTATCGCGCCGGTCCATGGTGCTTTGCCCGCCGTATTGTTCCAGCACGAAGTCCTCGGCCAGCCGGGCGCTGATCACGGCGCCCCGGCGTTCAGTGACGGCATCCGCCATCTCGTGTATGGCGGCCTCGATGGCCTCCTCCGGTGGTGTCTTGCTGCAGGCTGTCAGTACCAGCGCACACAGCAGCACGGCGGCAAATCGCGTATGCTTCATTCATGAATCCTGACAATTCGGTTCCCGTCCGGGAATCACTTTATCCCGAGATACAACCCTGGGACCAGCGCCACCTCGATGTGGGTGCGGGCCACCGTATCTATGTGGAACAGTCCGGCAACCCCGAGGGGGCCCCCGTGCTGCTGGTTCATGGCGGGCCGGGCGGCGGCTGTTCACCGCGGATGCGGCGCTACTTCGATCCGGCGCACTGGCGCATCATTCTGTTTGATCAGCGGGGCGCGGGCAGGTCGACCCCGCTGGGCGGCTTGCAGGCCAATACCACCGCGGATCTGGTCGCCGACATGGAGCGGATCAGAACAGTGCTGGGTGTGGAGCGCTGGTTACTGTTTGGCGGTTCCTGGGGCGTCACCCTGTCGCTTTGTTATGGCCAGCAGTTTCCACAACGGGTGTCCGGCATGGTGCTGCGCGGCGTCTTTCTGTGTCGCCGGCAGGATCTGGACTGGCTTTACCACGAAGGGGCGAGCCGTGTTTTTCCGGAGGCCTGGGCGCGCTTCAATGCGCCCATCCCGGTGGCAGAACGTGGCAATCTCACGGCGGCGTACCATGCCCGGTTGATGGCGGACGATCCGGACGGGGAGCTGGCGTTGCGTTGGGCAGAGTGGGAAGCGGCCTGCGCGACCCTGCTGCCGTCCCCGGGAGTCATGACGGCCTTCCGTGAGCGGGCTCTGGCGCTGGCGCGCATCGAAACCCACTACTTTATGGCAAACGGCTTCATGCCGGCGGGTGGTGTGCTGGCCGGTATGCCGGCACTGGCGGGCGTCCCGGCACGGCTGGTGCACGGCCGCTACGATATGGTTTGTCCGGCGGAGCAGGCCTGGACGCTGCACAAGGCCTGGCCGGGCAGCCTGCTCACTGTGGTGCCGGATGCCGGTCATTCGGCCACAGAGCCGTCGCTTGAGTCGGCGCTGGTGCGGGCGGTGGCTGACTTCGCGCGCGAGTCCGGGAGGGCATCGTCTTGAACGTGCTGATTCAGCGGGTCTCCCAGGCCAGTGTGACCGTGGCGGGGGAGGTGGTCGGGCAGATCGAGCGCGGCTTGCTGGTCTTCGCCGGGGTCTGCCGGGACGATGATGAGATGGTCGTGCGGCGGCAGGCAGCGCGGGTGCTGGGCTACCGGGTGTTTGCCGATGACCAGGGGCGTATGAACCTGAATGTGGCCCAGGCCGGGGGCAGTCTGCTGGTGGTGTCCCAGTTTACCCTGGCTGCGGATACCTCCCGTGGCCTGCGGCCCGGTTTCACTGGCGGCGCTGAGCCGGAGCGGGCCCGGCAGCTGTACGAGCATTTTCTCGTCAGCCTGTCGTCGCAAGGCGTACCGGTAGCCGCCGGTATTTTCGGTGCCGACATGCAGGTGGCTCTTGTCAATGACGGGCCTGTGACCTTCTTCCTCTCCTGATTAATGGACTGTTGCGCTGGCCGCCGACTTCTCTATGATGAAGGCAGCGCTGCACCAACCGGTGACGGGCGCCAAGGGACATATAATGTTAATCGGAGGAGTTCAAATGAAAAAAATCGTACTGGCAACTGCCCTGCTGGGCGCGTCCATGACTGCATCCGCCAACGCACCGGGTGGCCCGGGCTGTGGTTGGGGCAACATGCTGTTTGAAGGTCAGAGCGGCCTGCCGATTCATCTGCTGGCAACGCTCGTTAACGGCACCTCCGGTAACGCGACTTTCGGCATGACCAGTGGCACTAACGGCTGTGACACCAGTGGCGCACTGGCTTACAGCGGCAGCAGCCTGCTGGCCATGAATGGCGTGCTGGAAGAAGTGGCGCACGACATCGCCATGGGTGAGGGCGAAGCCCTGACCGCACTGTCCGTTTCCATGGGCGTGTCTTCTGATGACCGCGGGCATTTCAACAGCGTTCTGCACCAGAATTTCTCTGCGATTTTCCCGCATGAGAGCGTTACCGCCGAAGAAGTGCTGGCCAGCATCCAGGCCATCATGAAAGCTGATCAGCAGCTGGTAAAATACACCGCCTGAGGCCATGGCCTGAGATGATGTAACGCTGACTGATTCAGTCTATGCCCTGCCGTATCCGGCAGGGCATTTTATTTTTCCGGATACTTATGCGCTCTCTTCTGATGGCCCCGCTGAGCGGGCTGCTTTGTTCTCTCTGTCTTCTTTCGTCGGCGTCATATGCCTCGGTTCCAGTCGCCGAGCTGGCCGAATCACCACGCTGGCAGGCCTTGATGCACATCAATCGTGGCGCGACGCTGCGTGGTCGGGGGCGCAGCTATGTCACCGACGAGAGTTTCTTTCTGTCGCCCGATGGTCGAGATGATCCGGCGGCGGAACTTGAGGCCAGCATTGCCGCGCTGGCGGAGGCCGACAGCCAGGCACGTTGCGCTTACCCGGCGCGTTATCGCTTTATCGCCGAACAGTTTGGTTGGCAAGACAGTGCGCCCTTCGCGCATTGCGAGGAGTACCTCAGCTGGCGAGAGCAGATACCTGATGGCCCGGTAGTGCTGATTTTTCCTGCTGCCTATCTCAACAGCCCGTCGTCCATGTTCGGGCACACGCTCCTGCGCATTGATGGCGAAGAGGAGGACGGTGTCTGGTTGTCCCAGGCCGTCAATTTCGGGGCCCAGGTAGACAGCAGTGACAACTCGATTTTCTATATTTATCGCGGGCTGGCTGGCGGCTATCCCGGTTACTTTTCGATTGTGCCCTATCTGACAAAGATTCAGGACTACGCCCACCTCGAGAACCGGGACATGTGGGAGTACACCCTTTCCCTGGATGATGAAGAGCGCCGCTGGCTGGTGGAGCACCTCTGGGAGCTGCGCGACATCCGCTTCGACTACTATTTTTTTGATGAGAACTGTTCATTTCGTCTGCTGGAACTGATCGAGGTGGCGCGCCCGGGCAGCCGCTTGCTGGATGATTACCGGTTTGCGGAAGTGCCGGTGAATACGGTGCGCGCACTTCAGGATGCGGGGCTGATCGAGAAACGTGTCTACCGGCCTTCCAAGGCGGCGGAGCTGGATCACCTGGCGTCGCAACTGAGCCCTGCAGCCCGGCGGCTGGCGCGACGCCTGGCCGCTGATCCGTCCCTGGCCGACGAAGACGAGTTCCTGAGTCACCCCGTTGAGCAACAACGCCTGATGGCGCAAACCGCCTATGAATTTCTGCGTTTCCGCAATCGCACGCGGGAGCGTGATGCGCAAGTGGCGCGCAACAGTCTGGCAATGCTGCGCCTGGTGAACCGCCTTTCCGGGCAAGTGGTGGCAGAGGCCGTGCCGCTGTCCGAACCTGAACCCCCGGAGGAGGGGCATGCGACCAAGATGATCGCTGCCGCATACGGGCAGCGTGAAGGTCATGAATTCGGTGAGGTGCAGCTGCGTTATACCTATCACGACCTGTTCGATAACAGCACCGGATTCTTGCGCGGCGCACAGATAGAAGGCATCAATGTGCGTTTGCGCAGCACGGAATCGGCGGCGCTGAAGCTTGAGCGTTTCGACCTGGTCAATATCCGTTCTCTGGCGCCGCGCAGTACCTTTGTGCGGCCGGTCTCCTGGTTCGTACATGCGGGCATTGAGCGCGTGCAGGCGGGCGATGAGGATGATCGTCGCTACGGCCGCTCGCATTTCGTTGAGGGCGGGCCGGGGCTCAGCTGGCAGTGGGGGAGGCTGACACCTTTTGTGTTTGCGACCTTCCGCGCCGAGAATAACAGTGCTTATGATCCCTTTGTCACCGGCGCTGCCGGCGCCAGTGGCGGGCTGCTCTGGCATGCAGGAAGAGGCGCGACGCTGGGTGTCCAGGGGAGTGGCTATTACCTGAACAATGACGAGTACCGGCATCGGGCCAGTGTCACGGCGAATCTGCCGCTGACACGTAATAATGCGCTGCGCCTCGATCTGGAGCGGCTGGCGGTGCGCGGTGACGCAGATACGGAGTTCCGGGTCTCATGGCGCTATTTCTACGACTGACATTGTTGCTCGTGCTAACCGCACAGCTGGGTGCCTGCACGGGCATCTTCTTCTATCCGATGAGCGATTGGGTGCAGAACCCCGCCCGTCAGGATCTGGATTACGAAGACGTGATCCTGCTGCATCCGGACGGCTTGCGACTTCACGGCTGGTGGTTGCCAGCCCAGGGTGAGGACGTGCGCGGGACGGTCTATTTTCTGCATGGCAATGCCCAGAACATCAGCACACATCTGATGAATGTGGCCTGGTTACCCGCCCAGGGGTATCAGGTGTTTCTGCTGGATTATCGTGAGTACGGGATGTCGGAGGGCAAGGCCAGGCTGCCAGCCGTGTTCGATGATATTCAGCTGGGGCTGGACTGGTTGCAGGCTTCCGGGCGTGTGGAGGGCCCCCTGATTGTGTTTGGCCAGAGTCTCGGCGCGAGCATGGCCCCCAACGTGCTGGCCCGGGAGGCAAACCAGGGCAGCTATGACTGCGTCATCATGGAGGCGGGCTTCACCGGCTTCAGGGATATCGTGCAGGAGATCATGCGGGGCAGCTGGGTGCTGTGGCCATTCAGTTTTGTTGTGGCGCCGACCATTTCAACGGACTGGGATGCCCGGGATCATATTGCTGCGCTGGCGCCCAAGCCGATCCTGTTATTGCACAGTCATGATGATCAGATTATTCCCTTCCATCACGGCGAGACCTTGTTTGAGGCGGCGCAGGAACCGAAAACATTTCAGGCGTTGCGGGGTGGGCACATCATCAGCACGCGTGACCCGTCGGTGCAGGAACGGCTGGTGGATTTCATGGCGAGCGACTGCGCCGGATCAGCGCGCTGACCCGGCGTCTTCCTGTTCTGCGTCCGCTTCGTCGGTTGCCTCACGCGGCTTGACCCAGCGGGCGGCCACCAGGCCGAGTTCGAATAGCACCCACATCGGAATGGCCAGCAATGTCTGCGACAGAATATCCGGTGGCGTCAGCAACATGCCCGCGACAAAGCAGCCGACAATGATATAAGGCCGTTTGGTCTTGAGCTTTTCGACAGTGGTGACGCCCGTCCAGACCATCAGCACAATGGCGATGGGCAGCTCGAAGGCGAAGCCGAATGCCAGAAACAGCTTCATCACAAAGTCGAGGTAGCGGCTGATGTCGGTGGCCACCGCGACACCCTCCGGTGCGATGGCGGTAAAGAAAGCGAAGATCAGCGGAAAGACCACGAAATACGCGAACGCTGCGCCGAGATAGAACAGCAGCACGCTGCTGACCAGCAATGGCATGGCGATGCGCTTTTCATGGCGATAGAGCCCCGGCGCGATAAATGCCCAGGCCTGATGCAGTATCACCGGCATGGCAACAAAGATGCTCAGGTACAGCGTCAACTTGAACGGCACAATAAAGGGGGCGGCCACATCGGTGGCGATCATTGAGGCGCCTTCCGGCAGGGCATCAATCAGCGGCTTCGCGACCAGCGTGTAGAGGTCTCGCGAAAAATAGAACAGCCCGAGAAAAATGACCATGATGGCGGCCATGCTTTTCAGCAGGCGGTTGCGCAGCTCCAGCAAATGGCTGATCAGGGTCTGCGGCAGTTCTTCAGAGTGGGGCGGTTGTCTCATGAGGGATCGTTATCTGCAGAGGGACGCTCGGAGATCTTTCGTGTCGGCGTGCTTTCCGTCTCGTTACTTTCCGTCTCTTTGCCGGTGCCCAGCGTTTCTTGCACCGGCCGCCGGGTGTTGTGCTGCGGTGCCGCATCCACCTCCGGCGGCATCATGTCCTGATCCAGCTTCAGGCTCTCATCCTCCAGCCCCATCTCCTTGAGCTGTTCCTTGAACTTCTCGCGCATGTCCATGTTGATGGCTTCGCGTTCGAGTTCATTCTTGAGATGCGTGAATGCCCCCCGGGCACGGCCCACCCATTGCCCCACGGTGCGCGCGGCCTTGGGCAAACGTTCGGGTCCCAGTATCACCAGGGCGATGACAAAGATCAGCGCCAGTTCAGCAAAACTGATATCCAACAAGGGGCGGCTCCTGTCTGAGGATCAGTGCCTGAGAATCAGGACTGGTGGTCTTTGTCTTTGACCGGTTCGCCATGCTCGTCGAGGGTCGTGCCCTTGTCGTCGTCATGGCGCGCCTTGATCTGCTTGCTACCGTCTTCCTCGCCTTCCTTGACCGCTTGTTTGAAGCCTTTTACTGCGCCGCCAAGGTCGCCGCCGATATTGCGCAGCTTCTTGGTGCCAAACAGTACTACAACGATTGCCAGAACAATCAGCAGTTGCCAGAGACTGATGCCGGATAACATGAGTGACTCTCCACACTAAAAACGCAAAAGTTAAAAAACGTCGTATGTTCTCAGTTGCTGCGCGAGGCCTTTTCCTCGTGCCCCGAGAGCCCGAAGCGGCGCTCCAGTTCTGCGATGACCTGTGCCGGGGATGCATTCAACGCGGCCAGCATGACCATACTGTGAAACCAGAGATCAGCGGTTTCACTGATCAGGGCATCCAGCTTGCCGCTGACTTCTGCATCCCGGGCGGCGAGGATGGTTTCCACCGCCTCCTCGCCCACCTTCTCGAGAATCTTGTTCAGACCCTTGTGATACAGGCTGGCCACGTAGGAGCTTTCCGGGGCTTCGGTCTTGCGCGCTTCCAGCACGTCGTGCAGCTGGCTCAGTACGTCATTCATGCAGATTCACCTACGCAGACACCGCGATTCATGGGGTCGAGTCTAGCAGATTCATGGGGCGAGCGTCCGACGCGCCGCCTCAGCGGCGCAGGGCGCCGAGCAGCAGCAGGGCGCCTGCCCCGGCGCTGGCCCCGGCCCAGAAACCGCTGAGCAAAAGGGTGCTGCCCAGCAGGCCCAGGCCCGCGATGCCGCCGAGCAGCTTGCGCCGGTGATGGGTCTGCTGCTCGGCCAGGCGCGCGGCCAGTTGCTGCTGTTGCTGTGGCAGACGGCGCAGGTTCTCCAGGGCGTCGCGCAGCATGTCCGGCATGTCCGGCAGGCTGGCGGCCCACTCCGGCGCCCGTGCCTGGAGCTTGCGCAGCGTGGCACCGGGGCCGTAGTTGTCCATCATCCAGGTTTCCAGCAGCGGCCGGCCTGTGGCCCAGATGTCCAGCTGCGGGTAGATGCTGCGGCCCAGGCCTTCGATGTGTACCAGGGTCTTCATCAGCAGGATGTACTGGACCGGCGCCTCGATATGAAAGCCGCGGGCCATGTCGAACAGCTTCATCACCAGCGGCGCGAATTCCAGCTGGTCCAGTGGCATGGTGCGAATGGGTTCGACGATGCTGCGCACGGCACGCTCGAAGCGATGCCGGTCCACCGGTACCGTGGTCCAGCCGGCGCGAATCACCACATCCACCAGCGTGGTGTAGTCCTCGCGCATGACTGCCAGCACCATGCGCCCGAGCACATCCAGATCGTCCTTGCTCAGGTGGCCGGCGATGGCGCAATCCACGGCCATATACTGCGGCGAGTCGGGCTTGTCCGGGTTGACGAAAATATTGCCCGGGTGCATGTCCGCGTGGAAGAAGTTGTAGCGGAACACCTGGGCAAAGAAGATCTCGACGCCGCGCTCGGCCAGTTGCCTGGGGTCGATACCGGCGGCACGGATGCGATCAATCTCATTCACCGGGATGCCATGGATGCGATCCATCACCAGCAACCGCGCGGTCGTGTACTGCATGTGAATCGGCGGAATGAACAGCAGCGGACTGAACAGGAACTGCCGGCGCATCAGTTCGCTGTTATGCGCTTCTGCGGTCAGATCCAGTTCGCCCCGGATAATGCCGGCATAGTCATCCACCACACGGCGCGGGCGGAAATAACGGGCGTCGCGCCACAGACGCTCCAGCCAGGTGGCGCCAAAGCGCATCACTGTCAGGTCGCGCTGTACGATGCGCTCCAGCCCCGGCCGGCGAATCTTGGCCACCACCTCGGTGCCGTCGTGCAGGATGGCACTGTGGACCTGGGCAATGGAGGCCGAGGCCAGCGGGGTGTCGTCAAACTGGCGGAACACGGCCTCGATGGGCTGCCCCAGTTCCTGCTCGATACGCGCGCGTGCCTGGGCGACCGGGAAGGGCGCGACCTGATCCTGTAGCCGGGCCAGCGCGTCGGTCCATTCCGGTGGCAACAGATCCCGGCGTGTGGCCAGCAACTGGCCGAACTTGATGAAGATCGGGCCGAGTTGATCCAGCGCCTGTTGCAGCCGCTCACCCTCGCTGAGACCGCGAGGGGCGAACCAGCTGGAAGGCACCAGGTACTGCAGCAACACCGCCAGCGGGCGCAGCCCATGGGCGGGCAGCAGGCTGGCCAGCCGATAGCGGCAGGCGATGTGGATGACGAACAGGATACGGCCAACGGGCAGGGTCGGGAGCAAGGTCATTGCCGGGGCTCTTGCTGGGCCCGAAGGCGTTGAATTCGGGCTTCCAGACGTTCGGTGGCCATCTGTAATTCGGTGACATCGTGGCCGAACTCGCGCAGCTCCGTGCGCGAGGGCATCAGGCCGCTCTCCCGGGACAGGTAGTCACTGCCCTGGCGGGCCAGCCGGTCGAGACCTTCCCGGGCCCAGTGGAAAAAGCGCCGGGCACCGTGATCTACCTGTTGCGCGAGTTCGTTGCCCAGCAGTGGCGCGAACAGGGCGCCCCAGTCCACGTCCAGGTCGCGGGCGATGGCGGTGAGCGCCTGCAACAGTTCGCGATCACCGCGCACACTGACCGGGCCGGCAATGACGCCGGGCGCTGTGTCCCAGCCGAGAAATTCTGCGGCCAGATCCAGGGGGCCGCCGCACAGCGAAACATCAGCTTCCGCTTCGCTGCTGTGATAACACTCGACGCCATCTTCCACGATCAGGATGAAGACCTCCCGGGCGGGCACGCGCAGGCTGACCGAGATCAGGCGGCCGCTATGCTCGGCCAGCCGCTGTTGACTGGCCGGGTCGTGGCGCAGGGCGCTGTTGACGCCGCGCTCGATACTGGCCAGCAGCAGGGTCTCCAGCAAGCCCGGCGGCTGTGACTGGTGTTCCAGCGTCATAGCTTGAATCCGCGATGCAGGGCGACAATGCCGCCGGTCATGTTGAAGTAGTCGCAGCGGCTGAAGCCGGCGTCGGTCATCATTGCCTTGAGGGTCTGCTGGTCCGGGTGCATGCGAATGGATTCGGCCAGGTACTGGTAGCTTTCGGCGTCGTTGGCGACAGCCTTGCCGAGCCGTGGCAGCACCGAGAACGAATAGAAGTCATACAGCTTGGCCAGTGGCTCATGCACCGGTTTGGAAAACTCCAGCACCAGCAGGCGGCCGCCGGGCTTGAGCACCCGCAGCATGGACTTCAGGGCTTTTTCCTTGTCGGTGACATTGCGCAGGCCAAAGGCAATGGTGATGCAGTTGAAGCTGTTGTCGGCAAACGGCAGCGCTTCTGCGTTGACCTGCGCGACGCGGGTGTTGTGGGCGCAACCGGCATCGAACAGACGGTCCCGGCCGACCCCGAGCATGGCATCGTTGATATCCGCCAGCACCACTTCACCCTGGTCACCGACGATGCGCGAGAACTTGATGGCCAGGTCGCCGGTGCCGCCGGCCAGATCCAGCACCCGGTGGCCGGGGCGCACGCCCGCCAGCTCCAGGGTAAAACGCTTCCAGGCACGGTGGATGCCCATGGACATAAGGTCGTTCATCAGGTCGTACTTGGGTGCGACCGAACGGAATACGCCGGCAACCTTGCTGGCCTTTTCCTGCCAGGGCACTTCCTGATAGCCGAAGTGAGTGCTTTTGTCTTCCGCCATAATCGTGGTGCTCCGCTGATGCTGAGATCTGTCTGGTGCCGGGGCGTTTACCCGAAGGGGGCCGGGTGGCCCGAAAGCAAACGCTGCATGATATCGCGTTCCCGGGTCGCCAGGGTGGTCAGTAGCGTGTCCACACTGGGCAGGGGGCGCATGGCGCCGAAGCCCCGGTCGAGGAAATCATACAGGCTGCTGAAGCCGGCTGCATGGGCCGGACGTCGCACCAGGCGGAAAGTGGTCTGAATCATACGGCTGCGCACATAGCGGTCAATGTGATGACCGAGCTCGGACACCAGTTGCAGCTGCCGTTCGCGGGCGGCTTCCTGCTGCTGGTCGCGGTAGGCGGCGGCATACAGGTCCGCCGTCAGCATCACCGGCGGGCGGTCCAGTTCGCTCCCCAGCAGGTCGGTGAGCTGCTCATCCAGTTCCTGCGTAATGATGGCCGCTTCCAGCGCGCTGGCCGAGGTGGCCATGACCCGGTCGGGCAGAAGTTTCAGGGCTTTGGGCAGAGCGCGGCGCACTTCCCTGGCCACGGGGCGCAGGTCGCGGCCGCCGTAGACCTCGGAAAACAGGAACTCTGCGCCGGGTTCGGTGGTGGGTTGGGCCAGCAGGTCATGGTGGGAGCGGCGCAGGCGGGCAATCTGCCAGGCCTGCAGCGTTGTCAGACGCGACTGGAAACGCGTGTCGTCACTGTGTTGCCGCAGTGCAAAAAAGCGCTCCAGCGCGTCTCCGAGTCGGTCACCGGCTTTCATCATCCCTGCTCCAGCAGAGCCGCTAGAGAATGTAACGACTGAGATCGTCGTCGCCGGCCAGCTCGCCCAGGTAACGGTCCACCGCTTCGGCATCAATCACCAGCGGCTTGTCGTGGTACTGGGTGGCCAGGTCGTCAGCGTCGTAGCTGATTTCTTCCAGCAGTTTTTCCAGCACGGTGTGCAAGCGGCGGGCACCAATGTTTTCGACCCGCTCGTTGACCTGCCAGGCGACTTCCGCAATCCGGTGGATGCATTCCGGGGTGAATTCGATCTTCAGCCCTTCGGTGGCGAGTAGCGCCCGGTACTGTTCAGTCAGTGAGGCGTTCGGCTCGGTCAGAATGCATTCGAAATCCCGCACTGTCAGTGCGCTCAGCTCAACACGGATGGGCAGGCGGCCTTGCAACTCCGGAATCAGATCCGAAGGCTTGCTGAGGTGGAAGGCGCCGGAAGCGATGAACAGGATATGATCGGTGCGCACCATGCCGTATTTGGTGCTCACAGTGCTGCCTTCGATCAGCGGCAGCAGATCTCGCTGCACACCTTCGCGGCTGACGTCGGTGCCGCCAGCATCGCCGCGCCGGGCGACCTTGTCGATTTCATCCAGAAACACGATGCCGTTGTTTTCCACCAGATCAACCGCCTGGGCCTTGAGCTCTTCTTCATTGATCAGGCGCGCTGCTTCCTCATCGCGTATCAGGCGGCGCGCTTCACTGACTTTCAGCTTGCGTGTCTTGCGCTTGTTGCCGCCCATGCGGGAAAACATCTGTTGCAGCTGGCTGGTCATCTCTTCCATGCCCGGGGGCGCCATGATTTCCACGCCCATGGGTTGGGCAGAAACCTCAATCTCGATTTCCCGGTCATCCAGCTCGCCTTCGCGCAATTTTTTGCGGAACAGCTGGCGCGTGGTGTTATCGGTGGGCTGATCGCTGCCGCGCGCCGGAGGCAGTAGCGCATCCAGCAGCCGGTCTTCGGCGGCATCTTCCGCCTTGCCCTGTTGGCGCTGCATTGCTTTTTCGCGCAACAGCTTGATGGCCATTTCCATCAGGTCGCGGATGATGGATTCCACGTCGCGGCCGACGTAGCCGACCTCGGTAAATTTGGTGGCTTCGATCTTGATGAACGGCGCGTCGGCGATGCGCGCCAGACGCCGGGCAATCTCGGTCTTGCCGACGCCGGTGGGGCCGATCATCAGAATATTTTTCGGTGCCACCTCGTTGCGCAGCTCCAGCGGCAGTTGCATGCGCCGCCAGCGATTGCGCAGTGCCAGGGCGACGGCGCGCTTGGCCGGGTCCTGACCCACGATGTGACGATTGAGTTCGCTTACGATTTCACGGGGAGTCAAAGCAGACATGATGGTTTACCAGGATAATTCTTCGAAAGTGTGATTGTGGTTGGTGTAGATGCAGATATCACCGGCAATGGTGAGGCTTCTGGCCACAATCTCTCGGGCGGAGAGGTCGGTATTCTCCAGCAGGGCGGTGGCGGCGGACTGGGCAAACGGGCCGCCGGAACCGATCGCAATCAGGTTGTTCTCCGGTTCGATGACATCGCCGTTACCGGTGATGATCAGCGAGTTGTCTTTGTCGGCGACGGCCAGCAGGGCTTCCAGGCGTCGCAGGGCGCGATCGGTGCGCCAGTCTTTCGCCAACTCGACGGCGGCGCGCACCAGCTGGCCCTGATGTTTGTCCAGTTGCGCTTCGAAACGTTCGAACAGGGTGAAGGCGTCGGCGGTGCCGCCGGCAAAACCGGCGATCACCTTGTTGTGGTGCAGTCGGCGCACCTTGCGGGCGTTGCCCTTCATGACGGTGTTGCCCAGGCTCACCTGGCCGTCACCACCAATCACGACGTCATTGCCGCGGCGGACGGAAACAATGGTAGTGCCACGATACTGTTCCATGCAGGAAAGCTCCTTGCTGTAAGGCTTGTCGCAGATATGGGGGAGGCTGACGGGAAACTCAAGACCGGAGGCGGGAAAGCGGCCCGGCAGAACGCGCGTCTGCCAGGCCAGAGGGGTCAGGCGTCCGGGTCGCGCACGCGAATGGCCAGTGTTTCGATACCGGCGCTGACCAGCTGATCCTGCACACGGTGCATGGCATTGGCGTTGGTGAAGGGGCCGATCATGACCCGGTGCCAGGTGTCGCCGGAATCCAGGCTGACCGGCTGCACGCGCGCGTCCATGCCTTGCAGTATCAGCTCGGCACGCCGGCGGTCCGCATCTTCGCTGCGGCGGAAGCTGCCGGCCTGAAGCAGGAAATGTTCGCTCTGCCGGTGTGCGACCGGGGCGTCATCGGCGGCCCGCTCCTGATCCGGTGGCGGTGTGCGGGAAGGGCGCTCTGGCCGCGGCGTGTCATCCTCGCCTTTGGGCATGATGACCTCCATCTGCGGCAGTACCGCATAGAAGTCGAAGCGCGGCCCCCGTGAGTCCTCGGCTGGTTTGCTGTCAGGTTTGCTGTCCGTGGTCGCCGTCGCCGGGCGGCTCTCCCGGTCCAGTTGCAGCTGGCCCAGATGAAACAGAAAGGCGATGAACAGACCGGCGACGACGCCGGTGAACAACCAGACCCAGCCGGGAACAAGGCGCTCCCGGGCGGCGGATTTGCTGGCGCCCCGGCGGGGCGCGGCGGGTTTGCGAGCCATTACATACGTTCCAGTGTCGTGATGCCGAGCAGGGACAGCCCCTGGCGCAGCGTGCGTGCGGTGAGCCAGGCCAGTTGCAGGCGGCTGTCGCGCAGCGCCTCACTGTCGGCGCCGAGAATCGGGCAGTGTTCATAAAAGCCGGAAAATTGCCCGGCCAGATCATAGAGATAGGTGCACAGCAGGTGCGGCTGGCCTTTGTCGGCCACCGATTGCAGCACTTCACCGAACTGCAGCAGGTTGTTGGCCAGGGCCAACTCCCGTTCGTCGTCGGTGGTGATCGGCGCCGTGAGGCTGTCCGGTGCCACGTCTGCCTTGCGGAAGATGCTGGCGACCCGCGTATAGGCATACAGCAGGTAAGGTGCGGTATTGCCGTCGAAGCTCAGCATCTGTTCGAAATTGAAGATGTAGTCGCTGGTGCGGTGTTTGCTCAGGTCGGCATATTTGACCGCGCTGATGCCAACGGTGCTGGCGATCTGCATCAGGTCGTCCTGGTCCAGTGCCGGGTTCTTGCTGCTGACCAGCGCCAGCGCGCGATCTTCGGCTTCACTGAGCAGGTCCACCAGCTTGACCGTGCCACCGGCGCGGGTCTTGAACGGCTTGCCGTCCGGACCGTTCATGGTGCCAAACCCCATGTGCTCCAGTGCAGTGGTCTCGGGCACGAAGCCTGCCAGCCGGGCCACCTGGAACACCTGCTGGAAGTGCAGTGCCTGGCGCTGATCAACGAAATACAGAATGCGGTCGGCGCCCAGTGTCTGCGCGCGATAGCGCAGCGCGGCCAGGTCGCTGGTGGCATAGAGATAGCCGCCATCGGCTTTCTGCACGATGACAGGTAAGGGCTGGCCGTCGCGGGTGGTGAAGTCGTCCAGGAAGATGCAGCGGGCGCCGTCGCTCTCGACCAGCAGGCCGGCTTGCTCCAGCGCGGCAACGATCACCGGCAGTTCCGGGTTGTAGGCGCTTTCCCCGCGCACATCTGCGGGTGTCAGGCTGACGCCCAGGCGCTGGTAGACCTCGAAACAGTGGTTCAGGGACACCTGATTGAAGTCGTGCCAGAGCTTCAGGCAGTGGGCATCGCCAGACTGGAGCATGACCACCAGGGAGCGGGCGCGATCAGCGAATTCCGGGCTTTCATCAAAGCGCTGTTTGGCCGCGCGATAGAAGTTCTCCAGATCCGACAGCTCGGAGGACAGTTCGGCCTGGTCCTGCTGCTCTTCCAGGTAGGCCAGCAGCATGCCGAACTGGGTGCCCCAGTCGCCCACATGGTTCTGGCGCACCACGGTGTGGCCGAGAAATTCCAGCGTCCGGGTCACGGCATCGCCGATGATGGTGGAGCGCAGATGGCCCACATGCATCTCTTTGGCCAGATTCGGCGAGGAGTAATCCACCACCACCGTCTGTGCCCTGGCTGCCGGGGCAATGCCGAGTTTGTCGTCGGCCAGCGCGGCCTTCAGCTGGTCCTGAAGGTAATTCCCGGCCTGGAAGAAGTTGATGAACCCCGGGCCGGCGATTTCCGCCTTGCTGACCAGCGGGCTTTCCGGCAGCGCTGCCAGCAGTGCCTCGGCCACGTCGCGGGGCTTGCGCCCGGCGGGTTTGGCCAGCATCAGGGCAATGTTGGTGGCGAAATCACCATGCTGTTTGTCACGGGTGCGCTCAACCTGCACCGGCGGGCGCGGTTGATCGGGCAGGTCGCCACGTTGACGCAGCGTATCGAGGGCCGTTTCGACCAGTGAGATAATCTGTTCTTTCATGATGCGCGTTGTGACACTCGGATGTGGCGAATTCGGGAGCGTGATTGTAAGGCAAATGGAAGGTGATTGCGCTGCCCTACAACAGATCGGTGGGGTCTACGTCCAGGTGCCAGCGGCATTTGCGTTGCAGCGGGTGAGCGCCGATCGCCTCGAGCAGGCCAGGCAGGTGCCGGTGCAGCAGGCCGCGGGTGGGTGCCAGCAGTAACAGCTGCGTGCGGTAGCGCCCCTGACGCCGCTCCATCGGTGCGGGGGCTGGCCCCAGCAGCATCAGTCCGCTGTCCAGGGGCAGGCTCTGGCTGATGTCCTGCAGCAGTGTCATGGCCGTGTTCGCCGCCAGTGCTTCAGCCCGGATCAGCGCCAGATGGCCATAGGGCGGCAGGCCGATTTGCTTGCGCTCTTCCAGTATCTGGTGTGCGAAGCGCTGATAGTCGCCACGGCTCAGCAGTTGCAGCAGTGGATTATCCGGGTGCCGGGTCTGGATCAGCAGCCGCCCGGCGTGGTCGCTGCGCCCGGTGCGGCCGGCCACTTGCAGGATCAGCTGGGCTGCATGTTCCGGGCCGCGGAAGTCGGCGCTGAGGAAACCGGCATCGGCATCCAGCATGACAGCCAGGTCCAGATGCTCGAAGTGGTGGCCCTTGGCCAGCATCTGGGTGCCTACCAACAGCGCTGCGCCGCCGCGCCGGATTTCCTTGAGGCTGGCGTCCAGGCTGCCCTTGCGCCGGGTGCTGTCGCGGTCGATGCGAATCAGGCGGGCGTCCGGGAAGCGGCTGGCCAGCACCGCCTCCAGTTTCTCGGTGCCTGCGCCCATATCCCGCAGGTGCAGCGAGCCGCATTGCGGACAGCGCCGGGGCACGGGCCGGCGATGGTCACAGTGGTGACAACGCAGCTCGCCTGCGGCGCGGTGCCAGGTCATGTGGGCGTCGCAGCGATCGCATTCGGATTGCCAGCCGCAATCGCTGCACATCAGCATCGGCGCATAGCCGCGCCGGTTGATGAAGACCAGTGCCTGGCGATCCGCTTGCAGCGTCTTCTCCAGCGCTTCCAGGCTGCGTGGGCTCAGCGGCGCATCGGCGGGCAGGCCGCGACAGTCCTCTATATAGATATTGGGTGGTTTTGCTGGCCCCGCCCGGTGTGTCAGGCGCAGGTGCCGGTAGCGGCCGGTTTCCGCCTGATGCAGGGTTTCCAGGGCGGGCGTGGCGGTGCCCAGCACCACCGGGATATCCAGCATCTGTGCCCGCCATACCGCGAGGTCCCGGGCCGAGTAGCGGAACCCGTCCTGTTGCTTGAAAGAATTGTCGTGGGCCTCATCGACGATGATCAGGCCGGGTTTGCGCAGCGGGGTAAAGATGGCCGAGCGCGTTCCCAGCACGATGCCGGCGCGCCCGTCCCGGGCATCGTGCCAGGCCTGCAATCGCTCCCGGTCGCTCAGGCCGGAGTGCAGTACCGTGACCGGCACGCTGAAGCGGTCGCGAAAGCGGCGGATGGTCTGCGGTGTCAGGCCGATTTCCGGCACCAGCACCAGTACCTGGCGGCCACTGGCGAGCTGGTGCGCCATCGCTTGCAGGTACACCTCGGTCTTGCCGCTGCCGGTCACGCCATCCAGCAGGAAGGGCACAAAATGGTCGCTGGCGCAGATTGCCCTGATGGCGGCGTCCTGTTCCGGGCCGGGGGCCAGATGGGGCTGCGCCAGCGGACTGCGCGGCGCGCTGTTCGCGGTGATGTCCGGCGCCGGTGCGTCGGTGACCAGCTCGGCCCAGCCTTTTTTCTCCAGCGCCCGCAAGGGCGGGCTGGACAGGCCCAGGGAGGTCAGCATGGGGCGGCTCAGGCCGTCGGGGTGTTCGCGCAGCACGATCAATGCCTGCTGTTGGCGGGGTGCCCGGGTCAGTTGCTCCGGTTCCGCGAAGCGGCCCTGGGCCGTCAGGCGCCAGATCAGCTCTCCGGGGGGCTCGCCGTCATTGTCCTGGCGCAGCAGTACCGGGAGGGCGGTTTGCAGGACCTCGCCAATGGGGTGTTGATAGTAGGTGGCAGCGCGCTGGCACAGCTTGCGCAGGTCGGCGTCCAGCAGTGGCGCGGGGTCCAGCAGGCGTCGGGCGGCGCGGATGCGGCCACCCTCATGCACGGCGTCGCCGGTTTCCCAGACAATGCCGATCAGGCGACGGTTGCCGAAGTCCACCTCGCAGCGGCTGCCGGGCTCGGGCATCGGTCCCGGCGGCGGCAGATAGTCGAACAGCTGCCGCAGGGGAACAGGTACAGCGACCCTGATCACCTTCTGCTGTGCCAAGCGTCTTACCTCGTCAGGGTGGGGGTGGTCGAATCGTTGCCGAAGCGTGTGCTGAAGTGCGCTGCTCAGGCCGTTCACGGGGGACTTTAATACAGACTAGCCCTTGCGGAATACAAACAAGCTGGTAGTATTCGCGTTCCCTTTTGCCCGGCGCAAGCCAATGTGTGGTGCCCGAACGGCCTTCGGGTAGCGACACTGTACGGAGTCAGGCCATGAAAGCAGAGATTCACCCCGATTACCAGAACGTGACAATTACCTGCAGCTGCGGGAATGTCATGAAGACACGCTCCACCCGTTGTGAAGACTTCCTGGTGGATGTGTGTTCCAAATGCCACCCCTTCTACACCGGCACGCAGAAGCAGGCCGAGAGCGGTGGTCAGATCGACAAGTTCAAGCAGCGCTTTGGTGTGCTGAGCTCACGCAAGAAGAGCTGACCTGCCCGTTTGATTGTGTCGCTCGAAAAGCACCCCCGGGGGTGCTTTTTGTGTTTCTGGGGCCCTGAACAGTGTGTATAGCATCCCCCGGCGGGGACGCTCATAAGGAACGAGTGGAGAAACCCATGTCCGATGAGTTCAAGCAGGCGGCGCTCGATTATCATGCCAAGCCGCGGCCGGGCAAGATCAGTGTCGAGATCACCAAGCCCACTGAAACCAGCGGCGACCTGACGCTGGCTTACAGCCCGGGTGTGGCCGAGCCGGTGCGCGAGATCGCCCGTGAGCCGGAGCTGGCCTACCGCTTTACCTCCAAGGGCAACCTGGTGGCGGTGATCAGCGATGGCACGGCAATTCTCGGTCTGGGCAATCTCGGGGCACTGGCCTCCAAGCCGGTCATGGAAGGCAAGGGCATTCTGTTCAAGCGCTTTGCCGGCATCGATGTGTTCGACATCGAAGTCGAGGCAGAGAGTTCCCAGGCATTCATCGACACGGTGCGGCGCATCCACGTCACCTTTGGCGGCATCAATCTGGAAGATATCAAGGCGCCTGAGTGCTTTGAAATCGAGCGCATTCTGAAAGAGCAGTGCGATATTCCGGTGTTCCATGACGACCAGCACGGCACGGCCATCGTGGTCTGCGCCGGCCTGATCAATGCGCTGGAGCTGCAGAAGAAAAAGATCGAGGACATCGTGGTGGTCTGCGTCGGTGCAGGCGCGGCCGGTGTGGCCTCGATCAAGCTGATGATCGAACTGGGTGTGCGTCGGGAAAATATCCTGATGCTGGACCGCAAGGGCGTGATTCACTCTCGTCGGGACGATCTCAACCAGTACAAGGCCGCGTTTGCCAACGAAACCGACAAGCGCACGCTGGCGGATGCCGTGGTCGATGCGGATGTGTTTATCGGCGTGTCCGGGCCGGACATGCTGACGGCGGATATGGTCGCCAGCATGGCGCCGAATCCGATTGTTTTCGCGCTGGCCAATCCGGACCCGGAAATTCGCCCGGAGCTGGCTCACACGGTGCGCAAGGATCTGATCATTGCCACCGGCCGCTCGGATTATCCGAACCAGGTCAACAATGTGCTGGGCTTCCCGTATATCTTCCGGGGTGCACTGGATGTGCGTGCCAGCGCCATCAACGAAACCATGAAGCTGGCGGCGGTACACGCGATTGCCGGGCTGGTGCGTGAGCCAGTGCCAGAGGTAGTGCTCAATGCCTATGGCGGCGATGCGCTATCGTTCGGGCCTGACTATATTATCCCCAAGCCCAATGACCCGCGCTTGCTGGGCGCTGTGTCGGCGGCAGTCGCGCAGGCGGCGGTGGACAGCGGTGTGGCGCGCAAGGGCTACCCGTCCCACTATCCGTTAAAAACGGTGGACGATATTTTCCCCGAGATCTGACGTTCCAAAAAAAGCCCGCGAAAGCGGGCTTTTTTGTTTCAGAACAGATTTGTTTCAGAACAGATCTTCGGGACTTATCTGGTCGCCATCACTGCCGCCGTGCAGTGCATCATCCAGGTCTGGCAAGTCCTCCTCCCTGAAATACTCGAACATGGCGCCCTGATCGCCCGGCCGGGCGCGCTTGCCGCTGTCCGGATTGATGCGCGCAGAGATGATGCCTGGCGGTTGGGGCAGGCTTCTTTCCGGGACCCGTGGCAGGGCCTCAGCGTTGAAGTCGATCCACATCGGCAGTGCTGCGCGGCCACCGTACTCGCCGCGGCCGAGGGTGGCCGGGCTGTCGAAACCCACCCAGGCAACGCTGGCGAGGCCCGGCGCGTAGCCGGCGAACCAGGCATCGAGGTGGTCGTTGGTGGAGCCGGTCTTGCCTGCCAGGTCGCTGCGATTGAGTGTCCGGGCGCTACCTGCGGTGCCGCGACGGATAACATCTTTCATCATCGAATCCATCAGCCAGATGGTGCGGGCATCGACACTGCGTGGCCGCCATTCCAGCAGCGGTGGCGGAATCGTCACGCTGTCGTCGTCGAGCATGGCGGTCTCGGTGAGGGCATCAATATCGGCCGGGAGTGGCTGCTCCAGCACATCGCACTCGTCCTCTTCGCACAGGTGGATCTGCGGCGCCTGCCAGAGCACCTCACCGTCCTCTTCTTCAATGCGCTCGATAAACCAGGGCGGCACCTGATGGCCGCCGTTGGCGAACACCGCATAGGCACTGGCCATCTCCAGTGGTGTGACCGTGGCGCTGCCCAGGGCCAGTGACAGGTCACGGGCGAAGCGCTGCGTTGGCAGGCCAAATTCGTTCAGGGTGGCCATGGTGTTGCCGATACCGACCTGTTGCAGCAGGCGGATGGAGACCAGATTGAGTGAGCGATACAGCGCTTCCCTTACCCGTGTCGGGCCGTAGAAGCGAGCCCCGGCGCCCGTGGGGCGCCAGGCCGATTCAAGTTGACTGTCCTGGAACACGACGGGGGCATCGTTGATCAGCGTGGCGGCAGTGATGCCGCGCTCGATGCCGGCCGCGTAAACGAAAGGCTTGATGGCCGAGCCGGCCTGGCGCTCGGCTTGCAGCGCGCGGTTGTAGTTCGACTGGGCAAAGCTGTAGCCCCCCTGCAGAGCCCGGATGGCACCGGTCTGGGGGTCTACCGCCACCAGCGCGGCTTGCGCCGCCGGCAGCTGCGCCAGGCGCCAGACTTTAGTGCCCTCGTCGTCCGCCACTGCGCGCAGGCGCACGATATCGCCGGGGCTGACCACATCAGCCGGCGCCTTGGGTGCCGCGCCCACGGCACTGGCGTTGAGGTAAGGGCTGGCCCACTTCATCTGCTCCCAGGGCAGCTTGGCGATTTGCCCGGTGCTGAGGACCAGGCGTACCTGGTCGTCGCCGACTTCGGCAACCAGCGCTGCCTCGAGCTCGCCAATGCGCCGATAGTTGCGCAGCTCGCGCGCCCAGGCGGCGATGCTGGTCGGGATGCCGGCCAGGGTCACGGCCTGAGGCGGCGTGTCTTCTGCGTCGCTGGCAGCCTGTGCGTCGGTGTCGCTGGCGTCGAGCTCTGCGGCGGCAGCGGGCAGGGCGGGCAGTTCATTGACGGCGACCCGGGCTTCCGCGCCGCGCCAGCCATGGCGTTCGTCATAGGCGTGCAGGCTATGGCGCAGGCTGCTGACGGCGGCGCGTTGCATGGTGCTGTCGAGGGTGGTGGTGATGCGGATGCCGTCGGTATAGATGCGCGGGCCGATTTGCCGTAGTGCTTCCTGCCGCGCCATTTCGGCGATATACGAGCCTTCCACTTCCGGGCGCGAGCCGTGGTGGCGTGCAGTAATCGGTGCGCTGTGGGCCGCCTGGTAATCTTCGTCGCTGATCACGCCGCGATCGTGCATGCGTTCCAGGATCCAGTCGCGGCGGGCAAGCGCCCGCCGTGGGTTGCTCAGCGGATTGTAGGCGGACGGGGCTTTCGGCAGCCCGGCGATCATCGCCATCTGGGCCAGATTGAGCTCGGCCATGCGCTTGCCGTAGTAGACGTGCGCAGCGGCTTCAATGCCGTAGGCGCGGTGGCCCAGGTAGATCTTGTTGACGTAGAGCTCCAGGATCTCTTCCTTGGTGAGCAGCTTCTCGATCTGGAGAGAGAGCACTATCTCATTGAATTTCCTGAGGAAAGTCTGGTCCCGCGAGAGGAAGAAGTTACGCGCCACCTGCATGGTGATGGTGGAGCCGCCGGAGCGGATCTCACGGTAGCGCAGCAGCTCGGTCAGTGCGCGGGTGAGGCCGCGTAGATCGACGCCGTTGTGCCGGAAGAAGCGCTCATCCTCCGCCGAAGTGATGGCGTCGATGAAGATGGTCGGAATATCCTCGTAGGCGATGGGGGTACGACGCTGTTCACCGTACTCGCCGATCAGATCGCCGTCACGGCTGTATACCCGCAGCGGGATCTGGAAGGTGACCTCGCGCAGCTGGGCCGCGGCCGGCAGCTGAGGGCTGAGGTACAGGAAGCTGGCAGTCATGACGAGGGTGGCGCCACTCAGGCCCAGCAACATCAGGGCAAGGAGAAGTCTGGGCCAGGTTTTCTTCAGCAGCATAGGAGACGGGCTCTGACGGGTAAATATGTGGACCTTGAGAGTGACGTCGGGTCCACTCCGTGAAGCGCGTCATTATACGCCCGTATGGCTGTTGTGATCTAACAGCCTTTCTGTTATTACTTAATTCTAAAGTGGTTAGACATAAATCCGCTGTAAGTGTATCTTTCTTCTGAAAAAACACTTTAATAATAACCAGTCGGGACAACTAAAGTGCTGCCTTTCCTAAGTAAAAAGGCCCAGAGGGTCCTGGGGATCGACATCAGTACAACGGCTGTGAAGCTCCTTGAGCTGTCTAAAAGCGGTGATCGTTACCGTGTTGACAGCTACGGAGTTGAGCCGTTGCCGGCCAATGCCGTGGTCGAAAAGAACGTCACTGACTCCGAAAGTGTCGGAGAAACAGTGGCGCGTCTGGTGTCGCGTGCCCGCCCGGGTACCAAGCTTGCCGCCGTGGCGGTGGCCGGTTCTGCCGTGATCACCAAGTTGATCGAGATGGACGCCTCCCTCAGTGAAGACGAGATGGAGAACCAGATCAAGGCGGAGGCGGATCAGTATATTCCGTTCCCTCTGGATGAGGTCCGTATGGACTTCTGCGTCATGGGGCAGACAGAGGACAACCCCGAACGGGTTGATGTCCTGCTGGCCGCCTCGCGCACCGAAATCGTGCAGCTGCGGGTGGATTGCCTCGAGATCGGCGGCCTCAAGGCGGGTGGCGTGGACGTGGAAGCCTACGCCATGGAGCGGGCTTACCAGCTGGTGCTGCCACACCTGCCGAATGCAGATGATCTGGAGACGGTGGCGATATTCGATGTCGGCGCCACTATGACCACGCTCAACGTGCTGCATCGGGGGCGCAACGTCTACACCCGGGAGCAGCTGTTCGGTGGCAAGCAGTTGACCGAGGAAATTCAGCGTCGCTACGGCATTTCGATGGAAGAGGCCGGGCTGGCGAAGAAAACCGGTGAGTTGCCGGATGACTACGAGTCTGAAGTGTTGCAGCCCTTCAAGGAAGCCGTGGTCCAGCAGATCAACAGATCCCTGCAGTTCTTCTATGGGTCCACTCAGTTCAATGAGGTGGATTACATCCTCCTCGCCGGGGGCTCGGCCTCGATTGCCGGGTTGCCAGAGCTGGTGCAGGAAAAGATCGGGGCAAGTTGCTCGGTGGCCAATCCCTTTGTGGACATGGCCATGGCGAGCAAAGTCAGTGCAGCCAGCATCGCCAATGATGCGCCGGCGCTGATGATTGCCTGCGGCCTGGCGCTGAGGAGCTTCGAAGAATGAGAACAACACATATCAACCTGCTCCCCTGGCGGGAGGAGCGTCGCAAGCAGCGCCAGGTGGAATTCATCGTTTTGCTGGTCGTCGCTGCCGCGGCGGCGGTGCTGGTGTGGATGTTCTGGCAGAGCAGCGTGCAGTCCGCGATCACCGACCAGAATGCCCGTAACCGCCATATCGAGAAGGAGATATCCGAGCTCGATCAACGTATCAGCGAGATTCAGGAGCTGGAACAGCGACGCTCGGAGCTGGTGGAGCGGATGCGCGTCATTCAGGAGCTGCAGGGCAATCGCCCGACCATCGTCTATGTGTTTGACGAGCTGGTGCGCAAGCTGCCGGATGGTGTCTATTTTACCGAAGTTCGTCGCGTGGGTGCGCTGTATACCATCACCGGTGTGGCGGAATCGAATAACCGCATATCGCGCCTCATGCGTAACCTCGGCGATTCGCCCTGGTTCACTGATCCCACACTGATCAGTGTGGCTGCGGTGGAGGCGAATTCCCAGGCGAACCGCTTTACGCTGACTGCCAGGCAGGGGTCTCCGCGCAGTGAGACGGAGGGCGAGAAATGAAAGCTGAAGATACCAACAAGTTCGATCTTCAGGAGCTGCTTGCAAAGCTGCAGGATCTGGATTTCGAGAATGTCGGCGGCTGGCCCACCCCGATCAAGATCGGCGCAGCGGTTATCGTCTTTGCCGTCGTCATCGGGCTGGGTTACATGTTCAGCATCACCGACCTGAACAACCAGCGCGATCGTGCCGAGAGCAGTGAAAGAACCTTGATGCAGCAGCTGGAACAGAAGGCGCATCGTGCGCATCATCTGGATCAGTATCGGGCCCAGCTGGCGGAGATGGAAGAAACCTTCGGGTCGCTCCTGCAACAATTGCCGCGCGAGACGGAAGTGCCGGGTCTGCTGGAAGACATCACGCATACCGGGCTCGGCAGTGGGCTGGAATTCGATCGCATCGAACTGGCCGCCGAAACCGAAAGGGAGTTCTATGCCGAGCTGCCGATCCAGATCATCGTGCGCGGGGATTACCATGGATTTGGTGCCTTCGTAAGTGGTGTGGCCGGTCTCCCGCGTATCGTGACGCTGCATGATTTCAGTATTGTGCCGGCCCAGCAGGGCAGCAATGAGCGTCTGTTGCGCATGAATGTGACCGCCAAGACCTATCGCTACGCGTCGAGTCCGTCATCGGCGCCAGCGCCGCAGGCCGACCAGCGCAGACGGCGCTAAGGGGGATAGAGATATGAGAATGAACTCTTTGCCCCGCATGGCGGGATGTCTGATGCTGCTGCTGGGTGCCGGTTTCGGGGTCAGCGGCTGCAGTAGCGGTGCGAATATTGCTGAACTGGATGCCAGGATTGCAGAGATCAAGGCGCGACCCCGTGGCAGGATTGATCCGCCGCCGGAGTTCGAGCCCATTGCAACCTTCGCTTACGGTGCCCACCAGCTGCGTGCACCGTTTACGCCTCCGGTTGATGAAACGCTCGCCACGGCTCCGCAGGGGCGCCAGGTGGACCCGGATCTGACGCGGCCGCGTGAGTACCTGGAGCGCTTCAGCCTGGACTCCCTGCGTATGGTTGGGACTATCACGCGCCCGGGTGCAGAGCTCGAGGCGTTGGTCGAGGATCCGTCTGGCGCGGTGAATCGGGTCAGGCTGGGTAACCACATGGGTAGAAACTTCGGTCGTGTCATCTCTGTGGATGAGACGCGGTTGGGCCTTATTGAAATTGTACCGGATGGGCATGATGGCTGGGTCGAGCGGCCGCGCGCCATTTCGCTGACGGAATAAAGATGCTGGGGAAGTCGTGATGAAAAGCTTGCGCGAAACAATAATAAGCGGACGAGTAATTGGTGCTCTGGCGCTGTCCGTGGTGGCGACCCTGGCCTCGGCTGCGGTGAATGCGGCAGTCTTGCAGGATGTCAGTTATACAACGTTGCCGGGTAACCGGGTCGAGGTGCGTCTGAACTTCGACGGCACGCCCCCGGAAAATCATAGCTACAGTATCGAGAAGCCGGCGCGTATTGCGCTGGATCTCATGGATACGCAAAGCGGTCTCAGTGAGCGGAACTTCAATCTTGGTATGGGTAATGCGCGCAGCATTACCGTGGTGGAAGCCCGTGATCGAACCCGGCTGATCGTCAATCTGGCGCAGCTGACCGGCTACAACATGGTGCAGGATGGCAATGATCTTGTGCTGCAGCTCGGGGTGGGTGACGCGGACCAGCCTGTGTTCGGTGATGAAGGCGGCCCGGCGGCCATTCGTGAAGCCCGTGAGAGTCGTCTGAGCCAGATTGATTTTCGTCGTGGCAGCGATGGTGACGGCCGCATTGTGGTAAATCTTTCGCGCTCAGCCACGCCCGTGGATGTGAAAGAGGAAGGTAACCGGATCGTGGCGCGTTTCGTCGGTGCGCAACTGCCCAGCGAGCTGCGCCGTCGTCTGGATGTCACGGATTTCGCCACCCCGGTGCAGTACGTTGACGCGCGCCAGGAAGGTGAGACCTCAGTGATCACCATCGAAGCCTCCGGCAACTGGGAGTATCTGGCGTATCAGGCAGACCGCGAGTTCAGCATCAGCGTCAAGCCCGTCACCCAGGCTGAAGAGTCCCGCCGCCGTCGCGATGCCTTCCAGTACACCGGGGAGAAGCTGTCCCTGAACTTCCAGGATATCGAGGTGCGCTCTGTACTGCAGCTGATAGCCGATTTCACCAGCCTGAACCTGGTGGCGTCCGATACCGTTACCGGCCGCATCACTCTGCGCTTGCAGAACGTTCCCTGGGACCAGGCGCTGGATCTGATCCTCAAGACCAAAGGCCTGGACAAGCGGCAGATCGGTAACGTCCTGCTGGTGGCCCCGGCAGACGAAATTGCTGCGCGCGAACAACTGGAGCTGGAGAGTCAGCGCCAGATCGAGTCCCTGGCGCCGCTGCGCAGTGAGTATGTGCGTGTCAATTATGCCCGTGCGACGGACATGGAAGCGTTGATTCGGGCGGAAGGGTCCCTGCTTTCGCCCCGCGGCTCGGTGACGGTGGACGAGCGCACCAATACGTTGATCCTTCAGGATACGGATCGCAAGCTGGACGAAATCCGCGAAGTGATCAGCACACTGGATATCGCCGTGCAGCAGGTACTGATCGAGGCGCGTGTGGTTATCGCAACCTCCGACCTGACCAATGAGCTGGGTGTGCGCTGGGGTGGTCTGGCATTCGAGGGCAATCGTCTGGCGCGGGATGGTCGCGCTTTCGTCGGCACCGGCCGGGCGCAGAACGCCCTCAACTTTGGCGTAGGCGTGTTCAACGCAGACGATATCGAAATCGAATCACCGCAAGAGCTGGTCGTCGATCTGGGTGTGCAGAGCTCGGAAGCCACGCGCTTTACCCTCGGGTTCGTCGATCTGGCGGCCGGCATCCTGGAGCTCGAGCTGTCTGCGCTGGCGGCTGAAGGTTATGGCGAACTCGTCGCCACTCCCAAGGTGCTCACGGCGGATCAGCAGCCCGCATTGATTGCATCCGGTAATCAGATCGGTTACCAGGAAGCGACCTCCAGCGGCGCGACAGCGGTGTCATTCATCGACGCAGAGTTGCGTCTGGAAGTGACTCCGCGGATTACGCCGGAAGGCCGTATCATCATGGATCTGAAGATCAACAATGACTCGGTCGGTGAGGTGATCGCCGGTATCCCCAGCATCAATACCAATCGCGTCGAAACCACCGTGCTGGTTAGTGATGGCGAAACAGTGGTGCTCGGTGGTATCTTCCAGCAACAGAAAACGGAAGGTGTGGTGAAAACTCCCTTCCTGGGTGATCTGCCATGGATCGGGCGCCTGTTCCGACGTGAATTCCGCAGTGACGGCAAGCAGGAACTGCTGATTTTCATTACGCCACGGCTGATGAGAGACACCTTTGCCAATAACTGAGGATCGATGGACCCAGCACTGCCCTCCGTATTCCTGATCGGACCCATGGGTGCCGGCAAAAGCACCCTGGGCCGATACCTCGGGCAGGTGCTTGGCCGCCCCTTCCATGATTCCGACAAGGTGATTGTCGATCGCACCGGCGCCGATATCCCCTGGATCTTCGATATGGAAGGCGAAGAGGGGTTTCGTCGCCGCGAGGCGGAAATCATCGACGAGCTTACCGCGTTGCCGGAAGTCGTGCTCGCCACGGGCGGCGGCGCAGTGCTGTGGGAGGCCAATCGGCGCCATCTTCATGATCGAGGGCGGGCCTTTTACCTCTACACCCCGGTAGAGGTGCAGGTGGCCCGCACCCGCCATGACCGCAATCGTCCCCTGCTGCAAACACCTGATCCGGAGCGCGTGCTCAGCGAACTGATGCGTGTGCGCGACCCCATCTATCGGCAGATCGCCCATCACGTCATCCCGACAACATCCGGCAATTTGCGCCGGGTGGCCGACCAGATTCTGCATTGTCTGGAACAGCCATTGCCCTCCTGATGTCACAGGCTGTGCCTGCGGGTATCATCCTCAATATCGCAGCGGAACACTCGCAGTGGAACAATGTCCGGCCCGGAGAATCCATGCAAAGCCTTGAAGTTGCCCTGGGGGCACGAAGTTATCCCATCTACATAGGTCAGGGCCTGCTGGATGGCGACCTGCTGCGCCAGCATGTGCGCGCCAGCCAGGTGCTGGTGGTGACCAACGAGACCGTCGCGCCGCTTTATTTGCAGCGCATCTGTGACAGCTTGCAGGGGCTGAACGTTGAAACCCTGATATTGCCGGACGGCGAGCAGTACAAGACCCTGGCGACGCTGGAAACCATTTTTGATGCCTTGTTGGCCGGGCACCACAGCCGCAGCACCACCCTGGTGGCGCTGGGTGGTGGTGTGATCGGCGATATGGTCGGCTTCGCTGCGGCCTGCTACCAGCGCGGCGTGGATTTCCTGCAGGTGCCGACCACGTTGCTGGCACAGGTGGATTCGTCGGTCGGCGGCAAGACCGCGGTCAATCATCCCCGTGGCAAGAACATGATCGGTGCCTTCCATCAGCCCAGAGCGGTACTGATTGATACCGAGGTGCTGCAGACACTGCCCGAGCGGCAGCTGAGTGCCGGGCTGGCGGAAGTCATCAAGTACGGGCTGATCCGCGACAAGGCCTTTCATGCCTGGCTCAACCGGCACATGGAAGGGTTGATGGCGCGGGAACCGGCGCTGCTGGCAGAGGCCATTCTGGTCAGTTGTCGCAACAAGGCTGACGTGGTTGCCGAGGACGAAACTGAACAGGGTAGCCGGGCACTGCTGAATCTGGGGCACACCTTCGGTCACGCGATAGAAACCGCCACGGGCTACAGTGAGTGGCTGCATGGTGAGGCGGTAGGGGCCGGCATGATGATGGCGGCAGAACTGTCTGCGGATCTGGGTTGGCTGCCGCAGGAGGCATTGGTTGATCTGGCACAGTTGCTGCAGCGTGCCAGGCTGCCCGTGGCACCACCGGCGGGCATGAAGCCCGCGGATTTCAGCAGCCTCATGGCCCACGACAAGAAGGTCGAGGACGGACGCTTGCGTCTGGTATTGCTGCGTGCCATCGGTCAGGCTGTGGTCACTGGGGATTTCGATAAACTGGCGTTGACGCGCCTGCTGGAGCGAATGTGTCATTCTTGAAATCGAACAGCGTGAACCGCAACGACCCTGACGACCTGGACCAGCAGGATGGCGTCTTCTATCGCGGCGCCGGCCGGGGCGACGCACTGGAGATTCTTTGCGACGCCGGGCTGCGTGGCGGCCTGGTGGCGCTGACTGGTCCGGCGGGCGCCGGGGTCTCCACGCTGCTCGGTGAAGCCGCCATGCGGCTGTTGGATCATGGCGCGGTGGTCCGCGTCGATGGCGCGCAAACGCCGTCCCGCAACGCGCTGTTGTCTGCGCTGCTGGGCTATTTTGGCGTGGCAAAAGAGGACTTTGCGGCCACCCTGGAGCGGGCGCTCGCCAGCGAACCGCTGATGCTGATTATCGATAATGGCGAGCAGCTGGGCGGCGAAGCCATTGCCACGCTGGGTGTGTTACGCGAGCGGCTGGGTGCCGGTTTTGCGGTGATCCTTGGCGGGTACCCGGAAATGGTAGCCCGCATTGAGGCGGCAGATCTGACGATTACCGATGATCTGCCCCTGCAGCCGCTGAGCGAGGATCAGGCCATCGAGTTTCTGGACGTCGTCGCTGGCGCGACGCTGTCAGAGGACGAGGTGGCGGCGCTGTTTGATGATGTGCTCGATGACGACCTGAATGATGACGCTGGCGTCTGGCCTGCTACCCTGCTGGCTGCCCTGCCACCACCGACGCTGCGCAGCAACAACCCGCTGGCCGATTTCCAGATGCCCTGGAAGCATCTGGCCGCGGTTGGCGGTCTGGCGCTGGTGCTGATTATTCTCTGGCCACGGGGTGACAAGGCGGATGAGGACGTGCGCAGCCTGGCTCTGCCGGTGCGCGAAGTGCCTCAGACCGTTACCGCAGACGCTCCGGCCCCCTCACCGGCAGGCGCTGTGAGCCAGTCCGGGGCACAAGAGCCGCAGGCTGCTCCCGCGCTGCCAGCGGAACAATCTCCTCAGGCTCAGCCTGAGCCCGAGCCCGAGCCTGAGCCTGAGCCAGCACCGGAACCTGAGCCGGATGTGCCAGAGACCGCGCCCGATGCGCCCACCGTGGTGCGCGCCGACCAGTCACCGGCCATGTCCGGGCTGGACGCCGAGCTGGGCTATCGCCGGGATGAGTGGTTACTCACTGCGCCTGCAGACCACTGGATGCTGCAAGTGACACTGGCGTCCAGCGAAGACAGCGCGCGTGCGCTGGCAGATCGCCTGGGCGTCGAGCGCAGCGCCTACTATCGTGCGCGGCGCAATGAGCGTAACGTGTTCATCGTGTTGTTCGGGCCTTTCGAATCCCGCACGGCAGCGACCGAGGGGCGCGGGCAACTGCCTGCTGATCTGGCCGCTGCCGGCCCTTTCCCGCGGCAGATTTCGACCATTCAGGACGAGATGGCCAGCCGCGCCGACTGATCCCCCGGGGTGGGCCTGGAGGTGTGAATCCGGCCCCATTTGTCGGCCATGGGTCCAGTGTGTAAAATGAGCGCCCTTTTGCCGTCGCCGCTCGCCGGGCGCAGATAACCTTCGTCTAAGTCTCTGATAAAGCGTCTCTGAGTAAGTCTCTGAATTTCAAGAGGAAAGGTTTTGATGCAGCAGAATTCAACGCTGGTGCGGGGTCTCTATGAGCCCGGAGAATTTCGCGACAACTGTGGCTTCGGTCTGATCGCTCATACCGAAGGCCGGGCAAGTCATGAGCTCCTGCAGACCGCAATCGAAGCACTGACATGCATGACCCACCGGGGTGGCATCAACGCTGATGGCAAGACCGGTGATGGCTGTGGTCTGTTGCTGAAAAAGCCGGACTCCTTCTTCCGCAAGGTCGCTGGCGAGTTGGGCATCGCGCTCACCGACAGCTATGGCGTGGGCATGCTCTTCCTGAGCCCGGACGCCGACAAGGCGGCCAGCCAGCGCGCCATCGTGGAAGAAGAGCTCAAGCGCCAGGACGTGACGGTGCTGGGCTGGCGTGATGTGCCCACCGACCCGGATTGCCTGGGCCCGATCGCCGTGCAGACCCTGCCGGGTTTCGCCCAGATCCTGGTTGGCGTCGACGGCCTCTCTGATGTCGAACTCAATCGTCGCCTGTTCTTTGCGCGCCGCCATGCGGAGCAGCGCATTGGTGTGGATGAGCACTTCTACGTCTGCTCGCTGTCCGCGTCTGTCGTCGCCTACAAAGGGCTGATGATGCCGGTGGACCTGCCGGCCTTTTACCCGGACCTCGGTGACGAGGCGATGGAAACCGCCATCGTTGTGTTCCACCAGCGCTTCTCCACCAACACCATGCCGCGCTGGCCGCTGGCTCAGCCGTTCCGCTATCTGGCACATAACGGCGAGATCAACACCATCCAGGGCAACCGCAACTGGTCTGTGGCGCGTACCCCCAAGTTCGTCAACGACCTGCTGCCCGGTCTGGATAAACTCGAACCGTTGGTCAACCGCACGGGCTCGGATTCCTCCAGCATGGACAACATGCTGGAGATTCTCGTTGCAGGCGGCATGGATCTGTTCCGCGCGGTGCGCATGATGGTGCCGCCGGCCTGGCAGAACGTGGAAACCATGGACGCGGATCTGCGCGCCTTCTACGAATACAACTCCATGCACATGGAGCCCTGGGATGGTCCTGCCGGGCTGGTCATTACCGATGGCCGGTATGCCGTGTGCATGCTGGACCGCAACGGCCTGCGTCCGTCGCGTTGGGTGATCACCCGCAACGGTTTCATTACCGTGTCCTCGGAAATCGGCGTCTACGGTTACGCGGCGGAAGATGTCGTGGCCAAAGGGCGTGTCGGGCCGGGCCAGATTCTGGCCGTGGATACCGAAACCGGCGAATTGCTGCACACCAACGACATCGACAGCAAGCTCAAGGTACGCCAGCCCTATCGCGAGTGGCTCAAGGGCAAGGGCCTGCGCATCGAGGCGGATTACGATACCGAAGTGGAGCGCATGGACGAGGTGCAGCCGAGCGAATTGCTGGCCTACCAGAAGCTGTTCCAGGTGACCTTCGAAGAGCGTGATCAGGTGCTGCGGCCGTTGGCGGAAGCTGGCCAGGAAGCCGTGGGCTCCATGGGCGACGATACGCCCATGGCCGTGCTGTCAAAGCGCGAACGCCCGGTCTATGACTACTTCCGGCAACAGTTTGCCCAGGTCACCAACCCGCCGATTGATCCGCTGCGCGAAGCCATCGTGATGTCGCTGGAAACCTGTATCGGCGCCGAGCGCAATGTGTTCGAGGAAGATGCGGCCCATGCGGATCGCGCGATTCTTTCCACGCCGATCCTGTCGCATTCGAAGTTTGCCAACCTGCTGCAGCTTGACCGTGAGGGTTACGCCCACGAACGTCTGTCGCTGCACTATGATCCTGCGGTGGGCCTGAAGCAGGCCGTTGTTGATCTGTGTGCGAAAGCTGAAGCGGCCGTGCGCGGCGGCAAAGTCCTCATGGTGCTGTCGGATTACGCCATCGAGCCGGGGCGCTTTACCATTCATGCGGCCATGGCCACCGGCGCCGTGCATCACCACCTGACCGCCAAAGGTCTGCGTTGTGATGCCAACATCATTGTGGAAACGGCAACGACCCGCGACCCCCACCATTTTGCTGTGCTGTTCGGTTTCGGCGCCACGGCGGTGTATCCGTATCTGGCCTATGACGTCATTGCCGATATGGTGCGCTCCGGCGAGCTGCTGGGCGATGCGGTGGAATTGCAGAAGAACTTCCGCAAGGGCATTAACAAAGGCTTGCTGAAAATCCTGTCGAAGATGGGCATTTCCACTATCGCCTCCTATCGTGGCGCCCAGCTGTTCGAAGCAGTGGGTGTGGCCCGTGAGGTCGTGGATCTGTGCTTCTGTGGCGTGCCCAGTCGTATTGGCGGCGCGGACTTCAGTGATTTCGAAAGTGATTTCCGCACGCTGGAAAGTGACGCCTGGAAGCAGCGCAAGCCGATCGATGCCGGCGGCGTGCTGAAATTCATTTACGGCAAGGAATATCACGCCTTCAATCCGGACGTGATCCACTCCCTGCACGAAGCCGTGAACTCCGGCGATTACGAGGCCTACAAGCGGTACGCTGAACTGGTCAACGACCGTCCGGTGGCCACGCTGCGTGATCTGCTGAAACTGCGCGACGATATTACGCCCGTGCAGCTGGATGACGTGGAACCCATCGAAAAGATTCTGCCGCGTTTCGATTCTGCCGGCATGTCGCTGGGTGCCCTGTCTCCGGAGGCGCATGAAGCGATTGCCACAGCGATGAACCGTCTGGGTGGGCGCTCCAATTCCGGCGAGGGTGGCGAAGATCCTGCCCGCTTCGGTACCGAGCGTGTGTCCAAGATCAAACAGATCGCGTCCGGCCGTTTCGGTGTGACACCGCATTACCTGGTCAATGCTGAAGTATTGCAGATCAAGGTGGCCCAGGGTGCCAAGCCTGGCGAAGGCGGGCAGCTGCCCGGCGGCAAGGTCAACGAACTGATCGCGCGTCTGCGTCATTCGGTGCCCGGTGTCACGCTGATTTCGCCGCCGCCACACCATGACATCTATTCCATCGAGGATCTGGCGCAGCTGATATTCGACCTCAAGCAGGTCAATCCGCAGGCGCAGGTGTCGGTCAAGCTGGTATCAGAGCCCGGTGTCGGCACCATCGCCGCTGGCGTTGCCAAAGCCTACGCCGACCTGATTACCATCTCCGGCTATGACGGCGGTACGGCGGCCAGCCCGCTGACATCCATCCGCTATGCCGGCTCGCCCTGGGAGCTGGGTCTGTCCGAGGCGCATCAGGCGCTGCGCAGCAATGATCTGCGCGACAAGATTCGCCTGCAGACTGACGGCGGCCTGAAGACCGGCCTGGATGTGGTGAAAGCCGCGATTCTGGGCGCTGAGTCCTTCGGCTTCGGCACCGTGCCCATGGTCGTACTGGGCTGCAAATACCTGCGCATCTGTCACCTGAACAACTGCGCCACCGGCGTGGCGACCCAGCGTGACGATCTGCGCAAGGAGCACTTTATCGGTGCGCCGGAAATGCTGATTCACTACTTCACCTTCGTGGCCACGGAAGTGCGTGAGCTGCTGGCGAAGCTGGGTGTCACCTCGCTGGCGGACCTGATTGGTCGTACCGATCTGCTCGCGATGCTGGAAGGCGAGACGGCCCGACAGAAAAAGCTGGATCTGCTGCCGATGCTGCGGAATGACGCGATTCCGGCGGACAAGCCCCAGTACTGTCAGGTGCACCGCAACGAGCCGTTCGATAAAGGCGAGCTGGCGGAGCAGATGGTGGCGGACATGCTGCCGGCCATCGAAAGCCGCAGTGGTGGTTCGTTCCATTACGACATCACCAACTGCAACCGCTCCATCGGTGCGCGTATTTCCGGTGAAATTGCACGGCGCTACGGCAATCTGGATATGAGCAATGCGCCCATCCGCGTGCGCTTCGTCGGCACCGCCGGCCAGAGCTTCGGCGTGTTCAATGCTGGTGGCCTGCATATGTACATCGAAGGTGATGCCAACGATTACGTCGGCAAAGGCATGGCGGGCGGCAAGCTGGTCATCCGGCCGCCGACCGGCAGCCCCTTCAAGAGCCAGGACACGTCGATCATCGGCAACACCTGCCTGTACGGTGCCACCGGCGGCAAGCTGTTTGCTGCGGGCTGCGCCGGTGAGCGCTTTGGTGTGCGTAACTCCGGTGCCCACGCGGTGGTGGAAGGTGCGGGCGACCATTGTTGCGAATACATGACCGGCGGCTGTGTCACCGTACTGGGCGACACCGGCTACAACTTCGGTGCCGGCATGACCGGTGGCTTTGCTTATGTGCTGGATCAGGACAATCAGTTCTTCGACCGCATCAACCCGGAGCTGATCGAGCTGCATCGCATCAGCACCGAGGCGACAGAAGCACACCGCAGCCATCTGCGCAGTGTGTTGCGGGAATATGTTGAGGAAACCGGCAGCGAGTGGGGCGGTTACATCCTCGATAACTTTGATGCCATGAGCCGCAAGTTCTGGCTGGTCAAGCCGAAAGCCGCCAGCCTCGAGAATCTGCTCAAGAGCACGCGTGCCAATCCGGCTTGAGTGCTCAGCGTGACGTGCTGTGCATGAGTACCGGGCCTGTGAAGAAGAGGTAGGAAATGGGTGAGCGTCTGAATAACAGCTTCCAGTTTCTGGATGTGCCGCGTCAGGATCCGAAGAAAAAGGCCCCTGAAGCGCGCAAGGAAAAGTACGAGGAGATCTACTACCCCTACGAAGTGCGGGAAGTGGAGAACCAGGCCCATCGCTGTCTGGCCTGTGGCAATCCGTATTGCGAGTGGAAGTGCCCGGTACACAACTATATTCCGAACTGGCTGAAGCTGATCTCCGAAGGCAACCTGATGGAAGCCGTGGAGCTGAGCCACCAGACCAATTCATTGCCGGAAGTCTGCGGCCGTGTTTGCCCCCAGGATCGTCTGTGCGAGGGTGCCTGCACCCTGAATGACGGTTTCGGTGCGGTGACCATTGGCGCCACCGAGAAATACATTACCGATACGGCGTTGGCCATGGGCTGGCGTCCGGACATGTCCAAAGTGGTGTGGACCGACAAGAAAGTCGCTGTGATCGGTGCGGGGCCTGCCGGTATTGGCTGTGCGGATGTGCTGGTGCGCAGTGGCGTCAAGCCGGTGGTGTTTGATCGCTACCCGGAAATCGGCGGCCTGCTGACCTTCGGCATTCCGGAATTCAAACTGGAAAAGCCGGTCATGGCCAAGCGCCGCGAAGTGTTCGAAGGCATGGGGATCGAATTCCGCCTGAACACGGAAGTGGGCAAGGACATCACCATTGATGAAATGCTGGAAGAGTTCGATGCCGTCTTCATGGGCATGGGCACCTACACGTATATGAAGGGTGGCTTCCCCGGTGAAGAGCTCAGCGGCGTGCATGAGGCGCTGCCTTTCCTGATTTCCAGTGCGAACCGTAACCTCGGTTTCGAGAAGGATGCGGCAGACTTTATTGATATGTCGGGTCAGCGGGTTGTCGTGCTGGGTGGTGGTGATACCGCCATGGATTGCAATCGCACTTCTATCCGTCAGCAGGCTGCGAGTGTGACCTGTGCATACCGTCGCGATGAAGAGAACATGCCCGGCTCACGCCGCGAAGTGGCCAACGCCCGCGAAGAGGGTGTGCAATTCCTGTTCAACCGTCAGCCCATCGAGATTGTCGGCGCGGACGGCAAGGTTACCGGCGTCAAGGTAGTGCAGACGCGCATGGGTGAGCCGGATGCCAATGGCCGCCGTCGTCCTGAGCCGGTGCCGGGTTCCGAAGAAGTGCTGCCCGCCGATGCTGTGATCATTGCATTCGGCTTCCGCCCCAGCCCGGCGGACTGGTTCGAAAGCAAACAGATCAATATGGATGAGTCCGGTCGCGTGCGCGCTGCCGAGCAACAACCGTTCCCGTTCCAGACCAGCAATGAAAAGATCTTTGCTGGTGGCGACATGGTGCGCGGGTCCGATCTGGTGGTTACCGCAATCTGGGAAGGTCGCGAAGCGGCCAAAGGCATCCTCGATTACCTGGGGGTGTAAGCGCATGGCAACCTTTCCGGCACTCAAGAACGACCGCTTTCTTCGTGCGCTGAATCGTGAACCGGTGGACATGACGCCGGTGTGGATGATGCGCCAGGCGGGGCGTTATCTGCCCGAGTACCGTGCGTCCCGGGAGCGTGCCGGTTCCTTCATGGATCTGTGCATGAACGCCGAGCTGGCCTGCGAAGTGACCATGCAGCCCTTGGCGCGCTACGACCTGGATGCGGCCATTCTGTTTTCCGATATCCTCACCATTCCCGATGCCATGGGGCTGGGGTTGTATTTCGAAACCGGCGAAGGTCCACGCTTCCGCAAGACGGTGCGCACGGCGGCGGAGATTGATGCGTTGCCAGTGCCGGATGCAGAAAAGGATCTGGATTACGTCATGCGCGCGGTAAGCACCATTCGCCACGAGCTCAATGGCAAGGTGCCGCTGATCGGCTTTTCCGGTAGCCCCTGGACGCTGGCCACTTACATGGTGGAAGGCGGTTCCTCGAAGGACTTCCGTCATCTCAAGGCCATGGTCTACAGCCAGCCTGAGCTGGCACATCAGCTGCTGGACAAACTGGCACGCTCGGTGACCGATTATCTCAATGCCCAGATTCGCGCCGGGGCTCAGGCGGTCCAGATCTTTGATACCTGGGGCGGCGCGCTCTCGGCAGAAGGCTACAAGACGTTTTCCCTGCGCTATATGCAGCAGATTGTCGACGGCCTGATTCGTGAACACGATGGCCGCAAGGTGCCGGTGATTCTGTTCACCAAGAATGGCGGCCTGTGGCTGGAAGATATCGCCGCCAGCGGCTGTGATGGTGTTGGCCTGGACTGGACCATCAATATCGGTCGCGCCCGGGAGCGCATTGGCGGGCAGGTCGCGTTGCAGGGGAATATGGACCCGGCGGTGCTGTACGCATCACCTCAGGCGATTCGCGCCGAGGTGAAACGTATTCTGGATGATTTCGGTCCGCACAATGGCCACATCTTCAACCTCGGCCACGGCATTACGCCCCAGGTGGACCCGGCCCACGCCGGTGCCTTCATCGAGGCGGTGCATGAGTTCAGCCAGCGCTGAACTCAAGATGAAAAGGTGTCCGCCACCGGGAAGTTCATCCGGAAGGCGGGCATATAGCCGCCTGCGATGACGCGGCCCTTCTGGATTTCCGGGAAGTGCACGCCGTCGGCCCAGCTTTCTGTCAGTTGCCCGCGACACAGGGTGCCGCTGGCGGACGGCGCATAGATAAACGTCTTGCCCTCACGAACCTGCCCCAGTGTGCGCAGGCGGCGCGGTACCAGCGGCGCAAACACCGGCACACCCAGCCGCCCGTGTCGCAACGTCAGCCGACAGAACACCTGCCCGTCCTGTGATACCGTCACCGTGTCTTCCCGCTTGCCGCGTACCACCTCGAAGCTGGCCAGGTCCTTGGGGATGCCCCAGTTGTTCTGGCCGTTGACGACGCTGTCCTGGCTGGACACATAGATGTGCCCGATGGACAGATGGCGGTGGCCGTCGACGAAGTCATAACTGCCCGGGATAAACAGCAGCTCGTGGTAGGGCCCCACATTTGAGTCGGTATAGTCCACGAACATCATCAGGCTGTAGCGGCCTGCGGGCTCGCCGAGTATCGCCGGCACGCCGGCTTGTTCGATGCGCTGTGCGTCCGGCAGGCGTAACGCGATGGCGTAGGCGCGCCCTGTCAGTTGCCAGGGGGCAGGCGCCTCACGTACGGCAGCGGATGACATGACGTTCTCCTTCGAGGGCTTTCCGGCGGCCAGACAAATGATTTACATGCCGATCTTGCGCAATTGATACAGGTTGCGGCAGATCGCGACGACTTCGCCGCTGGTGTCTTTCAGCTCACATTCCCATTCAAAGTCTGCCTTGCCGTTGGCGTCCGCTTCGGACTGGATGCGCTGTACTTCCTCTTCGGTGATGCGGACTTCAACCGTGATATCGGTTTTTGCCGGGCGCCGGAAACGGATCTGCATGTCCTTGACGATGGGGTAGAAATTGCGCGTGTCGAAGGTGGACAGGAAGATCACGCCGCCGGGCAGCTCCGCCAGGGTAAACAGCGCACCGGCATACATGGTGCCGATGTGATTGACGTTCGGCGCCAGGGGCATGCTCATCTTGCAGTAGCCGCGCTCCAGTTCGTCCACCGTGGAGCCGCAGCGCGTGGCAAACGGAAACGGGGTGGAGGCGGCGGTCTTGATGGTGTCGAGTTGTTCCTTGCTCAGGGACATGTCAGGCTCCAGACTTGTTGCTTCACGGTACGTGAAGTACACGGCATGGCGGGATGCTAGCACCCGCTGCCAGAGCCAACACTAACCGAAACTGACAGACCGGTGATGCAAATGATCAGACTGCTTGCCCTGTTGCTGCTGGTGTCCGCCGCGTTGCCTGCGCAGGCTGCGGTGATTCTGCTCTATCACCACGTCAGCGATACGACACCTGCCGCCACCTCGGTGACGCCGGCGCAGTTCCGTGAACATCTGCAGCGCCTGGATGAGGAAGGCTTCGAGGTCGTGCGCCTTGATGAGCTGGTGCAGCGCGTTCGGGATGGCGCAGACCCGCGGGAGAAACTGGCCAGCATTACCTTTGATGATGCCTACGACAGCATCATTGATAACGCTATCCCGATGCTGGAGGAGCGCGGTTGGCAGGCCACGGTCTTCGTGGCCACTGAGCCGGTGCAGCAGCGCCGCAGACCAATGATGAGTATCGACCAGATTCGGGCGCTGCATCAGCGCGGCCACCTGATGGTCAACCACAGTCATACCCATCCGCACCTGGTGCGCCGTCAGGATGGCGAGTCCTCGCGCGCCTGGCGCAAGCGCATCAGTGATGATGTGCAGCGGGGCCAGGCGCTGCTGGAAGAATGGATCGGCGAATCCTTGCCGAAATACTTCGCCTATCCCTACGGCGAGCATGACCCGGCCGTGCGTGAGCTGCTGGGCAACCTGGGTTACATCGGCTTTGCCCAGCGCAGCGGCGCTCTGGACGGCAACGTGAACTGGCTGGACGTGCCGCGCATTCCGGTCAATCGACAGTTCGCGAACTGGGATGGGCTGGGCGACAAGGTGCGTGCCTTGCCGATGCCGGTATCCCGCGTCACGCCGGATGCCAGCATTACCGAAGAGGCTCGTCCTTCTTTTGAGCTGACATTGCCGGAGAGCTGGCATGGTCGCGGGCTGAATTGCTTTGCGCGCGGTCAGGCTGCGAAAACCGAATGGACTGCGGGGCAGGGCGCGGCGCGCGTCAGGGTGACTCCGGCCGGGGATCTTGCCGCCGGCCGCAGCCTGGTCAATTGCACGGCAAGTGCCGGCGGCGGACGCTTCTACTGGTATTCGCACCTGTGGATGCGCAAGGCCGACGGTCGCTGGTATGCGGAGTGAGCCACACCACGAGCAGATCAGTAGTCCGCAAATTCATTCAGATTGTTGACGCGAATGACGCTGCGAATATGGTCGATATAGGTGTCGCCGATTTCGGCGTATAGCGAGAGGCCGGCTGCCATGACATGGCCGCTGGGCGAGGCGCCCTCGTGCCGCTGGCGCTCACGCAGCGCGCGCAGCTCGCGGTAGGCCGGATGGGAGTTCAGGTTGCGCATGTAGCTGGAAACGGCGGCGTCCAGTGAGTCAAAGCGTTGCACCTCATAGCGGGCGCCCAGTGGGCGTCGCGCAGGCACCACGCCACAGCCAGGGCTGAAGCACCACTGGCCAAAGTAGTTGTTGGCCTCTTCCGCGAAGCGGGAGGTGCCCCAGGCGGACTCCAGTGCGCCCTGTGCCAGTGCCAGATCGGCCGGTACGATATCCACGCGACGTAACAGGGTATTGAGCCAGCCTGCCGTGATGTCCTCGCTCTCCTCCGGTACCGACAATCTGTAGCGCGAGGCCTGCTCTGCCAGCCAGGTGTATTCGCTCTTTGTGACGTGTGTGCCCCGCTCGCGGCGTTCCAGAATTCCCTGTACCTGTTCGCGCTCGGTGAGCAACTCCCGGTTGCTGGCCTGCACGGCGGGCAGCATCATATTGATGAACAGCGCCTTGCGTGCCGCCGTCTCATCATCGGGGATGGGCCAGATGGGCGGCTCCTCCGGCTCCGGCTGATAGTCCATCTGAATGTGCCAATGCAGGATCAGCGTCGGCGTCAACGCGATCAGGAGCAGCCCCGCCACAGCGGCAGCGATCAACAGGGAGTGTTTCAAGCAGTTTCTTCCCGCAGAGAGAGTCGTCTTCGACGCCTCAGGTGTTCAGCGTGTCTGTTTTTGCTGCACAGATGAAGTCATTGCGGTGCAGGCCGGCGATCTTGTGGCTCCACCATGTCACGGTAACCTTGCCCCATTCGGTCAGCAGTGCCGGATGATGGCCTTCGGCTTCTGCCAGATCTGCGACGCGCCGGGTAAAGGCCATGGCCTGGACAAAGTTGCTGAAAGTGAAGGCCCGTTCCAGCTTTTGTACGCCATCTTCCTCGATCAACTTCCACTGTGGCAATGATTGCCGCCATTCGCGGATCTCTGCCTCGGTTGCCTGCGGGGCGTCGGCCCGGCAGGCGTCACAGCTTTCCTGGGCCAGTGTGTTGTGCTCGGAAGACATATGCCTCTCCTTTGGTTCATTCCGCCTTCGGATTCGCTCAGCCAGTTCAGTCCGGGCTGCACAGCCTTTCCGGTCCGCGCACGCCCGGCGCCATGCGTGCCAGCAGGCGCCGCAAGCGCTCCATCTCAGAGGCGCTGCGTTCGCGCCCCGGAATCGCCATGGCCTCTGCCAGGTGCAGCAGCACGGACTTCATTTTTTCCGGCATCAGCACCGGCTGCCGGTGCTGCACCACGTATATCATCTCACCCTGTTTGAACAGCAGAAAGCCGTAATAGTGCCTGCCACCGACGGCACCGGCCTCTGGCTGGCGCGAAGGGTCCACATCCAGACCAACAATAGCAAACAGTGAGCGCGGTGTGGCGTCCTGGAGAAATTCCCGGTGCGCGGCCTCGACGGACGTAATCATGGCCGTCGGCGCGATCTTGTCGCGCAGATAGTGGTTGAGCACCAGATTCATCAGCGTCAGGTCCGAGGCAAAGCGGGGTGTATCGAAATTCGGGTTGCTCTCGGCGCGGTGGTAATCGATGCGGAACATACGCCCGCTGCCGTCCCAGAAGGTGGTAGAGCCGCTGTGGGCATCGCAGCGCTCTTCCAACGTGACTTTGCCACGAAAGGTATTGATCGACAGGTCCACGGCGTAGGCCGCGGCCGGTGCGTAATAGGTATCACCATCGCGCTCGCCCTGCAGCCGCTGGCAGCCGCTGGTGAGCGCCGCGATGGCGATCAGAAGAATGGCACAGGTAGATGTGCGGCCATGCCGCCACCGGGAGGTGTGAGCTGTCGTCATTATTCTCGCCCTGATTCTTGTTATTGGTGTCTGGGACTGGGTGTCGAGGACTGTCAGGCTTGAAGAATAACACGAAGGGCGGGCAATGTAGCATTGCCCGCCCGCGCGGGCTCAGTCGCGGCTCAGCAGGTCTCTGGCAATGGCAATGATCTGCATTTCATCGGTGCCGGCATAGATTTGCAGGATCTTGGCGTCCCGCATCAGCTGCTCCACTCGGGATTCGCGCATGTAGCCATAGCCGCCATGTATCTGCACCGCCTCGGTGCTGACCTCCATGGCTGTCTGGGCGGCATACAGCTTCATGGCAGAGGCCTCCGCCATGGTCATCAGCTTGCCGCTGGCCACGGTTTCCAGATAGCGGAACACCATGTTCTGCAGATTCATGCGGGCCACTTCCATCTTCGCCAGTTTCAGCTGGATCAGCTGGTTCTGGCCAATGGGGCGGCCGAACTGGGACCGGTCTTTGGCGTACTGGACCGACAGCTCCAGGGCGCGCTCCACCATGCCCAGTGCCATGGCCGCGACCCCGGCCCGCTCCTGCATGAAGGTGGCTTTGGCGCCGGAGCGACCGTAGCTGTCCTCGCTGCCGCCCAACAGGCGATCCACACCGACCTTCACATCACTGAGGAACAGCTCGCCGGTGGGCGAGGCGCCGATGCCCATCTTCTTGAAGGGTTTGGATTGCTCCAGACCCGGCATGCCCTTGTCGAGAATAAAGGACACGATCTTGCGGTCCTGCGGCGCCACGCCTTCTTCATCCAGTTTGCAGATCAGGATGATGGTGTCCGCATACGGCCCGTTGGTAATCCAGGTCTTGCTGCCGTTGATGATGTAGCCGCCCTCGCCATCACGCTTGGCCAGCGTCTTCATCTGTCCGAACGCATCAGAGCCGGAGTTCGGCTCGGAAATCGCCCAGGCGCCGATCTTCTCCATGGTCAGCAGCGGCAGCGCCCAGCGCTCCTTCTGCGCGGTGGTGCCCTTGCTCATGATGGCGCCGCCCCCCAGGCCCATGGAGACGCCCATGGCGGTTACCAGGCCCTGGCAATGCCGGCACAGCTCGATGATCGGGATCATGGTCATGGCGGCCTGTTCGCCCGCGCCAGCGGAGGCGCCGTCCTTCTTCTTCTCTTCCACCTGCTCCCCGGCAGCAATGGCTTTCTCGCGGGCGATCTGCTTGTCGAAGTTCTGCTTCGCCATCACATCCATGCCGAAGGTCTTGATCATCTTGCGCAGGATGTCGTACGGCGGCACGCCGTTGTACTCGATATCGTCCAGCTGGGGCACGACTTCTTTCTGGACGAAATCCCGCACCATGCCCTGAATCATGCGCTGCTGTTCATTCCATTCGATCATGGAGGCTTCTCCCGGAAGGCTGATAGAAGGTTGATTCAAACAACCGTTTGATTAACAGCCTACAGCAGCCGACCGTGAAGTCACATGACTTTAAAGGACACCCGGGGTGGACTCTTTGCCCTGCACCAGCGGTACCGCGTGAATGGCAATGGGCGCCTCGCCGGTAACCTCCATGGCAAAGCCGGTGGGTTCGCAGCGGGCGGCCATGTCGATATCTGCGGCGCGCAGACGGGGGTTGCTCCCGTTCAGGAATTTGACGGCAGAGCGTGCCTGCCGGGTGCGCGTCCGGGCCTGATCCCGGCTGATGCCGGCGCCGCCCAGCAGCAGGCTGAGATATTCGGCGCAGGCCATATCCTCGTCGCCGGTGGGGTGGGAGGCCACCAGCAGCACGTGCCGGGGGTTGCGGGCGCGGATCATCTCGGCGGTTGCCGGGGCGCTGATCAGGCCGGTGACAAACAGGCCGGCGCAGGGCCGTGCGTTGAGGGTGGCTTTCATGCCATTGGTGGTGCGCATGATCAGGGTGCGCCCGGCGAGATCCGCGTTATCCACTTCCCAGGGCGAGTTGCCGAAATCAAAGCCCTCAATCGGCAAGGCGTCGACCTCACCAGCCAGCAGGGCGCGGGGGAACTGTTGCCGCAACGCAAACGCCTGCTCGGCAGTTGCTACCGGCAATATCTGCGTCACGCCGCCAACGAAGGCAAAGTGGGTGGTGGTGAAGGCCCGGATCACATCGATGACGACGGTGATGCCATCCGGGTTGGGCGGCGGGTAGTGGCCCTGATAGATCGTGATATTCAACACGGCTCCCTTTAACGCGGCAGCGGGTAAAACGGCAGCTAGAACAGCAGGCCCACGCCCCAGGTGGCGTTATTGAAGGCGTCATATTTGCCGCTGTAGCGTTCCACCGCAATGGTGAAGGTGATGCGGTCTGCCAGGAGCAGCCGTTGGCGCGGCGTACTTTCCTGTGTCAGGAAATCCACGATGGAACGAAAATTGAAGTCCGAGCGCAGCCGCAGCAGTTCGCCCTGATTGCCATAACCGCCCTGGAACTGGATGATCCGGCCGAAGCCTACGCCAGCGTAGACATTGTTGACCCGTTTTTCAGCGACACGTTCGGCATCCGCATCCGGTGTAGACGAGCGGGCGTCGCCGAAGGTCTTGCTGCCAATACCGGCGTTCAGCGCCACGCTGGAATAATTGGCATCGACGAAGAAACCGGTCTCCACGTCGGCGCTCGGATCGACCCGGCCGATGGACAGTACGGTGCCGCGGATCAGGTGCACACCGCCATAACGCTCCTGATCGGCGATGGCTGTGCTGGTGCCAAAGAGGGCAGCCAGGCAGGCAACCAGGGAGATCAGGGTTCTGGCCAGCCTGGCCTTGAGCATCGTCTGGAACGTGGCGTCTATCGTGCTTTTTGTTTTGTGCATCATCAGGAGAGCCCCACACAACCGGTCGGCTGCATGCCGACTCTTGTTCGCGCATTATGCCGTGTCCGGCAGGCAATGCGTAGGTGGGTCTCGCAGATCAGGTGTCCGACGGTCCCGGCAGCGTGCGCGCCAGTGCCCACACATCGACCCGCGCGGCGCCGGCGCGCAGCAGTGCGAGCGCGGCGGTCTGTGCGGTGCTGCCGGTGGTCACGACGTCATCCACCAGTGCCAGGTGCAGGCCGTCTACGGGACGGTCGACAATCAGTGCGTTGCGCAAATTACGACGTCGGGCGCTGGCGTCGAGCCCCTGCTGGGAGGGTGTGGCAGTAGGCCGGATCAGGGCCGGTAACACGGGAATAGCCAGCCGCGTGGCCGCCGTGTCCGCCAGCCGTGCAGCGGGATTGAAGCCACGCCACCACAGCCGTCGCCAGTGCAGCGGCACGGGCACCAGCGCTTCCGGGCGCGGCACAGCCAGACGGCCGTCGGCGATCAGTGCCAGCTGTGTGTGCCAAAGATGCAGCAGGGGACGCTCCAGCACCAGGCGCCGCTGGCGCTTGTAGCCCAGCAACAGCAAATCCAGCGGAAACTGGTACGCCAGCGGGGCAACGACCCGATCAAAGGCGGGCGGGTGGCGCAGACAACGGCCACACAGCGGCGGCAGATCACCCGCCGCGCCGCCGTCGCGACCAGCGCCTGCTGCCAGCGGCAAGCCGCAACGGCAGGCACCATACCCGCCCGGCCGCGCGCCGGGTTGCCAGATTGCCATGGGGGTGATGTCTGCCAGGCATCCTGCACACAGGCCCGACGGGATCTCGGCGGGCAAGCGGCAGAGGGGGCAGGGTGGCTGGAGCAGGTTAAAAATTGTCCATTCGTAAACTTTTGAGATGCTCATCTGGTTGACATGTCCCTGTCGGCTACCTAATCTGCCCCCAGACTAGCCGCCCCGGAGCAGGGAACATGACAGCCATTACCGCCAATTCACCGACGACATCCGCCCCGTCTTCTGTCAGCCAGGGCGCACGCGCCGGCACCCGCCACGACTGGCGCCGGGATGACATCGAGGCGCTGTTTTCCCTGCCCTTCAACGATCTCCTGTTCCAGGCCGCCTCGGTGCACCGGGCCCACTTCGATCCCAATGCGGTGCAGGTGTCCACGCTGCTGTCGATCAAGACCGGTGCCTGCCCGGAAGACTGCAAATACTGCTCCCAGTCCGGGCACTACAACACCGAGCTGGAAAAAGAGAAGCTGCTCGAAGTGCAAAAAGTGATCGAGGAGGCGAAGCAGGCCAAAGAGAAAGGCGCATCCCGCTTCTGCATGGGGGCCGCCTGGCGCAGCCCGCGTGAGAAAGACATGGCCTACGTCCTGGAGATGGTCAAGCAGGTCAAGGCGCTCGGCATGGAAACCTGCATGACCCTGGGGATGCTCACCAAAGATCAGGCGGACTCGCTGGCAGATGCCGGTCTCGATTACTACAACCACAACCTGGATACCTCGCCGGAATACTACGGCAAGGTGATCACGACCCGGACCTATGATGACCGGATCAACACCCTGGCCAATGTCCGCGATGCGGGCATGAAGGTGTGCTGCGGCGGCATCGTCGGCATGGGCGAAGGGCGCCACGATCGCGTCGGCCTGCTCCAGCAACTGGCCAACCTGCCGCACCATCCTGAATCAGTGCCGATCAACATGCTGGTCAAGATCGAAGGCACGCCGCTGGCGGATGTCGATGATCTGGACCCGTTCGAGTTTGTGCGCACCATTGCGGTGGCGCGCATCCTGATGCCGGAATCGTTTGTGCGCCTGTCTGCCGGGCGTCAGGAAATGAACGACCAGACCCAGGCCCTGTGTTTCATGGCCGGTGCCAATTCCATCTTCTACGGCGAGCGTTTGCTCACCACCGACAACCCGGAAGCGACCCACGACCGGCAGCTGTTCAATCGCCTGGGCATTCACCCGCTGACGCTGGAAGCCGGAGACTATTCCGACGAAGCGGCCGAGCAGGCCCTGCAGGCGCAGATCGCCGGGCAGGAAGCGGAAGAACAGGGGCTGTTCTACGACGCCATGGGCAAACGCGCCGCGAAACCGGTGCTGAACAAACGCGTCTCCTGAGCCGCCGGCCATCTCGCCAGCATGTCCGCCCCCGCCAGCACGGCCCAGGCATCTCACCCCTTTGATCTGGCGCCGGCGCTGGCCGAGCGCCGGCGCCTGCATCGCTACCGCCAGCGTCTGACCCAGACCGCACCCGCCGGGCGGCAAGCGCGGGTGGACGGCAGGCACTATCTCAACTTCTGCGCCAACGACTATCTCGGCCTGGCCAACCACCCGGATGTGATCCGCGCGCTGCAGGACGCTGCGAGCGATACGGGTGCGGGCAGCGGCGCCTCCCATCTGGTCTGTGGCCACAGCTATCATCATCACGCATTGGAAGAGGCCCTGGCAGACGCCACCGGGCGCCCCCGGGCCTTGCTGTTTTCCACCGGTTATATGGCCAACCTGGGAATCATCGGGGCATTGCTCGACAAGCAGGACGCGGTATTTCAGGACCGCCTGAACCACGCTTCACTGATCGACGCCGGGCTGGCCTGCGGCGCCCGGTTCCGCCGCTATCTCCACAATGATCCGGCCAGTCTGGGAGCCCAGCTCGATAAAGCCGGTGATGCCCGCCGCAAGCTGGTGGTCACTGATGGCATCTTCAGTATGGATGGCGACGCGGCGCCACTGGCTGCGTTGTGCGATGCCGCAGAAAGCCGTGACGCCTGGCTGATGGTGGATGACGCCCATGGCTTCGGCGTGCTCGGCCCGCAGGGCGCAGGCACCCCTGCCGCGCAGGGCGTGGATCATCGGGTGCCGGTGTATATGGCGACACTGGGCAAGGCGCTGGGCAGCTTCGGCGCCTTCGTGGCGGGCAGTGACGATCTGATCGAGACGCTGATCCAGTTTGCGCGACCCTACATCTATACCACCGCGATGCCACCGGCCGTGGCGGCGGCGACTCTGGTCAGCCTGCGGCTGACGCAGGCTGCCGATGATCGCCGTGAGCTGCTGGCGGCGCATATCCGCCGCTTCCGTGACGGCGCGGCACAGCTCGGCTACACCCTGATGGATTCCGCGACCCCGATCCAGCCGCTACTGATCGGCAGCGATGCCGATGCGGTAGCATTGAGCGAGCGGTTGCGAGAGCGGGGCTGCCTGATCTCCGCCATCCGCCCACCCACGGTGCCCGAGGGCACGGCCCGGTTGCGCATCACCCTGTCTGCCGCGCACACGCCGCAGGATGTGGATACGCTGCTGGCTGCACTGGAGGAGAGCGCACGCTGATGGCGACACTGATCCCGTTTCATAACACGTACCAGAGCACAGCGGCTGAGCCGGACGGGCCCCAGAGCGAGAAAAGGGACCTGGTGTTGTTGCATGGTTGGGGCCTGCATTCCATCGTCTGGGATGACGTCATGCCCGGCCTGCTGGCGCATTTTCGTGTGACCGTGATTGATCTGCCCGGCATGGGCCAGAGTCCACTCCCCAACGACGATTACACGCTGGATTTTCTGGTGGAACAGATGGCCGCAGTGATGCCGGACAAGGCGCATGTTCTGGGCTGGTCCCTGGGTGGCATGGTCGGGATCGCCCTGGCGGCCCGGTATCCCCAGCGGGTGCAGTCCCTGATCACGGTCGGCACCAGCCCGCGTTTTACCACCGCCGACGGCTGGCCCGCCGCCATGGCACCGGCGATTCTGGATAAATTCACGGAAGTGTTCGACGAAGACGAAGCGGGCACCCTGATCCGTTTTCTCGCCCTGAATTGCAAGGGCAGCGCCACCCAGCGTGACGACACGCGGCGGCTCAAGGAAATCCTTTATTTTTGCGGGCTGCCGGCGGGCCGGGCGTTGCGCGGCGGTCTGGCGATTCTGCGTGATGTCGATCTGCGCGACGCACTGGCCAGCCTGAAGCAACCGTTGCTGATGCTGTTCGGCGAGAACGACAATCTGGTGCCCGCCGCTGTGATTCCCGACATCCAGCACCTGCACCCGGAAATGGACTGGGCCCTGCTGGCAGACATGGCGCACGTACCGTTTGTGTCGGCGCCGGATATCTTTCTGCAGGCGGTGCTGGATTTCTACCGGGAGCAGGAGATCGTCCCGTGGGAAGCATGAGTCCGCCCGCCGCGACGCCGGGCAGCCGTGCGGTCAGCCGTCATTTCGGTGGCGCCGCCCGCACCTATGATGCCCACGCCGATGTGCAGCTCAGTGCCGCCCGCGCCCTGATCGCGTTATTGCCTGCTGATCTGCAGCCGACCCGGGCGCTGGACCTTGGCGCGGGCACAGCGCCCATGGCGCGCCGGTTGCAGGAACGTTTGCCGCAAACCCACTGGCTGGCACTGGATATTGCCCTGCCGATGTTGCAGGAGGCGCAAACCCGCGGCCGCCTGAATGCGCGCTATAGCGCCGTGTGTGCCGATGTCATGCGCCTGCCGTTGGCGCACCAGAGCATGGATCTGCTGTACTCCTCCTTCGCCCTGCAGTGGTGCCAGCAATTGCCTGCGCTGGCCGCCGAACTGACCCGTGTCACCGCACCCGGCGGGGTCTTTGCCCTGTGCGTGCCGGTGGCCGGGACTCTGGGCGAGTTGCGCGACAGCTGGGCCGAAGCGGACAGCGCGCCACACGTCAACCGCTTCCATACACTGCAGGACTGGGAGGCGGCCTTTGTCGCGGCGGGCTGGTTCACCGAGACCGCGCATCAATGGCAAGTACAGCAGCATTACCCGGACGTGCGCGCCATCAGCCATATGCTGCGCGCCACCGGCGCCCATCATGTCTTCCGCAGTCAGCCCCAGGGCCTGACCGGCCGCCGCCGCCTGCAGGCCATGATGGCGGCCTACGATACCCGTCGCACCGATGCGGGTCTGCCGGTGACCTGGCAGATCGGTCAGCTGGTGCTGCGGCGCCCCGAATAAGCCAGCAACCGGATACACCACCATGACTGACAGACCTGTTCCCCGCGGCCGCTTTTTCATCACCGGCACCGATACCGGTGTCGGCAAGACCTGGGTCGCCAGCCGCCTGCTGGAGCGCGCCAGCGCCGCCGGCTTGCGCACCCTCGGCCTGAAACCCGTGGCCGCCGGCGCTGATGACATGCCCTCTCCCTGCGGCACGCATACGGGCCCCACCAACGAAGACGCCCGCGAGTTGATGCAGGCCGCCAGCATCAAATTGCCTTATGACCAGATCAATCCGGTGCTGCTGCAGGCGCCCATGGCGCCGCACCTGGCTGCCGAACAGGAAGGCAAGCGGCTCTCTGTGGCGCGCCTGGCGGGGTATGTACGGGGGGCGCTGCTCAGTGAGCAGGCCCGGGAGCCTGATCTGCTGCTGGTGGAAGGCGCGGGGGGCTGGCTGGTGCCGCTCAACGATCGGGAGACCCTCGCCGATCTGGCCAAAGAGCTGGAACTGCCGGTGATACTGGTGGTGGGGATGCGCCTGGGCTGCCTGAATCACGCCCTGCTCAGCGCAGAAGTGATCCGCGCCAGCGGCTTGCGGCTGGCGGGGTGGGTCGCCAACCGGCTGCCGGGCGAGCCGATGCCGGCGGTGGAGGAGAACGAAGCGACGCTGACCCAGTGGCTGCGCGCGCCGCGTATCCGGGCGTGATCAGCCTCTTTTGCGCACCAGCCCATCATCCAGCGCTTGCTGGAAATGCTCGGTCAGCGTGTCGGCCAACGGCCGGTACTGCACGCCCAGCGCCTTGCTGCGGCGGTTGTCGAAGCGAATCTTGTGGCCCACATTCAGGCGAATGAACTGGCGTGTGACCGGGCCCATCAAGGGGCCGAAGGCCCAGGCGATCAGCTTCGGCGCACGCAGGCGCGGGAACGGGTAGGCCTTGCCGAAATGGCCACGCAGGATACGCGCGATGCCCAGCATGCTGATGTCCTGATTGACCAGAATATAGCGCCCGCTCGCATCGGGGCTGAAGGCCGCCAGCAGGTGCGCGCGGGCCACATCCCGCACATCGACCACGCCGAAACGCAGGTCCGGCACCCCGGTGCGCAGGCGGCCATCACCGATCTGGCACAGGGCATCAATGCTGGCGGATTTGCTGGCGTTGGTCAGTGACGGGCCGTAGACCATGCCGGGATTGATGGTGGCCATGTCCCAGCGTTCTTGCTGAGAGTGTATGGCCCAGGCTTCACGTTCGGCGGCGAGCTTGGAGTATTGATACGGGTTGTGGGTCTCGCTGCTGGTGGTATTCCAGTCGTCTTCGCTGAAGGCCGCCTTGCCGCTGCGCGCGAGATCCGCATTGTCGCCATAAATCGCGGCGACACTGCTGGTGACAATCACACGCTTCACGCTGGCGTTGCGGTTCACCGCTTCCAGCACATGGCGGGTGCCTTCAACGGCAGGCCGGACCAGCGCCTCGTGGGCGCTTTTGAAGCCGGTGAGCACAAACGGCGATGCGGTGTGCATCACGATATCGCAGCCTTGCATCGCAGCATCAAAACTCTGTGCGTCCAGCAGATCCGCCTTGAACAGCTTGAGTGTGCCCGGTGCCTGTGCCGCAATGGCCTGCAAGTGAGCAACGCTGCCAGCGTTATCCGGATTGCGCACCGTGGCGTGCACGGTGTGCCCGGCATCCAGCAGATCCTTGACGATCCAGCCCGCAATGTAGCCGGAGGCGCCGGTGACCATGACGGTGGCGGGGGACTGATCAGGTGACGTCATTGTGTTTCTCCGGAGGCTGCTGAAAAGCTGGCATCATAGCAGCTTGTGGCCGGACGACGATGACACGAGGCGAGAGCGGCGGTTTACCGCGCGGTACGGGCGGCATTGTCGAGGGGCATTGTGGAGGGCAGGGTGCCGGAATCTGCTATTGTCTGGTCTCTGCACATCTGATTTCTGCACAAGGGGAACGGTGAGGTGTTATGACGTCTTCATTAAAGGGATTTGAGCAGCAGTACTATGATTTGCTGTCCGTGCCGCGCACTGTATTTGTCCGTGGCTCCGGACCGGCGGTGGTCGTGTTGACGGAAGTGCCGGGCATCACGCCCCAGGTGGCAGCTTTTGCCGAACGGGTGGCGGATGCCGGCTTCCGGGTCTATATGCCGCAGTTGTTCGGTACGCCGGGCAAGCCGTTGACCAAAGCCTATGCCGCGCAGACCCTCGGCAAGATATGTATCAGTCGCGAATTCCGGGTGCTGGCGGCGAACCGGTCGAGCCCGGTGATTGACTGGCTGCGGGCACTGGCCCGGCAGGCACATGAAGAATGCGGCGGCCCCGGCGTGGGGGTCGTGGGGATGTGCCTGACGGGGAACTTCGGGCTGGCGATGATGCTGGATGCGCCGGTCATCGCCCCGGTGCTGTCGCAGCCTTCATTGCCGGTGGGCCCGACCCGTGCCCAGCGTGCGGCATTGCATGCTTCCGATGAAGAGGTCGCGGCGGCCCACGAAAAGATCGCGTTGCAGGGCGCGCGTATTCTGGGGCTGCGCTTCAGTCAGGATATGCTCTGCCGGGGCGAGCGCTTTGATCGCTTGCGGGAAGAGTTCGGTGACGCGTTCGAGGCGATCGAGATCGATGCGCGCCATGCCCGCCAGGGCACCGGCACGCCGGCCCACAGTGTGCTGACCACGCACCTGATTGATGAGCAGGGCGAGCCGACCCGTGAAGCGCTGGATCGCACGCTCGCCTTTCTGACGGAGCAGTTGCGGCCTTAGGGTTGTCTCAGGCAGCGCCCTTCAGGCAACACCCTGGCTGCGCAGATAGTCTTCATAGCTGCCGTGGAAATCGACGATGCCGGTGGGCGTCAGTTCGATGATCCGGGTGGCCAGGGATGACACGAATTCCCGGTCATGGCTGACGAACAGCAATGTGCCGGGATAGTTTTCCAGCGCCAGGTTCAGCGACTCGATGGACTCCATGTCCAGGTGGTTGGTGGGCTCATCCAGCAGCATGATGTTCGGGCGCTGCAGCATGATCTTGCCGAACAGCATGCGGCCCTGTTCACCCCCGGAGAGCACGTTGACCTTCTTGGCAATGTCGTCCTGGGAAAACAGCAGCCGGCCCAGCGTGCCGCGAATCACCTGCTCGTCGTCACTGGGCTTGCCCCACTGATTCATCCAGGGGATCAGCGTCAGCGGATCGGCAAAGTCCGAGGCATGATCCTGCGCGTAATACCCCAGCGTGCTGTTTTCGGACCACTTGATCTCACCGGCGCTGGGCGCCAGGTCACCGACCAGGCAACGCAGCAGCGTGGTCTTGCCCACGCCGTTGGGGCCGATGATGGCGACGCGCTCACCGACTTCCACCGTCAGATCCAGATCCGCAAACAGCTCCTCATCAAAGCGTTTGGCCAGCCCCTTTACTTCCAGCGCGTTGCGGAACAGTTTCTTGTCCTGCTCGAAGATGATGTACGGGCTCTGGCGGCTGGAGGGCTTGATTTCCTCCAGCTTGATCTTGTCGATCTGCTTGGCGCGGGAGGTCGCCTGCTTGGATTTCGAGGCATTGGCCGAGAAGCGGCTGACGAAGTGCTTCAGATCGGCAATCTGCGCCTTCTTCTTGGCGTTGTCAGACTGTACCCGTTCACGCGCCTGGGTGGAGGCAGTCATGTACTCGTCATAGTTGCCCGGGTACAGACGCAGCTCACCGAAATCCAGATCCGCCATATGCGTGCAGACACTGTTGAGAAAGTGGCGGTCGTGGGAAATGATGATCATGGTGCAATCGCGCTGGTTGAGAACGCCTTCCAGCCAGCGGATGGTGTTGATATCCAGGTTGTTGGTCGGTTCATCCAGCAACATGATGTCCGGGTCCGAGAACAGCACCTGGGCGAGCAGCACCCGCAGTTTCAGGCCGGGGGCAATATCACTCATAAGGCCGAAGTGCTGCTCCACGGGAATGCCCACGCCCAGCAGCAGATCGCCGGCCCGGGACTCGGCGGTGTAGCCGTCCATTTCCGCGAACTCACCTTCCAGCTCACCGGCACGCAGCCCGTCTTCCTCGGTCATTTCTGCCTTGGCGTAGATGGCGTCGCGCTCTGCCTTGATCTGCCATAGCTCGTCGTGCCCCATGATGACGGTATCCACCACCGAGTATTTCTCGTAGGCGAACTGGTCCTGGCGCAGCTTGCCGACGCGCTCGTTCGGATCCTTGGAGACGTTGCCGGAGGAGGGGACCAGATCACCACCGAGAATCTTCATGAAGGTGGACTTGCCGGAGCCATTGGCGCCGATCAGGCCATAGCGGTTGCCGTCGCCGAATTTGACGGAGACGTTCTCGAACAGTGGCTTGGGGCCGAACTGCATGGTGATGTTGGCGGTGGTCAGCAATGTCTTCTTCCGGAATCAGAGGGCAGGGGCGTACAGGCAGGGCGGCGATGGCGCTGCAAGGGGCGCGGAGTATGCCACACCTGGTCCCTGGGGTCATTTCCGGCGGTGGTGGTCGGCGCCACAAAAAAAGGCCGCACCGGAGTGCAGCCTTTTTCTGGTCAACCCGGCCGGAGCCGGGTTGCACGCTATTCTGAAATTCAGATAGCGACGATGTTCTCTGCCTGAGGACCTTTCTGGCCCTGAGTTACAGTGAACTGTACTGCCTGACCTTCGGTCAGTGTCTTGAAGCCTGAGCCAGAGATAGCGCTGAAGTGAGCGAACACGTCAGGGCCGCCTTGCTGCTCGATGAAACCAAAACCTTTAGCTTCGTTGAACCATTTTACAGTGCCGGTTACGGTATCGGACATGATATAAATTCCTGTTTTCATAAGTAATTTTGCCTGCCGTCATCAGCCATTAGGGATGATGTTGGCGAGCGGTTTGGTGCTTTAACACGGTGTACTTACTTATAAAGAACAGACCGAACACTACCGAAACGGGCATCGAAATGGATCTTATAAGAAGACTTCGTACTGTCACACCCCGTATAGACTAGGCTAATCTGCCCGGTAGTCAATGATTATTTCCCGTGAAGGCTCCCCGTCGGGCGCTGCGGCACCGCGTTGCGGGCCGCAGCGCGAGGGCGGTTAGCGTGCGATGGCACCATCAACCGCGATTTCGACGCGGCGGTTCTGGGCCCGACCCTGAGCGGTGTCGTTATCGGCAATGGGCTTGTCGAAGCCATGTCCTTCGGTCTCGATCTTGTCCGCCTCGATGTCCTTTGACACCAGATAGGCTTTCACCGATTCGGCGCGCTCTTTGGAGAGTCGCTGGTTGAGTGCGGCGCTGCCAGTGTTGTCGGTGTGGCCGGAGACGGTGATCATGGAGACGTTGCTGCCCATCTCCTTGATCTGTGCGGCCAGAACGTCCAGTTCACGCTTGCCGTCGTTGCTCAGCTCGGCGCTGCCGATGGCGAAGGTGGCGCCAGCAGACAGGGTGACTTCGTGCAAACGCGGGGCGCGGGGGCGGGGCGGCGGTGGAGGGGCAGGCTCTGCGCGGGGCGTGGCAACCAGGTCCGGGTCGCATTCCACTGTGGCTTTTTCTTCGCTCCATGAGCCTGTGCGCACACAGTTCCCGTAGCCGTCTCGTACATGCTCGCCATCACTATCCAGCCAGTATCCGGGCTGGGCATGCGTGGCACCGGCAACAACCAGTGCCAGAAGGGGCAGCATCCGTTTCATAAGTCACTCCTCATACGTCACTTCGTATTCCTGACAAAGGGAGCACGACGACTCCCGGTCCCGGCGCTGCCGAATGCAGCGCCCTGTTACCTGCAAGGCCTTTCCATGATGCCGATATCAGTCAGGGCGGAGTGTAAAAAACGGCTATATTTAAGGTGGGTTTTGTAAGTTCAGAAAATGCCGTTGTCGAGGCCGGCGGCCATATACAGGCCCAGCGCTTCGCAATCGGCCTCGAACTGATCCTGCCATTCTCCCCGGCAGGTCAGCATGTCCTGTACCAGCTTCCAGCGCAGGCCGGTGAGGATGCTTTCCAGTGCCCGGCGTGTGCCGGTACCGTCGTGGCCGGCGCGGATATACACGGCGCAAGGCAGCCCCTGCTTTTCTTCCAGTACCGGGTAGTAGCTGCGATCAAAGAAATCTTTCAATGCGCCACTCATGTAGCCCAGGTTTTCGGTTGTGCCGAGGATGATGCCATCGGCCTGTCGCACGTCATCCGGCCCGGCTTCCAGCGGCGGCAGCCAGCGCGTCTTCACGTTCTCGATATCGTCATGGCTGGCGCCGCGCAGCACGGCATCCACCAGCTTGCGTGTATTGGCAGACGGCGCGTGGGCGACGACCAGCAGTTGTTTGGCGGGCATCGTCTGTCTCCGTTGATGGCCTTTGCTGTCAGTGTAAAAGGAATGACGCCGTATCTACCAATGACGACCTCGACCACTGACGGTGGAACGGGCATGCTGACGCTTGGTCCTGCACAGGAGTCTTGTCGGTCATGGAATTTGCCCACATCAGCATGTTGGGGCTGTTGCTGATTGTCCTGGTGTTGTTCGCCTGGGGGCGATGGCGCTACGACGTCGTGGCATTGATGGCGATGCTGGCGGTGGTGCTGGCGGGCTGGGTGCCCGCCAATGATGCGCTGGCCGGCTTCGGCCACCCGGCGGTGATTACTGTGGCGGCTGTGCTGACCATCTCCCGTGCGCTGAGTAACGCCGGCACGGTCGACCTGCTGACGGCGCGCATCATGCCGCTGACCGGATCGCTGTATGCGCATATCGGCCTGATGGCACTGGTGGTGGGTTTCGCCTCGGCATTTATGAACAATGTCGGTGCCCTGGCGCTCATGTTGCCTGTGGCGCTGGCGTCGGCGCGCAAGCGTGAACGCTCACCGGGCATTCTCCTGATGCCGCTGGCGTTCGGCTCGATTCTGGGCGGCCTGGCCACAGTGATCGGCACCCCGCCGAATATCATCATCGCGACCTATCGTGCAGACCTGACCGGTGAAGCTTTTTCCATGTTCGATTTCACGCCCGTTGGTGGGCTGGTGGCACTGGCAGGCATTGCCTTCGTGTCATTGATCGGCTGGCGTTTGCTGCCACGGGGCGTGGGCGCGGACGGTGGCGGGCATGTGGAAATCGACAGCTATATCTGTGAGCTGCGGGTTGCTGAAGACAGCAGCCTCATCGGCGAGCGGCTCGGCTCCCTCTCCGAGGTCTTTTCCGACGATGCCATGGCGGTGGGGCTGGTGCGTGGCAAGAACCAGTATATGCACCCGCACGCCTGGCGCGTGCTGGAGCAAGGTGATCTGCTGATCGTGCGCACCGACCCGGAAGCGTTGCGGCCATTGCTGGAGAAAAACGGCCTGGAGCTGGTCGCCAGCAAGCTCAGCGGGCTGGAGAACATCAAACCGGAGGACCTGCGTCTGGTGGAAGCCACGGTACCGCCGCGCTCGCCACTGGAAGGGCGTAACAGTGCCTTTCTGCGGCGCCGGACTGGGCAGACGGTGAGCGTGGTGGCCATGGCCCGGGAGGGCGCATCCATCCGCACCCGGGTGCGCGATCAGACGTTTCGGGCCGGCGACGTGTTGCTGCTGCAGGGGGAGCCGGACAGCATCGATGACAGCATTGCGGACCTGGGCCTGCTGCCGCTGGCCGAGCGGGATATCAAACTCAACCGGCCCATGCGCGCCCTGACCGGCCTGGCGGTGTTCGCCCTGGCGCTGGCGCTGGGGGCGACAGTGATGTCACTGCCAATTGCCCTGCTACTGGCCGTGGTGGTGTATGTGCTGATTGATCTGTTGCCGGTGCGCGAACTGTACCGGGATATCGACTGGTCGGTGCTGGTGCTGCTGGGCGGCATGATGGCCGTGGGGCAGGCGCTGATGACCACGGGCACCACGGATCTGGTGGCCGCCTCTATTGTGCAGGTGACCGGCGGCCTGTCGCCGATCTGGGTGCTGACCCTTATTCTGGTTGCCACCATGTTTCTGTCCGATCTGGTGAATAACGCCGCCACGGCGCTGATCATGGCGCCGATTGCCTATGGTGTATCCGTGCATATGGGCGCGAACCCGGATGCCTTCCTGATGGCGGTGGCGATCGGCGCCTCTTGCGCGTTCCTGACCCCCATCGGCCACCAGTCGAATACCCTGGTGATGGGCCCGGGGGGCTACCGGTTTGGCGACTACTGGCGCATGGGCCTGCCGCTGGAAATCATCATCGTGCTGGTGGCGGTGCCGGCGATCAGCTATTTCTGGCCGTTGTGAGCCGCGAATGCATCCAGTATCGGGCAATCGGGGCGCGCGTCACCGTGACACTGGCGGGCGAGGGTTTTCAGCGTGTCCGCCATGGCCTGCAGTGACGCGATGCGTTCATTGAGCGTCTCAATGTGCGCATTGGCCAGGCGTTTCACATCGGCACTGGCGCGGCTCTTGTCCCGCCACAGGCTGGTCAGCGTGCGCAGCTGTGCCATGGAGAACCCCAACTCCCGTCCCCGACGAATGAACAACAACATGTGGATGTCATCCTCCCGGTAGTGCCGGTAACCGGATGCCGAGCGCGGTGGCGCATCAATCAGACCGATGCTTTCGTAGTAGCGGATCATCTTTGCGGAAACGCCGGAGGCGTCCGCTGCTTCACCGATCTTCATGCGTGCTCCCCCTGTTCGTCGCCCGTCAGACCTGCGGGCCGGAAGCGCTTCAGTCGCAAGGCGTTGGTCAGCACGAACAGGCTGGACAAGGCCATGGCGCCTGCGGCAAACACCGGTGAGAGCAGAATGCCCAGCGGCACATAAAGCACCCCGGCGGCCACCGGAATCAGCGCAGTATTGTAGGCGAAGGCCCAGAACAGATTCTGGCGAATATTGCGCAGCGTGGCCCGCGACAGGGCAATGGCGCGCGGCACACCCGGCAACTGGCCGGACATCAGCACCACATCGGCGCTCTCGATGGCGATATCGGTCCCGGTGCCGATGGCGATGCCGACATCGGCAGTGGCCAGGGCCGGGGCATCATTGATGCCGTCGCCGACGAAGGCGACAGGAGTACCGCCTCGACGGAGCTTCTCCAGTGCCTCGACCTTGCCGTCCGGCATGACCTCGGCGAGCACGTCATCAATGCCGGCCTCGCGGGCAATGGCTTGCGCCGTGGCCCTCTGGTCGCCAGTGATCATCACGACCTTCAGGCCCATGGCCTTGAGCTGGGCGATGGCTTGCCGGGCATTCGGTTTCAATGCATCCGCGACGGCGCATAGCCCGGCGAGTTGCCCGGCCACCGCCACATAGAGGGGCGACTTCGCTGCAGCGGACAGGCTGGCGGCCTCTTTTTGCATGGCAGAGGTGTCGACGTTCTGGTCCTCAAGCCATTGCCGGTTGCCCACCAATACACGCTCTCCGCCCACGGTGGCCTCGATGCCGCGCCCGGCCGTGGCGGAGAACTGCGACGTGGCGGGCAGCGTCAGGCCTGCGGCCTCGGCGGCATCGACCAATGCCCGGCCCAGTGGATGTTCGGAGCCCTGTTCGGCGGCGGCCACCTGCGCCAGCAGCGTGTCACGATCCTGTCCCGCAGCCGGTATCAGATCCGTCAGGCGCGGTTCGCCCCGGGTCAGGGTGCCGGTCTTGTCGAACGCCACGATGCCGGTGTCGCGCAGGCTTTGCAGTGCTTCGCCATGGCGGAACAGAATGCCCAGCTCGGCGGCCCGTCCCGTGCCGACCATGATGGATGTCGGGGTGGCGAGGCCCATGGCACAGGGGCAGGCAATGATCAGTACCGCCACCGCATTGACCAGCGCAAACGTCAGCGCCGGTGTCGGCCCGAGCAGCAGCCACACCACAAAGGTGACGACGGCTGCCGCCATCACGGCGGGCACGAACCACAGGGTGACCTTGTCCACCAGCGCCTGGATCGGCAACTTGCCGCCCTGAGCGGCTTCGACCATGCGCACGATGCTGGCCAGCACCGTATCCGCGCCGACACGTTCGGCACGAAAGACAAAGCTGCCCCGCTCATTGACGGTGCCACCCACCACCTTGTCGCCGGGCTCCTTGGCCACCGGCAGCGGTTCGCCGCTGATCATGGATTCATTAACGAAGGAACTGCCCTCTGCAATCTCGCCATCCACAGCGATGCGCTCGCCGGGGCGCACGCGAATCCGGTCACCGGTCACCAACTCGGCAACCGGGACATCCTGCTCACGGCCGTCGCGTTGCACCCGCGCCGTGTCCGGCTGCAATTGCAGCAGATGCTTGATTGCGCTGCTGGTGCGGCCCCGGGCCCGCGCCTCCAGATAGCGGCCCAGCAGAATCAGCGTGACGATCACGGCGGCGGCTTCAAAATAGATATGCGCGGTGTCTTCGGGTAACCAGTGCGGCGCGAAAGTGGCCACCATGGAATAGCTCCAGGCGGCGGAGGTGCCCAGCGCGACCAGTGAATTCATATCCGGCGCGGCGCGCAGCAAGGCGGGCACGCCGGCGCGAAAGAAACGCAGCCCCGGACCGAACAGTACCAGCGTGGTCAGCAGTGCCTGAATGAGCTGGTTGGGCCGCTCGCCGATGGTGTGCATCACCCAATGATGCATACCGGGGATCAGATGGCTGCCCATCTCCAGCACAAATACCGGCAGGGTCAGCGCTGCGGCAAACCAGACTGCGTGTTTGAGGGCCTCTGCATCCTTTTCCCGGGCGTCTGCCGCCGGTGAATCTGCGCCAGGGGTGTCGCCTGTCGCCGTGGCGCCATAGCCTACGTCAGCGACGGCGGATTGCAGTGTCTCGACCGTGGCGTCGCCGGAGTGCGTGACGTTGGCGCGTGCCGTGGCCAGATTCACCGTGGCCTCGGTCACGCCGGGCACCGCGTTGAGCGCCCGCTCGACTCTGCCGACACAGCCGCCACAGGTCATGCCGGTGATATCCAGATCGATCCGTTTTTTGCCGGACATATAGCCCTCCGCGCCCTCTGCAGGCCTGCTTCTGAATGAGATCAGGCGCAGGATCAACCTTACCACCATGGCAAGGTCAAGCGTGCGGGAAAGCGGGTGCCGGGTGCGGAGGGCTCTGCTATGCTCAAGCCTATGTTGCTACGTTATCTGATTGCAGTGCTGTGCATGATGACCCTGCCGCTCATGGCGCAGGGGCATGGCGGCTGCGCGGACGGCGAGCCCTCGGCAGCCGATCCGGTCAGTGCGCACGCAGCCGCTCCGCAGCAGCACAGCGATCCGGATGCTGGCGATCGTGCTGTTGGTGAGCATGCCGTTAGCAATCATGCCACCAGTGATCATGCCGTCATTGATCATGATTGCGGCGATTGCGACACCCTCTGCCTGATCAAGTGCAGCACCGCCAGTGCGCTCACCGTGTCGGTGCTGCAGTGGCACAGTGACACCGTCGATATCTTCTTCGAGCAGCGGCACTTCCCGCCGCTATCTGCCCATACTTCGCCGCTACTGCGGCCACCCTCCCTGCGCCTTGCCTGAATCGCTGCGGGTGCATGCGCGCTAATCCCGTGCTGCGCCTTGCCGGTCGCGTGTGACCGGTTTTCTGCAAGCCATTTAAGTGAGCCATTCAAGGGAGTTTTTATCGTGAAAAGTTATTCGCCTGCCGGGCTGGTCTGGCTGTTGTTGCCATGGCTGGCGGCCTGCGCGGCCGCGCCACCGGACGACGGGAAAGCGCGCATCAATGAGGCGCTGGCGGCGCGCGGTGTCGTCGCCGAGTCAGCCATGCATGCCTCAACGCCAGTGCAGGGCACACTGACCCGCGCGGATGCCGTGCTGCACGCCCTGACCCGTAACCCCAATGTACAACTGGAGTATCAACGACTGGATCTGGCCGCTGCGGATATCGTTGCTGCCAGCCAGTTGAGCAACCCGCGTCTGTCATTGTCCTGGCTGCGGCCGGAAGGCGGCGGTGGCAATGAAACGGGTATCGGCATTGCGCAAAATTTTGCCGGCCTGTTGTTGCGGCCCGCACTGCGTGAGCAGGCAGATGCGCGTTATGAAGCGGGATTGCTGCGCGCAGAAGCGGCCATTCACCACCTGGCAGCCGATACGGAAAGTGCCTGGTATGCCCTCGTGGCGGCAGAACAGACATTGCAGGTGCAGGAACTGGTGGCACGCGCAGCGATGCTGGCTGCGGAGCTCGGCGACCGTTTCCGTGAAGCAGGCAATATGAATGCGCTCACCGTGTCGACGTTGCATGCAGAGGCGGCGGAGGCGCGCCTGGCGCTGGTAGCTGCCCGCCGCGCCCGGGATCGGGCACGCAACGAATTGGCCAGCCTCATGGATGCGGCGCCTGCCACGAACGACGCGGCAATGAACTGGACGGTGCCGACCTTGTTGCCGTTGCCGCCCGCTGACATGCCGCCCGTCGCCGCGCTGATCGACACGGCACTGGTACGTCGCCCGGATATTCTGGCGGCGCAGGCGGATGAGGCCTGGCTGGAAGACAATCTTGCGCTGGTGAATCGCTATCGCTGGCTGGGTGATCTTGAGGTCGGGGTACGTCACGAACGGGAAGGTGATGGCACCCGTCTTACCGGTCCCACTCTGGGCCTGGCGTTACCGCTTTTTCATCGCAATCAGGCGGGGCTGCTGACCGCCAGGGCGGAGCTGGGTCGGGCCCGGCTTTCCCGCGAGCAGTTGCGCCAGGAGACCGGACATACCATCGCGCAATTGCATCAGGAACTGCACTGGCTCCGCGAAAGCCTGGCAGTGCGCGAGGATGCATTGTTGCCTGCTCGTGCCCAGGTGGTGGCGCGGCGGCAGGAGCGGGTGAACTACATGTTCGACGGCATTTTCGACTTGCTGGCGGCGAAGCAGGATGAGTTGCTCGCATGGCGTGCGCAGGTGGCGACGCTGGCGGATTACTGGCAGGTGCACACACGTCTGGTGCTGGCGGTGGGCGGCGAATGGGAAGGGAGCGAGCGGGATGCGCAGGCCGAAGCGGCGGTGCTCGACACCCGGCGGCTGGAGCATGATGCGGCGGCAGCCACTCATGAAGACCACGACCATCACGAACACCACAACCACGATCATCACAATCATCATCAGGGAGGCCATCACTGATGAAACGCAGAGATTTCATGCTGGCGGCCGGGGCATTGTTGCCCGCCGCCACACTGACCCGCGCGCTGGCCGATGCCGGGCATGCGCACCATAACGCTGGCGAAGCCACCGCCGGGCGACGACACCCGCAAGGCTACATGCCGGTGCAGACACCCAACGGTTGGACCTTGCCCTATAAAATGAATGACGGGGTGAAAGAATTTCATCTGGTGGCTGAAGAAATCGAGCACGAATTTGCGCCCGGTTCAAAAGCCCGGTGCTGGGGCTATAACGGCACCACGCCGGGGCCAACCCTTGAAGCCGTCGAAGGCGATCGGGTGCGCATCTATGTCACCAACCGGTTGCCGGAATATACCTCGGTGCACTGGCATGGCCTGATCCTGCCTTCCGGCATGGACGGTGTCACCGGCGTGACGCAACCCCCGATCAAGCCGGGCGAAACCTTCGTCTATGAATTTACCCTGCAGCAGCATGGCACGCATATGTACCACCCGCATGCGGATGAAATGGTGCAGATGGCCATGGGGATGATGGGCATGTTCATCATTCACCCGAAGGCGGGTGAACAGGTGCCGGTGGATCGTGACTACGCCATTCTGTTGCATAACTGGGCGTTGCATCCTGACACCTCTCGACCCGATCCCTCGGTGATGCAGGACTTCGATTTGTGGAGCATGAACTCGAAAGTGTTCCCGGCCATTGATTCGCTGGTGGCCAGGACAGGTGAGCGCGTGCGTCTGCGTATCGGCAACCTGTCCATGTGGAATCACCCGATGCATGTGCATGGGGTCAAGTTCGAGGTGACGGGTGGCGACGGGGGGCGCTGGCCGCGCAATCTCTGGCGCCGGGAAGCGACGGAAATTGTGGCGGTGGGCCAGGCTCGTGACTTCGAGTTCGAAGCGGTGCCGGGCGACTGGGCGTTCCATTGCCACATGTCACATCACGTGATGAATCCCATGGGGCATGATATTCCCAACACGCTGGGTGTGCGGCAGTCCGATCTTGAAGCACAGATCAGGACACTGCTGCCAGACTATATGGCGATGGGAAAGCATGGCATGGCGGAACACCAGGCGCACACCGACAGCGGTCATATGAAAGGCCCGGACAACACGCTGGCGATGATGATGGGGCAGGGCCCTTTCGGCAATATCGGCATGGGCGGCATGTTTACCCTGATCAAGGTGCGTGACGACCTGCGCCCGGGGGATTTCAGCGACCCGGGCTGGTATCGCCACCCGGACGGCAGCGTGGCCCACAAGGTGAGCAGTGATCCGGACTTTGGTGCACCGACACGGCGTGGCACACCTTTGACAGACGACAGCGATGCTCTGCCGGTACCGCGCAGGGATCATTCGCACCATTGAGCGTTATGAACGTTATGAAGGAAACGTATGATGAAAACAGATGACCTGATGAAAACAGAAAGCCCCGCGCGCCGGCAGCAAGGTGTCGCCATGTTGATATTCATGGTGCTGCTGGTCATGGTGATTATTGCCGGCGCCGCCTGGCAATTTGCACCGCGACCGGATGCCAATGCACAACCTGCGGCTGCAACCGTGTCAGCAGACGACGCCTTGCCGCCGATTACCGTCTGGCACAGCCCGACCTGTGGTTGCTGCGGTGACTGGGTGACACATCTGCAAGAGAGCGGCTTTACGGTGCACAAGCATATCCAGAACAATGTGCCGCAGATCAAATATCGCCTCGGCCTCCCCGGCGAGTTGGCCTCCTGTCATACCGCCATGGTTGAGGGCTATATTATCGAGGGCCATGTGCCTGCGGCGGATATCAAGCGTCTGCTGCGGGAGCAGCCGTTTGCTCGCGGCCTGGCCGTGCCGGGCATGCCGGTGGGGTCGCCGGGCATGGAAATGGATGGTCGTATGGATGCCTACGCTGTGTTGTTATTCGATGCCGACGGCGAGACCCAGGTGTTCAGCCAGTACCCCTGATGGCGCATGGGGCTGTTCAGCGCGGTCGTCGCTCATTCTTGTTTGCGCTCGCTGGCCCATGCTCATGCTGACGACCGTGACTACGGTGTAGAAACAGGTGCATCAGCGGGCAAGCGAGCAGGACCAGCAGCGGCAGCCACGGGCGCAGATGTTCGCCATGATCGAGCAGGAGTACGTAGAACGCTGCTGCTCCCAGCAGCAGTAGGCACCCGGCATGCAAGCGATGCCAGCGGTATTGTGAGCGGGGCATGATTCTCTCCTTTCTGGTTACACAACACCGGTGTTCACCGGTGCTGTATAACCACGTTTTGCTAGCGGTGTTGATGACGCTTCTCGCGACTTTCCTGTTGGGTGCTGGCCGGGTCCTCGGCATGCAGGTGCGTCATCTCCTGCATCTGTTCGGTCATCAATTCCAGATGGGCAATGACCTGTTGCAGGCGCCCGGCATCATCGGTTTGCGCATGGATGCGTGCCATGCTTTGTTGCAGCGCTTCGGCGTGTCGCGCCATGTTGTCGGCCATCGGGCAGGCGGCCAGGGCAGGGCTATGCAGGGCCAATGCCAGCAAGCTGACGAGGGCGGTGCCGGTCAAGGTTTTCAGTGACGTTTTCATGGTGTTTCTCCTGGTCATTACTGTAGTCGGGACTGTAGTTGGGAAGAGTGGTTCGGCGACCGGAAGCGGCGCCGGAGCAGCAGCGAATTGCCGATCACCGACAGCGAACTGGCGGTCATGGCAATAACGCCGATCATGGGGTGCAGCAGTCCGAGGGCGGCGACGGGAATGGCGGCGGCGTTGTAGCCGCTGGCCCAGAGCAGGTTCTCGACGATCTTGCGGAAGGTGGCCTGTGACAGGCGCATGGCCTCGACCACCCCGCTGAGTTCGCCGCGTACCAGGGTCACGTCTGCGGCTTCGATGGCCACATCGGCGCCAGCACCGATGGCGATGCCGACATTGGCCTGCTTCAGCGCCGGCGCATCATTGATACCGTCGCCCACCATGGCAACGTGTGGGCCAAAGGTCTCCTGCAACTGGCGGATGGCGGCGACCTTGCCTTCGGGCAAGACACCGGCGCGCACTTCATCGATGCCGACCTGGCGCGCGACCGCCCGGGCGGCGCGTTCGTTATCGCCGGTGATCATCACGACGTGCAGGCCGAGGCGATGCATGGCGGCAATGGCGGCGGCGGAGTCATCCTTCACTGTGTCGGCCACCGCTACGAGGCCGAGTGCCTGACCGTTGCGGGCGACCAGCACGACGGTGCAGCCGCGCGATTCCAGTTCGGCCAGCTGTTCATCCAGGGCGTCGAGGCCGCTGATGCCGTGCTCCGCCAGCAAGGCGCGATTGCCGATCAGCACCTCGTGCGCATCCACCTGGCCGGCAACGCCGCGCGCGCCGAGAGAACGAAATTGTGTCACCTGCCCGGGCGTGATGCTCTGTGCCCGGGCGCCGTCGACAATGGCCCGGGCAATCGGATGCTCCGAGGCATATTCGACGGTCGCCGTCAGCTGCAGCAGGGTGTCGTGATCGATGCCGGCGGCCGGTGTGACCTGGATCAGCGTGGGTTCGCCGCGGGTGATGGTGCCGGTCTTGTCCAGCACGATCGCCTTGACGTCCTTGAAGGTCTGGATGGCCTCGCCAGAGCGAATCAGGATGCCGCGCTCGGCGCCGATGCCGGCGCCGACCATCAGCGCGGTGGGCGTGGCCAGGCCGAGCGCACAGGGGCATGCAATCACGAGCACGGCGATGGCTGCGATGATGGCCACCGTGCCGGTGCCCGCCTCGGCATTGACCCAGGGCAGAAACGTCGCGCCCCACACCAGCACGGGACGCATCGCCTCGCCGGCCACCAGCCACAGCGTCAGGCTGGCCAGCGCGGTCAGTATCACCAGGGGCACAAAACGCCCGGTCATACGATCGGCAAACTCCTGGATCGGCACGCGTGAGCCCTGGGCTTCATCAATCAGCCGAATGACCTGTGCCAGGAAGGTATCGTCGCCAACACGCGTTGCCCGCACACGTAACCGTCCTTCCTTGTTGACGGTGGCGCCGAGCACACTGTCGCCGACCTGCTTGTAGACCGGCACGGATTCGCCTGTGGCCAGCGATTCATCCACATGGCTTTCGCCGTCGATGACCTCGCCGTCGGTCGGGATGCGGTCGCCGGGGCGCACAATCATGATGTCGTCGGGTACAAGCTCGCGCACGCTGATCTGCTGCTCTTTGCCGTCACGCTCGATGTTTGCGGTTTTGGCGCCAAGGGTGAGCAGGCGTCGGATCGCCTGCGACGCGCTGCCCTTGGCGCGTGCCTCCAGATACCGGCCGAGCAGGTGGAAAGTCATGATGGTGGCGGCCATCTCCATGAAGGAGGTCATCGGATAAACGAAGCCGATCAAGCCGATAAAGTAAGGCGGCAGGCTGCCAAGCGAGATCAGCACGTCCATGTTCGCCTGACGGTTTCGCAGCGAGCGCCAGGCGGCCTTGTGGGTGGCGGCACCGCCATACAGAAATACCACCGGGAAGGCGAGCAGGGCGACCAGCACGAGATAGCCGGGCAGCGGCTGCCAGAACATGTGCGGGACCATGATCAGCATGATCAGCGTTGCCGGCACCGCCGCGATCCACAGGCGTCGCCGCGCCTGCGCCAGATAGGCCAGATCCACGGCCACGTCTTCCTCGGCATCCACGGTCTCGTCATGCAGCGCCGCCACCGCGTACCCGGCCTGCTCCACCGCCTGGCGTATCGTGTCGGCATCGGTGCGCTGTTTATCGATGTCCACGGTGACCCGGTGGCTGGCGATATTGGTGCTGATACTGAGCACGCCGTCGAGCCGCTCCAGCGTGCGGCGAATGATACCGGCGCAGTGATCGCTGCCCATGCCGGGTACGTTCAGCTGCAGTTGGGCGGTGTCTGTGCTGGTGTCTGTGTTGGTGACCGTGTCCGTGCTCATGGTTGAGGGCCTCCCCGCGTGGTGGTCGTTGGTCGCGGGCGCCAGAGCCAGGCCAGGCCGAGAAACAGCAGCGCGCCGGCCAGCGTCAGCACCAGCATCCAGCCGGGCAGATAAAAAGTGGTGTAGATCTCCCAGCCGAGGGCGCGCAGCAGGCTGCCGATCATGGTTGGATTGCCGATAAGATGGCCGCCGAGGGCGCCGGTGACGCCGAGCAGCGTGACGCCGATCAGCGCCAGTGCCGGCATCAGCAGCCGCCAGCTGCCGTGCCAGATCAGGTTGCCGCCACGCCAGCAAAGCGCCAGCAGCAGCACCCAATAGGCCAGCGTCCAGCTGGCGGCGAGCAGGTGGTTGCGCGCCAGCGGTGAGGCGCTGACGGCTTCCAGCGGCCAGATCAGCAGCCCGGCGCTGAAGGTGATCAATCCCATCAGCGCTGCCCACAGCAGCAGCAGCGGCAAAAGACGTGCTGCGGCCTGTGCCAGTGTCGCCGCGGACAGGCTGCGCCAGACGATGATCAGGGTCGCCGTGATCCACAGCGCCACAGGGAAATGGGACAGCAGGGCGTGATAGGCGCTCATGAGGTGCTCCTTGCCGGGCGCGGCAGCAGGCTGAACAGGGTGGCGGCAAAGCCGACGATGAGCAGCAGCCCGGCGCTCAGAGTCCACAACCACTGGCGGGTGATCTGCTGGCGGAATTCGCCTTCGACCGCGTAATGGGCCAACTGCTGCTCGCTGTGGCGCGCCCGCGCCGGGATACCCTGGCGCATGGCCTTGGCGCCGGCATGGCGGCGGGACAGCAGCGATGCATAGGTCACCTGGCCGGGGTAGAACAGGGTCAATTCGAGACTCGATCGCTGTGACCAGTCCGGTGCACTGCCGGCGAAGCGGTCGGCGCGCAGTGTCGCGTCGCGGCCGAGACCGAGCTGGAACGGCAGAGAAACGTAATGCCAGCGGCTGCCGCTGGCATCGCGATGCACAGCGACGGCGAGGTCATAGCTGCCCTGGTCGTGCAATATCTTGTCTTCCAGCGGAAAGCCGGTGTCCAGCGCCCGCGCCAGCACCAGTTCCCAGTGTCCGTCCTGCCAGCGCGCTGAACCGACAACGCGGATCGCGCCGCGCGAGCCGTCGGCATGCTGCAGCAGCAGTCGTGGCAGGGTATCGCCGACTTGCCAGGGGTGCTGCGGGTCGAACGGCACCGCCTGATCGCGGGACAGGAAATAACGGCTGTCGAAATCGGTGGTGGTGGTGATTTCAGACCAGCGCAGCGCCGGTTGCCCGAGGGACGGATCGAACATGAAGTGTGGCAGGCCGGTATCGCTGTCCTGATTGCTGCTGAAGGTGCCGCGGCCGCTGTCGTTCAGGCGGTATTCGGCCACATGCTGGTCATCGGCCATGCCGACCGGGTTGGAGCGGTGCGCGCGCCAGTGCCAGAGATCGAGGAAATAGCCGGCCTGGCGCTGGCGGGCCAGGGTGTCGGCATCCACCAGTGCGTCCCAGTCATGCGGGGCCTGGCGGGTTGCTGGCAGATACTTGCGCACATCGCTGGCGCCCAGAGTGGCGCCGAGGTGAGGGTGGGCACGCACGTTGGCGGCATCGACCGCGTCGGACATGAAGCGCTGGCCGCCATGGGCGGTGATGTAACCGCCGAACAGGCGGAATTCTGCGACCCGGCCGTCGTCGACCAGCATCGTCAGGCGGTCTTCATAGAGGCCATCCGGGTCCTGGCCGACCGGGCTGGTGCCGTGGCGCTGCCAGTGCTGGCCGTCGAAGCGCAGCATGTCCATGGCGATGTGAGGACGTTCTGCGGGCCAGCGGTAGCGGAACCAGATTTCCTCTTCGTTGTAGGCCGCCTGCAGGGTCAGTGGCATCAGCAGCTGCTGCGGGATGACGATATTGCGTTGCGGGTCATCGCGAATAATGCCGCGACCATGGCTGAGCCAGGCCAGCAGTAACAGGGTCGCGAACAGAGCGCCGGCAAAGAGCAGACGCCGGTCGGCCGCAGTCGATGTGGGACTCATGGTGACACCTCCTTGATTGAGGCCGGCGCAGGCCGGCGCAGCAGGCGGAACTCCTGGTGCCAGGCGTAGAGCACCGGCACCGTGATCAGGTTGAGCAGGACGAACAGCAGGCCACCGACCGAGGGAATTGCCATCGGGATCATCAGGTCAGCACCCCGGCCGCTGGCACTGAGGACCGGTAGCAGGGCCAGAATGGTGGTGGCGATGGTCATCACTGCCGGGCGGAGGCGTCGCATGCCGCCCTCCATGGCGATAGCGCGTACGGCGGCGACACTGTCCGGCGGTGTCGCGCGCATGCGCTGTGTCAGGTAGGTAGCCATGACCACGCCGGTGTCGACCGCGATGCCAAACACGGCCAGGAAGCCGACCCAGACGGCGACGCTGAGATTGATCGGTTGCAGCTGGAACAGGTCGCGCATGTTGACGCCAAATACGGCGAAGTTGGCAAACCAGCTCTGGCCATACAGGTGCAGCATGATGAAGCCGCCCGCCCAGGCAATGGCGATGCCGCTGAACACGATCAAGGCCGTGACGGTGCTGCGGAACTGCAGGTACAGGATCAGGAAGATCAGCAGCAGCGAGACCGGTATCACCAGTTGCAGGGTGCGTGTGGCGCGCAGTTGATGCTGGTACTCGCCAGCGAACGCATAGCTCACGCCGGTCGGGATATGCACGTCGCCGCTGTTGATGCGCTGCGCCAGGTAATCCTGCACGCCCTCGATGATGTCCACTTCTGCCAGCGCCGGTTGCCCGCCGAAGGTGACGTAGGCCGTCAGGAAGGTGTTTTCGGCGCGAATCATCTGCGGACCGCGCACGTAGTTGATCTGTGCCAGTTGGCCCAGCGGCACGCGGTTGCCGTCGCCGGTATCGATCAGCACTCGCGCCAGCTGCTCGAGGGTATTGCGTTGTTCGCGCGCGTAGCGGATGCGCACCGGATACCGTTCGCGCCCCTCGACGGTTTGCGTGACACGCTGGCCGCCGACGGTCAGCGCGATGGCCTCCTGGACATCCTGCATGGCCAGCCCGTAGCGGGCGATGGTGCGGCGATCCGGTACGATTTCCAGGTAGGGCTTGCCCACCACCCGGTCGGCGTTGATCGTCTCCGGCAGGATACCCGGTGCGTCGCGCAGCAGTGATTCAAACAGGTTGGCCATCTGCTCCAGCGTATCCAGATCTGGTGCGCTCAGCTTGATACCCATGCTGGCGCGCATGCCGGTCTGCAGCATCAGGAGCCGGGTTTCGATCGGTTGCAGCTTCGGTGCCGGAATCACCCCGGGTAACTCGGCGGCGGCAACAATCTCGTGCCAGATGTCGTCCGGCGAGCGGATATGATCGCGCCACTGACGGTAGGGGCGCCCGCGCCGGTCCGGGATCAAGGCGCCCGTCGCGTCGCGCTCGAAGCTGTCGCTGTGCCGGTCATAGCGAAAGTTGATGCGCCGTCCTTGCGCGTCAGTGCGGTACTCGCTGTGGTATTGGATGATGGTTTCGATCATCGACAGTGGCGCCGGGTCGAGGGCGCTGTCCATGCGACCGAGCTTGCCGGCCGCCAGTTTTACTTCCGGTATGGCGCTGATCGCCTGATTCTGCCGCGTCATCACGTCCAGCACTTCGCTGATGGCGGCGTGTGGCATGGTGCTGGGCATCCACAGGAAGCTGCCTTCGTCGAGCGCAGGGCGGAACTCGCGTCCGAGCCCGGGCAAGGTGCGGCTGGCCGCCTGCCACGGCGTGCTGTGGCGCAGTTCCAGACCCACTGCCGCCAACGGTTTGGCCAGTGGCGCCAGCGTGCGATCAAACCCGATCCAGCTGAGCGTGCCAGCCAGCACGACCGCTGCCGGGAGCAGCAGAAAGACGCCCTTGTGCACCAGCGCCCAGCGCAGCAGCGCCGGGTAGCACATCATGAACAGCCACAGGAGGCCGAGGAGGGCGGCAAACAGCAGCAGGATAAACAGAATGTTGCGCAGCATGCCGGGCGCCGGGCCGAGAGGCTCCCAGACCAGGGCCAATACCACCAGCAGCACCAGGATGCAGGCCAGCGCTGGCAGCCGCCCGGCATACGGACGCAGGGCCGCCGGCAGCGGGCTGCCGCGCAGCTGCCAGAACGCCATCGCCGCCAGGGCCAGTGTGGTCAGCAGGAGCCACAGCCAGCTGTAGTGAAGCGCCAGCGCCAGCAGGGGGATGGCCACCAGTGCCAGTGTCAGACCGCGGCGGCGCGCCGCATCGAAACGCAAGAGCAGCTGCAGCAGCGTCGGCACCAGCGTCAGGGTCAGGATGACCGCCGCCAGCAGCACGAAGGTCTTGGTCCAGGCCAGCGGCGTGAACAGTTTGCCTTCGGCGCCGGTCATCGTGAATACCGGCAGGAAGCTGATCACCGTGGTGGCAATAGCGGTGATGACCGCTGACCCCACTTCCTGTGTGCCTTGCAGCACCTGTTCGTACAGCGACTCGTCAGGGTGGTCCCGGGTGCGGCGAATAATGTTCTCGGCGACGATGATGCCCATGTCGACGATGGTGCCGATGGCGATAGCAATGCCGGCCAGGGCAACGATATTGGCATCGATGCCGAACAGACGCATGGCGATGAAGCTCATCAGTACGGCCAGTGGCAGCAGTAGTCCGACCGCCATGGCCGTGCGCAGATGCATCAGCAGTGCCAGCACGACCACTGCGGTGACCAGCAGTTGCTGGGTCAGCGCGTCGTTCAGGGTGCCGAGCGTTTCCTGGATCAAGTGGGTGCGGTCGTAGAAGGGCACCAGGGTGACCTGGCTCAGGGTCAGCCAGGACGGCCACTCGCTGCGCGGGTGGCTGCGCAGCCACTGCAACCAGGCCTCGTCATCGGCCGTGTGCTGCCAGCTCTGGTCCACCGGTAATTGCTGCGCGGTGGCAAAGCGGCGCACGTCTTCGGGGCGGGTGGTCTGCCAGTCGATCACAGCGCGTGCCGGCAGGCCGGTGCTGAGCGTGTCAATGCGTTCCCGGGTATTGTGGATCGCCTGCATCGGGTTGTAGCCCTCGCGCACCGTGACCACGCCGCCAACCGCTTCGGCGCCGTTGATGTCCAGCGCGCCCCGGCGGTCGGCCGGGCCCAGCGTGACATGGGCGATATCGCGAATACGCAGCGGTGTCTGATCGGGCCCCGGTCGCACGACGGCCTGCTCGATATCCTCCAGCGAGCGGATGAAGCCGACGCCGCGCACCAGGTACTCGACACCGTTGATCTCGGTGGTGCGGGCGCCCATGTCCAGATTGCTGCGGCGCACGGCATTCAATACGGCGGACAGTGGTATGCCATGGACCTGCAGGGCCTCCGGGTCGAGATCGATCTGGTACTCCCGCACATGGCCGCCCAGCGACGCCACCTCACTGATGCCTTCAGCGGCCAGCAGCGCAAAGCGCACATACCAGTCCTGCAGGCTGCGCAGTTCGTGCGGCGCCCAGCCGCCGGTGGGCTGGCCGTCCGGGTCGCGGCCTTCGAGGGTATACCAGTAGACCTGGCCGAGCGCGGTGGCGTCTGGCCCCAATGCCGGCTGCACGCCGTCGGGCAGGGTGCCGGATGGCAAGCTGTTGAGCTTTTCCAGCAGGCGCGCCCGCGACCAGTAGAAGTCGATGTTGTCGTCAAAGATCACGGCAATCGAGCTGAAGCCGAGCATGGACAGGCTGCGCACATCCTTGACGCCCGGCACCCCCATCAGGGTTACCGACAGCGGATAGGTCAACTGGTCCTCGACATCCCGTGGCGAGCGGCCGGGCCAGTCGGCAAACACGATTTGCTGGTTCTCGCCCAGGTTGGGAATGGCATCCACCGGCACCGGCGAGCGTGGCAGGCCGGTATCCCAGTCAAACGGCGCCACGGCGATGCCGGTGCCGATCAGCAGCAGTGTCGCCAGCAAGACCACGGGCTTGCGTGTCAGGCAGAAATGGATCAGTGCGTTGAGCGGGCCGCGGCCGTCAGTGGACATGTTCCCCTCCGCGTCCGCCGGTCGGCGCCATCATGCTGGGCAAGCCGCGAATCTGCCGTTCGCTGTCGAGACGGAAGGCGCCCTCGGTCACCAGTGTTTCACCCGCCTCCAGACCGTCCAGCACGATGTAGTAGTCACCGACTTCGGCGCCGAGCGTGACCTGACGTGGCTCAAACGTGGCGGGCTCTTCGGTGGTGCGGACATAGACCAGGGCGCGACGGCCGGTGAGCAGCGGCGCACTGCGCGGAATCACCACGGCCGCCGGTTGCGGGAGCGACAGCCGTGCCCGGGCCAGCATGCCCGGCCGCAATACGCCGTCCGGATTGTCCAGCGCCAGCCGCACGCGTGCTGTACGGCGGCGCTCGTCGAGCATAGGCTCCACCAGTGTCACGCGAGCATTGAAGCGGCTGCCCGGCAGGCCGTCGATCTCAACCTCGGCGTTGACGCCGGGCGTCAGGCCGGCCAGATCCTGTTCGTACGCCTCCAGCAGCACCCACACTCGCGACAGATCGGCCAGCCGGTACAGGGGGCTGCCGGTACTGACGTAGTCGCCCTCGCGCACCAGTTGCTCGATAACGGTGCCCGCCTGTTGTGCATGGACCGGCAGGTGCTGGCGGGGGCGTCCCGCAGCGAGGATGGCGTCGATGGTGGCGTTGTCGATATCCAGCAGGCGCAGTCGTTGTCGGGCGGCGTTCTGCAGGTTGCTGTCGCCTTGCTGGCGCGCTGCCCGGGCGGTCTGCAGCAGGGCCTCTTGCTCGGCCATCAACTCGGCGCTGTAGACGCTGGCCAACAGGGTGCCGCTGTCGATATGGGCGCCGGCACTGGTGACGTAGAGCCGCTCGATGCGGCCCGGAAAGCGGGCCGTCAGGGTGCGCAGCCGCTGCTCGTCATAGCCGATGCGGCCGGCCAGCGAGAGCTGGCGGGACAGGCTCAGGTATTGGGCTGGCGCGGTGCGCAGTGCCATCAGCGCCTGGGCGCGGTCATCGAGCACCAGTGCGGTGTCTGTTGCCTCATGCTCGGTGGTGTGGTCTGCCGTTCTGACCGGCACCAGTTGCATGCCGCAGATCGGGCAGCGGGCGTTGGCGTCGTCAAGCCGTACCTGCGGATGCATGGCACAGGTGTATTGCTGCCGGGCCGCGCTCGCTGGCAGGAGGCTGCTACCGGGCACGGGGCTGGCGGGCGCCGCGTGCTGGTGGTGCGCATCATCGCTGCTGGCCGCGGGTACGAGGCCGGTGGTGAGCAGCGCCAGCAAAGTCAGTGGCAGTGGCTGCAGGAGGCGTTTCATGGTGTCTCTCCGTGATGTGTCAGCAGCGAACGACCGGTCAGGACGTCGATGTCGGTCTGATAGCTGAAGGCGTCGGCCAGGGCACGCTGGTGACCGAGGGCAAGGCCGAGGAGCTCACGCTGGCTGGCAATCAGGTCGGCGAAACTGGCTTGCCCGGCCTGCCAGGCGGTCACGGTCACGGCCAGTGCCTGTTCTGCGCGTGGCAGCAGGCTGTCCTGGTAGAGGTGGGCGGTGCGCGCGGCCTGTTGCAGGTTGAACAGCGCAATCTCCAGGTCTGCCGCCAGCCGTTGCTGTTGTTCCTGCAACTGCCAGTGGCTGGCGCGATGCAGGGCGTCGGCTTCCGTGCGCTGGGCGCGGTAACGGCCACGCTGCAGGGGCAACTGGATGCCGACCATCAGCGCCAGCTCGTCCCGGGGCATCATGTCCTGGCGCATGTACTCCAGACCCAGTTTCAGATCCGGCCGGCCGGCGCGGTCGGCCAGTTGCTGGCCACGGGCGCGCGCGTCGATCTGGTGACGCAGAGCATGTAGTTGCGGATTGTGCTCGGTCAGTGAGGTCAGCAGTGGCGCTGTGTCGTCGGGCGGTATGGGCGGGGCGGGCAAGGTGGTAGCGGGATGACCCAGTGCCGCGCTGTCGATAGCCAGGGCAGAGGCCAGCCGGGAGTGTGCGGCCTGCTGCTGGCTGCGCAGCGCCTGTTGTTCGTTAGCCAGCCGTGCCTGCTCATTCTGCAGCCGCAGCAGCGCTGGCAGGTCACTGCGACCGGCTTCATAACGGCGCCGGGTCTGCTCGGTCAGTTGGGTCAGCAGGGACAATTGTTCGCCAATCAGCGCCTCAGCGGCCTGACTCCAGGCATAGTCGATCCAGGCGCGACGCAGCTCACGCTCGACCGCTAACTGATTGGCATGCAGCGTGGCGCGGGCCGCATCGACCTCATGGTCGGCGCGCTGGCGTGTCAGTCCGCGCTTTCCCCACAACGGGATGGATTGAGTCACAGCCAGACTCTGGTTGCCGGATTCGCGCAGGCCCTGATTCAGCTCGAGCATCGGATCGGGCCAGGCCGCCTCGCGCTGGCCGCGACTTGCGGCGGCGCCCACCAGCGCCTGACTGGCCTGCAGGCGCGGATGATGGTGGTATGCGTAGCGCACCATCTCGCTGAGCGAGGCGTCCGCATGTAGTGATTCTGGCGTTGTTGTGTCTGCGGTGGCTGGCGCAGGCCACAGCAGACCGAAGCACAGCAGCAGTGCCAACAGTCGCCGGCGGTGGCCGACGGCGGTGGGTGGTCTGGCAGCAACCCGGCGGGTCGCGAAGACAGTCTGTTGCATGAGAGGTATTCCTGAATAGCAAAGAACAAAGGCGCAGCCGTTGGCGGGCCCTGTTCAAATCAGGAAGGCCTGGTTCATCAGATAAAAGGGTGGGCCATGGCGCGGCTGGATGGCTTGATCCGGCTGTGCCCGCGCGGGATGAGCGGGCAGCGCGTCGCCGTGGAGGACGCTCGCAGGCTGATGTGCGCTCTGCTCGAGCTCGGCCGGTATTTGCTCAGCGGCCTGACAGGGATAGCAATCACTTTCAGTTCCAGGCATCGCATTATCTGCAGCAAGCGGGCAGCCCGGCGGGTGTGTGCTCAGTGTTTCAGCGTGTGGCGGCAGTATGTTGGCTGCCAGCCCCAGGGTGGGACAGACCAGCAGGCTCCAGCACAGCAGCGTCGCCATCAGGGGCGAGGCGAGCCAGGCGCGGGCGCTTGGGTTGGCGATGCTGTGCATGATAGGGGCCTGTTGGGCGGCGCTTTAAACCCATGGTGTTCCGGCGTGCGTGGTGCAGCAACGGCTATCGCAGCTTTTTTTGATCTGGGTCAGGATCATGACAGTACGCACCCTTCAGGCATTCAGGCATTGCGTGATAAAGCCCGCGATATCGCGAATCTGTGGCAGGCAGACCTCGTGCCCCATGGGGTAGCTTTGCCACGAGGGCTCCAGCCCCATTTCCCGCAACTGCACGGCGGCGCGCTCGCCCAGCATCATGGGCACCATGGGGTCGGCGCTGCCGTGATAGATGCGCACCGGCAAGCGCCGGTTGGCGTCGCTGGGGCGCGTGATGTCCGGCGTGGCCAGATAGGTGGATAACGCCATCAGGCCTGCCAGGGGTTTTTCAAACGTGAGGGCGGCGTGGTAGGCCACCGCGCCGCCTTGTGAAAAACCGGCCACGATGATGCGGCGGCTGTCGATGCCGCGTGCGATTTCCCGCTCGATGAGGTCTGTGGTGCGGCGCGCGGATTCCAGCAACTGCGCTTCGTCCACGACACGCTCCAGATCCATGGCCTTGATGTCATACCAGGCGGGCATGCGCATGCCGCCATTTACCGTGACCGGAATTTCCGGTGCGTGAGGAAAGATGAAACGCGCGGCGATGGATGACGGGAGCCGAAGCTCCGGCACGATGGGTTCAAAATCATGGCCGTTTGCGCCGAGGCCATGCAGCCAGATAATGGCAGCGTCGGCGTCGCGATGTTGCGGCTCGATCTCGACGGCAGGAAGAACGGGATGCTGATGCGTCACTGAAGGCTCCGTTTATTTATTGCGCCCGGGTTTTTGCGAGCAGGCGTGTAAGGCAGGCGTGCAAGAACGCCGCAGTGTAGCACGCCCCGCAGCATCTCAAGGCTGCATCTGCCATTCACCATCCAGAAGCATGAACACCGCAGTCAGCGGCACGCTTTTGCGTTCGCCTTTCTCGAAGTCGCCGAAGCGATGCGTCATTTCGGCAACGGTGATGCTTTCTGCGGCGCTGCCGTGGCGCGCTTCCAGTTCGCTGCGGCTGATCAGCATCTCGGCTTCCAGTTGGCAGCGCACGCTGGCGATATCGCCCTGCTGTGTCGCACGACATTGATCAACGCCCACGATGCGTGCGTGCCGAGGGGCGCGCTCATGGGCTTCCTGTCTTGCAAGTTCTGCGCTGATCAGCTGCGCCCAGTCGGGTTCATGTTTCTGACATGCGGCCGCCATCAGAATGACAAATGTAACCGCTATACGCTGTACAAGGATTTTCATTGCAGCTACCTAAAGTAACGTTATTGATACGTTCGTTCCAACTCGGTGGGCATAGCATAGCGCACAGCGATCACCTGAGGGGAACAACAATTCATGAACGACGACCGGCGTACGGTATTGAAGGGGCTTGCCGCTGTATCGGCAGCGGCAGTAACCGGTTGCGGGGGCAGCACATCCGGTGATCTGGCGACGCCGGATGTACCGCGTGGCACAGAGCAGCCCGTGGCGTTCGAGCACGGTGTTGCCTCCGGTGATCCGCTGTCGGACAGGGTCATGTTGTGGACGCGCGTGACGCCACAGAATACCGCGCCTCATGAGCAACCGGTGGTGCCGGTCACCGTTACCGTGGCCCACGATGTCGGCATGACGCAGACGGTCAGGCAATACCAGGCGCAAGCGCGGCCCGAACGGGATTACTGCGTCAAGGTGGATGCCACCGGGCTGCAACAGGACCGCTGGTACTACTATCAGTTTTCAGTGGGTAATCAGCGTTCGCCGGTGGGCCGCACCCGCACTTTCCCGGCTGCCGGTCGGTTCGTGGATCGGGCGCGGTTTGCCGTGGTGTCCTGCTCGAATTATGCCTTCGGTCTGTTTTCCGTCTATCGCGCTGTTGCCGAGCAGAGTGATCTGGATTTCGTGTTGCATCTTGGCGATTACATTTACGAGTACGGCCCGGGCGAGTACGGCAATTTTCCTGATCGTGAGCCGTTGCCGCCCCGGGAAATCATTTCGCTGGCGGATTACCGCGCGCGTTACGCCCAGTATCGTACCGACACGGATCTGCAGCGCGCGCATCAGCAGTTCCCCATGATCTGCGTCTGGGACGATCACGAGAGCGCCAATGACAGCTGGATCGGTGGTGCCGAGAATCATCAGGTCGCCACGGAAGGCGATTGGGCGCCGCGCAAGGCTGCATCACAGCAGGCGTACTTCGAATGGCTGCCAATCCGCGAGCAGACACCGGGCAACATCGAGCGGATATGGCGTGATTTCCGTTTCGGTGATCTGATTGATCTGTTCATGCTTGATACGCGGCTGGAAGGGCGCGATGAACCTTTATCCGTGCCGTTTGATCCGGCCCGCAACAGCGCCAGCCGACGCATGATCAGTGAGGCCCAGTCACAATGGCTGCGCGATGGCCTGGCCGACTCGTCGGCGCGCTGGCGCGTGATCGGTCAACAGGTCATGTTTGCGCAGATCAATATTGCAGAGATTCCTGCCATTGACCCGCGGGTGCCTGAACTGCGCGGTAATCTTTCGGCGATCAATATGGACCAGTGGGATGGCTATGCGGCAGAACGCTTGCGGCTACTCAATCACATCCGGGATCAGGCCATTGATAATGTCGTGATCCTCACCGGCGATATCCACAGCTCCTGGGCCAGTGAGGTCTACCGTAATCCGGTACCGATTACCGGCGAGCTGTTTGCACAGCCATTGGCGGCCGAGTTCGTGACGCCGTCGGTGACCTCACCGGGGTTTCCGGAAGGGCTGTCGGAATTGGCTGGCATCGCACTGCCCCTGGTCAATCCGCATATCCGCTACTTCGAGGGGAAGTCCCGCGGCTTTGTCCTGATGGATGTGAACCGGCAGCGCGCGCAGGCGGAATGGTACTACGTGCGCAGCATCACGGATTTTGATCAGCGCGGGCAGCTCGACCTGTCACGCACCAAGAGCATGAAAGTGGACAGCGGCAGCAGTCGCCTCGTGCGTGATCCACCGCTATCACGACCACGTACCCTGCGCACTGCGCTGAATAACCCGTCCACGCCGGAGATCCTGTCATGAAGCCTGTGCTACCCGTCTCGAGTGTATTGTTGGCGGCATTGATGCTGGCCGCCTGCGGAGGTGATTCCTCCGTGGGAGGGACAGCCACCACGCCGCCGGGCGTTACGCCGCCTGACACGTCGCCGCCGACTGGTGGCGAATCGCCGGCGCGTGTGCGCTTCATCGCCATGGGAGATTCCGGCACCGGATCGCCGCAGCACTATGCCGTGGCCCGTGCCATGGCCGAGGTATGTGAGCGTAAAGCCGGTCTCGATGATCAGGCCATGCCGGGCTGCGAATTCGTGCTGGGCTTCGGGGACAACATCTACGAGTCCGGCGTCACGCACGTCTACGATGAACAGTTCGAGGAAAAATTCGAGCTGCCCTTCGAGCCGGTCGAGCTGCCGTTCTACATGATTCTGGGCAATCACGATAACACCGGCTTTATTGGTGGTGATGGTGCAGGCAATGCCCGTGGTGAATTCCAGGTGGATTACCACTTTCGTGCTGATCGGATGACGGATCGCTGGCAGATGCCGGACCGCTACTATCGGTTCAGCTGGGGCGAGAATGCCAACGGCGAGCCGTTGATTGAATTCTTTGGTCTGGACTCGAATCAGATTGCCGGTGGTTTTGCTGACGCCAATTTCAATTATTCCTACCAGCGTTATGGTTTGCAGCAGCTGTCCTGGGCCAAAGAAGGTATTCGTCAATCGCCGGCAACCTTTCGTGTTGCCATGGCGCATCACCCTTACATCTCGAATGGTCTGCACGGTAACGCGGGCAATTACGACGGTATCCCCGGTGCCTTGCTGCCGGTGCTGGCAGGCCAGCGCTGGCGCGACTTCCTCGAGGAAGGCATCTGTGATCAGGCCGATTTCTACATGTCGGGGCATGACCACGATCTGCAGCAGCTGAAACCCGTGGCGCGCTGCGGGCGCACCGAGTTTGTCGTCAGCGGCGCTGCGGGCAAGACACGAGGCCTGACGGATGAATCGCGCAACCCTGCGCATTTTCAGCGGGGTGATGTATATGGCTTCTTCTGGATGGAAGCGGTCGATGCGGTGCCTGCGCTGGGGCGACCCGCGCAACTCTGCACGGAAGCCTACGTTGTCGATCCTGAGGACGAGGCCGGTCTGGGCATCGTGGCGAATGATGTGCTGGTTCCGGCATACCGCCACTGTTACGACCAGCAGCCGCTGGCCGGCATGCAGACACCGAACCGGTTTTCTTCCGTGCCGTTCATCGGCCCGGCGCTGCAGGAACTGGCCGGCGATAGCACCGGCTTCGATCCGTCTTTCAGCGGTCCTTTGCAGGCCTTTCAATCAGCACTGACATCGGGCCTTAATCTTGCTGTGACGGAACTGCCGGAGGGGCCCCAGCAGGAAGCCATCTCCGCACTGGTGGGTGGTCTGGACGTGCTGTTCAACAGCCTGGACAGCATGGCGTCCTTGCTGGGCGGCGATGACGAGGATGCGGCCGAGCAGAGTCTGCTGTCCGTGATCGAAGCGGCCAATGTGCTCAGCGGGATCGACACGTCAGAATTCCCGGCGCCGTTCGATCAACTGGGTACGGCGTTTGCACTGCTCGCCAATGGTGTTGGCGGCATGGATCGGGAGCCGGGCCAAGAGGGCGGTTCCGTGCGGGAAGACCTGGTGTTGATCGCCGGCCCGCTGCTGCAATTGTCCCGCAACATCGAGAATATTCTGGAAGGCGTCGGCACACAGACGGCGGAAGTGCCGGTGCTCGCCGGTATTACCCGTGTGCTGGGCACCGTGTCCCAGGGGGCGGCGCTGGCGTTGGCGGATGTGGTGAATCTGGATTCCAGCGCGGGCGTCGCCACGCTGGTCGGTCATCTTCAGGCGGTGCTGGATACGGTCGCGCGTGACGTGCTGCTGCTGGATATGTTTTCTGAAGATGCAGGCGATACGGCGGTGCTGCCTGGCCAGTTTCTCTCCGCAGGCCTGTTGTCTGTAACGCGGGAAGTGGCGTTTCATCTGGACCAGTATGCGTTGACGCCGCTGGGTGAGATTCTGGAATTGCTGTCACCGGTGACCAACTTGCTGGCGGGCTTGCTCGGGCGCGGCTGACCCGGCCGGGCTTCCGGGGTATCATGGCGCCTGTTTTTACTTCACATGCCTGCCTGACACGAGAGACCGCCATGACTGAAAATCAGCGCCTGATTCAGCTTGTCACCCTGCGACGCAGAGCCATGCTCACGGTATTTGTGGTGTGCATTCTGCTGGGGCTGATTATTCTGGCGGCGCTTGGCGGTTACGTCACCCTGCCGCCGGACCTGGCCCGCTCCGTGTTTATCGCGTTCAGCGTGTCGGCGCTGACGACGCTGGTATTCACCGGCATGCTGATGTTCGTCGTGCGCAGCCCGGCATGGGGTATCGGGTTCGCGCTGCTGGGGCTGGTGGCGTTGATGGGGCGCATTCTCTTCGTCCCTGCAGTGATCGTGATCATTGCCAATCGCATGGCGGAGCAGAAACTCAAGGAACTGCGCGCCGCAGAGGCAGAGAAGCTGGCTGCGGCTGCGCGGGCCGCAGAGGAAGAAGAGAGCGAGTCGTCGGGCGATCAGTCCGCCTGATTCGCTCTCTCTGCTGCGCTCGGCGCTCTTGCCGTGAGTAGTGCTCGGGTTTATTCAGGCAACGTCAGACGTCGCGTCGGATGTTGCCGCACCGCTCTCGGCGTGGGCCGCCTTGCCGATGTTCGCCAGCCAGTCTGCCACCACCGGCCAGTTATCCACCGGCGCATTGCTGCCCCCCAGAATACCCATGTGCCCGCCTTTGACGACATGATGCGTGATCGCGGCAGCAGGCATCTGCTGGCGCAGTGCAAGGCTGCAATCCGCCGTCACGATGGTGTCCTGGCGCCCCGTGATCAACAGCACCGGTGTGGAAACGCTGGCCAGATCGCCACGCTGATGGCGCATGGGCAAACGCCCCCGAGCGACGCAGTTGTCGGTCCACAGATGACGCACGATGTCCTGGATCACGGCGCCGGGGTAGGCAAACATGTCGTCCAGAAACGCGGCGTTGGTGGCGTGGTTGCTGACGTATTGCCGGTCATCCAGATTGCGCAGCAGGTCCAGATACCCCTTGAGCGTGGACACCGGCGTGACCGCCTTGAAGCTCAGTGCATTGACCCAGCCCGGTGAGCGCAGCAGGGCCGCAGGCAGCTGATGCACGTGGCGCCCGGTGCGGCGCTTGAGTCCGCGCAACTGGCGGGACAGGCGCTGATATTGCACGCCGAGGGCGCCGTTGGCGTGATAGTCGCCGGGCGCGCCGATCAGTGACAGGGCGGCGATATCGGGATCGTCGCCCAGCGCGGTATAGCAATAACTGAACAGCGCGCCGAAGCTCCAGCCATGCAGCGCCAGCTTCTGGCTGCCGCTGTGCTGGCGCACCTCCGCCAGCAGCTTTGGCAGCCAGTCAGCGAAATAGGTTTCCAGCGTCCACGCATCGTGCCGACGGCGCGGCCGTCCCCAGTCAATCAGATACACCTCGAAGCCCCGGGCGCGCAGATAACGCACCAGGCTGCGATCCTCGAACAGATCGTAAAGCAGGGTGTTGGCCGCCAGCGGGGTGACCAGCACCAGCGGGATCGGCTGCCGGGTCTGTGTCACAGGCAGGGTTTCACCGTTGACGATGATGTGCTCGTCGGTCAGCGGCGGGTAGTAGCGCAGGCTGACGATGTCGTCGCTGAAGATGACCTCGAACGGGGTGCGGTTGGCCTGTATCAGATCCGCAGGCCGGCGCAGCCAGTCCCGGGCGTTCTGGTAACGGTGGCGCAGTGCTGAGAGCATGAAGGTGACCTGTGAGGCGTTGCAAAGGCGGGCGACAGTGTAGCCATGGTGGCGCTTGCGCCATTGGCCGCAGCGCCGGGCGCTTGTCCCGGTCCCTGCCTTGGCCTCGGCGTCAGGATTGCGCCAGATAGCCCAGCGGCAGGGCTGTGGTATCCACCACCTTGCGCATCACGAAGCTGGAGTGCACACCACTGACGCCCTCGATGCGGGTCACCTTGTTGAGCAGAAACTGCTGATAGGCATCCATGTCGGGCACCGCAACCTTGAGCAGATAATCCGCATCCTGCCCGGTGACCAGATAGCACTGCTGCACCTCTTCAAAGCCCCGCACCGTGTTTTCGAAGTGTTCGAAACGCTCCGGCGTATGGCGGTCCATGCTGATCTGGATGATCGCGGTGAGATCCAGGCCCAGCGCTTTCTGGTCCAGCAACGCGGCCCGCCGCAGGATGATGCCGGCGTCCTCGAGTTTCTGGACGCGCCGCGAGCACGGCGAGGGCGACAGGCCGACGCGCTCCGCCAGTTGCAGATTGGTCAGGCCGCCATCCTCTTGCAGTGCGCGCAGCAGCTGGCGGTCGTAGCGATCAAGTTTGTGCGGTTGGTTTGCCATGGCATTCCCATAAGTGATTATTTATTGCTGAGAATCTGTGATTCTGGCAATGATTACCCATTATAGGGCGATATGGCGGCAACTTGGCAAACACATTGCGCAAGGGCGCGCATACAATGGTTCTGTCGTCGCGGCCACAAGCCTGCGGCGGCTCCCCGGGCCCCATACCTATCCGGTGGCCAGGCCCGGGCATATTTTCCGACCAGACACTTTCCAGACAGTCCTCAAACGATCCCCGGGAGTTCGACAGATGGCGTTCGATCATCGCAAGTATCAGCCCTTCACCCCGCCAGCGCGCCCGCAGCGTCGCTGGCCGGATCAGGTTATCGGCAAGGCCCCGCACTGGTGCGCCGTGGATCTGCGCGATGGTAACCAGGCGCTGGTCAAGCCCATGACCGTGGCCCAGAAGATGCGTCTGTTCGACCTGCTGGTGAGCATCGGCTTCAAGGAAATCGAAGTCGGCTTCCCCGCTGCCTCGCAGCCGGATTTCGATTTTGTGCGGGCGCTCATTGAGCAGGACCGTATTCCCGAGGATGTCACCATTCAGGTGCTGACCCAGGCCCGGGACGAATTGATTGCGCGTTCTTTCGAGGCGCTGCGCGGCGCGCGCCGGGCAGTCATGCATCTGTATAACTCCACCTCGCGCACCCAGCGCGAGCGGGTGTTCCGCATGGATGTTGCCGGGGTGCGCGACATCGCCGTGCACGGGGCGCAAACCGTCGCCCGGCATGCGGCGGCGCAACCGGACACCCAGTGGGTGTTCCAGTACTCGCCGGAGAGCTTTACCGGTACCGAACTGGATGTGGCCGCCGAGGTCGTGAATGCGGTGGTGGATGTGTGGCAGCCCGCGCAGGGGCAGCCGGTCATCATCAACCTGCCCGCCACTGTCGAGGTCAGCTCGCCCAATGTCTTCGCCGACATGGTGGAGTGGATGAACGACAACATCGTGCAGCGCGAGCATCTGCAGATTTCTGTGCACACCCACAATGATCGGGGTTGCGCGGTGGCCGCAGCAGAGCTGGCGGTGATGGCGGGTGCCGATCGTGTTGAAGGTACCCTGATGGGTAACGGTGAGCGCACCGGCAACATGGATCTGGTGACCATGGCCATGAACCTCTACAGCCAGGGCGTGGACCCGAGGCTGAATCTTGCCAACATGCGCGAGATTACCGAAACCGTGGAAGCGGTCACCGAGATCAGCACGCATCCCCGGCACCCGTATGCTGGCGAGCTGGTGTTCACCGCGTTTTCCGGCAGCCACCAGGACGCCATCCGCAAATGCCTGGTGTCACAGCAACCGGACGAACCCTGGGATGTGGCCTACCTGCCCATCGACCCGCGCGATCTCGGCCGTCGTTATGAGGAAGTGGTGCGCATCAATTCCCAGTCGGGCAAGGGCGGCGTGTTGCATGTGCTGGAGCGCGATTTCGGCATCACCTTGCCGCGCTGGTTGCAGATCGAGTTTTCCCGTGTGGTGCAGCGCCAGGCGGAGGAATCCGCCGGCGAGCTTGATGGCGCTGCCATTCATGCCCTGTTTGAAACCCACTACCTCAATGCCCCGGTCAACTGGCAGCTTCAGGGCTACGATGTGCGCCGTGACGGCGACACCGTGGAGGCCAGTATTCGCGTCGGCAATGGTGCGGTGGCGGAACAGCTCACGGCCAGCGGCAAGGGCGTGGTTGATGCGCTGGTATCGGCGCTGGAAGCCCGCGCCGGGCAGCGTATTGCAGTGGAATCCTTCGACGAGATGGCTCTGGGCGAGGGCACGCGCGCCAGCGCCATGGCCTGTGTGCGCATGCAGGTTGATGGTGAGATCTTCAGCGCCGCCGCGCTGGCGGATGACACCACCTCTGCCACCTTGCAGGCCGTGCTGTCAGCGGTCGGGCGTGCGACGGCGGCGCCCCGCCAGGCGGTGGCAGTGGGCTGAACAGGTCAGGCGTTGTCTGACGCGGAGGCGGTGTCGGCAAACCAGGTCAGTAACCGGTACAACCGCTGGTGTGTGGCCGCGAGCACCGCTTCGGAGACGAGCACCTTGTGTTGCGGCTGCACCCAGGGGCCTGGCGCCAGGTCTGCCGCACAGTGCTCGCACAGGCCGGCGAGGGTGTCGCCATCACTTTCAAGGTGGAATTGCAGCCCCATGATCGTGTCGCCGTGGAGAAAGCCCTGCTGTGCGCACGCTTCGCTGGAGAAAAGGTGGCGCGCACCGCGCGGCAGTGTGAAGGTTTCCCCATGCCAGTGCAGGACCGGGGGGGAATCGGCAAACATGCTGGTGACATCCACCGGGCAGTCCCGGGTCGGGGTGATTGAAAACCAGCCGACTTCCCGCTCCGGATTGCGGCGGATATCCGCGCCGAGCACCGAGGCAATCAGCTGTGCGCCGAGGCAGATGCCCAGCACCTTGTGCCCCGCATCCATGGCCTGGCGGATCAGTTTTTTTTCTTCCCGCATCCAGGGATAGATGAGGTCGTCCCGGGCGCTCATCGGCCCGCCCATGATGATCAGCCAGTCGAATTCTTCCAGCGCGGGCCATTTGCCAGGCTGCTGGGCATCCATGACGCGGTAATCGATGTCGCGACGGGTTAGCCAGGTAGCGATGGCGCCCGGCCCTTCAAAAGGCACATGCCGGATAATCAGTGCGCGCTGCATCAAAGGACTCCATTTTTCAGGGTGGCCGACTCAAGCGGCAAATCAGACGGCGAATATTGTGACGAATGTTCCGACATTGCGCCAGCCGCAAATCGCTGCTCCGCCATTTGTTACGGCCTACTGTGCCGGTGCGCCGTTGCTGCGGCCGGGGCCCATCGGTGAGAGTTCCAGAATCAGCGCATTGTCCGCCTGTGTCGGTGGCGGCACGGGCTCGCGGGCGCCGTAATAAGGCGTGCCGTCAGCAATGATCGACGCGTGAATGTGCAATATATCACCATCATCAAGGGCAGCGGGGTCGTAGTAAAGGCGATAGGAGGCGCTATCCTCCGTCAGTGGCGTGACGCGCCGCTGTATGGCGCCATCGTCGGCGCTATCGGAGGATTGTTTTTCCAGGCTGAGCGCCAGCACTGCCTGGGATGGGGGGCTGTGGCCCCCGGGCAGTCGCACTTCACCGGTCACGCTGGCCGCGGCACCAGGCTGGCGCTGCCAGCGCTGCGTTTGCCTGTCCTCAGCGGGATCGTCTGTGGCCTCCTCCGGGGGCTCCTCTGTGACCTCCTCTGTGGCCTTCGGGAGCGGCGCCGCAAGCATCAACTGATCACCGTCGAACTGGAAGCCCAGGACCTGCGTTACCGCGTTGCCGGTCTTTCGCGCGATGCTGTGCAGGGTCAGCATCCCGTTGTCGGCCTGCCAGTGCAGGCCCTGCAGCGCGTCCATCGACAGCCAGTGCAGGCTGCCATCGTCCGCCAGAATCATGATATCTGCGTCACTGTTGACCCAGACGCCGCCAAGTTGTGCCACGGCGTCCTCTGCGGGCGGTGTGGCGGGTGCCGTTGTCTGCGGCGCAGACGTGGGCTGCGGGTCTCCGCAGGCGAGCAGGGCAAGGCATGACAGAAAGATCAGCGAACGCATATAGCGGCGGGCTCCGGTGGCTGGAAAAGGAATCAGAGGCAGGCCAACTGTTTACGGTCACCTGTGATCGGCAACACGAGATCGGCCAGCATGGGTAGGAGCCCTTCGGGACGCCAGAGGTTCCTCAGGGAAGTTGAACCTGGTGCATGCGTGACTGGATGATGCCGCTGTACTGGCGTAACCAGTCGGTGCGCCCGTGCGTATCGTAATAACGCGGGCGCGGCAGGCGCGCTGCAAGATCGGCCGCCTCCCAGGCACTCAGTTCGGCGGCGGACTTGCCGAAGATGTGTTGTGCGGCGGCCTCGGCGCCGAACACGCCCTCACCCCATTCCGCGACATTCAGGTACAACTCGAGAATCCGTTGTTTCTCCAGCACCTGTTCCAGCATCAGTGTGATGCTCGCCTCCCGCGCCTTGCGCACATAGGAGCGCTGGCCGGAGAGGAACAGGTTGCGGGCCAGTTGCTGGCTGATGGTGGAACCGCCGGCGACGGTGCTGCCCGCAGCGCGGTTACGGTCGAAGGCGTGGCGCACGCCGTCCCAGTCAATGCCGCCATGCTCGGTGAAGCGGGTGTCCTCGGCGGCCAGCACGGCGCGTTTGAGGTGCACGGAGATGTGCGCGTAATCGACCCATTGATAGCGGAGACGATAATCCGGACGCGCTGCCTGGAGGCGCGAGAGTTCCTGTGCCATGAATGCGGTTTCCAGCGGCGGATGAGTGCGATACCAGACAAGCCAGGCGGCGAACCACAGATGCATCAGCAGTACCGCTGCCGTGGCGAGGGCGACAAACCAGAGCAGGAAACGGGTGACGGGATGGCGCGATGCGCGGGCTTTCATGACAGTTCCGCAGGCAAGGGGGCATTTATTGTCGCGTGTTGTCGGCTGCGTGGCCAGAACCGTCGCTGTCGGAGCGCGGCGCCGTCTGGTCCAGCCAGGCCAGCATATCGGTGGCATAGTGCTGCCAGTCGGCGCCTTGCAGCAGCAGGTGCGGCGCATCCGGATAGAATCGGTAGCTGAGTCGCGCGGGCTGATGCTCGCGCAGGCGCGCGATGGACACGGCCGGGATCAGGTCGTCCCGGCCGCCGTACAGCAACAGGATGGGTTGCTGCAGCGCAGGGGCGATGTCCGACGCATAGTCGGTAAAGCGTATCAGTTGGCGATAGGTGTCCATGCGCACTTGCAGCAGTATCTGCGGATCATCCGCCAGCCGCGCGGCGCTATGGGGCGCATAGCGCGGGTCTGCAGCGTCGCGGGTCAGGTTGAAGGTGTGGCCCGGCATCAGGGTTGCGCCGACGGCCAGACCGGCGTTCCAGAGATAACGGGTGCGCAATCCCTCGCGCACGGATGGCGCGGCCAGAAGCAGGGCATCCACGGGCAACGCGGGATTTTCCGCCAGGGTGATCATGGCAACGCCACCCCCCATGCTTTCGCCGAGCAGATAAAGCGGGCCGGGATGCTGATCTGCCAGTAAGGTAATGGCATCCTCCAGATCACTGACCAGCGGCTCTCGACCGGGCCAGTGGCCCGCGTCGTCATGACTGCCGAAGCCGCGCTGGTCCCAGGCATAGAAAGCATAGCCGCGCTTGGCAAACCAGGGGCCGATGTGGTCGAAGGCGGCGCGGTAATCGCCGAAACTGTGGAGCCCGATAATCGTGCCCGCGATGCGATCAGCCGCCACACCATCGGCGGCGTTTGCTGCGGAATCCCGGGTCTCGGGCAACCAGACGGACAAGGGTAACAAGGTGCCATCGCGGGCTTGCAGGGCATCAGGCCGCATGCGGGCGCCGGTCGGTGGGTCGGGCATCGCGGTTGCCGTGCCGGGCGCAGGTCTGGTACAGCCTGCCAGGCCCGTCAAGGCCGAGCCGAGCAGAGCCAGGACGGAGAAGGTCAGAGCGAGCCTGTTGCACACAAGGTTCATCATGATGCCGGATACTGGGGATAACAGCGTCAGCTTGCCCCGGAGGCAATGCGCATCATGTGAAGACGCGGTGAGATCGGGGAACGGTGCGGGAGTGCGCGTGTCGAAATCGCGGAAGTGTTACCCTGTAACAATTATTCAGGCGTACGGAGATAGCAGCATGGATCTTTTATCAGGGCGTTGCCGCCTCTTGATGGTGGGTGTCGGCATGACGTTTGCCGGGTTTGCCGCAGCACATGACGGCCACTCTCATGACGGTCACTCGCATGGCAGCCACGCGCATGACAGTCATTCGCACGACAAGCATTCACATGAGCACTCGCATGAGCATCACGACCATTCCCATGGCCCGCACGTGCACGGGCAGGGTAACCTGCAGCTGGTGGCGGAAGGCGATGCGGTATACGCCGATCTGACGGTGCCGGGCATGGACGTTGTCGGGTTCGAACGCGCGCCGGAGGATGATGCGGGGCGGCAAGCTGTTCGGGACGCGATTGCGCTGCTGGGCAATGCCGACAATGTGCTGCAGCTGCCGGACGCGGCGGGTTGTGCGCTGACAGAAGGCAGCGCTGCCTCCGGTCTTGAGCAGGGCGGCAACGGCCACGGCGACTTCACTGCGGCGTTTGTTTTCCAGTGCAGCAACCCGGACAAGCTGGATGCCCTGAAGGTGGTGCTGTTCGAGCACCTGCCGCAGCTTGAACGCGTGATTGCCGAGGTGGTGTCCGACACGGGGCAATCACAGCAGCGACTGGGGCCACGTCGCAACGCCGTGACGATTGCTCGCTGATCCTTGCCTGCACTGAACGCAAAGACGGATTGTTTATGAATGCTGTGTCTGCCGCAGAGCGCGCGCCGGTGCTGGACCTGCAACAGGTCAGCTTCCGCTGGCGGCGTGATCTGCCCCCGGTCCTGACGATCCCCGCCTTTCAGGTGGCGGCAGGGGAGCGGGTGTTTCTCGCGGGCCCCAGTGGGGCGGGCAAAAGCACGCTGCTGGCGCTGATCGCCGGCATTGCCATCCCCCAGACCGGCGATGTGCAGGTGCTGGGCCGTTCCCTGCCCGGCCTGGGAGCGGCCGCCCGGGATCGTTTTCGTGCGGATCATCTGGGCGTCATTTTTCAGATGTTCAATCTGCTGCCCTATTTGCCGGTGCTGGACAACGTGATGCTGCCGTGCCGTTTTTCGCCCGCCCGCCGCCAGCAGGCAGTGGCGCGGGACGGCAGTCAGGAGGCACAAGCCCGGCGCTTGCTTGGCGCGCTGGGATTGCAGGCGGATGCCATGCTGCGCCGGCCGGTGACCGAATTGTCGGTGGGCCAGCAGCAGCGTGTGGCGGCGGCCCGCGCCTTGATGGGCGCGCCGGATCTGGTGATCGCGGATGAGCCGACCTCTGCGCTGGACGCCGACCGCCGGCTGGAATTTGTCGAGCTGCTGGCGCAGGAGTGCGACGCTTCCGGTGCCGCGCTGTTATTTGTCAGCCATGACCTGAGCCTGGCGCCGCGCTTTCAGCGCCAGGTCAGTCTGGCCGAGATCAACGCGGCATTGCCGGAGGGTAGTGTATGACCGTGCTGTCGCTGGCCCGTCGCAGTCTCTGGAATCGCCGTAGTACCGCGGCGCTGGTGGTGTTTTCCGTGGCCTTGAGTGTTGCGCTGCTGCTGGGCGTGGAGCGCCTGCGCACCGAGGCCCGGGAAAGTTTTGCCAACACCCTCTCCGGTGTCGACCTGATCGTTGGCGCCCGCAGTGGGCCGATCAATCTGCTGTTGTACAGCGTCTTCCGGCTGGGTGATCCGGTCAGCAATGTCAGTTGGGAGAGCTATCAGAAACTGGCCGCGCACCCGCAGGTGGACTGGGTCGTGCCGCTGTCGCTGGGCGACTCCTTGCGCGGGTTTCCGGTGATCGGCACCACGACGGATTACTTTGAGCACTATCGTTACGGTCGCGGCGAGCCCCTGCGCCTGGCGCAAGGTGAGCGCTTTGACGATGTCTTTGATGCCGTGCTGGGGGCGAGTGTTGCCCGGCGTCTGGGATACGGCCTGGGAGACAGCATTGTGTTGGCCCATGGCACTGGCCAGGTCAGCCTGACGCAGCACGATGACAAGCCATTTACGGTGGTGGGGATTCTGGCGCCGACCGGTACGCCGGTCGATAACAGTGTGCACATCAGCCTGCAGGGTATGGAGGCGGTGCATGTGGACTGGCGCGGTGGCGCGCCGATACCCGGGTTGTCGATCGGCGCGGATCGGGTGCGCAATATGGACCTGACGCCGGATGCGGTGACGGCGGTACTGGTGGGGCTGACCTCACGGCGTGCCGTGTTCCAGGTGCAGCGCCAGATCAATACGGATCGCAGCGAGGCCATGATGGCGATTCTGCCCGGGCTGACACTGCAGCAACTCTGGGACCTGATGCGCGTGGGCGAAAATGCGTTGCTCGCGGTATCGGCACTGGTGCTGCTGGTGGCCTTGACGGTGATGCTTACCGCGCTGCTCACCGGCCTCAACGAACGCCGCCGGGAGATGGCGCTGCTGCGCGCACTGGGCGCGCGCCCCTGGCAAATATTCGCGTTGATCATCGGTGAATCGTTGCTGTTGAGCCTGCTGGGTGCTGTGCTGGGCGTGCTGCTGTTGCAGGGGCTGGCGCTCGGTGCGGCCGGCTGGATCAGTGGCCAACTGGGCTTGACCATCAGCCTCTGGCCGCCCACATTGCACGAGTTGAAAATACTCGCAGCGCTGCTTGCCGGTGGCATACTGGTTGGCCTCTGGCCAGCATGGCGTGCCTACCGCAATGCGCTGGCTGATGGCATGACTATTCGTATGTAATGGCAACTCGTATGTAATGGCAACGGACATGCTGCGACCCTGTTGAGAGGCTTCCAATTGATGCAACGTCTGATTCTGACCCGTCTGCTGGCATGCAGTGCCGCGCTTCTGTTATGTGCGGCGTCGGCGCTGGCGGCGGAAGACATCACGCTGGAATGGGATGACATGATCCCTCCCGGCTGGCCGCCGCCAGAGCTGTTTGAGGGCGTCAACCTGGATGAGCTGGAGGATGACGATCCGGAAGCGATCGAGTTCTTTGCCCAGATCGAGGCCCTGTGGGACGAAGCACCGATGGTGGAATCCCTGGACGGCAAGCGCGTGCGTTTGCCGGGCTATGCGATTCCGCTGGAGGGCGACAGTCGCACGGTGACCAGTTTCCTGCTGGTACCGTATTTCGGCGCCTGCATTCATGTGCCGCCGCCGCCGCGTAACCAGACCGTGCTGGTGAACATGGCCGAGGGCAAAAGTGCCCGCATTCGCTATGCCTTCTTCACGGTCTGGGTGACCGGCACCATGACCGTGGAGACCAGCGAAACGGATCTGGCACTGACGGGGTACACCATCACTGCCGACAAGGTAGAACCCTACGAGTTGGATGAGTGATGCCGGGTCTTTCCAGCGCCGGGTTCTGACGTGACGTGGACACTCTGTCTGGCGCTGGTGGCCGCCTTCTTCGGTGGCGCACTGAATGCGGTGGCCGGGGGCGGTAGCTTCCTGACGTTGCCGGCGCTGCTGGCTGTCGGCGTGCCCCCGGTGGTGGCAAATGCCACCGGCACACTGGCGTTACTGCCGGGGTATCTGGCCAGTTGCCTGGGCTACCGCCGGGAGCTGCGTCAGCTGGCGGGCCACTATCCACTGGGCCGCATCCTGCTGATCTCATTGATTGGCGGTGTGGCAGGCGCGCTGCTGCTGCTGGCAACTTCCAATACCTTCTTCCGGGCCCTGGTGCCCTGGCTATTGCTGCTGGCCACCCTGTTGTTTGTTGCCGCACCGGCAGTGCTGCAGCGCGCGGAGCGACTGTCAGCGGGCTGGTTGCTGCCCGGGCTGCTGTTGGTGGCTATCTATGGCGGCTATTTCAATGGCGGGTTGGGCATCATGCTCATGGCATTGTTTGCCCTGGTTGGCATGCGGTCGCTGCAGCAGGCCAATGCCCTCAAGAATCTGGTGTCGACCCTGCTGACGCTGGTGGCCGTGCTGGTGTATGGCGCCGGTGATGTCATTGACTGGCGCTATGGTGCGCCCATGATGGTAGCGGCGACACTGGGAGGCTATGCCGGCGCCTGGTGGGGCCGATATCTGCCGGATCAACTGTTGCGCCGGGGGATCATCGGCACGGGACTCGTGATGGCAGTGCTTTTCATGATTTACTGAGTTGATGCACCAGATGCGATCAACCATCACGACACGGAGCATGTCTCGGATGCGCGCCTTCTTCACCCGACAGTTGTTGTCCAGCATGCCAATCCTGATCGTTCTGGGGTTGCTGTGCGGGGCCTGGGTGAGCTGGAACTGGTATCACCTGGGTGAGGACCTGCGTACGGAAATGAATACCCTGGCGGAACAGCGCGGCAGCCTGATCCGCAGCGCGCTGGATACGGCCGGTGAACAGGGTCAGCTGATGGGGGAGCTGATCGCCGCTGATCCGGCCGTGGCGTCCATCCTCGCCAGCGCAGAAAGTAAATTGCGTGAGACAGCGGGACAGGCCACGCTGGATGAAGAGCGGGCGCAGCTGACACGGCGTATCGCCACGCTCTGGTCGAAGCTGCAGGAAAAGGTGGGCCTTAACCAACTGCATTTTTATCTGGCGCCGGAAGGCGTGGCATTGCTGCGGGCCCAGGCGCCGGATGCCTATGGTGATCACAATGGCTGGCAGCGGCCCATGGTGCGTGCGGTGTTTGCCGACGGGGTGGCGCGGCATGGCGTAGATCTGGGTACGCGCGCGTCCGGTGTCCGTGGGCTCGTGCCGATCACGGACGAGACGGGGCGTTTGCTTGCCGTCGTGGATGTCGGCATGGATACAGAAAAACTGTTGTCACGTCTGGCTGCTGATCTTGGCATCGGTATCGCGTTACTCGCCGACCTGCCGGGCCGAGCGCCGGATATTGTTGTGGGTGATCCGTTCCTCACGCCGGTTGCAGAGCACTTGCCTGCCCGGGATAGCGGATGGTGGGAGCCCAGTGATGACAAGCGCAAGTTCTTTGTCGCCCGTTCTGACATGCAGTTGTTTTCAGATGCTGCCGCACAGGAATCGACAGAGGCGGTGGTATCAGGATCGTTGATTGTCTGGAGTGATGAATCCCAGCGTTACACAACCATGCGCGCCCAGCGTCTGCGCACGACCTATGTCAGTGTGGTGTTGTTTCTGCTGCTGGCCATGGCGCTGGTGTGGGGGGTGCGCAATGTGCGGCAGTATATGGGTACGCGCATCAGAGATGCCAACACCATGCTGCGCGCCGAGCGGGACCTGTATGCGGGGGGCGCCGTTGCGGTGCTGGTCTGGCATGACGATGATCAGCGCAAGCTGGTCTATGTCTCCCCCAATGTGAAATCCCTGTTTGGCTATACCGATGAGCACATGACGGCTGCAGATTTCGAGTACGCCGAGTTGGTGCATCCGGATGATCACGAGCGCGTGGCGCGCCAGATCGAGGAGTCGCTGCAGCAACGGCTCACGAGCTGGGCAATGACCTATCGCATTTTGCGCGCGGATGGCGCCGAACGCTGGCTTTACGATTTTACTCGTGCTGAATGGCGCGGCGGTAACGAGCTGGTCGGTTTGCGCAGCTATGTCATCGATCAGACCGAGCACATCATCATGCAGCGCGATGTTGCTGCGCAGCGGCGGCGGCTGGACAGCCTGATGACCTCCGCACCGGCGGTCATTTACAGCGCTGGCGCCCACGACCGCCAGATCACCTACATCAGCCCCAACTTCAACAGTCTGCTGGGTTACCGGATCAGTGACGAGATGCGTGACGTGCGTTGGTGGCGTGAGCGTGTCCATCCCGATGATCTCCCGGGCGTCAAGAATCTGGATTGGGAGGACTGGAACGGTGATCAGCACACGGGGATTTACCGTTTCCTACACGCAGACGGCACATGGCGTTGGCTTGAAGATCGCTGCCGTATCATCAGTGACGCCGATGGTGTGCCGCGGGAACGGGTGGGCAGCCTGGCCGATGTCACCGAGCGGGTCTTTCTGGAGCAGCGTTTCAAGCATGAGCAGCAGCGCGCGATGCTCGCCCTTGCCGGGGCCAATCTGGGCTTGTGGGAGTGGCAACTGGAAAGCGATGAAATCATGTTCAATGAACGTTGGGCGGAAATGCTGGGCTACGCCCAGCATGAAGTGACACGTTCCATGCGTTCCAGCAACAAGATGGTACACCCCGAGGATCGTCCTCGGGTGCAGCAAGCGCTGATTGATCATCTGAAAGGGAACACGCCGGACTATCAGTGTGAATATCGCATGCAGCACAAAGCAGGGCACTGGGTCTGGATTCTGGATCGGGGCCGCGTGGTGGAGCGAGATGCATCCGGGCGAGCCGTGCGCGCTGGCGGTACGCACCTGGACATCACGGAGCAGCACGAAGCGCGCGAGCTGCTGCGCGAGAGCGAAGAAAAGTTTCGGTCACTCTACGAGTATGCGCCGATCGGGATCATGCTGAACCGTATGGACGACGGTCGCTTCCTGGAAGTGAATGACGCCATCCTGATGATGACGGGATACACCGAAGAGGCGCTGCTCAGCAAGAAATTCTGGGACCTGACGCCGGAGGAATTTGCTGAAGAAGAGGCGGCGTACTTTGAAGCCCTGCTGGGCTGCGGTGTGTATGGCCCGTATGAAAAAGAACTGATACATGCTGATGGCAGCCGATTGCCCGTGCAGGTCAATGGCACGCTTATTGTGGATCGCCACGGCGATGCCGTGGTCTGGACATTGGTGCAGGACATCAGTGAGCAGCGGCGGATGGAGCAGCTCAAGAACCAGTTCGTCTCCACGGTAAGCCACGAACTGCGCACGCCTTTGACCTCGATCAAGGGAGCGCTGGGCCTCGTCAGCGGCGGCGCCTTTGGTGCGCTGCCAGAGCAAGTGACACAGATGATCAACATTGCTGCCAAAAACAGCGAGCGGCTGACATTGTTGATCAATGACCTGCTGGATATCGAAAAAATAGCCGCCGGTAACATGCGTTTCGACATGCGGGAGCAGTCATTGGAGCCGTTGCTGCGGCAGGCACTGGAGAGCAACAAGGGCTACGCCGACGAATACAGTGTGACGTTGCGGCTGGATAATCAGGCCGGCGACCTGCTGGTGAACGTCGATACGGACCGATTTTTGCAAATCATGGCCAACCTGCTCTCCAATGCAGCGAAATTCTCGCCCGCTGGCGGTGAAGTGACGGTGATCGTGACAACACGGGAAGGGCAGGTGAGGGTGATGGTTCAGGATCAGGGCCCCGGTGTGCCAGAGCATTTCCGCAGCCAGATATTCAACCGCTTCACCCAGGCGGACAGCTCCGATACGCGTTACAAGGGCGGTACCGGTCTGGGCCTGGCGATCACCCGTGAAATTATCGAGCACATGGGCGGCTATGTTGGCCTGGAGACGCGCCACCCGGATGCTGACGCAGAAAAGGTTGGCGCGCGCTTCTTTTTTGATCTGCCGTGCCGCTCCGCGGTGCACCCCCGGGCAGGGGACCAGGTGCTGGTGGTCGAAAGCCGACCGGATATGGCGATGCGGTTGGCAGCATTGCTGCATGACGCGGATTATGATGTCGATGTTGCCAGTGATGTCGACGCGGCGATGGCATGCCTGAAAGATTGCCGCTACGGCACGGTGGTTGTCAGCGACGCACTGCCGGATCAGGATGCCGCGAGTCTGCGGGCGTTCATTCACGAGGTGTGCGGCCGTGCCGGTGTTACGGTGATAGGCATCACGGCGACGACAACAAAAGGCAAATTGATTTTGGCGGTGGACGATATGACACTGTTGACAGAAGCAGGGCCCGAGGCCGTGAAGATGAAAGAGGCATCGGGCACCAGAACGCCCCGCGAGTATGATGACGGCACCTCCCTGCTGGTGTGCCTGCGCCGTGCCGCAGAAGAAAAGCCGTCATGACAAGATACGCAGATCGAATGCTGGAGCTGACTGAATGAGTGAACTGAAGCGTGTTCTCTATGTGGAAGACGAACCGGACATCCGCGCAGTGGCCGAGTTGGCCCTGGGCGCCGTGGGTGGTTTCGAGTTGTGCACCTGTGAAAGCGGCGAGCAGGCAGTGCGTGAAGCAGTGGCGTTTGCACCGGACCTGATGATTCTTGATGTGATGATGCCGGGCATGGACGGCCCGAGCACGTTGCGCGCATTGCGCGCGATGCCGGAAATGGCCGGCGTGCCTGCTATCTTTATGACGGCCAAGGTGCAGCCTGAGGAGGTCAAGCAACTGTTGGCACTGGGGGCACTGGAAGTGATTCCCAAACCCTTCGACCCGATGACCCTGGCGCAGCGGGTGATGACGGTGTGGGAGCGGCGTGATTCGTAATGTACAGCTGGAAAAAAGCCGGGAGAACACGTCTTGACGGCAGGACAGATTTTACTGGTTGAGGATGATCCTCTGGTGGGCGAACTGCTGGATTATCTCCTCAAACGGGAAGGTTTTGGTGTGTTGTGGGCTCGGGATGGCCGGGCGGCACAGCGCGCCATCGCAGAGAGTGACGGTTTTATTGCGGCAATTCTTGATGTGATGCTGCCGTATGTCGACGGCTATTCGCTGGTGGAGCAGTTGCGGGAGCATACCGCGCTCAGTGACATTCCAGTGCTGATGCTGACAGCTCGGGCGCAAGAGCAGGACGTGGTGAGAGCCCTTGAGCTGGGTGCCGATGATTACCTGGTAAAACCGTTCCAGCCCGGCGAGCTCACGGCCCGTTTGCGTCGCCTGATACGCAGGCGGCCGCGATGATACGCCCTCTGATACTCGCGCTGATGCTCGTCGCCACATTCCCCGCACAGGCCTGGGAGGCGGAAGTGCGGCGGTCATTGGAGAACCATGATATTCCCCGCGCCCAGGCGCAAGTCGATGCCGTGTTGCGAGCGTTGCCCCAAGACAGGGCTGCGCTGCTATGGCAAGCACGGCTGAATGCCATGAGCGGTAATCATGCGCTGGCCCGGCAACAGTTCGATGACCTGCTCCGTCTGGACCCGAACAACGTCGATGTCCGCTTCGCCTCTGCCCAGCAATATGCCTGGCAGGGTGATGTGCCCCGGGCCATTCAGGAGGCAGAAAACGCCCGCACGCTGGCGCCGGATTACGCGGCGGTATGGGCGTTTGAATTGCAGCTTGCCATGACGCACGCACGCTCCGCCGATGACCCTGACGCGGCCGCCGCTTATCGGCGCCGCCATCTCGAAGCTCAGGCTGCCGTGCCGGACGTCGCCGCCCAGTATCCGGCAGAGCCGATGCAACCGTTCAGCTGGCGCGGCCGGCGCATGCTGGAGATCGGCTATGACGAGGATTATCTCAGCAACGGGCTGAGTGACTGGCGCGGGGCGGATGTGGCGCTGCAGTGGCAGGATTCCCGGGACCGTCTCTGGTATAGCCGTTTGCGCAATACTTCCCGGTTCGATCAGACAGACAATGAGTATAACGCTGGCGTCTACGTGCCCATGGGAAACCGGCGCCAGCTTCAGCTGGATGCAACCTACAGCCCCACGGCGCGCATTCGCCCGGAGTGGTCGGCCTATGCGGGCTTTTACCTGATGCCCCGGGATCGCTGGGGGCTTCAGCCGGGCATCCGCCGCACCCACTATGACGAGAGCGATTCCACGACAGCGAGTCTTCTGGTGGAGCATTACCGGGCGTCCTGGCGCTACGCCTACACCTTCTTTCTCACGCAACTGGATGGCGGCGGCAGCGGCGCTGCGCATGTTGTGGACTTGCGCCGTTATTACCGCGACCTCAGCCATGTTGGTGTTGGCCTCGGCGTCGGTCGGGACATTGAATCCACGCCGCTGGGGCAGCAGATCACCGACGTGCTGGGCGTGTCGGTATTTGGTGAGCACTTTCTTGATAACAGCTGGCTCGATAACAGCTGGCTCGGCCCCGACTGGAGCGTCACCTGGCGTATAGCCTTTACTGAACAAGGGGATGCTTATGACCGCATTGGCTGGCGGCTGGGTCTCCGCTATCGCTTCTGATCCAGCGTTGCTGGCGGTGGTACTGCTGGCGCTGGGGTTGCTGCTGACAACCACGCTGATGCTGCTGGGCACGCTATTGCTCAGCCGCCATCACGAACGGCGAGCCCGTCGCGCCGCTCGGGTGCGCCAGCAGTGGATGCCACGGCTGCTGGGTATGCTGACCGGCGCTGACGATGACCCGGAGACCACACTGCCCCGGCTGGCGCGCCGCGATATGCCAGCACTGGTGAGCCTGTGTAATGCGCTTCAGGACACCGTGCGCGGCGTATCCCGCGAGTCTCTGCAGCTTCTGGCTCAGCGCCTGGGGCTGATCCCTGAATTGCGTAGCTGGTTGCGCCGCGGTGATGCGGGGCGGCAACTGGATGCCTTGACCTGCCTCGGCCAGCTGCGCATTGATGCGGCCTGGCCAGACATTCAATCCCTGATGGATCAGGACAATACCGTGCTCAGCCTGACCGCTGCCCGCGCGCTGGTGAATATCGATGCGCCGCGGGGCGTACCGGAAATCCTGCAGCGGCTGCAGCGAGCTGACTGGTCAGAAAGCCGCGTCACGGCACTGCTCAAGGAAGTCCCGGCGAATACATTGATCCGCATGCTGCAGCAAAATCTGCTGACCAGTGAAGCGCGTGCCATGTCGGCCCCGGCGCTGCGTAAACTGATTCGCATCACCAACAGTCTGCAACCTCATCAGGTCGAGCCCCTTCTGCAGCTGGCACGGGAGCGATTCCCTGATGATGCAGAGCTGCGCAGCACCATTTGCGCCTGCGCCGACGGGCCGCAGTGGTTGGCTTATCTGCGCACCGCGACCACAGACGAATACTGGCCTGTGCGTGTGCAGGCGGTGCGTCGACTGGGGCGCATTGGCGAACCGGCCGACCGCATTGTGCTGGCGGCACGACTCGAAGATCCGGTCTGGTGGGTCAGATATCGGGCAGCGCAGGCGCTGCTTGGTCTGCCCGACGCACAGAGGCAGGCGCTGCAGATCATGGCGCGCGTCCATGACAGCCAACGTGTGCGAGAGATACTCGCGCATGCGCTGGCGGAGGTGCGCTGATGGAATGGCTGACAACGCTGATGGCGGCAATACCCGGCGACCGCATTCTGGTCTGGGCGCAATGGTTCTTCCTCGGGTACTTTATTGCCCTCGCCCTTGGTTACCTGTCACTGAACGTGCTCGCCATGTTCGCCATTGGCAAACATACCCGCGCAGCACGCACCGAATATCTGCCCCGCGCCTATCACGCTTTTCTGCCGCCGGTGTCGGTGCTTGTGCCCGCCTATAACGAAGAGGCCAATATCACGTCCTCGGTACAGGCAATGCTGCAGCTGGCCTACCCCGAGCACGAAGTCATCGTCATCAATGACGGCTCAAAGGACAACACACTGGCTGTGCTGACCAGAGATTTCGATCTGTACCCGGTACCAGAAAGCACAGATGAAGCGTTGGCCACGCAAAAAGTGCGGGCAGTCTATCGTTCCCGCTCACAGCCTTTGCTCCGGGTCGTGGACAAGGAAAACGGCGGCAAAGCTGATGCCCTCAACGCCGGCATCAACTACAGCCGCTTTCCGTTGTTCTGCGGCGTGGATGCTGATTCCATCATTCAGCGCGACAGCCTGCTGCGCATTGTCCGTATGTTCGTGGATGACCCGGATACCATCGCCGCCGGCGGCACCGTTCGCATTGCCAATGGCAGCGAAGTGGATGCCGGCAATCTGGTGGAAGCGCGCCTGCCGCGCCGCTGGCTGCCACTGATGCAGATCGTCGAATACCTGCGCGCCTTCATGTTTGGTCGCCTGGGTTGGGAGCCCCTCAATGCACTGCTGATCATCAGCGGCGCCTTCGGCGTTTTCCGCAAGAACGTCGTGGTGGAGGTTGGCGGCTATCGACATAAATCCATCGGCGAGGACATGGAACTGGTGGTGCGCTTGCACCGATACATGCGCCTGGCCCGTCGCCGTTACCGTATCCATTTTTTGCCGGACCCGGTGTGCTGGACCGAAGCACCGGAAGATCTGGCGACGCTGCGCTCGCAACGCATTCGCTGGCAGCGCGGCTTGCTGGAGAGTCTGTCCGCCAACGCGCGACTGTGCTGCCATCGGCGCGGCGGTGTGGTGGGCTGGGTGGCATTCCCCTTCATGCTGATTTTCGAAGCCATTGGCCCGCTACTGGAAATCGGCGGCTATATCTTCGTGCTGGTCATGGCTCTCACCGGCGCCGTCAGCCCCATCTGGGTGATGGCCTTCATGCTGGTGGCCATCGGCCTGGGGATTCTGATTTCGGTGCTGGCACTGCTGCTGGAGGAAATGTCATTCCGCATCTATCCCGGCAAGCGTTCCATCATGAAACTGTTTCTCGCCGCACTGGCCGAAAACCTGGGCTACCGCCAGCTCAACACCTGGTGGCGCGTGCGCGGCACCTGGCAATGGCTGCGCGGCAAGCAGGCCAAATGGGGCGAGATGAAACGCAGCGGCAGCCTGAGCAAACGCTAGGCACCGAGTGTGAGCCGCTCAGCGCGAAGCGGTCAACTCGAAGGAACGCAGTCGCGCCGAATGGTCATAAATGTCCGACACGATCATCAATTCATCCGCCTCCGTTTCGGCAGCCAGTGCATCAATACCAGCGTGCACCGCCTCCGGCGTGCCAATGATGGAGCGCGCCAGCATCTGACTGATCTGCATCTTTTCCCGGGGTGACCAGTACTGATCGATATCGTCGATGGGCGGCTGGCTTAACAGACGCGTGCCGCGCAGCAAGTGCGTGAACGACATCTGTTGCGTGGTGGCGAGCCGGCGCGCCTCCCTGTCTGACTCTGCCGCAATCACATTGACGCCGACGATGGCGTAAGGCGCCGATAACTGCGCCGAGGGTTTGAAACGGCTGCGATAAACCGCCAGCGCATCCATCAACTGCTGCGGCGCAAAATGCGAGGCGAAGGCGTAGGGCAGGCCAAACTCGGCGGCCAGCGCGGCGCCGAAGGTGCTGGAGCCGAGAATCCACAACGGCACCTGCGTGCCCGCGCCCGGCACCGCCTGAATGGCTTGCCCGGGTTGCGTCGGCCCCAGCAATGCCTGCAGCGCCTGCACATCCTCCGGAAAACGATCCGACGCGGCCGGCGTACGGCGCAGCGCATGCAACGTATTCTGATCCGTGCCCGGCGCCCGCCCCAACCCCAGATCAATCCGGTCCGGATACAGATGCGCCAGCGTGCCGAACTGCTCCGCAATCACCAGCGGCGAATGATTGGGCAGCATGATGCCGCCCGCACCGACACGAATATGCCGGGTGCCCGCCGCCACATGACTGATCACCAGCGACGTCGCCGCGCTGGCGATACTCTCCATATTGTGGTGCTCGGCCACCCAGAAACGCTGGTAGCCCCACGCCTCGGCATGAGCCGCCAGATCCCGGGCATTGTCCAGCGCCTGGCGCACGCTGCCACCTTCTGTGACGCGGACCAGATCGAGGATGGAGAGGCGAGGGGACAGGTCAGGCATGGGGTGGCTCCGGTGATTGAGGCTTGCCATTGAAACACGCCTTGCCGTGTGTCAGACAGCTTCGCGCCCGTCATCGTCAACGCAAGTCGTACCACACTCCGCGGCCGCGGCCATGCTGGGCCAGCGTGCCGCGTTCAACCAGTGACCGGAAATGCTGCTTCAGCGTATTGCGGCTGGCCCCGGTCAGCCTGATGGCCTCGCCGATGGTGACGCGCCCGTGCTCACGGGCGAACTCGACGATCTGGAGCTGCAGCTCCGGCATGGCGGCCAGCACGATCTTCTCGCGCTCGACCTTCTTCTCCAGCCGCCGAACCTGCTCAGCCAGCGAGCTCAGGAAGAACGTCAGCCACGGCTGCCAGTCGGGTGCCTCGGTACGGATCGTGCCTTGCGTCTGACGTAGCGCCAGGTAATACGCCTCTTTGCTTTGCTCGATCACGCTTTCCAACGAGCTGTATGGCACGTAGGCGTAGCCTGCCTGCAGGAGCATCAGCGTGGTCAGCACACGGGAAAGGCGCCCGTTCCCGTCCTGGAAGGGGTGGATCTCCAGGAACACGACGACGCACAGGGCGATGATCAGCAACGGATGCAGGCGGTCCATCTCACGTTCCTGGTTCACCCAGGCCACCAGCTCGGCCATCAGGCGGGGAGTGTCAAAGGGCGACGCGGTCTGAAACACGACGTCGATCTGTGCGCCGTTTTCATCGAAGGCAGCGACGCTGTTCGAGTTGGTTTTGTAGTGGCCGCGATGCCAGGTGTCCTTGTCGCTGTAGCGGAGCAGGATCTGATGCAGCTGCTTGATATGGTTTTCGGTGAAGGGGATCTCCTGCCAGGACGTGGGCACCAGATCCATCAGCTCTGCGTAGCCAGCCACTTCCTGCTCATCGCGGGTGGCGAAGGATTTGATCTCCAGATTGGACAAGAGCTGTGCCACCTCCCGGTCGGACAGCTTGCTGCCCTCTATACGGGTGGAGGAGCCGATACTCTCGATGGTGGCTACCCGTCGCAGCGCCGATAGCCGGTCAGGCGCGAGCGAGCCCAAAGCGCGCCAGGCGCCTTTGAACTCGTCGATCCTGGCGATGAGGTTCAGGATCTGTGAGGTGATCTGAAGAGTGTCGGTTTTCAGCATAAATCGTAGGTTACACCGCTTTTAACCAATTCAACGCCCATTTACACCCAATTAAGGATTGCGCCTATTGAGGCACCCATTTGCATCCAGTTCGCTGTGGCTTTCAGGATGGGGCCAGCCAGGCAAAAAAAGGCCAGGCACAAAAAAGCCGTCTTGCGACGGCCTTTTTGTTTGGTTTGGTGGAGCCGGCGGGAATCGAACCCGCGTCCGTCAGCAATCCACCTGCAGGTCTACATGCTTATCCCAGTTTATTGATTTGAGTGACTGCAGCCCAACGGGCAGGACGCAGACACCGAGCCCCTAAAGGTTTTAACAGCGCAATCCGGGGCGGACGTTGCTGCGATCCCGTGTAGCTATGCCGGTCGCGCTTCCCCACGGGCTGGGTCGCTTGACCGTTGGCAGGCCTTAGGCCGCCAGTGCGTAAGTATCGTCGTTTGCGATTACTTTAGTTTGTCACTAAGGATTTACGAGAATCGTGACCTTCTCGGCATGCACCACAGGGTTCATAACCGGCGTCGAAACCTTGTCGGCCCCTGTATCCGTGATTGTACAGGAGTTCGGGGCGGAGAGTGCGAGTTTCAAGGGCTATTTCGCACTGTCTTGGCAGGAGAATGAGACCATGTCAGCACGCAATGTAAACTTTCTTTCATTCCTGTAGGACAATCCAACCCAAAAGGCGTGACAAATGCCGATTCTGTTAGATGATACCTTTGGTAACACGGCAGGTAACGAATGCCGTAACAGACAGCTGCAATGAGCGGCTGTCCCTGAAGGCTCCCCCCAGAGGAGAGGCTTCTGGAAATAGCCCTCATAGAGAGAGGTATCGAGATGAAAGCGTTGAATAGTGTTGAGCAACTCATGAATCGCTGGCCGCTGCTGGGCCGGACACTGGTGCTGATGGTCGCTCTGGTGGCCTACGCGGCGGGTCTGCTGGCCGTAGACGTTGCTACAGGGGATGCCCGGATGCCGGTAGTGCTGCTGGCGGTGTTCTTCCTGCCTGCGGTGCTGCGGGCCTGGTTGCTGGTCTACTGGCAGGTGCGTGACGACCTGCGCGGTCGCTTCAGCAACCGCCATCACAGCGGCGTCTGAATCAGCGGTCTGTGACCCTGTCAGTATGAGAGAAGAAAGCCCGCGCCGCCCGGCGCGGGCTTAGCGTTGCCGCATGATGCGCTGTTTCTGGCGGTTCCAGTCCCGTTCTTTTTCCGTGGCGCGCTTGTCGAACTTCTGTTTGCCTTTCGCCAGGGCGATATCCAGCTTGGCCCGGCCGTGGCTCCAGTAAAGACTCAGCGGCACACAGGTAAAACCTTCCTTCTGTACCCCACCAAAGATCCGCCCCAGTTCGCGCTGATGCAGCAACAGCTTGCGCAGCCGCATGGGGTCGGGGTTGATGTGGGTGCTGGCGGTGTTCAGTGGTTCGATGCGGCAGCCGAACAGGAACGCCTCCCCGCCCCGAAGCATGATGTAGGCTTCAGACAGGTTACAGCGACCGGCGCGCAGCGCTTTCACTTCCCAACCTTCCAGTACCAGGCCAGCTTCGAAGCGGTCGTCGATGTGATATTCGTGGCGCGCCTTGCGGTTGGCTGCAATGGTGGCGGTGCCCGATTTGCTTTTCGGTTTCGTCATGGGGGCGGGATTATAGCGTGATAGCAGCGGAAAAGATTGTGTTGCGACCTGCAACACCGCGCGAACACGGATGGTGGGGGCTTTGTGCGGCAACATCAAGGCCGTGCCGGGGCTGTGCCGGGTTATGCCGTGGGCAATCAGCGCCTGAATGATGTTCATCCGGGTTGAGCAGGCCATGCAAAGTCCGCAAAATGGCCGCTTCATAGACGGGGCTCCACCAACAGGTATTGCGCATGAATCAGCAAAACAAACCGATACACGGCGTCTGGGCCAGCCGCTGGGTCTTTATTCTTGCTGCCACGGGGTCGGCCATCGGGCTGGGCAATATCTGGAAGTTTCCGTACATGGCCGGGGAAAACGGCGGCGCAGCCTTTGTGCTGGTCTACCTGGTGTGTATCGCGCTGATCGGTGTGCCGATCATGATGGCCGAGGTCATGCTGGGGCGGCGCGGTGGCATGAGCCCGATCAACAGCATGGGCAGGCTGGCCCGGGATGCGGGCGTCAGCCAGCGCTGGAAAGCGGTGGGCGGGCTGGGCGCGGTGGCCGGTTTCTTCCTGCTGTCCCTGTACACCGTGATTGCCGGCTGGGCCCTGTTCTATATCTGGGAAATGGCCTCCGGGGCGCTGCGCGGTGCGGGCGCTGAGGAGGTCACGGCAGTATACGAGGGCCTGCAGGCTAATGTCTGGCTGGTGCTCGGGTGCCACACGGTGTTCATGGCCATGACCATGTTCGTGGTGGCGCGGGGCGTCAACAAGGGCCTGGAAGTGGCGGTGCGCATCCTGATGCCGCTGTTGTTCCTGTTGCTGCTGGGCCTGCTGGGCTACTCCTTCACCAGCGAAGGCTTCATGCCGGCGGTGCATTTCCTGTTCGCGTTTGATGCCTCGGCCTTCACCGTGAAAGCCGCGCTGCTGGCCATGGGGCATGCCTTCTTTACGCTGAGCCTGGGTCTTGGCGCGATCATGGCCTACGGTGCCTATATGCCGCGCGAGGTGACGGATCGCAAGACCGGCAAGCGCAAGCCGGTGTCCATCGCCTCCACGGTCTTCACCATCGCAGCGCTCGACACGCTGGTGGCGCTGGTCGCGGGGCTGGTGATCTTCCCGGTGGTGTTTGCCAATGCGCTGGAGCCCGGTGAAGGCCCGCGCTTGTTGTTTGTGACCTTGCCGCTGGCGTTTGCCAGCATTCCCTTCGGCATGATGCTGGGCACGGTGTTCTTCGTGCTGCTCACCTGCGCAGCCTGGACATCGTCCATCTCGCTGGGCGAACCGCTGGTGGCCTGGCTGGTGGAGAAGGGCTGGAACCGCATCAAGGCGGCGGTGGTGATCGGCGGGTCGGCCTGGCTGCTGGGCATCGGCACGGTGCTGTCGTTCAATTACTGGAGTGAGGTGACCTTCCTCGGGCGCACCTTCTTCGGCAATCTGGAATTTCTGACCATCAACATCATGCTGCCGTTGGGCGGCCTGCTGATTGCCATCTTTGCCGGCTGGGTCATGAAAGAAACCCATGCCCGCAAAGAGCTGGCCATGCAGAGCTTCGGGCTTTATATGGTGTGGCGGGCCATGGTGCGGGTGTTTGCGCCGTTGGCGGTGATCGCCATCTTCATCTTCGTGGCCCTGGTGCCGGACGGCGATGACGCCGATGAGGCAGAGGCGGATGTCCCTGTCGTCGAGACAGTCGTTGAGCCCACAGGCCTGCCGGAGACCACCGATGAGTGAGCCGCTGATTACGGTGGAAGTGACCTATGCGCTGCCGAACAAGCAGCGCCTGATCAGTCTTCGGGTGCCGGTGGGTACCACGGTATTTGATGCCGCGCGGCAATCCGGTATCGGCGATGAGTTCGAAGGGCTGGATCTGGAGCGGGCCACGCTGGGCATCTTCGGCAAGGTTGAGCCCAATCCGCGGCAACGCGCGCTGCAAGAGGGTGATCGGGTGGAGATTTACCGGCCTTTGACTGCAGACCCGAAAGAGACGCGCAAGGCGCGGGCCAAAAAGTCACCACGTCAGGGCTGACGCAGCAGATGGCCGCCGCCTTGTAGCGTCGGCCATCATACGGGTGGCATCACATGGGTGGCACGCCGGGGTCCGTGGGTACGGGGCCGGGGCCGGGAACCTGCTGTGGTGCGGTCTCGGCTTCGCGCTCCTGATCCCGCAGCTGCTGTTCCAGGTCGCGATCCTGCTGGCCTGTAACCTTACTGCGAAAATCGTCAATTACGTCGCCTTCGTGGCGGCTGTAGACGCCATTGTCGAAATAAACCACGATGCGCTGCTGTACTTTCTCGCCCTGGCCGGGCTGGTACACCATCGGATAGAACCAGGTATCGGGCGTAAACGGGTCAATCAGCGTAGGCTGGCCGAGTACGTAACGCACCTGATCTTCCGTCATGCCGGGCTCAAGCTCTGCGAGCATGTCCTCGGTCACGAAGTTGCCCTGGGGAATATCGATACGATAAACGCCGGGAAAACGCAGGTTGCTGCAACCGGTGACCAGCAGGGTCAGGGTCGCCAGGGCAATGATCAGAGCTTTATATGGCATGATTTTTTGATTTCGCATAAGTTCGGGCGATAATACAGACTTGATTCGGGGACACAAGGTTCCTGCCGTACGCAAGGAGATACATGTTGGACAATCACGACCTGCGCAAGGCCGGCCTCAAGGTCACGCTGCCACGAGTAAAGATTCTGCAGCAGCTGGAAGCCTCGGAAGAGCGGCACATGAGCGCCGAGGATATCTACAAGGCGCTGATGGAAGCGGGTGAAGACGTGGGCCTGGCGACAGTCTATCGCGTACTGACCCAGTTCGAGCAGGCCGGCATCGTCATGCGGCACAACTTCGAGGGCGGCTCTGCGGTGTTCGAGCTGGCGGATGAAGGCCACCACGATCATATGGTGTGTCTGGAGACGGGCCAGGTGGTCGAGTTCCTGGACCCCGAAATCGAAAAACGCCAGAAGCTGATTGCCGACGAGCATGGCTTCGAGCTGATGGACCACTCACTGGTGCTCTACGTCAAACCGAAAAAGAAATAACCCGCCCAAAGCCCGCTCAAAAAAAGCGCCCCGGCAGAGCGATCTGCCGGGGCGCTGCTGTTTCAGGGGTTCGTTCAGGCCTGGGCTTTCTCCAGCATCTCCCGGGCATGCGCCAGGGTCGAATCCGTCATCTCCACCCCGCCCAGCATGCGCGCCAGCTCACTGGTGCGGTCGTCATGGGCGAGCGTGGCAATCCGGGTCTGGGTATTCTTCCTGTTCTGCTTCTTGTGCACATGCCAGTGCTGGTGGCCCAGCGCGGCGACCTGGGGCTGATGGGTAATACACAGCACCTGGGCATGGCTGCCCAGCTCCCGCAGCAACCGGCCGACGATCTCGGCAACGCCGCCACCGACGCCCACATCCACCTCATCAAACACCAGGCAGGGCACGGTCAGCACCCGGGCGCAGATTACCTGAATCGCCAGGCTGACCCGCGACAGCTCACCACCGGACGCCACTTTGGCCAGCGGCCGCAGCGGTTGACCGGTATTGGCGGTAAACAGGAATTCGACAATCTCATTGCCATCAGCACCGGGATCGCAGGGCGTCAGCATGACTTCCAGTCGCGCGCCGCGCATGCCCAGCGCCTTGAGATGGCTGACCACGCCGCTGGCCAGTTCCGGCCCCTTGCTGCGGCGCTTGTCACTGAGCAGGCGCGCCGCGCTCTCGTATTCGGTGCGCGCGGCTGTTTCGGCGGCCTCCAGGCCAGCCAGATGATCGTCGTAATGTGCCAGCGTATGCGCTTCCTCGCGCAACTGCTGATGCCGCTGATACAACTCCTCCGGCCGCACCCGGTGCTTGCGCGCCAGGGTATAAACCTGGCTGAGACGCTCCTCGACCTGTGCCAGGCGTTCCGGGTCTATATCCAGCCGATCCAGATAATGACGCAGATCATCGGCGGCGGCTTCCACCTGCAGCCGGGCCGATTCCACACTGCCCAGCACGCCAGCAAGAGTGCCGTCCTCATGGCTGGCATCACCCAGCCAGCTCAGCGCCTGCCCCAGCTGATCATTGACGGTGCCCTCGTCATGGTCGAACAGCAGCGACAGGCTCTGCTGGCACAGACGAATCAGATCTTCGGCACTGCCCAGGCGTTTCTGCTCGGTTTCCAGTGTCGCCAGTTCGTTGTCTTGCAGCGCAAGCGCGTCCAGCTCTTCCAGTTGAAAACGCAGCAACTCCTCGCGCTCATGCTGTTCCCGCGACTGGCTCAGCGCCGCTTCGTGGGCGCGCCGCGCCGCCTGCCAACTGCGCCAGTGCTGACGTACCGCGCTGGCAGCCTCACCGGCACTGGCAAAGCTGTCGAGCAAATCCCGGTGCGCATCGCGCCGCAACAGCGCCTGATGTTCATGCTGGCTGTGCACGCTGATCAGCATTTCGCCCAGCGCACGCACTTCCTGCAGGGGCATGGGGCTGCCATTGATCCAGGCGCGGGAGCGGCCATCCGGGCGCACGGTGCGCCGCAGCATGCAGTCGTCGCCATCATCCAGCTCACGCTCCGCCAGCCAGGCTCGGGCTGCGGGGTTGTGCCGGATATCAAAGGTGGCCTGCACTTCGGCGCGATCGCTGTCTGGCCGCACCACAGCACTGTCGGCGCGCTCGCCCAGCGCCAGCCCCAGCGCATCAATAATCACCGACTTGCCGGCGCCGGTTTCGCCGGTAATCACGGTCAGACCGGCCCCGGGTTCCAGCTCGAGGCTGTCGACGGTGGCGAAATTGAGCACATTAAGATGGGTAAGCATTGGCAGCCCCTTGCAATAGCGAACACTGTCCGTAAGAGCAGTAGATGCAATAGTAGGCAATTCCGCGTCGCTTGATAAGCCCCCCTTGATTAACCGCTCTACCGGCGCTCCTTGCGGTGTTGCATGCGGGTCACCCTCCATCGAGTACGCGTTGAGCCGGGGTATGCCCTTCCGGGACCGCTCAAGCCATCCCTGGGCGCTCGCGCTTTGGCCATCCATGGCCAAAGAGGTCCCTCCACGGCATACCCCGGCTCAACGCTGGCAGTAGATTCAACGCAAGGTGGTTATGGCGACTTTCTGGAGGAACAAAACCGTCAGTTGGCTTCCAGCTTGTCGACCGTTTTCAGGACTGTTTGAGGCAGGATGCCGAAACCAAGCCCCCAGGGATGGGTTTACGGCGTGTCCTGAAAACCTTTCCCGCCCCCCGAGGGCCATAACCACCAAACCAACAAAGAATGGCGCAGACCAGGACCGGCCACCACGAGGTACCACTTTCGGCCTTCATGTCATCCAGATGACGGAACCAGTTCATAACCAGCGCCCGGCAGCGGTATGATAGCGCCCATGCCTGAATACGAACTCAATGAGCGCAAACAACGATTGCTGATGGCGCTGGTGGAGCGCCATATCCGCGAAGGGCAGCCGATTGGCTCGAAAACCCTCGCGGCCAGCGGCTCGCTGGCCGTCAGCCCGGCGACCATCCGCAATATCATGGCGGAGCTGGAGGACCTGGGCGTGCTCTATAGCCCCCATACCTCGGCCGGACGGGTGCCCACGGAGCTGGGTTATCGCCTGTATGTGGATGCCTTGCTGCGTTCTGCGCCGATGAATCAGCCCCAGACCAGCGTGCTGCGTGATGAGCTGGAGCAGATGCTGAACCCGGATCAGTCGCCACAGGAGCTGGTCACCCGGGCGTCCCGGGCGCTGGCGGAGCTGACCCGGATGGCGGGTGTGGTTGTGGTGCCCCGGCGCGAGGTCAGCACCTTGCGTCAGGTGGAGTTCCTGCCCTTGTCCGGGCAGCGGGTGCTGGTGGTGCTGGTGGTCAACCGGGCCGAAGTGCAGAACCGGGTGATTCATACCGAGCGCACCTATACCGAGATCGAACTGCGCCAGGCGGCCAACTATATCAACCGGACCTATGGCGGCTGCAATCTGGACCAGATCTGCGATGGCCTGCTGCGTACCATGCGCAGCGACAAGGACCAGATGGATGTGTTGATGCAGACCACCATGGATGTGGCGGCCAAGGGCCTGCGGCCGGAACCGGAGCAGTCCACCGACTATGTGGTCTCCGGGGAGGCCAATCTGCTCGGTATGGCGCAGGCCGATAATCTGGACAAGATGCGCGACCTGTTCGATGCCTTCAATCACAAGCGCGACATTCTGCACCTGCTGGAGCGCAGTATGCGCGCGGACGGGGTGCAGATCTTTATCGGTCGGGAGGCCGGTTATCAGGTCTTTGACGAGTGCTCGCTGGTATCGGCGCCCTACAAGACCGATGGCGGCACCGTTGGCGTGCTGGCGGTGGTCGGGCCGACGCGCATGGACTACGAGAAAGTCATCCCCACGGTGGATATCACCGCCCGCATACTGTCGGCCACCTTGGGCAAGTTGTAGCGCATTCAGCTTCTGATGCGCATTTGCCCTTGAATCCCTGAACAGCGTTCCCATATCGTTGCCAACCTTTCTGGAAGGCAGGCGGGCTGTTGCCCGCAGTAAATGGCTGGAGTAACCCATGAGCGAACAGGACAAGTCACGAGATCCCGAGCAGGACGCGGCGCAGAAGCAGGCCGAGGACATTGCTCAGGCGGCAGTAGAACAGGCGCGTGAGGAACAGGCTGATGGCGGCACCGACGTCTCGCCGGAGGCTGTGTCACCGGAAGAGGAAATCGCGGCCCTGAATCAGGAGCTTGAGCAGGCCCGCAAGGCGCTGGGCGAAGCGGATATCCGCGCCCAGGCAGAAATTCAGAACATGCGCCGCCGCGCCGAGCGCGATGTGGCGGCGGCCCACAAGTTCGCCCTGGAGAAGTTTGCCGGCGAGATCATCAATGTGGCGGACTCCCTGGAGCGCGCGCTGACCAGTCTGGATGCCGACAATGAGGCGCTGACCCCGGCCCGTGAGGGCACGCAGCTGACATTGAAAGTGCTGCTGGACGCCTTTGCCCGCTTCAATGTCGAGCAGCTGGACCCCCGTGGCGAGACCTTCAATCCGGAGCTGCATGAAGCCATGGCCATGGTGCCGCAGCCGGATGCAGCGCCCAACAGCATCATCGAGGTGCTGGAAAAGGGGTACACCCTCAACGGACGTCTGTTGCGTCCGGCCCGGGTTGTCGTGGCACGCAGCGAATAAATGAAGACTTGAAAACGAGGCGCGGACCTCAATATAGCTTTCAACGGTTCGTAACAATGATTTCAGCCACACCAGTGACCTGCGGGCACGGTGTGGCGTGTGAGGAGAGAGAGCATCATGGGCAAGATCATCGGTATCGACTTGGGTACAACCAATTCCTGCGTCGCCATCATGGAGGGCGACAAGGTCAAGGTCATCGAGAACAGTGAAGGCACGCGGACCACCCCGTCCGTGATCGCTTACACCGATGACGAGACCCTGGTCGGCCAGTCTGCCAAGCGGCAGGCGGTCACCAACCCCACCAACACCCTGTACGCCATCAAGCGTCTGATCGGTCGTCGCTTCAAGGACGACGTCGTGCAGAAAGACATCAAGATGGTGCCCTACAAGATCATCGCAGCGGATAACGGCGATGCCTGGGTAGAGTCCAAGGGCGAAAAACTGGCGCCGCCGCAGATTTCTGCGCAGGTGCTGAAAAAGATGAAGAAGACCGCCGAGGACTATCTTGGCGAGAAGGTCACCGAGGCTGTGATCACGGTGCCGGCTTACTTCAACGACGCCCAGCGTCAGGCCACCAAAGATGCTGGCCGCATTGCCGGGCTGGACGTCAAGCGCATCATCAACGAGCCGACAGCGGCAGCGCTGGCCTACGGCATGGACAAGAAAGGCGGCGAGCGCACCATCGCGGTGTATGACCTCGGCGGCGGTACTTTCGACGTGTCCATCATCGAGATCGCCGAAGTTGATGGCGAGCACCAGTTTGAAGTGCTGGCCACCAACGGTGACACCTTCCTCGGTGGTGAAGATTTCGACCTGATGCTGATCAACTACCTGGCGGATCAGTTCAAGAAGGATTCCGGTATCGACCTGGGCGGCGACGCGCTGGCGATGCAGCGCTTAAAGGAAGCGGCCGAGAAAGCCAAGATCGAGCTGTCCTCCGGCGAGCAGACCGAAGTGAATCTGCCTTACATCACCGCTGACCAGACCGGTCCCAAGCACCTGGTGGTAAAAGTGACTCGCGCCAAGCTTGAGTCGCTGGTGGAAGATCTGGTCAACCGCTCCCTGGAGCCCTGCAAGATGGCACTGAAAGATGCCGGCCTGCAGACCTCCGCGATCACCGACGTGATCCTGGTGGGTGGTCAGACCCGTATGCCGCTGGTGCAGAAGAAAGTCGCCGAGTTCTTCGGCAAGGACGCCCGCAAGGACGTCAACCCGGATGAAGCGGTGGCTATCGGTGCAGCGATTCAGGGCGCCGTGCTTGGCGGCGACGTCACCGACGTGCTGCTGCTGGACGTGACCCCGCTGACCCTGGGTATTGAAACCATGGGTGGCGTGATGACGCCGATTATCGAGAAGAACACCACGATCCCGACCAAGGCATCGCAGGTCTTCTCCACCGCAGACGACAACCAGTCTGCCGTGACCGTGCATGTCCTGCAGGGTGAGCGTAAACAAGCGGCCCAGAACAAATCGCTCGGCCAGTTCAATCTCGAGGGTATCCCGGCAGCGCCGCGCGGTACGCCGCAGATCGAAGTGACCTTCGACATCGACGCCAACGGTATCCTGCACGTGGGCGCGAAAGACAAGGCCACCGGCAAAGAGCAGACCATTCAGATCAAGGCGTCCTCCGGCCTGTCGGATGACGAGATCGATCAAATGGTCAAGGATGCCGAGGCGCACGCGGACGAGGACAAGAAGTTCGAAGAGCTGGTGCAGACCCGCAACCAGGCCGATCATCTGATCCACGCCACGCGCAAGACACTGGAAGAAGCCGGTGACAAGGCGACGGACGAAGAGAAAGCCGCCATCACCACGGCTGCCGAAGAGCTCGAAGCTGTACTGAAGAGCAACGACAAGGACGACATCGAGGCCAAGACCAAGGCCCTGACGGAAGCGTCCGGTGCACTGGCCCAGCGCCTGTATGCCGAAGCATCGGCACAGGGTGGCGAAGCCGGTGAAGGCGCCGAGGCAGGTGCTGCGGATGACGCGGTGGATGCCGAGTACGAAGAAGTGGACGACGACAAGAAGTAAGCCGGTCGTCAGCAACGGGGCGCTGAATAGCGGTGCCTGATCAGTGACGCCGGGCCCTGCCCGGCGTCATGCTTTGAATCGCACTGGTGCAATAACCATGTCGAAACGAGATTTTTATGAGGTGCTGGGTGTCGCCAAGGACGCCAGCGCACAGGATATAAAAAAGGCCTACCGTCGGTTGGCCATGAAACATCACCCGGACCGTAATCCGGGTGACGCCGTGGCGGAAGAGCAGTTCAAGGAAGCCAAAGAAGCCTACGAAGTGCTGTCCGATGATGAAAAGCGCCAGGCCTACGACCAGTTCGGCCATGCCGGGCTCGGCGGCCAGGGCGGTTTCGGCGGTGCCGGTGGTGGCGCGGCGGGTGCCGGGTTCTCCGACATCTTTGGCGACATCTTTGGCGATATTTTTGGTGCGGGCGGCGGTGGCCGCCGGCGTGGCCCGGCCCGGGGTGCGGATCTGCGCTATACCCTGGAGCTGACCCTGGAGCAGGCGGTCTTCGGCACCACGGAAAAGATCCGTGTGCCCACCTGGGCCACCTGCAAGGTCTGCGATGGCAGCGGCGCCAAAGATGGTGAAGCGCCCGTGACCTGCCAGACCTGTGGCGGCATGGGCCAGGTGCGCATGCAGCAGGGCTTCTTTACCGTGCAGCAGGCCTGCCCGACCTGTGGCGGCAGCGGCAAGGTCATCAAGAATCCCTGTGATAACTGCCACGGCCAGGGCCGCGTGCAGGAAGCCAAGACCCTGTCTGTGAAGATTCCGGCCGGCGTGGATACCGGCGACCGCATCCGCCTGGCGGGTGAGGGCGAAGCGGGTGCCCACGGCGCGCCATCCGGCGATCTGTATGTGCAGGTGGCAGTGCGCGAGCACGACCTGTTCAAACGCGACGGCAATGATCTGCACTGCGAGGTGCCCATTGCCTTCGCCGATGCGGTGCTGGGTGGTGAACTGGAAGTCCCGACACTCAGCGGCAAGGTGAAATTGAAAGTCCCGGCAGAAACCCAGACCGGCAAGCTGTTCCGCCTGCGCGGTAAGGGCGTCAGCTCGGTGCGCGGTGGTCCCCCCGGGGATCTGCTGTGCCGTGTGGTAGTGGAAACCCCGGTCAGCCTTACCAGCGAGCAGAAAGACCTGCTCAAGCAGTTCCGGGATTCACTGGAGAGCGGCGGCAAGCGGCATAACCCCCGCAACTCAAGCTGGTTCGAGGGCGTGAAGCGCTTCTTCGACGGGCTCTGAAACGGTTACACTGAGCGCGCTAACAGGCCTCTGGACAGGATCAACGATGAAAGTAGGTGTAATTGGCGCCGCCGGGCGCATGGGGCGGACCCTGATCGAGGCCGTGCAGGCCCATGAAGGCCTGACGCTGGGTGCGGCGGTGGATGTGCCGGGCAGTTCGCTGATCGGTGCCGATGCGGGCGAACTGATTGGCGTGGGCAAGCTGGACGTGGCGCTGGTGGATGATCTGGCCAGCGTCGTGTCGCAGGCCGACGTGTTCATCGATTTCACCCTGCCTGAGGCCACCATGGCCAATGTGCAGACCTGCCGCGCCGCCGGGCGCCGGCTGGTGATCGGCACCACCGGCCTGTCGGATGCGCAGAAAGCCGAATTGCGTGCCGCCAGTGGCGATATCGCCATCTGCTTCGCCGCCAATTATTCCGTGGGCGTCACCCTGTGCCTGAAGTTGCTGGACACCGCCGCCCGTGTACTGGGCGATGAAGTGGACATCGAGATCATCGAAGCCCACCACCGCCACAAGATCGATGCCCCCTCCGGCACCGCCCTGGCCATGGGCGAAGTGGTGGCCGATGCCCTGGGCCGTGATCTCAAGGAATGCGCCGTTTATGGTCGCGAGGGCCGCACCGGCGCCCGCGAGCGCCAGACCATCGGCTTCGAGACCATTCGCGCTGGCGATATCGTGGGCGAGCACACCGTGATGTTCGCCGCCGACGGCGAGCGGCTGGAAATTACCCACAAGGCCACCAGCCGCATGAACTTTGCGCGCGGCGCTGTCCGCGCCGCCGCCTGGCTGGGCGAGCAGCAGCCGGGCCTGTTCGACATGCAGGATGTGCTGGGTTTGCGCGGCTAACCCACGGTTGGCGCAACTAGTCCCCGATGCGGCGTGACACCACCGTCAATAAGCCCTAAAATACGGGCCTGCCCTGAAGGGCTACGCAGGTGGCGCACATAAGCGAAAAGCGGATCTGAGCGAGGTGGAGGTGTCCATCTCGCTTTTTTGCGCGCGCCTGCGGTCGCCGCTACGCGCGCCATCGCACGCCATGATGGCGACGGCCCTTCCCCTGAATCTGGCACTGAATTCTGGAGGTTTGCGTTGACGGTACCGGCCATACTGGCGCTGGAAGACGGCAGCATCTTCCGGGGCGTCTCAATCGGCGCATCCGGCAAGACCGTTGGCGAGGTGGTGTTCAATACCGCACTCACCGGTTATCAGGAGATCCTTACGGATCCTTCCTACGCCCAGCAGATTGTTACCCTGACTTACCCCCATATCGGCAATACCGGGGTCAACAAGGAAGATGAGGAAGCCTCCCGCGTCTGGGCTGCCGGCCTGATCATCCGTGATCTGACCCTGACAGTGAGCAGCTGGCGCGCCGAGCAATCCCTGCCTGACTACCTCGAAGCCAACAATATCTGCGCCATTGCCGATATCGATACCCGGCGGCTGACCCGTATCCTGCGCGAAAAAGGCGCCCAGAATGGCTGCATTCTGGTGGGCGAGCAGGCCGACGAAGCCGAAGCGCTGGCCGCCGCGCGGGGCTTCCCCGGGCTCAAAGGCATGGACCTGGCAAAAGAGGTCACGGTCGATAGCCCCTACGCCTGGAACGAAGGGGTATGGCAGTGGGGCGAAGGCCACCGCGCACAGGGCGAGACCCCGTTCCATGTGGTGGCCTACGACTACGGCGCCAAGCGCAACATCCTGCGCATGCTGGTTGAGCGCGGTTGCAAGCTGACGGTGGTGCCGGCCCAGACCCCGGCCAGCGACGTGCTGGCGATGAAACCCGACGGCGTGTTCCTGTCCAACGGCCCCGGTGATCCGGAGCCCTGCGACTACGCCATCGAGGCGATTGCCGAGATCGTTGCCACCGGCACGCCGGTCTTCGGCATCTGTCTTGGCCACCAGCTGCTGGCCCTGGCCAGCGGTGCCAAGACCATGAAGATGAAGTTCGGCCATCACGGTGCCAACCACCCGGTGAAAGATCTGGACCGTGGCACGGTGATGATCACCAGCCAGAACCACGGCTTCGCGGTGGACGAAAACACCCTGCCGGACACGCTGCGCACCACCCATGTATCGCTGTTTGACGGCTCGCTGCAGGGCATCCACCGCACTGACCAGCCCGCCTTCAGTTTTCAGGGCCACCCTGAAGCCAGCCCCGGCCCGCACGATGCGGCGCCACTGTTCGATCACTTTATTGAACTGATGCAGGCGCGGCAGCAGTAAGCATCGCGCTGCCGCGCACCAGAACGCCATGACGAACGCCTGACGGTTAGCAGATTATGCCCAAGAGAACAGACCTACAGAGCATCCTCATTATCGGCGCCGGTCCTATCGTGATCGGTCAGGCCTGTGAGTTTGATTATTCCGGCGCCCAGGCCTGCAAGGCCCTGCGCGAGGAAGGTTACCGGGTGATCCTGGTGAACTCGAACCCGGCCACCATCATGACCGACCCGGCCATGGCGGACGCGACCTACATCGAGCCGATCACCTGGGAAACCGTAGAACGCATTATCGAGAAAGAGCGTCCCGACGCACTGCTGCCCACCATGGGTGGCCAGACCGCGTTGAACTGCGCCCTGGATCTGGAACGCCACGGCGTGCTGGAAAAGTACGGCGTGGAAATGATTGGCGCTAACGCCGATGCCATCGACAAGGCCGAAGACCGCAGCCGGTTCGACAAGGCGATGCGTTCCATTGGCCTAGAATGCCCGCGCGCATCCATTGCCCATTCTCTGGAAGAAGCTTACAAAGTTCTCGAAGACATCGGCTTCCCCTGCATTATTCGTCCGAGCTTCACCATGGGCGGCTCCGGTGGCGGCATTGCCTACAACCGGGAAGAATTCCAGGAAATCTGCGAGCGCGGGCTGGACCTGTCGCCGACCAAAGAGCTGTTGATTGATGAATCACTGCTCGGCTGGAAAGAATATGAAATGGAAGTGGTGCGGGACAAGAACGACAACTGCATCATCGTCTGCACCATCGAAAACCTCGACCCCATGGGCGTGCACACCGGCGATTCCATCACCGTTGCCCCGGCCCAGACACTGACCGACAAGGAATACCAGATCATGCGGAACGCATCGATCGCGGTATTGCGCGAGATCGGTGTGGAAACCGGGGGCTCCAACGTGCAGTTCGGCATGTGCCCGGACACCGGCCGTCTGGTCGTGATCGAGATGAACCCGCGGGTGTCCCGTTCTTCCGCGCTGGCGTCCAAGGCCACCGGCTTCCCGATTGCCAAGATCGCCGCCAAGCTGGCAGTGGGCTACACCCTGGACGAGCTCCAGAACGACATCACCGGCGGCAAGACTCCGGCCTCGTTCGAACCGTCCATTGATTATGTCGTCACCAAGATTCCGCGCTTCAACTTTGAAAAGTTTGCGGCGGCGGACCCGGTGCTGACCACGCAGATGAAATCCGTCGGCGAAGTCATGGCCATCGGCCGTAATTTCCAGGAATCCATGCAGAAAGCATTGCGCGGTCTGGAAACCGACTCCGACGGTTTCGACCCGAAACTGGACCCGGAAAACGGCGACCTGCGCCAGCAGGTGATCGAATCCCTGGCGTCACCCGGCCCGGATCGCATCTGGGTGCTGGGCGATGCATTCCGCTCCGGCATGAGCGTGGACGAGCTGTTCCAGCTGACCAAGATTGATCGCTGGTTCCTGGTGCAGATCGAAGATCTGATCAAGGAAGAGGCCGCGCTGGCTGCCAGCACCTTCACGGACCTGACGGCCGCGTCGCTGTATCGCCTCAAGCGCAAGGGCTTTTCCGATGCACGCCTGGCACGCCTGCTGGGCGTCAAGGAAGCAGACCTGCGCAGCAAACGGCACGAGTGGAATATCCGCCCCGTGTACAAGCGCGTGGATACCTGTGCGGCGGAATTTTCCACCAGCACCGCCTACATGTATTCCTCCTACGATGAAGAATGCGAAGCCGAGCCGACCGGCCGTGACAAGATCATGGTCATCGGTGGCGGCCCCAACCGTATCGGTCAGGGCATCGAGTTCGATTACTGCTGCGTACACGCCGCACTGGCGATGCGCGAAGACGGTTACGAGACCATCATGGTCAACTGTAATCCGGAAACCGTCTCCACTGATTACGACACGTCCGACCGTCTCTACTTCGAGCCGGTGACCCTGGAAGACGTGCTGGAAATTGTCGCCAAGGAAAAACCCAAGGGCGTGATAGTGCAGTACGGCGGCCAGACGCCGCTGAAGCTGGCCCGTGCCCTGCAAGGCGCCGGCGTGCCGATTATCGGTACCAGCCCGGATGCGATTGACGAAGCCGAGGACCGCGAGCGGTTCCAGCAGATGGTCAACAAGCTTGCCCTCAAGCAGCCGCCGAACCGCACTGCGCGCAGCATCGAAGATGGTGTGCGCCTGGCTGCAGAGATCGGCTACCCGCTGGTGGTGCGTCCGTCTTATGTACTGGGTGGCCGCGCCATGGAAATCGTCTTCAACGAAGACGAGCTGCGCAGCTACATGAAAAACGCCGTGTCAGTGTCCAACGAATCGCCGGTACTGCTGGATCGCTTCCTGGACGACGCCATTGAAGTGGACGTGGATGCGATTTGCGACGGCCAGCAGGTCGTGATCGGCGGCATCATGCAGCACATTGAACAGGCGGGCGTGCACTCCGGTGACTCCGCCTGCTCACTGCCGCCGTACTCGCTGGATGACGACGTGCTCAACGTGATGCGCGAACAGACGGCGGCCATGGCGCTGGAGCTGGGCGTAGTCGGCCTGATGAACGTGCAGTTCGCGGTCAAGGGCACGGAAGTGTATGTGCTGGAAGTGAACCCGCGTGCTTCCCGGACCGTGCCTTACGTCTCCAAGTGCATCGGCGTGTCGCTGGCCAAGGTCGCCGCACGGTGCATGGCGGGCACTTCGCTGGCGGATCAGGGCTTCACCAAAGAAATTGTGCCCTTGTACTTCAACGTCAAGGAAGCCGTGTTCCCGTTCGCCAAGTTCCCGAAGGTGGACCCGATTCTCGGCCCGGAAATGAAATCCACCGGCGAAGTGATGGGCGTGGGCGAAACCTTTGCCGAAGCCTATGGCAAGGCTTCCCTGGCTGCGGGTGAGCGTTTGCCGCGCACCGGCACCGCCTTTATTTCCGTGCGCGAAGCCGACAAGGACGCCTCGCTGAACGTGGCCCGTGAACTGCACTCGCTGGGCTTCCGCCTGGTGGCGACACGCGGCACCGCAGCATGCCTCACCGAAGCCGGCATTCCGGTGACAGCAGTGAATAAAGTGCTTGAGGGGCGCCCTCACGTTGTGGATATGATCAAGAATGATGAAATCAGCATGATCATCAATACCACAGAGGGTAAGCAGGCGGTGCGCGATTCGTTCACCATCCGCCGCTCGGCACTGCAGCACAAGGTGTACTACACCACCACGATTTCAGCGGCCTGGGCCGTGTGTCAGGCGCTGAAGATAGATGACGACCTGCAGGTAAGACGTCTGCAGGATATGCATGCGGCCATACTGGCGGCCGCCGGCAACGGAGAGAAATAATGCAACGAGTGCCCATGACAATTGAAGGTGCAGAAGCGCTTCGCGAGGAGCTGCAGCACCTGAAGATGGTTGTTCGGCCACGGATCGTGCAATCCATTGCCGAAGCGCGTGAGCATGGCGACCTGAAAGAAAACGCCGAATACCATGCTGCCCGCGAGGAGCAGGGATTTTGCGAGGGCCGCATCAACGAAATCGAAAGCAAGCTGGGTGCTGCACAGATTATCGACGTGCGTGATATCCAGCACACCGGCAAGGTGTTGTTCGGTACCACGGTGACGATCATCAATGTGGATACCGACGAAGAGAAGGTCTACAAGATCGTCGGCGACGACGAAGCCAGCATCAAGAAAGGCAAGATTTCGGTGAACTCACCGATTGCCCGGGGCCTGATTGGCAAGATGGAAGGCGATTCCGTGCAGATCGAAACGCCGGGCGGCGTGGTGGAATACGAGATCGACAAAGTCGAGCATCTTTGATGCTTGGTCGCTGATTCTGCGCGCTCAGCCTTGCTGGGCGCGCAGAATGTTGGACAGCTTGGGATTCGGCTTTTTCGCCGCTCGGTACAGCAGGGCGATATTGCCGATGCGCTGCACCAGTTCAGCCTTTCCGGCCTCACACAGCGCGTCTACGATGGCGGCCCGGTCGTCCCGGTTTTCGGCATTGACGCGCACCTTGATCAGCTCGTGATCTTCGAGGCGCCCGTTCAGCTCCTCGATAAAGGTCTCGGTCAGGCCGTTGCCACCAAAGATCAGCACCGGCTTGAGGTGATGGCCGATGGTCTTGTAACGTCGTTTGTCTTGCTGATTCAGGGGCATTGCCGGTCTCCTTCGCGGGCGGCCATTCTACACGCGCCGCCGCGTGAGTACATCAGGCCCTGACAGGGCCGCATACGTGGCGCGGACACATCCTGTACGGGCAGATCCAGGCATGGGCAGATCCAAGAGCAGCAGCCGCTGGCTGAACGAACACTTCAACGATCAGTGGGTCGCCAAGGCCCAGGCCGAGGGCTATCGCTCCCGCGCCAGCTTCAAGTTGCTGGAAATCCACGAAAAAGACAAACTCTTCCGCCCTGGCCTGCGCGTGCTGGACCTGGGTGCGGCGCCCGGTGGCTGGTCCCAGGTGGCGGCCCGGCTCATGGGCAGCAATGGCCAGATACTGGCCAGCGACATTCTGCCTATGGAGGCGATTGCCGATGTCACCTTCATTCAGGGCGACTTTCGTGAAGAATCGGTGTTTCAGGAACTGCTGACCGCACTGGATGGTCGTCAGGTGGACCTTGTAATGTCCGACATGGCCCCCAATATGAGTGGTAACAGGGCGGTGGATCAGCCGCGGGTCATGTATCTGGCAGAACTGGCGCTGGATATGGCCAACCGGGTGCTGGCGCCAGATGGCCGGTTTCTGGTCAAGGTATTCCAGGGTGAAGGGCTTGAAGCGTACCGCCGCGATCTTCACGCCAGCTTTGACAAGCTGGTGACGCGCAAGCCTGCCGCCAGCCGGCCGCGCTCCCCGGAGGTGTATCTGCTGGGGTCGGGTCGCAAAATGGTGTAACGTATATCTTATCAATTCAGGCAATAACCGCCTGAATTTCCGCAGATTTCTGCGTCAGTAGGGAGAGGTGTCCCTTGAACGACATGACCAAGAATATCATTCTCTGGATGGTGATCGCCGGGGTTCTCTACGTTGTATTGCAGAACGTGAATCACGAGCCGCCCGCGCGCTCCATGGATTACTCAACCTTTATCTCCGAAGTGGAGAAGGGCGAAGTAACCCGCGTCGAGATTCAGGATTACCGCATCCGTGGCGAAACCCGCGACGGCCAGCGTTTCCAGACCGTGAAGCCGCCGGTTTCGGACCTGGACCTGATGCCGACCCTGATCCAGAACCGTGTCGTGGTCGAGGGCAAAGAGCCTGAGCGCCAGGGGTTCATGACCCAGCTGTTCCTGTCGATTCTGCCGATCCTGCTGATCCTCGCCATCTTCATCTTCTTCATGCGCCAGATGCAGGGCGGTGGTAAAGGGGGCGGCGGGCCGATGACCTTCGGCAAGAGCAAGGCACGCCTGCTGTCCGAAGATCAGATCAAGACCACCTTCGCCGATGTGGCGGGTGTGGAAGAGGCCAAGGAAGAAGTGGAAGAGCTGGTGGAGTTCCTGCGTGACCCGGCCAAGTTCCAGCGCCTGGGCGGCAAGATTCCCCGTGGCGTGTTGATGGTGGGTTCACCGGGTACCGGTAAGACCCTGCTGGCCAAGGCGATTGCCGGCGAAGCGCGGGTGCCGTTCTTCTCCATCTCCGGTTCGGACTTTGTCGAAATGTTTGTCGGCGTGGGTGCGTCCCGCGTGCGTGACATGTTCGAGCAGGCCAAGAAACACGCGCCCTGCATCATCTTCATTGACGAGATTGACGCCGTTGGCCGTAGCCGTGGCGCCGGTCTGGGCGGCGGTCACGACGAACGCGAACAGACCTTGAACCAGTTGCTGGTGGAAATGGACGGCTTTGGCGCCAACGACGGCATCATCGTCATTGCCGCCACCAACCGCCCGGATGTACTGGATGCCGCACTGCTGCGTCCCGGCCGCTTCGACCGCCAGGTGGTGGTGCCGCTGCCGGACGTGCGTGGCCGCGAACAGATCATCAAGGTGCACATGCGCAGCGTGCCGGTGGCGGATGACGTCAACCCGAGCCTGATTGCCCGTGGCACCCCCGGCTTCTCCGGCGCCGACCTGGCGAACCTGGTCAACGAAGCCGCGCTGTTTGCCGCCCGTGGCAACAAGCGTCTGGTCGGCATGGAAGAGTTCGAGCGCGCCAAGGACAAGATCCTCATGGGTGCCGAGCGCCGCTCCATGGTGATGTCCGAGAAAGAGAAGCTGAACACCGCCTATCACGAAGCCGGGCACGCCATCATCGGCCGCCTGGTGCCGGAGCATGACCCGGTTTACAAGGTGTCGATCATTCCCCGTGGCCGCGCCCTGGGCGTGACCATGTACCTGCCGGAAGAAGACAAGTACAGCCAGTCCAAGCGCGCCATCGAGAGCATGATCTGCTCCCTGTTCGGCGGCCGTCTGGCCGAGGAAATGATCAACGGTTTTGACGGCGTCACCACCGGTGCCTCCAACGATATCGAGCGCGCCACCAAGATGGCCCGCGCCATGGTCACCAAGTGGGGCCTGTCCGAAAAAATGGGCCCGCTGGCCTACGAGGAAGAAGAAGGCGAAGTCTTCCTCGGCAAGAGCATGTCCCAGCGCAAGCAGGTGTCCGAGCAGACCGCGGAAGAAATTGACCGCGAAGTGCGCGCCATCATCGACATGTGCTACGGCAAGGCCAAAGAGATTCTGGAAGGCAACCGCGACAAGCTGGAAGCCATGGCCCAGGCGTTGATGCAGTACGAAACCATTGATGCCGACCAGATCGAAGACATCATGAACGGCCGCACCCCGCGCCCGCCGAAAGACTGGCAGGACCCGGGCAGTGGCACCGGTGCTGCCAGCAAAGACGCTGCCAGCCCGAGCGATGCTCCGGCGGCCTCGGACGGCGACAAACCCAAGGGCGAAGGCCCCATCGGCGGCCCGGCGAACACGCACTGACACGATGAAAACACTGCAATGCGGGGCGCGGACACTGACACTGTCCGCGCCTGTCGTTATGGGGGTATTAAATGTGACCCCCGATTCCTTTTCTGACGGCGGTCGCTTCACCGGGCGCGACGCCGCCCTGCAACAGGCGCGGCAGATGCACGCCGACGGCGCCGCCATTATTGATGTGGGGGGCGAATCCACCCGCCCCGGCGCACTGCCCGTCAGTGAGCAGGAAGAACTGGACCGGGTGATTCCCGTCGTGGAAGCCATCGCGGCAGAACTCGATACCATCATCTCCCTGGATACCAGCACCCCGGTCGTGATCCGTGAAGGTGCCAGGGCGGGGGCCGGCTTGATCAATGACGTGCGCGCCCTGCAGCGCCCCGGCGCGCTGGACGCCGCCGCACTGAGCGGCCTGCCGGTGTGCCTGATGCACATGCAGGGCGAGCCGGACACCATGCAGCAGGCACCGCGCTACGACGATGTGGTGGCGGACGTGCTGGGCTTTCTGCGCGCCCGCGTGCAGGCCTGCGAGGCCGCCGGCATTGGCCGCGAACGCCTGCTGCTGGACCCGGGCTTCGGTTTTGGCAAGACGTTGGCGCATAATCTGCGCCTGCTGCGCGAACTGGACCGCCTGACCATTGAGGGCCTGCCCCTGCTGGTGGGCATGTCACGCAAGTCCATGATTGCCAAAGTGCTGGGCCGCGAGGTGGACGAACGCCTGCCCGCCAGCCTGGCGCTGGCCGTGATGGCCGCCGAGCGCGGCGCGGATATCCTGCGCGTGCACGATGTCAGAGAAACCAGTGATGCGCTGCGCATGGCTCATGCCGTGCTGCACGGTGCTTAACGAAGGAGGCCAGGGATGACGCGACAATATTTCGGTACCGATGGCGTGCGCGGCACAGTAGGGGAATTCCCGATTACCCCGGATTTTGTGCTCAAGCTGGGCTGGGCTGTCGGCTCAGTGCTGGCAGAGCAGGGCCAGAGCAAGGTGCTGATTGGCAAGGACACACGGATCTCCGGCTACATGTTCGAATCGGCGCTTGAGGCGGGCATCTCCGCCGCCGGCGTTGATGTGCTGCTGCTGGGCCCCATGCCCACGCCGGCCATCGCCTATCTGACCACCACCTTCCAGGCCCAGGCGGGCATCGTCATTTCCGCGTCCCACAATCCCTACACCGACAACGGCATCAAGTTCTTCGGCGCCAACGGCCGCAAGCTGCCGGATGCGATGGAAGAGGCCATTGAGCGGCGTCTCGGGGAAGACATGAAGATGGTGGATACCGATGCCCTTGGTAAGGTGCGTCGCATCGGGGATGCCCGCGGCCGCTACATTGAATTCTGCAAGAGCACCGTGCTCGGCCGTCTGGCGCTCAAGGGCAAGAAGATCGTCGTGGACTGCGCCAACGGCGCTGCCTACCACATCGCCCCGGACGTGCTGGAGGAGCTTGGTGCGGACGTGGTGACCCTGTCCGCCGAGCCCGATGGCGTTAACATCAATCGCGATTGCGGCAGCACCCACCCGGAAGCACTGATTGCCCGAGTGCGCGCCGAAAAAGCCGACCTGGGCATTGCCTTCGATGGCGACGCGGACCGCGTGCTGATGGTGGACGACCAGGGCGAGCTGGTGGACGGGGATCAGTTGCTGTACGTGCTGGCCATCGACCGCAAGCGTCGCGGCGGTGCATTTGGCGGCGCCGTGGGCACGCTGATGTCCAACTTCGGCCTGGAGTTGGCATTGCAGCGCGAGGGTGTGCCGTTCATGCGCGCCAAGGTGGGCGACCGCTATGTCATCGAAGCCATGGACCAGCAGGGCTGGATGCTGGGGGGCGAGTCCTCCGGCCACATCATCTGCCTGGACCGGGCCTCCACCGGCGACGGCGTCGTGTCTGCCTTGCAGGTGTTGGCAGCATTGCAGCATCAGGGCTGCTCCTTGCGAGAGGCCTGTGCCGGTATGGAAAAACTGCCCCAGGTGATGATCAATGTGCGCGGTCCGCGCCGGGCCGGCATGGACGATAATGCGGCAGTGCAAGCCGCCGTGGCGGCCGCCGAGCAACGGCTGGCCGGCACCGGGCGCGTTCTGTTGCGGCCATCCGGCACCGAGCCGCTGGTGCGTGTCATGGTCGAGGGCGAGTCACCGGCACTGGTGCAAAGCGTCTGTGAAGAGCTCGCCGCCGTAGTGGAGCGGGAAATCGCCTGAGTCGGGAATCAATCTGTCAGGAACACAAAAGAAAAGGGGATCAGGTTTGCGCACATCCATACGTACATCCATACGTACACCCATCGTCGCCGGGAACTGGAAGATGCATGGCCGCCTGGAGATGGCGCGCACACTGACAGCGGATATTGCCTTGAGCGCCCCGGCGGATGTCGAGGTGGTCTTGTGCCCGCCGTATCCCTACCTGGGGGTGTTGGCCGAGGTCCTGGAAAACAGGTCCGTGGCCCTCGGCGCCCAGAATCTGGCCAGTGAGGCCGAGGGCGCCTACACCGGCGAAGTCGCTGGCGAGATGCTTGCGGAGTTCGGCTGCCGCTATGTGCTGGTGGGGCATTCCGAGCGCCGCAGCCTGTTTGGCGAAACCGATGATGAGGTGGCAGCCAAGTTCTGCCGGGCCCAGGCCGCCGGTCTGCAACCGGTGCTGTGCCTGGGCGAAAGCCAGGCAGAACGGGAGGCCGGCGACACCGAAGCGGTGATCGCCCGGCAGCTGGACGCCGTGCTGTCGCGGGCTGGTGTGGCCGCGCTGACCACCGCCGTGATTGCCTATGAGCCCGTCTGGGCCATCGGCACAGGCCTGACAGCCAGCCCGGCACAGGCCCAGGCCGTGCACGCATTTATCCGCGCACGGGTGGCGCAGCAGAGCCCGGAAGTGGCTGCTGGCGTGCGTATCCTTTACGGCGGCAGTGTAAAGGCGGATAATGCCGCCTCTTTGCTGGCCGAGCCCGATATCGATGGGGGCTTGATCGGTGGGGCGTCACTTGACGCGGACAGTTTTCTCGCCATTTGTCAGGCGGCAACTACAGCCCAGTAACAGCCCAGTAAGCAGACTTTTTATGGATATTGTTCTTCATATCGTGCACGTGTTGACAGCTTTGGCTCTGATCGGCCTCGTCCTGATTCAGCATGGCAAGGGCGCCGATGCCGGCGCTTCATTTGGCGGCGGCGCCTCCTCTTCCACCGTATTCGGTGGCAGCGGCGCCAGCAGTTTCCTGACCCGGACCACCGCGATCCTGGCGACGGTGTTCATGCTCACTAGCCTTGCGCTGGCCTGGCATGCGCGCCAGATGTCCTCGGACGACGGCTCGGCCCTGCCGGTGCTGGAGCGTATCCAGCAGGAGCAGGACTCCGAAGTGCCTGACTGGACGCAGGATATGGACGGCATGATTCCACAAGTGGAAGAAAATGCTGCAGAAGTCCCGCGGCCTGAGGTAGAATCTGCCGCCCCGACGGACGACCAGCAGTAAGCGGTCGTTCCGGTCGAGAATTTGCCGAAGTGGTGGAATTGGTAGACACGCTATCTTGAGGGGGTAGTGAGCCTAGCTCGTGCGGGTTCAAGTCCCGCCTTCGGCACCATTAATTGTTTTCGGCGCGCATGCGCGCCGGCCCGGTTTGGGTGGCAGTACGCGGAAAGTTTTAGAATTTTTTATGTCGGTGATTTGCGGAATCGTTTGACATAAGTGCCGTAAATCATTAAGGTTTGCGGCCAGTTTAGTGCGGGGTGGAGCAGTCTGGTAGCTCGTCGGGCTCATAACCCGAAGGTCGTAGGTTCGAATCCTGCCCCCGCTACCACTTAACGAACAGGGCTGTGACTGCTCACAGGCCCTGTAACAGAAAGCCCCTCTAGCAGGGGCTTTTTGTTTGGTGCAGATTGCCGCCGCTGGCGGCAGCCTGGTACACGATTGAGGACATGCATGTCGCGCAAGGTCGAACAACTGCACAGCTTGCTGGCCCCGGCGGTCGAGAGCCTGGGCTACGTGCTCTGGGGCCTGGAGTATATCCAGGGCCGCGGGGCTGTCCTGCGTGTGTATATCGACAAGGAAGACGGCATTGACGTGGATGACTGCGCAGCAGTGAGCCATCACGTCAGCGGTGTGCTGGATGTCGAAGACCCGATCAGTGGCGAGTACAATCTGGAAGTATCTTCGCCGGGTATGGACCGGCCACTGTTTACACCCGAGCAATGGCAGCTGTATATCGGCGAGCAGGCGCAAGTGCGTTTGCTGGCACCGGTACTCAAGCGCCGCAAGATGACAGCGGAAATTACCGCTGTAAACGGGGACATCATCAGCCTGACCTTTGAAGGCCAGACTGCGGATGTCCCTTTCGCGCAGATCGACCGGGCCCATCTGGTGCCCCGTTTCGACTGATCCGGTTCAACTGACCCGGATAGTCGAACGTTGTGTTGATCTGAAAAGATGACATTTATTGTCTTTGTAAAGGCCTGGCCATGAACAAAGAGATTTTGCTGGTTGCGGAAACAGTTTCCAACGAGAAGGGCGTCAGCCGTGACGTCATTTTCGAAGCTATTGAGCTTGCACTGGCCGCAGCAACGAAAAAACGCTTCAAGGAAGAAGACGTGGAAGTGCGTGTGCACATCGACCGGGTTGCCGGCGATTACCGCACCTATCGCGTCTGGCACGTCGTTGAAGACGAAGACCTCTACGAATTCGGTCGCCAGCTGACCCTGGACGAAGCCCACGAGCAGGACCCGTCCTTGCAGATCGGTGACACCTGGGCTGAGGAAATCGAATCCGTGGCGTTTGGCCGGATTGCCGCCCAGACCGCCAAGCAGGTGATCGTGCAGAAAGTGCGCGAAGCCGAGCGCGCCCAGATCATTGAAGAGTACCGTGACCGCATCGGCGAGCTGATCAGCGGCACCGTCAAGAAAGCAACACGCGACAGCATTATTCTGGATCTCGGCGGCAACGCCGAAGCGCTGATCACCCGCGACCAGATGATTCCGCGGGAAGCCGTGCGCCAGAACGACCGCATCCGTGCGTACCTGTCTGGCGTCAACCCGGAAAGCCGTGGCCCGCAACTGTTTGTCAGCCGCGCCGCCCCGGAAATGCTGATCGAGCTGTTCAAGATTGAAGTACCGGAAATCGGCGAAGAGCTGATCGAGATCAAGGGCGCTGCCCGTGATCCCGGCTCCCGCGCCAAGATTGCCGTGAAAAGCAACGACCAGCGCATCGACCCCGTGGGTGCCTGCGTCGGTATGCGCGGCGCGCGCGTTCAGGCCGTGTCCAACGAGCTGGGTGGCGAGCGTATCGACATCGTGCTGTGGGATGACAACCCCGCGCAGCTGGTGATCAACGCCATGCAGCCCGCCGAAGTGGCCTCCATCGTGGTCGACGAAGAACGTCACGCCATGGATGTCGCGGTGGAAGACGAATCAGCACTGGCCCAGGCCATTGGCCGTGGCGGCCAGAACATCCGCCTCGCCTCTGAGCTGACTGGCTGGGAGTTGAACGTGATGACCCTGGATGCGGCGCAGGAAAAACTGCAAGCCGAGAGCCAGGAAGCACTGGACCGCTTCGTGACCGACCTGGATGTCGACGAAGATGTGGCGGCCGTGCTGGTAGAAGAAGGCTTCAGCACACTGGAAGAAGTGGCCTACGTGCCGATGGAAGAAATGCTGCAGATCGAAGGCTTCGATGAAGAGATCGTCGAAGCCCTGCGTCAGCGCGCCAAGGATGTACTGTTGACCCGCGCACTGACCTCCGAAGAGCAGCTTGAACATTCCGCGCCGGCAGAGGACCTGCTGACGATGGAAGGGATGGATCGTGAGACGGCCATGAAACTGGCCGCTCAGGGCATTACGACCATGGAAGATCTGGCCGAACAGGCAGTGGATGACCTGCTTGAGATTGAAGGCCTGGATGAAGAACGCGCAGCAACACTGATTATGACCGCACGGGCGCCATGGTTCGCCGAGGAGACTGCCGGCAAATAAAGGCGGCCCGTGACGTCGCCGGCGCCTTGCGCCTGTCAGTCACGGTGCGCACCAGATCAGCGGGCATGGGTCCGTGATCTGTAACAGGTTATTGAAAAAGCCCGTGTGCTTTTTCATACCGCGAGGCAGGCAGGGGAGTATCCACGCGATACCCTGCCAGCCCGGCGGGCGGACAGGAGATGTTGGCTGACATGGCTGAAACAACCGTAAAGAAACTGGCAGATATCGTTGGTACCCCGGTAGACACCTTGCTCAAACAGATGGGCGAAGCAGGCTTGCCGCACGGCACCGCGGAAGACACTGTGTCTGACGAGCAGAAGCAAGTGCTGCTCTCATTCCTGCGTAAATCCCACGGCAGCGCTGATGCCGAGCCGCAGAAGATCACCCTCAAGCGTAAAAGCACCAGCACCATCAAGACAACGGGTGCCTCCGGTAAAGCCAAGACCGTCGCAGTAGAAGTGCGCAAGAAGCGCACCTACGTCAAACGCTCCGTGATCGAAGATCAGGAACGTGAGCGCCAGGAACAGGAACGCCTCGAGCAGGAGCGTCTGGAAGCCGAAGCGGCCGCCCGCAAGGCTGAAGAAGATGCCCGCCGCAAAGCCGAAGAAGACGCTATTGCCAAGCGCGAAGCCGAACGCCTCGCCGCTGAAGGCGCTGCTGCGCCTGCCACCGACGGCGCCGCCGCCAGTGCCGCTGCCGCAGACAAGAAAGCCGAAGACAAGAGCAAGCGCCTGACCGTGCCCAAGTCCACCAAGAAGGCGGAAGCCCCGCCCAAGGACGAGACACCGGAAGAGCGCGCCAAGCGCGAGGAAGAAGAGCGCCGCAAGCGCGAAGCAGAAGAAGCCCGTCGCAAGCAGGAAGCCGAAGCCCGCAAGAAAGCGGAAGAAGAAGCTGCTCGCCGCACGGCTGAAGAAGCCCAGCGCATGGCTGCCGAGCTCGAGAAGCGCGGCCAACAGGAACCCAAAGAGACCACAGAAGAAGTGGAAACCGGGTCCGGTATTGTTACCGAGGCACTGGAAGCCAGCTGGCGTGACGAAGAGCGCACCACCAAGCGCCGCCGTCGCCGCCCCGCTGCCCAGGCCCGCAATGTCGTGGCTCATGGCCAGATGAAGAGCTCCTTCCACAAGGAGCACGGCTTCAAGAGCCCGACGGAGAAAATGGTGTACGAAGTAGAAGTACCGGAAACCATCACGGTTGCCGACCTGTCCCAGCGCATGAACATCAAGGCGCGGGAAGTGATGCGCACACTCATGAAGATGGGTGAGATGGCCACGGTCAACCAGCATATCGACCAGGAAACGGCGATGCTGCTGGTCGAAGAAATGGGCCACAAGCCGGTCGCGTCCAAAGGTGAGGAAGCCTCCCTCGAAGCGGATCTGGCGGATCTGGTGCAATACACCGATGAGCCTATGCCGCGCGCCCCGGTCGTTACCATCATGGGCCACGTTGACCACGGCAAGACCTCCCTGCTGGATTACATCCGCAAGGCCAAAGTGGCCGACGGCGAAGCCGGTGGTATTACCCAGCATATCGGTGCCTACCACGTAGAAACCGAGAAAGGCATGATCTCCTTCCTGGATACCCCGGGCCACGCGGCGTTTACCGCCATGCGTGCGCGTGGTGCCCAGGCGACGGATATCGTCGTGATTGTGGTGGCCGCCGATGACGGCGTGATGCCGCAGACCGAAGAAGCCATTAACCACGCCAAGGCCGCCGGTGTGCCGCTGATCATTGCCGTCAACAAGATGGACAAGGAAAGCGCCGACCCGGATCGCGTCAAGAACGACCTGTCCCAGCTCGGTATCATTTCCGAAGAGTGGGGCGGCGATCACCAGTTCCAGTACGTGTCTGCACACAGCGGCATGGGCGTGGACGACCTGCTCGACGCGATCCTGCTGCAAGCCGAAGTGCTTGAACTGAAAGCCGTACCTGAAGGCCCGGCACGCGGCATCGTGATCGAAAGTCGTATCGAAAAAGGACGCGGCCCGGTGACCTCCGTGCTGATCCAGGAAGGCCGCCTGCAAGTGGGCGACATGGTGCTGGCGGGGGCCCATTACGGCCGCAACCGTGCCATGTCCGACGAGAACGGCAAGCCGATCCAGTCCGCTGGCCCCTCCATTCCGGTGGAAATTCTCGGCCTCAACGGCGCACCGGAATCCGGTGAGCAGTTCATGGTCGTGGCTGACGAGAAGAAAGCCCGCGAAGTGGCCGAGTTCCGCCAGATTCGCGACCGCGATCTCAAGCTCAAGCGCGCACAGGCCTCCAAACTGGAGAACCTGTTCGAGACCATGGGCGAGAAAGACGCCAGCCAGGTCAACATCGTCCTCAAGACCGACGTGCGCGGTTCCCTCGAAGCCCTGCTGGGCGCCTTGAGAGAACTGAACACCGACGAAGTGAAGGTGAATGTGGTCACCGCCGGCGTGGGCGCGATCAACGAATCCGACGTCAACCTGGCCATGACCTCACAGGGCGTACTGCTGGGCTTTAACGTGCGTGCCGACAGCGCCGCCAAGCGCCTGTGCGAACGTGAAGGCATCGACCTGCGTTATTACAGCATCATCTACGAGCTGATCGACGACGTGAAGAAGGCCATGAGCGGCCTGCTCGAGCCGGAGCGCCGCGAAGAAATCGTCGGTGTGGCAGATGTGCGCGACGTGTTCCGCTCCTCCAAGTTCGGCGCGGTAGCCGGCTGTATGGTGATCGAAGGCACCCTGCGCCGTAACCTGCCGATCCGTGTACTGCGGGACGACGTGGTGGTCTTCGAAGGCCAGCTCGAATCCCTGCGCCGCTTCAAGGAAGATGTGCCGGAAGTACGCAACGGCATGGAGTGTGGCCTGGCGGTGAAGAGCTACAACGACGTGAAGGCGGGCGACAAGATCGAGGTCTTTGAAGTCCGCGTGGTAGAGCGGACGCTGTAATATGACCCGGCATCGCCGCCCTCAGGGCTTTCAGCGCACCGATCGCATCGGTGACTATATCCAGCGCGAACTGGCGGAAGTCATCCGCCGGGAAGTGAAAGACCCGCGCCTGGGCATGGTCACCGTGCAGCAAGTGCGCGTGGCCCGGGACCTGTCCTGGGCCGATGTCTACTTCACTCTGCTGGGCGAAGACGCCGACGCCGGGCTGGAAGCGCAGGGGGTGCTGACCCGCGCCTCCGGTTTCCTGCGCAGCCAGCTGGCGAAAGACATCAATACCCGCACCACACCGAAGTTGCGCTTCCATTACGACAAGCTGCCGGAACAGGCCAGTCGCCTGTCTGCCCTGATTGATCAGGCGCGGGCTGATGACCGGGACCTGATTCAGAGCCCGGATGAAGACGACACTTCAAGCGACGAGCCGCAATAACGGCACCCCGACCCGAATGATTCCCCCATCAAGGAGAGCCGCTCTTGGCCAGGCAACGCCGCGGACGTGATATCAACGGTATTCTGCTGCTGGACAAGCCCCCGGGCGTGACCAGCAACGGCGCCCTGCAGGTGGTCAAACGCCTGTTCTCCGCCGCCAAGGCCGGCCACACCGGCAGCCTGGACCCCCTGGCCACCGGCATGCTGCCGATCTGCTTTGGTGAAGCCACCAAGTTCAGCCAGTTCCTGCTTGATGCCGACAAGTCTTACCGCGTCACCGCACGCCTCGGCGTGACCACGGAAACCGGCGACGCCGACGGCGCCGAAGTCACCACCCGTCCGGTGACATCTGACGCCGCCACCATCGAACAGACCCTGATGACCTTTCTCGGCGACATTCAGCAGATCCCCTCCATGTACTCGGCGATCAAGCATCAGGGCCAGCCCCTGTACAAGCTGGCGCGTCAGGGCATTGAGGTCGAGCGCAAACCCCGCAACGTGACGATCAAGCGCCTGGCCATGCTGGCCGTGGACGGTGATGACGTGACGTTCGAGGTGGACTGCACCAAGGGCACCTATGTGCGCAGCCTGGTGGAAGATCTGGGCACCGCGCTGGGCTGCGGCGGCCACGTGACCATGCTGCGTCGCCTGAGCGCCGGCCCTTATCCCACCAGCGAGATGCTGACCATGGATGAGCTGGGCGCATTGAAGGAAGAGGGCGGTTTCGAGGCCATTGATGCCCGCCTGCTGCCCGTCGCCACCTCCGTGGCCGACTGGCCCCGCGTGCAGCTGGGCCCCGACGCCGCCCACTTCCTGTGCCAGGGCCAGCCCGTGATGGCGGCAGAGCGCCCCCGCGACGGCCAGGTTGCCCTGTATCGAGCTGATTCAGGCGCATTTCTGGGTGTCGGAGAGGTGCAGGAAGATGGTATGATCGCCCCTCGCCGGCTGGTGGCACAGCCTCAATAGCCAAAAGCTGTTGAGCGCCGCCTGGGCCGGCGTACCAGGGAATGTTCCCTAGAGGGCGGCAGCTATAAATATGCATGGCTGACCGCGACGCGAAATGACGCATATTTGGAGAGAAACACATGTCACTGACAGCAGCACAGAAAGCTGAAATCCTGAAAGAGTATGGCCAGAAAGAAGGCGATACCGGTTCCCCGGAAGTGCAGGTCGCCCTGCTGACCGCGAACATCAACGGTCTTCAGGATCACTTCAAGGACCACAAGAAGGATCACCACGGCCGCCGCGGCCTGATCCGCATGGTAAACCAGCGCCGCAAGCTGCTGGATTACCTGGCGCGTAAAGATCACGGGCGTTATGCCAAGCTGATCAGCAGCCTGGGTCTGCGTCGTTAAGACCGGATTGCAGGTTTTATGCGGTGCCTCAACAAAAGCTCGGTAGCCCCGGGCTTTTGTTGTTTTTGTTGTTGCCCACGCGGGCATGTTGAACGAGCAGAAGACGGAATTTGCAGCATTGAGTTGTTGATGCAAGTTGATGAGTAGTTGTCGAGAAGAGACGAGAGAGAAGAGACGAGATATGTTTAAAATTGTGCGTAAAGAATTCCAGTACGGCAAAGACACTGTCGTGCTCGAGACGGGCCGCGTAGCCCGCCAGGCCACCGGCGCCGTGATGGTCACCATTGGTGATACGTCTGTGCTGGTCACCGTTGTCGGCAAAAAAGAAGCCGATCCGGGCCGCCCCTTCTTCCCCCTGACTGTGAACTATCAGGAAAAAACCTACGCTGCCGGCCGTATCCCCGGTGGCTTCTTCAAGCGTGAAGGCCGCCCGTCAGAAAAAGAAACCCTGACCTGCCGCCTGATCGATCGCCCGATTCGCCCGCTGTTCCCCAAAGGGTTCATGAACGAAGTGCAGGTTATCGCCACCGTCATGTCCACCGACAAGGACGCTGATCCGGATATCGCTGCACTGCTGGGCACCTCTGCCGCACTGGCCATCTCCGGCATTCCGTTTGACGGCCCGCTGGGCGCTGCCCGCGTTGGCTTCCGCAACGGCATGTACGAACTGAACCCGCGTTACTCCGAACTGAAAGACTCCGAGCTGGACCTGGTGGTTGCCGGTACTGAATCCGCCGTACTGATGGTGGAATCCGAAGCCAAAGAACTGACCGAAGACCAGATGCTGGGCGCCGTGCTGTTCGGCCACGTGGAAATGCAGGTTGCCATCAAGGCCATCAGCGACTTCGCCGCCGAAGTGGGCACCCCGAAATGGGAATGGACCGCTGTTCAGACCAACGAAGCCCTGTACGCCCAGATCAAGGAGCGCTTCAGCGCCCCCCTGGCCGAGGCTTACACCATCACCGACAAGATGGCCCGCTACACCCGCATCGGCGAGATCAAGACCGAATGCAAAGAGGCCTTCAGCACTGGTGAAGAAGGCGCACCGGAGAAGGAAGAAGTCAGCAGCCTGTTCGGCAAGCTGGAAAAAGCCATCGTCCGTGACGCTGTGGTATCCGGCAAGCCGCGTATCGACGGCCGTGACGTGAAAACCGTCCGCGCCATCGACATCGCCGTGAAAAACCTGCCGAAAGCCCACGGTTCCGCCCTGTTCACCCGTGGCGAAACCCAGGCTATCGTCGTGGCCACCCTCGGCGGCATGCGCGATGCCCAGCTGATCGACGCCCTGGAAGGTTCACGCCAGGACCGCTTCATGCTGCACTACAACTTCCCTCCCTACTGCGTGGGCGAAACCGGCTTTGTCGGCTCACCCAAGCGCCGGGAAATCGGCCACGGCCGCCTGGCACGCCGCGGCGTACAGGCTGTACTGCCGAGCGAGCAGGACTTCCCCTACGCCATTCGCGTGGTGTCCGAGATCACCGAGTCCAATGGTTCCTCTTCCATGGCCTCTGTGTGTGGCACCTCCCTTGCCCTGATGGACGCCGGTGTGCCGATCAAGGCACCCGTAGCCGGTATCGCCATGGGCCTGGTGAAGGAAGAAGACGGCCGCTTCGCCGTACTGTCTGACATCCTGGGTGACGAAGATCACCTCGGCGACATGGACTTCAAGGTCGCCGGCACCGAGAAAGGCGTGACCGCCCTGCAGATGGACATCAAGATCCAGGGCATCACCGAAGAAATCATGGAAGCCGCGCTGGTCCAGGCCCGCGAAGGCCGCCTGCACATCCTCGGTGAAATGAACAAGGTGATCAGCACCCCGCGCGCGGAGCTGTCTGCCAACGCACCGACCCTGCTGACCATCAAGATCAACCCCGAGAAGATCCGCGACGTGATCGGCAAAGGCGGCGCCACCATTCGTGCCCTGTGCGAAGAGTTCAGCGCCAACATCGATATCGAAGACGACGGCTCAGTGAAGGTCTACGCGGAAACCCGCGACCAGGCCGCCGCTGCTGTCGCCAAGATCGAAGGCCTGACCGCCGAGCCGGAAGTCGGCGAAATCTACGAAGGCAAAGTGACCCGTACCGTCGATTTCGGCGCCTTCGTCGAAATCTTCCCGGGCACCGAAGGCCTGCTGCACATCTCCCAGATCGCCCAGGAGCGTGTGGAGAAAGTCACCGATTACGTCAAGGAAGGCGACGTGATCAAGGTGAAGGTGCTGGACGTAGACCAACGCGGCCGCATCAAGCTGTCCATGAAAGAGGCCGCTGAAGCGTAAGTAAGCGCTTCTTCAGCCCCAAGCGAGAACGCCACCTTCGGGTGGCGTTTTTGTTTGTGTGCTTGCCATCACATTTCCGGCGAGGCAGTATCAGTGCAGGGTTACTGGCATGCCGGACAAGCGCCCAATAGAGGCGCCGCCCGCTACGCTATCAAAATACTGAAGAAATCATGATGCTCGCCACTGAATGGGATGATGCGTGGGATGTCGGGTAGGGCGGTAGCGTGTCCGAAGTACTGAGCGTGACTGCCGGATTTGGATAGTGTTATTGGGATGCGGGAAGAGGGGCGAACGGGAACGTGGATATTATGGCTTTCTCCAACCGGTTAATTTGCAGCGACTTCCCGCCACTATGCAAATAGATATACTGTGATAAGTCGCGAGCGTCGTTATTCGATATACGTATCGCGTTCTAGTGCCTGTTATGAGTTTTGATTTGACGATGGGAACTAAAAGGAGCATTTAAAAATGGCTAGTTTGCCTTATGTGACGGCGCCAGGGAACGTAACTAAAGCACTTAACGGAATCGCAGCGGCTGCTACACCTGATCGAATCAGTCAAGATTTCGTAAAAGAAATTCTAAAGATTCCAAGTGGATCTGGAAATCAAATGGCAGCTTATTTGAAGAAGATAGGCATGGCTGGGACTGATGGAACGCCAACGGCCATATATAAAAAATATAGAAATCCTGCCACTCGCGGAGAGGCGGCGGCAGCCATGCTTAGGCATGGCTATGCAGAGCTCTATCGTAGAAACGAGTACGTGCATGAACTGACCGAAACAAAATTGAAGGGTTTGATAATAGAGGTCACCGGTCAGGAGCATGACTCAGCAACAGTTACTTATACAGCAAGCTGTATTAAAAATATTAAAGCATTTGCTGATTTCTCCAGTCCTGGAGTGAAAGTCGGAGCTGGAGATAATAATGACGCCGAGACGATGAGGGGGCAAGTTTCAACAGTTGGTCATGCGCCGCTGCCGCCATCCCAAAATCAGGGTGTAGGGTTAAATCTTGGCTATACGATCAACCTGAATCTTCCCGCGACTTCGGATATTTCTGTTTTCAATGCAATATTTAAGAGCCTAAAAGAAAACCTTTTGGGTGATGGGAATGAATGATAAGGCGCTTAATCATATCCGAGCTTTCGGCATGACTGGATGCCTGATTTCTGACGAAATACGGAGTATAGAAACCGAGTATGATATTGATCTCGGGCATCACGCTAAGGAGTCAAGTGTAGAAGAAGGCCGGTTTTATCCTCAATTCGAACAAGCAGTGCGTGCCGAAGCGGCAAGTATGTCACAACACTATGAGCTATTTTACTGCCTGGAAACATCGATAAGGAAACTTCTTGTGGACGTTCTTTTTGATGCAGAAGGTTCGAATTGGTGGGGGTCTGATAGAATTGCGCAGCGGATTAGAGATGATGTAAAAAATCGCGCTCAAAAGGAAATTGATAGCGGAATCAGCAGGAGATCGGACAACGAGATAGATTATACGACGTTCGGAGAATTATCAGTAGTTATAACAGGAAACTGGGATATATTCGGAACTATTTTTAATAGTCGTAGAGCGGTAGAGCGAGTTATGGGAAGCCTCAACCTGCTTCGTGGGCCTATAGCTCACTGCTGTCCTATTACGGAAGACGAAGTGGATCGCCTTCACTTAACTGTGAAAGATTGGTTTAGAACAATGGCGTAAAGATTATAATAAACGCGTGGAATTGTGGCGCTGAAAATATAAAGCCCATTATGCGGCCGTTAGACATCCGAATAATTGGGGAAGTAGATGGCAAGTATTTCTCAGATAAGAGGTGCGCTTCTGGAAGAGGCCGTGCTCTATTTGTTGGAGAAGTTTGGTTACGAGACGATTGAGCCCTTTTCTGGTCACGCAGACGAAAGTTTAAGAGGTGGGCACTCGGGTCTTGAGGTTAGAGGCCGAGGGTCATGGCATCAAATTGATGCGTTAGCAGCGTTCAGATCATCGCCGGCGTTTATGTATCCATTACGACTAATGGTAGAAGCCAAGTGCTATCAGGAGAATCGTCCTGTTGGAATTGAGGTGGTTCGTAACGCGGTTGGGGTGTTAAAAGATATCTCAGAGAACTACTTCTCGGTGGTCGGTGATGATGCCAGTATAAAAATCCCAAGGTTCAATTATTATTCATCTATCTTCTCAACGTCCGGGTATACCGCTGGAGCTATTAATTACGCATTGGCTCATCAAATCTTCCTCATACAGTATGAAAAAGTACCGGTAATACAGCCGCTTATCGATGCCATCATGAGGTTTGATGAGTCTTGTGTAACTGGATGCGGTAAGGCTGCAATAGCAGAAGTTCGAAAGCAGTATCGAGGCGCCATCAGGAGCGGAGTGTATGAAGTGGGTGTGCGGGAGTACATTACTCCGCGCGGCCTGGAATTGATAGATAATGCGCTTGTCGAGCTTCTATCAAGAATTCAGGGGTCATATTTTGGAATGTTACAAGGTCGTTGGCCGCTACACCTTCTAACCCGGCGACCTTTGTCTTCAGCTGCATTTCAAAATGATATAGTTCGTTGTCGTGTCACGGGAGATCAAACGGGAGAGTGGAAGTTTTCACCTGAAGGATTCTATAAACTAGATCAAGGTTGGTTTGAGCTGGAATTTAGCCTTCCTGATGATGTGGCTAAGTTAGTTAATGAAAATTGGGGAGATAGAGAGCGCGTTGCGAATATAAAAAAAGAATATTTTTCGTATATAGACCTATCTGGAATAATAGATGGAATCCGACGCAGTGTTCGCCTAGAACTAGATCGGGACTGGATAGATCGTTACATCAAAAGAATTCGGCGTAGGGACTAAAAAATGAAATCCCTTGGCATGTAATTCCCGCTTTCGCGGACACCCACTCCCAACCGAGGAGATGTAGAAATACCGAAGTATAACAATCCAAGAAAGACTTCGGGTATGCGGAAAATTTCAAAGATCCGGGCTGCCGAAATAGGTTATGGGGGACGATTCAGGCATCTCGGTAGCGTCACCCTTAGGGCCTATGGAAGTGCCTCAAGATGAGGCCTGGGGGTGGCTGCTGGAGCGGGGAAAGTTCATTCAATATGCCGCTATTCATGCCGATGATGTTTCTGTTGGGCAGGATAGGCAGAAAATCTATAGGCGCGGGTCTCGTATTTCCCACTAAAACTTTCCCTTTGGGGTATTAGCTACATGGCCCCAGTGACATATCCGAAGCGGCTTTCACGTCTGACGTCCAAGAGTGGCCAGTGCGTGGAGGCAGCATTCAGAGCGGCTAAAGCAATCTATTATCGAGAAGCGCAAGGCCTCTGTCGTTGCTCGCCGTGTGCGCCAGAGTGGCTGCCCTGCGGCGTCTGCCGGGGCGGGCTGATTAAGGAAAGAGCTGGAACTATAGATGTCAAGCATGGTCCGGCCGACAATGATGTCGCAGCCAGCGCGGTTTAACCGCTTAAGGACTGGCTTCCGAAAGTATCCTAGAGTTAATAAATCTGTCCGGAATGAAGTTGTAAATTTCTCATTGATGGATAATTTATGCGTGGATGTATGCTTAGGAAGATTATTTCATTGCCATATTGTGAAGGTGGTTTGATAGGAGTTTAAATGTCTCTAATCGATACAGCCAAAGATATCTACGAGCTTGCAAAAAAAACAGCAAGTATCGAGTTGCAAGAGAAATTATTGCGAATGCGGGAGGAGGCTTTATCCTTGCAGGAGGAGAATCTGTCACTCAGGCAGCGCATACTGATACTTGAAGGAAGGCTATCAAATAGAGAGGATCTATATTTCGATGGTTGTTTGTACTGGAGAATTCGGGATGACGATTCCCAGGAGGGGCCGTTCTGTCAGCGCTGCTTTGATGCCAATGATAGAGCTGTGAGGCTGCAGAACAGCTCATATAGCGGGAGTCAGGGAATGATGGCGCATTGGACGTGTAGCGTATGTAAGAGCGGCTATTCTCCTAAATGAAAGAATTTCTAAATTAGTTGAAAGCGATCTGTGGATTTAACGCACGAAGGGCGAGTTAGTCTAGACCACGGCTGTGGTTGCGCATAGATACTTTTAAGTGGTCGTTCGCAACGATGTAGGGGATACTGCGCTCCTGATCAGGAAATGAAGATTAGAAGGTCTCTAAAAGGGAATTTATTGAATAGTGAGAAAATTTCACGGATGGGTTCTCGGAGATTATGTAGAAACATGGAAGAATTCTTAAGGTCCTGTTGGTCGGCTCCTATTCCTCTTCTGTTTTCTATGCAGTAATACTACAAATTCCTCCCAGAGCGGGTGTTTGAGAGTAACTGAAGAAGAAGGGTCAAGATGGATGAAGTTGTAGACGCATTGAGATCGCGAATTAAGTCTCCGTACTTTGGCTATGCCGTTTTTACTTTCTTTGCGTTCAACTGGCGAGAGATCTACATTTTTGTGATGTCCGATCTTGAGCCAGCCGCGAGGATAGCCGAGTTTGACGAGGCAACTAGTGCTTGGACTCTTGCGGTGATCCCGTTGGTAGTAGGAGTAGTGGTTGCAGCCGCTACTCCGTGGATTCGATGGCTTTTCGCTTCAATTTCTCGGCGCCCTCTTGAGCTTTCGGAAGTGATGCAACTTCAGGCCGAAAATAAGAAGGCAATACTTAAGCTTCAACTGGAAGCGGCCCGAAAAGATGAATTTGCGCTCAAGGAAGAAGAGCTCATCGAACGCGCCAGTCGGGACGAGGAAGTGTCGAAGTTTAAGAATGAGGGTGCCAAGAAGAATCTTGAGATGGAAATCGAAAAACTTAGACAGAAGCGAGACTATATGAATGAATCGCTGAAGAGCACTTCAAATAGAAAGAAGGCTTTGTCAGAGCCAGCCAAAGAGCTGCTAAAAGCTGCTGCTTCTGACGATAGGGGGCGGCTGCTGATAACTCACGCCCTGAATGCTAGGACCATACATGTGGGCAAAAGACAGTTTGGAATAGATGGAGCAAAAGACTTCGCAAAGTATGAGTCTGCGCTAGGTCAGCTAATTGAACTTGGTTACGTAAAGATAGTTGGAAATAAAGGCCAAATTTATGAATTGACATACGATGGATGGGAGGTAGGAGGTGCGCTGTAGCCTGAATTTCTTCTCAAGGCGCAGGCGGATATTTTGTAAGAGGCAATAAGCGTGCCACCTTTACGGAATTAAGAGCCGATATGCTAGGGTGGGGAGGGGCATATCATCCTTTAAAGTATAATTGATTGGCGCCGTGATTTTCATAGCGCTGGAATACTTTGCAGGCGGTCAGTATTGATTTAGGAAGTGGATCTGTTATGTCGCTGATGAGTCGGCCTATAATTATATTTTTATTATTTCGGTGTTAAGAGTATGTTTGGAGAAATTGATTCACTTATTTCCATTATTGAGCGGTTGCGGAAGTTTTTAGGCGGGCGCAGCAGAAGCTCTCTGGGTGAGATGGTATCTACGCGAATTGTAAATGTCTGTGAGGCTCACGGAATACATCGGAACCAAATTCCTAGAGTCTTTGGCTTGGGCCTATCGGTATATGATGTAGCGTCTGATGCTCGATTTCTACGCAAAGTGGATGAAGATCTAATTGTAGCTATTGCGGCTAAAATCGGCGTGAAGAGAGATTGGTTGGAAGGGGCGTCGAGCAAGATATACCCGACATATGCTTTCTATAAGCAGCCTGAGCTATTTCGCAGCTTTTTGCTAGATAAGCTAGAAGGTGCCGAGGATATATCTGGTGTCCTTCTATTTCCTGAAGAGGGAGGGCGACTCTACGGTGCTTTGCTATTGCTCCAGGAGACCGCGGGTTACCTGGATGGCCAACCTTTTTATAAGTATCATCTTTGCGATAACTGGAGTCACGAGTACTGGAAAGCAAGAGCATACTTGACTGCCTGCATTGCGATATGCTGGAAAAATGGTGTGTATGTCCAGGGAAGGTTTGTCCCGGGCAAGATGATTGAAGATCTTGAAGATGCAGAGGGTATTATTAAGTTTGGCGAAGACGGAATTTATAGTATTCGAGGGCGGCGCTGGCATTGTGAAGATATGGTCTCTTCTCCGGAGGTTTTCCTTAGTGCAGTGGGCCCTGAAAACGAGAATTATGGAGTCATAGAGGCGCTAAAATATTGGATTGAGCTTCATGATAAGGGATTTATGGATGATGGGTTTAATGATTCGGCTGCCAGGAGTAGGTTTGTTGACAGGTTGAATCAGATCATCTAGCTCAGAAATTACCGAATCCAGAAGTGCCTGATTCGCCTTCGGCTCGTACTTTAGGCTTCTCGGCGAGTCTATGGCTGGGCCTCTGGCGGGATATCGGAAATAATTATAGATTGCGAGGGTTCAATAGTGGCAGCAGGTAAGAATTTTGGCGTGCTATTTGTAATATTGTCAGTTCTCGGATTGGGTTCGATATTTGGTGTCGTATCGAAATCTATAAAAGCTGGGAAAAACGTGAAGTCTGTGAAGCATGTGGAGCGGCAGTACGATGCTGTCCAGCGAAATCAGGAGCTACGGCGAGTCGGAAGGCAAGATGAGGAGTCAATACAGCTGTCAGAGGGTCTTGGTGCAACTCAGGAGGCCAGCGAGGTGATTGGAAGGGCACATGGAGCATCGTCCAGTGATAGCCAGTCAGATAGAAAGTAACTCTACGCCTCGGGCTTTATTATCCACGCATAGGCTGTGAGAACCACTGGCACCCCCACGCCTATCCACCCCACAACATTCATCCACCCCTCCCCCAACAACGCCGCCACCAACCCCACCAGGCTTGCCACCGCAATGCACACCGGCACCGCAAAAATCCCCCCCAGCGATTTACGCCGCACCGCCCGCCCTTCGCGCTTCATACTTCACCCCCTCCCTGTTTCTCACGCTTGCGCCGCACCCCCCACAAATACACCCCCGTCCCCAGCACCACGATGGTGAACACATCCAGCACCGCCCACAGGATCTTCAACGGCAGCCCGCCGTAATCGCCGAAGTGCAACGGCCCGGACAACGACAAGGCCTTGTTGTACCAGGGCATCTCGCGCATGTCGGCAAAGGTGCCGGTGCGGGCGTCCACCAGGGCCGGGGTGATGATGTGGGAGGTCAGGGGCGTATTGCCGTGCAGGAAGATGGCGTAGTGATAATCGGTGGACCAACTGCCGCCGGGGAAGGCCACAAACTGCAGTGTCATGTCCGGCGCGGCGGCTTCGGCCTGGGCGACGGCGGCGTCCAGGGACGCCATTTCCTGTGGGGTGGGCACGCGGGCGTCGTCATAGCCGGCGGTGAGGTCGGCCAGGGCGTGGGTGCGCCAGGTGTCGACGATGGGGGTTTTCAGGGTATTCACCACGCCGGTCAGGCCGACCACCAGCAGCCAGGCCACGGTCACGATGCCGAGCAGGTTGTGGTAATCCAGCCATTTCACGCGGGGGGAGCGCTGCGCGCGCACGGTGCCGAAATCCAGCTTGCGCATAAAGGGCGCATACAGCACCACGCCGGAGATAATCGCGAGTATCAGCAGTACGCCCATGGCGCCCAGGAACAGCATGCCGGGCAGGCCCAGGAACATGTCGGTGTGCAACTCCAGAATAAAGTGCATCACGTCGAAGCCTTCGTCGCCGGGCACCAGATTGCCGCTGGTGCGATCAAAGGAGGCGAAGTGCATGTCCCGCGAGGCGGCGTCCGGGGTGGGGCCGCTGGTCACGTTCACCACCGGGCGGTCGGTGTCGAAGCTCATGAACAGGGGCGCATGGTCCGGGCGATTCACCAGGGCGGCATCCAGCATGGTGTCCAGCGACAGTAACGGGCCGTCGGGGTGGGCCGGTTGCCAGTCGTGGCTGTGCAGCAGCGCATCAATCTCGTCATGAAAGATCAACGGCAGGCCGGTAATGCACAGCATCAACATGAACACGGTGCAGATCAGGCTGGTCCAGGTGTGGATGCCGGACCAGGCGCGCAGGGTGCTTCGTTTCATCGGTAAACGGCTCAGAAATCCAGTGTGGCAGACAGCAACCAGGTGCGTGGGGCGCCCACGGTGAGGTAGCCCGCATCGGGGAAGCCGCCGGCGGAGGCCCAGTAGTCTTCGCCGGTGACGTTTTCCAGGCGGCCGCGCAGGGTCAGCAGGGCGGCGTCGCCCACGGGCAGGGTGTAGCGGGCGCCCAGGTCGAGGCGGGTCCAGGCATCCAGTTGTTGCTGGTTGGCGGCGTCGGCGAACTGGGTGCTGGTGTGGATCACGCGGCCGTCCAGCGCCAGGTCCATGAACTGCGGCAGGCGGTATTCCATATTGAAGTTGGCCTGGGTGCGCGGTGAGCCGATGGCGGTGTTGCCGCTGACGTCGGCATCCAGATAGCTGACGCCGCCGAGCACGCTCAGGTCGGGGGTGAGCAGGCCGTAGGCCATCAGTTCCAGGCCGCCGTTTTCCTGATGATCCTGCACGGCGAACACATCATTACCGTCCAGCGCGGCGATGGGTTTGCGGCTGCGATAGAGCGACACGCTGCCGCCCAGGGTGTCGCGTTCGAACTTCAGGCCTATTTCGGTCTGTTTGGTGCGGTAGGGTGCCAGCGCTTCGCCAGCGTTGGCGACGGTGTCGCCGCCCGGTGTTGTGGCCGGGGCGCGTTGCCCCTTTTGCAGGCCTTCGATGTAGTTGGCGTAGGCGGACAGCGAGGGCGTGAGTTTATAGAGCACGCCCACGCTGGGGGTGATGGCGCTGTCGTCATAGCTGGCGCTGGCCAGGCGGGCACCGGTGTCGCTGGCGTAGCTGTCGTCGTTCAGTTGCTGATAGCGGGCGCCCAGCGTGATCAGCAGGCGTTCGTTCAGCAGTGACATCTGATCCACCAGCGCCAGGCTGTGCACGCGGGTCTTGATGGTGGTCAGGGGATTGTTCAGGTCGCCGCCGGTGGGAAAGGCGTTAGGCACGGGCGGCGGCACGTCTGCCGGGGCGTAGATATTGCCGGTGACACTGCCAGCGGCGGATAACGCGAAAGCGTTCTTCGATTGCAGCTCGAAGCTGGCAGCGGAGACGCTCACGCGGTGGCTAATGTCGCCGGTGTTGAAGCCCACGCGCAGGCCGGCTTCGCCGGTGAGCACGGTATCTTCGCGGGTGTTGTCGAAGCGCCTGGCGGTGTAATCCCCGTTGGCGGCGTTCACGGTGGGGTTGGCGAACACCCCGGCCTCTTCGCTGGTACGCGCGCCGAAGGCGGCCCAGCCGGTCACGTTGTCGCGGAAGTCATATTCAGTGCGCAGGGTGCCAAACAGATCCCGGGCATCGGAAAAGGTCCAGGACTGGCCAATGGAGGTGGTGGCGTCCGGTGTGCGGGGAATCGGCAGGGGGCCATCTATGGTGATATTGGGCTGCCCGCCGTCAATGCGGTGATCCTGAAAGCCCAGGTCGGCGGACACCCGCAGCGCTTCATCGCGGAAGTCCACGCCGATATGCGCCATGGACAGTTCGGAGGATTCCCCGTCGATGGCGCTGTCGCCATCGCGGCGGGCGGCGTTGATGCGGATGCCATAGCGGCCATCCTCAGAGCGCCGCGCCAGATCGGTGGCGGCATGGCCCTGCACCCCGGTTTGCGCACCCAGCGTGACCTGATTCATGTCCTCATTGGGCGCCCGCTTGGGCACCACATTCACCGCGCCGCCCAGGCCGCTGCCGCCGGGCGCGGCGCCTTTCAGGAAGGTGTTGGCGCCGCGTAGCACCTGCACGCGTTCAATGAATTCAGAGGCCAGATACTGGCGGGGCAACAACCCGTACAGGCCGTTGTAGGTCATGTCATCCGAGAACACCGGCAGGCCACGCACCAGGTACACCTGCTGATAATTACCAAAGCCCCGCGCCACCCGCACGGCCGGATCATTGAGCAGCACCTCGCCCACGCTGGCGGCTTGCTGGTCCTTGATCAGCAGCTCGGTGTAGTCGATGAAGCTGAAGGGCGTATCCATCATCGCCTGGGTGCCGAGCAGGCCCACCTGGCCACCCTCCGCCACCTGCCCGCCCGCGTGGGGCCGGCTCAGCCCGCTGGCCGACGCATCGGCGCTGGATTGTACGGTGACGGTGTCCAGTTGCGTGCTGTCGTCGGCCTGCCCGGTGGCCTGTGCCTGGGCGGCGGCGCTGAGCAGGGCCAGCGTGAGGGCAGAGAGTGTGAAGAGGCGGTATGACATGGGCAGATCCCGGGCATATGTGGTGGATAGTGAATGGGCTGCACTATACCCGTAACAGGAATCACTTTCATTATCATTAGCGAAGGGCGAGGATGGGCTGCAATCGGTGCTCTATGCCGGGCTGTTGATGGTGCCTTTAACAGGTGCTATAAAAAGACCAATTATGTCGCGCCGGTGATCGCTATGGACGTAAAGTTCTCCGAAGATGTCATTCCGCTGTCTGACCTGAAGATTAACCCCGGCAAGATCGTGGGCCGGTCTCAAGAGACGCATCGCCCGATCCTGCTGACCAGCCGGGGGCGTGGTGTTGCTGTGGTTCAGGGGCTTGAGGATTACGAGAAAACCGCAGAAGAGCTGCGGTTTGTGAAAGCGGTGGCGCGGGGGCTCATGGATGTGCGCGAGGGCGATACCGTATCGTTGGAGGAAGTCAGGAAGACGCTGGGTATCAAGTAAATGGAATTACGTATCGCACGGTCTGCGCTGGACGATTTGCAGGCGATTCAGCAGCACTACATTGCGCAAGAGGTGCCACATATCGGTGATGAGTATGTGGCGGCTATTCTTGCGCACTCAGAACGCCTGACGGATCACCCTGAAGCGGGCCGTGTTGTTCCTGAATTCAATCTGGATCATATCCGCGAGCTGATTCACCCGCCTTTCCGCGTTGTCTACCTGCGACAAGCCACAGAGGTTGTGCTCATTCGGATCTGGCGAACTGAAAGGCAGCTCAAAAAGTTATGACGATAATCCAGATGAAAGTCCCATTTCGGTTCACGGGCGATTTGGCGTGTTCACTATGTGGGCCAGGCGACCGACTACTGGACGTAGTTCGTTTGCGTCAGCCGTTGAATGAAAAGAGGATCTGTTAATGAGTGAACATCCTGATTGCCCGAAATGCAGCTCTGGCTTCACCTATGAAGACAGGGGCATGTGGGTTTGTCCCGAATGTGGATATGAATGGAACGAGAATGAGCTTGCTCAAGACGACGATGCGCTCGTTGTCAAGGATTCAAACGGGAACCTGCTGAGCGACGGTGACGCTGTTACGGTGATCCGGGATTTGAAGATCAAGGGCACATCACTGGTCGTCAAGGTGGGAACGAAGGTGAAGAATATCCGGCTGGTTGAAGGCGATCACGATATTGATTGCAAGATAGACGGCATCGGGCCAATGAAGCTCAAGTCCGAGTTCGTAAAGAAGAATCAGGCTTGAACTCGGCGCTGAACATTCTATCAGTGGTGCATTAAGGACGGGTCTTGACGAAACTGAACATTAAAGTTGTTCCTGGCGCATCCAGGACTGAAATCGCTGGCTGGATGGGCGATGCCCTCAGAGTCCGCGTGGCCGCGCCACCAGAAAAGGGAAAGGCCAATCGCGAGGCGGAAAGGCTTCTGTCGAGCGTGCTTGAGCTTCCGCAAGGGAGTGTTCGTGTGACGTCAGGTGCTGCATCACAATGGAAAGTAGTAGAAGTGCAAGGGCTTTCCGGGGATCAGATCATTGACAGGCTGAGTGATGTGAGCAGAAAAAAAGGGGAATAGCGATGAAAGCGTTTCTGATGATTTCGAAATGAACTCGCCGGTAATCACCAGGCGCATCAGGTTGCACCAGAAGGTACTGTGCCCTGGGACGAGGTCCGGAAGAAATTATTCAGGGATAGCTGATGAAGATATCCATCCGCGTTGATGGAATCCAGGCGCGCATAGCGCCTATGGCGGGGCGCAACCGGGGGTAAGTTAATGATTCGCATAAAAATGGGGCCACGCCGGAATCACAGTGTCGTCAGTGCGCTGCTTGGTGGCACGCTATGCGCCGGGCTGGCCGGGTTCGGATTCTTCGTCGTGATCTCCGGGGCAGATATCGGTGGGGGCATCCCGCTGTTACCGGCTGGCATCAATCAGGCCATGGGGCGAGTCATTTTCGGGGTTGGTGCGGTCTTCACTGCCAGCTTGGCGGCATACGCCTTCTATGAGGCATGGCATATATATCGGCGCAAGAGGCAATGAAGTGGCGGGGACATGCTTGTTCACCAAAAGTGGAAAGGTTGCGCTGGTCTTCGTCTCTTGTGCGAAAGCAGCCCTCAGCTTCCCCTCCTCCTTCCTACCGTGTTCTACTGGCGTGCACTGCGCACTATAGCGCGGGATGTGTTTTTCCTTGGGGGGAATAGTTATGCGTATTTTGTTTATGGCGTGTTTGCTCGTCAGCCTGGGACTGGCGGGATGTGGTGGGTCTGGCTCCAGCTCAAAGTCCACGGCCTACTTCGTCGATAACGCGGTGACCGGGCTGCAGTACCGCTGTGGCGGTGGTTCGGTGCGTACTACAGGGGATCAGGGGGTGCTGCGGTGTGGTCTGGGTAAAACGCTGACTTTCATGGTCGGTGACATCGAGATCGGCACTACCACCATGGCACCGGGGCGTGTCTTCATTACGCCAGCCACCCTGGCGGGCGAGGGGGCGAATGAGGACACGGATCGTGTGATCAATCTGGCGCGTTTTCTGATCAGTCTGGATGCCGATCAGGATCTGTCCAACGGTATCAATATTTCACCGGATTCCTTGCAGGCCCTCGGCCAGGCGCTCGACTTCGATCAGACCATTGCCACGTTTGAAACCGCCGTGGCAGATATCCTTGATGCGCTGACGGCGAGCTTGCCCGGCGGGCCTTTCCCGCTGGTGAGTGAGGCGGTTGCCGTTGACCACCTCCTGCCGGCCTTGCATCTGGTTAACGCGGGGCTGTATCGCGGCGCGGTGCAGCATCATGCCGATAGCGTGGGCGGCATGGTATTTATCGTCTCCCGAGAGGGGCGGGCTTATGGCACCAATCTGACCGCCGACGGCGCCTATGCGCATGCGGCCTTCATGGAAGAGCTTGATCACTTCAATACCCTGGGGGAGGGGAGCAACTTCCTGGTGGATGCGTCGACCGGGGCCACCTGGCACTTGGATGCCAAGGCAGAGGATGGCCGGGTGTCCGGGGCTGAGGAGGGCGGCTATCCGGCCTTTATGGCGGCCAGAACACGGCATTTCGCCCCGCTTTACGATACGGCACTGGTCGACGCACTATCGGCATTGACCCCGATCGCCATCAATCTCGGGACCGATGACGATGTGGCGCTTTATGTGATTGGTGACGATCCTCTGGCGGGCTTCCCTTTTGGCACCTTTGATAACGGGGCGCCGCCCTCTGCTACCCCGGAAAATGATCTCGAATACACCGATATCACTGTGGCCGAGGTGGTGTCTGCCGAGCATGACAGCGTGCATCTGGTCAGCATGTCGATCAGTGGTTATCTGCTGAACATCCATGTGGACCTGTCCAGCGATCCGGTCACAGCGCAGGCGACCTGGGAGCATGTGCACGAGGGCCGTCGTGGCAGCACGTCGCAGATCATCTTCAACTACGAGCCGCCAGGAGAAGTGCTTTAAGCCAAGAGGTGCCGCTTGAGTGCCTGAAAAACGGGGGTCACTCCCGGTGCTGGTTCTGCCGGCGGAACGGGTACAGAAACTGGTCCACCATGCCTTCCGGCACCTGGGTGCTGCCGCGGGTGCCGTACTTGGCGGCCAGCCGGTTTGGCATGATCAGGGTGCCGAACAACTTGTCGTAGAGGGGCAGGAAAGCGGCATAGTTCTTGTCCACGGCCTCGTCTTCCGAGGAGTGGTGCCAATGATGAAATTCCGGAGTGGCAATCACCCAGCGCAGTAGCGGGAAGCGGAAGCGCACATTGGCATGGATGAATATGGCGTGGAACGACACGAAAACCAGATAGGCATACACCGCAGAGGGCGCAAACCCGAGGATGAAAATAGGCAGGTAGCCGACAAAGCGATTGGCGATGATTTCCACCACATGCAGGCGTGAGGAGGCAAGCCAGTCCATCTGTTGCGTGGAGTGGTGCACGGCATGGAATTTCCACAGCCAGGGAACTTCATGGAAGGCACGATGAATCCAGTAGGTGCCGAGGTCAATCACCACCAGGATGGCAATGAACTGGAGCCACAGCGGCTGGCTGGCCACCCATTGCTGAAAGCCGATATCCACTCTGTTATGCAAAAAGACCTGGATGGGGATGACGGTAAAGAAGGTGATCAGTTGCAGCCCGACATGACTGAACAGGAAATACTTCATGTCGGTGATCCAGCCCCGGCGCAGTGTTTTTTGCGTCTCGCTCTTGGGGTAGGCGCGCTCTAGCGGGATAAACACCAATGCCAGAACGAGCAGCGTCAGCACGAAATAATCCAGCCCTGCATAGAGGCTGCGGCCGTCTACGGGGGGCACATCAAGCTGTCCGGAACCGATCAGCGCAGCCATGCAGGCCAGTACCATGCCGATAATGCCGTAGCGTTTCTCTTGATGACGAAAGACGCTGAAAAAGCCACAGACGAAACCGATGCCAATGCCGATGAACAGGATGACCCGTAGGACGTCTATCTGGTAGAAGCCCCGGAATTCAGGGGTGGTGAACAATTCGGGGTAGAGAAAGCAGAAGCTGCCGAGGAGGGCGAGCGCCCCCAGCCCGATGGAAATGGTGGCAGTGATCTTCCCCTGGCCTGGGGTCAGATCCACCTCTTCGTATCGTTCGCGCAGAAAATCCGTCATGCGCTGCACTCCTTGTTTTCTTGATTTTCCATGCTTCCCTCAACGCCGCCTGGCAATGCCCGGGGTCATGCCATCGCGGTGACGAAGGGCTGATGTGGGCCGTCACGGCTGCCACTATTATTCACAGATTCCACTATTTGCATAGAAGTGGCCGGTCAACCGGAGCGGTCAGGTGAAGTGCATTCGGGTGCAGAACAGCATGTTCGTGACCCGGCACTGGGGCACTGCTTCGCATAAAGAGCGCACGATCTATTGCCTCGAGGCGCTGGTGCCGGTGTGGCGGGTGCCGTTCTACCGCTACCACGCCCTGCACCGTGAGACCGAACCTGTCATGCGCGCCCATGGTGCGTCGATCGTCGGGATCTTCAGTCGGCAGCCTGAGGCAAGCCGGATGCCTTGATCCGGTGCGGCTTAATCCGGGGCGACGTTGTGGTAAACATTCTGCACGTCGTCCAGGTCGTTCAGCATGGCCATGAATTTGTCGAACAAGAGCTGGTCGTCTGCGCTGATGGTGGTGGTGCTTTGCGGGATGAACTGAATCTCGTCCACCTGAAAATCAATCCCGCTCACCGCATCGACCAGTGCTTGTCGCGCGCTGGCATAGGCAGTGTGAGGCGCAAAGACGGTCAGAATGCCGTTCTCGTTCTCGATATCCGTGACATCGGCTTCCGCCTCCAGCAGGGCTTCAAGTACTGCGTCTTCGTCATCATGGGCGAACACGAAGATCGCTACATGATCGAACATATGGCTGACGGTGCCTTGCGTGCCGATCTTGCACTTGGCTTTGGTGAAGGCGTTGCGCACATCGCCGAAGGTGCGGTTCGGATTATCCGTCAGGCATTCGATCAGTGCCATGCAGCCGCCCGGGCCGTAGCCTTCGTAACGTGCTGGCGAGTAGTCTTCTCCGGCGCCGCCCTTGGCTTTCTCAAGCGCCTTGTCGATCACATGCCCCGGCACCTGGTCCTTCTTGGCCCGCTCGATCAGCCCGCGCAGGGTCAGGTTGGCGGAGGGGTCCGGGCCGCCGGTTTTTGCACAGACATAGATTTCCCGGCCGTAGCGGCTGTATACCTTGGCTTTCATGTCCGAGGTCTTGGCCATGGCATCTTTGCGGTTCTGGTAGGCGCGCCCCATATGAATCCTGCTCCTGAGCTGATGGTCGTTGGGCATTTTATGGGAAAAGCCTGGCCGGGCCTACGATCAATCCCGGGTTGCTCCGGAACAGAACCGTTTGCCGGGGGTCTCTGAATAGAGACCCACTTCGAGATGCCTCCTTGACCAGACCTTCCCGACATCCCCTCAGCTGGCCTCAACGCCTTATCGTCGGTGTCTTTCTGCTGTTGTTGCTGGTGCTCATCATCGTGCTGTCCATGCGCCCGTGGCGGATGTTGCCGCCGGCCTGGAATCCTTGGGCGCCGTTGGCCGTGGAGCATGCCATGACGCCGGTCACGCGGGGCAAGTTACGGCGCCTGAAGAACGCGCCGGCGGCGGATTGCCATGCCATTCTGGCGCAGGTGCCGGAGGACATACTGCATTTCCTGCCGCTGGAGGACTACACCCCGGTGGCGGGCTGCCCGTTGGCCAATGTGGTGCGGCTGCATCACACCAGTGTGGCCTTCAATGCGCCGGTCACGTTGAATTGCCCGCTGGCGGTGGCCTGGGTGATGTATGAGCAGCAGGCGTTGCAGCCGATTGCGCAGCGGCGGCTGGGGCAGCCGGTGGTGTCGGTCACGCATATGGGGGCGTTCTCCTGCCGCAATATCTATCACCGGGAAAACGCGCGACGCAGTGAACACGCCACCGCCAGCGCGCTGGATGTGGCGGCGTTCGAGTTGCGCGATGGTCGGCGTATTACGGTGCTGGAGGGTTGGGACGGTGATCGTCGGGAGTCACGTTTTCTGCGCGAGGCCCATGAGGCGGCGTGTGATTATTTCGGTACGGTGCTGGGGCCGGATTACAACGCCCCGCATGCCAATCATTTTCATTTTGGCACGCGGGGATTGCGGTTTTGTCGATAGCCGTTTGATCAGTTGCAGGGCCGAATGACGGTGTCGCCGAAGTGGCTGTGATTGAGTTGGCGGAAGCCGAAGGTGTAGCCATGCACTGCGGCCTGGTGCGCGCCATCCACAAGAACATTGCCTTCTATGTCGCGCACATGCACATAGAAGATGCTGTTGCGGGTCTGGGCCAGCTCAGTGGCGTGTCCGGGCTCGATGACAAAAAAGCCTTTTTCTGTCCAGTTGCCGTTGTTTTCTCGATATTGCAGCGCCACATGCAGTGTTTTCCGGCAGGTGTTGTGCAGCATGACGTGGATGCGCTGGGCGGTGGGCATGTCGATAGAGGTCCAGCGTTCTTCTTCACTGCTGGTGTGCATGTCGTAGCGGCCCTGGACGATGGCCAGGATAATGCGTTGCCGTTCGGGGGTGATGCGTGTGGCGTAGTTCGCCTGGTCGGCCTCGGCGCTGATGACGCCATGAATGTGAGATTCCCCGTGTTTTTCTGAATAGAGCAGGACGGGTGAGCCGCTTTGCCCGCTGAACACATCGCAATAGGTGCGCAGCAGGGTGCGGCTGAAAATTTCATAGGGGCAATGTTCCTGATGGTACTGAACGCGGCTCTCTTTGTCGCCCGGATAACCCAGCGTGCTCATGGTCCCGTCTTCGAGTGCGCTTCTGCCCCATATTCCACGGGTGCCAATGAAGCGTTGCAGCGTATTGCCGCTGTCGTCCTCGCCGATTTCAAGCACGGCGATGTCGTTGTGCAATTTTTCCAGTCCGGGCGCCAGCCCATTGAGGTGTTCGGGATGATGGACGCGCGTGACGCGGAAACGCCCGTGGGGCATCTGGTTGTGATGTCCAGCGGCAGGATAAAAATGGATGGTGTCGTACAGGCGCGGGATGCCGCTGCTGGTGTCGTAGACACAATGGGCCGCCGTCAGTATATGGTTGCCGCCGATGGATGTTGCGGTGCAGCCGCTCACCCTGTCGCCCGGCTTGGGGGCTTCCAGTTTGCCGACGGTCAGTCGATCAGCATGGCTGAAGGGTGTTCTGCGCCGGTCGTCCGCGCCGAATATCGTGCGCTCGCGGACGCTGTCATGGATGGCGGCCGTCGCTGGCGCGGGTGCCGTTTCAGCGGGCAGCGCTGACGTGTTCGCTGGCGTGATCTCTGAGGTCGCCCGGACGGCGGTCGGCCGGGTGCTGCAAGCTGCCAGCCCGAGCAGGGCAGAGAGCGCGCAGAGGGCGGTCAGGTAAGCCGTTCTGTTCATGCGTGCTTTTCCCGTGTGAGGGCGCCCTGCGGCAGCCGTCGGTATCTATAGATCGGTATCCATAGATAAGAGGACCGCGCTGGCCGTTCTGGACAAGCGGTCTGCCGGTCGGCGGTGCTGAATGCCTGTCAGTATCCGTGGCAGGCAGTATCCGTGGCAGGTGCGCGAGCCGCAACCGGCCCGTGTCGTGCACCGCATCACAGGGCGTATCAGGCACCTGTCTGAGGCCTTTGCCGATTCCCGCCAAATCCTTGTCTTTTCGTGGCGAGGCGTTGTCGCTGTGTCAGTGGCTGCCGATGATGCGTGGCTTGCTGATTATTGGCACCTCTGAATTCACACATAAGAACAAGACGGGAGTATCCCATGACCGCCCTGCTGCGCCTGCTTCTGATTTCCCTGGCTCTGGTACTGACCGCCTGCGGTGGCGGCTCCGGAGGGGGCGGTTCCACGCCGGTGGACGAACCGCCTGGCGATGGCGACCCGGATGACGGTGATCCGGGCGACGGTGGCCCCGGCGATGATCCGGAGCCTGCAGGTACGGCGCGTGCGGCGGGTGGGGTGATCGGTGATGGCCTGGTGACGATCAGTGGCTGGAACGGCGCCGATTGGGTGCAGCTGGAGCTTACCAGCACTGACGCCAACGGCTATTTTGCACTGAATATTCCGCCGCAGGCCGGGCCGGTGCGCATCGTGGTCAGCGGCGACAGCGGCTCGACGTTGCGTTGTGAGTTGCCTGCCGGGTGCGGGAGCACCCTGTTCGGTGATGATCTGCCGTTGCCGGAGGGGCTGACGCTCAGTGCTATTGTCCCCGGTGATCTGCTGGATGAAGACACCACCCTGGCGGTGACGCCGCTGACGCATCTGGCGGCCCTCTGGACCCAGGGCATGCCGCGTGGGGCCAGCAATGTCGGGGCTGAACTGGCGCTGGCACGGGTTGCGTTGCTGCTGGATCTGGATGCCGATTTTGCGTTTCAGGCACCGATTGATCTGAGTGACAGCGCACAGACCGATGCGGCCAGTCCGCAGGCCTTGCGGCAGGCACTGTTTGCCGCTGCTCTGAGTGCCCTGGCGGCGGATGAATCCCTGCCCGTGCCAGCGGTGCTGGACGGTGCGGGTCAGATGTTCGCGCTGCTGGGCGGACAAATGCTGGTGCCGGCGGTGGCACCGGACATCGATGCGCTGGCCGCCCAGCTGGCGGATTACGGGCTGGACCCGACGGAATGGCTGGCCGAGCTGGATGACGTCACCCTGTCCTTGCCCGGCTTTGAAAGCCTGGTGGCGGCGGCCGTTGATCTGGCGGGCGCGCTGGGCACCGAGGTAGTGCCCGCCAGCGTGGCGTCGGCCCTGCCGGATTTGTTGTTGCCCTGGAACGCGGCGCTGGTGACCAGTGTGACGGGGGAGGCGCGCTACGATAGCGCAGCACTCAACAGTGCCCTGGTGCCGCTGGATGATTACGATCACTACCGCGCGCTGGCACAGGCGGCGGCAGACGGCATCGACGCCGAGTTGCGGGGCCTGGGTTGGCTGTACCGCGATGACATCTCGCGCGATGATACGGCGGCCCTGGTGGGCCTGCTTGCCGAGGTGCTGGGTTTCGCCATCGATGCCGCCATCTGTGTGCCGGAGCGCAAGAACGGCATCACGAGCTGTGATGTGGACCCGCCCTACGCGACGTTGATCCGTACCCAATCCTCGTTTGGCTTCTGGCTCGACGGTTATCTCCAGGTGCAGGGCAGCCGCGACGGTCATGCGGTGGATCTGGCCGTCAGTGCGAAAGACATTCGAGACCTGCTGCGCCAGGGCCAGATGCCCATCACTATCGAAGGCACGCTCAGCAGCGACACCGCGCTCACCACGCTGGATATCCGACTGGATCTGGATATTACCGACAATGATCTGAGCGGTTTCCAGGCCCTGAGCAATACCCAGTTCGGCGATGCAGCATTGCTGAATCCCCTGCTGGAGGATCTGGCGGCGGACCTGTCCATTGAGATCACCTTGTCTGGTAGCGGCAGCATTGCCAGCACTGATGCGGCCGTGGGCAGCTACAGTTTCAGCAACCTCGACAGCCTGCTGCACTTCAATCGTCGCGTGTTGACGCAGGATGAAGAGGCGCCACTGATGATCCTGGCACTGGATGGCGGCAGCCGCGAGACGCCGTCGGGAGAGACGCTTTACACCCTGTCGGGTGAGCAGGGCTTCTCGCTGTTCGTCGATGACCCGTTCAGCCTTGCCATCAACTACGGCACTGAGCGCCTCGGCCTGCCGTCGATGGAAGTGCGCCTCGGCGCCACGCTGGAAGGCTATACGTCACTGCTGAACGCACTGGGCGATTACATCACCGCCGTGCTGGATGGCGAGGAAGGCGAATTGCCGGACATTGATCTGGAAGCACTCCTGGATGGCATCGACACCTCTCTGCTGGCGGGCGATGGCACGGCGGAACTGCGTATTCTCGACCCGAGCGCGGGCACCCGGGATTATCGCTTCAGCAGCGATGCGCTGGGCCTGCACATCAGCCAGCCGGACAGCACCGATACGGCGCTCACCTTCACCCTGGGCGGCCTCACTGGTTACCTGTACGACGCGGAGGACCTGCTGGTGGCCACGCTGCACCCGGGCACCCTCGACAGTGGCCTGCTGATCAACCTGATTGACGGTGGGCAGCGCAGCTATGTGGCGACGGACACCGGCCGTATGGACATGCTGGAAAATCTGCTGCTATTCCTGGAGGGCCTGTTCGGGCCCTTGTTCGAGACGGAACCTGAAGCAACCTGACATCACGGGACAAACGCCGCCCAACGAGGCGGCGTTTTTTTGCCTTGCGGGAGAGGGTCGGGGTATAAACCGTATGCCCATTCCCGTTTCAAGTAACGTATGACTGACGCCCTGCCATGGAGTGCTCTGATCTCGCTGACCGCCGCGATGGTAATCCTGGCGGCGCTGCCGAGCGTCAGTGTGCTGGCAGTCACGGCCCGCGCGGCCAGTCATGGCTTCCTTCATGGCGCGGCTGCCGCGCTGGGCATCGTACTGGCCGATATCCTGTTCATTATGCTGGCGATCTTCGGGCTGGCCGCACTGGCCGGCACGTTGGGCGAATGGATGTTGCTGGTGCGTATTGCGGGTGCGCTGTATCTGACCTGGCTGGCCTGGTCACTCTGGCGCGCGGCCGGAGGCGCGGTGGCATCCGGGCCCACCGATACCGTGTCGCTCTGGGCCAGCTTCAGCGCGGGTCTGTTCATCACCCTGGGTGATCAGAAGGCGCTGCTGTTCTACTTCGGTTTCTTCCCCGCGTTTCTCGATCTTGATGCGCTCTCCTGGGCGGATGCCCTGTGGGTGTCGCTGGTCGCGCTAGTGGCAGTGGGCAGCGTCAAGCTGATCTATGCGGCCCTGGCTGCCCGCGTCGGGCGTGTGCTGGGCGCCACCGGCGGCCGCTGGCTCAATCGGCTGGCGGCTCTGATGTTGCTGGGCGTGGCTGCGGCAGTATTGAGCGGCCTGTAACCGTCATGATCACGAGCCAGGTGCCGGCCGGTGTGTCGGGCGGGCAATACAGCTCCCCCGCCTCCTGATGTTCCCCTTCGTCCCGAGTGGTTGCGGTGCCTTCTGGTTGCGCTGCATCAGGTTGATTTGCCTCGGATAAGCCCAAAACCGACAAGCGGTCATTTTTCGGAGATGAGCGGCCGTAAATAATTGGAACCTGTGACGGCGGGCAGCGCATCATAGCGCTGGGGCAGAGTAAAGTTATGTAACGCTCGAGGCTGGAACAAGAAATGTCGAGCGACCGGGGAGCAAGATGAAACGCATAAATTTCGGGTTCACTCTGATCGAGATGCTGGTAATGCTGCTGCTGATCGCCGTTCTGGCGGGCATCGGCATCCCCAGCTTCACGCAGTTGGTCCGCAACAACCAGATTACTGCCCAGGCCAATGGTCTGCTGGGCGCGCTGCAATACGCCCGGTCTGAAGCGATTCGGCAGGGCGGGGACGTATCTGTTTGCGGCAGTTCCGATGGCGCGACCTGCGATGGCGCCTGGGGGGCCGGGTGGGTGGTCTTTTCCGTTGACGCCAGCAACAACAGGCAGGTCCTGCGTGTCTCCGAGGGCGCCACCGGGCTGACGGCCAGCGGCGGGGTGGCGACCATCACTTACTCGTCCAATGGATTGCTCGGCGGTGGCAGCGGCAATGGCACCATCCGGATCGAGCACAGTTCCGGTTGTGGCAATGAGGGTCGGCGTGGGGTCGTGATCACGGCCACGGGCCGCGCGCATATCGTTCAGGAGGCTTGCGCATGAGCATGAGTATGCGCGTAAACGCGAAACGCAAAGCGCGGGGGTTCAGCCTGATTGAAGTCCTGATCGCGCTGCTGCTGTTGTCCATCGGCCTGATCGCCATGGCTGCCATGCAGACCCGCAGCATCCAGATGAATCACAGTGCCTATATCGCGTCCCAGGCCTCCTACCTGGCCTACGACATGGCGGACCGTATGCGCGCCAACCGGCAGGCGGCGCTGGCGGGGCAGTACAACGCAGATTTTGGCTGCCAGATGCCGGGCGGCAATAGCGTCGCGGCGGAGGATATTCGGGACTGGCTGACGGCCATCTGTGGCCCGAATGCGGAGACGCCGGGGCTACTGCCCCAACAGGGCGCCATTACCGGCGGCCGCATCGTGCAGCGGGCGGACGACATGATCGAGATTGAGGTCGCCTGGTTTGATGGCCGCGCGTCCGGGGAAGGCGGTGAACAGGTCCGTTCGTTCCTCATCGAGGTGCAGATATGAGGGGGCAGCAGATGTGCGGGCTGACAGGACGCCTTCGCCGGCAGGCCGGGTTCAGCATTGTTGAACTCATGGTGGCGCTGCTGATGGGCGTGATCCTCGTTCTGGGCGTCACGCAGGTGTTTCTTGCCAGCCAGACCAGTTACCGCTTGCAAGACGATGTGTCCCGGATGCAGGAAAGTGGCCGGTACGGCTTCTTCTATCTGACCCGTGAGCTGCGCATGGCGGGTTATCTGGGGTGCTCTCGCAATGCGCCCCTGATCAATATCCTTAACGCTCCCTCGGCCGGGCAGGGCGACTTCCTGTTCGATTTCGAGCGTGGCGGTGTTGAGGGCTTTCGCGGCACCGGCGCGGGCTTTGCGCCGGGCCTGCCCGCCGACTTGCAGGGGCTGGGGGCCGACAACGCCAGCGATGTGTTGCTGGTGCGCCGGGTTGACAGTGGTACCGCGCGTCTCGCGCCGCCTTATATCCAGGAACTGTCCAGCGGCAATGCGGCAGGTGTGTTCTTGCGGCCGGACCATGGCATAGAAACGGGCGATATCCTGCTGATTTCGGATTGCACGGCATCGACCGTGTTTCAGACAGCGGGCAATCCGGGCACGTCGGATCGCGTTGTCGTGAATCAGGGCACCGGCAATCCCGGTAATGCGACCAAGGATCTGGGTGCCACCTATGGCGAGGGTTCCGAGATATCGCGGGTGTCTTCTACGGCTTTCTACATCGCACCAGGCGCTGCGGGGCCGTCGCTGTTCCGGGCCGTTAACGGCGCGGCAAATGCGGAAGAACTGGTGGAAAACGTCGAGCGTATGCGTGTGCGGTATGGCGTGGATACCACAGGCAATGGCGTGGCCAACAACTATGTGTTGGCGAATGATGTGGCGGACTGGGACCGGGTCGTGAGTGCCCGAGTATCGCTGCTTGTTCGCAGTAGCCGCGATGGCCTGGCGGAAAACAATCAGAGCTATGTCTTCGATGGCGTAGCCATAACAGCAGATGACAGCCGGCTTCGGCATGTCATTACCAGTACGGTCGCATTGCGAAACAGATTGCGATAGTGCTTTTGGAGGGCGGGATGAAACAGGAATCGGCACTTGCAGACAAGTGGTCTGCGCGCTTGCGCCAGCGCGGCATGGCATTGGTCATGAGCCTGGTGCTGCTGCTGGCCATGACACTGTTGGTGCTTGCTGCGGCACAAAGCACGGTGTTGCAGGAGCGCATGGCCGGTGGGTTGCAAGATCAGTTAAGGGCGTTTGAGGCGGCAGAAAGCGCGTTGCGCGAGGCCGAAGAACTGCTTAGCGGCCCGGTGGCGCCGACCTTCAATAACACGAATGGCCTCTACTTGTATGACGCTGATCAGCGCCCGGACTGGCGGCGGCGCAATGCGGGCGCTGCCAGTACGGGGGCGATCGAGTACAGCGGCGATATCGACGGTGTACTGATCAGGCCGCAATATTTCCTCGAGGAAATGCCGCCCCTGCAGATGCCGGGGAGTTCCCTGGAGGCAGGTGTGCCGGATATGGAATTGCAGCTTTACACCATTACAGTGCGTGGCTTCGGTGCCAGCCCGCAAACTCAGGTCGTGCTTGAAAGCACCTTCAGGCGGTGAAGAGAGTGCAGGGGAATCTCATGCAGATAATCAGAAAAACGTGTTTCATGCTGGGTGTCTTGACGGCATCCGTCCTGTCATCAGGGCATGCGCTGGCCAGTGACGGGCGGTTGGCACAAACGCCGCTTTTCCTGCTGCAGGCCATTGAGCCGAATATCATGTTCATTATTGATGATTCTGGTTCCATGCAATGGGATATTATCCCCGACGATAACCGATCATCGACGGATTACCTGTTTCCACTGCCGTCAAATACCTACAGCAGTGACGGGATATACGATGAGCGGATTCAGGAGTTTCATACCGCTTCACGCAATAATAATGTGGGGGTCTATCTTCGTTCCGCACACAAGAATCCCATATTCTATGATCCCACGGCGGAGTATCAGCCCTGGAGCCGCCATGACGGCAGCCTGATGCCCAATATTGATCCCACTGCAGCGCCCTGGAATCCCTCCCGTACCGTAGCGGGTGACATTAATCTGACAGTGGAGCAGTCCCATAACCGCTGGCGGCGCCATGGCGTGGGAACTAACAACACGTCGCGGAATTACTGGCCAATCACTTTCTATGTCTATAACGGTACTGGGGATGATGAAGAGGCCAGCAGCTACACCATGTATCAGATTCGCGGCAACCAGGGGCGAAGTCAGCAGCCCGGTTCAACTAGCCATACTACTGTCACGGAGTTCGTGTGGGCCGGCGCCAATGGCGAAACGATCACACGTACCGTTGCAGAGGAGCGCCAGAATTTTGCCAATTGGTTCTCCTATTATCGCTCGCGGGCGCTGACCGCAAAAGCAGGTATTGGCAAGGCTTTCTCCGAGCAGGGGGAGCAACTGCGGGTCGGATTTGGCTCGATCAATACTGCGGCGCATAGTGTTGATGGGGTGCAGACAAGCACAGTGATCGATGGCGTAAGACCCTTCAAAGGTGCTGATCGGGAAGCATTTTTTGACCGGTTGTACAATCATGAAATCCCCAAGATGGGCACGCCACTGCGTAATGCGCTGCGCGGCGCCGGCGAGTATTTCAGCCGCACGGACAGTCGTGGTCCGTGGGGCGCAACCCCGGGGGCTGGCACTGAGCCAACCAGTGAGCATATTGAATGCCGGCAAAGTTACTCGATTCTGATGACCGATGGTTATCGCAGCGGTGGGACGCCTGAAGGGATCGGTGATGCTGACAACACGGCCGGGCCAGAGATCACGGCGCCTGATGGCACCACGTATCAATATCAACCGGGCCCTCCTTTTGCTGACAGTACTTCCGATACATTGGCGGATGTGGCCATGCATTACTGGAAACGGGATCTGCGGGATGATCTTGCCAATCGGGTGCCGACCTCGCCACTTAATCCGGCGTTCTGGCAGCACATGGTCACCTTCGGTGTGGGTCTCGGGGTGCATGGCACGGTGAATCCGGAGGACGCCTTTAATGCGATCGCGACGGGCGCCGAGGTGACCTGGGCGTCAGTCGCTACGGATGAAGGCAAGATTGACGACCTGTTGCACGCCGCCGTCAATTCCCGGGGGGGCTTCTTCAGCGCTACCGAACCGGATCTTTTCGCGGCTGAGATGTCAGCCATGTTGCGCTCGCTGGTCAGTCGGGCGACGGCCTCCGCCGCCTCGCTGGCGGCCAACTCAACGCGCCTGGAAAGTGGCAGCGTGGTCTATCAGGCCAGGTTCAACAGCGGTGACTGGAGTGGTGATCTGACGGCGTATCGCATTCGCACAAGCGACGGCGGGCTGGGGGATATCGTCTGGCGTGCCAGTGAGCGACTGGACGATCAGGCGCTCACCAGCCGCCAGATATTTACGTGGCGGCCCGACACCCAGGCCGGTGTGGCGCTGAACTATAATGATCTCTCGCCCGCTCAGCAAAACGCACTGGCGCCTGGCAACCCTGCGCTGGCGCAGCAGCGCTTGATGTACCTGAGAGGCGACCGTAGCAATGAGGTTCTGAACGGCGGCAGTTTCCGCGACAGGTCCACCCGCCTCGGCGATATCATCAATTCGGCGCCCGCGTTTTCCGGCGGCGAAAGCTTCGGATACCAGTCGTTGATCAGCCAGGAAGGGACCTCCTATCTGACGTATGTGAACGCCAAGAAGCAGCGTGAACCGGTGGTCTACGTCGGCGCCAATGACGGGATGCTGCACGCGTTCAATGCGGAGAATGGCGCGCCGTTATTCTCCTATATGCCAGCCATGGTCATGGACAATGTGCATGAGCTGACGCAGACCGATTACAAGCACAGATACTTTGTTGACGGTACGCCGAATGTCGCCGATGCCCACTTCGGTGGTGGTTGGCGCACTGTGCTTGTCAGCCCGCTGGGTGCCGGTGGTAAAGGTGTCTTTGCGCTGGATGTGACGAACCCGACTGCCTTCAGTGCCAATGATGTGCTGTGGGAATTCACGGACGACACCCTGCTGGGCGAAGGGGTGACCGAGGTGTCTGTCGTGCGGATGCGCACGGGGGGCGACCCGGATGATGTGCGCTGGGTGGCCGTATTCGGTAGCGGGCTGTATAGCGCGGATAACAAGGCTTCGATCATCGTACTCGATCTTGCGACCGGCGAGCATGTTGGCGGGTCGCCGCTCACAGTGGGGCCTGGTACGGCGGCAAACCCCAACGGGATTGCTTCCGTGCTGGTTGCCGATACCAACGGTGATCGCAGTGCGGACACCATTTATGCCGGCGACCTGTACGGTAATATGTGGAAGCTGAACCAGACCGCACTGACCACGGGAAGTCCTGCGCAGCGTGGCAACTGGAAGTTTGCTTTTGGCAATAACACAACGCCGATGTTTACGGCAGAGCGTGATGGCCGCCGCCAGCCGATCACCGTCAAACCAGCTGCTGCACGTTCTGCGAAGGGTGATCTGATGGTGTTCTTCGGTACCGGGAAGTACCTGGAGGAGAACGATGCACTGGTGGATTCTACGTCACCCAGACAAAGTTTCTACGGTCTGGTGGATAAGGGCGAGACAATTACCCAGGCGCAGTTGCTGCAGCAGGAAATTCTGGCGGAAGCGACCGTCAACGGGCAGGAGTACCGGATTACCAGCAGTAACGAGCGTGATGCAACGCATCGAGGCTGGTACATGGATCTTATCGTTAATAATCAGCGCACCGGTGAGATGGTCGTCGCCAGCCCCCTGGTGCGCGCGGGCCGGGTTCTCTTCACTACGCTGATACCGTCTGCAAATCCCTGTGATCGGGGCGGGGACAGCTGGCTGATGGCGATGGAGGTCGCTGATGGTTCCCGAGATGAGGCGGGTTTCTTTGACGTCAATGAAGACGGCACTTTTGATGAGGATGATTTCATCGAAGTGATTATTGACGGTCGACCCATCAGAGTACCCGCCAGCGGTCGTCGCTCGGGTGTGGGGGTGCTGCCGACGCCAGCAGTTATCGGTGCACCTTTGTATGATCTGATCTATACACCAGGCAGCTCCGGTGATGTGGAGGTGTTGCAGACGCGCGGCGATGATGCCGCCGGACGTCAGTCATGGCGGCAGATTCACTAGCACAACGGGGAATCAGGATGAAAGGTTTTTCGCTCATAGAACTGATGATGGTTGTGGCAATTATTGGCATTATTTCTGCCATCGTGTATCCAAGCTACCAGAATCAGGTGGAGAGGGGTCGTGTATCTGAAGGGCGCACGGAGTTGATGGCGGCAGCGATGAGAATGGAGCGCTGCTTCACGGCCAATGCGCAATATGCGGGCTGCATCGCGCCGTATGAGTCCGAGAGCGGTCTGTATCGGATCTCCGCGACGCCCACCAACAGTAATCAGGGGTTTTTGCTTACCGCAACGCGCATTCTGGCGACCGGGCAGAACCAGTGCGGCAATCTGACCTTGACCCATGCTGGCACCCGGGGAGTAACCAGCGGCTCAGCCCAGGAGTGCTGGCGCTGACCTCCGGGGTTCCGCGAGGCGGTGGATCAGCGGCGGTCAGGCCCAGTCAGGATTGGCGGTAAAGGCGACGGTGATCCAGCGCTTCTCGTCGGGTTTTTCCAGCCCGGCTGTGATCTCGGCACGCACCATATCCAGCGCCTGCACCCCCTGATCGACGCCGAAATCGCCGCGCGTGACGATGTGGATTTCGATGAAGTAGATGCGGCCGCTCTTTGCAACGTGGCTGTAGTAGTCGATCAGGCCGTCGCGCTTCATGATCCTGGCCATGACATTGCGGACCTCCTGATCGAGCATGTTCGGCGCAACAATCAGGATTTCACTCATGGCGCGACGCACGATGCCAATCGGCACCGGCATGAAGCACAGCGTCAGCAGTACCAGTAGCAACGAATCAATATAGGGAATCAGTGGCGCTGCGGGGGTGTCCGCCATGAACAATGCGCCGATAAAGGCAATCAGCAATGAAAAGGTGATCAGGCCTGCCATCAGCCAGCTCTGGGTGTCTATGCGCAGGAACTCTGAGTTGACCCGGCGGTTCACCCGCTTTTCGACCAGGTACATGCTGAAGCACACCACGCTGACCACCACGGCATAGCCAATGGCAATATCGAATGCCAGTTCACGCCCGCCGTCGATCAGGCCACCTACCGCGTTGAAGAAGGCATACACACACAGCAGTAACAGGATGCTGCCGTTGAGCGCGGCGACCAGTGGCTCCATATGCCAGTAGCCGTACTGGAAGCGACGACTGCCCTCGCGCATCAATAGCCGTGAGACAAACAGGGCCAGTAGCGACATGGCGGCATCAATGGTCGAGAACATACCGTCGAACAGAATTGATTGAGACCCGGACAGCAGCCCGAGCGCGATGCCCAGCCCGGCGACGACCAGCGTCATACCGATGGAGAGTTTGAGGGTGGCTTGTTCCGGGGTGGTGTGCTCTCGGGTAGAACCCATGACAGGCGCTCGCTATGCAGTCGGGCGCGACAAGTATAGCAGAAGGCCCGGTATTTACCGGGCCTTCTGGCAGTGGGTTATCGATGCAATCGTGTCTCGATCAACTGATCCACCACAGACGGGTCTGCCAGCGTTGAGGTATCACCCAGGGAATCCAGCTCGTTGGTGGCAATCTTGCGCAGGATGCGGCGCATGATCTTGCCCGAACGGGTTTTCGGCAAGCCGGGGGCAAAGTGAATCAGATCCGGTTTGGCGATGGCGCCGATTTCCTGGGCGACGAAGTCACGCAGGGTCTTCACCAGTTCGTCGTCGCCTTCGTGGCCCTTCATCAGGTTGACGTAGGCATAGATGCCCTGGCCTTTGACGTCATGGGGATAGCCCACCACGGCGGCTTCGGCAATGGCCGGGTGCAGTACCAGTGCTGATTCGATCTCGGCGGTGCCCAGGCGGTGCCCGGAAATATTCAGCACGTCGTCGACGCGGCCGGTGATCCAGTAGTAACCATCTTCATCACGCCGTGCGCCGTCGCCGGTGAAATAGCTGTTGGCGTAGGTCGAGAAATAAGTATCGATCATGCGTTGATGATCGCCATAGACAGTGCGGATCTGGCTGGGCCAGGAGCTTTTGATGATCAGGTTGCCGGAGGCCGCGCCTTCGAGTTCCTTACCGTCGGCATCCACCAGTGCGGGTTCCACGCCGAAGAACGGCAGCGTCGCGGAGCCGGGTTTGGTGTCGATGGCACCGGGGATTGGCGCAATCATGATGGCGCCGGTTTCAGTCTGCCACCAGGTATCGACAATCGGGCAGCGGCTGTCGCCGACGGTGCGGTAATACCATTCCCAGGCTTCCGGGTTGATCGGTTCACCGACAGTGCCGAGCAGGCGCAGGCTGCTGCGTTGGGCCTGTTTGACCGGCTCATCCCCCAGGCCCATCAGTGCCCGAATGGCAGTGGGGGCGGTGTAGAAAATGGTGACCTGGTGCTTGTCGATCACCTGCCAGAAGCGCGAGGCGTCGGGGTAGGTGGGCACGCCTTCGAACACCAGCGTGGTAGCACCGTTGGCCAGTGGGCCGTAGACAATATAACTGTGGCCGGTGACCCAGCCGACATCGGCGGTGCACCAGTAGATATCACCGTCCTTGTAGTCGAACACATAGCGATGGGTCAGGGCGGCGCCGAGCAGGTAACCGGCGGTCGTGTGCTGCACACCCTTGGGTTTGCCGGTGGAGCCGGAGGTGTAGAGGATGAACAACGGATCTTCTGCGTCCATGGGCTCTGGCGGGCAGTCGCCGCTGGCGGCGGGCACGGCCTCGTGGTACCAGATGTCCCGGTCTGCCTGCCAGTTCACTTTATTGCCGGTGCGGCGCACAGTCAGGCAGGTGTGCACGCTGTCGCACTGGGCCATGGCCTTGTCGGCGTTGTCTTTCAGGGGCACATTCTTGCCGCCGCGCACGCCTTCATCGGCGGTGATGACGGCGCAGGCCTGGGCGTCCTGAATACGGTCTTTCAGCGCTTCCGGGGAAAAACCACCGAAGATGACCGAGTGCACGGCGCCGATGCGGGCGCAGGCGAGCATGGCGTAGGTGGCTTCCGGAATCATCGGCATATAGATGCAGACCCGGTCGCCTTTGCCGACGCCACGCTGACGCAGCACATTGGCCAGTTTCGAGACTTCTTCGTGCAGTTCGCGGTAGCTGATATGGCGGCTCTGATCGGGCTCATCGCCTTCCCAGATGATGGCGGTCTGGTCGCCACGGGTGGCCAGATGGCGGTCTACGCAGTTGTAGCAGACATTGAGCTGGCCACCGACAAACCAGTTGGCGTCGCCGGTGCTGAAATCCCATTCACTGACCTTGTCCCAGGGGCGGGACCAGTCGAGAAATTCGCGGGCACGCTCGGCCCAGAAGGTGTCAGGTGTCTCGATGGAGGCGCGGTACCACGCGTCATAGTGGTCCTTGTCCATCAGGGCATCACGGGCAAACGCTTCGGGTACCGGATAGCGTTTCACTTCCGACATCTGTGGCCTCCTTCAGATATAGCGCATACAAGACATATACAAGAGGTTCACTATTGATGAAATGCGGCACCGGGTAAAGCCCACTTTGGTATAAAGCGATGTGGCGTGCCAGCGCCAGGGGTGGGGGGCGGACAGTGAGGGGCGGGCAAAAAAAAGCCCCGAAATCCGGGGCTTTCTATAGCGTGCAAACAGCGGGTTTGCTTCAGGTGCGGGTTGCCTCAGGCAACCTGTACCGGTATGGCGTCGCTGCTGCCTTTTACGGCGTTGCCGTCTGCCAAGTAGATCAGACGTGGCTTGAAGTTGATCAGTTCTGCGCTGCTGTAGTTGGCGTAAGCGCAAATAATCACGCGGTCACCCGGCTGTGCTTTATGCGCAGCGGCGCCGTTGACAGAAATCATTCGTGAGCCTTCCTCGGCGCGAATGGCGTAGGTGGTGAAGCGCTCGCCATTGTCCACGTTGTAAATCTGGATCTGTTCGTATTCCAGAATGCCCGCCATATCGAGCAATGTGCCATCAATGGCACAGGAACCTTCGTACTCCAGCTCTGCGTGCGTGACGCGCGCCTGGTGCAGCTTGGCTTTCAGCATAGTGCACTGCATGACTCTACCTCTCTGCGCTACCCCGACAAGGATGTCTCTGCGCTGTAATGCGGGCCCTTTTTAGCACCGCACACATCGGGATACAACCGTTAAACGGACCGGGAATCAGTGCCGAAAATGGCGCGCCAGTATGCCTGAACGATCAGTCACGCACAATTGCGACCGGTATATTGTCTATCAATCGGGTTTTGCCCAGTCTGGCGGCCACCGCAACCCGCAAGGCGCGGTCTTCGGGCGTTGCCGGCGCCACCGTTTCCGCGTTCACCACATCCAGGTAATCGACACGGAAACCGGCGCTTTCAAGGCTTTCCGTCAGGCGTTGGCTGAGCCCCTGATAGTCGGTGTCGCCAGCCTCGATGGCGGCGCGGGCTTGCTGCAAGTGAGCATATACTTGCGGCGCCAGGGCACGTTCTTCGGGGCTCAGGTAGCCGTTGCGGGAGCTCATGGCCAGGCCATCCGCTTCCCGCTCTGTGGCGACGCCGACAATGTCGATGCCGAAACACAGGTCGCGGGTCATGCGCCGGATCACGGCCAGTTGCTGGAAGTCTTTCTCGCCAAAACAGGCTACATCGGGCGTGACGATGTGGAACAGCTTGCTCACCACGGTACTGACGCCGCGGAAGTGCCCCGGGCGGCTGGCGCCGCACAGGTGCTCGCCCAGCTGGTCGACATCCACCCAGCTGAGGTTCTGTTGCGGGTACATTTCGTCCACGGCGGGGGCAAACAGCAGGTCGGTGCCGGCGTCTGCCAAACGGGCCTGGTCGCGCTCCAGGGTGCGTGGATAGGCATCAAAATCTTCGCCGGGGCCGAATTGCGTCGGGTTGACGAAGATGCTGGCCACCACTTTGTCCGCGTGGCGGCGGGCCTCGGTTACCAGGCGGATATGCCCGGCGTGCAGATTGCCCATGGTCGGCACGAAGCCGACCCGCAGGCCGCTGGCTTGCCAGGCGCGCACCTGCGCGCGGGTGTCTGCGATGGTGTGCAGGGTCAGCATGGGGTGATCTCCGGCGGCTGCGCGGTTCAGGTCAGGAGAAGCAGTGCTCCGGCCCCGGGAAGCTGCCGTTCTTGACGGCGGTGTCGTAGGCGCGCAGGGCCGCAGCGATATCGCCCCCGGCCTCGATCATGAAGTTCTTCACGAAGCGGGCCGGCTTGCCCGGGGTGATGCCCAGCATGTCGTGCAGCACCAGCACCTGGCCGTCGCATTCCGGCGCGGCGCCGATGCCGATCACCGGCACCGAGACGGCGGCGAGCAGGCGCTGGGTGACGGCCCGGGGCACGCATTCCAGCAGCAGCACGTCGGCCCCGGCGGCTTCCAGTGCCAGGGCATCGTCAATCAGGCGTTGTGCGCTGTCGTCCTCACGGCCCTGTACCCGATACCCCCCGAAGGCGTTGACCGACTGTGGGGTGAGCCCCAGATGCACACAGACGGGCACGCCGTTGCGTCGCAGCGTGGTGACGGTGTCTGCCAGCCAGCCTGCGCCCTCGAGTTTGACCATATGGGCGCCGGCCTGCATCAGCGCCTGGCTGGCCGCCAGGGCGCCCTCAAGGGTGGCGGCGCCCATGAACGGCATGTCGGCCATGATCAGGCTGCCCTGGTTGCCCCGGGCGACACAGGCGGTGTGGTAGGCGATGTCGGCCACGGTAACCGGCAAGGTGCTGTCGTGCCCTTGCAGTACCATGCCCAGCGAATCCCCCACCAGAATGGCGTCGATGCCGGCGTTGCTGACCTGCGTCGCAAAGCAGGCGTCATAGGCGGTCAGCACGGAGAATTTGCGGCCTTCTGCTTTGCATTGCTGCAATGTGCGGATGGTGACACTCATGGGCGTATTCCTGACATGGGCGTGTTCCTGAAGTGGCGGCTCAGCCTGCCAGCGGGCGGGGATTAAAATAGTGGCGGCCCTTGCCGATGTCCAGCAGATAGCTCACCAGTTGCTGGTAGTCTTCGTCGTGCCCGGCAAAATCGATATCTGCGGCGTTGACGATCAGCAGTGGCGCGTCGTCATAAAAATGGAAAAAACGCGCATAGGCATTGTTGAGGCGGTCGAGATAATCGCTGTCGATGCTGCGCTCGATGGCCAGCCCGCGCTTGCCGATGCGTTGCAGCAAGACACTGGTGGGCGCTTGCAGATAAATCACCAGGTCCGGGCGCGGCGCATCCAGAGTCAGGTGCTTGTGCACGTTCTGGTACAGGCGAAACTCGTCTTCATCCAGCGTGACTTCCGCGAACAGTTCGTTCTTGTCGATCAGGAAATCGCTGACCCGGACTTCTTCGAACAGGCTGTTCTGTTTGAGTTCGCGCAGTTGCTCGGCGCGCTGAAACAGAAAGAACAGCTCGGTCTGCAGAGCGTACTGGCGGGGGGCGCGATAAAAGCGTTCCAGGAACGGATTGGCTTCGGCCTGTTCCAGCAGCACTTCGTAGTTGAAGGTCTCTGCCAGGCGTCGCGCCAGGGTCGTCTTGCCGACACCGATGGGCCCTTCCACAGCGATAAAGCGTGGCAGTTCACCGGCATCTCGCATCGCCTGCACCCGTTCGTTCAGCATCACCCGCCCCCGCTACTGTTGTCTGATATCGTCGTGTCCGACATCCGGCGCGGCCTCATGGTACCAGACTCCGGCATCATCGCACTGCTGCCGGTGGCTCGCCAGCGTGCTGCCGTCCGGCAGGACCAGGGACGGCGACAGCGCAGCCAGGGGCACCAGCACAAAGGCGCGTTCCAGCATGCGTGGGTGGGGCACCGTGAGGCGGGGATGGTTGATGTACTGGTCGCCGTACAGCAGCAGGTCCAGATCCAGGGTGCGTTCGCCCCAGTGACGCAGGCGTTCCCGCCCGGCGGCGCGCTCCAGTGCCTGCAGGGCATCCAGCAGCGTCAGGGGGGGCAGGTCGGTATCCAGGGCGGCGACGGCGTTGATGAAGTCGGGTTGATCGGCGGGGCCGACCGGGGTGGTGCCGTAGAAGGGGGAGCATCCGGCAAGACGAGAGCCTGGCAGTCGGGCCAGGCCGTCAAGCGCCCGGCGCAACTGCTGCGCCGGGTCGGCCAGGTTGCTGCCCAGGCCGATATGGCAACGCATCATGCGTTGTTGCCACCGCTCGCACCGCCTTCGGCACCGCCACGGCGGCGGCGACGCCGGCGCTTGCGCCCGGTGCCGCTGTTGCCGGCAGGGGCACCTTTGGCCGCTGCGGCTGCCATGGCCTCGCGGGTGTCTTCGTCGGCGTCCTGGTAATCGGTCCACCATTGGCCCAGCCCCGGCGGGATCTCGCCCGCTTCCTCGCGCAGCAACAGGAAGTCATAGGCGGCGCGGAAGCGTGGGTGGCTGACCAGCTGGGCGGCACGGTTGCCGTGGCGCCGGGGCAGGCGCGGCTGCAGGTCCCAGATCTCGCGCACCACGGAAGAGAAGCGGCGCGGGATGGCAATGGTGCTGACCTGTTCGGCGATGACGTGACCAGAGGCCTTGTTGAGGGCCACCGAGGGCGGCATGCCGTCGTCCTGGTAGCGTTCCAGCAGATGGCGCATGGGCGCCCACAGCAGTACGGCGAACAGGAATGCCGGGGTCACCGGTTTGTCCTGGGCCAGGCGCCGGTCGGTGTTGTGCATGGCTGCTTCCAGCAGTCGCTGGTCGCTGTCTTGCAGGGTTTCTGCGGTGGCCGGGAACAGCGCATCGAAGAGCCCGTAATCCTGCAGCAGTTCCAGGGTGTAGGCCGCGTGGCCCCCCAGGAACAGTTTCAGCATTTCGTCGAACAGGCGTGCCGGCGGCACTTGCTGCATCAGGGGCGCCAGTTCGTGGATCGGCGCCTCGGTGTCCGGATCAATGTCGAAATCCAGTTTCGCGGCAAAGCGCACGGCGCGGATCATGCGGACCGGATCTTCGCGGTAACGCTGGGCCGGGTCGCCCATCAGGCGCAGGGTCTTGTTCTGGATGTCCTGCATGCTGCCGGCAAAGTCATACAGCGCGAAGTCGGCGATATTGTAGTAGAGCGCATTGACGGTGAAGTCGCGGCGCAGGGCATCTTCTTCGATGTTGCCGTAGACATTGTCGCGCAGGATCTGGCCTTCGCGGCTGTGGCTGCTGTCGCTGTCACCGGGCTCGCCCAGGGCGCGGAAGGTGGCCACTTCGATGACTTCGGGCCCGAAGCGGACATGCACCAGGCGGAAACGACGGCCAATGATGCGGGCGCGGCGGAACAGGCACTCCACTTCTTCAGGGGTCGCGTTGGTGACAACGTCGAAATCCTTGGGCTGGATGCCGGTGAGGATGTCGCGCAGACAGCCGCCCACCAGAAAGGCGTCAAAGCCAGCCTCATGCAGGCCGTACAGCACGTTGAGCGCCGCGCGGCTGATCTGCTTGCGCGAGATCGGGTGCTGGTCGCGGGGAATGATCACGGGCTCCGTCTGCGTTCGGCGAGCACCGTTATCACGCCCGATGAGTCGTGTCAGAAAAGCCGGGATCTTGCGTAGCACTATAGGTAAGCCTGTCGGTTGGCGGTGGTGTGTGTGGCTGTGATTGATCGTAAAGCGCGCAATGTTAACCTGTATCAGGAGTCAGGGCGACCCGGGTGGCTGGGGCTGGTACGGGAGCAGAAATGAAAAAGGGACCACAGCAAGCTGTGGTCCCTTATAATTGCGCTGATTCTGTTATTGTTATTGTTTGTTTTGTTTTCTGCCTTTTTAGTCACGACAGTCCGGTCATGACAAGCACTGCATTGGCTCGTGAAATTGTTATTCTTTATGAGCCTTCTACGCCGCTGTTTTTGTTGTTTGCTGGCGTGTGTTCATCCTGCATTCACCCCCGCCTCATTGCAACAATTTGAAAAACCTTTACCTATCAATGAGTTGGCGTGAATCTTCTGAGTGAACAGCTTGTTCACTGGTTAAGTGTGTAGTTTTGGTGTTACGGCGCTGTGTAGGACGGTAACACCCGGGTCGGTTTCGCCTGGCAATGCTGTTTGTGATCGCAGAGTAAAGCCTTTCGTAACCCGGATGTGTCCGTCAGGCGCCGGCCGTACTGCGGCGGCGCGGGATGCCCAGACGCTGGCGGCGTTCCCACAGGCATTTGCGGCTGATACCCAGTTTCTGTGCCAGCTCGGTCTCGGTCATGGCGTCCTGGTTTTCCAGCACGAAGCGGGTGAAATAGTCCTCCAGCGACAGGTCTTCCTGGGGGTCTTCCAGCGGCCGGCGGCTGCCGGCCGTGGTGCCCGGGTTGCTTGCCGCTGTGGCATTCAGGGCCAGCGCCTCGGGAGTGATCTCCGGGCCGTCGGCCAGAATCACCGCACGTTCAATGGCATTCTCCAGCTCCCGCACGTTCCCCGGCCAGCTGTGTTGGGCCATGGCTTCCAGCGCGCTGGCGCTGAAGGTGAGCGGTGCGCTGTTGTGGCGTTCGCACAGACGGGAGAGCAAGGCGTGGGCGAGCAAAGGGATATCGCTGCCGCGTTCGCGCAGGGGCGGCAGCGCCAGCTGCAGGATATTCAGGCGGTAAAACAGATCCTTGCGAAAACGCCCGGCGGCCACCTGGGCATCCAGCGCTTTGGGTGAGGCTGCGATCAGGCGCACGTCCACGCGGCGGGGCATGACGCCGCCGATGCGGGTGATCTCGCCGTCGTGCAACAGGCGCAGCAGATGCGCCTGGGTTTCCATGGGCAGCTCGCCGATCTCATCCAGAAACAGGGTGCCGCCGTGGGCATCTTCGATCAGGCCGGGTTTGGCCTCCTCGGCACCGGGCAGGGCGTCCCGCTCGTGGCCAAACAGCTCTGCTTCCAGTTGCGGCCCCGAGATGGCGGCGCAATTCAGCGACACCAGCGGTGCCTGGGCGCGGCGGCTGCGTTCGTGCAGCAGGCGTGCCAGCAGTTCCTTGCCGGTGCCGGCTTCACCGGTGATCAGCACGCTGGTATCCGTGGGCGCCACCTTGTCCACGCGGCGGAACAGCTCCTGCATGACAGGAGATTCGCCGAGCATGGCGCCGGTGGGATAGGTGCGTGCAACATCCGCGCGCAGTGCCTGATTGTGCCGTTGCAGCTTGCCTTCCTTGAGGATGCGATTCACCGACAGCAGCATCTCATCGTGGTCGAAGGGTTTGGCCACATAGTCCACGGCACCCAGGCGCATGGCATCCACGGCGGAGCGCAGGCTGGCGTAGCTGGTCATGATCAGCACGGGCGTGGGGTTGGCGCTGGCGATCAGGTCGGTGCCGCCCGCGCCGGGCAGGCGCAGGTCGCTGATGATCAGGTCGAAGTGCTGCAGCGGTTGTTCCAGTGCCTGTTCTGCCGAGGCGGCTTCCACAACCGTGTGCTCGTGACGTTCCAGCAGCTTGCGCAGGGCGCCGCGGATTACCGGCTCATCCTCAACGATCATGATATGGCTCATGGTACCCACCTGACTGAAAACAACGTTTGTCGGGAATGCGTTGTCGGGAATGCCCGGCCGCCTGAATCAGGCGCACGGCCAGCCCGGAGCAGCCCGGGTCCTTCCCGGCAGCGTATCAAGCTACGTCAGAGTAACGCGGCAGCGTTATCACAAATCGGGTCCCGCGCCCGTCAGCAATCGGGCTCTCTGCGCGAATGCTGCCGAAGTGGTCCTCAATAATACTGTAAACCAGTGCCAGACCAAGACCGGTGCCGCGACCGGGCGGCTTGCTGGTGACGAACGGTTCGAACAGCGACGACGCCAGCTCTTCCGGAATGCCATGGCCCTGGTCTTCGATCATCACATCCAGCCGTTCTTCCAGGCTCTCACTGCGGATGGTGATCGGATCATTATCATGTGTAGCGTCCGCTGCATTGGACAGCAGATTGACGAACACCTGCAACAGTCGTTGGCTGTCGCCGCGTACCAGATGATCGGCGGGGCAATCATTGCGGAACTGTTGCTGGCGATGATCCGGGTCCATCTGCAGCAGGCTGATGGCTTCGTCGACCGTATCGCGCAGGGAGACGGGCCCCTGCACCGGCAGCTGGATGCCGCCGCTGTGACTGAATGTGACCAGGGATTCGACGATGCGTGAAATGCGGCGGGTCTGCTCGACGATCTGCTGTGAGGCCTGTGCCACTTCTTCGCCGTCGGCGTCCTGGTCCAGATTCTGTGCCAGGCAGGCGATGGCGGTGACCGGGTTGCCGATCTCGTGGGCGACACCCGCGGCCAGGCGGCCCACGGAGGCGAGCCGTTCGTTGTGTGTCAGTTGCGCTTCCAGTGCGCGCAGATCGGTAATGTCTTCCACCACGATGACCTGGCCGCCGGCGCGTTCGCCGGGCACGTTGCCGACCACCTGGGACTTGTGCAGGCTCAGCCAGCGCGACTGGTCACGCAGGCGCACCTCTACCTGGGGCATGCGCAGGGTGTCGCCCAGCGCAAAATCGTGGAACACCACGTTCCAGGGGCGTGGCAGGGTATTGAGCCGGGCGCCGATGGTGCGTTGGGCGGTGACGCCGGTGAGGTGCTCCATGGCCAGGTTCCAGCCGATGATCTCGCCGTCGGCGCCCAGCGAGATGACCCCCATGGGCAGTTCCAGCAACGTTTGCCGGTGGAAGCGGCGCAGGCTGTCCAGCTCGGCGGCGAGGCCGGAAAGCCGGTCGCGGTAGAGCTCCAGGCGTGACTCGATAAACTGGATATCTTCGCTGGATTCGTTTTCTGCCTGGGGCTTGTAGGGCAGATGCTGATCCACGATGCGGTGCGATACCGATGGTCCGAGCAACCCGGACAGGTTGGTTTCCAGTTGGTCGCGCAGTCGTCGCAACGCGTAAGGCCGGGTTTCGGCGCGGGGCTGGCCCAGATCGCGCAGCGCCAGCGTGACTTCGCGTTCCGCCGTGACGGGGCCCAGCGGTTCACTGAGGGAGGTGATGAAATCCTCGACCGTGTCCGCCTCCAGCTCCCAGCGGAAGGTACGCCGCAGGCTGTCCACGGCACAGGTTTCTGCGGCGTTGCGTTCCGCGCGGCTGGACGGGGTAAGCAGGGAGAAAAACACGAACACCACGCCATTGGCGACTACCGAGGCGATGGCCACATGGTGCCACTGGTGGGCGGTGGACTGGTGGGAAATGCCCAGCAGATCAAACAGCAGGGTAGGTTGCCAGTGCGGGATCACGATGGGCAATACCAGGGCCGCGACCCATATGGCGAAGCCGGTCAGCAGGCCGGCAAACAGGCCCATGCGGTTGGCGCCGGGCCAGAACAGCGCGCCGATCAGCCCGGGAACAAACTGCAGGGTGGCCACAAACGACAGCACGCCGAGTTCGGTCAGGGTGTGGTGGTCGCCCGCGATGGCATAAAACAGGTAGGACAGCGCCAGCACGCCAGCAATCAGCAGGCGCCGGGCCCACAGCAGCCAACGGTACAGGCTCTCGTCGAGGCGTTGCGTGCGGGCCGGCAGCACCAGGTGATTCAGCGCCATGGACGACAGCGCCAGGGCGGCCACGATAAGCATGCCGCTGGCGCCGGCCAGCCCGGCGACATAGGCCAGCATGGCGCCATGGCTGCCGCTGAGGCTGCCCACTGCCAGTGCGTAATAATCCGGCAGCCCGTCGACTTCTGCCGCCGTGGCGGTCCACAGGATCACCGGGATACACAAGGCCATGATCAGCAGCAGCAAGGGCAGGCCCCAACTGGCGGTCATCAGGGCGCGTGGATTCAGGTTTTCGCTGAACGCCATATGAAACATGTGTGGCATCACCACGGCGGACACGAAAAACGCCAGGATCATCGAGTGCCAGGTGCCGTCTTGCAGCGGGTAGTAGAGACGCGCCAGGGCATCCGGGTTGTTGTCCAGCCACACGGTAAGCCCGGCCGGGCCGTCGAAGACGCTGTACAGCCCCAGCACGGTGAGCAGCACAAAGGCGACGATCTTGATCAGGGATTCCACCGCAATCGCCACCACCAGGCCTTCATGTTTTTCCCGGTTGGTGGCATGGCGGGCGCCGAACAGGATGGCGAACAGGGTGATCAGCAGACAGAACCAGAAGGCCAGGCTGCCGGGGTGGGCTTCGCCGGTCAGTATCTGGATGGACTCGGCGACGGCTTTTACCTGCAATGCCAGCAGGGGCAGCATCCCGGCCAGCATCATCAGCGTGGTCAGCGCGCCAGCCAGGCGGCTGCGGTAGCGGAAGGCAAACAGGTCTGCCATGGAGCTCAGCTGATAGCTGCTGGTCAGCCGTAATATCGGCGCCAGCAGAATCGGTGCCAGCATGAAGACGCCGGAAATGCCGAGGAAATAGGCCAGAAAGTTGTAGCCGTAGTGGTAGGCGTAGCCGACGCTGCCATAGATGGCCCAGGCGCTGGCGTAGACGCCCAGTGAAAAAACATAGACGGCCGGGTGGCGCACCAGCCGCGCGGGCAGAAAGCCACGGTCTGTGACCCAGGCGACCAGAAACAGGAACAGCAAATAGCCGGCGGCGACCAGGAAGACCTGGGTAAAACTAAACATGGCGATACATCGCAGGCTGTGACCGCATCACGGACGATCCGCGGGGCGACCCCGGCCAATCCAGTAGCTCAGCGCGATCAGCACCAGCCACATCATGTACGGGCGATGCCAGGCGCGCCCGCCTTCGCTCCACCATTCAATGATGACGGGGGAAAGCAGGTAGGCGCCGACGATGAAAATGATCAGTAATCGGTCTGTGTACATGGTTCAAGACTGCCGGAATCGGGTATCGCAGGATAGTAGCAGGTTGCGCCACAGCTGTCGGCGTGGGGTGTGGGGTGTGGGGTGTGAGGTCGTGTCAGGGCGCGTCCGCGACCCCGAAGGTCAGTGTGTTGTTCAGGCGGGCAGGCTGCCATTGCGGGATGGCCCAGGCCAGTTGCTCAGCGCAGGGGGCGCCCGCCAGATCTGCAGGCGGGTCCAGCGCCAGCAGCCGCAGCGCACCATACAGATTCGCGGAGGTGTCCGGGCTGAGCGCGGCGGCGCCGGCCGATTTGGACAGCTTGTTGCCGTCGCTGTCCGTCAGTACCGGCAAGTGGCCATAGTCCGGCCGCGTACGCCCCAGGCAATCCAGCACATGCACTTGCCGGAGGGTGGAATCCATCAGGTCGGCGCCGCGCAGGATATGGGTCATGCCCTGGTCTGCATCGTCCAGCGCGCAGGCGAGTTGGTAGGCATAGAGCTTGTCCCGTCGACGAATGACGAAAGCGCCGTCGGCCTCACCCAGTGACAGGCATTGGCGACCTTGCAGACGATCTGTGAAGCATATGGGCGTGTCGGGCACGGCGAGCCGAATGGCGCAGTCCGTGTTGGGGTTGGGGTTGGTGTTGGTGGCCGAGTGGGAAGCAGGGCTGACGGCAACGGCCGGCCCGGGATGTCGCCCCCCCAGATCAGCGAGCTGACGCCGGGACAGCGCACAGTAAAACGCATGGCCGCTGGCCAGCAGCATGTCGACGGCTGCCGCGTAGGCGTCGTGGCGTTGGCTCTGGTATTGCACGCTGCCATCCCAGTGCAGGGCGTGGGCGGCCAGTTGCTGTTGTATCCGGTCGGCGGCGCCCGGGACTTCTCTCGGCGGATCAATGTCATCAATGCGCAGATGCCAGGCGCCGTCCGCCTGTCGTGCATCAAGGTAGCTGGCCACGGCAGTCAGCAGCGAACCCCGGTGCAGGTCGCCGGAGGGTGTGGGTGCAAATCGCCCCCGATAGGTCATGTGGTGCATCCGTGATACACAAACGCCGGGCAAGCCCGGCGTTTGGTTGGTGCGGTGTTGTCTGGTGCGGTGTGCTCTGGCGCGATGATGATCATGGGCCTCATCAGCTGGCGAGCTGCTTTTCCTTGATCTCGGCCAGCTCCTTGCAGTCGATGCACAGCTCGGCGGTGGGGCGCGCTTCCAGTCGGCGAATGCCGATTTCGACGCCGCACGCTTCGCAGTAGCCGTAGTCGCCGGTGTCCACTTTATCGAGGGTTTTTTCGATCTTCTTGAGCAGCTTGCGCTCGCGATCCCGGGTGCGCAGCTCGAGCGCAAATTCTTCTTCCTGGGTGGCGCGGTCTGCCGGGTCAGGCAGATTGGCCGCTTCGTCCTGCAAGTGGTGCATGGTGCGGTCTGCTTCTTCCATCAGTTCCTGGCGCCAGGCGAGCAGGATGCTGCGGAAGTGCGCGTATTGCGCCTCGCTCATGTATTCCTCGCCTTTGGCGGGGGTATAGGGCTTTAAACCGTATATCAGGGTGCCCGGCTTTGGCGCCGCTATGTTCATCGGGTCTTTCACGTTTTGCGATACCTGAGAAGGGGTTGACGGGACATTGGCGCTTCCCTGAGCCGCGCGTGCCTTCCTGGCGTGATCGTTGGCATGGATATTTGCCTGTGCCGAGGCGGATTGTGCCGGCCGTTTGGGCGGCAGCGGTTTTTTGACCCCCGCTGCTGCAGCGGCGGTTCGGGCGGCACTGGCCTTGGCGGCGGCTTTCTTCACTGTTGCGGCGCGGGCAGCCTTGGGGGCTGCCTTGCTTTCTGTTTTCTTGTTCGGGCTGGCAGGCGTAGCCGGTGTGCTGGCTGCCTTGGCGCCAGTGCTGGTTTTGCGTGCGGGCGCAGCGGCCGTCTTGCGGGTGTTCTCCGCTTTGCTGGCCAGGGTGCGCGTTACAGCGGCTTTCTTTTTGGCCGGTGCTTTGGCCGCAGTCTTTTTGGCGGGCGCTGCTTTCTTCGCCGGGGCCGCCTTTTGGGCGGGCTTGGCCGCTGCCTTGGCTGGTGCGGCTGCCGGCTTTTTGGTGGCGGCCTTTTTGACCGCTACTTTTTTGGCCGGAGCTTTCTTGGCAGCGAGCTTTTTGGCAGCGACCTTGACAGTGGCCTTTTTCGCAGGCGCTTTCTTTGCTACCTTTTTTGCCGCACTTTTTTTAGCCGCGACCGTGGTCGTGGCCGGCTTCTTGCTCGCGGCAGCTTTTGCGGTTTTGGTCGGGGCTTTCTTCACCGCAGCTTTTTTTGCGGCAGGCTTCGCTGCCGCTTTCCCGGCGGCGACTTTTTTAGCAGCGACCTTCTTTTTCACAGGCGCATTTTTTGCGGGCGCCTTCTTGGCGGGTGCCGGTTTCTTCGTCGGGGCGGCCGCTTTGGCAGTGGCACTTGTCGCTTTCGCGGTTTTTTTGGTGGCTTGCTTCGAGGCTGGCTTCGCCGGCGCTTTTTTCTTGCGTGTGGCCATCCTGATCAACTCCCTTAACATACTCACTGCTCGCTGTAAGTTGGGGCCCGAGTCGTGCCTTGCTCTGCTACACTGTCCGGCAGTGCCTGGTCAGTGCGCTGTAGCGTCTTCGGCACGTCCTTGCTGGTGTGCACTCAGACGGTGTCTGCGGTTGCCCCGATGCTGACACGATAAATAGTCAATCCCCGACGATAACCCTGACTCGGGGGGCTTGTCACCCCCGTAGCCGCTGGGATTATAGCCATTGTCCGCGAACATGAAAGCGGGTCCTGAAGAGTGAGACACCTTTTGACAAAGCCTCCCATCACGGCTGATTCCGTTCATGAAAGCCCGGCCGGGCCGGGGCCGCGTGCGGCGCGTTGTGAGCGGATCGCCCCGTTCCATGTCATGAGTCTGGTGGCCCGGGCGCAGGCACTGGCGGCGGCGGGCCATGATGTCATTCATCTGGGCGTGGGCGAGCCGGATTTCCCGACCCCGGCGCCGGTGATCGAGGCCGGCCAGCGGGCGCTGGCGGACGGGCAGACCCGCTACACCCCGGCGGCGGGCATGGCGTCGCTCAGAGAGGCCATCGCCGGCTTCTATGCCAGCCGGTTTGGTGTCCATGTGCCGGCGGAGTGCGTGGTTGTGACGCCGGGGGCGTCTGGCGCCCTGCAGTTGCTGCTGGCCTCGCTGGTTGATCCGGGTGATGAGGTGCTGGTCACGGACCCCGGCTATCCCTGTAACCGGCATTTTGTCGAGCTGGTCAACGGCGTGCCGCGCCCGCTCTTGCTCGACCCGGCGAACGGCTGGGCGCTGACGCCGGAACAGATTGCCGCGGCCTGGAACAGCCGCACGCGGGCGGCGTTGCTGGCTTCGCCGGACAATCCTACCGGTAATGTCATGACGCCATCACAGGTGGGCGCTCTGGCTGATGTGGTGCGCGAACGCGGCGGGGCGTTGATCATGGACGAGATCTATCAGGGGCTGGTGTATGACGCGCCGGCCTTTACCGCGCTGTCCGTAGCCCCGGATACGCTGGTGATCAACAGCTTCAGCAAATACTTTGGCATGACCGGTTGGCGTCTGGGCTGGTTGGTCGCGCCGCGTTCGCGCGTACCGGATCTGGAGCGCATGGCGCAGAATTTCTTCCTGGCGCCGTCCACCCTGGCCCAGCATGCGGCGTTGGCGGCCTTCAGCCCGGACACCCTGGCGGAGCTGGAGCGTCGCCGTCAGCAGCTGGCGGAGCGGCGGGCGCTGCTGCTCTCGCGCCTGCCGGCGCTGGGCCTGCACGTCGTCGGCGAGCCGGCGGGGGCGTTTTATCTGTACCTGGATGCGTCAGCGCTGACGGATGACAGCTTCGGTTTCTGCGAGCGGCTGCTGGAGCAGGCGCATGTGGCGCTCACGCCGGGTGTCGATTTTGGCAGTGGCCACAACCCGGCACAGTATCTGCGGGTGGCTTATACCTGTGATCTGGCGCGGCTGGATGAGGCGCTGACGCGTATCGTCGGCTTTCTGGAACGCGCATGAAGTTTGATCCTCCCCTGTCTCGCGGTCGTTTGCTGAGGCGTTACAAGCGTTTCATGGCGGACATCATTGCCGAAGATGGCCGCATGCTGACCCTGCACTGCCCGAACACCGGTTCCATGAAGCACTGCACGCCGGATAACGCGCCGGTGCTGTTTTCCGACAGTGGCAATCCCAAACGCAAGTACCGACATACCTGGGAGGCGGTGCAGGTGGCCCATGGTCATTGGGCGGGCATCAACACCGGGCGCACCAATGCGCTGGTGGCGGAAGCTATCGCGGCGCAGCGTATCGACGGGCTCACCCCCGAGGGGTTACGCCGTGAAGTGACGTTCGGTGACAGTCGTTTTGATATCGCGCTGGGGGCAGACGCCCAGGCGCCTGATACCTTTGTCGAGGTCAAGAACGTCACGCTTGGCGGTGGCGAGGATGAGCCGGATCACGGGCTGATTCGCTTTCCGGATGCGGTGACCCTGCGGGGGCAGAAGCATCTGCGCACGTTGATGGACGTTGTGGCGAGTGGGCGACGGGCGGTGCTGTTCTTCTGCGTGCAGCACACCGGCGCCCGGCAGGTGGCGCCCGCCGACGACATCGACCCGGCCTATGGCCACCTGCTGCGCGAGGCGGTCAGTGCCGGGGTAGAGGTCATGGCCTGGCGCACCGCCATCAGTCCGGAGGCCTTCGTGCTCGACGCGCCGGTGCCGCTGGTGCTGTAGGGCTTTCAGAGGTTCCTTAAAGCCAGCCGCGCTCCGCCAGGCTGACGTTGCCGTTCTGGCCCAGAATCACGTGATCCAGTGTGCGCACATCCACCAGTGCCAGTGCATCGCGCAGGCGTGAGGTCATGCTGCGGTCGTTGGCGCTGGGTTCCGGATCGCCGGAGGGATGATTGTGGGCCAGAATCACGGCACCGGCATTCAGCGCCAGTGCGCGCCGCGCCACCTCGCGAGGATGTACGGCGGTAAAGTTCAGGGTGCCCATAAACAGTACCTCAAAGCCGATGACCCGATGTTTGTGGTCGAGAAACAGTGCGCCAAACATTTCCCGTTCTTCGTGACACAGCCGCATGCGCAGAAACGCAGTGGCGTCGTCGACACCATTGACGGCGGGGCGGGCGAGCAGGTCATCACAAAGCAGGTGGCTTGCGTATTCGATCAATTCTTTTTCGGTTACCGGGCGCAGGGTCTGGTGGCGCCCTTCGGCATCGCGCCGGAAGAGAGTGTGCATAACAGCTCCTTGGTCGTTCCCCCCGATACGGCCAGCCCGTAACGGGTGCCAGGCGTCCCTGATAGATCGCCGTGCCGGGCGTGCCGCTCTGTGACGGCTTGTGCAATGCCCGGGTACGGAGTGCCTGACCACAACTCTATTCTGCGGATGAAGCGGTGTTTGCGCAATATGCAAAACGCCAATATTTAATTGGCACAAATCAACATGCGGCAATGAAGGGTGGTTAATAGATAGCCAGGTGAGGTTCGTTCAGCTCGGCCATCTGCATGCGCAGATCGAGAATGCGCTCGCCCCAGTAGCGGGGGCTGTCGAACCAGGGGAAGGCGCGCGGGAAGGCGGGGTCGTCCCAGCGGCGTGCGATCCAGGCGCTGAAGTGCAGCATGCGCAGGGTGCGCAGGGGTTCGATCAGGCGCAGCTCCGCCGGATTGAAGTCGCGGAATTCGCTGTAACCTTCGACAATTTCCGACAGTTGTTGTGTCTGCCGGTGGCGATCGCCGGAGAGCAGCATCCAGATGTCCTGCACGGCAGGTGCCATGCGCGCGTCGTCCAGGTCGATAAAGTGAGGCGCATTGTCACGCCAGAGCACGTTGCCGCTGTGGCAGTCTCCGTGCACACGGATCAGCTGGGCGTTGGTGACACTGTTGATCTGCGCGTCCACGGCTTGCAGCAGGTCGCGGGTCAGGCTGTCGTAGGCGGTTTTCAGTTCTGCGGGGACAAAGTGCTCGCTGACAAAGGCAACGGCGTCGTGGCCGAAATCCTGGCTGGTCAGGGTGGGTCGGTGTGCAAACGGGCGTATCGCCCCGACGTTATGCAAGCGCCCGAGGAAGCGGCCCATGATCAGCAGGTTGTCCAGATTGTCCAGCTCAGGGGCATGCCCGCCCTTGCGCGGGTACAGGCTGAAGCGGAAGGTGCCATGGGGATGCAGAAAGTGATGCAGAGTCTCGCCAGCGGCATTGCGCAGTGGCGCCACCACCGGCAATTCGTGCTCGGCCAGTGTCAGGCAGAGGTCGTGTTCTTCCTGAATCTGCGCATCGCTCCAGCGCCCGGGGCGATAGAATTTGGCGATGATCGGTGCTTCGCCTTCGATGCCGACCTGATAGACCCGGTTTTCGTAGCTGTTGAGGGCCAGCATGCGTCCGTCACTGAGCACGCCGGTACTCTCCACGGCATCCAGCAACAGATCCGGCGTCAGTGCCTCAAACGGATGTTGCGTGTGCTCTGTCATCGGGCTGTCTCTTCATGGCGACGTGCTTGCGCAGGCCGACCAGTGTACGGCATCTGTCGCGCGGCGTGGCGCCTGATGAGCCATTGCGTCAGGTCGGTGGGTCTCGCAGTTCCACCCAGACCTCATCGCCGCGCAGTTCGTGGCGGATGGCGGCCAGCGGTTCGCCCTGGCAGGGGCCCGAGAGACACATGCCGGTTTCGATCTCGAACAGTGCGCCATGGTTGGCGCAGGTGATGAACTGGCGGTCCATGTCGAGAAAGTCATCCGGCATGAAATTCAGCTCGATGCCCAGGTGCGGGCACCAGTTGAGATAGGTGTAGAGCTGCCCGTCGCGCATCACGGCGACGACGGACTTGGGGCCGAACTCGAAGCCCCGGGATTCACCCTCCGGGACGTCTTGCAGCGTGCAAAGAAAATGCATGAGGCTCTCTTAACTGTCCGACTTACTGTCCGAGTACCTGACGGCGCACCGCCAGATGGGCTTCCGGTGTCAGGCGCGGGCCGAAATCGCTGACCACCTGCGCTGCCGCATGGCTGGCCAGGCGGCCGGCGGTGGCAAAGTCGTGCCCCTGAGTGATGCCGTACAGGAAGGCGCCGGCAAACATGTCGCCCGCGCCGTTGGTGTCCACGGCGGTCACGGGTACGCCTGCGATGGTGTGCAGCGTCTCGCCGTCCCAGGCCAGTGCGCCGTCTGCGCCGCGCGTCATAACCACTTTATGGCTGTAGGTCTTGAGGGCAGCCAGTGCGGCGTCAGCGCTGTCGGTGTCGGTGAAATCCCGGGCTTCGTCTTCGTTGCAGAACAGCAGATCAACACCGTCGCCGATCATTTCGAGCAGGCCGTCCCGGAAGAAGCGCACCATGGCAGGGTCGGAGAAGGTCATCGCCACCTGAACACCGTGCTGGCGGGCGAGTTCGCGCAGACGAATGGTGGCGGCCCGGCCGCTGGGCGAGGTGACCAGGTAACCCTCGATATAGGCATAGCGGGACGCGCGCAGCGCGGCTTCATCGATATCGTCGCTGGACACGGTTTCGGAAATGCCCAGGAAGGTGTTCATGGTGCGCTCGGCATCGCGGGTGACCATGACCAGACAGGTGCCGCTGACGCCCTCGGGCCGCGCGCCGGTCATGTTGGTGTCGACCCCGGCGGCGGTCAGCGCCTGCACGAACAGCTCGCCGGTGTCGTCATTGGCGACGCGGCAGGTATAAAAGGTGCTGCCGCCGAAATAGCGGGTGGCAATAATGGTATTTGCCGCAGAGCCGCCGCAGGTCTGGCTGTGGGGGTCGGCCTGTTCGCGCAATGCGTCCAGTAACGCCATCTGACGTTCCTTGTCCACCAGCGTCATCATGCCCTTGCCGATATCCATGGTCTCGAGGAAGGCATCGCTGACTTCAATCTCGGTATCGACCAGGGCGTTGCCGATGGCGTAAACGTCATACTGCTGGGTCATGAACAGGGCTCCGAAGGGGGTAAAGGCGAACCATTATGGGGTTGCCGGTGTCTGTTGCCAAATCGCTGACGGAATTCATCTATACTGCGCGCCATGCCAAAAAACGTATCGTCCTCATTTTTCTCCCGCGGGTTGCTGATCAAGGCGACCCTGGTTTTCCTGGTGCTACTGCTGGTCGGGCTCGCGTGGCTGGACGCGCTGGTCCGCAGTCGTTTCGACAGCCATCAGTGGCAGTTACCGGCGCGGGTCTATGCGCGTCCGGTGGAGCTGTACAACGGTCGGGTGCTGGATATGGCGCACATCGACCGGCTGGTGGCGCTCATGCGTTATCGCGAGGAAGCCGGGGCGAGCACACCAGGCTCGTGGGCGCGCGAAGGCAATACTGTGCTCCTGCACACGCGAGGATTTCGTGATAGTGACGGTGGCGAGCCACCCCGGCGTATCCGGTTGCGCATCAGCAATGGTCGCGTGGCCGGGCTGGCCAGCGCGGACGGCGCTGCGGTGCCGGTCGCGCGCCTGGAACCGATGCAGATCGGCAGTATTCATCCCGGCCACAGTCAGGACCGCATTCTGGTGCGGCTGGCGCAGACACCGCCGGAGTTGGTGGAGATGTTGCTGGCGGTGGAAGACCGGCAATTTTATGAACACCATGGCATTTCGTTTCGTGGCCTGGCGCGGGCCACGCTAGCCAACCTGCGTGCAGGTGGGCTGCGCCAGGGCGGCAGCACGCTGACGCAGCAGTTGGTGAAAAATTTCTGGCTGACCCGGGACCGCACGCTCAGCCGCAAGCTGCTCGAAATCCCCATGGCGCTGCTGTTGGAACTGCACTACGAAAAGCCGCAGATTCTGGAAACCTATCTCAACGAGGTATATCTCGGCCAGGATGGTGCGCGTGCCATCCACGGCATGGGGCTGGCGGCGCAATTCTATTTCGGCCGTCCGCTGGAGGAACTTGAAGCGCATCACTACGCGTTGTTGGTGGGCATGCTCAAAGGCCCCGGGTTGTACGACCCGCGCCGCCGTCCGGAGCGGGCCAGGGCGCGCCGCGATCTGGTCTTGCGCGCCTCCCATGCGGAAGGCGTGATCAGCGAGGCGGCGCTTGAGCGCGCCCTGGCGCGGCCATTGGAGGTCGTGCCCCGGACCGGTGGTGCCCTGTATGCGTTCCCGGCGTTTATCGATCTGGTGCGGCGTCAGCTGGCGCGTGATTATCCGCCTGCCGTGCTCTCCAGTGACGGGTTGATCATTCATTCGACGCTGGACGTGCTGGCACAGCTGGCGGCAGAAGATGCGCTGGCCAAGGCGCTGGAAACCCGAGACCCGGGTGGCGCGAGTGCGCTGACCGGTGCGGTGGTCATGACGGCACCGGATCAGGGTGATGTGCTGGCTGTGGTGGGTGACCGCCGTGCCCGCAGTACAGGCTTCAACCGGGCGCTGGATGCGGTGCGGCCGATTGGCTCGCTGGCCAAGCCAGCGGTGGTGCAGGCGGCGCTGGAACAGCCACGGCGGTATCACCTGGCCCAGCACGTCATGGACGAGCCGTTTGAGGTGCCCTTGGCGCATGGCCAGGTCTGGGCACCGAAGAATTTTGATGACAAGTCGCAGGGCGCGATTCCGATGCTGGACGCGCTGGCTCACTCCCGGAACCAGGGTATGGCGAGCCTGGGCATGGAGGTCGGGCTGGACAAGGTCATCGCGACCTTGCGGCGTCTGGGCGTGCAGCGGCGTATACCGGCCTATCCGAGTATTCTGCTGGGCAGCCTTGAGTTGAGTCCGTTTGAAGTGGCGGTCATGTATCAGCCGCTGGCCACCGGCGGTTTTCGCACACCGCTGCGCAGCATTACTGATGTGCTGGACCTCGGCGGCGAGCCCATGGCGCGTTACCCTGTGTCGGCGGACCCGGTTCTGGATCAGGACGCGGCCTTCCTGACCCAATGGAGCATGATCCAGGTGATGCGCGAGGGTACCGGTCGCGGCCTGCTGGGCGTACTGCCGGCGGACATCGTGGTGGCGGGCAAGACCGGCACCAGCGACGGTTTCCGCGACGCCTGGTTTGCTGGCTTCAGCGGCAATCACCTGGCGGTAGTCTGGGTTGGCCGTGATGATAACCAGTCTGCCGGTGTTACTGGCAGCAATGCAGCACTGCCGATCTGGGGCCAGGTCATGGCGTCCGTGCCGCAGCGCAGCTTGCGCGAAACAGCGCCCCCGGGAGTCGAATGGGTGTGGATGGATGCAGACGGCGTGCGGACCAGCGGCGAAGGCTGCCGCGACGCACGGCGCTACCCGATGATGACGGCCTCGATTCCGCAGGAGAGCACGTCCTGTGGCGAGCGCCGTGATAATGATGAAGGAGTACGAGGATGGTTCAGGCGCATGTTCAACTGATGCCGATGCGCGCGGCGCTGGCCGGGCTGTTGCTGCTGCTTGGCGCGTGTAGCGTGCGGCCGGTCATGCCGCCGGAGCCGCTGCCGCCGGTGGAGGTGGCAGATACGTCACCGGCGGCCAGTCTGCTGGCGGCGGCCGATAGCGCTCGCGCCCGCAATGAGTACAGTGCTGCGGGCCGCTATCTCGAGCGCGCCCTGTCCGTCAGTCAGAGCGGTGAAGCTACCGTGCTGTACCGCAAACTGGCTGAGCTGCGGCTGGAAGAAGACAAGCCGCGCGCCGCCGAGGGCCTGGCTTTGCGCGCCCTGCGCGAGGCGCCGGACCACCCGCAATGGCAGGCGGAGCTGTGGACGCTGGTGGCTGAAGCCCGCGATCGACAGGGCGACGAGGCCGGCCGGGATGCCGCGCGTGATAATGCAGAGCGATTACAGCAGGAGCCCTGATGCGCCAGACACTCAACCCCGATAGCGTTTTCAACAGCCTGCAATACGGTTTCAGTCAGGCGATGGTCGTGCCGTCTGTCGGGCGGCGTGTGCTGCTCTCCGGCCAGGTGGGCGTGGACGCCGAAGAGCAGACCGTAACGGGCGGCCTGGCAGCACAGACGCGCGCCGCACTCGATAATGTCGCGCGGGTGCTTGCGGCTGCAGAAGGCACATTGGCGCATGTCATCATGCTGCGCATTTATATTGCCGAGGAAGCCAGCGAGGAACAGGACGCCATCGCCGAGGCGCTGCGGGATTACTTCCCCGACAACCCGCCCCCCAGCTCCTGGGTCATCGTCAAGGGCCTGTCCCTGCCCGAATGGCTGATCGAGATCGAGGCAGAGGCTTTGCTGCCCTGAGCTGGGCCCGAGCCTGCGCCGGGTCAGCCCAGAGCTAACGCGGCGCGGGCCTGCTCCAGCGTGAAGTCGATATCGGCATCGCTGTGGGCAATGGAAATAAAGCCCGCTTCGAAGGCAGAGGGCGCGAGATAAACCCCGCGATCCAGCATGCCGTGGAAGAAACGCTTGAAACGGTCCTGGTCACAGGCCATCACCTGCTCGAAACGGGTGATCAGGGTCTGGTCGGTAAAATAGAAACCGAACATGCCGCCGACCTGATGTGTGGTCATGGCCACGCCTTGTGCCCGTGCCACATCAGACAACCCGTCCACCAGCCGTTTGGCTTTCGCTGACAGTGCGTCGTGGAAGCCGGGGGCGCTGATCTTTTCCAGTGTCATCAGACCGGCCGCCATCGCCACCGGATTGCCGGACAGGGTGCCGGCCTGATAGACGGGCCCGGTGGGCGCCAGATGCTGCATGATGTCCCGGCGCCCGCCGAAGGCACCGACTGGCATGCCGCCACCGATGATCTTGCCCAGCGTGGTCATGTCGGGTTTGACGTTGTAATGCGCCTGGGCACCGCCCAGCGCGATGCGAAAGCCGGTCATGACTTCATCGAAAATCAGCACGCTGTTGTAGTCGTCGCAGCATTTGCGCAGGCCTTCCAGAAAGCCTTTGACCGGGGGGACGCAGTTCATGTTGCCGGCCACCGGTTCAACGATGACGCAGGCGATACGCTCGCCGTGTTCGGCGAAGCAGGCTTCAACGCTGGCGATGTCGTTGTAGGTCAGCGTCAGCGTATCTCCAGTCACCGCCTTGGGAATGCCCGGTGAGCTGGGTACGCCGAGGGTCAGTGCGCCGGAGCCGGCTTTGACCAGCAGGCTATCCACATGCCCGTGATAGCAGCCTTCGAATTTGACGATCAGGTCGCGCCCGGTGAAGCCCCGGGCAAGGCGGATGGCGCTCATGGTGGCTTCCGTGCCGGAGCTGACCATGCGCACCTGCTCCATGGACGGGACCAGTTCGCAGACCTTTTTTGCCATCGCCACTTCGATGGCGGTGGGGGCGCCGAAGCTCATGCCGCCGTCGATGGCCGCGTGTACTTTTTCCCGCACGTCGGCATCGCAGTGGCCCAGGATCATGGGGCCCCAGGAGCCGATGTAGTCGATATAGCGATTGTCGTCCTCGTCGTAGACGTAAGCGCCTTCCGCCCGGTGAAAGAACACCGGTGTGCCGCCGACGCCATTGAAGGCGCGTACCGGCGAGTTGACCCCGCCCGGGATGTAGTGGCGGGCATCGTTGAACAGCTGCTCGGAATGCTTGCGACTCATTATCAGAACTCCAGAATTTCAGGGGCGGGGCGTGTATACGCCGGACACGCCAGAGGTGCTTATTGCGGAAAAAGCCGGTTGAACTGCTGCACGGCTGCCGTGATGTCACGAGCGCCAAACAATGCGTGGATTGCCGCCACGGCATGTGCCCCGGCATCAATCAATAGCGTCGCATTATCCGGATTCACCCCGCCAATGGCCACCACGGGTACGGGCAGGGATTGGCGCGCCTGATTCAGCACCTGGACGTCAGCACTCCGGGCATCCGGTTTGGTGCGTGATGCGAAAAAGCGCCCGAAGGCCACATAGTCTGCGCCATCGGCCACCGCCTTCTGTGCCAGTGCCAGATCGCCGTGGCAGGTGACACCGATAATGGCCTCGGGCCCGAGTTGTGCTCTGGCAGCAGCGACGGCGCCGTCCTGCTGGCCGATGTGCACGCCGGCTGCACCGCACCGGGCGGCCAGTGCCGGGTCATCATTGATCAGTAATGTGGCGCCATGCTGCGCACACAAGCGCTGCAGCGCCTGTGCCTGTTGCAGCCGTGTGTGGGCATCGGCGGTCTTGTTGCGATACTGCAGCAGGCGCAGGCCGGCGGCCAGCGCGACAGAGCAGGCGTCCAACAATGCATCACCGGGCGTCAGCAGCGGGTCAGTGATGCCGTACAGGCCGCGAATGGCGGACTGCGCGGCGCTGAGGCTGGAGATGGCACCCGTCATGGCATCAGTCATGTCGACGACGGTCCGGAATCAGTTGTCCCTGGCCGGCCTGCCAGGCATGGCGCAGGGCCTGATGCACATAAGCCTGGGCCTGCTCGACGGCCTGTTCCAGTGGCTGCCCGGCGGCCAGCAGTGCGGCGCAGGCCGAGGCCAGCGTGCAGCCGGAGCCGTGGTAGCTGCCTGGCAGGCGTGGCCAGGCCCACTGCTGCGCGCCCGTAGCGGTGTAAAGATGGTTGCGCACTTGCGGCGTATCGTCATGGGTGCCGGTAATCAGCACCGCTGGGCAACCGGCGTTGCACAGGGCTGTGCCGCAGGTGGCCAGATCCTCATTGCCTGCCAGCTTCTGCGCCTCTGGCAAATTCGGCGTCGCCAGCGTGGCCCGGGGAAGCAGTTCCCGCAGCATGGCATCGGGCACGGAATCCGCGGCCAGGCGACCACCAGCTTCGGCAGCCAGTACCGGGTCCAGCACCACCGGCACACCCGGCAGGCGGTCCAGCAGGTCGGCAATAAAATGAATGATGCCGGGGCTGCCGGTCATGCCGATCTTTACGGCATCAAAGCGCATGTCGGCCAGCAGCGCCTCGGCCTGGCGCTGCAGCAGCTGCTCGGAGACCAGCTCGAAGCCCTGCACATTGCTGCTGTTCTGTACCGTCAGGCCGGTGATCAGGGTAGCCGCGAAGCCCCCCAGGCTGTGGATGGCTTCGATATCGGCATGAATGCCGGCGCCGCCCGAAGGGTCATGGCCGGCAATCACGAGCACGTTGGGTTTCATGGCAACGGCCTCAGAAGGGTTTCACGACGACCAGCACCACAATCGCAATAAGCAGCACCACCGGCACTTCGTTGAACCAGCGATAGAACACATGGCTGCGGGTGTTGGCGTCGGCGGCAAACTTTTTCATGTAGGCCAGGCAGACGTGGTGGTAGCCCACCAGCAGGAATACCAGCAGCAGCTTGGCGTGCATCCAGCCGCCCTTCATCCACGCCGGATTGAGATACACGAGCCAGAAGCCCAGCACCAGGGTGGCGATCATTGAAGGCGTCATGATGCCCCGGTACAGCTTGCGCTCCATGATCTTGAAGCGTTCACGGCTGACGGCGTCCTCGGCCATGGCGTGGTAGACGAACAGGCGCGGCAGATAGAACAGCGCGGCGAACCAGGTGACCACGGCGATGATATGAAAGGCTTTGACCCAGAGCATGATGTATTCCTGTGTGGCATTCAGTCCGAGGGCGCATGATAACAGTGGCAGAGCGGGGAAACAGTGACGATGAAATGCGGGCGACAACACAGCTGAGAGGCGTGCCTGTTGCCGGACGGTCCGGGGCTTCCTATCATGCAGCCTTTCTGTCCTTGTCTTTACCCTGTTCCCGGAGAATTTCATGAGCGCACCAGCCAAGGCCTTTCGGGTCGGCATTGTCGGCGGCACCGGTTACACGGGCGTCGAGCTGCTGCGCCTGCTGGTTAACCATCCGCAGGTGGAGATCGCCGCCATTACCTCGCGTAGCGAGGAAGGCACCCGGGTTGATGACATGTTTCCCAGCCTGCGGGGTCACCTTGATCTGGCGTTCAGCGTCCCGGATGTGAAGCAACTGGCGCAGCTCGATCTGGTGTTCTTTGCGACGCCACATAATGTCGCCATGCGCATGATGCCGGAGCTGATGGCAGCCGGTGTCCGGGTGGTGGACCTGTCGGCGGACTTCCGGCTGCGGGACGCGCAATTGTGGTCCCAGTGGTACGGCGAGACACACAGCTGCCCGGAACTGCTGGCCCAGGCGGTCTATGGTCTGCCGGAGCGGAATCGGGAGGCCATCGCCTCGGCACAGCTGGTGGCGTGCCCGGGGTGCTACCCCACGGCCATTCAGCTGGGTTTTCTGCCGCTGCTGGAAAACAATCTGGTAGAAAACAGCCCCCTGATTGCCAGCGCGGGCTCCGGCGTCAGTGGCGCCGGGCGTCAGGCCAAGGTGCCGATGCTGCTGGCGGAGGCGTCCGAGAGCTTCAAGGCCTATGGCGCCGCCGGGCACCGGCATTTGCCGGAGATCGAGCAGGGCCTCTCGGATATGGCCGCCGATCCTGTCTCGGTCACTTTTGTGCCCCACCTGGTGCCCATGATCCGGGGCATCCATGCGACGCTCTACGGGCAGTTGCGGGATACCAGCCTGTCGCTGGAGGACATGCAGGCGCTGTATGAGGAGCGCTTCGCCGACGAGCCGTTTGTGGATGTGATGCCGTTGGGCAGCCACCCGGAAACCCGGTTTGTCAAAGGCGCCAACCACTGTCGTATCGCGCTGCACCGGCCACAGGGCAGAAATACTGTGGTGGTGTTGTCAGTGATTGATAACCTGGTCAAAGGCGCGTCCGGCCAGGCAGTGCAGAATATGAACATCATGCTCGGGCTACCCGAGCGAGCCGGCCTTGAAGGAGCGGCATTGCTGCCATGACATGCCCATGAGACGAAAGAAGAAAAGCAGTGAACTGACGCTCATGCCGGTGGATCTGCGGCGGCGAGCATGGCTGCGCACGCTGCTGGCAATGGGCACGGCACTGGGACTGGTGTTGGCGTTTGTTGCCGGGTATTCCAGCGGCGGCAGTGAGGGCTGGGCGACCAACCTGGATCAGCAGCGCCTCAAGCATCGCGTCAGCCAGCTTGAGGGGCAGTTGCGTGAGGCCCGGGGTGAGCTGGCGCTGCATCGCACCGGCAATGAAGTCAGTCATCAGGCGCAGGAGCAGGTGCGCCAGGAGTTGCGCGGCCTGCGCGACCAGATCGCCGAGATGGAAGAGGCGGTAGCGTTCTACAAGAACGTGATGTCACCGGGCGATGTGGAGCAGGGTTTGCGCATTGAGCGTTTCGATGTGGCGGCGACCGACCGCGCCGGGGTCTTCAGTTACAGACTGGTGTTGACTCAGGTGGGCGATAACCGCAACTTTGTTGCCGGGGAGGTTTCCATGACCCTGGACGGACAGCAGGACGGCAACCGGATCACCGTGTCCGGCAATGACCTGATCAGTCAGGATGACAGTACAACAAGCTTCCGCTTCCGCTATTTCCAGGAGCTTTCCGGCCGCCTGGAACTGCCTGATGGTGTGTTGCCGCGCAACATCACCGTGGAAGCCGCGACCTCGGGTCGTGGTGGGCAGCGGACGGAGCGTCAATTTGGCTGGCAGTTATAGGAGAAGCATAGTGCTCGGGCGGGACAAGAAAGTACGTGAAGATTACCGGAACCACACCCTCGTGGCACCGACGGCTGAGATCAAGGGCGATATCAGTTTCTCCGGCGGGCTGCATGTCCAGGGCCGCGTGGAAGGCAATATCAGTGTCACCGGTCAGGGCGGACGTCTCGTGATCGGCGAGAACGGCGTGGTCAAGGGCGAGGTCCGGGTGCCGCGCATCGTCATCAACGGGCGTGTCGAAGGGGATGTGCACGCCACGGAACAGCTCGAGCTGGCCGAAAAGGCGGTCATCGAAGGCAATGTCTACTACAACCTCATCGAAATGGTGGTCGGGGCTCAGGTGAACGGCAAGCTGGTGCGTCAGGGCGAGCGCAAGAACCTGCCCGCGCCGGATGCGGGCAAGCCGGCAAGCGCCGAGACCAGCCGGCCAGGGGCCAGCACATCGGCCGAGCAGCCCAATACTTGACTATAATGGTCGGGTATTGGACTCTATGGCGGCTTACCACAACGCTGTGCGGGACATGACTGACTCCATTGATGCAACACAGACAAGTATTTCACTGACGGATCGCGCCGCCGCCAAGGTGCGCGCGCTCCGTGAGGAAGAGGGCAATCAGGCGCTGAAATTGCGGGTGTATATCACCGGCGGTGGCTGCTCCGGGTTCTCTTACGGCTTTACCTTTGATGAAGATACCCGTGAGGACGACACCATTGTCGATAATGGTGACGTGGCCTTGCTGGTGGATGCCATGAGCATCCAGTATCTGGCCGGGTCAGAAGTGGATTACGATCAGGGCCTGATGGGTTCTCGGTTTGTTGTCCAGAATCCGAATGCCACCTCCACCTGCGGTTGCGGGTCTTCCTTTTCTGTCTGACGCTTTCTGTCAGGCCCTGACTTGCTCCCCAACGTCCGCTGGGCCACCCTATGGCTGCGCTATCGCTACCCTGAGGCAGGCCCATGACGGATTCCCGATTACCCCGTGATAAAAACAATGATTACACCGCCAATATGGCGGCGGCTCGCCGTCAATTTGTCGAGCAACGTGCCGGTGTCTCGTTGGAACATCTCGGGCATTACTCTGTTGATCCGGCGCTGCTGCCGGGCAACATCGAACAGTTCGCTGGCGTCGCCCAGGTGCCTGTGGGGTTTGCCGGGCCGATGTTGCTCAATGGCGAGCATGTCCAGGGCGAGGTCTTCGTGCCCATGGCGACCACCGAGGGCACGCTGGTCGCCAGCTATAACCGCGGCATGCGCCTGGCGCGGGAAGCCGGTGGCATCACCACCACGGTAATTGATGACGCCATGCAGCGTGCGCCCATCTTCGTCTTTGAAAATGCCCGCCATGCGCGGGATTTTGGTCTCTGGGTGACCGCGAATTTTGATGCCATCCGCAGCGAGGCTGAAACGACAACATCGGTGGGCAAGCTGCGCGACATAGAGCAATACGCCCAGGGCAAGATGCGTTGGTTGCGGTTCAATTTCACCACCGGCGATGCTGCGGGCCAGAACATGGTCAGCAAGGCGGCGCACCATGCCTGCCAGTGGATACTGGCGCAGAAGCCGCCGGGGCTGGAACACTTTTCGCTGGCGGCCAATTTCGACACCGACAAGAAGCATTCCCACGTCAATAATCTGCACTCGCGCGGCAAGCGTGTGGTGGCTGAAGTGACGCTGCCCGCTGCCATGATTCGCGACATCATGCACACCACAGCAGAGGCCCTGCACCGGCAGCGGCAGTTGAGCAATATGGGCGCTATGTTGTCGGGCTCCGTCAATAATGGCTCGCACTTTGCCAACGGCATCACCGCGGTGTTTATCGCCTGCGGTCAGGATGTGGCCAACGTGGCGGAATCCTCGGCCGGCATGGTGTACGGCGAGCTCAAGGATAACGGCGATTACTATTTCTCGATCACGATACCCTCGTTGATTGTGGCGACGTATGGTGGCGGCACCGGCCTGCCGACACAGCGCGAATGCCTGGCAATGATGGACTGCTACGGGAGTGGCAAGGTGTACCGGCTGGCGGAGATCATCGCCGGTGTTGTGTTATGTGGTGAACTGTCCCTGAGCGCGGCGATCGTGTCGGATCAGTGGGTATCGAGCCACGACCAGTTTGGCCGTAACAGGCCCTGATTTTCTTTTTTATAAAACCAAGAGGTTATTTTGATGCGCGCGCTACAAGTTGAAGCATTTGGTGATCCGTCTGCCCTGAAAGTGTCCGAGGTGCCGGAGCGAGCTCCGGGGAAAGGCGAGATCATGTTGAAAATGGCCGGCGTTGGCGTCGGCTATTTTGATGGTTTGCTGGTCAAGGGAGAGTATCAGATCAAGCCGCCGCTGCCGTTTGTGCCGGGCAGCGCCATTTCCGGTGTGGTCGAGCAGACCGGCGAAGGCGTCACCCATCTCAAGGTCGGTGATCATGTGGCGGGTTTTGCGTTGTTGGGCGGTATGTCAGAGAAAGTGACGCTGCCAGCAATGTCCTGTTTCCCGCTGCCGAAAGACGTGCCGCTGCTGGATGCGGCAAATTATTTCATCGCTTACGCAACCGGGCTTTACGGTCTGCGTGAGTGCGGCAGGCTGCAGGCCGGTGAAACCGTGCTGGTGCTGGGGGCTTCCGGCACTACAGGTTCCACGGCGATAGAGTTGGCAAAAGCCATGGGCGCCAAAGTGATTGCCTGTGCTTCCACCGAAGAAAAGCGTCAGCTTTGCCTGGATGCCGGCGCGGATGTGGCGGTGGACTACACCGACGAAAACTGGCGCAAGGCGGTGAAGGCGGCAGCGCCGGGTGGTGTGGATGTGGTCTATGACCCGGTGAGTGGCGATACCGCAGAACCGGCATTGCGTCTGATGGCCCCGGGCGGGCGTTTTCTGGTGGTGGGTTTTGTCACCGGCATCGCCACCATCCCGCTCAATCTGCCACTGCTGAAACGCTGTTCGATCATCGGCGTCAACTGGGGGGGTGAGGTCATGGGCAATCCTGCCGTGGTGCCGCCCGTGATTGAGCAACTGGTGGCCTGGACGCAGGAAGGCAAGCTTAAAACGGCACCGGATCACGTTTATCCCATGGAACAGGCCGGCGAGGCGTTTCGTGCGCTGTTTGAGCGCCGTTCCAGCGGTAAGATTGTGATAACGCCCTAAGTCTCCGACAGCGAGGACGCTGCAATGAAACTGATCAAGGCACAATATGACATACGCGGGCCTGTCCCCCAGGACGTGATTCATCCGGTGGTCTTTGAGCGGCCACAGCTCGGCGCCGGTGAGGTATTGCTGGAAGTGCTGGCGGCGCCGATCAATCCGTCTGATGTGCTGACCCTGACTGGCGACTACGGCATGTTGCCGCCGCTGCCCGCCGTGGGCGGCAACGAAGGCGTGGGTCGGGTGATCGAGCTGGGGCCGGATGTGCGGCACCCGGCGATCGGGCAGGTGGTGTTGTTGCCCGTTGGCAGCGGCACCTGGACCACGCACATGGTGGCCGAGGCCAAGGCGCTGATCCCGCTACCCAACGATGTGGATCCGAAACAGCTGGCGATGATTACCGTCAATCCACCCACCGCGTCGCTGTTGTTGACCGATTTCGTGGACCTGCATGCCGGCGATTGGGTAATACAGAATGCGGCCAACTCCGGGGTTGGCAGTTACCTGATCCAGCTGGCCAAGGTGCGCGGCTTCCGCACGATCAACGTGGTGCGCCGCGAATCCGCAGTGGAAGGGGTGCGCCAGCAGGGCGGTGATGTGGTGCTGGTGGATGGGCCGGACCTGCGCAAGCGCGTCCGTGACCTGATCGGCAAGGGCGAGGTGCGATTGGGCATTGATGCGGTGGCCGGTGCGGCCACAGATCGCCTGGCGTCCTGCCTGGCGCCCGGCGCAACGCTGGTGAACTACGGACGAATGAGTGGTGAGCCTTGCCAATTGTCGTCCATGGCCCTGATCTTCAATCAGATCAGGCTCACCGGCTTCTGGCTGGCGCACTGGTTTCGTACCACCAGTCAGCCGGAGCAGATGGCGTTGTTCAGTGATCTGACCCGGCTGATGTCGTCCGGCACACTGCATGCGCCGATTCATGCGACGTATGGCATTGAGGATATTCAGGCAGCGGTGGCGGCAGCGGCGCAGGGCGAACGGCACGGCAAGATACTGATCGTGCCTCACGGGGGTGCCTGATCACGCTTGTCGGATGAAATCCGGTTACGCCGGGTACAGGGCGCCCAGCACGGCATCGCGGGACGCGCCGGTGACCTGCGGTGCATTGCCGGGCACGCCATTGAGATGCGCCCACGCCAGCCAGGCAAAGGCGCAGGCTTCGACCATGTCAGCGGGCACGCCGTGATCGGAGGTGGTTGACACGTTGGCGCCGGGGAGCTCGATCCCCAGCGCCGTCATCAGGTGGCCGTTGGCGGCGCCGCCGCCGCAAACCAGCAGCTCGCTGGGCGCAAAGGATTGCAGGGCGTCAGCGATGGTGCGTGCGGTGAACTGCAAGAGCGTTGCCTGAACGTCCTCCGGTGCGGCGTCCGCAGCAGCCGGACACTGGGTCAGCTGCGCTTCCAGCCAGGGGCCGTTGAACAGCTCGCGCCCGGTGCTTTTCGGGGCCGGCAACGCCAGATAGGGCGTCCGCAGGCAATGATCCAGCAGCGCCGGGATGACCTGGCCGCGTTGCGCCCAGGCGCCATCGCGGTCAAAGCGCTCACCGGTGTGTTTGCGGCACCAGTAATCCATCAGCACGCTGGCGGGTCCGGTATCAAAGCCGCCGATCAGTGTTTCCCCTTCAAGCAGTGTCACGTTGGCAATGCCACCCAGATTCAGAACAGCCCGACGCATGCCGGGGCGTGACAGGCACGCCTGATGAAAGCGCGGCACCAGCGGTGCGCCTTGTCCGCCCAGTGCCATGTCACGGCTGCGAAAATCGCTGATCGTGGTAATACCGGTGCGGGTGGCAATCACATCGGCATTGCCGATTTGCAGGGTGCAGGCGAGTTCAGGCATATGCCGCACGGTCTGCCCGTGGCTGCCGATGGCAGTGATGTCCTCCGGCGAGAAACCGGCCTGCTCGATCAGTGCCAGTGCAGCATTGGCGAAGTCATGGCCGAGCCGTTGATCAAGCGCGCCGAGTCGGGTTATCTCGTCAGCGCCCGGATTGCATAGCGCAACCACGGCATCGTGCAGGGCGTCATCATACGGGGGCGTGTGCTGCGCGATCATCTGGCAGCCTTGCGCTGTGACGCGCACCAGCGCCGCATCAATGGCATCGGCGCTGGTGCCGGATATCAGACCAATAAACAGACCTTCATTGTGCGAGGTGTCTGCATCAGAAATTCTGGGCAAGAGTAAATGCCTCGGCGTGCAGGGCCATCTGGTTGCGCAGCCGGTTGGCATACACGAGAAAGTCCCGGCGCTCTTCGTCTGCGACGCCACGGGCTTTCGGCAGTTGCACCGTCAGAGGATCACGGTGGGTGCCATTGACCAGAAATTCGTAATGCAGGTGCGGGCCGGTGGCCAGGCCTGTCATGCCCACCGTGCCGATGGTCTGGCCCTGACGCACCCGCACGCCGGCGCGAATGCCGCGCGCGAATGAATTCATGTGCGCGTACAAGGTGCTGTACTGCTGGCCGTGGCGAATCACAACAACGTTGCCGTAGCCGCCGCGCACGCCAGCGAACTCGACCCGGCCGTCGCCCGTGGCGCGGATGGGTGTGCCTGTGGGCGCCGCGTAATCCACGCCGCGATGGGCGCGAATAGTATTGAGAACCGGATGCCGGCGATTGGGATTGAAGCGCGAACTGATGCGAGCGAACTCCACCGGCGTGCGGATAAATTCGCGACGCAAGGAGTTGCCGGCAATGTCCAGGAATTCGATATTGCCTTCCTGTGTTTCGTAACGGAAAGCGGTCAACCGACGATCACGATTATTGAAATTGGCCATCAGGATGTTGCCGGTGCCGACCTGCTCACCATCCAGATACAGCTCTTCATAAAGCACTTCCAGGCTGTCGCCCTGGCGAATATCGAGCACGAAATCCACGTCCCAGGCAAAGATGTTCACCAGCTGCATGATCAGGTTGTCGGTCATGCCGGCGCGTTGCGCGGACAGGAAAAGAGAGTCGCTGATAGTGGCCTGGGCATAGCGCACCTGACGCTCGTAATCCCGTTTTTCTTCGCGCACGGTCCAGCTTTCGTCACTGTATTCGGCGTGCAGTGATTCAACCCGGCTGATGCGATGTTCCAGCGCCACGAGTTGCTGCGCATCGTCGAGCGCCACGCGCATGACATCGCCCGGGCGGATGTTGGTCAGTGCGGCCAGCCGTTTGTCGGCAGTGACCAGCCGGTGTACCTGGCCCGCGCTGACGCCCTCCGCCTGCAGCAGACGTGAGAGGGTGTCGCCGGGAGACACGGTAATTTCGCGCCAGTGGAAATCGGGTGTTTGTTCTGCTGCCGCAAGGGCTTCGGTCGCCTGTTCGGAGGCCGGCCGGGCTTTGGGGGCGGGCAATGTCAGGGCGCGTACCGCAGGCTTCTCATCCGGCGTGGCGCCAGATGTGGGCAGGATGACGGCGGCGCTCAGCAGGCCGAACAGCGCCGCACAGGCCATCAGATGGCCTTTGGGGAAGCAGCGCGCGAACTGGGTGAGGCGGGCCAATATCAGTTTCATGTGCAGTGAATTCTTAATTAATGGACGTAACCCCCGGAAAAGTCGAGGAACGTGGAATCTGTAGATCAGAAGATAACCGCCTTTCGCCAGATCATTCAAGTGCTACAATAGCGCCCCTTTCTTCACACCCAGGGGTTGGCATGGCCAGTCAGGAGCTTCCTGAGCAGACGCTTGAGCAGACGCTCGCAGAGATTCGCCGCGGGACAGACGAGATCATCCTTGAAGAGGATTTGCGGCGCAAGCTGCAGGAGGGGCGCCCCCTGCGAATCAAGGCGGGTTTCGACCCCACGGCCCCGGACCTGCATTTCGGCCATACGGTACTGATCAACAAGCTGCGCCAGTTCCAGGATATGGGCCATCAGGTAGTGTTCCTGATCGGCGACTTTACCGGCATGATCGGCGACCCCAGCGGCAAGAGCGCAACCCGGCCGCCCCTCACCCGGGAGGACGTGAAGGCCAATGCCGAGACCTATAAAGAGCAGGTCTTCAAGATCCTCGACCCGGACAAGACCGAAGTCCGCTTCAATTCGGAGTGGATGGACGTGCTGGGCGTGGCCGAAATGATCAAGCTGGCCGGCCAGTACACAGTGGCGCGCATGCTGGAGCGGGATGACTTCGACAAGCGCTACAAGGCCAATCAGCCCATCGCCATCCACGAGTTCCTGTACCCCCTGATCCAGGGCTATGACTCCGTAGCGCTGCAGGCAGATGTGGAGTTTGGCGGCACCGACCAGAAGTTCAACCTCCTGATGGGGCGTACGCTGCAGAAGCATTACGGGCAGGCGCCCCAGGTGTGCATCACGGTGCCTATCCTGGAGGGGCTGGACGGCGTCCAGAAGATGTCCAAGTCCCTGGGTAACTATATTGGTGTCACCGATGCTCCCGGGGAAATGTATAGGAAAATCATTGGCTTGCAGGATGGCTTGATTTGGCGGTACTTCGAGCTCTTGAGTTTTCTGCCGATGAGCGAAATTGAGGGTATGCGAGAGCGCTGCTTTAGCCGCGAGACGCATGGTCACGGGACCGAGTTTGATTACCGTAGGGCCTGCTCCCTTATGTCGGACGGGCGGCGCTTCAAGGATGGTCATCTTGTCGGAGCTGCGTTCTTGGAAGAAGAGGCTAAGAATGTCTTTGACATCAGGGATGCCAAAAGACTGCTGGCTGCCGAACTGATAAGTCGTTTCCATGATGGCGGCGCGGCCATCGCAGCGCCATCATCTGCAGGAAATCAGATTGCTTTGGGCGTAATACCTGAGAACTTGCCGGAAGTGGAGGTGCATGCGGGGGAGGATGGCGGGCTGCGGCTATTGGACCTGCTGCGCGAAGCAGGGCTAGCGCAGAGCGGCAAGGCGGCCAAGGATATGTTGGGCCGAGGCGTGGTCTATGTGGATGGCGCCCCGGCGGCGCCGGATATGACATTGGCTCGGGGTGAAACCCGGGTGGTGCAGGCCGGCAAGAAGAAGATCGCCCGGGTGCGGGTGGTCTGAATCGGGTCTGGGCCGGGCCTGCAAGGGCGTGGCTGCGGGCGGGCTCCCCTCGGGGGCTCCGCCGGTGAAGAAAATCTTCAAAAAGTAATTGACAGTGAGGGGCCGCTCTGTAGAATGGCGCCTCTCTCGACGGGGTCCTACCCCACCGAGGCGCTCTTTAACAATCAGGCAGACAAACGTGTGGGACCTGCTCTGTGTCGGGTTTAGTAACATTCGGCATTAGAGCAAGTTCAACTCATTATGAG
>NZ_JAIOUB010000003.1 GCF_019931215.1 Alcanivorax limicola
GTGAGAGTAGGTCATCGTCAGGCTCCTAAATATAAAAGACCCCCGCCGCTCCGCGTCGGGGGTTTTTTATATTTAGGAGCGAAGTCCTCCTCCCACTACCTCGCAGCGCAACGCGCTGCCATGTGACACCGGCTATCGCCGGTGGACGCCGCAGGCGCCCCGAAGGGGTCAACGCACCGCGTTGATCAAGTAGGTCGACCATCTCCCAGCTTATTACCGCAACTGCCCAGGCACGCCGAGCAACCCAAAGCCCCTGCCATAGTCCGGCCCTATCGCCAAAAGAGTATTAATCACCTTAACGCCACCCCCAGATATGCGATGATCTACCTGAGAATCAATGTCATCTGGAGCGCAGCACCATGATCAAGACAGCCAGTTTCGGAGTCATGCACATCGTTGTCGCCTTTCTGGTCGTCTGGGCTATGACAGGTGACTGGATGATTGGCGGTGCAGTGGCGTTGGTTGAGCCGCTGGTCAACACCGTGGCGTACCACTTTCACGAGAAGGTCTGGTTACGGATACGCGACCGGAAGGGACGTGAGGGTGGGGGCAGTGACGATATGCTGGCCGCTTGAGGGCAGCGGCCAGCCTTCATAAGTCAGATCAGCATGGGTCAGGATCAGTTACTCAGGTTGATGGTGCGTGTTTCTCCTGCCGCAACGGTGACGTTGGCGACCTTCAGGAAGGTGACATTGGTATCCTGGGCATTGGGTCTGTCACCCAATGATCGGCATGTGAACGCCACGGTATAGGTGCCCTGAGGTACAAAGCCGATTTCGAATTCGTAGGTGCTGTTGGTGAGGTTCATGCGCACGTCGGCAGTGGTAATCGGGTTCAGGCGTGTGCCGACAGGTTGCCCCTGGGCGTTGACATGGATATCCCCGGGTGTCCGATTGCTGCCTTCGTATAGATAGACCGCATTGCCGAGCCCACGCCCCTCATCGGCAGCCAGGTCGCTGGTGCAAGAGCTGGTATTGATCAGGCCGTTACTGACAGTGCCTTCAATGATGCCGCTCTTGTCGTTGTTTACCAGCCGCATTGCAGGGCGGAGCAGATAAAAGTCCTCGCCGGAGGGTTTCAGCAGCGCGCGTCGCAAATCAAGGTCGATGGTGAGCCGGTTGCTCTCATTGGGCTCGATGCGAAAATCGCGGGTCAATTGAAGGTAGCGATCGCTGGTGCCGGGGGCATCGGTGCCCAGGCGCAGGGGCAGGGTGCCGCCGGTGTCGCGAGTACGCACTTCTGAGTCACCGTCTTGTTCCGAGATGAACAACCGCAGCCATTCATAGTCGCCGGCCCGAATCTCATCCAGCGGGAACAGTATCTGGGATTGGCTACCTTGCAGTTCCAGCAGGTTATTGACCACCACCGGCGGATCCAGTGTCAGGCGTTCGGTGCCACGGTCATAACCCAGGTGGATGGCGGTCACTGTCAGGCGCACGCGATCCACGTCATCGGCGGGTGCGTCGGTGATAGCAAAACTGGCGTCACCGCTGCCCTGGCTACCGACTTTCAGATCGCAGCCGTCTGAGGCAATGGCACCGACAATGGCAATGACCCCGAAGGGCAGGTACTGCATCCACATGATCTTGTCTCCCGATGGTCCCCGGAGTGTAGCGAATAAGGCGGGCGGGCTGTAGTGGTTGTGGTACGGGGTCAGTGCTTGACCTGATGGGCCAATGGGCAGGCGCGATCCGAATAAGGATAAACTCTCTGTTTACGCCCTGTTCACGGTTGGTTAAGCTTTGCACCACTGCGGCCAGCTGTTGTGAGTCATGATGGAGTTCAAGTCAAACCAGGATCTCGACGCGATTCGCGAAGTGGTGAATCAGGTTCTTGATGCGTATCAGGGTCAGGATCGCAGTGTGCAGCGCTCCCAGGCTCGGGCGGAGATACTGATCCACTCCATGGCGGTCTTTGCCCAGCGTGGCTTGCACCGGACCACGGTGCAGCATCTGCTGGATGCGGCGAACATCTCCCGGCGCACCTTCTACAAGTACTTCCGCAACAAGGTGGACGTGCTGGAGAACATCTACCGGATCTTTGTCGAGAACATGATCCTGCGCTTCCAGCAGCAGGTGAACCGCTCGAATACGGTCCGGGACATCATCCGCAACACCACGGATATCTACTTCGAGTACCACGTCAGCATGGGTCCGGTGATTCGTCTGATGATGGAAGAGGCTCGCCGTTCGGGCTCAGCCTTGGCCCCGTATCGGGAGAATGGCCAGAATCTGGCCGTAGAGATTCTGGCAAAAGAGATCCACCGGCTGATCGGCAAGCGTTTTGATCCGTTGGTGCTGCGCACCTTGCTCTGGAGCCTTGAGAACTACTCCATTTACCTGCTGGCCGATGGCAAACTGAGTGATGCAGAAGTCACCCGCTGCAAACGGGTCATGACTGGTATTGCCGAGGCGGTGGTGCTGGGTGAAGCGGATGAGGCTCTGCTCGGGCCGGCTCAGCCGGTCGCCTGAGCCATCACGGTCCGGTGCCTGGAGCAGTGCCTGTTCAGGGCTTCCTGAATTTCAGTGTCATCCGGTCACTTTCCCCGATCGCCAGGTAGTGCTCCCGGTCCGTGTCGCCCAGGCGCAGGCTGGGAGGCAGGGTCCAGACGCCTTCCGGGTGGTCGGCACTGTCAGCCGGATTGGCATTGATTTCACTGCGCTCCAGCAACTCGAACCCGGCAGCTTCCGCCAACGCAATCACGTATTCCTCGGTCATGTAACCGGACGCTATCTGCTCATCCAGGTCCCGGCCTGCGGGGGCTCGGTGCTCGACAACACCCAGAATGCCGCCGGGGCGCAGGGCTGTATGGAAGGCGCTGAATGCTGCCTCTGCGCTGCCGGCGCTGGCCCAGTTGTGCACATTGCGGAAGGTCAGCACCCGGTCGGCGCTGGCTGGTGGGGCAATGGCGGTGTGCGCCGGTGGTGCGAGAACGGTGAGTGCCACCCGGTCGTAGACCGCTGGTTCCGCTGCCAGCTTGTCCTGGTAGGCAACCAGTGAGCGCTGAAAGAAGGGCACCGGGGTGTCCGGATCAAAATGCGCAGCATACAGTTGGCCCTCGTCGCGCAGCAGCGGCGCCAGAATTTCTGTGTACCAGCCAGCGCCAGGCCAGATTTCCACCACCGTCATATCCGGCTCAACGTTGAAAAAGGCCAGTGTCTCCACAGGGCGCCGCCAGACATCTCGCGCGACGAAGGCAGCAGTGCGGTGCTCGCCTTGCGTGGCAGCAATAATGGGGTCGTGCTGTGCCCCGTTCTGGCAGGCGCCGAGGAGCAGGGTTGCGGACAGCAGAAGTGTCGCGGTCAACAGCAATGGGGCGTGTCGGGACGGCGGGTGTCGCAGGCTGTGCATCGTGGTGCTCCGCAGTGAGAGTGATGGACGAGCGTTAGAGAGGGGTGCGCATGCCGGCCACCAGCACACGCAGGTAGGTGACCGCTTGCTCCTCAAGATTGCCCTGGCCGGTGAGCGACCAGGTGTAAGCGGTGCCCATTATCAGATTCATCATCAGCTGCATGGTGCTGCGAGTGTCCAGCGCCACAAAATAGCCTTGTTCCCGCAGTGCGCTGAAGAATACCTCGGCGATGGGCATGTTCTGCTCCACCAGCGCCAGATGGCGGCGCTGGATCTCACCGGCAAACTCACCTGCTTCCTGAACCAGTACGCGAGTGAAGGCCTGGTTGCCAGCGATGAAGCGGGCAATGACACGGCAGGCGCCTTCCAGCCGCTCGATGGGCGGCCCATCGCTGAGCAGCTGACGCAGTGCCAGATCACGAAGCTGATTGAGATTTTCTTCGACAATCACCAGCAGCAGCTGTTCTTTGGATTCAAAGAACTTGTAGATGGTGGCCTTGCCCACCCCGGCGGTCTGGGCGATGGTTTTCACCTCCGCAATGCGAAAACCTTCCCGGGCAAATACTTCCCGCGCAGCACTGAGAATCCGTTCCCGTCGTTGATCTGTGGCTTGCTGCCCCATCGTCGTGTCTCGGTCCTGTTGTGTGCAGTTACATGTACTTGATCTTTTCCAGCTGCTCTTCCAGGCGAGCAAGCGCAGAGCGCAGATCTGCGGCCTTGGCTCGCTCCTTCTCGACCACGGCATCGGGTGCCTTGTCGACAAATGCCGGGTTCTTGAGCTTGCCTTCGCAGCGGGCCACGTCGGTCTGCAGCTTTTCCACTTCCTTGCCCAGGCGCGCCATTTCCTTTTCCTTGTCGATCAGTCCGGCCATGGGCACCAGCAGTTCCATGCGTCCCACCAGCTGCGTGGCTGATGGCGGCGCGGAATCTTCGGCGGACAGCATGGTGATCGACGAGAGGCGGGCCAGTTTGCACAGGAAACCACGGTTGGCATCGACCCGTGCCTGGTCTGACGCGTCGCCGTTGTGCAGGTAGACGTCCAGCGCCTTGCCTGGCGGGATATTCATTTCGCCGCGCACGTTACGTACTGCCGTAATGACATCACGAATCCAGCGGATATCGGCTTCGGCCTGCTCGTCAATTTTCGCCGGGTCGGATGCCGGGTAAGGCTGCAGCATGATGCTGTCGCCACTGCGGCCGGCCAGCGGAGCAATACGCTGCCAGATTTCCTCGGTGATGAACGGCATGAAGGGATGAGCCAGACGCAACAGGGTTTCCAGCACGCGCAGCAGCGTGCGGCGGGTGCCGCGCTTGCGTGCTTCACTGTAGTCGTCGCCATACAGCACGGGCTTGGACAGCTCGAGATACCAGTCGCAGTATTCGTTCCAGATAAATTCATAGGCAGCGTGAGACGCCTGATCAAAGCGGAACTGATCCAGGGATTCGCTGACGTCTTGCTCTGCACGCTGCAGGGCAGAGATGATCCAGCGATCTGCCAGGCCCAGCTCGACGTCGCCTTCCAGGCCGCAGTCCTGCTCTTCCGTATTCATCACCACATAGCGAGCGGCATTCCAGATCTTGTTGCAGAAGTTGCGGAAACCCTCGATGCGGCCCATGTCCCACTTGATGTCGCGCCCGGTGGCGGCCAGCGACAGGAAAGTGAAGCGCAGGGCGTCGGTGCCATAGGCGGCAATGCCGTCGGGAAATTCCTTGCGTGTCTGCTTGTCGATGCGGCTGGCCATTTGCGGCTGCATCAATCCGCCGGTGCGTTTGGCCAGCAGGTCTTCCAGGCTGATGCCGTCGATCAGATCCAGGGGGTCCAGTACGTTGCCCTTGGATTTGGACATCTTCTGGCCTTCGGCATCGCGCACCAGCCCGTGTACGTAAACGGTTTTGAACGGCACATCACCGGTGAATTTCAATGTCATCATGATCATCCGGGCAACCCAGAAGAAAATGATGTCAAAGCCGGTGACCAGCACATTGCTGGGATGGAAGGTCGCGAGCTCGGGCGTCTTGTCCGGCCAGCCCAACGTGGAGAAAGTCCACAGGGCGGAACTGAACCAGGTGTCGAGGACGTCGTTGTCCTGCAGCAAGGGCGTGTCGCCCAGCTGGTGCTTCTCGCGCACGTCGCCTTCACTGCGGCCGACATAAATGTTGCCGGCGTCGTCGTACCAGGCCGGGATGCGGTGGCCCCACCACAACTGGCGTGAAATACACCAGTCCTGCAGGTCACGCATCCAGGAGAAGTACATGTTTTCGTATTGCTTCGGCACGAAGCGGATGCTGCCGTTTTCGACGGCGTCTATCGCTGGCTTGGCCAGGCTTTCTACCGCGACGAACCACTGGTCCGTCAGGTAGGGCTCGATAATGACGCCGGAGCGGTCGCCGCGCGGCACCATCAGTTTGTGATCGTCGACTTTTTCCAGCAGACCAAGTGCGTCCAGGTCGCTGACGATCTGCTTGCGCGCCACCAGCCGATCCATGCCGCGATAGGCTTCCGGGACGTCGTCATTGAGGCTGGCATCGATGGTCATGATGTTGATCATCGGCAGCTGGTGGCGCTTGCCGACGTCGTAATCATTGAAGTCATGTGCCGGGGTGATCTTGACGCAGCCGGAGCCGAAATCCGGATCAACATAATCGTCGGCAATGATCGGGATGTCGCGTTCGGCCAGCGGCAGGCGCACGGTCTTGCCGATCAGGTCCTTGTAACGCGGGTCTTCCGGGTGCACGGCTACGGCGGTGTCGCCGAGCATGGTTTCCGGCCGCGTGGTGGCCACCACCAGATGGCCGGAGCCATCCGTAAGCGGGTAGCGGAAGTGCCACATATGGCCCTGTTCTTCGTGGTTTTCCACTTCCAGGTCAGAGATGGCGGTGTGCAGGGTGGGGTCCCAGTTGACCAGCCGCTTGCCGCGATAGATCAGTCCCTCTTCATGCAGGCGCACGAAGGCTTCCTGCACGGCGCGGGACAGGCCCTCATCCATGGTGAAACGTTCTCGGGACCAGTCCAGTGAGGAGCCCAGCCGGCGCAGCTGGCCGGTAATGGTGCCGCCGGATTCTGCCTTCCAGTCCCAGATACGCTCGATAAACGCGTCGCGGCCCAGGTCGTGTCGGGTCTTGCCCTCGGCGGCCAGTTTGCGCTCCACCACCATCTGCGTGGCGATGCCGGCGTGGTCGGTGCCGGGCTGCCACAGCGTATTGCGCCCCTGCATGCGGCGATAGCGGATCAGGGTATCCATCACGGCATTATTGAAGCCGTGGCCCATGTGCAGGGAGCCGGTGACGTTGGGGGGCGGGATCATGATGCTGAAGGGCTCGCCTTCGCCCTGCGGGGCAAAGTAACCGGCGTCTTCCCAGCATTGGTACCAGCGCTTTTCTATGGCTTCGGGTTGATACGTTTTATCCATGATCTGAGGCGTTACCCGGGCTGCTCGACGAAGCCCGCGATTATACAGAGATCGGCCTCAGGCGTCGTCTCTGTCCCGCATTTGCTGCGTCAATCGGTCGCGCAGCTCGCGCTCGATGCGCGGCATCCAGACCGCCAGTATCTCGTCCACGGCGGCGCGGATGGTGGCGTCGTCCGGGCGCCGGGGCGTGCTCTGGCTGACCTGGGCGGCCGCGCTGGTGGTCGGCTTCTCCGCAGCGGTCGATGTACTCGGCCGCAGGCCTTCCGGGGTGTGGGCGCGGTGCTGGGCCAGGCGCTCCATAGTGTGGCGGGGCAGAAAAGGGTTCTCACGCGCTGACAGCAGCTCCTGCAGCGGGTTGCCTGCCGCCGTTTTGCTGGCCGGGGCAGTCGAGGAGGAAGGTGCCCCTGGCGCTTTGGCGACATGCTGGCCAGAGGGGGCGGCTTTCGGGCGCGGCGTCGCGGCAGGCGGGGCGTCGGGGAGCGAGTCAGGCTCGAGCAGCGGGATATCCAGATCGCCGGGCAGCCCCGCCGACACGTCGTCGAGCGCGTCGCCCAGCAGGCTGCGGATATCATCCAGCTCGTCCAGCAGCCCGGGTTTGCCCGTACTGCCTGCGCGGCCGCTGCGAAAAATAGCGTCTGGTGGCGGCAAATCTGTCTCTCTGCTCACAACAACCCCCGGTGATATTGCGGTGGCAGCGGTGTCAGGCCGCCCCACGTATCGTTGCCCAAATGCCATTGTTGTCAAAGGTCAGGGTGCAGGACAAGCGTTTGAGTGCCGCAGCGATACCTGCATCACAGCCTGAGGGGCAGCTTGCCTCAGAGCCGAGGGTCAGAGCCGATGGTCGGTGACGGGGTAACCGCGTTCGCGGTAGAACTTCCAGCGGGCACGGCCCTGATCCCGCAAGGCCGGGTCGCCGCAGATCATCTCCGCCACGCGCTGGAAGCGCGCATAGAAATCGGGGACCTCGCCGGCAAGGTTGATCAGCACATCGTGGTGCTCGCCGGGATCGTCGCCGTGCCCCAACACCACCGGGCTGCCCGCAGCAGCTGCCGTGCCCAGCAGGGCGTGGGGCAGGAAGCCTGCGGGCGGTTGGGCCCAGAAGGTGGCATCCAGCGCCTCGGCGTCGGCCGCCGACGCGCTGTGGATATAGACCCGGCGCTGCTGCCGCCAGGCCTTCTCCGCGATGCGCCAGGCCAGGCTGGCACGCACGCCGGGGGTGTCGGTAATGTAGAACAGCACTTCAGTCATCGCCGCTGCCGGCCTTGTGCATCAGGTAGCGGGTCAGCATCGGTACAGGACGGCCGGTCGCGCCTTTCAACTTGCCGCCGCTGACCCAGGCCGTGCCGGCGATATCCAGATGCGCCCAGCTCACGTCTTTGGTGAAGCGTGACAGGAAGCAGGCAGCAGTAATCGAGCCGGCCTTCGGCCCGCCGATATTGGCCATGTCGGCAAAGGGGCTGTCCAGCTGTTCCTGATAATCGTCCCACAGCGGCATGGGCCAGCCCCGGTCGCCACAGTCTTCGCCCGCCAACAGCAGTTCTTCTGCCAGTTCGGCATCGTTGGCATAGACAGCTTGTGCATGGGCGCCCAGCGCGACGACGCAGGCGCCGGTCAGGGTCGCGATATCCACCACCGCGGAGGGTTTGTACTTCTGCTGCACATAGGTCAGCGCGTCGCACAGTACCAGTCGGCCCTCGGCATCGGTATTGAGGATTTCAACGGTCTGGCCGGACAGCGTGCGCACGATATCGCCGGGCCGCGAGGCGCGGCCGTCCGGCATGTTTTCCGCAGCGACCACAACGGCCACCAGATGGATCGGCAATTGCAGCTCGCACACGGCCTTCACTGTGCCGAAGACGCTGGCCGCGCCGCACATGTCGTATTTCATTTCGTCCATGCTGGCGCCGGGCTTGAGGGAGATGCCGCCGGTATCGAAAGTAATGCCCTTGCCGACCAGGGCCACCGGCGCGCCTTTGGCGCCCTGGTATTCAAAGATCATGATCTGGCCATCCCGCTCGCTGCCCCGGGCCACGGAGCAGAAGGCGCCCATGCCCAGCTTTTCAGCCTGTTTTTCGCTGATGGTCTTGAGCTTGAGCGCCGGGTATTCGTCCGCCAGCGCCTTGGCGACGGTTACCAGATAGTCCGGGTGGCAGTCGTTGGGCGGGCGGTTGCCGAGATCTTTGGCCAGTGCCATACCGGCGGCGATGGCGGTGCCCTCGGCCAGTGCCTGCTTCGCGTCTGCCGCCGGGGCGCTGGTCAGGAAGGTAAAGCGCTTCAGCGCCGGGGCGCCGGACTTGTCGCTGCGATACGTATCGTAGCGGTAGGTGTTGTCAGCTACACCACGGCTGCCTTCGCGCACGATCCAGGCGGTGTCGTGCTCTTTGACGGCAATATTGTCCAGCAGCCAGGCGGCGCTGCGCGCACCCGTCGCGGCCACGCCTTTGGCGACGGTGGCAGCCAGTTGCAGGAAGGCCTGCACGCCCAGCGCGCCTTCCGCGCCGGTGCCGACCAGCAGCAGGCGCGTGGCGCTCAGTTCCGGCGGTTGTTGCAGTAACAGGGTCTGTTGCTTCTTGCCGGCGAAGTCGCCGCTCTTCACGCAAGCGCTGATCAGCTTGCGGGTGGCGTCGGGCAGGGTGTCAGGCAGATCGGTGGCACCCTTGTTCAACGCGACCACCAGGCAATCGGCTTTCAGGAGGGCGGGGGCTTTACTGCTGACGGCGTAATCCATGGAGGCTCCGGTGGGTAACAGGGGACAGAGTGTGGACAGATGCTAGCAGATTGCGTGGCGCGGTACATGCGGCGGTGCTCACCCCGCACGGCTGGGGTACAATACGGCGCTCAACGTTGCGCCACGTCGTTTCGACGGTGCCTTTCCCGGTATGCAGGCTGACCCTTGATTCTCTATCGCTACGTCAACAAGCAACTGTTCATGACCACGGTCGTCGTTACCTTCGTGCTGGTGATGGTGCTGGTCAGTGGGCGTTTCATCCGTTATCTGGCCTCCGCGGCGGTGGGTGATATCGACGCCACGGTGCTGTTCTCCGTGATGGCGTTCCGGTTACCCGAATTCCTGCAGATGATTTTGCCGTTGAGTCTGTTTATCGGCGTGCTGCTGGTGCTCGGGCGCATGTATACCGACAACGAAGTGGTGGTGTTGCGTGCCTGCGGTGTCAGCCAGCAGCGCCTGATCCGGGCGATGGCGGCGCCGGTGGCGGTGACCACCATGGTGATCGGTTTCTTTGCACTGTATGTCACGCCGCTGGCTGACGAAGAAGTGTCGCGGATCTTTGAGGAACAGCAGGGGCGCTCCGTGCTGGAATTGCTGACGCCGGGACGTTTCCATGTACGTGGCTCGGGGAATACCTATCGGGCTACTTATGCAGAGGGGTTCGATCGCGACAAAGGTTCTTTGAAACGGGTTTTTATTTCGGATTTCCGCACCTATTCCGGGGAAAGCCAGAGCGAGATGCTGACCGTCTGGGCAGAAACCGGCACGCTGATAGAGCATGAGGGCATGACCTATCTGGAATTGCTGAACGGCCATCAGTACAGCGGCCAGCCGGGTGACGGTGATTTCCGCAAGGTGCTGTTCGAGCGCGCCCTGGTGCGCGTGGGCGAGGAGCGCAGCGTGCCGCGCCCGCCGGAAGTGCGTGCCCTGAGCACGCTGACGTTGATGGACAATCTGGACGACCCGGAGGCGGATGCTGAATTGCAGTGGCGTATCGCCCTGGTGTTGCTGGTGCCGGTAATGACCATCGCTGCGATTCCCCTGGCGCGGGTCAACCCGCGCCAGGGCCGCTTCGGCAAGTTGATTCCCGCTGTGTTGCTGTATCTGTTTTACGTCGGCCTGATCATGGTGATGCGCGGCTGGATCGAGGACACGCCACCGGCGGAGCGGCCGTTCTGGTACCACACCGCCTGGGTGCATTTGCTGGCCATCATACTGGTGGCCAGTCTCTACCTCTGGCCGGTATTCCGGGCACGCACCAAAGGGGTGGCGCAAGCATGATCCTGATTCGCCGCTATCTGTGGAATGCCGTGCTGCTGCCGTCGCTGGCCGTGTTGGCGGTGCTGCTGGCCCTGGACGGGCTGTTCAGCTTTATCGACGAGCTGGGCAAGCTGCGCGCCAATTATCAGGTCATGCAGGCGATGCAGTATGTCGTCACCACCATGCCGCGCACGGCTCATGAGTTCCTGCCCATGGCGGTGCTGCTGGGGACGCTGCTGGGGCTGGGGGTGCTGGCCAACAGTGGCGAACTGACCATCATTCGAGGCTCCGGCACCTCGCCGCGCCGCATCAGCTGGCTGGTGATGCGTCCGGCCATCGTGCTGCTGCTCGTCGGCATGGCGGTGGGGGAGTATGTGGTGCCCTGGAGTGAGCGTATCGCGCAGAGCAATCGGGCCATCGCCGAACGGGGCGAGGATATTACCTATCGGTCCCGCTCCGGGTTCTGGCACCGTGAAGGTAACGAGTTCATTCACATCAATGCGGTGCAGTCCAATGGCGTGCTGCACGGTGTGACCCGCTATCGCTTCCACGAAAACCGCACCTTGGCGGAAACCCAGTTTATCGGCCGCGCAATCTATCAGAACGAAAGCTGGTTCACCGAGGACATTTCCGGCACCTCGTTGCTGGAGGACAGCACAGTGCCTTACCGGCAGAGCACGGGTGTGTGGGAGTCGGAGCTGACGCCGGAGTTGTTGTCGATCATCGTACTGAGCCCGGAAAATCTGGCGCTGACCAAGATCTGGGGCTACGCCCATTATTTGCAGCGCCAGGGGCTCGAGGCGGGGGAGTATCTGCTGTCTTTCTGGCAGAAGCTGTTCATGCCGTTCGCGACTCTGGGCATGGTGCTGATTGCCATTTCCTTCATTTTTGGCCCCCTGCGTGAAGTCAGCATGGGGCTGCGACTGACCACCGGCATCATCGCCGGCATGGTGTTTCATTATGGCCAGCAGTTTATCGGCCATGTCTCGCTGATCTTCCAGATGCCGCCGCTGCTGGCGGCCGCTGTGCCCGCAGCCGTATGCCTGGCCGTCGGGATCTGGCTCCTCGGCCGCATTCGCTGACCCTGAATCAGGCTTTCTTTACCGGTTTCGGTAGCAGCATTGTTTCGGTGCCGGAAAGCCGGTCATGCAGTGTCTGGTGAGGCGGCACCAGTGCCAGCAGGTAGCCCGCGCCAAGCAGTATCCAGCTCAGAATGCCTGCCCCGAAACGCTTCACGGTCTGTAACAGCGTCAGCATGTGATTGCCTGGCGACTGCGTGCGGATGCGCCAGGCGCGCATGCCCAGTGTCTGGCCGCCATGCAGCCAGAACCAGGCATAGAAAGCCCATATCTCCAGCAGCAACAAAGGTAACAACACGCCGCGCAGGAACCAGGTCGGGGGGCGGATTACACCATTCACGTCGGTGACGGCGAGCCCGGAATGGGTATACAACGGGATCACGATGCCGGTGGTAATGAAGACCAGCGCGATCAGCAGCAGCAGGTCATAGCCCAGTGCGGCCAGGCGACGCCACAGGGGCGCGGGGGAGAGCGGTGTCATGACACCTCACCGTTTGTGATTCGGGCTGCGCAGTCTCACGCGTTTTGCGCCGATTGACAATATCCGGCATGCTTGGGCCCACGCCTTGACTGCCGGGTCAGCAGACGGAAGCGGTTCTGCAACAGACTTGGCGGCGTGAAGATTGACGCAGCCCCGGCTGCGGCGATAACAACAACCGATACGGGACATGTTCGATGGATGTGCTGCAGCTGCTGATCAGCGGCATCGCCAACGGCTGTATTTATGGCCTGCTGGCGCTGGGCTTCGTGCTGATCTACAAGGCATCGGAAGCGGTCAATTTTGCCCAGGGCGATATGCTCATGCTCGGGGCGTTTCTGGGAATCACCTTCATCAATACCGGCTATGCGGACCTGCCCTTCCTGATGGGGCTGGTGTGCGCCGCCCTGGTGCTCGGTGCGTTTGGCTATCTGCTGGAGCGCTTCGTGCTGCGCGGCATCTTTGGCCAGCCGCAGTTTGCCATGGTGATCCTGACTATTGCGCTGGGTTTCCTGATCCGCTTTTTTGCCGGCACCGTCTGGGGCCACAACCCCATGTCCCTGGAAACGCCGTTTACCGGGCAGGTGCTGCGCTTCGGCGGTCTCCTGATTCCGATGGTGGACGCGGTCATTATTGGCGCCACGGTATTGCTGACCACGGTGCTGTATTTCTTCTTTGCCCGTACCCGTCTCGGCGTTGCCATGCAGGCCAGCAGCCAGAATCAGATGGCGGCCTACTACATGGGTATTCCGGTGAAGCGGGTCAACGCCATCGTCTGGGCCCTCGCGGGGGTTGTCGCGGCCATCGCCGGGGTGCTGTTCGCCGCCAAGGGCGCGGTGGAGCCTTCGGTAGGCCTGTTGTTCGGTATCAAGGCCTTTGCCGCCGCCGTGATTGGTGGATTAGGCTCCTTGCCGGGCGCGCTGGTGGGCGGTTTGCTGGTGGGCATCGTCGAACCCTTCGCCGGGCGCTATCTGCCCAGTGGCTTTGGGCAGGTGGCGCCTTACGTGCTGATGTTGGCGGTGCTGATCCTGAGACCGGGCGGTTTGTTCGCCCAGGTCAGCCAGAAGAAAGTGTAGGGCGGGGGCGCAATCAATGAGAGTTCAGTTCAAGAGCAGTTACGACGACGACATCAATCTGTTTCAGGACAACCGGCATCGCATCCAGTACGGCATCCTGATCCTGTTGGCGATTGCAGCGCCTTTCGTGTTGCCGGAGTACTTTGTCGGTGAGTTGACCCAGATTGCCATCTGGTCGCTGGCCGGTCTCGGTCTGATGCTGCTGGTGGGGCACACCGGTCAGGTCAGCCTCGGTCATGCGGCGTTCATGGCCATCGGTGCCTTTGCCAATATCGCGCTGATGGCACGCGGCTGGCCGTTTATTCCGGCGCTGATCGCCAGTGCCGTGATCACGGGCGTGGCCGGGGCCGTACTGGCGCGGCCACTGTTACGCATGACGGGCATCTATCTGGCCATCGCCACCCTGGCGTTGAGCGTGATCATCGAGGATATCGCCATCATCGCCGAGCCGGTGACGGGTGGGGTCAGCGGTGTGCTTGCGCCCATCATCGAACTATTCGGCTACGAGATCGACCGCTATGGCACGCCCACTGCTTTCTACTACCTGTGTCTGGGGGTGTTGCTGCTGGTGACGCTGATGTATGCCAACCTGCTGCGCTCGCCTTCCGGCCGTGCGTTTCTGGCGGTGCGTGACAGCGAGGTGTCGGCGCGGGCGCTGGGCGTGAACGTGGCCAATACCAAGACGCTGGCCTTCACCTTGTCCTGTGCCATCACCGGGCTCGCCGGGGCGTTGTACGCTCACATGGTGCAGGTGGTGAATTACGAAAGCTTCCTGATCCTGATTTCCATCACGCTGCTGCTGCAGGTGGTGATCGGCGGGCTGGGCGCCATGCATGGTGCTTTCCTGGGGGCTATTGTGGTGGTGCTGCTGCCCCAGGTGATCGCGACCCTGCGAGACCTGGTCAACGCGCACACCCCGATTGCACTGGGCAACTATCCGGGTATGGACATGGCTGCCTTCGCGCTGATTATTCTGGTCATGGTGATTTATGAGCCGCGTGGCCTTTATGGTGTCTGGTTGAAGGTGCGCACCTGGTTCCAGTTGTTTCCGCTGTACCGCAAGGGCATGTTCCGCCGTTCCCGTACTTACCTGAAAACGGAGCGCATGCGATGAGTCTGTTACAGGTCGAGAATCTGTCCATTGCCTTCGGCGGCGTCAAGGCCGTGGATGGTGTCAGCTTCAACGTGGAAGCCGGTGAAGTCTTCACCATTGTCGGGCCGAATGGCGCCGGCAAATCCACGATCTTCAATCTGATCAGTCGGCTCTATGAGCCGAGTGGCGGTCGTATCCTCCTCGATGGTCAGGACATCACCCGTTTGCCCGCGCACAAGATAGCGCCGCTGGGCATTGCCCGGACCTTCCAGAATATCGAGCTGTTCGATCACTCCACGGTGCTGCAGAACCTGCTTATGGGGCGGCATGTGCGCCGCAAGACGCTGTGGGTGGAGGACCTGTTGTTCCTGCCCCGTGTGCGCCGGGCCGAGCGCGAACATCGCCGTCACGTGGAAGAAGTGATCGATTTTCTGGATCTGGCGGCGTATCGCGACAAGCTGATTGCCGGTTTGCCCTATGGCGTGCGCAAGGTGGTCGAGATTGCGCGCGCCCTGTCATCGGGACCGCGCCTGATCCTGCTGGATGAACCGGCATCGGGGTTGAGCGTGGAAGAGACCAAAGACATGGCCTGGTGGATCGAGGATATGCAGAAGGATCTGGGCCTGACCATCCTGATGGTGGAGCACGACATGAGCCTGGTATCGCGGGTCTCTGATCGCGTGCTGGCGGTGGCTGAAGGCAAGCCGCTGGCGCTGGGTACGTCTGCCGAAGTGCAGGCAGATCCGCGCGTGATTGAAGCCTATCTGGGTGCGGAGGAGACGGCATGACGAACACGCTGGAAGTCCGCAATCTGGAAGCCTTCTATGGCCCGGTGATGGCCCTGCGCGGGGTGTCACTGTCGGTGCCGGAAGGCAAGATCGTGACCATTCTCGGCTCCAATGGCGCGGGCAAGACAACGCTCATGAAAACCGTGTCCGGCTCACTGGCGCCACGCAAGGGCACGGTGACGTTCCATGGCGAACAGATCGGTGGCAGCGAACCGGATGTGCTGGTGCGCAAGGGCATTGCCCATGTGCCGGAAGGGCGCGAAGTCTTTCCATTCCTGACGGTGGCCGAGAACCTGGCCATGGGCGCCTATACGCGCCGCGACAGGGACGGTGTGGCCGCCGACATCGAGATGGTCTACGACTATTTCCCGGTACTGCGCGAGCGGCGCAGCCAGCCGGCGGGCACCCTGTCCGGCGGCCAGCAGCAGATGCTGGCCATTGGCCGGGGGCTGATGTCGCGACCGAGGCTGATGCTGCTGGACGAACCGTCCCTGGGGTTGTCGCCGCTGTTGGTGAAAGAAATCTTCACCATTATCCGCCGGCTGAATCAGGAGCAGGGCGTGACCATGCTGCTGGTGGAGCAGAATGCCCGGGTGGCATTGCAGACCGCTGATCACGGTTATGTGCTGGAAACCGGCCGTATCGTGATGGACGGCTCGGCGGACAAGCTGCTCGCCTCGGAAGATATCCGTGAGTTTTATCTTGGCCAGTCGGCAGATAGTGACCGACCGGAAAAACGCTGGAAACGCAAGAAGACCTGGCGCTGATGACGACAAAAAACGACACCACAGTATACGTCGATGGCTGCGACACCATGACCAAGCTCTGGCGCAAGAAGTGCCTGGAGCGCGGCGCGCGCATCGCCCATCGGGAAAAGCACCTTGGCATCTGGCAGGCAAGCACCTGGCAGGACTACTACGAGCGCGCTCGCGCGATCGGTGTGGCATTGCTCGAGCTGGGCCTGGAACGCCACCAGCCGGTCTCGATCCTCAGCGAGGACTGCAAGGAGTGGCTCTACTGCGACATGGGTATTGCCGGCGCCGGGGGGATCCCCAACGGCGTCTATACCACTGACAGTGCCGAGCAGCTCGCCTATCTGGTCAATGATTCCGGGTCGGGATTCCTGTTTGTCGAGAACGACGAACAACTGGACAAGTATCTGCAGGTCCGGGATCAGGTACCGACCCTGAAAAAAGTGATCGTGTTTGATCGCAAGGGGCTCCGGGACTTCAGTGACCCCATGGTGATGTTCATCGATGATCTGTACGCGCTGGGTAACGGCGTTGCCGATGCCGAGGCGCGTTTCAGCGCGGGCATCGATGCCAGTCAGCCGGATGACATTCGCATGCTGATCTACACCTCCGGCACCACGGGGGCACCGAAAGGGGCCATGATCAGCCATCGCAATATCCTGTTCCAGTTGCAGGCCGGCGAGAAAATGCTGGGCATCAACGACAGCGATGAACAGCTCTGTTTTCTGCCGCTGTGTCATATTCTGGAGCGGCTGGTGTCCGTGGAAATGCCGACCTATGTCGGCTCCACCGTCAATTTTGCCGAGAGCCCGGAAACGGTATTCGATAACTTGCGTGAAGTGTCGCCGCACACCTTCACCGCCGTGCCGCGTCTGTGGGAAAAAATCTACAGCGCGCTGATCAATCAACGCAATGAAGGCACTCGGCTCGGGCAGTGGGCGTTCGATCGCGCCATTGCGGCCGGGATGGCCTGTCGGGCAACAAAGACGCCGTCGTTCATGCAGCGGTTGCAGTACAGCCTCTGGAATGTGCTGGTGCTGCGCAACGTACGTGAAATGATCGGCATGGCCAATATCCGCCGCGCCACCACCGGTGCCGCGCCGATTGCGCCGGACCTGATTCGCTGGTTCGATGCACTGGGTGTGCCGCTGTTCGAGGGTTACGGCATGACCGAGAGCACCGGCGTGATTTCCCTGAATACCGAGGAACGCAGCCAGGTGGGCAGCGTGGGCCATCTGCTGCCCGGCACCGAGGTGCGTATTTCTGAAAAAGGCGAAGTGCTGGTGCGTGGCGGCCATGTGTTTGCCGGGTACTGGCGCAAGCCGGAAAAGACCGCCGAAGATATTCGCGATGGCTGGTTGCACACCGGCGATATGGGCCGGTTTGAAGATGGCATGCTGACCATTACCGGGCGTATCAAGGACATCATCATTACCGCGGGCGGCAAGAACATCACGCCCGCAGAGATCGAGAGCAAGCTCAAGTTCTCGCCCTATATCTCTGATGCTGTGGTGATCGGCGACCAGCGCAAGTATCTGACCTGCCTGATCATGATCGATCAGGAAAATGTGGAGAAGTATGCTCAGGCGCGCCAGGTACCCTTTTCCGATTTCGCTTCACTGTGTCGTGCCAAAGAGGTTGTGGAGCTGGTGGACGGTATTGTGAGCGAGGCGAACAAGGCGTTTGCCCAGGTGGAGCAGATCAAGTATTTCCGGTTGATCGATGTGCTGCTTACTGCCGAGGATGAAGAGCTCACCGCCACCATGAAGCTCAAGCGCTCCTTCGTGGAGAAAAAGCACAAGCCGCTTATCGATGACATGTATTGACAGTATTTGTAATCAATATCTGCAATAGAGACGCGACCGTTCCGGTTGCAGGAGAGAGATGATGAAACGTGTACTGATCGGGCTTCTGGCCCTGACGGCGGCTTCAGCGGTATCGGCCCAGCGTGGCGTGACGGATAATGAAATCGTCGTGGGCGGCATGCACGACCTGTCCGGTGTATTTTCCGCGTTTTCCGTGCCCGCTGTACGCGCGGCCCAGCAATATTTCGATGAGGTGAATGCCGACGGCGGCGTGCACGGTCGACGCATTCGCTACATTGTGGAAGATCACGGTTACCAGGTGCCGCGCGCCATGCAAGCGGCCAACAAACTGGTCAACCGGGACCGCGTCTTTGCCATGCTGATGAACATGGGCACACCGCACAATCTGGCAGCGTTCCGGGTCATGGACCGCCAGGATGTGCCCAGCCTGTTCCCGCTGGCGCTGTCGCGCCAGATGCAGGAAGAGGGTGACTTCAGCCGACGGTTTGTCTATTCCTCCAGCTACTACCATCAGGTGCGTGCAGCGCTGGAATGGATGGAGTCCGAGAAAGGCATCGAACGTCTGTGCATCATGTACATCCCCTCCGACTTTGGTGAGGAAGTGCATCAGGCCGGCAAGGATGTCGCGGAGAACAGCAATATGACGCTGGTGGCGGCGACCTCCCATCGCCCCGACGAGAGCGATTTCTCCGGCACCCTGTCGCGGCTGCGTTCACGGGACTGCGAGCTGGTCATACTGGCTGTGGCCATCCGGCCGATCATTTCCGTCATGGCGACTGCCCGTGACATGGGCTGGGATGACGTGAAGTTCATGGTGTCCCCGGCGGGCTTTCATTCCGCCGTCGCAGCTGCACCCGGTGGTGTAACAGAAGGCCTGTACGGCCCGGCAGCCGGTGAGGACATTTACAGCCGGATCGAAGAGCCTGCTGTCGCCGAGTGGGTTGAAGCCTATCGCAAGGCACATGGTGACAGGCCGAATACCGGTGCGGCGCTGGGTCGGACCATTGCCGAGGTGTTTGTGCGCGGGCTGGAGGCAGCCGGTCGTGATCTGACCGTGGATTCGCTGGTGGCCGCGCTGGAAACGCTGGATTATGAAGATCCGATTTCCGGTGCGCGCGTGGTCATGAATGCGGACAACCACGAGGCCATCAGCGGCGTCTATGTGTCACAAGTGCAGGACGGCGTCTGGAATCTGGTCGAGGTGCTCGAGCAGCGCTAAGACTATCGGTGCGGAGCAGCCGGGTTCTTCTGGCTGCTCCGTTTTGCTACCCCGGCATCCACAGCATTACCTCCCTGCCTTATCTTGCATTAACGCGTCTCATTCTCCTTCTTTTCACTTGCCTGATTCTGTGTGGGCTGTGGTGGCTAGCGTGCGCCGTCCGGTCATTTTCTGATGCGTGTCAGGCGGCGACCCTTGCTCAAAACTTAATACCCGCGCAGGCCCTTGATCTGGGGCGGACCGTCCCAATTTCCCTCACGTCATTCACGACATCATGTATGTAACAATCTGATGTCGATTGCATCAATTTTTCATGATAGAAATTATGTTGCACCGGTTAGGCCGGGGTAGCGCATGGTTTTGGGAGAAGCCAGATGAACGAGAAATGCCCTGAGTCACCGAACGAGCTTCCCGGATTAGGTCGCCCCCCCGAGATCGGGGCGGGTGTGCGTGCCCAGCTGCGGCCGGTGCTTGCCGCAATGGGAGAGTTCCTGCTGGTCGGTGTAGCACTGATGATTGTGCCGCTCTGGTTGTTTGTCGATGTGCAGATTGTTGGCGGCCCACTCAGAGAAGCCTCCTTTACCGAGGTGACCCAGTCATTGTTGCTGCTTTGTTGCGTCGCACTGTTTGCGCGCCGGGCAGTGACCTTGCCGGCACAACGAGGATTCCTGACATTGGTCAGCGGGTTCATCCTCTGCATGTTCATTCGTGAGCAGGATCACCTGCTCGATTTCATCTATCACGGCTTCTGGGTCATTCCGGCACTGGCTGCCGCCGGGGCTGCCATCGGCTACGCACTCTCACCGGGGCGCCGGGACACCATCCTGCCAGCCATGGCGCGCTATATTGGCTCCCATTCCTATTACTACATGTTCTTCGGTTTGCTGATGGTTCTGATATTCAGCCGGGTGTTCGGCAGCGGTTCCATGCTTTGGGAGCCGGTCATGGGCGAGCAATACAACAGAGATATCAAGACGGTTATCCAGGAAGGGCTGGAGCTGTTCGGTTATGTGCTGATGGCGTTCAGTGCCTGGTTCTTCTTCCGCGATACACGCAGTCATGGGGATGAGCGCGAGACGCTCGTATGAGGCGGCGGGCCAGTGCGGCAGGTTTGGCGTGGGACAATTGATCAGACATGGCTCTGCCGGGGCGGCGCCGCGGCAGGGCATGTATCAGGACACATGTACTAAGGATCATGTGCTGGGAATATGGTACCAGAGGCCGGACTCGAACCGGCACGGGTTTTACCCCAACGGATTTTGAATCCGTCGTGTCTACCAATTTCACCACTCTGGCATGGGCGGGCAGTATACCAAGACCGCTTGCATATGGAAGCGGTCTGACGGCCTTAAGTGGCGCTGGCCCTGTGTGGCCTGTATCCTTTGCCTCCCTTTTTGCTCGTGCCGGTACAGTACGATGCGTGTTGCTGATTTCGATTTTGACCTGCCGGAGCAGTTGATTGCCCGGCGTCCCACCCCGGAGCGGCGCGGTTCCCGGCTGCTCACGCTGACCCATGAAGGGCTGTCTCACCGGCAATTCCCGGACCTGCTGGCGTTGCTGGCGCCCGGTGATCTGTTGGTGTTCAACGACACCCGGGTGATTCCGGCGCGTTTGTTCGGCCAGAAAGACACCGGCGGGCGCGTCGAGGTGCTGATCGAGCGGTTGCTCGACAGCCATCGGGCGCTGGCGCATGTGCGGGCGTCCAAAGCGCCCAAACCGGGCTGCTCGCTGTTATTCGACGCCGGGGTTGAGGCCATCATGGTGGCTCGCGAAGGCGATTTGTTCGAACTGGCGTTCAGTGGTTGCGAGGACCTCCTGACGGCGTTGACTCAGATCGGCCATATGCCGCTGCCCCCTTATATTGATCGGCCTGACGATGCCGAGGATCTGGAGCGTTACCAGACGGTCTATGCCCGCCATCCGGGGGCCGTGGCCGCACCGACGGCCGGGCTGCATTTTGATGAAGCCTTGCTGGCGGCCCTGTCCGAGCGTGGTGTCCGCCAGGCGTTCGTGACGCTGCATGTCGGGGCCGGGACCTTTCAGCCGGTGCGGGTGGATGCCGTTGAGGACCACATCATGCACAGCGAGCGCTTTGAGGTGCCGCCGGCACTGGTGACTGCAGTGGCCGAGACGCGCGCCCGGGGCAACCGGGTGGTGGCCGTCGGCACCACGTCGCTGCGTGCGCTGGAGGCGGCCTGTGCCCTGTCCGGTGACGACACGCCGCAGGCCGGGCAGGGCGAGACCGACATCTTTATCTATCCGGGTTACCAGTTCCGCTGTGTGGATGCCCTGATCACCAACTTCCACTTGCCACGCTCGACGCTGCTGATGCTGATCAGTGCCTTTGCGGGGCGTGACAGGGTGCTGGCCGCGTACGCCGAGGCTGTGGCCCGGGAGTACCGTTTCTTCAGCTACGGAGACGCCATGTTCATCGAGCGTGCCAACAACCGGGAGGAGGCGTCATGTCCTCAGCAACGGCCTCAGTAACGGCCTCGCGCATGTCATTCGACCTGCTGGGCAATGATGGCCCGGCGCGCCGGGGCCGTATGACGTTCCCGCGCGGCACGGTGGAGACGCCCGCCTTCATGCCGGTGGGCACCTACGGCACGGTCAAGGCGATGCTGCCCCGGGATCTGCTGGAAACCGGCGCCGAAATCTGTCTGGGCAATACGTTCCACCTGATGTTGCGGCCGGGTACAGAGATCATTGAGGCGCATGGATCCCTGCATGGCTTCATGCAGTGGCCGAAGCCGATCCTGACGGACTCCGGTGGCTTTCAGGTGTTCAGCCTGGGGGAAATGCGCAAGATCACCGAAGAGGGCGTGGCCTTTCGTTCGCCGGTGAATGGCGACAAGGTGTTTCTGTCGCCGGAGAAGGCCATGCAGGTGCAGCGCAGCCTGGGCAGCGACATCTGCATGATCTTTGACGAGTGCACACCGTTCCCGGCCACCGAACAGCAGGCGCGGGACTCGATGACCCTGTCCCTGCGCTGGGCACAGCGCAGCAAGGCCGCCCATGAAGGCAATGATGCGGCCTGTTTCGGCATCATTCAGGGCGGCATGTATCCGGCCCTGCGGCGGGAGTCGCTGGCGGGCCTGATGGATATCGGCTTCGACGGGTACGCGATTGGCGGCCTGTCCGTGGGGGAGCCCCAGGCAGAAATGCTACGCATTCTGGGGGAAGTCACCCCGCATATGCCCGCAGATCGCCCCCGGTACCTCATGGGTGTCGGGCGCCCGGAGGATATCGTCGAGGCCGTGCGCCGTGGCGTGGACATGTTCGACTGCGTCATGCCGACCCGCAACGCCCGTAACGGCCATCTGTTCACCCGCGAGGGCGTGGTCAAGATCCGTAATGCGGTGCACCGCCATGACCAGGGCCCGCTGGATGCCTCCTGCGATTGTTACACCTGCCGCAATTTTTCCCGCAGCTACCTGCATCATCTGGACCGTTGCGGGGAAATGCTGGGGGCGCAGCTGGGCACGATTCACAACCTTCACCACTACCAGCAACTCATGGCCGGATTGCGAGGGGCTATTGAAGCGGGTACATTGTCGGCCTTTATTGATGACTTCTACGCGGCGCGGGGCCAGCAAACCCCCGCGCTTCAGCCTTGATGAAACGGAGTAACCGCATGCGTTCCAAGACCTCGACCGGCCGTGATGGCGTCCGCGCTACCAGCCTGACTACCCGTATCCTGCTGGCCATGGCGGGCCTCTCGCTGGCTTCTCCGGCGTTGGCCGAGGGCGGCGGCGGTGGCGGCGGCTTCGAGCTGATCTTCATCGTTGTCATGATGGTGGTGTTCTATTTCTTCCTGATCCGTCCGCAGACCAAGCGTGCCAAAGAGCACCGTGAACTGGTCTCTGCCCTGGCCAAAGGGGACGAAGTCGTCACCAGCGGCGGCATTCTGGGCAAGGTCAACAAGGTCTCTGACGACTATGTCGTGATGGAGATTGCGCCGAACCTGGAAATCAAGGTTCAGAAACATGCCGTCCAGGCGACCCTGCCGAAAGGCACTATCAAGTCAGTCTGATCTGCCGGAGAGTCTCATGACCCGCTACCCGCGCTGGAAGTTTTTCCTGCTGGTGGCTGTGCTGGCCGTTTGCGGCCTGTATGCCATGCCCAACCTGTACCCGGATGCGCCGGCCATTCAGATTACCAGCGCCCAGGCCGGGGGTGAGGTCGATGAGCGGGCCATGTCGCGGCTGCGCAGCGCCCTGGATGACGCCGGTATCGTCTACAGCGACGCGGAACGCGTGGGGACATCCTGGCTGCTGCCGCTCAGCGACAGCGAAGCCCAGCAGCGCGCTCGCGAGCTGGCCCAGCGTACGCTGGGGCGTGACTATGTTGTCGCCCAGAATCTGGCGCCGACCACACCGGACTGGCTGCGTCGCATCAATGCCAGCCCCATGAATCTGGGGCTGGATTTGCGTGGTGGCGTGCACTTCCTGCTGCAAGTGGATATGGACACGGCCATCGAGCAGCGTCTGGAGTCCTGGGTCAGTGAAATGCGCCTGTTGCTGCGGGATGAGAATATTCGTTACCGCGACGTCACCCATGAAGGCCAGACCATCACGGCGCGCTTTGATAGCAGTGCCGATCTGGATGCTGCCAACTCCCGGGTGCGTGACCAGTTCCGCGGGTTCAACATCAGCCGTGACAACGACAATAACGCGCTGGTGCTGAATCTCAGCAATGAGGAAATTGCCAAGATCCAGGACTACGCGGTGGACCAGAACCGCACCGCCCTGAATAACCGGGTCAATGAGCTCGGTGTGGCCGAGCCGGTCGTGCAGCGCCAGGGGGCTGACCGCATCGTGGTGCAGCTGCCCGGCGTGCAGGACGCCAGCCAGGCCCGTCGTATTCTGGGGCGTACTGCGACGCTGGAATTCAGACTGGTCGCTGATGACGTTGATCCGCGTCGTGCAGCCTCGGGTATCGCGCCGCCAGGCACGGAGATCTACCCCTTCAAACGGGACGACAGAAACCCTGTCATTCTGCGTCGCCAGAACATCGTCACCGGTGACCAGGTCACCAACGCCACCATGGGCTTTGATGAGAACGGGCAGCCCGAGGTCAACATTTCTCTCAACTCGGCCGGTGCGCGCAACATGCAGCGGGTAACGTCGCGCAACATCAACAAGCCGATGGGCGTGCTGTTTATCGAGACGCGCACGGATATCGAGCACATCACCAATGAAGACGGTGAGCGCGAGCAGCGGGCCACAACGACGCGCGAGGCCTACGTCATCAACGTGGCCAACATTCGCGATACGCTGGGCAGCCGTTTCCGTATCACTGGCCTGGACAGCCCGGCAGAAGCGGGCGAACTCGCTCTGCTGCTGCGTGCCGGTGGGCTGGCGGCGCCAATCTATATTGCGGAAGAGCGCTCCGTGGGGCCGAGCCTGGGGGCCGACAACATCAAGGCTGGCCTGAACTCGATGATGCTGGGCCTGGCACTGGTACTGGTCTTCATGGTGCTGCGCTACAAGGTCTTTGGCGTGATCGCCAACATCGCGCTGGTCGGTAACCTGGTTATTCTGGTGGGTGTCATGTCGATGATCCCTGGCGCCACCCTGACCCTGCCCGGTATTGCCGGTATCGTGTTGACGGTGGGTATGGCAGTGGATGCCAACGTGCTGATCTTCGAGCGTATCCGTCAGGAAATGAAGTGGAACAACCTGCCGCCGCTTCAGGCTATCGAAGCCGGTTATGGTCGCGCCTTCCAGACTATTCTGGATGCCAACATCACCACCCTGATTGTTGCCGTGATCCTGTTTGCCGCCGGCACAGGTTCGGTGCAAGGCTTTGCTGTGACACTGTTCATTGGCATCGTCAGCTCCATGTTCACCGCCATCGTCGGGACGCGCGCCATGGTTGACCTTATTTATGGTGGCCGGCAACGCGCCCCAACAGCATTGAGTATCTAGTTATGGCCATTGCGACTCCTGAAACCAACGTCAACTTCATGCGCGTGGCAAAGCCGCTCGGCATTCTCTCCATCGTTCTGGTGCTGGCGTCGATTTTCCTGCTGGCCACCAAGGGGCTGAATTTCGGTCTGGATTTCACTGGCGGTACGGTGGTGGAAGTCGGTGCGCCGGAGGATATCTCCCTGTCGGTTGTGCGTGAGGCGCTCAGTGAAGGCGGTTACGATGCGGCGGTGGTGCAGCACTTTGGTTCGTCCCGGGATGTGATGGTAAGAATTCCGCCGGGTGAATCGGATGAGCCGGACCAGGCAGGTCTGGAGGTGTTCGAGCTGATCGGTGGTGTGGTGCCGGATCTGGATCTGCGCCGGGTGGAATTCGTTGGCCCGCAGGTGGGTGACGAGCTGCGTGACCAGTCCGGGCTTGCCATGCTCATGGCCATGGGGCTGATGCTGCTGTACGTGTGGTTCCGTTTTACCAACAAGTTTGGCGTTGCTACGGTTGCCGCGCTGTTGCACGACGTCATTGTGGTGCTGGGTCTGTTCGCATTGTTCCAGTGGTCCTTCGACCTTACCGTGCTGGCTGCGGTACTGGCGCTGATCGGTTACTCGCTGAATGACTCCATTGTGGTTGCTGACCACATACGCGATGACTTCCGCAATTCCCGCATGACGGACCCCACGGATATCATCAATCAGGCGCTCAACCGCACCCTGAGCCGTACCGTGATCACTTCCTTGACGACCTTGCTGGTGCTTGTCGCCCTGTACCTCTTTGGTGGCGAAATCATGCGTGGCTTTTCCATGGCCTTGATGGCGGGTGTCGTGGTCGGGACCTATTCCTCGATCTATGTGGCCAGCAATGTGCTGATGCTGATGAATGTGCACAAGGAAGATTTCCTGGTGCCGCAGCAGGAAGAACTGGACGAGATGCCCTGATCGGTCAGAAGTCCTGCTTTTTCATCCAGGGGATAATGCGCTCGAAGGCCCGCTCGATATTCTCCAGTGACGTGGAGTAGCTGATCCGCAGGGCGTTGCTGCAACTATCGCCGAATGTGTTCCCGGCGATAGTGCAGACGCGGGTCTCCTTGAGCATCCGCAATGCCACGTTATCACCGTCGATGCCTTCCGGCAGCGACGGGAACAGATAGAACGCACCCTCCGGTGTATAACCGGTCAGATGGGGTGTCTCGTTCACCAGCTCCACCAGCCGATCCCGGCGCCGTGTATATTCGACCAGCATGCCATCGACGAAATCCCGCGGGCCTTTCAATGCGGCCACGCCGGCCCATTGGCAGGGCGTGTTGGCCACCGTGGTCGTGAACATGTGATAGCGGCGCAGCTTGCGAATGGCGCCCTGGCTCGCAATCATCCAGCCGATGCGCATACCGGCCATGCTGAAGGTCTTGGAGAAACTCGAGACCACCATGACATGGTCGAGATCGCTGCAGCAGGACAACACGCTGGGATATTCCCGCCCGTCATACACCAGATGGTCATAGACTTCGTCGCTGATGACGTAAACGCCGCGATAGGCGGCTTCCTTGACGATGGCCTCCACCGTTTCGCGAGGATAAATCGTGCCTGTGGGATTGCTGGGCGAGTTCAGCACAATCGCATAGGTATTCATGTCGATGGCGTCGATGACTTCCTGCGGGTCCAGCTGGTGATTGTTCTCCGCTCGCGTGGGAATGCTTTTGACGATGCCGCCGTTCATGCGAATCAATGGCGCGTAAAGCATGAAGGAAGGATCGGGCACGATAAATTCCCGACCTGGTGCTGAGGTCGCTGTCAGCGCCAGATAGATGGCCTCCGTGGCGCCGGTGGTGATGAGAATATTTTCCGGCGACAGCGGGCGCTGGTAGCGTTGGCTGTAATAATCCGACAGCGCCTCCAGCAGCTCGGGCAAACCGGCGTCCATGGTATAGCCGGTTTGACCAGCCTGAAGGGCGTCCACGGCGGCATCTACCACATGCCGTGGGGCTGACATGTCCGGCTGACCAATGGACAGATGGATCACGTCATCAAGATCTGCTGCCAGGTTCACCATGCGACGAATGCCCGGCACCGGAATCGTCAGTAGCGCCGGATTCCATATCGGGTCTTCGGATTCATAGAAGTCGAGATCGGCCTTGCTCATGCGGCACCTCCTGCATTGACGTCAGCGCTGGCATCCAGAAATAACGGTGGTCGTTGCAAGGTATCCGGGCGCGCCTGCTGCCAGGCCTGGCCGGCGCGTAACACCAGCGCATCGTCGAAGCGTCGCCCGACGATCTGCAAGCCGATGGGCAAGCCGCCACTCAGCCCGCAGGGCACGGACAAGGCTGGCTGGCCGGTGAGATTGAAGGGATAGGTGAAGGGCGTCCAGGTCGGCCAGCGGGTGCTGGGCCAGTCTTTGGGCACTTCACGATTGGTATCGAATGCCGTGATGGGCAAGGTGGGTGTCAGCAGCAGGTCATAGCGTGTGTGGAACACGGCCATGCGTTCACTCAGCGCCATGCGCTCGTTCACCGCACCCAGATAATCCAGCATGGAAAGCTGCCCGGCTTTTTCCGCAACGCTGACCAGATTCGGGTCCATCAATGCGCGCTTGCGCGGACCAAGATCGCGCATGGCATTGGCTGCGCCGCCGTAAAACAGATGGCCGAACGCCGACAGCGGATCGCTGAAGCTCGGGTCTACCTCGACCACCGTGGCACCCAGTGTTTCAAATACGCTGGCGGCGTCGCGCAGTGCTTTTTCAATGTCGGGATGCACATCCACGTAACCCAGTGATGGACTGAAAGCAATGCGCAGGCCGGCGACACCGTCGTGCAACTGCGCCAGATAGTCGATGTCACGGCGAGGTGCCGCCTGGCTGTCGCGGGGATCGTACTCTGTCAGCACGTTCATCATCAGCGCGCAATCTTCCACCGTCCAGGTCATGGGCCCGGCATGCGCCAGACTACCGAACGGGCTTGCCGGCCAGTGCGGGACTTCACCACAGGTGGGCTTGAGGCCCGTGATGCCGCAGAAGGCAGCGGGGATACGAATAGAGCCGCCGGCATCGGTGCCCAGTGCCAGCGGGCCCATGCCCAATGCTACGGCTGCCGCGCTGCCGCCACTGGAGCCGCCGGCGGTAAGTGTCGGGTCCCAGGGGTTGTTGGTGTGACCGCAGAGCAAGCTGTCGGTGACGCCTTTCCAGCCGAACTCGGGTGTGGTGGTCTTGCCCAGTGGCACGTAGCCATTACGTTCCAGCGCCGCAACACAGGGCGAGCGCTTGCCCAGTGTGCTTTCCGGATCTATGACACGTGAGCCCTTGACCGTCGGCCACATCGGTGTGAGGAAGACGTCCTTCACCGCCACCGGCACACCGTCGACCTTGCCGTTGGCAGTGCCGTCGCGGTAGCGCTTTTCCGCGGCGCTGGCGTATTCCAGTGTGGTGTCCGGATCCACCAGGCACCAGGCGTTGGTATGGTGATCCAGCCGCTCGATCTGTTGCAGCATGGCCCGGGTGACTTCCACCGGCGACAGTGCGCCGCTGCGGAAGTATTCCAGCATGGTGGTTGCGGTCATACTCAGCAGATCGTTTTTCATTGCCACATCTCCAGATGTCGGATATCGGAATGCGAAACCCGGATCAGATATCTACCTGATTGAACAAATCCTCATTGCGCTGCCAGCGTGCCAGGTTCGACAGGAACTGTTCCGCCAGCGCGCGGCGCCAGCCATGAAAGTCACCGGCCATATGGGCGGAGATCATGACCTTGGGGTGTTGCCACAGCGGATGATCTTTCGGCAGTGGCTCCTGTTCGAATACATCCAGTGCCGCGCCAGCGAGCGGCCCGTTGTCGAGTGCGTCAAGCAAGGCGTCACTGCGCACAATCGGACCGCGGCCGACATTGATCAGCACAGCGCCGGTCTTGCAGCGCGCCAGCATGCCGGCATCAAACAGTCCCTGTGTGTCCGCCGTCAGCGGTGCCGTGATGACGATGTAATCGGCGCCGGGCAGTAAGGTCGGCAGCTGCTCGCTGGCACAGACCTTGTCGAACGCCGGGTCCTCCCTGGCGCTGCGTGCCGTGCCGGTGACCTGCATGCCCACCGCGCGTAGCATATGGGCGACTTCGCGGCCGATGCTGCCGGCGCCAACGACCAGCGCGCGGGCATCACGAATCAGCGCAGTTTCCCGGTGCTGCCATTGGCGTGCCCGTTGCAGGCGCAGGTTCTCCAGCGTGTCTTTTGCAAATAACAGCACTGCGCCGAGTACGTACTCCGCAATACCGCGATCAAACACGCCGCGGGCATTGGTAATGATGATGTCGCTACTCTTCAGTGGCGGAATCATCAGTGCATCAACGCCCGCGCTGGTGGCATGCACCCAGCGCACCGGGCTGTTTTCAGGCCAGCAGTCTTCCAGCATGCCGGTGCGAAAATCCGTGACCACCAGGATGTCTGCGCGCTGGAGCGCGTCACGCAGTGCTGTGGCATCACGCACATGCAACAGCGTCGCGGTATCGCCAACCTCCAGGCCTGGCAGCATGTCTTCGTCTTCTGCGGTGAGTACGGCAATCACCGGTTTTGCCATGGGTCAGGCTCCTGTTGCGGTCAGTGCACGTTCGAATGCCTGCACTGCGTCGTCGATTTCGTTGTCGGTGACGGTCAGCGCCGGCAACCAGCGTACAACCTGGCCGTGGATGCCGCAGCGCAACAACAGCAGGCCCTCTGCTTCCGCCGCCTTGAGCAACGCGCCGGCATGCTCGCCGTTGGGGGCTTTCTGTTGATCTACAATTTCCATGCCAAGCATCAGGCCCATGCCGCGAATGTCATCAATGCACTGGTGGCGCTGTTGCAGTGCGGCGAGCTGTTCACGCATGTATTGACCGCGCTGGTGCGCGTTGTCCACCAGATTTTCCTGGTCAATCACATCCAGCGTCGCCAGGGCGGCGGCGCAAGACACCGCATTGGCACCATAGGTGCCCCCCTGAGAGCCTGGCAGGCCTTTGCTCATCAGTGCGCTGCTGGCGGCCAGGCCGGAGAGCGGGAAGCCACTGGCGAGCCCCTTGGCGGTGAGCAGCATGTCCGGTTCCACACCGTAGTGGTTGTGGCTCCAGAATTTGCCGGTGCGGCCATAGCCCGCCTGAATTTCATCGGCGATAAGCAGAATGCCGTAACGTTCGCAGCGCTCACGCAGGCCCTGCATGAATGCCGCCGTGGCGGGGTAGTATCCGTACTCGCCCTGCACCGGTTCGATGATCATGGCGGCGGTATCCGTGGGCGCAGACTGGGTCATGAGCAGGTGATCAAGCTCACGCAGACAGAACGCCACGGTCTCTTCTTCGCTCCAGCCGTACCGGTAGGTGTGCGGAAACGGGCTGAAGCAGACGCCGGCCATCAGGGGATGAAAGCCGGTACGTACCTTGGTGGTGGACGTGGTGAGTGCGGCCGCCGCATTGGTGCGGCCATGGAAGCCACCGGTGAAGGCGATGATGTTGGCGCGCCCCGTGGCATGACGAGCCAGACGGATGGAAGCCTCTACTGCTTCGCTGCCTGAATTGAACAGGGCGATGGCGTCCAGCGCTGAGGGCAGTTTCTCGTAGAGCCGATCAGTGAGGTCCAACAGCGCTGGATGTCGCACTGTCGTATATTGACCATGCACCAGCTTGCCGGCTTGCTCACGTACCGCCTCGACAACGGTGGGGTGGCAATGTCCGGTGGCGGTGACGCCAATGCCTGAGGTGAAATCGAGCCAGCTGTTGCCCTGACTGTCATAAAGGTAGCTGCCGCGACCGTGGTCCGCGCAGATGTCGCTGGACTGTTTCAGCAGTGGTGACAGATGACTCATGGTGACCTCCGTAATGAATGTGTGTCAGTCCCTCGCGGATCGCGGTGAAGAAAGGCGCTGAATAATGTCCCGGGTGATCTGTTGTGTGCCGCGCGGCGATGTGCTGTTGGCGGCCAGATCGGCGCAAAGTGCGTCACGCAGCATCGTGGCGGCCGTGCTGGCCGCCGCATCTTCTTCGCCCATCCAGTCCAGCATCAGTGCGGTGCTGAACAGCATGGCACGGGGATCGGCCAGATCCTGGCCCGCAATATCCGGTGCACTGCCGTGGGTCGGCTCGAACAGCGGTGGCACGCTGCGGTCCTGCGGATTGATGTTGGTGGACGGCGCAACGCCCATGCCGCCGCTGAGCACCGCCGCGAGATCCGTCAGAATATCGCCATGCAGGTTGCTGGCGACCACGACATCGAAACGCCACGGGCATTGCACAAACTTCATGCAGGCCGCGTCCACCAACTCATGATGCGTGCCGATATCGGGATAGTCGCTGGCGACCTGCGCAAACACATCGGTATACAGCTCGCCCCAGTAGCGCTGGGCGTTGCGTTTGGTGATCAGGCATACCTGCGCAGTGGCGGTGTCGCCCGCCGCATTGGTGTAATGGCGTGGAGCGTTGGCGGCCGCGCGGCTTTGCTGCCGTTGCCGCGCGCGCTCGAAGGCGTGTCGTATGACGCGCTCCGTAGCGTGGTATGAAAACACTTCCAGTTGCGTGGCGATTTCCTGCGTGCTGCCCTGTCGCAGGCGACCACCCTGATTGACGTACTCGCCTTCGCTGTTCTCGCGGATCACCAGCATGTCCACATCGGCGGCACGCGGATCAGCGAGGTAGCGCGTGGCGCCGGGATAGCAAATGGCGGGCCTTTCGCAGGCCCACAGATCAAACCCCTTGCGCAGCGCCAGTAGCGGCGACAGCGAAATGCCATCCGGTAGCTGGTAGCGCTGCTTGTCGCGGCTCGGACCCGGATCACCCAGTGCACCCAGCAGCAGTGTGTCGAATTCCCGCAACTGCGTCAGTGCATCGTCCGGCATCATTGCGCCGTGGGCCTGATGCCAGGCAGTGCTGGGCCAGGGCAGCCGCTGCCATGCAAGTGGCAGAGACGAACGTTCGCGCAATACCGTGAGCACGGCCTCTGCCGCATCACTGACCTCCACGCCGATGCCGTCACCGGGCAGCAAGGCAATGCGCCAGGTGTTGCGCGCTGTGCCAGTGCTGACGACGGCCATCAGCCGCCTCCCATGCACAGGTATTTGGCTTCCATGAATTCATTCAGACCGTACTTGGAGCCCTCGCGGCCCAGGCCGGATTCCTTGACGCCGCCGAAGGGTGCGGCCGCGTTGGAAATCATGCCTTCGTTGATGCCGACCATGCCGGCTTCCAGCGCTTCGCCCACGCGCCAGCAGCGATGAATGTCGCGGCTGTAAAAATAAGCGGCGAGCCCGAAGGGGGTATTGTTGGCTTCACGAACGGCTTCATCTTCCGTACTGAAACGCATGATCGCGGCCAGCGGGCCGAAGGTTTCTTCCTGGCACAGCTGCATGTCCGGCGTTACGCCGGTGATCAGTGTCGGCGTCACGAACGCACCGCCGTCCGGGTGCCGTTCGCCGCCGCTGATGCAGGTGGCGCCACGCTGTAATGCATCCTCGATGTGCGCATGCACCTTGTCCGCGGCGGCAGGATTGATCAACGCCGATTGATTGATGCCCTCTGCAAAACCGTCGCCCACTTTCAACGTGCCCATGGCAACGCGCAGCTTTTCCACAAAGGCATCGTGCACACTGTCCTGCACCAGAAAGCGGTTGACGCACACACAGGTCTGGCCGGTGTTGCGGAACTTGGAACCCATGGCACCTTCCACGGCCTTGTCCAGATCCGCATCGTCAAAGACGATGAAAGGCGCGTTGCCGCCCAGTTCCAGGGACACTTTCTGGATATGTTGTGCGGCATTGGCCATCAATGTGCGGCCGACTTCGGTGGAGCCGGTGAAGCTGATCTTGCGCACGATCGGGCTGGCCGTCAGGGTGTCGGCGATGGCCGTGGCGCTGCCGGTGATCACATTGAGCACACCGTCGGGCACACCAGCCCGTTTCGCTAGTTCGGCCATGGCCAGGGCAGAGTAGGGCGTGGCAGAGGCCGGCTTGACCACCATGGTGCAACCGGCGGCCAGTGCTGCGCCGGCCTTGCGAGTGATCATGGAGGCCGGGAAATTCCACGGTGTAATGGCGGCGCTGACGCCCACCGGCTGTTTGATGACGAGAATGCGCTGCCCGGCCTTCGGCGCGGGAATCGTATCACCGTAGGCGCGCCGTGCTTCCTCGGCGAACCACAACAGGAAAGAGGCCGCATAGGCAATCTCGCCCTTGGCCTCGGCCAGCGGCTTGCCCTGCTCCAGCGTCATGATGTGACCCAGATCATCCTGGTGTGCCATCAATGCTTCGTACCAGCGATACAGTACCGCTGCGCGTTCGGCCGCTGTCTTGCTGCGCCAGTCGGGCAAGGCCTCATTGGCCGCAGCAATGGCCTTCTCGGTTTCGGCTGCACCCATTCGGGGCACGCTGCCGATCTGTTGCCCGGTGGCGGGATTGTCCACGGCCAGGGTGGCGCCGCTGTCTGCATCGCACCAATGGCCTGCAATAAAGCACTGCTGGCGGAACAGGTCGCGGTCGCTGAGTTGGCTGAGGAACGTCTCGGATGTCATCGTCTGTCTCCGTTGTGCGGGTTCGACCTCCCTTCAACCTAGCAGAGAAAAAGTGCCGTACACAAACAAACGGACGTTTAAGTTGGTCTGCGGCAGCATGATGCTTTGAACTGGAAAGACCTTCGTCTGTTGTCAGCGTTGCTGTCAGTGCACCCCGGTGCACCCATCAGCGCACCGATCAGTATGCCAGGATCACGCAGGGGAACTTTCCGGGCGCTGGAGTGTTTGGGCCACGAAGTATGTTTCTCTTCGGGAATGCCTGCGGAGATCCGGGTCGGCTGAACTGCGGGGCTTGCGCGTTACAGGTATGCTGTGCGCACTATGTCTACACTTTCGGGAGAGTGAATCATGCAGAAATGTAATGCGGTGACAGGACTGGTTACGGTGCTTCTTCTGCTCGGGTGTGGCGACGACACACGTAACGACACAGGTAATGACATGCATAACGGCGTTCTGGGAGAAGGCTGGCTGCTGGAGAAAGAGAGTCATGCGGCCCGTTTCGAGCAGCTGGAGTCCTATTTGGGCGGGTTTTCCTCAGCCATGTGGGAGACAGGCCATCGTTATGACGTTGTCCATGCTGCCATTGCTGAGGGGAATCATGCGCTGGCGGATTATCATTGGCAGAAAATTCGTTCCGCTATTCGTAACGGCTACACCAAGCGCCCGGCTCGTCAGGCAAACGCCGATGCACTTTTTCTCGAAGGGCCCTGGAACGCGCTTGCCAACGCATTGAAAGAAGCAAAGGAGAATGAAGGTGCGAATGGTGCAGCAGTGCGCGAGGCGTTTATGGACGCGCGCAGCGCATGTATGGCTTGCCATGTGGCAGAAGATGTCCCTTTCATGAATGATCAGGCGCTGTTTCGTGACTCAGACGGCTTTTGACAGAGGGCTTGTGATTCAATCAACTGCCGGAGGTCTGAAGGTGTTTCCGCAGCAGGGTGATATTGGTATCCGGCAGCATCAATGCGTAGCCATACCGGTCTGCCAGCCACTGGAAGGTGGCGGGCTTGTAGAAGCACACATGGGTCGGGTCGCGGCGATAATGCCAATGGATGAAATTGGCATCGTTCATCAGCCAGCTGGTCATGATGGCCAGAATGCCACCGGGGCGCAGCAGTGAATCAAGCAGGGCGAACGCGTCACCGGGCGCATGGAAGTGCTCAACGACTTCGGTGCAGGTAATGAAGTCATAGTGCTGTGCCAGCGCCTGCGGGTCGGGTGCATAGACCGGATCATAGTCCTGCATGCTGAAGCCTTTTTCCCGCAGCATGCTGGACAGGGTGGGGCCAGGCCCGCAGCCGAAATCCAGACCGCTGGCGCCGTCGGGAAAATGCTCGCGCAAGCTCGCCATCAACGGGCCGGTCAGGCGGCTCAGAAACTGCCGGTAACCGTCGTCCGCCGGATCGTTACGGTGCAGATCGTACTGGGCTTTTTCTTCTGCCTTGCTCGGCAGTGCGGTGGGGTCGAGAAAGGTCAGGCGGCAACCGGGGCAGCGGAAATAGTCGCGGGGTTGACCGCAAAGCTCCGCGCTGGCGAGCAGCGTCGGAGCCGGATGTCCGCATAACGGGCAGGCAGGGCTGCCCGCAGCGGTGACAGGATGACGCGGTGGCTCAGCGTTTGAGGGCATCGGTCAGGTGGGGCTGAAGCTTCTGCAGCAGTGCCTTGAAGATCTTCGGGTTGCCACCGACGATATTGCCACTGCGCAGATGCTGGTGGCCGCCGGTGAGGTCGCCCACCAGGCCGCCCGCTTCGGTAATCAGCAGGCAGCCTGCCGCCATATCCCATTCCTGCAGGCCGATTTCCCAGAAGCCGTCCATGCGTCCGGCAGCCACCCAGGCCAGATCCAGGGCGGCGGAACCGGCCCGGCGCACCCCGGCAGTCTCGGCCATGATGTCCTGCAACATGCCCATGTAGGCCTCGACATGCTGGGCCTGGTTCTTGCGGAACGGGAAGCCGGTGCCGATCAGGGCGCCATCCAGTGTCGGGCGCGGTGCCACACGCAGGCGGCGGCCGTTGAGGGCCGCGCCACGGCCACGGCTGGCGGTAAATTCTTCTTCGCGTACCGGATCAAAGATGACGCCATGCTCGATCTTGCCGTCGCAGGCAAGTGCGATGGATACCGCAAATTGCGGAAAACCGTGCAGGAAGTTGGTAGTGCCGTCCAGTGGATCAATGATCCACTGCCAGCGGGCGTCGTCGCCCTTGCCCTTGATTTCCCCGGACTCTTCCGCGAGGACGCCATAGGTGGGATAGGCCTTTTGCAGCACATCAATGATGCGCGCTTCGGCGGCACGGTCGACTTCGCTGACATAGTCATTGAGGCCTTTCTTCTCCACCTTGAGATGCTGCACATCGTCAGCGGCGCGGCGGATCAGCTGGCCGGCCTGACGGGCGGCGCGCAGGGCGATATTCACTTGCGGGGCGAGCATAGGCGTTGGGCATCTTTTAAAGAACGTGGGAGAGGCGCAGTGTACCAGAAGCTGCCCGGATTGGCAGTGCCCGGCAGCGCCTGTGCGGGTCACAGCGCGCCGGCATCTGATAGACTTGCGGTTTTCCCGATCCCTCTGCCGAATTGAGTAACGCGCACATGCTTGAGACCTTCCGCATTGTCATGGTGGAAACCTCCCATCCGGGCAATATCGGCGCCGCTGCCCGGGCCATGAAAACCATGGGCCTGGCGGACTTGCGTCTGGTGCAGCCACAGCAGTTTCCCAATGTGGAAGCGACCGCCCGGGCCAGCGGCTCAGCGGATATCCTGGCGAATGCCCGGGTCTGTGCAGACCTGGACGAGGCCTTGGCGGGTGCGACCCTGGTGATTGGCACCAGTGCGCGCCAGCGCCGCATTCCCTGGCCGTGCCTGTCGCCCCGGCAGCTGGGTGAACTGGTGGCAGCGCGCGCGGATGCCGGTGAACAGGTAGCCATCATGTTCGGCCGCGAGGACCGGGGGCTGACCAACGAGGAGCTGCAGCGTTGCCATTACCATGTGGCGATCCCGGCAAACCCGGACTATGGTGTGCTCAATGTGGCGTCGGCTGTGCAGCTGATTGCCTATGAACTACGCCTGGCGCTGGTGGGGGACCCGGACGCCGATCTGCCACCGCGCCGTGCGCGCAGCCACCAGCTGGACCTGCCGCCGATGGAGTGGGATGCGCCGCCGGCGGATAACGCCGAGATGGAGCACTTTCTCCGTCATATGGAACGGCTGATCATTGAAAGCGGTTTCCTGGACCCCGATAACCCGGCTCAGGTGATGACACGATTGCGGCGACTGTTCATGCGCGCCCGCCCCGACAAGATGGAGATCAGCACCCTGCGCGGTGTGCTGGTGAGCCTGGAAAAGATGAGCCAGGCAAAAAAGTCCGGGCGCGCACCGAATGACCCGCGCAGCGAGAAGGGCTGAAGGAGCCTGTATGTTCAACGGTATTCGCGAAGACATTCGCTCGGTATTCGACCGTGACCCGGCGGCCCGCAACAGCCTGGAAGTGCTGCTGACGTACCCCGGCCTGCACGCACTGCTGTTCCATCGACTGGCGCACTGGTGCTGGCAGCATGGCATGAAACTGCTGGCGCGCCTGATTTCCACCTTCAGCCGCTGGGCCACCGGTATCGAGATTCATCCGGGCGCACGCATCGGCCGCCGTTTCTTCATCGACCACGGCATGGGCGTGGTGATCGGCGAGACCGCCGAGGTGGGGGATGATGTCACGCTCTATCACAGCGTCACACTGGGCGGTACCAGCTGGAACAAGGGGAAACGCCACCCGACCCTGGAAGACGGTGTGGTGGTGGGTGCCGGCGCCAAGGTGCTGGGCCCGATCCTGGTGGGCAAGGGGGCGCGTATCGGCTCCAATTCTGTGGTCACCAAGGAAGTGCCCGCAGGGGCAACCGTTGTGGGTATTCCGGGCCGGATTGTTGCCAAGGCCACATCGCCTGCGGAGAAGCAGCGCGAAGAGATGGCGAAGAAGATCGGGTTTGAGGCCTATGGCGTCACCAACGACATGCCGGACCCGGTGGCCCAGGCGATCCGCAGCCTGCTGGATCACATGCATGCCGTGGACACCAAGATCGACCGCATGTGCGGCGCCTTGCGGGAACAGGGTATCCGTGGCTGCGACGAGAAGCTGCCGGAGCTGAACGACGCCGATTTCGATGCCGTTGACGGGGCAGATGCCGGGCCGGACATGGCCCACGAGCCCGCCGCCGAACCGGTGGCCAGCAAGGCCCGTGCCGCGTCGCCGGATGGCAAGCCGCAGCCCTGAGCGTGAAACTTGAGCCCTGAGCGTAATACTTGACCAAAATACTCGGGATTAGTAACCTCCTTGGGTCAATGATGTCTGAGGTGCGGTGATGCGACTCACTACCAAGGGCCGTTATGCGGTCACGGCCATGCTGGATCTGGCACTACACGCCAGAAGCGGCCCGGTGTCGCTGGCCGATATATCCGAGCGGCAGGGCATTTCCATTTCCTACCTGGAGCAGCTGTTTGCCAAGTTGCGCCGGCGCGAACTGGTGTCCAGCGTGCGCGGTCCCGGCGGTGGTTATCAGTTGAGCGCAGAGAGCGCCTCCATCAGTGTTGCCAGTGTCATCGACGCCGTTGACGAGTCTGTGGATGCCACCCGCTGCGCCGGGCTGGGGGACTGCCAGGACGGCGAGACCTGCCTGACGCACTACCTCTGGTGCGACCTGTCTGACCAATTGCACAACTTCCTCGACGGCATCTCCCTGGGGGATCTGGTGGACCGCGCTGACGTGCGTCAGGTGGCCGAGCGCCAGAAACGCCGACAGCGCCAGCAGGACCAGGAACGCGTACCGCTCAGTATTATTAATTAAAGAGCTATCAATTGAAGCGCCATTAACTGAAACGCCCTCATGAAGCCTGTTTATCTGGATTACGCTGCCACCACCCCGGTGGACCCCGCCGTCATTGACGTCATGATCGGCTGCCTGGGCCAGGATGGCCTGTTTGCCAATCCCGCTTCCCGTTCCCACCTGTATGGCTGGCAAGCTGAAGACGCCGTCGAGACAGCGCGCCGCCAGGTGGCCGACCTGATACACGCCGACCCCCGCGAAATCGTCTGGACCAGTGGCGCCACCGAAGCCAATAACCTGGCATTGAAAGGCGCGGCGCAGGCCCGCAGCAAGCTGGGGCGGCATATCATCTCGGTGGCCACAGAGCACAAGGCGGTGCTGGATACCCTGGCCTGGCTGGCGCGTCAGGGCTTCGAGGTCACACTGCTCACGCCATCGGCGGACGGGCGGCTCGATCCCGCCGCCCTGCGAGACGCCCTGCGTGAGGACACCACTCTGGTGTCATGCATGCATGCCAACAATGAAACCGGTGTCATTCATGACATCGCGGCACTGGGCCAGGTCTGCCGGGAGGCGAGTGCCGGGCGGGCCCGTGGCGAAGGGATTCTGGTGCATGTGGACGCCGCCCAGACCCTGGGCAAGTTGCCGATAGATCTGACTGAACTGCCCGTTGATCTGATGTCGTTTTCGGCTCACAAACTGTATGGGCCCAAGGGCGTGGGCGCGCTCTACGTACGCCGCGCACCGGGTGTGGTGCTCGAGGCGCAGATACACGGCGGCGGCCACGAGCGCGGCATGCGCTCCGGCACACTGGCCACACACCAGCTGGCGGGATTTGGCGCCGCCTGCGCAGTGGCCGGCGAGAGGATGGACAGCGACAACGCCCGGATTCGCGCTTTACGCGATCAACTTTGGGCAGGCTTGCAGGCGCTGGGCGGCGTACACCTGAACGGCCACCCCGAGGCGCGGCTGCCCGGCCACCTGAACGTGGCCTTCGAGGGCCTGGACGGCGAGCTGTTGTTGACCGCACTGCCGGACATCGCCGTCTCCACCGGCTCGGCGTGCACGTCAGCCTCCCTTGAGCCCTCCTACGTGCTGCGTGCCATGGGCGTCAGCGATGCCCTGGCCCACGCGTCACTGCGCTTTTCTGTCGGGCGCTATACCACCGCTGAAGAGATTGATCAGGCGATGTCTCATATTGCGGACGCCTTGATGCGGTTGCGGGCTCGGTGACGCTGGCACGATAAATCTCCGGACTTGAGTCGTTATGCCGGTGAGGCGTCCCGTCGGGTGGTGGCGAACCGCTGTTCCAGTTGCCTTGCGACCGCACTCAGGTCGGGTCTGGTCATGGCGGTGGAAAGCAGGCCGTAGCCGATGGCCAGCAGTGCGTAACCGATTTCCGCATCCAGATACGATAGACACAGGGCCAGGATGATGGGCAGATCGATAATGCCCAGCAGCATCATGGTGCCTGTCTGCACGCGCAACGCAACCTCTTGCCTTGTCGTCATTCGAGCAGCGGGCGTCGGCAGCCTGATGGCACTCAGGCGTTCGGGTGCCAGCAACCGGGTCGTGAGCGGACGTGTGCCCAGCAGAAACAGGCCAAAAAGTGCGAGCATCCCGGTGTACCCTGGAACAGGCGGGATGGGCAGAATCTTTTCGGCAGGCGGCGTGGTCGGCGGAAAGGTGAACAGAAGATAAAAGGCTCCTGCCATCGCCAGTGGCGCCACCACCATGATGGCTATCCACAGAAAGAAGATACGGCGTGTCAGGTCATCGTAGTGTTTGCCCGCGTGCGGTGTGCTTCCCTTCATATTGTTACGCTCCTTGTTAATGTTCACCCTGTTGATGCGTTACGGCAGAAAATGATTGAACAGCGGTACGCTGATCAGTGACACCACGATGCCGATGCCGACAATGCGACTGGCCAAACCCGGTGCCAACCCGTGCTGTTGGGCCAGAATGCCGGCGGTGATCATGGGCGCCATGGCACCTTGTAACACAGCGATGGATAGTGCGTCGCCGGTAACATTCAGGCTTGTCGCTACTCCCCAGATCAACAGCGGTGCGAGCAGCAGCTTCCAGCCCAGGCCCCAGGCCATCGGGCCGGCTTCGTTGCCCGGCATTTTCAGTTTGAGTTGCATGCCCACTGAGAACAGCGCCAGCGGTGTCAGGGTGGAGCCCAGGCGGGCGGCGACTTCGCTCAGGGGTTCCGGTAATCCACCCACAGTGCGCAGTGCGAAGGCAGCAATCAGCGCGATGAACGCAGGGAACAGCAAGACGCGCCGGGCCAGCTGGCGCGGCGCGATATGTTGGCCGGAGTACAGGGCGGCGACGATCACGCCCAGGGAAGAGAGCACGAGAAAAGAGCCGAGCTGATCGGCGATTACCGCAGTGCCCAGGGCTTCAGTGCCGCGCAGTGCTTCGATCAATGGGTAGCCGACAAAGGCGGTATTGCCCAACCCGCAGGTCAGTACCAGCGCACCGATCTGGCCCCGGCTCCAGCCGCGCCAGCGACCGACCGCGGCAAGCAATGCCCAGGCACCGAGAAACACGCCCCACATGGCCAGTGCCGGAAACAGCATGCTGGCGGACCACTGCAACCGGGTGATCTGGTCCAGCACCAGCGAGGGCAGGGCGATATACAGCATCCACCAGTTCAGCGACGCGGACAGCCCTTCAGGGTGCTTGAGCCGTGCGACCAGCACCCCGGCGCCCAGGCAGATCAATACCAGCCAGAGGGCGCTCATTGCGTGGCGGCCTCCATAGGCAGCGGTATACAGGGGTGGGCTGGCAATCTGGTCACACGGGGCCTCGCTGGAGCTATGCAATCTGAAGGCGCAAGTATAGAGGTTGGGGGAGGCTACGGAAAATCCGTCTTTGGTGGCAAACGGGCGCCGCGCGGGCTGGTTGTCGGGGCCAGCGGCCGGTTATGAAATTGCTGGCACAATGCCATTAGATTTTTGATTCTTGTTCCGGTTAATTTTCTTTTTGGAAAAAATAAAGACATAAAATATTTATTGAAAGATTTTATATGCTCTGACATTGTCGGCGTGATTGCTTTATGGCGTCTTTTTGCGCGTGTTTTGATGTCATATTGCCATCATATAAAAACAGGAACTCATATCGACATGGGGGTCGAAGAATGAAGAAAATATTGGAAGTCGCTGGCATTTCGCTGCTGGCAATGGCGCTTGGCGCCTGCAGCAACGAAGACGAAAAAGCCGTGGATACCATGGCCAGTGTTGAGAGCGTTGGCGGCGCTGAAGGTGCGCAGGCTGAAGGTGTGCAGAGTGTGACGCCACCTCCGGGGTCCTATCGGCTCAGTTGCAGCAACGCTTCAGTGAACAACGATGTGTTGTCCGCCTCCTGCAAGACGCTGGACGGTGGTACGGTCTCCGCGACGCTTCAGGGGGTCAGTGGTTGCCAGGGGCAGATCATGAACGGCGGTGATATCGGTAATATCGACGGCAGTCTGATCTGTATTCCGGATCTGCCGAAGGTTGTGCCGGGTGCGACCTTCCCAAACTCCGAGATGACCATCAATGGCTGGATTTATGGCGGCGATGAGCAGGCGATCCACCAACACGCCTGGAGCATCTGGGCCGGGCTGACGAAGCAGGCTGGCACGGTGGACGGGCAGCCGGTGCGTGCCTTTGAAACCTGGGCGACGCCGAGCAACATGATTTACCGGATGCACAATGAAACCGCGCCGCCACAGCGGCGTCTGGATCTGGCGCCAGCACGGCAGTTGCGCAACGTGACGCCAGAAGTGGCCGCCATGGCCAGTGGTGACAGCGTGAGTGATGGCGATACCGGTATTGCCGTTTCCGTTGCCTACAACCCGCCTGCGGCACGGCATGCCATCAACAATCGTCTTTTCCTGCAAAGCACGCTGGATCAGTTGATCAAGGATGGTTACACGGATATTCCCGATTTCCCGGTCAATGCCATCACCATCAAGCCGGTCTACAAGGTCATCAATGCCAGCAATACCGAGAATGGCATTTACACGTTCCCGGGCTGGCCCGGTACGCCCGACCCGGCCAAAACCTTTGGTGAGGGTGACTGGGGTGCTTGCGTCTATGTGGATATCAACGGTTCGGGTCGTGGCGGTAACAGCATCGATGCCGGGTGCCAGGGGCGTAGTGCGGACAACACGTTTTTCCTGAACAACTTTATCCACCACCCGGTTACCGAAGCGGATGCGGAGTATCTGGCCGCGCAGCTGAGCGTCAAGGTGGCGCCCGGTGATTACGTGATTCTGGTCGGCATGCACGTGGCGACGCGGGAGATCAAGCGCTGGGTGTGGCAGACCTTCTGGTGGGCAGCGGACGCTGACGCGCCCTATGCACCCAGCAGCAAGGCCATTGCCGCGGCCCGTCCGGCAGAGCTGGATGACGCGGCAGCGCACTATGCCATGAGTGTGGCCTACAGCATGGTGTCACCGGCGCAGCCGATTACCGGCGGCGAAAACGTGGGGCAGCCGGTCATCGCATATAACCCGCATCTGGAAGCCGGATTTGATCCGGGTGTGTTCCAGATTTCCCGGCCGATCAATGGCACGGATCGCTACGATTATGGTGTGCAGACGAACTGCATGACCTGTCACGGTCTGGCGGTTTACGACCCGACGGTGGATTACAGCGACAGCGCCAATCGGGAGAAGCCCTACGCCACGGATTTCTATATCGGTCTGGATGATGCGTTCTTTGAAGGCAAGCTGAGGCTGGATTTTGCCTGGTCAATTCTCGGCGTGATGGAGCTCGATAAGTAATCGCATGATCGTTGCACCGGGTACGGATAACGTGCCCGGTGCAGTCTTTACAGGCGCGCGTTCGCTTCGCCTTGAATACGGCTGACCATGGCGCGTACACCGTTACCGCGCGTGGGGCTGAGATGCTTGAGCAGATCGATTTTTGAAAAGTAATCAGCCATGTCGTAATCGGCAATCTGTTGCGGGGTTTTGTGGTTCAGCGCCGCCAGGACAATGGCGGCGAGTCCGCGGACGATCAGCGCATCACTGTCCACTGCCATATGCAGGCAGCCATTCTCGGCGTCATGCTGCAATTCAAGCCAGACCTGGCTCTGGCATCCCCGAATAAAGCGGTCTTCGGTTTTCAGTGCAGCGGGAAACGGCGGCAGTTGTTTGCCAAGATCAATGATGTAGCCGTAGCGCTCTTCCCAGTCATCGAAGAAAGACAGGTTATCGACCACGTCGTCAGCGGTGATATCGCGGCCCAGGCCGATACTATTCATGTCGAGGCTGTTCATATCAAGGCCATCAGTGCCAGAGCTCATGCTGCAGATATCCTGTGCCATCAAAAAATGCCCAACTCCACCTGCGCTTCTTCGCTGATCATGTCGCGGCTCCAGGGTGGGTCGAACAGCAGTGCCACTTCCACCTTGTCCACGTTCGGCACGCGTGCCAGGCGGTATTCAACATCACTGACCAGCACCGGCCCCATGCCGCAGGTGGGCGCGGTCAGGGTCATCCGCACCTGCACCACGTTCTGGTCGTCACGACGGATGATGTCATAGCCGTACACCAGCCCGAGGGAGAGGATGCTGACCGGAATTTCGGGATCGTAGATGGTATCCAGGGTGCGCTGGATATCGTCCATGCGCACGCTGCCGTCACTTTCCGGTGGATCAAAGCTCAGTGACAAGGGCTCCATGCCGATGGCATCGGCATCGGTGCCGTCGATGCGCAGCATGTTGCCATTCCAGGTGACGGTAAAGGTGCCACCCAGTGCCTGGCGCAGATTCACGAAACTGTTTTTCGGGATGGTCACGGGGGTGCCGGCAGGCACCCGCCGGGCAGGGACGTCGCGAGCGACGACGACAGTGCGCTGCTCTTGCTGCGTCATACCTTGACCGAAAAGCTTTCGCCGCAACCGCACTCGCCTTCGGCGTTGGGGTTACGGAATTTGAAGAAGCGATTGACGCCCTCGGTCACGTAGTCGATCTCGGTGCCGTTCACCATGGGCAGGCTTTTGGCGTCCACATAGACCGCGACATCATTGGCGATGGTGACCTGATGATCATCCCCCGCCGGTTCGTGCACATATTCCAGCACATACTTGTAGCCGGAACAGCCCGAGGGTTTGACCATCAGGCGCAAGCCACGCGCGTGTTCGCGCTGCAGTTCACTGCGCGCTTGCTGTTCCGCGCTGGCCGTCATGGAGATGCGCGGCTGGCCAGGTACGAATTGCTGTACTGAGGTCATAGCATGCTCTCAAAAAAAGCTGTCACAAGAAGCGCCGGACTTTTTCCAGCGCGGCGAACAGCCGGTCTACATCATCGCGGGTGTTGTAGGGCGCGAAGGCCGCACGCACCGTGCCGGGAATGCCGAGTGCATCCATCAGCGGCATGGTGCAGTGGTGGCCGGTGCGCACCGCAACGCCCTGTTGATCCAGCAAGGTGCCCACGTCATTGGGGTGAGCGCCTTCCAGTAAAAAGGATAGCACGGCTACCTTGTTCGGGGCGTCGCCAATGATTTTCAAGCCCGGGAAAGCCCTTGCCTGTTGTGTGGCATAGGCCAGCAGATCGGCCTCATGGGCGGCCATGGCGGTACGATCCTGTGCGCGGAACCAGCGCACGGCGGCACCGAAGGCAACGACCCCGCCGATGTGCGGGGTACCGGCTTCAAATTTGTACGGCAACTGATTCCAGGTGCTGGTTTCGAAGGTCACTTTCTCGATCATCTCGCCACCGGTCTGGTAAGGCGGCATGGCCTCCAGCAGTGCGCGGCGGCCATACAGCACGCCGACGCCGGTGGGGCCAAACAGCTTGTGCGCCGAGAAGGTGTAGAAATCACAGTCCAGTGCCTGCACATCCACCGGGAAGTGCGACACGGCCTGGGCGCCGTCTACCAGCACGGTGGCGCCCACGGTGCGGGCGCGAGCAATGATGTCCTGGACCGGATTGATAATGCCCAGCGCATTGGAGACATGCACTACGGCAACAATGCGGGTGCGCTCGTTGATCAGCGTGTCCAGGGTGGCAAGATCCAGTTCGCCGTTGTGTTCCGCTTTGAGCGGAATAACACGCAGCGTGGCGCCGGTACGCGCACAGACCTGTTGCCAGGGCACGATATTGGCGTGGTGCTCCAGGCTTGAAATCACCACCTCGTCGCCGGGCTTCAGCGTGCTGCCGCCGTAGCTCTGGGCCACCAGATTGATCGCTTCGGTGGTGCCGCGGGTCCAGATGATTTCCTCGCGGCTGGCGTTGAGCAGGGCGGCAACATCGTCCCGCGCTGTTTCAAATGCCGCCGTGGCGCGCTCGGCGAGACAGTGGGCGCCGCGGTGCACGTTGCTGTTGTCGTGCAGGTAGTAAGCCGCCAACGCATCAATGACCGCCCGGGGCTTCTGCGTGGTCGCGGCATTATCCAGATACACAAGCGGTTTGCCGTAGGCGGTTTCACCCAGAATCGGAAATTCGGCGCGCAATGTCTCGGCGTCAAAGAGTGAATTCACGCGTGCTCTGCCTCGGTCAATGCGCGCTCCAGCCAGGGCCGGGCCCATTCGACCACTGCCTCATCCGGCAGCGCGCTGAGCAGTTCATTGACGAAGCCAAAGGCCAGCATGCGCTTGGCGGCAGGCTCGGCAATACCCCGTGAGCGCAGATAAAACAGGGCCTGGGCGTCAAGCTGGCCACACGTAGTGCCGTGGCTGCACTTGACGTCGTCGTTGTAGATTTCCAGCTCCGGCTTGGTATCGACTTCGGCACCGGGAGACAGCAACAGGTTCTTGTTGCTCAGTTCGGCATTGGTGCCTTTTGCGCCCGCAAAGATATGAATGCGGCCGTTGAATACCAGGCGTGCCTTGTCGCCCGCCATGCCCTTGAACAGCTGATCACTGACGGCATGGGGCACACGGTGTTCGATGCAGATCTGGTTATCGGTATGGGTGCTGCCACGGCCGACAAAAATGCCGTTCAGTGAGGCACTGGCGCCGCTGTGCGTCATCAGCACGCGCACATCGTTGCGTCGCAGGGCATTGCCCTGCATCAACTGGAAGCTGGCGGCGCGGCTGTCGCGGCCGGGGGCCAGAATCAGTGAGCCGATATGCAGGGTGTCCGCCGCTTCGGCCTGCAAGCGGTAGTGCACCAGATCACTGTTTTCGCCGGTGGTGATTTCGGTCACCGCATTGGTGAGCACCGGCCCCTGACCGATATAGCGCTCGATCAGCGTGGCACGGCTGCCCGCGCCCAGTTGCAGTCGCAGCCGGGTGTGGCAATGGCTGGCGACATCGGCGCTGCCGAGCAGCAGGACTTCGATGGGGGCATCCAGGGCCACACCGTCGGCGACGGTCAGCAGCAGGCCATCCTGCAGGGCAGCGCTGTTGAGCCAGGCGAACGGAGTGCGCAGGGCGTCTTCGGCGATGCTCAATGGTGCCTCGGCGCTGCCGTCCAGCCGCGTCAGGCTGACGCCTTGCGGCGGCAGCTGTGACAGATCGGCATGAAAGCGGCCATTGATCAGCACCAGGCGCCAGGGCGCCAGGGGCTCCGGGAGAGCTGGCGCATTGGCGTGATCCGGGGCCTGTGTCACCAGATGGCCGGCATCCAGCGCCATCAGGCTGGTGTATTTCCACTGTTCTGTCTTTTTGCTCGGGAAGGGCAAACGGGCCAACTGCGCCAGCGCCGCCTGGCGCCAGGCGCTCAGGGCATCGGACGATGCGGCGGTCTGTTCGGCCAGGCTGTGGGCCTGGGCGGCCAGCTTCTGCGCCAGCGGCTCGACCACAGGCGTGGGGCGGGCGGCGGCGCGGTCAGCGGTGCTGGTCACGGCGTCAGTCATGCCGGGGCATCCTCCTGATCGGTGAGCCAGCCGTAGCCTTTCTGCTCCAGCTCCAGCGCCAGTTCCTTGCCGCCGGATTTGAGAATCCGGCCGCCGGCCAGCACGTGCACGTGATCCGGGACGATATAGTCCAGCAGGCGCTGATAGTGGGTCACCAGGACGATGGCACGATCCGGGCTGCGCAGGGAATTCACGCCGCGGGCGACCACTTGCAGGGCGTCGATATCCAGCCCGGAGTCGGTTTCGTCCAGCAGCGCCAGGCGCGGCTCAAGAAGCAGCATCTGCATGATTTCATTGCGCTTTTTTTCGCCGCCGGAAAAGCCCTCGTTGACGCCGCGCTTGAGGAACTGCGGATCGAGATCGACCTGTTTGCAGGTTTCGCGGGCCTTCTTCAGCAGCGTGACCGCATCCCAGGGCTCTTTGCCCTGGGCCTTGCGGGTGGCCTCCAGAGACGCCTTGAGAAACTCCAGATTGCTGACGCCGGGGATTTCCACCGGATATTGGAAGGCCAGGAACATGCCCGCGTGGGCGCGCTGCTCCGGGTCCAGCTCGCTGACATCGTGGCCATCCAGCAGCGCCTGGCCGCCGGTGATCTGATAGCCATCACGGCCGGAGAGCACATTGGTCAGGGTGCTCTTGCCGGAGCCATTGGGGCCCATGATGGCGTGTACCTCGCCGGCTTTTACCGACAGGTTGAGCCCCTTGAGAATGTCCTGGCCCGCCACACTGGCGTGCAGATCCTTGATTTCCAGCATCTGTGTTGATTCCTGCTCTCTGTGTTCTTGAATAAGGTTGGTGAAGGCGGGCGGGTCAGCCCACGGCGCCTTCGAGGCTCACTTCCAGCAACTTCCCGGCTTCCACGGCGAATTCCATCGGCAGCTCCTTGAAGACCTCCTTGCAGAAGCCGTTGACGATCATCGATACCGCCTTCTCCGGGTCGATACCCCGGTTGCGGCACAAAAACAGCTGATCGTCGGAGACTTTCGAGGTGGTGGCTTCGTGCTCGATCATGGCCGAGGGGTTGCGGCTTTCGATATAGGGGAAGGTGTGGGCGCCGCAGGTGTCCCCCAGCAGCAGGGAATCGCACTGGGTGAAATTGCGCGCGTTCTCCGCCCGCGGGCTGATACGCACCAGGCCGCGATAGGTATTGCTGCTGCGGCCAGCGGAGATGCCCTTGGAAATGATGGTGCTGGTGGTGTTCTTGCCCAGATGGATCATCTTGGTGCCGGTGTCCGCCTGCTGCATGTGCCGGGTCAGGGCGACGGAGTAGAACTCGCCGACAGCGTTGTCGCCACGCAGGATCACGCTGGGGTACTTCCAGGTAATCGCAGAGCCGGTCTCCACCTGGGTCCAGGAGATCTTGGCGTTATCGTGGGCCACGCCGCGCTTGGTGACGAAGTTGTAGATGCCGCCCTTGCCGTTCTCGTCGCCCGGGTACCAGTTCTGCACCGTGGAGTACTTGATCTGGGCGCCCGGCAGGGCCACCAGCTCCACCACAGCGGCGTGCAGCTGATTCTCGTCGCGCATGGGCGCGGTGCAGCCTTCCAGGTAGCTCACATAGCTGCCTTCATCGGCCACGATCAGGGTGCGCTCGAACTGGCCGGTCTTGGCTTCGTTGATGCGGAAGTAGGTGGACAGCTCCATGGGGCAGCGCACGCCCTTGGGGATATAGACAAACGAGCCGTCGGAGAAGACCGCCGAGTTCAGGGCGGCGTAGAAGTTGTCGCCCTGGGGCACCACGCTGCCGAGATAGGGTTTGATCAGGTCCGGGTACTCATGCACGGCTTCGGAGATGGAGCAGAAGATCACGCCGGCTTCCAGCAGCTTGGCCTTGAAGGTGGTGCCCACGGAGACCGAATCGAACACGGCGTCTACGGCGACACCGGCCAGCATTTCCTGCTCGTGCAGGGGAATGCCCAGCTTTTCATAGGTACGCAGCAGCTCCGGGTCTACCTCATCCAGGCTCTGGGGGCGATCCGCCATGCTTTTCGGGGCCGAGTAATAGGACACCTCGTCAAAGTCCAGGGGCGGGTGATCCAGGTGCGCCCAGGTGGGCAGCGGCATGGACAGCCACTTCTTGTAGGCCTCCAGACGCCAGTCCAGCAGCCAGGCGGGCTCGCCTTTCTTGGCGGAAATGAAGCGAATCACGTCCTCGTTCAGTCCCGGGGGCAGGGTGTCTGACTCAATGGCGGAGATGAACCCCGCTGCGTAGTCCCCGCGAATCAGTTTGTCGAGCTCGGCCTGGCTAGTCATAGAGCGACCCTTGTGATCCCGGTAAGTGAGCGATGGCAATACGGCAATCGCAATACCAGAGTAAAACGGTCGGGTATTATATGCCAATGCCGGAACGATTGAAAATGATGCCTGCCCCGATTGTCCGCTCCGATGATCCGGTGTGTTAGTGTTTACTCGCTTCCAGTGCTGCGCCAGCGTTCACGGCGGTACTGCCGGAACGCTGGCGTGCGGCGGCGCAACGGTATCATATTACGCCCGTGATGCGTATAATCCGGCGCCTCTGGCGGCCTTGAGTGCGCCGTATTCACCCGTTGTCCAATGTTATGTGGAGTTGATAGTCCGATGGCTGTTGAGCGTACCCTTTCCATCATCAAACCTGATGCCGTGGCCAAGAATGTGATTGGTCAGATCGCAACCCGTTTCGAAAGCGCCGATCTGCGTCTGGTCGCCATGAAAATGGTCCAGCTCAGCCGTGAGCAGGCAGAAGGCTTCTACGCCGAGCACAAAGAGCGCCCCTTCTTCGGCGATCTGGTGGCGTTCATGACCAGTGGCCCGGTTGTGGTCCAGGTGCTCGAGGGTGAAGATGCCATCAGCAAGAACCGTGATCTGATGGGCGCTACCAACCCGAAAGACGCCGCAGCAGGCACCATCCGTGCTGATTTTGCTGTGAGCATCGACGAGAATGCCGTACACGGCTCTGACTCGCCGGCATCCGCCGAGCGTGAAATCGCCTATTTCTTCAAACAGGAAGAAGTCTGCGCACGTATTCGCTGATTAAAGGTCGAACCCCTCATGAGTGCTGAAGAGAAGGTCAACCTGCTGGGATTTTCCTACCCCGAGATGGAGGCATTCTGCCTGGAGATCGGGGAGAAGAAGTTCCGTGCCCAGCAGTTGCTGAAATGGATCCACCATCATCAGGTGGATGATTTCGAGCAGATGACGGATCTTGGCAAGGCGCTGCGCACGAAACTGGCGCGGCTGGCGGAGATTCGTCCGCCGGAAGTGCTGCATGAGGGGATTTCCCGGGATGGCACGCGCAAATGGGTGTTCAAGGTGGACGGCGGCGGCGCGGTGGAAACCGTGTTCATCCCCGACGGTCGCCGTGGCACCTTGTGTGTGTCCTCCCAGGTCGGTTGTGCCGTGGATTGCAGTTTCTGCTCCACCGGCAAACAGGGCTTCCAGCGGGATCTGAGCAGTGCCGAGATCATCGGCCAGGTCTGGTTGGCCAGCAAGGCGTTCGGCCCGCGCCGCAATCTCGGCCAGCACCCGGTCACCAATGTGGTGATGATGGGTATGGGCGAGCCGCTGCTGAATTATGACAATGTGGTGCGCGCCATGCGCATCATGAAAGACGACTTCGGGTACGGCATCTCCAAGCGCCGGATCACGCTGAGCACCTCGGGCGTGGTACCCATGATCGACAAGCTCAGCGATGAGATGGACGTGTCGCTGGCGATTTCGCTGCACGCGCCCAACGATGCGCTGCGCAATGAGCTGGTGCCGCTCAACCGCAAGTACCCGCTGGAGGTGCTGCTGGCCTCCTGCAAGCGCTACAGCGAGAGCGTGCCGCACCGCCACAAGTCGATCACCATGGAGTACGTGTTGCTCCGGGGCATCAACGACCAGATTGAGCATGCACGGCAGTTGGTCAAGCTGCTACGTAACACCTTCCCGGTGAAGATCAACCTGATTCCGTTCAACCCGTTCCCGCATTCCGGGTACGAGCGCCCGGCCAAGCCGGACGTGCTGGCATTCCATAAGTACCTGAATGACAATGGTTTGATGACTACCATCCGCACCACCCGTGGCGATGATATCGACGCGGCCTGCGGCCAGCTGGTAGGCGAGGTCATGGACCGGACCCGGCGCAGCGAGCGCTGGCAACAGTCGGTCTTCCTGCGCAGTCACTCACCGGGCGATGAGGTTACTTCAGCGTAATGACAACACGATTCAGGCAATACGGCGCGATGGCGGCAGCGTTGCTGCTGGTGGGTTGCATGACGGCCACGCCGCAGCGTGAAGTGAGAACCGCCGAAGCGATCCAGCATCGTATCGCGGCGGGCATGGAATACCTGCAGATGGGCAAGCCCAACGAGGCGCGCCAGCATCTGTCCCGCGCTGTTGAGCTCGACAGCCGCAATGCGCCAGCACACAACGCCATGGCGCTCTTGTACAAGTACGAGGGCGATGACGAGCGCGAGGCCTACCACTATCGCCAGGCGCTGCGCGCAGACAGGAACTATTCACCGGCACGCAATAATCTTGGCATCCTGATGTACCAGCAGGGCAACTACCGTGGTGCCTTGCGCGAGTTCGAGCGTGCGGCCAATGATCCGGGCTACAACAACCGTGGTGCTGCGTTCGAGAATATGGCGCGTTGTCATCTGGCACTGGGTAACCGCTCGGAGGCTATCGAGTATTTCAATCGCTCCCTGCGCCTGACGCCGGACGTCTCCAGCACGCTGATAGAATTGGGCAATCTGTATCTCGCGGAAAACAATCCGCGGCTCGCCCGTCGGTATATGGATCAGTATGACCGTGTCGTGCAGACCCCCAGCGCCGGCGCGTTGTGGTTGGGTGTGCGGCTGGCGGCCGCAGAGGGCAACAGCGCCCGGCAGACCGAACTGGAGCGCAAGCTCAGCGAAGAATTTCCCAATGCTGCCGAGACCCGCGCCTGGCGCGCCTGGCGCGATGACAAGAGCCGGGGGGCTGCTGGATGAGCGACGAAATGAATCTGCCCGGCCAGCGACTCAAGGCTGAGCGCACACGAAAGGGGCTGTCTGAGCAGGATGTGGCCGCGCGGCTGCACCTGTCCATGACCTATCTCCGGGCGCTGGAAGCGGATGATTATGACAAGCTGCCGGAGGCGGCGTTCGTCAAAGGCTATGTGCGCAACTACGCGCGCCTGCTCGGCATGCCAGCAGAAGAGCTGGTCAATCAGTTCAAGGCGCTGGTGGCTGATGAGCAGCGTGAGAATCTGATTTCGCCGGTGCACACCATGCACCCGTCGGGCAAGCCTTTCTGGCTGATCCCGGTGCTGGCGATCGCCATTGTGGCAATCATTGCTGTCAGCTGGTGGGTAACCCGCCCGGACGGAACAGATGTGCCACAGATTGCGGAGCGCCCGGCAGAGATTACGGTCGTGCCGCCGGACGAGCCAGCCACGTTGGATGATCAGGCTGAGGTGGCCGTGGCACGGGATAATCCGGCGCCGGAAATGGCACCGGGCACGGCGGTGCCGGAACCTGAACCCGTCGGGGAGCCCCCGGCGGTTGTCTCACCGAGTGAGCCGGTCATCGACCGGCTCCAGATCAGTTTTTCTGCAGAGTGCTGGGTGGAGGTCAACGACGCCGCCGGCGAGCGCCTGTTTCAGGGCAAGCGAGACGCCGGGGGCACGCTGTCCTTGCGCGGCGAGGCGCCGTTCAGTGTGACGCTGGGCAACGCGGCAGCTGTCGCTCGACTGCAGTTCAATGGTGAGACGATGTCTCTGCCCCAGGGGGCACCCGGCCGTGTAGTGCGCATCTCGGTGCCCTGAGTCTGGCTTGGAAGCGAACACGATGGACATGCAGCCCGAAATCACAATTCCGCGGCGCAAAACGCGGCAGATCATGGTAGGCAAGGTGCCCGTGGGCGGCGATGCGCCGATTGCGGTGCAGAGCATGACCAATACCGAGACCTGTGATGTCGACGCCACGGTGGCGCAGATACAGCGCCTGGCTGATGTCGGCGCAGATATCGTGCGGGTGTCCGTGCCGAGCATGGAAGCGGCCGAAGCGTTCGGCAAGATTCGTCAGCGCGTCAGTGTGCCGCTGGTGGCGGACATCCATTATGACTACCGCATTGCCCTGAAAGTCGCGGATGAAGGCGCAGACTGCTTGCGCATCAACCCCGGCAATATCGGTCGCGAGGACCGCGTGCGGGCAGTGATTCAATCGGCCCGGGATCACGGCATCCCGATTCGCATCGGCGTTAATGCCGGTTCGCTGGAAAAGGAACTGCAACGCAAGTACGGCGAGCCTTGCAGTGACGCACTGGTGGAGTCCGCCCTGCGGCATGCAGAGATTCTCGATGCCCACGACTTCCAGGATTACAAGATAAGCGTCAAGGCCTCCAACGTGTTCATGACGGTGCAGGCCTATCGCAAACTGTCTGCGCAGATCGAGCAGCCGCTGCACCTCGGCGTCACCGAAGCCGGGGTATTTCGCTCCGGCACGGTGAAGTCGGCCGTGGCGATGGGCATGCTGTTGATGGAAGGCATCGGCGACACTATCCGGGTGTCCCTGGCGGCAGATCCGGTGGAAGAGATTCGCGTGGGATTCGATATCCTCAAGAGCCTGAATCTGCGCAAGAAAGGCGTCAACATCATCGCCTGCCCGAGCTGTTCCCGGCAGAACTTCGATGTGATTGCCACCGTCAACGAGCTGGAAGCCCGGCTTGAAGATATCAATGAATCGGTAGATCTGGCAGTGATTGGCTGCCTGGTTAACGGGCCCGGAGAAGCCCGGGAAGTGGATGTCGGCCTGACCGGCGGCACGCCCAACAATCTGTCCTATGTGGACGGCGAGAAAAGCCATCATATTCGCGCCGATGACCTGGTCAACGAGCTGGAACGCATGGTGCGTGACAAGGTTGACCGGATGCGGGCGGATGAAAAAGCCGGCGTGATATTGCGCAGCGGCAGCGACGACCTTCCGCGCTGACCTGTCGCGCTGATGCCCAGGAGTTTCGATTGAGCAGGAAAATTGCCTCCGTCCGGGGGATGAATGACATTCTTCCGGCGCAGACGCCGTTGTGGCAATGGCTGGAAGCGCGTGTGAGTCGCGTGCTGGATGCCTACGGCTATAACGAGATCCGCATGCCGCTGGTCGAGCCGACCGAGTTGTTCAAACGCTCGATCGGGGAAGTCACTGATATCGTCGAAAAAGAGATGTACACCTTCGACGACCGCAACGGCGATTCACTGACGCTGCGGCCCGAGGGCACCGCAGGCTGTGTGCGTGCCTGCGAGCAGCACGGCCTGCTGTACAACCAGACCCAGCGATTGTGGTATCGCGGCCCGATGTTCCGTTACGAGCGGCCGCAAGCGGGGCGCTACCGGCAGTTCCACCAGATCGGGGTGGAAACCTTCGGCATGGCGGGCCCGGATATCGATGCGGAAATGATTCTGCTGACCGCACGCCTCTGGCGCGAGTTGGGTTTGCTGGATCAGGTGACCCTGGAACTTAACAGCCTCGGGCTGTCGGAAGACCGGGCGGCCTATCGCGAGGCACTGGTGGCCTACCTGCGGGTCCATGAGGCCCAGCTGGACGAGGACAGCCTCCGCCGTCTGGAGCGCAACCCGCTGCGGGTACTCGACAGCAAGGACCCGGGCACTCGGGCCGTGCTGGAGAATGCGCCGCAGCTGAGCGACTACCTGGGCGAGGAAGCGCGCAGCCATTTTGAGGGCCTGTGTGCCTTGCTCAACGCGGCGGGCATTGCCTATCGCCTGAATCCGGGTCTGGTGCGTGGGCTGGATTATTACGGCAAAACCGTGTTTGAGTGGGTCACCGACGCGCTTGGCGCGCAGGGCACCGTCTGTGCCGGCGGGCGCTATGACGGCCTGGTGGCCCAGCTGGGCGGCAAACCAACCCCGGCGGTGGGCTTCGCCATGGGCGTTGAGCGCCTGATTCTGTTGCTGGCACAGCGCCAGCCGGAACTGCGACCGGATGCCGAACTCTATATTGTTTCCAGTGACGCCCCGGCGGCACTGGCGTTGGCGGAGCGGTTGCGCGATGCGCTGCCGGGCCGCCGTGTGCGTTGCCATTGCGGCGGCGGGAGTTTCAAGAGCCAGATGAAGAAAGCGGATCAAAGCGGTGCCTTGTATGCATTGATCCTCGGAGAAAGCGAGTTGGCCGAAGGGCTGGTCATGGTCAAGCCACTGCGGCAGGATGGCGAGCAGCGGCAAGTGCCGCAGGCCGATGTTGCTGCCCTGGTGGGTGGTTTATTAACGCAGATCGATACACAGATCGGGTGAGGAGAGTCGCAGGTGCGCAGCGAAGAAGAACAAGCGGAAATTCTGAAGGAATGGTGGGAAAAGAACGGCCGGACCCTGATCATCACCGTGGTGTTGAGCGTGGTCGCGCTGCTGGGCTGGCGTCAGTGGAACATCAGCCAGGATGCCAGTGCTGAAAACGCCTCGGTCATCTATGAAAACATGCTGGGTTCCCTGGAGCGTGCGGGTGCCGGTGAAGATACGGACGCCATGGCAGCGGCCCGGGAGCAGGCCGAAAAGCTGGCGGACGAATACCCGCGCAGCAGCTACGCAGGCTATGCCCGCCTTGCCCTGGCACGTCTGGCAGTGATGGACGGCGATTATGAGGCGGCCGCAGAGCAGTTGCGTGCTGTCGTGGATCGCAGCCCGACGCGTGCGCTGGAATACACCGCTCGCCTGCGTCTGGCGCGGGTGTTGCTGCAGAGCGGCGATACCGACGCGGCCCTGGCGCAGGCCGAACGGCAATATCCTGAAGCCTGGCGGGCCCAGGCCCTGGAAGTGAAGGGCGACGCCCTGCGCCAGGACGAGCCGGCGGCAGCACGCGATGCCTATCGCGCTGCACTGGATGCCATGCCCGCCGGTCAAAGTGGCCGTGATCGGGTGCAAATGAAACTCGACGATATGATGTCTGCCTCGTGAAAAAACTTCTCGTCCTCGTCTGCAGCCTGCTGGTCATCGCAGGTTGCAGCAGCAATCCGCACGCCATCGAGCCCAACCCGCTGCCGGACTTCGATTCCGAGTACAAGGTGAAGCGGCTGTGGTCGCGCAATGTCGGCAAGGGTATTGGCAAGGCGTATCTGCACCTTTCGCCGGCGGCCACCCACCGTGCGGTATACGCGGCGGATCTGGAAGGACGGGTCATGGCGTTTGGCCACGAGCGTGGTCGGCGTCAATGGCGCAACGATACCGATGACCGCATCAGCGGTGGTCTCTATGCGGGGTATGGCATGGTGGTCTACGGCACCCGCGAAGGGGATGCCGTGGCGCTGTCCGAGGAGGACGGCAGCGAGCTCTGGCGGGTGCGCCTGAGCAGCGAAATTCTGGCCGCACCGGCGGCCAATGCGGATGTGGTGATATTCAAGACACTGGATGGCCAGGTTATTGCACTCGATATCGAGGACGGCTCTGAACAGTGGCGGTTCGATGACCCGGTACCGATTCTGGTGCTGCGCGGTGCGGCCCGCCCGACCATTGTCGGCAATCGGGTCTATGTCGCGTTTGCCAGCGGCAAGGTCGCTTCACTGGATATCGCCAACGGCGTGCCGGTCTGGGAGCGTCGTGTGGCGGAGCCGACGGGACGTTCCGAACTGGAGCGCCTGGTGGACATTACCAACAACCTGATTGTGGAAGGGGGCGGGGTTTTTGCCGCGTCCTTCCAGGGGCAGGTGGCGGTGCTGGATGAAGATAACGGTCGCCCGTACTGGGGCAAGGAACTGTCAAGCTACGGCATGATGGCTTCCAGACTCGGCACCCTGTTTGTCAGTGATGCCACTGGTCATGTGTGGGCCATTGATCAGCGCACCGGCAACTCGCTCTGGAAACAGGACCTGCTGTACGGGCGTCAGCTCACAGGTGCGGCGGTCCAGCGTAACCAGGTAGTCGTGGGTGACAAGGAAGGCTATCTGCACTGGCTGGATGCCACCACCGGCCACATTACCGCCCGCCGTCGGCACCACCGTAAGGGGTTTGCCGCAGCGCCGGTAGCCTATGAAAATGTTGTTTATGTATTTGGCCGACGTGGCCGACTGGCGGCTTATACGATTGAGCCCCGCGACTGAGACCTGCTTCGATGAAACCCGTACTGGCACTGGTGGGCCGCCCCAATGTGGGCAAGTCCACCCTGTTCAATCGTCTGACCCGCACCCGTGATGCGCTGGTGGCAGACTTTCCCGGCCTGACCCGGGATCGCAAGTACGGCATGGGTCGTGTCGGCGAGCGCCCCTATGTTGTCATTGATACCGGTGGCATCGGTGAGGGGCTGGAAGGCGTCGAGGCGCCGATGACCGAGCAGGCCAGTGCGGCGCTGGCGGAAGCCCATGCTGTGCTGTTTCTGGTGGACGGGCGTGCTGGCCTGACAGTGGCGGACCAGCAGCTGGCCAAAGACATGCGCGCGCTGAACAAGCCGGTGCATCTGGTGGTGAACAAGACCGACGGTGTCGACGAAGATGCCGCCATGGCCGAGTTCTACTCTCTCGGGTTGACCTCGGTACACGCCATTGCGGCCGCCCCCGGCCGCGGCGTCCGCCGCATGATGGATCAGATACTGGCGGCGTTCCCGGCCTCCGAAGCGCCGGAACCGGCGTCAGAAGAAGACGGTATCAAGGTCGCCATTCTGGGCCGTCCCAATGTAGGCAAATCCACACTGGTCAATCGCCTGCTGGGAGAGGACCGCGTGGTGGTCTATGACCTGGCCGGTACCACCCGCGATACCATTTCCATTCCGTTCGAGCGCCAGGGGCACCGGTATACCCTGATCGATACCGCCGGCATTCGCCGCCGGGGCAAGGTTTTCGAGGCGGTCGAAAAGTTCTCCGTGGTCAAGGCCATGCAGGCCATCGAAGACGCGCATGTCGTGCTGCTGGTGGTTGATGCCAGTGAAGGGCTGACCGAGCAGGACCTGCATCTGCTGGGTTACATCATTGAAGCCGGGCGCTCCGTGGTGATGGCGGTGAACAAATGGGATGGTCTGAAAGCCGACTATCGCGAACAGGTCAAGGCGGAGATCAAGCGGCGCCTGCAGTTCGCGCCCTGGATTCGCACCCATACCATTTCGGCATTGCATGGCACCGGCGTGGGCGATCTGTATCCGTATATTCACCGCGCCTATGATTCCGCGTTCCCGAAAATCAGCACCGGCCATCTGACCCGCATGATGGAAGAAGTGGTGGCCAAACATCAGCCGCCAATAGTCGGCCGCAACCGCATCAAGCTGCGCTATGCGCACATCGGTGGCGGCAACCCGCCACGGATCATTATCCATGGCAGCAAAGCCGACTCGGTGCCGACCTCCTACCAGCGCTACCTTGAAAACCGCTTCCGTGAGCTGCTCAAGCTGGAAGGCACGCCGGTGCGGGTAGAGTTCAAGAGTGGCGACAACCCGTTCGAAGGCAGGAAGAATACGCTGACCGAACGTCAGATCCGGCGCAAGAAACGGTTGATGAAACACGTCAAGAAGTAGAGCTGGCGACATCTCCGGAGTATCCTGACGCCGGTGGCGGTGTCGCTGCCAGGGGGTGCAATGAAATTTCGGGGGATGTTGGCGTTGCTCGCACTGACGGGCAATCTGCACGCGACGGAGCTGCTCTGGGTGCCCGAGGGTGCCGACGGCATACCGGTCGTGCTGACACCTGCCCGCTTGCGCCAGCCACAATCTGAGGTCCCCGCCAGTGTCACCGTCATCGATCGCGAGCTGATTGAAGCCAGCGGCGCGCGTGAACTGTACGAGCTCATGCGCCTGGTGCCGGGGATGTCCGCCGTCAAGGCGGATGGCAACGTTCCCACCGTGGCCTATCACGGCACGCAGGCCCGCGACACGCGCCGCATGCTGGTGTTGGTCGATGGTCGCTCAGTATATCAGCCCGGCTTTTCCAGGGTGCTCTGGAACGACATTCCCGTGGCGGTCAGCGACGTGGAACGTATCGAAGTGACGCGCGGCCCCAACGCGGCCTCCTACGGCGCCAATGCGGTGACCGGCATCATCAACATCATCACCCGTCATCCCCAGGACAGCCCCGATGGCAGCGTCATGTTGCGCGGTGGCAATAACGGAGTGAGTGACGCCCACGTCACCAATACCCGCCGCTGGGCGGAGGGCGCGGTGCGGACCACGGTGGCCCGGCGCAGTGATGATGGCTATGACAAGCCCTTTCGCGGGCGCGAGATTCGTGACGCCAAAGTGGTGGAAACCCTGGATATGCGGCTGGCCCATGATCTGACGGCGCGGGATACGCTGGAGGTCTTTGCCGGCGGCGCCCGCTCCGAACTGGAGCGCCTGGAAGATGGGGCGCTGCTGGACTTTTCAGCCGTGTACGGCCCGCCAGACGAACAGATGCGCAGTGGTTTTGCGCAATTGCGCTGGCAGCGGCAGTGGTCACCGGATCATGCCTCGAAAGTGCAGTTCTATGCCCAGCATTCCGATGGTGCGTTACGTGCGGATGTGTGCCCTTTTGATCCCTTGACCGGACAAGTCGGCCCCGGTGGTGGACTGCTTTACAGCCGTGAACTGCGCGAACTGTACGAAGCCAGCAACCGGGATGTCGATGCCACGCTTGCGGCCGCCGCCTCCGATCCGGCTGTCATGCAGCGATACATGACGCTGATCAGCAGCGGCGCGGGACCTTTCTGCCATCGTCTGCTGCAGGATGTGCAAGAGCAACGTCTGGATATCGAGATTGAGGATACCTTGCGCATCAGTGACCAGATCAGACTGGTTGCCGGTGCCAACGCACGCCATGACCGGGGCAAGTCCGCCGCCTTGCTGAAGGGCCGCGCGCACAACAACAGCTACGCGCTGTTTGGCAATCTGGAATTGATTCCCTTGCAGGCCCTGCATCTGAATATCGGCGGCTTCTGGCAATGGGACCAGATCAACAGCGCCCGTTTCAGCCCCCGCGTTGCGGCGATCTGGCGCCTGGCGCCCGGGCATGGCGTGCGGCTCGTGTACTCGGAGGCCGTGCGCAATGTTGACCTGTATGAAGAAAAGGCAAACACGGGTCTCCGGGCCTACAACATGCCGGCGACGTTTCGCGCAGACACCGTCGGGTTGCTGGGTTGGGATCAGCCGGAATTGTTCGTGACCCAGACTGCCGAGGGCAACCTGAAGCCGGAACGTATTCGCTCCCGCGAAGTCGGTTATTTTGGTCGCTTCATGCAATTTGAAGTGGATCTGCGTGTGTATGAAGAATCCCTGCGCGACCTCATCAGCGAGCCGACCAACCCCTTCCGGTTCGACGCCACCAATGACAACCAGGTCCGCCACCGTGGTTGGGAGGCGCAGACCAGCTGGCGACCGCACCCGCAACATCTGCTGCGCGGGACCTACGCGCGGCGCCACACGGAGGCGGACGTAGTACCGGAAAGTCGTCTGGCGGCGCGCCATATCAGCAGTATGCTGTGGCGTTATGACTTTCGGGAGGGCTGGATGTTCTCCAGTGCCTATTACCTGGCACGCCAGTACAGCAGCAGGTTTACGCACGAGCAGGCGATGGCGCAGCTGACCCGCCGTGTCCCGCTGCCGCATGGCGAACTGGCGCTCAGTGCGCAAGTAGAGCACAACCTGTCCGGCGACAGCGTTGTGTTTCGCCGAAATGATTATCGGGATCGCAGCCGCTACTGGGTCAGTGCGGCGCTGAATTTCTGACTGTGGTTGACGGGTTCACCCAGACTGATCAAGGAGAAGGCAAGGTCCTTATGCCGCCCATTCAATCTGCACGACAGCGAATGCGGCTTACACGGGCAATCGCCTGCCTGCGCGCTGTGGTGTGGGGCATGCTGTTGTGCGCCTGTGTGGCCCGGGCCGATACAGGCATCGCTCTGGCGGTGTCCGGCGCGGGGGATACTTTTCAGACCCGTTTCGGCGAGGCCTTGTCCGCCAGCCTGCAGGAAAAAGGCGAGCGACATCACTGGCGCGCACCGGCGCGCAGTGAATTGCTGATTGCCCTGGGCGACGACGCGTTTCGTGGTGCCCTGATGCTGCAGCGCCCGGTGCTGGGCGTATTTGTCAGCCGTCAGGTGGCATTGGATGCCTACGCCTCCGGGTGCGCATGCAGCGCATTTTTTCAGGAAGCAGATCCGGTACGCCAGCTGCGTCTTGCCCGGCTGCTGTTCCCGGGCGCGCGGCGTATTGCACTGGTGACCAGCCCTCAATCTGCCTGGAATGCAGGCTTGCTGCTGGCCCACGCCGAGGCCCACGATTTGCTGATCGAGCACCACACGGCGGTCAATGCCGGTGATCTGGCGCGCGGCCTGCCGCGCTGGCTGGCACAGGCTGATCTGCTGCTGGCGGTGCATGATCCGGAACTCTACAGCCCGGAGACTGCCCGGTTGGTGCTGCTGACCAGCTATCGCCAGAACAAACCCGTGATCGGCCCGGATGAGTTCTTCGTTCAGGCGGGCAGCGTTGCCAGCAGTTATACCTCCGGCGCGGACATGGTCGATCAGGTGGCTGATGCGGTGGCCCGTTTCCGGAAGCGCGGGCGCTTGCCGCCACCGGATTTCAGCGATCATATTTCCGTGCGGCTCAACGAGCATGTGGCGCGGACTTACGAAGTGCCATTGCAGGACCCGGGAAGCCTGGCGCAGCAGCTGATGCGACAATCGACGCAAGCACCATCGACGCAAGAAAGGGGAGAGACACCACGGTGATCGCGCGGCATTCGATCAGGCAGCAGCTGCGTTGGCTGGGCATCTTGCCGGCAGTGATTCTGCTGTTGTTGTTGCTGGGGCTGTTGACCTGGCAGCGCTTTGGCGACGCCGAGGCAGAGCTGTCGGGCAAAGGGCAATTCATGGTGCGGCAGCTGGCGATGGCCTCCGAGTACGGCGTGCTCTCCGGCAATCACGAGGACCTGCGCCAACAGGCGCAGCTGGCGTTGCAGGATACCGAGGTGCGCTATGTATTGTTTGCCGATGCGGAGGGTGGCACCTTGCTTTACCAGGGTGTGGCCGGTGCGATGGATGCCGATGACGCTGTGAGGCCCGCGTTGCGGGAGTTCAGCGCGCCCATTGTTCGGCAGCCTCTGACGCTGGCGTCTCCGGAGGCCGAGGCTGCCCCGGACAACCTGTCATTGAGATCGCAGATGGCGCGCCCGGAAGCCGTTGGCGAGGTGCGCCTCGGGTTGTCCGGCACCTCGGTGGCGCGCCGTCAGCGGGAAATTCTGCTGGCCAGTCTGGGGCCGGCGCTGGTGGCAATTATCGCGGCCCTCTGGATCGCCGGACGCATGGCGCGCTCACTGTCGGCGCCGATTACGCGACTTTCGCGGCTGGTGCGCGTCATTCGTGGCGGCGGCTACCACGTGCGCGGGGCGACGCCCCTGCGCGGCGAGCTGGGCGCCTTGCAGCGCGATATCAATGAGTTGGCCGCCGCGCTGGAACGGGCCCGCCGCGAACAGGATGCCGCGATGGATGACCTGCGGGATGCCAGCCAGCGCGCCGAGGCGGGTAGCCAGGCGAAAAGCGAGTTTCTGGCCATGATGAGCCATGAGTTGCGCACCCCGATGAATGGCGTGCTGGGCATGCTGCAATTGCTGGCGGTGACACCGTTGAGCCGCGAGCAGCAGGAATACGCCGGTGCGGCGGTGGAATCCACCAATCATCTGCTGGAAGTGATCAACGATATTCTGGATTTCTCGCGCATAGAATCCGGGCGCATGGAGCTCGAACAGCTGTTCTTTTCGCCGGAAGAAATGCTGCGCAACTGTATGGCAAATTTCCGCTCCCTGGCCGAGCAAAAGCAGCTGACCCTGGCGTTGCAGGGCGCCGAGGTCCTGCAGGGCCTGGAAGTGCGCTCCGACCCCACTCGCATGCGCCAGGTGCTGAGCAACCTGGTGGCCAACGCCATCAAGTTTACCGAGCAGGGCCGGGTGACTGTGCGAGTCGATTGCCAGGCGGTGCCGGGTAGCAGTCGCACAGAGTTGCGTTTGTCGGTGGAAGATACCGGCATCGGTATTGCGCCGGACAAGCTGCCCGGGCTGTTCAACGCGTTTTCCCAGGTGGATTCCTCCACATCCAGGCGTTTTGGCGGGGCCGGGCTGGGGCTGGCGATTTCCCGCCGCCTGTGCAGCATGCTGGGCGGCCAGCTGACCGTGTCGAGTACGCCGGGGCAGGGCACCTGTTTTACGGCCGTGTTCATGCTCGACAGTCGGACCGGCAGCCGCCGCGCCCCAACGCCCGCAGCAACACAGTCGCCGACCTTGCAGGGGCGTGTGCTGCTGGTGGAGGACAATGACGTCAATCGCATGGTGGCAGAGCACATGCTCAGCGGCACCGGTGCTCTGGTGGTCACTGCCGAGCACGGCGATGCCGCACTGACGCTGCTGAACAGCCAGCACTTCGATTGCGTGTTGATGGATGTGCAGATGCCAGTACTGGATGGCCTCACGGCCACCCGGCGCTGGCGCCAGCAGGAAGCCGAGGCGGGCGCCCCGCGGGTGCCGATCATCGCCCTGACCGCCAATGCCCTCTCGGGCGAGCGTGAGCGCTGTCTGGCGGCCGGGATGGATGATTATCTGGCGAAGCCGTTCCAGCGCCACGCGTTACTCAACCTGGTCGCACGCTATCTCGACAAGGGCCCGGCCGAGACCGTGTGTCCTGACGGGGGCTGATCGGTGCCCTGTTTGGTGTTCGGGGCTCTCAGGTGCGCTCGGGCAGCACCTCAGACAGAATGTCGCCGTCCACCAGCCGCGTGCGCAGGCGTGTGCCGGGTGTCACGTCCCGCACTGAACGCAATGCATCGCTGTCAGACGCATCGCCGACAAAGGTGATGCTGTAGCCCCGCGCCAGCGTCGCCAACGGGCTGGCGGTTTGCAGGCGCTGCCCCAGTTGCCCCAGGGTGCGCTGGGCATCTTGCAGCGCTCGGGGCGCAGGCAGCCGTAGCCGCCGCGTCAGCGAATCGAGATGCAGCCGGTGGCGTTGCACCCGGGCAGCGGGATTCTGGGCCCGCAGGCGCTGCCCCAGCTGATGCTGGCGCTGGTGTTGCATGGCCAGCTGGTGCTTCAGTTGCCGCCGCAGACGGGCGTCCAGCTCATCCAGCTGCTGGGCATACTGCTCCAGCTGCTGGTTCGGGTGGCGGATACGGCGGGACAAGGCAGTGACCCGCTCTGCGGCCAACGCCAGTTGCTGGCGCATCTGCCGCACCAGCCGCCGTTGCAGCGTGCGCAATAACTCGCCCGAGAGGCTCAGGTCCGGCCCCACCAGTTCTGCGGCGGCAGAGGGCGTGGGGGCGCGCAGATCGGCGGCGAAGTCGGTCAGCCCGGTGTCGATCTCGTGGCCGACGGCAGATACCACCGGAATGGCGCTGGCCGCCACATCCCGGGCCAATTGTTCATCGTTGAATGCCCACAGGTCCTCCAGAGACCCGCCGCCCCGGGCCAGAATCAGCACATCGCAGTCCTGACGGGCATTGGCCAGTGCCAGCGCAGCACGCAGCTGCCCCGGCGCGTCGCGGCCCTGCACGGCAGCGGGATAGACCAGCACCGGGATCTGCGGGCAACGGCGTTGCAGCACCTGCAGGATGTCCCGCACCGCCGCGCCACTGGGCGAGGTGATCAGGCCGATCTGCCGGGGCATGGCGGGCAGCGGCCGCTTGCGCTCCGGGTCAAACAGCCCCTCGGCGCGCAGCTTCTCCTTGAGCATCTCGAACTGCTGGCGCAGGCGGCCTTCACCGGCCTCCTCCATATGCTCAATGATCAGTTGGAAGTTGCCGCGCGGCACATACAGGCTGATGCGCGCCCGTACCAGCACCTGCAGGCCATTGCGGGGCTGGAACCGCAGCATCTGGTTACGGTTGCGGAACATGGCCGCATTGACCTGCGCCCGGTCGTCCTTGAGGCTGAAGTACAGGTGGCCGGAGCCGGGGCGGGACAGATTGGACAGCTCGCCCTCCAGCCAGACCAGCGGAAAGCTGCCTTCCAGCAGCCCCTGGGCCTCCAGATTCAGCCGGCTGACGCTGTAAACATGGCGTTCACCACCGGGGATGGGGGTATTCGGGGGAGAATTGATCATGGAGGCATACTACTGACATTTACCCGACACGCGCCAGAGCCTATAATTGCCCGCTTAATTTTCGTTCATCACCTACGGTGCCTTTTATGCTCAGAATTGTGCAAGAAGCACTGACATTCGACGACGTTCTTCTGGTACCCGCCTACTCCGAAGTCCTGCCCAAGGATGTCTGCATCAAGACGCGTCTGACCCGTGACATCAGCCTGAACACCCCGCTGGTGTCGGCGGCCATGGACACGGTGACCGAGCATCGCCTGGCCATCGGCATGGCTCAGGAAGGCGGGATCGGTATTCTTCACAAGAGCATGGACGCCGAAGATCAGGCTCGCCATGTGCGCATGGTCAAGAAGTACGAGAGCGGCGTGGTGAAGGACCCGATTACCGTCGGCCCGGATACCACCGTGGCGGAGCTGCTGCGCATTACTGAAGCGCATAATATTTCCGGTGTACCCGTGGTGGATGGCGACAACGTAGTCGGCATTGTTACCAGCCGGGATACGCGCTTTGTCACGGAGTACAACCAGCCGGTATCGGCGGTGATGACGTCGAAGGACCGCCTGGTGACCGTGCAGGAAGGCGCCAGCGCCGAAGATGTGCAGGCACTGCTGCACCGTCATCGCATCGAAAAAGTTATCGTGGTGAACGAGACCGGCGCGCTGCGTGGTCTGATTACCGTAAAAGATATCGAGAAAGCCACCAACTACCCGAATGCCTGCAAGGACTCCCAGGGTCGCCTGCGCGTTGGCGCCGCTGTTGGCACCGGTGCAGATACCGAGCATCGTGTGCGGGCACTGGTTGAAGCCGGTGTGGATGTGATCGTGGTGGACACCGCCCACGGCCATTCCCAGGGCGTGCTGGATCGCGTGGCCTGGATCAAGAAAACCTTCCCGGACATTCAGGTTATCGGCGGCAATATCGCCACCGCTGACGCTGCTCGTGCACTGGCTGAGGCTGGCGCTGATGCGGTGAAAGTCGGCATCGGTCCGGGTTCCATCTGTACCACGCGTATCGTCGCTGGTATCGGTGTACCGCAGATTACCGCAATTTCCGAAGTGGCTGACGCACTGTTGAAGTATGACATCCCGTTGATCGCTGACGGCGGTGTCCGGTTTTCCGGTGATGTGTCCAAAGCCATCGCCGCGGGTGCCAGCTGCATCATGATCGGCTCCCTGCTGGCCGGTACTGAAGAGGCCCCCGGCGAAGTCGAGCTTTTCCAGGGCGGGTACTACAAGGCGTATCGCGGCATGGGCTCACTGGGTGCCATGGCCGGCAAGACCGGTTCCAGCGACCGTTATTTCCAGGACGCTGCGGCCGGCGTGGAAAAGCTGGTGCCGGAAGGCATTGAAGGTCGCGTCCCGTACAAGGGCCCGATGACCAATATCGTACATCAACTGATCGGCGGTTTGCGTGCGTCCATGGGCTATACCGGTTGCCGCGACATTAACGAAATGCGCACCAAGCCGTATTTCGTCAAGGTCACTAGTGCCGGCATGAAAGAGTCCCACGTGCACGACGTTACCATCACCAAGGAAGCGCCCAACTACCCGGTGGGGTGAGCCGCGATCGACGCATAGCGTCACAGCGCGGCGAAGCAGCGAGGCAACGGCCGGCAAACTTGCCGGCCTTTGTGTTTGATACTGAATTATTCATACCGGGCGACACCAGCCCCGAGCGGACAACGCCATGAAAGATATTCATTCCCAGCGCATCCTGATTCTGGATTTCGGTTCCCAGTACACCCAGCTGATTGCTCGCCGTGTGCGCGAAATCGGGGTTTACTGCGAAATTCGTGCCTTTGATATGGATGATGCGGAAATTCGCGCGTTTGATCCCACCGGGGTGATTCTTTCCGGCGGCCCGGAAACCGTGACCATGACCGAAACCCCCCGGGCACCGCAGCGCGTATTCGAGCACGGCGTACCGGTGCTGGGTATCTGCTACGGCATGCAGACCATGGCCTCCCAGCTGGGCGGCGCGGTGATCCACGGCGAGAAGCATGAATTCGGCTACGCCCGCGTGCAGAAAACCGGCGGCAGCCGTCTGCTGGATGGCATCACCGATCACGAAGAAGCAGGACACGATTTCCTGGACGTCTGGATGAGCCACGGCGACCGCGTTGAAAGCGTACCGGAAGGCTTTCTGGTCACGGCCAGCACCGGCTCCTGCCCCGTCGCCGGCATGGCCGACGACGAGCGCCGATTCTACGGCGTGCAGTTTCATCCGGAAGTGACGCACACCTTGCAGGGCGGTCGCCTGCTGGAACGTTTCGTTCGCGACATCTGCGGCTGCGAGAAACTGTGGACACCCGACAACATCATTGAAGACGCCATCGAACAGATTCGGGAACAGGTGCGCGACGAAGAAGTGATCCTGGGCCTGTCCGGCGGCGTCGATTCCTCCGTGGTCGCCGCACTGCTGCACAAGGCCATTGGCGACCAGCTCACCTGCGTGTTTGTCGACAACGGCCTGCTGCGTCACCGCGAAGGTGACCAGGTGATGGAAATGTTTGCCGAGAACATGGGCGTCAAAGTGATCCGCGTTGACGCCGAAGACCTGTTCCTGGGCAAACTCGCCGGCGTTGAAGACCCGGAGAAGAAACGCAAGATCATCGGCAATACCTTCATCGATATTTTTGACGACCAGGCATCAAAGCTGACCAACGCAAACTGGCTGGCCCAGGGCACCATCTATCCTGACGTCATCGAATCCGCCGCCAGCAAGACCGGCAAGGCCCACGTGATCAAATCACACCACAATGTGGGCGGCCTGCCGGAACACATGAAGCTGAAACTGGTGGAACCCCTGCGCGAACTGTTCAAGGATGAAGTGCGCAAGATCGGCCTGGAACTGGGCCTGCCCTACGACATGGTTTACCGCCACCCCTTCCCGGGCCCCGGCCTCGGCGTGCGTATCCTCGGCGAAGTGAAAAAGGAATACGCCGACACCCTGCGGCTGGCCGATGACATCTTCATCACCGAACTCCGCGCCGCTGGCCTGTACCACAAGACCAGCCAGGCCTTCACCGTGTTCCTGCCGGTGAAATCCGTCGGCGTGGTCGGCGACGCCCGCCGCTACGAATACGTGGTGGCCCTGCGTGCGGTGGAAACCATCGACTTCATGACCGCCCGCTGGGCACATCTGCCCTATGATTTCCTGGAAACGGTATCCAGCCGCATCATCAACGAAATCCCGGGCATCAGCCGGGTGACCTACGACATTTCCTCGAAGCCGCCTGCGACGATTGAGTGGGAGTGATCTCTCCGAGTCCTGTTTTGCTCACACGTCGCTGACGGGGCGGGATAATGGTGGTTAGATAGCGTTTGAGGGAAACAGACTACGCGGTTCGAACTGTTTCTCCAGGCGCTTTCCCGGTTATGTCTCGTTCGGCAGTCTGATGTGCATGGTGTGCTGTAGATGTCTGGTGCGTGGTCAGATCAAATCAGTACAGCTTGCGCCAGTGGCTGCCGCCGACCGCCCGTTGGGCCCTGCCATTCGGTGCTGTCAGTGGGGCAGTAGTGCGGAATTGGCTGGAGAGATAGGACAAAGCTAGAGGGCCAAGGTATGAGGTTTTTCGCTAATGGGCCAGCTATACCCGATCTCCTTCTTGAAAGATGCGATGCAGGCCGTGTCGTATTTCTTTGCGGTGCAGGCGTTTCACTTCCATCGGGAATGCCGAGCTTCATTGGTTTGACTAGGCATGTCATTGATTTCTTCGATCCTGAATCATCTTCGGAGATCATGACTGCATTTCAGCCATGGCTCGATGAGCCTTCCGCAGCAAACGTGCCGTTAGACCAAATCTTCAATCTTCTGCACCAAGAGTATGGGAAAAATGAGGTCAATGCGCTTGTCACGGAGCGATTGCGCTCTGAGCATATGGCGGGCGGCGTTGGTCGCGAGCACGGACTGATCAAACGTATCTCCTCGAATCCGCATGGAGTGCCGCAGGTTGTCACCACGAACTTCGATCTGCTCTTCGAGGCTGACGAAGTTGCCGATTTCAAGGTTCACGTTCCTCCCGCTTTCCCTGATCTTGCATTAGGAGCTCCGGTAGATGGTGTCACATACCTGCATGGAAGACTTGCGTCCGTAGAGGCAGATCAGCATGCCTATGTACTGAGCAGTGCTGACTTCGGAAGAGCCTACCTCTCCGAAGCTTGGGCTACGAACTTTGTTAGGAATCTGCTCGAGTATTACACAGTTGTTCTGGTGGGATATCAGGCTGAAGATCCACCTGTGAAGTATTTGCTTCAAGGTTTGAATCACGATGATCAGTTTGACCGTTCGCGGCTTTATGCTTTTGACAAAGGCCGGCCAGAAGACATTGAAGCGAAATGGCGTGATAGAGGCGTGACTGCCATCGCTTATGAAGATCATTTTCAGCTTTGGGAAACCCTAGAGGCCTGGGCGGTGCGCGCCGATGACCCGCGGGCATGGAGGGCTGGTGTTCTCGATTCGACTTATTCTGATCCCAAGGTTTTGGCTCCTCATGAACGTGGAAAAGTTGCTCACGTATTGCGCTCGGTACAGGGGGCGAAGATTTTTTCTGAAATAGATCCTCTGCCTCATCCAGAATGGATTTGTGTGCTGGACGGGGTTGTCAGGTCAGCAAAGGCGGCTGGCGGGTATAGTCAAGATGTTGAAACTTTTTCGCCTTACTTGGCTTATGGTCTAGACGATGATCTAGAGAGGGGTGAAGAGGCGGGCTATCTGAGAGAAATCAGGAACGATGATTTGCTGGAGTGGAGAGAGGGAGACGATAACCCTGCAGATTTCCACTGCCTCGGCGATCGGCAGATTGAGGGACAAGAAGCGATTCCGCCTAGGCTTTGGCACATGATGAAATGGATTGATAGATCGATAAGAAGCCCGGTCATTGCTTGGTGGGCGGCTCAAAAAAAAGGCTTGCATCCACGGCTCATTGCACAGCTCAGACTGTCTTTGTGGCGAGAAGAAGATCTGGATGAGAAGGCTCGGCACGTATGGAGTTTGATTCTGGAGTGTCATCGTGATGCTCGTAATCGTGACTGGGGCGAGAGCTGGTTCCATCTCAATAGAAGAATAGCTAAAGAGGGTTGGACGGGTAGCGTCTTAAGGGATCTTGATCGCGCACTTCAGCCTCGATTGGCGATGGCGCAACCTTTAGGTGTTCGTCGATCAAAACCTCCTCCGGAGAGGTGGGCAGAGACGAACATTGAAGATGTGGTCATGTTCGAGGTGAAGTTGCTGGATATGCATGGGCAGGGTCTTGATGTGCCTGATGAAATGATAAGTGATGTTCTGAGAATCCTGGAGTATCAAATATCTGCAGCCTCCGGCACATTGACTGATCTCGATGTCGCCAGCTTCGCCACGCCTACAGTTTATCCAGGTCGAGAAATGGATGATGGGGAAGGAGATTTATCTTCTGTCGAAGTTTTAATTCTCTTTGTGAAGATCTATGACCGTCTTGTTGCTCTAGATCCGGATCTAGCAAAAGTACACGCCATGACTTGGGATCAAGGCGATAAGTACTTCTTCCGTAAGTTGAAGCTATATGCCTTATCAAAGCCAAATGTATTTTCGGCCGTTCGCGCGGTCGAGGTGCTTATGTCTTTTGATCAAGAGTCATTCTGGGATTTCGGGGTGGCCAGAGAGTTGCTCTTTCTGGTTGAGGATCGATGGCCGGAATTTTCTGTGGCTGATAAGGATCGTCTTGCAGAGCGTCTACTCGCCGGCCCAGATCAAAGATTCTACTGGGCTGATGGTGCCTATCCCGAAATACGTGATGGGATCATAGCAAGATATGGTAGATATCTTCAGTTGAAAGGTTGCGGGCTATCTGAGCCACATTCGGCAGCGCTCGAGAAGATTATTTCTGATATTCCTGATTGGGATGATAGCTTGGCGGTTTCAACCGTGGCGCAATACGGATTACATATCGGCTGGGTTGGAACAGATGAATCCCCGGCTGCCATTCTTGATCTTCCGGTCGGCGAAATAGTGGCTATGGCCAAGGTTAAGACCGGTTTGGAGCGGGGCTTTGGTAATTTCAATGAGGAGCGACCGTTCACTGGGCTTGTAAAGATCAACCCGAGGAAGGCCCTTGCAGCTTTAACTGCGGCTGCTAGGTCCGGCGAATACCCAGCAGCGTTCTGGTCGGCTCTGATTGCTGAGATGCCTAAGGAGACTTCTCCACGGTTTAAGTTGCTTTATTTGCACAGACTCAGAAATCTTCCGTGCCCAGTAGTGGTTGAGCTTCGCTATGTTCTTGGAAGGTGGTTGGGGCGGAATTTTACGGCTGCTATTGAGTTGGACGAGCAGCTTGCTTTGCAGCTCTATGATCACATAGTGGATTGTGTCTTGGCTGCTGGAGATGAAGTATCAAGGAGTGCTACAGGCGGGGTACTTCAAGTAGGAGAATCTCTCGAGCGGTCCACACGAACCTATGACCAAGCGATCAATGCTCCCCTGGGGATGTGTGCAGAAGCTCTGATCCAGGCTGTTCTAGGCGAGACTCAAGAAAAAGGTTCATCGGTTCCGGATCATATTAAGTTACGGTTGGAGCGCCTTTTTTCGGCCGGTGGAGAAGGAGCTAATCACGCCGTGGCAATCTGCATGCGCCGATTGAACCGGCTCATGCACGTTGATCCTGCCTGGACGGAAGTTCGCCTGCTTCCCATGTTGGCTTTTGATCACCCGGCAACTGAGCCAGCTTGGAGCGGATTTTTGCATACATCTGGCGTTCCCTCTCCGCAGCTTGTAGTGCTCCTGAAGCCCTTGCTCCTCAAGCTTTATCCATGGATAGAGGCATTCTATTGGAAGGCGGATGTCTCGGATGCGCCAGCTTTATGGCTGGCCCATATGTGCGTTTTCGCTGAGGGGGAGGCGTGCGGCCTTACTCAGAAAGAAATGAAAAGCGCCTTGCGGCGAATGAGTGACGGAGTGCGCAGCCACGTCATATTCTGGCTTTGCGAAGTAGGTGGATCGAAAGACGATGGCTGGAATAGGGTTGTTATCCCGTTCATCGAGAATGTGTGGCCTAGAGAGCGTAAATTCCGAACGGGGTCGTCTTCATTGTCTTGGATTAGGCTCCTTGCTCGTGCTGAAGGTGATTTTCCTGCGGTCTATTCCGCAGTAAAGCGGTTCTTGGTGCCTTTTGAGGGGGGTAGTCATGCTCTTCATCGGTTCATGCGGGGGGGGATGGAGAGTGACCCAATTACCGTTCGTTATCCTGACGCCACCTTGGACTTCATGAATACCGTAACCCCACAGACTCTGACTCGCGCCCCCTATGATTTGCCCAAGATTCTTGCGCTAATTGCAGAGGCGAAGCCTGATTTGACCGCTGATCCAAGATATCTTCGCTTGATTGATCTTGTAGAGCGGTACTAAATCGTGGTCTTGATTGTTACTCTAATAGCTGCGGTTGTCCTCCCGGCAGGGAGGCGGCATGGTTGCTGATTTGGAAGAGGGGAACGTCGGTGTTACGTTGTATTCTTAGTCGTACTGGTGGGAGCTTCTAGGGTTTTAACACACTGACCTAAAAAGAGCTATTTGTCCATTTTGTAATTGGGTAGGAGCGACTTTCCCAAGTTCTATTCCTTCTCGGATGACGTGCTCACGTGGCTGGGTTATGGCTCCTGAATGGCCCTCGAGGGAAACAGATCTCGCGACGCGAACTGTTCCTCAAGGCGCTTTCTCAGTTGCGCCTTGTTCGGCAACCTGATGCGCATGGTGTCCTCCAGCACCGCCAGCACGGCGGCGGGGCTGTCCAGTTCCTGCCGCAATGTGCGGCCATCCGGGTAACGCACGCTGTAGTGATTGTTGCGCAGAATATGCCGGCAGTTTGCATCCACGCGGGTCGCGATAAGATCGCTGACAAAGCGTGACGAGGCATGCCGGGAGGTGAACCAGTTGGCCACCTCGTAATCTGCCGGCCAGCAGGCGGTCAGATCAAACCGGTACAGCGTGCGCCAGTGACCCTCATCCAGCGCCTGCTGGGTATAGATGCCATCCTCGTGCCGGATGCGGAATGTCTCATGGCTGGTGGGTTGGGGTGTCTCCTGATCAAGGCGCAGCGGCGCAACGCCGGTCATGACGCCGAAGCCGGTATCCACCACATAGGCAATGCCATCAATGGTGACCTGCAGCAGCATGTGCGAGCGTGCCGGGCGGGCATCCTCTGCGGCGCCCCAGTACACCCGCGCCAGCAGCCCGCGCACCTGGAACCCCAGCTGCTCCAGGATGTTCCTGAACAGCAGGCCGTGTTCGTAGCAATAGCCACCGCGCCCGCGCGTGATCAGCTTCGCTTCGATATCGGCCAGCCCCAGCGACACCTCCCGCCCCTGAAAGGAATCCAGATCCTCGAACGGAATATGCATGACATGCTGACGCTGCAATGCGCGCAGCACGGGCAGCGTTGGCGCCAGCGCGTCCTGATGGTTGATACGTGCCAGGTAGGCGGCAAGGTTGATGTCGGTCATGGGGCATCCTCTGCGTCAGCGGTTAGCGTGCGGGCAGAATAGGGCCTCAACCATTGTTGAGGTGAAGGGCCAGGTGGTGTGGTTTTGACTATGGCGGTGATAGGCAACGGGTATGTTCGGCGTGGCTTGCCATATTATTAAACCATATGGTTTAATAAATGCGGTTGGTTGGTTGACGTTCACAGAGGAGGTAATGGCATGAAACAGGAACTGAAACAGAAGCAGCGCTTTACTGGCGGCCGCAATATCGCCATGAAAGTCCCGGTGGCGCAGTACGACCAGACGGTGGCGTTCTATCGCGACGTGTTGGGGTTGGCGGAGATCAGTGAGCATGCGCCCCATGTGGTGTTTGCGTTTGGCGACAACCAGTTGTGGATTGATCGCACGCCGGGCGTGGGCCAGTCGGAGGTATGGCTGGAGCTGATCACGCAGGACGCTGAGGCCGCCGAATACCTGGCCAGCCAGGGCTATGTCCGGCAGGATGAGCTGGAACCGTTGCCGGAGGACTTCAAGGCGTTCTGGGTCAGCAATCCGGCGGCGGTGGTGCATCTGGTCAACGCCAGCGCGGCAACGCAGGCCGGTGGTCAGTGAGTATTGTGAGCCCGCTCCAGGGCCGTCCATGACAGAGACGTCCACATGACAGACACGCAAAACGAAACGCCGGCGCTGGACAGTGTGTTTCATGCGTTGGCAGATCCCACTCGGCGCGCCATGCTGGCGCGTCTGGCGGAGGGCGAGTTGCGTATCGGCGAGCTGGCGGCGCCCTTCGCCATGTCGCTGGCGGCGGCGTCCAAGCATGTCCGGGTGCTGGAGCACGCCGGTTTGCTCGAGCGGCGCGTGGCCGGGCGGACGCATTTCTGTCGTATTCAGGCGCAGCCGTTGCAAGCGGCGCAGGCGTGGCTGAATTACTACTCGCGCTTCTGGCGCGGGCGGCTGGACACGCTCGAAGCGCTGCTGGTGGCAGAGCAGGAGGCCGATGATCGGGCGGACCGTCAGACGGAAAAGGATGCGGGGGCAGCGCATGAGTGAGGCGGGCTGGGGCGAGCTGACGGCCGCCGACACGGTGCGCTTTGAACGCTGGCTGCCGGGCCCGCAGACGCGGGTCTGGTCCTGGCTGGTGGAGCCTAACAAGCGTGCACTGTGGTTGGCGGGGGGCGATTTACCTGCATTGCCCGGCGAAGATTTCACGTTGCACTTCGATCACCAGTCGCTGTCGCCGACACACGAAGCGGCGCCGGCGCAGTATCGTCATTACGCGCGCGGCATACAGACACGGCATCGCTTGCTGGTGTGTGATCCGCCACATTGCCTGCGTATCAGCTGGGATGAGGGAGAGGCGGGATATTCCGAGGTGACCTTCGCGCTGAGCACGCATGATGATCGGGTGCGGCTGGTGCTGACGCATCGCAAGCTGACGCCACCGGATCGGGTCAGTGTGGCCAGCGGCTGGCATGCGCATCTGCGCATCCTGGTGGCGCGGTTGCAGAACGAGCAGCCGCCGACATTCTGGGCGGCCCTGGACGGCATCGAAGCGGCCTATGCTGAACGCCTGTCAGGGCACGACACTTGACAGACCCCGCCCCGGAAGGCGATAAGCTCATGCATTATTCTGTTGCGCAAAAAAGGGAAATCGAGCATGCACAATCCTGATATCGGCAAGTTGATCCTGCGTCTGACCGTGGGCGGTCTGATGCTGTTCCATGGCATTGCCAAACTCACCGGTGGCATTGCCGGTATCAAGGGCATGCTGGCTTCCAGTGGCCTGCCGCAGTTTTTTGCGTACGGCGTTTATGTTGGCGAGATTATTGCGCCCTTGATGCTGATTGTCGGTTTCTACAGCCGCATCGGTGCGGCGCTGATTGTGGTCAACATGCTGTTTGCGATCGGTCTGGCGCATACAGCAGAAATCTTCGCGCTGACGCCGCAAGGTGCCTGGGCCATCGAGCTGCAGTTGTTCTTCCTGCTGACGGCGCTCGCGTTGATCTTCACCGGCCCGGGCAAGTACAAGTACAAACACTGATGTGGTGCGCAGTACCGGTGCGTAAATTCACGTAGCATACGCCGCTGTTTTAGTTTCTGGCGGGAGCGCAGCTACATGGATGGATTGGTACTGATCAAGCTCATTGTGATCGTGATCATTCTGGGCACATCGTTATTCAGTTATATCGGTTACCGGAGTCGCCGGGGCAGCGCCAAACGTGTGTTGTCCTCGGTGCGTCAGTCCGCCGCGCCCCTGCGGCGGCTGTCACCGGCGGAACGTCAGGCCCTCGAACCCTTTCTGCATGATCCCCTGAAGCCCGATATCGCCGTCCCGCTGGACAGCGACGAGGTATTTGCTCTGGAGGGCGAATACCAGCGCCATGGCCTGGAGGGCAGTGGCCATTCGACCTGGCACGATACCCTGGGTGGTGTGGAAGTTATCCTGCCCTTCGATGCAGGGGCCTTTCTGGACCCTGTCAGCAACCGTGCGGAAGTGGTTTTTACCGACCGCTTCGCTGTGGTGTTACGGCTCAATGACAGCTTCGAATTGCTCGAGGGGCGGGACCGGGACGCGCGGCGAGAGACACAGCATTCCCAGTGGACCAGCGGCGGCCGCGGCGCCTTGAAAGAGGTCTTTGTGGATGATCCCACTTCCGGGGATGAAACGGACACTGGCGCAGAGACCCGTGCCCGCGTCGATATTCTCGGGCAGCGTGACGAAACGCCAGCGGAGATCGAGCAGCGCACGGGACGTGGCCTGGGGCTGTTGCCCGGCCTTTTCTGGTTGCTGGCGTTCCTCGCGTTGGCCATCGCCAGCATGGAGGGGTTGCAGGCGGGGCGTTATGTCTGGCTGGCGGTTGCCGGCGTGCTGGGCGTGGCGGGCCTCTGGTTTTTCTGGCGCCACTGGCAGCCGGGGCCGGCACAGAAAGTGAACCGGGTGTCGGGTGAGCTGAATATCCTGGCCCTGCAGAACGAAGGCAGTGAACAGCCTGCGGTAACGCAGCTGATGTTGGGGGACAAGCTCGCCTTCACGCTGCCGCCGCACTGGCTGCCTCATCTGGATCTGCGTGCCGGGCAGCGGCTGGAAACCGAGCTGCGGGTGGAGGACTGCTCTGCTGTGCGGCTGGGGCATCGCATGGCGCTGGATGACGAGATTCGCCGGTTTCCGCTCGCCTATTGGGGCAAGCATCTGGCCATGGTGATTGTTGCCGGGGCGGCGCTACTGTGGGCGCTGGCGGTGTCTCCCGGGGTGCGCGGTGATATCGCAGTGGCGGCCAACTGGCTTGGCGGCAAGTCGGCGCAAACCTTCAGTGACGTGGCGGCGCTGCAGTCTGCCGCGCCCCGCGCGGGCGCCATGGTGACACTGACCGGCGACGCGCGCTGTGAGGTGCGGCAGGCACCAACCCAGTGGGCTGATCCCGGTATTCGCTGTGATCTGCTGCGCTGGGGCGGTGAGCCCATGGCCCTGGATAATGCCGAGATGGATGACGTGACCGCACGTCTTGCCGCAGGGGATTTCATTCACACCCGCCGTGATCCGTATCTGGAACTGATGATGCAGCTGCGTGCCGCCGGGCGAGATCCGCGCCAGCGCAGCGTGACGCCGGTGGTTATCACGCGCCCCGACGAGATTGTGTCACTGGTAGACGCGGCCTGCGACGGTGACACGGCGCCGCGCGAGCGTTCAGCATGCAGCCGCTTGCGGGATATCGTGTTCGGCGGCTTGCATCTGAATGTCGACACCCCGCCGGAGAGCTGGCAGGCGTTGCAGACGCTGCTCAGTGAGCACGCAGCGCAGGACGAGGCGGTGCCGGAAGCGGTGAGCGCAGAGCATCATATCAATGACATCAAGCGCCAGGCGCAGACACTGGCCAACGAACGCGCCAGTGCACAGCTGGACGATCTGGCGAAACAGATCAGCGCGGCACAGCGTGGCGGCGTCGTGATTGCGGTGCACTCGCCCGGTGATGCTACCTTGCCCTGGGATAACCGGCAGCCCGGCGCCGCCAGGTTGCGGCTGCAGCGGCTGCTGACGTTAGCAAGGGATGACGGCGCACAAGCGTTCCGGGTCAGTGGCCTGGTGCTGTCCCGCAGCCAGGATGACACGGGCGCCGAGGTATTGTGGGTGGATGCATCGCGCTCGCTGGCACAGCCCTGGCCCGCCACCGTGCGCGCCCTGTGGATACTGCTGGCGGCGCTGCTGGTGCTGGTGCATGGTGTAGTGTTTGCGGCGCGTTACCGGGCTGCGCGGCAGCGTGATGCGGCACTGGCGGCGCATTATCGACGCTGATCGGCAGACCGTTTTTTCGGTAGTCAGATTCATAAAGAGTCATAAAGAGTCATAAAAGGAAACGAGTTGGCATGTTGAGGCGGTTGCGTCACTGGGTAGAAACCCGTCGGCTGCGGGACTCGCCGTTGCGAGATCAGTGGCAACAGGCGGTGGCCGACTGGCCGGTGGTGGCGCGCTATCAGGGCGAGGCGCGCGAGCGTCTGCGCGACATGGCGCTGCGGCTGATTCTGCGTAAATACTTCCTGTCCGGTGGCGGGCTGCTGCTGACGGATGCCATGCGTTTGCGCGTGGCGACCATGGCGGCGGTGCCGGTCCTGGAGCTGGGTCTGGACTGGCTGCGGGACTGGAATGCCATTGTGCTGTACGAGGGCGCCTTTATTCCCGATCACGGCTGGCAGGATGACGCGGGCGTGGTGCACACCGGGGGTGAGCCGCTCAGCGGCGAAGCCTGGGAGCTCGGGCCGGTGATTCTGTCCTGGGAGGATGTGCTGGCCGCGTCTGCTGAAGACGGCTACAACGTGGTCATCCATGAAATTGCCCACAAGCTGGACATGCGCAGCGATGGCGGCGCCAATGGCGCGCCGCCGTTACATCGGGGCATGAACGCCCGTGTCTGGTATGAGGTCATGACCGACGCATGGAACGCGCTGGCCCGTGCAGAACAGGCCGGGGAGCCGTTGCCGGTGGATGGTTACGCACTGACGGAGGAAGCCGAGTTTTTCGCGGTGTTGTCAGAGAATTTCTTCGAAGCGCCAGAGCGTTTGCAGCAGGCGTTGCCGCGGGTCTATGAGCAGCTGGCGTTGTTCTACCGTCAGGACCCGGCGGCGCTCAGTAAGGGGGTGACGCAGCAGGTTCGATGATCGTATCGCGAAGGACCGCCTCGTCCATCACCGGCGCTTCATCAAGCTTCCCTTCAAACAAGCGCTCAAACAAACCCTCGGGCCACTGCGGCACGCCCTCCATATCCGGCAAGCGGTGCGCGATACCCTTGTGACAGTCGATGCAGGTGGCCTCGATGTCACCGGAAAACGCCAGGTCATGCATGTGCTGCGCGGTGGGCGACTGCTGGCTGAAATCCATGTACTCCAGTTCGTGGCAATTGCGGCATTCCAGTGAATCATTGCCTTTCAGTCTGCGCCATTCCCGCTCCGCCATGACCCGACGCTTGCCCTCGAATTTTTCCGGTGTGTTGATGGTGCCGAAGATGCTACCCCAGACTTCCTTGGAGGCCTCCATCTTGCGGCCGATCTTGTTGGTCCACTCATGGGGCACATGGCAGTCGGAGCAGGTGGCGCGCACCCCCGAGCGGTTGTGATAGTGCACCGTGTATTTCAGTTCGGCATACACGTTGTCCTGCATTTCATGGCAGCCGATACAGAAGGATTCGGTGTTGGTGTATTCCATCGCCGTATTGAAGCCCCCCCAGAAGATGATCCCGGCGACGAAGCCGCCCAGCACCAGGAAGCCCAGCGAAAAGTGCAGGCTGGGATTGCGGAAGATGTGCCAGTAACGGCTCAGCCAGCGGCGCATGGGGCCTCCTTGTCAGTGATTGCCGCGTAATTGCGGCACATGGCAGGCGGTGCAAGGATTGCGGGCCTCGGCCAGGGGTTCCCGGGGCTCGCCATCCCGATCCAGATAATGGGACGCGGGCATCGGCGTTGCCCCGAGACTTTCCGGCGCGTCCCGGCCGTGGCAAGTCAGGCAGCGATTATGCTGGCGGGTCAGCTGATGGCCGGTAATGCGATGGGGAATAGTAGGCGCCCCGGTCGGATTGCCCGCCGGTGGACGCGCCGGGCGCCGGTCTTCTTCCGGCGATAACAGGGGCGTGCGCGTTGGCTGGTCAATATACGCCGCAGGGTCGTCGCCGATGGCCGGGGCATTGAACAGCAATCCGGCGGCCAGCACGGCCGCTGACAGGAAAACGTGACGTATCATGCCGTCCCCCTTACGGGGCGTATTTGCACCGCGCATTTCTTGAAATCGGTTTGCAGGGATATCGGGTCCGTGGCATCCAGCGTGCAGGCGTTGACCAGTCGGCCGGCATCAAAGAAGGGCACAAATACCATGCCCTGCGGTGGCCGGTTGCGGCCTTTTGTTTCCACTCGGGCGCGCATTTTTCCGCGGCGAGATTGGATTTCCACTTCACTGCCACGGCGCAGCGCCAGGTCTCGCGCATCGTCGGGGTGCATGTAGCACAACGCATGGGGCACCGCGCGATGCAGTTCCGGCACCTGTTGGGTCATGGTGCCGGTGTGCCAGTGCTCCAGCACTCGCCCGGTATTCAGCCAGAAGGGATAGGCGTCATCCGGCAGCTCCGGCGCTGGTTCATAGGGCAGGGCAAAGATGATGGCGCGGTTGTCCTTGTGGCCATAGAAGGCGAACTGTTCGTCGCCCTCAGCATGGCGTTTTGCATAGCTGTCGAATTCGCCGTTATAGCGCCACCGGGTTTCCTGCCCGTCGACCACGGGCCAGCGCAAGCCCCCCCGGGTCCGGTGATAGACATCGAAGTCGGCGAGGTCGTGGGCCAGGCCGCGACCAAAGCGGGCGTATTCCTCGAACAACCCTTTTTGCAGATAAAAACCCAGTGCCTCGCTTTCCATGTTCGGGTGATCGTCGTCCAGCGGGAACTTGTCCACCTCACCGTTGGCGAACAGCACCTGGAACAGGGTCTTGCCGCGCAAGTCGGGCGCTTTGGCCAGCAGTGCTTCCGGCCACACTTCATCCACCGTAAAGCGCTGGGACAAGGCAACCAGTTGCCAGAGGTCAGAGCGCGCCTCGCCCGGTGGTGTGACCAGTTGATGCCAGAATTGTGTGCGCCGTTCCGAATTGCCGAAGGCGCCTTCTTTTTCGACCCAGCTGGCGGCGGGCAACACCAGATCGGCGGCCTGGGCTGACAGCGTGGGATAGATATCCGAGACAATGATGAAGGTGTCGTCCTTGCGCCAGCCGGGCAGGATTTCCTGGCTGACATTCGGGCCGGCCTGCATGTTGTTGGTGACCTGGGTCCAGTACACCTTGAGTACGCCGTCTTTCAGCGCCCGGCTCTGGGCCACGGCGGAGAGCCCACTTTCTGCCCGCAATGTGCCTGCGGGCAGCTGCCAGACATCCTCGGCGAATTGCCGGTGCGCCGGGTTGGCGAGCAGTTTGTCCGCTGGCAGGCGATGGGAAAAGGTGCCCACTTCTCGCGCAGTGCCACAGGCGGAGGGCTGCCCGGTGAGAGAAAAAGGACTGTTGCCCGGGGTGGAGATCTTGCCGGTCAACAGGTGCAGGTTGTAGATCATGTTGTTGCACCACACGCCGCGCGTGTGCTGATTGAACCCCATGGTCCAGAACGACATGACCCGCGTGTCGGGATCGGCATAGATGCGCGCCAGGGTTTCCAGTTCGCTCTCGCGCAGCCCGGATTCCCGGGCGGCATACGCCAGCGTGTAGGGCGCAAGAAATTCCCGGAATGCCTCGAAATCGATATCTTCGCCACCCCCGGGATTATCGGCGTTGGTGGCGGCGATCTGACGCGGGTCTTCCGGGCGCAGGCCATAACCGATATCGGCGTTGCCGCGACGGAAGCGCGCATGGCGACGGACAAAGTCGTGATCCACCTTGTCTTCTTCGATCAGGTATCGGGCGATGTAATTGAGAATGATCAGGTCGGTCTGGGGGGTGAAGATCATCGCCTGATCGGCCATGTCACAGGACCGGTTCTGCAAGGTGGAGAGCACGATCAGTTTTGCGCCGTGCTGGCGGCAGCGCTCGCTGACCCGGGTCCACAGGATCGGGTGCATTTCCGCCATATTGGCACCCCACAGCACGAACGCATCGGCATGCTCGATATCGTCATAGCAGCCGGGCGGTTCATCCATGCCAAAGGTGCGCATCATGCCCATCACGGCAGAGGCCATGCAGTGCCGGGCATTGGGATCAAGGTTGTTGCTGCGGAAGCCGGCTTTCATCAGCTTGTTGGCCGCGTAGCCCTCCCAGATCGTCCACTGGCCGGAGCCGAACATGGCAATGCTGTCCGGGCCATGTTCGCGCAGCGCTGCACGGAATTTGTCGGCCATGATATCCATGGCCGTCTCCCAGCTTACCGGTGTCAGCGTGCCGCGCTTGTGGAACTTGCCATCGCGCATGCGCAGCAATGGTCGGGTCAGACGATCTTCGCCATAGAGAATGCCGGGCAGGGAGTAGCCCTTGACGCAGGCCAGCCCGCGATTGACGTCCACTTCCGGGTCGCCCGTGGCCGCGACCACACGATTGTTGCGGACGCCGATCTGCATGCCGCAGCCGACACCGCAGAAACGGCAGGGGGCCTTGTGCCAGGTAATGCCGGAAAGATCATCAGGCAGTGCGGCGGCCTGCACGTTGGCGGGCAGGGGTATCCCGGCAGCGGCGAGGGCGGCGGCTTGCAGGCGGAGAAAAGCGCGACGGTCCATGCTCAACCCCCGAAGGCATGGCTGAGCCATACCGCCAGACCGTAGCTGCCAATCAGCGCGATGCTGAGTGCCGGGAACAGCACAACACAGAGGAACAGGAAAGTGGCCAGCTCTCGTCTTGCGCGATGTGGCGTATCACGAGCGAGGTCGCGTGACGCGCCGTGTGGTCCGTCGAGAGTGGTGGTGGGCTCGCGGTCGTTGCTCATGCCTGCCTCCCTGCCGGTGTCGATGACAACCACACTAGCAAAGAGGCGAGCCGATGCATCACACGAGGGGCGTGTGAGTGTGCCATAACTTGATCCAGATCAAGTTATGGCGCGTTGGGGGTGAACTTACGGTCTGCCAGCACCGCCTGCAGGGCTGCCTGGACCACCGGTGCCCGGCGTGTCGGTGCCGGTGGCGTCGTGGCGCCGATCGCGCTCATCGCGACGCTTGTCCTCAGCGCGACTGTCCTCATCGCGACGTGGCTCCTCATAGGCAGGCTCTTCGCCCGGCGGATACTGCCGTTCATGGCCGGGGGCGCCAGGCTGGGTACCTGGTTGGGTGCCCGGCTGCGTGCCTGGTTGAGTGCCTGGTCGAGTCCCGGGTTGCGTGCCAGGCTGGCCCGGGCCGGGCGCCTGTGGCGTGGTGCCAGGGCGTTGCTCATGGGGCGCTTCAGTGCCGGGTTGCGGATTGGCGCCCGGGGTTTCGCCGGGTTGCTGGGCCGCCTGCAACGATATTGGCGCCAGCATCAGTGGCATGAGATAGATCAGTTTCAGTTTTCTCATCATGGCTTTCATCATGGCTCTCCTTTTAAGGCTTTCCCGTGATCATCGTCTCCACCGTAGCGCTTCCGGCACTGTCGTTGTCCAGCAACAGGCCTGTGATTTAGTGCTTTTTTACCCCGACCGGTCTGTGATGGCGGTGCGGGCGGCCGCTGCGGATTTTTCGCGGTTTGCCGTGGTCGAACGGCATTGCCTGTGTGAATTGCCAGGGTGAATTGCCTGGTGTGATAAAGCGCAGCCGTCACAGCGCAGTAAGGTATGGCAGTGAGGTATGCTGAACTCATACCGAGCTCGTGGATCAGGCCAGGCTCGTGGATCAGGAAGGAACCTCATGCCCCGCACGTTGCATTCAATCCGCAGGATTCTGCCGTGGCTGCTGATCGCGCTGCTGGCGTTCGTGCTGTTGTTGCTGATGCTGGCGTGGCTGTTGTGGCCGGCGAGTTTGCGTGTTGAGGGCGTCAGTTGGGGGCGTGAGACCGGCCTGCAGGTGCAGCGGCTGACCTGGACGGAGGACGGCTGCCAGCGGCTTGTCGGCGAGCAGCTTCGATTGTCCGGGATCCGTTCTTTGACACGTCCCGCCACAGGCTCTCTCACCGCGACGCTTGAGACGCTCGTCGTGACACCGTGTGATGCCGCTGGGGAGATGCCTGGAGAGACGCCTGAAAAGACGCCTGATGGCATCAGTCTGCCACGCCTGCCTGCGCTGACGATCACCATCGACGCCCTTCATCTGGATACCCCCGCAACAACCGATCTGCCCGGCATTCGTGTCACAGGCACTCAGTCGGCAGGACACTGGACACTGGACGCTTCACAGGGGCGCAGTCATGTGGCCGGGGCGCTGGATGCGGCGGGGGACTGGACGCTGGAAGCGCAGTTGTTTCTGCCGGACTGGCATGCCGACCTGATCGGCCAGCTGCGGCTGCAAGGCACTGGCGTCCTGACCGAGGATGCGTGGCGCGGCGCTCTGCGGTTGCAGGGGCGCGAGTTGGGCCACGCGGCGCAACCCCAGCGCGCTGCCGCCAGTGCGCAGTGGGATATCGACCAGGGTGACTGGTCGTTGCTGGCCACGCTGGATGCCCCCCTGGCGCTGACTGCCGGTTGGCACTTGCAGGCGCACGAGGCGCTGCGGGCGCGGGGTGATCTGACATCGGTCACGGCGCTGGCCCTGAATCTGACGGCGACGGGGCCGCAGGGTGAAGTGGCCCTGCAACTGGATACGGATGCGCCGGATGCCGCGTCCGGCGCGGGCACATTGCGTCTGCGAGGCCCGGAAATGCAGAGCCCGGAAGTGGAGAGCCCGGAAACGGGAGCCCCGGACCTGCACGGTGAAATACCGCTGACATGGGAGGGGCAGACGCTCACCCTGGCGCCCGCCGCCATTCATTGGGGGGAGGCGTTGCATCTCAGCTGGTCTGCGCCATTGCTCATCCCCCTGGCGGCGGAGGGTGCGACAACGATTTCTGCGCAGTTGCGTTATTACGATAAGAAGGCGGGCGAGACGTACGACGACGTGCGCCTGGAGACCCGCGACAGCCGCCTCAGCTGGACCGGCGGCAACTGGCGCTGGGCTGGTCTGCTGCGTCTGGCAGGCGATTATCAGGGCTATGCCGTCAATGCGCGCTGGCAGGGCGAGGTGGACCCCGAGGGGTTATCCGGCGCGCCACTGACCGCCAAGGTCGCTGGCGATGATCTGGCGTTGACGATCACTGCGCCGGTGACGGCAATGCGGTCCCCGGAATGGGCCACCCGGGCCAGCTTCTCCGGCCATTATTTGCCTGATCAGCCCGGTGCCTGGCCGGTGTCCGGCACCGTGTCAGCCTCACAGCGCAGCGGTGACTGGCGTGGCGTGCTGGCGGCGACGTCGCGGCTGCCGTTCTACGACCAGGGCGGGGAGATTGCGGCGCAGCTGCCCTGGCGGCTGGGCGCTGATGCGAGTGCGGGCGCGCAGCTGTTTATTGACCGTGGCGCCACGCTGCATATAAGCCGGGGCGTCATCAGTGAGGGGCTGGAGGAGGCCGTGCTGATCCGGCCCCAGCGTTATACGGCCAACCGTGCCTTGCGGCTGGATGCGACCGGTATCCACGGTCCGATAGGGGTGCGGGCAGAAGGGCTGACGGCATCACGCTGGGTATTGCCGCTTGTTGAGGGCACGCTGACATTGCAGGGGCTGGGCGGCGAAGCAGCACTGTCTGTCGCGGCCTGGCAGTCAGCGCTGCAGCTGCGGGCTCGCCCCCATGCGAACGGCGGTGTTGCCGGCGACATCGTGCTGGATACGCCGTTGATGGCCGACATGAGCCGCGGGCTGCCGGTGACCCTGACCCGCGGGCAATTGAGTGCGGCGCTGGACTGGCACTGGCAAGACGCGTTGGCGGCCAACGGCTGGTTTCGGGTCAATGATCTTGGCGTGGACATGGGCGGCATTGTTGCCCGGGGTGGCGCCGGGCGCGTGGCGTTGCAGCTGCAGGAGGGTGATGTCCGTCTGACCAGCGATGGCCCGCTGCGTCTCGCGACGCTGGACGTAGGCACCACGGTGCGCAATATTCAAACACAGGTCAGCACCGATCTGGACAGCTGGCAGTTTTCCGATATCCGTGCCGAGGTGCTGGGCGGCGAAGTGTTGGCGCCGGCGCTGCACTGGCCCGCTGATGATTTCCAGACGGTGGTCATCACACGCATCGATATGGATCGTGTGGCGGGCATGCAGGCAGATCCGGTGGTGCAACTGGCCGGTCGGGTCGGCGGTTATCTGCCGGTACAACTGGGGCGCAATTCCCTGGCAGTGCAGGGTGGTCGGCTGGCGAACGAAGAGATGCTGGCGCTGATGTTGTTGCCGGGCGCGAGTGTGCGCGCCATGCGCGATGCGAACCGGGCCGTGCAGATTGCCATGGATGCGCTGAGCACGCTGTTGATCAACGAGTTCAGCGCACGACTGGATATGACAGCGGACGGCTGGCTTGATGCGGCTGTCACGATTCGCGGCAATAATCCGCAGCAGCGGTTGCCGGTGGTGTTCAACTATACGCACAAGGAAAACATACTGGTGTTGTTGCGCAGCCTGCGCATCGGCGACGACATACAACGCCAGGTCATGGATCAGCAGCCTGTACCGGGCTGGTAGCAAGTGGAGTGAGGACGATGAGGCGACAAGACACGGGGGTGACCCGCGTGGCGATGGTGTGGCCGGTGCTGTTGTTGTGGGCCGGATTGGCAGGGGTAACAGGATTGGCAGGGTGCACCCCGCGCATCGCACTGGAAGCACCGAAAGAACCCATTACCATCAATCTGAACGTCAAGATTGATCACGAAATCCGCCTGCGGGTGGAGCGTGATCTGGATGAGCTGTTCAGTGACGACAGCGACTTGTTCTAGGAGTGATCATCATGAAACGACTTTCTGGCATGATCGCCGTGGCGCTGCTGATGCTGTCAGCCGGTGCGCTGGCGCTGGATCTGGACAGCGCCAAAAGCCAGGGGCTGGTAGGCGAGCAGCCGAACGGTTATCTGGGTGTGGTCAAGGCAACACCGGAAGCGGTGGAGCTGGCACAGGACATCAACACACGCCGCCGTCAGGCCTATGAGCGCATCGCTCGGGAAAACGGTATCACCATCGAACAGGTGGCAACCCTGGCGGGGCAGCGCGCTATCAGCCGCGCTGAATCGGGCACCTACATACGGACGCCGGAAGGCCAGTGGGTGGAGCGATGATACACGACCCGCTGTTACCTCACGGGGTTGAGCCCGGGCCGGATGAACGCAATCTGGCAACCGGTTGTCATCTGCTGGCGTTTGCCGGAATGCTGTTTCCGTTCGGCAGTATTCTCGGTCCGCTGGTGCTCTGGTTGCTGAAACGCAACAGCAGTCATTTCGTTGATCATCAGGGGCGCGAAGCGGTGAATTTCAACATCACCATGACGCTGGCGCTGCTGATATCGGCGGCGTTGATGACGGTGCTGATCGGTTTCGTGCTGGTGCCACTGGTGCTGGTGTTCTGGGTGGCGATGGCGATTGTGGCGGCGGTGCAGAGCAGCCATGGCAAGGCCTACCGTTATCCGCTGACACTGCGGTTGGTACAGTAATCCAGCACGCTGGACGGAGGCTGCCATGACGGCGGTGCGGCACAAAACCAGGCTCGCGTTGCTGTTGCTGGCACTGGTCGTCGTGGTGCTGACGGTGTTGGCCAACTGGCGGCCGTCGCTGACGCGCTGGCAAGCGTTTCTGCTACCCGCCCCGGCACCGGCAGCGCCGTTGCAGGTCACCTGGCTGGGCACGGCCACGGTGCTGGTGAGTGATGGTGACAATGCCATCATGACCGATGGCTTTTTTTCCCGGCAATCTCTCTTTCAGGTGGCCAGCGGCGATATCGAGCCCGATCTCGCACGCATCGAAGCGGGTCTTGCGAAAGCCGGTGTGGACGGCCCCGGGGGGCTGGATGCGGTGGTGGTGCTGCACTCTCACTACGACCACGCCATGGACGCGCCGGAAGTGGCACGCCGCACCGGGGCTGTCATCCTGGGCTCGGAAAGCACCGCCAATGTGGCGCGCGGCTGGGATCTGCCGGCGGCGCAGATTCATGTGCCGGCCCCGGGAGAGATGCTGCAGTTCGGCCAGTTCGAGTTGGAGCTGGTGCCTTCCGCCCATGTGCCGATGTTGCCGTTTATCGCCAGGCTGACCGGGCATGGCGAGACCATCGATACGCCGCTACGACCACCCGCGCCGGTGTCGGCGTGGAAGGAAGGGCAGAGCTATGCACTGGTGCTGCGCCACCCGCAAGGACGCTTGCTGATTCAGGGCAGTGCCGGGTTTGTCGGCGGTGAACTGGCGTCCCATGAGGTGGATGTGGCGCTGTTGTCTACCGGCTCGCTCGGGCGGCAATCGACGCGCTATATCGGCCGCTATTTTGAAGAGACGGTGCTCGCCACCGGCGCACACACGGTGATCCCCATGCACTGGGATCATTTCTTCTCGGTGCTGGACCGCAACACGCACCCGCTGGGCCCGCTGCTGGACGATTTTCATGGCGCGATGGATGGCTTGCAGCAGCAAAGCGCGCTGCATGACAGAGACTTTCATCTGCTGGAACCGTTGGATACCTTCGGTATGGAAGGCGGGCGGCTGACCGGAAACTGATCATGCCGCCTGCCTGTTACAGCGTCGGTGTCTCATTCTCTGTTTCAATCTCTGTTTCAGGCTCCGGCGCACCCGCCAATGCCCGATATACCGCGACCATCGCCAGCGTCAGATCGGTGTGGCTTTGTTGCGATGCATCCAGTGTCGCGGTCAGTTCCTGTTCTGCGGTCAGCACCTGAAAATAATCAATAAAACCTCTTTCATAGCGGGTACGTGCCAGTTCGGCAGCGCGTGTGGCGTGCATGGCGGCCTGTTCCAGTGCTGCGGTCCGTTGCTGTGCACGTTGATATTGATCGAGCCGGGTTTCTGTTTCTTCGAGTGCGATGAGTACCGCCTGTTGGTAGCGGGCCAGTGCCTGGCGACTTTCCGCGCCCGCGGCTTCGATGCGTGCGCGCACCCGGCCCTGATTCAGAAAAGCCCAGTCGATACCCAGCGCAACCTGACGCGAGTCCGCCGGGCCGCTGAACAGATCACTGCTGTCGGCGGCCACGGACGCCATCAGGCCGCTGAGCGTAAAACGCGGAAACAGGTCTGCGGTGTTGACTCCGATGCGCGCGGTGGCGGCAGCCAGCCGATACTCGGCCGCCGCAATATCGGGGCGGCGGCGCAGGACATCTCCCGGCGTGGCGACGGGAATTTCCGGCACGCTGCGGGGCAGGGCAACCGGCTCCGACAGGATATCGATCAACGCTGCAGGAGGCTGCCCGGTGAGGACGGCGATGCGGTGCATGGCGCTGCGGATACCGGCCTCCAGCGCGGGCAGTTCGGCGCGGATACGTGCCACCTGGGCGCGGGCACGCACCTGATCAAAATCGGTGTCGCGCCCGGCGTCGACCCGTGCGCTGACGATGCGCAGGGAATCCTGTTGCAGGGCCAGATTCTGCCGGGCCACCTGGTGCTGTTGTTGCAACCCGCGCAGGGTGAAATAGCTGCTCGCGAGTTCGCTGGTCAGTGCGACTTGCAGTGCAGCGCGATCCGCGCCGACGGCAGCGAGTTCTGCGCGCCGGGATTCGGTAGCGCGGCGTAACCGGCCGAACATGTCCAGCTCCCAGCTGGCGGTGACGCCCGCCTGATACCGCTGGGTACGCTCCGGCCCGCCGGGCAGCCGGTCTACCTCGGCCAGATACTGCTCGCTGGCGGCGCCGCTGACATGCAGGCTTGGCCACTGATCACGCCGGGCACCGTAGAGCAGCGCCGCCGCTTGTTCGTAACGGGCCAGCGCACCCTGCAAATCCTGATTGGCGGTCAGCGTCTGTGTGATCAGCTGCGCCAGCAGCGGATCGCCGAAGCCATTCCAGAACGTGTCCCCGGCCAGCGCGGCATCGCCGTGCTGGTGTTCGGCATGAAATGCGTCCGGCGTTGGCGTGGCGGGCGTGGCATGATCGGGGCCGACGGCGCAGCCGCCAAGCAGTGCAACCGTCACGATCAGTGGCAATGACTTACGCATGGTTTTCTCCTGTCCGGGTGGGGCTGTCATGAGCGGGTTGCAGACTGTCGCCAGCCAGCTTGCGTAGCGCGACGTAGAACACCGGCGTCAGGAACAGGCCGAACAGCGTGACGCCGATCATGCCTGCGAACACGGCAGTGCCCAGTGCCTGACGCACTTCTGCGCCAGCGCCGGTGCTCAGCACCAGCGGCGCCACGGCGGCGGTGAACGTAATGGATGTCATGATGATCGGGCGCAAACGCAGGCGGCAGGCTTCCAGTGCCGCTTCCACGGGCGTGCGCCCCTGCATTTCCAGTTCGCGGGCAAACTCGACAATCAGAATGGCGTTCTTGCAGGCCAGACCAATCAGCACGACAAGACCAACCTGCACGAAAATATTGTTGTCGCCACCGCCGAACCAGACACCGATCAATGCCGAGAGCATGCACATGGGCACGATCAGTATCACCGCCAGTGGCAGCGTCCAGCTTTCATACAGTGCGGCCAGCACCAGAAAGACCAGCAGGATCGCCAGCGGAAAGACGACGAGCGCGGCATTGCCCTGGGTGGCCTGCTGGAAGCTCAGGTCAGTCCATTCGAAATCCATGCCGGGCGGCAGTATGTCCTGCGCCAGTGACGTCAGCACCGCCATGGCCTGTGCGGAAGAGAGCACGCGCGGGTCTGCTTCGCCGGCCAGGTCTGCCGCCGGATAGCCGTTGTAGCGCAGCACCGGGTCCGGGCCGAAGGTTTCGTGAATCCGCACCATGGCGCCGATCGGCACCATCTCGCCCTGATCATTGCGCGTGCGCAGGCGGGCGATGTCATCGACGCTGGTGCGGAACGGCGCGTCGGCCTGGGCAATCACCTGCCAGGTGCGGCCGAAGCGGTTGAAGTCGTTGACATAGGTGGAGCCAAGATACGTCTGCAAGGTATCGAACAGTTCGGTCAGCGGCACGCCCTGAGACTTGGCGCGTTCCCGATCCACCTCGGCATCCAGCTGCGGTACGTTGGCCTGATAACTGGTAATCGGGTAGCCCATGCCCGGTGTTTCGGCGATGGCATGCTGCAGGGCATCTACCGCATGCTGCAGCGCGCCGTAACCCAGATTGGCGCGATCCTCGATAAACAGCTGATACCCCGAGCCGTTACCCAGGCCGAGAATCGGCGGTGGCATGAAGGAAAAGGCAAACCCCTCCTTCAACCCGCCAATGCGCTGGTTTATCTCCGCATTGATCTGCTCTGCACTCAAGCGCCGCTCGCTGAAGGGTTTGAGCGGGAAAAACACCACGCCGGTATTCGAGGTATTGGTGAACTGCAATGCATTGAGGCCGGGGAACGCCACCGCGTGGGACACCCCCTCCACTTCCATGGCGATGTCGACCACTTCCTTGAGCATCCGGTCGGTGCGTTCCAGCGAGGCCCCTTCCGGCAGCTTGACGCCAGCAATCAGATAAAGTTTGTCCTGCACCGGAATAAACCCGGGCGGTACGACCTTGAGCATCAGACCGGTACTGGTGAGCAGCAGGATATACACCAGGAAAACGGCGCCGCGCCGGCCCAGAGATCGGGAGACGGCGTTCTGGTACTTCTCGGAACTGGCGTTGAAGAAGCGGTTGAACGGGCGGAATATCCAGCCGAATAACCGGTCAATCAACCGGGTCAAGCCGTCCCGAGGCGCGTCATGGGGTTTGAGCAGCATGGCTGCCAGCGCCGGCGACAAGGTCAGCGAGTTGATGGTGGAAATCACTGTGGAAATTGCGATGGTCACGGCGAACTGACGATAAAACTGCCCGGTAACCCCGGAGAGAAAGGCCATGGGAATAAACACAGCGCAAAGCACCAGGCCGATGGCAATAATCGGTCCCGAGACTTCTTTCATCGCCTGATGGGCTGCTGCGAGGGGCGTCAGCCCCTCTTCGATATTGCGCTCCACGTTTTCCACCACCACGATGGCATCATCCACCACAATGCCGATGGCCAGTACCAGCGCAAACAGTGTCAGGGTGTTGATCGAGTAGCCGAGCATCAACAGCACCGCGAAGGTGCCGATAATGGATACCGGTACGGCCAGCAACGGAATGATCGAGGCGCGCCAGGTCTGCAAAAAGAGCGTGACGACAAGCACTACCAGCAGCACTGCTTCCAGCAGGGTTTTCACCACCGAGGCAATGGAGTCGCTGACGAAAATCGTGGTGTCATAGACGGTTTCATATTGCATCCCGTCAGGGAAGGCGGCGGCCAGCTCATCCATGGTGTCGACGACCTGCTCGCGAATACGCAGGGCATTTGCGCCAGGGGCCTGAAAGATACCGATGGCGACCGCTTCCTTGCCGTCCAGTTGTGAGCGTAGAGTGTAGTCCCCGGCGCCCAGCTCCAGGCGCGCCACATCGGCAAGGCGCAACATCTCACCGTCGTCGCCCCGTTGCAGCACGATATCGCCAAACTCTTCGACGGTAGTCAGTCGGCCCCGGGCGTTGATGAGCGTCAGGAAATCACTGCTGGCGACCGGTTCAGCGCCAAGCTGTCCGGCGGAGACCTGCACATTCTGCTCGCGCATGGCGCGCACCACGTCGCTGGCAGTGAGCCCCCGGGCAGCAATGCGGTCCGGGTCCAGCCAGGCGCGCATGGCGTAATCGCCGCCGCCGAAAGTTTGCGCATCGCCCACGCCCTGAATGCGCGCCAGCCGGTCGCGCACATGCAGTCGCGCATAGTTGCGCAGGTACAGAGTGTCGTATTGGCCATCCGGCGATGTCAGGTGTACCACCATGAGAAAGGTCGGCGACTGTTTCTGTGTGGTGACGCCCTGGCGCCGCACATCCTCGGGCAGTCGCGCCAGCGCCTGACTGACCCGGTTCTGTACGCGCACTGTGGCGTCATCCGCATCAGTGCCGGGGCGGAATGTCACCGTCATCTGCAACACCCCGTCGGAGCCCGCCACAGATTTGAGGTACATCATGTCCTCGACGCCATTGATGGCTTCCTCCAAGGGCGTGGCTACGGTTTCGGCAATCACCTTGGGGTTGGCGCCGGGGTAGACGGTGCGCACCATCACGGAGGGCGGCACCACCTCCGGGTATTCACTGATCGGCAGGTTGGGAATGGAAATCAGCCCCACCGCAAAGATGATGATCGACAGCACCGTGGCGAAAATCGGCCTGTCGACGAAAAAACGGGAAAAATTCATGGCAACACTCCTGCGCGGCGGGTCACGGAGGGCCGCCGTTGTTCTGTGGATTTTTTCGAATCAGGTCGGGTGTGATGCGCTCCGGCGCAAGTGCCGGAGCGCATGGGTTATTGCTGTGCTGTGTTTATATTTATGGCATGGCGGCGACACTGTCCGCGGTGAGCCTGGCCGCGTCGCGCATGGCAACGCGTTGCGGCGCAACCATCATCCCGGCACCGAAGATTTTCTGGATGCCGTTGACCACCACCCGGTCGCCGTCTTGCAGCCCCTCGCGGATCACCAGCAGACCATCGATTTCGCGACCGGTGATAACCTGGCGTCGCGCCGTCATGTTGTTGTCATCCACCACATAGACAAAGCGACGGTCCTGATCGGTGAGCACGGCCTTGCGGTCGACCAGCAGCGCCTGCTCCAGTTGTGCCACCGGCATGCTGACCCGGGCAAATTGTCCGGGCCGGAAAAGACCTTCCGGGTTGGGCAGTACCGCACGGTATTGCAGGGTGCCGGTGCTTGCGTGCAGGCGGTTATCAATGAAATCCAGTTCGCCACGGTGTGTGCGTGTGCCGTCTCCGCCCAGCGCAATACGGACCGGCACCCCGTGACCTGCTGGAGGGAGCAGGTGCGTTACCACCTGATTGTCGATCGCCGCTTGCTCATCGCTGTTGAAGTAGACGTGCAACGGGTCCACGGAGACCAGGCTGGTGAGCAGGGTCTGGTCCGCGTTGGCGAGATTGCCGCGGGTCACCATGGCGCGACCGACACGGCCACTGACCGGTGCGCGCACCTCGGTGTAAGCAAGATCCAGCCGCGCACTTTCCAGTGCCGCTTCTGCGGCATCCGCCTGGGCGCGCGCGGTGAGTAGCGCACTGCGCCGTTGGTCATATTCCTCTTGCGATACGGCGCGGCTCGCCAGCAGTTGCGTGGCGCGGGTTGCTTCGCTTTCTGCCTGCGTTACCTGGCTGCGGGTACGAGAGAGCTCCGCCCGCGCCGCCTGCACACGCGCCTGATAGGGGCGCGGGTCGATGCGGAACAACAGGTCGCCGGCTTCCACCAGGGCACCTTCGCGAAAGGCGACTTCATCGATATAGCCACTGACCCGTGGGCGCAGTGCTACGGTTTCCGGCGCTTCAACGCGCCCGGTGTAGGTATCCCACAGGGTGACCGGCTCGCCCAGCACCTCCGCCACATCCACTTCCGGAGGCGCCATGGAAAAGTCGGCATCACTGTGTGCTTCGCAACCTGCCAGTGTTACTGCGCCGAACAGCAGCGCTGCCAGTATTCTGATGCCCTGTCTGGACGTGTGTCTGGACGTGTGCCTCGACGCGTGTGTTGTCGCCGTAGATCGGGCGGCTGCGCCCGTTGCTGTATTCAATGCATTCGTGAACCGAGTCATGCTGCTTGCTCCCGCATTCGCTGTGAAGCGCCTGTCTTTGAATAGCCCGTCTGTGAACTCACTGTCCGGCGCTTGCCAGGTTCGCAATCTATTTCCTCAACCAAAGTTCAGGTCAATGCAGGGTGGACGGCGTTTTGCCTATGGTGGCTATAGCGATTGCCTTTCGTCGTCCTGGTTCCCCGCAGGCTGACTACGTTAGGCGTGCGAGACGTGAAGCGGTATCGGGTTACTGCGCAGTACTTGCCTGATTCTGTCGGTTTTATTTTTTTGCGTTTCAGGCGGTGGGTTGCTGACAGAATATGACGGTGTTGTCGTGTCGAATACAGGCAAAGCCGGACGACCAGACTGCGGCCACATGTCATTGCTATGACAGAACAGAAAAGCCTGCAATCACAGGAGTAATTCGTTGCGCATCCGGGCGCTTGTGGATGGCAGCGGATTCTGGACAAGGGCCTGATATCGGCGCAATCTGCCATGGATCCTGTTGCCTGGATTGCGTATTCCTGCGCCGTGCTTGCCTGATCCTGCACAAATGAAGGGGTAAGGGTATCGGTGTATAGCTGCCTGCCCAATACTGCCGGGGGAATAGACTTGAAGGACTTGTTGTCATGACCGCCACACCTTGCCTGTTGCCACAGACCACGCAGCAACAACTGGCCCGCATTGTCAAAGACTGGACGCCGGAACAGGGCGTTCAGGGTACGGCGATTGCCGGGCTGGAGTTGATTCGTTCGGATGGGCCCACCAGTTGCGGGTCATCAGTGTATGACCCGTCGCTGTGCTTTGTGGTGCAGGGCAGCAAAACGGTGCGGCTGGGTGACCGGGAAATCGTGTACTCGCCGCTGCAGTACATGATCAGCTCTGTCCATCTGCCTGTGCTCGGGCAGATTGTCGAGGCCACACCGGAAACACCTTACCTGGCGGGCAAGCTGACAGTAGACCCTCAGGAAGTGGCAGATCTGGTGCTGGAGCTGGGCGACAACCCCGGCGGGTATAGCGAGCATGACGAGTGCCCGGAAGTCACCTGCGGGCTGTGTCTGACAGGCATGGACGTCGGCATGCAGAATGCCATGTTGCGCCTGCTCGGTTTGCTGGATACGCCGACGGATATTGCCGTGCTGGCACCGCTGGCGCGTCGCGAGATCATCTACCGTGCGCTGATTGGCGAAATGGGTCCGCGCATGCGCAAGTTTGCCGCGATTGACAGCCAGGCCAATCGGGTATCCCGCGTTATTGCTTCTCTGAAAGATCGCTACACGGAGCCCTTGCGCATCGGGGAACTGGCAGCAGAAGCGAACATGAGTGAGTCCACGCTTTATCACACCTTCAAACAGGTCACTCGCATGTCGCCGCTGCAATTCCAGAAAAAACTGCGTCTGGTGGAGGCGCGCCGCCTGATGCTGGCGGAAGGGCTGGAGGCTGCGACGGCCAGCTATCGGGTGGGTTATGAAAGCCCGTCGCATTTCAGCCGCGAATACAGTCGCCTGTTCGGCGCGCCGCCGCGCGCCGATGTGCTCAGGCTGCGCGGCGAGCAGCGCATGTCGGCCCAGGCGTGATGCGGCAGTGTCTTATCAGCTTTACCCGCTTTACCAGCTGCTGCGTCCACGGCGCGCCAGGTACTGGTTGCGCTCGGAGATCTGGCTGTTGAGCGTCCACAGGTCGTACAGATAACCCAGGCCCAGCAGCGCGAAGGTCAGCAGGTACAGCAGACCGGTAATCCATTTGCCCATATACATGCGATGGATACCGAAGAAACCCAGGAACGTCAGCAGGACCCAGGTCAGGCTGTAATGAATCTGCCCGGTGCGAAAGCGTCGATCGGCCTGGCGGTCCATGGACGGAATCAGAAACAGATCGACAATCCAGCCGATAAAAAACAACCCCAGGGTAAAGAACCAGATGGTCCCGGTAATCGGCTTGCCGTAATAGAACCGGTGCGCGCCAAAGAACCCGAAAATCCACAGCAGATAGCCGATGGTCTTGCTGTGCGTGTCATTGTTCATGGTCATGCCGGTCATACAGTTGTGTCTCTCGTCAGGGCAAATAGCGGTGCCAGTATCATTGGTGCGAGCGCCAGTGGTTTGAGTATCAAGGGGTGACGCGAATGGCCTGGCTGACACGCAGTGCCTTGGCGATGGCCTTGTCGATGTCATCATCCAGCGCCAGGCCAACGCCCAGTCGGCGTTCGCCGCGCACTTCGGGTTTGCCGAACAGGCGCAAATCCGTGTCGGCCTCGGACAGCGCTGCGGACAGGTTGTCATAGGTCATGCGATCCGAATCAGCAGCCACCAGCAATACGGCGGAGGCGCTGGGCCCGTACTGGCGAATGACGGGGATCGGCAGGCCAAGAATCGCCCGTGCGTGCAGTTCGAACTCGGACAGGTTCTGGGAAATCAGGGTGACCATACCGGTATCGTGGGGCCGTGGGGAGACCTCACTGAAGTAGACCTGATCACCTTTTACAAATAATTCCACACCGAACAGGCCGCGCCCGCCCAGGGCGTCAGTGACGGCTTTGGCGATGCGTTGTGCTTCGGTGATGGCGCGCTCCGACATGGCCTGGGGCTGCCAGGACTCGCGGTAATCGCCTTTTTCCTGGCGGTGGCCGATGGGGGCGCAAAACGCCGTGCCATCCTTGTGCCGCACGGTCAGCAGGGTGATCTCGTAATCGAAATCCACAAAGCCCTCGACGATAACCCGGCCCTTGCCAGCGCGCCCGCCGGATTGCGCGTAGTCCCAGGCGGCCTGAATGTCGGCCTCGGTTTTGACGGTGCTCTGGCCTTTCCCGGAGGAGGACATGACCGGTTTTACCACGCAGGGCAGACCGATCTCGTCGATCGCCGTTCGATACGCTGCTTCCGATTCGGCAAAGCGGTAGGGGGAGGTGGAGAGCCCCAGCTCTTCGGCGGCCAGTCGGCGGATGCCTTCGCGGTTCATGGTCAGCTGTGCGGCGCGCGCGGTCGGCACGACCGTAAAGCCTTCCTGCTCCAGCGCCACCAGGGTGTCTGTGGCAATGGCCTCGATTTCCGGGACGATGAGGTGCGGCTGTTCCTGCTCGACGACGCGGCGCAGGGCGTCGCCGTCCAGCATGGAGATGACATGGCTGCGGTGCGCTACCTGCATGGCCGGGGCATTGGCGTAGCGATCCACGGCAATCACTTCACAGCCGAAACGCTGCAGTGCGATGACCACCTCCTTGCCGAGCTCGCCGCTGCCCAGCATCAGTACGCGGGTGGCAGTGGGGGACAGGGGGGTGCCGATGATAGCGGTTGTCATGGTCAGGGCTCTTTGCGGGTCAGTAGATACAGGCAGTGGTGAGAGTTTACCTGCCCGGTATGGGCTGTGTCGTCAGCGGTATCGTTCTAGAATGTTCACTTGGCAACAGGAGCCGGTTTTGCACACTGACGAAGAAACGGGACTTGCGGACCCGACGGAAAAGCGCAGGCGGGACGACGAGGGCTGGATGACCCAGGCTCTGGCGTTGGCCGCTGACGCCGCCGAACGGGGCGAAGTGCCGGTCGGGGCGTTGGTGGTGCTGGACGGGGAGGTGATCGGCCGTGGCTGGAACCAGCCCATCAGCAGCCATGACCCCACCGCCCATGCCGAGATTGTGGCGCTGCGTGATGCGGCGCAGAGGCTGGGCAATTATCGTCTTGGCGGCGCCACGCTGTACGTGACGATCGAGCCCTGCACCATGTGTTTTGGTGCCCTGATGCACGCGCGCATTGCGCGACTGGTATACGGTGCCACAGAACCCCGGGCGGGGACCTGCGTCAGCCAGCTGCGCTTGCCGGAGCAGACCTTCTATAACCACCGTATTGATGTCGCCGGGGGGGTGCTTGCGGATCAGAGCGCGGCGCTGCTGCGGGCTTTCTTTGCGCGCAAGCGCGTCTGACAAGCACGTCCGGGCAGGCGCCGCTTGGCGTCAATCCACCATGGCCAGCATGGTGCGGGTATGGCGCTCTGAGGTGCCGGCCCACACCAGCGTGTCGTAGTAGCCTTTGATCGCACGCACATAGATCACGGCCTGGCCGCCGCCGCTGGCGTAGCCGTGGCGCGCCTGCTCGTAATAGCGGGCCTGCCGCAGCAGTGGCATGTACTTCTCCACATCTGCCCAGGAGTCCGGGTCGCCGCCCATGCGCTGAGTCAGCACGCGGGCATCTTCCATGTGGCCGAAGCCGGCGTTGTAGGCTGCCAGCGCAAACCAGGTGCGGTCCGGCTCGGCAATGCGCTCCGGAATACGGTCATGGATCTTGCGCAGGTACGCGGCGCCGGCATGAATGCTCTCGTAAGGATCAGTCCGGTCTGTGACGCCCATTTCCGAGGCGGTGCGCAGCGTCAGCATCATCAGCCCGCGCACCCCCGTGGGCGAGACGGCGTCCGGGTCCCACATGGATTCCTGATAGCCCAGCGCCGCCAACAGGCGCCAGTCATAGCCGGTGGCGTCTGCCGCGTCCATGAAGGCCTGGGTGTACTGCGGCAGGCGATCATCCAGATGGCGAATGAAAGAGCGTGCGGCATACAGGTTGAAGTGTTCCTGATGGCTGTAGAAGCGCTCTTCCAGACGCGCCACCGTGCCGTCGGCCTTGGCCCGGGTCAGGTAGCGTTGAGCGCTGTGGCGCAGGCTGCCTTCAGCGTCGCGCCGGAACGCCCAGCCCAGTCGGGCCTGGCCGATATCAAAGCCGGACATCAGCTCCGGGAACAGCGCGCGATGGATGGCGTAGGCATTGGAGTCCACCAGGGTGTAGTCGAAATGCCCTTCATCCACCAGTGTCAGCAGCCGTTCGGCGCTGGCGCCTTCCAGCGCCACAATGTCCATATCCGGCACTTCTTCGGCCAACAGCGCCAGCCGTTCTGCGTGGCTGCTGCCAGCCAGCACGACGATGCGCTTGCCGCTGAGGTCTTCAACGCCGCGGGGGCGGGGGGCGCCGAGACGGTAGATGACCTTCTCGTCCACGGTCTGGTAAGAGGTAGAGAAATCGAATGAACGGGACCGCTGCGGAGTGATCGACAGCCCGGCGGCGGCGAGATCGGCCTTGCCGCTGTGGATCAGTTGGAAGAGTTCATCGAGGGTGCCAGCTTCCACGATACGCAGGTCAACGCCCAGTTCTCTGGCGAAGCCGGCAGCCAGTTCGAAGTCCAGGCCCGTCTCACCGTACTGGTCGACATAATAAGTGGTCGGTGCTGCCCGGGTGGCAACCACGAGTTCCCCGCGTGACAGCACGCGCTCCAGCGGCCCGGCGGCGGGCTGCATGGCGGTGGTGATGGCCACGGCGCCCATCAGGGCTGCCGGGATCAGCAGGTACTTCAACTGGCGTATCAGTGCGCTCATATCCATTCGTCCGTTGCTCTGTCATCGTTCTGGTGACAGGCCGGTACTGCCGCTTCCGACCGTTTCCCCCGCAGGGTTGTGCGGGGGTTGCGCGAGATCACACTGCCTTATGTGATCTGTATCACGACTTGGGCGCGGACTCTAGCATCGCATACAGGAGTTTGCCCGACTCTTTGTCAGACAATTGTGAACCTGGGTAACCGGGCGGGCATTTTCAGTCCGTTGGCGGGGGCGGCGCCTCGGAAGACCGGCTGAGGCGGCGCAGGGCGCCTGCCTCCCCTGCCTGAGAGGTGTTTCCCCGTGGCGTAGAGGGTGAGCTATTGCAGGCGAGAGCGGCTGCCTTTGGCCGGTAAATCCCGTATCATGTCGGCCTTCCCAGATTCCTCCCGGAAACGGCTGAAAATAAGGCGTCTCATGCTGATACTTCCCGGCTCTCCTGCGTTGTCTGCATTTCGTCAGGAAAAACTGCTGCAATCCCTGCCAGGCGTGACCGCACTGGGCGCGCGTTTTGTTCATTTTGTGGAAATCCTCTCTGCCACCACTGACGACACGTTGCAGGCGCGTGAGCAGGATGTACTGGAACGGCTGATGACCTACGGGGCGTCGGCGCCGGCGAACCTGCCGGAAGGGCGGCTGTTTCTGGTGGTGCCACGGCCCGGGACCATTTCTCCCTGGTCGTCGAAAGCCACGGATATCTGTCGTAACGCCGGGCTGGCGCGCGTGCGCCGGGTGGAGCGGGGTATCGAGTACCGCGTAGTCTGCGACGACACGCCGGAAACCCTGGCGGCTGTTCGCGCTGCCCTGCACGACCGCATGACGGAAGTGGTGCTGGAGGAGCTCGCTGCGGCAGAACAACTGTTTGCCCACCAGTCCCCGCGCCCGTTGTCCCGTGTGGACCTCCTGGCTGGCGGACGTGAAGCGCTGGAAGACGCCAACGCCGCGCTGGGGCTGGCGCTGGCGGACGATGAAATCGATTATCTGGTCGCCCAGTTCCAGCGCCTGGAGCGCAACCCCAGCGATGCGGAACTGATGATGTTCGCGCAGGCCAATTCCGAGCATTGCCGGCACAAGATCTTCAATGCGGACTGGACCATCGATGGTGAAGCGCAGCCGTTGAGTCTGTTCGGCATGATCCGCAACACCTTCAAGACGCACCCCGGTCGTGTCCTGTCTGCCTATAAGGACAATGCGGCGGTCATGCAGGGCTCTGATGCCGCGCGCCTGTACCCGGACCCGGAGACGGGGGAGTACCGCGCTTCTGCCGAGCCGGTGCACATCCTGATGAAAGTGGAAACCCATAACCATCCGACCGCGATTGCACCACGCCCGGGCGCAGCCACCGGCGCCGGTGGTGAGATTCGTGATGAAGGCGCCACCGGGCGCGGCGGCAAGCCCAAGGCAGGCCTGGCCGGGTTCTCGGTATCGAACCTGAATATCCCCGGCTTCGTGCAGCCCTGGGAAGCCGCCTATGGCAAGCCGGAGCGTATTGCGTCCGCCCTGGACATCATGATCGAGGGGCCGATTGGTGCGGCGGCCTTTAATAACGAATTCGGCCGCCCGAACCTGTGCGGCTATTTCCGGACGCTGGAAATTGAAGCGCCGGGTGTCGGCGGCGATGAAATGCGCGGTTACCACAAGCCGATCATGATTGCCGGCGGCCTGGGGAGCGTGCGTGACGGGCATGTGGAAAAAGAGCCTATCCCGCCTGGCGCAAAAATTATCGTACTGGGTGGCCCGGCACTGCTGATCGGCCTGGGTGGCGGCGCGGCCTCCTCCATGGCGTCCGGCGAAAGCGCCGAGGACCTGGATTTTGCCTCCGTGCAACGGGACAACCCGGAAATGGAGCGCCGCTGTCAGGAAGTTATCGACCGGTGCTGGGCGCTCAATGAGCGCAACCCGGTCGTGTCGATTCACGATGTTGGCGCCGGTGGCCTGTCCAACGCGTTGCCCGAACTGGTGCATGATGCCGGTCGCGGCGCCCGTCTGCAGCTGCGCGATATTCCCTGTGATGAACCCGGCATGAGCCCGGTGGAAATCTGGTGCAATGAAGCGCAGGAGCGTTATGTGCTGGCAGTGATGCCGGAGGATATGGCGCGCTTCGCAGCGCTGTGTGAGCGCGAACGTGCGCCTTATGCGGTGCTGGGCGAAGCGACAGAGGACGAGCATCTGCAAGTGGACGACAGCCACTTCAACGAGGCAGCGGTCAACCTGCCCATGGATGTGCTGTTCGGCAAGCCGCCGAAAATGCTGCGCGAATTTGATCGCAGTGATTTCCAGCGTCAGACATTCAGCGTCGAAGGGATTGAACTCAAGGACGCGATCCAGCGTGTGTTGAGCTTGCCCTCCGTGGCATCGAAAAGTTTCCTGATCACCATCGGTGATCGCAGCATTACCGGCCTGGTGCATCGCGACCAGATGGTCGGGCCCTGGCAGGTGCCGGTAGCCGATTGCGCGGTTACCGCTGCCGGCTTCGATCATTACGTCGGCGAAGCCATGTCCATGGGTGAGCGCACCCCGCTGGCCCTGACCGACGCGGCCGCCTCGGCGCGCATGGCGGTCACCGAAGCCATCACCAATATTGCCGGCACGCGCATCAATGCGCTGAGCGATATCAGCCTGTCCGCCAACTGGATGGCGGCGGCGGGACACCCCGGCGAAGACCAGAATCTGTTTGATGCCGTCGAAGCTGTGGGCATGGCATTGTGCCCGGCGCTGGGTATCAATATTCCGGTGGGCAAGGATTCCCTGTCCATGCGCACGGTGTGGCAGGACAAGGGCATCGACAAGCGCGTTACCGCGCCGCTGTCGCTGGTGGTCTCGGCGTTTGCGCCGGTGGTGGATATCCGCAAGACACTGACGCCGCAAATGCGTGCGGACCAGAACACGGTGCTGCTGTTGCTGGACCTGGGCGGCGGCCAGAATCGCCTGGCCGGTTCGGCGTTGGCTCAGGTGTACAACCGCATCGGCGACGAAGCGCCGGACCTGGACGATCCCCGTTTGCTGACCCGTTTCTTTGCGGCAACGCAACGCCTGCTCGAAGAGGACGCGCTGCTTGCCTACCACGACCGCTCTGACGGCGGCCTGTTCACCACGGTGCTGGAAATGGCGCTGGCCGGACGCACCGGCGTGGATCTGGTGCTGGACCATATCGCAGGGGATGACAACGAAGCGCTGGAAGCTCTGTTCGCCGAGGAAGCCGGTGCCGTTGTGCAAGTGCGCGCCGATCTGGCGGATCATGTGATTGCGGAATATGCCGAAGCGGGTCTGGGCGAATACGTGCATCGCATCGGTGAACCCAATGCGGACGATGCGCTGCGCATTCGTCTCGGTGGCGCGATTCTGCTGGAAACACCACGGCGGGATCTGCACCGCACCTGGGCAGAAACCAGTTATCGCATTCAGGCCATGCGCGACAATCCGTCCTGTGCCCGGCAGGAATTCGACGCCGTGCCCACGGCCAGCGACCCGGGCATCAATGTGCGCCTGACGTTCGACATGACCGACAACCCGTTGGCGGATCTGCCAGCCTCTGCAGCACGGCCGCGTGTGGCCATCTTGCGCGAGCAGGGAGTCAATGGTCAGGTGGAAATGGCCGCTGCATTCGACCGCGCCGGTTTCGCCGCCGTGGACGTGCACATGAGCGACCTGTTGACCGGACGCGTGAAGCTGGAGGATTTCCGCGGCCTGGTGGCCTGCGGTGGTTTCTCCTACGGTGACGTGCTCGGCGCCGGTGAGGGCTGGGCCAAGACCATCCTGTACAACGACGCGCTGCGCGATGCCTTCAATCGTTTCTTCTTCCGCGAAGACACGTTTGCGCTGGGCGTCTGCAACGGCTGCCAGATGTTGTCCGCACTGAAAGAACTGATTCCCGGCACCGAACACTGGCCGCGTTTCGTGCGCAACCAGAGCGAGCAGTTCGAAGCGCGTACCTCGCTGGTGGAAATCACGCCGTCGCCGTCGATCTTCTTCAAGGGCATGGCCGGCACGCGCATCCCTATTGCGGTCGCCCATGGCGAAGGCCAGGCGGAAATCAGTGACGACAGCCTGGCCCGGTGTGTGGAGCAGCATCTGTTGGCAGTGCGCTATGTCGACGGGCTGGGCAATCCCACCGAACAGTATCCGGCCAACCCCAACGGTTCGCCTCGCGGCGTGACCGGTTTTACCAACACAGGCGGTCGCGTCACCATCATGATGCCGCATCCCGAGCGCGTGTTCCGCGTGGTGCAGAACAGCTACTGCCCGGATGACTGGCGTGATTTTGAAGATGGTCCCTGGATGCGCATGTTCCAGAATGCGCGCAAGTGGGTGAATTGAGGACAGGATGTGACTGACGAGAAGACCTACGGGCCGTTTGAATTGCTGGCGGCCCATCAGTCCGAGGTGCCGGAAGATTTTGTGGCGCGCCGACGTATTGCGGCCGCCATGCAACAGCTCTCCGAGCGCCTGATTCGCGCCGAGGCCGATACTGGTTCTCTGGAGAGCTGGGCGACAACGCTGGAACAGCTGGTGGCAGAAGTAGGCACCCCGGAACGTCGGGATACCCGTGCCGCCAACCGGCGCATGTTCAGCGGCAAGGCCACGGCGCGGGACATTTTCGACATGATGGATTTCGATCCGGTGGGCGGGCTGTCCAACCCGATTGCCCCCCAGCTGCGCTGGCTCAACGAAAGCCAGGACGGTGTCGAGGGTGAGGTTTATCTGGGGCAGCATTACCAGGGCCCGCCGGGTCGGGTGCACGGTGGCGTGATTGCGTGGATTCTGGATGCGGTCTTGTCCCGGGCCATGCATGCCGCCTTCAAGCTTGGTGTCACGGGCACCTTGAGTGTGCGCTACATGGCGGGCACGCCCATCGACAGTACGGTGCGTTGCACGGCGCGCATTCGCGAGATCGACGGCCGCAAGATGTTCATCGAGGGCGCCATCTTCGACGGCGACACCCAGACGGTCTCGGCAGAAGGCGTGTTCTTCCAGCCCCGGTTCGGTAAGTAGCTTTTTTGGTTCATCGCGAAATTGGGGCGGGGGCTCTGGATAGTGGGTCACCCTCCAGCAAGAAGCGTTGAGGCGGGGTACGTCTTTCCGGGACCGCTCAAGCCGTCCCTGGGCGCTCGCGCTTTGGCCATCCCTGGCCAAAGAGGTCCCTCCAAGCCGTACCCCGCCTCAACGCTGCAGCGAGATTCAAAGTTCGGCAGGTATCGCATTCTCGGTAAGAACCAAGCACCCGTGGGCCGTCACGTTCAGTAGGAACAACTGCCTCTCGCTGGAGGATGACCCTCTATCTACAGAGAGCCTTACTCCGCCGATCATCTCTGCCAGCGCCGTCACTTTGTGTCATGGGGCTGTGGGGATATTCACGCTAGTCTGTTGGCCTGGATACAGTGGAGAACAGATTGTGGATAGTCAGTACGGATTTTTTGATACGCCGGTAGGCGAGCCGCCACCGCCGACGCCAGAGAGCCTGGCACGCCGGGACATTGCTGCGGCGCTGCGCCAGATCAATGAGCGCCTGGTGCGTCTGGATACCGATGAAGCATCACTGCGCGACTATGCTGCACGATTCCGTGCCCTGGCGGATGAGCTGACGGCGCTGCCGCGCAGGCCTCAGGAGCCTATTTTCCGGCGTCTGCTGGCCCGGCAGGGCAGCCGTCAGGATGTGCTGGACATCATGGACCACGAGATCATGACCGGGCAGGCGACGGCCCTGTCGCCGCCGCTGGAGCTCTGGCGGGACGGTGATGTGGTGCGTGGCCGCGCCACCCTCGGCGCGCCCTGGCAGGGCCCGCCGGGGCGTGTGCATGGTGGCGTCATCGCCCTGATGATGGATATCCTGCTGGCGAAAACACAGGATATGGTGGAGGGCGTTGGTATGACCGGTACGCTGAACCTGCGTTATCAGGCAGGCACGCCGCTGAAGCAACAGATCGACATGGAGGGGCGCATCACACGCCTCGATGGCCGCAAGCTGATGGCAGAAGGCCGCTTCATTGTCGATGGCCAGACCACGGTCACGGCAGAGGGCATCTGGATCTGTGCCAATGGCAGCTACGCCAGAAAGGCGTTGCCTGATGCGGGGCAGCCAGCAGAGGCTACCGGGGTATGAGCGCGCGCATCGACCCTGATGGTCTCTACAAGCTTTGCTTCTATGTGCCAGAGGCGGATGCCGAACCGGTCAAGCAGGCGGTGTTTGCGGCAGGCGCAGGGCGTATCGGTGACTACGACTGCTGCGCATTTCAATTGCGCGGCGAGGGCCAGTTCCGTCCGCTGGCGGGCAGTCAGCCGCATATCGGCGAGCAGGACAGGCTGGAGAAAGTGCCGGAATATCGGATAGAAATGATCTGTATTGGTGAGAAACTGCCGGCGGCGCTTGCCGCGCTCCGGCAGGCGCATCCCTATGAGGAACCGGCCATCGACGTATGGCCGTTGCTGAATATCAGTTAATGAACCTGCTGCCAGAGGCGGCGTGTCAGGCCGCTGAGGATGGAGGCCGGCATGGGTTCGGTTGTGTCGTCCATCGTGTTGGCGGGCATCTCCATCAATGCCATGCGTGCGCGCTCAAGGGTGTTGAGCAGCATGGTGCGTTCGTTGACATCCAGATGGGCGTCTGACTCGGCCTCCAGAATCAGCTCCACCAGTGTGGCCCGGGCTTCCGCATCCGCCTGCTGCGCAAGGGCCTCTATCACGTACTCCAGCTCATCCAGCCATCTCAATGCCTGAAACAGGGTCATGATGTTCTCCGTCGTGCCCGAAAAAGCCGGGCGAAATCCAGCAAGGCGCCGTCCTGCAGGGTCGGCGCAGAAGCGCACCACGAACCCCTTCCCGTGGGCGCAAACAGGCCGCAAGTTATCGTGTGATGAGGGAAACGGAGCGGCCCGCAGGAGATTATTGACTCAGAGGCAGTGACATCCACAAGCGGTCGCTACAGTTTAAGAACAAAGGCGCAACGAAGCGTACAGAACAGGTAACTCTTTTTACTCAGTGCGCGCCCTGCTTCCCTGCCTCTTTCCTTGATATATGGCCCTTCTGGCCTAATATGTTATAACATATCAATTCATTGACTTCCTCGGAGCGCTCCCATGCTGCAATTGCCGGTCACGGTCCTTTCCGGCTTCCTCGGCGCCGGCAAGACCACGCTGCTCAGCCATATCCTGAATAACCGCGAAGGTCGCCGTGTGGCGGTCATTGTCAACGACATGAGCGAGATCAACATCGACGCCAGCATCGTGCAGGGTGATGTGGCCCTCAACCGCACGGAAGAGAAGCTGGTGGAGATGAGCAATGGCTGCATCTGCTGCACCTTGCGTGAAGACCTGCTGAAAGAGGTGGCGGCGCTGGCCCGCGACGGGCGTTTCGACTATCTGGTGATCGAGTCCACCGGCATTTCCGAGCCGCTGCCCGTGGCCGAGACCTTCACCTTTGCGGACGAGGAAGGCCGCAGCCTGGGGGATGTTGCACGCCTGGACACCATGGTGACGGTGGTGGATGCCGTGAACTTCCTCGAGGATTTTCATGCTGCCCGGTCACTGGCGGAAGCCGGGGAATCCCTCGGTGATGAGGACCAGCGCAACGTGGCAGATCTGTTGGTGGACCAGATCGAGTTCTGCGATGTGCTGGTGATCAGCAAGACCGATCTGGTCAGTGAGGCGGCATTGCACGAACTGACGGGTATACTGCGCAGCCTGAACCCGCGCGCGGAGATTGTGCCGGCGACCATGGGCCAGGTTGCGCTGGACAAGGTGCTGGATACCGGGCGTTTCAGTTTCGAGGAGGCGCAGCTGGCGCCGGGCTGGCTGCAGGAAATGCGCGGCGAGCATGTGCCGGAGACAGAAGAGTACGGCATCATCAGCGACACTTGGGTGGCGCGGCGTCCGTTTCATCCGCAGCGGTTTTATGATTTCCTGCATGAAGCGCTGCCGCTGCATACCGGCCAGGGCAGTCGGTTGATTCGCTCCAAGGGCTACTTCTGGCTGGCCAGCCGCCCGCAGTTCGCGGGGCAGTGGAGCCAGGCCGGTGGCATAGCCCGGCACAGCCCGGCCGGTATGTTCTGGAAGGCCGTGCCGGAAGAGCGCTGGCCGGATGACGCCGAGACGCGCGCGCTGATACAGGAAAAATGGGTAGAGCCGTTTGGTGATATGCGCCAGGAGCTGGTGTTCATTGGCCAGAATCTGGATATTCCGCGCCTGCGCAAGGAACTGGATGCCTGCCTGCTGGAAGATGATGAGCTGCTGGCTGGACAGGCGCTCTGGCGTACCCTGCCTGACCCGTTTCCGGCCTGGTATGAAGACTGATGCATGAGCACTGAGACGAGGATTGATGAGCCGCGCCCCACTGACAGACCCAGAACACGCCCCGGTGAGTGACAGCGCTGCAGGGGACACAGAGCGGGCACTGGCCCATGCCGCCGAGCACTGTGAGGCCCATGGTGCGCGCTTCACCAAGGCGCGGCGGCGGGTGCTGGCCCTGCTGCTGGCGCAACAGCAGCCTCTCACGGCGTACCAGTTGCTCGATCTGCTGCGTGAGCACCAGCCTGGCGCGCAGCCGCCGACGGTATACCGGGCGCTGGATTTCCTGATGCGCAATGAACTGGTGCATCGCATCGAGTCCACCAACAGCTATTTGCCGTGCAATCATCAGCATTGCGGCCATCATCCGGCCCGGGACGCGCACTGGCCGCAGTTTCTGCTGTGCGACAGCTGCGGCGAAACCCGGGAAGTGCCGCTCGACGGCGCGTTGCGCCAGGCCTTGACCCTGCAGGCCCGGGATTATGGCTTTGAAGTGGGCGCCCGGCCGCTGGAGCTGCACGGCCTGTGTGCGGCGTGTCGCAAGGCATGAGTGATCCCGGAAGAAGCCGTGCCTGGCGCGCTGCGCATATTCCCACCCATCTGCTGACCGGCATGCTCGGCGCCGGCAAGACGACCGTGCTGCGCCACCTGATCAGCCAGCGCCCGGCGCATGAGCGCTGGGCGGTGCTGGTGAATGAATTCGGTGATATGGGCATGGACGGCGACTGGCTGCGGGACACCGGGGTGGCAGTGCGCGAGGTGCACGGCGGTTGCATGGGGTGTACGGCGGCGGTGACCCTGAGGGTGGAGCTGAACCGTTTGCTGCGTGAGGCGCAGCCAACCCGGTTGCTGATCGAGCCCACGGGGCTGGGCCACCCGGGTGAATTGCTGGCCCTGCTGGGCGATAGCCACTACCAGGGCGTGCTGGATATCGCAGGCACCGTGTGTCTGATCGACCCCCGGCGGCTGCGGGAGCCGCGCTTTGCGGCCTCGCCGCTATGGCAGCAACAGATTGCTGTGGCAGATCGGGTGGTAGGCAGCAAGGCGGAACTCTGGGATCAGCAGGCCCGGGACGATTTTCGAGCTCTGCAGGCACGCCATGCGCCGCTGCCGTTCAGCGAGATCCAAGGCGGGCGCCTGGATATCGACCTGTTGCTGGCGCCATCCGCGCCGGTGCCGGCTGCTGATTATCACGATCACGATCACGACCATCATCATGCTCATGACCATCTTGGCGGGTGGTATGCCCACGGCTGGCAACTGCCACCGGACTGGGCGGTGCAGGAAGCCGCCCTGCGCGACTTCCTGATGCAGATGGACTGGGAGCGCGTCAAAGGCGCCCTGCGGGCGTCTGGGGGCGGGGGCTGGCGTGTCGACGGCGTAGCGGGGGAGTTGTCACTCACTGCGCAGGCGCAGACGCCTGACAATCGCCTGCAGGTGATCTGTCACGATGACCACCGTCTGCAGGACTGGTCGGCGCTGGAGGCGCGTCTGCGGGCGCTGGGCGCCCTGTCTGCCGAGGCGTGACGAATCAGCGCTCAAATTCAGGGCTTGAAGCCCAGGGGGGCAATATCCTGGACGCGCAGCGGGTAATCCCCGGTTTTCATGTCCTGCAGGAAGTATTTCAGGGTGCGATTGATGGTGGGGAAGGCCAGCTCATCCCAGGGAATCTCCTCCGGCAGGAACAGGCCGGCGTCTGATGACTCCTCACCCACCCCGTACTGGCCGTCGACGATATCGCCCAGGAAGAAGATATACACCTGGTAGATGTGCGGCAGATTGAAGATCGTGTAGACATCCTTGATGTTCACCGTGGCGCAGGCCTCTTCCCACGTCTCCCGGGCCGCGCCTTCCTGCAATGTCTCGCCGTTCTCCATATAACCGGCCGGCAAGGTCCAGTAACCGCTGCGTGGCTGTATCGAGCGCTTGCACAGCAGGATGCGGCCTTCCCACACCGGCACGGTGCCCACCACGATCTTCGGGTTCTGATAGTGAATCGTGCCGCAATCCGGGCACCAGTAGCGGGGGCGGTTGTCGCCCTCGGGGATATCGAAGCGCAGCTTGTCGCTGCCACACTGGCTGCAGAACTTCATGAAAGATCCATGTGGTGGGGTTTGCAGGAGACTAACAGACCGGGCGGCGCTCTGGCAGACCCGCTGAGGTGACAGCAGAGCGCATATCGCTGTGAAGGCGAAACTTTTTGTCCTTGCCTGGCTCTCAGGGTCTGTTCAAACTGTCGTTTGAAATAGGGAGTAACCGGTGATCAAGACCATAGAACAACGGCTGCGCGACTATCGGCTCCGGGAACTGCCGCTGCAGCTCCCGGAAGCAGCCGTGTTGATGCCGGTCACGGATGAGGCGGAGCCACAGCTGATTCTCACCGTGCGCTCCTCCGCCATGCCGACCCATGCCGGCGAAGTGGCCTTTCCCGGCGGCAAGCGCGACCCGGTGGACACGGATCTGCTGGCCACGGCGCTGCGCGAATCCCGTGAAGAAGTGGGCCTCAGCCACCATGATGTGCAGGTGCTGGGCCAGTTGTCGCCGCTGCCCTCCCGTTACGGCATGAAGGTCACGCCGTTTGTCGGCATCGTCGATCCCCACGTGCACCTGATCGCCGAGCCGGGGGAAATCGCCAGCATCTTCCGTGTGCCGCTCAATTTTTTCATGGATGCCACGCCGGACATGACCAGCCCGATTGATTTCTTCGGCCGCAAGTTGTGCATCCCGAGTTACTACTACGAGGACAAGCGCATCTGGGGGCTGACCGCCTTCATGATTCTGGACTTGTTGAATCACGTGTTTGACGCGGGCATTCGCTACGACATTACAGATGACGCTGTTGACAGAGACAGGAGTAGAAAATGATTTACCGTATTGGCAGCCGCGCCCTGGAGCTCAAGGGCGAACATTACTGGATTGCCCCCAATGCCACCGTGATCGGTTCTGTGGTGCTGGGCAACAACGCCAGTATCTGGTTCAACGCCGTGCTGCGCGCGGATAACGACACCATTACTATCGGTGACGACACCAACATTCAGGACGGTGCCGTGCTGCATGTTGACCCGGGTGTACCGCTGACCATCGGCAAGGGCGTGACCGTGGGCCACAAGGTGATGCTGCATGGGTGCACCATTGGCGATAACACGCTGATCGGTATCAACGCGGTGGTGTTGAACCGGGTCAAGATCGGGAACAACTGCATTATCGGTGCTAATTCACTGGTGCCGGAAGGCATGGAAATTCCTGACAATTCCCTGGTGATGGGCTCGCCGGCAAAAGTCGTCAAGGAAATCGGAGACGGTCACAAGGCGATGATTACCATGGGCGGCATGCACTACGTAGCCCACGGGCAGCACTTCGCCAAAGAGCTGGAGCCTGATCCCCGTTTTCATTCGGGCGCACCGTCGGACGGCAGTCAGCACAATGAGTGATATGGTCGCCTCTCCCTGCGTCAGCATCTGCGCGCTGGATGGTGACGATATCTGTGTCGGTTGTTTCCGCACCGGCAGTGAGATCAGCTACTGGGGTCGCTTGCCTGCGTCCCGGCAGCGCGAAGTGCTGGTGCGTTGCCAGCAGCGCATGTATGGCGCGCCAGCGGCGTGTGTCGTGCGTGAGAGCGGTATTCCCGTAACGCCGGGCTGATCCGTCCGGCGAGTCCAGTCAGTATCCGGGGAGGATACCGTTCATGGCAGAGCATGCTTCTGAAAAAAACGACACGCGTAAACGCGGCCGCCGTCCCTGCGTGGGTCTGGCGCTGGGCAGTGGCTCGGCGCGTGGCTGGGCGCACATCGGTGTTATTCAGGAGCTTGAGGCGCTGGGCATCCGCCCTGATGTCGTGGCCGGGACGTCTATTGGCGCGCTGGTGGGCGGTGTTTATGTGGCGGGGCAGCTGGACGCCTTCGAGAAGTGGGTGACGCGTCTCACCTTTCGTGACGTCATCGGGTTTCTGGATATTTCCTTTTCCGGTGGCTTCGTCAAGGGCGAGAAACTGTTCAGCTTCTTTTCCGAGCAACATCTGAACCCGAAGATTGAAGAACTGACCCAACGCTTTGCGACGGTCGCGACGGATATGCAGCTGGGGCGCGAAGTATGGATCCAGGATGGCCCCGTGCTGGATGCTGCGCGTGCCTCGTGTGCCTTGCCGGGGCTTTTCTCTCCCGTCAAACATGATGACCGCTGGATGCTGGACGGCGGCCTGGTGAACCCGGTGCCGGTGTCTGTCTGCCGGGCCCTGGGTGCGGATCTGGTGATTGCCGTCAACCTCAATGGTCAGCTTATCGGGCGGCACCTCAGTCATGACGATAATCTTGTGGATGACATGGGCGAGTCGGTCAGCGCCGAAGAGCGTTCCATGTGGGGCAAGATGGTGGACTACTTTTCCTCAGAGGATGACGCGAACGCGACGCCAGGTTTCTTCGATGTCATCGGCGCCAGTGTCAATATCATGCAGGATCGCATCACGCGTAGCCGTATGGCAGGCGAGCCCGCGGAACTGACATTGATTCCGATGCTGGAAGATTTTGCCATCATGGATTTCCACCGCGCGGCGGACGCGATTGAAGAGGGGCGGCGGCTGGTGCGCGCCAATGCAGAGCGCATTGCATGGCTGATGGGGCGCGTCTGACGCCCGTGTTCCGGGCTGTCAGCGAGAAGTGTTTCTGCGCCGGACCCGGGTCGCCTTCACCATATTATCCTTCACCTGCAATATCTCGATCAGATAGTCATCCACGCGCAGTGAGGTGCTGCTGTCGGGAATGTCCTGCAGATATTCCAGAATCAGGCCGTTGAGGGTCTTGGGGCCGTCGGTGGGCAGGTCCCATTGCAGGGTGCGGTTGATTTCCCGCAAGTGCGCGCTGCCGTCGATGACATAGCTGCCATCTTCCTGGGGCAGAATGTCGGGGCTGCTGGCAGCGAGGTCCGTGGTGAACTCGCCGACAATTTCCTCAAGGATGTCTTCCAGTGTGATCAGGCCCAGCACATCACCGTACTCATCCACGACAATCCCCATGCGGCGGCGCACGTTCTGGAAGTTGATCAGCTGTCGATGCAGTGGCGTACCTTCCGGGACGTAATAGGGTTCGACCGAAAACTGCATCAACTCTGCTTTCTTGACCTCCGGCTGCATCAGCAGGCGATTGACCTTGCGCAGGTGCAGCACGCCGACCATGTCATTGGGGTCGCTGCGGTAAATCGGCAGCCGGGTATGCTGGGAATTGCGCAGGATACTGATGATGTCGGTGATGTCCGAGTCGATGTCGATGCCCACCATCTCGCTGCGTGGAATCATGATGTCTTCGACGGTGACTTTTTCCAGGTCGAGAATATTGAGCAGCATTTTCTGGTGGCGCTTGGGAATCAGCCCGCCGGCTTCGTTGACGACCGTGCGTAATTCTTCCGGGCTGAGATCATCGGTGCCGTCATCCGCAGCACGGGTGCCAAACAGGCTGAGTATGCCGTTGCTGATGCCGCCCACCGCCCACAGTAACGGCGCAAACAACACCTGCAGCGGGCGCAGTATCAGGCTGGCAAAGAACGCCAGGCCCTCTGGCCGGCGGGCGGCATAGGTCTTGGGCGTCACTTCGGCAAATATCAGCATGACGATGGTGAAGACGATCGGCGCGAGGGCGGCCCCCGTGTTGCCGAACCAGGCCAGCGCGAGCAGTGCCGCAATGGTTGCGGCATAGTTGTTGACGAAATTATTGCCGATCAGGATGACGCCCAGCAGGCGATCCATGCGGGCAAGCAAACGCTCCACACGCTGCGCACCGCGATGACCGTTGCGGGCGAGGTGACGCAGGCGATAGCGGTTGATGGCCACCATGCCGGTCTCACTGCCAGAGAAGAAGGCGGAGGCAAAGATCAGAAGCACCAGTGCGGTGATCAGGAAAGCGTCTGGAATATCACTCAAGAGAGGGGTCGACCCCGGTTATGCACGAGCGCCTATTCTCGGGAGGGGCGTTCATGGGTGTCAAGGCCGGTTCACCGCCCGACAATATACTCCAGCACCAGCTGCGAGCCGAAAAAGGCAACGACCAGCAAGACAAATCCGGCCAGCGTCAGCCGAATCGCCGTCACGGCGCGCCAGCCAAGGAAGTGCCGCCCCGCGAGCAACGTGACAAACAGCCCCCAGGCAAACAGGGTCAGCACTGTCTTGTGGGCAACGCGCTGGGCGAAGATATCGTCCAGATAGACAAAGCCGGCCACGATGGCAGCGGTCAGCAGCAAGGCGCCTGTCCAGAGCAATTCGAACAGCATGGTTTCCATCACCTGAATCGGTGGGAATACGCGCATGACGCCACGGATATGCCCGCTTTTCAGCTGGCGATGCTGAATCAGCAGCAGCAGGGACTGGGCCGTTGCGATGGCCAGCACCGCGTAGGCCAGTATCGACAGCAACACATGCAGGGCCATGCCATGGGCCAGTTCATGGGGGCTGTAACCGGATTCCACCCACAGCAGCGGCGGGATGCTCAGTGCGCTCAGGGGAAACACCAGGGCGCTGACCCACTCGATACGCCGGGTCAGGCTGGTAATGGCGACCATGGCAGCGCCAGCGCCGGTAATCATGGAGGCCATCGGGAACAGCCCCAGCCGCACGCCTTCAGGGGTTACGGTGGTCAGCCACAGACAGGCGCCATGCAAGGTGACGGCCGCCAGGCCCAGCGCCAGCAGCGCCGACTTGTTGCCGGGCGTGCTGCTGCGCAGGCGCCGCAGCACCATCAATGATGCGGCCAGATAGAGAGTGAATGCGGCCAGGCCGGTCCAGCTTGCAAGGTCCATAAGTGTCTGTTTTTGGCGAAGAACCGCCGAAGTGTGTCACAAGGTCTGGCGGTTTTGAAGCGGGACCGATTCGCAATCGCGAACAGTTCGCCGTAGCGTAGTGGCCGCAGCCCGGTGATCAGGGTGTGTGATCGGGCACGGAATGCCTGCACAGAATGCGAGTGCCACGCTATACTGCGCGGCCGCGACAGCTAAGCCGGAACCGGAGACAGTCATGTTCGAGAATCTCACAGAGCGCCTTGGCGACTCCCTGCGTGGCCTGGCGGGCCAGACGCAGCTCACCGAGGACAACATCCGCGACACCCTGCGTGAAGTGCGCAAGGCGCTGCTGGAGGCGGATGTGGCGCTGCCTGTGGTCAAGGACTTCACCGAGCAGGTGAAGGAGCTGGCCATGGGGCAGGACGTGCTGAAGAGCCTGAATCCGGGCCAGGCGTTCGTGAAGATCGTCAACGATCAGCTGATACATGTGATGGGTGACGAAAATGTCGGCCTGAACCTGGCGACCAAGCCCCCGGCCATCATCATGATGGCGGGCCTGCAGGGCGCGGGTAAAACCACCTCGGTGGCCAAGCTGTCCCGCCACCTGAAAGAGCGGGAAAAGAAGAAGGTCATGGTGGTGTCTGCCGACGTCTACCGTCCGGCGGCGATCGAGCAGCTGCGCACCCTGGCCGCCGAGGTGGGCGCGGAATTCTTCCCGTCCACAGCGGATCAGGACCCGGTGACCATCGCCAATGACGCCCTGGCCGAGGCGCGCCGTCGCTTCGTGGACGTGCTGATTGTCGATACTGCCGGCCGTCTCGCCATCGATGACGCCATGATGGACGAGATTCGCCGTCTGCACAGCGCCATCAGCCCGGTAGAAACCCTGTTCGTGGTCGATGCCATGACAGGTCAGGATGCCGCCAATACCGCCCGCGCCTTCAATGACGCCCTGCCGCTGACCGGTGTCATTCTGACCAAGGCCGACGGTGACTCGCGCGGTGGTGCGGCGCTGTCAGTGCGCGCCATCACCGGCAAACCGATCAAGTTTATCGGTATTGGTGAGAAGACCGATGCCCTGGAGCTGTTCCACCCGGAGCGGATTGCCTCCCGTATTCTCGGCATGGGCGACGTGCTGTCGCTGGTCGAGGAAGCCGAGCGCAACCTGGACAAGACCAAAGCAGAGAAAATCGCCAAGAAGTTCAAGAAAGGCAAGGCGATGGACTTTGAGGATCTCAAGGACCAGTTCCAGCAGATGCGCAATATGGGTGGCATGACCTCCCTGCTGGACAAGCTGCCCGGCATGGGCGGCCTGGCCAAGATGACCGAAGATCAGGTGGCCATGAAGCAATTCAAGCACATGGAAGCCCTGATCGACTCCATGACCCCGGTCGAGCGCCGCAACCCGGATCTGATCAAGGGCTCCCGCAAGCGCCGGATCGCCGCCGGTGCGGGCCTGGAAATGCAGGATCTCAACCGCCTCATCAAGCAGCAGAAGATGATGGGCAAGATGATGAAGAAGATGAAAGGCAAGGGTGGCATGCAGAAGATGATGCGTGGCATGGGCGGCATGATGGGCGGGCAGGGCGGCCCCGGTGGCATGGGCGGTGGCGGCATGGGTGGCCCCGGCGGAATGCCTCCGGGCGGTTTCCCCGGGCTGTAAGGCTTGCGGGGTGAAAAACCCCTTTCAAATGGACGGCGAGGTCGCTACAATCTGCGGCCTTTCCAGATCGGGTATGTCCTACCGGCATGCTGGATCAGGGCCCGAACGCCCGTCGGCGCGGGGCCACGAGCAGATTGACAAGGCAGAGAAACCGTATGGTAACCATTCGTCTGGCCCGTGGTGGGTCTAAAAAGCGTCCGTTTTACCACGTTGTCGTCACCGACAGCCGCAATGCACGCGATGGCCGTTTCATCGAGCGCCTGGGCTACTTCAACCCGATCGCCCGTGGCGGCGAAGTGCGTCTGAAGCTGGATCAGGAGCGCGTTGCTCACTGGGTTTCCCAGGGTGCTGGCACCTCCGATCGCGTTCAGACGCTGCTCAAGGAGCACCGCAAGCAGTCAGCCTGATGCTTGCCGAAGAAGATGCGTTGATCATAGGCCGCGTTGTCGCGGCCTATGGCATTAAGGGATGGGTGAAGGTGCACTCCTTCACAGACCCCAAAGACAACATCTTCAGCTATCAGCCATGGTACTTGCGCAGCCCCACCGGCTGGCAGCAGGTCAAGGTGACCAGCTGGCGTATCCAGGGCAAGAGCCTGGTGGCCTGCATTGATGGTTGCGCCGACCGTACCCTGGCCGAGAGCAGTCTGCTGGGGCGCGATATCGCCATGCCCCGCTCGGCGCTGCCGGCGCCGCAAGCAGGCGAATATTACTGGCGAGACCTGATCGGATTGCGGGTCAGTCTTGCCGACGGTCGGGTACTCGGCGTGATACGCCAGATGCTGGAGACCGGCGCCAACGATGTGATGGTGGTGCAGGGCGACAGCGAGAGTATCGACCGCCAGGAACGTCTGATCCCCTGGCTGCCCGATCGCGTGGTGGGCAAGGTGGATCTGGTCGCAGGCACTGTGGAAGTGGACTGGGATCCGGAGTTCTGATGAACATAGCCGTGCTCACGCTGTTTCCGGAAATGCTGGCGGCGATCACGGATTACGGCGTCACGCGCCGTGCGGTGGAAACCGGATTGTTGTCGGTTTCTGCGGTGAATCCCCGGGATTTTGCCCGGGATCGTCACCGCACCGTGGATGATCGCCCGTTTGGCGGTGGTCCGGGGATGCTGATGAAAGTCGAGCCGCTGCTTGCGGCCCTGGCAGATGCCCGGGCCCGGGTCGGTGACCAGGCCAGGGTGGTGTATCTTTCCCCCCAGGGCCGGCGCCTTGACCAGCAAGCGGTGGAACGGTTGGCCAGTGAGCCGGCCATGATATTGATCGCAGGCCGCTACGAAGGTATCGACGAGCGGTTTGTGGAAGCGGAAGTTGATGAGCAGTGGTCCATTGGTGACTACGTGCTCAGCGGCGGTGAGCTGCCGGCCATGGTGATGATAGATGCCATGGCACGTCGGTTGCCCGGGGTACTCGGGCATCAGGATTCGGCAGAGCAGGATTCGTTCAGCGGTGAGCTGACCAACCTCCTGGACTGCCCGCACTACACCCGCCCGGTGGAATTCGCCGGCGAGCGGGTGCCGGATGTACTGCTCAGTGGTCACCACGAGGCAGTGCGCCGCTGGCGTCTCAAGCAGGCTTTGGGACGCACCTGGCAACGCCGGCCTGATTTGCTGGCGGAGCGCAAGGCCTCGCCGGGATTGAGTGAGGAAGAACAAGAGCTGTTGGCGGAATTCATTCGCGAGCAGGCAACCGGATCTGGCAGCGATCATCAATGATGCGCGACCAGCAAGCTTGAGATTACAGGAGCAGGCAGTCATGAGCGGCAAGAAACCACTGGTGCAGGACATCGAACAGGCTCAGCTGAAAAGCGACGTGCCGGACTTTGCAGCGGGCGACACCGTCACCGTGCAGGTAAAAGTGAAAGAAGGCACCCGTGAGCGGCTGCAGGCTTTCCAGGGCGTCGTGATTGCACGTCGTAACCGCGGCCTCAACTCTGCATTCACCGTGCGCAAGATGTCCCACGGCGTTGGCGTTGAGCGTGTGTTCCAGATGCACAGCCCGCTGATCGACAGCATCAAGGTCGAGCGTCGCGGCGATGTACGTCGTGCCAAGCTGTACTTCCTGCGCGATCGTTCAGGCAAGTCTGCGCGCATCAAGGAAAAGGTCCGCACCAACGCCAAATAAGGCGTTGTTGCTGATCTGCTTCCGGCACCGCCGGGAAGCACTGCAAACGGCCACCCGCGAGTGGCCGTTTTGCGTGGGTGCCTGAGCGGATTTGCCGCTGCCCGCCGTGATGCGTCAGTGCGCGCAGTCAGGCGTTCTTCAGCCCCCGGTACAGCGCCAGCAGCACGATGGCACCCAGTGTTGCCGTGACGATGCCGGCCAGGCTGAAGGTGTTGACCGGGCCTGCCAGGCCAGTCACCGAGCCCAGCCAGCCCCCGACAAAAGCCCCGGCAATACCGATCAGAATGGTGATGATGACCCCACCCGGGTCCTTGCCCGGCATGATCCACTTGGCCAGCAGGCCGGCAATCAGCCCCAGTACAATCCACGAAATAATGCCCATATGCAGTCACTCCCTGGTGATGTGGTGAGTCCCCATGGCAGCATGAACCATGGCGCGTTATCGCCGCAACTGCGATGATGCCCGCCATGACGGATTCAGTTAGCGCCCAGCAGACAGCACAGCGCGCGCTCATCGAGCAGTGGCTGGATGCCAGCTGGATGGAAAAAGGCCTCAGCGATCACAGCCTGAGTAATTACGGCCGTGATCTGCAGCAATTCGCGGACTGGTTGTGGGCCAGCCGCGAGCAGGGGCTGTTGTCCTGTGGCCGCGGTGATCTGTACGAGTACCTGACCCACCAGCATCAGCGTAATATCAGCCCGCGGTCTGTGGCGCGGCAACTGTCTGCATTGCGCGGCTTTTATCGCTGGTTGCTGCGAGAGGGCCGGATCGATGAGGACCCGACGCTGCGGGTGGAGCGCCCGAAGTTGGGCCGCCCTCTGCCGAAAACGCTGACCGAGGCGGATGTGGAGGCCTTGCTGGCCGCCCCGGATGTCGCCACGCCCCTGGGGCTGCGGGATCGCGCCATGCTGGAAGTGCTGTATGCAGCGGGGTTGCGTGTATCGGAACTGGTCGGCCTGACCCTCACACAGCTGAGTCTGCGTCAGGGGCTGGTGCGGATTGTCGGCAAGGGCAACAAGGAGCGTCTGGTGCCGCTGGGCGAGGAAGCGCTGGCCTGGGTGGAACGCTATCTGCGCGAAGGACGCCCGCTGTTGCTGGGCACCGCTACCAGCGGGCAGGTATTTCCGGGGCGGAGTGGCGCCGTCATGACGCGCCAGACCTTCTGGTACCGCCTGCGGCAGATGGCGCAACAGGGCGGGGTGCACAAGCCCCTGTCGCCGCACACGTTGCGCCATGCCTTTGCGACGCACCTGCTCAATCATGGCGCGGATCTGCGCGTGGTGCAGCTGCTGCTCGGGCACAGTGACCTGTCCACGACGCAGATCTATACCCATGTCGCGCAACAGCGACTGAAGAGCCTGCACGGCATGCATCACCCTCGTGCAGGAAACCAACTGCCGGCCCCGGAGTCTGAGCAGTAATGAGGAGCACGACGGGGGCAGGAATCAGGAGGCGTTGACGCCCGGACTGTCAGAATCAGAGTTCAGAAAATCAATGACACCATCCGGTTTCGGGGATGGCGTCCAGTGGAGAAAATGATGAAACAGCTGTTTGGGGTATTGCTGGCGTTGACCGTGGCGGGTCTGGCATTCGCCGGAGAGGATGATGCCAGGGCGCGCATTGAAGCGAGCCTCGGGGCGACCGGCCAGCCGGTGCGGGTGACGGCGATGACGCCCTCCGATACGTTCCCCGGCCTGATGAATGTTGTGGTCAACGGGCAGGAGCGTTTTCTGGCGTCCAGTGATGGTCGCTACCTGATCGCGGGCGATGTCTATGCGATGTCCGAGACAGGCCCGGTCAATGTGGAAGATCAGCGGCTCGAGGGCGTTCGCCGGGAGCTGTTCCGCGATCTGGATGAAGCGCAGATGGTGACGTTCAAGGCCGCGGAAGAGAAAACCCGCCTGATCGTCTTCACCGACCCCAGCTGTGGTTACTGCAGGCAGATGCACAAGGACATGGCGACCCTGAATGCGGCCGGTATTACCGTGCAGTATATGGCCTATCCCCGGGCAGGCGCCCAATCCGAGCCCGGCGTGCTGATGCAGCAGATCTGGTGCGCCAGCGATCGCCAGAAGGCCATGGACGACGCCAAGCTGCGCGGTGCGGTACGTGAAAACGTGAAGCTGGAAGACGGTGCAGCCTGTGCCGCCGTGGTGGCCGAGCAATACGCCCTGGGAAGTCGCGCCGGGGTGCGCGGCACGCCTGCAGTGTACACCCTTGAAGGCCGCCAGATGGGCGGCTACATGCCGCCAGAGCGGCTTGTGGAAGCCCTCGGGCTGGGCGGCTGAAACCGCCGGAAAAGCCGCTGAAAGCCGCGCCACGACTGGCGCTGGCGGATTGACGCCAGCCGGGCACCCAAGTAAGGTGTCCGGCTTTGCTGATCCTGCATCTTGCCCTGAAATCCACCTGTGGAAGTGAGTCGTGGAAGCTGAATTCCAGCGCATCCGGCGCCTGCCGCCTTATGTCTTCAACATCGTCGGTGAGTTGAAGAAAGCGGCGCGTGCGCGCGGCGAAGATATTATCGATTTCGGCATGGGCAATCCCGACCAGCCCACGCCGCCGCATATCGTGGCCAAGCTCACCGAAGCGGTGCAGCGTGGCGACACGCATCGCTATTCCCAGTCCAAGGGGATTCCGCGTCTGCGCAAGGCAATCTGTGACTGGTACCAGCGCCGTTATGACGTGACCCTGGATCCGGAAACGGAAGCCATTGTCACCATCGGTTCCAAGGAAGGCCTCTCGCATCTGGCGTTGGCCACCATGGGGCCGGGCGATACGGTCATGGTGCCGAATCCGAGCTATCCGATACATCCGTATGGCTTCGTGATCGCCAATGCGGATATCCGTCACGTGCCCATGGTCGAGGGCATGGATTTCTTCGAGGAGCTGGAACGGGCGTTACGGGAGTCCTGGCCGAAACCGAAGATGCTGGTGCTGAATTTTCCGGGCAACCCGACAGCGCAGTGCGTTGATCTTTCCTTCTTCGAGCGTGTGGTGGCGATTGCCCGCGAGCACGGCATCTGGGTGGTGCAGGATATCGCTTACGCCGATATCGTTTTTGATGGCTATCAGGCGCCTTCCATTCTGCAGGTGCCGGGCGCCCGGGACGTGGCAGTGGAATTCTTCTCGCTGTCCAAGAGCTACAACATGCCGGGCTGGCGCGTGGGTTTCTGCTGCGGCAACGCCGAGCTGGTTGGCGCCCTGGCGCGCATCAAGTCCTACATGGACTATGGCACCTTCACCCCCATTCAGGTGGCAGCCATTGCTGCACTGGAAGGCGATCAGCAGTGTGTGTCGGATATTCGTGACATGTACCAGCGGCGTCGCGATGTGTTGTGCCAGGGATTGTGTGATCTGGGCTGGCCGGTCAATACCCCGAAAGCCACCATGTTTGTCTGGGCAAAAATTCCCGAGCACTATCGCGCCATGGGATCGCTGGAGTTCAGCAAGAAGCTGCTTCAGGAGGCGCAGGTTGCTGTATCACCGGGCGTGGGGTTCGGTGAATACGGGGACGATCATGTGCGCTTTGCACTGATTGAAAATGAACATCGCACCCGTCAGGCGCTGCGCGGCATTCGGCGGATGTTCCGCCAGGATGGTCTGCTCAGCGAGTGACGGCACCAATGAATGGCACCAACGATGATGGTACGGGTGAAGGCGCATGAGTGAAGTCAGAATAGTGAAACCGGTCAAAGTGGGCATCGCGGGCCTGGGCACCGTTGGCAGTGGCACCGTCAATGTACTCAAGCGCAATGCGCAGGAAATCGCACGCCGCGTCGGGCGTCCGATTGAAATTGCGCACATCGGTGCACGTCGTGACAACCCGGCCTGCAACATCGAAGGCATCCGCGTGTCCCGGGATATTTTCGCCCTGGCGGCCGATCCGGAACTGGATATTCTGGTGGAACTGATTGGTGGTGTGGACACCGCCCGTGAGCTGGTGCTGGCCGCCATCGGCAATGGCAAGCACATTGTTACCGCCAACAAGGCGCTGATCGCCGAGCACGGCAACGAAATCTTCCGTGCCGCGCATGAGCGCGGCGTGGATGTGGCGTTCGAGGCATCCGTCGCCGGCGGCATACCGATTCTCAAGGCGCTGGGTGAAGGCCTGGCTGCCAACCATATCAAATGGGTGGCCGGTATCATCAACGGCACCGGTAACTTCATTCTGACTGAGATGCGCGACAAGGGCCGCAGCTTTGATGACGTGCTCAAGGAAGCCCAGGCGCTGGGTTATGCCGAAGCTGACCCGACCTTTGATGTGGAAGGGATTGATGCCGCGCACAAGCTGACCATCCTGGCCTCCATCGCCTTTGGTATTCCGCTGCAGTTCAGCAAGGTCTACACCGAGGGCATCAGCCGGATTACCTCTGAAGATATCAAGGCAGCGGATTACTTCGGTTACTGCATCAAGCACCTGGGCATCGCCAAGGATACCGGCACCGGCGTGGAGCTGCGTGTGCACCCGACACTGATCCCCAAGGAAGTGTTGCTGGCTTCCGTGAACGGCGTTATGAACGCGGTCATGGTGGATGGCGATGCCGTGGGCCCGACGCTGTTTTACGGCGCGGGCGCGGGCGCAGAACCGACCGCGTCGGCGGTGGTGGCAGATATCATCGAGTTGGGCCGTGCGCTGACCGTGGATCACGATGAGCGTGCTCCCTATCTGGGCTTCCACGCAGAGGCCATGTCTGAAGCGCCGGTGTTGTCCATGGACGATGTGGAGTGCTCCTTCTACATCCGCCTGCATGTCCAGGACCGTACCGGGGTGCTGGCCGACATTACCCGCATCCTCAGCGCCAAGGGTGTCAGCATCGAAGCCATGTACCAGAAAGACGTGGTGGAGGACGACGAGCGTGTCTCCATCGTGCTGATGACCCACAGCATCCGCGAGAGCGCGCTGCGGGAAGCACTGGAAGAGATCGCTGCCCTGGAGGCAGTAGTTGACGATATAATGCGCATTCGCGTCGAAATGCTGGACGCCTGAAACGGATGTGTATGTGACTGGCCTCGCATGGCGGGGCCGTCAGGACTGAAACAGGGGCGCCGATTGCGCTCCGGAAACCGGGAAAGACAATGCCTTTTCGTGACCGCTACACCGGCCTGATCAATCGCTACCGCGACCACCTGCCGGTCAATGATGATACGCCGGTGATCAGCCTGGGTGAGGGCAACACGCCCCTGATCCGGCTCAAGAACATTCCTCGCCTGCTCGGCAAGGACGTGGACATCTACGTCAAGTACGAGGGGCTGAACCCCACCGGGTCATTCAAGGACCGGGGCATGACCATGGCGGTGACCAAGGCCGTGGAAGAGGGCAGCAACGCCATCATCTGTGCCTCCACCGGCAATACCTCGGCGGCGGCAGCGGCCTACGCGGCACGCGCGGGCATTACCGCCTTCGTGATCATTCCGGAAGGCAAGATCGCCATGGGTAAGCTGGCCCAGGCAATGATGTATGGTGCGGTCATCATGCAGATTCGTGGCAACTTCGACGAAGGCATGGAACTGGTCAAGCAGGTGGCCAAAGAGGCACCGGTCACCATCGTCAATTCCGTTAACCCGTATCGCCTCCAGGGCCAGAAAACGGCCGCCTTTGAAATCATTGAAGAACTGGGCCGGGCACCGGATTACCACTGCCTGCCGGTGGGCAACGCGGGCAATATTACCGCGCACTGGATCGGCTACTGCGAGTACTCAGCGGCGACCAAGGGTGAATGCCTCACCGAGTCCTGCGCCTTCTGCGGTGGCAAGTGCCGCTTTGCCGGTGGCCCCGTGGTCGGCAGCCGCCCGGTGATGGTTGGCTATCAGGCCGCCGGTTCTGCGCCGTTCATGCGCGGCGAAGCCGTCAAGCAGCCGGAAACCGTTGCCACAGCTATCCGCATCGGCAATCCGCAAAGCTGGGATTACGCTTGGAAAGTGAAAGAAGAATCGGGCGGCTGGTTCGACGAGCTGTCTGACGACGAGATTCTGGCGGCGCAGAAATTGCTCGCAGAGAAAGAAGGCGTTTTCTGTGAGCCCGCCTCTGCGGCGTCCATCGGCGGTGCCATGCGCGACATTCTCAGTGGCCGCATTCCCGAGGGCTCAACGGTGGTCTGCACCCTGACCGGCAACGGTCTCAAGGACCCGGATACCGCCATCGCCCAGTGCCGCGACGCACGCATGGTTACCATTGATGCAGAATTGACCTCGGTCAAGGATGCCATCCTGTCACATATGTAAGATCGTGCCCGACCTCGGGAGAGGTCGGGCGTTCTTCACACCGCCCGCACCTTGCCCGGTCCCTTCAATAAGCCAGCGGGCAGGCAATGCACTCTCTTTCCTCATCCGATACCGACGCGGTCTTTCAGAGTTACGGCCGTTGCTGCCGGCACGATGCGTTCTTTGCCGATTTCTACGATCTGTTCATGGCGAAGTCTTCCGAGGTGCGTCAGGTGTTCCGCAATACCGATATGGTGGAGCAGCGGCGTCTGCTGCGGGCGGGCATCATGTGGCTGATCCTGTTTGCGCGCGGTGCCTCCGGTAACAAGCTGCGGGATCTCGGGCGAAGTCACAGTCGTCACGGCTACAATATTGACCCGGCCTGGTATGGTCTCTGGGTTGATGCGCTCATGGATGCGGTTGCTCGCCATGACCCATACCAGTCGCCCCAGCTTCTGGTTCAGTGGCGCCAGGTGCTGGCCCCCGGCATCAGCCTGATACGTGATGCACACTGATCCGTTGACGCGCCTGTGATGTGGATTTGTTAAGAAGACTTGCCAACCGTCCTCCCAGGCAAGAGACTCGAGTGACAGGGGATATTCTGAATAACATATCCTGACGATCGACTCGGAGCATCGGGGGCGCAATGTTGCATCGGCAAAATCCGCATCCTCTCCTCACGGCACGCGCCGTCCTTCATGTGGTGAAATACGGGGCGACATTCGCGCTGCTATCCATGCTGACACCTCCGGTCAATGCCCAGCCTGCACCACTGATCAGTGGTGGCGTATGGTTCAACCACGTCTTCGATGACAACAATGCGCTGGATCGCCGCACCGGCGGAGAGACCGGCGATGTGGCATTGATACTCTATGCCAGTGACAACGATCAGTATGATGACTGGCGTTTCGGTGTCGAGTTTCGGCTCGGCGATGGTTCCTTCACCCAGCCAGACAACAATCACACCGGCAATAACTTCGGCTTCAAATATGCCTGGGCAGGCAAGGACCTCAACGACAGCGCCCGTGTCAGGCTGGGCAAGCTGGATGTGCCGTTTGGTGTGCCGCGACTGAATTTCTGGCCGGGTGAAATGCTGCGCGGTGGCTACGGGGATACCCAGGATGTGGGTATTCGTCTGGATGATCGTGTGGGCAACATCAGTTACGCGATAGGCTACTTTCACGCGGATGATTTTGGTGGCACCAGCACCGACACCATGGATGACAATGGTCACTGGGGGCAATCTGTCTGTGATGACACTGTGCCGGGTGACTGCGCACTGGCCTATCGTAAAGTGCAAACGCTGGCGGGCAGTGTCGACTGGCATCTCAGTGAGCACCACACCCTGGGCCTGAGCGCACAACGCGGCCGATTGCAGGATCTGGCCCCCCTGGTGGACGAGTCGGGCAGCATCGGCGGTGAATCCCGTATCAATGGCGATCATTATGCCGCCGAAGTGAATTACCGCTACACACGCGGCGCCTGGCAAATGGCCGCGCAATACTTCACAGTGGAGCGGGAGCTGCCCCGTGTGGCAGAGACGGTACGCAATGATCGCCAGGTACTCACGCTGGGTTATGAGCAGAATCGCTGGTTCTTTTTTGTTGAGGGAACGTCGGCGAAAAGCCGCACGCGTGGCGCCAGTACCGGTAGCGTGTATGGTGTGTCCCCGGGCGCCCGCTATCACTATGGTCCGGGCTGGATTTATCTGGAGTATCTCAGGCAGAACGGCGACATCGATCGGGCCGGTGACATCGTTGAAGGGGACTTTGATGCGGTGTACCTGACCCTGGATTTCTATTTCTGACAGGAGAAAGTGTTGAAGACCTCGAAGCTGACCATTCAGCCGATTGTTTTCGGAGCGTCTGCCGCGCTGATCGTGCTGTTTGTCGTGCTGAGTTTTCTTTATACCCAGGAAATGGGCGAAACCTTCGAGACCGCTCAGGCCGCCTTCGCGACCTACGCTGGCTGGTTCTACGTCATAAGCGTCAATATCTTCCTGATTTTTGTTGTCAGCCTGCTGTTCAGTCGTTACGGGCGGATCAGGCTTGGCGGGCAGGATGCCACACCGGAATTCACCACGCGCGGTTGGCTGGCCATGCTGTTCTCGGCCGGGATGGGCATCGGTCTGGTGTTCTGGGCCGTCGCAGAGCCGGTTTATCACTTCGCCGCGCCACCGCAGGGCGTCGCGGGCGAGACCGTGGAGGCGGCCAAGCGTGCGATGACCATCACGCTGTTCCACTGGGGTTTTCATGCCTGGGCCATCTACGCGGTGGTCGGTTTGTCTCTGGCCTTCTTTGCTTACAACCGTGGTCTGCCGCTGACGGTGCGCTCTGCTTTTTACCCGATACTGGGTGAGCGAATATACGGACCGATCGGCCATGCCATCGACATCATGGCCGTCGTCGCCACCATGTTCGGGCTGGCCACATCGCTGGGGTTGGGCGCACAGCAGGTCAACGCCGGGCTGGGTGTGTTGCTGGGCGTTGAACAGGGCGTCAATGTGCAGATAGTCATTATTGCCGTGATTACCCTGATCGCGCTGTGGTCGGTGCTCAATGGTCTGGATGGCGGTGTGCGCCGGCTTTCCGAACTGAACATGGGCCTGGCCGCACTGTTGATGATTTTCGTGTTTCTGCTGGGGCCGACGCTCTTCATTCTCAATTCGGTGATCCAGAATTTTGGTGGCTACCTGCGCGAACTCATCGAGTTGAGTACCTGGACCGAATCCTACGGCAACACCCAATGGCAACATAGCTGGACGATTTTCTACTGGGCCTGGTGGATCGCCTGGAGCCCGTTCGTCGGCATGTTTATCGCGCGCATCTCCCGCGGCCGCACGATTCGGGAATTTGTTACGGCGGTACTGCTCGTGCCCGCACTCATCACCGCCGTGTGGATGACGGTGTTTGGCGGGTCTGCATTGCATGAAGAGCTGTTCGGGGCAGGCGGCATTACAGAGGTGGTGCGCGAAGATTACGCGTTGGCCCTGTTCGCCTTGCTGGAGCGCTACCCGGCAATGATGCTGACCTCCGGTGTCGCGGTGGTCGTGATCGTCAGCTTCTTTGTAACCTCGTCGGATTCCGGCTCGCTGGTGGTGGATGCCATTACCTCCGGCGGTGCTGAGAACTCCCCGGTGGTGCAGCGCGTTTTCTGGGTGACCGCAGAGGGCATTGTGGCGGCAGCGCTGCTGTTGGCTGGCGGGCTGGATGCGCTGCAAGCGGGCTCGGTGCTGACCGGGCTGCCGTTCGCGGTGGTGCTGCTGGTGATGTGCTACAGCTTGCGGCGCGGTTTGCATGAAGAGTGGCGTGAACTGCGTGATGCGGGCAAAGCGCCTGCGGAAGAACCGCTCTGGCAGCGCGGCCGGTTGTCCCGGCTGACCAAAGGCAACTCTGACGAATGAGCGCGCTGCTAGCGCTTGATTGACGGATCTGTCGTTGATGAGTGTGTGAATCGCTGGCCGTCAGCAGGCATATCCTGAGATGCCGGATCGTTGGCGGATTGATGCTGGGGCGGTTTGCCAAACAGGGTGTTGAGAGCGCCGCCGACGGAGCCCGCCCGGCGCGCATCACGAAACATGGCCTGCCACTCGTGCAATGTCAGTGTGATCGGGTTGTGGCTGTGAATCTGCCGGGTGATGCCGTACTCACAGGGATCATCATCCCGCTCAGCAACGAAGGTGCCGAACAGTCGATCCCAGATGATCAATACGCCACCGAAATTCCGGTCGATATAGCGCGGGTTGCGGGCATGGTGTACCCGGTGATGGGACGGCGTATTGAGCAGCCACTCCAGCGGCCGAGGCAGCCGCCGCACCACTTCGGTGTGCACGAAAAACTGATAAGCCAGATTCAGACTGACCACGAGAATTACCTGCGACGGCGTAAAGCCAACCCATGCGATGGGCACCCAGAACAGCCACATGCCGGAAATCGGGTAGGTGAAACTCTGACGGAACGCAGTGGAAAGATTCAGCCGCTCAGAGGAGTGGTGCGTGACGTGGGAGGCCCACATCCAGCGAATCATGTGGCTGCCACGGTGAAACCAGTAATAGAAAAAATCCTGCAGCAGAAACAACAGCAGGATGGTCCAGGCATTTAAAGACAGGTCAAACAGCCGGTACTCATACAACAGGGCAAACGCGGCGGTGGCCACCAGAATATTGAATACGCCATCGCTGACCTGATGCAACAACGCCAGCGACGCATTGGAGGCGGTGTCCACCAGCGTATATTTGCCCTGGCCGCGCAGATGCCAGGCTTCCCAGCCGACGCAGATGAGAAAGACCGGTGCCAGTGCCAGCAGTATCAGTTCGGCCATCGTTGTCTCACGATTGGTGTGCTCAGCCGAGCATCTGTTTGTTGATCGTGTGTTGCAGTCTCAGCAGCGCCGGCAGGTGCGTGCCCAGTACCGCCTTGCCGGTTGTCAGCAGCGCGCCGGACAGGGCGCGGTCCGGGTCGGCCCAGCAGTAGATGCTGATGAATCCGAGGTGCCCGAATGCGTTCTGTGTGCCGGGGCCGTACAGGCTGATGGCCCGCGCGCCCAGCATGAAGCCGGGTGAGAACTCCAGCGGCAACATCAATGTGCGGTCCAGGCGACCGCCGCGCCCCGTGCGGCCAACGGCCCGGGCAACGGTGTCCGGATGAAACAGCTGTTTGTCGCCATAGCGCCCACCATCCAGCAACATCTGAAAAAAGCGGCTGGCCTCCTCAGCGGTGGCAAACAGGTTGCCCGCCGGAATCGTCACATCCAGAAAGCGCGGATCGTTGGAGACATCGACCACTTCCTGCAAGCCGGCGCCAACGGCATGGCGCAAAAACGTGTCCACGGGTTTCAGCTGCAGACCCGTGGCGACATTCTTCGCCGGGGCCGTCACCGGGGCGTTCTGATCGTTGACGACGCCGAAGCTGAAGTGGCGCATCCCCATGGGCTTGCGGATCACCCGATCCAGCAGCTGGTTGACGCTTTCGCCTGTTACCCGGGTGATGATCTCGCCCAGGACAAAACCGGCGGTAATGGCGTGGTAGGCCTGCTGACGGCCCGGCTTTTCCGGGGCCGCGCGGCTCATCAGCGTCATGATGCGTTCGTAATCAAACAGATCTTCCGGAGACACCGGCTCACGAATACGCGGTACGCCAGCGCGGTGGGTCAGCACATGCATCAGCGTCGTGCGATGCTTGCCCGCCTGGCCGTACTCCGGCAGGTAATGGCTGACCCGCTGCTGCAGATCGAGCACGCCCTGTTCCACCAGATGATGGATCAGCATGGCGGTGACAGCCTTGGAGGCCGAGAACAGACACACCGGCGTATCCACGGTCAGCGGAATGCCGGCGCCGGTATCAGCATGGCCCAGGGCGCGATCGAAGACACTGTGCCCGTGGCGGCGCAGGTGCAATGCGATACCCGGGCTCATGCCGCTGGCATAGAGGCGCTCCAGCCCCTGATCAATGGCAGCGATGCTGTTGGCCGTCAGGCCAGCGGTGCGAGGGTCTGCTTCGGCCCCGATATCCCGGGCGTCACTGAGTGATGCAGCGGCATAGGTGGCGTTCAGCAGAGGCGGCAACAGGGCCATGGGCGGCGTGTCTCCATTGATTAAGCGGCGTTCCGAGGCCTGTATTGTGATGGCACGCCACCTGCGGTCAATGGCGGCCCGCGCCAGCCTCGATGAATCTGGCGCCAATGCACAACCGATGACGCGCAAGCACGCCATCTGCCTGCAGCAGCGGTTGCGTACAAGTCGCCCCGGCAGTCATGCTTGATACTGATCCGTTGAATCGGCAACAGAATCGGTAACAGGAGCCTCCCATGACCACCATCAAGCAATCCGGCTTCGAGAGTTTTGCGGAGTTCTATCCGTATTATTTGCAGGAACACAGTGACAACACCTGTCGGCGCCTGCATTTCGTCGGCACCAGCCTGGTGATCGCCCTGCTGGTGGCGGTGATTGTGGGGCCGCTGGGCGCCTGGTGGCTGCTCGCCGTGCCGCTGATCGGCTACGGCTTCGCCTGGGTCGGGCATTTCTTCTTCGAGAAAAACCGCCCGGCGACCTTCAAGCACCCCTGGTACAGCCTGGCGGGTGACTTCGTCATGTGGAAGGACATCCTCACCCGTCGCATCGACTGGTAAGGTCTTTTCTCCGGTCAGTCTCCGCTACCGACGACGCCTGCCTGGCGGAGCGCCTGCCAGGTGGTGTCGTCCAGCCCCAGACCATCACGCAGCACTTCGTCATTGTGAGCGCCCACATCCGGCCCCGGCCAATTGGTGCGTCCCGGCGTGCCCGTCAGGCGCGGCAGGATGGCCGGAATCTTCAAGGGCTTGCCGTTGATTTCCACCTGCTCGAAAAGCCCGCGTGCCTGAAAATGCGGATCGCGCATCATGTCCGCCGCAGAGTAGATCGGGCCAGCGGGAACGCGTGCCTCTTCCAGAACCGCCAGCACCTGCGCACTGTCGAGGCCGGCACACCAGGCTGACAGGGCGTCATCAATCGCAGCTTCCTGCTCGACGCGCCCGGCGTTGCTGGCCAGTGCCGGATCGTCTGCCATGTCGGCCCGCCCGGCCGCCGTCATCAGGCGGCGAAAGATCGAATCCCCATTGCCGCCGATAATGACGTAGCGGCCATCGGCACACAGATACGTGTTGGTGGGTACGATTCCCGTGACGGTGGAGCCGGACGGTCCCCGGACCAGGTCGGCGCCATCGTATTCGGGAATGATCGCCTCAAGCAGATTGAAGACAGATTCGAACAGGGCGACATCCACGACCTGACCATTGCCGCTGCGCTCGCGTTCGAACAGCGCCAGCATGATGCCCAGGGCGGCATGGATACCGGCCAGCGTGTCACCCATGGACAGGTTGGGGCGCACCGGGCGCTCACCGGGAAACCCGTTGACGTGACGAAAGCCACCGACTCCCTCGCACACGGAGGCATACCCGGGCTTGTGCGCCCAGGGGCCGGTCTGGCCATAGCCGGAAATGCGCGCATAGATGAGGCCGGGATGGGTGTCGCGGAAATGCTCGGGGCCCAGTCCCCAGTTTTCCAGCGTGCCGGGGCGAAAGTTCTCGATCACGACATCGGCGCTTTCCATCAACTGGCGCGCCAGCGCGACGCCCTGTGGCTGCTTGAGGTCCAGGGTCACGCATTTCTTGTTGCGGCCCAGGCTGCGCCACCAGAACGACGTGCCGCCCTCGTCGAGTTTGCGCCAGCCGCGAATCGGGTCGCCGCCGGGGGGCTCCACCTTGATCACCTCCGCGCCAAAATACGCCAGCAAGGTGCCGGTAAAGGGGCCCGCCAGCAGTTGGCCGAGCTCGATGACGCGGATCCCGGCAAGGGGCAGGCGCGGGGCTGATGTCATGGCAGAACTCCTGATGTGGCGGACAGCGTTCGACGCTGCGGCGGACGCTGGTATGCTGCGTCGCACCGTCTGGTGATGGCGAAGCGTTTATCTTAGCGCAGTGCCCGGCTGAAATTGAGGACAGGTTATGACAGGCGATTATGGAAAGGTAGCGCTGGCGACATTGCATGCGCATCTGCAGCAACTGCTGCCGCGCGCCTCGCTGGTGCCCACACTATTGCCTCAGGTGCCATCGCTGTCGCTGTGGTTGTTGCAGGATACGCTGGGTGCCGAACCGCTGGCGCCGGAGACCATCAATGCACTCATGGAGGCGCCGCCGTACTGGTCTTTCTGCTGGGCGTCGGGGCAGGTGCTGGCGCAGCAGTTGCTTGCCCGCCCCGAGTGGGTGGCGGGCAAGACGGTGCTGGATGTGGGCAGCGGCTCGGGCGTCGTGGCGATTGCGGCAGCCCGTGCCGGGGCAAAACGGGTGCTGGCGTGTGACCTTGATCCGGTGGCGCGCACGGCCATCGCGTTGAATGCCCGGCACAATGATGTGGTGCTGGAAATCGTTGCCGATATGCAGGAAGCATTGCCGGTGGCGGAGGTGATCACGGCAGCGGATATTCTCTACGATCGGGACAATCTGTCGTTGCTTGAGACGTTTCAGTCTGCCCCCACTATTGTGCTGGCGGACTCCCGTATCCCGGATCTTGATCCACCGGGTTATCAGCGGCTGGGGGAATTTACGGCCACCACCTGGCCGGATCTGGGGGAGTCACAGCAGTACAATCGGGTGCGCCTGTTTGCCGTGCTGCCCGAGGCTGCCGCCGTGTGACCGGAACCTTGCTGCGGCAAGACAGGTCACACACATGTTATCCAGAATTGATGGTCAGAGAAGTCGTACTGAGGAGGCTCGATCTTGCGTACCGCAATGCTTCGGCGTGCTCCGGCGCCGGTAAGGGGGATGTTCCAGAGCAAAATTTCCGGCCTGATGTCGGCCATGGTGCTGAGCATGGCGCTGGCAGTGCCAGCGCAGGCCCTGTTGCCGCAGGCCACCGGGGACGGCCAGCCGCTGCCGTCGCTGGCGCCCATGCTGGAGGAGGTGTCGCCGGCAGTGGTGAATATCGCCACCCACACCCGGGTGCGCAGCCATCAGAACCCGTTGATGGAAGACCCGTTCTTCCGTCGTTTCTTCAATATGCCGGACCAGCGCGGGCCGATGCCCGAGCGGCGTGCCACCAGCGCGGGTTCCGGCGTGATTGTCGATGCGGATAACGGCTATGTGCTGACCAACGCCCATGTCGTCCGCAATGCCGATGAGGTGGAAGTCACGCTCGTGGATGGCCGCACTGTCACCGCGGAGGTGGTCGGCATGGATTCCGGGGTGGACTTGGCGGTGCTGAAGGTCGATGCCGACAAGCTTATCCAGATCGACATTGCCGACTCCACCCGGTTGCGTGTGGGGGATTTCGTCATTGCCATCGGCAATCCTTTCGGGCTCGGCCAGACCGTGACCTCCGGCATCGTTTCTGCGCTGGGCCGCACCGGGCTGCGGCTGGACGGCTACGAGAATTTCATTCAGACCGACGCCTCCATCAACCCCGGCAACTCCGGCGGTGCACTGGTGAACCTGCGCGGTGAACTGGTGGGTATCAATACCGCCATTATCGCGCCGGCCGGTGGCAATGTGGGCATCGGCTTTGCCATTCCCACCGAGATGGCCGTGAATGTCATGGCGCAGCTGATCGAGCACGGTGAAGTGCGCCGTGGTGTGCTGGGGGTCAGCATTCAGGACCTTACCGCGGAGTTGGCGGAAGCCTTTGATGTGGCCGAAAAGCGGGGCGTGGTGATTACCGGCGTGCTCGAGGACAGCGCGGCGGCGGAAGCCGGCTTGCAGCCCGGTGATATCGTCACGGCAGTGGATGGCCGGCCGGTGAACCGGGCGGCAGATCTGCGTAATCGCGTGGGCCTGTCGCCGGTGGGAGAAAAGGTGCAGTTGAGCATATTGCGCGACAGCCAACCCCGTGAGGTGGTGGCCGTCATTCGTGAAACGGGTGGCAAGAGCGCAGACGGTGCAGCACTGTCCCGCCACCTCAAGGGCGCATCAATGCGTGACCTGCGCGATGGCGAGCTCAACCATGCCGAGCGGGGCGTGCTGGTGGAAGATGTGGAGCGCAATGCCGCAGCATGGCGCGCCGGCCTGCGCAGCGGTGATGTGATCATCAACGCGAATCGTCGCGATATTGAAACCCTGGACCAGTTGCGCGAGTCTGTCAGTGACCCGGAGGCGCCGCTGTTGCTGCGCGTCAATCGCGGCGGTGGGGTGTTTTTCGTGGTGATACGCTGATCACTGGCGCTACACGACGCTCGCGATGGTCCGGATGACCGGGAGGGCAGGCAATGCACGACAGCAGAGTTGGCGCTGCAGCCGGGCTGCCCCTGTGGGGCATTGCCCTGGCTGCCGGACTGATTCCCCTGCTCACCATACACGTGACTTTCGTGACGTCGGTGGTGGAAGGGCACGTGCCATGGTGCGTGCCTTACTGGGATGCGTGTACGAGTATCAGCCGTACCGGGCGACACGGCAGTAGCTATTTCATCTTCAAGGGCGCGATGCTGCCGGCAGCCTTGCTGGGTATCTTCTTCTGGTGGCTGAGTGCTGGCTGGTTGCGGCAACTGGGTGTGCAGAATGCCATGCCCGCCTGGTTGCCCTGGCTGGGGCTGGTGGGTTGCGTATTTCTGGCGGCTTACACCCTGGCGCTGGGCCACTCCGGCGATACATTTCGCATGATCCGCCGTACCGGCGTGATTCTTTATTTCTCACTCACGTTTATCGCGCAGCTGCTGCTCAGCGCGGCGCTGCTGACAGTGCCGGCCTGGCAGTCATGGGGGCGTCGTCTGTTGCGGCTGTGCCAGACGGCGCTGGCCATCGGCATTCTGTCCGTGATCCTCACGGTGGTGGCTTATCCGCTGTACAGTCAGATTGATGATGCGTTCGAGTGGGTGCTGGCATTGCTGCTCAACACCCATGGTCTCGCTGTGGCCTGGCTCTGGTGGAAGAGCGGCTTCCGCGCCAGCCTGCATACAGACGACTGACGCGCGGCCACGGACTCGGCGGTGAGCCGTGCCCGACGTGAGGCGATTCAGCCGAGCATCATGTCCGCTGCTTTCTCGGCAATCATCACCGTCGGCGCGTTGGTATTGCCGCCAATCAGCGTTGGCATGATCGACGCATCCACGACCCGCAACCCTTCCAGCCCGTGCACGCGCAGACTGTCCGGCGCGACCACCGCCATATCGTCAACACCCATCTTGCAGGTGCCCACCGGGTGATAGATGTTGTCGCACTTGCGCCGCAGGAAGTCGCGATAATCGTCGTCAGTCTGCAGCTCCCGCTCCGGGAACGCGGCAGCACCGCGCCAGCGCGCGAGCCCCTCCTGTTTCATGGCTTCGCCGAGCAGCTTCATGCCGCGAATCATCCCCTGGACATCGTCTTCATGGGTCATGAAACGCGGATCGATCCGTGCATTGTCTGACGGATCAGCACTGTTCAGCGTGACCCGGCCACGGCTCTTGGGGCGCAGGATGCAGACGTGGGCGGAGTAACCCCAGCCCATGGCAAACAGGGTATTCAGGCCGTGGTTGTCGAGCATGGCCGCAGTCAGGTGCAGCTGCAGATCCGGAATGGGCTCTTCCGGACGCGACTTGATGAAGCCGCCGGCTTCGGCCACGTTCGAGGTCAGCGGGCCACTGCGGTCGCGGAAGTATTGCCACAACGCCTTGATATGTTTCGGCAATGCCGCAGGCGAGAGGCTCAGCGTGTCGCGCAGCAAGGAGCGCTGCACCAGCAGGATGTCAGGGTGGTCTTGCAGGTTCTCGCCCACACCGGGCAATTCGTGGCGCACGGCAATCCCGTGCCGGGCCAGCTCTTCGCGGGGGCCAATGCCTGACAACAACAGCGTTTGCGGTGAGTTGATGGCGCCACCGCACAGCACCGTCTCGCTTGCCTCGACCTTTTCATGACGGCCGCGACGGGTATATTCGGCACCGATCACGCGCGTGCCATCCATCAACAGACGGCTGACGCGGGCCTCGGTAATCACGGTCAGGTTTTCCCGCTCCAGGGCCGGGTGCAGATAGGCCTTGGCAACGCCCCAGCGTTCACCGCCTTTCTGAGTGACCTGATAGAACCCCACACCTTCCTGCTCGGCGCTGTTGAAGTCGTCCGTGGCCGGCATACCCGCCTGCACACAGGCGTCAATAAAGCCCTGGCTGACCGGGTGCTGGTAGCGCAAATCCGCCACATTCAACGGACCACCGGTGCCATGCAGCGCACTGGCGCCACGCTCCTGGTTCTGACTGCGCTTGAAGATGGGCAGCACGTCTTCCCATGCCCAGCCTTTATTGCCCAGCTCGGCCCAGTGGTCGTAGTCCCAGCTGTGGCCGCGGGTGTAGATCATGGCGTTGACGGCACTGGACCCGCCCAGGGTCTTGCCGCGGGGGATATACAGCTCCCGGTTGTTCAGCGCTTCCTGCGGCACGGTGTAATAGCGCCAGTTGCGCTTGTTGGAGCGCATCAGCGCGATAATGCCAGCCGGCATGCTGATCAGCAGGCTGTTGTCAGCGGGGCCGGCTTCCAGCAGGCAAACCCGGTTGCCGGGATTCTCGGAGAGTCGGTTGGCCATCACGCAGCCGGCGGAGCCGCCGCCGATAATCAGATAATCAAAGGACATAAAGACCGCCCTGCAGCGTTGTTGTCATTGATGAATGGTGAGATTGTCACAATTGTAGGGCACCTCAGGTCAAGGCCGGAGGAAATTTGTGACTTTCCGGTCATTTAATTTCGCTTATCGGTCTGCGGCGGCCAGCGGCCTCGGCCGGCCGCCGCCATGCCCGCAGGCTTGTGGTTGTGTCGTTGCGGTGGTTATTATCTGAGCAGCCCGGCGGCCAAGGGGGCGGCCTGAATCGGGCAAACGCCTGTGCTGCCTGCCACATTCCGGTCATGGTTTTGCTCAAAGCTGGTCGGGGTGGTGCATGTTCGGATGGGCCATCGCATCAGTTGAGCGGGAGCGGCTATGTCAGAACGTATTCTCAGGCTCGATATTGCCGGCAAGCCGGTGGAATGGCTGTCCTGGCAGGACGCGGCCTGTCTGTACGCGCGCGGGTTGGTCACCTGGACGCTGGGTGATGTCATCTATCAGATTCAGGGCGGTATTTCCCGCTGTACCGGGCTGCGGTCTGAGATGCAGCTGCACTCCATCATTGCCTGTAACGGGCGCATCAATCCGCACCCTCGCACACGGCCACCGCTGACCAACCGGGCGTTGTTCCGGCGTGATCAGAATATCTGTCTCTACTGTGGCGGGCATTTCCACGACCATGAGCTGACGCGGGACCATATCGTGCCGACGTCTCGGGGTGGGCGGGATCACTGGCTGAATGTGGTGGCGGCGTGCCGGCGCTGTAACCAGCACAAGGGCAATCGTCTGCTGGAGGAGTCCAGCCTGGAATTGCTGGCACTGCCGTTCGTGCCCAACATGGCGGAGTATCTGGCGCTGATCAACAGCCACCGTATCCGGGGCGACCAGATGGCGTTCCTGAGCGGGCAATTCTCCCGTCACAGCAAAGGGCGGCTTGATGTGCCTTCTGCGGCGTTGGTGGTGTAAGGCGCTCGTCGCGGATTGACGTGAGTGTCTGTCTCCAATGGTGATTGCGTGTCAATCGGATAGCGGGGCGCTCTCCAGCGCGGTTGGTCACCCTCCATCAAGTACGCGTTGAGCCGGGGCATGCCCTTCCGGGACCGCTCAAGCCGTCCCTGGTCGCTCGCGCTTTGGCCATCCATGGCCAAAGAGGTCCCTCCAGGGCATGCCCCGGCTCAACGCTGGCAGTAGATTCTGAGTCCGGTGGCTACATCAACTTTCTGGAAGAACAAAACCACCAGTTGGCTCGCGGCTTCTTAACTGGGCTGCGCGTGACGGCCCTCGGGGGGCGGGTACAGGTTTTCAGGACTGTGTGAGACAAGGATGTCGAACACAAGCCCCCAGGGATGGGTTTACGGCGGGTCCTGAAAACCTGTACCCGCCCCCCGAGGGCCACAACCACCAAACCAGCCCAGAATGGAAAACTCCCCAAACGAGGGATTCTCGTCAATTAGCGATGAGCCAAAAAAAACGGCGCCCAGAGGGCGCCGCAGGTTTTTGCTCGGGAGAGCTTGTCCGGAGAAGAATCTCCAGGCCCGGAAGGGACAAATTTCCGCGCCCTCAGCCATGCTGAAGCTGAGGCGCCAGTGTACCGCCCTCGGGCTGATTGGCGTTTGCCAGCCTGACGCCGGAAATGCGCCGGGCAGCCAATAGCGATGTAAACCCACCCCGAATCAGACACCTGCCTGACCGTTGAGGATATCCAGGAACGTTTCGGCAAAGGCCCAGGCGCCCTCGCGGCTGAACTGCTGGCGGTGGTAGCGGAACGACAGGTGCAGATGATCATTCAGCGTCACCGCCCCCAGCGACAGGCCCATGGGCATGCGGCACGGCGGCGAGAACCAGAGCTCTTTCAGAGCCAGCGCGCTGTCCCCCGGCAGCGGCATACGGGCATGGCCCAGATTGCCGAGTACCGTGGTGCTGGCGATGCGGTTGCCGGTCAGCGGCAGCAGGCCGGGGACTGCCTGGCGAATCCAGGCGGGCAGGCCGCGCACCTCGCGCATCAGGTCCACCAGCAGCCCCATGGTGCCGCTTTCCTTGAGGCCGGCCGTCTGCCGGGTGAGCACATTGAGCAGATGCTCGAAGTCGGTGCGGTCATTGGCGCGCGAGATGACGTTGACCCACACGGACAGATTGCTGGCGACATCGTTGCGGAAGCTCGGGTCACGGGTATTCATCGGCATGATCATGCTGATGCGCCCCGTGCTCTGGTCGTGCTCCGTATTCCAGCGGTCAATCGCCAGATGCAGCGCGGTGGCCAGCAGGTCGTTGATGGTGGCGCCGTTGTGGCGCAGGGTCTGCAGGCGCCGGGTCTGGGCGGCGCTGAAGCGCACCGGCATGAAGGACAGGCCGGTATCGTCTTCCATGCCGTCAGCGGCAATGCGTGCTGGTGGTTTGAGTGTTGTGCCAATGACTTCCAGCAAGCGGCTGATTCGTGCCAGATGATCGGAAAATTTCGCCGGGATCGTCTCCGGTGCGCCATTGCGAGCGCGAATGAAATCGACGCCGGAGACCGGGTCGGCGACGCCGGCGTAGGCGCGCAGGATCGAGACCATGAAGCTGTACAGGCCCACACTGTCGCAGACGGTGTGGTTCATGTTGATCATGAAGAAATCGCCTTGCTCGCCGCAATGCGCCAGTGCGCAGCGGAACGGCGGTGCCTCGGCCAGTGGCACGGAGAGGCTGTGCAGGGCGGTGCGCGCTTCATGCAGGGCTTCTTCGTCGCAGCACTCGATGATGCGCAGCGGCACTTGTTCGAGGGCGTCCTGGATTTGCCAGAACAACTGGGTGTCGCTGGCTTTGTGCGGGGCGAGGGTGGCGCGCATCATGGGATGATGGGTCGCTGCACTGCGGATGGCGCTGGCCAGACGCTCCTCGTCCAGGTGCCCGCTGACGCGCACCTCCATCTGCAGGCTCAGTGGTGAGCCGGGCTTGTCGAGGTGCAACAGCAACTCGTCATAGATGTTCAAGGGTATGCGCTCTGGCAGGAACTCGGTCATCCGCTACCTCCCTGGTAAGTCATACCATTATGCGGTGTCATGCCGGGTACCGATAGTCCGGGACCGGAATTCAGTGGCGCTCGGGCGCCGCATCAAGGCCGGTGCCGCCCTCGGTGCTGCGAGGCTGGAGACCGCAGCCCGCCAGCAGGTTTTGCCAGGCGAGGGTATGCCGGGCCATGGCGGTGCGAAAACGGTGATGCAAGCCTGCCTCATCCGAGAAATGTGCTGCATGCCAGGCGTCAAAGGCGGGGCTGTCGGCGGGGAGGCTGACGGCGAGCTGTTGCATGGTGTCCTGCAATTGCCGAGCGGCCTGGTCCAGCCGGGACAGCCAGGGCTGGATCTGCCCGCCATACACGTCGATGAAGACATTCTGGAAGTAGCGAGCTTGCTGGCTGCTGCGCTGGCGCGGGCACAAGGATGTGGTGTCGACTTGTTCCAGCATGGCAGCGGCGCGGTGTAATTCGCGGGTGGCCAACGCCAGGCCTTGCAATATGCTGCCGCCGGTGTCGCTGCGGGACAGGGTGGCGATGTCCTGCTCGAGCAGGCCCGCGTTGGTGGGCAGAGGGGCATCGCCGCGCAGTTGACTGCCCAGCCGGGCGATGCGGCCCAGCGCTGTCTCCAGCGTTGTCATGGCGACGAGGTCGGCAGTTTCCGCCGGGCGCGCCGTGGTGCTGAAAAAGCCGGCCATTTCCTGCGAGCCCAGTGTGGCATTGAAATACAGTGCCGGCAGGGACTCGCGCTTGAGTGTGTAAATCTCCGACAGCCAGAGGTTGAAGGCCTCGTCATCAGCAAGCCGTTCCCCGGCCAGGCAGGTTTCGCTGCGCTGGATAAAATCCAGTTCATAAGCAAAGCGCAGGGAGGCCGTCTGCAGCCGTCCGAGGCTGCTGTTGCGTTCGCTGACCAGCGCCATCATGTCGCATTCGGCGAGGCCAAAATAGCGCCGCATACCGGTGCGCAGGTCGGGAACGTCCTGGCGCAGATCCCGGCTGCGCGGGTAGCGTTGCACGGTGATATTCACCGTGTCGGCAGGTACTTCTGTCGCGGCCAGTCGCGCGAGACGTTGCTGATAGTCATGCCAGAGATCTTCCGGCCCTGTGGGCTGACAGGCAGACAAAAGCACGCACAGGCATACCGATGGCCACCAGCGCCAGCGGCGTGTTCGGTGTTGTCGCTGTTGCTGCTGGTGCTGCTGCCTCGTCATAAACGCTCACAGGGGGTCGCAGGGCGCCTGCCAGCACTGGGGCACGCGCTGTATATCACTGATGGTGTAGCCCTCATCCTCGAGCAAATCAAGCAGTGCGGCGTAGTCGGCATCGTCCATGTGTGGTTCGCGCGCCATGATCCACACGTAGTCGCGTTTTTGCCGGCCGATGATGGTCTGGCTGTAATCGTCGTCAACATGGACGATGCGGAAGTCAGCCTTGAACGGCCACAGGAACTGCATGCCCCAGACGGCGTTGCCGGTGTCTTCGCGCACTGTGGCGACCGGGTTCATGCGCCGTTCTTTGCCGTCGTAGGCGCCGCGCCGGAAGATGAAGGTGGTATCAATGCGGCCATCGTCTTTCAGGGCATATCGTTCTACCGCATTGTAGGCGTCGCGTTCGAACACGGTGGGTATGCTGGCGATGACAAACCAGTCTCCCATAAAGCGTTCCAGATCTACTGGCGCGGCGTCGCGGATTTCGGGAAGTCGGGTGCTCTGGCAGCCGCCAAGCAGGAGTAGCAGCAGGCTCAACGGCGCCAGCAGGCGCAGAGCACGGGAGGGGTGGGAAGGCATGGCTCGCTCCGCAGTGATGTCTGACCGACATGCAGTATGCGGCGTGGCCTGTAATGGTCTGTGAAGATGCTCTGTCTACCAGGAGCTATTCGTTACGATGCTCTTCGGCGTCATCCTCTTCGACAACGGGGGCGTCCGGTTCCTGACGTGCGGGCTCGGACGGTGCGGCCGGTTCGCGAGTTTCTTTTTCCCGTGCTTCTTCCCGCGCCTCTTCCTGCACCTCTTCCGGCGCCTTCTCGATACCGATGTGGTAAGCCGCGAAACCGGTGTGCACGACCTGGTTTTCTGCCATGCCCAGCACGCGCCCGGCGAAAGGCGCGATGATGGCGCTGCCGGTGTTGGTGATCGGGTCTGTGACGGTGCCCAGCACCTGGCCACGGCGCACATTTTCGTCCAGCTTTACTTTGGACATCAGGATGCCGCCCTGATTGGCGCGCAACCACCGGGACTCGTAAAACACGGGTTGCGGGGTGCCCCAGAAGCGCCGTGCCTTACGCATGCCGAGATTGTCGAGCATGGTTTCGATGGCCTGGACGCCGCTGTCCACGGCGCTTTCTTCCAGTCGGTTGGGCCCGCCGGCTTCCATGGTCACGGTGGGGATGCCCGCATCAGAGGCGGCGCGGCGCAGGGTGCCGGTGGGCGCTGCGCTGTGCAGCACGGTAATGCCACCGAACTTGCGCGCAAATTCGACGATATTCGGGTCAGTCATGTCACCGCGCAGTTGGGTCAGATTGACGCGCCGCAGGGACCCGGTGTGCAGGTCGGCGAGAAACTGGCAATGGGAGACAATTTCGGCGAACAGGGAATAGGCGATGCGGGCTGCTGAACTGCCCTGGGGATTGCCGGGGAAATAACGATTCAGATCCCGGCGATCTGCCAGATAACGTTCGCCGCGACGAAAGCCGTCAAGATTGACGATCGGCACACCCACGACGGTCCCGCTCAATTTTTCCGGTTCCAGTTGGTACATGACCCGCCGCACCATCTCGATGCCGTTGAGTTCATCACCGTGGACAGCCGCGGTCATGCAGACGATCGGGCCCGGGCGTGCGCCATGGGCTACCAGTACGGGGACGGGGGTGGCAATGGAAGCGAAGGATTGTTCCGGTGACCAGTAGAGCGTGTTGATGGCGCCGGGTTTGACTTCGCCGCCCAGCAGATGGAAGGGGACGGGGGAGCCGTCCTCATGTGGCACAGCGGTGGCGTCACCAGCTTCTTCTGCTGCGGGCGAAGGGGAGACGGGGAGGATGTGGACCTGATCAGGTTGTGGCAGGTCCTCGTCTTCAAGCTCGGTGGCCTGCAGCGGCTGGGCCACGCACGCCAGTAGCAGGCTGGTGGCCAGCAGCCAGCCGGTTTTCGAACAGGGTGTCGAGCTTGTCGGTCCTGTCATTCCCCTCAGGGCGAACATACCACCTTCCTCCGTATTGTCTTGATTATCCCGGTTCGAGTGGCAGTAAGCCTGCTTGTTCCCCGGAAAACCGGATGCCGGTCATGATTCTGCGTTGTCCAGCGCTTCCCAGCGAGCGAAACGGACTTCGGCTTTTGCCTGCAGTGCCGCCAGTCGCTGGTTAAAATCTGCGATATCCGCCGGTGTTTGCTGGTAAAAGCCCGGATCAGCCATCGCTTGTTGCATGGCATCGATCTGTGCTTCCAGTGCTTCCAGTTCGGCGGGCAGTTTTTCCAGTTCCAGCTTCTCAGCATAAGACAGTTTTTTTACATTTTTTTGTGCCGTGTCTTTCTTTTGCGCTGTTTTCTTTGCGCTCTGGCCCGGGTTCTGAAGCCCGGAAGCGGATGCCGCGCCGCCGGTATTGCGCTGGCGCAACCAGTCCTGATAGCCGCCGACGTATTCGTTCACTGTGCCGTCTTCGAAGACCAGCGTGCTGGTCACAACGTTGTCGATGAATTCCCGATCATGGCTCACCAGCAGCAGGGTGCCTTCGAACGCCATCAACTGCTCTTCCAGCAGGTCCAGGGTTTCTGCGTCCAGATCGTTGGTCGGTTCATCCAGTACCAGCAGGTTGAACGGACGGGTGAACAGCTTGGCCAGCAGCAGGCGGTTGCGCTCGCCGCCGGACAGGGCGCTCACCGGCTGCCGCGCCCGTTGGGGTTCGAACAGAAAATCCTGCAGGTAACCAATGGCATGCCGGGGCTGGCCGTTGATGGTGAGAATGTCGCTGCCTTCCGTGACGTTCTCGATCACGGATTTATTGTCATCCAGGGTGTTACGCAGCTGGTCGAAGTACGCCACGTCCAGTTTTGTGCCCAGCTGAACACTGCCGGCGTCCGGTTGCAGATGGCCGAGCAGGATCTTCAACAGTGTCGATTTGCCACAGCCGTTGGGGCCGATCACACCGATACGGTCGCCGCGCATTACCGTGAGCGAAAAATCGCGCAGGATGGATTGCTCGCCGTAAGCCTGATACAGCCCTTCGGCTTCGATCACCAGCTTGCCCGAGCGGTTGGCATCCTGTGCGGCAAGCTGCACGTTGCCCTGGCGTTGACGACGTTCTGCATGGGCCTGGCGTAGCGCCTTGAGCGCGCGCACGCGGCCTTCGTTTCGGGTGCGGCGCGCCTTGATGCCCTGGCGAATCCAGGTTTCTTCGCGCGACAGTTTCTTGTCGAATTCGGCGTTGGCTTTTTCTTCTGCATCCAGTGCCGCCTGTTTGCCTTCCAGGTAACGTTCGTAATTGCCCGGCCAGCTGGTCAGGCTGCCCCGATCAATCTCGATGATGCGGGTCGCCAGGGCGCGGATAAAGGCACGGTCGTGCGTAATGAAAACGAGTGTTGCTTCGTACTGCCGCAGGAAGTCTTCCAGCCAGCGAATGGCCTCGATGTCCAGGTGGTTGGTGGGTTCGTCCAGCAGCAGGATGTCCGGCGCCTGCACCAGTGACTGGGCCAGCAGCACGCGCCGCTTCATGCCGCCGGACAGGCCGGCAAAATCGGTGTCACCATCCAGATTCAATCGTGAGAGCACCGTTTCCACCCGCTGGGAAATATCCCAGGCGCCGCGATCGTCGATTGCCGCCTGGACTTTTTCGAAGCGCTGCATGACGGCGTCACCGCCGTCCATCAATTCGCGCGTCAGATGTTGGTACTCGGACAGCAGGCGGCCCTCTTCACCGAGGCCGGCGGCGACCACGTCGAACACGCTGCCGTCGGTGTCGTGGGGGACTTCCTGTACCAGACGTGCCACACGCAGACCCTGAGCCTGCTCAATGCTGCCGTCGTCGGCCTGAATTTCACCGGCGATGATCTTCATCAGCGTGGACTTGCCCGCGCCATTGCGCCCTACCAGACACAGGCGCTCGCCCTTGTCGATGCTGAGTTCCACGTCACTGAGCAGGGGGGCAGCGCCAAAGCTGAGCTGGATATTGCGCAAGGTAAGCAGGGGCATGACAGGTCCACGGTGTAAATCAGGACGCGCAGTGTACCACCGGCCATCGCCGGTCGTCTGTCACTGCCAGTCAGGAGGGCCAGTCAAGACGGCAGGGCCATGCCAGTGGAGCGCCTCTCGCCTTCTTGCTATTGTTCAGAAGCTTGCTCGCCTCCCTCAAAATGAAGAATAACGGCCCGGATGCCCGCCCATGAAATCTGCCCTGATGCTGTCCTGTCTGCTGTCTGCCCTGTTGTGTCTCAGTGGCTGTGATTCCGGCCCTGACAAGGCATCGGAGGGGCCGATGAGCGAGGCGGAGAAAGACGCCTGGGCTGATTACATCGTCAGCCATTCTCCGGCGCGCGTGCCGGCCAGTGATGCCCTGCGGGTGCGTTTTTCCCGGTCCGTAGTGGGCAGCGACATGCTGGACACGCCGGTCCCCGGACTGGTGAGCCTGTCGCCGTCGATGGAGGTCACCGCCCGCTTTGTGCGTGAGAACGAGTTGCTGATCGAGCCCCGTGCACCGCTGTCGCCCGCGCAGGTTTACACCGTCTCTCTGGACGGCAAGGCCCTGCCCGGCGTGCCCCTCACCAGTCGCTGGCAATTCACCGTGACGGCGCTGCCGCAGAGTATGGACTTGCGTTTGCAGGGGCTGGCGCCGGGGGCTGAGCCGCATACGATGACGCTTGCCGGGGAACTGGCGACCATCGACCGTGCGGCATCGGCGGTTATCGAGCAGGTGCTGGTTGCCCGCCAGGGGGATCGCAGGCTGCCGATGCACTGGCAGCAGGATGGTAGCGGGCGCCTCAACAGTTTCACCATCAGCGATATTGCTCAGGGTGACCGGGCGGGCGAGGTGACGCTGGTCTGGGATGCGGCGGTACTCGGCGCGCAACAGAAAGGCGAGCGCAGTGTGCGTGTGCCGGCACGCAATGAGTTCAGTGTGACGGACGTGCGTATCGCGGCCGCAGAACGCCAGTACATCGCCGTGAGTTTCAGTGCGCCCCTGGCCAGAAACCAGAACCTGGCCGGGCTGGTGCGCCTGAATGGCAACGACACCAGCGCACGGATTGAAGGCAGTGTGTTGCATGTCTATCCCCCGGAGCGGCACAGCGGCGAAACCGTGCTGCGACTTGAGCCCGGTCTGCGCAGCGAGGCGGGTGGCAGGCTGGCCGAACCGGTGGAGCAGACACTGACGTTTGTCAGTTTGCGTCCGGGCGTGCGGTTTGTGGGCAAGGGCGTCGTGTTGCCGGACAGCGATAATCTCACCGTGCCGTTCGAAGCGGTGAATGTGCGTGCGGTGACGGTCACGGCGCTGCAGGTCTACCGCAACAATATCGGTCAGTTCCTGCAGAGCAACGATGTCAGCCAGGGCTATGGCATGGAGCATGTCGGCCGCTACCTCTGGCGCCGTGAAATTCCCCTCAATGATTTGCCCCGTGATCGATGGCAGCGTTACTTGCTGGATGTCAGCGATCTGGTGCAAGGGGAGCCCGGTGCCTTGTTCCAGGTCAGCCTGAGCATTGACCGGGATCAGGTGCTGTTCGGCTGTGATGATCTGTCGCCGGTCAACGACCCGGATCGTCCGCTGGGCAACTGGGACGGTCGCGGCGAAATGGAGGGCAGTGGCTGGGACGGTATCGAGCAGTGGTACAACAACAGCGGCTATGTCGCCTGGAGCGAGCGCCACAATCCGTGCAGCAGCGCCTATTACATCTATGGCAGCGACAACAATATCGAAGATAGCCGCAATCTGCTGGCCTCGAATCTGGGCCTGATGGCCAAGCAGGGCGACGACAACCGCTTGCATGTGGCAGCAACGCAATTGCGTAACGGGCAGGCGGCGGCAGGCACCGAGATCGAGGTGTTCAATTACCAGCAGCAACGCATCGGTCGGGGGACCACGGACGCCTCGGGCCTGTTGGTGGCGACACTGGACGGCACACCATTTTATCTCACGGCGCGGCGCGGGGATGACCGGGGCTATCTGAAGTTGTCCCGTGGGCTGGCGCTGCCGGTGAGTCAGTATGATGTCGGTGGCGTGGAAGTGCGTAATGCCATCAAGGGGCATATCTACGGGGAGCGTGATGTCTGGCGCCCCGGTGATGCGCTGTTTCTGACGTTTGTTCTGGAAGACCGGGAAGCCGTATTGCCCGCCGGCCACCCGGTGACGCTGGAGTTGCTGGACCCGCGAGGCAACATCGTGCAGCGGCGCACCAACAGTGCACCGGTGGGCAACTTCTATCCCTTCACCTTGCGCACCGCCGAAGATGCGCCCACGGGCGTCTGGCGTATTGTCGCCCGGGTCGGCGGCATGACCTTTGACCGGGCCGTGCGTATTGAAACCGTGGTCCCCAACCGGCTGAGTCTGGATCTGGCTCTTGGCGACGAGGCGCTGCGCGTGGACGCATTGCCGGCTCAGGTGACGCTTGCCGCGCAATGGCTCAGTGGTGCCACAGCCAGCGCGCTGCGTGCGGACGTCAAGGCACGGTTGACCCCCACGAGCACGCGCTTCGAACGGTTCACGGATTTCAACTTTGATGACCCGGCGCGCAGCTTCAGCAGCGGAGAGCAGACCGTCTTCGAAGGGCGCCTGGACCAACAGGGGCAAGTGCGTTTTCCGATCAAACTGGTTCACGATGCCGCGGCGCCGGGCATGCTGCGCGCGACCTTTACCAGCCGTGTCTTCGAGGAAGGCGGCCAGTTCAGCGTGCAGAGCCAGCGTCAGGATTATCATCCGTGGCCGCACTATGTGGGCCTGCGGCTGCCCGCTGGCGATGAGGCACGTAACATGCTGCTGACTGACACGGATCACCGTATTCGCATCGCAGCACTGGACAACACCGGTGAGCCGGCGGCGCTGCAGAATCTGGAAGTGTCCCTGTACAAGATCGAATGGCGCTGGTGGTGGGATCAGAGCGGCGAGTCCCTGGCGCGCTATGCCAGCGGTGCCGGCCATCAGGCGCTGCAACGCGGTACGGTCAGCACCAACGCCGAGGGTGAAGGCGAATGGTCGCTGCGTATCAATCACCCGGAGTGGGGCCGTTATCTCTTGCGTGTCTGTGACAACAACGGCGGTCACTGTACCGGTGAAGTCTTCTATATGGACTGGCCTGGCTGGGCGGGCCGCGCGCGGGAAGACCGTGGCGAAGGGCCTGCGCGACTGACGCTCTACACCGACCGTGACCAATACAAGGTGGGCGAGACAGCCACGGTGCAATTGCCGGAAAGTGAAGGTGGCCGGGCGCTCGTCAGTATCGAGAATGGCAGTCGGGTACTCCGGCAATACTGGCTGGACGTGGCTGCGGGCGAAACACAATTCGAGGTGCCCATTACGGCCGCCATGGCGCCGAATGTGTATGTCAGCGTCAGCCTGATCCAGCCTCACAGCGGCCGCGAGAACGACAGGCCGTTGCGCCTGTTCGGTATCGTACCGTTGCTGGTATCTGATCCGGCGACGCATCTGGAACCGCATCTGACGGTGGCGGATGAAGTGCAACCGCAAACACCTTTCACGGTGCAGGTGCGCGAAACCAATGGCCAGCCGATGACCTACACACTGGCTATCGTGGACGAGGGCTTGCTCGGCCTGACCGGCTTCCGCACACCGGATCTGCACCGGGAATTTTTCCGGCGTGAGGCGCTGGGCGTGCGCACCTGGGATCTGTATGACGAGGTGGCCGGTGCTTTCGCCGGCGCGCTGGAGCGCCTGGTCGCCATCGGCGGCAGTGATGCGGCGGACGATGATGACGAAGCCAATCGGCGCAGACGCTTCCCCCCGGTGGTAAAGTTTGTCGGGGCCTTTGAGCTGGACGCCAATGGTCGTCGCGAGCACGAGATTATCTTGCCGCAGTATCTGGGTGCAGTGCGGGTCATGGTGGTGGCCGGCGACCAGGGCCGCTACGGGCGCGCCGACAAGACCGTGCGGGTGCGTGAGCCGCTGTCGCTGCTGACCACCTTGCCGCGCGTACTCGGTCCGGATGAAACCGTCACCGTGCCGGTGAACCTGTTCCTGCAAGCACCGTCCGTGCGCGAGGTGACGGTCACGCTGGAGGCGGATGCGCTGTTCCGCATCATCGACAGTGAAAGCAAGGTCGCCTTCTCCGGCCCCGGTGAAACGATTACCCGGCTGCAGATGGCGGTGGGCGACCAGGTTGGCACCGGTACCGTGACCGTGCGTGCGCAGGGCGGTGATGCCAGCGCTCGCGAGGATATTTACATGACGGTGCGTAGCCCGAACCCGCCGTCAACGGATCGGGTGGTGGCGCGGGTCGCCCCTGGCGATACCTGGCGCTATGATTTTGCGCCCCATGGTTTGCCGGGCACCAATGTCACCAGCCTGGAAGTCAGCAGCGTGCCGCCGCTGAATCTGTCGCAACGCTTGAGCTATCTGGTGCGTTATCCCCATGGCTGTCTGGAGCAGGTTACCTCGGCGGCCTTTCCGCAGTTGTATCTGCCGCGCCTGCTGGTGCTCGACGATGCCACGCAGACCGCCACGGCCGCCAATATCCAGCGCGCGGTGGATCGCCTGCGCGGTTACCAGATGGCGGATGGCGGTTTTGCCTACTGGCCCGGTGCTGCGGATATCAACGACTGGAGCAGCAGCTACGCCGGGCATTTTCTGCTGGAAGCCCGGCGCCTGGGGCACGCGGTACCGGCGGAGGTACTGGCGCGCTGGCGCCAGCATCAGCAACAACTGGCGCGCGCCTATGTGGCCTCGGATGGCACCGGACAATTGAATCAGGCCTATCGGTTGTACACCCTCGCACTGGCCGGCCAACCGGAGACCGGCGCCATGAACCGGCTGCGGGAAGAGGCCGGGCTGACTTTGATGGCCCGCTGGCAACTGGCGGCGGCCTATCAGGCCATGGGCATGACCGATGTGGCGGCGGCGTTGACTGTGGATGCGCGCACCGACGTGGCGGCTCCGGCGCAGCCCGATGCGACCTTTGCTTCAGCGCTGCGGGACCAGTCCCTGATCCTGCCGGTACTGGCGGCGCGTGGCCGTCATGACGAGGCCCAGGCGCTGGCACAGCAGATCGCCGATACGCTGTCTGGCGAGCAATGGCACAGCACGCAGTCGGTGGCGTGGGCGCTGATGGCGCTGGCCCGCTTCCACGGTACTGATGGTGACGTGGCGGCGGATGACAGGCTGGCCTTTGCCTGGCGGCAACGCGATGAGGCCTGGACATCGGTGTCCGAAGCCGCTCGCATGACCCGGCTGGCTCCGGCCTCCGAGGCGGGGGAAGTGGCACTGCGCAACGACAGTGAGCGGCCGTTGTATCTGGTGCTGGGCAACGAGGGCGTGCCTGCCGCCGGGCAGGAAAGCGCGCTTCAGTCCGGCCTGCGCCTGCAGACCCGCTTCCTCGGCCTGGACGGTCAGGCCTTGAATATCGCTGCACTGCCCCAGGGCACCGATATCCGTGCCAGTGTGACCGTGACCAATACCTCGGGCCGTCGCCAGGAGCAGTTGGCACTGACCCAGGTATTGCCCAGCGGCTGGCAGGTCAACAATACGCGCATGGCCGGTGAGGACACGGTGGCAACACTGGATTATCAGGACATTCGTGATGACCGGGTGCTCAGCTATATGAGCCTGGATGCCGGCGAGAGCCGGACACTGGAGATTTCCCTGAATGCTTCCTTTGCCGGGCGCTTCTACCTGCCTGGCTGGCAGGTGGAAAACATGTACGACGCCAGTGTCCAGGCGCGCAGCGCCGGGCGCTGGGTCGAGGTCTCTGCACGGTAGCGCCGGTAAGGGTAGCGCCGGTAAAGACAGTGGTGACAGGCATGGCGCGTGAAGCGAATCGCAGGAGCGGGTACAGACGTGGCCGGTGGCTGCTGGCCTGCCTGCTGGCGGTCGGGCTGGTGACGCTGCTGGCCTGGCCGTTGCCGCGCCCGTTGTTTGATGTGCCTTACGCGAACGCACTGCTGGATCGTGATGGCCGTCTGCTGGGGGCCACCATTGCTGCCGATGAGCAGTGGCGCTTTGCGCCGGTGGCCGAGGTGCCGCCGCGCTTTGCCCGCGCACTGATGCAGTTCGAGGATCGTCGCTTTTACTATCACCCCGGCATTGATCCGCTGGCTATTGCCCGGGCTACCCGCGATAACCTGCAGCAGGGGCGGGTGGTCAGCGGGGGCAGCACCCTGACCATGCAGCTGGCGCGCCAACTGGCGCGGCAGCACGGCGCGGTGCGCGCCCGCACCTTGCCCACCAAAGTGTATGAAGCCTGGCTGGCGCTGCGCCTGGAGCTGCGCTACAGCAAGGATGAATTGCTCGCGTTGTACGCCAGCCACGCGCCATTCGGTGGCAACGTCGTGGGGCTCAATGCAGCCAGCTGGCGCTACTTCGACCGGCCGCCGGATGATCTCAGCTGGGCCGAGGCCGCTGTGCTGGCGGTGCTGCCGAATAATCCTGCCTTGCTGCACCCGGGGCGTAACCGGGATGCCCTGGCCCGGCGTCGTGACGCCTTGCTGGCGGCGCTGTTCGAGGCCGGTGATCTGGATGCCCTGAGCTACCGGCTGGCGCTGGCCGAGCCGCTGCCGGAGGCGCCGCGGCCACTGCCGCGGCTTGCGCCACATCTGATGGCCACCCTGCAGCGTGGCGATGCCTCGCGCACGGCGGGGTTTTATGTCTCGGAGTTGGACGGTCGCCTGCAGCGCAGTGTCAGTGCGATTGCCGATCGCCACGGTCGACAGTTGAGCCAGCGCGGCATCCACGATCTGGCCGTGCTGGTGGTGGATCACCGGGATCTGACGGTGCGTGCCTATGTGGGTAACCACGATGCGGGCGATGCCGAGCGCGCCGGCGCCAGCATGGATCTGATTCGCAGACCGCGCAGCAACGGCAGCCTGCTGAAGCCGTTTCTTTATGCGCTGATGCTGGAAGATGGCCTGCTGCTGCCGGAAACACTGGTGGCCGATATTCCCACGCAGTTTGCCGGTTACAGCCCGGAGAATTTTGATCGCCTGCATCGCGGCGCGGTGCCTGCGCGGGATGCACTGACGCGGTCGCTGAATGTGCCCATGGTGCGCATGTTGCGCGATTACGGCGTCGAACGTTTCCATGACCAGCTGCAACAGCTGGGCCTGAGCACCTTGTTTCGGGCACCGGAGGACTATGGTCTGACGCTGATTCTGGGGGGCTCCGAAGCCAGCCTCTGGGAGCTGACCGGCCTCTATGCGAACCTGGTTGCCGGTGCCCGGGACGGCATTGCCCACCAGCAACGCATGCCGGCATTGCTGCGTGACGCGCCCGGGGCTGCCGGTCGGATGTCGCCCATCGGGCAGGGGGCAAGCTGGTTGACGCTGGAAGCGATGCTGGAGGTGGCGCGCCCCGGCCAGGACAGTGTCTGGCGGCAATATGGCTCCAGCCAGCCGATTGCCTGGAAAACCGGCACCAGCTTCGGCCTCCGCGATGGCTGGGCGATTGGCAGCAATGGTCGCTACACGGTGGGGGTGTGGGTAGGCAATGCGCAAGGGCAGGGCGTGCCGGATCTCACCGGTACCCTGGCGGCTGCACCGCTGATGCTGGAAGTATTCAGCCTGCTGGGGACGGCGCCCTGGCTGAATGCGCCGCACTGGGCCTTGCAGGCGGTCAGCGTGTGTGCGGCGGATGGCTATCTGGCGTCCCGTGATTGCCCGGCCCGCGCCGCGCTGGCACCGCGCGGGAGTCACTTCAGCCGCGTTTCACCCCATTATCGCACCCTGCATCTGGATGCCGACGGCTATCGGGTACATGCCGGGTGCGAGTCCCCCCTGCGCATGACGTCACAGCCGCGTTTTCAATTGCCGCCGTCCCAGGAGTTCTTCTGGCGCAGTCATCAGCCAGGTTACGCGCCGCCACCGCCCTGGCGGCAGGACTGTCTCGCGGGGCTTGCGGACTATTCGGACGATAAACCCATGGCGTTGCTGTACCCGCAGGACGGCACACGCGTCATGGTGCCGGTGGATCTGGACGGCCGGCTGGGGCGCGTGCTGTTTCGCGCCGTGCACCGTGACGCCCGGGCGCGGGTGCAGTGGCATATCAACAATGACTATCAGGGGGAAACCCGTCATTTTCATGAACAGGCTCTGCTGTTGTCGCCCGGCTGGCACCAGATCGTGCTGGTGGACCAGCACGGGCAACGGCTGGTGCAGTGGGTCAATGTGCTGGCGCGAGATTAGCGGTCTGTCCCGGGGGGCGGATCGTCGCTTGCGTTCTCGTCCCCGTTCTCGTCTTTGCCGGCGCGCGCGTCCTTGATGTACAGCTCCTTGCCTTCGCCACTCTTGATGTGCACATCCAGCTGACTGAAGGCAATCTCCAGGCCGTTTTCCTTGCACAGCCTGTCAATGTGCCGGTTGAGCTCATCCTGTACCGGCAGGCGGTCGGCCAACTCACCGACATGCACGCGCAGTTCGTGATCCAGCGTGCTGGCGCCGAAGCCGAGGAAAAAGGCGGTCGGCACCGGGTCCGCGAGCACGCGCGGATTTTCTGCGGCAGCCTGTAGCAGCACATCCTTGGCGCGCGCCAGGTCGCTGCCATAGGCAAAGCCCACTTTCAGCACCAGGCGTGTGACATTGTCACTCAACGACCAGTTGATCAGCCGGTCCGTCACAAACGCCTTGTTGGGAATGATGATCTCCTTGCGATCGAAATCGCGGATCGTGGTGGCGCGAATGCGAATGCGCGTCACTGTGCCGGAGAGATCGCCAATGGTAATGACATCGCCGATGCGGATCGGTCGCTCGAACAGGATGATCAGGCCCGAGACGAAGTTGGCAAAGATTTCCTGCAGACCAAAGCCCAACCCGACACCGAGTGCGGCGACCAGCCATTGCAGTTTGCTCCAGGACACCCCCATCGCGCCCAGTGCCACCACCAGACCGATTGCCGTGATGATATAGGCCAGCAGCGAGGTAATGGCGTAGGCGCTACCCGGTCGTAACGACAACCGGGAAAGCACCAGCACTTCCAGCAAGCCGGGCAGGTTACGTGCCATCATCAAACTGATCAGGATGGTGGCGAAGGCAAAGATCATGTCACGCAGACTGGTACTGACGAAGGTGGCTTGCTCACCTTCGCCGATGACTTGCTGCCAGAGCACAACGTTTTCCAGATAGGCCATGGCGCCAAGCAGATCGGACCAGATCAGATAGATGACAACGGTGAAACTGATCAGCAGGAACAGATTGGTCAGCCGCAGGGACTGATGGCTGACACGATCGAGGTCCAGCGGCGGTTCTTCCACCGCTTCGCCCGCCTCCGCATCGCTGCGGGGCTCCTGGTGTTTCTGTTCTTCTTCCCGTTTGGCCACGGCGCGACGGTAAGCCAGGCGCCGCGCAGCAACGGCGAGGCCGCGACGTGCGGTGGCGGCTACCAGTACCCACAGCAGCAGAATGTAGAAGGTGTCCACCAATCTGCCGCCCAGGCGAATGGCCGTGTAGTGGTAGCCCAGCACGCTGAGCACCGACAACACCAGCGGTATGGCCGCGACGGTCAGGGCGGTAGTGCCACGCACCAGCTTTACCTGGTCACGGGAGTAAGGGTAGTGCTGGGTTGCACGCCACATCAGCACGCCCAGCATCGGTCCGGTAAACAACATGACCAGCAGACCGAGGCGATCATTGGCGAGTAACTCTGGTGCTTGTTCGCCAATGGCGATAACCATGGCCATCGGCACAAACACCAGCGCGATGACCATCAGGCTGCGGCGCAAGCGCTGGACATTCTCTTCAGGCCAGCGGAAATGTTTCACCGCGATGCCCTGTTTGCCGAGCATGCGGTAAAGCAGGCCAAACACCAGCCAGATCATGGCGACTTTGATCAGCACCGCGCCGATCAGTGTGGCGCCGAGGGTATCACCGGTGCGCAGCACCAGCCCCAGCGTTGCCAGCAGCAATGGCACTGGCCCCACACGTAACAATTCCAGTAGCAGTGCCTTGGGTGTGTGTTCTTGCGTGTCGTGTCGCAAATAGCCGACCTGATCATTGATCTCGGCGAGTCGCCGACTCATGGCGGGCCGGCGTAGCAGCAGCACGACGCTGAGCAGCAGGGCGGCAGCCGGGATGGGCCAGCGTGCCATCAGGCGCTCGCCGGCTTGCTGCCAGGGTGTCAGGCTGCCCATTCGGGAAAATTGTGATACCAACTCGCGGGGCAGAACGCGCAAGGTGTCCAGATTCAGGGGGCGGGTGCTGGGCATCCAGAAAAGCTGCTCGCTGATGGTTGCCCGCGCGATGCGATTGGCGGATTGAAGCTGTTGCCGGGTGGCCTGGTTATTGATGGCCAGGTTCAACAAGCGGCTCATTTCCGGGTCCAGCTGCTCAAGCAATTCGCGCCGGCTGCGCAGTATCTGCGTCAAGGCTTCCAGCACTGCCGGATCGTCCGCATCGCTGCTGTCTTGCAGCAGCTGTCTGGCAGCGGCCGAGAGACTGGTGAGCTGGTTGCGCTGCTCGGTGAGCTGGAACTGCTCCAGGCGCAGGTCGGCAATATCAATCTGCAGGCTGCTGCCGGGCGCCAGCCGGGGCAGCATCTGCTGTTGCTGATACAGCATGCGCGACAGGAGCAAGCTGCCCTGCAGGGCAGCGACCTGCTCCACCAGGGAGCGCTCCAGCTGATGAACACGTTCCAGTTGGGAGTTCAGCGCCAGGTTCTGACGCAGCAGCACACCCACCTGGTCGGTGACGACCATGATGCGCTCAGCGATGCGCGTATTGCGCTGCAGTTCGGCGCTGAGCAGCGCGCTGTCGGGCAGGTCCGCCATCGGCGCCCGCGCGGCGTCGATCAGGGCGCGGGTGCGTTCACTGCGCTTCTCGTCGAGCAGGGCCTGAATGACATCCAGTTGCGCCTCCGTGTCGCTGATCTGGCGTTGCAACAGTGTGTGTTGGCGATTGGCAAGGGTTTGCAGTGATGAAGTGGACTGCAGCTCTGCGCGATGCCAGGTCAGCCGGCTCTCCAGGGCAGCAATTTCGCTGCGCAGCCGGTCGATAGCCGCCAGTTGCTCCGGCGCGTCATCGTTGACATTGAAGCGGATCAGTTCGGCGCGGGCGCGTTCCATCTGGGAAAGGGTGGTGGCGATAGCGGCCTGGGTTCGCTCGGGCAGCAATTGCGCGCTGGCGAGTTCGGCACTGACGCGGGATTGCTGTTCCTGTTGTTGCTGCAGTGTGCCAAGGCGCTCGAACAGCGTCTCGACCAGCGTGCGTATGTCAACAGCGGCGAGACGTTCCCGCAATGCGCTCGTATCTTCGGGGGCAAAGTTCTCCAGTGACTGCTCAGCCTGCAGCGTTTTGACAGGCACCTCTTCAACGCGTTCGCGCAGTTGCCGGAGGCGTTGGCGATTGCGTTCGTACTCGTCCAGGTGCGCCAGTGTCTGTTCCAGGTCCTGTCTGATCAGGCGCTGGCGGGCGGCGGGCATATTACGATCGGCGAGACCATCAAGTTGCTCCTGGACGGCCTCGCGCTCTGGCAGCTCTGCGGCCTGTATGGCAGGCACAAGGACTGGCAGACACAGCAGCATCAGCAGTGCGCAGGTGGTCCGGGTCGCGCGGTAGATAGGTGCCATAAAGATCCCTGATGATGTACCTCGATAATTGCCAATCATCGCAGAATACAGGCGGGACGACAGCATGGGCGGGCATAAAAAAACCGGCAGCCGCTGATGCGGTCTGCCGGTTTGTTCTATCTGGTACTGGCTACATTACAGCGGCAGCGAGAACTCAGCGATCAGGCCGACATCGTCGAACAGGCTGTCTTCGGTGCCGACAACCAGTGCGCCACGTACCCGTGCGGCACCGATGTTATGGTCCAGACCTGCGCTCAAGGCGCCGCCAAAGGCGTTGCCGGCGGTGGGGGTGCCGCTGATCACACGAGTGGGGCCCGCAGCAGCTTCGACTACCAGATGCGTGTCAGCGCTGAAACCGTAGAGCATGCCCGCGCCCAGTTGCAGACCGCTGTAGCGGCTGTCGTCTGCCGGGTTGACCGGATTGCCATCAAACAGATGGAATGAGGCATTACCGGTCAGGGTGACGCGCGGTGATACGGCGTAGCGGCTGGCGGCATAAACACCTACATCAAAACGGTCCTGGAAAACTTCTTCCTTGCCGATGGGAAGCGTGACATAGGAGCCAATGGCGATATCGACGGGGCTGTCCACGTCGAGCATGTAGCGGCCGGTCACGAACGCATCCTTGAGACCGGATTCGCTGGTGCCGTTGGAGCCACGACGATGGCCGATCTGCGCTTCGATTTCCAGATCCGGGTTCAGGGTGATGCCACCGAAGATATCAAGATCGGTGACATCCAGACCACTGTCATAGTCGGCATAGGAAACCCGGCCGCCAATGTAAGGCGTACCCGTGATTACGGCATCGAAGTAGTAATTCTGGAACAGGCGCACATTGTTGGTGCCTGACTGCGCGTGTGCGCCGGAGAATGTGATGGCAGCTGCGGTGCCGATGGCCAAGGCCGAAATGCGGTAACCCTTCATAGCGTGTGTACCCTAGGTGGTTTCTTTATAGTGTGTACTTTAATGGTGCAGTGTAGTGCAAACAGGTGAGCTAGTTCACACTCAGTGTAAAGCTATGCAAAAAAACGATTTACAGGTTGTCTGGCGGGCATGTGGCAGTGGCTGGGACCGTTGCGTCAAGGCGTTCGCGTAATTGTGCGAGGCGTTCACGGGAGGCGTCGGTCTGGTTGGCGTGCTGCCAGGCCCCTTCCGCCAGATCGTTGCAACCCTGCCCGGCGTAAGCCAGTGCGAGATTGTGCCAGGGCGCAAAAGCCTCCGGCCGGGCGCGGGCGGCGCGCTCCCAGGCCTGGATGGCAGATGCGGTATCCTCCCGCCCCCACAGGTGATTGCCCAGGGCAAATTGCAGCAGATAATCCTGCGGCCATTGCGTGGCAGCCTGCTGCCAGTAGGGAGCGGCGGCGGCTGGCCCGGCGCTACCGGTCAGCTCTTCCAGTGCCTGAACCAGATGCAACGGTCGGGCGTGAGGGGGCAGCTGGCCGGGGGGGAGTATTACCCAGCCCTGATAGTCGGCCCGTGCCCAGGTGCGGACGAAGCGATTCCAGCGCATGGTTGCCGCTTCTCGCGTATCGGTGTTGAGGATCACGGTGTTGCCCCGGTTTTCAAAACCGGTGACCACGGCAAAGTGCCAGCGTGGCCGTATCGGCAGCGCCAGATTCTGCATCACCAGCACGGGCAAATCTGCCTCCAGTGACTGGAAGAGTTGATCCTGATTGCGCACCGGGTACACAAGGCGCTCCCGAGCGCGCGCGGCGGCCACCATTTCGATAGCCAGGCTGCCCTGACGTTCGGGCAGCCAGACTTCGTCTACCAGGGTCTGATCGGAAACCTGCACCCCGGCACTGCCCAGTACCGTGGCCAGTGCGGCGGGGCCACACTGATAATCCTCTTGCGGGAAGAAAGGCACATCACTGACCTGGTGAGCGGTGCTGTCCGTGGCGGGTAGCGGTGCCCGGCTCTGACAGCCGGTCAGTGCCAGCAGTGTTAACGCAGCCAGAAGTGTAACGGCGCGCCATGCCGTGCGTGTCAGACACAACAAGGCAGCCCGGGGGCTGCCTTGTCGTCGTGCAGGGATTGTAGACGTTGCCGCCAACGTTAGCGGCCGCTCTGAATGGCCGGGAAGACGTTGGTGACACCCAGCAGGTCCAGCAGAATCAGCAGTACCAGCAGGAACACCAGGACACCCAGGGCGCCTTCACCTGCCGGCAGGTCTTCGGCTTGCTGGGCAAGCTGTGCCAGCTCGGCGTCACTGAGGCGGTCCATACGTTCCTGCAATCTGTCCTGGTCCACACCAAAGCGGCTCAGGGCATCGGCGGCATCCTGCCGTTCCAGAACGCTGGCGATACGTGCTTGATGATCTGCTCTGCTTTCTTCCGCGAGAATCTGATCCGTACCGATCATGGCCGCGTGTGCCGCAGGTACGAGCAAGGTTTGCACGGACATGAAGATGACGAGCAGTGAGCGAATGATGATGCGTTGTGATCTGGATCGTGATCCGGGATGTGACGTGCTCATTGTCGGAGTCCTCTATCGTCAGTGATGAGAAGACGATAGCACAGCTCATGAACAAGAAAGCCGGGCAAGCCGTTTGTTTTTCACTATTTTAGGTGTGGTCTTTCTTCGTGGGCTTTTCTGTCGGAGCTTCCTGCCCGAGCTTCTTGCCAGAGTAAGACGTTAGCTGGACAGCGCCACTACCTGACCATTGAGTTTGATGATCTGTCGGGCCATGTCTGTGAGCAGGCCGTGAATCATGGAGGGGTTGGAGCGGATCAGCTGTTTGAACTGATCCTTGGGCACCTTCACCACGGCACAGCGCGTGCGGGCCTTCACCGTGGCGCTGCGGGGTGAGTGCGTGAGCAGGGCCAGTGCGCCAAGCACTTCGCCTTCGCCAACGCTGCCCACCGGCACGTTGTCCACCAGCACCTCTGCTTCGCCCTCGAAAAGGCTGTACACATGGCGGGGCTGGTCGCCCTGACGAATGATGATGTCGCCGGGCTGGAAGTAGGCGAAGCCGGGCGTGGTTTGCAGGTCTTCATCGATATAGGCCGCCAGCAGGCGCGTCATGATGCCGTGTTGCGTCATCAGCAGCTGGGTCCACAGACGCGCGGTCTCCGTGTCGGCCAGCAGGGTACGCACCAGCGTCAGCGTGTCGAAACCCACCAGCAGCACAGCGGCGTCAGCGTGAAACTCGATGCCGTCCCCGGAGACGTCCGGGAGGATCAGATCGCCTTCGTCCCACGTGAAGAGTTTGCGTTGCTGGCAGCTCATGCTGAGCATGCCGCCTTTTACCAGCCAGGTTTTTGTCGGGTCCATACCTGCTGCGATAGCATCATCGGTCGGTCCCAGATGCAGCGGTGTGCCTGTGAGGTCGATGCGGCCGGTCAGTTCGATGACCTGTCGCTTGTACTGGCGCACCAGTGCGGAAAATCCGTGGGCAGGTTCGGCAAGCGTGATCATTGCTGTGGGCTCCAGTAGGCCGCAAGAAATGTGCTGCAAAAAACGGTGTCGCTAAACGGTGTAGCAAGAACTATGCCGTAGAAAGAAGCGTGGAGTCAGTTGCCGCGAGGGCCGTACTCCGGCGCCTCCTTCTTCATTGCTGCGCGCATGGCCCGGCGTTGGTTTTTGCCCATCATCAAACGCATCTGCAGGCGACGTTCGTTGCGGAAGGCCGTGCGTTCGGAGGCGACCCAGTTGCGCTGGAACAACTGTTTGGTGGCTGCCAGGGCATCCGGTGAGCGTGTCACCAGTTGCGCGGCCAGTTTCTGCGCCTCGATCAACGGCGTGTCACTGATGCCGGTGACGAGATTCAGCACTTTTGCCTCCTGCCCGTCAATGATACGGCCCGTCATGGTGAGTTCCTTGGCAACATCCAGAGGCAGCAGTTCGCGCAGGCTGACAGTGCCGCTCATGTCAGGGATCAGCCCCCATTTGATTTCCATGACCGAGAATTGGCAGTCGGGCGTGCTGAAACGGAAATCGGCGGCCAGTGCAATCTGCAGACCGCCGCCAAAGCAGTGCCCCTGAGTGACGGCGATGACCGGCACGGGCAGCTCGCGCCAGGCCCAGCAGCACTGCTGGAATACATTGGCCCGACGAAGCCCCAGATGGCTGAAAAACGCGCGCAGGATACGGCCGGGCTGACGGGTCACGGTGGCGAAATCGAGGCCCGCGCAAAACGAATTGCCTTCACCCTGCAGGATGACGGCGCGCAAGGTGCGATCCTTGCGCAGGTAGCGTGCGGCGTCGATGAGCGCCTCCAGCATGTCCAGATCCAGCGCGTTGTATTTCTTCGGCCGGTTCAGGCTCACATAGGCAATGCCGTCTTCCGTGTGCACGGAAACCCGTTCGCGAAACTGCATGTCATCAGCCATCAGACGTCTACTCCCGTGTGCGCCTCAGGGCGCGAGTTTTTGCTGCAGCAGTGCGTTGATCTGCTGCGGATTGGCCTTGCCTTGCGTCAGCTTCATGGCCTGGCCGACAAAGAAGCCGAACATTTTCTTCTGTTTGCCGCCCTCGGCAGCCTGATACGCCGCGACCTGTTCTGCATTGTCGGCAATGATCTGGTCGACGATCTTTTCCAGTTCGCCGGTATCCGACATCTGCTTCAGACCTTTGGCAGCAATCACCTCGTCCGGGCTGCCTTCGCCCTGCCAGCAGGCGTCGAACACCTGCCGGGCAATTTTCGACGACACGGTGCCATCCTTGATGCGCTGGATAAGCTGGCCCAGATTTTCGGCGCTGACAGGGCATTGCTCAATGGCGATGTCTTCTGCATTCAGGCGTGCGCTGATATCGCCGATGACCCAGTTGGCGGCCAGCTTGGCGTCGCCACTGTGCTGTGCCGCCGTTTCGAAATACGCCGCAGCAAAGCGGTTCCCGGCGAGCAGGCCGGCATCGTAGGCAGACAACTGATAGCTGTCGATAAAGCGGGCTTCCCGCGCGTCCGGCAGTTCCGGCAGGGTGGCGCGCAGTGCCGCGATATCGGCATCGGTGACCACTACGGGCAACAGGTCAGGGCAGGGGAAGTAGCGATAGTCGTTGGCGTCTTCCTTGCTGCGCATGGACCGTGATGCCTGGGTGTCGCCGTTGTACAGGCGGGTTTCCTGTATCACGGTGCCGCCGTCTTCGATCAGCTCGATCTGGCGCTGCACTTCCTGACGAATCGCGGCATCCATGAAGCGGAAAGAGTTGAGGTTCTTGGTTTCGGTGCGGGTGCCGAGTGTTTCATCGCCTTTGCGGCGCACCGAGACGTTGACATCAAAACGCATGGAGCCCTGGGACATCTCGCCATCGCAGATCCCCAGGCTGGTCACGATGCCGTGCAGCTTGCGGGCAAAGGCGACGGCTTCTTCCGGCGAGCGCATATCCGGTTCTGTGACCACTTCGATCAGCGGCGTGCCGGCGCGATTGAGATCAATGCCGCTCATGCCCCGGCCCTGTGCATCGGAGAATTCTTCATGCAGGGATTTGCCCGCATCTTCTTCCAGGTGGGCATGGTGAATGCGCACGACTTTTTTCTCGCCGTTTTCCAGCTGGATGTCCACTTTGCCGGGGCCGACGATGGGCGCTTCAAGCTGTGTGGTCTGATAGCCCTTGGGCAAATCCGGATAGAAATAATTCTTGCGCTCGAAAACCGAGCGCTGGCAGATTTCTGCATTGACGGCGAGGCCGAACAGAATGGCCTTCTCGACCGCGCCCCGGTTCAGCACCGGCAGGGTGCCGGGCATGGCCAGGTCTACCAGGCTCGCCTGGCTGTTAGGTTCTGCGCCGACCGCCGTGCTGCTGCCGGAGAAAATTTTCGAGGCGGTGGAAAGTTGCACATGAATTTCCAGCCCGATGACGGTTTCCCATTCCGTTATTTTTTCCATCATGCGTCTCCTTTCGCGGTTGCTGTTTCGCCGAAAGAAGGCGCCTTCTGATGCCAGTTCGTGGCTTGCTGGAAGCGATGTGCCACATTGAGAATCTGCGCTTCGCGAAAATAGTTGCCAATCACCTGGATGCCCACCGGCAGGCCATCAATCATGCCAGCCGGCATGGACAGCGCGGGCAGGCCCGCAAGGTTCACCGCAATGGTGAATACATCGGCCATATACATGGTCACGGGATCATCTTTCTTGGCGCCCAGTTCGAACGCTTGCTCCGGTGATGTCGGGCCCATGATCACATCCACGTTGTCGAACGCGGCGGCAAAATCATTGCTGATCAGGCGACGGACTTTCTGTGCGCGCAAGTAATACGCGTCGTAATAACCATGGGACAGTGCGTAGGTGCCCACCAGGATGCGGCGTTTCACTTCAGCACCGAAGCCTTCCGAGCGGGAACGTTTGTACATGTCTTCCAGATCGGCGGGGTCGTCGCAGCGATAGCCGTAACGCACACCGTCAAAACGGGACAGGTTGGAAGACGCCTCTGCCGGTGCGATGACGTAATAGGCCGGCACGGACAGGTCGACACTGGGCAAGCGCACCGACACCAGCGTGGCACCCTGTTTTTCCAGTTCGGCCAGTGCGGCGCGCGTGGTGCTGGCGATGCGGTCGTCCAGCGTTGCCGGGAAGAACTCTTCGGGCACGCCGATGCGCAGGCCGGTCAGGGGCTTGTCCAGCGTCGCGCTGTAGTTGTCCACCGGCTGATTGACACTGGTGGAATCGCGCGGGTCATGGCCGGACATGGCCTGCAACAGCAGGGCGCAGTCGGCGGCGCTGGTGGCCATCGGGCCGGCCTGGTCCAGGCTGGAGGCAAAGGCGATCATGCCCCAGCGGGAGACGCGGCCATAGGTGGGCTTGAGGCCGGTGATGCCGGTCAACGCCGCGGGCTGGCGAATCGAGCCGCCGGTATCGGTGCCGGTGGCGGCTGGCACCAGCCTGGCGGCCACGGCAGCGGCTGAACCGCCGGAAGAGCCGCCGGGGACGCGGCCGGTGTCCCAGGGGTTCCTGACCGGGCCATACCAGCTGGTTTCGTTGGACGAGCCCATGGCGAACTCGTCCATATTGGTTTTGCCCAGCATGACCGCGCCCGCGGCCTGCAGCCGCTCTACCACGGTGGCGTCGTAGGGCGAGATGAAGTTGTCGAGCATCCGTGAGCCGCAGCTGGTGCGCACGCCGCGAGTGCAGAAGATGTCCTTGTGGGCCAGCGGCAGGCCATTCAGGGGGCCAGCTTGCCCGGCGGCGCGGGCCTGGTCTGCGGCATCTGCCTGCGCCAGCGCCTGCTCCGGGGTGAGCGTGATAAAGCTGTTCAGTTCGCCGTCAAGTGACTGAATTCTTTTGAGAAAGTGCTCGGTCAGCTCACGAGCAGAAAAATCGCCGGCGGCCAGGCCAGCTTGCAGTTCTGTCAGGGTTTTACGGTGCATGCGTGTATCCGGCGCTGGGTGGTCGGGCCCGGGCAGATGCCGGGGCAGGATTCAATGGCGCTCATTCAATGGCCTTTATTCAATAACCTTGGGCACCAGATAGCAGCTGCCTTCACTGGCCGGGGCCAGCGCCTGCACCTGGTCGCGGATGTCCTGTTCGGTGACGGCATCGGGGCGCAGGGGCTGGGAAGCGTCCAGCGGGTGGGCGAGCGGCTGCACGGCGTCGACGTCGGCCTCCTGGAGGCGGTCTACCATGCCGAGAATGCTGTTGAGGCGGTCTGTCAGGGCATCGCTGTCTGCGGCGTCCAGATGCAGCCGTGCCAGATGAGCCACCCCTGCAAGTGCCTGCGGGTCGAGGGCCATGTGCGTCTCCAGGGCCATTGAGAAGGGAAGCCGCAAAAGCTACCACAACAGGCCCTCTCTGGGCCATATATAGCGCCGTCTGCGGGCCATGACAGCGGTTGCCGGTGCGGTAAAGACTGCATGGCCAGTTGCCCAAACCCCCCGCCGTTGCTAGAGTTGCGCCTCAATATCGTTGCGAGTGCTGTCGCCCGCGGCGGCTATCTCTCGCACCAAAATTCAGGAAGCTGGCCAGAATGTCCTTGATCAAGCGTATTCGGGGGATGTTTTCCACCGATCTCTCCATTGACCTGGGGACCGCAAACACCCTTATTTATGTACGTGGGCGCGGCATTGTGCTTGACGAACCCTCGGTGGTGGCGATCCGTCATCACGGGGCGCAGAAGAGCGTGGCGGCGGTCGGTATGGACGCCAAACGGATGCTGGGCCGGACGCCGGGCAATATTACCGCTATTCGTCCGATGAAAGACGGCGTGATTGCCGACTTTGAAGTTACCGAGAAAATGTTGCAGTACTTCATCAAGAAGGTCCACGAGAGTGGCTTTTTCCCGCCTGCGCCGCGTGTGCTGGTGTGCGTACCCTGCAAATCCACTCAGGTAGAGCGTCGCGCGATTCAGGATTCCGCCTACGGCGCAGGTGCCCGGGAAGTGTTTCTGATCGAAGAGCCCATGGCGGCCGCTATCGGCGCCGGCCTGCCGGTGGATGAGCCCAACGGTTCCATGGTGGTGGATATCGGTGGTGGTACCACCGAGATCGCCATTATTTCGCTTAACGGTATCGTCTACGCCGAGTCTGTGCGTGTCGGCGGCGACCGTTTCGACGAAGCCATCGTTTCTTTTGTGCGCAAGGAATACGGCAGCCTGATCGGTGAATCCACCGCAGAGCGCATCAAGCAGGAAATCGGCACAGCCTATCTGGGCGGTGAGATTCTCGAGATTGATGTGCGTGGCCGTAACCTGGCAGAAGGCGTGCCGCGCAGCTTTACCCTGAACAGCGAAGAAATCCTCGAAGCACTGAAAGATCCGCTCAACAGCATCGTCAATGCCGTGAAAAATGCCCTGGAAGCCTCGCCGCCCGAACTGGCTTCGGACATCGCCGAGCGCGGTCTGGTGGTGACCGGCGGTGGCGCCCTGCTGCGCGATATCGATCGCCTGCTGAGTGAAGAGACCGGCTTGCCCGTGATCGTTGCCGATGATCCGCTGACCTGTGTTGCCCGGGGGGGCGGCAAGGCACTGGAGCTGATGGATACCCGGGGTTTTGATACGCTCGCTTTGTAAGCTGCGTGCGCAAGGGTAAATGAGGTAAACCATTAAAGGTCTGTTTGCAGACACACCCAATCCCGGTTACCGGCTGGTTCTTGCGCTGGTGCTGGGTGCTGCCCTGATGTTGCTGGATCAGCGCAGCGATCACGTGCAGCCGCTGCGTTTCGCCATCGGTTATCTGACCGCCCCGGTACATTATCTGGCCCATGTGCCTTCGGCCATGGGTCAGTGGGCGTCCAGCCAGGCGGTGTCCCGCGCCGACCTCCAGTCTGAAAACAATCACCTCGAACGTCAGATCATGATCCTGCAGCAGCGCGTGCAGCGTCTTGCCGTGCTTGAGGCCGAGAACGTGCGGTTGCGCGAACTCCTCAATTCGTCGGCGGAGCTGGATGCCAGAGTGCTCGCGGCCGAAATCATCGGGATCGAACCGGACCCCAGTCGGCAGGAATTCGTTATCAACAAGGGGGGCCATGCGGGGGTCTATCGTGGCCAGGCCGTACTGGACGCCGGTGGGCTGCTGGGCCAGGTGGTCGACATCGGGCCACTCACAGCGCGGGTGCTGTTGATCACCGATGCGAGTCATGCCCTGTCCGTACAGGTGAACCGCAACGGTGTGCGCGCCATTCTGGCGGGCATCGGCCAGCCGGATCGGGTCAGGCTGCTGTTTGTCCCGGATACGGCAGACATCATCGAAGGCGACCTGCTGGTGAGCACCGGTCTGGATCAGCGCTTCCCGCGCGGTTACCCGGTGGCAGAGGTGATTCGCGTCGCCCATGATCCCGGTGCGCCGTTTGCCATTGTGGAAGCCCGTCCGACTGCCAATATTGATCGCGCCAGCCATGTATTGCTGGTCGAACGCGCCGCCCCCCGTCGCGAACGCGAAGGAGGGGCACAATGAGAGAGCGCGAGTCCCGTGGCACGCCTGCTGTCATTGCTACCTTTTTCATCGCGGCGCTGCTGACGGTGCTGCCGTTGCCGGAAGCGGCCTCCCTGGGGCGCCCTGAGTGGCTTTCCCTGGTGCTGATTTACTGGGTCATTGCGTTGCCGCATCGCGTCGGCGTGCTCTGGGGGTTTGCCGTCGGTCTGTTTCAGGACGTGCTGACCGGTGCAGTGCTCGGTCAGCACGCTGTTGCCCTGGCGCTGGTGGCCTATGTGGCGATTGCGGCCCACAAACGCATACGTGTGTTTCCACCGCTGCAGCAGTCCGTGGTCATCTTTCTGCTGGTGGGCACTGGCGCCCTGATGTCCTACACGGTGCAGAATGCAGTAGGGCGCGTACTGGTGCCGCCGGTGTGGGTATTGTTGCCCGCACTGGTGTCGGCCTTGCTCTGGCGTCCGACCTTCAGCCTGCTGCGCTGGACGCGTCGGCGTTTCCTGGTGCGCTGATGTCCGCGCCGTCCCTGTTTCTGGCGTCCGCCTCACCCCGGCGCACGGCACTGCTGCACCAGATTGGTGTGCCGCATACCGTCCTGGCTTTTCCCGGTATTGATGAAACGCCCCGCAGCGATGAGTCTGCGGCCGGGTACGTGCAGCGTATGGCACAGGAAAAAGCGCGAGCCGGATACCGGATGCTGGCGCCCGGACAATCGGATGATGCGGTGGTGATGGGGGCCGACACTGCCGTGATATCAGGTGATGTCATCCTGGGCAAACCGGCGGATGATGAAGAAGCGGTTGCCATGCTGACGCGGCTTTCCGGGGCCACCCATCAGGTCCTGTCAGCAGTGTGTCTTCACAGCCGGAACGCCTCCGTGGTGAAACTGTCCACGACGCAGGTGCAGTTTCGCGCGCTCGATAAAGCTGAGATCACTGCCTATGTGGCGTCCGGTGAACCCCGTGGCAAGGCCGGTGCCTACGCCATTCAGGGCTTCGGCGCGGTGCTGGTCGCGAATTTGCATGGCAGCTACAGTGGTGTGGTGGGGCTGCCGCTGGCGGAAACCCGGCAGTTGCTGCATGGGGCGGGCATCGCTTTGTGGCAGGGCGTACCGCAAGGGCAGGCGTAATGACAATGCGCAGGCTCACCCGCAAGGCAGGCCAGCGTACGCGCTATGCCGCTGCAGCGCATTCCTGAGGAGCACACAGTGACAGAAGCTGCTGGAACAGAGACTTCTGCCTCCGGACGTAAGTCAGGTGGGTTTGCTCGCCTTCGTCTGCATTTATGGTGGATCGCCGCCACCGTCCTGTTGTTGCTTGCCCTGTACATTGTGCTGGCCCGGCAATTGATGAGCATGGCGCCGGATTTCCGTGTGCCGTTACAGGATCTGCTCAGTGAGCGCTTTGATACGCCGGTGACCATCGGCGCCCTGCATGGACACATGGACGGCATGAGCCCGGTGTTCGTGTTCGACGATGTAGCGCTGTCGCCCGGGGAAGATGATGCCGCTGCGCCGCTGGTCCTGGAACGTGTCGAGTTGAGTATTTCCCCTTGGGCGTCGCTGATGGCCCGCAGCGTGCGGTTGCGGCAGCTGTGGATCAGCGGCGTCGAACTTCATCTGGTGCGCAGCGAAGACGGGGATATGCGTTTCCGTGGCCTGGAAGCCTTTCGCGGTGATCAGGTTGACAGTATGGAAGACCTGCGGGGCGTGCTGGAACAGGTTTATTTGCAGCGCCGCATCGTCCTGGATGATGTGCGGGCTCGCATAGACTGGCCCGGCATGCCGCCCCTGCGCACCGAAGACCTGTCCATCGCGCTGGTGCGTGAAGGCAAGGCGCATCAGCTCGCCGTGCGCCTCTCCGCTATTGATCGTCCTTTCGAACTGGATATGCGCCTGCATCTGCGCAGTGATGTCTACGCGCTGTCAGATATTGATGGCAGTGCCTACCTGCGTTTGCGCGGCGAAGATCTGCAGTATTGGCTGCCCGAGCAGTGGCCACTGCCGCTGCAGCCGGTCTCCGCCAACGGTCAGGTTGAGGTATGGGGGGCACTGCGCAGGGGCGAGGTAGAGAGCGCTGACGTGCTGCTGGCGACGCGGGACGTCATGTTGCGCCACCGTGAGGCCGGCGAAAGCTGGGCGCTGGACAGCCTGAACGCCAGCCTGGCAGTGCGTCGTGAGACAGACGGGTATGTGCTGCTGCTGGATGAAGTGCGGGCGCGCACAGAAAATGCCGGTGCCTTGCGTGCCGGGCCCCTGGCACTGCGCTGGGACGGCCAGCGGACCAGCGATACCCGCTGGGCCATGCGCGCCGAACAGATCAACGCAACGCGTTTGCGCGAGCAGCTGGAAGCCTGGCCTTTCCCGCTCCCGGACAATCTGCGCGCGCTGCGCCAGCGGCTGGTGGCGCTGGCGCCGTCAGGGGAGCTGGTGTCGTTGTACGTTGCCGGGCAAGGCACGCGTATCGGCGAGTTCAGCAGCCGTTTCCGGGATCTGGCGGTGGCGGCCGATGAGGGGCAGCCTGGCGTGCGGGGCGTCAGTGGCTGGTTGGCAGGTTCCCCGGACAGTGGTGTCGTGAATCTGGTCAGTCCGGCGCTGGTGCTGGATATGGGGGCGTTTTTCGAGGAGCCCATGGCGGCTTCCATCGGTGGCGCGCTGCGCTGGCAGCGCGAGATACCGAGTGCGGCCCGCACCGATGCGGACCAGAACGATGCGGACCAGAACGACGCTGATCCGGCGCCCATCGAAACTGCCCCTTCGCTGGTGATTCAGAGTGGCCTGCTGCGCGCCAGCAATGCTGATGCCTCTGCCCAGGCGATGCTGGAACTGGCACTGACCGCGCAACAGGTCCCGCACCTGAGACTGCTGGGCGAACTGACCCAGGGTGAGGCCAGCAGGGCCAGCAGTTATGTTCCGCTGGCGCGCATGGCCAGCCCCCTGCGTGACTGGTTCGCGCAGGCGTTCACCGGTGGCACCGTGGAGCGTGGCCGGTTCTTGTACGAAGGGCCGGTGAAGATCGATCCGGCACGGCAGCAAGATCGGACATTCCAGATGAGTTTTGCGGTGTCGGATTTTGATCTGCGCTTCTTGCCGGACTGGCCGCAGGTTGAGCAGATTGAGGGGACGGTGCTGGTGGACGGCGTGACAGTGCATGCCCGCGATCTGTCGGCGCGCTATCTGGGTACCCGGGTGAGCGGCGCGGATGTCGACGTGGTGGGTACGGCGCCCGGCGGTCAGCCGCGGCTGCTGCTGGATGGCGCCGTGGCGGGGCCGGCGAGCGCGCTGCAAACCCTGTTGCGTGGCACGCCAGTGAGCGCGGTGCTGCCGGCCGAGGTCGCCGACTGGGAGATTCGTGGTGGTGAGTTGGCGGGTGATCTGTCACTGCGTATTCCGCTGTCAGACCAGGGGCCGCCGTTGCAGGTCGAGGCCGAGGCGACGGTGCGGGGCGTGGGGCTGCATTCCGCCGCCCGTCGTCTCAGCGCCACGGATCTGACCGGCACGGGAGGCTTCAGCCTTGCCAATGGCCTGACCTTCTCCACGCTGACAGGCCAATTGTTTGATGCCCCGGTAACGGCCTCAGTCAGCAGCGACGGCGCGTATACCACCGTCAATGCGACCGGCAACGTGCCGGTGCCGGCCTTGCAGGATTGGCTGCAGATCAGGGCATTGGCGCCGCTGGACGGGCGCATGGCATATCGCGCTTCGTTGCGACTGCCGCGCCGTGAAGGGGGCGACGCCCCCCGCCTCCAGGTGACGAGCGATATGGAGGGTGTGTCCGTGGCGTTGCCACCGCCGCTGGGCAAGGCGGCGGCGGATTCCCTGCCCATGCAACTGACGCTGGATACCGGTGATACCAACCTGCTGACGCTCAGCCTGGCGTCGCTGGGCTCTGCCCGGCTTGAGTATGGCGATGAGGGGCTGCAGCGTGGCGCTGTCCGTCTGGGGGAGCGCATCGCTGGACTGCCGCCCTCGGGATTGCTGATAGACGGGCATACCCCGGTACTGGATCTGGCGGCCTGGCTGGGCGTGTTGCTGGGGCAGGACACCGATGGCGCAGCCCCGTTGCCGCCGTTGCGGCTGGCGCTGGATACCGACCAGCTGTTGCTGCTCAGCGAGCCGGTCGGGCCTGCCAGTTTCAGCGCCCGGCAGAATGACACTGGCTGGGAGTTGGCCCTGTTCAGCGATGCGCTGGTCGGGGAGGTGCGGGTGCCGAGCGGCTATACCCTGCGTGGTGAGCGCCCGATGGAGGTGGATATCGAGCGGCTGCGCTGGCCGCTCGCGTCGTCGGAGGCGTCGGCCGATGGTGAGGCGGCTGCTGAAGGCTCCACCGCTGAACGCGTGGTTGAGGTGGCCGTGGAGCTGGCCGGCGATGGCGCCGGTGAGTTCGTCTCGGGACTGGTATTGCAGCCCGACCCGGCAAACATGCCGGTGGCGGATTTGCGGCTGGCGAATATCACGTTGCACGGTCGTCATTTCGGTCAGTGGCAGGCGCAACTGCGGCCCCGTGCGAATGGCTTCACTGCGTCGGGCGTCCGCGGCCGCTGGCGCGAGACATCGGTCACCGGCGATCTGGACTGGGACGAGGATGACAACGGTGTGCAGCACACCCGCTTTGCCGGCAGCTTTGACAGCGGCCAGTCTGCGGATCTGTTATCGCTGTTTGACCTGACCTCGTTTCTGGAAAGCCGTGATGCCAGCGGCACCCTGGATATCGGCTGGCAGGGGTCACCGCTGGAGTTCGATTATCGACAGCTGCAGGGCACCGTATCGCTGAACGTCCGTGATGCGTTGCTGCCCAGCGCCGACCGCCGCACCTCAGCGTTGCGCTTGCTGGGGCTGGTCAATGTGGGCAATACGCTGAGCCGACGCCTGCGGCTGGATTTTTCCGATGTGGTCAGTCAGGGGCTGCTCACTGACAGTATTCGCGGCACCTTTACGCTGGATGGCTCACAGATTGATACTGACAATCTGCGCATCCGGTCACCCTCGGCGGAATTTCTGATCGCGGGCGGGTTGAATCTGGCGGACCAGACCATGGACTATGACATCGAGGTCACGCTGCCGCTGTCCAGTAACCTGTATGCCGGGTGTCTGGCGGGGCCGGCGGCCTGTGCCGGTATTTTCGTGGTGGAGCGTCTGTGGGGCGACCGCCTGGAGAAAATGACGTCCATGGATTACCGCGTATCGGGCGACTGGGATGATGCCCGCGTGGAAGAGCGAGGCCCCTGATGCGTATTGCTGCAATACAATTGTGTGCCGGCGACGATCTGCCCGCTAACCTGACGCAGGCCGCCGTCATGATCTCGGAAGCGGCGTCGGCCGGTGCCAGACTGGTGGCGTTGCCGGAGAATTTTGCCTGCTATGGTGGCGATTACCGGGCGCTGGCGATGGAGCAGGGCAGCGCACTGCCGCAGTGGCTTGCGCAGCAGGCGCGTGAGCATGACGTCTGGCTGCTGGGCGGCACCGTGCCGCTGGCAACGCGCCCGGACGGTGCACCGGTGCCCGCCCCGCGCGTCCGTACGGCATCGCTGTTACACACACCGGACGGGCAACTGGCCGCGCGCTATGACAAACTGCACCTGTTCGATGCGAATGTGCCGGACGCCCAGGGGGCCTACCGTGAGTCGGCTGTTTTCGAGCCCGGTGGCGCGCTGGTGACGGCCCGGGTGGACGACGTCGTGCTGGGCATGGCCGTCTGCTACGACCTGCGCTTTGCGGGGTTATCACGGGCCTTGGCGGATCGTGGCGCGAACCTGCTGGTGTATCCCAGCGCCTTCACAGCCGTTACCGGCGCGGCGCACTGGGAAATACTGCTGCGTGCACGGGCCATCGAGAGCGGCTGCTACGTGCTGGGCATCAACCAGTGCGGCCAGCATGGCCCGCGCCGCGCCAGCTTCGGCCATAGCATGCTGATTGATCCCTGGGGTGAGATCGTGGCAACACTCGCCGAGGCGCCGGGCGTATTGTGCGCTGACATTGATTCCGCGCGGGTGCAGGAAGTCCGGCAACGTCTGCCGGTACACCTGCACCAGCGTCTTCTGACAAGGCTTCCTGATGACATCCGTGACGACACCTGCAATGACTGATTCTCTCGCCATGGCGGAGTCCATCCTGCTGACGCCCGCCGGGCTGACCGGCACCGGGCTGGGCAGCCTGCTGGATGCTGCTCTGGCGCCCGGCGTGGATTATGCCGATCTCTATTTCCAGCACAGCCGCCATGAAGGCTGGGTGCTGGAAGACGGTGTCGTGCGTGACGCCAGCTACAATCTCGAACGCGGCACCGGGGTGCGCGTGATCAGCGGTGAGCGCACCGGGTTTGCCTACAGCGATGAAATTGCCTTGCCAGCGCTGACCCAGGCCACGCGTGCTGCCCGCGCTATCGTGCGGCAAGGCAGCCAGGGCGCCGCCCCGGCACTGCGTGCGGTGTCGCAGCCGGTGTTGTACGAGGCGTTTGATCCGCTGGCCACCTGGGCTGCGCCGCGCAAGGTGGCGTTGCTGGAGAAGCTGGACAAGCTGGCCCGCAGCCTGGATACCGCTGTGTCTGAAGTGACCGTTTCCCTGAATGCCGTGCACGATGTGGTGCTGGTGGCGGCGACCGATGGCACCTTGGCCGCCGACGTGCGGCCGCTGGTGCGGCTGAATATTTCTGTTATCGCCGAGCGTCACGGGCGCCGCGAGCGTGGCAGTGCCGGTGGCGGTGGTCGGGTCAGCTACGACTGGCTCGAAGCCGAGGGCCGCGCCGAGCACTGGACACGGGAAGCCGTGCGCCAGGCGCTGGTGAATCTGGAGGCGCAACCGGCACCGGCGGGCACTATGCCCGTGGTGCTGGGGCCGGGCTGGCCCGGCGTGCTGCTGCACGAGGCCGTGGGCCATGGCCTGGAAGGCGACTTCAATCGCAAAGGGACATCCATGTTTGCCCGGCGTATGGGCGAACAGGTTGCTTCGCCGTTGTGTACGGTAGTGGATGACGGCACCTTGCCCGGGCGGCGCGGTTCGCTGAATGTTGATGACGAAGGCACGCCGACACACTGCACGACGCTGATCGAAAAAGGGCGTCTGGTGGGCTTTATGCAGGACAAGCTCAATGCCCGATTGAGTGGCCAGGCACCCACGGGTAACGGGCGGCGCGAATCCTACGCGCACTTGCCGATGCCGCGCATGACCAATACCTATATGCTGCCCGGAGAGCATGACCCGGCGGAAATTGTCGCCTCCCTGGAGCGCGGCATCTATGCCGTCAATTTTGGTGGCGGGCAGGTGGATATCACCTCCGGCCGCTTTGTGTTTTCCACCAGCGAGGCTTACCTGGTGGAGAAGGGCAAGATCGTGGCACCGGTGCGTGGCGCAACGCTGATTGGCAGCGGCGCAGAAGTGATGCAGCAGATTTCCATGGTCGGCAACGACCTGGCGCTGGATTCCGGCATCGGTGTCTGCGGCAAGGAAGGGCAATCGGTGCCGGTGGGCGTCGGCCAGCCGACCTTGCGTGTTGATGCACTGACGGTAGGCGGCACTGCCTGAACAGGCAGATCACAGCATCAGAGTTGAAACGGGGAACCGCTGATATGTCCAATGTGGCGGAAGTGCTGGCAAGAATGCGTTTGTTTGACGGCATGATGGCGGCGGACCTGCAACAGGTCGCCAAGCTGGTGTTCGTCAATCGGTTCAGCACCGGCGACGTGGTCTGCCGCGAAGGGGATCACAGCGATTTCATGTGTTTTGTCGTGCGTGGTCGGCTGGATATCATCAAACGCGGGCAGGACGACAAGGACGTGGTCATTGCGCATTTGCATGCGGGTGATTCGCTGGGCGAGATGGCGTTGATTGATCATGAGCCGCGCTCTGCATCGGCGCTGGCAAGCGAAGAAAGCACGGTGATCGTGCTCACGCGCAAGGGCTTCGAGCAGCTGCGCAAACGCTCGCCGCAGGCTGCCCATGTGATCCTGATGAATATTGCCCGGTTGCTCAGCGGCAATTTGCGCCGCACCTCCGCACAGCTGGCGCAGTACATGTTGCCCCTGAACTAGTCCTGAACTGGTCCTGAACTGGGCTGACGGTTGATGTCAGAGGGGCGCGTTACGCTCCAGCATATTGAAGTAGTCGTAGACCTTGCGTCGTTCGCGCTGCAATTTATCCAGGGCGGCGCGGTCTTCGGGCAAGTCCGGATCAGGTTGCTTGCCTGCGGGCAGGCGGCTGGCAAAGTAGTTGCGCAGCAGATTGCGCAGATGCTGGCGGTCTGCGGCGGCATAGGTCTGCATGACCTCATCGACAATGACCTGGGCGGCCTTGCTGTTGTCGCTGCGGTCCAGACGCTCCATCCAGTCGAGCAGGCGCTTGTGGCGCAGCGGATCGTCCAGCGCGGCCAGCGCCAGTTCGATGGCATCACCGTCGGCGGCGCGCATCAGCTTGCCCACGTACTGGGCGTGGCGACGGCGCGCTTCGTGAGCGGTGATGCGCTTGCTCTCGTCGATGGCTCGTACCAGAGCATCGGTGAGGGGCAGCCGCGCACGATCGGCGGCCTTGAGATTCATGAGTTTTTCGCCGACCTCCTGCAGGGCAGACACCTCGCGCTTGAGGGCTGATTTGCTGGGCAGGTCGTCGTCGTTATACTCGTCCATACGCTATCTACTGTGGCAATTAGCCGCCAAGTTTACTCGCCCATGCCAACAAACGAAAAGACAAGTCACGAAAAGCCTCTGATATCCGCCAATATGCCGGCCAATACGCAGGTCGACAGCGCAGCACGTCCCGGTGCAGGTGCGCCCGGCGCGATAGTCGCGCTGGATGACAGCGTGCTCGAGACGCTCCGCGAGCGCGCACGCTTCGTCATTGAGGAGGCAGCAAGACAGGGCGCCACGGCGGCGGAGGTGGGCATCAGCGCCGGTGAAGGGCTGTCGGTCACGGTGCGCCTCGGTGAAGTCGAGACATTGGAATTCAATCGTGATCGTGGGGTCTCGGTGACTGTCTACGCAGGGCAGCGCAAGGGCACGGCCAGCAGCAGCGATGATGCCCCGGACAGTCTGCGTGAGACGGTCGCTGCGGCGCTGGCGATAGCGCAGCAGACGGGCCTGGATGAGCACAACGGGCTGGCGCCGCCGGAGTGGCTGGCCACCGAGGTCCCGGATCTGGATCTGTATCATCCCTGGACGCTGACGCCGGAGCAGGCCATTGCCGAGGCACAGGCCTGCGAAGCCGCCGGGCGCCGTGACCCGCGCATCATCAACTCCGAAGGCGCCACCGTGGGCAGCCATGTCAGCGCACGGGTTTACGCCAACAGCCATGGCTTTATCGGTGGCTGGCGTGGCTCGCACCACAGCCGTTCCTGCGTGCTGGTGGCGGAGCAGGATGGCGCCATGCAGCGGGATTACTGGTATGACACCCAGCGCGATGCGAGTCGGCTGGCGACGCCGGAGGCTATTGGCGCGCGGGCCGCTGAGCGCACGCTGGCGCGACTGGGCGCGACCCGGCTGGACACCGGCGAGATGCCGGTGCTGTTTGCGCCGGAAGTGGCCAAGGGGCTCATCGGACATTTCATTTCGGCCATCAGTGGCGGCGCGCTCTATCGCAATGCCTCTTTTTTGCGTGACCGGATCGACAGCCAGGTATTTCCGGAATGGGTGACAATCAGCGAGCGCCCGCATTTGCGTGGCGGCAGTGCCTCGGCACCGTTTGATACCGATGGTATTGCCACGCGTGATCAGGATTTTGTGCGCCAGGGTGTCCTGTCGCAGTATGCGCTGGGTCTTTATGCCGCACGTCGGCTGGCGCGTACGCCGACCGGCAACGGCGGTGGGGTGCGTAATCTCACCATCAGTCATGGTGCTGAGGATCAGGCGGCACTGTGCCGGCGCATGGGGCATGGTGTGCTGATCACGGAAGTCATGGGGCAAGGGGTCAATCTGGTCAGTGGCGATTACTCCCGTGGCGCGTCCGGTTTTCGGGTGGAAAATGGCGAGATCGCCGGCCCGGTGGAGGAGTTCACCATCGCCGGGCACCTGGGGGACATGTTTGCCGGCCTTCAGGCGGCAGGCTGTGATGTGGATGAAAGAGGGAATATTCACTGCGGCAGCTTGCTGCTGTCGCCGATGAAAATAGCGGGGGTATGAGTAGCATGCAGGATTATCAAGGGAATAACGGGCAACCGAACGACAGCAATCCCTACCAACAGCCGCAGGCAGATGTCATGCCGCCGCGCCCGGAGAGCACGCTGGTGATCAATGCGCCCCGCGGTCGTGATGTGGGTGCGGGCTGGCGCTGGATCAGTGATGGCTGGCGTATTTTCTGTAACGCAAAGGCGGTGGTGTTTTTCGGGGCCGTGTTGCTGTGGCTGATTTCCGGGGCGATTCAGCAGGTGCCCTTGCTGGGGATACTGGCGTCGTTCATTCTGGCGCCCGTTTTCAGCGCCGGGTTGTTGATGCTGGCGTACAACGCCGATGAGCAGCAGTCGCCACGCATCGGCAACATCTTCCGCGGCTTCCAGGAGCAGTTCACCCCGCTGTTGTTGCTGGGTCTGAGCTATCTGGGCCTGTTTCTCGGGGCGTTGATCGTCGGCGGTATCATTGGTTATCTGCTGTTTGCCGATATGTTCTCCGCCATGCTGAACATGGCAATGTCAGAGCAACCGGGTTTCCCTGGTGGTGAAGGCGTGCTGTTGCGTATGGTCCTGCTGGCACTGATTATGGCAGCGCTGTTCATTCCTGCCATGGCACTGTACTGGTTCGCGCCCGCGCTGGTGTTTTTCGGCAAGCGGCCTGTGGGCGAAGCGCTGATGATGAGTTTGCGTGGTTGCCTGAGCAACATCATGCCGATGCTCTGGTACGGCATTGCGGTGGTGCTGCTTGTCATCCTGCTGATGCTGCCGTCGCTGGTGCTGATGTTGGTAGCCGCCGCGCTGGGTGCTGGCGTGGCGGCTTATATTCTGGCCTGGCTGCCGTCGCTGGGGTTCTTTCTGGTGTTGTTTCCGGTGCTGGCGGTGAGTTACTACAGCTCCTTCCGGGATATTTATACCGACTCACTGTGAGAGCAGCGCCGGTTCTTCCTGGCGCTTATTCTTCTTCGTCGAAACGACGTGCGAACAGGTCTGTCAGCTCCGCCAGTGCGGCGCTGGCCTGTTCGCCTTCGACGCTGACCTGAACGCTGCTGCCCTTGGCGGCAGCGAGGGTCATGACGCCCATCATGTTACGCGCTTCCACTTCGCGGCCGTTGCAACGCAGCAAAATCTTTACGTCATGGCGGCAAGCGATGCTGACCACCTTGGCGGCGGCCCGCGCATGCAGTCCGAGCTTGTTGATGACCGGTAGCTCACTGTGCAGCATGGTGTGTTATTCCAGTTCCAGATGGCGTATCTGAGCGTCCCAGCCGGCTTTGCACAGACGGGCTGACAGCGCTTCCACCATATACACAGATCTGTGGCGGCCGCCGGTGCAGCCGATGGCTACCGTCATGTAAGTGCGATCATTCGCTTCATAGCGCGGCAGCCAGCGCAGTAACAGTTGTTCGATGTCATGCAGCAGGGCCGGTGTGTCGTCCTGGCTGTCGAGAAAATCGCGAATCGGTTGCTGGCGACCGTCGTAGGCGCGCAGGGTGGGGTCCCAGTGCGGGTTGGGCAGCATGCGCACGTCAAAGACCAGATCCGCATCTGGTGGCACGCCGTTCTTGAAGCCGAAAGATTCCACCAGCAAGGACAGGCGTCCGCCGCGCTGCACGACCCGGTCACGGATCATGTTGCGCAGGGTGTGCGGGTCCATGCTGCTGGTATCGATGGTCAGATCAGCATGGTTCTGAATGCTGCCAAGCAGCTCACCTTCATGGCGGATTGCCTCTGAGAGCGACATGTCCTGAGCGCTGAGCGGGTGGCGTCGCCGCGTGGCGCTGAAGCGCTTGAGCAGGGTGTCGTGATCCGCATCCAGATAGATGACCTCGCACTTGATGCCCTGCTCGCGTACCGCTTCCAGAAGCTCCGTGAAACGGGGCAACTGGCTGCGCAGGTTACGGGCATCAATACCAACGGCAATACGCTGTATTTCAGCGTTCTCTTCCTGCAGCTGCTTTGCCAGGACGGGCAGCAGGCCAAGGGGAAGGTTGTCGACGCAATAAAAACCCAGATCCTCCAGCGCCTGGAGGGCGGTGCTTTTACCGGAGCCGGAGCGGCCGCTGAGGATAACCAGTTTCATGTGTGCTGCGCCGGTATCGGCGCCCTCATTCATGTTTCGGGGCTGGGACAGGGCGGCTCAGGAGGCGAGCTGCAACTCGGCTTCGGAATCAATGGCCGTCCGGAACAGCTGCTCTGCGGAGGTAGCTTTGCGCAGGTCATTGCGGAAGCTGGGCTCATTGAACAGTGCGGCAAGGTGGCTGAGTGTCTTGAGGTGCTGCTCGGGATTCTCCTCCGGCACCAGCAGGACAAAGACCAGATCCACGGGCCGTGCATCCACGGCATCAAAGTCGATGGCCTCATCCAGACTGACCAGCAGCCCGATGGGTTTGTCGCATGATGACAGCCGGCAGTGGGGGATGGCGATGCCTTCCCCGATGCCGGTACTGCCCAGGCGTTCACGCGCAATCAGGGCTTCGAAGACTTCCTGTTCCTGCAGGCCGACGTTGCCCTGGCTGGCCAGTTCGGCGACCTGATCAAGCAGGCGCTTCTTGCTGACGCCCTGCAGGTGATGGTGGGTTCTCTCCGGTGTAAGTAATTCCCTGACGCGCATGATTGATGCCTGATGTGTGCAGTGACTGATGTGTGCAATGAAGTCAGTGGCCGTGATTCCGGTTGACCGACTTTTCCTTGTGCTTGAGGATCTGTCGGTCCAGTTTGTCCGTCAGCATATCAATGGCGGCATACATGTCACCGGCTTCTGCGGTGGCGAACACCTCGCCCCCGGCAATGCGAACTGTCGATTCGGCCTTGTGTGTCTTGGGCTCCGGCGAAAGGATCACCTGGATGCTGGTAATGTGTTCGAAGTGGCGTTCAAGGCGGGTGAATTTCTCATTGACGTACTCGCGCAGGGCGTCCGTGATATCCAGGTGATGACCGCTGATATTGATCTGCATGGCTGACTCCTGTACCTGGTTCAGTTAACCGGCTTCTGCGTCGTGTCTCGCGCTGACTCAGATCAGACGTTTACGCTCGCTGGATGCCGGAATACGCATCGCTTCTCTGTACTTGGCGACGGTGCGCCGCGCCACCTGAATGCCCTGTTCATTGAGCAGGCTGGCCAGTCTGCTGTCGCTCAATGGTTTTTTCGGGCTCTCGGCAGCGATCAGCTTCTTTATGATGGCACGAATAGCAGTGCTTGAACATTCACCGCCGCCGTCTGTACCCACATGACTTGAGAAGAAAAACTTGAGCTCGAACATGCCCCGCGGCGTGAACATGTATTTCTGGCTGGTGACCCGGGAAATGGTCGATTCGTGCATCTCCACCGCGCTGGCGATTTCCGCCAGTACCAGGGGTTTCATGGCCTCTTCGCCGTACTCGAAGAAGCCCTGTTGCACCTCGACAATGCGGGTGGCGACGCGCAGCAGCGTATCGTTGCGGCTTTGCAGGCTTTTCAGGAACCAGCGGGCTTCCTGTAGCTGGTTGCGCAGGTAACTGCTGTCGTCATCGCGCAGCCCCTTGCTGCCGGCCAGGGCGGCGTACTGGCTGTTCAGACGCACTCGGGGCAGGGCCTCCCCGTTGAGCTCCACGCGCCAACGGCGGCCGCTGCGTCGCACGATCACGTCCGGGACGATGTATTCCTGCTGGCGCTGCACGATGCTGTCACCGGGATGGGGATTCAGGCTGCGCAGCAGCTGGATCACCGCCACCAGATCCTGCTCATCAACAGCCAGCGCACGCCGCAACTGGGCGTAGTCGCGGCTTTCCAGCAGGGGCAGGTGGGCGGTCAGTGTCAGCGCCTGGGCCCGCCAGGGCGTGTCCTCGGGAAGCTGGCGCAACTGGATGGCCAGGGATTCGGCCAGATCCCGGGCGGCAACACCCGGCGGATCAAAGTGCTGCAGCCGGTGCAGCACTGCCAGCACCTCGTCCTCTTCCGGCCAGAGCTCATCGGGCAGCGCGTCGGCCATCTCCTGGCGCGCCGCAATGGCGATGTCTTCCAGTGAACAGGTCAGGTAACCCCGGTCGTTGAGGGATTCGATGATGGCAAACGCAATGATCCGATCGGCATCGGTCATCGGCGTCAGGTTGAGCTGCCAGAGCAGGTGCTGGTCGAGGGAGGTGGTGGCGGCGGTGCGCTCCTCCCAGGCGTCCATGTCGTCGTCGCTGGCGGCGCCGGCGGAAGGGGCTTCGGTATAGGGGTCGTCCCAGTCGGTATCCACGCCGCTGTCCTGGTCGGCCAGCGCGGCATCATCGCCGGCGACTTCGGCCAGGTCGACGTCGTCACTGTCGGGCAGGTCCAGCGGCTCGCCTTCTTCCAGCTCCAGCAGCGGGTTGGCTTCGATGGCCTCCTGGATCTCCTGACGCAGGTCGAGCGTCGACAGCTGCAGCAGGCGGATAGCCTGCTGCAGCTGCGGCGTCATGGTCAGGTGCTGACCAATCTGAATCTGCAGGCCCGGTTTCATGCTTGTCTGTTGTCCCCCGTGAGCATGATGGCGCCGCTATCCTACGGGGTTAGCCCGTGGGGTGCGGCGCTGCTCTTGATCACTCAACAAGCCTGCAGCATAGCAAGAAGCAATTTTCGTGCCCATTCTTGAAATTCGGGGCTGATTCAGATAGCGCCGTGCTCTCTGTGCAGGGAGTCAGCGCCGGGAGTCAGAGCCGGAAGTCGGCCCCCAGGTAGACGTCGCGCACCTGTTGGTTGGCGAGGATGATGTCGGCGTTGCCCGCCGCGATGATGTGGCCGCCGCTGACGATGTAGGCGGTGTCGCAGATATCCAGGGTTTCACGCACATTGTGATCGGTGATCAGCACGCCGATGCCGCGATCGCGCAGGTGGGTGATGATCGCCTTGATGTCTTTCACGGAGATCGGATCGACCCCGGCGAAGGGTTCATCCAGCAGAATGAAGGCCGGGTCCGTGGCCAGCCCCCGGGCAATTTCGGCGCGGCGCCGCTCACCGCCGGAGAGGCTCATGCCCAGGCTGTCGCGGATATGCGTGATGTTGAACTCCTGCAACAGCTTTTCCAGGCGCTCCTCGCGCTCCGGGCGGGTCAGCTCCTTGCGGGTTTCCAGGATCGCCATGATGTTGTCGGCCACCGTCAGGCGCCGGAAAATACTGGCTTCCTGGGGCAGGTAACCGATGCCACGGCGAGCCCGGCCGTGCATCGGCAGGGCGGTGATGTTGTCACCATCAATGCTGATATACCCGGCATCTGGTGGCACCAGGCCGACGATCATGTAGAAACAGGTGGTCTTGCCGGCGCCATTGGGGCCAAGCAGGCCGACAACCTGGCCCGCCTCGACTTGCAGTGATACGTCTTCAATGACCCGGCGACCTTTGTAGCTCTTGGCCAGGTTGTGTGCGCTGAGCAGACTCACTGTGCTGCATCCTTCTGATCTTCTGCGGGGATCACCAGGCGTACGCGCTGGCTGGCGCCGTCGCCACTGGCCTCGATGTCCCGTGTGCTGAGGTTATAGACCACGCGGGCGCCCTCAAAACTGCGGCCCTGGTATTCAATGTGGGCATCATCCATCAGTGTGATGGTCTGCTGGTCCACATCATAGACAAGGCGCCGGGCGCGGGCATTGATCTCTGTACCGTCGCGCAGCCGCACCGGGTTGCCGGTGGCTTCCACACGGCGGAGGTCGCCGTCCTGCAGCTGCAGTTCGATGCGCTCGGCATTCACCTGCCGCTGGCCCTGGACCAGCTCCGCATTGCCCTCATAGACGCCGGTGCCGGCGGCCTGTTTGAAGGTGGCCCGATCGGCGCTGATGATGGTGTCTTCCGTTATCGGCTCGGCACCCAGGCTGGTGCTGCCACACAGCAAGGCCAGCGCAAGCAGGGCGCTCAGTGAGCCCGACAGACGTCCCGGGGCTCTGAGGTGGTAATCAGCTCGCGTCATAACGGCTTTCCACTCGTTGTTCCAGATACAGGGTTTCTTCACCCATGTCGGCTTGCATCGCGCCCGCCTCGGTGGTGCCGGAGGGGTGGGTGATGCGCACTCTGCCGGGGCTGCGCAGTTGCTCCAGGCGGGACTCATAGATCAGTTCCCCGCTCTCCATCAGTATTTCGTCGGGACCATGATCTCTGGCCTCCACCGCGCCACGTAGCACCACATGCCGGCCCTTGTCGCTGATCTCACCCTCATCGGCTGTCACTTCCCAGGCAAGCGCCGGGTTGAACATGGACAGGTGAGGGTGTGCGACCAGGGTCTGGCCCGTCTCATCCAGTTCAGTGATGCTTTCGGCGCGCAGGTCATATTGCAGCGCGCCTTCCGGACTGAAGGCGCGCGCCTGCACCCCGTGAACGATCAGTGCGGGCGGCAGGGCACGCTCATCATCGGTGAGCGCGGGCATGTCGCGCCACTCATGCAGCACCAGCAGCACGACGGCGGCCATCAGTGTGACACCGATCGCGCTGAGAACGCCCTGGCTGTTCACGTGAGGCTACTCTTTAATCGGCACATCAATGGGCATGTCATTGGCTTGTGTCCACCGTGCGCGTGGGCAACGCGCTGAGGATGAAATCACAGATCTCCCGCACCGCCCCCTGGCCACCTGACTGACGGGTGACGATGTCTGCGGCCTGTTGCGCGCAGGCATGGCCGTTGGGCACAGAAAAGGCGAGGTGCGCCCAGGCCAGCGCCGGGACGTCGGGTTCATCATCGCCCGCATAGCCGACCTGCTGTGGCGCCAGTTGCAGCGATTCAGCCAGTGCCTGCAACACAGCGCCCTTGTCTTCGCGCCCCTGAATGACATGCGCGATACCCAGGTCTGATGCGCGCCGCGCCACCATGTCGGAGTTGCGGCCGGTGATGATCGCCAGTACGACACCGGCCTGCGCCAGCTGCTTGAGGCCGTGGCCGTCGAGGCTGTTGAACACCTTGAAGGCTTCGCCGTCGGGGCCGTAATAAAGGCGGCCGTCGGTCATCACGCCGTCGACGTCAAAGGCCATCAGTTTCAGGCCCCGGGCCCGGGCCCGCAATGCGGCGTTGCCCATGCCGTGTGTGCCTGTGTCGTGTGAAGCCATGTGTTGTCTCGTGTTGTCTGGTGTTGGATAAAGTATTCAGACCACGCCCGCACGCAAAAGATCGTGCATGTTTAGCGCACCAGCGGGCCGGTGTTGGGCATCAACGACGATCAGGCCGTTGATCTTGCGCTGTTCCATGATCTTGACGGCTTCGGCAGCCAGATGCCCGCTTTCGATCACCACCGGGTCTCGTGTCATGACCTGCTCAATGGGGCACTGGCGTATGTCCAGCTCGGGCAGGTCGAGCACGCGGCGCAGGTCACCGTCTGTGAAAATGCCCGCCAGCGTGCCATCTGCGGCGGTGACGGCGGTCATGCCCAGGCCCTTGCGGCTGATTTCCAGCAGTGCCTCGCTGAGCGTCGTGCCTGCCGGGACGCTGGGCAGCCGCTCACCGCCGTGCATGATGTCGTCCACGGTGAGCAGCAGGCGACGGCCCAGGCTGCCGCCGGGATGTGACAGGGCAAAATCCTCGGCAGAAAAGCCTCGGGCTTCCAGCAGCGCAATCGCCAGCGCGTCACCCATGGCCAGCGCAGCCGTGGTGCTGGAAGTCGGTGCCAGGTTATGCGGGCAGGCCTCGATGCTGACCACCACCGGAATATGCACGTCGGATTGTCGCGCCAGCGTGGAGTCGGGGCGTCCGGTGATGCTGATCAGGGGAATGCCCCGGCGCTTGAGCACCGGCAGGATAGCCAGCACTTCGGCGGTTTCGCCGGAATTGGACAGCGCCAGCACTGCGTCGCCGGGCGTGATCATGCCCAGGTCGCCGTGGGAGGCCTCCGCCGGATGCACAAAAAAGGATGGCGTGCCGGTGCTGGCCAGCGTGGCCGCGATCTTGTTGCCGATATGCCCGGACTTGCCCATGCCGGTCACGATGATGCGACCACTGCAGGCCAGCATCAGTGAGCAGGCCTGGTCCGTGTGACCGCCAATGGCGTCAATCAGCTCGGCCACCGCATCTGCCTCGAGCCGCAACACCCGGCGGGCGCTGGCCTGGAAACCCTGATCAGAAGGGGCTTGTCTGGAATCCTGACTCATGCGTTTTCTCGATGACGGTTCTCGATGACGGCCTGTCAGCCGGCCGGGGCGGGCCGACGTGGCGATGAGTGAGCGGAGTATACAGGGCGGCGGGTGTGGCCTGCGAGTCCGGTCTGCCTGTCCGGGGCGCCGCCGGACAGGCCATCTCAGGCATTACAGGCTTTGCGCGGCCAGCAGCGTCAGGTAGCCGGTGTACCCGGCCAGTAGCACCAATCCGGCACCGCGTCCCAGCCGGCGCCGTCCGGCAATCAGCACCAGGATCAGCAATACTGCGGAAAGGGCCAGCATGGCGGGGAAATCGCGGCTGACCAGTGCCGGGTCCATCAGACCCGGCGCCAGCAAGGCCGGCACCGGCAGCACAGCGACCAGATTCATGATGTTGGAGCCGACAATATTGCCGATGGCCAGATCGGCATGGCCGCGCAGGGCGGCGGCCACGGAGGCCGCCAGTTCCGGCAGACTCGTGCCCGCGGCCACCAGCGTCAAGCCGATGACGGTCTCACTGACACCCAGGGACAGGGCCAGCTCCACCGCGCCCCAGACCAGCAGACGCGCACTCACCAGCAGCATGACCAGGCCGCTGATGAACAGCCCCCAGTCCTTCAGGGCGCTGCTGCCGTGGGCGGGCAGCTCCGGGTCTTCGATGGCATCGCGCTGACGGAATTGCCATAGCAGCCAGCCCATGATGCACAGCATACCCAGCAGTAGCGTGCCCTCGCGGCGTGTGAGCACGCCGTCCAGCAGTATCAGGCCGGTCACTGCCGCCACCAGCAGGTAGGCGGGCAGGTCGCGCTGACGTGTGCCTGGCGTAATCAGAATGGGACGTACCAGCAGCGTGACGGCCAGCACCATGCCGATATTGGCGATATTTGAGCCCAGCGCATTGCCAATCGCCAGATCGCTGCTGCCGGTCAGGGAGGCGGTGGCGGAAACCAGAATTTCCGGCGCAGAGGTACCGAAGGCCACCAGTGTCAGGCCAATGGTCATGGGCGTCATGCCCAGGCGCAGGGCGAGGCCTGCGGCGCCCCCGACGAAGCGGTCGGCACTCCAGACCAGAATCACCAGGCCGAATACACAGGCCAGCAGAGCGGGCAACATTGAACCTCCGGAGGGCATCCTGTTCCAAGTAAGTCAGGGTAGTGTGTCAGAGTAGCGTGTCAGGCAGTGACACAGGTGCAAGGCGCCATTAAATCGGTGTTCACGGTAGAACAGCAAGCATCTCGTGCACACTGTCAGGTGACTGGACAAGCCCCGCTCTGGCCGGTTAGATAGCCGATCGAGGGCACGGGCCGATTCTGGCAGGCAGTTGCCGGACTTTTAAAGCAGATGTACTGGCACTGATGCCAGTACAACGATGGCAGGAGAAATACATGAGAGCACTTGGGCTGAAAGCAGGTTTCCCCGAAGCGCTGTGGCAACGGATGGCGGCGATCGTTGTACTGGCGCTGGGCGCGATGATGACCTCGTTGCCCGCTCAGGCAGCCACGGCGCCAGACGAGGTGATTCGCAGCGCCGTGGAACGCATGACCCAGCGCATTGATGCCGAGCGTGACAAGCTGGCCGGTGATCCGGCGTATGCCCGCAAGGTGGTGGATGAGGAGCTGGATGAGCTGGTGGATTTTCGGCGTATTACCCGGTTGGTCATGGGCGATCATTTCGGCGCGGCATCGCGGGATCAGCGCAACCGCTTCATGGAGCGCTTCCGGCGCAGCATGGTGCAGACCTATGCCGCCGGCGTGACCATGTATGAGGGGCAGCCGATCAGCGTGTTGCCACTGGAGGAAGGTGATGTACGCGGTGACCGGGCCCGGGTGCAGATGGAGTTTGTGACGGACAGCGGCCGCCCCATGCCCATTGCTTACACCATGTTCAAGGACGGTGAGGCCTGGAAAGTGGATAACGTGATCGTCAATGGCCTCAACCTGGGGCGGGTGTTCCGCATGCAGTTTGATCAGGCCATGCGCCAGCACGGCGGCGATATCGACAAGGTGATCGCCGGTTGGTCCACTGAGGTGGATATCGAAGAGGCTGCAGCAGGCGGCAGCTGAGCCTTCGCGAAGCCCCCTCCAGCCCCTCTCCGCGAACCCTCGGCCGGGGCCTGCGCGCCCCGGCAGATGAAAAATATCTGTTTAAGCCCTATCATGGCGCTCCCGTGAACCCGCTGCGGGGGCGCCCTTGCGCCCGCCGTATGCGCCCGACTGTATGCGACAGGAGAGCCAATGACCCCGGATCAGATCAAGACATTGATAGAAGCGGGTATCGACGACGCCCGTGTTGCGGTGCAGGGCGAGGGTGGCAAATACGAGATTCTGGTGATCGCCGATGCCTTCGAGGGCCTGAGCCCGGTGAAGCGGCAGCAGCGGGTGTACAGCTGCATCAACGCTGAAATCGCCGATGGCAGCATCCACGCTGTTACGATTCGCGCCCATACGTCGGCACAATGGGATGAAGCGCAGCGTCGCGGCCTTGCCTGAAGCACATGCAGGGCACACGCAAAACACACATTACGCACGTACATTGAAAGCCCCAAACCAGGAACCTGTCTCATGGACAAACTGATCATCACCGGCGGCGCACGGCTGGACGGCGAAATACGCATTTCCGGCTCGAAGAACTCGTCGCTGCCCATCATTGCCGCGACGCTGCTCGCCGATGAGCCGGTGACCGTGGGCAACCTGCCGCATCTGCAGGATGTCACCACCCTGATCGAACTGATCGGCCGCATGGGTGTGCGCGTGGTGATTGACGACCGCATGAATGTCGAGGTCGACGCCTCCACCATCAGCGATTTCCAGGCGCCTTATGAGCTGGTCCGCACCATGCGTGCCTCGATCCTGGTGCTGGGCCCGCTGGTGGCGCATTTCGGCAAGGCGATAGTGTCCCTGCCCGGCGGCTGTGCCATCGGCAGTCGCCCGGTGGATCTGCATTTACGTGGTCTGGAAGCCATGGGTGCGAACATCGAGGTGATCAACGGTTACGTTCACGCCAGTGTTGACGGTCGCCTGCGTGGCGCCCGGCTGGTAATGGACGTCGTTACCGTGACCGGCACCGAAAACCTGATGATGGCGGCCACGCTCGCCGACGGCACTACCGTGATCGAGAACGCTGCCCGCGAACCGGAAGTAGTGGACCTGGCAGAGTGCCTGATGGCCATGGGCGCACGCATCAGCGGCGCCGGCACCGACACCATCACCATTGAAGGGGTCGAGCGGTTGCACGGCTGCCACCACAACGTGATTCCGGACCGCATCGAAACCGGCACCTATCTGATTGCGGCGGCTGCCACCGGCGGGCGTATCAAGGTCAAGGATACGGCGCCGAAATTGCTCGACGCGGTACTGCAGAAGCTGGAAGAGGCGGGCGCAAAGATCGAGGTGGGCGACGACTGGATCAGCCTGGATATGGAAGGCCGCCGGCCACGCTCCGTGTCCCTGCGCACCGCGCCCTATCCAGCCATGCCGACAGACATGCAGGCACAGTTTGCGGCCATGAATACCATCGCCGAAGGCACCGGCACCATTGTGGAAACGGTGTTTGAAAACCGCTTCATGCATGTTCAGGAAATGAACCGCATGGGTGCGGATATCCAGGTGGAAGGCAACACTGCCATCATTCGTGGCGTGCCGCATCTGACCGGCGCCCCGGTGATGGCGACCGACCTGCGCGCCTCCGCGTCGCTGGTGATTGCCGCGCTGGTGGCCAACGGTGACACGACCGTGGACCGCATTTACCACATTGATCGCGGTTATGAATGTATTGAAGAGAAACTGCAGATGCTGGGCGCGACCATTCGTCGTGTCCCGGGCTGACGGTATCAGGGTGAACCAACATGGCAACTGATCGGCCACTGATCATCGCGCTCTCCAAGGGCCGGATTCTTCAGGAAACGCTGCCGCTGCTGGAAAACGCCGGCATTCGTCTGCTGGAAGATCCGGACAAGTCGCGCAAGCTGATCTTTGAAACCAGCCGCGATGATGTGCGCATCATTATTCTGCGCGCCACGGATGTGCCGCCTTATGTGCAGCATGGCGCGGCCGATATCGGCGTGGCGGGCAAGGACGTGCTGATGGAGCATGGTGCGGCGGGTATTTTCGAACCGCTGGATCTGGAAATTGCACGCTGCAAACTGATGGTTGCCGCACCGAAGGATGCCGAGCCGGTGGTCGGGCGCCTGCGGGTGGCCACCAAGTTCGTGAACATCGCGCGTCAATATTTCGCCAGCTGTGGCCGCCAGGCCGATGTGATCAAGCTTTACGGCGCCATGGAACTGGCGCCAATCGTGGGGCTGGCGGACCGCATCGTGGATATCGTCGATACCGGCAACACGCTGCGCGCCAATGGCCTGGAGCCGACCGAGCTGATTGCGCATGTGTCCAGCCGGCTGATCGTCAATCAGGCCAGCATGAAAACCCGTCACACGGACATTCAACGCATTATTGATTGTCTGGCAGAGGCAGTGGCCGCGCGTCGGGACGGCACAGACGACAAGGCAGGTGAGCGCGCATGAAAACCACTCGCCTCAGCAGCACACAGGCGGATTTTGATAGCAGGCTGGATCAACTGACGGCCTGGAGCGAAGAGCGCGACAGCGAAGTCAGCGCCCGCGTCAGTGAGATCATTCGTGCCGTGCGTGAGCAGGGTGACGCGGCGGTGGTGACCTACACCAACCGCTTTGACCGCCGCCAGGTCACGCACATCGACGAGCTGATTGTGGGCCAGGATCAGTTGCAGGCGGCGCTGGCACGCATTCCCGCCGCACAACGCGAGGCGCTGGAAGCGGCGGCGGAACGTGTGCGCAGTTACCACGTGCGGCAGCGTCAGGATTCCTGGCACTACGAAGATGCGGATGGCCATTTGCTGGGCCAGCAGGTCACGCCCCTCGACCGCGCCGGCCTGTACGTGCCCGGCGGCAAGGCAGCCTACCCCAGCTCGGTGTTGATGAGCGCCATCCCGGCCAAAGTGGCTGGCGTTGGTGAGGTGGTCATGGTGTCCCCGTCTCCCGGTGGTGAGCTCAACGACATGGTGCTTGCCGCCGCGGCCATTGTCGGCATTGACCGCGTGCTCACCGTGGGTGGCGCCCAGGCAGTTGCCGCACTGGCCTGGGGCACAGAAACCATTCCCGCCGTCGACAAGATTGTCGGCCCCGGCAATATTTATGTGGCAGAAGCCAAGCGCCAGGTATTCGGCAAGGTCGGCATCGACATGATCGCCGGGCCGTCGGAAATTCTCGTGGTTTGCGATGGCAAGACCAATCCGGACTGGATTGCCATGGACCTATTTTCCCAGGCGGAGCACGACGAGGAAGCCCAGGCCATCCTGATCTCGCCCGATGCGGCCTTCCTGGATCAGGTGGCGGAAAGCATGGCGCGCCTTGTCGTCACACTGGAGCGCGAAGACATTATCCGCACCTCCATGGCCAATCGTGGCGCACTGATACAGGTGCGTGATCTGGATGAGGCCATGGTGCTGGTTAATCGGCTGGCCCCGGAGCACCTGGAATTGTCACTGGATGATCCCATGACCTGGGCGCGCCAGGTACGGCATGCCGGCGCCATTTTTCTGGGGCGTCATACCTCGGAAGCGGTCGGCGATTATTGTGCCGGGCCCAGCCACGTGTTGCCGACCTCCGCCACGGCCCGTTTCTCGTCGCCGCTGGGGGTCTATGACTTCGAGAAACGCAGTTCGCTGATCGGTTGCTCGCCGCAGGGTGCCAGCTTGCTGGGCCGCATCGCCTCACCGTTGGCACGCAGCGAAGGGCTGACCGCCCATGCGCGCAGTGCCGAATACAGAATTGATGACCAGATTGACGGCAACATTGACGGCAGTGGGTCTGCGCAATGAGCAAATACTGGAGCGACTTTGTTCACCAACTGGTGCCCTATGTGCCCGGTGAACAGCCGAAACTGGCGCGGCTGGTCAAACTCAACACCAACGAAAATCCCTTTGGTCCTTCGCCCAGGGCGCTGGCGGCGATCGCGGCGGCCAGCGGCGATGCGCTGCGCCTTTATCCGGACCCGGATGCTACGGCGCTGAAGACAGCGATTGCGGAATATTACGGTGTGCAGAACGATCAGGTCTTTGTCGGCAATGGTTCCGACGAAGTGCTGGCGCACCTGTTCCTCGGGTTTTTCCGCCAGAATGCGCCGCTGTTGTTTCCGGATATCACCTACAGTTTTTACAAGGTCTACTGCGGCCTGTACCAGATTGATTACCGCACTGTGCCCTTGCGCGATGATTTCAGCATTGATCTGACCGATTACATATCTGGCAACACGTCCGGCAAGCATGCACACAATGGCGGCATTATTTTCCCCAATCCCAACGCGCCCACCGGGCGGCCGTTGCCGCTGGCAGACATCGAGGCACTGCTGCAACGCAACACCGATTCTCTGGTGGTTGTGGATGAGGCCTATGTGGATTTTGGCGGTGAGACGGCGATTGCGCTGGTGGATCGCTACCCGAATCTGCTGGTGACCCAGACGTTGTCCAAATCCCGTTCGCTGGCCGGATTGCGCATCGGTCTGGCGGTGGGGCAGCGACCGCTGATTGAAGGGCTGGAGCGCATCAAGAACAGCTTCAATTCCTACCCGCTGGATCGCCTGGCCATCGCTGCCGGGACTGCCGCGTTTGAAGATCGGGAATGGTTCGAGCAGTGCCGTGATGCCATTGTTGCCGGTCGCGAAGCACTGGCGGCGGCATTGCGTGCGCGGGGATTCGAGGTGCTGCCCTCGGCGGCGAACTTCCTGTTTGCCCGCCATCCGCAGCACAAGGGCGAGCAACTCGCGGCGGGGCTGCGTGCCGAGGGCGTTATTGTGCGGCATTTTCCGCGCCCGGAACGCATTGCCGATTTTCTGCGCATCACCATCGGCACCGAGGCGCAGCACGAAGCGCTGCTCAGCGCCCTGGACCCGCTACTCTCGGACGCCTGATCCGCTCTGACACTGATCTGACACCCATCAAACACCGATGGCGTGTCAGTTTTCTTCAGCGGGCGGGCGTGTGCCGATCAGCACCGACAAGGTCAGCGGTTCCCGGTTGCGAATCACGTTCAGCTCAAGCTCGGTGTCGGGGCGCGTGCCGGCAATGATGTTCATGGCCTGAAAACCGTCGCGCACCCGGTTGCCGTTGATACCGCTGAGCACATCGCCGGGACGCAATCCGCCTTGATGGGCCGGACCATTGCGCACGACTTCCGATACCAGCCCGCCACGGGCCTCTTCCAGCCCGAACGACGCCGCCAGATTCGGCGTGATGTCCTGCACCGTGACACCCAGCCAGCCACGAATCACCCGGCCATGTTCGATCAGATCCGTCATGACCTTGCTGGCGGTGGAGGCGGGCGAGGCGAAGCCCATGCCCTCCCAGCTCCCGCCGGCAGACAGGATGGCCGTGTTGATGCCGATCAGGTTGCCGCGGGTATCAATCAGCGCACCACCGGAATTGCCCCGGTTGATGGCCGCATCCGTCTGGATGAAATTCTCGAAAGTGGCAATGCCGAGGTTGCGGCCGGTGGCGCTGACAATCCCCATGGAGACGGTCTGGCCCACGCCCAGCGGGTTGCCGATGGCCAGCACCACATCACCGACATTCGGCGCACTGTTGTCCAGCCGGATGACCGGCAGGTTATCCAGCGAAATCTGCAACAATGCCAGGTCGGTTTCCGGGTCGGTGCCGACCACCTGGGCTCTCGCCTCGCGGCCATCATGCAATGCCACCAGAATTTCATCGGCATCGCGGATGACGTGATAACTGGTCAGCATGTATCCGGCGCTGGAGACGATGACCGCAGAGCCGAGGCTGGACAGAATGCGCTCCCGGCGCGGCTCTCCCATGAACTGCTGAAAGAAGGGATCGTCCGGCTCGTCACGGCGGGTGATGACCTGCGTCGTGTAGATATTGGCCACCGCCGGGGCGGCACGAGACACGGCTTCGGAATAAGAGGTCACCAGCTGTCCCATGCTGGCGGGCGCGCCGCCGTTGGGTGCCCCCGGGCCGGACTGGTGCCACCAGAGCACACCCATGCCCACAATCACGCCGGTCAGGGCCGGGCCGGCGAGGAATTTCAGCAGCTTCATCGCATTTTTTTCCGCTGAGGTACAATTGGCGGCAGTGTATCAGATGAACCCGTGCCACCGTGATGCTGATAGCGCAAAAGCGCGCCCTGGCTCACGGGGAACACACCTGACGGAGGCTCCATGCTCAAACGCGACGACATGCTGCACGCTCTGGACGAGCTGCTGGCTCCCGGGTCCTATCGGGATTACTGCCCCAATGGCCTGCAAGTGGAGGGGCGCGAGCAGATTCGTCGTGTGGTGACCGGCGTAACCGCCTGCCAGGCCTTGCTGGATGCGGCGGTGATTGAAGAAGCGGATGCGGTGCTGGTGCACCACGGCTACTTCTGGAAAAACGAAGACGCACGGGTGCGCGGCATGAAGAAGCAGCGCCTGCAGACCCTGCTGCGCCACGATCTGAACCTGTTTGCGTACCACCTGCCGCTGGATTGCCACCCGCGCCTGGGGAATAACGCTGAATTGGGGCGCCGCCTCGGTCTCAGTGTGACGGGCCCGCTGGGGGACGACGGCATTGGTCTGGTGGGACGCTTGCCAGAGCCGATGACGGCACTGGAATTTGCCCGCCTGGTCGAGGACGTGGTGGGCCGCGAAGCCCTGCATATCGGTGAGACAGAAGACGAGATCGAAACCATCGCCTGGTGTACTGGTGCGGCGCAGGGCTTTATCGAACAGGCCCAGGCCCAGGGGGTGGACGCCTATCTCAGCGGCGAAATCTCCGAACCGACGGTGCATTTCGCCCGCGAAACCGGCATCCATTATTTCGCAGCCGGGCACCACGCCACCGAGCGTTACGGGGTGCAGGCGGTGGGCCAGTGGCTGGCGGACACCTTCGGCATCGAACACGTCTTCATTGATATCGACAACCCGGTCTGAGGGCACCGGGTTGTTGTGGTGCGGTCAGTGTTGAACGGCTGTCAGGCGCGCTTCTCGTCTGCCGTCGAGCAGCCCTGGTCCTCACACCCTTCGGCATAGTCCCGGGGCGGTTCGACGCCCGCTGTGGCGGCATCATCTTTCGGCCGGGCAAAGTCATCCAGAGGGGAGAAAGGCCCCTCGGCCTTGAGGCGCAGACCAAAGTCCTCCGACAGCGTGCCCTGGGCGGATGGCGCATAGTCCAGCGGCTGGCTGACATCACCGCTGCTGCCCGGTTGCTCGCCGGGGTAGCCCGGCAGGCTGTCCAGTGACTTGGCCATGGCCAGGCGCCGGCCCTGCTCGCTGCACAGGCCACGGGCCCCCTCGGACAGGTGATCGTGCACGGCCCGGTAGGATGCGGTCATCTGGTTGACCAACTCGGCGGTGCGCAGGAAATGGTGGTCCACCTCTTCCCGATGTCGCGCCAGTGTGCTCAGCGCCTCATCGCGCTCCTGCTCGAATTGCTTGCGCTGGCGTCGGGCGGGCATCAGCAGGACGGTGGCTGCGCCGCCGACGATCAGGCCGGCAAAAAACGTGAGCAGAACGGCGGTCAGGTTTTCCATGCGTTACTCCCATGGGGTATCAAGAACGGAGTGTCAGGGATCGTTACAGACGATCCTATTGCAGCACAGCTGTTCCTCCAGCGCCAAGCAGAGTGGCCGGGTAATTGTTAGAATTCGTGCTACCGCATGGTCCACCATCAGAAGGAGCCACCGATGACAGCCAGCGATACCCGCCAAACCTGCGACTTGCAGGGGCCTGAAGGGCGCCTGGAGGCGGTGCTGGAGAAGGGGGAAGGCACCCCGACTTTCTGCGCCATTGTCTGTCATCCGCACCCGTTGTTCGGCGGCACCATGGGCAACAAGGTGGTGACCACCCTCAGCCGGACCTGCCGCGAGGCCGGTGGCGCTGTGTTGCGCTTCAATTTCCGTGGCGTGGGCAAGAGCCAGGGCGCCTACAGCGACGGCCTGGGTGAGACCGAGGACCTGCTGGCCGCCGAAGCATGGTTGTCCCACGCCTGGCCAGGTCTGCCACTGTGGCTGGCGGGCTTCTCCTTCGGCAGCTTCGTGGCGGCGCGCGGCGCGCGCATCCTGGCGGACAACGGCCGCCCGGCCAGACACCTGTTCCTGGTAGCGCCGCCGGTGCACCACTACGATTTCAACAGCATCGACAATACCGCCTGCCCGGTCACCGTGGTGCAAAGCGAAGACGATGAAGTGGTGCCCGCTGAGGACGTCTTCCAATGGGCGGCGCAGACCCCGCTGGCGCCGGATCTGATTCGCGTACCGGACGCCGGGCATTTCTTCCACGGGCGCCTGATCCCGCTGGCCGAGGTGGCCCGCAGCCGCCTGCCCGGCGCACTTTAACGACAGGACTCTAACGACAGGACTCCAGCGACAGGCAGCTCGTGGCGGCGGGCGCCACAACCACGACGGGCTGAATTGCCATCCGTGCGCCCCGGCGCTACATTGGCCGCCCCGAATAGACAGTGCGGGCCCATGACTCCTCTTGAGCACTACCAGCGCGACCTGACCCGCCCGGAGTTCTTCCATGACCCGGCGCAGCAGCGTGCCGTTGAGCAGCTGGATGCCGTGTATCACGCGCTGATGGCCGGCACCGGCCGCCGTGGTGGCCTGTTTCGCCGGCGCCGCCCGCAGGCCATACAGGGCCTGTATATGTGGGGCGGCGTGGGCCGCGGCAAGACCTACCTGATGGACGTCTTCTTCGAGTCCCTGCCGTTTCCGGAGAAGCGGCGCATGCACTTCCACCGCTTCATGCAGCACGTGCACCAGGAGATGCGTGCGCGTCAAGGACAGAAAAATCCACTGGTAAACATTGCCCGTGATTTTGCCCGGGCCACGCGAGTGCTATGTTTTGACGAGTTCTTCGTCACGGACATCACCGATGCCATGATTCTGGCGGGCCTGCTCGAGGTGCTGCTGGAAGAGGGCGTGACGCTGGTGGCAACGTCGAACATCGAGCCCGACGGCCTCTACCGCGACGGGCTGCAGCGGGCGCGCTTCTTGCCCGCCATCGCGCTGATCAAGGCGCACACGCATGTGCTCAACGTCGATGGCGGCACCGACTACCGGCTGCGACTGCTGGAGCAGGCAGAGCTGTATCACTGCCCCCTGGGCGACAATTCGGAAGCCTTCCTGACAGAGCGGTTTGCCACCCTGGAAACAGAACACGGCAACCACCGTGAACAGGTCGACCTGAATGTGGAAGGCCGTGTGATTCACGCCCGCAAAGTCAGTGACGATGTTGCCTGGTTCGACTTCCGCGCCCTGTGCGACGGCCCGCGCAGCCAGAACGATTACATCGAGCTGGCCCGTGAATTTCACACGGTGCTGCTGGGCAATGTGGAACGGATGGGCGGCGCCACCGATGATCTGGCGCGCCGCTTCATCAATATGGTGGACGAGTTCTACGACCGCAGCGTCAAGCTGATCCTGACTGCGGAAGTGCCGATCGAAGACCTTTATGCCGGCGGCCGGCTGGAGTTCGAATTTGACCGCACCCGCAGCCGCTTGCTGGAGATGCAGTCACACGAGTACCTGGCGCGCGCACACAAGGCGTGACAGACCGGAAAAACCTGAAAATTTGACAATGACGTACAAGCGCTGAGGTGTTCACAGCTGGTTGACTAGGCTGTGCGAGCATGAGGCGTCATCAACAGGAGAAAACACCATGATCCCCCGTACTTTGTTCTCGTCTGACCACGAAACCTTCCGCGACACCGTGCGCAAGTTTCTGGAAAACGAAGCGACCCCGCATCATGAAGAGTGGGAAAAAACCGGCCAGGTACCCAAGGAACTGTGGCGCAAGGCAGGCGAGCAAGGCTTCCTCTGCCCGATGGTATCGGAAGAGTACGGCGGCCTGGGCACCGACTTCCTGTACAGCGTTGTCGTCAGCGAAGAGATTTCCCGCGCTGGCCTGACCGGTATCGGCTGGGGCCTGCACACCGAAATCGTGGCGCCCTATGTGGAGCACTACGGCAGCGAAGAGCAGAAGCAGCGCATCCTGCCGAAGATGGTCAGCGGCGAAATGATTGGCGCCATCGCCATGTCCGAGCCCGCTGCCGGGTCTGACCTGCAGGGCATCAAGACAACCGCCGTCAAGGATGGCGACGGCTATATCCTCAACGGCTCCAAAACCTTCATCACCAACGGCCAGAATGCCGACCTGGTGATCGTGGTGGCCAAAACTGACCCGACCAAGGGCGCCAAAGGCATCAGCCTGTTCCTGCTTGAAGCCGGCACCCCGGGCTTCGAGAAAGGCAAGAACCTGAAAAAAGTGGGCATGAAAGCCCAGGACACCTCCGAGCTGTTTTTCCAGGACGTGCGCCTGCCGAAAGAAGCCCTGCTGGGTGAAGAAGGCAAAGGCTTCATCTACTTGATGGAAGAACTGCCCCAGGAACGCCTCGGCATCGCCATCAACGGCCTGGCCATGGCAGAAAGCGCTTTCGAGCAGACCGTGGCATACGTCAAGGACCGCAAGGCCTTCGGCAAATCCATCGCCGAATTCCAGAACACCCAGTTCAAACTGGCCGAGATGCACACCGAACTCGAAGTGGGCCGCGCCTACGTTGATCGCTGCCTCGAACTGCACCTCAAGGGCGAGCTGGATATCCCCACTGCCGCAGCGTCCAAGTACTACATCACCGACCTGCAGTGCAAAGTGATCGACGAGTGCCTTCAGCTGCACGGCGGCTACGGCTACATGTGGGAATACCCCATCGCCCGCATGTTCGCCGACGCCCGCGTACAGCGCATCTACGGCGGCACCAACGAGATCATGAAAACCATCATCGCCAAAAAAATCCTGGCCGACTGATACATGATCCCGATAAAAAAGGCGGCCCGAAACGGCCGCCTTTTTTTATCCCCACCGCATGACACTGCATTCACCATCACTCCCAGCACACCGCCCTCCTCCTACGCCGCATTCGCCAGGAATCCCACCCGCGCCTCCGTCGTCCGGGACGGTTGGCTGCCGCACAGACAGCTTGTAAAAAGACCCGCATACAGAAGCGACAAAAAGATCGGCAGGGCGGGAGTTGCGCCTGTCTTTGACCCAGATCAGTGCCCACCCACATTCCCGCGCTGATCATGTTCCAATGACTACAAGGAGACACCGCCATGCGCTTTCGTCGGATCAAGGATGTACTGGAATGGACACGCCGCTTTCATAATACCCTCGCCAATGATTATGACGGGCTGGCCAGGGGGCAGGAGCAGGAGCGGGTTGGCATGTTGCTGCAGTATCTGGCGGAGCATGAACGGGCGCTGAGTGAGGCATTGCAGCATTATGAGGAGGACGCTGGTGCAGAAGTGCTGAACACCTGGTACGACCAGGCGCCGGAGATCGCGCTGCCGCCGGATCTCGACAGCTTGTCTGAAACGCTGGAAAGGGTCGACACGCAATCCGTGCTGGCGTTGGCGCTCGATTTCCATGATGTGCTGATCGACATGTACGAAACCTTTGCCGCGAAGGCGCCCACCCCCGGGGTGCAGCGCCTGTTTGACAGCCTGTCGAGTCAGGAAACCCGCGAGAAGCTGCGCACGGCGCGGGATGCGTTGCGGCTGGAAGATCTCTGACCCGCTACCGTGCTGGTCGCTAGCCCAGCATCAATCAAACACATACCGCCTGATCGTCTCCACATCCTCCCCGGCCAGATTTTTCTGGATGGTCTTGTCCACCATCTTGCCCAGGTGCCCGTTCAGGGTGTGGCGCAGGGCGCCGAGAAAGGCGGGGGGTGAAATGATCACCAGCTTGTCGAATTTGCCTTTTATGCGGCCTTTTTCCAGGGCCTCGGTAATGGTGCGGGCGAAGGTGTGGTGTTGCTGGTCGCGCACGTCCGGTGGCTCCATGGCGCTACGGCTTTCGTTGGCGCTTTCGAAGGTGCGGCCGGGGCGGTCGCTGTAGATGTCCTGGTCTTTCAGTCGGCTTTCGGGGAAGGCGAAGCTTTCGATTTCCTGTGGGGGTTGTACCCGGTTGAGGGCAGAGAAAATACGAGCGCGGGAGCTTTCGGCGACAACGATCCAGGTCTTGTCCATGGGGCGCCTCCTGTACGGGATGACGAAATGGCCATGTGTCATGGTCTCTGTCTAGTCAGACTGACTCAGATCAGAAAGTTTCTCAATCGCCTGTCGGGCGAGGCGCTCGCCCATGGCGCTAAAGCCTGCGGCGGAGGGGTGGTAGCCGTCTTCGGCCAGCAGTGCCGGGTCGCTGAGGTCGCCGTAATCCAGCACCGGGCAGCCCCGGGCGGCGCTCACCTGGCGCAGGCCGTGATCCAGCAGGCGTGCGCGCAGGCCGATGACGGCGCGCAGGGGCTGGGGCAGGGCGCTGAAGCGATGCATCGGTGGCACCGGCGCAAAGGCGATCCGGGCGGCAGGCTGCAGGTGTTGCAGGGTGTTGATGAGGGTATGCAGCTGTGTACGCCAGTGTCGCAGCGTTGTCAGGCCGGTGGTGTCGTTCACGCCCATCATCACCAGCAGGAGATCTGCGCCAGGTTCATGCGCGGGTACGGAATCGGGCAACGGCTGCGCGAGCAGCGCGGCCAGTCGCAGCCCATTGCGGCCGTGGCACTGCCAGCGCACGCTGCGGCCGGTGAGGGCGGCCAGGGGCTTCGCCAGGGCCGGTCCGGCGCCGTCGGCCTGGGTCTGTACGCCGACGCCGGCCACCGGGGATTCGCCAATGATCAGGCAATGCAGTGGCGGGCCGGTGGGGCCGCCGGGCGGGTGGCACTGGTCTGTCCGGGGACCGTCCGCCTCGGGCAGGCGCAGGGCGGTGCGTCGGGTGCGGCGCGCTTGCACGGCCAGCACTGGCAGTAACACCAGTGCCAGCAGCCAGAACAGCAGCCACAACAGCAGCCACAACAGCAGCGTGCGCACTCAGGGCGCCGGGTAAGGGTGTTCGGCGTGGATCGCCTCCAGTGCTTTTTCCAGTGTCTTGTCCAGGGGGACCTCGATGCTGCGCAGGTTGGTTTCCAGCTGGGTGAGGTCGGTGGCGCCGATGATGTTGCTGGTCACGAACGGGCGGCTGGTCACGTATTGCAGGGCCAGTTGCGCCGGGTTGAGGCCGTGGGCTTCGGCCAGTTGGCAGTACTTCTCTGTGGCGGCGGCAGCCTGCGGGTTGGTGTAGCGCGAGAACTGCTTGAACAGTGTCAGACGGGCCGCCTCCGGCCAGGTGTCGTTGCGGTATTTGCCGGAGAGCATGCCGAAGGCCAGCGGGGAGTAGGCCAGCAGGCCGATGTCTTCGCGGTGGGCCACTTCGGCCAGGCCGACTTCGAAGCTGCGGTTGAGCAAGGAGTAGGGGTTCTGGATCGACACCGGGCGGGGCGCGCCCAGGCGTTCGGCTTCCATGACGTACTTCATGGTGCCCCAGGCGGTTTCGTTGGAGAGGCCGTAGTGGCGAATCTTGCCGGCCTTGACCAGGCCGTCCAGCACTTCGATGGTCTCTTCAATCGGCACGGCGGCGTCGTCCTGGCGGTGCTTGTAGCCCAGGCGGCCGAAGAAGTTGGTGCTGCGTTCGGGCCAGTGCAGTTGATACAGGTCGATGACGTCGGTCTGCAGGCGGCGCAGGCTGCCTTCTACGGCTTCCTCCAGGTGCTGGCGGTTGAGGCGCGGGCCGCCGCGGATATGGCTGATCCAGTCGCCGGGGCCGGCGGCCTTGGTGGCCAGAATGATGTCCTGGCGGCGTCCGCTGCGGGCAAACCAGTTACCGATGATCTCTTCCGTCTTGCCAGCAGTGTCTGCGGACGTGGGCACGGCGTACATCTCGGCGGTATCGAAGAAGTTGATGCCGTGCTCTACCGCCAGGTCCATCTGCGCAAAGCCTTCCTCCTGGGTGTTCTGCTTGCCCCAGGTCATGGTGCCCAGGCACAGGGCGCTGACGTTCAGGTCGGTGCGGCCAAGACGGCGGTATTCCATGGTGTGCTCCAGTGACGGTTGGGTTCTTGCGTGGCCCCGATGATAACGAGGCTGTGCCGTTGCCGGTAGGGCAGCAATCGGTGGTGATTGACGCGGATATACATGGCGCAGGTCTGTATAGGCTTGTCTGCGCGGGCGGATCGCTTTATACCAGAGGGTTCTGATGGATTGGAACCGGCCGGTTCCCCGGGAGTGTTCATGGCGTTGGCAGGCAGGTCTTCAGATGATCCGCGTATGGCGCATGTGGGTGGATTCGAGGCGCTGGAGCAGGAGTTCAGCTACACGATTCCCAACAGCGCGGTGCGCGGTCGTATTCCGCCGACAGTGCGGGGCACCTTCCTGCGTATCGGTCCCGGGCGCAATCGCATTGGTGAGGACACCTTCGGCCACTGGTTCGACGGCGATGGCATGGTGCATGCGCTGACCTTCACCGATGACGGGGCCTGGTACCGAAACCGCTATGTGCGCACCCCCAAGTACCTCAAGGAAACGGCGGCGGGCAGGATTGTGTGCCGCAGTTTCGGCCACAACGCGCCCGGTGGGCAGCTGAAGAATATCGGTCGGCCGCCGGCCAATGCGGCGAATACCAGTATTGCCAACCATGGCGGGCGCTTGCTGGCGCTGTGGGAAGGGGGGCGGCCCTGGGCGCTGGACCCGCAAACGCTCGAAACTCTCGGAGAATGCAACTTCGATGGCGCGCTGGGGCTGGCTGATCCGTTCAGCGCCCACGGTCATACTCACCCGCAGACCGGCTACTACTATAACCACGGCGTCACGATAGGGCCGGGCGGGCCGCGCATCAATCTGTACGAGATCAATCCCGCCGGGCGGCTGACGCGCAAGCGGCACTTCAATATCGATCATCTGGCCTTTGTGCACGGGTCGGGGCTGTCGGGGCGGCATCTGGTGCTGCTGGTGCATCCGCTGGGCATGGCCAGCGTCTGGCCGTTCGTGTTCGGGCGCAAGGCGTTCGATGAGGCCATCGAATATCGCCCTGAATGGGGCATGAAGGCGTATGTCGTCAGCCTGGAGACCCTGAAGGTGGAGCGGGTGTTCGAGCTCGCACCTTTTGTGTTGTTCCACTACGGGAATTGCCGGGAGGAAGGCGAGGAACTGGTGGTGGACCTGATTCGCTTCGAGGACTTCGCCGTGGCGGGGCAGTTGCGGGATGTGTTCGGCAGCAGTGCGGCGGAGGGCGGCAAGCCCTGGCAGTATCGCTTCAATCTGCGTACCGGCGCAGTGCGTGAGGCGGCACTGCCGACCCGGCTGGGGTGTGAGTTCCCGCAGTTTGATCTGCGCTACAGCGGCCGTGAAAGCCGCTATCTGTACACTGCGGCCATCGCGGACAACGGCACGCCCGGCTTCTTCAATGCCATCCAGCGGCTGGATACCCGCAGTGGCGAGGTGGTGGTGCATGATCTGGGGCCGGGGCGCTTCACGTCCGAGGCGATGTTTGTGCCCGAGGGAGACGCGGAGGGGGATGGTTACCTGTGTGCGGTGGTGTATGATGCGGCCACGCACCGCAGTGAAGTGGTGCTGCTGGATGCCCGCAGTGACACACTGGGCGAAGTGGCCGCCGTGCCACTGCGCAACCCTGTGCCATTCGGATTTCACTGCGGCTACATTCAATGAATGGCCCAATGAGCAAGACAGTGAGCGAGCAGGCGCTATTGGCGCTTGTCTTGATTGACCCCCTTGGGTACAATCCGCGCTCTCTTATTCGCAGGTGGTGCTGTGTCGCCGCCTCCGATGGGTCCAATTACCCGTAAATTCCTGATTTTGGGGCAGATTCATGAAAACCTTCAGCGCCAAACCGGACAGCGTCAAGCGCGACTGGTATGTGGTAGACGCTTCCGGCAAGACGCTGGGTCGTCTGGCCAGCGAGATCGCAACGCGTCTGCGTGGCAAGCACAAGCCTGAGTTCACACCGCACGTCGACACCGGTGACTACATCGTTGTCGTCAATGCAGAGAAAGTGCACGTGACCGGCAAGAAAGCCAGTGACAAGATGTACTATCGCCACAGCGGTTTTCCGGGTGGTATCAAGCAAGCCAATTTCGAAACCCTGATCGCGAAGAAGCCTGAGCAGGTGCTTGAACTGGCCGTGAAGGGCATGATGCCGCGTAACCCGCTGGGCCGCGCCATGTTGAGCAAATTGAAAGTGTATGCTGGCGCTGAGCATCCGCACACCGCGCAGCAGCCGCAAGCACTGGAAATCTAAGGGGTATTTGATGGCAACGGTAGCATCCAATTACGGCACTGGCCGACGCAAGACCTCTGCAGCACGCGTATTCCTGCGTCAGGGCAGCGGCAAGATCATCGTTAATGGTCGTCCTCTGGACGAGTACTTCGGTCGTGAAACCGCCCGTATGGTGGTGCGTCAGCCGCTCGAGCTGGCTGAAATGACTGACCGCTTCGACGTGCTCGTCACTGTCAGCGGTGGCGGCACTACCGGCCAGGCCGGTGCCATTCGCCACGGTATCACCCGTGCACTGATGGATTATGACGAAGCGCTGCGTCCGCCGCTGCGTCGTGCCGGTTACGTGACCCGTGATGCCCGTGAAGTCGAGCGTAAGAAGATCGGTCTTCACAAGGCGCGCAAGCGTCCGCAGTTCTCCAAGCGTTAATTCACGCTGGACGCATCAGAGCCCAGTCATTATGGCTGGGCTTTTTTGTGCGTAAATCAGCGACATATCGGCGCCTAAAAGCAGTCAAGCCGGTTGTCAGTCATGGTCTTTTTCTTTACTATTTGCCGCGCCTTATTCCGCCCGGTTTGTGGGGTTATGCCCGCACAAACCGTACCACCCGAGCCCGGGATGGGGAGTAGCCTCCAGGGGAGATCATCTCGATGAGTAAAGACGGCGTAAACACCAGCCGGCGTACCTTTCTGATTGGCCTGACATCTGCTGTCGGTGCTGTAGGTGCGGTCGGTGTGGCAGTGCCCTTCGTAAAATCATGGCAGCCCAGTGCCCGTGCAGAAAATGCCGGCGCCCCGGTCACCATTGATATCAGCAAGCTTGAAGCCGGACAGCGCGTGGTGCGTGAATGGCGCGGCCAGCCCGTCTGGATTGTACGCCGCACGCCGGAAATGCTGGCGGGCCTGGATGAGCTGAGTGACACCGCGACGCTGCGCGACCCGCAGTCGGAAGTGGGCACACAGCAGCCTGCCTACGCGCAGAACGTGTATCGTTCCATCAAGCCGGAAGTGCTGGTGCTGATCGGCACCTGTACGCACCTGGGTTGTTCGCCGACCTACATTCCGCGGCCGACGGTGCAGTTGCAGCATGGTGGCTTCTTCTGCCCCTGCCACAACTCCACGTTCGACTTTGCCGGCCGTGTGTATCGCGGCGTGCCAGCGCCCACCAACCTGGTGGTGCCGCCTCACTCCTACCTGGATGATGCTGTCATCATCGTCGGTTCTGAAGAAGGAGAGACCGCATAATGGCTATCGTAAAGGGTCTCGTTAACTGGGTGGACGCGCGTCTGCCGGTGGTCGAAGCGTTTCGCAAGCATATGTCCGAGTACTATGCGCCGAAAAACTTCAACTTCTGGTACTACTTCGGTGTTTTCTCTCTGGTGGTGCTGGTCAACCAGCTGCTCACCGGTATCTGGCTGACCATGTTCTATTCCCCCACGGATGCCTTTGCATCGGTGGAGTACATCATGCGTGATGTGCAATTCGGCTGGCTGATTCGCTACATGCACGCCGTAGGCGCCTCGGCCTTCTTCGCGGTGGTCTATCTGCACATGTTCCGCGGTCTGCTGTATGGCTCCTACAAGCCGCCGCGTGAGCTGGTGTGGATCTTCGGCATGATGATCTACCTGGCACTGATGGCAGAAGGCTTCCTGGGTTATGTGCTGCCCTGGGGCAACATGTCCTACTGGGGTGCGCAGGTGATCATCTCGCTGGCGGAAGCGATTCCGTTCCAGATCATCCCGTTTGTGGATGGTGCGCAATCAGCCGCCATGGGTGAAGCGCTGACCACCTGGGTGCGTGGTGACTATCTGCTCTCCGACGCCACAGTGAACAAGTTCTTCGCGCTGCACGTTGTGGCCATTCCGCTGGTGCTGGTTGCACTGGTGGTGCTGCACATCCTGGCGCTCCACGAAGTGGGGTCCAACAACCCGGATGGCGTGGAGATCAAGAAGCACAAGGACGAGAACGGCATTCCCAAAGATGGCATCCCGTTCCACCCTTACTACACCGTGAAGGATCTGGCGGGCATCGTAGTGTTCCTGATGGTCTTCGCCGTGGTGGTGTTCTTCTTCCCGGAGGGCGGCGGCTACTTCATCGAGCGTCCGAACTTCGAGCCTGCAAACCCGCTGGCGACGCCTGACCATATTGCGCCGGTCTGGTACTACGGCCCTTACTACGCCATGTTGCGTGCTACCACCTTCAGCATCCTGCTGGACGCCAAGTCCTGGGGCCTGATTGTGATGGGCGGTGCTATCGCTATCCTGTTTGTGGTGCCGTGGCTGGACCGTCATCCGGTCAAGTCGATCCGCTACAAGGGTATGTTCAGCAAAGTGACGCTGATGCTGTTTGCCTTTGTCTTCGTGGTGCTGGGCTACTTTGGCACCCAGCCGGATCAGGTGGCCTTCTCCATGCCGTTCATGGAAGGTGGGGATGTGACTTACACCCATCTGGCTGGCCTGGGTACGGTCTACTACTTCTTCTTTTTCCTGTTCGTCCTGCCGTTCGGGCACCGCTTCGAGAAATCCAAGCCGGTACCTGACCGTGTGACCGGAGGCCACTGATGAAAAAGCTTGCTGTTGTGCTACTCAGCTGTCTTCCAATGCTGGCCATGGCGGCCGGTGGTTACAATGAGCACGTCGAGCGTGCGCCGGTCAATCTGAAGGACAAGGCGTCCATGCAGCGCGGTGCGCAGCTGTTCATGAACTACTGCATGGGCTGCCATTCGCTGGAATACGAGCGTTACGTGCGTGTGGGCACCGGTCTCAACATTCCGGAAGAGCTGGTGTTGAAGCACCTGAACTTCACCAGCGACCGGATTGGTGACACCATGCAGATCGCGATGCCGAAAGACGAGGCGGCGGCCTGGTTCGGTGCAGCACCGCCGGATCTGACCAACACCGCACGTCTGCGCACGCCAGACTGGGTTTATTCTTACCTCATCAACTTCTATGAGGATGAAGAGCAGCCTTACGGATACAACAACAGAGTGTTCGAGAATGTGGGCATGCCCCACGTGATGGCCGCTGTTGAAGAAGAGCTGGGCGAGCAGGAATTCCGTCGCGCCATGCTTGATATCACCAACTTCCTCACCTACGTAGGTGAGCCGGTGCGCGTCCAGGCTGAGCGCATTGGTGTGTATGTGCTGGCGTTCCTGTTTCTGTTGTGGATTCCGGCCTACCTGCTGAAGAAGGAATACTGGAAAGACGTGGAGTAATATCCCCGATTTTCAGCGCCGAACAGGGTAGCCGTATTGCGGCTGCCCTGTTTCTGTCTGTACCTTTACTGTCTGCACAAGCCGCGGGAGATGACATACCATGGGCGTTGTGACCAAACGTTCTTCGATGACCTTTTTTTCCAGTCCGAAGGATCATTACAGCCATCGCGTGCGTATCGTGCTGGCGGAAAAAGGGGTGACCGTCGATATCGTTGATGTGGACGATAACGACAAGCCGGAAGATCTGGCGTCACTGAATCCCTACAACGAAGTGCCGACACTGGTGGATCGTGAACTGACGCTGTTCCAGTCCAATGTCATCATGGAATACCTTGATGAGCGCTTCCCGCATCCGCCCCTGTTGCCGGTCTACCCGGTAGCCCGTGCGCACAGCCGTTTGCTGATCCATCGCATCGAGCGCGACTGGTGCGGGCATGTGGATGCGATTCTGGCCGGCACCGAGAAAGAAGCCGAACTGAACAAGCGCCGCAAGGCCCTGCGTGACGGATTGACCAGCATCGCACCGGTGTTTGCGGAAAAGCCGTTCTTCATGAATGAAGAGTTCACGCTGGTGGATTGCACCATTGTGCCGATCCTGTGGCGCCTGAATCATCTGGGTGTCGAGTTGCCGGGCAAGCAGTGCAAGCCGCTGATTGATTATGCCGAACGCATCTTCAATCGTGACAGCTTCCAGGCCAGCCTGTCCGAACAGGAACGGGAAATCCGCAATCCGCTGTAAGGGCTCGCCCTGAGCAGAGAAAGGAGTTGATGTGCCAGAGATGACGCCGAACCGGCCCTATCTGATTCGGGCCGTGTACGAGTGGATCTGTGATAACGGATTGACGACACATCTGCTGGTGGATGCGAACTACCCCGGGGTGACTGTGCCCCGGGAGTTCGTCAACGACGGTCAGATCATCCTGAACATCACGCCTTCGGCAGTCCAGCATATTGATGCCGGCAACGAAGCCATCACGTTTTCTGCCCGCTTTGGCGGGCGGGCCATGAATATCTTCGTGCCTGTTGAAGCCGTGCTTGCCGTGTTTGCGCGGGAGAACGGCGAGGGCATGGCGTTTGAGCCCACCCTGCAGCCACCTGAGCCAACGCCACCAGACACTTCACCAGACAGCCCTTCTGACAATGCGTCAGACAGTGCTTCCAATAGCTCCCGGGGCAGCGCCAAAAGCAGCCGCCCGACGCTCAAGGTCGTCAAATAGGCGGCTGATCCGGCGATTGAGTCAGGGCGTTTCGATATATTCGATGATCTTGACGATTTTCTGCGTGCCGTAGACTTTCTGTGCCTGCGCGACCGCCGCGTCCGCCTCTGCGCGGGTCAACAACCCCATCAGATAAATCACGCCATTGGCGGTGATCACCTTGGTGCGCCGTCCCGGCGCATCGCCATCAAACAGCAAGCGGGTTTTGGTCTTGGTGGTAATCCAGGTGTCGCTGGTGCGTGACAGCCAGGAACGATTGGCGCTGACCTGCAGTTCGTTGTGCACATTGCGGACATGGCGAATGCGGCCGGCAATATCGCTGGCGCGGGTTTTCAGTGCGGCATCCGGCACCTGGCCCACCAGTAATACATTGCCATTGAAGCTGATCACTTTCATCGGCGCCTGACGAAAACGCTCGTCAGCGCGATACAAATTGATGCGTGTCTTGCGCGCGATGCTGCGATCTTCCACCCGCGCACCGGAGGTGCGTTTGCCGTGGTTCTGGTCCACCGGCTCATCGGAGAAACTGGCCACCATACGTGCGCAGCCGGTGGTTGCCGGCACGACAGAGATGATCAAGGCTGCACACAGCAGCGCTTTCAGATAGCGGACCATTATTCCCCTCCAAAAAGTTGCTGATCGATATAATCACACAGAGTCTGTATGACCAGCAGATGTATTTCATGAATGCGTGCGGTGACGGATGACGGGATACGAATTTCCACGTCGCCGGCGCCGTACAGGTTGGCCATGTCGCCGCCTTCGTGGCCGGTGAGTGCGATGACGTTCATGTCCCGGTCATGGGCTGCCTGCACGGCCTGAATGACATTGCCGCAGTGGCCCAGCGGCGATATTGCCAGCAACAGGTCGCCGCCATTGCCCAGCGCGCGAATCTGTTTGGAGAAGGTTTCGTTGTAGCTGTAGTCGTTGGCAATTGCACTGAGCGTGGTGGCATCCGTGCCGATGGCCATGGCGGGCAGGGCAGGGCGCTCGCGCTCGAAGCGATTCAGCAACGCGCTGGCAAAATGCTGCGCATGGCTGGCGCTGCCGCCGTTGCCGCAGCTGAGCATCTTGCCGCCGCTCAGCAAGCACTCGACCATACGCTGGCCGGCCACGACCAGTACATCCGGGAGGACTTCCGCGGCCTTGACCTGGGTTTCGATGCTGTCGACAAAGGTCTGCCGTACGCGCTCTACACTCATGATGTAGCCCCGGTGTGGGCCGGGCTCCGTGTCGTCATGGTCATTCGTCGATCACCTGTCAGAAATCATTTACTGTGCTATTCAGCGTAGAAGGCGCCCGTCACCCAGTCGAAGTGAAAGCCCTCGCCGTCCGGCGCCATGCCCAGCACATCGAAGCGGCAGTCCATATCGTGGCATGACGGATAGCGCGCCAGATAATAGCGCGCGGCATGGATCAGCCGCCGCTGCTTGCGCGGTGTGACTGACGCCAGCGCGCCGCCGTATTCGCCGGAGCCCCGCAGTCGCACCTCGACAAAGATCAGCGTATTGCCGGTGCGCATGATGAGGTCGATCTCACCCTGCCGGCAATGAAAATTGCGCTGCACAGTGCGTAGGCCCTGTTGTTGCAGCCAGCGTTCCGCTGCCCGCTCTGCGGCGCTTCCCTGCTGCCGCCGGTTGAGATATTGCGTCACGCGTTCCATGCGTTCGTTCCCTGAAAATGGGCGCCTTGTTGAAAAAAGTGTTCAGTTACCCTGGCGCGGCAGCGCACGCTGTTGCTGTACCACCGGCAGGCGCTGTGGCGTGCCGCGGCGGAAGTGCGCCCAGTCCAGGCGCCGTTCCACCCGGTTGTCGTCGGTCAGGCTCAACGCACCGGTGGCACCGGGCATGCTGCTGCCCGGCGCCGAGCGCAGCAGCGCCAGGCGCGCTTGCAGTCGATAGGCATCCACGCCCATGGCAAACAGACGCTCATAACGGCCGTGGCCTTGTGGCCAGGCCTGCGCCGCCGCAGCGTGGAGCGTGGAGTCCCGGTCCAGCAGCCAGGGCAGATCGACAAAGCGGATGCCATTGAGGTCATTGTCGCGGTCCGGCTCCGGCTGGCCGCTGTAAATATTGGAGATACTGTAGACCGGCAGATTGCCAGCGTAGTGGAAATTCAGTGCCGGTTTCAGCTGGCGCCCCTGGGCCGGATTGGCGGCCATGAAGAGAAAGTCCAGATCCTGGCGCCGACGCGGTTCGAACTCCAGACTGCTTGGCGCATAGCGGCGCAGCGACCGGGCGCGCGCTTCGCTCTGGCCGAGGGAGAGCATGCCCTTTACTGTTTCGCTGGCGTTGTCGTCGTAGGTGGCCTCGGTGCTGATCACGCCGCCCAGGCGTTGCCATTCGGTAATGAAGGCGCCCGCCACGCGCTGGCCCCAGTCGGTGCGCGGATAGAGCACACCGGCAAGTCGCGCGCCTTCCTCGTAGGCCTGCCGGGCGACTTGTCGTGCTTCGTCTTCCGGCGCCAGACCGAATTGATACAGCTGCTCTGCCAATGGCGGTTGGTCGGTATAGTTCAGTGTGAGTGTGGTGACCGGCAACTGGGCTACTTCGGCAAGCTGCTCGGCCTTGTCCCGCTCCAGCGGGCCAATGATGAAGTCTGCGCCTTCTACCAGCGCCTGGTTGTACAGGGTGGCGACATCCTCGTGCTGGCTGTCGATGAAGCGCAGCTCCGGCACCGGATGGCCTTGCTCCAGGGCGCTGTAGTAGGCGGTCAGCATGCCGTCGCGAATGGCTTGCGCGGCGTCAGCCAAAGGCCCGTTGAAAGGCAACAGTACAGCGACGCGCCGCGGTCTTTCCCTGACGGCTTGCTGCAGTGCCTGCACCATCTGCGGCTTGTCGAGGGCTGCCGGGTGGCTGAACCATTGCCGCTCCCAGTCTTCCAGTGCGGCCACCTGGCTGTCGAGATCGGCCATCGGGTCGCGATACAGTTGCGCCAACTCGGCCCAGCCCCGCAGGTCTTCCTGGCTGTCACTGACGAGGATTTCCAGTTCGTTGCGCGGCAGGTGCATCAGCAGCGCCCAGATCATCTGGCGGTTGTAGTGCTGCGCGTCGCGCTCCAGTTGTGCGTCCATGGCGACACGTCCGCGCAGGCTGCCGCTCAGATCACCCTGCAGTGCCAGTGCATCGGAGCGCAGCAGCAGATACCGGTTCTGCAGTGCCAGTGGTGCTTCATTGGCCAGCCGCTCGGCTTGCAGTGTCTCGTCGTCCAGCAGCGCCAGCGCCCCATCGGCGTCCTGACGCGTCAGCCGCACCCGGGCGCTGAGCAGGATCCATTCCAGTCGCTGATCGCCTTGCAGGCGTCGCACGTCGATATTCTCGAGCAGGACGTCAGCGTCCTGGACGCGCTCTGCGGTGAGATACTCTTCTGCCCAGACCAGTGCCTGCGCGTTGCGGTCGGCGGCGCGCATCTCCTGCAGCGCATTGAGGGCACTGTCCAGACGCTCCGGTGCCGTGGCGGGCGCTGGCGGCTGGCTGGAGGATGTCGCCGGCGTGGTGGTGCAGGCGCTGACACAGCACAACACCAGCAGGCTCAGGCAGAAACGTTGGAAGAAGGGCATGATCACCTGCGGTCGAATTGTTGAGACGAAGCGACTATTGTATGCGCTTCGTCTATAGCCCTCCACAGAGGTTCCCGAATGACCGGTACTTTATACATTGTCAGTACGCCGATTGGTCATCTCGGGGACATTACCCGTCGCGCATTACAGGTCCTCGGTGAGGTGGATGTGGTCGCTGCGGAGGACACGCGTCGCAGTGGCCAGCTTCTGGATGCGCTGGATATCCGTGCGCGGCTGGTGAGCTGTCACGACCACAATGAGACGGAGCGCAGCCCGAAGCTGGTGGCACAGTTGCTGGCAGGGCAGTCCGTGGCGCTGATTTCCGATGCGGGCACACCGCTGGTGAGCGATCCGGGCTATCGGCTGGTGCGCGCTTGCCAGGAGGCGGGCATCACCGTGGTGCCGATCCCGGGCGCCAGTGCTGTGCTGGCCGCGCTGGCGGTGGCCGGGTTACCGACGGACCGCTTTGTGTTTGAAGGCTTCCTGCCCAGCAAGGGCGGGCCGCGGGCGCAGGCGTTGCAGCGCATTCTGGCCAACAGCGCCACCTCGGTGCTGTTCGAGGCGCCGCATCGGGTGCTGGCACTGCTGGAAAGCCTGGTGGCGGCGGGCGCGGCCGAGCGCGAGATAGCGCTGTGCCGTGAGTTGACCAAGAAATTCGAAACTGTGCGCCGGGCAACGGTGGCGGAGTTGCTGGCCTGGGTTGCCGCCGACAGCGATCAGCAGCGCGGCGAGATCGTGCTGGTGCTGGCGGGTGCCGATGACAGTGCCCGCGAGAACGCCGAATTGCTGCCCCTGGCCAAAGCGCTGCTTGAGGAACTGCCGGCCTCTCGTGCGGCCCGCGTGCTGGCCGCCGTGACGCCGCGCAAACGCCAGGAGCTGTACGCCTGGCTGGAAACGCTATAGCCGCCAGCCGGGGCGGGCTGTACACTCCCGCCCGGATCAACCAGACAGTCGCTGGCAATCTCGTATTGCTGGAGGAAAGTCCGGGCTCCACAGGGCAGGGTGCCAGGTAACGCCTGGGGGCCATACTGGTGACGGTATGGCTACGGCCAGTGCCGCAGAGAATATACCGCCGATGGCCTGTTTCTTCGGAAACGGTGCACAGGTAAGGGTGAAAAGGTGCGGTAAGAGCGCACCGCGCCGCTGGCAACAGCGGTGGCAGGGTAAACCCCACTCGGAGCAAGACCAAATAGGGATCCGTTGGCGTGGCCCGCGCTGGATCCGGGTAGGTCGCTAGAGGCCGGCGGCGACGCCGGTCCCAGATGAATGACTGTCCACGACAGAACCCGGCTTATCGGTTGATCCACCTTATTCCCGGCAGTGCTTTTGATAGCGCGACGCACAGCTCCCTGGTCAGGGGAGCTGTGCGGCCTTTCAATAGTGGTGTCGTTATTTCTTTTTTGCTTTATTTGTATGTTTCATATTCGAAATTGATCTAGCTCTTAATGTAAGTTCTCAGAAGCGCTCGCCACCTCGCTGATTAGCCTGAGAGTCCCATGGCACTGTGCCACCCCCACTTGTCTCCACTTCCTGCTCATATGCCCTAACCACCTGATTCGTAAAAGCTTTCTTTTACATTCGGCTACTCACGCCAGCTTGACTTTGAATTCGCTGCGGCCATAGAGTGTCGCAATGTGGAGAAAAGTGGGAATTAGTGGGATTATCACTGACTAATTCAGGGGCTAAAGGATGGAATCCGGCGGCCTGCACACGGACCTCCGGCCAGGCTGCACGCAGGCTCGGCCGGATGGGATGGAACCGACAGCGGGGTAAGCATCGTGTTTAGTGGGCGCAGTGCCCTCAATCTGGATGCCAAAGGGCGTCTTGCGATACCGACCAGGCACCGTGATGAGCTGCAGAGCTCTTGCGGTGGTCGTGTCGTTGTGACGCACCATCCCTATGACGCCTGTCTGGCGCTCTACCCCGAGCAGCAATGGAATGACGTGGCGCGCCAGGTGGCGAGCCTCAGTGATGCCGATCCCGTGGTGCGCTATCTCAAGCGCCGCTTCCTTGGCCAGGCCGTTGAGCTGGACATGGATGGCAGCGGTCGCTACCTGATCCCGGTGGAATTGCGAGAGCTTATCGGGTTGGAAAAGCGCGCCATGCTGGTGGGGCAGATTCACCGCTTCGAAATCTGGAGCGAAACGGCATGGCAAGCCGAGCAGGCGCAATACGACCAGCTCGATCACGCCGCCATGCCGGAAAGCGTTCAGAAGCTGGCGTTCTGATATCTGTCGAGGCCACGCATGACGCAAACGCAGCAGTACGCACACCAGCCGGTAATGCTGGAGGAGGTGCTGGAGTTGTTGCCTACCCGGACCAACGGCTTTTATGTCGACGGCACCTTCGGGCGCGGCGGCCACAGCCGTGCCCTGCTGGCACAGCTCGGTCCTGATGCGCGTCTGATCGGCATTGATCGTGATCCGCAAGCGGTGGCAACCGGCGCACAGCTGGCTGCGGAAGATGCGCGTTTCAGCATTCATGCCGGTCGCTTTGATTGCCTGGCGGAGGTCGTCGCGCAGGCGGGCCGGCCGCTGGACGGATTGCTGCTGGATCTGGGGGTGTCTTCTCCGCAACTGGATGATCCGTCACGCGGCTTCAGCTTCATGCGTGACGGGCCGCTGGATATGCGCATGGACCCGACCTCGGATGAAAGCGCCGCCGAGTGGCTGGCGCGGGCCGAGCAGGAAGATATCGCCAATGTGCTCTACCGCTATGGCGAAGAGCGCCGCTCGCGCGCCATCGCACGCAAGATCTGCGAAACACGTGAAGCGCAGCCGCTGCGTACCACAACGCAGCTGGCGGCATTGATTGAAGGGGTGCTGGGCCGCGGGCAACCGGGCAAGCACCCGGCGACGCGCAGCTTTCAGGCCATCCGGATTCATATCAATCAGGAACTGGCGGCCCTTGAGGCAGTGCTGGATCAGGCGTTGGCCAGCCTGGCGCCGGGCGGCCGTCTGGTGGTGATCAGTTTTCATTCGCTGGAAGACCGGCTGGTGAAGCTGTTCTTGCGTGATGCGGCCGGGCGCACACCGCAGCCCCGTGGTTTGCCGGTGCCGGCACCGCCGGTGTTGCTGAAGCCGGTGGGCAAGGCGCGCCAGGCCAGTGATGCGGAAGTGGCGGTGAATGCGCGCTCGCGCAGTGCGGTGCTGCGAGCGGCCGAGAAAGTGGGCGCGGAGTCCGGGAAGGTGCCGTCGTGAAGGGCGCTGCGGCCTCCTCAGCGCCAGCGCGCGGCAAGGTGCTGCTGGTACTGGCGTTGACGGTGGCCCTGGTGGGGTCGGCACTGTCTGTGAGCTACAGCGTGCACCAGGCCCGCAAACTCACGGCGGCGTCGCAGCAATTGCAGCGTGAGCATGACCGGTTGCACACGGAATGGGGGCAGCTGCTCCTGGAACAGAGTACCTGGGGTTCTTACGCCCGCGTGGAAAGCGTGGCGCGGGAACAACTGAACATGAAACAGCCCACGGGCAACGAGCGAGTGGTGGTAAGGCCATGACGGCACGGCGCAAGACACAGCAGCCTCACAGCCCCCGGCGACTTTATGTCGTCATGACGGTGCTGGGCCTGTGTGTGCTTGCGCTGGGCTGGCGTGCGGTAGATCTGCACGTGGGGCAGCATGAGTACCTGTCCCGCCAGGGCGATCTGCGCAATCTGCGCATCGAGCCGCTGGCGGCGCATCGCGGCGTGATCACGGATCGCGAAGGGCGTCCGCTGGCGGTCAGCACTCCGGTGACTACCTTGTGGGCCAATCCCCGCGAAGTGCTGGCAGCTCGGGAAACCTGGACACGCCTGCGCGACAATCCGGTGCTCAATAGCCGCACACTGGCCGCACGGGTCGAGCCTTTCAGTAATCGCGAATTCATTTACCTCGCTCGCCACCTTGCGCCGGAAGATGCCGAGCAGGTGCTGGCGCTGCGCGTGCCCGGTATTTATTCGCTGACGGAATACCGCCGCTACTATCCGGCCGGTGAAGTGGCCAGCCATCTGGTGGGCTTCACCAATATCGACGAAGTCGGTCAGGAAGGCATCGAGCTGGCGATGGAGTCGCGGTTGCGTGGCCAGCCGGGCCGCAAAAAAGTCGTGCGCGACCTGCACGGCCGGGTGATTCAGGATATCGAAGTGCTGCAGGATGCCAGCCCGGGACAGGATGTTGTGTTGAGCATCGACCTGCGCCTGCAGTATCTGGCCTACCGTGAACTGATGAGCACCGTGACGCGACATCGGGCCGCCGGGGGCAGTGCGGTGGTGCTGGATGCCCGCACCGGTGAAGTGCTGGCGATGGTGAACCAGCCTGGCTATAACCCGAACAATCGCAGCGGCGTCAGCGTCGCCGCGTTGCGTAATCGGGCGGTGACGGACGTGTTCGAGCCGGGCTCCACCCTCAAGCCGTTCACCGTTGCGGCGGCGCTGGAGAGCGGTATGGTGACGCCGACCACCAGTATCGATACGCGCCCCGGCACCATGCGTGTGGCCAACAAGACCATTCGCGATCACCGCAATTACGGCGTCATTGATGTCGCCACCGTGTTGACCAAATCCTCCAACGTCGGCACCACCAAATTGTCCCTGGCGATGGACGACCAGTTGCTGCCGGGCTTCCTGGAGCAGGTCGGCCTGGGTGTCAGAACCGGCGTTGTGTTCCCCGGTGAAAGCGTCGGCATGTTGCCGATTCGGCAGCGCTGGCGCGATATCGAAAAAGCGTCCCTGTCTTACGGCTACGGCGTGTCGGTCACTGCGCTGCAACTGGCCCGCTCCTACGCGGTGATGGCCAACGAAGGGCGCCGTTTGCCGGTGACACTGCAGCGCCTTGATGCGAAACAGATTGCGGACAATGAGCGTTTCGCCGAGCAGGTCATCAGCCCGGGGTACGCCCGCGCGCTGGTGGACATGATGGAAACGGTGGTCAGCGAAGAGGGCACCGCGCGTCGCGCTGGCGTGCCCGGCTATCGTGTGGCGGGCAAGACCGGCACGGTGCACAAACTGATGGCCACCGGTTACGCGGATGATCGTTATGTCGCGCTGTTCGCCGGCGTGGCACCGGCGGAAGATCCGCGCTTCGTGACGGTGGTGGTGGTTGATGATCCGCGTGGTCAGGATTATTTCGGTGGCCTGGTCGCGGCGCCCGCATTTGCCAACATCATGGCCGGCGTGCTGCGCACGCTGGATATCGAACCACCGGAAGACTTGTTGCCCCCGGCGATCTACGCCGGCGGCCGCAGCGGGGAGGGGCGCATATGAGCCTGCCGCTGCACCAGCTTCTGGATCAGTTTCTCCCCGACGTAACGCTGCCTCCGCATCTGGCAGCGTTACCGGTTAATGCGCTGTGCCTGGACAGCCGCAAGGTGTCCGCAGGTGATACGTTTGTGGCGCTTGCCGGGCAGGATCACGACGGCCGCGCCTACATGGCGGATGCCGTTCGCGCGGGCGCCACACTGGTGCTGGCCGAGGGGGAGCAGGGTGATGTGTCTCCGTCCGGCTTGCAGGACGTCCCGGTCGTCACCGTACCGGCGCTGCGTCACCAGCTGGGGTATCTGGCGGCGCGCCTGCACGGCGAGCCGGGCCGGGCCATGACGGTGATCGGCATTACCGGCACCAACGGCAAGACCAGCACCACCTGGTTCCTGGCGGATGCGTTGAATGCGGCCGGCCATGCCAGTGCATTGATCGGCACCCTGGGCGTGCGCTTCAAGGATCTGATGGAAGACCTGGGCCACACCACGCCGGACCCGATCAGTCTGCAACGCACGCTGGCGGCATGCCGTGATCGCGGTGCGCGCTCGGTGGTGATGGAAGTGTCCTCCCACGCGCTGGATCAGGGGCGCCTCAATGGCACCCCGGTTGCCGTGGCGGTATTCACCAATCTGAGCCGTGATCATCTGGACTACCACGGCGACATGGATCGCTATTTCGAAGCCAAGGCGCGCCTGTTTGCCGATCCGGCGCTGAGTCTGGCGGTGATCAATCTGGATGATGCGGCGGGCCGGCATTTGCGTGCGCGCCTGCCGGCCCGTTTGCCCTGCATCACCTTCGGTGATCATGCGGAGGCGCTGGTGCGTTGCACCGACCTCTCCACCCATGCGGCGGGTATGTCGTTTGTCCTCGCCGTGGCGGGTGAGGCCATCACGGTGCGGGTACCGCTGTACGGTCGCTTCAATCTGGAAAATCTCATGGCGGTGGCCGCTGTGCTGTACGGCATGGGTCTGGATGCCGAGGCCATCGCCCGTGGCCTGAATGCCGTGACGCCGGTGCCGGGTCGCATGCAGCCCGTGCAGCTGGCCGACGCGACGACGCAGGCGAAACCGCCGGTGGTGCTGGTGGATTATGCCCACACCCCTGACGGTCTTGAGAAAGCCTTGAGCGCAGTGCGCGCCCATTTCAGCGGTGCGCTGCACTGCGTGGTGGGATGCGGTGGCAATCGCGATACCGGCAAGCGTGCCGAGATGGCCGCTATCGCCGAGCGCATGGCGGATCACCGTGTCTTTACCAGCGACAACCCGCGCTTCGAGGCGCCGGAAAAAATTCTGGCTGACATGCAGGCGGGGCTGACGGATCAGGCTGCTGCACAGGTCATTGTTGATCGCGCTGAGGCGATCAATCAGGCCATTCGGCAGGCGGGCAGTGATGACGTGGTGCTGATCGCCGGGAAAGGCCATGAAACGTATCAGGACATCTGTGGTCATCGTTACCCGCAAGACGACCGTGAACTGGCGCTTGCGGCGTTGACTGCCTGGAGGCCGCTATGAGCGCAGATGCCATGACTACCACGATGACCCTTTCCGCCGTTGCCGCGCTGACCCACGGCCACCGCGTGGGTGCTGAGCAATCTTTCCAGCGTGTCAGTACGGATACCCGCAGCATCGCGCCGGGTGATCTGTTCGTGGCACTGCGCGGCGAGCGCTTTGATGCCCACGATTATCTCGAGCAGGCCGCCAGTGCCGGTGCCTGTGCCGCCGTTGTGGAACGCCCGACCACCGCCTTCGCCGACTACGTGCAGGTGGCGGACAGCCGCCGTGCGCTGGGCGAACTCGCCGCAGGCTGGGCTGACCGCCATGCGCTGACACGCGTCGCCGTCACCGGCAACGCGGGCAAGACCACCGTCAAGGAAATGATCGCGGTGATGCTGGGTGAAGGCACGCTGGCGACACGCGGCAATCTCAATAACGACATTGGTGTGCCGCTGACGTTGCTGTCGCTGAAGCCGGAACACCGCTACGGGGTGTTCGAGCTGGGTGCCAATGCGCCGGGCGAAATCGCCTGGACCAGCAGCCTGGTCAAGGCGCAGGTCGGTTTGATCACCAATGTCACCGGTGCCCATCTTGAAGGCTTCGGTACCTTGCAGGGCATTGCCGATGCCAAGGCAGAATTATTCGCCGGGCTTGCCGACGGGGCCACCGCCATCATCAATCTGGATGACAGTTTTGCGCCTTACTTTACCGAGCAGGCTGTGGCAGCGGGCTTGCGCATCTGTCGAGTCGGGCAGGCAGAAAATGCCGGCGACGACGCGGACTTTATTGCCAGCGATGTCCATGCCGATGAGGCGGGCGTCAGCTTTCAGCTTTATCACGGTGGCGAGCAATGGCCGGTGCGTGTGCCGTTGCCGGGGCGCCATCAGGTCAGCAATGCCTTGCTCGCCATCGCGGCGGTAGTTGCCTGTGGTGAAGGGCTGGGGTCAGCGCTTCAGCGTCTGGCGCAGCTGCAGCCGGTGCCCGGGCGCATGAATCGCGGTGCTTGCCTCGGCGGCACCTTGATTGACGACAGCTATAACGCCAACCCGGGATCGGTCCGTGTGGCCATCGAGTTGCTGGCCACCTGTCCTGCTCCTCGCGTGCTGGTGCTGGGCGATCTGGGAGAGCTGGGCGTGCAGGCCACCGATATTCATACCAGCCTCGGCGTTGCGGCGCGCGAAGCCGGGCTGGATGCGCTGGTGACCGTCGGGGGGCTGGCAGCATCCGCTGCGGCCGGTTTCGGTCACGGTGCCATATCAGTGACATCACACGACGCGGCGGCGCAGGAAGCGCAACCGGTATTGGCGGCTGGCGGAACAGTGCTCGTCAAAGGGTCACGCAGTGCGCGCATGGATGTAGTGGTTGCAGCGTTGCGGGCAATGGGGGAGACGAACTGATGCTGCTGTGGGTAGCGGAACGACTGGCAGAATTACATCCCGGGTTTCTGGTGCTGCAATACCAGACCCTGCGGGCCATTCTCAGTGTGCTGACTGCGCTGATCATCTGCTTTGTGGTCGGGCCGACCATGATTCGCAAACTGAACCAGTACCAGGTCGGGCAGGCAATTCGTGATGACGGTCCCAAGAGCCATCTGAGCAAGGCCGGCACGCCGACCATGGGCGGCGCATTGATTCTGGTGTCCATCGCTTTCTCCACGCTGTTGTGGGCCGACCTGGGCAATCGCTTTGTCTGGATCACCCTGGGCGTGCTGGTCATTTTCGGCGCGGTGGGCTGGGTCGATGACTGGCGCAAGGTTGTGGAAAAAAATCCGCGGGGCTTGCCCGCACGCTGGAAATACCTGTGGCAATCCGTGGGCGCGCTGGCAGCGGCCTGCGCCCTGTACTTTACCGCGCAGTCGCCGGTGGAAACGCAGTTGATCGTGCCCTTCTTCAAGGATGTGGCCATCAACCTCGGCCTGTTCTATCTGGTGCTGACCTATTTCGTCATCAACGGCACCAGCAATGCGGTCAATCTCACTGATGGCCTGGATGGTCTGGCCATCATGCCGACCGTCCTGGTGGCCGGCGCCCTGGGCGTCTTCGCCTATGTCAGCGGGCATGCCGAGTTTGCCAACTATCTGCATATCCCGTTTGTGGCGGGCAGTGGTGAGCTGGTGGTGATTTGCGCGGCCATCTGTGGCGCCGGGTTGGGCTTCCTGTGGTTCAACGCCTATCCCGCTCAGGTGTTCATGGGCGATGTGGGCGCGCTGTCCCTGGGCGCGGTGCTGGGTGTCATGGCGGTGATCGTGCGCCAGGAAATCGTGCTGTTCATCATGGGCGGCGTGTTCGTGATGGAAACCGTCTCGGTGATGTTGCAGGTGGCGTCCTACAAATTGACCGGGCGCCGCATTTTCCGCATGGCACCGATTCATCACCACTTTGAACTCAAGGGCTGGCCGGAGCCCAAGATTATTGTCCGGTTCTGGATCATTACGGTGATTCTGGTTTTGGTGGGTCTCGCGACCCTGAAGATTCGTTGATTGAAGGCGGCATGACGACGCAATGAGTAACGAAGCGTTCGATCTGGTCATTGGTCTGGGCATCACGGGCAAAGCCTGTGTCCGCTATCTGGCGGCGCAGGGGATGCCGGTGCGTGTGCTGGATACCCGTGCCCAGCCGCCGGGGCTGGATGCCTGGCGCGCCGAATTTCCGGATCTGCCACTGCACACCGGTGGCTGGCGCGAAGACTGGATGGGTGCTGCCCGCCGTCTGATCGTGAGCCCCGGCATTGCCATTGGTACGCCGGAAATTGCCCGTCTGATTGCAGAGGGCAAGGAAGTGGTCGGCGACATCGAACTGTTTGCCCGCGCTGCCAGCGTACCGGTTGCCGCGATTACCGGCTCCAACGCCAAGAGCACCGTCACCATGCTGCTCGGCGATATGGCCCATGCCGCATCCCGTCAGGCGCTGGTGGGTGGCAATCTGGGCACGCCCGCGCTGGAACTGCTGGAAGCGGATGCGCATCTGTATGTGCTGGAGCTGTCCAGCTTCCAGTTGGAAACAACCTTCAGCCTGGGCGCGCAAGCGGCCGTAATTCTCAATGTCTCTGAAGATCACATGGATCGCTACCACAGGCTGAGCGATTACATTGCGGCCAAGCAGCGCATTTACGACGGCTGTGAAGTCGCCGTCTGGAATCGCGATGATGAGGCAACGCGTCCGCAGGGCCCGGTGCCCCGCGACATCACGTTCGGCAGCCACGAGCAATCCGATTACCGGCTGGACGCGGCACGCCAGATGCTGATGTGTCGCGGTGTGGATCTGTTGCCGGCCAGCGCGCTGGCCATGCGCGGCAATCACAATGCACTGAATGTGCTGGCGGCACTGGCCATGGCCGAAGCGCTGGATATTCCCCGCGAACCGGCGCTGGCCGCCGCTGCACGATTTGCCGGGCTGCCTCACCGTTGCCAACTGGTGGCAGAGCAGGGTGGTGTGCAGTGGTTCAACGATTCCAAAGGCACCAATGTCGGCGCCACGCTGGCGGCGCTGGCCGGCATCGGCCCGGCGATCACGGGCAAAGTGATTCTTGTCGCTGGCGGGCAGGGTAAAGGGCAGGATTTCTCGCCGCTGGCCGCCGCCGCAGCGCAGCATGTGCGCGCTGCGCTGTTGCTGGGTGAAGACGCGGACAAGCTGGCCTCGGTGCTGGATGGCGTGGCATGCGAGCAGGTTGCTGACATGGCGGCTGCGGTGGCGCGCGCCGCTGCGCTGGCCGAACCGGGTGACGCCGTATTGCTGTCACCGGCCTGTGCCAGTTTCGATATGTACTCCGGGTATGTGGCCCGGGGTGAAGATTTCATGCGGCAAGTGCGGGAGGTGACACGTGAGTGCTGACGTGCGCGCCGGAACCCCCCGGTTTGCTCTGCCGTTGACGCCACTGCGCCCGTCGCTGGCACAGATCGACGTGCCCATGCTGCTGGCCGCACTGGGGCTGGCACTGGTTGGTCTGGTGATGGTGTCGTCCGCCTCCTTGCAGATCGCGGAAACGCGTCTCGGCGCGCCTTTCTATTTTGCAACACGGCATGCGATTTACCTGGGCATGGGCATCGCCCTGGGTCTGGGTGTGTACATGCTGGTGTCGTTGTCCTGGCTGGAAAAATTGCGCTTCCTGGCGCTGCCCGCCTCGGTGGCGGTGCTGTTGATGTTGTTCATTCCCGGCTTGGGCCGCGAAGTAAATGGTTCTCTGCGCTGGATCAATCTGGCCGGTTTCACCGTGCAGCCCTCCGAGATCGCCAAGCTCGGTTTCGTGATGTATCTGGCGGGCTATATCTCGGTGCGCAAGGCAGAGCTGGAAAGCACCTGGAAAGCCTTCCTGATGCCACTCGTGGTGTTGGGCATGCTGGCCGTGCTGTTGCTGATGCAGCCGGACTTCGGTGCGGTCATGGTGCTCGGCGTTGCCGCCATGGGCATGTTGTTCCTTTCCGGTGTGCCGACGCGGCGGTTTCTGCTGCTGGCGTTGTTGCTGAGTTTGCTGGCTGCGCTGATCGCCTTTGCGCAGCCTTATCGGGTCGCGCGCCTGATGTCGTTCATGGATCCCTGGGCTGATCAGTACGGCAGTGGCTATCAGTTGACCCAGAGCCTGATCGCGTTTGGCCGGGGCCACTGGTTCGGTGTCGGCATGGGTAACAGCGTGCAAAAACTGTTCTACCTGCCGGAAGCGCATACCGACTTTGTCTACGCGGTACTGGCGGAAGAGCTCGGGCTGTTTGGCAACCTGTTGTTGATCGCGGCGTTCACCTTGCTGATCAGCCGCATCTTCCTGCTTGGCGCAAAACTGGCGGCGCGTGGTTGGCATTATCACTCGCAGCTGGTCTACGGCATTGCCTTGATTTTCAGCACCCAGGTGGTGATCAACCTGGGTGTGAACATGGGTTTGCTGCCCACCAAAGGGCTGACGCTTCCGTTCGTCAGCTACGGCGGCAGCAGCTTGCTGATTTCCGCCGTGATGATCGCGCTGGTATTGCGTGCCGGCACGGAACTCAAAGGCTACGAAGCACGTCAGCGCGGGAGGGTGAGCGGATGAGCAACCCGACCGGCAAGACCATTCTGATGATGGCAGGCGGCACGGGCGGCCACGTTTTCCCGGCGCTGGCCGTGGCAGACGAATTGAGCCGTCGCGGTTATGGCATTCAGTGGCTCGGCGCAGAGCAGGGCATCGAGAACCGTCTGGTGCCAGCTGCGGGCTATCCGCTGCACGCCTTGAAAGTACGCGGTGTGCGCAGTGGCGGCCTGCTGCGCAAGTTGCAGATGCCGTTCCTGCTGTTGCGCGCCGTGCTGGCCGCACGACGTATCGTGCGCGGCACTTCTGCCGTGCTGGCCGTGGGCTTCGGCGGTTTTGCCAGCGGCCCTGGCGGGTTGGCGGCACGCCTGGCGGGCGTGCCACTGCTGGTGCACGAACAGAATGCGGTGCCCGGCCTGACCAACCGTGTCTTGTCCCGGCTGGCGCAACAGACGCTGGAAGGTTTCGAAGGCGCGTTTGCCTCCGGTAGCGCAACGGCAGTGGGCAATCCGGTGCGGGACAGCATCGTGGCATTGGCGCCGCCAGCACAACGGTATGCCGAGCGCCAGGGCGCGTTGCGCATTCTGGTACTGGGTGGCAGCCAGGGCGCACTGGCGCTGAACCGTCAGTTGCCCGCAGCGCTGTCCGGATTATTGCAGGCGCAACCGGCGGTGATTCGCCACCAGGCGGGGCGTGAGCGCACTGCCGAAGCGGCCAGTGCTTACGCCAGCGTGGCGCTGGAAGCCGCCGTTGAAGAATTTATTGGCGATATGGCAGCGGCCTATGCCTGGGCCGATCTGGTGATCTGCCGGGCGGGCGCGCTGACGGTATCGGAACTGGCGGCGGCCGGTGTGCCGGCGGTATTCGTACCGCTGCCCACGGCCGCAGACGATCACCAGCGTCGTAACGCCGAATGGCTGGCGTCCCAGGGCGCGGCGTTTGTCGTGGCTCAGGATCAGCTCAGTGCGGGGACGCTGGCCGCCTGCCTGCGCCCGGTGGTGGAAGACGGCGAAATCAGCCGCCCCCGACTGGCGGCCATGGCGGAGAACGCACGCCGGGTAGCGCAACCGAACAGCGCCACACGAGTAGCCGATATATGCGAGGAGGTGCTGCATGGCTGACAAGGAATTGATGACCGGCCACGTGGTTCCGGAAATGCGCCGTATACGCGCTATTCATTTCGTTGGCATCGGCGGTGTCGGCATGTGCGGCATTGCCGAAGTGCTGAGCAACCAGGGCTATGACGTCAGCGGCTCCGACCTGCGCGAGTCGCCGGTGGTCGAGCGACTGCGCAGCCTGGGTGTGCGCGTGGATATCGGGCATCTGGCAGCCAACGTACACGGTGCGGATGTCGTCGTGACCTCCACGGCGGTCAGTGGCGATAACCCGGAAGTGCTGGCGGCCCACGAGCAGCGCATCCCGGTGGTGCCACGGGCAGAAATGCTGGCAGAGCTGATGCGCTTCCGTCACGGCATTGCTGTAGCCGGTACCCATGGCAAGACCACGACCACCTCGATGATTGCGGCGATGATGGCAGAAGCGGGCATGGACCCGACCTTTGTGATCGGCGGTCGTCTGACCAGCGCCGGCACCAACGCGCGACTCGGCCAGAGTCGTTTTCTGGTGGCCGAAGCCGACGAGTCCGATGCGTCCTTCCTGCATCTGCAGCCGATGGTGGCCGTCGTGACCAATATCGACGCCGACCATATGCACACATACGGCGGCGACTTTGCCCGGCTGGAAAATACCTTTATCGAGTTTCTGCACAACCTGCCGTTCTATGGCATCGCCGTGATGTGTGTGGACGATCCGGTGGTGCGCAAACTGTTGCCGCGGGTCAATCGCCAGGTGATTCGTTACGGCTTCAGCCAGGACGCGGATATCCGCGCCCAGGTGTTGTCCCAGAGCGGCATGACCACCACCTTCCGCGTGCTGCGTCAGGGCTCGCGGGATCTGGATATCACCTTGAACATGCCGGGTCGGCACAACGTGCTCAACGCACTGGCCGCCATTGCGGTGGCGGCGGATGAGGGCGCCAGTGATGAGGCCATCGTGCGCGGCCTGGTGAAGTTTACCGGCGTCGGCCGACGCTTCGATGTACTTGGCGACTACGGTTTCGGTGCCGGTGAGCACAGTGGCGCCGCCATGCTGGTCGACGATTACGGTCACCATCCGCGGGAAGTCAAAGTCACCATCGACGCGATTCGTGATGGCTGGCCGAACAAACGTCTGGTGATGCTGTTCCAGCCGCATCGCTACACCCGCACCCGGGATCTTTATGAAGATTTCGTGGAAACGCTTTCCGGCGTCGATGTGTTGCTGATGCTGGATGTCTACGCCGCAGGCGAGGACGCGATTCCCGGCGCTGACGCGCGCGCGCTGTGCCGCAGTATTCGCCAGCGCGGTCAGGTGGAGCCGGTGTTCGTGGATGATCCTGAAAAGCTGCCGGCGTTGCTGGACAAGCTGTTGCAGGACGGTGATCTGCTGGTCACCCAGGGCGCCGGCAATGTCGGCAGTATCGCCCGACAGCTGGCCAGTCTGGGTGTGAAGAAAGATGTAAAGAAAGACGTGGAGAAAAAAGCAGGTGAGCGACATGAGTGAAGCGCGCAACCGCTTGAAGAAAAGACTGACGCGGGTCGGCCGGGTGGCTGTGCTGGCTGGCGGGCAGTCTGCCGAGCGCGAGATCTCGCTGAAAAGCGGCAAGGCGGTTCATGCCGCCCTGCGCGGTCTGGGCGTGCTGGCTGAGCTGGTGGACCCCAGTGATGTGTCAGTGGATACCCTGGCGGGATTTGAGCGGGTATTTATCGCCCTGCACGGTCGTGGCGGCGAAGACGGTGTGATCCAGGGCGTGCTGGAACATCTGGAAGTGCCCTACACCGGCAGCGGCGTCATGGCGTCTGCCATCGGCATGGACAAGGTGCGCACCAAACTGTTGTGGGCGGGCGCGGGTCTGCCGACACCAGGGTTTTATGTGGCGGGCCAGGATGAACTGGCGCTGGGTTTCCCGCTGATGGTGAAACCGGCCCGGGAAGGTTCTTCCATCGGCATGCGCAAGGTGGGCACCAGCGCGGAGCTGGCGGAGGCCATCGCCGAGGCGCGCAAGTACGACACCGATGTATTGGTGGAGCAGTGGGTGGAAGGTCGCGAGTTTACCGTTGCCGTGCTGGACGATCGCGCATTGCCGGCGATCCGGCTGGAAACGCCGAACAGTTTTTATGATTTTGAAGCCAAGTACCGCGCCGATACCACGCGCTACCTGTGCCCGTGCGGGCTGGATGAGCAGGAAGAAACGAAACTGAAAAATCTGGCGCTGCGGGCGTTCCGCCTGGTTGGCGCCAGCGGCTGGGGCCGGGTGGATGTGATGCAGGATGCCAGCGGCCAGTTTCAGCTGCTGGAAATCAACACCGTACCTGGCATGACGGATCACTCGCTGGTGCCCATGGCGGCGAAAGCCGATGGCATGGCCTTTGATGAACTGGTGGCAGAGATTCTGCTGAGCGCAACGCTGGATGCAGGGGCGCAACATGGTTGAACGGCGACAGGCAAGCCCGCGGCGCAGCAACAAGCCCGGGCCGGACAGCAACCGGCGCAAGCCGTCGCGGGGCGCAGTGCGCAAACCCGTGGCGCGCTCGCGCAAGGCAAAGGTGGCGAAGCAGCCATCGGTGCCGTTGGCCGCGCGGATTTCCCGTTTGCTGCCCTGGTTGCTGGCCAGTGTCGCCTTGCTGGGTGTCGGCGCCGGGCTGGGGCATTTGCCGACGGTGCTGGAGAGTTATCCATTGAAGCAGGTGCGTGTTGAAGGGGTGCAGGATCAACGCCGGCAACAGGAAGTGCAGGCGTCGGTAGCGACCCTGGTACGCAATGAAAATTTCTTCTCGGTACCGCTGGCGACGGTGTACCGGGAGGTCAGCACGCTGGCCTGGGTGGATGATGCCGAAGTGCGTCGTCAGTGGCCGGACCAGCTGGTGCTGAAAATTGCCGAGCGTGTGCCGGTGGCGGTATGGAACAACGAAATGCTGGTGGCCAGCAGTGGCGAACCTTTCCATGCCCTGGAGCAGTACAGCGTGGAAGCCTTGCCGAGACTGTCCGGGCCGGCAGCGCGGCTGGAGGATGTCATGAGCTATTACCACAGCATGAGCGGCATTCTCGGCCAGGCGGACCTGTCCATCCGGCGCATGCAGGTGGATGCCCGGCTTGGAGCAGAAGTGGAACTGGAAGATGGCGTGGTGCTGCTGGTAGACCGCGAGCATTACGCCGCCAAACTGCATCGCTTTGTGCAGTTGTATCAAGGCGTGCTGGGTGATGATCAACGTCGCCTGGCACGGGTAGATCTGCGTTATGCCAATGGCATGGCGGTGACCTGGGCGGACACGGTCCCCCAAAACGAAACGCGTAGCGACGAGAGAGTCTGAAGCCATGGCGAATTCAGCACAGGACCGGATGATCGTTGGTCTGGATATAGGTACCTCGAAAGTGGTGGCCATTGTCGGGCAGGTAAATGTCGACGGCACCATGGAGGTTATCGGTATCGGCTCACAGCCCTCGAAAGGCATGAAGAAAGGTGTCGTCGTGGATATCGAAGCCACGGTGCGCTCGATTCAGCGTGCCGTGGAAGAGGCGGAGCTGATGGCGGGCTGCCAGATCCACTCTGTGTATGCGGGCATTGCCGGCAGCCACGTGCGCAGCCTCAACAGCCACGGCATTGTCGCGATTCGTGATCGTGAAGTGTTGCTGGCGGATATCGACCGAGTGATCGACGCCGCACAGGCGGTCGCGATCCCGGCGGACCAGAAAACCCTGCATGTGCTGCCGCAGGAATACGTGGTGGACAACCAGGAAGGCGTGCGCGAGCCGGTGGGCATGAGCGGGGTGCGCCTGGAAGCCAAGGTGCACCTGGTGACCTGCGCCGTGAACGCGGCCCAGAACATCGAGAAGTGTGTGCGCCGCTGCGGCCTGGAAGTGGAAGACATCATTCTCGAGCAGTTGGCCTCCAGCTATGCGGTGCTGACCGAAGACGAGCGCGAGCTGGGTGTGTGCATGGTGGACATCGGTGGCGGGACCACGGATATCGCGATCTTCACCGAAGGCGCGATCCGGCACACCGCAAACATCCCTATTGCCGGTGACCAGGTGACCAACGACATCGCGATGGCGTTGCGGACGCCGAAACAGCACGCCGACGAAATCAAGATCAAGTATGCCTGCGCGCTGACCCAGTTGGCGGGCGCAGACGAAACCATTCAGGTGCCGTCAGTGGGCGATCGCCCGCCGCGCACGCTCAGCCGCCAGAACCTGGCCGAAGTGGTGGAGCCGCGTTACGACGAGTTGTTCACCCTGATCCAGGCGGAGCTGCGCCGCAGCGGTTTCGAGGATCTGATTCCCGGCGGCGTGGTGCTGACAGGCGGATCATCGCGTATCGAAGGCGCCGTGGACCTTGCTGAAGAAATCTTTCACATGCCGGTGCGGCTGGGCCTGCCGCAGGGCGTCGCCGGGCTGACCGATGTGGTGCGCAACCCGATTTATTCCACAGCGGTGGGCCTGCTGCTCTACGGGCAGCGCATTGAGGCGGAGGGCCGCTCGGCGCGTCGCGAGGCAGGTGGCGGTTCGGTGGACTGGATCGAGCGCTTCAAGAGCTGGTTCAAAGGCAATTTCTAGTATTTTCCGGTGATCCAGGTGGGTCACCGGCACAGGGTTCCCGGCGGGGCAGGTGCCGCGCCGGGGCAGTTCGACAACACAGGGAAGCAAAACCGGGAGATCCATCATGCAATTCAAACTCGAAGATAGCGTACCTCATGGTGCGGTGATCAAGGTGGTGGGCGTAGGCGGTGGCGGCGGCAATGCCGTGGACCACATGGTGCGCTCCAACGTGGACGGTGTGGAATTCATCTGCGCCAATACCGATGCCCAGGCGCTGCGTAACGCCTCGGCACGAACTGTTATTCAACTCGGCAACCAGGTCACTAAAGGTCTGGGCGCCGGTGCCAATCCGGATGTGGGTCGCCAGTCCGCGATCGAAGACCGCGAGCGTCTGGCCGAACTGCTGGAAGGTGCGGACATGGTCTTCGTCACGGCCGGCATGGGCGGCGGCACCGGTACCGGTGCGGCACCCATCGTGGCAGAAGTAGCCCGGGAAATGGGTATCCTGACGGTGGCGGTAGTGACCAAGCCATTCCCGTTCGAAGGCCGCAAGCGCATGAAAGTGGCGGAACAGGGCATCGAGGCACTGCGTGAGCATGTGGATTCGTTGATCACCATTCCCAACGAGAAACTGCAAGCGGTACTGGGCGGCTCCACAAGCCTGCTGGATGCCTTCAAGGCAGCCAACGACGTGCTGCTGGGCGCGGTGAAAGGGATTGCCGATCTGATCGTCAAGCCGGGCATGATCAACGTCGATTTCGCTGACGTGCGCACGGTGATGAGCGAGATGGGCATGGCCATGATGGGCACCGGCAGCGCCATCGGTGAAGGTCGGGCGGAAGCGGCAGCGACCGCGGCGATCTCCAGCCCGCTGCTGGAAGATGTGGATCTGCATGGCGCACGCGGCATCCTGATCAACATCACCGCCAGCGAGTCCATCTCTCTGCAGGAGTTCACCGCAGTGGGTGACACCATCCAGGAACTGGCCTCCGACGACGCCAATGTCATCATCGGCACCGCTATCGATCCGGATATGGGCGACGAGCTGACCGTGACCGTGGTGGCCACCGGACTGGGCGGCGCAGCCCAGGAACTTAAGGTGGTGCGGGGCAATCAAACCCCGGTGCGTGCGGACGGTCGGCCGGATTACGAGGCCCTGGATCGCCCCGCCTTTGGCCGCAGCCGGCCTCAGAGCGAGACACGTCGCAATGCCCAGGCCGCTGTAAGCGCCTCGGAAGATCTGGATTTCATTGATATCCCGACCTTCCTGCGTCGTCAGGCGGACTGAACGAACCGGACGTCCGGTTACGCCGACAAGCGGCACCGGAGCCAATGGTACAGGCCGCGCGGATCATGCTAGCATCCGCCCCCTGTTTTTGTGTTCAGCATGCGGTATCCTGAGTGATACCGACAAGATAGCGACAGGATCGATGATCAGACAGCGCACGCTCAAGAACGTCATCCGGGCCACAGGCATCGGACTGCACACCGGCGACAAGGTGTATCTCACTGTCCGGCCTGCGCCGGTGGACTCCGGGATCATCTTCCGACGGGTGGATCTGGACCCGGTGGTGGAGATCAAGGCCACAGCGGAGAGTGTCGGGGAAACTACCCTGTCCTCCACGCTGGTGCAGGATGGTGTGAAGGTCGGCACCGTAGAGCATCTGCTCTCGGCCATGGCCGGTCTGGGGATCGACAATGCCTACGTGGAATTGTCCGCCCCGGAAGTCCCGATCATGGACGGCAGCGCGGGACCGTTTGTGTTCCTGCTGCAATCCGCGGGTATCGAAGAGCAACCTGCTGCGAAGAAGTTCATTCGCATCAAGCGGGAAGTGCGGCTGGAAGAAGGCGACAAGTCTGCTGTCTTTGTGCCGTTCAATGGCTTCAAGGTGACCTTCAGCATCGAGTTCGACCATCCGGTGTTTGAAGGGCGTACGCAGACCGCCAGTATCGATTTCTCCTCCACGTCCTTCGTGAAGGAAGTGGCACGGGCCCGGACATTCGGGTTCATGCGGGATATCGAATATCTGCGGTCGCAGAACCTGGCCCTGGGTGGCAGTGTGGACAACGCCATCGTCGTGGACGATTTCCGGATTCTTAATGAAGACGGGTTGCGCTACGAGGATGAGTTCGTCAAACACAAGATGCTGGATGCGATTGGTGATCTGTACCTGCTTGGCCACAGCCTGATTGGCGAGTTCATCGGTCACAAGTCCGGCCATGCATTGAACAATCAGTTGTTGCGTAAACTGCTCCAGGAAGAGGATGCCTGGGAGCTGGTGACATTCGAGGATGAAGCGACTGCTCCGATTTCCTATATGAAGCCGGTGCTGACAGGCGAATAACCTCAGTGTGACCACATTAGTGTTGTCGAACCGAAAGGCCCGGTCTCCCGCCGGGCCTTTCTTTATGTACAGATGGCTTTATGTACGACTGGCGAGGCGGCGTAGCGCGGCCTTGAGGTCCGGGTCGGTGATGGCGTCTGCGGCTTCATTCAGACAGGCGGGCGCATTGGCCGACAGGCGTGGCGGTGTCAGCAGGCTCTCCGCGGGGCCGACAGTGACCGGCAGGGCAACGCGGCTGACCTGCACTTTCCAGTCTTTCAGGCCCTGCTCGCGGGCCAGATTGGGGGCGTGAAAACGCAGCAACTGGGCGACGGCGTTGTTTTCAGCCAGCAATAGCAGGGTGTCTTCCTCTCGCAGCAGGGTAACCCGGGACGCTAGTGCAGGCGGCAGGCTGCTGCTTTCGATACGGCTCGGCCCCTTGTAATCACGGGCCTGACGGCTCAGGGGGCGGAGTTGATCGCCACCCAGTAGCAGGTCTATGGATTTTGGGCCAATTGCCTTAGCCATGATATTTTCCTAGTATAACCACACTACAAATAAGAAATACTTTTAAAAAGACCTATAACTCTCTGATATATATAGAAATGAAGCTCATTTACTGAGAGATGCCAAACCCATGAACATCATAGTGCTCAACAGCCGAGGCCACCAGTCGCGCGCGCTGCGACTGCCCCGATTCGTCCCCTTGATGCTCGTGGGGGTGCTGCTGTTGGTGCCAGCATTGGTCGGAACCGGTGCTTACTATGCCATGTATCACTGGGGCGATCCGGTGCTGGATCAGAATATGACTGCCCGCTGGCAGGGGGAACTGGAGAATCAGCGCCAGACCCTGGGCCAGCTCAACAACCGCACAGATGAAGAGCTGCGCGCGCTGACCATCCGCCTGGCCGAAATGCAGGCGCGGCTGGTGCGGCTGGATGCGCTGGGTGAACGGTTGGTGGATATCGCCGGCATTCCCTCCGATGAATTCGATTTCAGCGCCCCCATGGCGATTGGTGGCCCGGAGCTGCCGGATGAAGGCTCACTCGCCTACACGGCACCCTCCTTTACCGATGCGCTCACCGATCTGGCCGTGACACTGGATCGCCGCGAGCAGCAGCTGACGATTCTTGAACGCCTGATGGATTCCCGCCGCACCGCCTCCAAGACAGAACTGTCTGGCCGCCCGATTCGCCGGGGCTGGCTGTCGTCCCGTTTCGGCCAGCGTACCGACCCGTTCAGTGGCCGCCTGACCATGCACCGGGGCGTTGATTTTGCTGCCAAGGAAGGATCTGACGTGATCGCCACTGGTGCTGGCGTGGTGACCTTTGCTGGCACCCGCTGGGGTTACGGCAATCTGGTGGAAGTGAATCATGGCAACGGGTTGTCGACCCGTTATGCACACATGAAAGAAATTCTGATCGAGGCGGGCGATATCGTCCGGGCGGGCGATGTCATCGCGCTGGTCGGCACGACAGGGCGCTCCACCGGGCCCCACGTGCACTACGAAGTCCTCAAGAACGGCCGGCAGGTGGACCCCACGCCTTACGTGGCGCGCGCCCGGGACTGACCCGGACGCCGCAGAAGCACTTTTTTCCCGGCGTCGATGCCGCTGAGCTGCCAGGCCTTGATCTGCGCCCCCGAGGCCCCATCTGGTATAGATGGGGCAGCAAGACCCCCCGAAGCCGTGCGTTCCCCCTGTCTTATCCGGCCTGAACGGGTAGAATGGCGCTCGCGTATTTCAATCACTGATCAGACACCGGAAGTTTCATGCTCTCAGCCATAGCCAAAAAGATCTTCGGTAGCAAGAACGAACGTGAAGTCAAACGCATGCAGCGCATCGTCGGGGAGGTGAACCTGCTCGGCGAGGAGATCGCGGCCCTGGACGATGCGGCGCTCAAGGCCCGCACGGTCACGCTCAGGCAGGCCTATGCCGATGGCCGGTCGCTGGACGAGTTGCTGCCCGAGGCTTTTGCGGTGGTGCGAGAAGCTGCCACCCGTGTTATGGGCATGCGCCACTTCGATGTGCAGCTGGTGGGCGGTATCGCCCTGCACGAAGGCCGCATTGCCGAGATGCGCACTGGTGAGGGCAAGACCCTCACGGCGACGTTGCCGGCGTATCTGAACGCGCTGTCCGGGGATGGCGTGCACGTGGTCACGGTGAATGATTATCTGGCCGAGCGGGACGCCAACTGGATGCGGCCCCTGTATGAATTCCTGGGCCTGAAGGTGGGCATTGCGCTTTCCCAGCAGCCGCCGGAAGACAAGAAAGCCGCCTACGCCGCCGATATTACCTACGGCACCAACAACGAATTCGGTTTTGACTACCTGCGCGACAACATGGCCTTCCGTCTGGAAGATCGGGTCCAGCGCGGGCTGAATTACGCCATTGTCGATGAGGTGGATTCCATCCTGATCGATGAGGCGCGCACGCCGCTGATCATTTCCGGCCCGTCCTCTGACAGCTCTGAGCTGTACAAGAAGATCAATACGCTGATTCCCCGCCTGACCCCGCCCAGCGAAGAGGTAGAGGGCGATTACACACTGGATGAAAAGAATCGCCAGGTGGAACTCACCGAACAGGGCCATCAGCGCGTGGAAAAACTGCTGACTGACGCCGGGCTGCTGGAAGAGGGCGACAGCCTGTATTCCGCCCAGAGCCTGGGTTTGCTGCACCACGTGCACGCCGGTTTGAAAGCCCACGTCCTGTTCCGTCGCGACAAGGATTACATCGTCCAGAATGACCAGATCGTGATCGTGGATGAGCACACCGGCCGTACCATGCCGGGGCGCCGCTGGTCCGAGGGCATCCACCAGGCGGTGGAAGCCAAAGAAGGCATGCAGATCCAGCAGGAAAACCAGACGCTGGCGTCCACCACCTTCCAGAATTACTTCCGTATCTATAACAAGCTTTCCGGCATGACCGGTACAGCGGATACCGAAGCACCGGAGTTTCGGCAAATCTATGGCCTGGATGTGGTGGTCGTGCCGACCCACCGCCCCATGGTGCGCGTGGATGCCGACGATCTGGTGTACCTGTCACTGGAAGAAAAGTACGACGCGATTATCGAAGCTGTGCGTGCCGCAGTGGAAAAGGGCGCCCCCGTGCTGGTGGGTACCGCGACCATCTCGGCCTCCGAATACCTGTCCCAGCGACTGGACAAGGCGGGCATCAAGCATCAGGTCCTCAACGCCAAGTTCCACCGCAAGGAAGCTGAGATCATTGCCCAGGCAGGCCAGCCTGGTGCGGTGACCATCGCCACCAATATGGCGGGCCGGGGTACGGATATTGTGCTGGGCGGCAACCCGGATGTGGCCGTGGCCAATCTGGTAGACCCGACCGACGCCGAAATCCAGGCCGTGCGCGACCAGTGGAAACGGGATCATCAGAAAGTGCTCGACGCCGGCGGCCTGCATATTGTCGGCACCGAACGGCACGAATCCCGTCGCATCGACAATCAGCTGCGTGGCCGCGCCGGCCGCCAGGGCGACCCCGGCGACACGCGCTTCTTCCTGTCCATGGAAGACGACCTGATGCGCATCTTTGCCTCGGATCGCATCCGTAACCTGATGCGCAGCCTGGGTCTGGAGAAAGGCGAAGCCATCGAACACCGCTGGGTCACCAAAGCGATTGAAAACGCCCAGCGCAAGGTGGAAGGCCGCAACTTCGATATCCGCAAGAACCTGCTGGAATACGATGACGTGGCCAACGACCAGCGGCGCGTGATCTACACACAGCGGGACGAAATCCTGGCGTCCTCCGATTTGTCAGAAAGCGTGCGTGGTATCCGCCGCGACGTGATGACAGAAGTGGTGCACACCTACATGCCGCCGGGTTCCATTGAAGACCAGTGGGATGTGGAGGCGCTGGAGCGCACGCTGGATGCCGAGTACCAGATCAAGGCGCCGATACGCGTCTGGCTGGAACAGGACAGCAGCCTGCACATCGAAGGTGTCGCAGAGCGCGTCATCAGCACCATGGAAGCGAACTACGCCCGCAAGGAAGAAGAGGTCAGCCAGCTTGGTGTGGACCTGCGTCGCGTGGAAAAGCATCTGATGCTGCAAGTCCTCGACCGGCACTGGAAAGAACATCTGGCGAGCATGGATCACCTGCGTCAGGGCATTCACCTGCGCGGCTATGCCCAGAAAAATCCGAAGCAGGAATACAAGCGCGAGGCGTTTGACCTGTTCCAGACCATGATGCAGCAAATCCAGCACGAACTGGTGCGCGTGCTGAGCACCCTGGAGCTGCGCCGTGATGATGCGGTGGAACGTCTGGAACAACAGCGTGCGGAGGAAGCCCGCAAACAGGCCGAACAGATGCGCACCGAGCAGCTGGAGCCGGGAACCCGTGGTGTGCCCCGCGAGCGCGTTGGCGGTGCCCGGGGTGCCGCGCAGCCACAGCAGGCTGGCGCACAACCCTTCGTGCGCGAAGGGCCGAAGCTGGGCCGTAACGACCCGTGTTGGTGTGGTTCCGGCAAGAAATACAAACATTGCCACGGCAAACTGGATTCCTGATCGATGAACGCAGAGACGCAACGCGCCGGTAACGCCCAGTGGTTCCCTGTACCCGGCGTGCGCCTTGCTGCCGTCGCGGCGGGGGTCAAGAAACCCGACCGGCGTGATCTGGTGATACTGGCGCTGGCGGAAGGCAGCCGTACGGCAGGGGTGTTTACCCTCAACCGTTTTTGCGCCGCGCCGGTACAGATCGCGAAGGCGCACCTGACGCAGGGCGCGCCGCGTTATCTGCTGATCAACACCGGTTATGCCAATGCCGGCACCGGCAAAGAGGGCCATGCCCGGGCACTGGCCACCTGTGCATTGCTGGCCAGCGAGGCCGGTTGCCGTCCTGAGCAGGTGCTGCCGTTTTCCACCGGTGTCATCGGCGAGCTGTTTACCCTGCCGCCGTTCGAACGCGGCATCCCGGCGGCGCTGGCCAGCCTGGATGAGCACGCCTGGGGCGTGGCCGCCGAAGGCATCATGACCACGGATACCCGGCCCAAGGTGGCGACCCGTCGCCTGATGCTGGGTACTACCGAGATCACCATCACCGGCATGGCCAAGGGCGCCGGCATGATCAAGCCGAACATGGCGACCATGCTGGGGTTTATCGCCACTGATGCACCGGTGGCCCAGCCGCTGCTGGCGCAGTGGGTGCAGCAGCTGGCGGATCGCTCCTTCAACCGCATTACCATTGATGGCGACACCTCCACCAATGACGCCTGCATGCTGGTGGCCACCGGCCAGGCGGACATGCCTGAGCTTGTCGACGCCGACGATGCAGATGCCCGCGCCCTGTACCACGGGCTGGAGCAGGTGTTTGTGGAACTGGCTCAGGGCATCGTCCGGGATGGTGAAGGCGCGACCAAATTTGTCGAGATCGAGGTGACCGGTGCCGCCAGCCCTGCCGACGCGAAAGCGGTGGCCGAAACGGTGGCCCACTCCCCACTGGTGAAAACCGCCCTGTTCGCCTCCGACCCGAACTGGGGCCGTATTCTGGCCGCTGTGGGCCGTGCGCCGATCGAGGCGCTGGACGTGGACAAGGTGGATATCTGGCTGGATAACGTGCAGATCGTTGCCGCAGGCGGCGTGGCACCGGATTACGCGGAAGCCCGTGGCGCGGCCGTCATGGCCCAGGGCGATATCGCCATTCGCATCCGTCTGGGCGAGGGCGCCGGCGAGGCGACCGTCTGGACCTGCGATTTCAGCTACGACTACGTCAAGATCAACGCCGAATACCGCACCTGATCGATGCCTTCTGACGCGCTTCTGGTTGTTGCTGCCATCATCCGTCACCCGGACGATGGCAGCATCCTGCTGAGTCAGCGCCCCGCCCACAAGCACCAGGGCGGCCGCTGGGAATTCCCCGGCGGCAAGGTCGAGCCCGGCGAGACCCTCGACGCCGCGCTGGCCCGCGAGCTGGAGGAAGAGCTGGGCCTGCGCGTGACGGCCTGCCGCCCCTTCATGACCATCGAGCATGATTACCCTGAACTGTCCGTGCGCCTGTGCTTCCGCGAAGTCACGGCCTTTACCGGCGTGCCCCATGGCAGGGAAGGGCAGCCGGTGCACTGGTTCGCCCCGTCGCAGCTGGCCGAGTTGACCTTCCCGGAAGCCAATCGCCCGGTGGTGAGTGCGCTGGCGCTGCCTGATCGCCTGCTGATACTGCCGGACCCGCTGCCCCCGGCCTGGCCGCAGCAGCTTGCCAGCGCCCTCGCCAGCGGCATCGAGCTCGTCTACCTGCGCGGGATTACCGATGAGCCTCTGCTACGGCGTCTGGTTGCCGCCTGCCATGCGGGCGGTGCCAGGGCGCTGGTGGCTGATTCAGTCCCGCTGGCGCAGGCTGTGGGGGCGGATGGGGTGCATTTGCGAAGCCAGACGGGGATGCGTCTTGACCACCGCCCGGACAGCCCGCTGGTGTCCATGGCCTGCCACAACGCTGCCGAGCTGGCGCACGCTGAGCAGTTGGGGGTTGATCTGGCCCTGTTGTCCCCCGTGCTGCCCACCCCCACGCACCCTGATGCACCGGCTCTGGGCTGGGATGCCTTGCGTCAGTTGGCCGAGGGCCGGGCCTGTGCGGTGTATGCCCTGGGCGGGGTGGGGGCGAACGATCTGGATACGGCGCGTCAGCACGGCGCCCGGGGCATTGCCGGCATCCGTGCTTTCTGGCCGAGTGAATAGTCGTTTGGTGCGGCGCGCGCGTCAGGCGTCGGGGTCGTTGAACTCGTCCATGCCTTCCATGCCATCGATGCTGTCCGGGTCACCGGGAATGGCGTGGCGCTCTGAGGCCCAGTCGCCCAGGTCGATCAGTTTGCAGCGCTCGGAACAGAATGGCCGCCAGGGATTGTCGCTGCGCCACTGGGTCAGCTTCTTGCATTGCGGGCAGGGGTAAACGCGGGCGGTATTGTCGGCGGGGGGCTGAGCCGGTGATGTCTTGTTTGTCATTGCTGGCCTGTCGTCATGGCGAGGTATTGCGCGTGCAGTGTATCCAGCTGCGCGTGCAAGTGCGAGAGATCGCCATCGTTGACCACCACATCATCGGCCCGGGCCAGTTTTTCTGCGCGCGGCATCTGCGCCGCCATGATCGCTTCTACCTGTTCGGCGGCCACCGTATCCCGCGCCGTCGTGCGTGCGATCTGCAGCGCCTCCGGCACGTCCACCAGCAGGATGCGTTGCGCCATCTTGTGCTGGCTGGTTTCCAGCAGTAGCGGCGAAACCAGCACCGTGTAGGGCGAGCGGGCTGCTTGTAACTGGCGCATGATTTCCGCACCGATAGCCGGGTGGGTGATGGCTTCAAGCGCCTTGCGCTCTTCCGGGTCAGCAAACACTCGCTCACGCAGGGCGCGGCGATCCAGTGTACCGTCCGCAGCAATAACGCTGCTGCCAAAGCGGGCCTCGATTTCGTCCAGCGCCGGCTGGCCGGGCTCGACCACCACCCGTGACGCCAGATCCGCGTCGACGACAACGATGCCTTTCTCCGCGAGGTAATCCGACGCAGCGGTCTTGCCACTGCCGATACCGCCGGTCAGTCCCACGACAAACATGCCTGTTCCCCAGAAAAGTGCGTCAGAATTGCATCATGCCGAGATAGGTGTCCACGATCGCCTGCCCCCACAGCAGGGCGATCAACCCGGCGCCCGCCAGATACGGGCCGAAGGGAATCCCCTGGTCCCGCTTTACCCCGCCAGTGGCCAGCAACAGCCCGCCCACCACAGCACCGACGACCGACGACAACAGGATCACCAGCGGCAACAGCTGCCACCCCAACCAGGCCCCCAGCGTGGCCAGCAATTTGAAATCGCCATAGCCCATGCCTTCCTTGCCGGTCAGCAGCTTGAAGGCCCAGTACACGCTCCACAGCGCCAGATAGCCCGCTGCGGCCCCCATCACCGCATCTTGCAACGAGACCGGTGAAATGCCTGCCCAGGCCGCCATCAGGCCGACCCAGAGCAGCGGGTAAGTGATGCTGTCCGGCAACAAGGTGGTATCGAAGTCGATCATCGCCAGTGCCACCAGCGCCCAGCAGGCGAACAGCACCGCCAGCAACCACGGGCCGTAACCGAAATGCCAGGCGGCTAGCGCGCTGATCAACGCCGTGGCCAACTCCACCAGCGGATAACGCACGGCAATCTTGCCACCGCAGGCACTGCATTTGCCGCGCAGGGCAAGCCAGCTGACCACCGGGATGTTTTCATACCAGCGAATCTGGTGGCCGCAATGGGGGCAGGCGGAGCGGGGGGCCACCAGATTGAAGTGTGTAGCAGGGGGCTCTTCAGGCAGCGCAAGCATCGACCTGGCTTCCTGCTGCCAGGCTTGCTCCATCATCTTCGGTAAACGATAGATGACCACGTTGAGAAAACTGCCGATCAGCAGCCCGACGATAAAAACCAGCCCGACGAGTGCCGCCGGGCTGTGGGAAAGCAATTCAAACAGAGTCATAACCGGATCACATAAGGCTGCCGAGCTGGAAGATGGGCAGGTACATGGCGACGATCAGGCCGCCGACGACCACGCCAAGGAAACTCATGATGAGCGGTTCCATCATACTGGTCAGGCCATCCACGGCGTTATCCACTTCGTCTTCGTAATACTGCGCCACTTTGGAGAGCATGGCATCCAGGGAGCCGGATTCCTCGCCAATGGCGGTCATCTGTAGCGCCATGCTCGGGAAAACACCGGTGCTGCGCATGGCGAACTGCAACTGCTGGCCTGTCGAGACATCATCCTTGATCTTGTACACCGCATTGCGATAGACCGCATTCCCGGTGGCGCCGGCACAGGCGTCCAGTGCATCGATCAGCGGCACACCCGCTGCAAAGGTGGTGGACAGCGTACGTGCATAACGCGCGATGGTGGCCTTGAAAATGATGTCTCCGGCGACCGGCAGCTTCAAGGCCAGCCGGTCCAGCATATCGGAAAACGCCTGCGATCGTCGTTTTGCCTGAACCAGCCCGGTGATGGTGCCCACAATGGCCACAAGAATGTAGAAGCCGTTGGCCTGCATGCCCTGGGACAGATTGATCACGAACTGCGTCATGGCCGGCAGCTCCGCACCAAAGCCCTGGAACAGCTCTTCAAATGTCGGCACCACCTTGATCAACAGGATGGCTGTCACGACACCCGCCACCACCATGACGGTGGCCGGATACTTCATGGCCTTTTTGATCTTGGCCTTGAGCGCTTCACTTTTTTCCTTGTAGAGCGCTACCCGGTCGAGCATGGTTTCCAGCGCACCGGACTGCTCACCGGCCTCTACCAGGCTGCAGTAGAGGTCATCAAAGTACTTGGGCTGATTCCTGAGTGCATTGGCAAAGTTGGTGCCGCTCTCCACATCGGTTTTTATCTTCATCACGACTTCCCGCATGGTCGGGTTGTCGAGCCCTTCCGCCACAATTTCGAAGGACTGCACCAGTGGCACACCAGCCTTCATCATGGTGGCCAGCTGCCGGGTGAAGATGGCAATGTCCGCGGGCTTTACGGATTTCTTGCCCATAAAGCTCAGTGCAGCGGCTTTTTTCCTGACTTTCTTGGCGTTGATCCCCTGCTTGCGCAGCTCGGCTCGCGCCATGGCGGGGGTCGTTGAGGACACCTCACCTTTTACCTTGCTGCCTTTGCGGTCCAGCCCTTCATAGGTGAAGGTCGCTTTTGTCTTTGTTTTAACTGCTGCTGTCTTCGCCATATTCAGTGTCCGGAAGTAACACGGTTGATCTCTTCGAGACTGGTAACACCCTGCATGACCTTCAAGAGGCCGGAGCGAGTGAGGTCATTGAAGCCTTCCTTGCGGCACTGGTCGGCAATCTGAATGGAATTGCCTTCCTCCATGATGATCCGGGCGATACCGTCGGTAATCTTCACCACTTCATATACCCCCAGACGACCTTTGTAACCGTTATTGCACTTTTCGCAACCCTTTGGGCCGTAAACCGTGAACCCGGTAGCGATGTCTTCCTCGGTAAAGCCCAGTTCAAGCAGCGACTTGGGCGGGACGTCCACCGCTTCCTTGCAGTGCTCGCAAAGACGTCGTGCCAGTCGCTGGGCAATGATCAGAATGACGGAGGTGGCGATGTTGAAGGATGGAATGCCCATATTGCGCAGACGGGTCAGGGTCTCTGGCGCGCTGTTGGTGTGCAGCGTCGAGAGCACAAGGTGGCCCGTCTGCGCGGCCTTGACGGCGATGCTGGCGGTTTCCAGATCCCGGATCTCCCCCACCAGGATCACATCCGGATCCTGGCGCAGGAACGCTTTCAACGCCGCAGAGAAATCCATCCCGGTCTTGGTATTCACGTTGACCTGGTTGACGCCTTCCAGGTTGATCTCCACCGGATCCTCGGCGGTGGAGATGTTCCGCTCCGGCGTGTTGAGGATGTTGACCCCGGTGTACAGCGAGACTGTCTTGCCGGAACCTGTGGGGCCGGTCACCAGAATCATGCCCTGAGGCTTTTCCAGGGCATCCATATACAGCTTCTTCTGCCAGTCCTCATAGCCCAGGGCGTCGATACCCATCTTGGCGCTTTCGGCGTCCAGAATCCGCAGTACGATTTTCTCCCCGAACAAGGTGGGGCAGGTGTTCACCCGGAAGTCGATACCCCGGGTCTTGGATATCTTGAGCTTGATACGGCCATCCTGCGGCACCCGACGCTCGGAGATATCGAGCTGCGACATGACCTTGAGACGCGCGGCAATCTTGCCTGCGCTGCCGGCGGGCGGCTTCGCCACTTCACGCAGAATGCCGTCTTGCCGAAAGCGCACACGATAGGTCTTCTCATAGGGCTCGAAGTGAAGATCCGATGCGCCCAGCTTGATGGCATCCAGCAGCAGCTTGTTAACGAAGCGCACAATCGGGGCGTCATCAGACCCGGCAGAGGCATCCTCCTGCTTGGCATCCGCTTCACCGCCGCCGATATCGATATCATCCAGATTCTCATCCAGGTCCTTGAAGGCGCCGCCCTCGGCTTCCGTGACGACGGCATCGATCCACTGCCCAAGCTTGTCGTCTTCCACCACCAGGGTTTCGATATTCAGGCCGGTGTTGAAGCGGATATCTTCCAGTGCCTGCAAATTGGTCGGGTCGGAGGCAGCAACAAACAATCGGCTGCCGCGGCGGAACAGGGGTAACACCCGATGCTTGGTGATCAGCTTGTGATCCACCAGATCCTTTGTCATCAACTCGGGGTTAAAGGCCGAGAGATCCAGCAGCGGATCGCCGAACTCTTCGGCCACCACTCTGGCGACATCTCTGCCGGGGGCCATGTTCTTGCTGACCAGGAAGCTGACCAGTGGCACGCTCTCCTGCCGGGCGCCCGCCAGGGCGCTGCGCGCTTTTTCTTCGGTCAGCACATTATCGTTGACCAGGCGCCGCGCCAGGCCGGTAAGCGGAGTAGACATGCTGAGCAAGCCTTAGGTTATTGATTTATAAGAATTCGTTGCGTCAGTTCGAGCCGCAGGGGGCCACGTTTTTCGCTTCAGAATAACTCTACACATAAAGTATGAGGCTTGCCAGCAACCTTCTTATGAGGCGGTGGGGCGAAGCGAGGGCTGCGGCGCGTCATGCCCTGAGGATGAGCAGGTGCCGAAATGTGATGCGGGTCTCATATTATTGTTGCGAAGAGCGTTCTACAAAGAATGAAGTCTGGATTAAAGCGAGCGCTTGTACTTGATGTGAGGTGACAAAGACAGGCTTTGCGGTGACAAAATTCGGCAGCTAGTGACGCGCAGCGTCTGCTTCTTGTGCCCCTTCTGGGCGCCATGCATCGCTGAAACATAACCACTACGCAATAATTCCGATGGCGATTGCAATTGGCCTGCTAAATGCATTACAACACACAGGTCGCTCGTACCTGGGGGCAATACCGGGGGCGGGACAGGATAACCTGGTAATTTGATAACTTTATAAGTATTGGAGAGGCTGTTATGAAACAGACACAGAAGGGTTTTACCCTCATCGAACTGATGATCGTGGTGGCAATCATTGGTATTCTGGCTGCTATCGCTATTCCGCAGTATCAGAACTATATCGCTCGCTCGCAGATGACTACTGGTTATTCCACTGTGCGCTCGCTGGTGACTGCTGCTGAAGAAATGGTGCAGCGAAACATTGACCCGAGCCTTGATCCGGCCGAACAAGGCTTCGTTGGTCTGAAAACCGACGCCAGCACGCTGGGCACTATCGCTATTACGACTCCAGGCGCAAACACTAAGATCGTGTTCACTTACGACAAGAATGTAACGCCGGCAGTGAAAGGTAAGACATTGACTCTGGTGCGTGATAACGACGGCCTCTGGTCATGTGAAACAGCTGGTGGTCTGGACATTCGCTATGTGCCGGACGGTTGCACCAACATCTGAGCCTGTTTTACGAATAGTGCTTCTCCGTTTCCGAGATGTCTGGACTGGGTGGTAGCACAGAAAAGGGCCTGCTTGCAGGCCCTTTTTTAATGAAGAGAATAGTTGCCCCGGCTTGACAGGTTATCTATGTTAGCTGCGTTACAGAGCGCAGGGCAGCGCTCAATTGGCTATTTATTTGCGCACTAGCGCCCCCGTTCAGCAGAAGGATAATAATCTTGAGCTCTTCCATTCCTGTCCGACTGAAGTTGCTGCTCGGCATCTTCGTGCTATCAGGCTTCGCCGGTCTGATCTATCAGTCAATATGGTCCCACTATCTGGGTCTCTTTCTGGGTCATGCCGCTTACGCTCAAGCGTTGGTATTGGCGATATTCATGGGCGGGATGGCGCTGGGGGCTGCGCTGATAGCGCGAGTCGGGCATCGCTGGCGCAATCTGGTGCGTGGCTATGCTGTGGTCGAGCTGATTATTGGCGTGCTGGGCCTGGTGTTTCACTGGGTGTTTGTCGGCGCGCTGGGGCTGAGCTACGAGGTGCTGATTCCGGCGCTCGGGCAGCCATGGTTGGTGAACAGCTATAAATGGATCCTCGCAGGCATCCTGATACTTCCCCAGACTGTGCTGCTGGGCATGACCTTTCCCCTGATGACGAGCGGTATCATTCGCCGTTTCCCGGGTCGGGACGGTGGTATCCTCGGCGGTCTGTACTTTACCAATAGCATTGGTGCGGCGATTGGGGTGTTGGTTGCTGCGTTTCTGCTGTTGCCGCAGATCGGGCTACACGGCGCGATTGTTGTTGCTGGCCTGATCAACATTATGGTGGCACTGCTTGCCTGGCTGTTGAGCGGTGGTGAGGAGCGTGTGCGGAGTGAAGAGATTGCCGGCGACGGCGGGCAGGTAGCGTCTGATGGCCGCCGCCGCCTCCTGAGGATTGCCTTGCTTGCCACCTTCATGTCCGGCGCTGCGTCCTTCGCCTATGAAATTGTCTGGATTCGCATGTTGAGCCTGGCGGTTGGCAGCACGCTGCATGCCTTCGAACTGATGCTGGCATCCTTTATTGCCGGTATTGCCTTCGGGGGCTACTGGATTAGACATCGGGCGGACTCTACGGCGGATCCGATGCGGCTGGTGGGTTGGTTGCAGGTCTGGATGGGGCTCGCGGCGCTGATGTCGCTGGTGCTCTATGCCAATGCCTTTACCTGGGTTGGCTTTTTCATGGAGTCGCTATCTCGCTCTGATGGCGCTTACAGCCTTTTTAATCTGGGTACCGCGTCGATAGCGATCCTGATCATGATGCCCGCCGCCTTCTTCGCCGGCACCACTTTGCCGCTTTTCACGGTGGCGTTGTTGCGGGACGGACAAGGGGAGGCGTCCATAGGGCGTGTATATGCGTGGAATACACTGGGTGCCATCGTCGGGGTATTCGCTGCCATTCACTTCCTCATCCCTGTCATGGGGTTGCGCCTGACGTTGATCTTCGCAGCATTGATTGACATGTTCATCGGTGTGGCGCTGCTACGCTGGCGAGCAGACAAGCGTCGGTCTTTCATTGGGGTGGGCTCTGCTGCTGCAGTGGTGGTGGCCAGTGCCTCGCTGGTGATGGTCTATGTGCCTTTCGACCCAATGCAGTTGAGTTCAGGGGTATATCGTCATGGCCAGGCGCGTCTGCCGGCGGGCGATGAGGTGATTTACTATCGTGATGGAAAAACCGCCAGTGTCTCTGCTGTGGCCAGTGCCGACGGGACGTTCCGTATTGCCACAAATGGCAAGGTGGATGCGGGTATACAGATGATAGGAGGGCGGCAGGCGACTGCTGATGAGCCGACGATGGTGCTGGCGGCCGCGATTCCGCTTGCCTATCTGGATCGCCCGGAAACGGTGGGCGTTATCGGTTTTGGATCGGGGCTTACCACCCACGCCTTGCTGGCCGATCCCTCATTGAAAAGAGTGGATACAATCGAGATCGAAGAAGCAATGGTCGAGGGTGCGAGAGTATTTGCGCATCGCGTGGACCGGGCCTACACAGATCCGCGCTCAAACATCATTATTGATGATGCGAAAAGCTATTTCTCCGGCCAACAGCATCGTTACGACCTGATTGTTTCTGAGCCCTCGAACCCCTGGATCAGCGGTGTTGGCGCACTGTTCTCGAAAGAGTTCTATGAGTTCGTGCCGCGCTTCATGAGCGAGGACGGCATTTTTCTTCAGTGGCTCCAGCTTTACGAAATTGACGAGGCCTTGGTGGGGTCAGTGCTTAACGCGATGGTGCCCGCATTCGAGGATTACCATGCTTATCTGGCCAATACCTCTGATTTGCTGATTGTTGCCAGCAAGAAGACGCTGCCGAAGGAGCCTGACTTTGCCAAGCTGTTCGGCGGCGACATGGGGCTGGAATTGCAACGTGTGGGTATTGAGCATCCTGAACAGATGCAGTTCAGGATGCTCGCAGACGCAGAGCTGATCGAGGCGCTTGCTCGGCTGCATGAGCACCGGGTAAATAGTGATTACTTCCCCGTCTTGAGTCTGAAAGCACCGAAAACGCGCTTCCGTGGGCAAGCCGCGCATCAAATATTTACGTTGCCGGTACTGGATGTGCCATTGCTCGAAGCGCTGGGAATCAGCGGGCCGGTTCCTTCTCATATATCCCCGGGAATCGGAAGCCATTACCCCCGCGCCATGCGGACTGATGCTGCGCGCCTCCTTGCACGGGCATTGAAAGGGCAGGAACTGGGCGATCATGGGACTGAGGCAACACGGGTCGAAATATCCCGTAGCGCACTGATGTTCGAATCGCTGGCGATGAAATGCCAGGCGTCATGGCGCCATGAAGAGGAGCTTCTGGCAGTCAGTATGTTGCGTTATCTGGTGGAAAATACTCTGCCGTTTCTATCAGCAGAGGAACAGGAAGGTGTGCTGATTGCTCCCGCGTGGCAGGCATGCAATAACCCGCCGGCGGCCTATGCTGAAATCATGGAGTTACTTGAGGCTGCTGCCTCGCGAGACGACGAGAGTACAGAGTTGCTGGCCCGCGACTGGCTTGATGGTGCCGGTGAGCGTGATGCGGCTTATCAGGTTTTCGATGCGGTAGCGTTTTCGCAGTTGCAGTTTGCGCTGATCCGGCAAGGCAAGCTTATTGAGGCTGCAGCAGTGGAGAAGGATTTTGGTGCCAAGGTGCAAGCCAAAGGCGAGTATGGATTGGCGAGAACGCTGTTGCTCGCATGGTTTGACAGGAGCTGAGAGAGGGGCGGGTGTTCTTGGTTGATCCACCGGTTCTTTGGGCTGAACTGGCGCTGTCGTGGTATGAATCCGCGACAGCGTGGGCGCCGCTGAGTGGCACTGGGTGACGCGTCCCGTCACCGGCCTTGGAGGCTATGAGCTTTATGCCTGTAATTATCTGATTTTGTTGATATTTTTTTGTCTCTTTGTGGCATCCTTCTTGCTTTGTCGATTTGGGTGATTGGTTGCGGGTGCTTCTTTGCTCGTTACAGCCATGAAAGTCATGTCATATCGATTGGGGTGGGGGAGCATGCGTAGCAAGTCCAGTAAGGGTTTTTCCCTGATAGAAATGCTGATTGCCATTGGCATTCTTGGTGTATTGGCGGCATTGGCGCTGCCGCTATACCAAAGTTATGTTGCCCGCTCACAGGTCGGTGCAGCTTACGCAAGTATTCGCGCCGTCGTCCCTATTGCGGAAGAAATGATCCAGCGCAATATACAGCCCAGCCTGGATGCAACGGCCGATGGCTATATCGGGCTGAAGGCAGACGTCGTGCGATTCGGGACCATAGATCTCACCGGGCCGCTGGGCCTTACGCAGCTGGAGATAGTGTTGGATGGCAGTGTGACACCAGTCATAAACGGTGGGCGCATTACCATAGCCAGAACCGCAGATGGCTTGTGGCGGTGCACTTCTGACGTTGTGTTGAGCTACCGCCCCGATAACTGTTTATGAATAAGGGCAGGAGGTGAGGGTGATAAAGCCGGATAGTGCAAGGGTATCGAAGCTGCTTTTCTATTCCACCGCAATAGTACTTTTCCTGTACAGCTTGGCTTCGCTACGAAAGCTTTACGTGTTGCACACATCCCCCGAGTCCATCAGTGCCGACGCCATATCACCTTATGTCGAGCTCACAGTGGTGTTTCTCATCGTGCTGACCTATGGCCTGTATCGCCTTGTGGGCTATCTTCGTCACGGTGAAGAGCGGGCGTTTTTGCGTAAGTATGGGAAGTGATGTCAGAATGACATCATGGGCATGGCCGTTTTCTACGATAGGATGCCGTGGGGATAAAGAATTACAGGGAGCGGCGGGCATAGGGATAGTGCATAGACTACGGCTTCACCAAATCTTCGTTTTATGGCGATGCAGTTATCAAGCTGCTTTCTTGATGGGCTCGCTCCTCTGGTGTGTGATGGCTGCAGCCGCCACGCCCCTTGACAAACCTTCTCTACTTGTCTCCAGTCCGGATTCTGATTGCAGCGTGCTCGAAGCGCCGTCGATCAGCCAAACCTTTCAGCGTCTCGTTCACCTGGACGAGGCGCATATTCCTGTAAGCACTCCAGCAAATATTGACCTCGGTACGCGGCCGCAGCATGCCATGGCCCTGCAGGCGTTGCTGTCAAATCGCCGTTGGGCAGACGAAGTGCTCCTGATAACACAATCCGGCGATGCCAGCCGTGCGCGGTTGATATGCCAGCAGCTTCAGCGGCACGGTTTCAGCGCGGCAAGGATAAGCGGGGGCAGGCCTCCCATTTCATAGAGCTACCAGAGCTAATTTGGGTGGCGTGTGCACATAAGCGGGGTCAGGTCTCACATTTCACAGAACTACCAGCGCTAACTCGGGTGGCGTGTGTGAGATGTAAGAACAGGCTCCACTTCTTGTAAGGGCTGGGTTGCGCCTTCGTCATCGATATCAAGGTTTTTTCCAATGAAGTCTGTTATTTTTTTGAAGGCCAAGCCGTTTCTATTCATGGCAGCTGTCTTTTCCATGTGGGTTGTTTTCGCCTTCTTGTATAGTTCATGGAGGGCTTATGAAGTATATAGGGCGTGTGACCGTGTTGAAGTCGGCCAGGGAGTTGAGGATTTGCTTTATGGTCAGCATGGAATTCTGAATGAAATAGATGATGCCAGAGCTAGTATAGTTATATCTCATGTCGGTTTGTTCAGGACGCATGTATGCTCGATTTACTTCAGTGACGGTGTGGTTTATGAAAGCAGATGGGGGGCTTACTCATTGCCGAGAAGTCCGGCAGGAATCCGAGACGCCCACCCATAGAAAAATGGTTGGCCGACTCGCTTTTCTCAGCACACCTTGTGGGGTGAGAAGGTGGGATTGGCAGCCAGTATCTCGGATGGGCTTACTCGGCGAGATTCGCCGGGCGCTAATGCGGGGTCCAGTTCGAGCGCACCAATGGCACTACGGTGCAGTGCCAGTACCTTGTTCCGGAACCGGCCGAACATGCGCTTGATCTGATGATAACGGCCCTCGACCAGCCAGACATCGGCAACATGGTCGCTGACAATCACCAGTTCCGCAGGGCGTGTGGTGATGCCTTCAAAGTCAAAGAACATCCCTTCGGCAAAAGCATGGACATAATCCTGCGTCAGTGGCTTTTCCAGTGTCACCCGGTAGCGTTTGCGAATGTTGTTTTCCGGGGCGCTCAGCTGCCGCGACCAGCGGCCATCATTAGTCAGCAGCACCAGGCCGGTGCTGTTGAAATCCAGCCGCCCGGCGATATGCAGGTCAGCGTGGGGCTCTGTCGTCAGCAGATCTATCACGGTGGTGTGTCGTGCATCCCGGGTGGCGCTGACAATCCCGGCGGGCGTGTTCAGCATCAGGTAGCGAGCTGTGTTGGCTTGTAGCACTTGCTCGTCACAGAGCACCACCGAGAAAGGGCCGATCATTGCCTGCCCGTCCCGCGCCACATCGCCATCGACCCGTACACGCCGGGCTGCGAGCAGCTGCTGCACCGCTTTGCGATTCAGGCTGAGTTGTTGGCACAGAAAGCGGTCAAGCCGCGCATACCTGGATGGCATCGTTTCATGGGCTCCCGGGGCCACGGATCAGGTTGGTCAGCATCTGATATTGGCTGACTGGAAACAACCGCGTCGTGCGACGTTGCCGGACATTTTTGTGCGGCTGAGGCAACCAGTCATCCCGAGATTGATCTGCATCATGGTATGACCCTGCCACGAGTATGGTTATTGATCCCGGTCAAGCTCGCGGCTGCACAGAGGCCCCATGCTTCTTCCGCCCGCTCTTGGGCATCAGGAGAGGAGAAGTACCATGAAGATTGGCAAGTATGCGCAGTTTACTCTGGCACAGTTCACTCTGGTCGGCGCAGCAGTGTTGTTTGCGGGTTCGGCTACGGCGGCTGACTGGGTCGTGCGCGGTGGTGTTCATCATGTCGAGCCTGCGTCGGACAATGGTCAGGCGGCGGGTATGGATCTGGAGATCGGCAACAGCACGCGGCCCAGCGTGAGTGTCACCTGGATGGCCAGTGAGCGTGTGGGTATCGAGGTGCTGGGTGCGGTGCCGTTCCGCCACAAGATCGAACTGGACGGGCTGGGTAAGGTGGGTTCTACCCGTCATCTGCCGCCCACGGTATCGGTGCAGTACCATTTTCTGCCGGGTGCGGTGGTGCAACCCTATGCGTCTGTGGGCCTCAATTACACCCGCTTCTTCCACACCCGCACGTCGGGGGCTCTGGCGGGCAGCAAGCTCAAGCTCGAGGATTCCTGGGGATTGGCCGGGCAGGTGGGTGTAGACATCCCGCTGAGCGAGCGCTGGCTGGTGGGCGCGGATGTGCGCCATATGGATATCGACAGTGATGTGAAGCTGGATGGCGCCAAGGTCGGTAAAGCGAATATCGATCCCTGGGCGTACGGGCTCTATGCGGGTTACCGCTTCTGAGGCACCGCGGACAAAGCGACAGCGAGCCGCGCCTTACCGGCGGGTCTCGCTGCGCAAGGTCTGGATGTCACTCTCGGCCAGGCCTGTGACATCGGCAATGCTGTTCTCTACGACACCAGCCGCAATGACAGATCAATCGCGCGCACGTGCTTGGTCAGTCCGCCAATGGAAATATAATCCACGCCGGTTTCCGCAACGCTACGCAAGGTGGTGTCATCAATGCCGCCGGAGGCTTCGAGTTTGACCTTGCCGGCGACGTGTTTTACGGCGCGGCGCAGGTCATCCAGGCTGAAGTTGTCGAGCATGATCACATCGCAGCCGGTGGCCAGGGCGTCTTCCAGTTCCGCGAAATTTTCCACTTCCACTTCCACCCAGCGTTGCGGGTAGAGGGCGCGCGCTTTTTCGACGGCGCCGGTGATGGAGCCGCAGGCGGCGATATGGTTTTCCTTGAGCAGGAAGGCGTCATACAGGCCGATGCGGTGGTTGGCGCAGCCGCCGCAGGTTACGGCATACTTTTGCGCGGTGCGCAGGCCGGGCAGGGTCTTGCGGGTGTCGAGCAGGGTGACGCCGGTGCCGGCAACCTTGTCGGCGTAGTCGCGGGCCTGGGTGGCGGTGGCGGAGAGTGTCTGCAGGAAATTCAGGGCGGTACGTTCGCCGGTCAGGATGGCGCGTGTGCGGCCTTGCAGGGTGAACAGCGCGGTGTCGGCAGGCACCTGCTCGCCGTCTTGCGCGTGCCACTGGACGAGGACGCTGCCGCCGAGTTGCTGGAACACCTCATCCACCCAGGCGCTGCCCGCCAGGGTCATGGGCTCGCGGGTGATGACGCGGGCTTCAGCGTGGTCGTCCGCCGGGATCAGCTCGGCGGTGATGTCGCCGCTGCCGACATCTTCCTGGAGTGCACGGCTGACGGTCTCGGGGATGTCGGCCCTGACCCATTCGGGCATGGGCATGGGCATGGCGGATGGCTTGTCTTGGCTCATGGCTTGCTACTCAGGTTCGGCGCTCAGGTTCAGTGCCCGGATTTCAGCATTCAGGGTCTGGACTCATTGCGGAAAAATTCGCGTGTCAGGGTCACGATCACCGGGCTCAACAGCAGCAGGGCGATGAGGTTTGGCACGGCCATCAGCGCGTTGAGAATATCGGCCACGCCCCAGACCAGTTCCAGGCTCAGTATCGCCCCGGCGGGCACGGCCAGGACCCACAGGACGCGGAAGGGTAACACGGCGCGGTCGCCGAACAGATACTGGGCGCAGCGCTCGCCATAGAGGCTCCAGCCGAGCAGGGTGGTGAAGGCAAACACCGCCAGTGACAGCGCCACAATGGTCTGGCCGAATTCGCCGAAGCTGGCGGAAAACGCCAGTGCCGACAGCGTGGCGCCGGTGTTGCCGCTTTCCCAGGCGCCGGTGACGACAATCGCCAGGCCGGTGATGGAGCAGATGATCAGGGTATCGATAAAGGTGCCGAGCATGGCCACCGTGCCCTGACGTACCGGGTGGTCGGTGGTCGCCGAGGCGTGGGCTATCGGCGCGCTGCCGAGCCCGGCCTCGTTGGAAAAGATGCCTCGGGCCACGCCGAAGGTGATGGCGGCCCAGACGGTGGCGCCAGCAAAGCCGCCGGTGGCAGCGGTGCCGCTGAAAGCGCTGCGCAGGCACAGCATGATCGCATCCGGGAGGCCGCTGGCGTGCATCAGCAACACCATGGTGCCGAGCGCCAGATACGCGGCGGCCATCAAGGGCACCAGGGCCGAAGCGATATTGGCAATACGTTGCATGCCACCCAGGATGACCAGCCCCACCAGCACTGCCAGCACGCTGCCGGTCACCACCGGCGTGATGCCGAAACTGGTGGAGAAGCCGTCCGCCACCGAGTTCGCCTGCACCGTATTGCCGATACCGAAACCGGCGATGGTGCCGAATACCGCAAACGTAGCAGCCAGCCAGGCAAAGCGCTTGCCCAGGCCGTAACGGATGTAATACATGGGGCCGCCCACGAACTGTCCTTTGCTGTCCTGGCGGCGGAAGTTCACGGCCAGCACGGCTTCGGAGTACTTGGTTGCCATGCCGACCAGGGCAATCAGCCACATCCATACCAGGGCACCGGGGCCGCCCATATGAATGGCGGTGGCCACGCCGGCGATATTGCCGGTGCCGACGGTGGCGGCCAGGGTGGTGGCCAGTGCCGAGCGGGAGCCGATGCTGCCCTCGCCAGTGCTACCGGAGATCAGCTGCCGCAGGCCGAAGCCAAAGCGCCGCAGGGGCAGAAAGGCAAGCCGCAGGGTCAGGAAAATGCCGGTGCCGCCAATCAGCAGCAGCATGGGCGGGCCCCAGGCGAGGCCTGAAAGGGTTTCCAGCACTGCGGCAATCGGTGTCAGGGTGTCAGCAGTTTCCGTGGTATCCAAAAACGGTTGCTCCGTTGATAGGCGGTAGTAGGCGGTAGTGAGCCGGAGCAAAGTGCGTTTGACGCGACAGGCCCCATGAGATCCCTGCGGCAAAGAGTAGGGGAAATGCCGGGGAGGGAAAAGTGTCCTCTGAACGTGCTCGCTCACCGCCCCGCCGACGTTCACATAGCGCTGCACGAAAGTACTGTCGGCCGATGCTTTGTTCAGCCTAAATGCTGAGACTGATAACCGGTTCAAAATTCTGGTGGGGCGCGAGTGATAGGCTGTCATGGTCAGCAATGGGGCAGAAAATGACAAAATCCGGCACCCGGGCGACGCGCAGTGAGTGAACCCACGGAGACTCCCATGAAGAAAGTGGCCAGGCTGAAGCCGATAGAGGGCAAAGCGCCACAGGCAGAACAGCCGCTGCAGTTGCCGCGTCCGCTGGACCGCGTGCAGCAGCGTACTGCCGAGGTGTTTGGCAAGTATCTGGCCGGGATGCTCGATGGGGCGGACGACAAGCTGTTTGATCTGGCGGAAACCGCCACTGATGCGGACCGGGATCGCTATTTCAATGCCATGCGCGAGCTGCGAGTCAAGCGGGCGGGGCTGGAAACCGGCTTCCGCCAGGCGCTGCATAACAGCTTCCGGGGGCTGCTCAGCGGCGCTGAGGGGGCCCGGACACTGGAAAGTCAGGACATCGACATCGACAGCCTGACGCTGGTTAACGAGGACGAGCTGGAAACCGGTGTCGCCATCGACAACATGGCACGGCGTATTCGCAATGGCTGCGATGAGCAGCTGCGCAGCTTCAATCACCGTCTTGAATACCTGTTCGAGGGCCGCCAGGAATTTGGCGAGCGCCGCAATCCGCTGGAACCGCGTCAGGTGGCGGAGTGCTTCCAGAGCTGTGTGGACCGGCTGGAACTGGATATTCGCAGCAAGCTGATCGTGCTCAAGCTGTTCGAGCGGATGGTGCTGGGTGAGACCGGCTATGCGGTGACGGAGGCTAACCGGGTGCTGGTAGACGCCGGCATCCTGCCGGAAATGAAAGCGCCGCCGATTCGCCCGGCCCGCCAACCCGGGCAGGTGCGGGCCACGGCGCCCGCAGCCGGTGCGGATGGTGCCGCGGGCGCTTCAGCGACGGAAAACGCCCAGATGTTTGGCGTGCTGCAGGAGCTGCTGTCGGCCATGCGCGGATTCGGTCCTGCGGCCGGCATGGGAGACGCGTATTCAGGAAACGCGCCAGCGGGGGCAGTGGGTGCAGGAGCTGCGATGGCTGCCCCCGGGATGTCTGGCGCTGCCATGCCCGGGGCGCTCATGACCGGCCCCACGAACATGGCTGTCATGCAGAACGGGGTGCCTTTCGTCAACGGCATGCCGCTGGCGCCGGGCACCCAGGTCAACCCGGTCAACTCCAGTGACTTGCTGGACATGCTCAATCGCCTGCAGCGTGTCGAGCGCTCGTTGCAGGGCGCCCGTGAGCCGGGTACTGACACAGTCGGCAGCGCCATGTTCGATGATATGGATGTGCGCACCGAGCTGGCGGATCTGCTGGAGAGCGAGCGCGGTGCCGACAGCGTGCATGCGCTGGACCAGGCGGATGACGATGTCATCAATCTGGTGTCCATGCTGTTTGATTTCATTCTTGATGACCAGGGCCTGGCCATGGACATCAAGGCACTGATCGGCCGCTTGCAGATCCCGTTGTTGAAAGTCGCGATTGCGGACAAGACCTTTTTCAGCAACGACGATCACCCGGCCCGGCAGCTGCTCAATATGCTGGCCCGTGCTGGCGCCCAGTGGAGCCCGGATCAGGGCACCGACGATGAGCTGTACCAGCAGATCGATGCCGCCGTGTTCCGCATTCTCAATGACTATCAGGAAGACGTGGGGCTGTTCGCGATCTTGTTGCAGGAATTCGAGGCGTTCTTCGCCCGGCAGAGTGCCCGCACCCAGCGTGTAGAGGAGCGCGTGCGCGAGGTGGAGGAAGGCCGTGCCCGGGCAGAAATGGCACGCCTGGCGGTCACCGAAGCGCTGGATCAGCGCCTGGCCGGGCGCCAGCTGCCCGATGTGGCGGTGCGCCTGCTGCGCCAGGCCTGGCAGCAGGTGTTGTACCTGACGCATCTGCGCGAGGGCAGTGACAGTACGCTCTGGGCACGCGATATCAAGGTAGTGGATGCGGTGGTCTGGAGTGTGTTGGCGCATCGGGATCAGGAGGCCCTGAACCGCCTCAAGGGGCTGAGCCCGAAGTTGCTCAACAGCCTGCAGGCCGGTTTTGCGCGCATCAGCTATGACCCCATGGAGTCCCGGGGGCTGCTCAGGGGCTTGCAGAGCGTGCATGAGGCGCTGCTGGGTGGCCTGGAAACCGAGCGTGTGGCGGTCACCCCGGAACAGCCGCTGGTGCAAGCCGAAATCGCCGCCGCCATGACGCAACCGGTGCAGGATAGCGGCGCAACGGCTGAGGCAGTGGAAGTGCTGCCGCAGCTGCCGGAGGATCACCCTCAGGTGCGCACCATGCGCGGGCTGCGTCCCGGGCAGTGGGTTGAATTTGCGGCGGGCGACCAGGCGGGCAGCGGGCAGCGCTGCAAGCTGGCAGCCAACCTGCGTGGCGGCGATAAGCTGGTATTCATCAATCGCCGCGGCATCAAGGTGTGTGAGCACAGTGCCATGAGCCTGGCCATTGCGTTGCAGCAAGGCGGCGCTACACTGATCGAGGAAGGCGCTCTGTTTGATCGGGCGTTGGAGGCCGTGATCGGCGATCTGCGCAGCAGGCAGCAGCGCGTCTGAGTCACGGCCGCCTGTACGGCAGCCACAGAAGGATGGTACGTGCTCACCCTCGATAACCACTGGGTCACCCAGGCCCGGCATATCCCGTCCCCCAACGCCAATGCGCGGCCCGATCCCGCCGATATTCGCCTGATCGTGGTGCACAACATCAGCCTTCCCCCGGGGGAATTCGGCGGCCCGTATGTGGACCAGCTGTTCAGCAATTGCCTGGACCCGGCAGCCCATCCTTATTTCGCCACCATTGCCCACCTCAAGGTCTCGGCCCACTTCCTGATTTGCCGCGACGGCGCGCTGCGTCAATATGTGCCCTGCGATCAGCGGGCCTGGCATGCCGGGCAGTCCTGTTGGCGCGATGAAGAGAATTGCAACGATTTCGCCGTTGGTATTGAGTTGGAGGGCACGGATACTGTGCCTTTCACATCAGCACAGTATGATCAGCTTGTGTTGCTCATCCAGGCGCTGCGGCGGGCCTACCCAGGTATCGCTGCGGATGCGATAGTGGGTCACGAACATATAGCGCCGGGGCGCAAGACAGACCCCGGCCCGGCATTCGATTGGGACGGGCTCTGGCGCCGGTTGGCGGCGCACGGTGGCCCGGGGGAGAACAGGACGTCATGAAACTGGTTGTCTTATTGGTAGTGCTGGCGCTGCGGCGCCTGGACATGGCCTGGCCACAGGCGTTTCTCGGCCGCGAGCGCTTTGCCCGTGTATTGGCACCCTGGCGTGCCCGCGTGGATGACCTGGGGCTGCCGCCGGCTCTGGCGCCGGTTGTGCGCTGGCTGTTGCTGGTACTCGTGCCGGTGATTGTGGTGGCCGTGTTGATGTGCCTCTTGCACAACGTGCTGTGGGGGCTGCCCGGTTTTATTGCCGGCGGCGTGCTGCTGTTGTGGCTGTTGGGCGCGGAGAGCGAATTCCGGCAGCAGGAAGATCTGCTGGCCCGGGGCCGCATGAATGACCCGGCAGAGTTTGCCGAAGCGGCTGAACGTCATTTTGGTGTGGACGATAACGACCAGGTGGCGCCCGATCATCTGGAGGTGGAACTGATGCCCGCTGATCCGGCAGAGCCGGGTTATTTTGCGCGCCTGTATCGTCGCATTCTGCGCCAGGATGCATTGCAGCTTTTTGCCACGGTGTTCTGGCTGATTGTGCTGGGCTACTGGGCGGCGCTGTTGTACGTGCTCAACTTGACGCTGGTGCGGGACGAGAATGTTCACGGCAGCGAGGAAGAAAGCGAGCCGAGCCCGGCGCGCTTGTTGCACATGGCGCTGTTCTGGATGCCCTCGCGGTTGCTGGTGCTGTGTCTGGCGCTGGCCGGCAATTTCGGTCGCGTGGCGGATGCGGTCAGCGGCCGTGTATGGCGGCTGGATGATGGCGAAGCACTGCTCGGCGCGGCACTCGACGGCGCACTGGACAAGCCCGCGCCGGAGGCCAGCACAACAGATCAGTTTCAGGCGGGTGTTGATCGGCTGGAAGAATTGCAGGGTGTGTTGCTGCGTTGCCTGGCGATCTGGTTGATCCTCGCTGCGGTCTGGGTTGTGATTACCGGTTGACCAGAAGTGATACGTTTTCGTGTTGCTTTGATCGAAAGTCGCATTGACCCCTGTGGGGGACTATCCTAGTGTAATGCGCGGTCTGCCTACCCGGCAGACCGCATATAAAGTTGTCGGTGCATCGCACTGTATCGTCGGCAGCTTCTTGAAACGTTGCCGGTCGGGTGACCCCCGGCCGGCTGCGACGGGACAGCGAAAAAGGACGCATTGCCCATGGCGACACGTAGTGTGCTAGGTAACACTCTGTTTGACGGTTTCTTTGACGATACTGATCCGCAGGAAACCAGTGAATGGCTTGAGGCGCTGGCCTCTATCGTTGAAAACGAAGGTCCGGAGCGCGCCACCTGGTTGCTCAACCGGCTAACAGATGTAGCCCAGAATCAGGGCCTTTATCGCGCCCACCTTCATACCCCCTATCTCAATACCATCAGCACCCGTGACGAAGCGCCGTTTCCCGGCGATATGTTCATGGAGCGTCAGATTCGCTCGCTGGTGCGCTGGAATGCGTTGGCCACAGTCATGCGCGCCAACCTGGATGACGACGAGCTGGGTGGCCATATTGCCTCCTTCGCGTCCTCCGCCACGTTATATGACGTGGGCATGAATCATTTTTTCCGTGCGCCCACAGAAAGCCATGGCGGCGATCTGGTGTACTACCAGGGGCACTCGGCGCCCGGCATTTATGCCCGCGCCTATCTTGAGGGCCGCATCACTGAAGAGCAGTTGGACAATTTCCGCCGCGAGGTGGATGGCAAGGGGCTTTCCTCCTACCCGCATCCCTGGTTGATGCCGGATTTCTGGCAGTTCCCCACGGTGTCCATGGGGCTGGGCCCGATCCAGGCGATTTATCAAGCGCACATCATGAAGTACCTGGAAAATCGCGAGCTGATCCCGTCCCAGCGCCGCAAGGTCTGGGCCTTTCTGGGTGACGGCGAAATGGATGAGCCGGAATCTCTCGGCGCGTTGTCCATGGCCGGCCGTGAGCATCTGGATAATCTGATCTTTGTCGTCAACTGCAACCTGCAGCGCCTTGATGGTCCGGTACGCGGTAACGGCAAGATCATTCAGGAACTCGAAGGTCTGTTCCGTGGCGCGGGCTGGAACGTGATCAAGGTGGTCTGGGGCCGCCAGTGGGACCCGCTGCTGGAGCGCGACTCCGAGGGCGTCCTGCGCCGTCGCATGGAAGAATGTGTGGACGGGGAATATCAGGCCTACAAGAAAAACGGTGGTGCCTATACCCGTGAGCATTTTTTCGGCAAGTACCCGGAATTGTCCAAACTGGTGGAGCATCTTTCCGATGAAGAAATCTACCAGCTCAATCGCGGCGGGCATGATCCGTTCAAGGTGTATGCGGCATACCATGCTGCAGTAAACCACACCGGGCAGCCGACCGTGATTCTGGCCAAGACGGTCAAGGGTTACGCCACCGGCGCCGGTGAGGCGACCAACAAGACCCACCAGATGAAGAAGCTGGATGTGGAGAGCCTCAAGGATTTCCGCGACCGCTTCAACATGCCGTTCTCCGACAAGGAGCTGACGGAGCTGCCCTACTATCGCCCGGAAGAAGACAGCCCCGAGCTGCGCTACATGCGTGAAAAACGCGGCGCCCTGGGCGGCAGCGTCCCGGTGCGGCGCAAGCAGAGTGAAAAACTCGACGTGCCGGATATCGGGCTGTTTGGCAACTTCCTGGAAGGCAGTGGCGAGCGGGCAATCTCCACGACCATGGCGTTTGTGCGCATGATGTCGTCACTGATCAAGCAGAAGGGCATCGGCGAGCGCGTTGTGCCGATCGTGCCGGATGAAGCGCGTACCTTTGGTATGGAGGGCCTGTTTCGACAGTTGGGCATCTACTCTTCCGGCGGCCAGAAATATGAGCCGGAAGATGCCGGCCAGGTGATGTACTACCGCGAGGACAAACAAGGCCGGATTCTCGAGGAAGGCATCAATGAAGCCGGCGCCATGTCGGCCTGGATGGCGGCAGCGACCAGTTACAGCAGCCACAATTTTCCACTGGTGCCGTTCTACATTTATTACTCGATGTTCGGCTTCCAGCGCGTTGGCGATCTGGCCTGGGCGGCGGGCGACATGCAGGCGCGGGGCTTCCTGCTCGGCGCCACGGCAGGGCGCACCACGCTTAACGGTGAAGGGCTGCAGCACCAGGATGGCCACAGCCATATTCTGTCCAGCACGGTGCCCAACTGCATCAGCTACGATCCGGCCTATGCTTACGAGCTGGCCGTCATTCTGCAGGACGGTCTGCGCCGCATGTATGGCGAGCAGGAAAACGTGTTCTATTACATTACCCTGATGAACGAGAACTACGTACACCGGGGTATGCCCAAGGGGGCCGAAGAGGGCATCCGCAAGGGCATGTATCTGCTCCAGGGCAGCGAGCGCAACGTCAAGAAAAAGGTCCAGTTGCTGGGTGCCGGGACTATCTTGCGCGAAGTGGAAGCAGCTGCGGAGATATTGCAGGACGTCTACGGCGTTGAGGCCGATATCTGGAGCGTGACCAGCTTCAACGAGCTGCGTCGCGACGGCATGCAGACGCAGCGCTGGAACATGCTGCATCCCCAGGAAGAAGCGCGCCGCTGCTGGGTGCAGACATGTCTGCAAAACAGACAGGGTCCGGTCATCGCGGCTACCGACTACATGAAGTTGTATGCCGACCAGATCCGGCCGTATATCGAAGCGCCTTATCTGGTGCTGGGCACCGACGGTTTTGGTCGCAGTGACTCCCGCGCCAAGCTGCGGCAGTTCTTCGAGGTGGATCGTTACTTTGTTGTGCTGGCAGCCCTGACCGGGCTGGCCGACAAGGGCGTGATTGGCCGCAGTAAAGTGGCTGACGCCATAAAACGTTTCGGCATTGATGCGGAAAAACCCTATCCGCCGAGCGTCTGAACCTCATGATTGCGTCATGAATCTCATGATAAGGAGTCACGCGTGAGCGTTGAAATCATCAAGGTACCGGACACGGGCGGCAGTGATCCTGTCGATGTGATCGAGGTATCCGTCAAGACCGGTGACAGTATCGCGCCGGAAGACACCATCGTTGTACTGGAATCCGACAAGGCGACCGTGGAAGTCCCGGCGCCCCTCGGCGGCAAGGTTGGCAAACTGCTGGTCAGTGTCGGTGACCGGGTCAAGGAAGGTGATCCACTGATGGAAGTGGAAACCGCCGACAGCGCGTCTGACGAAAAGACTGATACGGACAAGGCAAAGAAGCAGGCCGCCTCCGGCGCCGGAAAGAAGTCGGCGGATGAAGAGGGTGGTCGCAAGGATGGTGGCAAGGCCAGCGGTGACAAGCCCGAAGATAAAAAGCCTGACAGCAAAAAGAACGAAGGCAAAAAGTCAGGCAGCAACGCCTCAGCTGAAGAAGAGCCCGCCAGTGAAGAACAGGTGCTTGTTCCGGATCTGGGGGATATCAGCGAAGCCGAACTGATCGAGTTGCTGGTCAATGAAGGCGACGAGCTGGACGCCGAGCAGACACTGGGCGTGCTGGAATCCGACAAGGCCTCACTGGAAATTCCCGCGCCCAAGGCAGGCCGCGTGGTGTCGCTGGCGGTGAAGGTCGGGGACAAGCTCAGCACCGGCGATCTGTTGATGACGATCTCCGTTGCTGGTGCCTCATCTGCGGGTGCCCCTGCGAGAAAGACAGAAACAAAAGCAGAAGCAAAGAAAGACACGTCTGCGTCGTCGACGAAAAAAGCCGCACAGCCTGAGAAGCAGAGCAAGCCCGATGCGGCCCAGGCCCCGGTGAAACCCTCAGGCCCGGTGCATGCCGGGCCAGCGGTGCGCAAGCTGGCCCGCGAACTGGGTGCAGACCTCGCACAGATTACCGGTACCGGCCCCCGGGCGCGCATTCTCAAGGAAGATGTGCATGCGCACGTCAAGACACTGCTGACTGAACGCCCGGCCGCTGGCGGCGCGGCGGCGGTAGAGCTGCCGCAGATTGATTTCAGCAAATTCGGCGCCACGGAGCAGGTCGAGCTGAACAAGCTGCGCCGGGTGTCCGCCGCCAATCTGCATCGCAGCTGGATCACCGTGCCCCACGTCACACAGTTTGACGAGGCGGACATCACGGATCTGGAAGCGTTTCGTCAGGCAGAAAATGCGCGCCTGGCAAAGCTGGCGAAAGCGACTGGCAAGGACGCGGGCAAGCTGACCATGCTGGCGTTTCTGGTCAAGGCCTGCGCGGTGGCGTTGCGCGAATTTCCGCACTTCAACAGTTCGCTGGCGCTCTCCGGTGATGCACTGATCTACAAGCAGTACATCAATATCGGCGTGGCGGTGGATACCCCTAACGGCCTGGTGGTGCCTGTGATTCGTGACGCGGATCAGAAAGGCATTCTGGCCGTGGCCGCAGAAATGGGCGAGTTGGCGGAAAAAGCCCGCAATCGCAAGCTGGCGCCGGCGGACATGCAGGGCGGCAGTTTCAGTATCTCGTCATTGGGCGGCATTGGTGGCACGGCCTTTACGCCGATTGTGAACTGGCCGGAAGTGGCCATTCTCGGCGTCAGCCGCACCCAGAAAAAACCGGTGTGGGATGGTGAAGCGTTCCAGCCACGGGACATGTTACCCCTGTCGCTGTCCTATGATCACCGGGTTATCGACGGCGCCGATGCCGCACGCTTCACCCGCTACCTCTGCGACGTCCTCACCGACCTCCGCCGCGCACTGCTCTAAGCGCGCCGGCGAGTGTCGGCTGTCGTAGGGTGTGCTGAACGCAGTGAAGCGCACCATATGCACCAGATCACTGCCGAGCTATGGCGGCTATCTGAAACATGCGGTGCGCTTCACTACGTTCAGCACACCCTACGTGTGTCCCAGCAGGGCTTCAGCCCTCGGTGCGGGCTCTGCCGCGGCGGGGTTTTTCGCTGCGTTCGTTGCGGCGTTCGGCGTGTTGTTGCCAGCGCTCGCGGCGTTCGCTTTGCAGTGCTGCCATGGCGTCTTTCTGTTCACTGTCCAGCACGCTGGCGATCTTGCTGCGGGTTTCTGCGTGCACCTGGGCCATGGCCTGGCGCTGTTCGGCGTAGATGTCGCGGATTGCCTGTTGCTGGGCGTCGGTCAGTGACAGTTGCTCTGCCATCCGGTCGAATCGTTCTTCGGCATGGGCCTGGCGGTCATGGCCGCGATGGTCGCCACGGTCGGCAATAGCGGTGGCGGTGGTGGCGGAGAGAGTCAGTACGGACAGGCCGATAATCAGTGCATGTTTCATGTTGAGCTCCTGGTGTTTGCGGTCAATGCAACAACCGCAGTCTCTCCCGGCACTGTGCAAGCACTATGCAGCAATTGCGGAGCTATCTGCCACAGCCTGCTACGCCTCCTTGTCTGTCAGCTCGAAGCGATAACCGGCGCCATAGATGGAATGGATGAACTCGACGCCGGGGAAGGCGTCCGCCAGTTTGCGGCGCAGTTTCTTGATGTGGCTGTCCACCGTGCGGTCACTGACCACCCGGTTGTCGTTGTAGATGCGATCAATCAGTTGCTGCCGGGAGCGGATATGCCCGGGGCGCTCCGCCAGGGTTTTCAGCAGGGCGAATTCGACCACGGTCAGCGTAATGCTCTGTTCCTGGTAGCGTACTTCGATGCGATCTTCGTCCAGTGTGATGCCGGACGGGTTGTCCTTGTTCTGGTCCTGGCTATCCAGCGACACGCTTGCCATGCGTCGCAGCAACGCCTTGACCCGGGCAACCACTTCCCGGGGGCTGAACGGCTTGCAGATATAGTCGTCGGCGCCCAGCTCCAGGCCCACCAGGCGATCCACTTCCTCGACCTTGGCGGTGACCATGATCACCGGTGTATTGCCGGCAGCGCGTATCTTCTTGCAGACCTCCAGGCCGTCCATGTCCGGCAGCATCAGGTCCAGCAACACGACATCTGCGCCGTGTTGCTGTAGCGCTTCAAGCCCGGCGCCGCCGGTTTCGGCAATGACGGGGTCATAGCCCGCGTGGCCGAGATAGTCTGACAGCAGGCTGGCGATTTTCGGTTCGTCTTCAATGATCAGTACACGCGCCATCGGCAGGGTCCTTTTCGTGTTGGGTCGTGTTTGCGCTCAAGTCTGTTTAGCTGCCAGCGCTGGCCGGCAGCCGGACGATAATGCGCAGGCCGCCGAGCTCTGAGGCTTGTGCGTCGATGTCGCCGCCGTGGGCCTCGACAATACGTCGCGCCAGCGACAGCCCCAGGCCGGAGCCGCCCAGCGCTCGATTGCGCGACGCGGATTCTGCCCGATAGAGGTGATCGAACAGTCTGGGCAGCGCCTCTGCGGGCACGCCCGGTGCAGAATCTTCCAGCGTCAGCACCACCCAGCCATGCAGGTTATGGGCATCAGTGGGCACGTCCGCCTTGCGGTCTTTGCCGGCGCCACACAAACGTCCGCGCAGCACAGCGCGGCCGCCCTGGTCGGTATATTTGGCGCTGTTGGCGAGCAGATTGGCCAGCAGCTGGCGCAGCCGCGTGGCATCCCCCTGCAGCGACAGCCCCGGCGGCACGTCGAGGCTCAACGTGATCTGTCGCTGACTGAACGAATCCTCGAACAGGCCTGCCTGCTCTTCGATCAGCGCGCTGAAATCCAGCGGCGCCATCTGGTAACGCAGCGTGCCGGCATCGGCCAGGGCCAGATCATGCAGGTCATCAATCAAACGGCGCAGGTGCAGGATTTCGTGATGAAGAGAGCCGAGGCGTTTCGGGTCCGCCGGGCGAATGCCGTCCACCAGCGCCTCGATCTCGCCCTGCAGGATGGCCAGCGGTGTGCGCAGCTCGTGGGAGATATCGGCCAGCCACCGGTCCCGCGCCAGCGCAGCCTTGCTGAGGCTGACTGCGAGGTGGTTGATGTCGCGGCTGAGGGCGCCCAGTTCATCGCGCCGGTCTTCGGGCAGGCGATGCTGATAATCACCGCTGGCCAGTTGCCGGGACATCCCGGCAATGGCGGTGATCGGGCGCACCAGATATCGGGCCAGCAACCAGGAGCCCAGCAACGCCACCAGCAGTGCGATGCCGGTGGTCAGGCCGAGGGTGCGCAGTTGCTGGGCGCGGAAGCGTTTATCGATGGCATCCTGCATATCAGCGCTGCGTGGCGGGTAGCCGATCCAGCCCAGCATCTGATTGCCCTGTTGAATGGGTAGCAGGGTGATTTCATCGGGATTGAGGTTCATGTCGCCGTAAATGGGGCGGCGCTCATGATCGATGACCAGCAGATAACGCGGCACCCGGGGCGGCGTGCCAGGTCCGCGCCGATGCCAGTCCTGCTCCTGTGCCGGCCAGCCGCCTGCGGTAGCGTGATATTCCGCAAGCCGTTCGCTCACCTCGCGGACGCGATGCTCCTGCCGGTCGGTCAGGTAGCCATGCATGCTGCGCTCCAGGCTCAGCTGGTACAGCGAGGCCGCCACCAGTACCAGCGCGATGCCGGTGGCGGAGAGCACAACAAAGAGGCGGGTCTGGATACTGTGCACGATAGCTCATGACCTTGCAGGCGTGTGTCCCTGCATCATAGCGCAGCGGCGGGGCGCTGCCGCCCGCTGCACAGTATTTCCTTCATTAGGCTTGAATCCACTACCCCCAGATCAGCCACCACAGCAGCCAGAACAGGCCGGCCCAGATCAGCAGGAGCACCAGCAGGGCAATAACGGCAAACAACAGGGGGCGTTTGACGTAGCGGCCGATCCAGCGTGAGGCGTTTTCGTCCGCCTGCTGATGCACGGCGGGCGGCAGGCGGCTGACCACCATGGAAACGCCCAGCGGCACGATGATCAGATCGTCCAGCAGGCCAAAGAAAGGAATCATGATGGGAATCAGATCGATCGGGCTGAGCAGATAGAGCGCCAGCAGTACGCTGGCGACTTTCAGGTGCTTCGGGGTATCCGGATGGCGAAAGGCATACCAGAGCACAATGGCCTCACGGCGGAAGCGCAGGAAGCGGCGTTTCAGAAAGCCGGTTATGCGGGCCATGGCGTGTTGCTCCACAGGGTTTCCGGGTGCGCAGCCTGATGATTCAGCGCTCTGGCCAGCACAAACAGCAGGTCAGACAAGCGGTTGATGTAGGCAAGGCTGTGCGGGTTCTGCGGTTGCTGGCGATGACAGGCCACCAGGTGCCGTTCGCAGCGGCGCGCCACGGTGCGCACATAGTGGCACCAGGCCGCGATTGGCGTGCCGCCGGGCAGGACGAATTCCTTCAGCGGCGGCAGTGTCCCGTTGAGACGCTCGACCGCCTCGGACAGGTGCGCCACATGGTCGGCGGTCAGCCGAGCCACCCCCGGCAGTGCCAGTTCGGCGCCGAGGTCAAACAGTGTCTGCTGTAATTGATGCAGCAAGGCATCGGTCTGCGCGTCCGGTTTGTGGCTGCGCAACACGCCCAATGCTGCATTCAGTTCATCCAGTTCGCCCATCACTACTACGGCGTGTGCGTCCTTGCTCAGGCGCGAGCCATCAGCCAGACCGGTCTCACCGGCATCGCCGGTAGCCGTGGTGACGCGGCTGATGCGATGTTTGTCGCTCAAAACTCAGCTCCTATGGCCACGAGGTAATAGCGGCCCGGCAAGGGATACTCCGAGAAGTTGTCGTTGAAGGCGCTGTAGAAGCCGCTGTCGCTGACATTGCGATCCTGCAAATTATGCACTGTGCCTTTGATGTAAAACTGTCTGTGCCTTGCGGTAGCAGCCAGGTCAGTCCAGCGATAACTATCCTGACGTCCCTGAGCGTTGTCGTTGTCGTCGGAGTAGTAACGAGTGCCCACATATCTTTGTGAAGCAGAGATCGTCAGCCAGGGACGTGCATCCCAATCGATCTGCATATAGCCGCTGCGCCTCGGTATCTGGGGAATCTGGTTGCCTTTAAAGGGCCCCTCGTCAAATTCGGATGTCTGAAGTGTCCCATTGACGGTGAGCCAGATGTCGTCGTCAAGGCGCCACTGACTATTCAATGTGTAGCCTTGGCGCTGTGTCCGGTCTTCAAGGTTTACGTTGCCCATGCCAGGGATGAATATTATTTCGTCATCGTACCTTGCGCGCCAATATGTGATCGATGAGCGCTGCCGGCCATCCCGCCATCGCATGCCTGTTGTATAAACCCGACCTGTTTGAGGTGTGACGGGATCCAGGTTGCCACTGACAAGAAAGATGCTTTCATCGAAGCTTGCGACTCTTGCAGTGCGCGCGGCGCTGGCAAACAGAGCGAAATTATCTAGCGGTTGATAGGTGAGGCCGCCTTCATAGAGTTCCAGGCGGTCATTCTGTGAATCTTGCGGGCCGCTGGCGAGCCTGAAGTCTTGTTCGACTTTTTCGCTCCGAGCGCCTAATGACAAAGACAAGCTATCGGTGATGCCGCTGGTGAGAAACCCATACCAGGCTTCCTGTCGCTGATCGCCAGTCTGCTTGTTTGCGGGCTCCGGGAAGTTGGCCTCGGAGTCGGCGTTATTCGTCTCATATTCGCTGATGTAGAGATCCCAGCCGAATGTCCAGTCGTGTCGAATGGGGCCAGTTGCAAAGCGGCCATTCAGACGTGGCGTTACACCGTAACCTTCAATCTCGGCTTCCGTGTAGAAGGGGAAGCTGGCATCGTCGAAGAAAGCGCTTTGCCTTTTTCTCCGCAAGTTGGCATCCAGATGGAAATCCATGGTTTCCATGTGTATTACCAGCCCCGGCATAATGCTGTAGCCGTCTCTATCTGCCCAGTCATTGGGTGTATTTGTTCCGCGTGGGTTGTCTCGCGACTCATTAATGCCCGCTGACGCATCGATCAGACGCGCGCCGGGAAAGCCCAGTTCTTCCTTGTCCGCTTGCACGGTCAGATAAAACGTTGTGTCATCCAGCCGGTGCCGCAGATCGGCGAAGGCGGTGCGCTGGCGCAGGGCGTTGTTGTCCCGATAACCATCGCTGTTCAGGGCCTGTACCGAGAACAGGCCGCTGGTGTGTGCATTGCCCTGCGATGCCCACAGCGTGCCGCCGCGTGTGTTGAACGAGCCGGCACTGGCTTCGATGCCGAGGCTCTGCTCATACCGATCCCGGGTGATGATATTGATGGCGCCGCCGGATGCCCCGTTGCCGTACAACACGCCACCAGCACCGGGCAGGATTTCGATACGCTCGATAGCTGCCAGCGGGATGGCAGAAAAGTCCACGCTGGCCATGTCGATGTCGTTGAGGCGTCGGCCGTTCAGCAGCACCAGAGTGTTCTGTGTTGCGGTGGCGCCAAAGCCCATCAGATCAATGGTGCTCTGGCTGTCACTGATGCCGTACAGACGGCTGGCACGCACGCCGGCGACGGTATCGAGCACATCGGCCAGGCTGCGTACCGGCATGCGGCGAATATCTTCCGCTGTCAGCACCACGGCGCCGACCGGCAGGGCATCGGTGAGGTGTCCGGTGCGTGAGGCGGTGATCTCCACGCGGGCCAGTGCGGCGTTGGTGTCGGCGCCGTCACCAGCAGTGCGCCCTTCAGTCTGGGCAAAAGCGAAAACGGGATTGAGGGCCGCACAGATCAGGGTGGCGGCCGGGACCAGATGCGCGCTGCGCATGCTTCCTCCGGTGAGCAGATCCTGCCGTGGCAGGGGCGCCTTCTGGCGCAACAGATATCGAAGGCAGAAGGATAACCGGTTGCTGCAAGCAGCGCGAACAACCTGGGGTGAAGACAGTGAAGCGAGGGGCACTCAGTGCAGCGCGGCGACGATGGCCGCGTGGGCTGGCATCGGTAGCGCCAGCGGTGCGGCCTGGCGCAGCAGCCAGCCGTTGATGTAGTCGATTTCCGTGGGGCGCCCGGCGCGGTAATCCGCGCGCATGGAGGAGGTGTTCTGCGCCGTGGCGCGGGCCAGATGCAGGGCACGCACCAGCGTGTCGTTGGGCCAGTCCGGGTCAAGGCGTGCCAGCAGCTGATCTGCCTCATCGGCGAGGCGCGCGGCATGGGCGCGCAATGCCGGGTCGTCGCACAGCGCGCCATTGGGGCAGTCGTGCAGCGCAGTAAGCGGATTGATGACGGCGTTGACGGACAGCTTGAGCCATTGCTGCCGTCGCATGTCCACATGCCAGTGCAGCGCCGGCCAGTGTGGTTGCAGGGCGTCGAACCAGTCCGGTGGCGTCAGGGCCGCTGCGCCGCCATCGCCCATCCATGTCGGGTTTTCTGCCACCACATTGATGGTGTCTCCCGCGCGCCAGGCGCCGCTGTTGCTGATGGCTTCGATGATGCGGCAGTCAGCCGGCAGGGGCAGGCCGTCGAGGCTGCCCAGCCCATTCTGCAGGCGTACCAGTGTGGCGGCGGCGCGCAGACGTGGCAGCACGGGCAGCAGGGCCGTGGCCGTGTCCTGGGCCTTGGTGGCAATCAGCAGATGGGTGATCGGGCCTGTGGTGTCGCCGGGCCATTGGCAGCTTTCCTGGCGGCCATCGGGATAGATCAGGTGTCGGTGCAGGCTGGCATCGGCTGCGCCATGCCGGGCGCCTGTATGACAGATATCAAAACCGGCACGTTGAAGCGCCGCGCCTGCCAGGCTGCCGAGATTCCCGGCGCCGAGAATATGCCAGCGCAGCGACACGGATCAGTGGCCCTGTTGCCGGTCGAACTGTGACGGTTGATGAAGCGATGCCGTCATGGCCTGCGCGGCGCGGCGAAACAAGGTGGCTGTATCTGCGACCACGTCCCCGGGGCTGGTGCCCAGACCAATGCTGACGTGCAGCTTCAACTGCTGTGTATCTACTTCAAACGCACGCTGGTTGAGGTTGTCATACAGGCGCTGGAAACTCTGCGGCGTACACTGCGCCGGGTCGCTCTGGTGGGTAATCAAGGCAAAGGTGCTGATGCCGGTGCGCGCCAGAATATCCATCGGCCGCACCAGTTGTTGCAGCCGCCGGCTGAAGGTCAGGATCAGTTGGCGGCTGCCGGCACGGCCCAGGCGTTCGCGCAGGCTGGCGAAATGCTCGATACGAATCAGCAGCAGGCAGGCGGAGCCGCCGCGTGTGCTGGCCTGGCGCAGCGCGTCGTCGAGCCGCCGCTGGGCGTAACTGTTGTTGCCGAAACCGGTGAGTGGGTCCAGTAGCGGGCGACGGCGCAGGCGCCGCATGGCGCCCAGCAGGCGATCGTTGTCCGCCAGTACCCGGTTGTGCACGGCCACCAGCCGGTCGGCGGCCAGCACGCGGGGCAGCAGCTGGGCGTTCATGGTCGCCTTGGTGACATAGTCATCCACGCCTTCGTCGAAGGCTTCGCGCAGGGCGTGTTCTTCTTCCCGGGCGGTGAGCAACAGAATATAGGTGTAATGGTTGCTGGCCTCATCCCGTTGGCGAATACGCCGGGTCAGTGTCAGGCCGTCCATCTCCGGCATCATCCAGTCTGCAATCACGATCTGCGCCGGACGACGGTCGAGCATCAACAGCGCCGCGTGACCGGATTCGGCATGCCGCACATCCACGTAACCGGCTTGCTGCAGGGTGCGCAGGACAATGGTGGCGGAGAAGCGGGCATCATCCACAACAATAATGGGTGTTTCCGGGTGAGGCATCAGTGTGACTCTTTATGTTTTGCCCTGAATGATAGCAGAGCGTGCAGCTACCTGTGCGGTGAACTGTGTTCCGAAACCGGTGCCTCGGCTTCGGCGGGCCGGGCGTCGGACGTGTGTGTCGGGAAACGTTTCATCAGCATCCATAACAATGGCAGCCCCAACAATGCAATGAAGGCGGTCAGCACAAAGAATACGGCCCAGTCGCCGTCCAGCTTGTCTACCATGTAACCGCTGCCTGCGGACAACCAGATGCGCGCCAGATTGCCCAGCGAGGCGAGCAGCGCATAGTGCGTGGCGGTGTAAGCCACGTTACACAGGCTGGACAGATAGGCGACGAAGGCGACAGTGACCAGGCCGGTGGTGAAGTTATCCGACACCACCGCCACGGCCAGCATCCACTTTTCCTGACCGACCACGGCCAGCGCAGCATAGGTGAGGTTGGTCAGGGCGGTGAGCAGCCCGGCGAGAAACAGCGCGCGCAGGATGCCGATGCGGGCTGCCAGAATGCCGCCAAGAAAAATGCCGAACATGTTGGCGCCGAAACCGTAGATTTTGGACACCTCGGCAATGTCGTCCAGACCAAAGCCCAACTCGCGGTAAAACACCCCGGACATGCGCCCGAGCATGGCATCACCGAGCTTGAATACGAACACGAACAGCAGAATCAGCCACCAGCCATCCCGGCGCATGAACTCGGCAAAAGGCGCGACCACGGCATTGTGCAGCCAGGCCAGCACGGCCGCCCGGGTGGGGGGATAACGGCCGGCAAAGCGGGCCCTGGCGCGACGCTCCAGTTCGGAGACTTCCCGGGAGATGCGGCGCACCGGCTCCGGGCTCATGAGAATGGCGATCATGCCCACCAGCACGCCCAGCGCCAGCACCTGATACGCGACCTCCCAACCATGAAAGTTGGCCAGGTACAGGCCTCCGGCGCCGCCCACCAGCGTGCCGCCGATATGCCAGCCCCAGATGGATACCGCAGCACCGCTGCCATATTGATGGGGTTCCAGCACATCAATGCGGTAGGCATCTATGACGATGTCCTGGGTGGCGCTGGCGGTGGTCACCAGCAGCGTTGCCATGGCCATCATGAACAACTGCTCGGCGGGATTCGAGAAGGACATCCACAGGATCGCCGACATCAACAGCACTTGCGTCAGCAAGGCCCAGCTGCGCCGCTGGCCCAGCAGGTTGCCGAGCACCGGCAGTCGCAGGCGGTCTACCAACGGCGCCCAGAGAAAGTTGATGGCGTAGGGCGTTGCCGCCAGGGCAAACAGGCCGATATCCGTGCGGCTGACGTCGTTGTCCCGCAACCAGATGGACAGATTGCTGAACACCATTGGCGCGGGCAGGCCGCTGGCAAAGCCCAGCGCCAGCAGCGTCAGCATGCGACGATTCAGATAGGCATCCAGGCCGGAGAGAAAGCGGGCTTGCATGGGCGCGAGGGCGTCCTTCTGGTCAGGAGGTAAAGCACGCAGTATGCCTGTTCAGGCTGGCAGGGCCCAGCGGTGAGGGAAAAACACAATCCCCCGGTCAGTCAGGCCAGCCATAACGGCGCAGGCTGACCCGCTCTCCGGTAATGGCCACGTCTTCCGATACCAGCAATTGCTGCTGACGCATGCCCACGGGCAGGCGGCCGTCGGCCCGCACGACGCGGTACCAGGGCAGGGAGGACCCGGCGGGCAATCGCGCCATCAGCTTGCCCACATGGCGGGCGTGGCGCGGGTACCCGGCCAGCGCTGCCACGCGCCCGTAGGCACAGACGCGCCCCGCCGGGATGCTCGCGACAATCAGATAGACTGCGCGGGCAAACCCGGACTCCGGATCAGTGACGGCCGTCATGCCGAGGCTCGCCGTGGTTAGCGCAGCCCGCCATCGGTATCGATGCAGCGACCGGTGAAGTAGCTGTTCTCGAAGATGAAGGCGACGGACATGGCGATATGCTCCGGTTCCCCTAATCGCTTGAGCGGCACGGCGCCGATCAGGCGATCACGGGCTTCCGGCTTCATTGCGGCGATCATGTCGGTATTGATGGTGCCCGGTGCCACGGCGCCGGTGCGGATGTTGTAGCGCGCCAGTTCCTTGGCCCAGGATTCGGCCATGGCGGCAACACCGGCCTTGGCGGCGGAGTAGTTGGTCTGGCCGAAGCTGCCTTGCCGCGCCAGTGAGGAGATATTGACGATCACACCTTCCTCGACGCCTAGCTCGATCATTTTGGCGGCGGCTTCGCGCCCGCACAGGAACACGCCGGTCAGGTTGACGTCGATCACCGCTTGCCACTGCTGCAGGCTCATCTTGGTGATCTCGCCGTCCTTGGCCTTGACCAGCAGGCCATCGCGGGTGATGCCGGCATTATTGACCAGCCCGTGCAGGCTGCCGAAGTCTGCTACGACGTCAGTGAACAGCTTCTCGACCTCGTCTTCCCGCGCTACGTTGACCATATAGGCCTTGCCTGCGCCGCCAGCGGCCTCGCACTGGCGGACGGTTTCGTCGAGATCGTCCTGGTTGAGATCAACACAGGCGACTTTGGCGCCCTTGCCGGCAAACAGGGTAGCAATGCCCCGGCCCAGGCCGCGGCCGGCGCCGGTGACAACGATGACTTTGTCTTGCACGTTCATGGGAAGCTCCAGAGCTTAACTGACAGGGTGTACAGCGTGTTTCATTCGAGGGCCGCATTATTACCCCATGACCCATGGGTCGCAATGACCTACTTGATGACCTGCTTGATGACCTGCTTCATCAGTGGCGCCATGAAATCTCTGTCATCGCCAGCCCTTGAAAGCGGTCAGGCCCGCCCCCAATTCACGTTCAGGCCGCAGGGAGCTTGACTCTCACAGGCCGGGAATTATCATTGGCACTCTCAGGCACAGAGTGCTAACACTTCAGGGCAGCGAGTGCCAGACACTGGCCGCCCACTGTAAATGCTGGACCTCAACAGGAGAACAGAGGCAATGAAAATCCGTCCTTTGCATGATCGCGTCGTAGTGCGTCGCGCTGAAGAAGAGACCAAAAGCGCTGGTGGCATCGTACTGCCCGGTTCTGCAGCCGAAAAACCTGCCCGGGGCGAAGTGCTTGCGGTAGGTAACGGCAAGATCACCGACAACGGCGATGTACGCCCCCTGGACGTGAAAGTTGGCGACCAGGTGATTTTCGGCCAGTACGCCGGTAGCACCGTCAAGGTTGAAGGCGAAGAGCTGCTGGTAATGGGCGAGAGCGAAATTCTGGCGGTGGTGGAAGGCTGAGGCCGTACCCCCCACCCACCATCCTGAACTGTATTTGAGGACACGATAATCATGGCTGCGAAAGAAGTTCTGTTCCGCGACGAAGCCCGCCAGCGCATGCTGCGCGGCGTCAACATCCTGGCTGACGCGGTAAAAGTGACCCTGGGCCCGAAAGGCCGCAACGTGGTGCTCGAGAAATCCTTCGGCGCACCGACCATCACCAAAGACGGCGTCTCCGTTGCCCGCGAAATCGAACTGGAAGACAAGTTCGAGAACATGGGCGCCCAGATGGTCAAGGAAGTCGCTTCCAAGGCCAACGACGAAGCCGGTGATGGCACCACCACCGCCACCGTACTGGCCCAGGCTATCGTTAACGAAGGCCTGAAGTCTGTTGCTGCCGGCATGAACCCGATGGATCTCAAGCGCGGCATCGACAAGGCCGTGATCGCCGTAGTGGAAGAGCTGAAGAAGCTGTCCACACCGTGCGAAACCTCCAAGGGCATCGAGCAGGTGGGCACCATTTCCGCCAACTCCGACAGCTCCGTGGGCAAGATCATTGCCGACGCCATGGAGCGCGTGGGCAAAGAAGGCGTGATCACCGTTGAAGAAGGCACCAGCCTGGACAACGAACTGGAAGTGGTTGAAGGCATGCAGTTCGACCGCGGCTACCTGAGCCCTTACTTCATCAACAACCAGGAAAAAATGGCTGTTGAGCTGGAAGACCCCTACCTGCTGCTGGTCGACAAGAAGATCTCCAACATCCGTGAGCTGCTCCCGGTACTGGAATCTGTCGCCAAATCCGGCAAGCCGCTGCTGATCATCGCTGAAGATGTCGAGGGCGAAGCCCTGGCAACGCTGGTGGTGAACAACATGCGCGGCATCATCAAGTGCTCCGCCGTCAAGGCGCCGGGCTTCGGTGATCGTCGCAAGGCAATGCTGCAGGATATCGCTATCCTGACCGGCGGCACCGTGATCTCTGAAGAAGTCGGCCTGAGCCTGGAAAGCGCTTCTCTGGAAGACCTGGGTTCTGCCAAGAAAGTGAACATCGACAAGGAAAACACCACCATCGTCGGTGGCGCTGGCAACGAAGGCGATATCAGCGCCCGGGTTGACCAGATTCGTGCTGAAATCGAGAAATCCTCCTCCGATTACGACCGTGAGAAGCTGCAGGAACGCGTGGCCAAGCTGGCCGGCGGTGTTGCCGTGATCAAGGTTGGCGCAGCCACCGAGATGGAAATGAAAGAGAAGAAAGCCCGCGTTGACGACGCACTGCACGCGACCCGTGCAGCTGTGGAAGAAGGCGTGGTCCCCGGCGGCGGTGTTGCGCTGGTACGTGCGCTGACCAAGATTGGTCAGTTGCGTGGCGACAACGAAGACCAGAATGTGGGTATCGCTCTGGCGATCCGCGCACTCGAAGCGCCGCTGCGTCAGATCTCGTCCAATGCTGGCGCTGAAGCGTCTGTAGTGGTCCAGACTGTCCGTCAGGGCGAAGGCAACTTCGGCTTCAACGCGGCCACCGGTGAGTACGGTGACATGCTGGAGCTGGGCATCATCGATCCGGCAAAAGTGACCCGCTCTGCACTGCAGGCAGCGGCCTCTGTTGCCGGTCTGATGATCACCACCGAAGCGATGGTGGCTGACAAGCCGGAAGAGAAAGGTGCTGCGCCAGATATGAGCGGCATGGGCGGCATGGGTGGTATGGGCGGCATGATGTAAGCCTCGCCACACCATTTGCTGCAGAAAAAGCCCCGCCTCGTGCGGGGTTTTTTTTGGGCCATCGCCGGTGCGAGATTCTGGGTATACTCGTGGCACTTTCAGCTGTCGGCGATTTTTCTGCCATGTCATCCTTGAAGTCTTCAGCGTTGCTACAGCGTGATCCGAAGCTGTTTTTCTGGCTGGTGCTGTTTGGTGCCGTGCTCTTGCTGCTCGGTCTGGCCCATGCATGGGTCAATCCCTGGCTCTGGTATGAAACCGACGCGATTGCCGCCGGCCAGCTCTGGCGCCTGTGGACCGCTCATCTGGTGCATATCAATCTTTGGCACCTGGCCATGAATCTGGGTGGCTTCGCGCTCTGCTGCTACTTCTTTACGGACATCTATACCCGGCGCCTGTTGCTGGTCTGGCTGCTGTTCGCGCCGCTTTTCGTCAGCCTGATGATGCTGTGGGTGGACGACACGCCCGGCACCTATGTGGGCCTGTCGGGGGTGCTGCATGGCTGGCTGATCCTGGCCTTGCTGGTGGGGTTTCGGACCCATCCCTGGGTGCATGCATTGGTGCTGGTGCTGATTTCCGGGCGCCTGATCTGGGAGCAGTTGCCGGCCTACGACGCGGATTATCTGCAGGGCTGGATCGACGGCAGTGTTTACGTCAATGCGCATCTGTACGGGGCGATGGCCGGTGCGTTGCAGGCCCTGGGGGTGATCGGGCTACGTCGCTATCGGGCTGCCGGGACCGTTGGCCGGGACTGTTGAAAGCGCTGCGGGCGCTGACCATCGCGCGGGCTGATCTGGTAGACTGCCCCCAGAGCGAGCGTGCGTACAGCGCCAGCGTACAGACAGAGAGATTCCCGTGAGTAAAGACCGTCTGATCATTTTTGATACTACCTTGCGCGATGGCGAACAGAGCCCCGGCGCCTCCATGGACCGTGATGAGAAGGTGCGCATTGCCAAGGCCCTGGAACGGATGCGGGTGGATGTGATCGAGGCCGGGTTTGCCGTCGCCAGCCAGGGGGACTTTGAGTCCGTGAAGGCCATTGCTGACACGGTCAAGGGGTCCACCATCTGTTCCCTTGCGCGGGCCAAGGCAGCGGATATTGACCGTGCCGGTGAAGCGCTGAAAAACGCCGCATCCGGCCGCATCCACACCTTCATTGCCACCAGCCCGATTCATATGCAGCACAAGCTGCGCATGACGCCGGACCAGGTGATCGAAGCGGCCGTGGCAGCGGTGAAGCACGCGCGCAACCAGATCGGCGACGTCGAATTTTCCTGTGAGGACGCGGGTCGCTCCGAGATTGATTTCCTGTGCCGTATCATCGAGCAGGTCATTGATGCCGGTGCGCGCACCATCAATATTCCGGACACCGTGGGGTATGCGATTCCGCAGCAGTTCGGCGAGACCATCCGCACGTTGCTGGAGCGCATTCCCAATGCCCACAAGGCGGTGTTTTCGGTGCACTGCCACAACGACCTCGGGCTGGCGGTGGCCAATTCGCTGGCAGCGGTCATGAACGGCGCGCGACAGGTTGAATGCACCATCAACGGCCTCGGCGAGCGTGCCGGCAATGCCTCACTGGAAGAGATCGTCATGGCCGTGCGCACGCGGCCAGACCTGTTTGATGTGGACACCGGCATCAACGCGACAGAGATCGTGCCGACCTCGCGCATGGTCTCCACCATTACCGGTTTTCCCGTGCAGCCGAACAAGGCCATTGTCGGCGCCAATGCGTTCGCCCATGAGTCCGGTATTCACCAGGACGGTGTGCTCAAGCATCGGGAAACCTACGAGATCATGCGTGCCGAAGATGTTGGCTGGCACACCAACCGCATGGTGCTGGGCAAGCACTCCGGCCGTGCGGCGTTCCGGGCGCGCCTGGAAGAACTGGGCATCAGCCTGCATACCAGCGAAGAGCTGGATGAGGTGTTCCGCCGCTTCAAGGAGCTGGCGGACAAGAAGCACGACGTGTTTGACGAAGATATTCATGCGCTGATCAGCGACACGCTGAAAGCGGCGGAGGCAGAGCGTTACAAGCTGCTGCGCCTGGAGACCGCCTCGCGTACCGGCGAGACGCCCACGGCGACCCTGTCGTTGAATGTGGATGGCAGCGAACAGCAGGCCACGGCGTCCGGCGCCGGGCCGGTGGATGCGACCTTCAAGGCGATAGAACAGATTGCTCACAGTGGTGCGGGCTTGCAGTTGTACTCGGTGAACGCGATTACCTCGGGTACGGACAGCCAGGGCGAGGTGACCGTGCGGCTGGAAAAAGGCGGACGTATCGTCAACGGCCATGGCGCGGATGTGGATATCATCATGGCCTCGGCCAAGGCTTATCTGGATGCCCTGAATCATATTGCGACGGGCGCAGAGCGCGCGCATCCGCAGGCGGCAGATGTGTAATGGATGAGTTGCAGCGCCAGGCCTGGTTGAAGGCCATGGGATTTACCCCCTGGGTGGCGGCAACGCCGCTGCCCGGCGCTGCGCCGTCGGTGCGTCTGGCCTGGCCGGCCTCTGCGCCGGCAACTGTGACCGCACCGGAGCCGGCCTCTGCGCGGGCCTTGCTGCAACCTGAGACGGCAGGGGCGCCGCCGGGCTCGCAGGCAAATGCTCCTCAACCAGACACTCAAACAGACACTCAACCAGACAGAACGACCGAATCAGCACCGGGGTTGCGCAAGGCCTCCGAAGCACTGGCGACGCCGGTGCCCCGGGCGATGCAACAGCCCGTCGCAAGGCCGGCCCCTGAACCACAGGTCAAGCCGGACCGCGGCCCGCGCTTCACGTTGCAGGCATTCGCTACCCCCAACGTGTGGGTGGTGGTGGAACAGGATGATGCGGACGCGCCGGATCTGGGGCGCCAGACACAACAGCTGCTCGGCAACCTGTTGCGTGTCTGGCAGGTCGGTCCCGGGCAGCCCCGGCGGTTCTCCTGCCCGCTGGATGGCCAGGCGATGACGGAGCAGGATGCGGGCCTGGCGTTGTCTGCCTTCCTGCAGGGTCTCGCCCGCAGCAGCAATGCCCGGCGGGTGCTGCTGTGTGCCACAGAAGCCACCGCACAATTGATATTGCCTGAGCGCTTCCGCGCCGGGACGGGTGATCTGTCCGGCTGGCTGGCGGTCAGTTCGCTGGCCGAAATGCTGGCAGACCCGGCCACCCACAAACGCCGCAGCTGGCAGGCGATCGTCGACGCCGGCCTGCATGCCTGAGCAGGGGCGCCCGGTGTTGCCAGCTTTCCCCGACGGCCTGCGTTGTCGCGCCATGTCCGCCGAGGATATCCCCGCACTGCTGCCCATCGAGAACGCAGGGCAGCCGACACCCTGGACCGCGCAGATCTTTGCCGATTGCCTGTGCCCCGGTTATCGCTGCCATGTGGTGGTGGCGGGCGAGGGCAGTGACGAAACCCCGGTGGCTTTTCAGGTGCTCTCCCATGTGCTCGATGAAGCGCACCTGCTCAATATCGCCGTGCACCCGGACTGGCAACGGCGCGGTATTGCCGCGACCCTGTTGCAGCACACCCTGGCCGGTCTGGTGGCGGCGGATATCAGCGTGCTGTATCTCGAGGTGCGGGAAAGCAACCTGGCCGGGCGCCAGCTCTACGAGCGCCTGGGTTTTGCCCTGACCGGCCGTCGCAAGGACTATTACACGCGCCCCGGCGGCCGTGAGGATGCGCTGCTGATGCTGCGGCATCTGTAACGGTATCGCCGGTTGAATCTGTCACACGCCACAGCCTCTGGCGCGCCTGTAGACCGGCGACATCACCTGCTATACTGCGCGCCGCAACTGGATAAGGCCCTGTAATGAGCGCGCTCGACGAAATCCGCAAACGGCGTACCTTCGCCATCATTTCCCACCCGGATGCCGGTAAAACCACGATTACCGAGAAGCTGCTGCTGTACGGCAATCTGATTCAGATGGCCGGTACGGTGAAGGGCAAGAAGTCCGGCCGCCATGCCACCTCCGACTGGATGGAGATGGAGAAAGAGCGGGGTATTTCCGTGACCACCTCGGTGATGCAGTTCCCTTACCGGGATGCCATGGTCAACCTGCTGGATACGCCCGGCCACGCGGATTTCTCCGAGGATACCTACCGCACGCTCACCGCCGTGGATTCCGCGCTGATGGTGATCGATGCGGCCAAGGGTGTGGAAGAACGCACCATCAAGTTGATGGAAGTCTGTCGCCTGCGCGATACCCCCATCCTGACGTTCATCAACAAACTCGACCGCGAAGTGCGCGAGCCCATCGAGGTGCTGGATGAGATCGAGGATGTACTGAAAATCGAGTGCGCGCCGGTCACCTGGCCCATCGGTATGGGCAAGAATTTCAAGGGTGTGTACAACCTGCTCACCGACACGTCAGTGCTCTACAAGAGCGGCCAGGGCCATGCCATCCAGACGGTGCGCGCCATTGAAGGGCTGAACAACCCGGAGCTGGACGCCGCCGTGGGTGCAGACTACGCCGCCGAACTGCGCGACGCGCTGGAGCTGGTGCAGGGCGCCAGCCACGAATTTGATCTTGAGCGTTTCCGGGCGGGCAAACTGTCGCCGGTGTTCTTCGGTACGGCACTGGGTAACTTCGGTGTCGACCATATGCTGGACGGGCTGGTGAAGTGGGCGCCACCGCCGCTGCACCGCGAAGCCGTGGAGCGCACCGTGGAAGCGAGCGAAGACAAGTTCACCGGATTTGTTTTCAAGATTCAGGCCAATATGGACCCGCGCCACCGTGACCGCATTGCGTTCATGCGGATCTGCTCCGGCCAGTACCAGAAAGGCATCAAGCTGAAACAGTGCCGCACCGGCAAGGATGTGCGTCTTGCTGATGCGCTGACATTTCTCGCCGGCGAGCGGGAAAATGTGGAGCACGCCTATGCCGGTGACATCATCGGTATTCATAACCACGGCACCATCCAGATCGGCGATACCTTTACCGAAGGCGAGGCACTGCGATTTACCGGTATTCCGTTCTTTGCGCCGGAGCTGTTCCGCCGCGTGGTATTGAAAGATCCGCTCAAGAGCAAGCAGCTGCAGAAAGGCCTCAAGCAGTTGGCGGAAGAGGGTGCCACCCAGGTGTTCATGCCGTTGCGCAACAACGACATGATTCTGGGCGCGGTCGGTACGCTGCAGTTTGATGTAGTGGCCCACCGGCTCAAGCACGAGTACGGCGTGGAGTGCACTTATGACGTCATCAGTGTCGCCACGGCGCGTTGGGTGTATGCCAACACGGAGCGGGAGCTGGAAAAATTCCGTGACAAGGCCTACGACAATCTGGCGCTGGATGGCGCGGGCTTTCTGACCTATCTGGCGCCAACTCGCGTCAATCTGCAACTGGCACAGGAACGTCATCCCGACATTCGCTTCTGCGAAACCCGCGAAATCTGAAGGCGGTTACCCGGGTGGGTCAACTACCCACTCGGGCTCCTCGAACTCGCCAATCAGGCGAATATCACACAGATGTGACGCGCTGCGGATGATCTCGGTGATGGCCGGGTTGTCTTGCGCTTCCATGGCGTCACGGCTGGCTTTCGTATCCCAGTAGGCAATCGCAATCAGCGTGTTCGGATCGCCGATCTTGCGGTGCAGGGTGGTGCCCCGTGCGCCCGGTGCCTGCTGGATCAGTGCGCTGGCGCGGACCCAGGCATCAGCATAGTCTTCGGCGCGGTAGCCTTCACGGATATGGACTTCAAAGATGTATTTCATGGTTCGAGTATAGACGGTATTGCGACAGGGGTATTCCGGGGAAAGATCTGGCCACCCGAGTGGGTGGCCAGAGAAGCGCCTCACGCGCGTCGGTTGCGACGACGGCCGAACGCGAACATCAGCAGGCACAGGGTAGCGAACAGGCCCGCGGCGGCACCGCCGGAGGAGCTGTTGCTGCCGCTGTCACCGCCGTTGCCGGGGTCCTCACCGTCCCCGTTATCCGGGTCCTCGAACAGTGCGATCAGATCCATATCCATGACGATATCGGAGCTGGAGACACGGTCCTGGTGAACGGATACGGCGACCACGTTCTCGCCCTGGCGCAACAGCGCCGGGTCGATACTTTCCGTGTAGTAGTTGTAGTCCTTGCCGATGGTTGATGCGGCCAGTGTCAGGTAATCAATGATCCCGTCCGGCATGTTGCTGCGATAGATCTCATCACCGTTCAGGTACACCACGGCGCCATCATCACGCAGCAGGCTCAGATCCAGCTTTATGAGGCCGGTGGTGTCGTCGACGTTGAATGTCCGGCGGAAGTAGGTGGTCGGGTATTTGTTGCTGCTGTCCGGGCCAAAGCCCACGATGGTGGTCTCGCCGTCATAGCCGCCGTAACCGAGCAGTGCCGGGCCAGCCGACCAGTCGACGTCATCAAAGCCGAGCTCTGTCCAGGCCCAACCCTGATCGGAACCGTTGTCCAGATATTTCCAGACACTGCCACGGCTGATCAGTTCTTCCTCGCGGACGTTCTTCAGTTCGATCTTGCCGACCATTTCCAGGTCCAGCACGATATCGGAACTGGTCACGCGGTCCTGGTGAATGGATACCGCCAGCACGTTGACGCCTTCGTTCAGCAGTGCCGGATCAAGACGTGTGGTGTGGTAGGTGTAATCCTTGTTGATGGTGCTGGCGGCCAGCGTCTGATAGGTGATCTCGCCGGCGGGCATGTTGTTGCGGAAAATTTCTTCGCCGTTGAGATACACCACTGCTCCGTCGTCGCGCATGATGCCCAGATCAACACCATAGAACTCGCTGATGTCCTCGACGTCAAACGTGTGGCGGAAATAGGTGGCCGGGTGTTTGTTGCGGTCGTCCGCACCAAAGCTGACGGTGGTGGTCTCGCCGTTGTAGCCGCCGTAACCCAGCGGCGCGGCGCCACCAGCCCAGCTGCTGTCATCGAAATCCGGCGCAATCCAGTCCATCCCCTGGTCAGAACCGTTATCCAGGTATTTCCAGACGCTGCCCTTGCGCACCAGCTCCACCACGGTGAAGTGATCCGGCTCTGGCTCGGGAATATCATAGTCCACATCCAGCACCTGGCTGCGCTGCGTCGTTTCCTGGCGCGTGATGGTCATGGCGTGGCCGACACCGGCCGCATCCCACAGGCTCAGACCGGCAGGCAACGCGAACGGATCGGCTTCACGTGCGCTGTGTTCGAGCATGGCAGTGGTGGCTTCGCCATCAAAGCGTGCGGTGCGCACGGTGATTTTTTCTGCATCAATCTGGTTGACCATGAAGTGGGAGAAGCTGCCCTGATCCAGAATCCAGTCGTGATGCACGTTGGCGGTGCGCAGCGGGGCACCCCAGGCGCCTTCACCGATATAGACGATGCCGGCTTCCGCCTGGATGTAATCCATCGGGCCGTTCGGGCGTACCGGCAAGGTGTACTTGACCAGATGGGTGTCGGATTCGACCGCCAGGTTGACGCGGTAGTCGTAGAAAATTTCCGACCAGGCACGGGAGACCGGGCTGCCGGATTTGCTTGCCGTGCGCGGGAACATGGGAATGTGGTACTGGGCCATGATCCAGCTGGTGTTCTGGTGGTGTGCCGCCAGATCATCCTTGAGCCAGGCCAGCTGTGCGGCACGTTCATTGGCATAAGAGCTACCGGTGAACTCGGTGCTGAGCGAGTAGAGGCGCAGCATGTCGCCGCCGACGTTAAAGGCGTAATAGGCATCGCGCAGCGAGCAGACGCCGTTTTCTTCGATGTCGATACCGAAGATGCGGCACATGAACAGCAAGTCAGATCCCTCATGATTGCCGGTGGTCGGAATAATCGGGTAGACCTGCTGGTAGGTAACGCCGTCGATGTCCGTGGGTGAGAGCGTCAGTTCCCAGTCGGTCAGCCATTCGTTCCATTCCTGCACCGTGTGGCGATCGGTGTAGTCACCGCTGAAGGCAATAAAATGCGGCCGGATCTTGGCTACCAGACGGTTGCCTTGCTGGCGCGGTGCGCGGTTGTTGCGCGAGTCGCCACCACTGATAAAGGTCATTGGTTGAGCACTGTCCGGTGCGGTACGGAAGAAGTAGCGATCACCGCAGCCGTTGTCATCGCACAGACGGAAGTAGACATTGCTATCCGGTGTCAGGCCGGACAAGCGGTAGAAGCCGGAGTGCAGATCGGTCTTGAAGACACGCTCGGCGGGGTTCGTCAGCGTCATCCAGTCGCTGCCGTCGGCGCTGTGGCCGTAAGTGATATACGGGTTGCTCAGTTCGGTGTCCGGCGTATAGCCGACAATGGCGCGGGTGGCGGGATCGCTGTCCCAGGCGACGCGGACATATTTGGTGTCGGCGAATGCGCTCTGTGTGAATAGCATGGTGACACTGAAAAAGATCAACGCCGCCATTCTTGCTGGCGAGAAGTTCATGTTGCCTTGCCCTCGGATGACTTGGATAAAGTGTAATGACGCATGAGCGGGGTCTTTTTTAGCCCCGACCGCGGGCTACTTTACGTTGCGCTTATGACAACCGAGGGCGTCTGGTGTGAAAGTTAAGTGACGATCTTTGCAGAGGCCGTAATGCTTTCAGGGGCCACTGACCAGGCGCACGCGGGCTACCTGATCCAGCGGCAGCCACTGCTTTTCGCCCGTGCCGAAGTGCAACATCATGGCGGCATCCCGGCCGCGTTGATCGGTACCGGTATCGGCAGTCCAGAAGGCAGCACGCCCGCCGTGGGGAAAGAAACCGATGACAGTCCGGGCATGGCCGGGAAAACCGGTGTCGTAGAGCAGGGTTTCCAGTTCTGCCACGCGGGGCAAGCGCCAATCATCCCGGCCGCAGCGGCGAGTACGGCGCAGATGATCAATCAGCATATCGATGTCGCAGGCTGAAGACTGCCCGGGCTGCAACATGCAGCCGCCGTCATACACCGGCGCTTCCATCTTCCAGTAGTAGGTAGAACCGGCGTAGGACATGCCCTCATTATCGCTTTTCGCTTCCCAGCGCAGGCCGGTGTGGTGATCGTGTACGCAGGCCCAGGGGCCGTCCTGCACTGGCAGAGCGTTGCCCTGAAGATCATATTTTTCCCAGCGCGTTATCGGTTCCTCGGAGGCACTGCACCCGATCAGAACACTGAGCGCCAGCGACGCGGCAACAAGACGGCAATGGACAGACATGACAAACGTCCCTTTCACTCGAAGCGAATGCGCAACGGGCGCAGATGGTAGGAATGATTGACCTGTGTGTGATCGAAGGTCGCTACCCACAGATAAGTGCCGTCGGTGATATCCAGATCGAAGCCGGACTCGGCTGCAATGCCACGCGCTACTTCCAGGGTCCAGCGGCCATCATGCCAACGGCCTTGTGCTGCGGCATCAGCGCGATCGGTATCCGGATTGGTGATCCACAGAATGGAAGGCATCAGCGTGCCCACCGGGTAATGGTCATCCTCTGCCGAGTAGGGTTTTGTCTCGTACCAGGAAAGCGCGAACGGCACGGCATTTTCGTCGTCATGCAACGTCTGGAACGGCGCGAGCTGTGCCGGGTCGTTGGGCAGCCGCTTGGGTACCACGATGTCCTCATAGAACCAGAGATAGTTGCTGCTGAAGGGATTGGTTTGCGATGGGTCAGCCTTGTAGCCAGCGGTGTAGCGTTGCTCGCCCGGCACATGCGGGTAGGGCGTGCCGAAATGACTGTCATCAAGCACCCCGTAGCCGTGATTGCGCACCGCTTTCCAGTGCCACATATCGACCAGCCCGGACGCCACATAATGCGCGCCACGGCGTGATTCGCTGCGCCCGGTTTCCGGCTTGCCGGTGCCGAAATGAAAAGAGCTGTTGCCCGCGATATCCGGCTGATCGGAGAAGATCACAGCAAACTTGTCTTCGTACCAGCGGCGTTCATCGTTCTGCGCGAGACCGTCGTGGAGCATTTTCCAACCGTCGTCTGTCTTGATCAGCGGCAAGTGCGCCAGGCTTTGTGTGGGGTCTTCCCACGAGAAGGCAAAATAGATAACCAGCCCGTGTCGCGCCGCACGAATCTCCACCGGCACATGGGCAGAACTCCCGGGGACGCGGGTGATGACGGTGACCGGCGTGGCATGCTGCCAGAAGGGTTCATCCAGCACGCCATCAATGGTCAGACGTTGCCCGGCCGGCACCTCATGGACAATCAGTTGTGTCACCGAGGCGCTGTTCAGGGTGTCGCGCAGCATCCAGGCTGTCGCGGTAATTGCCAGTGGTACTGCAAGCGTAGTCGCCGCCAGAACACGCCATGAAGGCAAACGACAATACACTGCCTTGAGACCCTGCCACCAGGTGGCCGACAGCTGGCCGACGATATGCACCAGCACACACAGCAATGCGGCAAAGGCCAGTGCCGCATGCAGCACGATGACCCAGGGGCGCATGACGTTGACGCCACTCCATAACAGCACGCCAGTGATCAGCAGAAGCGGCACGATGACCCGGCCTGCGCGCAGGGTGTACAGATTCAGGCGCCCCAGGCGTGATGTGGGCGGTTTGGCACGTTCACGGCGTATCGCTCCGGAGACATAACGACGTACTGCCCAGACGACGACAATGACCAGCCACAACCAGCCAAAGGCAACATGCAGCGCAAAGACATCACCGCTGGGCAGCCAGTTGGCCCAGGGCGCATCCAGGGCAACGTGCCAGGCGTTGCTGATAAACAGCCGCAGGCCGGTGAGCAGGCTCATCACCAGAGCGACGGTGGACAGCCAGTGAAGAATCAGCAGTTTAGCGGGTGACGCAAATCTGACAGCCATGACGGATTCCGCTGCGCAGGTCGCGCAGAAGGTTAAAGGTGCTTATATGAAAGTGCTTTACCGGGGAGAGGATGGTGCGGGTGGTGTATGACGAAACGGTGTCATTGGTGTGATGTCATGCCATTTTCTCGGCCCTGTCACATCAGACCGGGCGCCGCGGCCGGATGCGCCAGGCCCGCTCAATCAGTGCGCTGAGGCCGTTGTCGCGGAATCGGGGCTGCTCCGCCAGGATATTGCGAACCTCGAGCAACTGGACATTGCAGTCGGCAAACAGCCGCTGCACTTCATGCTGGTCGACACTGAACGGCGGCCCCTGCATTTCTGCGTCCGGGTATTCCAGCGTGATCAGCAACATGTCCCACTGCGCAGGCAATGTGGCCAGCAGGTGCGTGACATACCGCGCACGCATGTCCGGCGGCAGCGCGATCAGGGCGGCCCGGTCGTAGACCGCGCCGACATTGCGCAGCATATCCGCCGAGATATCAAAAAAATCGCCGCAGTAGAGGGTGTAGCCCTGACCCGTTGCCACTGGCATGTCATTGCGTTCGCGCCAGGTGAGCGCCAGTTGCTGCTCGTTGATAAAGGTATCCAGCGCCTCACGGGACAGCTCCACACCGACCACCACATGGCCGTGATCGCGCAGCCAGCGCATATCGTGCGTCTTGCCACACAGGGGCACCCAGACCGCACTGTCCGGGGCGAAGTCCAGGGTGGGCCACCAGGCGGTCAGCATGGGATTCGGGTGCGGCAGATGAAAGCCGGTTTCGTTCCGGGCCCAGCGGTCGTGCCAGAAGGGAGCATCCATCGTCAGTGGTCCTTGCCGTTCAATCCGTGAATTTACCCCCGATACTGAGGCTTCTGGTGACGGGGCGCGACCTTATGACTTGAAAATGTAATGTTATAACATTATAAATGCGCATGATTCTCGGTTGGGGTGAATGATGCGTGAAGTGTTTCGGATTCTTCTGGTAGCCGGCCTGGTGACGTCGGGTGCGGGCATGGCGTTGGCAGCGGAGGCCGAGGACGAGAGTGAGGTGATGCTGGCGCCGGTGCGTATTTCGGCGGCATTCAGTGGCGAGGATGGCCTTACGGCCACGCCACTGGACCTGCTGGACGGCGATGCCCTGTTTCGGCGGGGTGCCGCCACGCTGGGCGGGACGCTGGATGGTTTGCCGGGCGTGCATGCCGACACCTTTGGTGCCGGGTCCGCACGGCCTGTCATTCGCGGGCAGACGGCCCCCCGCGTGAGTGTGCTCTCTGATGGCGCCAGCCTGCTTGACGCCTCGGCGGTGTCGCCGGATCACGCGGTCACGGTGGAGCCGATGTTGACGCAGCGCATGGAAGTGCTGCGTGGGCCGGCAACGCTCCGCTATGGCGGCGGGGCGATTGGTGGCGTCATCAATGTGCTGGACAGCAGTGTGCCCGAGCAGATGCCGGAAGGCGCCGCCACCGGGTTTGCGGCGCTCAGAGGCAACACCGTGGCTGATGAGAAAGCGGCTGCGGCGGGCGTGACAACGCGACTGGGCACCAATCTGGCATTGCGCGTGGAAGGTGCCCAGCGGCGGGCCAACGATTATCAGGTCAACGGCTTCACCCAGCGGCGTGTCCCGGCCACTTATGCGGAAAGCGATAACGCCAGCCTGGGGCTGTCGTGGATCGGCGAAGACGGTTTTATCGGGCTGGCCTACCGTCACCGCGAGGATGAGTACGGCCTGCCGGGTCACAGCCATGATTACGAAGATTGCGTGCCGGTGGGCGCGCAACTCGATTGCGGTGGTGGCGGTCAGCACAACCATGAGCATGGTGAAGCGCCCTATGTCGATCTGGTCAGTCGGCGTGTAGAGGTGCGGGGCGAATACCGGGCGCCGCTGATACCGGGCATCGAACGCATCATGTTGCGGTCAAGCCATACCAACTACCGGCACCATGAAATTGATGAGGGCGAGATCGATACGACGTTTCGGCATCGCGGCTATGAAACCCGCATAGAGGCCGAGCACCAGCCGCTGGCCGGATGGGAAGGACTCGTCGGCATCCAGTACCAGGATAGCCAGTTCAATACCTTCGGGGTGGAAGCCTTCATCCCGAAAACCGACACCCGTCTGATCGGCGTTTTCCTGATCGAGCGTTACCGCATCAATGAAGCGCTGCGGCTGGAGCTGGGCGCGCGCCACGAGCACCAGTGGTTGACCACGGTGGACGATCCGCAGAACCGGCCGGATTTCAGTAACGGCGCGACCTCCCTGTCTTCTGCCTTGTTGTGGCAGCCCGTGCACGGGTACCAGTTGTCTTTGTCGCTGGATCGGGCCCAGCGCTCGCCCCACGCGCAGGAAATGTATGCACGCGGCGTGCATCTGGCCACCAATACCTACGAGTGCGGTCTGGCGGCGGATGCATTTACCTGCGGCGGCCCGCAAAACGATGCGCCGATCAGAACCGAAACGTCGCACAACATCGGCCTCAACCTGAAAAGAACGCTGGGGGCGCTCACCTTCGAGGCGGGGCTGTTTCACAACCGCATCGATGACTACATTTATGCGCGCACGCTGGATCAGGTGGATGAATTCCGCCTGATCAAATACACCCAGGATGATGCGGTCTTCAACGGGGCAGAGCTGGAAGTCCGTTATACCTGGGCAGACTGGCTCAGCACCCGCGTGTTCGGTGACACGGTGCGCGGCGCGCTGCGCAACGACGAAAACCTGCCACGCATTCCCGCCGACCGCCTGGGCGTGGGCGTCGATACCTTCTGGCGCGGTGTGGAAGGCGATGTTGCCTTTTATCGCGTGTTTGCCCAGGACCGGCTGGCGCCTGAGGAATCGCGCACCGCCGGGCATGACCTGCTCAGCGCCTCACTGGGTTATCGCTTCGGGCGTGCTGATCAATACAGCGTTTTCCTGCGTGGCAATAACCTGCTCGGCGAAAAAGTCTGGAACCACACCTCCTTTCTTGCACAAACCGTTCCGGAGCCAGGCCGCAATCTGTCTGCCGGATTGCGTATCGAATTCTGAAGAGGGAAATAACCACCATGAAAAGATTACTGACAAGAAACGTGACAATCCTGTTTGCCGCGCTGGCGCTTGCCGCGTGCAACAACGATACGGGGGGCACCGCGCTGCCCGGCGACCACGACCATGACCATGGGGATGCTGCAGGGCGTCTGGTATTCAGCCACGCTGCAGGCAGTAACTCCCGGGTCTATGTGTATGACCTGCACGAAGAAGCGATGCTGGATGATTTTGCCCTGAGCCACCCCGCCAATGCCGTGTACCCCAGCCCGGGTGGTCGCTACGCGCTGGTCATGCACCGCGACAATGATCAGGTGTCGATACTGGACAGCGGCCTCTGGTGGCATGGCGACCATCCCCATGTGGACCCGCCGGTGCTGTTGCCGTTGACGCTGGATGGCGTACGCCCCACTCATTACCGCTACAACGGTGATCATGGCGCGGTATTTCACGATGGTGATCATGATGCCGGCCTGATGGCCAGCTTCGATCTGTTCACCGATGCGAGCCTGTCCCAGGGCGGTGTAGTGGCCTCGCGTACCCTCACCAGCGCGCACCATGGCGTTGCCGAGCCGCTCTCGGGCTGGGTGCTGGCCAGCGATGCGGAATCCGGTGAAAGCGCTTCCGGTATTCGCTTGTTCGAGGTCCACGGTGATCATTTCCATAATGAAGGTCTGTTGCCGGAAGCCTGCCCGGGCCTGCATGGAGGTGCCACCCACAGTGTTTATTCCGTGTTCGGTTGCAGCGACGGTGTTCTGATCGTCGAGCGGCTGGGTAACGATTTCGAGGCCACCAGACTGGATGAACCGGCTGAAGGCATTTCGATTGTCTACGGGCATGAGGACCTGCCGCTGTTTGTCGGCTTCTCCTGGCCTGCCCTGAATCTCTATACCATCGACCCGGTGGGCGAGACGGTTGAACTGGTCGACTGGCGCAATGGCGCGGTCAACGGTGACGACGACCCGGTGGCGGCGGTTTACACCGCGATGGGGCTGGACGCTCACGGCGAGCATCTGGTGGTGCTGGATGAAACCGGCCATGTGCATGTGGTGGATACCGCGACCTGGACGCATCAGGGCAGTGTGAAGTTGCTGGACCAGGTGCCGGCGGGTGCGCTCGCCCCGGTGCTGACCTTCAGCCGACTGGGCGGCGTTGCTTACCTGACGGACCCGGCGGACCAGCGCATTCTCGCACTGGATCTGGAAACACTGTCCCATGACGTGGTAGTGGACGAACTGGGCTTCGCCCCTGTGGGTCTGGCCTGGACCGGGTTTGAGGATGACCACGATCACCACCACGACCACGATCACTAAACCCGTCTCGCATGCGTCTTGACCTCGACCGGGCTTGAGGTCTTAACCTCAAGCCTGTTTTGTCAGGAGGTGAGTGATGCATGCTGTGATTACCGGTGCGAGCCAGGGCCTGGGCCGCGCGTTGGTGGAAGGGTTGGGGCATGCGGGCGATCGCATGACCGGCGTGTCACGCGGGCGCCCTGCGACAGTGCGCTCCCGTGTGCAGGCGCAGATCGACTGGATTCCGGCGGACCTGAGCGAGGGTGAGGCTGCCAGCAAGACAATACTGAGTGCACTGGGCGCGGCGTGCCCTGATGTACTGATCTGCAATGTCGGCATCTGGGAACCACGCGCCTTCGAGGACGATTACGACTTCCTCTCGGATGCGCCGGACATGCTGCGTCGGCTGGTGGACATCAACATCACCAGCACCCTGTTGTTGTGTCAGGCGTTGTTGTCGCGCCTGCTGACCCATCGTAAATCCCACATCATTCTGATCGGCTCTACCTCCGGACGTCCCCATGCCGGGCGTCCGGAGGTGGCGTTCGGTGCCAGCAAGCATGCACTCAACGGCATGGCCGATGCCTTGCGCGAAGGATTTCGTCAGCGCGGTCTGGCGGTGACCTGTCTGCACCCCGGTTATCTGGCAACAGGGGACGAGGCGGATGCCTCACAGATTCCGTTGCAGGATGTCGTCAGTGTGCTGCGCTGTGCGCTATCGCTGTCGGAAGCGTCCTTCGTGCGGGAGCTGGTGATGCCGGCGCTGGCGGACGCGCGCTTCTGATCAGCCTCTGCGTCAGTCGGCGGCGTCCTGGTGAAAATGACGCCGGTACAGACCGGGCAGGCAGGCACCCAGGGTCAGGCCACGGAACACCACGAATAACACGAACGCCAGCCACAACCCGGTGTTGCCCCAGGTGGCCAGGCCGGCGGAGGCGCCGATGAACAACAGCAGGGCCACCAGTGTGCTGTTGCGCATGGGGCGGCTTTCCGAGGTGCCGATAAAAATGCCGTCCAGCTGAAACGCGGCGCAGGACAGGGCCACATAAAGCGCCACCCAGGGCAGCTGGGCGATGGCGACCTCGCGCACGCTGTCGATGCTGGTGAGGGCGTGCACGCCCCAGTGCCCCAGTAACAGCACCAGCAAGGCAAGCAGCAGGGCAGTGCCGACGGCCAGATGGCTGCTGCGCACAATCACGTCGCGAAAGCGTTGCCGGTCTCGTGCCCCGACGGCCTGACCCACCTGTGATTCCACCACGAAGGCGTAGCCATCAAGAAAAAAAGCCGAGAAGGCGATGAATTGCAGCAGCACATGATTGGCGGCCAGTACATCATCCCCCAGCGCGGCACCCTGGCGCGCAAACCAGCCAAACCCGGCGAGCAGAAACAGGGTGCGCCACATGATGTGACTGTTGGTGCGCAGGGTGGCCTGCCAGCGTTGCCTCTGACGCAGCAATGGCCACGGCCAGGGCTGGCCGGGGGCCGGACGGACCAGCGGCCAGAGCAGCCACAGGCCCAGCAACAAGGCGCTCCATTCTGCAATGACGGTGCCCAGGGCGACGCCCGCCACGCCCCAGTCGAGTACCAGCACGAAGTACACATCCAGCAGAATATTCAGACCGTTGAGGAAGACTTGCAGCACCAGCAGGTGCCGCGTGCGCCCCAGGCCGATCAGAGTGCCGAGCAATGCAAAGGTGGCCAGGGTCGCCGGCGCACCCCAGATCCGCAGGTGAATATATTCGCGCAACAGGGCGCGGGCGTCGTCACTGCCGCCGAGCAGCAACAGGGCAAGCTGGCTGATCAATCCTTGCAGCACAATCAGCAGCAGGCCGATGCCCAGCCCCAGCAACAGGGCGCGGGTCAGGGCGGCGCGCACTTCATCGTTATCGCGGGCGCCGGTGGCACGGGCGATAAAGCCGGTGGTGCCCATGCGGAGAAAGCCGAAACCCCAGTAAACAAAACTGAACACCAGCGCCCCCAGCGCGATGGCGCCGAGGGCGGCCGCATCGCCGGTGTGGCCGATCACGGCGGTGTCCACCAGGCCGAGTAACGGCACGGCGATATTGGCGAGGATCACCGGAATGGCCAGCTGGATCAGGGTCCGGTAGCGCAGCGAGGACGTCGTCATGGGCGCCATCTTGCACGCCATCTTGCACGATAATCGCGAGGTGTCTCGCCGGTCCAGCGGCGAAAGGCACGGGTAAAGTTGGCCGGATTGTCGTAGCCCAGGCGGGCGGCGATATCGCGCACCGGCATGGGCGAGTGAGCCAACAGGTGACGGGCGTCCTGCTGACGGGCCTCTTCGAGCAACAGCAGGTACGAGGTGCCCTGTTGTTGCAGGCGCCGCTTCAGGGTGCGGCTGCTCAGGGCCAGCGTTGCGCACACGTCAGCCGGGCGCGGGTAGCCGCCGTGCTCTGACGGCTTCAGGATGGCGCGCACCCGTGCGGTGATATCGCTTTCCTGGCCTGCCGCCAGGGCCAGTTCCTGTTCGCACAGGGCGATGGCTTGCTGCGACGCCATCGGGTCGGCCAGCACCGGGCGCAGTGTCAGGTAGTGGGCAGGCAGTCGCAGTAAATTGGCGCGCTGCCCGAAACGCACACGCGGCAGCCGTGTTCGCCAGGCGGCGTAGTAGGGGGGCTCCGGGGTATCGAACCAGATTTCCAGGTCGGGTAACTCGGCCAGGGATCGGCCCAGCAGTACCGCCGTGGCGCCGGCCAGACCCAGCAGAATATTTTCGATAAAAAAGGCACGCGCCACCGGGATCGGTTGGCGCGGGGTCAGCGCCAGATAGCCGTAGTCGGCATCCTCGTAAAAGTCGAAGGTAAACCCGGCCTGGCGCAGGCGATTATAGCGGGCGGAGATTTCCTGGGCCTGGCGCAGGGTGGCGCTGCTCATGGCGGCATAGCCGAGCACGCCATGCACTGTCGGCCGCATGCGCAGGCCGTAGGCGTAGCCGAGCCCCGGATCGCCGGTCAGGGTCAGGGCGCGCAGCACCAGCCGGGTCCATTGTGCCGGGGACATGCGTGCCTGGTTGTCACGCAACAGCGCCGGGTCCAGCGGCTGGTCTGCCAAGAGCTGCTCCGCCGTCATGCCGCGCTCGCCCAGCATCTCCACCAGCAATTGCAGGTAGGCGATGGGAATGGAGGGCTGGTGCTGGAAATCGGGCACGGTGCGTCGGCATGGTGGCGGCAGTGGCCCCCGATGATAAGCGACATGGCGCCCGCCCGCATCACGCTTCTGCCAGCAAGCCGATAGAATCATTGTTTAATGTCACGTTCTTCAAAGGAAAAGTCATTCATGGCCAGCAAGACGCCACCCGGCACAACACCACCCGACATAACACCACAGTGGTTCGACGTTCTGATTATCGGTGCCGGTATCAGCGGTATCGGTGCCGCCATTCGTCTGCGTGAGCAGGGGATCGACAATTTTGCCGTGCTGGAAAAGGCCGACAGCCTGGGCGGCACCTGGCGCGACAATACCTATCCGGGCTGCGCCTGCGATGTGCCGTCGGCGCTGTACTCCTACTCCTTTGCCCAGAAGCCGGACTGGAGTCGCTTTTTCGCCGGCCAGGCGGAAATTCTGGATTATGTGCAGGACACCGCCAGGCGCCACGATGTTGCGCGCTTTATCCGCTTTGGCGAGCCGCTTGAAGAGGCCGTGTGGGACGAGGACGGTAACTGCTGGGTGGTGCGCACCTCACAGCACACTTACCGGGCGCGCGCCGTCATGGCCTGTACCGGCTACCTGCATGAACCGATCATTCCGGACTTGCCGGGGCTGCAGGCATTTCCCGGCACGGTCTTTCATTCCTCGCAGTGGGACCACACCCATGATCTGCGTGGCAAGCGCGTGGCGGTGATCGGCACCGGCGCGTCGGCGATCCAGTTCGTGCCAGCCATCCAGCCACAGGTCAGTGAACTGAACATCTATCAGCGCACGCCGCAGTGGATTCTGCCGAAACCTGATACCGCACTGGACGGTGTCGCTGCCGGCCTGTTGCGCCTGCCGGGTGTCCGGCAGATGTTGCGCGGCATGCTCTACAGCGGCTTTGAAACCTTCGGCATCGGCTTTCGCAAACCGGCACTGCTGCGTCAGGTGGAGCGCCTGGCGCGGGCGCATATTCGCCTGGCGATCAAGGACCCGGTACTGCGGGAAAAAGTCACCCCGGATTACACCCTCGGTTGTAAACGAATGCTGCTTTCCAACGACTATTATCCGGCGCTGACGCAACCGAATGTGGCGGTGTTCGCCAGCGGGGTGCGCGAGATTCGCGGCAATGTGGTGGTGGCGGACGATGGCAGCGAGCGCGAGGTGGACACCATCATTCTCGGCACCGGCTTCCATGTGACCGATCAGCCGATTGCCCATCGCGTGCGCGGTGTCAGTGGCGACACACTGGCCGCCACCTGGGCGGGCAGCCCGCAGGCCTATCGCGGCACCACCATCCACGGTTTTCCGAACCTGTTTCTGGTACTGGGGCCCAATCTGGCCATTGGCCACAACTCGGCGTTCATCGTTATTGAATCGCAGATTCGCTATGCGATGTCGGCACTGCGCGCCATGCGCGACAAGGATATCGCCCGGCTTGAAGTGCACGAGACGGCGCAGCGCGACTACAACGTCCGCGTGCAGAAAGCGCTGCAGGGCACGGTGTGGAATACCGGCGGCTGTTCCAGCTATTACATTGATGCCAACGGCTTGAACAGCACCGGCTTTCCCTGGAGCACGCTGACCATGCAGCGGTTGCTGGCCGAGTTCGATACGGTGAATTACCACACGGTAGCGGCCACACAGGAGGTGCATGCCGATGTCGCCACAGTCTGAAAAACGTGCCCTGGTGTTGGGGTGTGGCGGCGTCGCCGGGGCCGCCTGGTCGATTGCGGCGCTGGCCAGTCTGGAGCAGACCCTGGGCTGGGATGCTCGCGAGGCGGATGTATTGATCGGCACGTCGGCGGGCGCCGTGCTGGCCGCGCTGCTGGGCGCCGGTGTGTCGGTGGCGCAGATGGTGGCCAGTCAGCGCGGCGAGGCCACGGATTGCATCTGGGATCATGACACGGCCACAGGCGGTGCCTTGCCGCCGCTGCCCGGACTGTCGCTGACGGCGTTGCCATTGCTGCGAAAAGGCCTGCGTGGCCAACTGCCCGCGCTTACCGCATTGGTCGGCGCCTTGCCGCGCGGGCAAGCGGACATGACGCCGTTTACTGCGCTGATCGACAGCGTCGTGCCCGCCGGTGCGTGGGCACCACATCCTGCGACCTGGATCATGGCCGTTGATGCCGACAGCGGCGAACGGCTGGCACTGGGCCGCAGCGACGCGCCGACCCTGCCGCTGAGTACGGCCGTTTGCGCGTCCTATGCCGTGCCCGGCTGGTGCCCGCCGGTCACCTGGCAGGGCCGGACGCTGCTGGACGGTGGCATCGTATCGCCGGTGTCGGCAGACATGTTGTTGGGCACAGACGTGACAGAAGCCATCGTGCTCGCCCCCATGGCGTCCTCTTCGCCTGATCGGCCGCGCCACCCGGCCGCACGGATCGAACGCCGGGTGCGGCGTTACATGACGGCGATTGTCGACCGTGAAGTGGCGGCACTGGAAACGGCGGGCATTCGTGTGATCAGACAGGAACCGGGTGCCGAGGATTTGCAGGCCATCGGTTACAACATGATGGACCCGCGCCGTCGCCGACGGGTGTTTGATACCGCTGTCCGCACGTGTTTTCAGCGCGCTGCTGTCTAGCCCTTATACTGCGGCTCGGTGTGAGGAAATGCAGTGTGAGGAGAGGGGATGTACGGTGATCTGCATGAAGAGCGGCTGCAACAGGTCACAGGCTGGTTGCGGCAGCAGGGTGCCCGCTCGGTCCTGGACCTGGGGTGTGGCAGCGGCACGCTGCTGACGCTGCTGGCGGCTGACACGCGCTATCAGCGTTTGCTGGGCGTGGAGCATATGGCCGAGGGGCTGGCGGTTGCGCGGCAGGCGCTGGCGGCGCATCTGGGTGCGGACGGTCTGAGCCGGGTGACGCTGCTGCAAGGGCGCTATGACGACCCGGGCCTGCCGCTGACCGGCTTCGATGCGGCGGTCATGATCGAAACCATCGAACACAACCCGCCAGAACGGCTGGGCGGCGTGGCGCAAACGGTGTTCGGCGTCTATCGGCCGGGGCTGGTGGTGGTGACCACGCCCAACGTCGAATTCAATCCCTTGTACGGCCTTGGCCCCGGTGAGTTGCGCGAAGCGGGCCATTATTTCGAATGGACCCGGCAGCGCTTCCGGCAATGGGGCCGCCGTGTTGCCGAGCAACACGGCTACCTGGTGCGCTTCGATGGCATCGGCGAGCAGGACCCGGATCGCGGTGCGCCGTGCCAGGCGGCGCGTTTTACGTTGCCTTCCGGCTGAGCGCCGTGAGCATGTTCGGCTGCAGGATTTCAATCCAGTAGCCGTCCGGGTCGCGGATAAACGCGATGCCTTTCATCTTGCCGTCGTCGGGTCGCTTGACGAAATCGGCGCCGAGTTTTTCCAGACGTGCCGCAGCGGCATAGATATCCGGTACCGCAATGCCGATATGCCCATAGCCCTGGGGCTTGTCATTGCCGTTGTGGTACTGAAAGTCGGCGTCGTCTTCCGTACCCCAGTTATGGGTCAGCTCCAGAATGCCGCTGCCACTGAAGGTCCAGGTGGTGCGCTCGCCATCGTCAGACGGAATGTCGGCAGCGTCGCTGGCATAGCCGAGAAAATACAGCGAGAACTGCATCTCCGGAAAATCCAGCTTGCGCAGCAGCCGCAGGCCCAGCACGCGGGTATAAAAGTCCAGGCTGCGGGCCGGGTCCTTGATGCGCATCATGCTGTGGTTGAACACGTAGCGTTGGGTTTCGGCGTCGGGTTGTTCACAAAGGCCGGGGGCCTGCTCAAAGTGACGGGACATCAGGGGGCTCCGTTGCGTCAGGTGTCTTCAGATCAAAGCGTCTTCACGTTCACGTGGCTCCGCATGGATCAGCATAGTCCAGAACAGGTGTGGCATGAGTACAGTATGCTGGCCTGCTATCGCCAACCCGGGAAGACATGAATGATTCGGTTGCACGAAAGGATAACGGTTCCGCGCAGTGTGGCAGAGTGTTATCGCTACCTTGCTGATTTTTCCACCTGTGAGCAATGGGACCCGGGCGTCTACCGGGCCCGCAAGACAACGCCGGGCGCGCCGGCAACGGGTACGGCCTTCGCGCTGATACTCAGCAGCGCCGGGCGACGCGTGCCCATGACCTATCACATCACCCGCATGACGCCCCACAGAGAACTGGTGTTGCAGGGGGAGGGCGACGGCTTTCGGGTCGTGGATACGCTGCGCTTCCGCAACGCGGGTAACGGCACGACAAGCATCGATTACGTTGCGGACATGACCTTCACCGGGCCTGCGCGTCTGCTCGGGCCGGTCCTGGCGCGCTGGCTCAGGCGGATGGGGCGGCGCGCCGTCGCGGGGCTGGCCCAGGCCCTGACGCCGCAACAGACGCTGCCGCAACCTTCCTGGTCTGATCGTCTCGGTCACCGCGCGCTGTTGCCGGCCTTTCGCGCCTTTACCGAGCGTGGCTATCTGGCCATGCCGGACAAGTCGTTGAGCGATTATGTGGATGGCCGTACCTACGTGATCACCGGCCCGACAAGCGGGTTGGGGCTGGCGGCGGCGCGCGAGCTGGCACGGCTGGGGGCACGCTTGTTGCTGGTCGGTCGTGATGGCGCGCGCCTGGCACAGGCTGCGGAGGACGTTTGCGCCTTCAGTGGTTGCCCGGCGTCGCAGGTCCGTGTGTTCGAGGCGGAACTGTCGCTGCTCAGTGAAGTCGCCCGGATCGCGCCGGTGCTGCGCGAGGCTGCGCCGCGACTCGACGGGCTGATCAATAATGCCGGTGCGCTGTTCGCGGAGCGGGATGTGACAACAGAGGGGCACGAGCGGGCACTGGCCATCAATTTGCTGGCGCCCTGGCGTTTGACCGCGTTGTTGATGCCGTCACTCACGGCTGCCAACGGCCGCGTCATCAATGTCGCCAGCGGTGGTATGTACGGGCAGGCATTGCAGCTCGATGACATGCAGTACACGCAGCCGCCTTACAGTGGCAGCAAGGCTTATGCCCGAGCAAAACGTGCATTGGTAAGCCTGACCGAGCACTGGGCGCAACAGCACCCGCAGGTCACTTTTCACAGCATGCATCCGGGCTGGGCCGCCACGCCCGGCGTAGCAAAATCCCTGCCGGCGTTCAATCGCCGTTTGCAGCGTTGGCTGCGCGACAGCCATATGGGGGCCGACACCATGGTGTGGCTGGCCACTGCTCCTGTGACAGCGGGCGGCAGCGGCCAGTTCTGGTTTGACCGGTTGCCCCGGCCAACAGCGGTGCTACCGGGCACCGCCGTGACCCCGGCGCAACAGCAGGCGTTACTGGCATGGCTGGAGGCGTTATGACACAGCGGATGCGGCATGGCGCGTTCATGCAAATGAGAGTGCAGGTGAGAGTGCAGGCGAGAGTGCTGGTGACAGTGCTGGTTATCGTCATAACCAGTGTCAGTTGCAGCAATCAGCAGCGCGTGGACACAGCGCCGCAGGCGCAGAAGGGGCTGGTGTTTTCACCACCGGAATGGCCGCAGACGCTCAGGGCGGATTTGCATCGGCCTGAGGGTGACGGCCCGCACGCCGCCGTGTTGCTGGTGCACGGCGGCGGTTGGGCGGGGCGCTCCCGGGATGACATGACCGGCATCGCCGAGCAGCTGGCCGAAGCGGGTTATGTGGCGCTGAATATCGATTACCGTTTTGCACCGGACTATACGTTTCCGGCCCAATTGCATGACTTGCAGATTGCCATGGCATGGTTGCATGACAATGCCGAAACCCTGGCTATCGACACCGCGCGCATCGGTGCACTGGGTTATTCCTCCGGCGCCCATCTGGTCAGCCTGCTGGGACTGGTGGCGGGCCAGGGGGACGCGTTGGATGCACCTTATGGCGGCGCAATGACCCGGCCAGCGGCTGTTGTCGCGGGCGGCACGCCGACGGATCTGCGCAAGTTCCGTGGCGGCGGGCTGGTGCCGCAGTTTGTTGGCGCGACCCAGAGTGAGGCGCCGCAGGCCTATGTGGCGGTCTCGCCGGTGTCGCATGTGCATGCCGATGCGCCGCCGTTCCTGCTGTTTCATGGCAGCCTTGATCGCACCGTGCCGCTGGATCACGCCACGGATTTTGTCGATGCGCTGGCGGCAGCCGGTGGCGATGTGACGTTTTATCAGCAGCCACGCCGTGGCCATATCACCAGCTTCCTGCTGCGCGGCGGCGCCATGGAGGAAGTCCTGGCGTTCTTTGCACAGCATCTGGGTGTCCCTGATCCTTTGTGACCCGCGCAGCACTTTGCCGCATCACTGAAAGACCTGACTGCCCCGTGCCGTTAAACTGCCCCGCGTTGAGCGCAGCACGCGGTGTGTGTGCTGTATTGCACGGAGCACGGGGGATTTCATGAAAGCGATCGAGCGTATTTTTGGTGTGGGCGGCGTAGTGCTGTTGGCGATCAGTATTGCCCTGGGCGTGCATACGCACCGGTTTATTGCCGACAGTGTCGAAGCCGACGGCATCGTCATGGATCTGAAAATGTCGCGTTCCAGCGACAGCACCACCTGGCGACCGGAAGTGTCTTTCGAGGCGGCGGATGGCCGCACCTACCGGTTTGTCAGCAACTCGGGCAGTAACCCGCCGGCATACCAGCGCGGAGAGAGAGTTGTCGTGCTGTATCACCCTGACAGTCCTGAGAAAGCCCGTATCAGGGGCTTCTTCTCGCTGTGGGGCGGCGTAGCGATCTGCGGGTTGGTTGGCGTCATATTCGCCGGGGTGGGTTTCGGCATTATCGGCTTTCGCCACGTGTCAGCCCGTCGCGCCAGACACCTCCGTGCGCACGGTCGCCGTATCGAAACGACATTCCAGGGCGTGGAGCAGAACACCCGCGTGCGCGTCAACGGGCGATCACCGTTCCGCATTATCACGCAGTGGCAAAGCCCGACTGACGGCAAGGTGCATGTGTTTCACAGCAGCAATCTCTGGTTTGACCCTACGGATCACATCACACGGCGCTCGCTGACGGTGTATATCGATCCGCAGAATCCGCGTCGCTATGCCATGGACACGGATTTTCTGCCGAAACTCGCCTGATCGTAAAAGCCTGTATCAGTCTGCCCGGGCGTCCGAACTCCGGTCACCGCAATGGACTCTTACCTGTGGGGGATGCCAGTACGGGGTTCACGTGGAAGGTTCATGTGGAAAGCCCCGCGGAAGGAGAACCAGGCTATGACCATAATGCAGAAGCGCGTGGCAGCAAGCCGGATTCAGGTGCGTGACGCACGCAGCGATGACCACACGGCATTGCTGCCGTTACGCCAGGAAGCCATCAATGCCTTGCGCCGGATTTACCTGCCCGCCGACGAGATGCCGGGCATGCGCCGGGTGATGCCCCGCTTCGACACGCTGGTTGCGGTTGTGGATGGCGAGCTTGTCGGCACGCTGGAGTACACGCTGGCGCACACTGCAGTCTACTTGCAGGGGCTGGGCGTGGCGGAGGCCTGGCAGGGGCAGGGCGTGGCCCGCAAGCTGGTGGATGCCGTCGGCGGACTGGCAGAGCGGTATCCGTTGCCGCGACTGGAACTCTGCACTATTCGCGAAACCGGCAATGTACAGGTGTTCGAGCGGCTCGGGTTTCGTGTGTGTGAGGAGGCGCCGTCGACGCAGTTTGTGGGCGCGGTGGGTCAGCCCGTGTCGGAAGTCGTGATGATGAAACAGCTCTGAACCAGGCACTGACACAGGTTACATTCTTTCGCTCAGCGGCAACGCCTGTGACATATTCCCTACATACTCCACATACCGCCCTTGCCGCGCCTGCCGCCTAATAAGCGCAAATACAACAATCGGGCGTGCGCTATGTTATTCCTTTCTCGTTTGCTGCTGGCGATGTCAGCAGTGTTCCTGGTCGCCTGTGGCGGCGGCAATTCCGGCTCGCTGGGATCTGGTGGTTCGCCGGATGATCGCAATGACGCCCCCGGCGTAGGCGGTCCGGCCAATCCGGACCCTGATCGCGAGCTGCGTCCATTGCCGCAAAGTACTGATGAGCTGGCCGCTGCCAGCTGTACTCGCGGTGAACATCTCGAAGGCGGGCGCAGCTATCGTGTGTCCATGCCCTCGCGCGTCGACGGCGCCGCCATCGTCTTTCAGGTGTTCGAGCCACGGCATATGGATTGCAACACGGGCCATCCGCTGGTGCTGGAAGGCCACGGCTTCGGCGGTGGTCGGCAGACCGAAGCGGGTACGGCGTTTGCCGGGCCCATCGGTCCGTTGGTGGATGCGGGCTATGCGGTGATCAGTATTGACCAGCGCGGCCACGGCGAAAGCGGCGGTACAGTGCGGGTCATGACCCCGGATTTTGAAGGGCAGGACCTGATCCAGATCGTGGACTGGGCCGAGGCCAATCTGGATTACCTGGCCTATGCGCCGAACCACACCGGTTTCGACAACCTGCTGCTGGGCGCCATGGGCGCCAGCTATGGCGGTGGTTTTCAATATTCGCTCTACACCATGGACCCGGACCAGCGGCTGGATGCCATGGTGCCGCACATTACCTGGCACGATCTGAGCTACAGCCTGAGCCCGGGGGATGGCGTCAAATCCTATTGGGGGCTGTTCCTGACGGCCGCCGGTGATGGCGGCACCCAGCTGGCCATGGACCCGCTGCTGCGCGCGTCGTTGATCGAGGCGGCCGCAGTGAATGTGCTGCCCCCCTCGACACAGGACTTCCTGCATTACAGCGGCCTGGCCTATACCTGCAGCAACAGCCGTAATCTGCAATTACTGGATTCCCCCGGCACCGGTGACTTTTCACTCGACCCGCTGCTGCAATTGCTGGCACCACTGACAGGCGGCGGCAGTTTTATCGTCAATCAGCCCCGCGGTGAGTTGTACCCGGTGGATGTGTTGATGTTCCAGGGCTTCCGGGATTCCCTGTTCACCTTTAACGAAGCCTTCTGGAACTACCAGTGCCTGCAACAGGCGGGCGGCGACGTGCGCCTGCTGACCTATCCGTTCGGGCACCACTTCTTCTCGCCCAATGCCGGTTTCGTGCTGGAAGCCGCCAGCGGGCTGCCGACCTTGCTCGGCGCCTTGCCGGATCTCGCTGACGGCAATCTGAACACCTTTGCATCCTGCGGGGATGTGGATGCCGGCACCGCGACGGTGGCCTGGTTCGATGAAAAACTTCGCGGTATCGGCAATGCCGACGATGTGGTGACCTCGGGCCAGGATGTCTGCATGACACTGACCTATGGCGATTCGGTAAACGTCCCGGAAGTGACCGTCGGCGGGCACGAATTCGCCATCGAAGGCCCCGGCGGTTTGCCGGTGATCGCGCGCTCCGGCGCACTGGGCGTGGTGCCGACATTGGTCGGTCTGGGGTCTGTGACGGAAGAAGCGGTCATTGCCGGCATTCCGACACTGAGCGTGACGCTGACCGATCCGCTCGCAGAGCTGAATCAGCTGGAAGACGTCCTGCTGGACCCGCTGCTGTGCAATGAGGTGATTCTGGGTCTGCTGGGCCCGCTGCTCAATCCGCTGTTGTGCAGCCAGACCACACCGCCGGTGCTCAGCATCAAGGGCGATGACATGATCCTGTTCGCGGGCATCGGTGTGATACGCGCCAATGTTTTGCCGGAAGTGCCGCTGCCTTTGCCGATACCGGACCTGATCGACGAGCAGGTATTTCCTTTGCGTGGTTTCGGTACTCATGAGGTCACATTGGAAGGCATCGCCGAGCGGTTGCAGCCCGGCGATCAGTTGTACCTCATGTTGTACGGCGTGCACCCGACGTTTATCGCGACCTTCTCCCGGGATCTGCTGTCCATCGCGGTGGATGTCCAGGGGCATGTCCGAGTACCGCTGCTGACCGCCGACGGCCGCACTGCCCTGCCAGCGGAAGCTGTCGGGCCCAGTCTGTTGCCGCGCTGATTTCTGGTTGGTGTTTTCCATTCTTTGTTGGTTGGGTGGTTGTGGCCCTCGGGGGGCGGGGATGTATTTTCAGGACACGCCGTAAATACATCCCTGTAGTCTTGTGTTCGGCATCCATGCCTCACACAGTCCTGAAAATACATCCCCGCCCCCCGAGGGCCGTCACGCGCAGCCCGGTTAATAGCTCTCAGCCAACTGGCGGTTTTGTTCCTCCAGAAAGTCGATAACAGCTACCGAACTCCGAATTTCCTGCCAGCGTTGAGCCGGGGTATGCCCTGGAGGGACCTCTTTGGCCATGGATGGCCAAAGCGCGAGCGCCCAGGGATGGCTTGAGCGGTCCCGGAAGGGCATACCCCGGCTCAACGCGCACTGGATGGAGGGTGACCAACTCTGCTGAAGAACAACCCGCTTCCCGGTTGGCACGCAAGCGGCCCTTGCCGGCAAATATTCCCGCTCATCCGCGATGAACCTGATTTTGCCGCAGCGGTTACGATCTCAGTCGTTCTGCAAGTACTCGGCAAAGCCCTTGTCGTCTTCCAGCGGCAACGGGTGCGCCCAGCCCGGCAGTCGCACATGGCTGTCGCTGACTTCCAGATCCTGACCGTCGATCACGCCTTCACCGAAGTGGTACACCGGCTTCGTTTGTCCCGCGCTGGCGTGGGCATCCCAGGCGGCAATATGTGCCCGGGTGCCTTTGACGCGCCCCTGCCAGGTACACAACGCATTTTCGCCATGACGCGCCCGCAGCAACGCACAGGTGCGCTCCGGCGATAACACCAGCGCGGTGGCATTGTTGCCGCCGAACCCCTTGGCGTTGATCAGCGCAGCATCCTGTTTGCCGGGACGCGTGTGGGCCTGGCTCAGTGTCAGGCGATCCGCGTGTACGTCCGGGGCTATCTGGTCCAGGGTCGCGATGCCCGGCAGGATGCCGGTGGCGAAGGTGCCCAGTGCCGCCGCCAACTGATCGCCACCAGCGCTGCCGAGGCTGTGGCCGACGTAGCATTTGATCGCGGTGACCGGCCAGTGGCTGATGCCGAAGGCCTCAGCGATGCGGTCCAGCACTTCGGATTCTGTCGTGCGGTTCTGTGGTGTGCCGGTGCCATGGGCGTGCACAAATGTGCGTTCGCGCAAGCTCTTTTCCCCCAGCAGTTGCCGGGCCAGTGCCGCAGCGCGGCCCATGGTCAGGTAGTTGCCCACGCCGGGTGCGGAGATGGATTTCTTGGGGCCGTCGGCGTGTACGAACACGTCCGGCACGGCGCCGAGGATGTCGGCGCCCAGTTCCAGCGCCAGGGCGTCATCCATGAGGACGGCGAACTGTGCCGATTCGGCGATGGTAAAGCCGGCATTGAAGCCAAAGGGGCGGCAGGCGCGGCGATGGTCGGCGGTGTCGCTGTTGTCCAGCTGGCGCAGGGTTTCGTCTTCACCCAGTGCGCCCATGGCGCGATAGCCTTCGATCACTTCCGGCACCAGCGGTGCTTCGCTGGTGCCGACCACCACTAACCGGCGGCGGCCGCTGCGAATATCGTTGACGCCCAGTTGCAGGTTGTAGAGGAAGGTGGCGCAGGCGCCAAGCATGCCGCCGGTGCCGCCGGCGGTGCCGAGAATATAGGCGTTGATGAAATCGGCGCTCATGCCACCAAAACCCAATGGCAACTGTTTGGAGGTGATGCGGCGGCCCAGCGCCGGGCTGCGCAGCACGCCGCCGAAGCCGTTGTCGTCCAGTTGCGACATGGCGCTGGAGGCGTAGACGGCGATCTCCTGCGGCGCCAGTCGTCGTTGTATCACGGACCAGTCGATGCCGAGCATGCCGAGCATGTCCGAGGCGCCGAACACCGCCATTTGCAGCGCCCGGGGATGATGCCGGGAGGGATAGAGTGCGGCCGGGTCGAAGCCGCTGGGCAGTTGCCCGGCAGACTGCACGCGGCTGCGTCGGGTCGCTGGCAGCAACAACTCGGCACCCGCCGGGATGGCAACCCGGCTGCGCTTGTCGCCCAGGGGGGTGACGTGCCAACTGGCGGGCACCGGGCTGGGCAAATCCATGTCGCGCATTTCCAGCACCAGCGGGGCGCTGGCGCGGGCGTTGACATGAATGCCCACGTTGTCGGCGTCAAACAGATTGTTTTCCAGGCGTCGGATCAGTGTGCCTTGCAGCAGGCCATCGGCGCCGGGGGCGCCTGGCATCAGGCTGCTGAGGGCGTGCAAGGTGCGCTCCCGCGTGGTGCTATCCAGGGCGTCCATCACCAGGCGGTGAAAGCCATGGTGGCAAGCGGTGCGACCAGCGGGGCTGATACCGCCGATGGCGGTGATCACGGGTAGGGCGGACACGGGCAGAGCGGACAAAGCAGCGACTCCAGGATCTGTGACTAATGGGTCACGGATTCTAGCGGATCGGCGCCGCTCTGGCAGTTATCCACTTGTCGTAGTGCCGGCTCAAGTGTAACCAAATAACAATGACCCGCAGGCGGGGCGGGTGTGGTGCGCGACAGGGCCATCCCAAGTACAATCCGGGCCCGAACCCGGCGCATGCGCCGACCGCTGATCAGCAGGAGATTTCCATGAGTAACGACGCTGTCGTCATCGTCAACGGTGCCCGTACCCCGATGGGGGGCTTTCAGGGCACGTTGGCCCCTGTCACCGCGCCTGAACTGGGCGCTGCCGCGATCCGCGAAGCGGTGGCTCGCGCCGGTCTGCAGGGCACGGACATCCAGGAAGTCATCATGGGTTGTGTATTGCCCGCCGGCCTCAAGCAGGGCCCGGCACGTCAGGCCATGCGTCAGGCTGGCCTGCCGGACAGCACCGGTGCCACCACCATCAACAAGCTGTGTGGCTCGGGCATGAAAGCCACCATGTTTGCCTATGATTCGATCAAGGCCGGCACCAACGACATCGTTGTCTCCGGTGGCATGGAATCCATGAGCAATGCGCCCTATGTGCTGGACAAGGCACGCAGCGGCATGCGCATGGGGCATGGGCAGGTCTATGACCACATGTTCCTGGACGGGCTGGAAGATGCCGAGACCGGTCGTCTGATGGGTTCTTTCGCCCAGGAAGTGTCCGACAAGCGCGGCATCACCCGCGAGGACATGGACAACTACGCCATCGAATCGCTCAAGCGCGCTCAGGCGGCGATTGATAACGGCTGGTTCAAGGACGAGATCGTGCCGGTGACCGTGGCCACGCGCAAAGGCGAGACGGTCGTCGATACCGACGAGCAGCCGGGGAATGCCAATATCGAGAAGATCCCGACCCTGCGCCCGGCCTTCGCGAAAGAGGGCACCGTGACGGCGGCCAACGCCAGCTCGATTTCCGATGGCGCCTCGGCGCTGGTACTGGCGCGCGAGTCCGTGGCCAGTGAGCGTGGCCTGACACCCCTGGCACGTATTCTCGGCCATGCGACCAATTCCCGGCATCCGGGTGAATTCACCCTGGCGCCCATTGGCGCGACCGAGAATCTGATGCAGAAGATGGGCTGGAGCGTGGCGGATGTGGATCTGTTCGAAATCAACGAAGCCTTCGCCATGGTTGCCATGATGCCGATGCTGGATCTGGGTATCCCCCATGACAAGGTCAACATCCACGGTGGCGCCTGCGCACTGGGCCATCCGGTGGGGTCCACCGGTTCGCGTATCATTCTGACGCTGATCCATGCCCTGCGCCGTACCGGTGGCAAGCGCGGCATCGCCAGCCTGTGCATCGGCGGCGGCGAAGCGACTGCGGTGGCGATCGAACTGATCTGATGCCGGCGGGGCGTCAGGTTTTACAATGGGCCCTGATCCGGTCGTGAAACAGGCCTTGAAAAAGATCGGGTCGCCCCAAGGATTAACAGTCAAGACGCCCGCTGCGGCGGGCGCGTGCTGATTTTCCGGTTTCGCCGCTCCTTCGGAGCGTGCGGAACCTTCATTCATCGATACCAACGTCAGGGGAAATGACATGGCTTTCGAACTTCCTGCACTGCCTTACGAGAAGAATGCGCTCGAACCGCATATCTCGGCTGAAACTCTGGAATACCATTACGGCAAGCATCACCAGACCTACGTGGACAAACTCAATGGCCTGGTCAAGGGCACTGAGAATGAAAACAAGGCACTGGAAGAGGTGATCAAGAGCGCCGGCCCCGGCCCGCTGTTCAACAACGCAGCGCAGATCTGGAACCACACTTTCTACTGGAACAGCCTCAGCCCGAACGGCGGTGGTGCACCCACTGGCGCGCTGGCAGATGCCATCAACGCCAAGTGGGGCTCTTTCGACAAGTTCAAGGAAGAGTTCACCAACGCCGCAGTGAACAACTTCGGTTCTGCCTGGACCTGGCTGGTCAAGAACGGCAACGAGCTGGAAATCGTCAACACCAGCAACGCCGCGACGCCGATCACTGATGGCAAGACCCCGCTGATCACGGTTGATGTGTGGGAACACGCCTACTACATCGATTACCGCAATGCCCGTCCCAAGTACCTGGAAGCCTTCTGGGCGCTGGCGAACTGGGACTTTGCGGCCAGCAACTTCGGCGCCTGATGCGCGCTGAGGCGCCGCAGCCGCAAGGCTGTGGCGCACAGGACGGACATCGCATGTCTGTTCGTATGTACAGAGGCCGCCTTCGGGCGGCTTTTCGTTATGGGCGCCGCCGTTTCGCGCGTGCCCGCAGTCTGCTAGCGTAGCCGACGGCCAATAACAATATAGACAACAACAGCACCAGTTTTCGGAGAAGAATATGTTCAGGTTGCGGGTGGGATTTCAGAGGCTGTGCAGTGCGGGCGCGATGCTGGCGCTGTGCCTGATGGTGGCTGTGCCAGCGTTCGCGGCAAACGACGATGAGGCAACGGCAACATCGGAAGAGCGCCAGGCCATGAACAGCATCGCCGAAGTGGCCATGCAGACCGCCATGAAAGCCATTCAGGAATCCGGCGGCCTGTACCCCTTTGCCATGATTGCCAAGGCCGATGGCGATGCAAAAGTGCTGGGTTATCAGGGCACCCAGGAAACCGCGCCGCCGCCGGATCAGTGGACTGCCGCCCTGTTCATGCGCCTGCAACAGATGGCAGAAGAGGAGCCTGACCTCAAGGTGCTGGTGCTGGTGCGCCTGCATGAGGTGACGAGCAAGCAGGGCGAGAAAGTGCCGGGTATCTGGGCGCAAGTGGACCACCGTGACGCCGAGCCATGGGTACTGTTTCTGCCATTCCTGCGCAACGAGGCGGGGCGTCATGAGGTGGGCGAGCTCATCTATTACGCCAGCGAGCAACCGATATTTCCCTGATCGGCAAGGCAACTGCCGGGGCCGGGAACCCGCTGAGCGGGTACCGGTCTACGTGCATGCCCTGAAGGGGCGGGCGCAGGTGCTCGTGGCCTGTTAAGCTCTGCCCGAATCCATTAACTCTCTGCACAGACAGCACGCTTATGAATCAGGATCGCGACCTTCCGCTTGGCAATATCGGTGATGTGCCGCTGGACGACGACCGCCCCGGGCGCCCTGGAAAACAACCGGGACAGGGCGCTGGCGCCGGTGCAGGGCAGGGCGCTGAGGCTGCAGGCAAGCCTGCCCGCAGGACAGGTGGCGGCGGTGGCCAGGGGGGCGGCGAGCCGCCCCGCCGTTCGCGCCGTGCCGCGGCGCCGCGCCCCGCCAGTGGCGGTGGCGGCAGTGGTCTCTGGATCGCGGCAACGGTGGTGCTGCTGTTGATTACCCTCGGGATGGGGGCATTCATGTACCAGGAGCTGAGCGCCGTGCGCGCGCAGATGGATACCCGCATCAGCGAGTCCTCCGAGCAGCTTGGCAGCCTGGCCTCACAGCTCTCCGCCACCGATGAGAGCCTGTCCCAGTCCTCAGGCAAGGTGGAAGAACGCCTGGCGTTGCACATGAGCGAGATCCGTAAACTCTGGGATGTCACGAATGTGCGCAACCGCCGCTGGATCGAAGAGAACCAGAAGGCGCTGAAAGCGCTGCAGGACAAGCAGAGCGCCCAGGAACGCACTGTCGCAAGTTTGCGCACGGATCTCGCGGAAGCAAAGAAGGCGGCCGAAACTGCCCAGGAACAGGCGGCCTCAGCCCGTCGCGAGGTGCAGCAAGCGAACGTTACCCGCAACCAGATGCAAACGCAGATCGACCTGTCCCAGGAGACAATCAAGCAGCTGGAAAGCCGGGCAGCGGCCCAGCAGCGCGCCCTGAACGAAGTGCGCGAGGCGCTGAACGCGGGCGGCGAACAGAATCTGCCAGCACGCTTGAGCGACATAGAATCTGCCATCAACGCGTTTGATGCCTATCGCCGTGAGGTCAACAATCGCCTGGACGGCCTGGAGCGTCGCTGACCGACACATGACAGCCGGCCCCGTGCGAGCGGGGCCGGTGCCGTTGGCGAAGCAGCCCACGCTTGCAACATGACCGCCGCCGTTTACAATGCTCCTCACCGCGCCAGTGGTGGAATTGGTAGACACGCCAGATTTAGGTTCTGGTGCCGTAAGGTGTGGGGGTTCAAGTCCCTCCTGGCGCACCAATCTAGCCCAAGAAGACCTGAAGCAGGCCGTTTGGCCTGCGATTAACGGGTCACATTCAATAGCCGCAGATGCAGAAAGTGTCCCTCATGGGGCCACTGAATGTCGTCACCCGTTTTCAAACCGAGCAAGGCAGCACCGGCAGGCGTCAGGATCGAAATGGCGTCACTGACGGTCTGTGTTTCGCCGGGTAATGTCAGCACGCGCTCATGTTCCTTGCCGGTGGCGTCGTTACGAAAGCGAGCACGACTGCCGAGGGTCACAACACCTTCCGGGATATCGTTCTCGTCGACAATGTTGGCGCGGGCCAGCTCGTCATAAAGATAGTCGATCTGGTCCGAGTCGCCTTTGAAATTATCCAGCACGGCAAAAAGGCGGTCGCGATCTGTGGTGCTGACGGTAATGGCGGGTAGCAAATTCATGATGTTCTCCTGACGGATTTACGGGGTTTGAGCCGGAGGCGCCGAACCCCTTTTTATATCTGGTGTTCGGCGTCAGGAGAGGAAGACAGGGGCATTCGCAGCCAGGGCGCAAGCGCTGACAGTGAGGAGAAAAAACGGGACGCCGATGACGGCATTGGCGGTGCGGGATATGTTCACGCTCCGAGATTAACAGAGCCGGTTTTTTTGTCCAGAGTTCTCTTCAGGCCGGTCAGGCCGGATCAAACGAGCACATGGGTTTGTTCAGTGCAGTTGATTTCCCCAAACTTATCCTGAATATTTGTCCAGTATCTGCTCTCTGGCTGTCTCACAGCCATGTTGCGGCCGTCCCTGACGTTGCGGGGCTGCCCTGCAGCGAGTGCAAGGTGCGGGGCCGCGTGTGCGGTGGGGGAATCTTTGCAGGGGAAGAAGGGAATGCTGATCAGTAATCTTGAAATTGTGCCGGGTATGCGTGTGCGGCGGCATCTGGGCTTGATCCAGGGCAGCACCGTGCGGGCCAAGCATGTCGGCAAGGACTTCATGGCCGGGCTGAAGAATATCTTTGGTGGCGAACTCACGGGTTACACGGAATTGATGAATGAATCCCGTGAGGCGGCCATGGCCCGGTTGCAGGAGCAGGCCACAGCGCTCGGCGCCAACGCCATCCTGAATGTGCGTTTTGCGACCTCCACGATCGCCGTTGGCGCGTCGGAAATCCTGGTCTATGGCACGGCGGTCGAGCTGGAGCGCATGGGGGTATGATGCTGCCCTATGAGTTGATTATCCTGCTGAGTCTGCTGTTGCTGGGCTATGTGTTCGGGCGGTTGGCGGAGCGGCGACACTATCGCTCGATTCAAGCCAGGGAAGACCAGTATCGGCAGTTGCTGGTGCTGGCTGAACGGCATTTGCCGCCCGAGTATGTGACGAGCCATGAATCTCGCCTGGTGATGGGCAATGTCGTGGTATCGGTGGATTACTTCAAGATGATGATCGCGACACTGCGTAATCTGGTCGGGGGCTCCATCGGTGCGTTCGAATCCTTGCTGGACCGGGCTCGCCGCGAAGCCATCCTGCGCATGCAGGAGCAGGCCGCTGCGCTGGGTACGGGCGTCGTCATCTTCAACGTCAAACTCGAAACCTGCCGGGTGTCCGGTGATGCCTCCCGCGGTGTAGGTTCCGTGGAAGTCATGGCGTATGGCACGGCGCTCTATCCCCGAGGCAACGCGTCGCGATGACACCGCTGCCGGACGGCAATCCGCGGGTTCCGGAGCACATCAATAACCCGCCGCAGAATGCGCTGCTGGAATTCGGCAGCCTGGTTGCGATGGTCGGTCTGGTCATGGCCGCCCTGACCTTGCTGCTCGTGCTGCTGGCGGGTTTTCTGGCCCCGCATATCCCGTTTCGCTGGGAAGCGGCAGCGGTGAGCGACTTGCCTGTGAGCGCGCCCTGGCCGCAGGCGGATGCGGCGCTCAATCAATTGGCCGATGACCTGATGGCGAGCATGGACCCGCCGCCTGCCATACCGGTGCAGGTGCGCCTGATCGATATGCAGATCCCCAATGCGTTTGCCACCCTCGGTGGCCATGTACTGATCACCCGGGGGTTGCTGGACAGTGTGACGTCAGAGAATGGCCTGGCCATGGTGCTGGCGCACGAGATCGGGCATATCCAGCACCGTGATCCGATTGCCGTGCTCAGCCGCAGCGCAGTGATCGGGCTGCTGTGGGCGGCGGTGACGGGCGGCGAGAACTTTGCCATGCAGACACTGTTCGGGCAGAGCGGTGGGTTGACCGCCCTGCGTTTCAATCGGGACATGGAGCGTCGCGCGGACCAGTACGCGCTGGACATGTTGGCAGCGCATTACGGGCATGTGCAGGGCGCGGATGAATTTTTCCTGGCCATGGTGGCGCATCAGAACCTCGCGCATCAGGATGCCGGGCGCTGGCAGGCCTTGTTTCAATCGCACCCCCTGACCCGTGAACGTATCAAGGCGTTGCAGCAAGCGCTCCCGGCGCAGGGCGAAGCGGAACGGCGACCATTGCCACCGGCGCTGCAAAAACTGACTCGCCCTGAGGATCACTGACAGGATGACGCGCATGGGGAAGTGGAAGAGCCGATGGCTGGTGCTGATGGCGTGCCTGTCGGTCGGTGTTGGCACCGCCGATGAGGCGCTGGTGCTGCAATCAGCCGTGCCGGTGGACGTCTGGGGCAGTGGCGAAACAGCGGTGGATGTGGCCCGTGACGGCGTCACCGCAGCAGTGGGCTATGCCGATGGTCGCGTGGTGTTGTGGAACCTGTCCATGCGCTACCGGATTGCCTCGCTACAGGCCGGTGCCCATGTGATGGACGGCGTGCGCCAGTTGCAGTGGCTGGACAACGGCACTCGCTTGCTGGTCACCACCGCACAGCAGTTTTCGCTGTTCGACACGACCACGCGCACGATGCTGCTCCAGCATCCGGTCAGCCTGATGTGGGGCGAGGCGGTGGAGGGCGACAGCGCGCCACTGGTGGATCTGGCGGTCAGCCGTGATGGTGGCCATGTGGCCTTCAATGATTTCAGTGAGGCGGGGTTGTCTCGCCCGGATGGTCAGGGTGATAAAGAAGTGGTGCCCCTGCCGGGCGCGGCCGGGGCGCGGCTGGCCCTGAGCCCGGACGGCGCCTGGCTGGCCGTGATGGGGTACGACGACGTGCGCATTCTGGCCACCGATACGTTGGCCGAGCGAGCGGCCTGGCCGATCACGTCCGGTGAGCGTCCTTTCTATCCTGGTGGTTTACGCTTCTCCCCCGATGGATCGCAATTGCTGGTGTCTACCGGCATGGCAGGGCGCCCGGGCGGCTGGCTGCTGGAGATCGACAGCGGCCAGCGCCAGCCGCTGCCGAACGCCCGCGAGCCGCGCTTCATGGCCGACGGATCGCTGATCTATTTCGACGAAGACACCTGCCTGCAACGCCAGCGACCGGGGGGCACTCCGGAGGCGTTGCCGGTGACCTGCCGGCGGGACAGCCGCGCCGCCTTTGCGATCACGGATGAGGATGTGGTGTTCAGTGCCGGGCGTCTGGTGCATGCGCCCAGTGGCGCGGTGCTCGGCGAACTGGATGCCGTGCCGACCCAGACGCGCCTGGTGGGCGTGGATGAAACGCGCGGCCTGTTACAGGTGTCGCTGGAGCAGGCGCTGTCGCATCCGTTGTTCTTCGCCTGGCCCGATCGCGCCATGGGGCCGGTGCCGCAGACGGGTATGCAGGAATGGGACCTGGGGACCGGGGAGCGACGTCCGGCCAGCGCGCCGGCGGATCATCCCGACCCGTGGGCCTGCTTTGATGCGGACACCCATCCTGACCGGCTGGATGCGAGTGCGCGGCACAGCGATGGCAGCCTGCTGCTGGCGGTGGGCAACATGGTGTACCAATGCCAGGATGGCGTCATCACGACCCGGATGCAGCGCGATGGCCCGCCGGTGACCTGGCTGCGCTTGCGCGAGCTGCCCGATGAAGACCCGCTCCTGTTCCTGAATGACAGCCAGGGCGATCTGGAAATGCTGGCGTGGGCAGCGGGCACCTCGCTGGGGCGCACCCGCATCGACCCGTTCGCTGACGGCAGCGGCATGCCCTCCGTCAATACCTTGCTGGAGCTGGACTTCAGCGACGCGGGGGAGCTCTGGATGCTGACCCGCTATGGTCTGTTCATCGGTGACGACCGGCAGCCCTACAACGGTAACGTGACGGCGTCGGCCTACGCGCCGGACCAGGACCGGCTGGCGCTGGCCACGGAGGAGGGCGTGCGACTGTACCAGCCTTCAACGGGCGCGCTGGGTGAGGCGGTGCCGGTGGGGGATTTGCCGATACGCACCCTGCTGTTTGGTCGCCAGCGGCTGTATGCGCAGACCAGCGATGCGGCGGTGCATGTGCTGGATATCGAGGCGCCGGTGACGCTGGCGCTCTTGGCCAGTATCTACCCGGTGGCGGATCAGGGCGCGTTGATTCTGACCCCGGACGGGGAGTATGCAGCCTCCCGCGATGCGGTCAGCCAGGTCACCCGCCGCGACGGCATGACACTGCGCGCCTTTACGCTGTTTGATGGCGAGCGTAATCGTCCGGATCGCGTGCTGGCGGCGCTGGGGCACGCGCAGCCGGACTATCTGGCGCAACTGGCGCAGCTGGTGACGTTGCGTCAGCAGCGGCTGGCCACACGTGGCGCCCGGCTGTCAGGTGACCTGCTGCCGACCTGGTCGCGCACCCCGCCGCTGGTGCACGACCGTCGCCAGCTGGAGGTGGCCGTGGGCGGCCCGGACGGCGCGCGGCTGCATCTGTTTGTGGCCAACGTGCGGGCGACGCCGGATGACGGCGTGCCGGTGCGCGGCGATGAGGCGCGCCATACGCTGTCACTGATGCCGGGCGAAAACCGGATTACGGCGCATCTGACGCTGGCCGACGGGCGCCGTTCGGACGACCTGATGGCACAGGTCTACAGCACCGCCGCCGCGACGACCCGACGCACCTTCCTGGTCGGGGTGGGGGTGTCCGAGTACGCCCAATCGCAATACGACCTGCGTTATGCCGCCAAGGATATCGAGGATGTGGCCGCGCATTTTGCCACCCTGGAAGGCGAGCATATCGAGACCTTGTTGCTCACCGACGGGCAGGCGACGCGCAGTGCGATTCTGCGGGCGCAGCGTTTTCTTGCCCGCGCCGGGCTGGATGACCGGGTGATTTTGTATTTCGCCGGACACGGCGTGCTGGCGGACGACGGGGTCTACTATTTTGCACCCACCGACATGGACTTCGAGGCCCCGGGCCGCCGGGGGGTGCGCTTTGACGAGATCGAAGGCTTGCTGGCGAACACCCGTGCCCGCGAACGGCTGATCTTCATCGACAGCTGCCATGCCGGGGAAAACGACGACGGTGCGGCGGGCCTGCTGCCCACGCCGATGCTGCTGGCAGGCGGCGATGGCGAGGTGTCAGCACGCGGGCTGCGACGTATCGGCGCCATACCCGACGATGCACCGGAGATCGACAGGCCGCTGCTGGAAGATATCTTTGTCGAGCTGCGCGAAGGCAGTGGCGCGCATGTGATTGCCGCATCCGGCGCGATGGAGTTTGCGCTGGAGTCAGCCCGCTGGAACAACGGTGTCTTTACCGCAGCGGTACTGGAGGGGCTGGAAGCCATGGCGGCGGACCTCAACGGCGACCGCCAGATTCGCGTGGACGAATTGCGCCGCTTTGTGGCCGACCGCGTGGCGGAGCGCACTCAGGGGCGCCAGGTGCCCACGGTGCGCGGCAGCAATCCCGCCCTCGACTTCGCCATCACCCGCGCCACCCTGCCCGTGCAGGAAACCTGGTCGCTGGGCTTTGCTGATGACGATGCCGACCTGTCCCAGGCGCAAGCGATGGCCTTCAGTGGCGATGGCCGCACCGTCGTCACCTTGCAGAACGAAGGGCTGCGCCGCTTCGATGCCGAGCAGGGCACCCTGCAGACGCAGGTACCACTGGCGCTGGACCAGCCGCGCAGTCTGCGGGTGGACGCCAGCGGGCGGTATGCCCTGGTGCTGGCGGACGACTATGTCTTGCAGCGCGTTGATCTGCAGACCGGCGAGCAGGTGGTGCTGGGTGGTCGTGATCAGGAGGGGCGTGATCAGGACGGGCATCTGGCCCGTGATTTGTCGGCCGCCGCGTTCAGTGCAGACGGGCGGCGCGTGCTGGTGGAAGGGGGGTTCCCCGGGCGCGGAGTGCGTTTGTTCGATGTCGATGCCGGCACCACGCAGACCCTGCCGGTGTCATTACCGGGGTTCGTGCGCGGCCTGGCCATCCGTGGTGATGGCGTCCGTGTGGTGGACGAATACGGGGTGATGGTCGACCTGGCGCCGGGGGCCGGTGGCGAGTGGGTGGAGCAGGCGCGCTGGCAGCTCCCTCGCGATGAGGTTCAGGGTTTCGGGCGTGCCGGTGAGCCGGCGCAGGCGCAGCAGACGGCGCTCAGTGCCGATGGCCGTTATCTGCTCCGTGCGTTCCGCCACCAGGGCGAGAATGTCTACGGTACCGCTGCTGGCCATCACTATGTCGAAGCCTGGGATCTCGACGAAAAACGCCGCCTCATGGTGCGCGAGGCCCCGGCACTGCGGGGTATGGCCGTGACGACGCACGGCCGGGGCCTGCTGTTCGACGGTGACAGTTTCCGGGTGCTGCACCTGCCTGCGGGCACGGAACCGGAATGGCTGTATCGTGGCGACAGCCAGTCTTATATGCCCTGGGCGCTGCACCCGGCCGGGCATACGGTGCTCGGCCCGCGCTGGCGCGATCGGGTCGAGCGCTGGCGGTTACGTCACTGAGGTTGTTGAGTGCGCTGTCTGCGTCCCTCCTATTCGGTATGTGTGGTGAACACACCGGAAGCAGGACAAGCAGAGTGAGCATTTCCATGTCAGCGATACTCAGCACGGTGTTGTTGTGGCCCGTCATGCTGATGGCCGATGAGCCGGATGGCTTTCCGCAAGAAAGGCCGCCGCAAGAAAGGCCGCCGGCCGCTGGCGGCTTCGTCTTTCATACCAGCCTCAACCTGTCCGAGACGCGGGCGGGGGAGAACGTGCTGCAGGGTGGCAGCACGCAGGCGTTTCGTGACAGCAATCTGGGATTCGTGATCGGCGGCGGCTATCGGATCACGTCCAGTGTCGCACTGGATGTGGCGCGCCTGGAGCTGGATGCGGACCGGGTATGGAGCGAGCTGGGTGGCCAGAACATCTATGGCAATGGCTGGCGTGTTGCGTTGGACGGCACCTGGGCGTTGAGCGATGTGGCGGGGGTTTACGGCCGGGCTGGTGTGTGGCGCTGGAACATGCAGGTGCGCGGCGGTTTCGGACTCGGCAGGCGATCAATCAGTGGCACCGACCCGATGGCGGAAGTGGGGATACGTTTTGGTCCGCGCGCGCCGCTGAATCTGGATATCGGGTATGGCTGGTATCCCATGGATGATCTGGATACGCGCCTGGTCACTATCGGCTTGCGTTATCATTTGCCCTGACACTGAAAGACTGGCGCCGAAGAATGGGGCTCCGGCGCCAGCCGTTGGGGAGATGTATCAGTTGGTGGCGAGTATGTAGGCGTTCCATACGCTACCGAAATTACTGACTTCGATAGTGAAGGCGCCGGTCCAGCGTGGCTGCCAGGCACAATACTCTCTGTCGCTCATGGACTCCGACGCACAGATAACGTTGCCGAATTCATCGTAGATGATCAGATCCAGATCCGTGTCACCGTCGCCGATCAGCAAGACTTCAGCCGGTGCACCGCCCTCGAAATAGACATTCCGGTAGAACACCTCAGAGTAGGCACCCACAACATCCTGAATGGTTCTGGCGCCGCCGACCATGCCTCGCGAACGCACTTCGGCAACCAGCGTGCCGTCGATCAATGCCAGCAGGGTCTCGTCATCGCCAGCGAATTCACGGGCCAGTTCCAGCATGTCTGCGGCGGACATGTGCTCGAACGACGTTTCCTTTTCGCTTTCCGTACCCGTCTGCTCACTCTCGCCCTGGGTGGCTTCTGCTTCAAGCGCTTCGGTAGCGACGCGCGCTCTGAGCTTGGCAGCCTGGGCAAGCATTGCCGCATCTTCATCAGCAACGGCGAGTTGCGCAAGTTGCGCGCTCATCTGCAGTAATGACAGTGCTTCATTTGCCGCCGTTTGCTCTGACTTCCCCGGCGCTACATTGGCTTCTTTACTTTCCTGAGCCTCATCGGTGCAGGCCCACAGAAGGCTGACACCGAGTGACAATACAATAATCCGTAACAGTGCGTGCATGACGTTTTCTCCTTGGCACTCAATAAAGACATTAAAAACAGGCAAGCCGCAAGTCACTGTGGACGGTGCAGGGATGAAGGCGAGAGTGGGTGCATCCATTGCAGCCAGGAAGGGCACAGTGCGTGCTGCAATGATTGGAGCAGAAAGCCGTCAGGAAATAAAGTGTACAAAGGTACTGGGCGTGCCGTGTGTATCGGTGCCCGGCACCTGATGCAGGTGCTCGCTTACCCGGGATTCACCTGCGCGGGGCCCATTTACCCAGGGCCCATTTACCCAGGGCTTAGGCAGTCGCGAATAAACTGCACGACCTTGCGCACGTCTTCCCGCGCCTCGGGCAGCCAGGGCAGGATGATGGGCCAGACATGGAACAGCCCGTCTCTGGCAATCCACGTCACGGGTACGCCCGCTGCCTCGGCTTTGGCGCGCACGGCTTGCGCATCACTGTAGAGACATTCTTCCGTGCTGACGGTAATCATCAATGGCGGCAAGCCGGTGTAGTCACCCAGGGAGGGAGACGCATAGGGGTTGTCCCGATCCGTTGGTGCCATGTAGATATCCGATACCGTGCGCACCAGCGATGCGGACAGCATGCAGTCAGAGGCGTTATTGGCGTCGACGCTGGGGCCGCGGCAATGGCCATCGGCGGCAGGCGAAAACGTCACCGCGCAGCGTGGGCGAGGCAGCTTGCGATCACGAATGGCCAGCAACAGTGCCAGGGTCAGGCCGCCACCGGCTGAGTCACCGGCAATGACGATGTCTTCTGCGTTGCGCCCTTCGGCGAGCAGCCACTCGTAGGCTTCGATGCAACGATTTACGCCCGCCGGGAAGGGAGACTCCGGCGCGAAGGGATAGCGCGGCAGATACACTTCGGCATCAAGGTCCTTTGCCAGTCGGCCGGCCAGGTTGTGATAGGTGCGGGTGACGCCGGCAATGTAGGCGCCGCCGTGGATATACAGTATTGCCATGGACGGTGTGGCAACGGTCACCAGATCACCGCTGAAACCGCCGGTCTCGAGGGTCCGCAGGCGTACGCCCCGGGGCAGCAGTGTCAGGCCCGGTGTGTGATTGAATGTCTTGCGCAAGTGTCTGGTCAGTGCTTCCGGCGACAGGTTTTCGCGGCGCACCATGCGGCGTGAAACGCGCTTGATCAGGCGGGCGGTCAGGCTCGGCAAAGTCATTCTCCCAGGCTGGGTGATGGGCTGAAGGCGATGAAACCGGGGAGTTACCTTAGCGGTGGAGTGGCCCGGTGGCGACAACCGATCGGGCCAATTTTTCTCAGGCCGCCGAACGATGCATTCGGCGGCCTGCAGCCGGTGTTGTCAGGCTGCGTTCTTCTCTGTTTCTGTGACAGTTTCCAGCAGGGCGTCGATCTGCTCCAGGAAGGCGCGGTTGTCGTGGTCCCAGGGATGGAAACCGGGTTTGAACCAGTCAAACCAGTCCCCCATGGCCTGGCGCAATGTGCCTGGATTGCCCCACTGATAACGGAATGAGGTGATCCACCCTTTCAGGTTGAACAGGCCGCCTTTGCGACGCACATTCTCGAAATAATAGGGGTAGAGAATCGCCAGGAAGATGGTTGTGGCGATGACCAGTGACGAGGTGCGCAGCAGGTAAGCGGGCAGGGTTTTGCCCATGACCTTGGTGTAGACGTCGAAGGCAACGGCCTTGTGCTCGGTTTCTTCCAGCGCGTGCCAGTTCCACAGTGCGACAAAGCGCGGGTCAGAATCACCCAGGGTTTGCGGGTTGCGCAGCAGGGAGTCGGCCAGAATGGCTGTCAGGTGCTCCAGTGCTACCGTCGTGGCCAGCTGGAATTTTTTCGGCGTGTACTTCTGCAGGTTGTTCAGCAGCATCAGTACGAATTTTTCCTGCGCTACAGCGGGAACGCCAGCGTTTTGAAGCAGTTCGTTGAGTTCTTCGTGCTCACGCCCGTGCATGGCTTCCTGCCCGATGAACGCGGTGACGGCTTTCTTCAGCTCCGGGTCGGTGACCTGGTCGCGGAACGCGCGCACGGAATCAATGAAGAAGCGCTCACCCACCGGGAAAAACAGGCTCATGGTGTTGAAGAACTGCGCCACGTGCATGCCGGCTTCGTGCCAGTCAGTGGCCTTGTCGGCGGGCAGATTGAATTTCAGATCGCGACGGATCGGGAGGATAGCCATGTTCATGGTGTGTTCCTCTGATGATTGTGACATTACTCAATGGTACATTCGGGTGCGGGGTGGCGCCACCCCCGAGCAAGCGTCCGGTTGGCTGTAAAGACCGAGGGGGATGGGCCGCGCAACCAACCCGCCGGATCAGGCGGGTTCGTCGGCTCAGAGCAGCTCGTCGGCGGCTTGCTGGACCAGGCTGATCAGCCGTTCCGGCTGGGTGAAGCAGCGCTCGTGATGGGCGCGGGAGAGGGCGTAGAACTCCGCACTGAGCAGGTCGTACAGGGCGCGCGGGCTGTATTCCGCAGGATCGACCAGCAAGCGCAGGCCGAAGGCCGGGTAGTCCAGGTTCTGGTGCCCGGCCGCTTTCAGCAGGTCTGGCACCCAGCCTTCCGGGGACATCTCGCTCTGGAAGCGCAGGTTCTGGTATTCCATGGCGGTGCGCAGGCGTTGCGAGTCAACGACGTGGATGTAGTTGTTCACCACCAGTTTCAGCAAGCCGTCCAGACGCCGCCAGACAACCGCTTTTTCCGCGTCGGAATAGGCGTTCCAGTTCACCACTTCATGGGCGAAGCGTTTGCAGCCCCGGCATACAGTGTCGCCGAAGACCGTGGAGCAAACGCCGATACAGGGAGTGCGGACACGTTTGAGAGTCATGGCGGGAAGTGTAATCCAGACAGGTGCCGGGACACTACAGGCGCGCTTGTGAAGGGCGGATAAATCGGCGATAGTTATCGCAGCGAGAATAATAATAAGAGAATCACCATGATACGTCGTGTGCTATCCCTGACGCTGGTCCTGTCCCTGGCGCTTCATCTGGTTGCCTGCTCCGTGGCTGTGCCGCGTACGCCCGGTGCGTTCATCAAGGCCGCCAATGGCAAGACGTTCGAGCCTGTGGACACCCTGGATCCCCGAAACGCCATGGTTTATATCTACCGACCGGGCAATCAGTGGGGCTATGAGGAAATGCAGGCCCCGACCTTCTTCATCAATGAACAGATGCTGTTCGGTCTCAAGAGCGGGGCCTATACCTGGCTGGAACTGCATGGGGGCGAGTATGATGTTTACGCCCGTCGGCCGTTCGGGCTGTTGTTTCTGAAGACGATCTTCGAACTCCCATTGGCGGTCAACGGCGGAGAAACCTACTATTTCCGCTATTCCGAGGATCAGCCTCTGGACCCCGCGCGACTGGGCAGTGATCCGGACCGGTATATGCAGGCCGGGCCGTTGCAGCAGGTGCCCGAGGCGCTGGCGCTCCAGGAAATCCGCAACCTGCGGCTGGATCAGGCGGGTGTCTATTATGGCGGGGATGCCTACCGCGAACCGCGCTGGGCGCCATTCCAGACGTTGGAATAGCGCCGTTCAGGAGGGCTTTGTTTTCAGGATGGCCTGGCAGGCGGGATGTCCAGCCCCTGCTCGGTAAACCGTCGCTTGGTCTGCAACAGCTTCTTCCACTGTTCGACATATTCCGGCAGGGCAGGTGTGTTCATGTTCATGCCGGTCATTTCCTGCACCGCCTGGGGGCTGATGGACTTGCCACCATACATGTGCACGACTCGCAGCAAGGCGTGGGTGTGCAGCTTGCCCTGGGCGTCGAAGCGCTGGTCGTAGTACATGTACTTGTCGTCCCAGCCCAGCACCCGGGTGCTGACAGCGAAATGCTGGTAGGGGCGCAGTTCGCGCACATAGGCGATTTCTGCGTTGGCCACGACCACATTGCAGCGTGCCTCGATCATGCTGTTGAGCAGCCCGGTGCACACGGAGTGCTCCAGCCGGCAACGGTCCATGAACTTCAGGTATTTCGCATTATTCAGGTGCAGGTTCAGATCGAGATCCAGCAACCCCACGCGGAACTCCATCGACACCGTGTCGAATATGCCATGCGTCGGCGGCCGTTTTCGGCGTCTCGCGGCACTTATTAGCTCAAACATCCAGTCTCCTCCCCCGAACGGGTGATCCTCCCGTACGAAACGTTCCGCAGTATAGCGACCTTTATGGCCCGATGTCAGGATGCTATCAAGGTCTTCTTTGTTGTGCTTTTCATGTCACATTGTGGTTGTTCCGGACAGTGGCCCCCGCCGCACCGGCATGTATACTCCCGAATCTGTGACTGACCGGTTCCGCCGGCAGCGAATGATCGACATTTTCAGGAGAGCTTGATGGACATCGCAAACACCATAGCCGTCATTACCGGCGGGGCGTCCGGCCTGGGGCAGGCCACCGCAGAAGCCATTGTTGCCAAAGGCGGCAAGGTGATGATTCTGGATCGTGATGAAGCCAAAGCGGCCCAGGTGGCAGCAGATCTTGGCGAGCGCGCAGCCTATGTGGTTTGCGATGTGACGGACGCGGCGTCTGTCGAGGCGGCCATCAAGGCCACCACCGACAAGTTCGGCAGCCTCAACGTGTGCGTCAACTGTGCCGGTGTCGGCTCTGCCATGAAGACGGTGGGCCGCGAGAACAAGCCCCACGACCTGGGTGTCTTCGAGATGGTGGTCAAGATCAACCTGATCGGCTCGTTCAACGTGCTGCGTCTGGCCGCCGCCGCCATGGCGGAGAATGCTGCCGGCGACGACAATGAGCGTGGTCTGATCGTCAACACGGCGTCTGTTGCGGCGTTCGATGGCCAGGTGGGCCAGGTTGCCTATTCCGCCACCAAAGGCGGCGTCGTGGGCATGACGTTGCCCATCGCCCGTGATCTGGCGCCGCTGGGCATTCGCTGCAACACGATCGCGCCGGGTATCTTCAACACGCCGCTGATGAATGCCGCGCCCGACAAGGTCAAGCAGCCGCTGATCGAGATGACCCAGTTCCCGAAGCGCCTCGGCCATCCGCCGGAGTATGCCGCGCTGGTCTGCCACATGATCGAGAACAGCTTCATGAACGGTGAAACCATCCGTCTGGATGGCGGCATCCGTATGCAGCCGCGCTGAGTTGCGCTGCAGTTTTCCTGCGGTATCCCCGCTGATATGCCCTGCACCAACCCGGCCTGGCGCTGCCAGTGGCCGGGTTGGCTGTTTATGACTACAGGGTCACAAAACCGCGTAATATCCTGACACAATCTTTCAAGAGCACATGCTTATGGTTGTGGTCCTACACTGCTAGTGTCGTCTCTGGCGATGATCTAAACACAGTAGGAGCCACCACAATGCTGCTCAAATATCTGAACGAACTGGATCGCGCAGTGAAAGACGCCCGCGAGCACCCCGGGCTCGAGCAGTACAGCCGCTGTGCGGAGTGTGCTGATGTGCTGAAGGATTACCTCAGCGGACAGATGGAGCCGGTGCGCAAGCGCGGCACCGAGATCATGGATGACCTGTTGCCGGCGCAGTTTGATGACTGGGTGGCGCAAGTGGGTGCCGCACGCATGGGCGCCGTCCGTGCACACACCGTTTATCAGGCGCGTCATCACTGAAGTCTGCTGTTACCTGTCGCCGTTACCGGGACTGAACCCCCTCAACGCTGCTGCCGTGCGCGTTGTTGTGCAAGTGCGCTCACGCGCTCCTCTTCGAACAGATCCGGTTGCTCCGGCGCATTCATGTCCCGCAAGCGCACACCGATCCCGACCAGACGGGCGGGCTCCCCGCGACGTTCCCACAATGCCTCAAGCAAGCGGGCAAAGCCTGCCTCCGCCAGACTGTCCCCGGGACCGTCACAGGTGGCCTGACTGAAATCCTGATAACGCACCTTGGCGGTCACACCCTGGATCATGTAGCTGTGATCGAGCTGGTCCAGACGTCGCCGCAATCGCTCCAGCAGATCCGGGAGCTGGCCTTGCCAGTGGTGCAGCCCCGGCAGATCGTCGGCATATGTCTTCTCCACACTCACCGATTTGCGCCGCCGCCCGCTCTGCACGCTGCGATGATCTTCGCCGCGACTCAGGTGCCACAGCCGCTCGCCGAAACTGCCAAAATGCTGGCTCAGCGCCAGACGCCCCAGCGCCTGCACATCAGCGCAGGTCGTCACGCCCAATGCCTCCAGCTTGCCCGCCGTTACCCTGCCGACACCGGAGAGCCGTTTTACCGGCAGTGTGCGGACGAACGCTGCCACCTGGTCCGGGCGGATCACGAAGAGCCCGTCGGGCTTGCGCCAGTCACTGGCAATCTTGGCCAGAAACTTGTTCGGCGCGACTCCGGCAGATACGGTAATGCCCACTTCCTTGCGCACCGCTGCGCGGATGGCCTCGGCGATGCGCGTGGCGCTGTTGTCGAAGTGGGTGCATTCGGTGACATCCAGATATGCCTCATCCAGCGACAGCGGTTCTATGTGCGGTGTGAAGCGCCGGAATATCTGGCCGATGGCGGCAGAGACCTTGCGGTACTTGTCGAACTGCGGTGCCAGGATCACCAGTTCCGGGCACAGTCGCAGTGCCTGGGATGAGGCCATCGCCGAACGCACACCGAAGTGCCTGGCCTCATAATTGCAGGTAGCAATCACACCACGCCGCCCCGGATCGCCGCCCACGGCCACCGGCCGGCCGCGCAGGCGCGGGTCGTCGCGAACCTCGACGGCGGCGTAGAAGCAGTCGCAATCCACATGGATGATCTTGGTGGTAATCCCGGAGGTGCTCATGCCGGATGTCGTCGCTCCACACGTTTGCTCCGCACTATTGCTACAACAACTCGGTGTCGTCGTGGCTGTAAGGGGGCGTGCAGGCGCACAGCACGACCAGTGTTTCGGTGCCGGTATTGTGCAGCCAGTGCGGCGTGCCGGGCGGGATGCAGACGGTGTCGCCAGTCTCGACAGAAAATGTGTCTTCGCCCAGCATCATGCGACCGTTACCGGCGCTGATATGGTAGATTTCCTCGCTGGTGCGATGCCGGTGGCAGAGCGTGCGTGCGCCCGGCGCAACCCGGGCCTCAGCCAGCGACTGGCGCGCCGCGCCCAGCCGCGCGTCCCGGTCAGGATGCATCAGCTCCCGGATTTCGGACGCATCGCGGGTGACAAATGCGTGGATGTCAGCGTAACGGGTTTTCATGACAGCCTCGGTCAGTGGTGGCCTCTCGGTCGGCAGTGGTCTGGGGCGGCAGTACAAGGATATAGCACGTGGCAGAAAAAGCAGCGTCCGTGAAGGGGTGGCCGACGCGCACCCAGGTTCTGATTATCGGCGCGGGGCCCACCGGGCTCACGCTGGGTATCGCATTGCGGCAGCGCGGCATCGACTGTCTGATTATCGACAAGCTGCCGGCGCCACTGCCCTGGTCGCGGGCACTGGGCCTGCATGCCCGCACTCAGGAGATTCTCGCCGCGCTGGAGGTGCTGGATGCGGTGACCGCGCGCAGTCTCAAGCAACACGCTGTGAGTGTCTATGGTGATCGCGGGCCGCTGTTCAGCCTGGACCTGACAGTGCTGGACGCGCCGTATCCTCACGTACTGTCCTGCCCCCAGACCGAAGTGGAAGAGTGTCTCGCAGCGCGCTTTACCGCGCTCGGCGGCATGCTGGTGCGCGACTGTGAACTGATGGATTTCAGCCAGGATGAAGGCGGTGTCGAGGCGCGCCTGCACTGGGCGGCGCGCGAGCAGTTTCTGCGTGCGGATCTGATGGTGGGCTGTGATGGTGCCGCCTCCCGGGTCCGGGACCTGCTGGGTATCAGCTTCGACGGCGAGCGTTACCCCGACCATTTTCTGCTGGCCGATCTGGATATCGACTGGCCGCTGGCGCGCGACAGCTCGCACGGCTTCCTGCTCGGTGACGGCGCCCTGATTGCTATTCCGCTGCCGGATGGCTGGCGGCTGATCATCAACCAGACCGACGATGAGGATCTGGCGCCGCAACTGGATCTGACACCTTTTCGTGACCGGCTGGCGCAGTGTGATGCCCATTTCGGGGGCGAGACGCCCGTGCTGGGCGAGCCGCGCTGGTTGAGTCGCTTCTCGATTCACCGCCGACTGGCGGGCCGTTATCGCCGCAATCGTGTGTTGCTGGCCGGCGATGCCTGTCATATCCAGAGCCCGCTGGGCGCGCAGGGGATGAACACAGGCATCGGCGACGCCTTCAATCTGGGCTGGAAGCTGGCCGCCTACCTGCAGGACAACGGCGACGGCCGCCTGCTGGACAGCTACGAGCAGGAGCGCCGCCCGGTGGCCCGGCAGATGCTGGCAGCGGTGGATTTGCTGTCGCGCAGTTCCTTTGCCCGTGCTGCGCCGTTACGGCACTTGCGAAACGGGGTGCTGCGATTCGCTGGCAGCCGCCCGCAGCTGGGTGCGCGCCTGGTGCGCCGTGCCAGCCAGCTGGATGTGAATTACCGTGGTTCACCGATTGTCCGGGCCAGTTCAGGGGCTTACGCAGGGCGCCGGCAGAGCGGCCCGGAGCCCGGTGACCGGATCCCGGACGCCGCATGGCGGGCAGCGGCCGATGGCCGACCGGGGCGATTGCACGAGTGCCAGCGGGGCGGGGCTTTTCAATTACTGATACAGCTGCCCGGATCGAACGATCTGGACCACGCCGCCGTGCTGGCGGTGTACGCGCTGCTGTCGCGGTTGCCGGAAGAATTCGGTCACCTGCTGGGCATTCAGATCATGGCCTCAGGCAGTGTCTGGCCGGACAAGTTGCGCGACCTGCTGGATCGACCCGCGCCCGGCGCGGCCCCCGGTCTGTGGGTTGCGGAGGGCGAGGGTGTGACGCGGCAATTCGGCGATGAGGGCCAACTGTGGCTGATGCGCCCTGACGGGCACCTGGCGTTTCGTGGTCCGCTCACCGATGCCGATGAGCTGATGCATTACCTCGCCGACATGCACCGGCGGTAAGCGGCGCAGGTCCCGCGTGCCAGGTTGGGCGCCCCTTGTAAGCACCTGTCTGAGCACCTGATTGAGAGTGGGTCAGGCTGCTGGCGTTCGGACGGACCTCGGCCGGTAGCGCAGCAACAGTGCGACCAGGCTGAACAGCCACATGCTCCCGCTGCTACTGGAGCCCGACAGGGTGAGTCCTTCCGGTTGCGGATAGGCCACCTGTACCTCACGTTCGAGGGTGCCTGCGCCGAACGTATCGTTGCCGCTCACGACAGCAAGGGACACGGTGCGAGCAATGCTGTCCCCGGATTGCAGACGCAGTGCCAGATCTTTGCTACCGCCGTGCGCGACAGTATTCAGCGGGCATGACATCACGGCACTATTTTGCGTGCATCCCAGGGTGCCTGCGTTGACCAGATCTGTTGCGGGGGGGAGTGTCAGCTCGACAACAACATTTTCCGCGTTCTGATGCCGGGAAAGATTCTCCACACTGACGTTGAGCCAGGCCTGTGGCTGATTGGCGACGAGGGCGCCCTGTACAAACGTCGGTGCCTGAAGGTTCAGGTCCGGTTTGTCGGTCACAAAGATCTGCACCTGCGGACGGTTGTTGCTACTGCGATAATCCTCTTCGTCCGAGGTCAGGCGCAGCGCGAAGGCAATGGTGGTGTCCGCGGCCGGCGCAGCAACATCCAGGCTGACGGCGCCGGGTTGCCAGACGCCGGGTGCGACAGGATTGCTGGCAGACAAGTCACAGTTCCCGGCAGGGCAGGTCGTGCCGTCCACCGAGAGGGTCGACGCCCCGGGAGCGTCCACCAGGGTCAGGTTGATGAGCGACGCCGGGTTGACCACGCTGTTATTGCCGACCTCGAATGTGATGTCGCTGATGGGGTGGCCCGGCGGTTGTGAATGGTAGGTATCAATGAGGATGGCACCGTCGATCAGGGCGGCCGGGGTGATGCCTGCTGGCGGAGTGGCGGTGCTTTCTTCTACCCACTGGGCGAACGCGGCGGTGCTGGTGTACACGCCGGGCACGTTGGTCAGGCCGCAGCCCTGGGCAGAACCGAAGCTGGTCAGGCCGACAATCACCGGCGCGGCGGGCGTGCCGACAAGCAGGGGGCCACCGCTGTCGCCGACGCAGGTGTCCTGGCCGAAGGTCGCGCTGGGAGGTGGCGCAGGTTCCCCCGCGCAGACCAGCAGCTCTGTCGGCAGGCCGCCCCAGAAGTTGTTGCAGGGCGTGCGCGGAATATAATCCAGCATGACCTGTTGCATGCGCAGGGCCAGGCCGGTGCTGGTGGGGCTGGTCTGCCCCCATCCCAGCGCTGTCATGATGTCGTCGCGGCGTGGTGCTGGCAGGCTCTCGAGATGGTCGACGGTGGGTCCATCAGCGAGATCCGGAAACATGGGCAAAGATGGCGCGTTGTAAACGCGGACCAGAGCAATGTCGTGCCCCAGAGCGATACGGTCGGGGACGTACTCGGGGTGGATGATTATGTCGTCGCGGGATCTGCGCTCTGTCTCTATTGGGTCTGAGGCACCGAAATCCGGAGCGTTATAGAAAAAGTCCATGTCTTCCGCGAGCGCGCCGGACTCCCGCACAAGGCAGTGTGCCGCAGTGAGAACCCAGTCGGTGGATATCAGTTGGCTACCGCAAAAGGCGGGGTTGGTACCCGTAAAAAATATGTTCATCCCCGTCATCCAGGGCCAATCTGCCTGATCAGCATCTTCCCCGCCATAAATGCGAGCGTTGACGCCACTGGCCAGGCTGGCGGTTGAGATCAGGCAACTCGTCATCACAACGGCGCTGGCGAAATGTTTGGCGAGGCGTGAAGGAGCTGGCATGAGGATCTCGCTGGCAACAAAATATGCCGTTCAGTTTACCTCCCATGCGCAAGGGAGGTGTGAATTTTTGTCAGGCCCCACGACGGCGCAGGCTCAGCAGGGGCAAGGCCAGCAGCAGCCAACCGATGCTGAAGCCGCTGCGGCTACCCACGCGTGGCAGCGTGTCCTCGAGAGTGGGGTATTGCAGTGTCACGGCGGCGCGGGTTTCACCGGCACCGAAGGAGCCCGCGCTGGCATCCGCTTGCAGATGCAGGGTGCGTGGCAGGCCATCTTCGGATGACAGCGTCAGTGCCATGCTGTGCTGTCCGCCCGGGTCGAGGGCCGGCACCGGGCAAATCAGACCGGCGTCGGACGTGTCGCATTGGAGGGATGTCGCATTCAGCAATTGTGTTGCGGCAGGTAGCACCACGGTCAGCCCGGCCTGGTCTGCGGTGGCATGGGTGGACAGATTTTCAAGGCGTATATTCACCGTGGCCCGGCGTTGCTGATTGCGGAAGGTGCCGCGCACGAAACCGGGCGCGACCAGATTCAGATCAGGTTTGTCCGTCAGGAAAAGGCGCACGGTGGGACGGTTGTTGCTGCTGCGATAATCGTGTTCCTGCGTCGCGAGTTGCAATGAAAGGATGAGCGTCTGGTCTTCACCCGAAGGCAGCGTGGCGACTGACACCTTGCCGGCAATTTCCTGTTCAGGAGCAAACGGGGACAGACCGGAGAGGTCGCAATCGTCCTCCGGACAGACGCTGCCATTGATCTCCAGGGCAAGGTCATCAGCGTCATCACGGGTCAGCGTCAGACGCTGCAGTGTGGCGGCATTTACCAGACTGTCATTGCGTACCCGAAAATCGATGTCGTAGGGCGCTGCCAGCGCCGGGTTGGCGGGCAGCGAATGATAGCGGGGAATATGAATGGCGGCGTCGATCAGCGGCCGTGCGTCGGTGTCTGGTGGCGGTGCCGCCGTGGACGTCTCGATCCATTCCGCCATATCTGCAGTGCTGGTGTAGCCGCTGGGGACATGCGCCAGGCCGCAACCCTGCACTGATCCAAAGCTGGTAATGCCGACAATAACGGGCACGTCCGGCGTACCGTCCAGCAGGGGGCCGCCACTGTCTCCCTGGCAGGTGTCCTGGCCGAACTCGGCCTCATCTGGCGGGGCTGGCTCGTTGGCGCAGATGAGTATCGAGGTGTCAGCCCTGAACCAGTAACTGCCGCAGTGCTCACGCGTGATGTAGTCGAGTGCGACCTGCTGGAGCGTCTCCGAAATGCCGGATGAGGGCGTGAATTCGCCCCAGCCCAGCGCCGTCAGGCGGTCGTTGCGGTCCAGTGGGGAGGCGGCTTCCAGCGCCTGTATCCGGGGCATGTCTGCCAGGTCTGGATAGGGTGCTATCGCGGGCGGCTGGCTGACGCGGATCAGGGCTATGTCATAACCCTTGAGCAGATTGTTGTAGACAAATTGGCCATGCACCAGCGCCAGGGCGCTGATTTCATCGCTGTCGTTTTCCGCCGGAAAGCTGCCGTCGGGAAAGATCGGCGCATCATAGTAAAGCGCGACGTGGGAGGCATTCACCCGACTGCCGGCATCGTTATCCTTGATCAGGCAATGTGCCGCTGTAAGCACCCAGTCCGGGGAAATCAACTGGCCGCCACAGAAGCCGGCGGTGCCATCTTCAAAGGTGATGCGCAAGCCCGTCATCCACGGCCAGTCACCTTCGCCAGCCTCCTCGCCTCCGAAAATGCGCGTGCTGAATGCGCTGGCGCTGGCCTGATGCCACAGGATCAGGCTGCCAAGCAGGCATAAACAGCAAAGGGGGCGGGCGGCAAGGCGCATGATGACTCCCGGGTATATACAGCTATCGGGCGAAGTGTACCGTGTTCCGAGCGGCGCCAGATGAGGGCCCGGTCACGGCCGTAACGGCGGGGCGTGGATCAGCTCGCGCTCGGCCGTATCGCCTCGCCGGAAGGTGTCGCCCAGGTGGTCGATGACCAGGTCGAGGCTGGTTTCGCGAGGCACTGCCGCCATGACAGCGGTGAACGGCGGGGTGTGCTCGCGCAGGCTGGTGATGACCCGTTCGGCGTTGGCAACATTGGTGTCCGGCAGTAGCAGGGCCAGGCAGTGGTCGTCGGCGCGGGCGCCGATGTCACTGCGGCGCAGGCGCTGGCTGAGGCCACCGGCCAGGGCGTCCAGCTGCGCCGGGTCATGCGGGCGCAGCATGATGGCGGTCAGCGGGCTGGAGAGGCGTTCGTGCAGCGGCAGCAGCCAGCCTGCGGTATGGCTCAGAGCGGTGCGGCTGATCAAGCCGGTTTGCGGGTCTTGCCAGGTGGATTCCTGAGCCAGCCGCGTCAGCACCTTGTTGCGATACAGCAGCAGGCCGAAATACACCGCACAGGTCAGCATCACTGCGAGCAGAAACAGGGAGCTGGCAGCCAGCGGCGCGTCCGATTGCTGCAAGCGCAGCGGCAGCACTACGGCCAGTACCACAGCGGCAATGCCCAGGCTGGAGAGAAAACGCGGCAGGCCGTTGAGCAAACCGGTGCTGAGCACGGCCACGATCATCAGCGCCAGGGTCGGCGGCGGCTCGCCCGGGTCGAGCATCACCAGCACGCCGAGTGCAATCAGATCGATCAGATTGCCGATCAGCGGCGCGCCGGCAAAGGGGCGATAGAAGAGGCCGCCCTGAAGCAGCAGGTACAGCGCTATGAGCAGTGCCATCAGTGCGCCATGCAAGGGCAACTGCAGCGCGGGCAACGCAGTGAAATAAGCGATCACCAGCAACGTGAACAACAGCCGGGCGGTCAGCTGAAGGGTGTTGGTACCGCGATCGGTGGCAAGCGAGCTGGGCAGGTTCATAGTTTGTATTCTGGTTATCCAAAAGCCGGGGTGCGTCATGGGCAGCCTGCCCCGAGCGAGCGCCGACCATCGCCTGCCAATGGTGCGGTATCCGAGCGGTGGCGGCAAGCGCAGAACCGATCATCCTGAGGCATCACTATTATCATTCCGGCAAGGCGTTCATTATGCGAAGGAAGGTTACGAAAGGTTATTGTGCAACCGGGAGAGAACAGGTGAACGAAACCGATCTGCATGCGCCGTTGCGCGAGAACGTGCGCCAGCTGGGTGAGATGCTGGGGCAGACACTGCGTGCGCAAAAAGGGGATGCGTTATACGACCTGGTCGAGCGGATTCGCCAGGTGGCCGTGGAAGCACGCACCAGCGGCGTGGTTGATATGAGTCGTCTGGGGGCGGTACTGGCACCGCTGGACGAGCAAGCGTTGCTGGATGTAGCCCGGGCCTTCAGCCAGTTTCTCAACCTGGCCAATCTTGCCGAGCAACAGCACCGGGTGCGGCTGCGGCGGCAACGCCAGGGCTATGACGCGGACAGCGTCAACACGGAAAGTCTGCGTCAGGTCATACAGCGCTTGCTGGATGCCGGCCACGCCCCGGAGGCGGTGCGCGAGGTGCTGGGTAGCCTGTCGGTGGAGCTGGTGCTGACGGCTCACCCTACCGAAGTCTCCCGGCGCACGCTGATCCGCAAATATGATCGTATGGCGGTCGAACTGGCGGCGCTGGACCGTCAGGATCTGAGCGGCGAAGAGCTGGCGCATTGTCGCGAGACCTTGCGGCGCAGCATTTTGTCCGCCTGGTGCACGGATGAAATCCGGCGCGAGCGACCGACCCCCGTCGACGAAGCCAAGTGGGGGTTCGCCACTCTGGAGCAATCGTTGTGGCAGGCGGTGCCCGACTTTTTACGTGAGCTGGATCAGGCGGCGTCCGAGATGCTGGGTGGGCCGATGCCGGTGGCGGCGGCACCGATCCGGTTTGCTTCCTGGATGGGCGGCGACCGGGACGGCAATCCCAATGTCACGGCAAGCGTCACCCGGGAAGTATTGCGTCTGGCGCGCTGGATGGCGGCAGATCTGTATATCCGGGATGTGGAGGAACTGCTGGCAGATTTCGCCATGCACGAGGCGTCGGAGGAGCTGCTGGCCGTAACCGGGCCGAGCCCGGAACCTTATCGGGTCATTCTGCGACAGTTGCGGCAGGCATTGCGCAATACGCGCCGGCATATCGAGGCGCAATTGAACGGCGAAGACGCGCCTGCGGATGACATCATCGTCAGCGCTGATGCATTGCTGATACCCCTGCAACTGATTGATCGCTCACTGCGCCAGTGCAATATGGCGCAGCTGGCGGAGGGCGCGTTGCGCGATACGTTGCGACGCATCCATGCCTTCGGTATCACCCTGTTGAAGCTGGATATTCGCCAGGAATCATCGCGCCACAGTGCGGCAATCGATGCGATGACACGCTATCTGGGGCTGGGCAGTTACCTGGCCTGGGATGAGGCTGAACGTCAGGCGTTTCTGCTGCGTGAGCTGGCCGGCAAGCGGCCCTTGGTGGATGCGCGTTTTTATCGCAGTGACGAATGCAGCGATGAGGTGCGCGAAGTGCTGGCGACCTGCGAGGTGATCGCGGACGAAGCGCCGGGCGCGTTGGGTGCTTACGTGATTTCCATGGCGACGGCGCCTTCGGATGTGCTGGCGGTGATGCTGCTGCAGCGGCAGGCGGGTGTTGAGCAGTTCATGCGCGTGGTGCCGTTGTTCGAGACCCTCAGTGATCTGCAACAGGCTGAGCAGACCATGCGTGAGCTGCTGGCGGTGGACGCTTATCGGGAGCGCGTGCGCGACGGCCAGGAAATCATGATCGGCTATTCCGATTCCGCCAAGGATGCCGGTTTTCTGGCGGCCGCCTGGGCGCAGTATCAGGCGCAGGAGAAACTCACCGCGCTGTTTGCCGAGCACGGCATACCGTTGACGTTATTCCATGGCCGGGGGGGCTCGGTCAGCCGCGGCGGCTCGCCCACCCGCATGGCATTGCTGTCGCAGCCGCCGGGTTCCGTGGCGGGGCGGATTCGCGTGACCGAACAGGGTGAAGTGATTCGTTTCAAGTACGGTCTGCCGCAGATTGCCATCCACAACATGGAGCAGTATGTGGCGGCGACACTGGAGGCAACGCTGGCTCCGCCCAAAGGCCCCAGTGACGCCTGGCGCGAAGAAATGGAACGCCTGACCGGCACCGCAGTGCAGGCTTATCGCGCGGTGGTGCGTGATACGCCGGCGCTGGTGGATTATCTGCGCACGGTCACACCGGAGCAGGAGTTGACGCGCCTGTCGCTGGGCAGCCGTCCCGCGCGGCGCAAGCAGGCGGATGGGCTGGCTTCGTTGCGTGCGATTCCCTGGGTGTTTGCCTGGACACAGATACGTTTGATGTTGCCGGCCTGGCTGGGCACGGGTGTGGCGCTGGATGAAGCCCTGGCCGACCCGCAACGCAGGGCACGGTTGGACAGTATGCAGGCGGATTGGCCGTTCTTTCAGGGCATGCTGAACATGCTGGAAATGGTGCTGGCGAAAGCCGATGTGGCCGTGGCCAGCTATTACGAGCAGCGTTTGACCCAGGATCGCGTGCTGCGCGAGCTGGGGGCCGAGCTGCGCGAAAAGCTGCAAGGGACGGTAAAAGCCCTGCAACAGATCAGTGGCCGGGCGGATTTGCTGGACAATAATCCGGTCATGCGCTGGTCCGTGCAGGTGCGCAATCCCTACACCGACCCGCTGCACCTGTTGCAGGCGGAACTGATGGGGCGGCTGCGCGATGGCGGGGATGCGGATCCGCGTCTGGAAAGCGCGTTGATGGTGACCATCACCGGCATTGCAGCGGGTATGCGCAACACTGGCTGATACTTGTCGAGAGCATCGGGCGTTACAGATCCTTGTGGCGCCCGTCACAGACCGGGGGCTGCCCGGTCTTCTTGCATCCGCAAAAAAACACGATCTTGTCCCGGGGCGCGGTATAGGCCACCGGGCGCACGCTCGTGCCCTGATGGCTGCCGTCGCAGAACGGCGGGGTGTTGCTCTGCCCGCAGGCGCACCAGTAATAGGTCTTGCCGTGCTCTACGGCGATGGGGACCGGGTAGCGTCTTGCCGTCACAGGGTTTGTCTCCTTTCATCCGGAAAGCTGTCCCGGAAACGTCATACAGGTGTCACGAACCGGCAACCCGCAAGGCGGACACTGCGCGAAAGATCATCAGGAGTGTCCTATGCTCGCGCAGGCCGCCGTACGAATCAAAGCATTCAGCCCGCATCTGAAACAGGCGCTGGCCAAACCGTTCACCACGACGGCAGGCAAGTGGCGACCGCAAGGCGGGGATGCCGCCCAGGGCCTGGCAGGCGCCGCAGACGGTGCGCCGCGGTTCAGTGCCTGGTTCAGCCGGTCGCGACGCGACATCATGCGCGCCCAGCGCATGCGCTACCGGATCTTCAGCGAAGAGTACGGCGCCAGCATGAAGGCACCCTTCGGGCTCGACCGCGACCGCTTCGACAAACACTGTCTGCATCTGATGGTGCGGGATAACCAGACCGGTGAGCTGGTGGGGTATACCCGGGTGCTGACCCAGGCGGGTCTGGCGCGCACCGGCGGCTTTTACTCTGCTGGCGAATTCGACATGGCCATGGTCGCTCGTCTGGACGGACGGGTTGCCGAGATAGGCCGCACCTGTATTCATCCGCAGTATCGCAGCGGTGCCGTGATCACCGTGCTCTGGTCGCGGCTGGCGCAGTTCATGATCGAGGAAGATATTCGTTATCTGATCGGCTGTGCCAGCGTCGCCTTCAATGAAGGCTACGATCTGCGCGGCATTGTCAGCCAGATTCGTGCGGCACATATGAGCCCGGTGGGGCAGCGGGTCACGCCGCTGGTGCCGGTGCCGCGCTTGCCGCTGGCGAGCACCGACAAGGTCCGCATGCCGCCGTTGCTCAAGGCGTATCTGCGCATGGGCGCGCGCATCTGCGGCGAGCCTTGCTGGGACCCTGACTTCAACTGCCTGGATTTTTTTGTGTTGATGGAAGTGGAGCGTTTGCCAGCGCGTTACGTACAGCACTTTCTGCAATTGAGGCGCGCGGTATGAGCCATGCCGCATAAGCCCTGCACGGTGAATGACGACCTACCTCTGGACGCTCGGTCTGCGATAGCAGCGCCGCTGTTGCGCGGTCGATTGTGGCCGCAGTTGCGCCGCCTTGGTCGCCTGGTCCGGGTTGTGATGCATATTCTGGGCGGCCTGTGGCTGGCGTTCCGCATTGATGCGGTGCGGCGGCCCCATCAGCCTCGCGTGCGCGTTGCCGCCCGCGAGTGGGCCGCACAGCTACTGCGCATCCTGCACGTCGATATTCACTGGCAGGGCGGATTGCCTGCGCCGGGGACCTTCCTGGTCAGCAATCATGTTTCCTGGCTGGATATTCCGGTGCTGGCGGCGCGCGGTGATATTCATTTCCTGTCCAAGGCGGAAGTGCGGCAGTGGCCATTGGTGGGGCGCCTGGCCTTGGCGGCGGGCACGCTGTTCATTCGCCGGGGCAGTGGCGAATCCGCTCAAAAAGCCGGTGAAATAGCGGCGCATCTTCGGGAGGGTCGCAGCATCTGTGTATTCCCGGAGGGCACGACCACCGACGGCACGGGGGTCAGACGTTTTTTCCGGCAGCTGTTCGATGCACCACTGCAGGCGGGGGCAACGGTGCAGCCGCTGGCAATACGTTATCTCACTGAGGAGGGCGCTGCAGATAAACAGGTCGCCTTTATCGGCGATGACGTCTTCCAGCGCCACCTCTGGCAACTGCTGCTGCGAGATCGCGTTCACGTCAGCGTGGTCAATGCCGATCCTTTGTCGCCGGACCAGTATGACGATGCGGACACCCTGTCCCGGGCGGCCCACGCGGCCGTGACGGCGCTGGTCAGATATCCTGCCATGAGCCATCGCTAGCCGACCTTGCCTCGACCTCATCAGCACGCTGCGTCGTCGTGCAGGGGCTGGCATGAGACTGGCATGAGACTGGTGCAGGTGCTGGCATAGACGCTGGCGGCTGCGTAGCATCGGTGGTCATGCCGACCCACCTGCGAGCCGCACATGCCTGACGTCAGCGCCCGGAAACAACCTGCTGCTTGCCGGCTTTCCCGGCATGAGACCCCGGTATGAGGAGCGTCGCCATCGCGGCGCTGATGGCATGCCTGAGTGGCTGCCAGGCGGGCTATTACCTGCATCTGGCCAAAGGCCACACCGATCTGATGCGTGAGCGCGTTCCGGTAGCCCGGGTGTTGGCGGATCCGCAAACCCCTGCCGCGCTGCGTGAACGCCTGCAGCGCGCCGACGATATGCTGGTGTTTGCAGAAACGGCGCTGGCGCTGCCGGTGGATGATGCCTACCGCACCTATGTCGCGCTGGAGCGCGGCTTTGTGGTGTGGAACCTGTTTGCCGCGCCGGCTTATTCCCTGACGCCAAAGACCTGGTGCTTCCCGGTGGCGGGTTGTACCAGCTACCGGGGCTTCTTCGATCTTGAGCGGGCAGCCCGGGAGGCCGAAGCATTGCGGCAGCAAGGGTATGACGTCTACGAGGGCGGGGCAGTGGCCTATTCCACCCTGGGCTGGTTTGCAGACCCGCTGACTACGCCGATGCTGGCCGGCGATGACGCGCAGATTGCTGATCTGTTGTTTCATGAGTTGGCCCATCGGCGTTTTTATCTGAAGGGCGATACCCGCTTCAACGAGAGCCTGGCGACCAGTGTCGGGCGAGAGGGGGCGCGCCGCTGGTTGGCGCGCCATGGTGATCCTGCGCTGGTGGTTGATATGCGGCAGTCGGAGCGTCTGCGGCAGCAGATGCTGTCACTGGTGGCCGAGGCCCGGGAGGCGCTTGCGATCCTGTATGATAGTGAGTCAGACGAGGCTGTGCTGGCCGCGGGCAAGGCGGCGGTTCAGGCGCAGTTGCGGCGCTCATTCGAACTGGCGAAAGAGGATGAGCCCGCGCTGGCGCGTTACGCCCGCTGGTTTGCCGGGCCGCTGAATAACGCGCAGCTCAACACCTTCAGTGATTATAACCAGTGGGTGAGTGGCTTTGACGCAGTGCTGCTGCGCTGCGGTGGAGGCTGGGGCTGTTTCTGGCAGGAGGTGGAACGTATTGCTGCCTTGCCTGCCCAACAACGTACCCGTGTCATGCAGCAGCTCAGTCATCAGTAGCAGGCATCACCAGTAAACAGACGATGGGGACGACAACGAATGATCGAACTGGCTCGCTTCCACCATGCGCAACCGGCTCACTTGCTGGCGACGGCGCTGCGTGGGCAGAGCATTCTCAGTGTGGTGCGTTCCGAAGGTGCGGAAACCGTGCTGTACCTGCAGGACCCGGATCACTATGACGAGGCCCGGGCACTGGTGGCACTGTTCCTGCGCAATCCGCAGGACCCGCGCTTTGCGGCGGCCGCCTGGCAGGCCAGCGCGCCGGCGGCACGGCAATCTGCCGATGGCACTGGCGAGCATCCTCACGAACGCTCCGGTTTTAGCGGGGCTGTGGGCCAGCCAGCGCTGTTCAGCAGTGGCTGGCTGGCTCGCATGGGGCTGGTAACGCGCACGGTGTTGGGCGCCGTGTTGCTGGTCTATCTGTTGCAGCAGTTCATGGGCGAGAGCATCTATCGCTATCTGATGTTTCCGGCCTCGCTGGAGGGGCTGGCCAGCCAGCCCTGGCGGTTGTTTACGCCCATGCTGCTGCATCTGAGCCTGCTGCATCTGGCTTTTAATCTGCTCTGGTGGGCGGAGCTGGGCGGCATCATCGAGCGCTTCCAGTCCGGCAAGCAGCTGCTGTTTGTGACGCTGGTGACGGCCGGGGTTTCTGCCCTGGCACAGTTTCTTTCTTCCGGGCCGGCATTCGCCGGTCTGTCTGGCGTGGTGTACGGCCTGCTGGGGTACCTGTGGTTGTACGGCAAGGTGAACCCGGAGGCCGGTTATGGCCTGCGCCGAGAGATCGTCATTTTCATGGTGGGCTGGCTGGTGTTCTGCTACGTTGCCCTGACCAGCTATGTGGCCAATGAGGCGCATCTGTTCGGGTTGCTCAGCGGTTGCGCGCTGGGGGCCGCCACCGGGTATTACCGGCGCCGGATTGTTGACAACCGTGGAGGGCCACGGGTTTGAGTTGCCTTGGGGCGCCTGCTATAAAGACCTCTGCTTTTCAGCCGGTTGTTGTTTCAGCAGTGATTGCCTGCAACCACCGGCCAACAGGACAGAACATGCGCACACTGAGTACTTTCTCCGGGTTGTTTCGCCGCCGTCTCCTGCCTTCTCTCATGCTGGTTCTGATCGCCGGTCTGCTGCAGGCCTGTGCTGTTGCCCGGGTTGGCGACAATCTGCCCTACGGTATTCTCAACAATGACGATGTCGAGCTGGTGGCCGAGGGCTTGCCAACCTACCTGTTGATGGTGGACGGCCTGATCGTCAACTGGCCTGACAGCGTGGATATGTTGCGCACCGGCGCAAGCCTGTACAGCGCCTACGCTGGCCTGTTTGTGGAAGAGCCCGAGCGGCAGGCACGGATGACGGAGAAAGCACTGGATTATGCCACGCGCGCTGCCTGTGCCCGACGCGCTGCGTTGTGTGATGTCCGTGGCATGAATGTGCCGAAACTTGAAGCACAACTTGCGGGCCTGCGCGCACGCGATGTGCCGGTGCTGTATACGCTGGGAACCACCTGGGCGGGATACATTCAGGCGCACAGTGACGACTGGGGCGCGGTGGCAGACCTGGCCCGTGTCCGGGCACTGCTGGAGCGGGTGACAGAGCTTGATGCAAGCTACGAGCGGGGGCAGGCGCATATGTACCTGGCGGTGCTCGATAGCGTGCTGCCGGGAGAACTGGGTGGCCAGCCTGATGCCGCCAGGGCGCACTTCGAAAAGGCGGTGTCACTGTCCGAGGGGCGTAACCTGCTGGCCAAGGTGCTCTATGCCGAGCGTTACGCCCGCATGGCCAACGATCAGACCTTGCATGATGATCTGCTGGAACAGGTCATTGCTGCGGACCCTGCTGAGCATGGTCTGACATTACAGAACACGTTTGCGCGCCAGGAAGCCGAACGGCTGCTGGCAGAATCTGCGGATTATTTCTGATTTCCGCTATATCACCTGGTGTCGGAGTGATCATGTTGTTGCGTCTGTTTACTGCCTGTGTGCTGCTGTTGCCGTTGAGCGCTGCGGCCATGGAGTTCAAGATTTCCACCTTGTACCCGGACGGTACGGCTGCGGTGAACCGGCTCAAGGAAGCCGGGAAACAGCTGGAGAAAGAAACCGACGGCCGCGTCAGCCTGCGTATCTATGCCGGCGGTACCATGGGTGATGATCGGGCGGTACAGCGCCGTATCCGCATTGGCCAGCTGCACGGCTCCCTCGCCCAGGCCGGGGCCTTCGCGTCCTCCTACAAGGACAGCCAGATACTGAACCTTCCCCTGGCCTTCCGTTCCCTGGACGAAGTGGATCATGTGCGCGCCGAACTGGACCCGCTGATCCGGGACGGCTTCGAGGACAATGGCTGGGTAGTGTTTGGCCCGATGGACGGTGGCTTTGCCTATCTGATGTCACGGAATCCGGTGGCCAGCGTCAGCGACCTGCAGCGCCAGAAGGTCTGGTTGCCTGCCGGTGATACCGGTTCCGCCATGGCGGCGCGCGAGTTCGGCATTTCGCCGGTGGTACTGAATCTCGGCGCCGTGTTGACGTCCTTGCAGACCGGCGTGATTGATGCCTTTGCGGCGCCAGCGGTGCCGGCGCTGACGCTGCAATGGTATACCCGCGTCAGTCATTTCACCGAGATGCCGCTGCTGTACACCTATGGTGTGCTGGCGCTGGGCAAGCAACACGTCGAGCGTCTGAGCGACGAGGATCAGGTAACGCTGCGGCGTGTGCTGTCTGAAGCCGCCGCTGATCTGGACAATGCCGAACGGGCGGGCAACCGGCGCGCCATGGAAGCACTCAGAGGGCAAGGGCTGGAACCGGTGGAGCCGAATGCCGAGCAGCTGCGCGAGTGGCGCACGCTGGCCCGTCAGGCGACGGATCGCCTGGTGGAGGGCGGCGAGATCAGTGAGGACATGCTGGCGCGGTTGAACGCGCTGCTGGATGAGTACCGGGGCGACTGAGGCAAATCACGGATGATGTTGATGCGCGGCCTGCATCGCTTTGAAGATGCACTGATCGTTGTGATTCTGCTTGGCATGATGGTGCTGGCGGTAACACAGATATTGCTGCGTAATCTGGCGGGCACCAGCCTGGTCTGGGTGGACCCCTTGCTGCAGAACGCCGTGTTGTGGATCGGCATGCTCGGGGCAATGATCGCCTCCCGCAAGGACGAGCACATCAGTATCGATGTTGCATCTCAATGGCTGCCGCCTTTCTTGCATCGCGCTTTATTGTCCGTGGTCGATCTGTTCACCAGCGTGATCTGCGGTGTGGCAGCCTGGTTCAGTCTCCTGTCCGTCCGTGATGAAGCCAGCTTCGGTATGATGGCTTTTGCCAACGTACCGGCCTGGTGGCTGCAGGTGATTGTGCCGCTGGGGTTTGGTTCTATCGCACTACGTTATGCCATTCTGTTTTGTCTGGGGCTGGTGGGGCGGCGCCCCGCACCCGGCAAGTCGCGGATAAAAAATGCCGTTGATGCCGGAGTGCGCGCACCATGATCTGGTTGGTGGTGCTGCTGCTTGTTCTGCTGGCGTTGATGGGCGCGCCTTTGTTCGCGGTGATTCTGGCGGCCGCTGCTGTCGGCTATTACAGTCTGGGCATTGACCTCTCTGTCCTGCATATCGATATCTACGAAATGAGTAACTCGGTGGTGCTGATGGCACTGCCGCTGTTTACGTATGCCGGTTTTCTGCTGAGTGAATCGAAAACCGCTGACCGCATGTTGCGCTTGTCCCAGGCCGCGTTTGGCTGGATGCCGGGTGGCATGGCGTTTGTGGCATTGATTGCCTGCGCGATATTTACGGCACTCACCGGGGGCAGTGGCGTGACCATTGTGGCGCTGGGTGGTCTGTTGCTGCCTGCCTTGCTCAAGGGCAGCTATCCGCGCCGTTTCAGCATGGGCCTGATTACCACGTCCGGCAGTCTTGGCCTGCTGCTGGTGCCCTCCATTCCGTTGTTGATCTACGGCATTATTGCCCAGCAGATGTCCCAGCAGCTGGACATGCCTTCGGTCCAGATCACGGACTTGTATCTGGCAGGGATTATGCCGGCGCTGCTGATGATCGTGCTGTTGTATGTGTATTGCCTGTGGGCGACGCGTAAGGCGCCGATCCCCCGCCAGGCCTTTCGTCTGTCGGAGTTGCGTGCAGCGGCCTGGCAAGCGCGCTGGGAGTTGCCGCTGCCGTTTGTGGTACTGGGCGGGATTTTTTCCGGCCTGCTGGTGATCAGCGAAGCCGCGGCCGTCACCGCATTGTATGTGACTATCGTGGAGGTATTTGTCTACCGCGAGGTGGGCCTGCGTCGCCTGCCTGCCGTCATGCGGGAATCCATGGTGATGGTGGGTGGCATTCTGCTGATACTGGCCGTGGCCATGTCCTTCACCGGTTACCTGGTCTATGCCGGCGTGCCCGAGGGGCTGTTTGCCTTCATGCAGGAACACGTTTCCAGCAAGTTGATGTTCCTGATCCTGCTGAATATCGTGCTGCTGATTCTGGGGGCCGTGCTGGATATCTTCGCGGCGCTGGTGATCATGGTGCCGCTGATCCTGCCGGTGGCCATTGGTTACGGCATTGATCCTGTGCACCTGGGCATTATCTTCGTGGCCAACATGCAGATCGGTTACTTTACGCCGCCGGTGGGCATGAATCTGTTTATTGCCAGCTACCGCTTCAAGCAACCGATTACCACGCTTTACGCAGCCACCTTGCCGTTCATGGCCGTTCTGGTCATCGCGTTGTTGCTGATTACCTATGTGCCGGCATTGAGCCTGTATTTTGTGCGGTAACAGCGGGTAGAGTGCTGGTCATCGCAGTTTCTTTTCCATGATGTGACGCGTCAGCACGGCGTCTCCGCGCGTCACTTCCTCAGTGCCCACACTCTTGAAACCCATGGTCTCGAAGAATTTTTTTGCTGCCAGGCTTGCCCGTGTCTGCAATACGGTCGTGCCGGCAATCCGCGCCTCGTCCTCGAGGTACTGACACATCAGCGTGGCGATGCCGTAGCCGCCCAGGCCGGGGGCGACGTACATCATTTCAATGGTGTCCGCCGGATGCAGCTGGGCAAAAGCGCCGGCCCGGCCATCCAGTTCTGCAACGATGGTGACCCCCTCGCGCAGCCGTGCGATAAACGGCGATTCGTCCGCGGCGCTGGCCGCCCAGGCTTCACATTGATCGGCGGTATAAAACTGCGCCGCCTGACCGTGAATGGCGGCACGGAAAATCTTCGGCAGGGCACTGTTGTCGGCGTCTTCCATTGGCCGGATCATGAAGGGTCCGCCCATCTCAGGCAGACTGTCTTCTGTGGTTTCCGGGGGCAACAAAGGCACGTCCGCCAGACGCACAGGCTCGGCGGCCGGCGATGTGTCGGGTATGTCGCGCTTGCGGCGCAGCCAGTCAAACATGACGGCTGCCTTGGACAGCGCTGTGCGGTTCAGGGTTTTTCAGCATGCGGTGCCCCCTGAGTGCTCTCTTGCACATTCTCTTGCGCATTCAGTTGCCGCATGGTTTCCAGTTCGCGGGTCAGGCGTTCCAGATACGCGTCCTGCAGCGCCTGCAGTTTGCGCGCTTCCTCTAACTGCCGGGCGAGGTCCTCGGCCCGATCCTGCAGCTCGCGCTGTTCCCGTGCCGCTGCATCCCGCGCTTCGGCGGCCAGCAGTTCGGCATCATTGTCCGGCGCTGCGGCGTGCGCCGAGAGCGCGAGCAGGGCCAGCATGGCGCTGAGCGCGCGCGCGGTGATGGTGAGCACTGTCGGACACGACAGGCGGTGCGCTGTGAACATAAATACAGACTCTTGTCGTAAAGGGCCCCGGTCATGCCGCGGGCACTGCGAGACAGCGATGATAGCAAATCAGGGCCCGGGAGACTTGATTCCGTCAGTCATGGCATGATGAGGCATCAGGCAGGAGGCACCGAGATGAAGCGTATCCCCACAATTGGCGCGCTGATGACGCCCTTCCCCTGGCATCTCCATGTGAGTGCCACCGTGGCCGAAGCGCGCACGCTGATGATGCGGCAGGGCATACACCATCTGCCGGTGACGGACGCTGAGCATCAGGTGCTGGGTCTGGTGGCGCTGGCGGCCTTGCCCGATACACCAGACCCGCTGGCGGACTGGATCGAGACAGTGCCCAGCGTGGATGCGCATACCCGCGCGGACCAGGTGCTGGAGATGATGGCGGAAAGCCACCAGCCGGTCATCGTGGTGTGTCACCATGACCGACTGGCAGGCATCTTCACCTGGACGGATGTCTGTGATCGCTTCGCCGAGTTCCTGCGCGAACCGTTTCTGCCACCCAACGGTGACGACGCGGCTTAAACACCGCGCGTCATGTCGCTAGATCAGGGCGCTAGATCGGGGCATTACATCATGTTCCGCAACACATAGTGCAGGATGCCGCCGTGGCGGAAGTATTCCACTTCCGTTGCGGTATCCAGGCGGCAGGTCATGGAAACGGTCTGCGCCTTGTCGCCCTTGCGGAAGATGACCTCCAGTGTGTCGCCCGCCTTGATCTTGTCGTCGAGGCCGGCGATATCCACTTCTTCCGTGCCATCCAGGTTCAACGTCTTGCGATCCGTGCCGGCCGGAAACTGCAGCGGCAACACGCCCATGCCAATCAGATTGGAACGGTGGATACGCTCGAAGCTTTCTGCGAGCACCGCACGCACGCCGAGCAGATTAGTGCCCTTGGCGGCCCAGTCGCGACTGGAGCCGGTGCCGTACTCCTTGCCGGCGATGACCACCGTGGGGACGCCATCTTTCTTGTAGCGCATGGCGGCGCCATAGATGGGCAACTCTTCGTCACCGGGAATGTGGCGGGTAAAGCCGCCCTCGGTGTCCGGGACCATTTCATTGCGGATGCGGATGTTGGCAAAGGTGCCGCGCATCATCACTTCATGATTGCCGCGTCGCGACCCGTAGGAGTTGAAATCAATCGGCTCTACACCGTGACCCTGCAGATAATGCCCGGCGGGGCTGTCGCCCTTGATGGCGCCGGCAGGGGAGATGTGGTCGGTGGTGATGGAGTCGCCCAGCAGCGCCAGAATGTGGGCACGCTTGACCGGTGTAATCGGCGGCACGGTTTTGCTCAGACCCTCGAAGTAGGGCGGGTGCTGGATATAGGTGGAGTCCTTGCGCCAGGCGTAGGTCATGGCATCGCCCACCGGCAGAGATTGCCACATCTCATCGCCGTCAAACACCGAGGCGTACTGCTTGCGGAACATGGCGCCGGTCACGGAGGTGAGCGCCTCCTGAATTTCGCTGCTGCTGGGCCAGATGTCCTTGAGGAAGACTTTTTTGCCCTGGTTGTCGTAGCCGAGAGGGTCCTTGTCGAAGTTGATCTTCACCGTGCCTGCCAGGGCATAGGCGACGACCAGTGGTGGTGAGGCGAGCCAGTTGGTGCGCACGCTCTGGTGCACGCGGCCCTCGAAGTTGCGGTTGCCGGACAGCACGGAAGCAACGACCAGATCTCCCTTGCCAATGGCTTCGTCGATAACCTCCGGCAGCGGGCCAGAGTTGCCGATGCAGGTGGTGCAGCCGTAGCCCACCAGGTTGAAGCCCAGTTCGTTGAGCTGATCGGAAAGACCGGCTTTATCCAGATAGTCGGTGACGACCTTGGAGCCGGGCGCCAGGGAGGTCTTGACCCAGGGCTTGCGCCGCAGACCCAGTGCCACAGCCTTCTTCGCCACCAGGCCCGCGGCCAGCATCACGCTGGGGTTGGAGGTGTTGGTGCACGACGTGATGGCGGCGATCACCACATCGCCATGGGCCAGCAGGTGTTTTTCGCCCTCAATGGTCACCGGCACTGCGCCGGCATGTTCGGTGCCGCCTACGGCGGTCTGCCCGCCGCCCTCACTTTCCAGCTCGGCAATGTCGGTTTCGACGCCGGTTTCCTGGCGCAGCACGTCCAGGAAGGCCTGCTTGACGCCGGTCATGGGTACCCGGTCCTGGGGCCGTTTCGGGCCGGCCAGGCTGGGGACGACCTCGCTGAGATCCAGCGAAAGCGTATCGGTGAATGCCGGGTCGGCGTGGTCGCTGTCGTGCCACAGCCCCTGTGCCTTGCAGTAGGCCTCCACCAGGGCAATGGTCGCCTCGTCGCGACCGGAGAGGGTGAGATATTCCATGGTGCGTTCGTCGATGGGGAAGAAGCCGCAGGTGGCACCGTATTCCGGGGCCATGTTGGCAATGGTGGCACGGTCGGCCAGCGACAGGTCGGAGAGGCCCGGGCCAAAGAATTCGACGAACTTGCCCACCACGCCCTTGCGGCGCAGCATTTCGGTGACGGTCAGCACCAGATCGGTGGCGGTGACGCCCTCGTTCAACTTGCCGTTGAGCTTGAAGCCGATCACTTCCGGAATCAGCATGGACACAGGCTGGCCGAGCATGGCCGCCTCGGCCTCGATGCCGCCCACGCCCCAGCCCAGTACGCCCAGGCCGTTGATCATGGTGGTGTGGGAGTCGGTGCCCACCAGCGTATCCGGATAGGCCCAGGTCTTGCCGTCCTTGTCTTCGGACGACCAGACGCCGCGTGCCAGATATTCGAGATTCACCTGGTGGCAGATGCCGGTGCCCGGCGGCACCACGCGGAAGTTGTCGAAGGCTTTCTGCCCCCAGCGCAGGAACTCGTAGCGTTCGCGGTTGCGCTGGAACTCCATGTCCACATTGCTGGTGAAGGCCTGGGGGTTACCGAATTTGTCGACCATGACGGAGTGATCAATGACCAGATCCACCGGCGTCAGGGGATTGATGCGCTGCGGGTCACCGCCGGCGGCGACAATGGCGTCGCGCATGGCGGCCAGGTCAACGATGCCGGGTACACCGGTGAAATCCTGCATCAGCACCCGCGCCGGGCGATAGGCAATCTCGCGGTCCGAGGTGCGCGTTTCCGGCCAGCGCACCAGTGCTTCGATATCGTCCTGCGTCACTGTCTTGCCGTCTTCGAAACGCAGCAGGTTCTCCAGCAGCACTTTCAACGAGAACGGCAGCATGTCCAGATCACCCCAGCCCTTGTCGGCGAGTTTTTTCAGGCTGAAGTAGTGGACCCGGGGGGCGCCGGTATCTTGATCTGTCTCAAGGGCGGTGGCGGTTTTCAGGCTATCCTGACCAATCTGTGTCATGACATGCTCCCTGTGCGGATGGAAACGGGGTTTCTCCATACTACGCCGACAAGCGGGTGACATGAATAGCGACAAATGTCGCGACAAAGGCCGCATGTGCATGCGAGGCCGCTCAGCAGGTGCCTGATCCATAGTCCAGGTCCATGCCCGGGCCGATGGGCCGGCGCTGTTGCAGGGCGATGGCAGGCATGCCGACAATATGTATAAGCTTGTATAACTGTTTTGTCCCGCTGCGCAGGTGTTGCGCGGCGGTTCGTTGCCTTTGCCGGTCTCAGGGGAGCAGATGGATCACGTCTATTACGAATTTGCAGCATTGCTTTTTGCCTCGGCCGTGGTGGGCGCCATTGCGGTACGGTTGCGGCAGCCGCTGATTGTCGCGTTTATCCTGGTGGGCATTCTCGTTGGCCCGGCGCTGCTCAACCTGATCAGCGCGGAGAGCGAAATCGAGCTGTTGGCAGAAATCGGCGTGACGGTGCTGCTGTTCGTCGTCGGCCTGAAGCTGGATATGCATCTGGTACGGCATCTGGGCCCTGTGGCACTGGCCACGGGGCTGGGGCAATTGCTGTTTACCATTGTGTTCGGTTTTCTGATTGCTACCGGGCTGGGGATGGACTGGGTAAAAGCCACTTATGTGGCGGTTGCGCTGACCTTCTCCAGCACCATCATCATCGTCAAGCTGCTGTCGGACAAACGGGAGATCGATTCCCTGCACGGCCGTATTGCCATGGGTTTCCTGATTGTTCAGGACATTGCTGTGGTGGTGGCCATGATGGTGGTGGGCAGCATGAGTGCCTCGGACGGCATGGATGTGGAGCAGACCGGCATGCTGGTGCTGGGGATCATCGCCAAGCTCGCGGCGGCGGTGGTGCTGGTGGCCGTGATGATGCGCTATGTGCTGCCCCGGCTGATGGAGCTGTTAGCGCGCTCGCCGGAGCTGATGCTGGTATTTGCCATCGCCTGGGGCACCTCGCTGGCAGCGGTGGGCGATGTGATCGGCTTCAGCAAGGAAGTCGGGGCGTTTCTGGCTGGTTTCTCACTGGCGTCAACCCGGTACCGTGAGGCGGTGAATGCGCGCCTGAGCAGCATTCGCGATTTTCTGTTGCTGTTCTTTTTCGTGCATCTGGGATCGCAACTGGAATTTGCCGCGCTGGGCGAGGAGCTGGGTACGGCGCTGATTTTTGCCGCGTTCGTATTGATCGGTAATCCGCTGATCGTGATGGCCATCATGGGCGTCATGGGCTATCGGCGCCGGACCGGTTTTCTGGCGGGTTTGACGGTGGCACAGATCAGCGAGTTTTCGATCATCTTTGTGGCCATGGGTATCGCGCTGGGGCATGTGGACGACAACACGCTGGGGCTGATCACGCTGGTGGGCATCATCACGATTACCTTGTCGACCTACATGATTCTGTATTCACACAAGCTGTTTGATGTGCTGTCGCCGTGGCTGAAGCCCTTTGAGCGGCGCAACCCGTTCCGTGAGGCGGAGCAGGCTCAGGAGAAAGTGAGTCAGGCGTCCGTGGTGGTGTTCGGTCTGGGCCGTTATGGCGGCCGACTGGCGGCGCAGCTGCGGGCCAGCAATGTCGGCGTGCTGGGGCTGGATTTTGATCCGGAGGTGATTCGCGAAGCAAGTCGCGCAGGCCTGAATGTGGCCTATGGCGATCTGGAAAGCCGTGATTTTATCGATCACCTGGAGATTGACGATGTACGCTGGGTGATCAGCAGTATTCCGGATCTGAAACTCAATCTGAACCTGGCAGAAGCGTTGCAGGAGCGTGGCTTTCGCGGGCGTCTGGCGGTGACCGTGCACCACGAAAAAGACGCGGACATCCTCAAGCATGCAGGGGTCAGCAAGATACTCAGGCCCTATCGTGACGCGGCAGACTATGCCGCCGAGATGATCTGCGCTACTGCCGCCGATGCCAGCTAAGGCTGGCACAGGGCTTTTCCGGGAGACGATTCGCATGGCAACAATCACCTCATTGGGCGCGGCACGGGAAGTCACCGGCTCCTGCCATCTGCTGGAAACGGCTGGCCGGCGTATATTGCTGGATTGTGGTATGCATCAGGGCGGTGACGCAGTGCGTCGTCTGCAAGGTGAGGCGTTTGCCTTTCGGCCCCGGGACATTGATGCCGTGGTACTTTCCCACGCGCATCTTGATCATGCAGGGCTCTTGCCGCTGCTGGTGTCAGAAGGGTTTTCCGGACCGATCTACACCACACCTGCCACACGCAACCTGTTGGCGATCATGCTCGAAGATGCGGTCGGGCTTTACCTGCGCGATCTGGAAGCGGCCAACACCCGGCGTCGCCGCGCCGGCAGTCGTTTGCTCAAACCCCGTTACGATCACAGTGATGTGCTGGAAGTGCTGAAGCTGTGCCAACCGCTGTCCTGGCACGCGGAGGCGGAGATCGCCGAGGGTTTGCATCTGGCGTTTATTGATGCCGGGCATATTCTGGGTTCCGCCATTGTCTGTCTGCGCCGCGCAGGCAGCGCGCCATGGCGGCTGGTGTTCTCCGGCGATATCGGCGCTTCGGATAGGGTGTTGATGCGTGAGCCGGAAGTGCCGGACACGGCGGATCTGGTATTGATGGAAGGCACCTACGGTAATCGGGATCACCGCTCCCAGGATGCCACCATTGCCGAGCTGGAAGAGGTGGTGGCTCAGGCCGGGCGCGACGGGGGCAATATCCTGATGCCGGCGTTTGCTGTCGGGCGCACGCAGGAGTTGCTGTTTCACCTGGGCTGTTTGTATCACCGCGGGCTGCTCAATGGCTGGCATGTCTTCCTCGACAGCCCGATGGCGATAGAGGTCACCCGGCTGTATGACCAGTGGCTGGATGCCCTGGATGCAGATGATCAGCAGATGATGCGGCACTTCGGTGCCCGCGCACTCGGGCAGTTTCTGCCGTGTTTCACACCGACTGCCTCGGTGGACGATTCCATGCAGATCAATCGTGTCGAACGCGGCGCCATCATCATCGCCGGCAGCGGCATGTGTAACGGCGGGCGTATCCGGCATCACCTCAAGCATCGTCTGTGGCAAGAACGCAATCACATCGTATTTGCCGGCTTTCAGGCCCGGGGCACCCTGGGGCGGCAGCTGGTGGATGGCGCGGAGCATGTGCGCATGTTCGGCCAGCGCTACGCCGTGGGCGCCCGGATTCATACCCTTGGTGGATTTTCTGCCCATGCCGGGCGCACCGAGTTGATCCGCTGGGCGGAGGGCATCGGCGGGCGCCCTGCGCTGCGCCTGGTGCATGGCGAGAACGAGGCACTGGAGAGTCTGGCGGAGGTGCTCAGGGAACGCGGCCACAATGTCAGCATCGCGGAGCCGGGGAGCCCGTTTGCCATTGCCGCTGTCACCCCGGAGGACATAGCGCAATGACAGCACCTGAAGCAGAGCAGCCGAAAACATGCTGGCACGCCCGCGCGGTAGAGGCAGCGCAGCAGGCCTGGGATACCGACGGCAAGGGGCTGAGCGGTGACGATGTGGCGGCACGTCGCGCACGCTACGGCGAGAACCGTCTCGTTGCCCGACGCCGGCGCGGTGCCTGGCAACGCTTGCTGGCCCAGTTCCACAACGTATTGCTGTATGTGCTGATGGCCTCCGCATTGCTGGCGCTGGTGCTGGGATATGGCACGGATGCGCTGGTGATCGCCGCCGTGGTGGTTATCAATGCGCTGGTCGGCTTTATCCAGGAAGGTAAGGCGGAAGCCGCGTTGCGCGCAATCCAGCAAATGCTGGTGGCGGAGTGCCTGGTGGTGCGTGATGGCCACACCCGGCAGATCCCGGCAGACGAGCTGGTGCCCGGCGATCTGGTATTGCTGGCCGCAGGTGACCGGGTGCCGGCGGACCTGCGCTTGTCCGAAGTGCGCGATCTGCATTGCGATGAATCCATGCTGACCGGTGAATCCGTGCCGGTGGCGAAACAGGACACGCCGGTGGCTGACGACGCCCCGCTGGCGGAACGGCGCAGTATGGCCTGGATGGGCGCGCTGGTGACGGCCGGGGGCGGACGGGGCCTGGTGGTGGCCACCGGCGGCAATACGGAGTTGGGCCGCATCGGCCATCTGGTCGATACGGTGGAGACGCCGGACACGCCGCTGACACGTTCTCTGGGCGTTTTCGGCCGGCAATTGGCGGGGCTGATTCTGGCGGTTACGGCGCTGGCCATGGCCTGGGGCTATTTTGGGCTGGGCCTGCCGTTGGCGGAGCTGTTCCGGGTTGCCGTAGGGGTGGCGGTGGCGGCAATTCCTGAAGGCTTGCCAGCGGTGGTAACCATCACGCTGGCCATCGGCGTGCAGCGCATGGCGGGCTCGCGTGCGGTGATTCGCAAACTGCCTGCGGTGGAAGTGCTCGGCTCGGTTACTGTGATCTGCTCCGACAAGACCGGCACGCTCACACGCAATGAAATGACGACCCGCCGGGTACTCACCGCTGTCGGCGATTTCGACGTGTCCGGTGAGGGTTACGCGTTGGCTGGCGCGATGGCGTATGCCGGGCAGGGCGATGCCGGGGCGGCGGCGCGGGTAGGCGATCTGGTGGCGCGCGTCGCGCTGCTGTGCAATGACGCGCATATCAGTCGTGAGGGTGAGGATTGGGTGCTGCACGGTGATCCCACCGAGGGCGCGCTCTATGCACTGGCCTGCAAGGCCGGGCTTGACCCGGGCACGGCGCCTGCGCGCTGGCCGCGCCGGGACGTGATTCCTTTTGCTACGGAGCGGCTTTACATGGCCACCCTCAATGGTCGTGGTGAGGACGCCATGATGCTGGTGAAGGGCGCACCGGAACGTCTGTTGGGCCTGTGCAAACAGCAACAGGGCATGCAAGGTGCGGAGCCACTGGACAGCGCCTTCTGGCATGCCGGTCTTGAACGCCTGGCCGGGGAGGGAATGCGCGTACTGGGCCTGGCCTACAAACCGTTGCCCGGGGATTGTGCGCGCATCGGCGAGGACGATGTCGTGGACGGCCTGATTTTTCTGGGGCTGACCGGCACCACGGACCCGCCGCGTCATGAGGCCATCGAGGCGGTGGCCGAGTGCCGCAGTGCCGGGATACGGGTGAAGATGATCACCGGGGACAATCCACGCACCGCTGGCGTGATTGCCGGGCAACTCGGATTGAACGCGGCGCGGGTGCTGACCGGCAAGGATCTGGCCAGTATGGATGACGCGGCACTGGGTGAGGCGATGGCGGAGGTCGATGTATTTGCCCGCACCAGCCCGGCGGACAAGCTGCGATTGGTCGAAATCCTGCAGGCCCGTGGCGAGGTCGTTGCCATGACCGGCGACGGCGTCAATGATGCGCCTGCCTTGCAGCGGGCGGATATCGGGGTGGCCATGGGGCGCAAGGGTACGGACGCCGCCCGGGATGCCTCGGCCATGGTGCTGACGGATGACAACTTCGCCACCATCGCCGCCGCCGTGCGCGAAGGGCGCACGGTGTATGACAATATCGTCAAGGCGATCCAGTTCATTCTGCCCACCAGTGTTGTGCAGGCATCGGTGTTGTTGCTGGCGCTGGTCATCGGCATGGCGGCACTGCCGATCACGCCAGTGCAGATCCTCTGGGTGAACATGATTACGGCAGTGACGCTGGCCCTGGCGCTGGCTTTCGAGCACGGCGAGTCAGGCCTGATGCGGCGGCCCCCGAGGCGGCCCGGCGAGGGGCTGGTGACGCCCTTGCTGTTGCGACGTCTGGTATTGGTGGGTGTGGTCGGCACGCTGCTGGTGATCGGCCAGTTTCTCCGCTACCAGGAGGATCTGATGCTGGCACGCAACATGGCCGTGTTGACCCTGGTCTTCGTTGAGATCTGGTATCTGTTCTGCTGCCGTCGTCTGCATGCCCCGCTGTGGCATGAAGCCAGCCTGCGCGGGCTGATGCCTGCCGGTATCGCTGTAGCCGCAGTGTTGATATTGCAGTGGTTGTATACGGTTGTGCCGCCGATGCAGGCACTGTTCGAATCACAATCCCTGCCAGCCACCCTGTGGCTGGAAGCGGCGCTGGTGGCGTTGGTGGTGCCGCTGCTGGTGGAACTCGACAAGGCGTTCTTGCGTTATGCCTTACGTCACTCCCGTGCTGCGTCCCCGGCGCAAGGCCCCGCCCGGGGGCCGTTGCGTTGATAGCAGCTCACGTCAGCGCAGCACGTCGGGATTGTCACTGCGGTATTGCACCGCTGCCAGCTCTGCCTCATCCAGCAGCGTCTCCGGGGACAGTGACAGGCTTTCCGCCACGGCAAGGGTAGCGTGTGCCCAGGTGGCGCCGTTGGCGTAGAGCATGCCAAAGGTATCCAGCGTGCCGCCCCGGTTGCGATAACCCAGAAAGCGGCTTTGTGTGCCGGTATCCAGCGGCCGCAGCACGCCGCTGAAAACTTCGGGGCGACCATGGCAGAGAAAGACCCGCGCAGGGCAATCCGGGATCAACGCGCGAATCTGCGCGGCGTCATGGACTGACGTGGCTTCCCGGGCATCACGCGCCGCCCGGAACCGCCCCGGTGCCTGCAGGGCGTACAGGGCGTGCGCAATCCCTTTTTCCCGCAGTCGTTGACTGGCCCGCTGCATGGCCTCCAGCTGATAGGCCCCGATGGCAAACAACTGCACCGCCGGTGTCTGATCGTGATGCAGGCACAGCACGCCGTCATCGCTGAGCTGCGTTGCCTGGTTGGCATCCAGCTGCACGGGCAGAGCGTTTTTCGGCACCACCATCACCGCAATGCGGCCGCGGCTGGCATACAGATCCAGCAGCGCCCGCGCGGCACTGGGCCCGTCCACGGGAAACAGCACGCTCGCCACATCATTCATTTCGCCAAGCCAGGCCTCGCACAATGTCGGGTCCTGATGGGATTGCTCGTTCTTGCCGTTCTCCCAGGTATGCGAGCTGCACAGGATGGGCAGTGACAACCAGCGTGGTGGTCGGCCGGCGCTTGCCTGATGCCGGGCGAAGATAATTTCCTGGCGCATGGCGCCCAGCATTTTCACGGCGAAGGCTTCGTAGCTGGCGACCAGATTAAGGCCTTGCTTGTTGCCCAGTGCCGCACACACCACGGCTTCCTCGTTGAGTGCCGTAATGACGCTGCCGTGCAGGGATTCGGCGATACCGGGCTCGGGATGGGTCACGCGATGCTGCAGCATGTCCAGTGAGGCATTGAGACGGTTGCTGCGCATTTCATCCGGGTTGCCGATGCGCACACGCAGATCCGGATTGGCGCGCACCAGCGCGACAAATGCATCGTCGATGGCCGCCATGGGAGACTGGGTTGTGCCTGCCGGCGGGGGTATCAGCGCCGGGAGTATGGCGTCGTGGGGCGCCGGATTGGCCAGAGGGTGGTCGCGCTCTGCAGGCCGGTCAGACTGGCCATGATTGTTCAGGGTGGCGATTGCCTCGCGCAGCGCCTCGGCAGGCACGAACAGTTTGGCGGCGCCGGCGTTGAAGCTGGCCCGGGCGCGCTCATCGTTCGCCGGGTTGTCGGCCAGCGGCAGGTTGTGGGCGGCGTTACTGCCCGCGCCGGGAAAGCCGAATCCCTTGACGGTTTCGGCGATCACGTACGGCAGCCGGACCGGGTAATCACTGACGCCGTCGCGCAGCATGCGCACCCGTTCAGCCAGGCGATGCTCGCCATCCAGCAAGGCCCAGGCAAAGGCGGCCGGGTCGCGTCCGTCGATGGTCAGTGGGTCAAAGCCGTTGAGGGTCAGATGGTCGCGGAACCAGGGTGTGCCGCCGGACTGGCTCATGCTGGTGCGCTGATCAATGCGCCGACCGTTGGCAATCATCACCGGTAGCACCGTGCCGCAATCTTCGGCGCGCCACCAGCGCGGCGACCAGTCGCTGCCGCGTTGTTCCTCGAAAGCCCCGTCACTGAGAAAAGCGACCAGCGACTGCCCGGGCAGCGGCATGTGCACATATTGCAGCTCGGCAAAGCCGAGATAGCCGCCCTCGCTGATACCGCCTGCGGTATGCGCATTGACGTGGCTGCCCAGTGGCGAGCGGGGCGCGCCATCCGTGCCGACGCCGTAGTGGTAAAAATCGTTCACAAAGGTGGCCAGCCCCGCATCATCCAGCGCGTAGCGTCGTGCGTGCTCCGGCATCATATTGCCGGTGAGCAGGTTCAGCGCGTCGATAGCCGCCACGCAGTGTCCCTGGCCCATCAGCCAGGCGCGGGTGTCGCCGGACAGGCTGTTGGCCAGCAGATAGCCGGTATAGGCCGGGACCATATTGAGGGCACCACCGGTGTGGCCTTCCGGCACAGGTTTGAAGTCATCCGCGCTCAGGGGGCTGCCGTCCAGGCGCGGACGGCGTACGTAGGTCATGTGCGCCACCAACCACATCCCCATGCAGGCAATGCGATCTGCGGCGTGCAACAAGGCCAGCCATGCATCGCGTTGTTCCGGCGATGCGGCACGTTCCAGCAAGCTCGCCACGCGGTGCTGTGTCAGCGGCAAATGCTGTATCACGCCATAGCCGCGTGCCCAAGTATCAAAAGCCGGATCGCGTGCACGCAGCGCTTCCAGTGTGGCGGCCCGGTGCGGGTCATTCATGGGGGGCTCCTGTTTGTTTCCACTGATCCTGATCGCAATCAACGTCACGAGCAATGATCTGTGTCATGGACGCAGAGTTTTGCGTTCGCTCGGTGTCACTCAAGCGATGTGAAAAGCGTCTCTGCGAGATCGCCGTCGTCGAAGTGGCGGCGGCCGATAAATGCAGTGGCCTGGGTGCCTTGCTGGCGCATGGCGCCAGCGGAAGGAATGCCCATGGGCCAGAGTGTGAAACGCTCGGGACGACGTGATGCGGGGATCAGACCGTTACTGTTGAACAGACTGGTGATGCCGCCGTCGGGCGCAGGCAACTGACGCAGTTTATCTGCAGCGTGCAGGCGGTACCGCGTCGCCGGCAGCATATCGGGCACGGTATCAGTGTGATGTATCGGTGTTGCAGCCGTGACGCCAACCAGATAGTGGGTGCCGGACTCGAGCAACAGTTGCAGTCGCTGTGTGGCCGCATCGGGTACCGGCGCTGGCGCGGTTACCGGGCGGTCGCCGTCGGGGACGCGATGTGCAATCCGGTCCGCGGAGGCCGTGCTGATGAACAGTTTGTGGTAGCAGCCGCAGGCATGAATGCTGTCATAGAACAGCACCTTGCCGTCCGGGCGCAGCGTGACGCGCCAGATCACACTGTCCAGCTCTCCCGCGTACATATCGAAACGGCCCGTGGCCGGGCGGCGCGGGAACCAGAACTGATAATTGAGCTGTAGTAGCGGGGTGTTGTTGAACCGGGTCCAGGTCAGCCAGGTGTAGCTGACCGGGTCATTGGTGAGTACCCGGATGCCGGCGTCATCAATGGCGATGGCGCCGGGATGATTGTCGTGTTTGTCCCGCTCCGTGGCGATTACCGGTGCATAATGTTGCAGCAGCACGTTGCGCGTGGCGTCATCCGGCAGTGCCAGCGGCGGCAGGTTGGCAACGTGTTCCGGTGCGGTCATTGCGCCGTCGCCTTGCGGCGCGTGTGGTGCCAGGAAGAAACGTGCCGCCTGCACATCGTTGCTCGCCAGACGGGCGCTCATGGTGCGGTGGTACCGGTTCACCGCGGGTGCTGCCAGCCGCCGTGTCAGCGGATACAGGCCGAGGGCTCTCTGCCAGGTATTGTAGCTGTCCGGGATCTCCGGCAGCGTCAGCGCGCCGATGTCGTTGCCGGCCGTCAGCTGCTGGTCAAGCAGGGCTTGCTGGCAGTGCCAGAGCGTTGGCGCCCAGTGATGATCCGGCGCCAGCCGTGCCAGTCGCGCCTGCCAGCTGGTAAAGCCCGTATCAGCAGCGAGTGTGAGCCAGGCCTCACGCAGGGCCGGGTCATGGTGCGTAAGGCCGAACAGGCCGTTGAGCCAGCGACTGCTGTGTAACCAGGGCGCGTCCGGCAGCGGTACACTGGCGGCATCATGGATGTTTGCGCGACGTAGCGCGCTGTCTGCCTGAACGAACCAGGCCTTGCAGGCTGCTGCTTCGTCGGCATTGGCGCGTGGGCGGCTGACATCGGCGAACGGAGCGTGGCCAGCGCTGTTTCGTTCACTCGCCGTTACCAGGCCGGGGGCCAATCCAGAGATAAGTATCGTCACGGCCCATGCGAGGGTCAGTGACCGGAGGCCCTGCAGCGCTGCAGTCATTCTCCTCGGTATGACGTTCAACATATTCCTCCAGTGCTGCCAGTGTGGTGCGGACATGGCGGACAGCGGCCTGATCTGCCAGCCATTGTGGCACGCCGCCGCCCGGGCTGACGCGTTGCTGGTAGTCCACCTGCGTCATGGCCTCTGCTTCCGGCCTCAACTGCCATTGTCCTGCGATGAAGGGCATGCGCACGACGCCGGGCATTGCCGGAACGGCATCACGCTCGCCCTGCATGGTCAGTGTGACGGTACCGTCCTCTGTCTGATGCCGGGAAAAGCGCGTCACCGCATCACGGGGTCGCATGGGCCAGGGTGTCCGGGTACGCATGTACACCAGGCTGTGCCCGTCATGGTGCTCAAGCAGCACCAGCTCCTCCAGATCCGGCGCCCATTGCCTGACATGGCAGGGATGCTCGAGCACCGAAAGCAGCGTGTTGACGTTGAGGGGGAGCCGGGTCGCGGCACGCACAATGTCGGGCCCGGATTGTCGCTCGCGCATGACCCGGGTTGAAACGTCAGTGGTGGCGTCGGCGCCCACCGGGTGTGCTGCCGTCACTGCCAGGCTCATTGTTAACAGCCTCGTCACCAGCAGAGCTCTCGATAGCCGGGTGGCCGGCGTCCAGGCAACGGACAAAGCGTTTCTCCAGATCATCAAGCCAGAGCCCCCCGGCAGTTATGGTGTCCTCGGGTATGGGTGACAAGACCGTCACGGCAACGGTGCTCGAGTGCATCACCAGGGCACCGGGGGGCAGTATAACGCGGCTGTTATGCAGCACGATGGGTACGACAGGCACCCCGGCTTCCCGGGCCAGCCACAATGCGCCGGGGCGAAAGGGTAGCAGCCGGCCATCGGGGCTGCGGCGACCCTCGGCGGCGATGACGATGCCGTACCCCTGTTTCAGGCGTGCCAGAGCAGGTTGCAATGCCGCACTACCGGCACCGGCGTCGCGGTCGACAAAGGCTGCGCCTGCCAGGCGCAGCAGTGGTCCCAGCAACGGGTGGCGGCGCAGGGATTTCTTGGCCACCCCGGTGATGTTCCGCCGCAGCAGGCGGGCAACGATGATCGGGTCGGCGCCGCTCTGGTGATTGATCACGAAGACTGCCGGTCGGATCGACAGCGCCGCAACATCGCCAGCCACGGCAAGACGAATGCCCGCCAGAAGATGGCCCAGCCAGGTCACGGCCGGCACGGCAATGTTGATGGCGCGCCGCCGCCCCAGGGGCATGCATAGCAGCATCAGAACGATGCCCAGCAAGGCGGGCAGGACAAAAGCAATCAGGCTGCGGATCCCGCGCATGGTCAGCACTCCTTTACAGGTCATCAGCATGACGCGATGCGGGTCAGCGCCAGGTGAGGAGTCGCAGGATACTCACGGGTTTTATAAACTGCTAAGGTTGCCCCCATTCTTTTGGCTCACAAGGACTCACATCATGGCTCTGCCTGACATGCTCAAAGGCCGGCTTACGCTGCCGGTACTGGCGTCACCCATGTTTATCGTATCCGGCCCCGAGTTGGTCATTGAACAATGCAAGGCCGGCATCGTCGGCTCTTTCCCGGCGCTCAATGCCCGGCCCCAGTCTGCACTGCGGGAATGGATCCAGCGTATCAAGCGAGAGCTGGCCGAATATGCGGCGGCAAACCCGGACAAGACGGTCGCGCCTTTTGCGGTTAACCAGATATGCCATGCGAGCAATGACCGTCTGGAAGCCGACATGGCGGTCTGCGTGGAAGAAGAAGTGCCGATCATCATCACCAGCCTGCGCCCGCCTGCAGAACTGGTCCGCGCCACGCACGCCTATGGCGGGCTGGTGTTTCATGATGTGATCAATCAGCGTCATGCGCGCAAGGCGGCAGAGCAGGGGGTCGACGGCCTGATTCTGGTCAGCGCCGGCGCCGGTGGCCATGCCGGTTCGTTGAGTCCGTTTGCCTTGCTGCGGGAAATCAAATCCTGGTACGAGGGTACGGTGATTCTCTCCGGCGCCATCGCTGACGGCGCCTCGGTGGCCGGTGCCATCGCCATGGGAGCAGATCTTGCCTATATGGGGACGCGCTTCATTGCGACGGAAGAGGCCAACTCTGATGAGCGTTACCGCGCGATGCTGGTGAAGGGTTCTGCAGACGATGTGGTCTACAGCTCTCTGTTCACCGGTGTGCATGGCAATTATCTGAGAGAGTCGGTGGCCGAGGCCGGCTATGATCCAGACAAGTTGCCACAAGGTGATCCCTCCAAGATGGATTTCGGTTCCGGCGGCAACAGCGACAAGAAAGTCTGGAAAGATATTCTGGGTTCAGGCCAGGGCATCGGCAGCATTCGTGATGTGCCCAAAGTCAGCGAGTTGGTGCAACGCCTGCGCAACGAGTTTTCTACCGCTGCGTCGCAGTTCGAACAGGTGACGCGCCCCTATCGTTGACAGATATTCTGACGTGATTGACAAGCAAGAAGTCAGCCGGGCGTGAATTCACGCCCGTTCTGATTACCCTCCGGCAACATATCAATGCACGCCTTTCACACTTCATCATTTAATCCGATATTCGCGTGAATATTCACCTGACCTCCACGTCATCGGGTCCAACGTCCCGAGGGAGTAACGTTTGCACGCTACTCGGGGCACCGGATTACCGTCATGACAAGCACTGAAGAAACGCTGACGGGCTGACGGGCAAAAGGAAAAGAAATGCGGGTGGAGGTACGTATCGTGAATCAATTATCCATGGCGCGCTGGTATAGCGCCGGAAAGATGTCAGCGGGCATGCTCATGCTCGGTCTGGCAACGCTTGTTCTCAGTGCTTGCGGCGGTAGCAGCAGCGTGAGACCCAATGTATTGCTGCTGGAAGAGCCGGTGTCGGCGGCGCTGGGCGGTACTTTTATGACACAAGATGGTGCGGTGACCGTTGTCGTGCCACCTGATGCACTCGATCAGGACGGCACATTGCGCATCGTGCGGCAGGGCGTACCGCCACGTACGCCGGACAATACGACGCCGGTGAGTGACGCCTTCGATATCCGGATTCTCGGTGCGGTAATAACAGAGAATGTCAGCATCGAGCTGGCGGTGCGGGATGCGCCGCAGCATCCTCAGGTCGCAGAGGTCCTGCGACTGGATCTCAATGGTTGGGACCGGGTTCGCGGCAGTTTTTTTCGTGCCTCCGAAAGCCGCACTATCGGTTTGACCAGAGAGACAAGCATCTTCCGTGCAGTGAACCGACAGCTCCGCACTGCCACGGGTGACGGGGTTGCCCGCGGTCAGGATGTATTCCTGTACGAAACTTATGAGAACGAAGATATCTGGGGCGGTGTGATAGGTCTGCATGAGTTGCTGAACGGACTTGCGCCGTCCACCGCTGTGGCGGTCGGCGCGCAGATTGATCTGAATCGCGTACCTCAAGGCATCGTAGATGTACTGCTTGGCGACAATTTCCAGGCCAAGCAGGATGCGCTGGAAGACCCCGCCATTACCCGGGCGCTGATTCAGGCTGATGCCGTCGTCGGCGTGCGTGGTTTCTTCGATGACATGGATAACCCGGACATGATGACGTCTGCGGGCATCACCTGCGCGCTGTGTCACGTTAACGTGACACCGACAGAGTTTGAATTGAGCGCGGGTGAACTCACGCCACTGCCCATCGGGCCGCTGGCGCTGGATGGCTTGCCCAACTACGACATGAACACCGGCGTCATCATTTCCCTGACACCGTTTGTGCAGGGCATGCCCGACGGGCAGGCGAAAGATGATCTGATCGCCGCACTGGAAGGATGGGGGCCGGGACGCCACGATGTGCGCGCCTTCGGCGCCTTCAACCCGCTGGATGACGGCGTGGACAATCCGACAACCTTCCCGCCGTTGTGGAATTTCGTCGATCTCGGTGCACAGGGCTATCGCTACAACTGGGACGGGGAGTTCATCAATGATCCGGAAAACGGACTGCCCAACGGCTTGGCCAGTCAGGCCGAAGCGGTTTATCACCTCGTGATGGGTGGCAAAGGCGCCTTCGGCACCGACACCGGCACCTTGCCGCCGCACCTGCGTAGCGCCCCACCTCAGGATTTGATTGATGCCCTGGTCGCGGCTGCCAATATGCCAAACATCATTCCGGAGCAGGATCTGCTCGACGTGCAGGACTGGCAGCGCAGTTTCACCAGCCCGGCACCGGGCATGTTCGATGAAGCACTGGCGGAGGAAGGTTTCCAGCTCTTCTACGGCCGTGCCAACTGCGGCGGTTGTCACAACACCGGAGAATTCACCGGGAATGTGATCACGGCAGCCATTACGGACGAGCCCCCCATGGGTGGGCTGGCTGGCGGTATCAAGACGCCGGGTCTGCGCGGGATCGGTTTCACTGCGCCTTACTTCCATGACGGCAGTGCTGCCACGCTGGAAGAAGTCGTGGAAACCTATTCGCGCAACCTGGGTGGTGTGCCGGATGACCTGACAGTAGAAGAAATTGCAGCGGTCGCGGAGTATATGCGCTCGCTGTAACGCAACATGCCCGGCAGTGATGGAGGTCGTCACTGCCGGGTATGATCTCGCCAGCTATCAGGTTGTTTCATCCATATCCCTGCGCTCCACAGCGGAATAATGCGAAAGTACCTTGTCGCGATCTGCCGCACTCAATGCATCAAGAATCACCCGTTGCCGATCAGGGGAAACCCCCAGACACACCCGTGCAGCGATAGCGTGGTTGCCGCCGGCACAAGCGGCTTTCCCTAACTTCACCAGGTAGGTGTTCGAAAAGCGGCGCGCAATGTTCACCACGCGTTCCGGATCGGCCAGATGCGGTGCGATATGCATCACGCCCTCGGGATCGTTCAGAGTGACGATAAAGGCACGAATCTCATTCTCTGTCAGCAGATCGGCAAAGCCGGCGGTGATCTCGTATTTCCCCTTGTCCATCAGGGCCCGGGCGATGGCGATCCAGACATCGTTGGGCATGTGATCCAGCAGATCGCGGATTTCCTGCGGCGCCAGGTACAGGGTGACATCGGCATTGAAGTCGGGCGCAAGCCGCTGGGTCACCGGCAGCATCAGCGGTCCCGGTGTGTGCACTGCCAGGGTGGCCGTGCGGCGCGGGCCGAGCACATGGGTCACGAAGGGCACCTTGATGAACAAGGGTATGAAGCGTTGTACAGACAGCAGGATACGAAAGAGTGGGCCAACCGCCGGTCGAGGTCGCGGTGTCAGTGCGGAGCTGGTCATGAGTGTTCTCCCCATAGTCAGAGTGATGTAGCACGCCAAACAGGGGGGGAGCGCCGGTAATCGGCCATTGTTGTCATAGCATCAGGCCGGGCGTTTCCCCCAGGATTCCTGATACATCGGCTGCGCCGGTAATTTTCAGCCGGTACTTTTCAACAGTGCGGCTCAACAGTGCTGCGGCGCGCCGTTATTATTGTTATCTGCGCAATATGTTGCGGTCAGCGCAGACAAAGTGCAAGGGCAATGCCGGAGCCACAGGCGGCCCCGGGGGGCGAATTTACGGTGCGGGGAGCGCGCGATCCGGTCTATCAACTGAACACTGCCTCCAGCGAAGGAGCATCCAGCAGGGCCAGCGCCCAGTTGTGCAATTGCGTTGCGTCAGCAACGCGCAGCCGATCCTGTACCCACAGTGGAACGTCGCCGAAGCGGCGCTCGATGACCGCAGTAGCAATCGCCGTGGCCTCTTCCTTGCGGCCCTGCTCCAGCCCCTGCTCAAGACCTTGCTCTCTCCAGTCCCGGGTCCAGTCTTTCACTCGTTCAGACAACATGGTATCGACCTCCTGCAAATCCTGTATCTCGGGTATGGGTGTATCCCGCATTCGGCGTGGAAGCAAGACCCGGCGTAACCAGGCGGTGATGCTACGCCGCAAATCCGCCTGCTCCGGTGTATCCAGCCAGTCTATCAGAAGTCTCAGGACCCGCCTGAAATCCTCCTTCGTGCGGCTGGTCTCCAGCCGAAACAGTGCGGCCACCAGGTTACGTTCCCCGGGCAGCGCGGCCTCCTCATAGGCGCCTTCATCCAGCAACAGGTAGCGCATGGCAGGGCGCCAGGGGGTGAGGGCGCCCGGCCCGGGGTGTATCAGGTCCGCGATGTGCTGCGGAGCGCGCCAGCGTGGCTCGCCGTTGTACAGCACAACAGGCAGCACCGGAGGCAACAGCCGGTCGCTCTCCAGCTGATCGCCGCGGATTAAATCCTGATACAGCAAGGCGACATACGCCATGATGCGCACGGCCATAAAGCGGTCCACGGAAGACTGGAATTCCAGCAGAATGTAAACGTAGAGCCAGTCGTCCCCCCAGCGCACGCGCCAGATGACATCGTCACAGCGGCTGCGCAGATCGTCCGTCACATAGCTGGTATTGACCCGCTCAAGGGTGTCGAGATCCAGTTCATTCGTCCAGGTGCCCGGTGTGAACCCCAGTAGCAGGTCCCGCACCATGGCCTGGTGCGAGAACAGCAGCCGGTAAGCGGTATCGTGGTCGTCCATGCCACACTCCTGCGCGTCCATTCAGGTGCATAGCCTGACAGAGCCGGCCGCCTGGTGCTGTCAGCCTGAGCGGAAGTGCAGGTAAGCGAATGACGTCTGGTGTTGTCAGTCTCAGGCGCGGGCTTGGCGAAAACGTTGTCGGTAGGCGCCCGGTGACACGGCGACCTCTTTGCGGAACAGGCGCCGGAATGAACTGACATCGGTGTAACCGACCTGCGTAACAATATGCTCCAGCGGCAGGTCTGATTGCTCCAGCAGGCGCTTGGCGGTATCGATGCGCATCTTCTGCAAGTAGTGTCCCGGTGGCATGCCTGCGACTTCCCGGAAGCGACGAATGAAGGAACGCTCGCTCATGTTTGCCCAGGCCGCCATGTCGCTGACAGACAGGGGCGTGTCGAGTTGCTCGCGCATGCGGTCTATCACCTGCTCAAGCGCGCTGTCGCGGCTGGCGGTGAGATGCTCGGCATTCAGGTAGGGCGCCTGCGAGGCACTGCCCGGGTCCACCAGCATGATGCGCGCGCAGGCGCTGGCCACCTGCGCGTCCATATACCGCGCGATCAGCCGCAGACTGACATGCATCCACGACGCCGCTGAGCCGCCGCACAGCAGGTTGCCATCTTCGGTGACCACTTCTCGCGGATGCAGATCGACGGCCGGGTAACGGCGGCGGAACGACTTGGTCAGCCACCAGCTGGTGGTGGCGCGGCGGCCATCCAGCAAACCGGCCTCGGCCAGTACGAAGGTGCCGCTGCAGATGCCGCACAGCACTTTGCCTGCCTGGTGTTGGGCTTTCAGCCAGCTGAGGTAGCCTTCGGGCATGGCCGATACATAATGGCTGACCTCGCGACCGGTGCGGTGATTGAAGCCGGGAATGATGATGATGTCGGCTTCGCGGGCGCGCATGTAATTGCCCTCTACCGGCAGCATGAAGCCTGCCGAGCTGCGCACGGGTTTCCCGTCCACGGAAACCACGGTCCAGCTGAACCGCTGATGTGCCGGCAGATCGGCCAGATCTGCCTGGATATTGGCGATATTGAGCACCTCAAGCGGACCGGTGACACCTGTTGCCAGAATGTCGTCTACGGCGAAAACTGTCACCTTTGGCATGAATGGCACCTCATGTGTGGCGGATATGGCCATAACAATGTCAATAACGCCACTCTTGCACTGATAAGTCAAGGCGTATTCTGAATGTGTCAATCAAGGCAGGGAGGTGCGACATGCGCACAGTAACCGGCAACTTTTACGACGAACTGTCCCGCGAACTTTTTGATCGCGATACCCGTCTGGCGCGGCCCGCCAGTCATATTCCAGTGGTCAGTGAGCTGGCTCGCCTGAGTGCCCCGCTGGGCATGGCCAGCGCAGGAGCCGGGTTGCTGATGCTGGCAGGCCTGCTGGGCGCGGCGCTGGGTCTGGTGCCGGCCTACGCTGGCAGCCTGTTCCTGGTGGTCATGGCCTGGGTGATGGTGGCGCTGGCGCTGGATGGTGACCGCCCGGTGTTCATGCTGGCTGCGGTTGCCAATCTGCTGGTCACCTTACTGGCGTTGTATCAGGGTGCAGCGATGCTGCCGATCTATGGCGCCCATGGTTTGCTGGTGGGGATTGCCCTGCTGGACCGTGTCGCCCTGAATCGCGGCGCCGTACAGATCTGGTTTGGCGCCGAGCTGGCCGCGCTCGGCGTGCTGGTAGTGACGCACTTGTAGTGATGTTTCTGTAGTGACGTTCCTGAGAGGCCTGCTCGCGTAGAGGCCTGCCCGTAAACGTGCTCCGTTCTGCCGCCCATCATCGGGCGGCTTTTTTTTCCCTTGTTGAAACAGCTCTGCACACTGCTACTGCGGCGTGCGGATCACCAGAAGTCGCTCCTCGGTCATATCGCGAATCGCCCAGCGAATGCCCTCACGTCCCAGCCCGGAATCCTTGACGCCACCGTAGGGCATATTGTCGACCCGCCAGGACGGCACATCACCGATGACCACGCCGCCGACTTCGAGCAGATCCCAGGCACGGTGCGCCTTGTACAGATCGCGGGTGAAAATACCCGCCTGCAGGCCGAAGGTGCTTGCGTTGACGGTCTCCAGCACACGATCAAAATCGTCGAAGGCTTCCAGTACTGCCACTGGACCGAACGCTTCGTCGTCGACAATGCTGCACCCGGCTGGCACGTTTTCCAGCAGCGTCGGTTCGAGCATGGCACCGTTGCGGCCGCCGCCGCACAGCAAGGTGCCACCGCGCTCCACGCCTTCCTGTATCCAGTTTTCCAGACGTTGCGCTTCCCCTTCCGAGATCACCGGACCGATAAAGGTCTCCTCGTCACGGGGATCGCCCATCTTCAGGGTGCGGGTTTTTGCCACCAGCTTCTGTTTCAGCTTGTCGTAGATGGCGCGATGGCCGTAGATGCGCTGGACGCCGATGCAGCTTTGGCCCGATTGATAGAAGGCGCCGAACACGATGCGCTCCACGGCATCTTCCAGATCTGCATCCTCATCCACGACGCAGGCCGCGTTGCCGCCGAGTTCAAGCACCACCGGTTTCTTGCCGGCGCGAGCTTTCAGGTCCCAGCCGACCTGGGGTGAGCCGGTAAAGCTCAGCAGTTTCAGGCGCTCGTCTTCGGTAAACAGGTCTGCGCCGTCGCGGTGGCAAGGCAGAATGGAAAAGGCGCCTTTGGGCAGGTTGGTTTCTGCCAGCACTTCGCCGATGATCAGGGCGCCGATGGGGGTGCGGCTGGCGGGTTTGAGCACAAACGGGCAGCCTGCTGCAATCGCGGGCGCTACCTTGTGGGCGGCGAGATTGAGCGGAAAGTTGAAGGGCGAGATGAAGGAGCAGGGGCCGATGGGCACGCGCTTGGTAAAGCCGCGATAGCCTTTTGCCCGGGCAGAAATTTCCAGATTCAGCACTTCGCCGTCAATGCGAACGGCTTCTTCCGCCGCTACACGAAACGTATCCACCAGCCGACCTACTTCGCCCCGTGCATCGCGAATCGGTTTGCCTGCTTCGATACACAGCGCCATGGCAAGCTCTTCGCTGCGCTCGCGGAAGCGCATGACGCAGTGATCGAGTACGGCCTGGCGCTCGTAGGGTGCCATGGCGGCCATGGCGGCGGCCGCCTTGACGGTGCCGGCGATGCCCTGATCAATGGCCTTGCGGTCGGCCAGGGCAACGTGGGTGGCGATCTCGCCGGAGTATTTGTCTGTCACGGCCAGGTCTTTGTTGGCGTAGATCGGCTCATTGGCCAGATAGTACGGGTATGCATCCTTCAGCATCGGGGTCTCCCTTGATGTGTTAAAGCGCGCGGGATGTATTAAAGCGCCTGGCTCAGTTCCCGGATCTCATTATTCAGAATACGGTCGTTGTCGGCGTAATCCACGGGCAGGTCAATCAGGTGCACGCCGCCGGTGACAAAGCATTGTTCGATGACCTCTTCCAGCTCGCCGCTGCGTGAAATGCGGTGGCCGTTGGCGCCATAGGATTGCGCATAGGTGACAAAGTCGGGATTGCCGAAGTCCAGACCATAGTCGTCAAACTTCATTTGCGCTTGTTTCCACTTGATCATGCCGTAGCCATCGTCACGCAGCACCAGCACGACCAGATCCAGTTTCAGGCGTACCGCCGTCTCCAGTTCCTGGGAGTTCATCATAAAGCCGCCGTCGCCACAGATCGCCATGACGCGGCGCTCGGGATAGACCAGTTTGGCGGCCATGGCGGAAGGCAGGCCGGCGCCCATCGACGCCAGCGCATTGTCCAGCAGCACCGTGTTGGGCAGATAGGCGGGATAGTTGCGCGCGAACCAGATCTTGTACATGCCGTTATCCAGCGCAATGATGCCGTTTTCCGGCATCACCTTGCGGATGTCATGCACCAGGCGTTGCGGCTTCACCGGGAAGCTGTCGCCATGGGTGCCTTCAGCGATGTGCGTCTTCAGGGCGTCGCGGATGCGCATGAACTCGCTGAAATCCCAGTGGGGTTCCGCGTTCAGCATATCTTTCAGTTGCCACAGGCTGTTGGCGATGTCGCCAATGACCTCGATCTGCGGAAAATACACCGGATCGACCTGGGCGGAATTGAAATTGATATGCACGACCTTGGGCCCGCCGCTGCGCATGAAGAAAGGCGGTTTCTCCACCACGTCGTGACCAAGGTTGATGATCAGGTCCGCCGCATGAATGGCGCGGTGGACAAAGTCGCCGTCGGACAGCGCCGTATTGCCGATGAAATGCGGATCGGTTTCGTCGATGACGCCCTTGCCCATCTGGGTGGTGACCACCGGGATGCCCAGTTTGTCGATGAACTGCCGCAGCATCTTGCAGGTGAGTTTGCGGTTGGCACCAGCGGCGACCAGCAGCAGCGGCCGTTTGGCGTTGCTGATGGCTTGTGCGGCGGCCCGTACGGCTTTTTCTTCTGCGGTGGGGCGACGTGTCAGGCTGGGTTGCAGCACTGCGGCGTTACTGTCCTCCCGGGCAATGTCCTCGGGCAGTTCAAGGTGGGTGGCGCCGGGGCGCTCTTCCTGTGCCAGACGGAAGGCCTCGCGGATACGTGACGGGATGCTGTCGCCGCTGACGATCTGTTTGGTGAATTTGGTCAGCGATCGCATCATGTCGACCACATCAATGATCTGGAACTGGCCCTGCTTGCTGCTCTTGATCGGCTTCTGGCCGGTCAGCATGACCATGGGCATGCCACCCAGCTGGGCGTAGGCGGCGGCGGTCACCAGATTGGTGGCGCCCGGGCCCAGGGTCGCCAGACAGACACCGGCCTTGCCGGTCAGGCGGCCGTAGGTGGCGGCCATGAAGCCGGCGGCTTGTTCGTGCCGGGTAATGATCAGGCGAATGCTGGAGTGGCGCAGGGATTCCAGCAGGTCGAGGTTTTCTTCACCGGGAATGGCAAACAGGTAATCCACCCCTTCGGCTTCCAGGGCTTTGACAAACAGATCCGAGGCTTTCATGTGCGGGGGCTCCGGTCACGGCAGGATGGGCGGCGTCGGCGCAAGGCCGGTACGTCGCAGCAGTCGTCACTATAGCCGTTTATGGCGCCGTGTGGGCAGGCGCGGTCAGAACCTTGCCATCAAAATTCTACCATCACGGTGATGGTGTCGCTGTAACTGCCCGGTGCGGCACCCGGTGCGGCGGGGACGCGGCCGTAAACCGGCAGCTTGATGACATTGCCGGGGCCGACACCGGTGCCGGCGGCACGCTGTCCGGCGCTGCTGCCCCAACGCTGGCTGCGGGCCGCGTCGCGGAACAGCTCATAGATCAGCAGGTCGTTGTTGGCGCTGCGCATGCGACGATTGCCCCCGGCGGCATGCAGGCCGTCGTTGAGTTGTACCGTAAAGGCGGTCTGGTTGCTGCAGCGCACGCGCACGGCAGAGGTGCTGTCCACGGCGTTGAGCAGCAGCCCCTGGGTGCCGAAATCCATGTCGGTGGTCTCGACCCGGCACTGGTCCAGAATGTTCACCCGGGTTTGCAGGGTGTAGGTACTGGACGTTGAGAAGTTGCTGATATTGTCACAGCTCTGCCCGGTATTGCCGGTGCGCACGCCGACACGGGAATTGATCAGCAGATTCTCGTGCATACCAGCACGTGTGTTGGCGGGCAGGGGGGTGAGCAGACGCCCATACAGCGTCACGGTGCCGCTGGTGGAGAAGGTGAACAAGGGGAGGGAAACACTGACGGACAGCCCGCGATTTTCGCTCTCGCCCGGCTGGCCAAGAATGATGCTGCGTGCTGAATCCCGAAACAGATTGAAGCTCAGTGACGGGTTGCCGGCAGGATTGCTCAGCTGCCGGGGAGCGATCGGACCGTTGCCGCGGCTGGCGTAAATACACATGGTGTTGGCGGTGCTGTCGAACAGGCCTCGGTCGCATTGCCAGTTCAGCTGGACCGTGGCGTCCTGGATGGTCTGTGTGAAGGGGTCCACGTCACCGAAGGTCAGTACCGGGCTGTTGGTAATGCTGCAGTTCACGGCGGACCAGGCCTGCGGCGCCATGGACAGCAACAGTGTCAGCAGACACAGTCGCAGTGCCATCCGGGTGGGATGTCGTGCGCCGGTCATGGTGTCTGCTCCGACGGCGTCAGTGCCAGCATGGTGGCTGTGCCGTTGATGCTGACGCTCAGTTGCGTGGCCGTGGTAGCGGTATCCGGCAGCGGCCAGTAAAAAACCGAACCGGGCAATACATAACCCATCAGGCCCGCGCGCCAGGGCGTCAGCTGGCCCTGCGAGTCTGCCAGAGAGGCGTCGGTGAGGCGGGCATGGCTGTTGCCGTGGTTTTCCAGGCGCAGGTGAGGGTTGCCTTCCCGGGTCGTGACGCTGGCCTGCAACCGGGGCGCTGCGTCGGCAGGTCCCTGGGTGAAGACCGGTACCGACACGCGCAGCAGCACGTTGACGGCGGCATCGCCCTGCTCCAGCAGATCGTGGGGGATTTCACTGATGATCAGGCGGTAGCTGCCTTCTGTGTCCGTGGCGGTGTTGCCGTCCGCGCGGACGACACGAGCGAGTTGTGACGCGCCCGGTGCGATCAGCGCCAGCGGCGGAGTCACGATCAGGGATTCCTGTGGCACAAGCCGGGTTTCTCCGTCCTCCTGGGACCAGGCGAACAACTGCAATTGATAATACCCCTCGGTGGCGGCGGTATTGCGCAGGGTAATGGTGCGGTTGTTCTGGGCCTGTGTCATGGAGAGCAGCACCGGGCTCACCGACAGGCTGCCCGCCTGGGTGAGCGCAGAAAACAATCCCAGGGACAGGGCCATGGTCCACAGCAGTACCAGCTGCAGGACGCGGGCCAGGCTCTGGCTGATGCTGGTTGATGTGAGGGGCGTCAAGAACATGGCGGTCACTCCGTCTGCTGCGGGTTAGTGATACTGGTCGCGTCGCGTTGGCTGTTGTTGACTTGATCAGGGTTGGCCGCGCAGGCGATCGGTCCGATGCGTGGCAAATGGTTGCTGCGCGCGGGCACCGCCAACTGTGCCTGACAGCCGTCACCGCGTGACGTCATAACGGTGAGCACACTGGTCTGCAGCCCCGTCTGTCCATTCTCCTGCGGTGCCAGCTCCTGCACAAATACTTCACCGTCATGCCCCACCACGGTGCGCGAGCCATCCGCCAACAGTACGGCGGTGCCCAGAGGCAGTGGTGCGCCCTCGGTATCGTGCAGGATGACAATGGCGCTGTGTTGCCGGGTCACGTCGAAGCGCACCACGAGGCCGACCTGGTCCGCTGGCGTCACTTCTGTCTGCGGTTGATCAATGCGCGTGTTGACCGGCAGATCGTCGATGTCGATCGCGAGTTTGTTGGGCACAAACGAGACCAGATTGGGCACCAGCAGTTTGCCGTGCCGGTTGGTGTGGCCGATCAGCAGATTGGATTGCCGCACCGGCACATTGGCAAACCCCGAGGTATCGACGATGGCAAAGCTGTCGCTCACGCGGTTGGCGGCAAACAGGGCACCACCGCCATACACCAGGGAGCCGTCGGCGCTGGCAAACAGGTCTGTGCCGTTGCCGCTACGGGATGCGCCGCCTTGCACCTGTGCATAGGGCGTGCGCCAGGTGGCATCAGCGCGGGTGACATCGCTGTGGTCATGGCTGTAGCCCAGATTCCAGCCCACATCCCAGAAGGCCTGAACCGGGCGCCGCAGGTTGAGCTGGGAGCGCGTGCCGCTGTCGCTGTATGACGTGGATGCGCTGGCGCTCAGATTGCGGCTGCCCGGGCGATCCAGCGACATGCTGACGGAGGCAAACAATGTACGGTCGTCGCTGTCTTGCAGGTTCTGGTTGACGCTCAGGCTCAGCGAGATGCGCTGCAGCAGGTTGCGGGTATGGCCCAGCACCAGGAATTCGTTGTCGTCAGTGTCGAACTGGCGCGTATGCAGATAGCTGGCATTGATGCTGCCCTGGCGTCCGGCGCGCAGGTTGGCGTTCACTTGCGTCGCGCTGCGCAGCAGATCGCGATCGCTGAAATAGTTGGCGCTATCGCGGAAGCCCCTGTCGCGATGCGTGTGCTGCACGCTCAGCGCATAGCGGCGCTGGCGAAATTCATGGCTGGCGGTAACTTGCCCACCGCTCTGGCTGGCCGTGCTGTCCTGGCGCTGGCTTTCACTATGACTCAGGGACACGCCGGATACGCCCAACAGTCCCAGCCGGGTCACGATGCCCGCACCGGCCACACGCAGGTCATCCAGCACCGTGGCACTGGATTCCGCCGTGACTGTATCGCTGAGGCCATAGCGCAGAACGCCGGTGGCCAACACCTTGTCACTGTAATCCGAGGAGGCAACACCGAAGCGGCGCCGCGGCACACCGGCGCTGGCGGAATAATCCATCAGCCCCTGGCGAAGCAGCTGCGGGGACACGTAGAACGGCACAGTTTCGACGCTCTGGCGCCCGAGGGCGTCGGTGGTGACCAGCTGTACTTCACCAAGGCCGGTGAGCAGTGGGGCAGTCTCCACATTGAACGGGCCCGGCTGTAACGCCTGCTCGCCCACCTTGAGATTATTGACGAAGATCTCCAGGGCGGTAGGCACGCTGGCGGAGCCGCTGAAGCTTGGCAGCGGGAAGGTGATCAGGTCGGGGCGCGTGGCAAAATTTCGGGCGACCTGCACGCCGCCCAGGCGTGTGGCGCTACTCCAGCCCAGTGAGCCGGAAATGGTGTCGCCCACGGTGTAGGTGAGCATGCTGGCCGGATCGGAATAGCGCCAGTAGGTGTCCAGGCGCACGTATTGGCCGTTGTCGTTGACGGCTGCATCGTTCCAGCGCGTGACGCCGCTGCTGCTGAGCGTGCCGATGTTGCTGAACAGGCGCAGCTCATGGCTGGCGGCCAGGGACTGGGCGCCATCATCAAGGTGGGTCGCGAAGACGTCGTAGTTCATCAGCGCGCCGTTGCCGCGTGCGACCTCGCGATAGCCGGAGAGATTGCCGCTGCGAATGAACTGGGCAGGCAACCATTCCGGCGGCAGGTCCAGGTACAGGCGCTGCTCGCCCGGTGCGTAGCGGCCGTTGATTTGCAAGGCGCTCAGAGCGGTCCAGGCAGCATCGTCTGCGGCAGTGAATCGCTCAGGCAGGCTGACTGAGAGCGCGGTCAGCGCGGCGGGCTGTACGCGGATGTCCGCGCCAGCGAGCATGATATGCAGTGTCTGGCCGGTATTGACGCCATTGATGACGACCTCCGGCCAGGCGGGATACTGGTGTGAGGCGCCGCCGCGTGCGGCGGCTTTGAGCGCCTCGATATCGGTCTGCGACAGCTGGGTGACGGACAGGTTACCGAGTTCCAGTGTCGCCAGTTGCGCTGGCATGTCTGCGGGCGAGCCCGCAGACGCCAGAACGGGCCCCATGCACAACAACCACCCGGCAATGATGCCGTATCGGAAGGGCGTTTGAGGCATGGCACGCGTCTCCAGACAGGGGTGAGTGTGCCCCCGGCCGCCGCGGTATAAACCGTGCGGACAGTGGCGGCCGGGATGGCGGGGTCGTTGAGCAGGTCAGCCTGTGTGAAACAGGCTGGCCGGATCAGAACTCGACAGTGGCAGTGATGGTGTCGGTAAAGGTGGCTGGACCGTTGCTCAGGTCGACGGCGTCCAGGTCAAGCGCCTGTGCCGGTACGCGACCGAACACGGAGAACACCTGGCGAGCACCGGTGCCAGTGGCATCGACCTCTTCGCCAGAGCCCAGAGCGCCCCAGCGTGCATTGCGAGCGCTGTCCTGGAACAGCTCGTAGCTGACGTATTCGCCGCTGTTCTGCATGGCACGGCTGTCGGAAACAGGGCCTTCATCGAAGTTGTTGCCGTCGTCGAGACCGATGGAGTAGCTGGTGCCGCTGGAGCAGCGTACGGCGATGCCATCGCTGCCGTTGCTGGCATCGATGTTGGCGTCGAGCAGGCCAGGGTGCGTGCCGAAGTTCAGGTCGCTGGCGCCGAGGTCGCCGCCGGCGACGGTGCCGCTGATTTCGCAAGCGGATTCCAGCGTAATGCGCACGTCAAACGTGTCGCTTACTGTGGCAGCCAGAGCGGCATTGCCGGCCAGGCAGGCGCTTGCCAGTGCAGTCATCTGAATCATTTTCTTCATGGTCTGTCTCCCGTGGATACGATGTTGTTGAGTAGAATGCTGAGCGCTTTAATGCTGAGCGCTTTATGGGCAACAACGTCATGAAACAGCCGGGGAGAAAGGCTCGCAATGGCGGCGATATGAACGAAAATAGGGTGTTTCAGGCGGCACGCGTTGTGTGAACGAAATGCGCAAGATGTGGTTCAGGTGTTGTTCATGTCTCGTTCATCTTGCCGGCCGGGACCGGGTAAACGCGGTGCGAACAGGGGTTATTCAGGCAGGGGCTGAAGTGAGGTGTTTGGGGGATTTGTCAGGGGAGGGGAGGCCCGCCCGGGAAGCGTATCAATGACCACAGCAGCGCTGCTGTGGTGTCTGAACGTTGCAGCCGCGCTACACGGCTGCTGTCAGTTCAGTGCTGTCAGTGCAGTGCCATCAGTTCAGTGCCAGGTGCCGTTGGCGTTGTCACAGCGCTCGAGAAATTCCTCGGCACTGAGTTCGACGACAGCGTCTTCGTCCAGCTGGCTCAGCACTTGTTCCTTCAGGTGACCGACGACGCCGGACATGACCGTCAGGGTTTCTTCCACTTGTTCCAGGGTAGTGAGCAGGTCTTCCGCATCCAGTTCCAGGTGGTCGCTCATCAGAGGCTCCTGTCGGGCTATTCAGCCCTGTCAGTGGCTTTATAAGGGCGGTCTTGTTGCTGACTACATCACCATACTACAAAAAGAGGCGCCGTTTGGCGCCTCTTTTCTTGCTCGTTTACCAGCTCAGCGAACCGCCTGTCTGATATTCGATCACGCGGGTTTCGAAGAAGTTCTTCTCTTTCCGCAGGTCCATGATTTCGCTCATCCAGGGGAAGGGGTTGTTGACTCCCTTGAACTGCTCCGGGAGACCCAGCTGGGCCAGACGGCGGTTGGCGATAAACTGAAGGTACTCTTCCATCATTTTCGCGTTCATGCCCAGCACGCCACGGGGCATGGTGTCGCGGGCGTACTGGATTTCCAGTTCGGTGCCTTCCAGGATCATCTGGGTGGCCTTGTCACGCATCTGGGCGTCCCACAGGTGCGGGTTCTCGATCTTGATCTGGTTGATCACATCGACGCCAAAATTCACATGCATGGACTCGTCACGCAGGATGTACTGGAACTGTTCTGCTACGCCGGTCATCTTGTTGCGGCGACCCATGGACAGGATCTGGGTGAAACCGCAGTAGAAGAAAATGCCTTCCAGCACGCAGTAGAACGCAATCAGGTTTTCCAGCAGGGCCTTGTCGGTCTCGACGGTGCCGGTGGTGAATGCCGGATCAGACATTTCCCGGGTGTACTGGATGCCCCACTGGGCCTTCTTGGCGACTGAAGGCAGTTCGCGATACATGTTGAAGATTTCGCCTTCATCCATGCCCAGCGACTCGATGCAGTACTGGTAGGCGTGCGTATGAATGGCCTCTTCGAACGACTGACGCAGGATGTACTGACGGCACTCCGGGTTGGTGATCAGGCGATAGACAGCCAGTACCAGGTTGTTGGCCACCAGCGAATCTGCCGTGGAGAAGAAACCCAGAGAACGCTTGATGATGCGGCGCTCGTCGTCGGTCAGGCCTTCCGGGTTTTTCCACGTCGCAACATCGGCAGACATGTTCACTTCCTGGGGCATCCAGTGATTGGAGCAGCCATCCAGGTATTTCTGCCAGGCCCAGTCGTACTTGAAGGGCACCAGCTGGTTCAGGTCCGCACGACAGTTGATCATGCGCTTGTCGTCGACCTGCACCCGGCCGGCAGTCCCTTCCAGTTCGGCCACACCTTCTTCGACATCCATGTGCTCGACGCTGGCGCGTGCGCGTGCGATGGCGTCGGTTGCCGGCGCGCTGGTTACGGTACCGGTTTGGGCGGCACTGGCGCCGGCAGGCTGGCTTGTGGCTCCGCGTTGAGCATCATGTTCTGTTCGCGCTGCCGGTGCTGCAGCAGGCGCATACGCCGCTGCTGCTGCAGGCGCTGCAGGTTCCGGCGCCTCTGTGGGCGCAGGCTGTTGGCGGGCGACCGGGTTCTCTTCCGCATGAAATTCATCCCAGTTCAGCATTCAATCTCTCCTAAGTTCGCATTCTTTCAAAAGGTGCACAAATCAATTACTGGCACGCTTCGCAGTCCGGATCATCCAGGGAGCAGGCCTGGGGCACATCCGCTGCCTGTTCAAAGCTGGCGGTGTCTGCCGGGGCTGCCGACGATACGCTGTTGAGGCGGCCGTCACTGATGGTCGATTTTTCCGATGTCGTGGCACCGATGGCGCGCAGGTAATAGGTGGTTTTCAGGCCACTGAGCCATGCCATCTTGTAGGTCACATCCAGCTTCTTGCCGTTGGCCTGGGCGATATACAGGTTCAGCGACTGCGCCTGGTCAATCCACTTCTGACGGCGGCTGGCGGCTTCCACCAGCCAGCGCGGCTCGACTTCGAACGCGGTGCGGTAGATTTCCTTCAGGTCTGCCGGGACGCGGTCAATCGGCAGCACGGAACCGTCGTAGTACTTCAGGTCGTTGACCATGACGTTGTCCCACAGACCGCGTGCCTTGAGATCGTTGACCAGGAACGGATTCACCACGGTGAACTCGCCGGACAGGTTCGATTTCACGTACAGGTTCTGATACGTGGGCTCGATGGACTGTGAAACCCCGGTAATGTTGGCAATGGTTGCCGTGGGGGCAATGGCCATCACGTTGGAGTTGCGCATGCCCATGGTGCGCACCTGATCACGCAGGCTGTTCCAGTCCAGGGTCTGGTTGCGATCAACCATCAGGTACTTCTCGTTGCCGCGTTCGCGCGCCAGAATCTCGATGGAGTCGATCGGCAGAATGCCCTGGCTCCAGAGAGAGCCCTCGAAGGTGGCATAGCTGCCACGTTCTTTCGCCAGCTCGCTGGAGGCCTTGATGGCAAAGTAGCTCACCGCTTCCATGGAGGTGTCTGCGAATGCCACGGCTTGCGGTGAGGCATAAGCGATCTTCTGCATGTACAGCGCGTCCTGGAAGCCCATGATGCCCAGGCCCACCGGACGATGCTTCAGGTTTGAATTACGCGCCTGGGGCACGCTGTAGTAATTGATATCAATCACGTTATCCAGCATGCGCACCGCGGTGCGTACCGTCTGCTCCAGCTTGACCAGATCCAGGCCACCTTCGTTGAGGTGGTGGGTGAGGTTGATGGAGCCGAGGTTGCATACGGCAATCTCGTCCTTGTTGGTGTTCAGGGTGATCTCGGTGCACAGGTTGGAGGAATGCACCACACCTGTGTGCTGCTGCGGGCTGCGCAGGTTGCACGGATCCTTGAAGGTGAACCACGGGTGGCCTGTCTCGAACAGCATGGACAGCATCTTGCGCCACAGGTTGACCGCCGGGATGCGCTTGAACAGCTTCATGCGACCGTCGCGGGTCATGGCTTCGTATTCGAGGTATTGCTTCTCGAAAGCCTGGCCATAGAGGTCATGCAGGTCCGGCACGTCGTTGGGCGAGAACAGCGTCCATTCCTGCTCTTCGATCACACGCTTCATGAACAGATCCGGAATCCAGTTGGCGGTGTTCATGTCGTGGGTGCGGCGACGGTCATCACCGGTGTTCTTGCGCAGCTCGACGAATTCCTCGATGTCCAGGTGCCAGGTTTCCAGGTAGGCGCAGACAGCGCCCTTGCGCTTGCCGCCCTGGTTTACCGCTACGGCGGTATCGTTGACCACCTTCAGGAAGGGCACGACACCCTGGCTCTTGCCATTGGTGCCCTTGATGTAGGCGCCCAGTGCACGTACCGGGGTCCAGTCGTTGCCCAGGCCGCCCGCAAACTTGGACAGCATGGCGTTATCCTGGATGGCGCCATAAATGCCGTGCAGGTCATCGGGCACGGTGGTCAGGTAGCAGCTGGAGAGCTGCGGGCGCAGGGTGCCGGCATTGAACAGGGTCGGCGTAGAGCTCATGTAATCAAAGCTGGAGAGCAGATCATAGAACTCGATGGCTCGTGCTTCGCGGTCATCTTCGCGCACTGCCAGGCCCATGGCGACGCGCATGAAGAAGCACTGCGGCAGCTCGAAGCGGGTATCCCGGCTGTGGATGAAGTAGCGGTCGTACAGCGTCTGCAGGCCGAGATAGGTGAACTGCATGTCGCGCTCGCCTTTCAGGGCCGCGCCGATGCGATCCAGATCAAAACGGGCCAGCTCCGGGTCGATCAGTTCCAGCTCGATGCCACGATGCACATACGCCTTGAAAGCGTCGCTGTAGAGCGCTTCCATCTCGTGCTGGTCGGCCAGTTTTGCCACACCCAGAAACTGCAGGGCTTCGGCGCGCAGGCTGTCCATCAGAAGACGCGCGGTCACCTGGGAGTAATTCGGTTCCTGCTCGATCAGGGTACGGGCGGTCATCACCATGGAGGTGTTGACGTCGTGAATCGACACGCCGTCGTACAGGTTCTTGACGGTCTCGTTGATGATCTTGCTGGCGTCCACATCTTCCAGGCCGGCGCAGGCTTCCACCACCAGGCCTTCCAGACGCGCCATATCCAGCGGTGCCTCGGTGCCGTCGTCATGCTTGACAGTAATGGCCGGGTGCTGGCTTTCGCTGGCTGATGTCTTGATGTTGGCTTTTTCGGCGCGCTTGCGGCTCTGCTCTTCGCGGTAGAGCACGTAGGCACGGGCAATCTTCTGCTCGCCATTACGCATCAGGGCCAGCTCGACCTGGTCCTGAATCTCTTCGATATGGATGGTGCCGCCGGACGCCAGGCGGCGACGGAAGGTGGCGCTGACCTGCTCGGTCAGACGCGCCACGGTTTCATGGATGCGCGAGGACGCAGCGGCTGTGCCACCCTCGACGGCCAGAAACGCTTTGGTGATGGCGACGGTGATCTTGTCGTCGGTATAGGGCACGACTTTGCCGTTGCGCTTGATGACGCGCAGCTGACCCGGGGCGGTGGTGCTCAGGGCATCGTCACTGGCGTTATCACCGGGGGTCTGGCTGGCGGCGGCTGGTTGGTGTTGAGTATCCGTCTGCATGGTGGCCTGCTCTCCGTTGTCTCTGTCTGTTTCTCTAGTTGTTGTCCCGGGCCGCCTCCCGAGGGGGGTGGGTTGACGGGGCCGGGTGTTGCTGTATCAGGTTCGGATATGGTCCGGCAGCCAACACAAGATGTAGTGGTGCGCGTGATCCTGTGATGTCCGGCCTTCCGGAGACCCCTGCCGGGGCAGTCCGGGTCCGCTGACCGGAACGGCATGTGCCCCCTTTGCGGTGCACTGACGTGGTGTTTGCCCGGTCTGTTGTGTGTCGTCTTGCGATGTGCTGGCACTGTTCCGGTGCCGTTCCCGCACTACTGTCTAGGCTGTTGGAAATGCTGCAAAACCCAATATGTAGGGTTTGCTGGTGCAATCAACACAAGTTATAGCGGTTGGCCTCGTATTGCAAGAGTTTGCCGGTGGACAAGTCTGTGGAAAAAATGTGTGTTTCCGGTGGGTGTCTCTGCGGCGAGCGTTGCGGTGGATAAGGGTGATCGGGAGTCCGATCCGGAAGGGGCTGGCGGGCCGTCAGTGCGGGCTGGAGACCGGGGCTGGCCGTCGGCAGGGAAACACCATATATTGTGTTGGTTACAGACCGTATATCGACGGTTGTCGCCCGGTGCCTTACTGTGACGGCCTGCGGTGTTACTGGCGAGGCAATGTTTTTCCCGGTAAGCCGGTGTATCAGTGTTGCCGCAGAAGTAACGGATGCGTATAACTTGTGTATGCGGGCCCGGTGGGGGTCCGTATTCCGGGAAGACTAAACGAGCACGATAAAAACAGGAACAGCACGGAATGAGCTCAGTGCAGGACAATCCCCCGCGAATCTTGATAGTAGAAGACGATGAGCGCCTCGCGACCCTGACCCGCGAATACCTGGAAAGTAATGGTATGGACGTCACGGTAGTGAATGATGGCGAGGAAGCAGTCCGTCGTATCCGTGCTGATCAGCCGGATCTGGTGGTACTGGATCTGATGCTGCCCGGTGCTGATGGTCTGACAGTCTGCCGCGAAGTACGGCCGGCCTTCCGCAACCCGATTCTGATGCTGACCGCCCGCACGGATGACATGGATCAGGTGCTGGGTCTTGAGATGGGCGCGGACGACTATGTCGCCAAGCCGGTCAAGCCCCGGGTGCTGCTGGCACGTATTCGTGCCCTGTTACGCCGTGTCGAGACAGAGCACGAGCGGGACCAGCCGCAGATGCGCCTGGAGTTTGGCAATCTGGTGATCGACAACTCTGCGCGCGAAGTGGTGCTGGAAGGCAAGTCCGTGGACCTCACCAGTGCCGAATATGATCTGCTCTGGTTGCTGGCTTCCAATGCCGGCAATGTGCTGTCCCGGGAAACCATTTTCGAGAAGCTGCGTGGCATCCAGTATGACGGCCAGGATCGCTCCATCGATGTGCGCATTTCCCGTATTCGCCCCAAGGTGGGTGATGACCCGGACAATCCGCGCCGCATCAAGACAGTTCGCTCCAAAGGGTATCTGTTCGTCAAGGAGGTGGGCCCGGTCTGATTCGGCGCCCACCTTTCCCCTTTGAACAGCATCTTTCTGCGCATTTATGCCGGCATGCTCCTGGCTGTGTTACTGGTCGGGGCGTTTTCCTATGGCATGGTGCAGCTGATCAATGGCTATCGTTCCGATATCTACCGCGAAAGCATGGCCCACGGCACCTTCTATCTCATGGCGCGCGGTTTGCAGCGCCAGGATTCCGATGAGGGCCGGGAGGCGCGCAGATTACTGCTGAGCCGCTTGCTGGGTGCCGAGATCGAGCTGCACGAGGAAGGGGAACTGGCGCTGACCTACCGCGAGCGGCTGGAGCTGGAGCAGGGCCTGGTGGTCATGCGCCTGAACCAGACAGAATCCTTCGCCGACATCTTCTATCAGTTGCCCGATGAAGACCGCTATATCCGCACCCGCATGGACAAGGTCTCCGAGCAGCAGGCCCGCGCCACCGCGTTGTTGTTGCTGGATGAGCTGGCGCAATATCCGCTGTCCGAATGGGATGCCGAATTTGCCCGAATCCAGGAGCGTTTTGGCTACCCGCTGGCGCGTGTCCCCAAGGAAGCCCTGTCACTGGATGCCGAGCAGCGCCAACGCCTGACTCGACGCGAAGTGGTGCTGGTGCTGGACGAGGGCGCCAGCCGCTCGCGCTCATCGGTGATGGTCTATGCGCCCATCGGCAATACCGGCGAGGTGCTGGTGCTGGGGCCGCTGGCGCTGTTCGACTGGATGCCGCTGGAAATGTCGGTGCTGGTCGGGGTGCTGGGCCTCAGCGCCATGGGTTTTGCGACCTATCTGCTGGTGCGTCCGTTGCAGACCCGGCTGCGCAAGCTGGATGGCGCGGTGCGGCAGCTGGGCACCGGTGATCTGGACGCCCGGGCAGATGTCAGCGGCCAGGATGCCATTGGCCAGCTGGGGCTGACCTTCAACGGCATGACCGAACATATTCGCCGGTTGATCGAGTCCCAGCGGGAAATGACCCGCGCTGTTTCCCACGAGTTACGCACCCCGGTGGCGCGTCTGCGCTTCGGCCTGGAGATGCTGGCCGACTGCGATGACAGTGATGAGCGCCGCCAGAAACTGGACGAGCTGGATCTGGATATCGAGCAGCTGGATCAGCTGATCGACGAGATTCTGACGTTTGCCCGGCTGGAAGAGGGCACCCCGGCGATTGAATTCAAACCGGTGGATATGGCCGAGCTGTTCGGGCAGATCTGCCGCGAGATAGAACCGATCAGTGGTGACTTGCGCGTGTTTGATGCCACCGACTGGTCTGTGGTGCGGCCGGATCAACGGCAGGCGGAGGGGGAAAGCCGCTACCTGCATCGCATTTTGCAGAACCTTGTCACCAATGCCCTGCGTTATGCCCGTCAGGAGATTTCACTGCGCTACAGCGTGGTGGGCGGCATGGCCGTGATGGAAGTGTCGGACGACGGTCCGGGCATTCCCGAGTCGGAACGCGAGCGCATCTTCAAACCCTTTGCCCGGCTGGACAAGAGCCGCCACCGCGCCAGCGGGGGTTACGGGCTGGGCTTGTCCATTGTCCAGCGTATTGTCGAGTGGCATGGTGGCCATATCGATGTCAGCCAGAGCGCCGCAGGCGGTGCCTTGTTCCGGGTAAGCTGGCCTCGCCAGCAACGCTCCGGGCACGTGCTCGGCTAAAGCCCCTCGCCCGTTGTACACCTTGTGAACGGAATCTGTGGAGAGACCGCTATGACCGGATACCTGCTTGCGATTGATCAGGGCACAACCAGTTCCCGCGCCATCGTCTTTGCCGCCGATGGCTCCGTGCGCGGCCAGGCGCAGAAAGAGTTTGCCCAGCACTATCCTGCCGACGGCTGGGTGGAGCACGACGCCGGTGATATCTGGACTGACAGCCTGGCGCTGTGCCGCAAGGCCATCAGCAATGCCCATATCGAGGCCAGTGAGCTGGCGGCCATCGGCATTACCAACCAGCGCGAAACCACGGTGTTGTGGGACCGGGCCACCGGCACGCCTCTGGCGCGAGCCATTGTCTGGCAGGATCGGCGCACTGCCGAGCGCTGCGAGGCATTGCGGGAGGCGGGGCATGAGGCCATGGTGCGGGACAAGACGGGCCTGTTGCTGGACCCGTATTTCTCTGCCACCAAGCTGGCCTGGCTGCTGGACAATGTGGATGGCGCCCGGCGACGGGCTGAGGCAGGGGAGTTGGCGTTTGGCACCATAGACAGCTGGCTGCTGTGGCACCTGACTGGCGGCAAGGTGCATGCCACGGATGCGACCAATGCCTCGCGTACCCTGCTGTTCAATATCCACAGCCAACGCTGGGATGATGATCTGTTGGCACTGTTCGATATTCCCGCCGCATTGTTGCCGGAGGTGCGCGACAGCGCCGCGGATTTTGGCCGGACGGATCCCGCACTGTTTGGCACCCCGGTGCCGGTGGCCGGTATCGCCGGTGACCAACAGGCCGCCCTGATAGGCCAGGCCTGTTTCGAGCCCGGGATGGTGAAAAGCACCTACGGCACCGGCTGCTTCATGGTGCTGAATACCGGGGACCAGGCGGTGACATCGGAGAACCGTCTGTTGACGACGGTGGGCTATCGACTGGATGGCAAGACCTGTTATGCCCTGGAGGGCTCGATATTCGTTGCTGGCGCAACCATTCAGTGGCTGCGAGATGGCCTGCGGCTGATCAGCCATGCCAGCGAAAGTGAAGCGCTGGCACGCAGTGCCGGAGGTGCCAAGGGCGTTTATCTGGTGCCGGCCTTTACCGGTATGGGCGCCCCCTGGTGGGACCCCCATGCCCGTGGCGCGCTGCTGGGCCTGACGCGGGACACCGGTATTGCCGAGGTGGTGACTGCAGGTCTGGAAGCCGTGTGCTACCAGAGTCTGGATCTGCTGGAGGCGATGATTGCGGACGGCGCCAGCCGGCCCACGGCGTTACGGGTGGATGGCGGCATGGTGGCCAACAACTGGCTGGCGCAGAATCTGGCCGACATTCTCGGGGTTCGGGTGGACCGCCCGGTGATCACCGAAACAACGGCCCTGGGTGCGGCCTATCTGGCCGGGCTTCAGGTCGGGATATTCAAGGATCTGGCGGCCATCAGTGATCAGTGGCAGTGCGATCGGGATTTTGCACCGCAACTGGCGGAGCCGGATCGGCAGGCACGGTACCAGGGCTGGCGCGAGGCCGTATCCCGGGTATGCAAGGCCGGAGGGTAAAAAAACAGCAGAAACAGGCTCAAAAGATGTGACATGCATCACGCGCTCTAATACTATCAGGTGAGTTGATGGCAAAATGTCATCATTTAAGCTGGTTGGGGAAGGCGTGGCGTCTGAAAGGGATGAGGCGTAAAAACGGTTCCGGTAATCGGGCGGGGGGCCTGACCGGGCCATCGCGGGCAGTTCCCTCGGGGGAGCGCCCTTTGCGAGAGTAACTGGCATGCAGGGATGGTCTATCACAGGTGAAAGCGACAGTGATCAGGGGCGCATTCTGCGCCGTGTACTGTTCGCTATTGTGGCGGGTGGCCTGGCGCACACATTGGTGTGCTGGATCGCGGCCCAGCTCGATTTCTTTCGGGGCGGTGGCAACGCATTTGCTCAGCTTTTTACGCTGATCTGGAGTGGTCATCTGCTGCTCATCATGATCACGTTGCTGGGTTTCAACCGGTTGTTTCGTGATCCGTCCATGACCCTGCCAGTGCTCTGGTGGTCGACGCTGGTGCTACTGGTGTCGGCCTGGTATGTGGACGAGGTGCGGTTGTGCGTGATGCTGCTGTTCTTTGCGATCCTGCAGATGGGCATCTTCCGTTGCCGGACCCGGGAGCTGGTATTACTGGCGGTGGTCTGTGTCGGCGTTTACCTGGGTATTATCCTGGCATTGCATCACTGGTACCCGGAAGCCCTGGACATAACAGGCGAACTGATCCAGTGGGCGACCTTCCTGCTGATGACGCTGGCGGTCATCATCCTTGCCGATGAGATCTCCGCGATTCGTCTCAAACTCAGCGAGCGCAACCGGCAGCTCGGCGATATCGTCGACCGTATTCAGAATCTGGCCGTGCGCGATGAGTTGACGGGCCTGTATAACCGCCGCTATGCCATGGAACGCCTGGGCAAGATCCGCGAGATGGCGGATCGCGGCGCGTTCGGGGTGGTGGCGGCCTATGCCGATCTGGATCACTTCAAGCAGATCAATGACCAACACGGCCATGCACTGGGAGATCAGGTGCTGCGGGATTTCGCGCGCCTGACCGGAAATCTGCTCAGCGGGCGGGACTTCTGCGCCCGCTATGGGGGGGAGGAGTTCCTGCTGGTGCTGGTGAAAAGTGACCTGGCGCAGGCCGAAGCGCTGCTGGAGCAACTGCGTGACAATCTGTCTCAGGCTCACTTCCCGGAGGCGCCGGGATTGCGAGTGACGGTATCCATCGGGGTCACCGCCTATCGGCCCGGCGAGGCGCTGGATACCTGGCTGGCGCGCGCGGATGATGCGCTGTATCAGGCCAAGGGCATGGGGCGCGATCGCGTCGTCAGGGCGGAGGGATGAGCTGATGATTCGGGATATGCAGGAAGCGCGCAACCTGGCGCTGGATGATCAGCGGCTGGCCCGGCGCCATAGTCTGACAGCGGTCGCCATCAGTGCGCTCCATGCCATGGTGTGTATGTTCTATTTTCGTGCCGGTTATTTCACCCTTGATGGTGCGGGGCTGGCCGGCCTGTTTGCCCTCATCTGGCTCGGCAACCTGACATTAGTAGCGGTGGTGTTGACGGGCAGCACTCGGCGTATGCGCGACCCGAGCCTGTCCCTCTACTGGAACCTCTGGTTGACGGTGGGCTTCCTGCTCAGCGCCTATTACATGGATGAGCATCGCATCAGCGTGCTGATGCTGTTTTTTGCCGCCATGCTGCTGGCGTCTTTCCGCCAGGCGCTGCCGGGGCTGATCCTGTTGTCGGTTGCCGCCATGGGCGGGTATCTGTTGGTCGTCATTCTGGCCTGGCAGGCCCGCAGTGTGTCCATGAACCTGACCCTCGAATTGTTGCAGTGGCTGATTTTCTGCATGACGGCGGTGAGTTTTGTCGTCACCGGAGTGGGCATCAATGCGCTGCGCACCAACCTCACAGCGAAGAACCGTCAGCTCAGCGGCGCGCTGGTGCAGGTCCGCGATATGGCGATTCGGGATGAGCTCACCGGGCTGTTCAATCGTCGTCATATCATGGACGTGCTGGCGCAGCAGCAGGCGCTCGCGGATTCCGGCGACTACTATTTTACCCTTTGCTTTGTCGACCTGGATCACTTCAAGCGCATCAACGACACCTTCGGCCACACCGCCGGGGATCAGGTGTTGCAGCGCTTCGCCGGCATTGCGCGGCGTTGCCTGCGGGAAGCCGATTACACGGGGCGTCTGGGTGGTGAAGAATTTGTGCTGGTGCTGACACAAAGCGATGCAAGCAGTGCCAGTCGGGTGGCGGAGCGTTTGCGTCAGGCGGTTGTCGAGGAAGATTTCAGTGATCTGGACCCGGCTTTGCGCACGTCGATTTCTATCGGCATTGCGCAGTATCGCCCCGGTGAACCCCTGGATGCGACGCTGGCCAGAGCAGACCGGTGCCTGTATCAGGCCAAACTGTCAGGCCGGGATCAGGTGGTCACAGAGGCGATACTGGCGCACCCGGAAAAGGTGCTGGCACCGGAATAGCGGCTTGGCAGGGGGCTTATTTCGAGACAGGCCCCGGCGGGAACAGCACCAGATGTTTGGCGGCGATGCGCACGCGCATACTGGCGCCGATGGGAATGTTTTCATGACTGCCCGTGAGACAGGTCAGTTGTTCGCCGTTTTCCAGAGCCAGCCGGTAAAGAATGTTCGGGCCGGTAAAAACGCGATGAATCACTGACGTTTGCAGCGGCCCCGCTTCATCCACCACGACATCCTCAGGCCGCAGCAAGACCGTCACCGGTGACCCCGACGGGTAGCCCAGCGGCCGGTGGCTGCCCAATTCCCCGGCCACGGTGGCGACATGCTCGCCCGGCAATACCGTCCCCTCGAGAAAGGCGCCGGCACCGGCGAATTCCGCCACGAAACGGGTGACCGGGGAATGATAGATATTGTAGGGGCTGTCCCACTGAATCATTTGCCCGGCGCGCATGATGCCCACATGGGTGGCAATGGCGAAGGCTTCTTCCTGATCATGAGTGACGATGACGGCAGTAATGCCTTCGTGCAGCAGGATATCGCGCAGTTCCTGATTCAGCTGACGGCGCAGATCCAGATCCAGGCTGGCAAAAGGTTCGTCCAGCAGAATCAGACGCGGGCGGGGCGCCAGTGCCCGAGCCAGGGCGACACGCTGTTGCTGGCCACCGGACAGTTCGTGGGGGAAGCGCGCTTCCATGCCTGCCAGTCGCACCATCTCCAGGCATTCCGCCACACGCTGCCGCCGGGCGTCACGGCTTTCGTTACGCAGGGCAAAGCCGACATTCTGGCCGACAGACAGGTGGGGGAAGAGCGCATGATCCTGAAACACCATGCCCAGGCCGCGTTTCTCCGGCGCCACCAGGGTGCCGGCGCGGGACACCTCTCGCCCGGCGATATGAATACTCCCGGCAGTCAGCGGTTCGAGCCCGGCGATGGCACGCAGGGTGGTTGTCTTGCCGCAGCCGGAGGGACCGAGCAGACAGGCAATCTGCCCGGCCTGCAGCGTAAAGCTGACGTGGTCGACCACCACATCATCGTCGTAGCGGCAGACAATGCGTTGCAGGCTCAGTAACGGCTCAGACATGGCGGCTACCATCGGGCTGTTATAATAAAAACTCCAGCAGCGCTTTTTGCGCATGCAGGCGATTCTCGGCTTCATCCCAGACGACCGAGCGCGGATCATCCAGCATGTCATGGCTGATTTCTTCGCCGCGATGCGCCGGCAGACAATGCATGAACAGCGCTTCTTTATCTGCCAGATCCATCAATGCCGGGCTGACCTGATAATCGCGGAACGCTTTTTCCCGTTGCGCCTGCTCTTCTTCCTGCCCCATGGAGGCCCAGACGTCCGTGACAACCAGGTGAGCGTTTTGCACGGCCGCTTTCGGGTCACGCTCCAGGCGCACGCGGTCGCTGTTTTCTGCCACCAGATCGGCGCGCGGGTCAAAGCCTTCCGGTGCACAGATGACCAGCTCGAAATCAAACTGCCTGGCGGCGTTGATGTAGGAGTTGCACATATTGTTGCCATCACCGACCCAGACCACGCGCTTGCCGCGAATGGCGCCACGGTGCTCGACAAACGTCTGGATGTCGGCCAGCAGCTGGCAGGGGTGAAAATCATCCGTCAGCGCATTGATGACCGGCACGGAGGAATGGGCTGCGAAAGTTTCCACCGTGCTGTGAGCAAAGGTGCGGATCATCACGGCATCCACCATGCGTGACAGCACGCGTGCGGAGTCCTCGATGGGTTCGCCGCGACCGAGTTGCGTGTCCCGCGGAGAAAGAAAAATGCTCGAGCCACCGAACTGGTTCATGCCGACTTCGAACGACACGCGGGTCCGGGTGGACGATTTCTCGAACACCATGCCCAGCGTCTTGCCACGAAACGGCTCATGCACCTGGCCGTTGCGCAGCATGGTTTTCAGTTCTATGGCACGCTGGATCACGTAGCCCAGTTCATCACTGGACAGATCCCGCAGCGTCAGAAAATGACGGACAGTCATGCAGCCTCCTGTTGCCGGACGAACGCGCGGACCGCGTCCGCGACGCGCTCGACCAGCAGGGCGATTTCTTCATCATTGATGACCAGCGGCGGCAGCAGGCGAATGACCCGGCCAGCCGTCACGTTCACCAGCAGACCTCTATCTCGCGCCAGCGCGACGATTTCAGGGCAGTCACGGTCCAGTTCCACGCCGATGATCAGGCCCTGGCCTCTGATGTCCTGCACCATGGCTACGCCGGACAGCGCTTCGCGGAGCCGTTGTTGCAATAGCGCGCCCTTGGCGTTGACCGAGGGAATGACCTCTCGCGTCAGGGTGTCTACCACTGCCAGCGCCGTGGCGCAGCCAAGCGGGTTGCCACCGTAAGTGCTGCCATGACTGCCCGGGCCGAATACGTCTTCTGCGGCACCGGAAACCAGGCAGGCGCCGATGGGAAAACCATTGCCAAGACCTTTCGCCGTCGTCAGTACATCCGGTACCACGCCGGCGGCGCTGCAGGCAAAGTAGCTGCCGGTACGGCCATTGCCGCTCTGCACTTCATCCAGCATCAACAACCACTGTTTTTCGTCGCAGAGCTGCCGCAAACGCGCCAGGTAATCCGGCGCAGGAATGCGCACACCGCCTTCGCCCTGCACCGGTTCTACCAGGACAGCGACGATATTGTCGTGGCTGTCAGCCAGCGCACGAATGGCATCGACATCATTCCATGGCGCGCGCACAAAGCCGGACACCAGCGGCTCGAAGCCTGCCTGGGCCTTGGCGTTGCCGGTCGCCGTGAGCGTCGCCATGGTACGGCCATGAAAGGCATTTTCCAGCACGACGATAGTCGGGGTGTTCACCTTGCGACGGTTGCCGTACAGGCGCGCAATCTTGATGGCGGCTTCATTTGCTTCCGCGCCGGAATTGCAGAAAAAGGCGCGCGCCATGCCACTGACCTGACACAGTGCCGCGGCCAGACTTTCCTGATGCTCTACGCGATACAGGTTGGACGTGTGCACCAGGCTGGCGGCCTGTCGGGTCAGCGCGCGCGTCACCGCCGGGTGACAGTGGCCGAGGTTGCACACGGCAATACCGGAGACGCCATCCAGGTAAGCCTGGCCGTCCGTATCGTACAGCCAGACGCCTTCGCCACGGCTGAAATTCAGGGGTTGCCGCGCATAGGTCGGCATCAGGTAATTGTCGTTCATGCTCGGGCCTGAAGCAGTTTCTGAAACGAAAAACGGCAGCCAAGGCTGCCGCTGGATGCTGATGATAGCCGCCGGGGCAGGGTGGTGCAATGTATCGGACCCGCTCCTACAATGTCCGGTTATGAATGTCCTGTTATGGGGCGGACCAGCAGGCCGCACAGCCACGTACAGGTCGCAGCGCCCGGGCCACAGCACCGGGATGACGCGCCGGAGCCGCAATGAATCCAGTTCAGCTTTCCATATTCGCCAATCGCCTGTCGGGTATCTGTGACGAGATGGGGGCCTTGCTGCGCCGTTGCGCTCTGTCGCCGAACATCAAGGACCGGCTGGATTTCTCCTGTGCCATTTTCGACGCCCACGGCGAACTGTGTGCCCAGGCGGCACATATCCCGGTGCATCTGGGCAGCATGGCTTACGCCATGCGTGATCTGGTTGCCGGGCGAGACTGGCAGCCGGGCAGCCTGCTGGTGGTCAACGATCCTTATCTTGGCGGCACACACCTGCCGGATGTCACCGTGGTGGCGCCCGTGTTCTGCGGCGACGGCCCCGATCCCGTGGCATTCACCGTGACCCGCGCCCACCATGCCAATATCGGTGCCCAGGCACCGGGGTCGATGCCAGTGTCCCGCCATCTGGATGAAGAGGGCATCGTGATTGCGCCGCAATGGTTGCGCCGGCAGGGCGCATGGGCGATGCCGCTGGTGCGGCGGCTGGTGGATGATGCAGAGACGGCTGCGCCGGAAGAGACGCCCCGGTTCGCGGATTTTGTCGCCCAGGCCAGTGCCTGCGAAGCGGGCGGACGCTGGCTTGCGGCGCTGCTGGCAGAGCGCGGTCTGGCATGGTTCGAGCACGGTGTGGTAGCGCTCAATGCCTACGGTGAGCGGCTGACGCAGCAGTTGCTCGCGGGAATGCCGGATGGGCACTACACGTTCACGGATTATCTTGATGACGATGGTCAGGGCACGCTGGATATCCCGGTCGTGGTGAGTATTCGCGTGGGGGGCGAGCGTGCCCATGTGGATTTCACCGGCACCAGCGATCAGGTGGCGGGCAATATCAACTGCCCGCTGTCGGTGGCCGCCGCTGCGGTCTATTACTGTTTCCGCTGTTTGCTGCCTGCCTCCGTCCCGGCCTGCGCAGGTCTGTTTCGTCCGGTCACTCTGGGGGCACCAGCGGGCAGCCTGGTGAATGCCCGACGCCCGGCGGCGGTGGCCGCCGGCAATGTGGAGACCAGCTCGCGTATTGTCGATGCGGTGCTGGGCGCGCTGGCCGCCGCCATCCCCGAACGTATTCCCGCTGCCAGCCACGGCACCATGAACAATCTGGCCATGGGCGCCCATGCTCAAACTCAAGGTGACGGGCCGGGCTGGGACTATTATGAAACCATGGGCGGCGGCATGGGCGCCTCAGCGCGGGCCGCCGGGCTCTCCGGCGTGCAGACGCACATGACCAACACTCTGAATACACCGATCGAGAGCCTGGAGCAGCACTATCCGCTGCGCGTCTGGCGCTATGCCCTGCGGCGCGGCAGCGGTGGAGCGGGGCTGCATGTCGGTGGCGATGGCCTGATCCGCGAACTGGAATTTCTGGCACCCGCCCAGGTGACCCTGCTGACGGAGCGGCGTACCCATGCGCCCTGGGGGATGGCGGGCGGTGCCGCCGGGCAACCGGGCGAGAATCGTTTCAATGGCCGCCTGTTGCCGGGCAAAACGACCTTCCATGCGCGACAGGGGGATCGCCTGGTTATGGCGTCGCCGGGTGCTGGTGGCTGGGGCCGGTAGTGCACGGAGTATTCTGAAGGCTATCAAACCTGATTATCTTAAGAAGAATGATTTGCATTCACTTTAGGAAAGAATCTAGACTCTTGCCCGGAGTGCCCGGTTCGGGGGCAATACATTGTTTACATGGCAGGAGTCGAGATGATGTGGCGTATCAGGATGTTGGCCTTGGCCGGTGGCTGTCTGGCGGCGACGGGGATGGCAGTGGCGGAAGAGGCCAACTCGTCAGGGGGAACGCTGGACCAGGTGACGATCATCGGCAGTGAGGAAGATCGGCGGTTCGCGCCGGGGTCTGCCTTTCAGGTGACCCAGGAAGAGCTGGAGCGATTCGAGCATACCGACATCCACCGCATGCTTGATGATGTGCCCGGGGTGTACATCCAGGAAGAAGACGGTTTTGGTCTGCGCCCGAATATCGGTATTCGCGGGGCCGGGCCGGAGCGCACATCAAAGATCACGGTAATGGAGGACGGTGTACTGGTCGCGCCTGCGCCTTACGCTGATCCTGCCGCCTACTATTTCCCTACCGCGGGCCGCATGAGTGGCATCGAGGTGCTCAAAGGCCCCAACACCCTGCGTTATGGCCCTTACACTGTGGGCGGCGCACTCAATCTGCAATCCACACCGATTCCCACTGCGCCCGGCGGCAGCCTGACGTCCGAGTTGGGCAACTTCGGTAACCAGAAAACACATATCCACTACGGCGGCACGGAAGGCCAGTGGGGCTACCTGCTGGAAGGCTGGCGCCAGAACGCCGACGGGTTCCAGAATATTGATCGCAGCAACCGGGATACCGGCCTGGCGGTGGAAGATTATGTGGCCAGGTTGCGCTGGCGCAGTGCCCCGGATGCGGCACTTGCGCAGCAGCTGGACTTCAAGGTGCAGTACTCCGAAGAAGCGTCGAATTTCTCCTACGTCGGTCTGACCGATGAAGATTTCGGCCGCGACGCGCGCCGCCGTTACGGCCTGACGGAGCTGGATCAGATCACCAATCGCCACCGCGGTTACAGCATCCGCCACCAGATCGCGCTGGGCCTGGAAGGCTCTTTGGCGACGACCCTGTACCGAAACGACTTCTATCGGAACTGGTACAAGGTTGACCGGATTGATGGCCAGTCAGTGTCCGGCTATATGGCTGATGCCAATACCGATCCGCTCAAACAGGATGTGTTGCGGGGCGATCTCGACGTCACGGATATTCGCGTCAAGAACAATGCCCGGGATTATTACGCCCAGGGCGTTCAGTTCGAATATTCTGATGCCTTCTACGTTGGCGATGTCCGCAATGACTGGCTGACAGGCGTGCGTCTGCACGAAGACGAGAGCGACCGCTTCCAGCCCATCGACGTGTTCAATCAGGAAAATGGCAGCCTCGTTTACCAGAACACCATCTTGCCGGGCGCGGGTGACAACCGCGTCGGTGAAGCCGAGGCGACGTCTGTCTGGGCGCTGAACCGGATGACCTTTGACCGCTTGCAGCTCACCGGCTCGCTGCGATACGAAAATATCAAGACCAAGGAAACACGCTACAGCGATGTTGACCGCACCATTGCCAACGTCACAGCACGGGCACGCACTGAAGAAGTGATGGCCGGCCTGGGTGCAACCTACGCGTTCAACGAGCGAGTCACGTTGCTGGCCGGTTTGCACCAGGGCTTTGCCCCGGCGGGGGCAGGCGCTGACGATGACGAAGATCCGGAGAAAAGCGTCAACTATGAACTGGGTATGCGACTGCTCGACGGCAATCGCCGCCTGGACGTTATCGGCTTCCTCAGCGATTACAGCAATGCGGTGCAGAACTGCTCCGTGGCCAACCCTTGCCCGGACGCGGCAGTGAGCGGCACCTATCAACTGGGTGAGTCAGAGGTTTACGGCCTTGAGCTGGCATTCCGCGATGTGGTGTACGAAGGCACCGGGTTTGTCGTGCCGGCGGGTCTGACCTACACCTGGACCAAGGGCGAGATCACCCGCGACTCGGACAACGGTGATGTGTTCGCCGGTGATCCGCTGCCTTATGTCGCTGAACATATCGGTACCGTATTCGTGGGTGTCGAGCATGGCCAGGGGTGGAAGACGTTCCTGAACGCGCGTTACAGCGATGCTGTCTGCATCAACAACGACTGCGAACGGGTCAATGACTCGCTGCTGAAAACAGACAGCTACGTCACCCTCAATCTGGCAGCCAGCTACGCGCTGACACCGGCGGCAGAAGTGTATGTCAAGGTGGAGAACCTGCTGGACAAGGAAGCGGTTGCCTCCCGCAGCCCGGCGGGCGCCCGCGTCAACATGCCCCGCTATGCGGGTCTGGGTGTACGGTTGAGCTTCTGAGGGGCTCTCGATCCTCTCAAACAGGCATTTCTCCATGGGCAGTATCTGTCTGCCCATGGAGACTTGCTCTCTCAGTTGGTAGAATGGCGGCGTTTGCTACACACACCGCATTGAGGCAGCAGTCCTATGAACGACGCGACGGACGTAATGAAGGTCATTCAGGAGCAGATCGAGAAGAATCCGGTCATCCTGTACATGAAAGGGTCACCGCAGTTTCCGCAGTGCGGCTTTTCGGCCCGGGCGGTGGAGGTCATGACCACCATCGGCAAGCCGTTTGCCTATGTCAATGTGCTGGAAGCGCCAGAGATTCGCAGTAACCTGCCGAAGTATGGCGATTGGCCGACGTTTCCCCAGTTGTGGGTGAATGGCGAGCTGGTCGGTGGCAGTGACATCATCATGGAGATGCATGTCAGTGGCGATCTGGCAAAAATGGTCGAGGAAGCAGCTGGCGCGTAATGCCCGGTCTGCTGACAGGAAACCGCTGGCGAGGAGACTCGTTGGCGGTTTTTTTTGTGTTCCATTTTTTGTTGGTTTGGGGGTTGTGACCCCCGGGTTATGGCCGCAGCCCCGCCTAGAGGCGGGGGATGCGGGGTTTGACGACGGCCAGCAGTGCTGGCAGCAGTGTCAGGTTGGAGAGCAGGGCCACCAGCATGGCCAGCGCGGTGAGCATGCCGAAGTACACCGTCGGGTTGAAGTTGGAGACCACCAGGATCGAGAAGCCGGCGATGATGGTCAGCGACGTGTAGTAGATCGCCGTGCCGATCGAACCGTGGCAACGTTTCATGGTGGCCATATAATCCTGATCGACAGGAAACTCCTCACGATACCGGTGGATATAGTGAATCGTATCGTCCACCGCGATGCCGATGGTGATGGCCGCAATGGTGATGGTCATGATGTCCAGCGGCAGGCCGATCCAGCCCATCAGCCCGAGAATGAAAGCCGCGCTGAACAGGTTGGGCAGCATCGCAATCAAGGCCACCACCGGTGAACGGAACAGCACCAGGAACATGGCGAAGATGGCCAGGAAGACGAAACCCAGGGTTTTGATCTGGGAGTCAAACAGGCTCTGCAGCATGTTGTTGTAGAGCACCATGGCGCCCGTCAGCTGGATCTGTTCCGGCTCCAGACCAAATTGTTCTTCCAGGTCCACGCGGATGCGCTTGAGCAGTTCGTTGCGATTGAGGTTTTCATCGGAATCGATCATGCGCAGGCTGATGCGTGCTTCATTGCCGTCGTCGGACAGGTACGGGCTGATCAACTGCCCACGCAGGTCCTCCGGCACAAAGCTGGCGAGCAACATCAGCTCCACATAGCTCAGCGGGCCTTCGTTGAGAATGGTCGCCAGTTCATAGGTGGAGGCGATGGAAAGCACCTTGCCGGTTTCCGGCAGGGATTGCAGGTAATGCTGGATCGCCAACAGCTGATCGAGGCGTTCCGGCGTGTACCAGTAGCTGTTTTCCAACGGGTTGTTGCTGTCACCGTTCTCACCAAAGGGATCGTCGGCAAAGGGGTCGTCGTCGAACGGGTCGCCCCAGTCGTCATCACTCGTGTCGGCGGCGGCCGTTGAGGCGGTGCTGGCAGGCGCTGTCTGCGACGCTGCAGCGGGCGGTTGCAGAATGATGTCCAGCGGCGTGGTGCCGCCCAGGTTGCGATCAATCTCGAGCATGCCCTGATAGATTTCAGTGTCTTTCTGGAAGTAGTCGATAAAGCGGTTTTCCACCGTCAGGCGGGAGACCCCGGCCAGGGAAATCAGCGTCACGACAACGCCCACCACCAGCAGCGATACGGTATAGCGGCGGGTAATACCGGCGATCAGCAGCGTGGCACGGCGGGTGAAATCACGCAGCTTTTGCGGTTCGCCCGGCGACAGCAGACCCAGCAAGGTGGGGTAGAGGGTGAAGCACAGCAACATGGCGACGCCGATGCCGAGGGTCATCATCCAGCCGAAATCGATCACGGGTCGAATGCCACTGAACACCAGCGAGGAGAAAGCCACCATGGTGGTCAGGCCGGTATAGAGAATCGGCCGGGACATGCGCCGGAAGGTCTCCGTGATCAGCTCCTCCTGGGTGGCGCCGGGGCTCGCCACATGCAGCTCCCGGTAACGCACGGTCAGGTGGATGGTCATGGACATGGTGATGATCAGCAGCAAGGAAACGAAGTTGGAGCTGATCACGGTGACTTTCCAGTCCATGAAGCCAAGCCAGCCGGCCATCCAGATGGCGGTCATGGCGCAGCAGGCCATGGGGATGACCACCCAGCGTGGCCGGCGGAATATCACCAGCAGCGTCAGGATGAGAAACAGGCCGACGCCGACGCTGAATACCTGCAGATCACTACGCACAAAGCTGATGACATCCGTGGCAATCATGGCGGCGCCACCGAGGAACAGGTTCGCGTTGTCCCGGTAGCCGTCCATGATGGCGCGGATTTCGGCAATCTCGTCAGCGCTGCGCGCCTGGGTCTGGGCGTTATAGTCGCTGAACTCCCGGGTGATACGGCTCAGCTCACGCTCTTCGTCTGACGAGAGGGTGCCGGCGCGGTCCTTGTCGCGCAGGGCATTGCGCCGGTTCAGTAATTGAAAGTATTCCTGGTCCCGGGACATGGTGATCAGCAGGGCGGTGATGGTGCCTGAGCGGTTGACCAGCAGGTCTTCATACACCGGGTTGGTGCCGGTGAATTCCTCCCGCGCCAGCGCCAGGTCCACGTCCTTGTCTTCCAGCGTGGTGTAGCCGCTGGCCAGATCCCGGAAGCTGACCTGGGGACTGAACAGCAGCGGCACATCCAGCATGGTGTAGACCGAGTTGACCCGATCCACTTCGCTCAGCTCGGCACGCAGCCGACCCAGCTCATCGAGCGCGTCCCGGCTGAACAGGTCAAAGGCAGTGGGCTCGAATGTCACAACCAGGAATTCGCTGCCGCCGTAGCGCTTGGAGACCTCCCGGTAGAACGCCAGCGATTCGTCATTTTCGAGCACCAGCGATTCCGCCGAGGCATCCAGGCGGAAGTTGCGGCTTTCCCAGATGGCCGCGGCGCTGACCAGCGACAGAATAACCAGCCAGATGACCGGGTGGCGCAGTACCAGGCGCTGGTACACATCAAAAAACATCTTGGTCACGGCAACATCCTTGCTTGTCAGTGCGTTTATGCGGGGGTGGCGAGCCACCGGGTGTCAAAGTCGAATCAGCGATGTCACTGCCTGTTCTGTTACTGTTTTCAGAGCTCTTGGCTTCAGAGCTCTTTGTCTTAGAACATGGCAGCAAGTTCGCGGGCGAAGCGGTCGTTGAAGCGGCGCAAGGCGCCGGCCACCGGCAGAGTCAGCAGGCTGACGATGCCTTCGGACCATTCTTCGTGATGAATGCGGCAGCTGCCGCCCTCCACCGGTGTGAAGGTGAAGCGGTGCAGCATGCGCATGAAGGGAAGATCAATGCCCCAGGTGATGCGGTAGTCCTGCTCGAACTCGATGATCGGAACGACCAGTGGCGCTGGCGGCAGGCCCGGCAGCTTGGGCATGAACAGCAACAACGAACCCTTGCGCCAGTCGCCATTCAGCAACTTGGCCCGGTGAATCACGCTGGACCAGTCCTGCCAGTCGGACACATTGCAGAAGAAGCGGAAGGCCTGGGCGGGCGGTACGGCGGCATCGGTGACCATGTCTGCGTAGTAGCGTTTGAGCATGAATAAACAGTCTCTTCTTGTATGTTTACAAAGGCCTGCTGTCGAGGCAATCTGTCGGGCTGACCGGGACAATCCCGTCAGTTTGCCACAGCTGTAGCAGTTGCGGGCGTCATCTTGGGATAATCTTGCAGCAGCCCCAGGCCACTGCCGCCACACGCTATGGCTGCCACACGCTATTATAGTATGGCAGTATGCCGACAGCCCTGATGGCCATGACATGACAACAATGAAACCATGGACAAGTGTGCGCTGATGTCAACGTTCAAACGATGGGGGCCACCCCATGTCCGGTAGCCTGTTGCCCGCATCCATCCTGCCGGGGCTGCTGGAGCTTGCCCTGAAAAGCCGCCTGAATATCCAGACGCTGTTTGATCAGGCCGGGATCGATCCGGATACGGTGGGGCGTCACGATCAGTTCATCACCCTCGGCCAGCTGGATATGTTGCTGTCGGCGGCCTTTGCCGTGGCCGAAGAAGACCCGTTTTTCGGGCTGCGGGTCGGCCAGGAAAATCACTATGGCAACCTGGATCTGCTGGGCAATCTGATGGCGACGGCCGGCAGCCTGGGCGAGGCGCTGGTGTTGCTGCTGCGCTACAAGGACCTGCTGGTGCCCTATCAGCAGTTCGAACTGCAGGAGCACGGTGATCTGGTCGCGCTGACCAGCACGTCTGACGAATCCCTGAATTTCACCCGCACGCGCACCCACAATGAGGTGGTTGTGGCCACCATGGTGGCGATTGGCCGCTCATTGACCGGCGGCGAGCTGGGTTTGCGCCGTGTCGGCTTCTGCCACGCGCAGCCGGCATCGGTTGCACCTTACGAGGAGATGTTCCGGGTGCCGATCACGTTCGCTGCTGAACACAATGAAATAGTGATCGAACGGGCCGTACTGGATGTGCCCTTGCCCACGGCCTACCCGAAATACAATCAACGCCTGCGCCGGCTGGCAGATCAGCAACTGGCGCGGCTAAGCCGGGCCCAGGGATTGGCTGGCCAGGTGCAGGACATTCTGGAAGCACGCCTGGGCCAGGCCGACACCAGCGTTGAGCAGATAGCGGCGGTGCTGAATCTCAGTGCCCGCACCCTGCAGCGCCGATTGCGCCAGGAGGGCGTCACCTTTGCCGGGCTGCGTGATCAGGTGCGTCACAGACATGCCTGCGCGGCGCTGGCCGGGGCGGATTGCGACATGGAGCAACTGGCCGCCGCACTCGGCTTCTCCGATACGGCCAACTTCTACCATGCCTTCAAGCGCTGGCAGGGCTGCGCCCCTGGCGCCTACCGCCGAAAGGTGATCGGATGAGTCCCCGGGCCAGCGACGCCAGTGGCCGGCTTTACGTCGCCGGCGGGCACGCCATGATGGTCGGCTGCCACATCCAGAATCTGCCTCACGCCCATTACAATGCGTCGATCCTGGTGGCGACTGGCGAACCCTTCCGGTTTGCCCACGGTGATGACTGGGTCACCTCGCGGGGCGTATTGGTTGCGCCTTGCGTCTCCCAACAACTGGAGACCGCTGACGATAAAGTGGTGGTCATGCAGGTCGACCCTGACCGGGGCAGCTACCGCCGCTTCGGCGAGCGCCTCCAGGGGCGCCCCTGGGTCGAGCTCGAAGTGGACGAATGCCGGGCGATCACCCGTGCCATGCCCAACAAGGAGTGGACCCCGAGCAGGGCGATCCGGTTTTTCCAGCGTGCGATCGATGTGCTGGCGGAGCGGGCTCCGGGACCTGTGCGGCGTGACCCACGGGTCGAAAAGGTGCGGGAGCTGCTGCTACGCAATTTTGAGCACCCGCCGCGTGTTGACTGGTTGGCTCGCAAGGCTGCCTTGTCCGTGTCGCGCTTGCAGCACCTGTTCAAGAAGGAGCTCGGGCTGAGTCTGAGCCAGTACTTGTTGTGGCTGCGTGTCGGCAGGGCCGTACAGCTGCTGGAGCGGGGGGTATCACTGACTGAGGCCGCTATTGCGGCGGGCTTTTCGGATTCGGCGCACTTCAGCCGGACTTTCCGGAAGATGTTTGGCCAGCGGCCCTCAGCGATGCTCAAAGATAGCAGTAGCGTTCAAGTTTTCATTCTGCCGCATCAGCCAAGATAGTCGCTTGTTTTGATAGTCGCTTGATTTATATGGTGTGCGCTACACACCTGCCTCATGGCAGCACTGCTGCTGCAAAGAATGCGTGTCGCGACAGCGACACCGAACGACGGAGAGCTTGCCCGGTTATCGGGCATACCCAGGGCGTGCTACCTGACAGCACGCCCTTTTTTTTGCTTTATCGCGGCGTGGCTGGACGTTTGTATTTGGCCGCGACTACGCGCTTGCTGGAAAGCGGGTTGTTCTCAAGCAGAGTTGGTCACCCTCCAGCGAGTACGCGTTGAGCCGGGGTATGCCCTTCCGGGACCGCTCAAGCCGTCCCTGGTCGCTCGCGCTTTGGCCATCCCTGGCCAAAGAGGTCCCTCCAGGGCAAACCCCGGCTCAACGCTGGCAGGAGATTCGAAGTTCGGTAGCTGTTATCGACTTTCTGGAGGAACAAAACCGTCAGTTGGCTTCCAGCTTATCGACCGGGCTGCGCGTGACGGCCCTCGGGGGGCGGTAAAGGTTTTCAGGACTGTTTGAGGCAGGATGCCGAAACCAAGCCCCCAGGGATGGGTTTACGGCGTGTCCTGAAAACCTTTACCGCCCCCCGAGGGCCACAACCACCAGCCAACAAAGAATGGAACACCCCGCGACCGAGTAGCCAGAGACGGGCAAAAAAAAGCGCCGGGGTTGCCGGCGCCTGATATCTATCAGAGGGATTGCATCGGAGGGTTGTAACAGAATCAGCTATGTCTGTCGGGGCTGCCAAATCAGCCACTGGTAAATATGACGCCACCCCGACGCAAAAGTTCACACCCGCTTTCAAATACGACATTATCATTAGGTTTTCAGGCCCGGCTGCCACCGGACCTGTCACCGCGACAACTGACAAAATGACTGAAAAGAGGTCCCGGACATGAGCAAGAGCCCCATCATGGATCGCCGCAATCTGGATTTTCTGCTGTACGAAGTGCTGGGCGCAGAACAGCTCACCGGCTGGGATGCTTTTGCCGAGCACAATCGCGACACCTTCAATGCCGTGGTTGACCTGGCCCATGATCTCGCCCTGGAGCAGTTCCTGCCCCACAACCGCAAATCGGACCTTCATGAGCCCGAGTTCGACAACGGCCGCGTGCGCATCATTCCCGAGGTCAAGCAGGCCCTGGATGCCTATATCGAGGCCGGTTTCATGGGCGCCACAGCACCCGCCGAGATCGGCGGCATGCAACTGCCGTTTCTGATTGATACCGCCGCCAGCAGCGCGTTCGGTGCCGCCAATGTGGCCACCTTTGCTTATGCCGTACTGGCCCGGGGCGTAGCCAACCTGCTGACCGCCCACGGCAATGAGGATCAGCAGCGCCGCTACCGCGACCCGATTCTGGCCGGGCGCTTCTACGGCACCATGTGCCTGAGTGAGCCCCAGGCGGGGTCCTCGCTGGCTGAAATTCGCACCCGTGCAGTGCCACATCAGGACGGGCATTACCTGCTGGAAGGCGCCAAGATGTGGATCAGCGGCGGCGAGCATGAGCTGGGCGAGAACATCATTCATATGGTGCTGGCGCGTCTGCCTGATGCACCGGCTGGTGTGCGCGGCATCAGCCTGTTTGCGGTGCCGAAGTTTCACGTCAACGATGATGGTTCGCTGGGCGAGCGCAATGACGTAGTGCTGGCAGGGGTGAACCACAAGATGGGCTATCGCGGCACCGTCAATACCTTCCTGAAGTTCGGTGAGAGCGGGCAGTGCAAGGGCTGGCTGGTGGGCGAACCCCATAAAGGCCTGGCCTGCATGTTTCATATGATGAATGAAGCCCGCATCGGCGTCGGCCTGGGGGCGATCATGCTCGGCAATGCGGGTTACCTGCATTCACTGGAGTATGCCAAAGAGCGCCGCCAGGGGCGTCTGCCGGATCAGAAGGACCCGGCCAGCGAGCCAGTGACGTTGATCGAGCACGCCGACGTGCGGCGCATGTTGTTGCAGCAGAAATGCTATGTGGAATCGTCTTTTGCGCTAGCCCTTTATGGCGCCCGACTGGTGGATGAAAAAGCCAGTGCACCGGAGCCGACGGCGCGGGAAGAGGCCGGGTTGCTGCTTGAGTTGCTGACGCCAATCATCAAGGCCTGGCCGTCGGACTGGTGTCTGAAGGCAAACGAACTGGCGATTCAGATTCTCGGGGGCTACGGCTACACCCGGGAATATCCGGTGGAGCAGCATTACCGGGATAACCGCCTCAACCCGATTCACGAAGGCACCAATGGTATCCAGGCGATGGACTTGCTGGGCCGCAAGGCGATGATGCAACAGGGGGCTGCATTGAAGCTGCTGATGCAGCGTATGCAAACAACCCTGACCGCCGCGGCGGAGCACGAAGCGCTGGCGGGGCATGTCAGTGCCATGCAGCATTATCTGCAACTGGCAGGTGGCACCACCGCCGTCCTCGGGCAACAACTGGCTGCCGGGAACGTGCGTTTGGCGCTGGCAAATGCGACTCACTATATGACGCTGATCGGTCATCTGAGCATGGCCTGGATGTTGCTGGAGCAGGCCTCTGTGGCAGCCGCGGCATTGTCTGGTGCCCGCGGTAGTATCAATGACGGTGACCGGGATTTTTATGAGGGCAAGTTGATCGCCTGCGATTTCTTTTTCCGGCATGAGCTGCCGGTGATTGAACATAGCGCGGCGTTGCTGAAATCTCTGGACGATACGACCTTGCGCGCGACCGCTGCGCATTTCTGACGGCAGCCTGGCTGCTCAGTAAATGTCTCGGTGATAGCGTGAGGTCTGTATCAGCGTATCGACTTCCGCCTCGCCCAGCAGCTGTCTCAGTGCACTGTCCACACCCTGGCCCATGGCCAGGCTGCCGCACACGTAAAAGTGCGCGCCTGCGGCGACCCATGCCTGCAGGCGTGTTGCGTGGCGATGCAGCAGATCCTGCACATAGCCCGTATCCGGTGACGTTCCGCGGGAAAAGATACGGTCCAGATGGGTCAGGTGCCCAGCTTCATGCCATGTCTGAAGTGCCCCGTCATGGTAGCGATCATGGTCCGCACTGCGCTCACCGAACAGCAACCAGTTCCGGTGATGACCGCGTTCGGCGCGCTCGAGAAGGTGCGCGTGGAGGCCGGCCAGGCCGGTGCCGTTGCCAATCAGTATGATTGGCAGATCTTGCGTTATGCCATGGAAATTACGGTTTGTGCGGATGCTCAGCGATACGGATTCGCCCACCTGCAGCGATTGCGTCAGTAGTCCGGACCCCAGGCCGAGCTGGCCATCCGCGTGACGCATCTGTCGTACCAGAAGCTGCAGGCTGGCAGGCGCCGCACCGTGTTTTTCGCCAGCACCGGGCAACGACGCGATGGAGTATTCCCGGCGGGTATCGCCAATATGTATCACCGCCAGATCACCCGCGACCCAGTGGGGCAGGGCCGGGGCGGTCAGGCTGATATGGAAGGCCGGTGCGCCCGGGCTGCCGGGATTGAGATGTTCGCGGCGTTGCAGGGCCATGGTGTGCACGGTGGTCGATGGTTTTACAGGCGTGGGCGGCGAGACTGCCGAAGCGGTGAAGTACGCGAGCTGCTGATGCCAGTGCGTCAGGGCGGCCGCATCGTGTTTGTCCACTTCCACCGGCGCGAAGCTGGCATGAGCGCCTTGCTGCCGCAGCCATGCGTTCAGGCTGCGGCCAAAGCCGCAAAATAATTCATAGGTGCTGTCTCCCAGTGCCAACAGGCCGAACTCCAGCCGTGACAGATCTGTGCGTGTCGGCAAGACGCGGCGGGCAAACAGCGCGCCGTTGTCCGGCGGGTCGCCCTCGCCGTGGGTACTGACGATGAACAGGGCCTGCTGTGCGCTGCCCAACGTGACAGCGTCCAGCGCATTCAGCGCTATCATCTGCACGGCGCGCCCCGCATCTTGCAAACGCCGGGTGGTTTCCTGTGCCAGCGCTTCGGCGCCGCCGGTCTGGCTGGCGTAGCAGACCAGCATGGTGTCGTTTGCTGTCGTGTCCGGCGTGATGATGCCGGGTGCTTGTGGTGCTTGCGGGGCTTGTGTTGTATTGCCCCGCAAAAACTGCCGAAGCAATAAGCCGTACGCCAACAATAGCAGCAACGTTGCCGGCAAGGGCGCACCCAGTGTTCGCCGCAGACGCTGCCCCGCGGTTTCTGCGCGCGTCAGCCAGCGCTGGCCGCGCAAGGGCATGGTATGCAAGGTGCCGCTCACCGGGTCCGCCAGTGCGTGACGACGCTGCGCACTGTGTAGGTCGGTATAAAAGACCTGTGCAAACCGGCCCGGCGCTGCGGGCAATGTCAGTCGATGCAAGCGCAGATCCGGATGGCTGGCTTCAAGGTGCTGAAGCAGCCGCGCGGCAGGTTGCGCGCGACCGTCAGTGCCTGGTGCGGGCAGCGCCGGATTGAGCATTCGCAACAGCGGCTCTGTCGGCAAGCTCACACACAACAGCAGCGCGGCGCCACACAGCAGCAGCCCGCCATGCCGTGGTCTGGTCCGCGCAGATGCCGGGGAAGAAGCTGGCGCCACGATTACTCCGGCAGTACTTCAAACGTGCCGCTGTAGCTGGCGTTACGTCGCGCACCGGGGATGGACGACCTGTCGTCCCCATAGCTTGCGCCGAGCCAGTACATGCCGGCGCCTTGCCAGGTAATCGCGACGTAACCTTCTTTGTCGGTGGTCAGCGTCTGCATCGCTTGCTGGTTGCGGTAGCGCATGCCTGCCGGAATGACTTCTATCTCGACGCCCTCTGCCGGTTCGCCGTCGATCAGAAACCGGAAACGCGCCGTTTCTGTGTCGAACAAGTCGTTGGGATGCGTTTCCGGTTGCAAGGTCAGGCCAGCGCGGTCGCCGTCGAAGACGGTGTTATCCGGTGCACCGGCCGTGACGAAGGTTTCCAGCCGACGGGAAAATTCGGTGATCTGTACATTTTCTGCATTGTCCGGCACGGCGCCATCGAGGCCGGCGGCATCGCCGCGCCAGCGTTTGCGCTCACCGTTTTCTTCCCAGGTTGCCATGACACCGGCGTTGTTGCTGGTGATGCGATAGGTGCCCCGTTCGAGCAGGTTCAGGTCAAAGGTGCTGCGGTATTTGCCGGTGTGGGCGTTGTGCACGGTCACAGGTTCGCCATCGGGCCCGGTGACGGTGAGGCTGGCCAGGCGCATCGGTGCATAGTCGGTATGAAAGATATCGTTGGAAATCGCGGCGTCGAACGTCACCCAGGCGTCATCGCTGGACAGGGTGGTGGCGGCGGGCAGGATCCAGCCACGGTGGGCCTGTGCCGACAGGGGCAGCAGTGCGGCGCTGGCGAGCAGCAGGCCGGTTAGGGTGCGGGTGATCATGCGCTGCCGCGCGCTCGCTTTCAGTTTCAGCTTCTGGGTCATGGGTGTGCTCCTTTTGTATTCGGTAATAACGTTATTCGGTAATCACCAGGGTGACCTTGCCGAGCTCGTGTTCGCCATGGCGTTCTGTTTGCATGCTGCCGGGCCAGGTGAAGGGGATGGTGACAACTTCGCGCCCCCCCACTTCACGTGCGGCCTCGACCATCAGGCGGTAGTCACCCGGCGGGAGATCGCCCAGCGGTGCTTTGCCGGCATGGAATGTCAGCGTGTGGTGGCCTACGGGGCGGGTGGCGCTGCTGACGCCGTCCACCGGCATCAGGAGGGTGCGACCGTCACGGCGCCACCATTGGCGCATGTCCTTCAGCCATTTTTCGCCTTCGCGGTCGCGCATGCCGGTGTCATACCAGACCGACAGAGTCTGCACCGGCCCACCGTCCGGATGCTCCAGCCAGATGGCGACATAAGGGCGGTGGTACTCGGCCACATTGAGGGAGGGCACTTCGATACTGACGCGCATTTCAGTGGCCAGTGCACTCGCAGGTGCCATGAGCAGCAACAGGCGTAGCGAGGTGACGAGAAAGCGATATCGGTATGTGCTGAACAGGAGCGTGAAATGCATAGGATGTCTCTCGTTAAACGTTGCTTATCAAGGCCGCACACATCAGGTGTGCACAAACAGAATAATCAGCAGCAAGGGCGCCACCAGTCCCAGTGCAACCAGCGGCCAGGTGCTGCGTCGGCTGCCGGCATAACGTTGCAGTAACAGCAGGCCGGTGATGCAGAACACCACACAGGCCAGGGCAAAGATGTCGATAAACCAGGACCAGGCTGTGCCGGTATTGCGCCCCTTGTGCAGGTCATTGAGCCAGGCGACGGCACCGCGTGTGGTGCGTTCCATCAACCAGTCACCTGACGCTGCATCAATGCTGAGCCAGGCATCTCCACCGGGGCGGGGCAGGCTCAGGTAGATTTCTCCACCGTCCCATTCAGCGGTGCCGGTACCCGGATTCATGCCGGTTTCGTTGCGCAACCAGTGCCGCAGGGTGCGTGGCAGTGGCGCGTCGCCATCGGCGTGCTCGCTGAGCCCGGCGCGGATATGCCCCGGCAGCGTCCCTTGCCAGGTCGTGGTCACCGGTGTTGCTTCAATGCTGGCCGCGTGATTCAGCGTGATGCCGGTAACGGCAAACAGCAGCATGCCGATCAGGCAGATGGCCGAACTGATCCAGTGCCAGCGAATGATCTGCTGATGCCAAGCGGCCTTTTTTGCAGCGGATGAAATCGCCATGTTTCAGCTCAGAAGCGCATGTTGGCGGAGAGCCACAGGCTGCGCCCGTATTCCTGGATTCTGTAGTTGTCGTTACAGGTATAGCTGCTGATATTGGCGGGGTTATCCGGCACGCAAGTGCGATCAACAAAGTTGGTGTCCAGCAGGTTGTTGATGCGCGCATTGAACGTGAGATCTTCATTCACCTGATAACGTGCGCCGAGGTGGAACAGCTCATAGCTCTTGTAGTATTCCAGCAACTGTTGACCCTGTGGGCCGCTGGCGTTGGCGACACCGCGATAGCGTTTGCTACGGGCTTCAGCGCCGAGGGTGACGGTCAGGTCTTGCGTGGCGAACCAGTCAAGATAGGCGTTGGCCATATGTTCGGGGGTATTCACCAACGGCAGCCCTTTCTGATTGCCGCTGCGTTGCTCGCTGTCGGTGTAGGTGTAGTTGGCGCGCAGGGCAAACGGGTTGGCAATGCGGATACGCGTGGCAACTTCGGCCCCCTGGGTGAGCGCTTTGTCCACGTTGGTGCTCTGGCGGAACTGGATGTAGCCGAGATCCGCCCAGCCGGGCCCGATGTCCACACAGCCGGGGACGTTGTTCACTTCGCAGTTGGGCACGCTGTCGCCGGTCGATATCTTGTCGTCGAAATCGCTGCGGAACACCGTCAGGTTGGCGCTGACGCGACCGCCGTTGTCGAAATAGGCGGCTACTTCATAGTTGGTGCTGGTCTCCGGTGTCAGCGACGGGTTGCCGACGGTGGGGTTGACACCTTGTCCGGTGAAGCCGGTGATGCCGGGGTAGAGTTGATCAGGCGTTGGCGCCTTGTAGCCCGTGCTGGCGCCGCCTTTTAGCGTCCAGGCCGGGGAAGTGCGCCAGACCAGGTAGCCCCTCGGACTCAGCTGATCGCCGAAAATATTGTGGTCGTCATACCGCAAGCCAGCGGTCAGCGTCAGTTGCGGCAACAGGTCCCAGTTGTCCTCGAAAAACAGTGCCCATTGTCTGTGCGGTTGAATGGTGCCTTGCTGGAACCCGGCACCATCAAGCCCGAATACGCCGTCTTCCATCTGCGAGTCGATGTACTGTCCGCCCACCACAAGCAGGTGGTTGCCGAGCATCGTATCCAGCTTGGCATCCACAATGGTGTTGTCCAGTTTCAGCTCGCGCAGGGGCCGTGGCAGGAAGGCATTCAGGCGCTCGAGTTCATCGTCGTCGAGTTCATCGAGGCGATTGCCGAGATTCAGTTGGCAGGGGTCCGGGGCGCCGGGCTCGAGGCGCGCGCCGACGTCGCACCAGAGTTGCTGAAGTGTATCGCGTTCCTGGATCGACAGCGGTTGAGAGCGGCCGAGGTTGTTGCTTTCGCTGCGGGTCAGCGCGATTTCGCTGGTGCCGATATCCCAACGGCCGATATGCGTCAGCGTCAGTTGCTCGCGCTCGTAGCGCTGGAATTCGGTGTAGCCGACACGGGGTGCGACAACGCGATTGCCGGCGTTGGGCCCATCACTGACAACCGTGGAGCGCCACAGGCTTTCCGTGCCATCCAGGGTGCCGGTCTGGCCCTGGCGATTGTCGTAGCGCTGCTTGCTGACGTCGTAATCCAGCAGGATGTCGTGGTTTTCTGTGGGCGTAAATGCCAGGCGTACGCCGCCAGTCCAGTTTTGTGCGGCAACGGTATCGCTGCCGAATCCGCCACTGTTCTCCCAGGGCGTCCCGTCAGACAGCAGCAGTGTGTCATTGAAGCGGGGGTTGGATTCTTCACGGTTGTAGATGCCACCGCGCAGTACGATACCCAGCTTGTCCTTGATCAGGGGGCCGGTAATGTAGATATCGGTCTTGATGTCGTCACCGAATTCGGCGTGTTCCTGCAAGGTTCTGCCATGGGTGATGGAGCCCGCCCAGGTGTCGCTGACTTTGCGCGTGATGATATTGATGACACCGCCCATGGCGTCGGACCCGTACAGGGTGGACATCGGGCCGCGCACCACTTCGATGCGTTCGATGGCATCCAGTGGCGGCATGAAACTGAATTGCCCGCCGCCGAAGCCGTTTGGATAGATGTTGCCGATATTGCTCTGCCGGCGTCCGTCGATAAGGATCAGGGTGTATTCGGCAGGCAGGCCGCGCATGGTGATGCTGAGATTGCCGTTCTTGTCGGTGCCGGTGCCAACGTCGATGCCTTCCACATCACGCAGCGCATCGGCCAGGCTGGTGTAGGGTCGCGATGCCAGGGCCTCGCGGTCGACGATGGTGACGCTGGCTGGCGCGTCGGTGAGCTTCTGATCAAAACCGGCGGCCGTGGACACGATGGTGACCGGGGCCAGTTGGTCAGCGGGGCGGGTCTCGATATCGGCGTTGGCGGTATCGGCGAGGGCAGGGCTGGTGGCGGCGGCTACAGCCAGGCTCAATAGACAGGCAGTGAAGGCCTTTGAGCGCATGGGTCAGACTCCTGTGAGATTCATGGGCAAGCAAGCGAATGTAAGCAGCGCGTGAATCTACAGTAACTGATAATCAATCTCAATAGATAACAAGTATCATTACGGGTAAAAGAAGCTGAATCGGATTCACGCGGGCATCTGCATGACATGACGCGACCGGGATTGACCGCCACTGATGTGTAAAGGGACTATGTCCGCAAACTCAGCGTGCGCAAACTCAGTGCAGCGCATTGCGTGCAGCATCCAACCCGGCCGGGCATGACCTCGGGCGGGGCCAGATTTGCGAATATGAGGAGCTCTCATGACGGGTGTACGCAGTGCACTGGCGGTATACAAGGATGAAGGCGAGGCACTGCTGGACAAGCTCAGTGCCTATGCGGCGGAGCAGGGCATCGAGCTGGTGCCGGTGCCGCTGGACGAATTTGCCGAGGCGCCTGGCACCTGGCTGGAGAAAAGTCGTCACGTCGTGGCGGTGGTCAACGATGGTGACCTGTCGCGCATCATCCACGGCGCGCGGGTCCACGATTATGCCGTCGGCATCATCCCGGTCAGCCCCCGTTCCCTGACTTATCGCCTGTTTGCCATTCCCCGGCGGCTCGAATCGGCCATGGAGCTGGCGCTCATGGCCGAGGGGCGCGCCGTGGATGTGGTGCTGTGCAATGACGAAGTCGTGCTGGGCATGGTGATGCTGGGCGAAACGCCGTTTCTGGATCAGCGCAGCAAGGGCTATGTTGCCGAGCAGCCTACGCGGCTGTCACGGCTGTGGTATTTCATCCAGTCATGCTTCATCAGCATCGGTAACCTGTTTGGCATCCACCCGTTCCCGGTCACCCTGACAACGGGGCGGGATGTCACCATCAAGACGGCCGTGACCGGCATTGTGCTGATCGAAAACGATGTACACAGCGCCGCCGCACGTCTGGTGAATACCAGCATCTCGGTGCAGGACGGCAAGGTGTCATCGGTGCTGATTGCGCCGAAATCGGTGGTGGAATACCTCGCTTTCATGCTGACGGCCCTGTTCCAGGGCAGCCGGATCGGCAAGAAGTTGCCAGCCGCGATCAGCTATATCAAGAGCGAGACGCTTGAAATCGCCAGCAGCAAGAAGATGCCCTACTACGTAGATGGTCGTCGTCGCGAGGCGAGCCAGTTGAAAGTGCGGGTGGAGCCCCAGTCGGTGCGCATCAACCTCAACGACACCTTCTATGAGCGGCATGAGAGCGCGGGCGAGAAAAAAGACACCATGAAGGTGGAAAATCTGCCCCAGAACGAAGCGCGGGTGGAGATGATCCAGAAGCACTTGCCGTTCTTCACGCGTGCGGTGGAGGAGGATTTCAAGGATCTGTTTCTGCTGCTCAAGAACAACGCCCAGACCAGCCGTGACTATGTGATCCTGATGGTGCTCAGCAGCCTGGTGGCGAGCCTGGGCCTGTTTCTCAACAGCGCCGCAGTGATCATCGGGGCGATGGTGCTGGCGCCCCTGATGGCGCCCATCATCTCCCTGTCCATGGGCGCGCTGCGCAACGACACGACCCTGCTACGCAACTCTACTTTCACCATCGGTATCGGCGTGGTGCTCGCCCTTGGTGCGTCTGCGCTGGTGGCCATTATCGTGCCGTTGCAGAAGATGACGCCGGAGATTGCCGGCCGGTTGCAGCCTTCGCTGCTGGATATGGGGGTGGCGGTGGGGTCTGGCATTGCCGGGGCTTACGCCCATGCCCGCGAACATGTCATGAAGAGCTTGCCCGGTGTGGCCATTGCGGTGGCGCTGGTGCCGCCGGTATGTGTGGCGGGCATCGGCATCGGTTGGCTCAGCTGGGAGGTCATCAGTGGCGCCATGTTGCTGTTTATCACCAACCTGGTGGGGATTGCGCTGGCAGGGCTGCTGACCTTCATGATGCTGGGTTACGCACCGGTGAAGCGCGCAACCAAGGGCCTGGGCTGGTCTCTGTTGATGGTGGTGCTGGTGTCCATTCCGCTGGCGGTGTCGTTCAACAATATCAACCGCCACTGGCAGATCGAGAATCGTCTGGTGGTGACGCAGTTCGAGATCAACGGCAAAAGTCTGAGTCTGGCAGATGTGTCACTGACGCTGGCCCGGGACGAGTTGCGCATTCGCGCGGATGTGGTCAGTGCCCAGATGCTGGCACCGGGTGATCTGCATGATCTGAAGCTGCAACTGGAGGAGATGCTGGACAGCCGGGTGCTGCTGGAGGCGGTGCCACGATTGCGGCTGTGAGGCGGCGGGGCCGTGACCTGCCGCCCGGTTGTGGCTAACATGGAGCCCCCGTCGACTCACAAGGTCGGCGAATCATCGGCTACCGGGAGACCCCCTGATGAAAACCATGCACAAGCATCGCCTGCAGACCGGCGACGAAATCCAGATTCTGAAGATGTCCGCCGAGGGCGTTGTCCGTGATGTCGCGTTCAACCAGCAGGAGCGTCTGCTGTATGTGTGGGTCGAAGTGCCGGCAGGTAGCGTGATGGGGACAGAGCAGGTGGAGCGGCGCTTCCGCGTGTTCCGCACCGGTGACGGTATCCCCGATCATGCCAGTTTCAGCGGCACCGCCGTCGACATGCTGCGGCCAGAGGCCTACCACATCTATGAGCTGGCGGAATAGCCAGTCACGCCGGTAATCGGTAGAATCGCGCTCTTTGCGGCCAGGCAATCAACTTGACTGGCCGCTGAACCATAACCGGAACGCTTTTCTATGGAAATCAACCCGCTGCGAAACCAGCTCGCCGACCTCAAAGTGCGCACCGACGCACTGAGGGGGTATCTTTGACTACCCTGGCAAGCGTGAGCGCCTGACCGAAGTCGAGCGTGAGCTCGAAGACCCCGCCGTTTGGAATACCCCGGACAAAGCACAGGCCCTCGGGCGTGAGCGCGCCCAGCTGGAAGCTGTCGTGGCCACGCTGGATGAGCTGGAAGGCGGTTTCGCGGACAGCGAGGCCATGCTCGAGCTGGCCGTCGAGGAGCAGGACGAGGACATGCTGGGCGAACTCGGCAGCGAACTCGGATCGCTGGAAGCCAGTGTCAGCAAGCTGGAATTCCGTCGTATGTTTTCCGGCGAGATGGATGCCAGCAGCGCCTATGTGGATATCCAGGCCGGTTCCGGCGGCACTGAAGCCCAGGACTGGGCCGAGATGCTGCTGCGCATGTACCTGCGCTGGGCCGACGCCCACGGCTTCAAGGCCGAACTGGTGGAAGCGTCTGCTGGCGACGTCGCCGGTATCAAGAGCGCCACGATCCATGTGCAGGGTGATTACGCCTACGGCTGGTTACGCACAGAGACAGGCGTGCATCGCCTGGTGCGCAAATCCCCGTTTGATTCCGGCGGCCGCCGCCACACCTCCTTCAGCTCCGTATTCGTGTCGCCGGAAGTGGATGACGACATCGATATCGATATTGATATGGGCAGCGTGCGGGTGGACACCTACCGCGCGTCCGGTGCTGGCGGGCAGCACGTTAACCGGACCGATTCTGCCGTGCGCCTGACCTATGTGTTCAAGGACCCGGATACCGGGGAAGAGCACACGGTGGTCACGCAATGTCAGAGCGGCCGCTCCCAGCACCAGAACAAGGATACGGCCATCAAGATGCTGCAGGCGCGGGTGTACGAGCTGGAAGTCCAGAAGCGCAATGCCGAGAAGCAGCGTCTGGAGAATTCCAAGTCCGACATCGGCTGGGGCAGCCAGATTCGCTCCTATGTGCTGGATGACGCGCGCATCAAGGATCTGCGTACCGGCGTGGAAACCCGCAATACCCAGGCGGTGCTGGACGGCGATCTCGACCGTTTCATCGAGGCTTCTCTGAAATCGGGCCTGTAATGGCGACCTCTGACAATATCAGGTGACACCGCATGACGGACCACACCCAGACTCACCCCCAGACTCATCCCCAGGCCCCGCAAGCCGACAGCCCGGAGACGGCTGTCGATGAGAATCGTCTGATCGCCGAGCGTCGGGAAAAACTGCAGGCGCTGCGCGCCGAGGGCCAGGCGTTCCCCAACGGCTTTCGCCCGGACAGCCAGGCGGCAGCACTGATCAGCGAATATGGCGAACTGGACAAGGAAACCCTGGAGCAGCGTGATATCACCGTGGCTGTAGCAGGCCGCCTGATGCTCGATCGCAAATCGTTCAAGGTGTTGCAGGACCAGAGCGGTCGTATCCAGATTTATGCGGCCAAGCCGGTGCAGCAGGCGACGCGGCACTGGGATATCGGCGATATCGTCTGGGTGCGCGGCAAGCTGTGCAAATCGGGCAAAGGCGACCTGTACGTGATGATGGACGAGTATCAACTGCTCACCAAATCCCTGCGGCCGCTACCGGAAAAACATAAAGGCCTGACCGATACCGAAACGCGCTATCGCCAGCGTTATGTGGATCTGATGACCAACGATGATACCCGCCGCACGTTTCGCATCCGCGCGCAGGTGATCAGCGGGATTCGCCGGTATCTGGCGGAGCGGGGCTTCATCGAAGCAGAAACCCCCATGCTGCAGGTGATTCCCGGCGGTGCGACAGCGCGGCCGTTCATCACCCATCACAACAGTCTGGACATGGATATGTACCTGCGCATCGCGCCGGAGCTGTATCTGAAGCGGCTGGTGGTGGGGGGCTTTGATCGGGTATTCGAGATCAATCGGAATTTCCGTAACGAAGGCCTGTCGACGCGCCACAATCCCGAGTTCACCATGGTGGAGTTCTATCAGGCCTACGCGGATTACAACGACCTGATGGATCTTACCGAAGACATGCTGCGCACGCTGGCCAACGATGTGCTGGCCGACACTGCCGTGACCTATCAGGGTGAGACATTCGATTTTGGCAAACCCTTCCAGCGTATGTCCGTGTTTGATTCGATTCTGCACTTCAATCCGGAGATCAGCGCAGAACAGCTGGCGGATGATGACGGCGCCCGGGCTATTGCATCAGGGCTGGGTATCGCGCTGAAAGACGGCTACGGGCTGGGCAAGGTGCAGATTGAAATCTTCGAGAAGACGGTGGAGCATCGCTTGCTGCAGCCGACCTTCATCACCGAGTACCCGACGGAAGTGTCGCCGCTGGCGCGCCGCTCCGATGACAATCCGTTTGTCACGGATCGCTTCGAGTTCTTCGTCGGTGGGCGGGAAATCGCCAATGGCTTTTCCGAGCTCAATGATGCCGAGGATCAGGCCGAGCGCTTCCGTAATCAGGTGGCCGAGAAGGAAGCCGGCGATGACGAAGCCATGTTCTATGATGAGGACTACGTCACAGCGTTGGAGTACGGCATGCCGCCCACAGCAGGCGAAGGTATCGGGATTGATCGGCTGGTCATGCTTTTTACCGATTCGCCTTCGATCCGGGATGTGATTCTCTTTCCCCATATGCGTCCGGTGGGGCGCTGATATCAGACGTGTTCAGAACAAGCGCTGCTGTCAGGGCGGCGTCTGCAATACGGTTTTTTCGACACCCTGTCAGGGGCCGGGCAATCCAATACACAAATAAAAAGGGCAGTACATGACGTCTGCAATCCAATATCAGGGACGCAAGGCACGCCGGGCAGGCAGCGAACAGCGCCGCCGGGCCATTCTGGAGGCCGCACTGCGGCTGATCATCCGTGAAGGTGTGCGCAGTGTGCGCCACCGCGCGGTAGCCAAAGAGGCGGACGTGCCGCTCTCCGCGACCACTTATTATTTCAAGGACATCACCGATCTGATCGCTGATACCTTCACCCTGTTTGCCGAGCAGGCCATGGAGGAGGTGATCGAGCCGTTCCGTGACCAGGCCTTTGCCTTTATTGACAATGCACCGGCCAATCTTGCCAACTCGCCAACTGAGCACGCGGCAATGCTCGACGCACTGGCGGACATGACAACGGCGTACGTCGTGGGTGAGGTGACCAACAAGCGCGAGCATCTGATCGCGGAGCAGGCGTTCATGCATGAGGCCGTGCTTGATGAGCGGCTACGCGGCCTGGCGGACCTGTACAAGGCAAAGCAGCTGGAAGTGCTGGTGCGTGCCTGTGAGAAACTGGGAACCGGGCAGCCTGAACTGGATGCGGAGCTGATTTACGGCGCCTTGCTGCATCTGGAATATGAGATGTTGGCATCGCCCGAGCGATATGATCAGAGCGGCGTGCGGCGGCGGGTGCGCTACATACTGAGTCTGCTGGTCGAGTCGGGCCAGAGGTAGCAGATATGCCGGAGGGGGAGCAGTTGGGCGAGCAGTTGGAAAGACAGCGCGACATCCAGCTGGAGTCGGGCTGGAAGGCGCAGCTGGCGGATGAATTCGCCAGTGATTACATGCAGCACCTGGGTGTGTTCCTGCGTGAGGAAAAAGCGCAGGGCAAGCCGGTGTTTCCGCCCGGCCCGGTCATCTTCAATGCATTCAATTCGACACCGTTTGATCAGGTGCGGGTAGTGATTCTGGGGCAGGACCCCTATCACGGTCCGGGGCAGGCCCATGGCCTGTGTTTTTCGGTGCCGGAAGCGGTGCGGCCGCCACCGAGCCTGGTCAATATCTTCAAGGAACTGCACCGCGATCTGGGCCTGCCCATCCCCACCCACGGCTGCCTGCAACGCTGGGCGGAACAGGGCGTGCTGCTGCTCAATGCGGTGCTTACCGTGGAGCAGGGCAAGGCCGCATCGCACCAGGGGCGCGGCTGGGAACGCTTTACCGACGCCGCTATCGAGCGCCTGAACCGTGATCGTGAAGGGCTGGTGTTTCTGTTGTGGGGCAGCTACGCCCAGAAAAAAGGCAGTCTGATCGACCGCCAGCGCCATCTGGTGCTGACGGCGCCCCATCCCTCACCCTTGTCCGCGCATCGCGGTTTTATCGGTTGCGGCCACTTCTCCCGTGTTAACGAATACCTGCTTGATCGCGGTGATGCACCCATCGACTGGCGTCCCTGAAGTGTGCCTGCCCGGACAGTCTTATTCGCCCATGGCGGCCGCCATCGCCGCCATCGCTATATAGGCGGTGCGCCGCCCTGGCGATAACGGGCCGGGCTGGTGCGGGCGATCTTGCGGAACAGGCGCGAAAAGTAATAGGGGTCGTCGTAACCCAGCTGGCGGGCAATCTCCGCCACTGTCAGGTCACTGACTTCCAGCAGATAGCAGGCGCGTTCGATCTTGCGGTGGAGGAATGCCTGCATCGGCGTCTGGCCGGTCAGCGCCCGGTAGCGACGGATGAACTGGTAAGTAGATGCCTGGCCCGCTGCGCTGGCCAGATCGGCCAGTGAGGGCCGCTGATCAAGCTGTGTTGCCATCAGGTGGTGTACGGCGGCCAGATCCAGGGTGTGTTGATGTGCGGGGGGCCGCTCCATCAGTAGCGCGGCGTAACTCAGCAGGCCCCGGCACAGGTCTGCCGCATGCAGAAAGGCTGTCAGGCGATAGCCGCCCCGGGCGATGGCGAGCAGTGCCTGGAAATCGTTGACCAGACGTTCATGCAGGCCAACCCGGTAGCCGCCGGCAATGCGGCTCGCAGCATCACCCGGAGTAACCCGTGCGCTGATGCGGGCATGACTGCCTGTCTCCGCTGAATCCTGCACCGTGACGATGTCGGTCACGCGGGCAAACAACGCCGGAACATGAATGCCGCCGAGATGTACCCAGTACAGACTCCAGGGTTGCCGATTGTCGGCACCGTACGTGTGAGCCCGCCCCGCCGGGAGTAGCAGCAGGTCCCCCGCTGCAACAGACTGCCGCACCGATTCCCCCGCATCATTCTCCAGCGTCAGCCAGCCAGCACCTGCCACGCAATAAATCACCAGATGGTCCTCCGGTCGCGCGCGGGCCATGCGATGCCCGCGCGCCTCGGGATAGTAGCCAAACGCCTGCGGATAGCAGCCACAGGACAGGTCATGCTTGGCCAGTGCCCGAGTCAGGTCGTGGGGCAGCAGGACCCGGTCTCCGCTGTCCGGCAGCGGCCAGTTCGAGGTATGGGGCATGCAATAAAGTCCATCTGGTGCAAGGAATGCCATCTTACCCCGAGGCTGGAGTGTGCTAAAACTGATCCTTGAGATCGTTTTGTCGAGAGACCGTTATCCAAGGAGAAATTCATGACCCGTCGCGTTCCCCTGCTGCTGGACGGCGCATTCCGGGACAGCGCCAGCGCTGACTGGCTGCCTGTGACTGATCCCGCCACCCAGAAAGTGCTCTGGGAAGTGCCCATGACCACGGCGGATGAAATGGAGGCGGCCTTGGCCAGTGCTGCCGAGGCGTTTCTGAGCTGGCGCGAAGTGGCGGTGTCGGAGCGCGCCCGTGTCATGCTGCGCTACCAGCATTTGCTCAAGGAACACCACGATGAACTCGGCGAGCTGGTGTCCCGGGAAACCGGCAAGACCTTTGCCGATGCCAAGGGCGATGTCTGGCGTGGTATCGAAGTGGCGGAGCAGGCGGCCAACGTGGCGTCGATGATGATGGGCGAAACCGTCGAAAACGTGGCGCGGGGTGTGGACACGCATTCCTGGATTCAGCCGCTCGGGGTGTGTGCCGGCATCACGCCGTTCAATTTCCCGGCCATGATTCCCTTGTGGATGTTCCCCATGGCCATCGCCTGCGGCAACACCTTTGTGCTCAAGCCCTCCGAGCAGGACCCGATGACGGCAGTGCGGCTGGCAGAATTGTTTGTCAAAGCCGGCGCGCCCAAGGGCGTGCTGCAGGTGGTGCATGGCGGCAAGCAGCAGGTGGATACCCTGCTCAATCACGATACGGTGCGGGCGGTGTCCTTTGTCGGCTCGGTGCCGGTGGGGCAGCACGTCTATCGCACCGCCACGCACAATCTCAAGCGGGCGCAGTGCTTCGCTGGCGCCAAGAATCACATGGTCATCATGCCGGATGCCAATCCGCAGCAAGTGGTCAATCAACTGGTCGGTGCCTCTGTGGGCGCGGCGGGCCAGCGCTGCATGGCGATCTCGGTAGCGGTTTTCGTCGGCAGTGCCCGGGACATGATTCCGGCGTTGCGCGACGAGTTGGCCAAGGTACGGCCCGGTGCCTGGGATGACGAGCAGGCGGGCTATGGCCCGTTGATCAGCCCGCAGGCGAAACAGCGCGTGCTGGCCATGATCGCAGCCGGTGTCGAAGAGGGCGCCGAGTGTCTGCTGAACGGATCGGATTGCACCGTGCCCGGCCTGCCGGATGGCAACTGGGTCGGGCCGACGCTGTTCAGCGAGGTCACTACCGACATGCGCATCTACCAGGAAGAGGTTTTCGGTCCGGTGTTGTGTTGCATGACCGTGGACTCTCTCGACGAGGCGATCACGCTGGTGAACAACAATCCCTACGGCAATGGCACCTCGATCTTCACCGCCAGCGGCGCAGCTGCACGCAAATACCAGCATGAAGTGGAAGTGGGGCAGGTGGGCATCAATGTGCCGATTCCGGTGCCGCTGCCATTCTTCTCTTTCACCGGCTGGAAAGGGTCTTTCTACGGCGACCTGCATGCCTACGGCAAACAGGCGGTGCGCTTCTACACCGAAACCAAGACGGTGACGTCGCGGTGGCCGGAGGATGATGTGGTGCAGGAAGCCAATATGACGATCAGTCTCAAATAAGTCGCTTCATATCAATGTTGCGACTGAAATGTTTCGGCTGAAATGTGCCGGCTGAGGACACGGTGTTATGGATTTTTCGCTTTCGGACATGCAGCTGGCCTACCAGGACAGCGCCCGGCAGTTCATGCAGAAGGCGCTTGCGCCCCATGCGGCGGCGTGGGATGCAGACAGCCATTTTCCGCTGGACACCCTGCGTGAGGCCGGACGACTCGGGCTGATGGGGATCTACACCCCGGAAAGCGAGGGCGGGTTGGGGCTGTCTCGACTGGATGCCAGCCTGATCTTCGAAGTGTTGTCCGAGGGCTGCACCTCTACCACGGCTTACATGACGATCCATAACATGGCCACCTGGATGGTGGCCTGTTTCGGTGATGAGGCGGTGCGCACTGAATGGTGCGGCGCGCTGGCGGCAGGGGAAAAGCTGGCGTCCTACTGTTTGACTGAACCGAATGCGGGTTCCGATGCTGCCTCGTTGAAAACGACGGCGCGCCGGGACGGTGACGACTATGTGCTCAACGGCGGCAAGGCCTTTATTTCCGGCGCAGGCAGCACCGACGCACTGGTGTTGATGGCGCGCACCGGGGGCAGCGGTGCCAAAGGCATTTCCTGCTTCCTGGTTCCGGCGGACGCTGCGGGCATCAGCTACGGCCGCAATGAAGCGAAGATGGGCTGGAAAAGCCAGCCCACCCGGCAGGTGATGCTGGAGGATGTGCGTATTCCGGCGCGCTATCGGCTGGGGGAAGAGGGCGCAGGTTTTCGCATCGCCATGCGCGGGCTTGATGGCGGCCGCATCAATATCGCCAGTTGTTCGCTGGGTGCGGCGCGGGCGGCGCTGGATCACTCGCTGGCCTATGTGCAGCAGCGGCATCAGTTCGACCAGCCGCTGGCCACGTTTCAGGCGGTGCAGTTCCGCCTTGCGGATATGGCCACCGAGTTGACGGCGGCACAACAGATGGTGCGCCTGGCCGCCTGGAAACTGGATAACGATGCGGCAGACAAGAGTGCCGTCTGTGCCATGGCCAAGCGGCTGGCCACGGATCTGTGTTTCAACGTCTGCAATGAGGCGCTGCAGCTGCATGGTGGCTATGGCTACATTCGCGAGTATCCGCTGGAACGTTATGTGCGTGACACGCGGGTGCATCAGATTCTTGAAGGCACCAACGACATCATGCGCGTCATCATTGCCCGGCATCTGCTGGCGCAGTAACTCGAAGAGCGCCGAAAAAGGGTGACGCACATCAGGGATACATCAGGGAGAGCAGTCATGAATATTGCATTTTTTGGCGTCGGCAACATGGGTGGTCCGATGGCCGCTAATCTGGTCAACGCCGGGCATACGGTGCGCGTGTATGATCTGGCGCCGGCACTGGTGGAAGAGGCGGTAGCGGCGGGCGCCGAGGCCGGCAATAGCCCGGCGGACACTGTGGCGGGCGCCGAGGTGGTGATCAGCATGTTGCCCTCGGCCAACGCGGTGAAAGGGCTGTACCTGGGCGCGCAAAATCTGCTTGGCAGCATTCCGGCAGAGGCGCTGGTGATCGACTGCTCCACCATTGACGCCGCGACCTCGCGCTTGCTGGCGACGGCTGCAGCGGAGCAGGGGCGCACGGTGATTGATGCGCCGGTGTCCGGCGGTGTCGGCGGTGCGAAAGCGGCCACGCTGACTTTCATATGTGGTGGTGATGAAGCCGCCGTCGAGCGGGCCCGCCCGATCCTGTTGGCGATGGGCAAGAAAGTATTCCGCGCCGGTGATCACGGCGCAGGCCAGACAGCCAAGCTGTGCAACAACATGCTGCTGGCGGTGCATATGATCGGCACTTGCGAGGCGCTGCAGCTGGGTGCGGATAACGGCCTGGACCCGGCCGTGTTGTCAGAGATCATGCAGGCCAGTTCGGGTCGCAACTGGTCGCTGGAAGTCTATAATCCCTGGCCGGGTGTCATGCCGGGTGTGCCCTCGTCAAATGACTATCAAGGGGGCTTCGCGGTGGATCTGATGAACAAGGATCTGACCCTGGCCATGGGCAATGCCATGCAATCTGGCACGCGCACCCCCATGGGCGCATTGGCGCGCAGCCTGTATGGTCTGCATGGTGGTCAGGGCAGCGGGCAGCTGGATTTTGCCAGCATTCTGCGGTTTATTGCCGGCCAGCCAGCAAAAGACTGATGTTGCAGGCTGGCGCCACAGATCGTCGCCACAGACTGGCACTAATATGTTTCGTACTGATTTGCAGGAATAAAATATGTCTGAGACCGCCAGTACCGCACCGGTGATGTTTGAAGAGCTGCCTTGCGAGTCCGGCCAGCGTATCGGTGTAGCACGTCTGAACGCCCCCCGTTCCCTCAACGCCCTGAGCCTGGACATGATCACGGCGCTGTTTGATCAGTTGTTGCGCTGGGCAGACGATGAGCAAATTGCCTGTGTCTGGCTGGAAGGCGAGGGTGAGCGTGCCTTCTGTGCCGGCGGCGATATCGTGCAGATGTACAACAGCATGACGCCGGTGGGTGAGCGTAATCCGTATATCGAAGACTATTTTTCTGCCGAATATCGGCTGGATTATCTGATCCATGTGTATCAGAAACCGCTGATCTGCTGGGGTCACGGTGTGGTCATGGGCGGCGGCATGGGCCTGATGCAGGGCGCCTCGCAACGGGTGGTGACGGAGAAGTCGAAACTGGCCATGCCGGAAATCACCATCGGCCTGTATCCGGATGTGGGCGGCAGTTTTTTCCTGAATCGTGCGCCCGGTAAAACCGGATTGTTTGCTGGCCTTACCGGCATCCATCTCAACGCGGGCGATGCGTTGTTCATGGGGCTGGCGGATGTCTTCATCCATGCCGAGCGCAAGAGCGAGGTCCTCAGCGGCCTCCAGGATATGGCGCTCAGCGGGCAGCCAGCGACGGATCATGTGCTGGTGCATCGCCTGCTGCGGGAAATGTCACCGAACGAGACACCGGCGTCGCCGGTACGTGAGCATCTGGATAGCATCAATCAGGCCTGTGACGCTGCCACATTACCTGAAGTGGCCGAGGCGCTCTTGCGACTCAAGGATCAGGATGACTGGTTGCATCGCGCCGCCTCCACCTTCGAGCGCGGCTGCGCACAAACGGCCTGGCTGGTGTGGGAGCAGTTGCGCCGCGCACGCCACCTGTCGTTGGCAGATGTGTTCCGGCTGGAATGGTGCATGTCGGTGCAGTGTGCCATGCATGCCGATTTCCGGGAGGGTGTGCGAGCGCTCCTGATTGAAAAGGATGGCGCGCCGCAATTCCGTTATCACACGACGCTGGATGTCCCGAGTACCTATATCGAGGGCTTCTTTGTGCAACCGGCGCCCACCCACCCGTTGGCGGATCTCTGAAACGCTGGGCCAGCACCGTGGTTCAGGTGCGCCAGCAGAGGTCACGGTGAAGGAGCTGTAATGCGGCGAGCTTTACGGGCCCTGCCAATGCTGGCGATAGTGTTATGCATCGTGGCAGTGGCCACCTTGCTGTTCCTGCAACGCAATACGTTTCATGCGTTTTCTGCGCTGCACGGGCCAGCAGAACCGTCACTGGTGGCGCCGCCAGAGCCCTCTTCCTGGCAGGGCTATTCACACAAGAGCTATGCACACAAGAGCCATGCACAGGGCGATGTGTCCCGCCTGGCGCTGTTGCTGACCGATGAAACAGCGGCCTGGCCGGGCGTTGTCAGCGCCCTCAAGAGTATCGGTGTGCCGTTTGTGGTGACCGATGATGTAACCCGCGCCACGCGCCATCATGTCGTGCTGGCCTATCCCATGATTGCCGGCAGCGTGCTCAATGGCGATGAGTTGCGCGCACTGCGTGCGCATGTGGAGGACGGCGGCGTGCTGATTGCCACCCAGGTGCTGGGTGGGGGCATGCAGGACCTGTTCGGTTTCGAGTCGGTGACGGAAAGCCGCAGCCATTATGCCGTGACGTTCAGCGACGACGACCCGCTTACGACCTGGCTTGACCATCCACATGAACAGACAGTCCTGCTGGGACACCCGGATGACCCGGCATCCTGGTTGGGGACGCAGGTTTATCATGGCGCCGAACATGTCCTGGCGCGCTTTCAGGATGATGGTCCGGCCCTGATCACGCGGCAACAGGCGGGCGGCGGTACAACCTATGCGCTGGGCTTTGATCCCGGCTTCTTCATCCTGCGCGCCCAGAACGATCGTAATCAGGAAGCCTATCGGCAGTACGCCAACGGTTACGAGCCATCGGTGGACGTGTGGCTGCGCTGGTTGCATTTTCTCTATCACCGGCATGAACCGTTATCGGTGACACTCAATACGGTGCCGGCCGGTCGGGATTTGTCAGTTGTCGTGACGCTGGACGTGGATTACGCCCATTCGATGCAGAACATGGCGGCCTATCATGCGCTGTTCGACACCCATGACATCGGCGCCACATTCTTTATCCAGACCAAGTATTTTCGCGATTTCCAGGATCAGGGCTTTTTCAATGACGCCTCGCTGTCATTGCTGCGGGCGCTGTCGCAGGGAGGGATGGAAATCGCCAGCCACACGGTGAGCCATACGGATATGTATGCGGAGGTGCCGTTGGGGTCCGGCAAGGAAGTGTTTCCCGACTACCAACCCCGCGTGCGCCGCACCGGCGACACCCGCGGCGCCACGGTGCTTGGGGAGATGCGGGTGAGCAAGTACCTGCTGGAGCACGTTATTGATGCAGAGGTAGTGTCGTTCCGTCCGGGCTATCTGGCGACACCGCCGAGCCTGCCCCAGGCACTGGCGGCGACAGGCTACCGTTATTCCTCTTCTGTGACGGCAGGCAATGTCACCACTCACTTGCCGTATCGCCTGATGTATGACCGTCGCTACAGCGCCCGGACTGACATCTGGGAATTCCCGATTGCAGTGGAAGACGAGTTTCCGCCGGACATGGACCAGCGTTTGGACGAAGCGCTGGCGCTGGCAGAGCAATTGGCACAATACGGCGGCAGCTACGTGATACTGGTGCACCCGGATGTGCTGGATCACAAGTACCGTTTTCTGGCGCAAGTGATCCCGGTTTTAAAAGACAATGCCCGGTTCGGTGCCTGGTTCGGTACGCTGAGAGAGTTCGGGGACTGGTGGCGAGCGCGTGATGCGGTGACGGTGGACATGCAGCGCGTCGATCAGCAGACACTGATGCGTCTGGATGTGCCGCAGGCGCTGGAGGGCCTGACGCTGACCTTGCCCGCAGACCTGACACCCGTGGCCGGTCTGCCGGCGGGAGCCCTGGTCCGCGACGGGCAACTGATATTGCCCCGGGTAGAGGGCGAATTGCGCATCCTGCTGGAACCTGCGGGCTGACTCAGCTGTGTTGTTGCAGTGCGCTGATGCGGGCGTCCTTTTCCTTCCAGAGCCGGCTGACCCATTGGTGAACATAGCTTCTGAACGCCGGGTCGTTCTCGTAGTCACCCTGCCAGAGCGCATCATCCAGGTCCGTGACCCGGATATCGACAATCACGCGTGCTACCCGGCCGGACAACAGCTGCCAGAAGCCCGGCGGCGTGCCTTCCGGGTAGACCACGGTCACATCCAGCACCGCATCCAGCTGATCGCCCAGGGCGGCCAGCACAAAGGCCACGCCACCGGCCTTGGGTTTGAGCAGGTGCTGGTAGGGCGAGTTCTGGCGGCGGTGCTTCTCCGGGGTGAAGCGTGTGCCCTCCAGATAGTTGACCACGGTGACAGCATGCCCCCGGAATTTCTCGCAGGCGGCGCGGGTGATGGCCAGATCCTTGCCCTTGAGTTCCGGTTTTTTGGCCAATACGGATTTCGGGTAGCGCTTCATGAACGGATAATCCAGCGCCCAGAAGGCGAGGCCGAGGAACGGCACCCAGATCAGCTCCTGTTTCAGGAAAAACTTGAAGTAGGGCGTCTTGCGATTGAACGCCTGCACCAGCGCCGGGATGTCCACCCAGGATTGATGATTGCTGATGACCAGATAGGAGGTGTCGCTGCGTAGCGGCACGTCACAGCGAATGTCCCAGTGCGTTGGCGTCATCAGCGCGAAAATCTTCTTGCACAGCTCGGCCCAGGTTTCGGCGATCCACATGACGCCCCGGGCGCAGCTGTCTTTTAGCGGCTTGCCGGGTAACAGCAGCCTGAGCAGAGCGACCAGCATCATCGGTCCGATCAGGATCAGGGTGTTGAGCAACAGTAGCAGGGCGGCAATGGTGCCTGTCAGGACCGGTCGCATGCAGGGTGAACTCCATTCAGCAAAGCGCCACTGATAATACGCAACCCGGTCTGATTTCCCAATGCCGGAATCTCCGGAGGGGGCTGATTTGCCGCTGTCATCACAGTGGCTATGATGCGCTATGGTTCTCGTATATCGACTTTCCGGAAGAATGATGCAGCTTTCCAGGCGGATGCTCAGTGCCATTCTGGCGTTGATGGTGACGGCGGCCCTCTCCGCCTGTGGTGTAACGCCGGTGGATCGGGCGGCTATGGATGTATCGGTGGCACAGCGGCAGAATGCGCAGCTGGACTGCCCTGAGGCGCATCCGCAGCGTTGTGCGCCGACGTCCGGCCTCGCCGGTCTGGTGGACGACAGCGGCGACACACAGCATGTGATCACGCTGTCCCGGGGCAGCGATGCGCTGGCGGCGCGGCTGCACATGATCCGCACTGCCCGCAGTCACATTCTGTTGCAGAATTATATCTTCAGCGATGACGAGGCCGGCATGTTGCTGCTGGCGGAGCTGGTTGCGGCGGCACGCCGGGGCGTGCAGGTGCATGTTCTGGTGGATGCCTTGTTGTCGCTGCCGGACCCTGCCTTGCAGGCATCGCTGGAGCTGGCTCACGAAGGCTTCGCGCTGCGTCTCTATAACCCCATGCGCGAGCATGCCATGGTGCGTGGCGGTGATGCCATCGCGGCGCTGACCTGCTGCTTCCGGCGCTTCAATCATCGCATGCACAACAAGCTGTTCGCGGTGGACGGGCGGCATGTGATTCTGGGGGGGCGCAACACCGCAGCGCGCTACTTCGACCTTGATACACGGATGAATTTCATTGATTTCGAGATTCTGGTCAGCGGGCATGTGGTCGAGGAGGTGGAGCGCGGCTTCTTCCGTTACTGGCACCATGAACTGACCCGTTCCCCCCGACATACCGTCGACGTGGCGGCGGCGCTGGACGCCGACGTCGCACCGCTGTCAGTGATTCCTGCGACACGCCTCAACTTTGCCCTGGCGCAAGCCATGGATGAGCGCTGGCTTGACGCGCTCATCCGTGATGCCGGGTTTCGTGTCAGTGATGTCACTTACTTCAACGATCCCCCGGACAAGATCCATGTCGCGCCGCAGGATCTGGCAGAGGACAGCACCGGTCAGCTACGTGCGCTGATGGCGGACGCCAGACATAGCGTGACATTGCAAAGCCCCTACCTGGTCATGTCGCGGGATTTCGAGCGTTTTTTGCGGCAGCGCGATCCGGCGGTGCGCTGGCGCATCAGCACCAATTCGCTGGCGGCCACCGATGCCTTCCCGGTGTACGCCATTTCCCGGCGTCAGCGCCAGCGAATGGTGGCCAGGCATGGACTGGAAATTCACGAAATCCGGCCCTTCCCCGAGGATATGACGGACTGGGTGCCCAGGTATGACGCCCTGATCGAGGAGAAGGCCATGGGGCTGTCCAGCCTGATGGCCGGTGATCCCCAATCTCCGGTGCGCGAGATGCCGGGGCCACGCGTCAGCGTGCACGCCAAGGTATTGGTGATTGATGAAGAGATCGCGGTCATCACGTCGCACAATTTTGATCCGCGCTCTGAAGTGTATAACACCGAAAATGGATTGATCATTCGTGACGGCGCGTTTGCCGCTGCCATGACGGCGTTGCTGGAGCAGATGATGCGGGATGAAAACAGCTGGTTGCACGCGGAGAAGCCGCGCGGCATACCGGTCCTCGGCAGCATCAATCGCACACTGGCCCGCGGCTCCCGGCGCATGCCGACCCTGGATGTGTGGCCGGCACACATGACGCAGAACTACAGCCTCAGGGCGGGCGCCGACCCCGTGCCGCCCCTGCATCCGGCGTTCCACGAGCGCTATGAGCCGGAGGGCGAATTCCCGGAGGTGGTGCTGGGCAAGCGCCGTCGGCACACCGCTATCATCAGCCGCATGTTCGGTTTCCTGCGTCCGTTGATGTAATGCGCCTCAGGGCGTCCGCCTCAGGCGTCGTCGGGCGCCGCGTCGGATGGTGTATCTGGCAAGGCATAGGGCAGCGGCAGTTCATGCTGCTGCAGGGGCGCGCCATCCATCAGCAACGCCCCCTGGTGGTCATGCCGCAGCACCGCCAGGGCATGAATATCTGCCGCGCAGGCAACACTGACGACGATTTCACCCACGGATTTGCCCGCCTCATTGCGCAGCACTGTGCCGGGTGCGGGCGAGGTGTTGCCCGGCCACGTCAGCCGCCGCATACGTTGCTTCAACTGGCCCTTGAATTTCATCCGCGCCACGACTTCCTGGCCGGTGTAGCAACCCTTTTTGAAGCTGACGCCCTCGATCAGGTCATAGTTGAGGACTTGCGGCAGGAAGAGGTCTTCGCTGCCGGGCAGCACATGCCCTTCGCCAGCCATGATGTCGGCCAGCAGGGCGTGATCTGCGGCGCCGCTCTGGCGCTCGTCGGCCAGCGCGGGCCACAGGTCCATGGCGTCCTCCACCGGTGCGATGATCAGGTAGCGGTCTGTGGGACCCGCGCGCACCAGGCTGATGCCATTGTTCACTGTGCAGCCATCGGCGTGATGCGAACAGGGCAGCCCCGCCCCGGATAACACCTCTGTGGCGCCAGCACCGGCGATGCCGAGCACGACGCGCTCCGGGTCTTCAGCGAGGGTGGCTTTGGAAAACACGATGTATTTCTGCAGCCGCTCGCGCAGGGCTGCCGCCATGCTGGCGGGCACCAGAAGATCGAGGCCGTCTTCGGCGGGCAGCACCCGCATGCTGACCAGCCCGCGGCCTTTCAGGCTCAGGTGCATGGCAAGCCGGCTGAATCCGTTGCCGGTATCACGGACGTCGGCGCAGACCTGCCCCTGCAGAAACGTCATGGCGTCCGGCCCCCGCAGGGTCACCAGGCGCAGGTGATCTGCGGCAAAGGTCATCGCGGCACCGTCACCGGCGGGCAGCACCGGCGCCTGACCCATGTCCCGGGCGATGCCATGCTGATCACGCCGTGCGCCGGCCTGGTTCAGAAAGGATGTCCACTGGGCTGCTGGTGCATCGGAAAAGGCTGACATGTTGTATCACTCATGGCTGACACGCAGAGATGACGATAACGTCTGGCCGGTGCGGTGCGAAAGGGGCAGAATCGCAAACCGGACTGGCAAATGCCGGAACGCTGGCGTGGAACCCCGCTCCGGATGCGCGATAATGCGCCCCCGCGGGCCGGTGTGGCTACCCCCGGCGGCGGATTACGCCGCCCTGTATGACGCACTGTCCTGTGTGACTGATTGTGGAGACATCATGAACCGCCCAACAGATACTGCTCCGGCGAATGGCGCCGAGGACAGTTGCACGCCTCTGACAGCTGAAGCGCACCATCGCCGCCTGGCCTGGCAGTGTCGCCGTGGCCTCAAGGAAACCGATATCGTGCTCAACGCGTATCTGGACGACCACTTTCTGCAGGACACCGCCGCGCATCAGGCGGCGTTCGAGCGTCTGCTGGCGTGCCAGGATGCGGACCTGTTCGAGTGGTTTACCCGGCGCTCTGTGCCGGAGGATGAGGAACTGGATGCCTTCGTCAAACACATCTTGCGTCTTCTGGGGGCGCAGGACTGAATTACAGGCGGGACGCTTGCGGCGGCGCTGGGCTGCCGGGCTGTTGGTGCTGGTCTCCGTCGCGCTCTGGGCCAATGGCTTGCCGCTGCTGCTGCGTGGATTGTTGTGGTTGGCGGTGATGACGCTGTTGTGGCGCCACATGCGCAGCGCGCCCCGCGCCAGCCAACTGATCCTGTGGCCGGACGCGCTCTCGGTGACCCTGGATAACGGCCTGCTGCGACAGTGGGAAGCGCCATTCGCGGCGGCGGCCTGGCCCGGCTGCCTTTGCCTGCCGGGGCTTACACTCTACCGCGACCAGATGGATGCCGTGACCTGGCGCCGGTTACGCATGCTGGTGCTGGCGCGCGGTTAGCTGTCCGGCACCAGCACGGTATCGTGAATCTCCGCCAGCATATCCGGGTAATCCAGCATGTAGTGCAGGCCCCGGGATTCCCGCCGCTTCAGCGCAGAGCGGATGATCAACTCGCCGATCACCACCAGATTGCGCAATTCCAGCAGGTCATTGGAAATGCTGTAGTTGGAGTAATACTCGGCAATTTCGCGTTTGAGCAGATCAATGCGGTGCTGGGCGCGCTCCAGGCGCTTCACGGTGCGGACGATGCCCACGTAGTCCCACATGAAACGGCGCAGCTCATCCCAGTTGTGGCTGATGATGACGTCCTCGTCCGAGTCTGTCACTTGGGATTCATCCCACTCCGGTGCCCCTTCTGGTTGTGACATGCCCGGCAGCCGTGCGGCGATGTGCTCGCTGGCGGCCTTGCCGAACACGAAGCATTCCAGCAGGGAATTGCTGGCCATGCGATTGGCGCCATGCAAACCGGTGAAGGCCGTTTCGCCGATGGCGTAAAGCCCGGCCAGGTCGGTCTGACCGTTCAGGTCGGTCATGACACCGCCGCAGGTGTAGTGGGCGGCGGGCACCACCGGCATGGGCTCGCGGGTGATATCGATGCCCAGTTGCAGGCATTTGGCATACACCGTGGGGAAATGATTGATGATGAAATCGGCCGGCCGATGGCTGATATCCAGATACAGGCAGTCGGCCCCGAGCCGTTTCATTTCATAGTCGATGGCCCGGGCCACCACGTCGCGTGGCGCCAACTCGCCACGCTCGTGAAAGCGGTGCATGAAACGCTCGCCGTCCGGCAGCAGCAGATGCCCGCCTTCCCCGCGAATCGCCTCGGTGACCAGAAAGGACTTGGCTTTCGGGTGGTACAGGCAGGTGGGGTGGAACTGCATGAATTCCATGTTTGCCACCCGACAGCCTGCGCGCCAGGCCATGGCCACACCGTCGCCGGTGGCGACATCCGGGTTCGACGTATACAGGTAGACCTTGGACGCGCCGCCTGTCGCCAGCACCACACACTTGGCCAGGAACACATCGGTCGTGCCATGGCGAGAGTCGTGAATGTAGGCGCCGATACAGCGTCGGCTGCCGTCCGCAGTGGTGTCATGCAGCAGATCCACCGCAACCCGGTGTTCGAACAGCGTGACGTTGGTGCGTTGGTGCACCTGATCAATCAGCGCGCCAGAGATCGCCAGCCCCGTGGCATCGGCCACATGGATCACGCGCCGGTGGCTGTGGCCGCCTTCCTGTGTGAGATGGTAGCCCTGCTGGCCATCCTCGCTGAAGCGGGTGAAGCCCACGCCCTGGTCAATCAGCCAGCGAATGGCGTCGGGGCCATTCTCGACCGTCTTGCGCACTGCATCATCGTGGCACAGGCCCGCGCCGGCCACATGCGTGTCAGCAATGTGGGATTCCAGTGAGTCCTTCTGGTCCATGACGGCGGCGACGCCGCCCTGGGCATAATAGGTGCTGGCGCTGGTGAGCTGGCCCTTGGACAGCAGGGCAACATCCGTTTCCGGCGGCAGTTGCAGGGCCACAGTGAGGCCAGCGGCGCCGCTGCCGATAATCAGGACATCATGGTGGTAGGTGGCCATAGGTTCTCCGCAAACAGGCTTTTACAGATGCCGCTTCAGGGTGGTTGCGGCACCCATGGCCCGGCTCAGCGCAGGTCGGACGGCAGTATAACCGGCTGCCGGGCCCTGTGTCCGTGTCTGACCGATCTGTATCAAATGATAAAAGATGTCTGCCCGGCAGGCGCCTGCACTGCCGCTTTGCTACAATGCGCCGGTTGTCATCAGGCAGTCTCAACTGCCAGGCGGGCCATTGTGTCTCGGCACGCTGTCAACGGGAGATGATGGTGAGCCGGGGAATCTGCCCCGCTGACGGAACTTGTCGGCCATCACGCTATCAGAAAGATTCATTATGGCCCAAGCGGCCAGTTGGGGGACCACGGGTGTCTGACGAGGAACTGGTCAAACGCGCAAAGAAAGGTGATCAGCGAGCATTCGATCTGTTGGTGCGCAAGTATCAGCACCGACTGTTTGCGTTGATCAGCCGCTATGTGCGTGACCACGATGAAGTACAGGATGTTGCCCAGGAGGCCTTTATCAAGGCCTGGCGGGCGTTGCCGCGGTTTCGTGGCGATAGCGCCTTTTACACCTGGCTTTACCGGATCGCCGTGAATACCGCCAAAAATCACCTTGTTGCCCAGGGGCGACGCCCGCCAGGCTCGGATGTGGATGCGGTGGAAGCCGAGCAATTTGCCGGCGCCGGCGGTTTGCACGAAATTGGAACCCCGGAGTCACTGGCGTTGTCGGATGAGTTGGAGACCGCAATCCACAAGGTGATCAACGAATTGCCTCAGGAGCTCAAAACTGCGGTAACGTTACGTGAGTTCGACGGTCTCAGTTACGAGGATATCGCGTCGGTAATGGATTGCCCGGTGGGCACGGTGAGATCACGCATCTTCCGTGCCCGGGAAGCGATAGATCAGGTGGTGCGCCCGCTCATGGAGCGGTAGGGCTGCACAATCAGTACACATCCCGGGCTGATGACCGGGGCTGTCTTGGCGGTGAATGGCTACTCCAGGTGAGACGAGAGTAGCTATGCCAGCGATTGAAGGTGATGCCATGAGCACAGAACGCGAGCTTGAGATACTTTCCGGCCTGCTGGACGGTGAGACCAGTGAGCTGGAAACACGTCGGATCCTGCGGGATCTGGATGATGCCAGCGCGGCAAACTGGCAACGCTGGCAGCTGGCTGCAGATGTCGCCCGGGGCCAGCAGGTGGCTGCCGTGCCGATGGATTTCAATGCGCGCCTGAGCGCAGCGCTGGCAGAGCAGGGCCCCGCCAGGGGGAGCTGGCTCGGCAGTGTGGCCCGGGCCGCTGTGGCGGCGTCCGTTGCGGCAGCCACGGTGACCGTGGGCTGGCAGTACTGGGGCGTGCAGCAGGGCGAAGGTCAGGCTACGGTAGCGGGCGTGGCCACGGAGCAGGTGCAGGACGTGCGGTCCCGGCCCATGGCCGATGCATTCCTGGTGGGGCAGGGCCTGCGCGCTCCGGCTCCTGCGGCGCGCAGCCAGGCCAGCGTCGGCCCGCAAATTGATCCCATGCTGATGCGACACAGTGAATTTGCTGCACGCCATGGCGGCCAGGGCATGGTGCCTTATGCGCGCCTCGTCAGTGCGGATGCGCGTCAACAGGAGAAGTAGTTCGAGATGAGTAACCCGAGATGACACTCATGCTGCGTCGCGCGGCCCTGCTGCTGATGATGTTTCCCGTGCTGGCTCTGGCGGAAGGTTCGCAGCCCCAGTCTCTCTTGACGGCCATGGCCGAGGCGTATCGCAGCCTCGATTACCAGGGCCGTTTTCTCTATATGTACGGCAATCAGCTGTCCACCATGAAAGTCCGCCATGCCGTGATTGACGGCCGTGAGTATGAGCGGCTGACGCACCTTGACGGCCCTCTGGCTGAGTTGATTCGCCAGGATGATGACGTCATCTGTGTGCACCCTGATCGCAGTATCACCCGCCTGCGCGCGGAGGAAGGGCTGGGCCCGATGCAGTTTCAGGCGCGCATCAGCCAGGCACTGCCGGCGCAATACAACGTACTGCTGGATGGGGATGACCGCGTAGCCGGACGCGAAGCCTCGCGTGTGCGTATTGCCGCACTGGACAATCATCGCCACGGTTATCGCCTGTGGATTGACCAGGACAGTAACCTGTTGCTGAAATCCGAGATGGTGGATGCGCGCGGGGTGGTGCTTGAACGTATTGAGTTTGTCACGCTGGACATTGATCCGGCGCTGACGGTGGATGATTTTGCCGCACCGGCAGCGGCGGTCGTCCATGCTATCGAGGATGTTGCGCCGGAGGCTCATCCTCAGGGGCGTCTGGAACTGGACATGACCTGGTTGCCCGAAGGCTTCGAGGTGCTGGAGAAAGACCTGCGCCGCAACACGCCTGATCGAGATCCGGTGGCCGCCCTCGCTTACAGCGACGGGCTGGCGACCTTCACCCTGTTTGTGGAAAACCTGCCGGAGGGCCGTAGCGCGGAGGAGGGTGTCAGCCGCATGGGGCCCACTGTCGCAGTAAGTCGTCTCTTCGGTGGGACCGATGAGACGGCGGCACGCTATCTGGTGACGCTGGTGGGCGAGATACCGCAGGACACGGCAGAGCGGGTGCTGGCGGCCGCACGGATCGGGGGCAGCCAGTGATGTATTCGATGATATCTGCCCCGGGTACGGCGCTGTGATTGAGGAATCCGGCCGTATCGTTGCTGTTGAGCCCGGCGCTGTCTGGGTTGAAACGATACGCCATACCGCCTGCCAGAGCTGCAGCGCGCGCAAGGGCTGCGGTCATAGTCTGATGGACAGCCAGCGGGCCGGGGCGCGTGCTCGCGTGCGGGCCATGTCCGATGATGCGACGCTGGTGTGCGGTGACCAGGTCGTGGTCGGCATACCCGAAGGCGCCCTGGTGCGCGGGGCCGTGATGCTGTATCTGATGCCGTTGATATTGATGTTTCTGGCTGCCCTGCTGGGGGCCGCCTTGCCCGCCGGGTCTCTGCCCGGCGGTGATCTGTCGGCGCCTCTGGGTGTGGCCGGGCTGGTCATCGGTTTCCTGATCAATCGCTGGTACAGTCATACCCACGCCAGCGATCCGAGTCTGCATCCACAGGTGATGCGCAAGGTGGCGGCTGCGCCGGTGGTACAGACGGTTTCGCTCTGTCATCACTGAGACTCGACGATACTCAAAATGCACGTAATCTGCGGCGGTGACGCTGACGGAAAAGGCTGGCAACAAGTCTGGGCAATACGTCTGAGAAGTAAGGGGATGGCACCTATGATGACCAATATGCATGCGCGCTGGGCAATGGTTCTTCTGGCGGGGCTACTGATCAGTTGCGGGCCGCAGGCCAGCACCTTGCCTGATTTCACGGCGCTGGTGGAGGATAACCACGACGCGGTGGTGAATATCAGCACCCTGCAGCGGGTGGAGCGGGGCAGTGGTTCCGGACAGCGGGTGCCGGAGTTCTTCCGGCATTTTTTTGAAGGCATGGAAGACCAGTTCGATGTGCCCCCCCGGGACGCGGAATCCCAGGGGTCAGGGTTCATCATTTCCCGCGAGGGATACATCCTCACCAACTACCACGTCGTGCGTAATGCAGACCGTATTCTGGTGCGGCTCCAGGATCGTCGTGAGCTGGAGGCCGAGCTGGTCGGTCAGGACGAGCAGAGCGATCTGGCCCTGCTGCGCATCGACGCCGGGGACCTGCCGGTGGTCAAGATCGGCTCCTCACGCAACTTGCGCGTGGGGGAGTGGGTGCTGGCAATCGGCGCGCCATTCGGCTTTGAGAGCACCGTGACCGCCGGCATCGTCAGCGCGGTGGGCCGCAGCCTGCCGAACGAGAATTATGTGCCTTTCATCCAGACCGACGTGGCCATCAATCCGGGCAATTCCGGCGGGCCGCTGTTCAATCTCAAAGGCGAGGTTGTCGGTATCAACTCCCAGATCGTATCCCGCTCCGGTGGTTTCATGGGGTTGTCCTTTGCCATTCCCATCGATATGGCCATGGATGTGGTCAAGCAGTTGCGCGAAACCGGGCGCGTGGCCCGTGGCTGGCTGGGTGTGCTGATTCAGGATGTGGATCGCGACCTGGCGGAGTCCTTCGGCCTCGACAAGCCTTCAGGTGCCCTGGTGGCGCAAGTGATGCCGGATTCTCCCGCCGCCGAAGGCGGCCTGGAAGCGGGTGATGTGGTACTGACATTCAATGGTGAAACCATCAACCGCTCCTCCCAATTGCCCCACGTGGTAGGCCGCGTGCCCCCGGGCAGCACGGCCGAGGCAGTGGTCATGCGTAACGGCGAGCGCGTGACACTGAAGGTGCCGGTGGGCGAGTTGCCCGAGAACGGCGCAACGCCGGATGGGCGTCAGTCGCCGACACCGGAGGTCAAGTCAGACCCGCTGGGCCTGTCTGTGGAGCCGCTCAATGATGCCGAGCGCGAGTCACTGGGGCTGGATCATGGTGTCAGAATCACGGAAGTCCGATCCGGGCCGGCCTCCCGTGCCGGCATTCGCCGGGGCGATATCCTGCGCACCCTGAACAACATGACAGTGGATGATCCGGCAGCACTGCAGGAGATCATCGAGACCTTGCCCCGCAATGCCTGGGTGCCCGCGCTGGTCCAGCGCGGCGAGAGCCCGCGCTTCCTGGCGCTGCGCGTAGAAAGTGACTAGCCGTCCGTGCGCCTCCGGGGTGATGCCCATCGCCCCGGGGGCTTATATCCGCTAGAATCGGGCTCCCCTGAACCTTGGCAACGGCGCACTTTGTGACTGATATCCGCAACATTCGTAATTTCTCCATCATCGCCCACATCGATCATGGCAAATCCACGCTGGCGGACCGCTTTATCCAGGTCTGCGGTGGGCTCAGTGATCGGGAGCTCAAGGAGCAGGTGCTGGACTCCATGGAGCTGGAGCGTGAGCGGGGCATCACCATCAAGGCGCAGAGCGTGACGCTCTACTACAAGGCGCGCAATGGTGAAACCTACCAGCTCAATTTCATTGATACGCCCGGCCATGTGGACTTCTCCTACGAGGTGTCGCGCTCCCTGGCCGCCTGTGAAGGGGCGTTGCTGGTGGTGGATGCCGCACAGGGCGTGGAAGCCCAGTCGGTGGCCAACTGCTATACCGCCATCGAGCAGGATCTCGAAGTGCTGCCCGTATTGAACAAGATCGACCTGCCCCAGGTGGAGCCGGAGCGGGTGATTCAGGAAATCGAGGAGATCATCGGTCTGGATGCCCACGATGCCTGCCGCGTCAGCGCCAAGACCGGTCTGGGCATCGATGATCTGCTGGAGCAACTGGTTGAGCGCATTCCGGCCCCGCAAGGGGATCGGGACAACAAGCTTCAGGCGCTGATCATCGACTCCTGGTTCGATAACTACCTTGGCGTTGTGTCGCTGGTGCGCGTCACCGAAGGGCGCCTGAAAAAGGGCGACAAGATTCTGGTCAAATCCACCGGGCAGACGCACATCGTCGACGGTCTTGGCATCTTTACCCCCAAGCGCACCGAGCGACCATATCTGGAAGCGGGAGAGGTGGGCTGGATCAATGCCAGCATCAAGGAAATCCTCGGGGCGCCCGTCGGGGATACCCTGACCCACGCCCGCACACCTGACGTGCCTTCATTGCCCGGCTTCAAGAAGGTCAAGCCGCAGGTCTATGCGGGCATGTTCCCGGTCAGTGCGGACGATTACGAGAACTTCCGTGATGCACTGTCCAAGCTGGCGCTCAACGACGCCTCGCTGTTCTATGAGCCCGAGACCTCTGACGCGCTCGGCTTCGGTTTCCGGGTCGGCTTCCTCGGCATGCTGCACATGGAAATCATTCAGGAGCGGCTGGAACGGGAATATGACCTGGACCTGATCACCACCGCCCCGACCGTGGTGTACGAGCTGCTGCTGGCGGACGGCTCTGTGCTGCATGTGGATAACCCCTCGGATCTCCCGGAAGCCAACAAGGTTGAGGAATTCCGCGAACCCATTGCCCGGGTCAATATTCTGGTGCCGCAGGATTATGTTGGTGCCGTGATCACCCTGTCGGTCGAGCGTCGCGGCGTACAGAAGAACATGCAGTATCTCGGCAAGCAGGTGGCGCTGACCTACGATATTCCCATGGCTGAAGTGGTGCTGGATTTCTTCGACAAGCTGAAATCCTGCAGCCGCGGTTACGCCTCACTGGATTACGCCTTCGACCGCTTCGAAGCAGCGCGCCTGGTGCGGGTGGATGTGCTGATCAATGGCGAGAAAGTGGATGCGCTGGCGATGATCTGCCATACCGATCAGGCGCTGTATCGCGGCCGTATTCTGGTTGAGAAAATGAAAGAGCTGGTGCCCCGGCAGATGTTTGATGTCGCGATCCAGGCGGCCATCGGCAGCAAGATCATTGCGCGTCAGACGGTCAAGGCATTGCGCAAGAACGTACTGGCCAAATGCTACGGTGGCGATGTATCGCGCAAGCGCAAGCTGCTCGAGAAGCAGAAAGCCGGCAAGAAGCGCATGAAGCAGGTAGGTAGCGTGGAAATCCCCCAGGAAGCCTTCCTGGCTGTACTCAAGGTGAGTGATTGATGGATATTGATATCGGCTTCTGGCTGACGCTGGCAGTAGTAGTGTCGGGCATCATCTGGCTTCTGGATCGTAAGCTCAAGTTGCGCGAGCACGCCAACAAGGCGTTGCGGGAAACCGTGGAATTCACCAACTCGCTGCTGCCGGTGTTTCTGGTGGTCTTGCTGATCCGTTCGTTCGTCGTGGAACCCTTCACCATTCCCTCCGGCTCGATGCTGCCGACCCTGGAAGTGAACGACTTCATTCTGGTCAACAAGTTTGCCTACGGGTTGCGTTTGCCGGTTACCAACACGCGCTTTGTGGCGCTGGGCGAGCCGGAGCGTGGCGATATCATGGTGTTTCGCTATCCGCTCAACCGCCGCCAGAATTTCATCAAGCGAGTGGTGGGGCTGCCGGGTGATGTGATCAGCCAGCGCGATGGCCATCTGCTGGTCAACGGCGAAGCCATACCCCGGGAACACCTGAATACCCACACGGCGGGACGCCTGCAGGAAGACCTCTACATCGAGACGCTGGGGGAGGCGGTGCACCTGGCGCGCAACGAGTCCGTCGTGAATCGGTTCACAGGACAGCGCGTCTCCCGGTCGGAAGATAATGACTGGGAGGTGCCAGACGGGCATTATTTCATGGTCGGGGACAATCGCGATAACAGCAGCGACAGTCGTATCTGGGGTGCTGTATCCGAAGATCTGATTGTCGGCAAGGCGTTCATGATCTGGATGCACTGGCGTCCGGGGCTTTCCGTGCCGAGTTTTTCCCGCAACGGCGCGATTGACAAGGTGGAGACAGTAGAATGATAACAAGACCATCGCGTATGCAAGGGCTGTCCATGATCAGCTGGATGCTCATACTGGTTATTGCTGTGGTGCTGGGCACCGCTGCAATTCGCATCATTCCTGCTTATATGGAATATGGCACCATCAATACAGCCATCAACAATACCATGCAGGATAACCGCATCGGCATGCAGTCTGATCAGGAGATTCGTCAGGCGGTGGGGCGTCGATTCGACATCAACAATGTCAGTTCGATTTCCGCCAATGATGTCGCCATCAGCAAGCAGGGTGGCATGCTGTATGTGTCCATCGATTATGAGGTGCGGGAGTCACTTTTCGGCAATGTCGATCTGGTGATATCGTTCCAGAAGGATTACGAGCGAAGCATTCGCTAGTGATTGACACGGGGTCACTGATAACAGGATCACTGACTGATGCAAAGCGATCAGTCACGGATATGCCGTTATGAATGAGCTGGCACTTTCCCGTCTCAGCAATCGTCTGGGTCATGTGTTTTCAGACAGCACTCTGTTGCAGCAGGCCCTGACCCATCGCAGCGCACATCGCCAGCGTAATAATGAGCGTCTGGAGTTTCTGGGCGATGCCCAACTCGGGCAGATTATCGCGCGCTGGCTGTTTGACCATTTCCCTGACGCATCCGAAGGCCAGTTGACACGCATGCGTGCCGCACTGGTGCGGGGACAGACACTGGCTGAAGTGGGCCGCGAACTGGACCTGGGCAGCTGCCTGGTGCTCGGTTCCGGCGAGATGAAAAGTGGTGGCCACCGGCGTGATTCCATTCTGGCAGATACGCTGGAAGCGGTGATTGGCGCTATTGTGCTGGATGCCGGTGCGGAAGCCTGCCGTGAAAGGGTGCTGGTGTGGTTTGCCAGTCGCTTGACGCAAATATCCCCCCAGAGCAGCGGCAAGGATGCCAAGACACGTCTGCAGGAGCTGTTGCAGGCGCGGCAGAAGCCGGTGCCGGAGTATGACGTCATGGCCGTGCACGGGCAGGCGCCGAAACAGCAGTTTGAAGTGCGCTGCCAGCTGGCGGCCCACGACCAGGCGTTTACCGCCAGCGGCGCCAGCCGTCGTCGGGCCGAGCAGGCGGCGGCAACGCTGGCGCTGACGTGGCTGGAAACCGAATATTCCGAGGACAGGCAGAATGACTGACGCAGTATCCACCACGCCCGCTCGCCGTTGCGGGGTAGTCAGCATCATTGGCCGCCCCAACGTGGGTAAATCCACGCTGATGAATCACCTGATCGGGCAGAAGATCAGCATCACCTCGCGCAAGCCCCAGACTACCCGCCATCGTATTCATGGCATTCTCACCCGGGATGATTACCAGATCGTGTTTGCCGACACGCCTGGCATTCACCAGGACGCCCAGCGTGAGTTGAACAAGAGCATGAACAACGCCGCGCTCACGGCACTGGCGGATGTGGACCTGGTCTGCTTCATGGTCGACAGCACCAAATGGACCGAGGCCGACGAGCATGTGCTGGCACTGCTGGCGCGCGTCGAAGTGCCGGTGATTCTGGTGATCAACAAGATTGATAATCTGGAAGACAAAGCGGTACTGCTACCGCACATCCAGAAGCTCAGCGCGCAACTCGATTTTGCCGAGGTAGTGCCGGTGTCAGCGCTGGGCGGCCATAATCTCGACATGCTTGAAGCGACCATTGCCAAACGGTTGCCGGAAGGCGATTTCTGGTACAGCGAGGACCAGATTACTGATCGCAGCCTGCGCTTCATGGCCGCAGAAATGATTCGCGAAAAAGTCTTTCGCCAGCTCGGCGAAGAGCTGCCGCACCAGATCACCGTCGAGGTAGAGCTGTGGGAGGACTCCCCCAAGGTGACGCATATCGCTGCGGCCATTCTGGTGGAGCGGCGCGGCCAGAAAAAGATCCTGATTGGCGCTGGCGGTGATCGCATCAAGAAGATAGGCACCGAAGCGCGGCATGACATAGAAGCGCTGATCGACCGCAAGGTAATGCTGCAGCTCTGGGTCAAGATCCGTTCCGGCTGGTCGGATGATTCCCGTGCGCTGCGTTCGCTGGGTTATGACGACTGACGGCGACAGTGGTGGCCTGGAACAGGTCTGGGTGCTGCACACCCGGCCGTATCGTAATACCAGTCTGATTCTCGAATTGTTCGGTGAGCGCCGTGGGCGCATCGGTGCCGTAGCACGCAGTGGCAGGAAAAATCATCTGTTACAGGCGTTCCGCCCGTTGCGAGCCGACTTCCACGGGCGCGGAGAATTGCTGACGCTGGGACATTGCGAAGCGGAAGGCCCCGCGCTGCCATTGACCGGGCGCGGATTATTTTGCGGCCTTTACCTCAACGAACTGCTCACCCGATTGCTGCATCGCTTCGATCCGCACCCCGAACTGCTCTCACCCTATGTGGTCACGCTGAGTGCGCTGGCGCAGGATGGCGTGCCCCAGGATGTCCTGCTGCGGCGTTTTGAGCTCACGCTGCTGGACGTGCTCGGATATGGGCTGGCGCTGGAGCAGGACGCAAACGGTGCCCCGGTGCGCGCCGATGGCACCTATCAGCTTGATCCCCATCAGGGTCTGCTGCCCGCGCGCGAGGGCTGGCCCGGCAATGACTTGCTGGCTATCGCTGCCGATGCCTGGCACGACAGCGCCAGGCGTACTGCGCGTCAATTGCTGCGTGCCGCCCTGGCCCCGCATCTGGGCAGCAAACCGCTGATGAGCCGCGAACTGTTTCGTTGATCCTGTTTCAACTCCGCACGACCCGGGGCGCGCTGAGGGTTTATACTTGTGGTACATAAACCGTGTCACAGGGTAATTCACATGCAACGCGTTCTTCTCGGCGTCAACATCGACCACATAGCCACACTGCGCCAGGCGCGCGGTACGATGTATCCGGAGCCGGTGCAGGCCGCGCTGATCGCGGAACAGGCGGGTGCCGACGGCATTACCGTGCACCTGCGTGAAGACCGCCGCCATATCAACGACCGGGATGTGGCGCTGCTGATGCAGACCGCGCAGACGCGCATCAATCTGGAGATGGCAGCTACCGAGGAAATGGTGGGTATTGCTTGCCGGTTGCGGCCACCGCATTGCTGCCTGGTGCCGGAACGACGGGAAGAACTGACCACCGAAGGTGGCCTCGATGTTGTCGGTAATCTCAGCGCAATGAAAGACGTTTGCGCACGCCTCAATGACGCCGGCATCCAGGTATCCCTGTTCATTGACGCCGAGCCCGCCCAGATCGAAGCAGCGGTGGCGTGCGGTGTCGCCGCTATCGAATTGCACACCGGGCAATATGCCGAGGCGGCCGATGAAACGGAGCGACTCAGCGAGCTGCGTCGTATCCACACCGGGCTGGATCTGGCCAAGGAAAATGGCTTGATCGTCAACGCCGGGCATGGCCTGCATTATCACAACACGCAGGATATCGCGGCGCTGCCGGGCATCCATGAACTGAACATCGGCCACGCGATTATTGCGCGGGCGGTGCTCACCGGCCTGGATGAAGCGGTGCGCAGCATGCGCACGTTGATAGATCGCGCGGCGGGCCAGGCATGATTGTCGGCGTCGGCACGGATCTGGTGGCGGTTGCCCGCATGGCCGCTGCCTGTGAGCGCCGTGGCGCCTCGCTGGCGGAGCGGCTGTTGCATGAGGACGAGCTGCGTATCTGGGCTGCCCACAAGGACCCGGTGCGCTGGCTGGCGAAGCGCTTCGCTGCCAAGGAAGCCTTGCTGAAGGCGCTGGGCACCGGGCTGCGTCGGGGGCTGAGCTGGCGTGATATCGCGGTACTGCCGGATGAGCTGGGGCGGCCTGAAGTCTTCTGGTTCGGCGCTGGCGCGGCGCGGCTGGAACACATGGGCGGCTGCCGCACCCATGTGTCCATCAGCGATGAGAAGGATTATGTCTTGTCGTTCGCGATAATCGAATCCGGCGCCTGAGCCTGCAGGGTTTCGATTTCCATCAACAGGCGGGTTACTGCCTGGTCCCGCGTTTGCGTGTCTGCGCCGGTCTTCAACGCTTCCTCCAACAGGCGCGCCGCGAGTTCAAGCCGGGGTGCGCCGCAGTAGCGGGTGGCGCCATGCAGTTTGTGCACGCTCTCCAGTAACGCATCCAGGTTCTGCGCTTCGGCCTGGGTGCTGATGCGCGGTGCTTCCTGGCCCAGACTGTCTATCAGCATGGTGTGCAGCTCCTGCGCCAGCGCAGGGCGGTCCCCGGAACGGGTGAGTGCGAGTGCTGCATCGAACACTGGCGGGGCGCCCTCGGTCAGCGCAGCCTCCGCTATAGGCCCTTCCGGTTCCTGCGGTGCTGCTGCAGGTTCGACATCCAGTATTTCGGCGGATCGCAGCAGGTTGCCGGCGGGCGTATTGCGCACCACCCACTTTTCCAGCATGTGGCGCAGATGGCCTTCGTTCACCGGTTTTGACAGGTAGTCGTCCATGCCCGCCTTGAGCAGCGTCTTGCGCTCGCTGGCCATGGCATGGGCCGTGAGGGCGACGATGGGAGTATGCCGCTTGTCGTGCTCCATGGCGCGGATTTCGCGCGTTGCCTGCAGGCCGTCCATCTCCGGCATCTGGATATCCATGAATATCAGATCAAACAATTTGTCGGCAAAGGCCGCGACGGCTTCCGCGCCACTGTTGCAGACACATACACGCACGCCCATTTCTTCCAGGAAGACCTGGGCCAGCCGCAGGTTGCCGGGGTGATCGTCCACCACCATGACGTCCAGATCCATGGCCGGGCGTCCATCACCGATGCGTTGTCCGCGTACCTCCTTTTCCTGACCGCTGAGTTCCAGCAGCGCGTCGTACAGGCGCATGCGCGTGGCCGGCTTGCCGAGCACGCGATTGAGGTGCTGGAAATCAGGCAGCTGCCGGCTCAGACGGTCGGCCTGGTTGCACAGTACCACCAGCGCGCGCTGATGATCGCCACACAGCTGCGCCACCGTGCGCTTGACCAGCGCGTCCTGATCGTGGCCCGGCGGCATGCCGACGATAAATACATTGGCGTCCGGCAAGGCATCCTGATCCAGCAGCGGCAGCAGGGCGTCCAGGGCCTGCAGGGTGATGACCTCGATGCCCCAGGCGCGCAGCATGTGGTACAGCCCCAGCCGGGCGTGTTCGTTGGGCTCGATCAAGACCGCCGAGGTGCCGCGAAAGGCGCGGAAGCTGTCGGTGACCGGCGAATGTTCATCGATTTCCACGCGCAGGGTGAACCAGAAGGTGGAGCCGCGTCCGGGGGCGCTCTCCACACCGATCTCACCACCCATCTCCTCCACCAGCCGCTTTGAAATCGCCAGCCCGAGGCCGGTGCCGCCCATGCGTCGCACTGAACTCTGGTCCACCTGGGTAAAGGCGCTGAACAGCTCTTTCTGCATGTCATCGGTAATGCCGCTGCCGGTATCGGTGACCGCCACCTTGATGGTGGCCATATGCTCACGCTCTTCTTCCAGCATGGCGCGCACCACCACCGAGCCGCGGTCGGTGAACTTGATGGCGTTGTTGACCAGGTTGGTGAGTACCTGACGAATGCGCAACGGATCACTGAGCAATTGCAGCGGCACATCCGAGTAGATGATGGCGGCCTGTTCCAGGCTTTTTTCCTGAGCCAGCGGGGCCAGCATGGTCTGCACTTCCTCGATCAGATCGTGCAGGTTGAGCGGCACGCGATCCAGGCTCAGCTTGCCGGCCTCGATTTTCGAGAAATCGAGAATATCGTTGATGATCGACAGCAGGGCCTCGGAAGACTTGCGAATGGTGCTGAGGTAATCACGCTGGCGCGGGCTCAGGTCGGAGCGTAGCAGCAGACGGGTAAAGCCGATGATGCCATTGAGCGGTGTGCGGATTTCATGGCTCATGTTGGCCAGGAATTCAGATTTGATCTGGCTGGCCTTGAGTGCCTGTTTGCGCGCCATGTCCAGCTCGATGTTCTGGATTTCGATGGTTTCCAGCGTCTCGCGCAGATCTTCAGTGGCCTGATCGACATTCTGTTGCAGTTCGGCCTGTGCTTCATCCAGCGCGGCGGCCATGGCATTGATGGTGCGTTCAAGCTGGCCGAGCTCGCCACCGGCGCCGGTGTGCACGCGACTGTGCAGTTTGCCCTCACGGATTTTTTGCAGCGTATCGGTGAACGCGGTCATCGGCGCCGTCATCCGGCGGCTGAAACGCAGCGCCGGGATCAATGCCAGCCCGATAATGGTCAGGGTGCTGAGCACCAGTGTCAGTAGTGTTTCCAGCATTTCAATGCGCTGGCGGGCGCCGGAGAACTCGATTTCCAGCACTCGCTCAGGTTCGGCTTGCAGTTGGCGGCGCCAGCGCCAGGTGTCCCGGGCGGGCAGGATATGCGTGTCCGGCGCCAGGCTGCTGAAGGTCAGATCATCGCTGGCCAGCGGGCGCATGCGCGGGCCGGTGTGATACGCCTGATCACCCTGGCGCAGCGTCGCCGCGCGCACGTCCTGTTCTTCCAATAGCGCTTGCATGACCGTGCGATGGCCGTGCAGATCACTGGCGTCCAGCGCCTGCAGGCGGGCGGCGTAGCTGTCGAGAATCAGGCGATGCAGGTTATGGGTATTGTCACGAATCTCGCTGAGGCGGCTGGCCAGCACGTAGCCGCCCAGCGTCAGCGCGGCAATGACCACCGGCACCGCCGTGAGCAGCAGAATACGGGTGCGCAGATTGATATCAGTCATTGTTGTTGTGCTGCATGGTTGTGCCGCATGTTGTGCTGCATGAGCTGTGCCGCATCCAGAGTCTGTCCCGCATTATGCATGGCCACGCCCGCGGCTTCATCCCCGGCACAGGCAGAGTGCACATTCGTTACGGACCTCGCCGACAGATACCTTGCCGACAGACACCGCTAGCGGCGGCGGCCCCGTGTCCCTACAATTGCGCACATGAGCTACCCAACCATTGAATCAACCGTCGGCAATACCCCCCTGGTGCGGCTGCAGCGCATGCCCGGTGAGACCAGCAATACCGTGCTGGTGAAGCTCGAGGGTAACAACCCCGCAGGCTCGGTGAAAGATCGCCCGGCGCTGAACATGATCCTCAGGGCCGAGCAGCGCGGCGAGATTCGCCCCGGTGACAGGCTGATCGAGGCGACCAGCGGGAATACCGGCATCGCCCTGGCGATGGCCGCCGCCATGCGCGGCTATGCCATCCGGCTGATCATGCCCGCCAATCAGAGCCAGGAACGCCGGGATGCCATGGCCGCCTACGGCGCTGAACTGGTGTCCGTGAGCAAGGAAGAGGGCATGGAGGGCGCGCGAGACCTGGCCCAGGCGATGCAGGCCCGTGGCGAGGGCAGGGTGCTGGACCAGTTTGCCAATCCGGACAACCCCTTGGCGCACTATGAAACCACGGGGCCGGAGATATGGCGGGATACCGGCGGCCGCATTACTCACTTCATCGCCTCCATGGGCACCACCGGTACCATCATGGGCGTGTCGAAATACCTGAAGGAGCAGAACCCGGAGATCGAGATCATCGGCCTGCAACCCACCGATGGCGCCCAGATTCCCGGCATCCGTCGTTGGCCGAAAGCGTATTTGCCGAGCATTTTCGACGCCAGCCGGGTAGACCGGGTGGTGGACATGAGCCAGCAACTGGCGGAAGAGACCATGCGCCGCCTGGCGCGGGAAGAAGGCATCTGCTGCGGCGTCTCCTCCGGCGGCTCGGTGGCCGCAGCACTGCAGCTCTCCCGCGAGGTCGAGAATGCCGTGATTGTGGCCGTCATCTGTGACCGGGGGGACCGTTATCTCTCCACCGGCGTTTTCAACCGCGATGCCCCTGCGCCCTGACAGGGTGTGGCGTCGTGCAGTAGCAGGATCAGCATCATGTACCCAACCCCCGGTTTGACCCGTACCCCCCTGTTGACGCGGGGGCAGTCCTGATGGGCCGCCGCCGCAGCCGTCGCAAGTCACTGCCCGAGGGCAGCTTTCCCGCCGTCATCGAGGCGCTCGGCCACGACGGGCGCGGTATCGCCCGTATTGACGGCAAGACCACCTTTATTGCCAATGCCCTGCCCGGCGAAACAGTGCAGTTCCGCTACAGCTGGCAGCGTCGTCGTTTCGATGAAGGTTATGCCACCGAGGTCAGCAATCCTTCCCCGGATCGCGCCGAGCCGCCGTGCCAGCATGCCGATATCTGTGGCGGCTGCAGCCTGCAACACATCTCACCGGCAGCGCAGCTGCGCATGAAGCAACAAGTGCTGGCAGAACAATTGCAGCATTTTGGTGGCCTGGCGCCGGAGCAATGGCTGGCGCCGCTGACCGGACCACTGACCGGCTATCGCGGCAAGGCACGACTCGGGTCGCGCTATGTGGATGCCCGTGAGACCGCCATGGTGGGGTTTCGTGAGAAGCGCAGTAATTTCATCGCCGATATCAGCCGCTGCGAGGTGCTGGTGCCGGAGGTGGGCGGGGCGCTGATGGCCCTGCGCGAATTACTGAACGGGCTGGATGCCCGCCGCGATATCCCGCAGATCGAAGTGGCCGCCGGCGATGACGCCGTGGCACTGGTGTTTCGCCATATGCGACCCCTGAGTGCCGCAGACCAGCAGCAGCTGGTGGATTTCTGCCGCGAGCGCGGCTGGCACTGTTACCTGCAACCGGGCAATGAGTCCACGGTGCATCGCATCTGGCCGGCGGAGGGCGCCTCACGGCTGCATTTCTCTCACCCTGCCTCGGACATGACCCTGGCGTTCCATCCCAACGATTTCACCCAGGTGAACCGCGAGATCAATCAGCGTATGGTGCCCCTGGCACTGGATTTGCTTGATGTCGGCGCGCAGCACCGGGTGCTGGATCTGTTCTGCGGCCTGGGCAACTTTACCCTGCCACTGGCACGTCGCGCTGGCCGGGTCGTGGGTGTCGAGTTGAGCGAGACCATGGTGGAGCGCGGCTACGAGAATGCCCGCCTCAATGGTCTCGAGAATATCGAATTCCATGCCTGGGACCTGAGCCAGGATATCAGCGGCCAGCACTGGGCCGCGGAGCGCTTTGACCGGGTGCTGATTGATCCGCCGCGCAGCGGCGCCCTTGAAATGGTCCGCCTGATGCCCCAGTTCGGGGCGCAGAAACTGGTTTACGTCTCCTGCAATCCGGCCACACTGGCCCGGGATGCCGGCGAACTGAAAGCGCTGGGCTACCAGCTCACCCGCGCCGGTGTGATGGACATGTTCCCCCACACCACCCACGTGGAGTCCGTGGCGCTCTTTGAGCGGCGCTAGTTTTCGAGGGCGAGCCGGGCTGACGTCGTTGGCCTTGCCCGCCTTCAGCAGGGAGTGAACAACATGGTTACCGTCCGCCGCCAGCCGCCGCTGGCCGGAGAGTACACCGATCTGCCGAGCTGGCTGGCCAGTGTTGCCGAACGCTGCCAACTGCCCGATACAGACCTGCTGCAGCAGGCCTGTGAGCGTGCCCGCCAGTGCGAACAGGCCGGCGACCAGGCCGGCCGCCGCTGGCCCTATGGTATCGGTTGTTACCGCATCGGCCTGGAAATGGCCGAGACCCTGGCGGATCTGCGTGCAGATGGCGAAATCCTGCCTGCGGCAGTGCTCTACCGCTCCGTGCGTGAAGGCCACCTGTCACTCCTGGAAGTCGAGCGCGAGTTCGGCGAAACCATCGCCCGGCTGGTGGAAGGTGTGCTGCGCATGGCTGCCATCAGTGCGGTACTCAACCCCACTCGCAAACCGGTGCTCGGCCAGCAGGAAGGGCAGCTGGATAACGTGCGCAAGATGCTGGTGGCAATGGTCGACGATGTGCGCGTCGCCTTGCTCAAGCTGGCTGAGCGAACCGTCATCATCCGCGCACTGAAAGATGCCGATGAAGAGCGCCGCCGCAAGGTCGCCCGGGAAATCTTCGACATCTACGCACCCCTGGCACACCGCCTGGGGGTGGGCCAGCTCAAATGGGAGCTGGAGGATCTGTCGTTCCGCTACCTGCAACCCGGTGCCTATAAAAAGATAGCCCGGCTGCTGGACGAGAAGCGCCTGGACCGGGAAGCGTATATCGAGAGCGTTATCGATGACCTGAAAGGGCATCTGGAGCGTTACGGTATTCACGGAGCACAGGTGGATGGCCGTGCCAAGCACATCTACAGCATCTGGCGGAAGATGCAGAAAAAGCATCTGGATTTCTACGAAGTCTACGACGTGCGCGCGGTGCGCATCCGCGTGCCGGATGTCCGGGATTGCTATGCCGCACTGGGGATTGTGCATTCCCTGTGGCAGCACGTGCCGAAAGAATTCGACGACTATATCGCCACCCCGAAAGAGAACGGTTACCAGAGCCTGCACACCGCCGTGGTGGGCCCCGAGCGCAAGATGCTTGAGGTGCAGATCCGCACCTTCGACATGCACGAGGATGCCGAGCTGGGGGTATGCGCTCACTGGCGCTACAAGGAAGGCGCCGCCCGCCGCAAGGGCATCGAATACGAAGACAAGATCGCCTGGCTGCGCCAGGTGCTGGAATGGCACGACGAACTGGGCGAAGCCAGCCTGACCAACCTGGTCGAGGATTTCCGTACCCAGGAGCGCGGCCAGCGGGTCTATGTCTTTACCCCGGACGGCCATGTCGTGGATATGGAAGCCGGCGCCACGCCGGTGGATTTCGCCTACCAGATTCACACCGAAGTGGGCCACCGCTGCCGGGGCGCCAAGGTCAACGGCCATATCGTGCCGCTGAACTACACCCTGCGCACCGGCGAGCAGGTGGAGATTCTCACCACCCGCGAGGGCGGCCCCAGCCGGGACTGGCTGACGGCGTCGCTGGGCTATGTGCACAGCGCCTCCACCCGGGCGCGTATCCAGCAATGGTTCAAGCGCCAGGATCGCAGCACCCACATCAGTCAGGGCCGCGCCATTCTCGAGCGCGAGCTGTCACGCCTGGCGCTGGGGCAGCTGGATCTGGACAAGCTGGCCCCGCAATTCAACCTCAAGGCCGGTGAAGACGTCCTCGCGGCGCTCGGGGCCGGGGACCTGCGGCCCGCGCATGTGGTGAATCATGTGCAGGGCCTGCTGGAGGCGGACGAGACCCAGCAGGAGCTGGAGTTCATCCCGCGCAAGCCGGGCAAGGACCTGCGCAAGGACGGCGACAGCGACATCACCATCGAGGGCGTCGGCAACCTGCTGACGCACATCGCCGCTTGCTGTCAGCCGATTCCCGGCGACCAGATCATGGGCTACATCACCCACGGTCGCGGCGTCACCGTGCACCGCGCCGATTGCCCCAACCTGCTGGCCATGCAAGCCGATGATCCGGTGCGGGTGATCGAGGTGAGCTGGGGGCATGCAGACCGCATCAGTTACCCGGTGGACATCTACGTGCGCGCCTGGGACCGCCAGGGGCTGCTGCGGGATCTGTTGTCGGTACTGGCCAATGAGCGCGTCAATGTGACGGCGGTGCATACCGAATCCCATGTGGATGACAACACGGCGACCATGCTGATGACCATCGAGATATCGACTCTGGGCAATCTGGGCAAGGTGCTGGCGCGCATGGACCAGTTGCCCGGCGTACTGGAAGTCCGCCGCTACAAGAAGTGATACCCGCAGGAGACGCTATGACCGACGCTCATGTTATTGAAGAGATGCTCACCGTCATGGCGCGCTTGCGTGATCCCGAGAACGGCTGCCCCTGGGATCTGCAGCAGACCTTCGCCAGTATCGCCCCCTACACCGTGGAAGAAGCCTTTGAAGTTGCCGATGCCATTGCCGCGGGCGACCACGACGGCCTGCGCGATGAGCTGGGTGATCTGCTGTTGCAGGTGATCTTTCATGCGCAGATGGCCCGCGAGCAGGGCCTGTTCGATTTCGATGACGTCACCCGGGGGCTGATCGACAAGATGGTACGCCGCCATCCCCACGTCTTCGGCGACCGCCAGGGCGCCTCCCTGGCCGAGATCAAGGATACCTGGGAAGCTACCAAGGTGGCCGAGCAGGCCGCCAACGGCCAGGTGCGAGAGAGCCAGCTGGACGGCGTGCCCGCCGGGCTACCCGCACTGCAGCGCGCCGCCAAGCTGCAGAAGAAGGCCTCCCGGGTGGGTTTCGACTGGGATCAGGTGACACCGGTACTGGCGCAGGTGCGCGCCGAGCTGGACGAGCTGGAAGCCGCCATGGCGGCTGGCGAGGCTGACGCCATCACCGATGAGCTGGGGGATGTGCTGTTTTCTGTGGTCAATCTGTCAAGGCACTTGCGCACCGATGCCGAGCAGGCCCTGCGCGGCGCCAGCCACAAGTTCGAAAGGCGCTTCCGGCTGATGGAGCAGATCATCGCGGAGCAGGGCGCATCGCTGGCCGGGCAGGACCCGGTGCAACTCGACGCCCTGTGGCGTGAGGCCAAGCGCCGTGGCGGCGCCTGACCGGCACAAGTTCCCGCTTCACAAAAACTTCATACAACAGCAACTTGAAGGTCATCCTTGATTTCCATAATTCACGCCAGTCGCAGCATGTTGCTGCGTCATAAATGATTGCAGAAGCCTGATCGAGGGAGAATCTGAATGAACAAGAAGCTGCTTGCCATTGCTGTGGGGGCCATCGTTGCCATGCCGGTCGCTGCCATGGCAGACATTACCGTATACGGTCGTGCCAACATTGCGCTGGATTATCTGGATGATGGGGCCGACTACAGCGAGCTCAACGTGTCCAGCAACTCCTCCCGTCTGGGCTTTCGCGGCCAGCGTGAAATCGGTGATCTGACTGCGATCTTCCAGATCGAGCAACAGATCGACTTCAACCAGGGCAGCACCGAATTCTCCGGCCGTGATACCTTTGCCGGCTTCCGCGGTAACTTCGGTATGTTCCGTGTCGGTCAGTTCGATTCACCGTTCAAACGCGCCCGCGGTCCGGCAGATCTGTTCAACGCTCAGGTTGGTGACATGCGTAACCTGACTCGGGTTGGCCAGGCTCGTTTCGATGAGCGGAACCCGAACACCCTGCATTACCAGACACCAAGCTTCGATGGCCTGCAGTTCAACATTGCCTACTCTGTGCATGAAGAAACTGAAAATGGCGATGACGCCAAGGAAGACGGTATCAGCGCGTCTGTAACCTACAAGAATGGCGGCTTTGATTCGGCACTGGCTTACGAGACGTTTGGTGAGAACACAGGCCGCGGCGAGCGTAACGCAGTGCGTCTGGCTGTTGCCTATCAGCTGACGGATCCCCTGAAGCTGGTCGCGTTCTACCAGATGGTTGATTACAAGGACGATGTACAGGTGGTTGACGACCGTCTGGACAGCGATACCTTTGGCGCTGGTGCGGAGTTCAAGCTGACCTCCCAGACCGCCCTGCGTGGCATGTACCTGACTCGCACCACAGATGAAGATGATTATGATTCTGATCTGGTCGCAGTGGGTGTCGAGCATCGTCTGGACAGCGCGGTACGCGTATACGCCAACTACGCGATGATGATGAACGACGATAATATTGCACTGACGCCCTGGCAGCAGGGTCGTACTGTTCGTGCAGGCGCTGTGGCAGGTGAAGATGCCAGCGGTCTCTCCGTCGGCTTCCGTTACGACTTCTGAACGGCTGACACGCATAATCTGATGCGCTGTTAGTATCTGCTTACTTTAAAAGCCCGGCTACGCCGGGCTTTTTTTGTTCTGGAATCCTTTCAGTGGAACCAGTGCGCCCCATCAGGGAGCACGACACAGCTGGGTTGACAGCCATGCACTGTATTGGGGCTTCACATATCTGTCATGTCGCCATATATTCGTAGTTCAGCTGCGAACGTCAGGTAGCTGAATCGGACATGATATTGACTCATCAAAGGACTACATAATGAAAAAGACGTACCTTGCCTTGGCTGTTGCCGCCGCCCTTTCTGCCGCTTCCGGTGTCGTACAGGCACAAGACTACAACGTGGAGATCGGCGCTTCCTACATCGATTTCGACGGGGATGATCACGCACTCAAGCTTGACGCTACTTTCCATTTCGAGACCGTAAATACGGCAGGCAGGCCTCTTGCGGAAGCCGCGTTTATGGGACGTAACAATAACGTCTCCGCCTTTTACGCCACCCGTGATGACGCTGATATTGATAGATTCGCTATAGGCGGCGAATTCTGGCTTGACGATATTTACCTCTCCGCGACGTATATGGATGAAAGCGGAGACAACTCTGATGATGAGAGCAGCTATGAGCTGCGCGTCGGTTATATGGTAGGTGATGATTTCCTGGTCAGCCTGGGTTACGAAGACGGTGACGAGCGTGATGATGAAACCATCAGCCTGGCCGCCAAGTACGTTGGCCAGATCGGTGACAACTTCATCAACGTGGAAGGTGGCATTGCCAGCACTGATGGCGATAACCTGTTCTCATTGGCCGGGGATTACTACTTCACTCGCGAATTCAGCGCCGGCCTGCGGTTGGCAGAATCGGATGTGAGTGGCGTCAAGACTCGGTACGGTATTGCTGCACGCTATTTTGTAACCCCGACGATCAGCGGCGAAATCGAGTATCTGACGCAAGACAGCGTAGATGAGTTTACACTGCGCGTCGCTGCCCGTTTCTGATATCAAGTGATCTTGTGACGGTGGTTTGAGCTGGTCACAGCACAAGAGCCGTCTGCAGTAAGAATGCCCGCCGGGAAACCTGCGGGCATTTTTATTGTAGTGCTCAGGGTGATGATCTGGATTTGTAAAATTTCATTGAATCGCTTTTTCACATCTGCTTCATCTCCTGCCCTGCACCCTGATCCGCTGTGCTTGCCCTCGTTTTCCGGCTCATGCGCGTAACAAAAAAGCCACACGAAGGTCTTTTGTTACAAATCATTTTGTCATACATTCGAAACATCGGTATGCAGGTACCGATATCAATATTGATGAGGACCACAAGAAATATCTGGGAGATCTCAAAATGAAAAGAAAGCTGCTTGCAATTGCTGTGTGCGCTGCTGTCGCAGCCCCGGTATCCGCGATCGCAAATACTGAACTGTATGGGCGAATCAATCTTTCAATCGACCATTTCGACGGTAAAGAAACAGGTGTTCCTGGTGGTATTGGTTACGATGAAGAGGGCGGTACCTACCAGCTGAACTCGAATAAATCCTATTTTGGTGTTCGCGGCGGTGCTGACCTGACTGCGGGGCTGCGCGGGTTCTATCAGCTGGAGTTCGGCGTATTTGTTGATGAGGGCGCACTGGCGCCGGGCGTGGATATCTTTACGTCGCGCAACAGCTTCCTTGGTCTGGAAGGTGGCTTGGGTTCGGTGCAGGCTGGCCGTTTTGATACGCCGCTGCGCGCAATGGGTGCCCAGGTCGATCAGTTCCGCGATATCCGTTACGGTGATTCTGCGAACCTTGTTGCCGGCGAATGGCGCCCGGACAATATCATCCAGTACACCTCCCCGAAAATTGCAGATATGCTCACGATCGCCGTAGCGACAGTCGCTTCCGAGAACCAGGCTGATGCAACAGATAGCGGGAACACCAACAACAAGTTGTTCGACACGCTCTCCGTATCCGCCATGCTCGATTTCGGTGATTTCTATGCGGGTGTGGGCTACGACAAGAATAACTTCGGCACGCAGAACGTCAGCGGTCTCTATCTCAATGACGACATCTATTCCGATACGGGTGTCAGCATATCAAGCCTCGATCTCGGGCTGAGCAACGATATCTATCGTGTAGTGGCAGGTATCAACATGGACGCTCTGGAAATCGGGCTTCTGCTTCAGCAGGCTGAGGATGTCAGCGATTCAGACAACAAGAATCGCTCCTACATGCTGAGCGCTGGCTTTGAGCTGACCGACATGATCAAACTGAAAGCCCAGTATGGCGAAACGGATTTCCGCGCTACTGATATCAAGGCGCGCCAGGCGACGCTCGGCGCAGATTATATGCTTGGCCAGCAAACCAAAACCTTCATCTACACCACACGTCAGGAAGTGGATGGCGACCGCCACTTCGCAGTGGTCGGTATCGGTGCAGAACATCGCTTCTGATACAACCTGAAGAAAGAAAAAGGCCCGCATCAGCGGGCCTTTTTTTGTGCGAGCTTTTCATTGCGCTTGCAGATTTCAGTCCTGATAACGCCGGAACACTAGCGACGCATTGGTGCCACCAAAGCCGAAGCTGTTGGAGAGCACCTGGTTGAGCTGGCGTGCCTCGGTCTGGCGCAGGATTGGCATGCCGTCGGCAGCGTCGTCCAGTGTGTCGATATTGGCGGAGCCGGCCACGAAGCCTTCCTGCATCATCAGCAGGCAGTAGATGGCTTCTTGCACGCCGGCTGCACCAAGAGAGTGCCCGGAGAGGCTCTTGGTGGAGCTGATCGGCGGCATGTCGTCGCCGAAGACGTTGCGGATGGCTTTCAGTTCGGCCAGATCGCCCACCGGGGTGCTGGTGCCGTGGGCATTGATGTAGTCGATGGGGCCGTCCAGGCCGGCTATGGCCTGCTGCATGCAGCGTGTGGCGCCTTCGCCACTGGGGGCGACCATGTCCAGGCCGTCGGAGGTGGCGCCGTAGCCGACCAGTTCTGCATAGATTTTGGCGCCACGGGCTTTGGCGTGTTCGAGTTCTTCCACCACCAGCATGCCGCCGCCGCCAGCGATCACGAACCCGTCCCGGGCTGCGTCGTAGGCGCGAGATGCCTTGTCCGGTGTGTCGTTGTACTTGGTGGAGAGCGCGCCCATGGCGTCAAACAGTACGCTCATGGTCCAGTGCTCTTCTTCACCGCCGCCAGCGAAGACCACATCCTGCTTGCCGAGCTGTATCTGTTCCATGGCGCTGCCGATGCAATGGGCGCTGGTGGCACAGGCGGAAGCGATGGAGTAGTTGACGCCCTTGATGTGGAAGGGCGTGGCCAGGCAGGCGGAAACAGTGCTGGCCATGGTACGGGTGACCATATAAGGGCCGACGCGCTTGACGCCGCGCTCCCGGGCCGTATCCGCAGCTTCCACCTGATTCGCGGCGGAAGCGCCGCCGGAGCCGGCGATCAGGCCGGTGCGCAGGCTGGAAACCTGTTCCTCGGTGAGTCCAGCGTCAGCGATGGCGTTTTGCATGGCGACATAGGCATAGGCTGCCGCGTCGCCCATGAAGCGGCGCGCCTTGCGATCAATCAGGGCATCCAGGTCGATGTCCGGGTAGCCGGCAACGTGACTGCGCAGGCCCTGCTCCTGATATGCCTCTTTCAGACGAATGCCGGAGCGCCCGTCGCGCAGTGCGGTGGTGACGGTGGCAGGATCATTGCCCAGGCAGGAGACGATGCCCATACCGGTGATTACGACTCTTTTCATTGCCAGTACCTCAGAACCCTTCTGTGGAAGTAAACAGACCAACGCGCAGATCCTTGGCGGCATAGATTTCCCGCCCGTCAACGCTGACGGTGCCGTCTGCCATGCCCAGAATCAATTTACGGGCGATGATGCGCTTGATATTCAGCTGGTAGGTCACTGTCTTCGCGGTGGGCAATATCTGTCCGGAGAATTTCACTTCGCCGACGCCCAATGCACGGCCGCGGCCCGGATGGCCCAGCCACCCCAAGTGAAACCCGACCAGTTGCCACAACGCGTCAAGGCCGAGGCAGCCCGGCATCACCGGATCACTCTCGAAATGGCATTTGAAAAACCACATCTCCGGATCGATATCCAGTTCGGCGCGAATTTCACCCTTGTTATAGAGGCCGCCTGTGTCGCTGATGTGTGCAATACGATCGATCATCAGCATGTTGGGCAAAGGCAGGCGGGCATTGCCCGGGCCAAATAATTCGCCGTGCGCGCAGGCGAGCAGGCCATCCCGGTCGTAGCTGTTTTGTCGTTGTGTCATCGGGCTGTGTGTCTCCTAACAATAAGTCTTGCCGGGTGTTACAAGGGCTGCCTCTGATACTGACAGACGCTGTGGTGAATCATGCGAAACACCGGCGACGTGTCATTGACCAGGGCGCGGGTATCATAGCAAAGCGCCTGTGACAGGGGTTGGTTCGCAGGTTGTTGAATTATGTCAGGGTGTTTCGGCCGTGGCATGCTGCAACAAGGCCGGTACAGGGCCTGCGGCAAATTGTCGCAGAGCACGCCCCAAAGCGGCCTTTCAGTGGCGCAAGGGATTGAAAAAGAATGGGTTTTGCACCAAGCTAGGCGGCCCCCGAGGCGGTGAACTACAAGGCAATGGCGCTGTGTCAATGGTGCTGATGTCTGGCTGGTACACGCCGACCCGCCAAGCCTGCTCAGGCTATCCGCGCAGCGTGCTGATAGCAGGGGCCGTTCGACGGGCATTGAGCCCGGTGGCCCCGCAGGGCCCCGGCAAGCACATCACCGGGCTGAGCAAAGCCCCCAAGGAGCATGCGTGACAGCGGAACTGGGACATTTTGCAGTCTGGATGGCGCTGACGTTGGCCGTGTTGCAGGCATCATTGCCGTTAGTGGGGGCATGGCGTGGCAATGCGGCGCTGATCGCCACGGCGCGACCGCTGGCTATCATGCAGCTCGTACTGCTCTCCGGCGCCCTGTTCGCACTCGGCTACGCGTTCTACTTCAATGATTTCACGCTGACCTATGTCGCCGGGCATTCCAACTCCCAGATGCCCTGGGGTTATCGCCTGTCCGCGATCTGGGGCGGTCACGAAGGGTCGTTGTTGCTGTGGGTGTGGATGTTGGCCGGGTGGGGCGCCGCTGTTGCCTGGTTCAGCCGGTCCGTGCCCAGCGACATGGTGGTGCGGGTGCTGGCGGTGATGGGCATGATCAGCATCGGCTTTCTGGCGTTCATGCTGTTCACCTCGAACCCGTTTGACCGCACGCTCCCCTGGTTCCCGATCGACGGCGCGGATCTGAACCCGCTGTTGCAGGATCCCGGGCTGATTGTGCATCCGCCCATGCTCTATATGGGCTATGTCGGTTTCTCTGTTGCCTTTTCATTTGCGGTGGCGGGGTTGTTGGCCGGCCGGCTCGATCCTGCCTGGGCACGCTGGGCGCGCCCCTGGACCACCGTTGCCTGGGCTTTTCTGACCATCGGTATCGCGCTGGGCTCCTGGTGGGCTTATTACGAGCTTGGCTGGGGTGGCTGGTGGTTCTGGGACCCGGTGGAAAATGCCTCGTTGATGCCATGGCTGGCGGGCACAGCGCTGATTCATTCCCTGGCGGTATCGGAAAAACGCAACATGTTCCGGGCCTGGACGGTGCTGCTGGCGATCCTGACATTTTCCCTGAGCCTGCTCGGCACCTTCCTGGTGCGTTCCGGCATTCTGACGTCGGTGCATGCATTCGCCAATGATCCCGAGCGCGGCCGCTTCATTCTCATTTTCCTGGCGCTCGTGGCGGGTGGTTCGTTGGCGTTGTTCGCCCTGCGGGCACCGTCCCTGCGCAGCACGTCCGGCTTCAAGATGCTGTCGCGGGAAGCGTTTTTGCTGGGCAACAATCTACTGCTGCTCACCGCGACGGTGGTGGTGTTGTTGGGCACGCTGTTCCCGTTGGTCGGCGACGCCATGAACGTGCGGATTTCCATCAGTGGGCCTTACTTCAACGCCTTCTTTGTGCCGCTGACACTGCTGCTGATGGCGATACTGGTGCCGGGGATGCTGAGCAGCTGGAAATCCCAGCGCCCGGATGCCCTGTTGAAGCGCCTTTACGTGCTCGTGCCTGCGGCCATTATCGGCGGCCTGATTGCGAGCTGGCTGCCGGGTGGCACGGCGTGGCTGGGCACACTGGGCTTTATTGCGGTGGCCTATGTGGTGTTTGCGCACATTGATGATGTGATACGCAAGGCACTGGCGTTCCGCGCGGGTTTCTTCAGCGGCTTGCGCCGTTTGTCACTGGGCTATAAAGGCATGGTGCTGGCCCATTGCGGTCTGGCATTGCTGGTGGCGGGTGTGATCATGGTGACGCACCACGAGATCGAGCGCGATGTGCGGATGGTGCCCGGTGATACCGTCAATGTGGGGGGCTACGATTTCCATTTTGCAGATATCGGTCATCGCGAAGGGCCGAACTTTGATGCCATTCGCGGTGTGTTCGAAGTGACCCGCAATGGTCGTGCCGTGACCACCATGTATCCGGAAAAGCGCACTTATCGTGTCGGTGGGCAGGTGATGACCCAGGTCGCGCTGCGTCCCGGCGTGTTGCAGGATCTGTATGTGGCCCTGGGTGAACCGCTGGATGCCCCGGGCGCCTGGGCGGTGCGGGTCTACTTCAAGCCGGGCGTGCGCTGGATCTGGGGCGGCGCGCTGCTGATGGGGCTTGGCGGGATGCTGGCGGTGGCGGACAAGCGTTATCGCAAGCCTTCTCAAGGGGCGGCGCCGGGGGCAGCAACAGGCACGCAGGAGAAGCTCGTATGATGCGCTATCTCTGGGGGCTGATCCCGTTGGCGGTGTTTGCTGCGCTGGCGTTGCTGCTCAATGACGGGTTGGGGCGCGATACGGAAACCCTGCCGTCCGCACTGGTGGGCCGCCCGGTCCCGGATTTCGATTTGCCTGCGCTGGCATCGGCGCAGGACAGTTACGATCAGTCACTCTTTAATGGTCGCTGGTCACTGCTGAATGTCTGGGCGACCTGGTGCCCCACCTGCTATGTAGAGCATCCCTATTTTATCGAGCTGGCCCGTTCCGGCGTGGCAATCGTGGGTCTGAACTACAAGGACAACGACGACAAGGCGCGCAATTATCTGGCTGAGCTGGGTAATCCCTATACGGAAGTGCTGGTGGACAAGCGCGGGACGCTGGCGCTGGATCTGGGCGTGTACGGCGCCCCGGAAACCTTTCTGATCAACCCGGAAGGCAAGATTCTGTTGCGTCATGCCGGTGAAGTGAACGCCCGCGTCTGGGAAGAAAAATTTGTGCCGTTGATGACAGAGCATGCGGCGCAGGAGGGGGGTACACCATGATACTGAGTGCGGCCTTGAAGAAACAAACCCTGCGCTACTGGCTGGTGCTGTTGTGCAGCGTACCGCTGCTGGCGCTGGCGGCCATTGATGTCTATGAGTTTGATACGCCGGAGCAGGAGGCTCGCTTTCGCAGCCTGACCCAGGAACTGCGTTGCCCCAAGTGCCAGAACCAGAGCATTGCCGATTCTGACGCGGACATTTCCGGTGACATGCGCGCGCGAACTGCCCAGATGATTCGTGAAGGGCATACGGATCGCGAGGTTGTGGATTTTTTCCGTGAGCGCTACGGCGATTTCGTCAGCTATCGGCCGCCGTTTGATGCCACCACGCTGTTGCTGTGGCTGGGCCCCGGCATTGTGCTGCTGGCCGGCGGTATTCTGGTCATACGGTTGCTACGTCGGGCCAGCGCTGCGGCGGATAAAGAAGGCGCCGCTGCGGATAATGAAGAGGATGTAAACCAATGAAGCTGCTGCTCCTGTGTGCCGGCCTCGTCGTACTGACTGTGCTGTGGTTGCTGTGGCTGTGGGCCCGTGAGGCGCACCGCGAAGGGCAGGCGCTGCCGCTGCCGATACTGTTGAGCGGTATTCTCGCCCCGGTGCTGGGTGTGGTGGTGTATGTCGGGCTGGGGTATCAGCAGGATACCGGTGACTGGTTGGGCGACTATCAGGCCCTGCACCCGGTGGCTTCACAGCTGATCGCCGGGCAGCCGCCGGCGGCGCTGCCGCAGGACATTCCGCCTGCTGCACTGGTGCGTGTGTTGCAGCGCCAGTTGGTGATCTCGCCGTCAGTGGAAGGGTGGTATGCGCTGGGGCTGCTGTACGGGCAGTTGGGCGCGCCCAACATGGCGGTGGAGGCCGGGCGTCGGGCCATGGCCGGGCAGCCGGGGAGTGTTTCTGCGCGGATGCTGGTGGCCCAGAACCTGATAGAGGAGCGCGAGGGGCGGATGAGCGATGAAGCCCTGGCGTTGTTGCGTGGCGTGATCGCAGATCAGCCGCAACATGATGGTGCCTGGATGCTGCTGGGCATGGGCGCGAGCCGCAACCGGGATTATCCGCTGGCAGAAGAGGCGTGGACCGAGCTGCTACGGCGGCATGGTGAGGGCGAGGCGGCGTCGGTGCTGGAGCGTAGCCTGGCGTTCGCTCGCAGTCAGCAAGCCAGCGCCGAGCGTTTTGCCGATGTCAGCATCCGGGTTACCACGGAGGGCGATGTCCCGCCGGGGGGCTCGTTGTTTGTATTTCTGCGTGATCCGGCCGAGCCCGGTCAGCCCCTGGCAGCGCGGCGGGTATTGGCAGAGCGCTTCCCGGTACGCGTGACCTTGCGCGCCCAGGACTGGCTGCAGGCCTATCCGGACAAGGACAGCGAGGTGGTTGCCGGTGCCCGCTACAACCCGGCCCCGGCGGCGGGGGTGGATCAGGCACCGTTTGATGCCCCCCACGTCGGCTTTTCCCGTGGCGAGGTAGAGGTCAGGCTGCAGCGTCGCGACGCGCTCTGAAACCTGCGTCACCGGGGCATCTTAGACCATGTAATGAGGTCGGCCTGCTTGTCGCCCGGCAGTGGGCAGGGTAAAGTGGCGCGTTTTCGAGGCTGCTCACTGGCCACAGATGGAGAATTCAATGCGCGTCATCCTGCTTGGCGCACCCGGGGCCGGTAAAGGCACCCAGGCGCAGTTCATCATGGAACAGTACGGTATCCCGCAGATTTCCACCGGCGACATGCTGCGTGCGGCGGTAAAGGCCGGAACACCGCTTGGTCTTGAAGCGAAGAAGGTGATGGATGCAGGTGGGCTGGTGTCGGATGACATCATCATCGGGCTGGTCAAGGAGCGTATTCAGCAGCCGGATTGCGCCAACGGCTTTCTGTTCGACGGCTTCCCGCGCACCATTCCCCAGGCGCAGGCGCTGGTGGATGCCGGTATCGATATCGATTTCATCGTCGAGCTGGTGGTGGATGATCAGGAAATCATTGCGCGCATGTCCGGGCGCCGTGTGCACCCTGCTTCCGGCCGGGTTTACCACGTAGACCATAATCCGCCCAAGGTGGCGGGCAAGGATGATGTCACCGGCGAAGCGCTGGTACAGCGGGACGACGACAAGGAAGCGACGGTACGCAAGCGGCTGGACGTGTATCAGGAGCAGACACGCCCGCTGGTGGATTTCTACCGCAAGCTGGCTGAGTCGGAAGGCGGCCCGGCACCCAAGTACATCTGCATTCCCGGGGTCGGTTCCATGCAGGATATTCGCGATCGCATTTTCGATGGCCTGGGTGCCAGGCAGTAGCATGTCATGTGTGATAAACATCAGCGATGATGTTCAATGAAAAGGGCCTTTCGAGGCCCTTTTTTGTGGGACATGGCACTGGCCTTCACTTTTTTACATTTCCGGCATGGCGAAAACGCCCGCATGACCCGGTCCAATACGTTTTCCTGCTTTTCCCCCGGGAACCTTTGGTCTAGGCTTGCGTTCCATCCGTTATACCCACTCCCAACGCAGGTCAGGCATGACAGCTGTTGTCGAAGAAAATACTGTTCTCGAATTCAAGGGCCGCATGTTGATGATGACGGTCCTCCATCTGAAAACCCTGGACGCCGATGTACTGCGCGAGCAGCTTGATCGCAGCCTGGCGCAGTCGCCGGACTGGCTGCGTGAAGTGCCTATCGTGCTGGACCTGCCCGGCGATGACGTATCGGTGGTGGCTCTGGCGCTGATTCTGGATCTGTTGCGCGACCGCGACATGAATCTGGTGGCGGTGGCCGCGTCTGCGGCCGTGGCCGAGCCGGAAATCCGGGCGCTAGGCCTGGGGGTGGTGACACTCGCCAGCGCGCGACCGGTGCGTGCAGACGCTGAGCCGGCAGCGGCGCCAGTGGCGGCAAGCCGCGAGCCCCGGGCAGAGACATTGGTGGTGGATCAGCCGGTGCGCTCTGGCCAGCAGCTCTACAGCCGTGGCGACATGATTGTGCTGGCGCCGGTGGGCACCGGTGCAGAGTTGCTGGCGGAAGGGCACATTCATGTTTATGGCAATCTGCGCGGGCGGGCCATCGCCGGCGTGCGTGGCGACACGAGCGCCCGGGTGTTCTGCCAGCAGCTCAATGCCGAACTGATTTCCATTGCCGGGCATTACCAGGTTGCTGAAGATCTGCCCGAGGAATTCCGCGGGCAGGCGGTACAGATAGGGCTTGATGGCGAAGTGATGCAGTTCTCATCCCTGCGCCGCAGCTGACAATTTGTTTACGGGCAATCCGTTTATGAGGGCCGACAGCCGCTGTTGGCCAGTTTCTTACCAAGGCCAAATGCTTACCAAGGAGAGTATGTGTGACGAAAATCGTGGTTGTGACATCCGGCAAGGGTGGTGTCGGTAAAACCACCACCAGCGCGGCGCTGGCCACCGGGCTGGCGCTGCGGGGTTTCCGTACGGCCGTGATTGATTTCGATGTGGGCCTGCGAAATCTGGATCTGATCATGGGCTGCGAGCGCCGTGTGGTCTACGACCTGGTCAACGTCATCAATGGCGACGCCAATATCCGTCAGGCGCTGATCAAGGACAAACGGGTGGATAACCTGTTCATCCTGCCGGCCTCACAGACGCGGGACAAGGATGCGCTGACCCAGGAAGGGGTCGAGAAGGTGCTCAATGCCCTGCGCGATGACATGGCGATGGATTTCATCATCTGTGACAGCCCGGCGGGTATCGAGAAAGGCGCTCTGATGGCGGCTTACTTCGCTGACGAGGCGGTTGTCGTGACCAATCCGGAGGTGTCCAGTGTGCGTGATTCGGATCGCATGCTGGGCATCCTGGCCAGCAAGACGCGCATCGCGGAGCAGGGCGGCGGCGATATTCCTGCGCGCCTGTTGTTGACGCGCTACTCCCCGGAACGGGTCCTGCGCGGGGAAATGCTCTCCGTGGAAGATGTGCAGGAAATCCTGGCGGTGGAATTGCTGGGCGTGATCCCGGAATCCCAGGCCGTACTGAATGCCAGTAATGCCGGTAGCCCGGTGATCCTGGACACGGATTCTGACGCGGGCCAGGCCTACCTGGACGCGGTCGCCCGTTTTCTGGGCGAAGATCTCCCGCATCGCTTCCTGACAACCGGCAAGAAAGGCCTGCTGGGCCGTCTGTTTGGAGGGCAGTGATGAGCATTTTCAGTTATCTGCTGCCGAAAAAGCAGCGCACCGCCTCGGTGGCCAAGGAACGCCTGCAGATCATCGTGGCGCGGGAGCGCAGTATGCGGGGTGGGCCGGACTACCTGCCGCAGTTGCAGGAGGAATTGCTGGCGGTTGTGCGGAAATATGTCCCGGTATCGCCGGAGTCGGTGAATGTGCAGGTGGATCGGGATTCCGGATGTGAAATTCTGGAACTCAATATTACCCTGCAGGACCATCAGGACACCTGACGTCTGCGGACAATAGAGACCGGCCAGGCACGAAGGCGGTACAGCACAAGCTGTACCGCCTTTTTTCTTTCTGTTGTTCTCTGAGGCGAATAAAGGTGACGAATATTGTCACTTCAGGGGGTATTAAAGAGGCGTGATGCGCTGGAATGCATTAAAGGAAAAACCGTGTTGCGGGGTAATCAGTTCGGTAGAGAGATGCGACAGGTTTTAATCCCGGTGATCATTTTCGGGGGCTCATTGGCGGCTTGAGCGGGTCGAAATCGGATATTTTTTCTATTTCATATAAATGTTGGCTAATTTATATACCAACTGATTTTTTTTTATGCTACTTTCCAACCGTTGCAGTACCAAAACAATGCAATAGCTTAGGAGATCGATCATGGCTCGTGTGGCTAAGAAAACCGCGACCCGCAAAAAGGCAGCTGCTCGCAAGACCGCTGCTCGCAAAACAGTAGCCGTCAAGAAACCGGCAGTTCCCAAATCCATAACCAATGCCGAAGCAAAGGTGAAGATGCAGCAGAAAGTGCTGGATCAAGCCGACAAGAAAGTAGCCGGCGCTACCTCCAAACTCGCTACCCAGCGCAAGAAGGTTGATGCAGAGAACGCCAAACTGGCGAAACTCCGCGCTGACCTGAAGGCCAAGCGTGAGAAAGCCCGTAAAAATGGCACTCAGGCCGCCAAACGTGCTGTCGAGGCGGCCCGCGCGAAAGTCAGCGCTGCCTCCCTGAAGTCCAAGGAACTGCGCGACCAGATGAAACTGGTCCGTGGTGAGCTGGCGGCAGCGAAGAAGCTGGTGACCCGTGAGCGCAAGAAGCTGCGTACCGCCGAGCGTAACTACGCTACCAAGGTGCGTGCCCAGGCTGCCAAGGACGCCAAGAAAGAGAAGGCTGACCAGAAGAAGGCAGCCGCCAAAGCCAAAGTCGCTGCGCGTAAAGCAGCCGCCAAGGTAAAGGCCGCTGAGCGTAAAGCTGCTGCCAAGGCCAAGAAAGCTGCGGCCAAGGCGAAAAAAGCGGCGCGTAAAGTGAAGGCGAAAGCCAAGAAAGCGGCAACCCCGCGTAAAGCCAAGGCGGCAGCGCCGCGCAAGAAGGCAGCACGCAAGGGCCCGGCTCGCAAGAAGAAAGCCGCCGCTCGCAAGGCGCCTCGCAAGACCCCGGCCCGGAAGAAAGCCGCTCGTCGCGGTCGTCCGCCGAAGGCCAAGGCCGCTTCAGCCAGCTGATTAGCGGTTTGTACATGCAACAACAGAAAACCCCGCCTCGGCGGGGTTTTTTGTTGTTGTGTAATTTGGTAACACTCAGGTCTTCAATACGGCCATCAACGCGGCCATTCCTGCGGCGTGTTGAGGTTGCGAAACGCATCGGCGGGCGCTGGTAGCACCACCTCCCTGACCGGTTTTTCTGCCAGCCAGCCATGCACACTGCGTTGGCCGCTTTCCAGATACGCTGACAGGTCGTCCCGCCAGCGATCTCTGTCCAGACACATGCAAAGTGGCTGCAGCCGTTCGCCATCGTGGAGGATGGCTATATCGCTGTCAGTGTGCCGCGCTTGCAGCAGCACCGAGGGCAGGTTGTCCGGCAGCCATGGCATGTCGCAGGGCACGACCAGGCACTGGCGGTGTGCAGCATGGGGCAGGCAGGCGTCGATACCGGCCAGTGGTCCCTGAAAGCCGCCGTGGCGGTCCGCGCAGACCCGTGCCCCCAGTTGGCGATACACCTCCTCATTGCGATTCGCACTGATCAGCGCATCGCCGTGCCCGCCAAAGCGCGCCAGCAGGTGGGCGACCAGCGGCTGGCCGTCCAGGGGTAGCAGACCCTTGTCGGCGCCCTGCATGCGATTGCCGGCGCCGCCGGCGAGGATGATCAGGGAGTAATGGTTGTCGCGACCGTCTGTCATAGCAGTTCCAGCGCCTCATGGCGCAATGACGCAATAATATTGTGCCGGGCCCGCGCTTGGGTCGGTCCCCGGCATCCGTTATGCTCTCGCAATTCGGAGTGAGAGCGCCATCATGACAGGAGCAAGTGAGTGAGTCAGGTCAGAGACGTGCTCCGCGACGGTGAGCGCTTTGCGGCGGCGATTCCCGGTTTCAGTGCCCGGGCACCGCAGCTGGATATGGCAGCAGCGGTAGAAAGCGCGCTCGCCGACCTCTCGACCCTGGTGGTAGAAGCGGAAACCGGCACCGGCAAGACGTTGGCCTACCTGGTGCCCGCGTTGCTGGCGGATGGCCCGACGATTGTGTCCACGGGCACCAAGAGTCTGCAAGACCAGTTGTTCTTCAAGGATCTGCCGGTGGTGGTCAAGGCGCTCGGCGTGCGCCGGCAGGTGGCACTATTGAAAGGCCGGGCAAATTATCTTTGCCCCTATCGGCTGGCGTTGCATCGTGAGGAGGCCCGCTTTCTGACGCGGGAAACGGCCGAGCAACTGCAGATCGTCAATCATTGGGCGCAACGCACACGCACCGGCGATCTTGCTGAGTTGCAGGAGCTGCCCGAAGACGCCCCGGTCTGGCCCTGGGTGACCAGCACGACGGACAATTGCCTGGGTCAGGATTGCCCCAGCTACAGCGAATGCCCGTTGATGAAGGCGCGCCAGAGCGCCCAGGAAGCGGACCTGGTGGTGGTCAATCACCACCTTTTCTTTGCTGACGCGGCGCTCAAGGGCGAGGGCGTGTCGGATCTGCTGCCCAGCGCCAACGCGGTGATCTTCGATGAGGCGCATCAGTTGCCGGATGTGGCCGCCAGTTTCTTTGGTGAATCTGTCAGTGCGCGACAGATTACGGAATTGACCCGTGACCTGCTCAGCGAAGCGAGCCATACGGCCGCGGACTTGCAGTCGCTCAACAGCCTGTGTGCCGCCACAGACCGCTGTGTAGCGGATCTGCGTCTCGCCATGGGCGAAGAGGGGCGGCGTGCGCCCTGGAACGAGATAGCGAGCCTGCCGGCGGTCAACGAGGCGGTCAACGCGCTGCTGGCGCAACTGGAGGAACTGGACGGGGCGCTGGAACCGTTGCACAAGACCACCCGAGGCATGGACAGCTGCTGTCGCCGTGCCCGGGAGCTGCAAACCAGCCTGCGACGGCTGGTTGCCGCTGCGGATCCCCAGCAGGTTTACTGGTTCGAGAATTTCCGCCGGGCGTTCATGCTGCATGCGACACCGCTGACCGTGGCGGACGCCTTCGACGCCCATCGGGCCCGGCATCGCTGCGCCTGGATTTTTACCTCCGCGACGTTATCGGTGGCCGGTAATTTTCAGCATTTTACCGAGCGCCTCGGGCTCGGCCAGGCGACCACGCTGCGGCTGGAAAGCCCCTTCGATTTTCGCCGTCAGGCGGTGTTGTACGTGCCGGAAGACCTGCCGATGCCGGATTCGCCCGATTATACGCGCGCTGTGGTGGATGCCATGCTGCCGGTTATCCGGGCGGCGGGTGGGCGAACCTTCTTTCTGTTTACCAGTCACAGAGCATTACGCGAGGCGGCGCAGTTGTTGCGCTCGCGGCTGGATTTTCCGTTGCTGGTCCAGGGCGAGGCCGGTCGTCGCCAATTGCTGGAACAGTTTCGCAACCTGGGCAATGCGGTGTTGCTTGGCGCAGCCAGTTTCTGGGAAGGTATCGACGTGCGCGGCGATACGCTCAGCTGCGTCATTATCGACAAGCTGCCGTTCGGATCCCCCGGCGATCCGGTCGCTGCTGCGCGGATCGACAATATCCGCCAGCGCGGTGGCCAGCCGTTCCGTGATTTCCAGTTGCCGCAGGCGGTGCTGACACTGCGCCAGGGTGCAGGGCGTCTGATTCGCGACCCTTCGGACCGCGGGCTGCTGGTTGTGGCGGATCCGCGTATTGTCAGTCGCAGTTACGGGCGTCTTTTTCTCGACAGCCTGCCGGGCATGACCCGCACCCGAAAGCGGGAGGTGGTGGAACGTTTTTTTCGTATGCTGCAGGCAGAGGATGCGCAGCGGATGCAGAACCTGAAGGATGAAAAGCCCACACATGAAAATACTGGCAATTGAAACGGCGACAGAGACCTGTTCGGTCGCGCTACTGGACAACGGCCAAGTGCTGGAGCATTTCGAGCTGGCGGCACGCCGACAGACAGATCGGGTGTTGCCGATGGTGGCTGCGCTGCTGGCCGAGGCAGGCGTCAGCCGGGGGCAGCTGGATGGCATCGCTTTCGGGCAGGGGCCTGGCGCGTTTACCGGTGTGCGCATCGCTGTGGCCGTCACCCAGGGGCTGGCCTATGCACTGGATCGCCCGGTGCTCGGCGTGTCGACCCTGGCGTCGGCGGCGCTGGCGGGCTTCGACCGTGGTCTGTCAGGCCCGGCACTGATTGCCTTCGATGCGCGCATGGGCGAGCTTTACCTGGGCGCTTATGAGCGAGTGGGTGAACACAAACTGAAAACGTTGCTGGTTGATTGCCTGGCACATCCGACGGCGCTGCCGTCATTGCCGCAGAACCTGCGCAGCGGGGGTGGTTCGGGCGGCGTACATAAGGCCGCCCTGCAGGCGGCGGTGCCCACACTGACCGAGTGGGACGAGACGGTCTGCCCCCGTGCCGGGACTGTGGCGCGGCTGGCGTGGGCAGGACTGGCGGCGGGTGAGGGGGTGTCCGCGCAGAATGCGATGCCGGTGTACCTGCGTGACCGGGTTGTCCATGCGGCGCCAGGCGCGAAGAAATAACGGGGGTAAGCAGATGACGGACCAAAACTATTCTGACGCTGGGTTTGATTGTGGGTCTGACGGCGAGTCTGCCCATCACTGGGACTATCCGGCCCCGCACATCGTGTCGCTGGTGGTGGGGGAGGATGTCATTGATCGCATGGACCATGCCAATAACACCGCTTACGTGCAGTGGTTCGAACTTGCCGCCTGGAGCCACACCGAGGCGCTGGGCCTGGGGTGGGATGCTTATACACGCCTCAATCGGGGATTCGTCGCCCGCCACACTGAAGTTGATTATTTGCGGCCCGCGCTGAAGGGCGATGCGCTCAGGATTGCCACCTGGGTGGTGTTCAATGACCAGCGCCTGAGTATGGAGCGTCATTACCAGATCGTGCGCGACAGCGACGGCGCCACACTGGCTCGTGGCAGCACCCAATGGGTTTGTGTGGCGCTGGATACCGGCAAGCCCCGGCGTATGCCACAGGAATTCATCGATATCTATCCCAGTGAGGATATCCGGCGGGAGCGTGGTGCCGGATGAGTTGGCTGCAAACATTCGTCCTGGCGATTATCCAGGGCCTGACAGAATTTCTTCCTGTATCCAGTTCTGCCCACCTGATTCTGCCGTCGCAGCTGCTTGGCTGGGAAGACCAGGGGCTGGCCTTCGACGTCGCCGTGCATATCGGTACCTTGTTCGCCGTGATCTGGTATTACCGCCACAAGCTGATGGATATGACGCGGGGAGCGCTCAGCGGTGCGCGTACTCGCACCATCAATCCTGATCTGCGGCTTGCCTTGCTGATTGCCTGGGCTACATTGCCGGCTGTAGTGGTCGGTTTTCTGGGCAAGGACCTGATTGCCGAACATACCCGCTCTGTTGCCGTGATCGCCTCCAGCACCCTGGTATTCGGTGTCCTGTTATGGGTGTCCGACGTGATCGGTCGCCGCGAGATGACATTGATGGGAATCGGCCTGGGGGTGGCGACGCTGGTGGGGCTGGCCCAGATGCTGGCGCTGATTCCGGGCACATCGCGCAGTGGCGTCACGATCACGGCAGCACTGTTGCTGGGGTTGCGTCGCGATGATGCGGCCAACCTGTCGTTTCTGATGTCCATTCCCCTGATTCTCGGCGCCATCGTGCTGATGAGCTTCGATCTGGCGCAGGCCGAGCAGATATTCACCCTGGCGCAGTTGCTGGTGGCCAGTGTGGTGGCCGGCGTGGTGGCGTACCTCACTATCGGCTTCTTTATCGCGCTCGTAACCCGGCTGGGTATGCTGCCATTCGTTATCTACCGTCTGGCTCTGGGGCTTCTGCTGGTGGCGTTTTTCCTGTGACGAGCATCCTGTGACAAGCGCTGCACAAGCAAGTGCCGGCGTGGCATTGCTGCCTGATGCGCCGGGCGCGCTGCCCGGCGTGCGCGTGACCAGTGAAGCCGCAGCCGCCGCAGCGGGGTTTGCGCTGGTGATGGGCTACCGTGATGGCATGCTCAGCCTGTGGCGCCCGGAAGGGCGTGAGAAGCCGCTGACGGTAGATTTCGGCGCGGGCCGCATGGGCTATCGCCTGGCCGCCGAACGGGCCCGCCACGAGCGTCTTGTGCGGGCTGCGGGCAAGGTGGGGATGCCGGGCAGCAAAAACGAGGCGGCGGAACAGCCATCGGCCTCTGTGGTGCAGAAAGGCTTGCTGGTGGACGCGACCGCCGGGCTGGGACGCGACGCGGCGCTGTTGGCTGGCGCAGGCTGGGAGCTGATCCTGCTGGAGCGGCAGCCGTTGCTGCACGCCATGCTGGTGGATGCCTTGCGGCGGGACCCGGAGATGGCCCAGCGTATGCAGCCGCTGCAGGTCGACAGTCTGGATTGGATGCGGGAGCGCTTGCACAGCGGCCTGCCGCGCCCTGAGGTGATCTGCCTGGACCCGATGTTTCCGGAGCGGGAAAAATCTGCCGCCATCAAGAAGGATCTGCTCTGGTTGCAGCAGCTGTGCGGCGTGGCGCCGGAGGCGGATGAGGCCGCCTTGCTGGCGGCGGCCCGCGCACTGGCTGGCAAGCGGGTGGTGGTCAAGCGCCCCTTGCGTGCGCCACCGCTGGCCGGCGTTTCTCCCTCTCATGCCCTGCCGGGAAAAACCGTACGCTTTGATATTTATCTGACGCTGCCCTGAGACAGCGCCGCCATCAGGCTGCGCTGTCTGTGCTGGCGTGCTGCGCTTCGCACAGTCGTGTCAGCCGCACGATGCCCTGGCGCAGGTCCGGGCTGAGAATCCGTCGCGCTTCATCATCCATGGCCTGCAGGCGTTCATCAAAGCGCAGCAACCCGTCTTCGCCCACTTGCACCAGTTCGTAAACCTGAAGCTGATGAATAAAGTTGCGCAGCACCGCACGATCGAAGAATTCCGGTGAATTGAATTCGTACAGCAAAGACAGACGTTGTGCGGTCAGGTGGGCCAGTTCTTCCAGCGCATCTGCTGTCAGTCTTGCGTCGCCATGCTGCACCAGAATGCGAATTGTCAGGTAATAGCGCTCCAGCGCCTGGGCAACCGTCTGGCCGAGATGGCTGAGCAGATCGGAGGCCATGGTATGCAATGCGGCGCCACAAACGGTGTCACCGTTGTCGTGCACCAGCTGTTGGCTGGCGAGTACGCCGAGGATATTTTCAACTGCCGCATCAATCTCGGCGGTGCCCTGCCAGTGCAGAAAATACTCCGAGCGGAAGAACGGGTACAGCAGGCGCACCAGGCGCTTGAGGTGGCTGCGGGGAATATCCCGGCCATCCCCCAGCAACGAACACACCAGCCCCGGCAGGACGAACAGATGCAGGCTGTTGTTGCGGATGTAGGCCATCTGCAATGCGGTCACCTGATCGGTGCTGATCAGATCGCCCATGGCATGCTCGATGCGATGGATGAACTGGTTATCCAGCCCGTAACGGATGATGGATTCCGGGTCGGTATCCGCCGTGGTGGTCGCGCTGCTGTAGGGGGCCTGTTGCAGCAGGCGGATATACAGCGCCAGCTGTTGGCGCAGCTGCACCTCGTCCATGGTGTGTTTGGGGGTTGCCAGCAACGCCAGGCTGAGCAGATTGACCGGGTTGGCCACCGCCGCTGCATTGATACGGGTAACGACCTCATTGCCGAGATGCTCGACGGCGCTTTTGATGTCTGCGGGCAGCGTGCCCTGGGCGGGTGCCTCGCGCCATGACGGCGCTTGCTGGTCCAGAAAATCCTTCAGCAGCAACGGGTCCCCGAAATTCACGTGCACCTGACCGAAATGCTTGCGCAGCACGGACAGGGATTTCATAAAGCCGAAGATGCTTTCTTTTTTCTTCTGCTGGCCGTGCATTTCGCCAATATAGGTACTGCCTTCAATCAGCTTTTCGTAGCCGATATATACCGGCACCAGTGCCACCGGTTTGCTGTGGTCGCGGATGAAACTCTGCACCGTCATGGCAAGCATGCCGGGGCGGGGCTTGAGCATGCGGCCACTGCGGCTGCGGCCGCCTTCAACAAAATATTCCACGGAATAGCCACGGGTGAGCATGGTGTGCACATACTCATTGAAGACAGTGGCGTAGAGCGGATTGCCCTTGAAGCTGCGGCGCATGAAGAAGGCGCCGCCCCGGCGCAGGATGGTGCCGACGACGGGCAGGTTCAGGTTGATGCCAGCGGCAATGTGCGGCGGCACCAGGCCGTTCTTGTACACCAGATAGGACAGCAACAGATAGTCTGCATGACTGCGATGGCACGGTACGTAGATCAGTTCGTGGTCGCTGGCCACGCTGTGCAGCTTGTCGATGTTGTAGGCGCGCAAGCCGCTGTACAGACGATTCCAGACCCACTCCAGCACCACTTCGAGAAAGCGGATCACGGTGTGGGAATAGTCGGAAGCAATTTCCATGGCGTAGCGCCGTGCTTTCGCCTCGTGCTTTTCATAGGGTTCGCCGGCTTCTGCGGCGCTGGCGGCGATGACCTCGCGTACCGGTCCGCTTTCCACCAGTGAGGTCACCAGGGTGCGACGGTGGGACAGGTCGGGCCCGATCATGGCCTCGCGCTGACGGCGGAAGTGCACTCGCAGAATGCGTTGCGTCTTGCGCACCGTCATTGCCGTACTGTTGTGTTCGTCGACCAGCTGGCGCAGGGACATGGGCTGGCTGAAGTTCAGGTACAGCTGCCGCCCCTGAGTCAGGATGATGAAGAATTTCTTGATGAAGCCGGGGGGCGACCAGTTATCGGCAAAGATGATCTTCCACAGGGAGTTCTCTTTCTCCGGTCGCCGACCCCAGAACAGGGTAACGGGGATCAACTGAACATCCTGCTCCGGATGTTGCGCCAGATTCTCGATGACCTGTACGAGGCGTCGCGGCGTGTCGCTGATGCGCTCCCGGCCCACCATGCGCTGGCGACGGTAAAGCGGGTAATAGCGTCGGCGTAGCGTCTTGCCTTCCAGCGGCAGCGCGTCCAGCGGGCTGGGCAGTCCCAGACGGCGGGCCTCGCGATCCAGCAGCAGCATGTCGGCCAGAGAGGCGTCACGCAGCACGTACATCACGGGCCGAGTGGGATCCAGCGCCAGTTCGCTGATATCCCTGGGCAGACTGGTCGTCTGAGTGCACCAGGTCAGAAACAGGCGAGCGAGAAAAAAGAAGAGGCGGTCGAGACCAAACCAGAATGTCATAGTATTTGTCGAGATATGGCCTGAAAAGGTGACGAAAGTGTAAACAAACGAGAGCTTCCGGCATAGCGGCGGGATATTTCAGGGTGTAACGCTGTGTGTTGTCTCGCCTGTTTCTGTGACCGACTGGTCATGTATGATGCCCGCAAACCGATAAGGGAGAACCTGATGAGAGCGGTACTACTGGAGCGATTCGGGCTGGACGGGCTGCGCGAGATCCGGGATGCCCCGGAGGCGAGCGCGCCTGCGCCCGGCGAGGTGCGGGTACGATTGAGCGCCGCGTCGCTGAACTACCATGATCTGGCAACGGTGCTGGGCATGGCCAACCCGAAGATGGCGCTGCCCCAGGTGCCGTTGTCCGATGGCGCGGGGGTCGTGGAGGCTGTAGGCGAGGGCGTCACGTCCCTGCGTGAAGGCCAGCGGGTGACTACCAGCTTTTTTCCCGCCTGGCAGGCGGGCGCGCCGGGGCTGGCCAAGCTGCGCCAGGTGACCGGCGAAACCGTGCCGGGCGCCATGCAGGAGTATCTGGTGGCACCGGCCGCGGCTTTTGTACCGACACCGGCGCATCTCAGCGATATCGAGGCGGCCACGTTGCCTTGCGCGGCGCTGACGGCCTGGCGCGCTGTGGTGGAAGAGGGCCAGGTGCGCGCCGGCAGTCGTGTGCTGATTCAGGGCACCGGCGGCGTCAGCCTGTTTGCGCTGCAGTTTGCCCACATGCTGGGGGCTGAGACTGTGGTGATTTCCTCCTCTGACGAAAAACTGGCCCTGGCCGAGGCACTGGGCGCGGATCATCTGATCAACTACACGGCCCAGCCGCGCTGGGGCCGCGCCGTGCGCGAGGCGTGTGGCGGTGAGGGCGTGGACATGGTGGTGGAGGTGGGTGGCGCCGGCACGCTGCCGGAATCACTCAGTGCTGTCACGATCGGCGGCCATATCTCGATGATTGGTGTGCTGACCGGCGTGGCCAGCATGGTGCCCACGGCGAAAATCATGGCCATGAATGTGACGGTGCGGGGTATCACGGTGGGGCATCGTGAGCAGTTCGAGGCCATGAACCGGGCGATCACGTTGCAGGCGCTCAGGCCGGTGATCGGGCAGGTATTTGGTTTTTCCGAGCTGGGCAAGGCGCTGGCGACGATGCAGGCGGCGACGCATACCGGCAAGTTGTGCATTGATTTCGACCGTTGATGCGGTTGCCGGGTGTGCAGGTTTGGCCACAGCGGTGTGCTGATGCGATACTCGGGGAGCAGACTTCGGGGCAGTAATGCCCAAAAGAAATCACAACAAGGCGAGGACATCGCATGATGCGCAAGACACTTATGGCCGCTGGCCTGGTTGCCCTGGCACCTGCCGCGCAGAGCGCCCCCCTGATTGATGTCTATGCGGGAGCCTATACCTGGAATGCCAGTCTCTCCGGCACCATTGCCTCCGGCAACGACGATATCGATATGAAAGATGATCTGGGCTACGGGCGTGAGCGGCAGAACGTGCTGTATTTCGGGCTCGAGCATGTTGTGCCAATGGTGCCGAATGTGCGGCTCAAGCATATGGTGATGTCAGACTCCTCACGGAACACCATCGAGCGCAGTTTCCAGTTTGGTGGCGGTACTTTCGTGATTACGGATGAGGTGCAATCGGAATTCGATCTGGACATGACGGACCTCACGCTCTATTACACGCCGCTGGACAATGTGGTGAAGCTGGATGTGGGTCTGAATGTGCGCCGTGTGGACGCTGATTTCCGTATGCGCAGCGGCGGCGATGACGGGCGCGAGACGGCGAAGGAAACCTTCCCGATGCTGCATCTGGCGGCGCGCGGCAATCTGCCTTTCAGCGGCCTCTACGCCGGTGCCGAGATCAATGCCATTCGTTATGACGGCAGCCGTGTCGAGGACTACACCGTCAAGGCGGGTTGGGTCTCGGATTTCCTGCTCGGCGTCGAGCTGGGCTACAGCCAGTTCAATGTCGAACTGGACGATGTCAGCGGTCTGGATACCGATCTGGAATTCGGCGGGCCTTACCTGGCGCTCTCACTGACATTTTGACGGGCCACGTTGGTCGGGCCACGATGGTCGGGTCGCCAGGCCGGCGGTCCGGCACAGCGCGGTCAGAGCTTCAGCCTTTCCGCCAGTTCGAACCACAAGCCCCGGTACGCCCGCGCGGCGGGCGTATGCGGCGCAAACTCCCCCACGGGTGCGGCATGCTCGCCCATCTGTTCCACATGCGTTGAGTAGGGTATCCAGGTTTTCAGACGCTGGCGCATCAATGCGGGCGGTTTGACCAGCATTTCCACGTGCAGCAGACGCCGCCGGTCCACCATATTGAAGAACGGCAGCACCGTCAGGTGTTTGAAGGCTTTCTGGTCCAGCCACTGTACCACCTGCTCGAAGGCACGCAGTGACAGATGTGTGGGGATCACCGGCACCACCAGATAATCCGCTGCCGCAAAGATGCTCTCTGCCACCGGGCTCAGGGTTGGCGGGCAATCCAGCAGAGTCAGGCTGGTGGTTTCGCTCAGGGGGTCTATCAGGCGCTTGAGACTGCTGCGCCCGGCACCGGGCTCGGCGAGCTTTAGGTCCAGATTGCGCAGGCTGATGTCGGCGGGGATAACGTCCAGGCCGGGCCAGCGGGTTTCCATGCGCAGATTGCCAATCTGCTGCTTGCCCTTGATCAGGCTGCCGGTCTTGTAGGGGCGGCTGCCATCCACGCCCAGATAGAAGCTGGCCGCACCCTGGGGATCGAGATCCCACAAGAGTGTGCGGTGTTTCCAGCGCGCCGCATGCCAGGCAATGTTGACGGCGGTGGTGGTTTTGCCGACACCGCCCTTGAGGTTGTAGAAGGCAATCGTATGCACTGTAAGCTCTCCCGGCACCCGGTATCAGCCTGTACTGTACCCCAAGCCGGTGATAATCGACCACACGGGAGGCGCTGTTGCGGATCAGGACCGGTCGAGCGAGCGCAATGCACCCGGCGCGCTGACTTGTGACCGGAGGGCAAAGTGGCTTTAATACGTGGCTTCAGAACATGTGACGCTATTCATATTTCAACGTCGCTGGCGGTGCAGTCAGGCCCGCCAGACGTCCGGTGACAGGAGCCCGCTTGAGTATCGAGCGCAAGTATCAGATTTTCGTCAGTTCGACTTACAGTGACTTGCCTGAGGCGCGGCAGGAGCTGATGCTGGGTCTGTTGTCCATGGGCATGATTCCGACGGGCATGGAGTTGTCGCCAAGTGAATCGAATAATCACTGGACGATGATTCAGAAGCTGATCAACGAATGTGACTACTATCTGGTGCTGGTGGGCGGGCGCTACGGCACGCTGTCGCCGATCGGCCTCTCCTATACCCACCGCGAGTATGTCTACGCGGCGACCAAAGGGAAGCCGGTACTGGCGTTGCTGCATGATGCGCCCGACTTCTTGCCGCCGGAGCGGCGAGAAACCTCTCGCGAAGGGGATGTGCGTTTCAATGATTTTCGCCAGCTTTTGCAACAAAAATGCCTGGTGCGTTACTGGAACGCTCCCACTGATCTGAGCGCAGCCGTACAAAAAGGGCTGCCGGCGCTGATCGAGAAATTTCCCGGATCGGGCTGGGTCAGGGCCACGGACTCCAGCGCCACATCAGAGCTGGAGGTGCGTGCGCTCAAGCAGCGCATTGAGGCCCTGGAGAGCGAGCGAGACGTCTTGACGCAAAGCATGCGGCCGCCGCTGGAGCAGCTGGCCCGTGGTGCGGATCAGGTGCTGCTGGGCTACAGCTGTAACGTGTTCGTGAAAGGGGATTGCAAGGTGACTGCGGCCCGCACCAGCATCAGCTGGGATCAGGTGATCGCCAGCGTGGCACCACAGATGCTCGACGAAGTATCAGAAATGGTGATGCGTCAGGCGCTGGAGGAGCACATCGCACCGCGCGCGCTCACCGATGTGCAGGTGCAGTGGCCCAAGGCTCATGCGGTGCGTAACGTCGTGCTGGACACCGACAGCTTCAATCAGGTCAAGATTCACTTGCGTGCGCTGGGCATGATCCGCAAATGCCCGCCACGCCCGGGGCGGTCGCAGATCACCTGGCAACTGACCCCGCTGGGGGATCAGGCCATGACCCAGATACTGGCCCGCAAGCGCCGCTAGTCTGCCCGGCGTGGTTCTGTCCGGCGTGGTTCTGCCCGGTGTGGTATCGACTCAGCGCTTGATGCGGCGTTCCAGGAAATCCAGCACCTCATCAACCGACAACATGGTGTTGTCGTCATCGCGGCGGGCGCGATATTCCAGCTGTCCCTCATCCAGACCGCGTTCAGCGACGACGATGCGGTGGGGAATGCCGATCAGTTCGGCATCAGCGAGTTTCACGCCCAGGCGTTCTTTTTCCCGGTCGTCATACAGCACCTCGTAGCCAGCGGAGGTCAGATCCGCGTAGAGCTGCTCGCAGACTGCCTTCTCGCGTTCGCTTTTCTTCAGATTGACCGGGATCAGTGCGATCTGGAACGGGGCAATGGCGTCAGGCCAGGTGATGCCGCGCTCGTCGTGATTCTGTTCAATGGCAGCGGCCACAACACGGGTCACGCCGATACCGTAGCAGCCCATGGGCATGACCACGCTCTTGCCATTTTCGTCCAGCACGGTGGCTTTCAATGCTTCGGAGTACTTGGTGCCGAGCTGGAAAATATGGCCCACCTCGATGCCCCGCTTGATGGTCAGCGTGCCTTCGCCATCGGGGCTGGCATCGCCCTCCACGACGTTGCGCAGATCAGCAATGTCCGCCAGGGGCAGATCGCGCTCCCAGTTGATGCCGAAGTAATGTTTGCCGTCCTGATTGGCGCCAGCGGCGAAATCGCTCATCAGCGCCACACTGCGGTCGATCACGCAGGGGATCGGCAGATTCACCGGGCCGAGGCTGCCGGGGCCTGCACCAATGGCTGCGCGTATTTCGCCTTCGTCGGCGAAACGCAGCGGGCTGGCGACTTGTGGCAGTTTTTCGGCCTTGATGTCGTTGAGTTCGTGATCGCCGCGCACCAGCAGTGCAACCAGTTTGCTGCCCGTCTCCGGCGCTGCCGCGACCACCAGCGTTTTCACGGTCTTTTCCACCGGCAGTTTGAACTGTGCGACCAGCTCGGCAATGGTGCGGGCGTCGGGTGTATCAACCAGCGTCATGCTCTCGGCAGGCGCGGCGCGCTCCCCCGTTGCAACTGCTTCGGCCAGTTCGACGTTGGCGGCGTAGTCCGAGCTGTCGGAAAAGGCGATGGCGTCCTCACCGGAGGAGGCCAGCACATGGAATTCGTGGGAGGCGGAGCCGCCGATAGCGCCGGTGTCCGCCGCCACGGGGCGGTAGTCCAGGCCGAGGCGATCGAAGATGCGGCAATAGGTGTCGTACATGACCTGATAGGTGGCGGCCAGCGATGCCTGATCTACATGAAAGGAGTAGGCGTCCTTCATGATGAATTCCCGCGACCGCATGATGCCGAAACGGGGCCGGATTTCATCACGGAACTTGGTCTGAATCTGATAAAAATTCATCGGCAGCTGCTTGTAGCTGTGCAGCTCGTTGCGCACCAGATCGGTAATCACTTCTTCGTGGGTCGGGCCCAGACAGAAAGCATTGTCGTGGCGATCGGTGATGCGCAGCAGCTCCGGGCCATAGGCCGGGGCACGGCCGGATTCTTCCCACAGTTCCATGGGCTGTACCACCGGCATCAGCACTTCCTGGGCGCCGGCGCGATCCATTTCTTCCCGGATGATCTGCTCCACCTTGCGCAGTACCCGCAGGCCCAGCGGCAACCAGTTATACAGGCCGGAGGACAGTTTGCGGACCATGCCGGCGCGCAGCATCAGCTGGTGGCTGATCACGACAGCGTCGGAGGGTGTTTGCTTGACGGTGGCCAGCAGGTAACGGGAGGTGCGCATTGCCAAATCCTGATTGTCCGGTGAAAGACGGCCATTGTATGGCATCCCCGGCGTAAGTCCATCCGGCGTCAGCCCATGCCAGGCGGGTCAGTCGAGCGCTGTTGCGGGCCCGGGGCGGGGGGTATGATGAGCGTCCTGTTATCGCAACCGAACCCGGGAGAGAACACATGCTCAGTGCGGAAGAAGTCGAGCAGATTATCTATAGCGGCTTGCCGGCAACAGCGGGTTCGGGATTGAAAGTGGAGCAGGCGGGCGAGCATCGCTCACGACTGCGTCAGCCGTTCAGCGACAAGATGATTCGGCCCGGCGGCACGCTGTCCGGCCCGACCATGATGGGGCTTGCCGATGCGGCGATGTATGCCGCGATTCTGGGGACGTTGGGGCGTCTGGAAATGGCCGTGACCCAGAATCTGAATATCAATTTCTTGCGCCGGCCGGCGCCGCGAGACCTGCTGGCGGAGTGCAGGATCATTCGTCTGGGGCGCCGCTCAGTGGTGCTGGAAGTGACGCTGTTCAGTGAAGGCGATGAGGCGCCGGTGGCCCACGTTACCGGTATCTACGCGCTGCCATAAGCCTGTTTCAGCGCTCGGTACGGAAGATCAGGTCGATGGCGTTTTCGCGCGTATTGGAGCGTGTCTCCAGGCTCAGGCTGCGGCTCAGGGTGTAGCGCAGCATGACCGTGTTCAGCGCTTCGAAGAGGCCGATGCTGTAGCGCAGGTAAAGCCGTGACGACAGTTGTTTGCCGAGCATCAGTGCCGCTTCGTCCGCTTCGCCCTCGTTGTCCAGCCCCACTTCCACGCCCAGCTCCTGGCCCAGACGGTTGGTAATGAAATCCCCGCGCTCGATACCGTACAGAATAATCGCTTGCATGATGACCGCCGCGTCGGCATCGGAACCGCTGTCCAGCGGGCGCCCTGTGAGCAGATAGGACATCGCCTCGGTTTCTTCCATCGAGGGCTCGGAGAAAATGCGCGAGCGCGGGTCCTGCAGTGTGCCGCCAATGGCCAGGCCGGCGCGCACGTTATAGGCGGTGACGTGGCGCACGGCGACGATATCCAGCCCGGGGTTATCCGGCGGGCCCTGGAAAATCAGGGTGCCCCGTTCCACATGCAGATTCTGACCGTAGGCTCTGTAACGCCCATCCTCGATGCGAATTTCCCCGATCAGGCGCGGGGTGCGTCCCGGCTTGTCCTCGATGCGCACCGCGCCAGCGAAGCGCGCTTCCAGGCCGAAACCCGAGATGCGGACACGATCACCCAGGCGCACCGTAATGTCGGTATCGATCTTCCACAGTGATGCCTCTTCCTCGTCGTCCTGGAGAATGACTTCATCCCGGGACACCGAGATGGCTTGCTGCGGCAGTTCCTGGGGCGTGAACATGGCGCGTGGCACGGTGACCTCGCCGCGAATGGTAACCAGATTGCGGGCAACACTGATATCCAGGTCCGGATTGATCTCCACACGGGCGTCCGGTCGTTGCGCAGCGAGGAAATTCTCGCCCTTGATTTGCAGCCGCAATGGCCACGGCAGGGGTTCGCGCGTATCCAGGTCGCCGGTCAGGCGGATTTCGCCATCGCCAGAGCGCACCTGGCCGCTGAGGTCCAGCTCGCCGGAGCGGCGAGCGATGGCCATCAGATGGATGTCCTGCAGCGACAAGCCGACTTCCGGCACATCGGCTGCGGCCTCATCCAGCACCAGTTGACCGCCGAAGCGCGGGGCGGACACCGTGCCGCTCAGTGTCAGATCGCCGCGCAGGCGCCCGCGAATATTGCGCAGGCTCGGGGCCAGTGCCTCCACCCAGCCGAGGTCGTCCAGATGAGTATGGAGGCTGCCATTCAGGCGCGTATCGTTGCCGGCCAGTTCGGCACGCAGGTTGGCGCGGGTGCCGCTGGTATCGTCCACGTCGAAGACGAGATTGGCATCCAGCAAGGTGTCTTGCAGGTCGATATGGGCGGAAAGGCCTCGCCACACCAGTTCATAGGGTTCGTCCCGACCACTGGAGAGCGCCAGGCGACCAGCGCTGACCTGCAGGTCGGCGTTGCCTGTGTTGCGGCCCTGCCGCTGTTGGAAACTGGCGCTGAGATTGATATGCCCCTCCAGCTCTGCGGCATCTTCGGGCAGTTCCCGAGCCAGATAGGCGAGTGACAGATTGCTGAGGTCCAGGCGGGCGTCAATCGGACCGCCGGCGCGCCAGTTGCCATCCAGGCACAGGCTGCTGTCTTCGGCCACCAGACAGGCCGGGGCGATATGTGCCGCTTCGGCCGAGAAGCCCAGCGCTGCGGGACGGTCCAGCTGCCACAGGCCTGATATCGGGCTGTCCACTTCCAGCGACCGAAGCATCCCTTGCCAGGCACGCAATTCTTTCAGCATGCCGGCTACCGCCCCCCGGGTGCTGCCCTGGGGGGCGGTGATATCCCAGTCGATGCGGTGGTCGCTGGCACTGCCATCGCCCCGGGTGGCCACCCGCTCCAGCAACAGTTCGCCATCGCGCGTCAGCGCACCGGTGCTCAGGTTCAGGTTCATCACCGGTTCTTCGCTGCCGTTCCGTGCATCCACGGCCAGCAGCAGATCCTCGATGCGCCATCCTTCAAAACCTGCCAAGGGGGTGCTGATGCGGGCCTCCAGCATCGGGTTACTGCGGGTGCCGCGCACCCTGCCGTCCAGTTGCAGGGTGCCGTGCAGGCCGGGCCACAGGGCGGCCAGATCATTGCCTTCCAGGGCCAGCGTCAGATCCAGGCGCTGGTGCGCAGTGCCGCGCAGGCTGACACGGTTTGCGCCGGCGGCCAGACGCAGGTCACTGGTGATGCGGCTGTCGGTCAGGGCGTCATCCGCATGGCGCGCCAGTTGCAGGTGGCCACCGCCGCTGACGCGGTGCTGTCGCAGCGTGCCGCTGAGCTCGTTCAGTGCCAGACCCAGTGTCAGTTGCTGGTCTTCCAGACTGCCGTTGATGCGGGCATCCACCTGCAGCTGCCCGGGCATTTCCTGGATCAGCAGGCCCGGGTCGAAGTCGGTGATGGCCAGGTTCAGGTCCCAGCTGAGTGTGGGAGCCCAGGCCAGATCGCCCGAGATCAGAATATGACTCTCGGCGATGTCCAGCCTGGCTGTTTCGATGGCGAGGGATTGGCTGTCGCCCTCGGCCAGCAGGCTCAGGGTGATGGCCGGCAGATCCGGCAGGCTGGTGCCGCTGTCGAGTCGCAGACGGTAAGCCTCCGGTGTGCCGCGGATGGCGAGCGCGCCATCCGCCAGGGAAAGCGGCTGGTTGTCGGCACTGTAGAGGGTCAGGGCCTGCCAGCTGTTTTCCAGATCAAAGGCCAGCGGTTGATCGAACGGGCGCAGCATGCCGTCGCTGCGCAGGGCCAGCGGTGTGTGCAGGCGATGTTCAATGGCCAGCTCCGCCAGGGTACCGCGCACCCGGGCATCCGCCGTCGCCAGCAGGGGGGCGGCTTCTTCTGTATCGGCCGGAGCGTCCGGCCCTTCCAGTGTCTGACGTAGCGCATCAGGGACGGGGGCCTGCCAGTCAGCCCAGGTATCCAGGTGAAACGGTTGGTGCAGACCGAGCTTGCCGCCGAGGCTGATGCGATAGTCCCCCTGGCTGACAAACAGCTGTTGCAGGTGCAGTTGATCGCGGTCGGTGCTGCCAGCCAGCAATATGCTGTCGAGGACGATGTCCGTGCCGTTGGCCAGCGTCAGTGTGAAATGCGTGACACTGGCGCCGTGAATCGCTATCGAGAGCGGCAGGTTGATGTCGTCCAGCTGATCGATATGAAAGGGTGTGGTGTCTGGCTCTGGCTCGGTGCTGTCCTCCTCGCCAGGGTGAAGGGTGATGTGCAGGCGTTCCGCGCGCAGGGTATTCACGGCCAGGCGGCGTTGCAGCAGCGCCGGCATCACCAGGGCAAGACTGAAGCGGTCGCTTTCCACCGTGAATGCCGGATGCGCATAGTGCACCCCCTCAAGCGTGATGCCGTGCAGCAGTGTGCCATCAATCTGCGCGATGCTGGCGGTACCCGGTGCGTAGCTCAGGGCGCGCTCAAGCAGCCAGCGGCTGCCGCCCTCGGTTGCCATGGCTCCCAGCAGGATCAGTGGGCTGAGCAGCACCAGCAGCAGCATGGCCAGCAGGCCACGGCGTAGCCAGCGCATCAGCGCCTGCATGATGGATGCGGGGCTCACAGGTCTGGCCCCATGCTGATGTGCAGGCGGAAGGGATCACGGCCATCCGAGGGACGTGCCACATCAATGCGGATCGGGCCGATGGGGGAGCGCCAGCGTACCCCGAGTCCGTAGCCGTATAGCGCTTCGAAATCATTCAACGTGTCATACGCGTTACCCGCGTCAACAAATACGGCAACGGCCCAGCTGGGCAAAAACAGATAGTCGTATTCGATGCTGCCGGCGAGCAGGTGACGGCCACCGATGACATCGCCATCGCTGTTACGTGGACCGAGCCGTTGATAGCCGTAACCGCGCACGCTGTTGTCACCCCCGGCAAAGAAACGCACGGATGTGGGCAACTCAATGACCTCTTCGGCTTCCGTGGCACCTCCCTCGATGCGTGTTAGGATGCGGCCGCCGAGCAAGGGCATGACGGCTTTGGCGCGCCCGCGAACCTGAACAAAGGTGACTGACGATATGACACTGTCTTCCGCGCCGCGTATCTTGCCGCTGACGGTCCAGCCTCGCGTCGGGTAGATCGGATGATTGCCGCGTGTGCGGGACAGCTCAAAACCCGGCATCAGCAGATCGGTACGATCCCTGTCACCGGATATGGTGAAGAATTCACGCTCGAATTCCAGAGAGGTAGTGGCAATCCAGCCGGTACGCAGCTCGCGCAAATGCGCTGCGCCGACGCGGTAACGCTCGCTGAGGCTGGTGCCGGTGTCCTCGCGTTGGTAGCTGGATGACAGATTGACGCGCTCCCGGTTGGGATCATCCAGAGGGATTTCATAGTTGATACCGGCACCCGAGCGCACGGGCGAGGCTTCTATCTCGGTGTTGTAGCGGTGACCCCGGTCGTTGACGCGACGGTTTTCGTAACCCAGCCGGATACGTGGGCCGATATCGGTGGAAAAACCGATACCCGCCAGGTAGCCGTGCCGTGGCCGGGGTGTGGCGGTGACGTGCACCGGTATGCGCAAGGTGTCATCGTCAGGGTCTGTATCGATGCGCACCGAGCCGTAGTAGCCGCTGCCATTGAGTGACTGCTGCAGACTGATCAGTTGACGGCTTTCGAAATAATCGCCCTCGTTGAAGGGAATGAAGCGCACCGCCAGATCCTCTACCAACACACTCTGGTCCAGTGTGACGGCGCCAAACCGATAGCGCGGCCCGCTGTCGAGCGCCAGCCGTACATGGGCCTTGCCCGTGTCAATATCAACTTCGAGGCGGCTCTCGAGCAACTCGCTTTGCAGGTAGCCACGGTCCGCTGCCAGCCGCACCAGTGCCGTCTTCATGGCCTCGTAATCAGAATGCCGGAGGGGGTCATCCTCGCGAATGCGCGGCTCACGCAGCAGTTGACGAAAGGCGAGGTCATCCTCGGCCTCGCCGGTAATGCGGATATCCACCTCACCCACCGTGATGCGCTGGCCGGGTGTCACGGTCATCAGCAGACGCCAGCAACTGTTACGGCGTTCGAGTTCGGTGGTGATGTCGGTGCGGTAGTAGCCCAGCGCCCGCATGGCGTTGTCGGCGCGTTCACGGGCCGTGCGTAACAGCGCACGTTCGCGCCAGCTGGGCAGTTCACACGGTTCATTGGCGATGTTCACATGGGCGCGAATATTTTCTTGCACCTCATCGCTGCCCCCGCTGATCTGCATCACGGGCTCAGCCTGTGCGGCGGCTGTCGTCATCCACAGCACCGTCCCCCATACCACCACAGCGCCGAGGGCGCGCGCATAGCGCCGCCGGTTCGGACGCGATGATGTGGAAGTGGTGGACGACGTGCCCGTGAAGAGTAGCTGCATCAGGTGCCTGTGCGCGTGAGTGGTGACAAAGCGTTGACGAAAGTGGCCTGCACAGGGCCGATGCTACACCTCGGCGAGGCCGACCCAAGTGAAGCGCGACAACTTAGCAGATACCGCTGACAGTTTGCAGTTCAGATCATCGGTAGAGAAGGGCAAACATTGAAAAAAACGAGGAAACAGCTGGGCCGTCAGTAATCACGAGAGTAGTCGTCGGCACTGGGGCGCTTTTTCAGGCGCCGTTGCAATGTCCGCCGGTGGATGCCCAGCGTGCGTGCGGCAGCCGATATATTGCCCTCATGCTCTTCCAGAACCCGTTGTATATGCTCCCACTCCAGGCGTTCCAGTGAGGGGGGCGCGCTGGGTAGCGACGGAGTTTCCGTATCGGGATTGGCGGACAGCGCGCCCAGAATCTCGTCCAGGCTGGCGGGCTTGGTCAGATAGTTGTGCGCCCCGCGCCGGGTGGCCGCTACCGCCGTGGGGATGCTGCCGTAGCCCGTCAGCATCAGTATCCGACACTTCGGGGAGTGGGCCAGTACCGGCTCGATCAGGTCGAGACCGTTATCGTCACCGAGATTGAGATCCAGAATCGCCGCATCCAGCGGCGCGCTTCTTGTTGCGAGCACCGCCCGGCATTCCTCCGCACATGACGCGATGACCACATCATGGTCGCGGCGGGTCAGCACCCGTTGCAACTGGGTGCGCAGCGCGTCGTCGTCCTCGACAACCAGAATCTGCTGAGTCATGCCTGTTCTCCGTCGGTCGGCGCCACCGGCTTGTCCGTGGTGGCCTGTTGCACCGGGGCGGTCAGGATAATACGGGCCTGGGTCCAGCGGCGATCAAAGTCCAGTTCAAGCTCGGCGCCGAGCGCCGCAAGGCTGGTTTCTACCAGCGCCAGACCGATACCCATGCCGTTGCTCCCGGCATGTCGGCTTTGCGGCGTCTGCTGGCGTGGCCCATCGTCACTGATCTGGATGATGGTGCCGTTGGCACTGGTGGTGCAGGCAATCAGCAGCCTGCCGGCGCCGGCATCGCAGGCGTTGTAGCCCAGATTGGCGAGCACGCGCTGCCAGGTGGTGGCGTCGGTGAGCAGCGGATCAAACGGGCCTTCCCAGGTCACCGTCAATGACGGGGCCAGGTGCTTCAGGGTTGCTGCAAGGTCCTGGCACAGTGCGGACAGCGGCTGTGGCGTATTCAGGGCTCCATTGTCGCTCCCCGGGGGACGCAGCAGCGCGGCGATGCGGCGGCTCAGTGCACTGATCTGGGTCAGATCTTCCCGGCAGTCGGCAGGCAGTTCCTCGCGGCTGGCCAGGTCTTCACTGAGCAGCAACAGGGTGGAGAGCGGCGTATTCAACTCATGAGCCCGGTCAGCGAGCGTCGCGCCGATCTGGTACATGCGCTCGCGCTGCAGCGCCAGGGTCAGGGCCGTGCTGTGGCTGCGCTGGGTTTGTTGTTGCGCTTGCCGGAGCAATTGGCCAAGCAGCGTCAGCAGCAGCGCCACCAGCGTAAAGGCCAGCCACATGCCCAGACCGTGATTGGGGTGCATGTCGTGCGTCAGCGCATGCAGGTGGGTGTCATGACGGGGCACCAGATGCCAGTGCAGGGTCAATCCATAACCGGCGAGGGCGACCAGCGTCTGCATCAGGCTGGCCATCAGAGGCAGGGACATGGCGGCGATCAGGACGGGCAGCAGCAGATAGAACGCGAGCGGGTTTGAGGAGCCGCCGAGTTGGTGCAGCAGCGCCATGAACAGCAGTTGATCGAGCAGGATCTCGGCCCACAACAGCAGCCACTGGATGCGGCCCGTGCGATTGCGGGTGGCCAGAAAGAGCAGTGACGGAAGCCAGAGCAGGGCCAGCCAGAAAAGAGCCAGCACTGTGGGAACAGGAGAGGCGGCCTGCAGGTCGGCAACCAGATAAAGCATGCCCAGTGCGGTGACCAGGCCGCCGCGAAGAAACAGCAGGCGCCGACGCCAGGCGCGAGGATCGTTCCAGCTGGTCTGCATGGGGCTCCGGGAGGTGGTGGCGATGAGGCGGATATTGTACCCGGCTCAGGTGATTCGGGGGTGCGGCAATTTGCCTGGGGAGACAGCGGCGCGCCTCAGGGTGCCAGTTCAGCGCGCCAGGGTGGCGACCCCTTGCAACAGTTCACCAGCGAAGCCCGGCAGCTTCGGGTGGCGGCGACGTTGTAGCCCACGGGTGTCAAAACCGGATTGCTGCAACAGCGTGCCGGTGTCTCGAGTCAACTGACAGCCGCAGGCGAGGTGCCGCCATACCGGATTGAGGCCATGCTGGATCAGGCGGGTGCTTTTGCGTTCGCTTTCCACATGCTCCAGCACCAGCAGCTGACCGTCGGGCTTGAGCACGCGAGCAATCTCGCGCGCCGCTGCCTCCCGGTCGGGAATGGTGCAGAACACCAGGCAAGCCACCACCGTATCAAAGCTGCAATCCTCGTAAGGCAGCGCTTCCGCACCGGCTTCGACAAGGTGAAAGCGTGTCGGGCGGGGCAGGCTCAGGGCATGCGCCCGGGCCCGCGCCAACATGGCCGCGCCGGGCTCAATGCCATGGATGTCGCTGGCATGGTCACGGTAGCGACTGAAGTTGGCGCCGGTGCCGACGCCTAGCTCCAACACCGTGCCACGCGCGCTGGCAAGCAGGGCATCCCGGTCCCGGTCAAGCGGGCGGGTGGCCCAGTCAAGCAAGGGCGGGAACAGGGTGTCGGCGTACCAGCTCATGACTGCACCGCTATTCTACGTCCGGCAACGCGTAGTCCCGCGGATTTTCCATCATGTCCCGGTTCAATGGCGGGCTCAGGACGTTGGTCAGGTTATGGTCGGTAGTCCGGCTGAACCGCCGGCGATGGCGCTCGAAAGCGCGGAAGCTGCGGTAATGCTGGTCGTACAGATGAGCTTCCTGCAGGCGCTTGAAGGCGTACATGGTATCCAGCGCATCCATGGACCAGGTGGGTGTGTAGCGCGTTGCCCGGGTCAGGTAATCAATCGCCTGGTTGAGATCGCGCTTGCGGCTCATGTACATGATGGCGTTGGCGTATTCGTAATTGAGAATCGGAATATCCGGCGCCATTTCAAATGCCTTGGCAAAGGATTCATCCACCACCACACTGCGTGCGCCATAGGTCATGCGGCCTGTCGCACGGCCCACGCGGCGCATGATATTGGCATCTACAGCAGCACGAAACGCATGACCCAGAGGATGATCCGGCTCAATCTCGACGATCTCCTCCGCATTATCCTTGATCAGACCGATATAGCCGCGCACCACGATGACGGGCACCGGAGACTCTTCTGCGATGCGGGCGATGGCGTAGGCGTGCCCGAGTTTGGTAAAGGCTACCAGCTCAGAGGCGATAGGATCGTCTTCCAGGCGGTCAACGAGATAGATATGTTCGCGGATGCGGTTGGCGGCATCCTGAAGCATCATGTATTTCTCGCTCTGACGGTCTGCCAGGTAAATGGCGTAGGTGATCTGCGAAAACATTGCCGGGTACAGGCCCATGATGCCGAGCTTGAGGCCGTCTTCACGGGCTTGCTGGAAGTCCCCGCGCAGAAACAGACGCCAGACCTCAACCAGTCGGCGGCTGAGATCCTCGTAACCGCGGAAGTTCTCCACATTTTCGAGAATTTCCGGGTGGTTGGAGCCCATGTACTCCAGATAGCCGGCGGACGGGAAGGGCGCACGGAGGCCGATCATGAACTCGCCCCAGCGTGCTTCAATTTCTGCGGGTGAGTAATCGAAGAAGCGCTTGTTGTAGGGCACATCATTCCAGCGTGTCAGAAAGATGCGCTCATCCACCGGAATATCGATATAGGACAGCTCTTCCGGGGTGACCTCATCCATCTCGTCGTCGGGACCGTCGTCGGTGAGGGCGTGTGCTTTCAGGGAGAGGGTGGTCGCAAGCAACAGTACAAGCCAGACCATGCTGGCAGCAGCAGGTTTTGTTTTCATGTCGGGGCTCTTTTTAAGTCTTGTTTTATGTCTTGCAGGTCTTTTTTTTGTGATGTCGTGCTTCTTTTCGGTGCCTGAGCCCAGACATTGCCACAATCCCGGCCTCTTTGAACAGACCGTCCGGCGACCCGGGCAATCCCGGAGTGGCCCAGGGCGCGTTGTAAACCGCCATCAAGATGTGCCAAACGAAGAGTCTGTAATGATTTATATATAGATATCAGCGAGTTATTGATGCGCGGGGCGTGGTGCGAGGATGCCTGCCTTGCTCTGCGGGCAAGGCAGCTTTTCGTCACATTATTGTAAACGGCGCTTCAGAATGTCCAGGTAACCGGCGGACTGGGCATGGTTGGCAATGATGTCTGCCAGGGTACGTCCGGCCGGGTCGGTGGCGCTGACGTTGCCACCGGCATCGGTGAAGATATCCAGGAAACGGTCGAAATCCTCTTCACGCAGGCTGCGGTAGGCACGTTGCAGCAGATGGAAATCTGCGTTCAGGCCGCTTTCAGGCTGGCCGCCGAGAAAGGCCCTGATCTGTTCGTCGGTCATCGGCTCGCCGATCACCTTCTTCTTGTCTTTCCGCTCACTCATGGGGATCTCTCCTGCTGGGGGCGGCATTATCCGGGGGTTGTGTCGGGGATTCAACCGTTGAGGGCGGGCCAGCGGAACGGGATGCTGTACCGGGTCATCAGGCCGCCCACGGTGATCAGCACGCGCACCATGGCCACGAACGGGTCTGGTATCCGCAAATGCAGGCGGCGGAATTCATCCATCAACGTGCGCAGGTTGCTGGCCAGTGTGGCGTCATGCTCGCGCGCGGCAATCAGCGCTTGCGACAGCAATGTCAGACGCGCTTCGTCGACGCCCCCGAAGCCGGCGGCCTCAAACAGGGGCAACAACGGTGTGCCATCGCTCTTCAGGAGTGCCATCAACAGGAGCGTATAGCGCTGCCGATCTTCCGCGCTGAGGTGTTCTACGGCGCCAAGATCCAGTACGGCCAGTGTCTTGCTGTCCATGGCAATGAAGTTGCCGGGATGAGGGTCGGCGTGGAACAGGCCGAACTCCAGTACCTGTTGCAGCGTGCTGTCCAGCAGCGTTTCCAGCAACGGCTTTATCCGGGTTTCGTCGTCGGCTTCCAGTATCTGGGACAGGCTGGGGCCTTCCATCCATTCAGTCACCAGCAGCCGCTCGCTGCACAACGCCGGAAACACCCGGGGCACGCGGATGTTCGGACCGTGGGGCAGAGCGGAGAATTCTTCCAGATGCCGGGCCTCCTCATTGAAGTCCAGCTCGCGCTCGGTGGTCGCAATCAGCTGGTTGACCACCTGGCGCAGATCAACCTCCCGCAACAGGGGGGCCAGCACGCGGGTCAGTGCCCGCAAGGCAGCAGCATCTTCGTGGAATTCCTGACGCACTCTTGGCAGCTGCAACTTCACCGCGACTTCGGTGCCGTCGGCCAGTGTTGCGCGGTGCACCTGGGCGATGGAGGCGGAGGCAACGGGGATGATGTTGAAGGCGCTGAACGTGCTGGCCCAGTCCTTGCCCAGCAATTCCTCCAGCCACGGCTGCACATCGTCAAAATGGGCGCTGGGCGCATCTTCGCGCAGGGCGGTGAAGGCGTCGATGTAAGGCGGGGGAAGCAGGTCTGGCCGGCAGCTCAGGAACTGGGCGAACTTGATCCAGGCGCCGCCGTTACGGCGGCAGAGCTCCGCCACGGCAGTTGCTACATCTTCGTGCAGTGGCATACGCGCGTCTTCGTCTTTACTGCGCAGCAGATCCCGGTGTTGCCACAAGGCCTGCTGCAGCTGACGAATGGTGCCCAGAACGCGAATATAGCGGCCACGCCCGTGCCAGATCAGGCGTGGGGCGCTGATCCGGGTGCGGGCGGGCGATGCTGGCCCTGATGATGCTGGCATACTGACTCCCCGGTAGTGCCTCTTTATGACACAAATGCCGGGAGCGTGTCCAAAGTCACCGAACTGATGCTCTGGCTCAGAGCCCGAGCACCATTTTGGCGATGATATTGCGCTGAATCTCGTTGGAGCCGCCGTAAATGGTCGTGGCGCGGGTATTCAGATAGGTCGAGAGGACGGGCACGCCGCCCGCCGGGCCAACGGGCGTCACATCCCCGGCCTGTTTCGGGTCCAGTGCCGCTGGCTGCCAGACCTGGTTGTACGGCCCGAGTGCTTCGACCGCCAACTCGGTAATGTGCTGTGCCGCCTCCGAGCCGATGATCTTCAGCATGGAGGAAATGGCGCCCGGGTTCTGGCCGCCCTCCAGTGCTGACATGACTTTCAGTTCTGCGGCCTCCACGGCGCGCACATTGACTTCTGCGCGGGCCAGTTTGAGGCGGAACAGCTCGTCGTCGATGGCGCGCTCGCCAGCATGCCCCTGGCTTGCCAGATGCCGGACTTTCTGCAGCGAGACGTGCAGGCGTGGGCTGTAGGCCTGGCCGCCACGCTCGAACTCCAGCAGGTATTTGGCCACACTCCAGCCATCGTTTTCCTGACCCACAACATTGCTGACCGGGACGCGCACATCCTCGAAGAACACCTGGTTCTGTTCGTGCTCGCCACTGATGCTGATAATGGGGTCAACGGTCAGGCCGGGGGTTTTCATGTCCAGCAGCAGGAAGGTGATGCCTTGTTGTGGCTTGCCGTCGGAGCGGGTGCGCACCAGCAGAAACATATGGCTGGCGTGATGGGCGTAGGTCGTCCAGATCTTGGAGCCGTTCAGCACATAGTGGTCCCCGTCGCGCTCGGCCCGGAGTTTCAGTGATGCCAGATCGGAGCCGGATTGCGGTTCGGAATACCCCTGACACCAGAAGTGATCGCCGCTGAGCATGGGGGGCAAATAGGTCTGCTGCTGCGCCGTCGAGCCCTTGCCGATCAGGCAGGGGCCGCACATATCCAGGCCCATGGGCAGCAGGCGCGGCGCATCTGCGGCGGCCGTTTCCACCGCGTAAATATAGTGTCGCGTAATGCTCCAGCCGGTGCCGCCGAAGGCTTCCGGCCAGGAGGGCGCGGCCCAGCCCTTCTTCTCATGCAGAATGCGCTGCCAGGCCATGGCGGCCTCGAAATCCGCAAACACGCTGGTCATCAGGGCGCCTGCCCGGCGCAATGTTGGCGTGAGGTTGTCGTTGAGAAAATCCCGGACTTCTTCCTGGAACTGACGGTCGTCGCTGGAGAGCGTGAGTTTCATGATCTGGTGATCCCCGTGCATGGGCGGCTGGCGGATGAGCGCCTAAGGTACCAATCACGGATGGATATGACCACTGGGTCATATTGTCCGGGCAGACATTTCCGCCCAGCTTTTTGATGGCCTGCGTCAGGACAGGCAGGGTGGGAAGAGGAGGCAATGGCCGGCCTGTGAAACAGGCCGGCCAGAGGTGGTGCTTAGCTGATCGCCATATCTTTCAGTTTTTTCAGCGGGCGAATCTTGACCGCAGTGCTGGCCGGCTTGGCCTTGAACACGGTCTCTTCACCCGTGAAGGGGTTGATGCCCTTGCGCGCCTTGGTGGCCGGCTTTTTCACGGTGGTGATTTTCATCAGGCCTGGCAGGGTGAACTGGCCAGCCCCACGCTTCTTGACGTGACCTTCGATGATGCTGGTCAGCTCTTCCATTACCGCAGTGACCTGCTTCTTGGTCAGGCCAGTGGATTCAGCGATGCTGGCGGTTACCTGGGTCTTGCTCATGGGTTCGGTGATCGCCTTGACCTTGCGAGCAGCGGCCGGAGCGGCAGCCTTGGCAGCGGGTTTCTTGGCGACGGTTTTCTTGGCAGCAGCTTTCTTTTTAACGGCCATGGATTTGCGTACCCCTGTCTGAGTTGCTGTTTTACGGTGTGTTCCGCGCCTGTTATATGCGATGAAGCTGGTGTCAGCAAGCGTTCGGACCCTGTTTTTCAGGGTTTTTTTGCAATTTCGGGTGGTTGAGAGGCGGTCCAGCGGATACAGGTGCGCCGGGTTACTGCCGTATAGCGCGCCGGCATGGCTGCCCGCCGGGTGAGTCGCTATACTATGCCGCCTTTCGCGGCCCTGATGCCGCGCCGTCTGATCCAGCGGAACGAGATGTTATGCGAAGCCATTATTGCGGTGATTTGAGAGCCTCCCACGACGGGGAGCAGGTGACCTTGTGCGGTTGGGTGCATCGCCGCCGGGACCATGGCGGGGTGATCTTCCTCGATCTGCGTGACCGGGCTGGCCTGGTGCAGGTGGTTTTCGATCCGGATACCGTCGAGGCATTTGCCCTGGCCGACAGGATGCGCAGCGAATACGTGGTGCAGGTGCAGGGTCTGGTGCGCCTGCGCGACGAGGCAGTGCGCAACAGCCGCATGACCACCGGCGACATCGAAGTGCTGGGCACGGGGCTGACCCTGCTCAACACCTCCGAGACACCGCCTTTCGAGCTGGACGAGCACAGCCAGGCGGGCGAGGAAGTGCGCCTGAAGTACCGTTACCTGGATTTGCGCCGGCCGGAAGTGCTGGCCAGCTTCCGCTTCCGCTCGAAGCTCACCGCTGCCGTGCGCAGCGCGCTGGAAGAGCAGGGCTTCATGGATGTGGAAACACCGATCCTGACCAAGGCGACTCCGGAAGGCGCGCGGGACTATCTGGTGCCCAGCCGCACCCATCCGGGCAGCTTCTTTGCGCTGCCGCAATCACCGCAGCTGTTCAAACAGTTGTTGATGGTGGCCGGCTTTGATCGCTACTACCAGATCGCCAAGTGTTTCCGCGACGAAGATCTGCGCGCGGATCGTCAGCCCGAATTTACCCAGATCGACCTTGAAGCATCTTTTGTCACGGAAGACGACATCATCTCGATCACCGAAGCGATGGTGCGCAAGGTGTTTGCGCAGCTGCTGGACGTGACGCTGCCGGAATTTCCGCGCATGCCTTTCGCGGAGGCCATGCGCCGCTTCGGGTCGGACAAGCCGGACCTGCGCATTCCGCTGGAGCTGGTGGATATTGCTGACTTGCTGGCGAGTGTGGATTTCAAGGTCTTTGCCGGCCCGGCCAACGATCCGAAGGGGCGCGTTGCTGCGCTGCGGGTACCGGGTGGTTGCGAGATGAGCCGCAAGGAGATTGACGAGTATACGAAGTTTGTCAGCATCTACGGTGCGCGCGGGCTGGCCTACATCAAGGTCAACGATCTGACAGCAGGCAATGACGGTCTGCAGTCGCCGATTCTGAAGTTCCTGACGGACGATGCCATCGCGGGCATTCTGGCGCGTACGGGCGCGCAGACCGGCGACCTGATTTTCTTCGGTGCGGACAAGGCAAAAGTCGTCAACGAAGCGCTGGGTGCACTGCGTGTGCGCGTCGGCCACGACCGCGGTCTGGTCGAGGGTGACTGGGCGCCGCTGTGGGTGGTGGACTTCCCGATGTTCGAGGAAGACGACGATGGCCACTGGGCGGCGTTGCATCACCCCTTCACCATGCCGTCCTGTTCGGCGGAAGAGCTGGCGGCCAATCCCGGCGCCGCCCTGTCCAAAGCCTATGACATGGTGCTCAACGGCACGGAGCTGGGTGGCGGTTCCATCCGTATCCACGAGTCGGCCATGCAGCGGGCGGTCTTCAAGGCGCTGGGTATCAGCGATGAAGAAGCCGAGGAGAAATTCGGTTTTCTGCTGGACGCACTCAAGTTCGGCGCGCCGCCCCATGGTGGTCTGGCCTTCGGCCTGGATCGCATGGTGATGCTGATGACCGGGGTGGATTCCATCCGTGATGTGATTGCCTTCCCGAAAACCCAGACTGCTGCCTGCCCGCTGACCCAGGCCCCGGCAGAGGTGGCCAGTCGTCAGCTGCGCGAGCTGGGCATCCAGCTGCGCAAGGCAGACGTCTGATACGTACATATTAAGTCGATGCACAGATAAAAGAATGAGGTTGCCATGGCCGGCCACAGCAAATGGGCGAATATCAAACACCGCAAGGCGGCGCAGGATGCCAAGCGGGGCAAGGTCTTTACCAAGCTGATTCGTGAAATCACGGTGGCAGCACGGCTCGGCGGCCCGGAGCCCAATGACAACCCGCGCCTGCGCGCGGTGGTGGACAAGGCGCTCACCGCCAACATGACCCGCGACACCATTGATCGGGCCATCAAGCGCGGTGTCGGTGCGGATGACGGCGCCGACATGTCCGAGATCACCTATGAGGGCTATGGGCCCAGCGGCGTGGCGGTGCTGGTGGAAACCATGACCGACAACGTCAACCGCACGGTGTCGGATGTGCGTCACGGCTTCACCAAACACGGCGGCAATCTGGGCACCAATGGTTCGGTGGCCTATCTGTTCTCCAAGCGCGGCGAGATCATTCTCGAGCCGGGCCCGGAAGAAGACACCTTGCTGGAGCTGGCCCTGGAGGCTGGTGCAGAGGATGTGCAGACCCACGAAGATGGCTCCTATACCGTGATCACTGCCGCCGATCGCAGTTTTGGCGAGGTGGTGGATGCGCTCAAGGCGGCGGGTATCGAACCGGCTAATGCCGAGGTGACCATGCACCCGAGCACCGAAGCCGAGGTGGATGGCGATACCGCCGCCACCGTGATGAAAATGATTGATCACCTGGAAGACCTGGACGATGTGCAGAATGTCTACACCAACGTCCGTCTGCCGGATGACTTCGAGCTCTGAATCCGAGCGTGCGGCGCGGCGCGGCAAGCGGGCCTTGCATACTGTCCATAAGTTGAGTATCAATGCCGCATGACACGGATACTCGGCATTGACCCTGGTTCCCGGTTTACCGGTTACGGCCTGATTGATCAGGTTGGCCAGACGTCGCGCATGGTCGCCTGCGGCACTATTGCCACCAGCGGCGATGACATCGCCCCCCGGTTGGGCCAGATCTTTCGCGAGTTGGCCCAGGTGGTGGACCTGCACAGCCCGGTGGAAGTGGGCATCGAGAAAGTCTTCATGGCACGCAATGCCGATTCGGCGCTCAAGCTGGGCCAGGCCCGTGGGGCTGCCATTGCTGCGGTGGTCCAGCATGATCTGCCGGTATTCGAATATTCCGCCCGGCAGGTCAAGCAGGCGCTGGTAGGGCGTGGCGGTGCCGAAAAACAACAAGTGGCGCAGATGGTCTGTTATCTGCTGGGGCTCGAGAAGGCCCCGCAGGCGGATGCTGCTGACGCGCTGGCCATCGCCATCTGTCATGCCCACATGCGTGTGACGCTGGCACGCATGGCCGGCGCGACTGCCATACGACGAGGACGGATCCGATGATTGGACGTTTGCGCGGCATCCTCATAGAAGCCCGCCCGCCGCAATTGCTGGTTGAAGTGGGCGGCGTGGGCTACGAAGTCGAGGCCCCGATGACCGCCTTTTACCAGCAGACCCCGCCGGGCCAGGAAATCCTCCTGCACACCCATCTTGTGGTGCGTGAAGATGCGCAACTGCTGTACGGTTTTATTGATCGCTTCGAGCGTGAGCTGTTTCGGGCGCTGATCAAGGTGAACGGCGTTGGCCCGAAGATGGCGCTGGGTATCCTCTCGGGTATCGAAGCCGCGCGACTGGTACGCTGCATCGAAGAGCAGGATACGACCTCACTGGTACGCGTGCCTGGCATCGGCAAGAAGACAGCAGAACGCCTGGTGATCGAGATGCGCGACCGGATCGGTCGCCTGGAAGGCACTATTGCGATCACCGGCGCGGCCGGCGCATCGGCGCCGGCCGGTAGCGCACGGCAGGACGCGGTGGCGGCGCTGGAGGCGCTGGGATATCGCCCCAGGGATGCGGAGCAAGCGCTGGCGAAAGTGCTGGACGCAGGGGCTGATGATCACAGCAGCCTCGATAGCGCTGAGTTGATTCGCCTGGCGCTGAAGAATCTTGCGCGATGACCTGCATGCGGCAACGACAGTTTGCCCCCGGGAGTGATCATGGAGACTGAACGGATTATTTCTGCAGAGACCGGCCCGGGTGACGAGCAACTGGAGCGGGTGATTCGTCCGGCGAGCCTGGCCGATTACCGTGGCCAGCCGAAAGTGACCCAGCGCATGGAGATCTTTATTGATGCCGCACGCATGCGCAAGGAAGCGCTGGATCATACGCTGCTGTTCGGGCCGCCCGGCCTCGGCAAGACCACACTCGCGAACATTATCGCCCGGGAAATGGGCGCAGACCTGAAAAGCACCTCGGGCCCGGTGCTGGAAAAAGCCGGCGACCTGGCGGCACTGCTGACCAATCTCGAGCCCGGTGATGTGCTGTTCGTGGACGAGATTCATCGTCTCTCTCCCGTGGTGGAGGAGATTCTTTATCCGGCCATGGAAGACTATCAGCTGGATATCATGATCGGTGAAGGGCCTGCCGCGCGCTCCATCAAGATCGAACTGCCGCCGTTTACCCTGGTGGGCGCGACCACACGCGCCGGGCTGCTGACCGCGCCGTTGCGGGATCGCTTCGGTATTGTCCAGCGCCTGGAGTTCTATTCGGTGGAGGATCTGACCGGTATCGTCACCCGCTCCTGCGATATTTTTGCCTTGAGCGTGGAGCCGGAGGGGGCCAGTGAGATTGCCCGCCGCGCCCGGGGCACGCCACGGATTGCCAACCGTCTGCTGCGCCGGGTGCGGGATTACGCCGAAGTGCGTGGCGATGGACGTATTACCGGTGACATCGCGCGCGCTGCGCTGGATATGCTGGAAGTGGATGCCTGTGGTCTGGACGGCACCGACCGGCGTCTGCTGCTCACCATGATGGAAAAATTCGATGGCGGCCCGGTCGGGCTGGAAAGTCTGGCCGCCGCGCTGAATGAGGATGCGGGGACGCTGGAGGAAGTGGTCGAGCCCTATCTGATCCAGCAGGGGTTTATCCATCGCACGCCGCGCGGGCGTCAGGTGACCAACCATGCCTGGCGACATTTCGGCCTGCGGGCGCCGGAGCGCAATAATGTGGGCGGCGTTGGCGGGGCGAGTGCCGGTGATCTCTTTGACGTCTGAGTGCCTGGCGGTGAGATGGCGGAGGCCGTTTAACACTTTTTTCGATAAACGGCGGGTTTTATGACCAAAAATCAGGAATTTACACTCCCTTTGCGCGTCTATATCGAAGACACTGACGCCGGTGGGATTGTCTACTACGTGAATTACCTCAAATTCATGGAGCGCGCGCGGACCGAGTTTCTGCGCACACTGGGGTATCAGCACTACGGGCTGGCGGAAGAAGACTTCCAGTTTGTGGTGCATTCCTGTGCAGTGCGTTACTTGAAGCCCGCACGTATTGATGATGCCTTGAGTGTCACCGCCCGCCTGAGCAAGGCGGGGCGGGTGGCGCTCGATTTCGTTCAGCAGGTATGGCGGGGCGAGGAACTGTTGTGCGAAGCGCAGGTCAAGGTGGCCTGCGTGCGGGCCAGTGACATGCGCCCGCGCGGTTTGCCGGCACCTTTGCAGGCCGCGATGCAGGCTCAGGTTATTCGCCACGCGTAAGAACAACGACGCGTAAGAACAACGATATGTCATTGTCTGGTCATTGACTGACGGGACGCTGTGAAACGGTAACAGGAGACGGGGTAGATGGCAGAAACAGATAGCATGTCGATGTGGTATCTGATTGCCACGGCGGATTTGCTGGTGCAGCTGGTGATGCTGCTGCTGGTGGTCTTGTCGGTGGCATCCTGGGCAATGATCTATACACGCTACCGCATTATCGGCCGAGCCCGGCGTGCCGGTGCGGCCTTTGAAGAGCGTTTCTGGTCAGGCGAAGACTTGTCGACGCTGTATCAGAAGGTCAAGAAAGAGCCGGACCCGGACAGCGGGCAGGAAGCGATTTTTCGTGCCGGCTTCCAGGAATTCGTACGCCTGTCGAAAAACTCCCGCGATGCCGAAGCGGTCATGGTTGGCGCCCAGCGCGCCATGCGCGTGACGCTGCAACGCGAGCAGGCGCGCTTGACCACCTCCTTGCCCTTCCTGGCCACCGTGGGTTCCACCAGCCCTTATATCGGCCTGTTCGGTACCGTCTGGGGCATCATGAATTCGTTCCGCGCACTGGCCAATGTCAGTCAGGCGACCCTGACCGTGGTCGCGCCGGGTATCGCCGAAGCACTGATCGCGACGGCAATGGGGCTGTTTGCGGCCATTCCTGCGGTCGTGGCCTATAACCGTTACGCCTCCGCCACAGACAGCCTGATCGGCGACAGTGAAATGTTCGCGGAAGAGTTTTCCTCGATCCTGCACCGGCAGGCCCACGGCCGGGGAGAAGCCTGATGGTCAAGGTCCGTCCTCCGCGCAAGCTGGTGGCCGAGATCAACGTCGTGCCGTATATCGACGTCATGCTGGTGTTGCTGATCGTGTTCATGATCACTGCGCCCATGCTTACGCAGGGGATTCAGGTGGATCTGCCGCGCAGCAGCAGTGAGCCGCTTGTCACCGATGATGAGCCGGTGATCATCAGCGTGCAGCGAGACGGCGGCTACTTTATCAATGTCGGGGAAGATCAGCAGAGCACTGCCACGCTGGATACCGTGCGTGGTCATGCCCTGCGTATCCAGCGCAATGCACCGCAGACCCTGTTCCTGGTAGAAGGGGACAAGGACGTCGCATACGGCAAGGTGATCGAGCTGATGTCGGCCTTGCAGGGCGCCGGCATTGATCGCCTGGGGCTGGTGACGGAACCGCCGGACAAGGCCAACTGATGAACTGGCGTGATGGTGCACCGGCGATTGCGGTCTCCCTGACACTGCATCTGGCGGTGGTGGGTGTGCTGACCCTGAACTGGGCGAGTTCGCCCAAGGTGGATATCAAGCCGCGCAGTGTGCCTCATGTGCAGGCCGTTGTGGTGGAGCGTCCCGCACCACAGCAGCCTGCTGCCCGGCCTCGTCCGCAGCCACAGCCTCGTCCACAACCCCAGCCGAGACCGCCTGAACCGAAACCCGAGCCGCCGAAGCCGGAAGTGCAGCGGCCGGAACCGAAGCCCGAACCGAAACCTGAGCCAGCGCCTCAGCCCAGGCCGGAGCCAAAGCCCGAGCCAAAGCCTGAGCCCAGACCGGAATTCAGCCAGCCGGACTTGTCGGAATTGCTGGCTGAGGAAGAGATGGCCATGGCCCAGCAACAGGCAGAGCGTGAGGCCAGCGCGGAGACGATAGTCAGCACAGATGGTGCGTCCATGGGCGATGATTCGGAAATGGCGGGTTATCGGCAGGCGATTCAGGCTGCGGTCAGCAGGCGCTGGAGCCGGCCACCCAGTGCGCGCAACGATATGGAACTGGTGCTGCGGGTCCGTTTGGCGCCGGGTGGCGATGTCGTCAATGTGTCAGTCAGAACACCCAGTGGCGATCATGCGCTGGATCGTTCCGCGATGGCTGCGGTCAGAAATGCGAGCCCGTTACCAGTGCCGAGCGGGCGCGATTTTGAAAATTTTCGTGAATTTGATTTCCTGTTCCGGCCGGAGGATATGCGGTTGTGAGAAAGTTGATGAAGAATTTGGTCATGACGTGCCTGTTGTTGGGGTGCACAACACTGGTGCACGCCAATCTGGTGATCGAGATCACTCAGGGGCGTGATGATGCGCTGCCGATTGCGGTGGTGCCGTTTGCCAGTTCCGGGGGGCAGCCCGAGGAAGATATCGCCGCGATCATTGCGGCGAACCTGCATCGCAGCGGGCAATTTCGTCCGCTGCCTGCGGAGGACATGCTGAGTCGTCCGAGCCGCGGTGCCGACATCATCTGGCGCGATTTCCGCGTCATGCAGTCGGAATATGTGGTGGTCGGGCGCAGTAACCGGCTGGAGGACGGCCGCTATCGTGTGGAGTACGAACTGCACGACGTGGCGCGCGGCGCTCAGATGGTCGCCGCCAGCTACACGGGTAGCGCCAGCCAGCTGCGAGATATGGCGCATTCGATATCAGACAAGGTGTTCGAGCAGCTGACCGGGATTCCCGGCGTGTTCGGCACCAAGATTCTGTATGTGACCATGAATGAACGGCGTGAGCATCCGTTTGAACTGCAGTATGCGGATGCCGATGGGCACCGGGCGCAGACTATTCTGCGCAGCCGTCAGCCCATCATGAGTCCGTCCTGGTCACCGGATGGCAGCCAGGTCGCCTATGTATCGTTTGAGGGCGACGGGCTGCCGAAAATCTATGTGCACAACCTGGCCAGCTCCGAGCGCAGGGTGGTAGCCCGGGAGTCGGGCATTAACGGGGCGCCGGCGTGGTCGCCGGACGGTACGCGTCTTGCATTGACCTTGTCACGGGACGGTGCGCCGGAGATCTACACGCTGGACCTGAGCACGGGTCGCCTCGTGCGCAGGACCAACAGCCGCGCTATTGATACAGAGCCGCGTTGGCTGCCGGACGGTGAATCACTGGTGTTCACCTCCAGCCGGGGTGGCGGTCCGCAGATCTATCGCATGGACCTGCGGGACAACACGGTGCGGCGTCTGACCTTCGAGGGGCCTTACAATGCCCGCCCGGATGTCACACCCGACGGACGGTACCTGGTTTTCGTGCATCGTCGTGATGGGCGCTTCCAGATTGGCGTACAGGATATGCGACGCGGTACCTTCAATGTGCTGACCGCATCAAATATGGATGAATCCCCCAGTGTTGCGCCAAATGGAACTATGATAATTTATGGCACACAGCAAGGGGGGGCAGGTGTTCTCGAGGCCGTATCCATTGATGGACGGGTGAGGGTGGCACTGCCTTCGAAGGAAGGTGAAGTTCGTGAACCGGCATGGTCGCCGTTTATGTGACCCTGGTGGTTCAGGACAAAAAAGAGTTTAAACAAAGGTTTTTTCAGACCTACCAATGGTAACAACAGGAGTTCTATCAATGCGCGCTTCCACGTACAACCGTCTTTTCATCGCTGTGATCGGGTCCGCCATGCTGGCCGCCTGCTCCAGCACGCCGACCGAGGATGACACCTCTGCCACTGATCAGCAGCAGGTCGAACGTGAGGCTGATACCCGTCCCGTGACTCCGGCACAGCCGACTCGCCCGGACTACAGCCACATTCCCCTGACCGCCGAGGGTTACCACAATCATCCGTCTCACTACGACGGCACCACTGACAGCCGCATCGTGTACTTCGCATTCGATCGCTCTGAAGTGCCTGCCGCCGCATTCGACACGCTGCGTGCCCACGCCAATCACCTGAAAGGCAACAGCAACGCTCGCGTCCGTCTGGAAGGGCATACCGATGAGCGTGGTACGCGCGAGTACAACGTAGCGTTGGCTGAGCGTCGTTCCAAGGCGGTCGAGCAGTTCCTGCGCGTGCAGGGCGTTTCTGCTTCACAGATCACCACTGTCAGCTACGGCGAAGAAAAGCCGAAAGCGCGTGGCTCTGACGAAATGGCCTACGCCCAGAACCGTCGCGTAGAGCTGAACTACACTGCTGGCCGTCCGTAACATCAGGTCTGCAGATATCTCGTCAAGAGATATGGCATCAGGAGTACCGATATGAAGCGCCTGCTTACAGGCATTCTGATCGGCGGCCTGGCGGGGGCTGCGCTTGCGCAGCCCTCGACCGGGCCTTTGTCGGTTGAGGACCGTGTTTACCCGCGTCCACAGACATCGACACCGAATCAGCCCACCAATCAGCCTCGCAGCACCCCTGGATCACAGCAAGCCAGCGGTCAGGCCACGCCTGAAGGTGGTGTGATGATGCTGATGCAACAGATCAACGCATTCGAAGGCGAGATCCAGCGCCTGGAAGGGATGATCGAGCAGCTCCGGCATGAGCTGGACACCGCCCGCAGTGGCGAGCGCGAGCGTTACCTTGATCTGGACACACGAATCAATGCCCTGGCGGAAGCCTCCATCGAACAGTCCGAGCAGCAAGGCGCTGGCTCGGCGGCGACGGGGAATGCCGGCGGGGATGCGGCAGGTGACAGGGCCGCCTACAGCGCAGCACGCGAAAAGCTGCTGGGCCGCCAGTTCCCGGAGGCGGGAAAGGCGTTTGAAGTGTACCTGAAAGACTATCCGCGCGGGCAGTTCCGGCCGTTTGCCCATTTCTGGCTGGGAGAGATCTATCGCAGCCAGGCCACGCCGGATCGTGACAAGGCCATGGCGCAGTTCCGCAAGGTCGTGGATGACTTCCCCGATCACAGCCAGGTGCCCGCCGCGCTTTACAAGCTGGCGACGCTGGAAGCAGAGAGCGGTGATATCAACCGGGCCAAAGTGACCCTGAATCGTATCATTCGCCAGTTTGACGGCTCCTCCGAAGCCCGTCTTGCCCGCGGCATGCTGGAACAGCTCGAAGGCGCCTGATCTCCGGGCGGCCCGGGCTCGGGCCGTTGCCGCTGTGCAGGTTGCCCTGCTGAGGCGCGGCCCTGCTGAGGTAAGGCGCGCCCTGTGCTAGAATCCGCCCCCCTTGAGCATGCGGGCCTGACCTGTGGATCTGCGCATCACCGAAATCTTCCATTCTCTGCAAGGGGAAGCCCGCACAGTGGGCCGCCCGACGGTGTTCGTGCGCCTGACCGGCTGCCCGCAGCGCTGTGTCTGGTGTGATACGGAATATGCCTTTCAGGGCGGTGAGCGATGGTCGCTGGACGCCGTGCTGGCTGATGTGGCCGGCCGGGGTGCGCGTTACGTCACGGTGACGGGGGGCGAGCCCCTGGCCCAGCCCAACTGCCTGCCGCTGCTCACCGCACTGTGCGATGCGGGCTATGAGGTCAGCCTGGAAACCGGTGGCGCCATGGATATCAGCGGCGTTGACCCGCGTGTCGTGGTGGTGATGGATATCAAGGCCCCGGCATCCGGCGAGCGCCACAACAACCGGGTGGAGAACATCCCCCTGTTGAAACCCGCAGACCAGGTCAAGTTCGTGCTCGCCAACCGGGGAGACTACGACTGGGCGCGCATGCAGGTGGATCAGCACCAGCTGGCCGAGCGTGTCAGTGACGTACTGTTTTCACCGGTCTGGGGGCAATTGCCCCCCGCAGATCTGGCTGCCTGGATACTGGAAGACCGTTTGCCGGTGCGTTTTCAGATGCAGCTGCACAAGCTGCTCTGGGATGATGCCCGTGGACGCTAAAGGCATACCCGCGCGCTGAAAGTAGATTGAGGAGTGTGTTGATGAAGAAGGCAGTGGTGCTGTTGTCTGGCGGTCTGGATTCCGCCACCTGTCTGGCGCTGGCGCTGAAAGCCGGTTATCAGGTGCATACCCTGGCCTTTGATTACGGGCAGCGCCATCGGGCCGAGTTGCTGGCCGCCGAGCGCGTAGCGCAGGAACAGGGTGTGGCCAGCCATCGCATCATTCGCCTGGACCTGGGCGCCATCGGTGGCTCGGCGCTAACGGACTCCTCCCTGGCGGTGCCGGAAGAGGAGGGCGAGGGCATTCCGATTACCTATGTGCCAGCGCGCAACACCGTATTCCTGTCACTGGCGCTGGGCTTGGCCGAAGTGCTGGATGCGGCGGCGATCTACATCGGTATCAACGCGGTGGACTACTCGGGCTATCCGGACTGCCGCCCCGCCTTTATCGACGCATTCCGGGAAATGGCCGCGCTGGCCACCCGGGCCGGTGTGGAAGGGCATGGCCCGATGATCGAAACGCCGCTGTTGACCCTGAGCAAGGCCGACATCATCGCCACAGGCGCCAAGCTGGGTGTGGACTACAGCCTGACCGTCTCCTGCTATCAGGCGGATGACGAAGGCCGTGCCTGCGGGCGCTGCGACAGCTGTCGTTTGCGCCGCGCCGGTTTTGACGACGCGGGGCTGACCGATCCGACCCGTTACGCCCCCTGAACAACAAAATCCATATTTCCCCTTGTAACGCGGCAAAATATTAGTATCATTTGCGCCTCTTCGACGGGCCGTTAGCTCAGCGGTAGAGCAGTTGGCTTTTAACCAATTGGTCGATGGTTCGAATCCATCACGGCCCACCATATCAGAACGCCTCGGCAATCATGCCGGGGCGTTTTTGTTTGTGCCCCGCATTTGCCCCGCCCTTTTCACAACCCGTCCCTTCGCAACCCGCTCCTTCGCAATCCGCCCTTCACAATCCAATCACACCCTGTACAAGTAATATTGGCTGTACAGCTTTTGTGAAGGCCAATCCGGTGAAGGTACGCAATGCAGACGATGGGGCAGGGCCTGTGAAGCCCGCAGTGGGCGATCTGGTGCCAATCAGTGTGGTGGGTGCCATGACCGGGGTAAACCCGGTCACGCTGCGTGCGTGGGAGCGGCGCTACGGGCTCTTGCAACCACATCGGACCGCCAAGGGATACCGTCTGTACAGCGACGACGATGTGGCCAGGGTGCGGCACATCGTCAGTTGGCTGGACAAGGGCGTTGCCATCAGTCGCGTACGCCCGCTGCTGGAGGGGACTTTACCGGGCGCCGCCGCCAGTGAGACGGCGGATGCCAGCCAGGATCAGGGGCAAGCCGCCCGGGACTGGCAGGAGGCGCTGGATGCCGGCGTGCAAGCCGCTATGGCCCTGGATGTGCGGCGGCTCGAACAGCAGTTCAATCGGCTGGCGGGCGATTACCCCTTGTCGCAGGTGCTGGCGTGCTGGGCAGACCCGCTAAGCGCGCGGTTGCTGGCCCAAAGCGGCTCTGGCAGCACCGGGGTGCCGGGCATGCGCTCTGCAAGGATCGCCTTCGATGACTTCCTGCACAACAAACTGGCGGCACGCCTGCTGATGGCGGGTCGCCGTGCCGGGCGCCAGCCACGCTGGGTGGTATTGCCCGCCGCAGACGGCGCTGACCGGGAGGCGCAGACGCTTGCCGCGCTGTGCGCGGAGGCGGATCTGCCGGTGTTGCTGCTGTCCACGCCGTTGCCGGCAGACGAGTTGAGTCTGCTTGGCAGCCGCGCTGATGTGGCCGGTGTGTTGCTGGTGCTGCCGCCCGGCACCTCGACCACCTCGCTGGAGCGCCGCCTGGGCACTGCGCGGCGCCATCTCGCGGAGCGCCTGTTTGCCTGCGGTGACGGGCTGCTCACCCTGTCGCGCATACCCTCTGGCGTTTCGCCGCTGGCCGGTCCCCGGCAGCAGATCATCAACCGTCTCGCGGCGCTGTCATCGACACACAGAAAGGAGCCGGTATGACCGCCCTGGTCTGGTATCGCAACGACCTTCGTGCGCAGGATCATCAGGCGCTCAGCGCCGCCCTGGGCAGCAAGCAGCCCGTGCGCGCCGTGTACCTGCTGAGTCCCGGCCAGTGGGACCGGCATCAGGTCGCGCCGATACGCCGCTGGTACGTGCTGGCTTCGCTGCATGAACTGGGTGAGACCCTGGGCAAGCTGGGCATTCCGCTGGATATTCTGCCTTGCGATACCTTCGACGAAGCGCCCGCGGTGCTGGCGGCGTATTGCCGCGACCGACAGATCAGGGCGTTGTTCTGTACGCGTGAGTACCCCCTCAACGAACTGCGCCGCGATCGTGCCGTGGCGGACACCTTGCGGCCGCTGGGCATTGAACTGCAGGGATTTGATGATGCGGTGATCATACCGCCGCGCGCGCTGAAGACGGGGCAGGGCACGCCGTACACCGTATTTACGCCGTATCGTCGCCGTTGGGATGAATGCCTGGCTGAGGCGCCCCCCAGCCTGCCGCCAGCGCCGAAAAAGCCGGCCGGTGTCGCGCCCGTGACGTTTGATGCCCGCGCGCTGGATGCGCAGATCAGGCTGCTGGACCTGCCGGACACCCTTACCGGGTTGTGGCAACCCGGGGAGAAAGCAGCGCAAAAGCAGCTGCAACAGTTTGCCGATGATCGGCTGGCCGATTACCGGCGGGATCGGGATTTTCCTGCCTTGCCCGGCACGAGCCTGTTGTCCACGGCGCTGTCTGCGGGAACGGTCAGTCCTGCGCGTTGCGTGACGCTGGCCCGCGCAGTGCAACGTGCGGGCAGTAAAGCGGGGGGCAAAGAGGGCGCCACCACCTGGCTCAGCGAAATTGCCTGGCGGGATTTCTATCGCCAGATCATGGCCAACTTCCCGCATCTGGCCTGGGGCGCGCCGTTCCGGCCGGAGACGGGTTATGTGCAATGGTCCCGCGACGAGCAGCTGTTCCAGGCCTGGTGCGAGGGCCGCACCGGCTATCCCCTTGTGGATGCGGCCATGCGGCAGCTCAACAGCACGGGCTGGATGCACAATCGCCTGCGCATGGTCAGCGCCATGTTTCTGAGCAAGAACCTGTTCATCGACTGGCGCTGGGGCGAAAGCTATTTCATGCAGCAGTTGATCGACGGCGACTTCGCTGCCAACAACGGTGGCTGGCAGTGGAGTGCGTCCACCGGCACCGACGCGGCGCCCTATTTTCGCGTGTTCAGCCCGATTCGCCAGAGCGAGCGATTCGACCCTGATGGCACGTTTATTCGCCAGCAGGTCCCGGCGTTGCGTGACCTGCCGGGCAAACAGATTCATCAACCCTGGAAAGCGCCGCTGCTGGCCCCGGATTATCCCGCGCCGGTGGTGTCCCTGGAGGGCGTGCGTGACCGTGTGACTGCCGCGTTCAAGGCGGCAAAGAATATCCATGATTCAGCGGGCGGCGCTTCACGATGAGCGCGCTATCTGACACGCAGACTGTTCTCGGAGAGACGAACGACATGAAAAAGATTGCCATTATTGGCGCCGGTATCAGCGGCCTTACTGCGGCATACCTGCTAGGGCGGCGACACGCGGTAACGCTGTTCGAAGCCGAGTCGCAGCTTGGCGGGCACACCCATACGGTCCACATAAAACGCCCGCATGGTGACTACGGTGTTGATGTCGGGTTTATCGTATTCAATGACCGCACCTATCCCAATTTCAACAAACTCATGGCGCAGATCGGCGTCGGTCGGCGCGATACCGAAATGGGATTTGCCGTCAGCTGCGAGCGGACTGGCCTGGAATATTGCGGCCGCAATACGGCCGGCGTCTTTGCCCAGCGCCGAAACCTGTTGTCGTGGCCGCACTGGCGGATGATTCGCGACATATTGCGTTTTAACCGGGAAGCGCCAGCACTGCTGGAACATGATGACGGCGAGATGCCGCTGGGCGATTACCTGCGCCGCGAGGGCTACAGCGAGCGCTTCATGAGCCATTACATCCTGCCCATGGGCGGCGCCATCTGGTCCTGCAGTGAAAAGCACATGGCCGACTTCCCGGCACGTTTCTTTATTCGCTTTTTCGACCACCATGGCTTGCTGAGCCTGAAGAACCGTCCGCAATGGCATGTGGTGCCCGGTGGCTCCTCGAGCTACCTCGAGAAGCTGGTGCCCGCGATCAATGCGGACATTCGCGTTGCCACGCCGGTGCAGCAGGTGCTGCGCAGCGAGAAGGGTGTGACGGTAGTCAGCCCGGCTGGCCGGGAAGGTTTTGATGAGGTGGTGTTCGCCTGCCACAGCGATCAGGCACTGGCCTTGCTGGGCGACGCGGATGAACAGGAGCGTCGTCTGCTGGCCGATATTCCGTATCAGGAAAACGATGTCGTGCTGCACACCGACACCCGGCTGTTGCCGCGCAGCAAACGCGTCTGGTCCAGCTGGAATGCCCTGTTGCCGAAACAGCCCGGTGACCGCATTCAGGTGACCTACAACATGAATATCCTGCAGGGCATCGAGGCACCGGAAACCTTCTGCGTGACCCTCAATGCAACGGATCGTATTGATCCGGTAACGATTATCAGCCGCCATAGTTTTTCTCACCCTGTATTCACCCCGGCAGGCATAGCCTCCCGGCAACAGATTCAGGCAGACAACGGGCGCAACAAGACCTGGTTCTGCGGCGCCTGGCTCAGAAACGGCTTCCATGAAGATGGCGTGGTTTCCGCGCTGAATGTTGCCGAGGCCTTCGGAGAGCAGCTGTGAGCCTCACCCATATCGGCCATGGCATATACCAGGGCAGGGTGTGGCACGAGCGGCTGACCCCCACACGTCACCGCTTTGCCTACCCGCTGTGGTTGATGGCAGTTGATGTTGACGATGTGGACGGCCTGCTGGGCCGCCACCGGGCCTGGGGGCGCCGTTGGCGCCCGATCGTGGTGCGAGACAGGGACTATCTCGACGCTGCTGCGCAGAACAGTCAGGGCTCTTTGGGAGGACAGGTGCGAGCCAAGGCGGCCGAACTGGGCTTCGACTGGGGTCAGGGCCGCATCCTGATGTTGGCACAGCCGCGTATCTTCGGGTGGTTATTCAATCCGATTGTTTTGTACTGGCATTTTCCGGCGGACCAGGCCGAGGGGCAGACAGGCACAGCGCGTCCGGATCAGGTCATTGCCGAGGTGAGCAATACACCCTGGCACCAGACCCATTGGTATCCGCTGCGGTTAACGGCGCAGGGTGAAGACAGCTTCACGGTGGAAGATGACAAGGCGTTTCATGTCTCGCCCTTCATGGGAATGAACATGCGATATCACTGGTTTCTGCAAATGAATGACGCCAGCCTCACGGTACGTATCGAAAACTGGCAGGCGGGAGAAAAGATATTCACCGCCGGGATGACCCTGAAGCGGCAACCGGCGACACGAGAAGCAATGGGGCAGGTGATACGCCGTTTCGGTTGGCAGAGCCTGCGAGTGAGTGCGGGTATATATGCCCAGGCCTTCCGCCTGTGGCGCAAGGGTGTGCCGTTCCACGGCCACCCGGAAAAATCAGAGATCGAGCGGAGATAAAAATGGGCATGCTTAAACTTCAGGACACAGGCTCGTTGCCGGATACCGGCATGCTCGACCGCATTGCGCGGCGGTTTGTGCTGAAGACGCTGGGGCGTTTCCCCGTCGGGCGTTTGTCTGTTACCGAGCCGGACGGCAACACCGTGGTGCTGGGCGATGGCGAGCCGGCGGCAAACATCGAGATTCTCGACTGGCGCACCTACCGCATGCTGTTTACTGGCGGTTCGCTGGGCGCTGGTGAGTCGTACATGGAGGGCCTGTGGCGTAGCGATGACCTGCCCCTGGTCGTACAGTTCTTCGCCGCCAACATCGAGCCGATGCAGGATCTGGAAAATGGCGCGGCGCGGCTGGCCAGGCCCCTGATCCGCATGCTGCACAACATGAACCGGAACTCCATCACCGGCTCGCGTCGCAATATTTCTGCCCACTACGATCTGGGCAACGACTTCTTTCGTCTGTTTCTCGACGAAACCATGATGTATTCCAGCGCGATTTACGCCAGCCAGGAAATGACGCTGGACCAGGCCGCCGTGCACAAGCTCGATGTGATCTGCAAGAAGCTGCAACTTGGCCCGGAGAATCACCTGCTGGAAATCGGCACCGGCTGGGGCGGCTTGGCCGTCCATGCCGCCCGCAACTACGGTTGCCGCGTCACCACCACCACCATTTCCCGCGAGCAGCACGCCTTTGCCTGCCAGCGCGTCAGCGAGGAGGGGCTCGAGGACCGCATCATTGTGCTGGACCAGGATTACCGGCTACTGGAAGGCAAGTACGATCGCATTGTCTCTGTGGAGATGATCGAAGCGGTGGGGCACCAGTACCTGAACAACTATTTCGGCAAGCTGGATGAGCTGCTCACCGACGATGGCCTGATTCTGCTGCAAGCGATCACCATCCCGGACCAACGTTACAAGTACGCCATCAAGCATGTGGATTTCATCAAGCGCTATATCTTCCCCGGTGGTTTTCTGCCGTCCTTGCGGGTGATGTTCGACAAGTTCTCCCGGAACACGCGCATCACCCCGGTGGATGTTCATGACATTGGCCTGGACTACGCGCGCACCCTGGCTGATTGGCGCGAACGCTTCAGTGCCGCCAGCCAGCAGGTGACCGCCATGGGCTTCGATACGCGCTTTCAGCGCATGTGGGAGTACTATCTTTGCTACTGCGAGGGCGCCTTTCGCGAACGTGCGATCAGCACCGTGCAGATGCTTGGCGCCGGCCACGGCTTCCGGCCCACGGGGCTTCCCGGCGGCAAGATACCCCGCATCGGCGACTGACCTTCGGACAGGGGCCCCTGCCGCTGGCAGGAGGGGCCTTCACCTGTGTTATCATGAGCAGTCCGAGGTGCCCACAAAGCACCGTCCACAGCGGAACGTGGCGCCCGGACGCGGGCGCCCTGCGTTAACTTGTCGGAAGGGAAGCACACTTCCCTGATATGCCCATGACTGCACAGGCCATTGAACTGGTTCGTGACCATCTTGACCGCATCAACCCAGCCACTGTGCTTGATGACGCTCAGCGGCGTAATTTCCGCGATCGTATCAAGGCATTGTTGCAGGCGCGTGATGCGGTGCTGGTGGCCCACTATTACACCGACCCGGAAATACAGGCTCTCGCCGAGGAGACCGGCGGCTGCGTCGCTGACTCGCTGGAAATGGCCCGTTTCGGCAAGGAGCACCCGGCTTCGACACTGATCGTGGCGGGGGTGCGTTTCATGGGCGAAACCGCCAAGATCCTGAGCCCCGAAAAGCGCGTGTTCATGCCCACCCTTGAAGCGACCTGCTCGCTGGATCTGGGCTGCCCGGAAAAGGCCTTCGCCGAGTTCTGCGATGCGCATCCCGATCGCACGGTGGTGGTCTACGCCAACACGTCGGCGGCGGTGAAAGCCCGGGCCGACTGGGTGGTGACCTCCAGTATTGCCGTCGAGCTGATCGAGCACCTCGACCGCCAGGGTGAGAAGATCATCTGGGCGCCGGACAAGCATCTGGGCGATTACGTCACTCGCCAGACTGGCGCTGATGTGCTGTGCTGGGACAGCGCCTGCATCGTGCATGAGGAATTCAAGGCGCGTGGTGTGCTGGACCTGCGCGAGGCCTACCCGGACGCTGCGGTGCTGGTCCACCCGGAATCGCCCCAGGCTGTGGTCGAGATCGCCGATGTGGTGGGTTCTACCTCCCAGCTGATCAAGGCGGCGGTGGAACTGCCGAATCAAACCCTGATCGTGGCGACCGATCGCGGCATCTTCTACAAGATGCAGCAGCTGGCGCCGGGCAAGACCTTCATTGAGGCGCCAACGGCGGGCAGTGGTGCGACCTGTCGCAGTTGTGCGCATTGTCCGTGGATGGCGATGAACGGTCTGGAGAATATGTGCCGGGTGCTGGAGGACGAGCAGGGTGCGGGTCAGGAAATCTTCGTCGACCCGGAGATCGCCCGTAAGGCGATGGTGCCGCTGGATCGCATGCTGGCATTCGGGGCGTCGCTCGCCTCTCGCTGATCTGACTACTGTAGCTTGGTTGGGCCATTCTGTTTTAGTTTGGTGGTTGTGGCCCTCGGGGGGCGGGTACAGGTTTTCAGGACCCGCCGTAAATACGTCCCTGTAGGCTTGTGTTCGACATCCTTGTCTCACACAGTCCTGAAAACCTGTACCCGCCCCCCGAGGGCCGTCACGCGCAGCCCGGTTAACAAGCTGGAAGCCAACTAGCGGTTTTGTTCCTCCAGAAAGTTGCTATAACCACCGTGCGTCGAATCTCCTGCCAGCGTTGAGCCGGGGTATGCCCTGGAGGGACCTCTTTGGCCAGGGATGGCCAAAGCGCGAGCGCCCAGGGATGGCTTGAGCGGTCCCGGAAGGGCATACCCCGGCTCAACGCGTACTCGATGGAGGGTGAACCACTGGCTGGAGGATGACGAATTTCCAGCCGTGATAAACCACAAAAAAGCCCCCGTTTCCGAGGGCTTTTTTGGTGTCAGCAGACTGAAGAAATCAGTTGGTCGCTGCCGTGCGGCGACGACGCTGGCTGTTGCCGGGGCGGGCGCCGGTGGTGTTGCCCGATGCCGGGCGACCGCTGCCGCCGCCGGGGCGACGTTGGCCATCCCCGCGTGGGGCACCGGCGGACTGGCCGCTGCGCTGGCCACCGCGATTGGCGCTGTTGCCACCGCCGGAGCGGCCACCGCCACCCTGGCGTTGGCGACCGTTCTGGATCGGCTCGGGCTTGATGCGCGGGTCCGGTTCAAAGCCGGGCAGGATTTCTTCTTCCAGCTTGCGGCCGATGAGTTTCTCGATGCCGGACAGCAGCCGGTTTTCGTCGACGCAGACCAGCGAGATGGCTTCACCCACAGAGCCGGCCCGGCCGGTGCGGCCGATACGGTGCACGTAGTCTTCGGCCACGTTGGGCAGCTCGAAGTTGACCACATGGGGCAGCTCGCTGATATCGATGCCGCGTGCCGCGATGTCCGTGGCGACCAGGACCTGCAGTTGGCCCGCCTTGAATTCACTCAGTGCGCGGGTCCGGGCGGACTGGCTCTTGTTGCCATGGATTGCCATCGCCGTGATGTCCTGTTTGGAGAGCTGTTCTGCCAGGCGGTTGGCCAGATGCTTGGTCCGGGTGAAGACCAGTACCTGATACCAATTGTGGCGAATGATCAGCTCTGCCAGCAGTTCACGTTTGCGCTCGCGGTCGACACGGTAAACCTTTTGCGAGACGGTTTCGGCGGTGGCGTTGCGGCGTGCGACTTCGATCAGTGCCGGCTTGTTCAGCAAGCCATCGGCCAGCGTCTTGATCTCATTGGAGAAGGTCGCGGAGAACAGCAGGTTCTGGCGGCCGGCGGGCAGCAGTTTCAGGACCCGGCGGATGTCATGGATAAAGCCCATGTCGAGCATCCGGTCTGCTTCGTCCAGCACCAGGATTTCAACACCGGAGAGGTCTACGGTGCCCTGACGGGCGTGGTCCAGCAGGCGGCCGGGGCAAGCGACCAGGATATCAATGCGCTTTTTCAGGCGGTCGACCTGGGGCTGCATGCCGACACCACCGAACATCACCATGGAATTGATATCCAGGTGTTTGCTGTAGGTGCGGACGGATTCTTCCACCTGCGCCGCGAGTTCGCGGGTCGGGGCCAGAATCAGGGTGCGTATCTTGCCGGGCTTGCGGGCCGGCTGTGTTGTCAGGCGCTGCAGGATCGGCAGGGTAAAGCCGGCGGTCTTGCCGGTGCCGGTCTGGGCACCGGCGAGCAGATCGCCACCTGCCAGCACGGCAGGAATGGCCTGGCGCTGGATGGGGGTAGGAATGTCATAGCCTTGCTCACGCACGGCACGCAGGATGGCATCAGAGAGGCCAAGTTCAGAAAAAGACATGTTGCTCCGGGAAAATATTGAGCGCCTGTCGCTGCGTTGAGGACCAGTCACAGGCGTTGAAAAATAGGGGTGTCGCAGAAGGCGGGGTGTCGCTGACTGGTCGCGACGTTGGGCATAGTACAGGGATTCGCGTCGCGCAGCCAGCTAAAGCGTTACGGCGCTCTGCGGCTGCTCAGAAGCGCTCGTTGGCGAGCCGTTCCATTTCCTGCAGCCGTGCGCGGACCTGGCTGTGCATGGCGAAGCGTTCACGGCTCTGGTTCAGGGCGAAGCGCATCTGCTCCAGGCCCCGCTCCTCCTGGCCCATGGCGAACAGATACTCGCCGCGGGCCTGATGTGCCCGGGCGCGGTCGCCTTCTTTGCCCCAGGCGTCGGCCAGCATGCTCCACAACAGTGGATCCTGGCGTTTCAGCAGCATGCGTTCTGTCAGCGCGCGGGCTTCCGCGTATTCCTCTTGGGCAATAAGGTTGCGCGCCAGCATCACAGAGGTAGCGTAATTACCGGGCATCAGGTCCAGCACTTCGCGCAGTATCTTGATTGCCCTGTCGTGGTCGCCACGTTGCTCGGCAACCTCTGCCAGGGCCAGGCGGTACCAGAACTGATTGGGTTCCTGTTCCATCATCTGTTTGAGTGTGGATTCGGCCAGGTCATATTGCCGCGCACGCATGGCGCTCATGGCGAGGCCAAAGCCTGCTGCCTGCTGGGCAATGCTGCGGCCGCCTTCGTAGCGCCCGCGGAAGTGGGTCAGGGCCTGCTGCGGGTCACTGATAAAGGCGGCCTGAGTGCGCGCGCGAATCAGATCGAACTCCGGTGTGACGCGCATGGGCGGGCGGCTGAGGTTTTCTGCCCGGTTGCGGCTGTCGGCAATCCGGGTTTCGGTGACCGGGTGGGTGAGAACGAATTCGGGGGGCGTGCCGGCGTATTGGCGGCTGCGGGCCATGCGCTCGAAAAAGCGCGGCATGGCATGGGGGTCCATGCCTGCATTGACCAGTGTCTGCATGCCGACGCGGTCGGCCTCGCGTTCGTGGTGTCGGGAGTAGGCCAGTTGCGACTGGATGGCGGCGGCCTGGCTGGTGGCAATACCGGCCATGCCAGCCTGGGCATCGCCGGCAATGGCGACGGCGAGGCTGGCCAGCATGGCGGCCAGCATGGCCTGATTCATGCGCCGGCTGTCAGCATAGCGACGGGTGAAGTGGCGCTGGCTGACGTGGGCGATTTCATGGGCCACGACGGCGGCCACTTCATCTTCGCTTTCTGCATTGAGAAACAGCCCGGCATTGAGACCGATGACGCCGCCAGGTACGGCGAAGGCGTTTATTTCACGATTGTTGACGACCACGATCGCCAGGTCAGGTTCTGACAGGTCACTATGGGACGCGAGGCGATAAACCAGGTGCTCCACATAGTCCTGTACCAGGGGGTCCTGGAGAATCGGCGCCTGGCTGCGCAGTCCACGCAACCAGGCGCGCCCGAGGCGGTTTTCCTGCTCGGGGGTCAGGATATTGCCGGTCGGGTCGCCCAGATCAGGGAGGCTGTGCGGGCTGGCGGAGGCGCCGGCCACAGTAAGGATGGCCAGCAGCATCAGCGGCAGCAGTGAGGCGCAAAAACGCCGTAACTGTGTCAAAGTGATCTCCTGTTCGTGACATCCATCAGTATCATCTATCAGTATAATGTACCCACGCGCTGGCGTATCTCTGTGAATCGACCTGAAGGGCCGTGATGTGACGAATGATACCCCCCGCAAGTCTGATGATCCGGGCCAGCTGGTTGCGAGGGCGGCCGGTTCATCGCAGGTGCTGCCAGGCGCGGACAGCGTGCTGGATGCCCGGGGCCTGCGTTGCCCGATGCCGTTGCTCAAGACGCGTCAGGCGTTACGTGGCCTGGCGTCGGGCCAAACGTTGCTGGTGCGCGCCACGGACATCGGCGCACGCCGGGACATCCCCGCTTATCTGAGACAATCGGGACATGAACTGGTTCGCAGTTCTGATCCCGCCGCCCCCACTGATGATGAAATCTGGTTCCTGATCCGGGTTGCCGAAGGAGAGAAATAGATGATGAACGTGATCAGGAACTGGTTCCGGGCCTACTTTTCCGACGAAGAGGCGGTCTATCTGTTTTTCCTGCTGGCCGGCGGTCTGCTGGTCATTCTGTTCTTTGGCGGCATGTTGGCGCCGGTGCTGACGGCGCTGGTGCTGGCTTATCTTATGCAGGGTCTGGTTACGACGCTGATGCGCTGGGGGCTGCCGGAGAAGTTGTCAGTGGGGCTGGTCTATCTGTTGTTTGTCAGCCTGCTGGTGGCCACTCTGGTGATATTGCTGCCGGTGATATGGAAGCAGACGGTCAACCTGATTCAGGACCAGCTTCCCCGAATACTCAACAACAGTGAACGCTGGTTGCGTGAGCTGCCGGCGGCCTATCCGGAAATGATTTCCATGCGTCAGGTAGACACCATCGTTGAACTTGCGCAGCGTGAGCTGGCCAATGCCGGGCAGGCGGTGTTGTCGTTGTCGCTAGCTACGATACCCAGCATTGTCGATGTGATGATCTTTGTGGTGCTGGTGCCGTTGCTGGTGTTTTTCTTTCTGGTAGACCGTGAACGATTGATGAGCTGGAGCGGTTCCATGTTGCCGGACCGGCGCAGGGTATTGTCCAATGTCTGGGCCGAGATGGATCAGCAGATCGCCAACTACGTGCGCGGCAAGGCCATTGAGATCCTGATCGTCGGCGCCACCAGTTATATCGTGTTCAAGCTGCTCGGCGTCAACTATGCGCTGTTGCTGGCGGTACTGGTGGGGTTGTCGGTGGTTATTCCCTATATCGGCGCCACGGTGGTGACGATTCCAGTGGCCGCTGTTGCCTGGGTGCAGTTTGGCTGGGGGGGAGAATTTGCGCTGGTGATGGCGCTCTACGCGGTGATCCAGTTCCTGGATGCCAATGTGCTGGTGCCGTTTTTGTTCTCCGAGGCGGTCAATCTGCATCCGGTGGCGATCATTACGGCGATTCTGTTTTTCGGCGGGTTGTGGGGGTTCTGGGGCGTGTTCTTTGCCATCCCGCTGGCGACCCTGATCAAGGCGGTGCTGTATGCCTGGCCGCGAAATCAGGACTCACCGATCGTTACCGAGGAGCCGCAGCCCGAGGCCTGACCCGGGCTGCGACGACCGCTACAGGGCCTGCACAGCTTCCAGCACGGCCTCGACGTGGCCCTTGACCTTCACTTTGCGCCATTCCTGCCGCAGAGTGCCGCTGGCATCGACAAGAAAGGTGCTGCGTTCGATACCCTCGAATTCGCGACCGTACATTTTTTTCAGTTTGATCACATCGAAGATGCGGCACAGGGTTTCATCTTCATCAGAGATCAGTTCGAAGGGAAAGGCCTGCTTGTTCTTGAAGTTTTCATGGCTTTTCAGGCTGTCTTTCGAGACACCGAAAATGTCACAGCCTGCCTGCTGGAACGCAGCGTACAGGTCACGGAAATCTCCCCCTTCAGTCGTGCAGCCCGGTGTGCTGTCCTTGGGATAAAAGTACAGGACATAGGCTCGGCCCTTCAGGTTCTCGGACTGGATTGTCTGGCCCCCGGTGGCGGGTGCAGAGAAGCGGGGTATCGGTTTGTCCAGTTGGGCGGTCTTGCTCATTAATCACTCCTTGACGGTCTTCGTTGTTCAGTGGCGACGGGGGTGCATGGTGGCGTCCAGATTGCGTTGTTCGCAGAGATCGAGGAACTCGTCACGCAAACGGCTGACGGATTCTTCAGCGGGCACGTTCAACGTGATGTGAAGGCTGAACATCGGTGTGCCGGTGTGCGGTGCGGCATAAGTGCCGGTGGTCAGATCATTGATGTTGATGCCGCGGCTGGAAAAGAACTGGGCAATCTCATGGACGATACCGGGGTGGTCCATGGCCACGACCTCGACCTGATAGGGGAGGGCGCTGGCCTGTTCGCCGGCACGGCGGGTGCGCCGCAGGGTAATGGTCAGCGCCAGTGATTGCTCCAGTGACGGTGCAGCGGCTTCGAGCTGCGACAGGGTGTCGTCACTGCCGCTGACCAGCATCAGCACGGCGAATTCGCCGCCCAGTACGGTCATGCGGGAGTCCAGAATATTGCCCTGGCGCTCAAGCACCGCACCGGTGAGGGCTTTGACAATGCCCGGACGGTCGGAACCCAGGGCGGAAATAACGATCAACTGATCCATAGTGATGTGTCCTGACAACAAGCTAAGTGACCATCGTGCCAGGCAGGCACGGGGTTCATGGGGGTCAGTGTACCTCCCGGACCGCCGGCCCTGAAGCGGCCTGGCTCACGCTTGTGACTGTTGTCGCCGGTGTTGTCGCCGATCAGGGCGCCAAGTACCATATGGCGCCTCGGACGCGGTCGGGATGCCGCACCAAACTATACTGATTCTGTGACGCAACATCTGTGTGACGTCGCAAGCCGGAGTAAATCGTGGACATTCGCGGCAGCATCGTAGCCCTGGTCACCCCCATGCATGCCGACGGTTCGGTGGACTGGGAGCGCCTGAAGAAGTTGGTCAACTGGCATGTGGAGCAGGGCTCCCATGCACTGGTTGCTGTGGGCACCACCGGTGAATCGCCGACCATCGGCTTCGAGGAGCACGATCTGGTGATCCGCGAGATCGTTGCCGCTGCGGCCGGGCGTATCCCGGTGATCGCGGGCACCGGCGCCAATTCCACCGACGAAGCCATTCGCCTGACCCGCTATGCCCAGCGCGCCGGTGCTGACGCCTGTCTGCTGGTGACGCCTTACTACAACAAGCCGACGCAGGAAGGCCTGTATCAGCATTACCTGGCGATTGCCCGGGAAGTGGATATCCCGCAGATTCTCTACAACGTGCCCGGGCGGACCGCCTGCGACCTGCTCCCGGAGACGGTGGAGCGGCTGTGCAAGGTGCCGAATATCGTTGGCATCAAGGAAGCCACCGGTAACCTGGATCGTGCCCGGGAACTGATGGAGCGCTGCAGCGCCGATTTCATGCTCTACTCCGGTGACGACGCCACAGCGATTGAATTCATTCTGATGGGTGGTCACGGCAATGTGTCGGTGACCGCCAATGTCATGCCGGCGACCATGGCGGCGGCATGTGACGCTGCGCTGGCCGGTGATGCAGAGCGGGCTCGTGCGCTCAACGCGCAGATGGCGCCGCTGCACCAGGGGCTGTTTGTCGAATCCAATCCCATCCCGGTGAAATGGGCCCTGCATGAAATGGGGCTGATCGACCGGGGTATCCGCTTGCCGCTGACCACACTGTCAGGGCCGGCCCAGGAACGTTTACGGCAGATGCTGCGTGATTGCGGTCTGCTGGAGGTGAAATGAGGTATTTCTCTGTCGCGACATTGTCCGCCATGGTGGCAGTCGTGCTGTCCAGCGGTTGCAGCTGGATTCCCGACCGTACCCTGGTGTACCAGGAAGCCGAGACATCACCCCGTATGGATGTGCCTGAGGGCATGTTCTTTTCCGGTTTTCAGGATGGTTATCCCATTCCGGATGTGGATCAGCGCGTGACGCCCTCGAGCGAGCGGTTTCGGCCACCTCCGCCACCGCAACTGGCAATCCTGGGGCAGCAGGACAGTGCCGAGGCGGCTGCCGCATCCGTTGATCCCGGTCGCCTGAGTGCCATCATGGGGCGGGATGGCAATGGCTATCCGATCATCATGCTCAGCACCCAGTTCGTCTGGGCCTGGGAATATGTGGGTCAGGCGCTGGCTCGCACCGACCTGACCATTGAGGACCGCAACAGGGAATCCGGGATTTATTATGTCCGTGTGCCTCGCAGCTATGGGCTGGAAGAGCGTCAGGCACAGCTGAAGCTCAGCCATACCGTCAATGGCATCCAGGTGGCCGTGCTTGATCGTCGCGGCACCGCACTGGTGGCCAGGGAGCCCGGGCAAGCGATCCTCGAGCGCCTGAATAATGAGTTCTGAGCAGTACCCGGCAGGTGAGGTGACGTGAAAATCGCATCGCTCGGCAGTGGCAGCAAGGGCAACGCCACACTGGTGCAGAGCGACGACACACTGGTGATGGTGGATTGCGGGTTTTCCATGCGGGAAACCCTGGCGCGGCTGGCGCGTCTGGGAGCTGATCCCGCTGAGATTACCGCCATACTGGTCACCCACGAGCACGGCGATCATGTGCGTGGCGTACTGCCGCTGGCCCGTCGTCTGGGTGTGCCGGTTTACCTCAGCCATGGCACCGGGCGCGCACTTGCTGAACGGGAGCGCTTCGATACCCGTGGCGTGGTGCTGCACGAGGTCAGGCCCGGCCGGGCACTGACCGTCGGCGCCCTGACGGTCACGCCGGTGCCGGTCCCCCATGATGCGCGGGAACCCTGCCAGTACGTATTTGATGATCAGCGCCGCAATGTTGGTGTCCTGACAGACCTTGGTACGATTACCTCCCATGTGGTCCAGGCCTACGGCGCCTGCGATGCACTGGTGCTTGAGTGCAACCATGACCGGGACATGCTGGCCATGGGGCACTATCCGATGTCGCTGAAACGGCGTGTGGGCGGACAGTGGGGGCATCTGAACAACCGCCAGGCTGGCGAACTGGTGACAGAGATGGATCAGGGGCGGCTGCAACATCTGGTGCTGTCGCATCTGAGCGAGGACAACAACACGCCGGAGCATGCGCTGGCAGCCATGGCCGAGGCCGGGTTTGATGATATGCAGCGGTTACGAGTGGCGAGTCAGGGTGATGGTTTCCCCTGGCTGCTGGTGGAATAAGCAGGGCACAACGACTGATACGGGGCTGAGGCAACATGGAAAAACGTAAAGAGCTGTACTCCGGCAAGGCCAAATCGGTGTTCACCACCGATGATGACAATCTCATGGTGCTGAGCTTCCGTGATGACACCTCCGCGTTTGACGGCAAGAAAGTGGAGCAGCTGGCGCGCAAGGGTGCGGTCAACAACCAGTTCAATGCCTTCATCATGGAAAAACTGGCGGCGGCGGGGATTCCTACCCATTTCGTGCGTCGTTTGTCGTCCAACGAATCGCTGGTGAAGCGGCTGAGCATGATTCCGGTGGAGTGTGTGGTCCGTAATATCGCCGCAGGCAGCCTGTGTCGCCGGCTTGGCGTCGAAGAGGGGCTGGCGCTGAACCCGCCCACCTTCGAGATGTTTCTGAAGAATGATGCCCTCGGCGATCCGATGATCAACGAATACCACGTGCGCAGCTTCGGCTGGGCCGAGCCGGGCCAGATCGAGCAGATGAAAGTGCTGACCTTCAAGGTCAACGACATCCTCAAGCAGCTGTTTCTCGACGGCGGCATGTTGCTGGTGGACTACAAGCTCGAATTCGGTGTGGCCGACGGTGAAATCCTGCTGGGCGACGAGTTCAGCCCAGACGGCTGCCGCCTGTGGGATGCCGAGACCCGCGAAAAAATGGACAAGGATCGCTTCCGCCAGGGCCTGGGCGGCGTGGTCGAAGCCTATGAGCAGGTCGGGCAACGCCTGGGCATGACGTTCGAATATTGATTGACCTGCCTGCCTGTTCATCGTCTGCCGGCTTGCATTGCCGGCAGAATGGTGACAAAACAGTCAACGGATTATGACTGAGCAGGGAGAGCCAATGTTTCACATCCAGACCCTCAACCAGATCGCCGTGTGCGGTCTGGAGCGTTTTCCCCGCGAACATTACGAAGTCGCCAGTGAGTTCAGGCAGCCTGATGCGGTGCTGCTGCGAAGTCACGTGCTGGGCGCCGACGCCATCACCCCTGACCTGAAAGCGGTTGCCCGAGCCGGTGCCGGCGTCAACAACATTGATGTGCCGGCCTTCACCGAAGCCGGTATTCCGGTTTTCAACACACCCGGTGCCAATGCCAATGCGGTCAAGGAACTGGTCCTGGCTGCCTTGCTGCTGGGCTCCCGTGGCGTGATGGAAGGCATTACCTGGGTGCGCGGGCTTGCCGAGCCGGATTCCGCTGCGTTTCACACTATTGTTGAGGCCGGCAAGAAGCAGTTTCGTGGCCAGGAACTGGCCGGGCGCACATTGGGTGTGGTCGGCCTTGGCGCTATCGGCTCTCGCGTTGCGGAGATGGCGCTGGCCCTGGGCATGCGGGTGGTGGGCTATGACCCGGCGCTGTCTGTGGAGGCGGCCTGGCGCCTGCCAAACCGGGTGGGTCGCATGGACGGCCTGGCCGCGCTGATGGCGCGCTCCGACTACATCACCCTGCACTTGCCACTGTTGCCGGCCACCCGGCACCTGATTGGCGCCGAGGCGCTCAGCGTGCTGCGGCCGGGGGCCTGTCTGCTGAACTTCGCCCGTGATGGCATTGTGGATGATGCAGCAGCCGTGGACGCCCTGAAGGCCGGTCGACTGCGCACCTACCTGACAGACTTCCCCGGCCCCCACTTGCAGGGCGTACCCGGTGTGATTGCCACACCGCATCTGGGCGCCAGCACCGGGGAATCCGAAGAGAATTGCGCCCGCATGGCTGCGGACCAGCTGATTGATTTTCTGGAGCACGGCAATATCGTCAATGCGGTGAACTTCCCGACGCTGGTGCTGGAGCGTAACGGGCCGCATCGTCTGGCGATCAGTAACCGCAATGTGCCGAAAATGCTGGGGCAGGTGCTGTCAGTGCTGGCCGATGCCGAGCTGAACGTGATTGATATGCTCAACAAGAGCCGGGATGACATCGCCTACAATCTGCTGGATCTGGAGGTCGCACCGTCAGCGGCGGTGCTGGATGCCATTGCATCGGTGGCGGGCGTTATCAATGTGCGACTGCTCCCGGCCAGCTGATCGGCGCTTGTCTTCCGGAGGGGGCTTGCCCACAATACAGGGCTCATAAGCACTGACAATACCAGACAATAACAACAAGAAAGAGGTTTTCCTCCGTGACCCTTATACGTACGTTACGTACCTGCCTGTTCGCCCTGTTGCTGGCGCCGGCTGCTCTGCTGATGCCCGGGCAGGCCCGTGCCGATTTGCTGGTGGGCGCCGGATTTCTCAATGGCCTGGTCGGCCCCAATGTCGAATGGGCCTGGCGCCGCACTACCGCCTGGGTGTTGCCCGGCGCGCATATAGGCAGCCAGGGGTTCCAGGATGACGATCTGCGCTGGGCTATCGGCATGCGCCGACGCATGGATGGCGGCACGACGGTTACCAGTGGCTTCTTCAGTGGTCTGCTGGCGGGGGACCTGGGTGGCGAAAAGAGCTACGAACGCCTGGGACTGGGTGCCGAGTTGGGCCACCAGTGGGTCAGCAACCACTTGCGCCTGACCGTCAGCGGCGGTATGGCAGTGTTACAGCCGCTGAATTGTTCGGATTATCGTCGCAGCAGCCAGTGCGAGACGGCGGCCGCCCGCGAGAGCCACAAACTGGATGCAGAGCCGCAGCTCACCCTGGGGGTGACGCTGAGCCTGCGTCGCTGAATTAACCCTTCACATGCGATGCGCGCTGTGCCCCCTTCAGGCGCATCGGGCCATGTTCTGCGTGGAGTTTTGCACAGCATCTGAGCATATTTCATGAATGTTTCAACTTGCCCTCGTAACCCTTTGATTTTCTCGGCCAAATACTTAACTCATTGAAAAATATGCTGTTTATTGATTGGGTACTTTTTCAGCATTTTGCGGGGAGTGCCCCCATGACAGGGCTGTGATGGGTTGCCCACACTATTACGCACAGAGTTATCCACAGATTCTGTGGGTAACTTTTCTGATTCCGCGCTTGATATCCCGCCTGCTTTCTCTCTTGCCTGTTCGGCCCGGCTTTTGCAGAGATCTTCCTTGTGCCCCGTCATGTCACGAAAGGTCATCACGGTGCCCGGGGCGCAACACAGAGGCCACTGTTCGCTGCCATGGTTTGTAGTATAGTCGGACAGGAATTGCCCCCAACATACTGAATTGTTAAACAAAAGAAGGGATGCAGGTGAGCTTCAAGGCCAATGACAGTTTGTCAGAACAGATCGCTCAGCATCTGGGGCGACAGATCATACGCGGAGAAATGCTGCCCGGGGACAGAATCCAGGAGCTGCGCATCGCCGCAGAGCTGGAGGTCAGCCGTGGCTCTGTCCGGGAAGCACTGCTGATCCTGCAGCGCCGCCACCTTATCGACATTCTGCCGCGCCGCGGCGCGGTGGTGAAAGACCTCTCCGAAGCCCATGTCCGCAGCCTCTACGAGATCATGCAGGTGCTGCTGGGGCTGGTGATCCGCAAAGCGATCAAGGTCATGAAGGAAGACGATCTTGACCCGTTCATTGAACTGATCCATCAGTTGCAGGAGCAGGTGGAGGAGCGCGAGACGGACCAGTTCTTCGACAGCAGCTTCCGCTTTTTTGAGCTGGCTTACCCCTTCGCCCGCAACGATTTCGTGCAGGACATTCTGGATAACCTGCAGCCGGCGATTCAGCGAGCTTTCTATATGGCGCTGCATATCGACCAGGACGAAATGAAAGAGTGCCTGGCATTCTTCAAGGCGATCATTGAGACCATCTTTCGGCGGGATGTCCGCTCGGCGCTGGAAATTATCCGGGAGTTTGCCGAGCATCAGTCATCGCTGGTGCAGGAATCCATCGTCCGGGCGCGGCAGATCGAGGCCGCCTGGGGTAATCGGCGCAAGAAATAGCGCCTGCCTGTAATCCGTCAGGGTGCGCGCCGGTCTTCGTGGCGGCCGTGCTCGAGCCACAACAATGTGCCCCCGATCACGGCGATGGGCATGATCACCAGGTTGATCAGTGGCAGCATGGTCAGGCCGAGCACCATGGCGCCAAAACTGGTTACCAGCGCGCGTTTGCCCCTGAGTTGCGCCAGCGTTTCGCTGAACGGCACCAGCCGATTGTCAGCACCGTAATCAATGTACTGCACCCCCAGCATCCAGCCTGACCAGAGAAACCAGATCACCGGGGCGATCAGGTTCAACCCCGGGATCAGTGACAGGACCCCCACCAGCACCAGTAACAGCAACGCGCGCCAGAGCCAGTACCAGGTCTTGCGCACTTCGCGTTTGGTGGTGCGCCAGGCCATGGCAACCAGGCCCTCATCCGGGGGCGTGCTCAGCCCCAGAGGGCCATGCTGTCGCTGGTCTGTGGCGCTGGCCAGAAAGCCCATGAACGGCGCCGCCACCAGTTGCACCACATAGGTAAAGGTACTGGCCATCAGTGCCAGCAGCACCAGCCAGATCAGCAATTGCAGCAGGCCAGCGAGCAGGCTGATCAGCGGATTCAGGAAGGCCAGCCAGCCCTCAAGGGCCCAGCCGGCGAGCAGTGCGCCGACCCAGCCGGCCAGGGTGCTGCCGGCCCACCAGTAGGCAGTGCCGAACAGCAATGCGTTGGCGAGCACGGGCAGGATCACCCAGGGCCGCAGCCCCGGGCTGAGCGCCAGCCGTGCCGAGCGGCGCAGGATGTCCAGTGCATCTCCCGGAGCGCTCATGGCCGGGCGCTCATGACCGACCACTCATGACCGGGCACTCATCAATGCTTGCTCCGAGCTGCGCCGATACGGCAGGGTCCGGGGCGCAGGTGGCGCGGGGTGTGCAGGCGACAGGCAGTAAGTGCAAGAAGCATCCTCAAGCAGGCCGTGGAACAGGTGCAGCGCGGCGCTGGGCGGGCTGGCCTGATGGCAGTGCGACATTAGTGTGCGGGCGTGATTTTATATACACTAGCCGTTTTTCGGGGCGGCATGAACAGCTGGCTGCGCCCGACGGGTTTCATGCCGCGTTGGCCGCAGGCCTGCCATGGGCCCGGGACAGATTGATCTCATTGTTCTTTACCCCCAAAGCGCCGCCGGACAGCGGTGCCATGACCAGGTCCATCACAGCTATGCGACTGAAAAGTATCAAGCTTGCGGGTTTCAAATCCTTCGTTGACCCGACAACGGCACTGTTTCCCGAGAATCTGACCGCTGTTGTCGGTCCCAACGGTTGCGGCAAATCCAATATCATCGACGCGGTGCGCTGGGTGATGGGGGAGTCCTCTGCCAAGCACTTGCGTGGCGAGTCGATGACCGATGTCATCTTCAATGGCTCCAACGCCCGCAAACCGGTGGCCCAGGCGTCCATCGAGCTGGTGTTCGACAACAGTGAAGGCAAGATTGGCGGCGAATACGCGCGCTTCTCCGAAATTGCCGTGCGCCGCATGGTCAGCCGCGACGGCCAGTCCGCCTATTTCCTCAATGGCAGCAAATGCCGCCGCAAGGACATCACCGATATTTTCCTGGGCACCGGCCTGGGCCCGCGCAGCTACGCCATCATCGAGCAGGGCATGATCTCGCGCCTGATCGAAGCGAAGCCGGAAGAGCTGCGGGTCTATATCGAAGAGGCCGCCGGTATTTCCCGGTACAAGGAGCGCCGTCGGGAAACCGAGAACCGCATGCGCCGCACGCGGGAAAATCTGGAGCGCCTGACGGATATCCGCGATGAGCTGGGCCGTCAGCTGGAGCGTCTCTCGCGCCAGGCGGCCGCAGCGGAAAAGTACAAGCAATACAAGGAAGAAGAGCGTCAGCTGGGCGCCCAGGTGCGGGCCCTGCGCTGGCGCGCGCTCAATACGCAGGTCGAGCAGATCGAGCATGTCATGCGCGAGTTGGAAGTGGCCGTGGAAGCGCGGATCGCTGAACAGCGTCACGTGGATGCCGAACTGGAACGTCTGCGCGACAGCCACACGGACGTGCAGGACCGCTTCAACAAGGTCCAGCAGGAGTATTACGGGCTGGGCGCCGAAGTGGCGCGGCTCGAGCAGAGTATTCAGCATCAGCGTGAGCGCAAGCAGCAGCTCAATGAAGAACTGATGCAGGTGGAGCAGAACTGGCGCGAGGCCAGCAGTCACCTGAGCACCGACGCAGAACGCATTGCCGAGCTGGACGAAAAGCTGGCGGAAGTGGAACCGCAACTGGAAATGCTGCGCGAGCAGGAAGCGGAAGCCGCCGAAGCGCTGGCTATGGCCGAAGAAGCCATGCAAACCTGGCAGCAGGAGTGGGAAACCTTCAACCACAGTTCGTCGGAATCCCGCCGCCGTGCCGAGGTGGAACAATCCCGCATCCAGCATCTGGAAACCTCTATCGAACGCTTGTCCGATCGCACGGACCGCCTCAGCAAAGAGCAGGGCAGTCTGGATGCCGGTCCGCTGGCAGAAGAGATGCGTCAGTTCGAAGCGCAGCAGTCGGAATTGCGCGAGCAGGTCGAAGAAGCCGAAATGCGCGCCGAGACAGTGCAGGAGCAGATCAGCACGATTCGCCGGGAAAACGGTGATCGCGGCCGGCAACTGGACACGGACCGCGAGCAGTTGCAGAAGATGACCAGCCGTCAGGCCACGCTGAACGCGTTGCAACAGGCGGCCATGGGGGATGACGGCAGCGTCGGCGAGTGGCTGTCACGTCATGATCTGGATCAGAGCCCGCGACTGGCGGACCAACTGAGCGTTGAGCCCGGCTGGGAACGCGCTGTTGAAGTGGTGCTCGGTGACGCCTTGCAAGGGCTGTGTGTCAACGGTCTGGATCAGGTGGAAAGCTGGCTGGGCGATCTGACCCAGGGCCGTATCTGTCTGTTGACGCCGACATCGGCTGCCAGCAGCGGCGCCCAGGGGCGGACACTGGCAGCCCTGGTCAACGGTCCGGCACCAGCGCAGCTGGGGCAGGTCTATGCGGTGGATACCCTCAGCGATGCGCTGGCACTGCGCAGCCGACTCGCCGCTGGCGAATCCGCCGTCACCCGCGACGGTATCCAGGTGGGCCCGGACTGGTTGCGTGTGGCGCGCGAACAGGATCAGGAAGCTGGTGTACTGGCTCGCCGCCGCGAGCTGGACGAGCTGGATGACAAGATCCCTGAACTGGAAGCCCGTGTCGCCGCCACCCGCGAGGCGCTGGAGGCAGGGCGCGAACAGATTCAGATGCTGGAACAGGAACGCGAAGAAAGTCAGCGTCAGGCCAGCCGCATCAATCGCGAGCTGGGCGAGCTCAATGCCCAGATCAGCGCCAGACAGGTGCGTCTCGAACAGATCACCATGCGCCGTGAACGCCTCAGCCGAGAGCTTGAGGAAAGCCGCGAGCAGCGTGCCCAGGAACAGGAGCAGGTCAAGGAAGCGCGCGCCATTCTGGCAGAAGCGCTGGACGCCATGGAGCAGGACAGCGGTCAGCGCGAGCAGCTGTTGTCGCGCCGTGACAGCACCCGTGGCCAACTGGATGAATGTCGACAGAAAGCCCGCCAGCAGCGCGATCTGGCGCACCAGCTGGCGATGGAAGTGCAGGGCGCCCGTACCCAGGCCGATTCGTTGCGGCAGGGGTTGGCGCGGCTGGACACCCAGGTGGCCATGCTGACCGAGCGCAAGGCGCAACTGGAGAAGCAGCTCGACGAAGGCGATGATCCGGGTATCGAGCTCAAGGCGCAGCTGGAAGAAAAACTGGAGATGCGGCTGGAGTCAGAGCATCGCCTGCAGGAAGTGCGACGCGAACTGGAAACCATCGACCACGAAGTGCGCAATCTGGATGGCCAGCGGCAGCAGTTCGAAAGCCAGGCGCAGGAAGTGCGCTCGGCGCTGGACAGCAAGCGCATGCAGTGGCAGGAAATCAAGGTGCGCCGCACCACGGTGCAGGAACAGTTGCAGGAATTGCAGTTTGATCTGGATACCGTGCTGGCGAATCTGCCGGAAGACGCCAGTGAAGAACACTGGAACAGCGAACTGGAAGCGATTGCGGCGCGGATCGGGCGTCTTGGCCAGATCAACCTGGCAGCGATTGACGAGTACAAGAGCCAGGCGGAGCGCAAGGAGTACCTGGATCGCCAGAACGAGGATCTGGAAGATGCATTGCGCACCCTGGAAAACGCGATTCGCAAGATTGACCGCGAGACGCGGACACGCTTCAAGGAATACTTCGACCGCATCAACAAAGGCCTGCAGGAGTTGTTCCCCAAAGTCTTTGGTGGCGGCCATGCTTACCTGGAACTCACCGGCGAAGATCTGCTGGATACCGGGGTAGCGATCATGGCGCGGCCGCCGGGCAAGCGTAACAGCACCATTCATCTGCTTTCCGGCGGTGAAAAGGCGCTGACCGCACTGTCGCTGGTTTTCTCAATTTTTCAATTGAACCCGGCGCCGTTCTGTATGCTTGACGAGGTTGACGCACCGCTGGATGACGCCAACGTGGGCCGCTTCTGCAAGCTTGTGAATGAAATGTCCGAAGTGGTGCAGTTCATCTATATCACGCATAACAAGATCACCATGGAAATGGCGCACGCACTGATGGGTGTGACCATGCATGAGCCGGGCGTGTCGCGGCTGGTGTCGGTGGATGTGGATCAGGCTGCTGAAATGGCAGCCATGTAATGGCTCGTGCAATGGGAAGTGATTGGGGTAATCAAGACATGGAAGAGGCAATGATATGGGCCTGAATCTGGAGACCCTGGTTGGCATTCTGGTCATTCTGATCCTGCTGATCATGGCAGACGGATTGCGACGGATGCTGCGTGAGCGGCAGGACAGCCTGCGCATGAAGATCGAACCGCGTCGGCGCGACAACGATGACGAGCCCCGCCCGGAACACAACCCTGAGCTGCCTTCCGGTGGCGCTCGCGTGGTCCAGCGTATGCTGGCCCAGCGTGCCGAAGCCGAAGCTGCCGAGGCTGCCGCGCAGCGCTCGGCGGAACGCGAGGCAACGGAAGACGATGCCGACGCACAGCACGAAACACGTGGCGCCAGCACACCGCCGCTGATGATGGAGCCGGAAGAAGGCCGTCAGGCGCCGGTGCATCGCGCCAGCCAGCAGAAGCTGTTTGGTGAAACCGCAGCGGATGATGACGACGATGAGGCGTTGCCGCCCATGAGCGCCCGCCGCGATGAGGACGAGCAGCGCGAGATCAGCGCCGCAAGACCGGCGAGCGCTGCACCCAGAGCACGCCCTGCGACGCCGTCTGCCTCCAAAGCGCCGTCCGCGCGCAAAACAGAGCCCGCCCCGTCACCGGCTCCCCGCAATGAAGCCGCCCGGGCCAGCGCATCAACGCGTCCTCCCGCACAGCCCGTCGAGCGCAAGCCGGAACCGGTAGCCGAGCCTGCGCCCGAACCGCGTATCGCCCCCGAGTTGATGGAAGTCATTGTGGTGCACCTGATTGCCCAGCGCGGTGAGCGTTTTGACGGGCGCGAGTTGCTGCAACAATTACTGGAAAACGGCCTACGTTTCGGGGACATGAATATCTTCCATTGTCACCGCAACGAAAATGGCCGCGACGTGCTGCAATTCAGCATGGCCAACGCGGTGGAGCCGGGCACCTTCGACATCGATACCATGGAAAGTGAGCGCTTTGCCGGCGTCACGTTTTTCCTGAAGTTGCCCGGGCCGGGCCGGCCGATGGGTGCGCTGGAGCGTATGCTGGAAACCGTACGCAAGCTGGCGGATGCGCTGCACGGCGAGTTGAAAGACGAGCAACGCAGCGTACTGACACCGCAAACCATGGAGCATCTGCGTCAGCGCGTGCAGGAATTCGAACGTCGCCTGCGCGTGCACCAGGGCGCCTGAGGCGAGCGAACGACCATGCCCCTTGTTTCCCCGGATCAGGCAGAAAGAGCCCGGCAGTTACGTGACCAACTCAATGACTGGAGCTACCGCTACTACGTCCTTGATGATCCGGCGGTGCCGGATGCCGAGTACGATCGCCTGTATCGCGAACTCGATACGCTTGAGAAAAAATACCCTGCACTGATCACCTCAGACTCGCCCACCCAACGGGTGGGCGATGTGCCCCTGGCTGGCTTTCCCGAAGTGCTGCACGAAGTGCCCATGCTGTCGTTGGGTAACGCCTTCGATGACGACGACCTGATTGATTTCGACCGCCGCATTCGTGAGCGCCTGGACAGAACTGATCCGGTGACGTATGTCGCGGAACCCAAGCTGGATGGCCTGGCAGTCAGTCTGGTGTACGCGCACGGTGAGCTGGTGCGTGGCGCCACCCGGGGTGACGGCCAGACCGGCGAGGAAATCACCAGCAATATCCGCACGCTGCGCAGCGTGCCGCTGCGACTGCGCGGCAAGGCCCCGGCGCTGGTGGAAATTCGCGGCGAAGTGGTCATGCCCCATGACGGTTTTGCTGCACTCAATGCCCGCCAGATGGAAGCCGGGCTGAAGCCGTTTGCCAATCCCCGCAATGCAGCGGCGGGCAGCCTGCGCCAGCTTGATGCACGTATTGCGGCGCAGCGGCCGCTGACCTTTTTTGCCTACAGTGTGGCGCGCCTTGAAGGGCTGGCCTGGCCCTCCCGACACAGTGATCTGCTGGCGTGGGTGCGCGACTGGGGCCTTCCTGTGAATAGCGAAGTGACCGGCTGTACCGGTGTTGATGAACTGCTGCGGTTTTATCGCGACATCATGCAGCGCCGCGCGGATCTGGGGTATGACATTGATGGCGTGGTCTACAAGGTGGACCGGCTGGACTGGCAGAATGAGCTGGGCTTTGTGTCCCGGGCGCCGCGTTGGGCAGTGGCGCACAAGTTTCCGGCGCAGGAGGAAATTACCCTCCTGCGAGAGGTGGAGTTTCAGGTGGGTCGCACCGGTGCCATCACGCCGGTGGCGCGCCTCGAGCCGGTGCAGGTGGGTGGTGTGACGGTCAGCAACGCCACGCTGCACAACATGGATGAAATCGCCAGACTGGATCTGCGCATTGGTGACAGTGTGGTGATTTACCGCGCCGGTGATGTGATCCCCAAGGTGGTCAGCGTGGTCACCGAGCGCCGCCCCGCGAACGCCGAGCCGGTGGTCATGCCCGAACATTGCCCGGTGTGCGGCAGCGAAGTGTTTACTCCCGAGGGCGAAGTGATTGCCCGCTGCACGGGCGGCCTGATTTGCGGCGCGCAGCAGAAAGAAGCGATCAAGCATTTTGCCTCACGTCGCGCCATGGATATTGACGGTCTCGGTGACAAGCTGGTGGAGGCTCTGGTGGACCAGGGGCTGATCCACACCATGGCAGATCTGTACCAGTTGCAGGCTGAGCAGGTGGCGGGCCTCGAGCGGATGGGAGAGAAGTCTGCTGAGAACCTGATCGCGGCGCTGGAAAAAAGCAAACGCATGCCCTTGTCCCGTTTTCTGTTCGCGCTGGGCATCCTGCAGATTGGCGAAGAGACGGCCAAGGCGTTGGCCGTGGCGTTCGGAGATCTTTCCGCGATTCGTGAAGCCGATGAACTGTTGTTGTTGGCGGTGCCTGACGTCGGGCAGAAAGTGGCCGGTTCCATCGCGGCGTTTTTTCACGAGCCGCACAATCAAGAGGTGATAGACAAGCTGTTGTCGCTGGGTCTGCTGGCAGGAGAGCAAAACCTGCCAGCGGCTGAATTTGCTGCGCGTCTGGATATGGTGCATCTGCTCAGCGCCGCCAAAGCGCTCGGCGCCCCCCTCGACGGGCTCGGGCAGGTGTCACTGGAAAAGCTGGCAAATGTTTGCCCGACGTTAACGGGATTGAGTGAGATCAGCGACGACAGGTTGGCAGAGGCAGGTTTGCCTGCCAGCGCTATCAGTGCCGTGCGGACATTGCTTGCGGATGACGCCTGGCGCGAGCGTCTGGCGCATTGTCAGACGCAGATCGATGCATTGCGCGCGCGTGCACCCCAGGCCCCGGCAGGCGGTCGTCCGCTTGCGGGTGAGACCCTGGTGCTCACGGGCACACTAACGCGCCTCACCCGGGACCAGGCGAAGGCACTGCTGGAGCAATTGGGTGCCAAGGTGGCGGGTTCTGTATCGAAAAAGACCAGCCGGGTGATTGCCGGCGACGCTGCGGGCAGCAAATTGAAAAAGGCGGAAGAGCTTGGCATTCCGGTGCTCGATGAAGACGCGCTGCTTGCCTTGCTGGCCGAACATGGGTTAACTCCTGACTCATGATAAAACATCTGCCGATCTCTCCCGTACTGCTGTTGACGTTCATGGCGCTCCTGACCACCGGTTGCGCCATGCGTCCACCGGCCAATGTGGACAATGCCTGCGATATCTTTGATGAGCGCAGCAGCTTGTTCAACAGCTGGCAGCGGCAGGCGCGCAAGGCAGAGCGTGAATACGGGGTGGCCGTACCGATTCTGATGGCGACCATTTATCAGGAATCACGGTTTCAGCCCCGGGCGCGTCCGGCCCGGCGAAAATTACTGGGCTTCATCCCCTGGCGGCGACCGTCCAATGCCTACGGCTATGCCCAGGCACTGAATTCCACCTGGGCCTGGTACAAGGATGATGCAGATCGCGTCTGGTGGGCACGCCGTACCCGCTTCAAGGACGCGGTGCACTTTGTTGGCTGGTACCACGATCAGTCCCATCGTCAGAACGGGATTGCCAAGACCGATGCCTACAACCTTTATCTGGCCTACTATTCCGGCCACGCCGGTTATCGACGTGGTACTTACCGTAATAATCGCACCATCATGAATGCGGCGGCGCGCGTGTCTTCCATGGCGGAGACCTATGAGCGACAACTGCGCCAGTGCGGCCGGTTGTAAGCGGAGTCTGAATGAGACGCATGGAATCCGAGTCAATTGTCTACGGGTGCATCAAGCATCTGCCCTTCGGCGACACCCTGCAGCGCCGCACCAGCTGTGTGCACAATCGCCGGGTAATTCGCCAGTTGCCGCAAGCGGATGAGTGGCCATTTCTGTGCCGCGAAATGTTTGCCGTGCCGGGCGATGACCTGATGGGCGGGACCTTCCAGACCCAGGTCATCCACTTCGGCATGTCCTACCAGGCGGTGGAATACGAGTGGGAACACTGGATTCACAAGTTCGAGGCGTTGCTGAAACAGATGTACTGGGTCAGCGCTGTAGTCCATCTGGAAACCGAGCTCGCCGGGCACCACACCTTTGTCTGGGAGTGTGCGGATGTCTGCCACGAGCCGGGCGAGGAACCCTTGCGCGTGCGTTGCGAGTGGGCACGGGAAGGCGCCATCGCCTGAACCCCAGCACTGGCGAGCACTGGGGGTCAGGTCTCACATTTCACGGACCGATGAGAAATGTGAGACCCGACCCCCGGTTTTTCCGGACCGATGAGAAATGTGAGACCTGACCCCCGGTTTTTGAGACCTGACCCCCGGTTTTTCAGGCGGCGCTGCGCAGTTGCCGCGCCGCTTCCACCATGGCCAGCAGGGCCTCTTCGGTTTCCGGCCAGCCGCGCGTCTTCAGCCCGCAATCGGGATTGACCCAGAGCCGTTCTGCCGGCAACTGCCGTGCTGCCTTTTGCATCAGGTTCACCATCCAGTCCACCTCGGGAATGTTCGGCGAGTGAATGTCGTACACGCCCGGGCCGATGTCGTTGGGATAGTGGAATTTCTCAAACGCTTCCAGCAACTCCATGTTCGAGCGGGATGTCTCGATGGTGATCACGTCCGCGTCCAGTGCGGCAATCGCTTCGATGATGTCGTTGAACTCTGAATAGCACATGTGCGTGTGAATCTGGGTGCTGTCCTGCACGCCGGTGGTGCTCAGGCGGAAACAGGCCACAGCCCAGTCCAGGTAGGCGCCCCAGTCCGCGCGGCGCAGGGGCAGGCCTTCGCGGAACGCGGGTTCGTCGATCTGGATAACATGGATGCCGGCGGCCTCCAGGTCGTTCACTTCATCGCGCAACGCCAGTGCCAGTTGTTCGCAGGTGCGCTGGCGCGGCTGGTCATCACGCACGAAGGACCATTGCAGGATCGTCACCGGGCCGGTGAGCATGCCCTTGACCGGCTTGTCGGTGAGCGACTGCGCAAACGCTGTCCACGCTACTGTCATCGGCGCGGGGCGCGATACGTCGCCAAAGATGACCGGCGGCTTCACGCAACGTGAGCCGTAGCTCTGCACCCAGCCGTTTTGGGTGAAGGCAAAGCCGTCGAGCAGCTCGCCGAAATACTCCACCATGTCGTTGCGTTCCGGTTCGCCGTGTACGAGCACGTCCAGTCCGGCCTGTTCCTGGAAGCGGATGCAGCGGGTGACTTCGGCGCGAATGGCTTCGTTGTAGCCGTTGTCATCCAGCGCGCCTTTCTTCCAGTCCCGGCGCAGTGCGCGGATCTCCCGCGTCTGCGGGAAGGAGCCGATGGTGGTGGTGGGGTAAGCAGGCAGCTTCAATGCGGCCTGTTGCAGGGCGATGCGTTCGGCGAAGGGCGTGCGCTGCTGGCTGATCTCACCGATGCGACGAAAGCGCTCTTGCACGGCGGGATTGTGGATGCGTGGCGAGGCACGTCGTGCAGCCAGCGCCTCGCGCTGGGCGTGCAGCGCCTCGGCGCAGACATCCGGATCGGTCAGTGCCTGGCCCAGCAGCGCCAGTTCATCCAGCTTCTGATGCGCAAAGCTGAGCCAGCTCTTCAGTTCGTCATCCAGTTTTTTCTCGTGCGCCAGATCCACCGGCACATGCAGCAGCGAGCAGGACGGTGCCAGCCACAGGCGCTCGCCCAGCGCCTCGGCGGCGGGTTTCAGCGTGTTCAGCGCGGCGTCGAGATCGGTGCGCCAGATATTGCGGCCGTTGATGATCCCGGCGGACAGCACCTGATCGTCGCGCAGACGCGGCAGTACCGCCGCCAGTTGCTCCGGCGCGCGCACCAGGTCCAGGTGCAGACCCGCCACCGGCAACGCCAGGGTGGTGAACAGGTTGTCGTCCAGGCCGCCGAAATAGGTCGCCAGCAGCAGTTTCACCGGGCTGGCGGCGAGTTGTTCATAGACGCGCACGAAAGCCCGCTGCCAGGCCTCCGGCAGGTCCAGCACCAGAATCGGCTCGTCGATCTGCACCCAGGTCACGCCCTGAGCCGCCAGGCGCTTGAGCACCTCGCGGTACACCGGGATCAGCCGCGCCAGCAGGTCCAGTTTGGCTGCGTCGGCGGCCCCGTCATACGCGTCGCCCTTGCCCAGATACAGCCAGGTCAGCGGGCCGGGGATCACCGGCCGCGCCTGATGCCCCTGCTGCTGTGCCTCGCTGACCTGCTGGAACAGCTCCTCGCGGGCAATGCGGAAGGTCTGTTCCGGATGCAGCTCCGGCACGATGTAGTGGTAGTTGGTATCAAACCACTTGGTCATCTCGCAGGCGGCCGCCGGTTCGCCGCTGGGCGCCCGGCCACGGGCCATGCGAAACAGGGTGTCCAGGCCGACCGGCTGATCTTCGGGCTGGTTGAAGCGCGGCGGCACCGCACCGAGCAGAGTGGTCCATTCCAGAATCTGGTCATACCAGGCGAAATCGCCCACCGGCACGGTGTCCAGCCCGGCCTCGGCCTGGGCGGCCCAGTGGCGGGCACGCAGTTCGCGGCCCACATGGGCCAGTTCGGAGGCTTGCAGGGTGCCAGCCCAGTAGGCCTCCTGGGCCTTCTTCAGTTCGCGGTGGGCGCCGATACGGGGGAAGCCCAGGTTGTGCAGGGTCGGGCGTTGGCTGCTCATGTGCGGTCTTTTCCATGGTTGATGAACGATGGCCGCTATTGTGCTAGGTATGCTTGTTGAGTAAAAATCAACATACGCATCCATACTATGAGATTTGTTCATCATGATAGAGATTCGCCACCTGGAGACCCTGACCGCCATTCGCGAGGGCGGCAGTCTGGTGGAGGCCGCCGAGCGGCTGCATGTCACCCAGTCTGCCCTGTCGCACCAGTTGCGCGACCTGGAGGACCGTCTGGGGCTGCAACTGCTGAACCGGCGCACCCGCCCGGTGCGGTTTACCACGGCCGGGCTGCGCCTCCTTGCCCTGGCCGACGAGGTGCTGCCGCGCTTGCGCGGCACCGAACGCGAGCTGAAGCGACTGGCTGCGGGGCAGACCGGGCGGCTGCATCTGGCTATCGAATGCCATTCCTGTTTCCAGTGGCTGATGCCGACGCTGGATGTGTTTCGCGGCCAATGGCCGGAAGTGCAACTGGACCTGTCGGCGGGCTTTTCGTTTGCGCCGCTGCCGGCGCTGGTGCGCGGTGATCTGGATCTGGTGATTACGTCGGACCCGATCGAGATGGAGGCGGTGAGTTATATCCCGCTGTTCCGCTATGAATTGGTGCTGGCGGTGGCCCGCGATGCGCCGCTGGCGGCGGCACGCTTTGTGCGCCCGGCACAACTCGCTGACCAGACCCTGATCACCTACCCGGTGGAGCGGGATCGGCTGGATGTGTTTACGGCCTTTCTTGATCCGGCGGGCGTCGAACCGGCTGCACTACGCACGGCCGAACTGACGCCGATGATGGCGCAGCTGGTCGCCAGCGGCCGCGGTGTCGCGGCGTTGCCGAACTGGGCGTTGACGGAATATTTGTCACAGAAACTGCTGGCGACGTGTCGCCTGGGCGAGGACGGCGTGTGGCGCACGCTCTATGCGGCGGTGCGTGTGGAAGAAGAGCAGGCCGCCTACATCCAGGATTTTCTCGCCATGGCGCGGGAGCTGTGCTTTCGCGATCTCAGCGGCATTCGCATGCCGCGCTGAGCATTAGTGGGGGTCAGGTCTCACATTTCCCATCGGATAAGGAGTGGATCTTTATCTTCGTCCATCAACTGTCGGGGCGGCATCCCGTGTGAAATGTGAGACCTGACCCCTGCTTTTCTGCCTTTGTTACCAGCAATCCTGCAATACGGCATCCATCGCAGTAATGACCCAGTCAGCGGCGTCGTACATCGGTCTGCCGCCGCGCAACTCATCAAGCACGGCAGCGAGGGGCAGGCCTGCCAGCGCATAGTTGAGTCGTGCCAGATCGCCTTTGCCTTTGGGCCAGAGGCGTTTGGCGAAATCCTTGGCGACGCGGAGGTGATCGGCGGCCAGGGCTTCGGCGCGTTTGCGCACGGCGGCCGGCCAGGGCTCGCCGAGCAGGTCTTCACGCCGCCAGGCCATCAGTACCAGTGCTTCGGCCCGATGCGTTCGAGTGCGGTTAATAAAATGATGCACCGCCGCATGGGCTGCTGTACGGGGATCCTCATGTTCCAGCAAAACCGCTTCAAGGCCGCTCTGGAAGCGTTCCGCGCAGCGCAGCCACAGGGCGACCAACAACGCATCCCGTGACGGAAAGCGATGGTACAAGGACCCGCTGGGTGCGTTCAGTTGCTCGCATACCCGAGTCATGGTGAGTGCGCGCATGCCGTCCCGCTCCAGCACCTCAAGTGCAGCGTCCAGCACGACGTCGATGGTGAACTTGCCTGGTCGTCCCATGGGTGATAATTATAGAGACTAATCTCTAATATGAAAAGAGGACCCTGTGATGAATGAAAAAACCTATGCTGACCTGATCCGGGAGTGTGAGGCGGACACGCACCGCTATGTGGAGGTGTCCAGCGACGGCAGGGTAGCTACCGTGACCCTGAACAATCCCGAGCGACTCAATTCCCTGACGCCGGTGCTGTGCTATCAGCTGCAGCAGGCGTTGCGTCCCTTGATGGATGCACCCGACGTGCGCGTCATCATTCTTACCGGCGCTGATCCGGCGTTCTGCGCGGGGGGCGATCTGGATTTTATCCTGATGGCAGAAGAATCCCTGCGGCGCGGGGATGAAGGCGCCGTAACAGTCTGGCGCTGGATTCGTCGCCAGTTTGGTGGCGTGGCGCGGTTGCTGGCACAGAGCGACAAGTATGTGATCTCGGCCCTGAACGGACCCGCCGCTGGCGTGGGGCTATCGTTTGCGTTTGCCTCGGATTATCTATTGGCCTCCGAGCGCGCCAGACTGGTGCTGGCATTCGCCGCCATTGGTCTGGTGCCGGAAGTCGGATGCAACTGGCAGTTGACGCGCCGACTCGGCTACCAGAAAGCGATGGAGCTGTTCATCGCCGGAGAACGACTGTCTGCCGAGCGTTCACTGGAACTGGGATTGGTGAATCGCGTAGTGCCGCACGACCGCCTCCTCGACGAGGCACGCGCCTGGGCAAACCGGGTCTGCGCATTACCGGCCAACGTGGTGGAAATGGCCAAGGTACAGATGCGCAAGGTGGTCGACATGCCCTGGGATCAGGCCATTGTGATGGAAGAATTTGCGGAACCGATCTGCTTTACACCGCAGAGCCACCGTGACGCAGTCCGCGCGATTCAAGCAGCGATAAAGCGCTAGATCGTCAGGGTCAGGTCTCACATTTTCCACGAAGCGCCTTTACGGCCCGACTGACAGAACTGCGGCTCACGCCGAAGTATTCCCCAATCGTCGCGAGCGTATAGTGACCATCAAGCCAGGCCCGCGCCATGGCATCCTTCCGGTCGTCATGGTGTGTCTCATAGCAGCTCAACGGCTTGATGGGAGTGAGCTGTTGAGCGCGAGGAATCTCTGTCAGCGGATGTTCAGCGTCGAGTGCGGCATGCATGTGTTCAATGAAGGCGTCGGAACCGAGGTAAATCTGATTTTTGAGCTGTACCCAGGGCGCGGGCTGTTTTTTGCCGTCGCGTACGAACTGTTTGTAGCGCCGGGTAGCTTCGCCCAAACGGCTGCCGAAGTGCGCTAAAACCCAATCCCTGGTCAGGCAGGGATGCAGCGGTGCCAGGCCCGCCGTCGCCCGATAGCTGCTCCACCGCCATTCGCCAGCCTCCTGCACCATCCCTGCCCGTACCGGATTGAGCACAATGTATCGTGCCAGCTCCAGGAGGTAACTTTCTTTTTCCACGAGAATGGATTTGTAGCGCCCTTGAAAAAGATGCCCGGCACGCTGATGTCGGCGGTTGAAATATTGGGAGTAAATGCCATTGAGCTGACGCATGCCGGAGGACAGGGTGGCCGAGCCTGTTTCCACAAGCAGGTGGTAGTGATTATCCATCAGGCACCAGGCGTGACAGTGCCAGCGGCAACGTTTACAGACCTCGGTGAGTATATTCAGAAAGCGGTGTCTGTCTGCGGAGTCGTTGTATATGTCGGCCCGAGCATTGCCGCGCGCGGTGACATGATAGAGCGCCCCGGCGAACTCGATACGAAGTGGTCTGGCCATCTGCTTCGGTACCCATGCTGATCAACCCGTTAGCAGTGTGCCATCAGTGCGGCGAGGTGTTTGTCAGCCAGAGATGGAAAGATAGGTAAGCGGAAGCTTACTTTTTGCCTGCCTGCCTGCCTGCCTGCCTGCCTGCAATGTGAAATGTGAGACCTGACCCCGTCCTCATAGCGCGTTGAAAACCTGACATGTCCCTTGTTCGAGGGACATGTCACCCCGAGCGTTACTGCGCATAATGACGCTGATCATAAAAAATGCATGATTCAGGCTTGGGGTGTTTGCTGATGTTTCGCTTTTTCCTGACAGGTTGCCTGCTGGCAGCGATGCTGCCGGCACAGGCCGGGCAGGGGTTTTATCTGGGAGGTGCTCTGGGTTGGGCGATGACCGATATTGACAGTGCCACCGTGATGGAGCGCATGGCCGCCGCCGGTATTCCCGGCACTGCGCAGGTGGAGGATGAGGATCGCCTGGCAGGCAAGGTGCTGGCTGGATACGGCTGGCGTTATCTGTTGCTGGAAGGGGCCTATGTGCATCTGGATACCCCCGACAGTGATTTTCAGAACGTCGGCGCGATCAGCGTTGACGATCTGGGGGATGTGGCGCCAGCCTCGGGTAACGGCGCGGAAGTGGCGCTGCTGGCACGATACCCTTTTACCGATCACATGAGTCTATGGTTGCGCGGCGGTCTGTTTCACTGGGAATACAGCCTGCGTGCGCAGACGCGCAAGCGCTTTACCGGCACCGACCCGACTTGGGGCGCCGGGCTGGAATGGCGCAGCCCTGGCCCTTGGCGCATGCGGCTTGGCTGGGACCGCTATCAGGTCGGTCCGGATGACACCGATCTGATCAGCCTGGCGCTCGTGCGTTATGTCGGTCGTGGTCCGGCTGCAACAGATCAACGGGTGGCCGAACCCTTGCCCGAACCAGCGCCTGTTGCTTCTCCCATGTCACCCCCGTCCGCTCCGGAGCCCGATACGGCGCCTGACACCCATGCTTTCCCGTTCACCATCGGTGTGCTGACCTTTCATTTTGGTGAGCGCGAGCCGACCACGACCGAACTGGACCAGATCGTCACCTATCTGGATCGTCATTCCGAGGCGAGGGTGATCGTGCGGGGCCATACCGACAATCAGGGACCGGAGGAATACAACGAGCAGCTTGCGCTGGGGCGGGCCAGAGCGGTAGCGGCGCTGCTGATGGGGCAAGGCATCGCGGCGGAGCGCTTGCGGGTCAGCGGTGCAGGCAGTCGCGAGCCGCTGGCCGACAACGACACGCCGGAAGGCCGGGCATTGAACCGCCGGGTCGACATCACCTTGCCGGGAGGAGACGAGCAATGAATCGTAACGCACTCGGTACCACCACATCGCGCGTCTTCGGAGCCTTGCTTGCGTTGGCGTTGGCGTTGACGCTGGCGGGCTGCGGCGCAGAGTCTCGTGTGGGCATCTCCCCGGGAGACATGGCAGGGGAGCCGCCGGAGAATGTGCAGGCGCAGGCGGGCGACAGCAAGGTGGCCATCCGCTGGGATTCCGTCAGTGATGCCACCGGATACCACCTCTACTACGCCACAGAAAGCATTGATGACATCGATAACCACGGCAGCATTCCCGGTGCGGAACTGGTGCTGGATGTGACAAGCCCTTACACAGTGACCGGGTTGGAAAACGGTACGATCTACTATTTCCGAGTCACGGCGTTAAACGGACAGGCCGAGAGCGCGGGCAGCGAACAGGTCACGGCGACACCGCAGCCGTTTATGCCGGTGGGGGGGCTGAATGATACCGGTGTTGTTACGTGTGCACCCAGCTCCGGGGCGAGTCTTCCCTGCTATAGTGCGGCGGTTGCCAGTTACCCCGGGCAGGACGCGGTTCACGGCCGGGATGCCCAGGCGCGTGATGATCAGAACTTTCAGAAAATCGGTGCGGGCGCGGCGGGCTTCGACTTTACTCGCCTTTGCGGCAGCGGTGCGACCGCCGGTTTTGGCGAATGCCCGGAGAACCCGACGCCGGGTGATGGGCCTAACGACTGGGCCTGCACCCGCGACAACGTGACCGGGCTGATCTGGGAGGTCAAACTCGATGACGCCGGGCAGTTGCGTCATGGCGGGCATACCTACACCTGGTACAACACCGACCCGGACACGAACGGCGGGGATGCTGGCAGGCTCGACGGCGGCACTTGCGCGGGCAGCGCCTGCGATACTCAGGCTTATGTGGCCGCCATCAATGCGCTGAATGAGGGGAACGGCCTGTGCGGTGTGAGAGATTGGCGTCTGCCTGACCGGGTGGCATTGCAGTCTGTTGTTCATTACGGGCGCAGCAGCGGCCCGGCACTGGATACGGAATACTTTCCGAACATGATGGTGAACCAGTACTGGTCGGCAGCGACGCTGGCCTCCCGCTCTGATCTGGCGCGGGCCATCCTCAACTGGACAGGCGCCTACAACTCTCACAGCAAGGACGGTGCTGCTCATGGTGTGCGTCTGGTGGCGGGTGGGGAGCCATTGGTCGGTGGTGCGACAACCTGCGCTGGTACGGAGAATTCGCATATGCTGGCGAGCACGCCGACGGCGGATTTCGTTGACCATGGTGACGGTACGGTGACCCATACGCCCACCGGACTGATGTGGAAACGGTGCGTTGAAGGGCAAACCTGGAACAGTAGCAATAACACCTGCGGCGGTGGTGGAGGTTCCTTTAACTGGCAGCAGGCTTTGCAACGGGCCCAGACGGTCAATGCATCCGATTCAGGTGCGGGTTTTGCGGGTCACAACGACTGGCGATTACCCAATGTGAAGGAGCTGCTTTCAATTACGGAACAGCGTTGTGCGGGCGGGGTGGTTAACGCAGTCGTCTTCCCCGGGCTTACCGGATCTGTCTGGACGTCCACGCCCTACAGCGCGAATGACAACAACGCGTGGAAGATTGACGTCGGGGCCAATGTGACCCGGAGCCTCATTGATGGCAATAACCGGACGTTGCTGGTGCGGGCGGCGCAGTAAGCGGCCCGGCCCGTGCTATCCCCGGGCCGGTTCCGGCGGCGTGCCGCAAAGTCTGTTTTTGATGTTCACGGGGTGTTAACAACGCCTCACCGTGCCATCCAAGGGTGTGTCAGAATCACGTCGGTTCATAATTGCAGACGCACTCGGGATGGGGAAGATGATGGGAATGACGCTTCGCAATGGAGTCATGCTCGGGATAGTGGGCGCCGCACTGGCCCTGGGGGCTTGCCAGCAGCGGCTGGTCGGTGGCGCAGACAGCGCGGCAGATCGCCTGAACCCCGGGGAAACCCGGCGTGGCGAGTTGACCTCGCGCAGTCACTACAACGTCAACGACGGCAGCCGCTTCCAGCGTTTTGCCGTGCCGTTGGAGGCGGGGCAGGTTGCGCGCTTCGAGGTGACGGGGGCGTTGCAGGGCAGCCTCTCGCTACAGGGGCCGGACGGTGAGTTTCTGGCGGCGAGCCAGGTGGGGGCTGACCCGGTTGCTCTCAGTCATCGTGCCGACGAGACGGGCCTTTACCTGTTGGGCGTCAGTGGCCAGGACCACCGCAGCTACGGGCCTTTTCGTGTCAGCAGTCGCTTGCTGACGGTCGCACAGGGTGGGCCGCTTGAGGCGGGCGACGAGCGTGCCGGCTGGCTTGATGGCGCGGTAGATACCTACTCCCTGGCCGTGACAGAACCCGGCCTTTACCAGATCACCATGCGCTCCGAGGCACTGGATGCTTATCTGACCCTGCGTGGCACGACGGACGACGGTGAACCGTTACACCAGGAAGACGATGACAGCGCCGGTGGGCTGGATGCGCGACTGACCGCCTATCTGGCGCCGGGGCGCTACGAGATCGATGCGGGCTGGACCCAGCAGCATAGCCGGGGCCTGTACACCCTGGCCGTGACGACACTGCCGGTGCCTGAAGGCGTCTCGCTGCGACAGAGCGGCCCGCTGCGGCCGGGCGAGACCGTCGAGGGCTGGATGGCCGGGGCCGCGCTGACCTACACCCTGGTGGTGGATGCACTGTCCCGGGTGCAGATCGACATGACCTCGCCGCTGCTGGACCCCTATCTGGAACTGGCCGGCAACGGCGTGGCGCACGCCGACGACGATGGTGGCGAGGACCTCAATGCCCGGATTGATGCGCTGCTGGCTCCCGGCACCTATCAGGTGATGGCCAGCGACATCAGCGGCCAGGAAGGCCTGTTCGAACTCAGTGCCACGGTGGCACCGTTTGTGCTGGCCGAGGCGGTGAACGGTCTGCCGTCGCTCCGCCCGGGTGTCGACAGCAGCCATCGCCTGATCGCTGACGCCGATCACTATCGCCTGATCGTCCCCGAGCCGGGCCGCTATATTGTGGAAATGCGGTCGCAGGAACTGGATGCTTTTCTGGAGCTGTACGGGGACGCTGGTGCCTGGCATGACGATGATGGCGGCACCGGTACCGATGCACGCCTCAACGTCGACCTGCCTGCGGGTGAGTACCTGCTGATTGCCCGAGCCTTCAGCCCCGAGCAGGGCGCCTACCAGTTACAGGTGCGCAGGCAGTAGCCTTTTATCGATGTGATTTACGGTTCCCGGATGGCGCACAGCGGGGCGCGATACCAGGGCATTCTGTCGTCGCCTGTGTGGAAGACGCCAGCGCTCCAGCGTGTGCCGTCGTCGCTCGGGTAGCTCTGCTCCAGGCGCAATGAGGCACTGTATGCGCCGTGGCCCCGGTGTGCGCCCGCCAGCACGACCGAGTTCTCGTCGTAGAGTATCGAGTTGCAAGCGGATGTGTCGTGATCGTAGGCGCCCCCGTCAATGAGCGGGCCACCGCTGCCCCCTCTCCTGTAGCCCAGCGGTTGCAGGGCACAGAACCCGTGCAACGTGACAGTGCGCGTCACGGCGCTGTCGTTGGCCAGTCGGAAGGACCATCGACCATTCCGGGTGAAGGCAGGCTCCGAACCGTTAATCCTGACGTTCGGGCTGGTGGATCCGGTGTCGTGGGAAACACCTGCACCCAGCATGACGCGCCCGCTGCTCTCTGCGCAATCGAGGTTTTCCGAGCGCGTTTCGCCCGCTGCCAGAGTGATCTCACGGCTCAGGGTTTCGAGATCGTCCGGTGGCTCAATGCAAATGGCATAGGCCCTGATCTCTCGGTCACTGCCACTGTCATTGAGCGCCTTGATCGCCCAGACATTATGGATATTACCGCCACCGAGATCGACCTGAGTCGGCCATGACTCCTGAACATGCAAGCCAGGCCGTGTGTCGCTGTCCACGTTCATGACGCGCAGGCCGCCGCTGACCGGAATGCGCTGCGCACCGCAGGACGCGCCCAGCATGTCGTAATCCCCTGCGGGCAAGGTGCTGTCGTTCGTTTCAATCGAGTAGCCGGAAAGTGGTGGGGCCGGTAGCGCGGTGACCTCGTCACTGGGCTCGCTTTCCCGGCCCTCGGCGACGGCTGTCACCACAAACACGACATTCTGGTGATTCTCGAGCTCGGTAACGGTGTGCGGGCTGGTGACCGAGGGCTGCCAACCGGCGTCGCCGGCACCAGGGTTCTCCATATCAAGGCCTGTCGCGGCGGGAGCCCAGTAAAGGTTATAGCTGTCGGCGTCGTCCACCGGATCCCATTCAACGGTGACCTCGGCATTGCCCGGGGTGGCGGAAAGGCCCTCAGGGGCGTCCACGGAGATGTGGTGGTCGGACGACGATGAACCGCCGCCACAGGCCGCAAGCAGGGCAGTTGCAGCAAGGCTGGCGGCGAGCGTTCCGGCCGGCAGGGCGAGGTGTCTGCGTGACATAGGGTCTCTCCATAGCAATCGTCCGGACATGTTATGGGGGGGAGCGGGGGATTGGTACCACACAAACGAGGTAACACGCGAGGGCCCGGTGCCACAGGCGGCCGCAGTGATGGTCAGTTGCTGGCCGGTATCGCACTGGACCTCGAGCGCGGCGATGGCCGCGCCTGAGCGCGCAGCTTCAGCGAATCATCTTCCTGATCAGATTCACCTTGTCCTTGTAAGGTGCATAACGAAACTTGATGTCGAACAGCGTGGTGGCCTTGAGAATACCGCGCTGGTGCGAGAAGACATCGAACGAATTCTTGCCGTGATAGGCGCCCATGCCGCTTTCCCCCACACCGCCAAACGGCAGGTTCGGGTTGGCCACGTGCATCACGGTATTGTTGATGCAGCCGCCGCCAAACTGCGTGCTGTCGAGCACTTGCCGTTCCACCTGTTCGCTGGCCGTGAACAGGTACAGGGCCAGCGGATGCTCTGGCAGTTTTTTCAGATTGCCTACCAGCTCCTCGATAGAACGGTAGGTGAGCAGCGGCAGCACCGGCCCGAAGATTTCCTCCTGCATGATCAGATCATCCATCGTCACATCCTTGAGCAAGGTCGGCGCGATGTATTTCTGTGCGCGGTCGGTCTGGCCACCGGCGAGCACCTTGCCGGTGTCGATCAGGCCCGCCACACGATCAAAATGACGTTCATTGATCATGCGCCCCAGATCCGGGCTCTGGCTCGGATCGTCGCCATAGAATTCTTTCAGGGTGGCGACCAGGGTCTGCTCGAACGCTTCCTTGATGTCTTCGTGTACATGGACATGATCCGGCGCCACGCAGGTCTGCCCGACATTGAGCATCTTGCCGGCCAGGATACGGCGGGCCGCCACTTTCAGGTTGGCATCCTTGTGCACGATGGTGGGGCTCTTGCCGCCCAGTTCCAGCGTGACTTTGGTCAGATGTTTCGCGGCAGCGGCCATGACAATGCGGCCCACGCGGGGGCTGCCGGTAAAGAAGATATGATCGAAACGCTGTTCCAGCAGCACGTTGGTCACTTCAGTGCTGCCCTTGAAGACGCACACATACTCCTCGCTGAAACACCGCTTGATGATCTTCTCGACCACATCGGCCACGGTAGGGTTCAGCGATGACGGTTTCAGCACGGCGGTATTGCCGGCGGCGATGCTGCCGATCAGTGGCTGGATCAGCAGCAGGAACGGGTAGTTGTAAGGCCCGAGCAGAAAGGTCACGCCCTGCGGTGTCGATTCAATTCGGCTGCGGCCGGGTTGCGCCCACATGGACGTGCTGACACGGCGCGGCTTCATCCAGCCTTTCAGGTGTTTGAGCGTGTGCTTGAGATCTTCGATGGCTGTGCTGATCTCGATATAGGCTTCGAATGGCGGGCGGCCGATGTCGGCTTTCAGAGCGTCCTGTATGTCACTCTGGTATTCAACGATGGCGTCTTTCAACGTGCGCAGTTGTTGCATTCGAAAGGCCAGGCTTCGCGTGGCGCCGGATTCAAAGTAACGCCGTTGCCGGGCAACAGCCTCTGCGGCCCAGTCTTCTGTCTGGCTTGAGATATGGCTCTCCGGTAATGCGCCCACGCTTGGCCTCCTGATGGTGTATGTGTATGCAGCAGCGGAAGTGACCCACGAGTGTTCCATGGGGAGCGGGCGCACTCTAGCGGTGGGGGGGAGCCTGATTGACCGAAAGCATCAGCCGGAGGCACAGAAAGTGACGGTTCGCGCCGTAACTATACAAAAAGTTATCAGGCGTCTAGACGGTTTGATAAAAAAGACACGCCTCAGAACGCAGTTTAATGCGGTATTGGTTGGTGGTGTGTTGGGTGCGTGCCGGGGATGCGCAATGTGAAGCGGGTGCCGACGGTGTCAGGTTGCCAGCTGGCCTGGGCCTGGATCGCGGCAGCGCGGCTGAGAATATTGGTCAGCCCTCGGCCGTGCCTCTCAACAGACGAGGTCTCGGCAGTAGACGAACGCTCGGCAGTAGACAAGTTCTGGGGCGAGAACGGCGTGCCGTTGTCGGTGAGTTCGATGAGTACGTCGCCGTGATCCATCCGGGTGCTGAAATGCAGGGTGTCGGCGCGGTTGTGCTTGAGAATATTGGTGATGGCTTCCTGAAGAATGCTCAGCACATGGCGAATGTGCTCTGCGGTCAGCGTGTGCTGTGCCGGCAGGGCGTCCATGCTCCAGTGCAGCGTCAGTCCGGCGGCTTCGAGTCGGGGCTGCAAGCGATAACGCAGTGTTGCCAGCGAGGTGGTCAGGTCGTTACCGACCGGGGTCAGTGAGTCCAGGGTCTGCCTGAGCTCGTCGATGCCCTCCTGCAGTGTTCGGGTCAGGGTGTCGTCCTCGCCGCGATGCTGCTGTGCGATGTGCAGGGCGTTGGTCAGGGTGGCGCCCAGGCCATCGTGCATGTCGCGCATCAGCCGCTGCCGTTCCAGCGCCAGCAGTTCCCGCTGTTCCACTTCGCGCAGCTTGCGGTAGCTGGCGTCCAGCTCCTGTTCACGACGGGCCAGCGTGTCCGCAAGGATGCGGCGATGATGCTCCAGGGCGTCCACCCCTTGCCGGTAGCGGCGGTACAGAATCTGGCTGAACAGCAGGCAGAAGGTGATTTCCCAGTACACCAGCAGATAAGGATGTTCCAGATTGATCTGGTATTGCATCAGCAGCAGGTCATGGGCGGCCAGCGGCAAACCGATCAGATTACAGGTGGCCAGCACTTGCGCCGAGCGGATGCCGCTGCGCCAGGCCAGAACTGCCACCAGCGTGAAAGCCCCTGACGAGAGCAACAGGGCGATACCGTAGGTGGCCCCTGCCAGGGCGACAATCTGCTCGGACGCCTGAAACAGCGGCAGGCTGGTGAGCAACGCCAGCAGGAGGGAGCCTCCCAGGGTGTATTCCAGCCAGGGCAGCCGGCGCTGGCACAAGCGCAGATTGAACAGCAGGCTGACCAGAACCAGCCCCAGCAGGGCGTTGACCGTCAGCCAGCCGAACCAGTCTGACGGCATCAGGCGGGTATCCAGGGGCCCGGAGAAATGCAGGCCACGCAGGGCAAACAGCAGGGCGGCTGCCAGAAACAGGCGTGACAGGGTGCGGTCTTCTCGTGAGTGGCGCAGGCTGAGCCCGAAGGCGGCAAGCGTGAGGAAGACCAGCGCGATGGCGCCGGGCAGTACCGCTTGCAGCCACAGACGTGTTCGGTAGCGCCAGATCAGGGCGTCTGTATCGTCCAGATAAACCCGGCTCAGGCCGCCGCCCAACCCGGTGACCGAATCCATCCTGATCAACAGTTCGCCGGGGGCGGCACGGCCATCCAGGGGTGTCAGCGGCAGCCAGACGGGCCGATTGAAACCGTTCCATACCAGGTCGCCCGATGAGCGCCACAAGAGGACGCCATCGCCATAGATCGCGACCTGCCCCACGGTCTGCCAGCGGGGCAGGTAGAGGGTGGGGTTGTCGTGGGGCGCGGGGACGGGCAGCCGATACCAGGTGGTGGTGATGCCCTCACCCTGGCCGTCCCGAGGCAGGGCGACATCGGGTAGCGAGACCCGCTGCCAGCCGGTGTCGGGGAGGACGTCGATTCGGGGCGGTGGCGCCATGAAGTGCGGGCTGTCCGCAGTGAGGGTCAGGCGCTCGGCCTGATGCACGGCGTTGGCGGCGTGCGTGCCGGCGCAGAGCAGGCACAGGCTGGCCCACCACAGTAACCGCGCGCCCGGGGCCATGCTCAGTCTGGCCTGCCCAGCAGATTCAGCCGCCAGGCCTCGCTGACGGCACCGGCGCGCGAGTTCACCCCGAGCTTCTGATAAATGCGGCGGATATACGTCTGTACGGTCCAGGGGGAGACGCCCAGGCGCTGGGCGATGTCCGCCATCGCATGGCCCTGGCTGATCAGCGCCAGGACATTCCGCTCCTGTGCTGACAGTGCGGTCTCGGGTTGCGGGGTTTCCGGGGCGATTTCAACCAGCAGATGCCGCGCAATCATGGGGCTGATCGGGCTGCCGCCCTGGTGCAGCATGCGAATATGGGCAGCGACCTGTGGGGGCAGGGCGTCCTTGAGCAGATAACCGGTGGCGCCAGCGCGCACGCTGTCCAGCACCGGCTGGGCCTCGTCAAACAGGGTGGCCACCATGATGGCGCAATCCGGCCAGCGCCTGCGGGCGGCCTGAATGACGCTGATGCCGGAGCCGTCAGGCAGCCCCAGATCCACCAGCAGCACGTCGTGGGCGGGTCCGTCCAGCAAGGTGTTGGCCTGGGCGCAGTTCCCGGCTTCGGCGGTTAACCGGATATCGTCGGTGGCCTCCACAGCCCGGCGCACCGCATGCCGGAACTGCGGATCATCTTCCACCATGGCCAGACTGATCACGTCTGGTCCCCCCAATGGTTGTTATCAGTGTTGCCCTAGCATACCTGCCCTTGGGGGGATAAGGCAGAGTGCAGGCGTCAGCCGCCGCGCAGCTTGGCCACGAAGCTGTTTTCACGCTCCAGCAGGGCGCTGAAGCTGGGCCGGGAGAGCACCTTGTCCACATGCGCGGCCAGCGACGGGTACTGCTGCGGATCGAGATGCTCGCCGCCGTGGGCAAAGTTGGCGAACTGGGACGCCACGGCGATATCGGCGATGGAGAGCTGCGGACCAGCCAGCCATTCCCGGCCCTTGATCTGGCTTTCCAGGTAAGCGAAGTGCGGCGGCAGTTTTTCGGTGAGGGCGCGCGCGATGCGTTCTTCATCGCTGGGCTTGCCCATCAACTTCATGATCACCCGGTTGCGGAATACGGTGAAGGTGGTCAGCGGGGCCAGCTCGTAGTCGGCGTATTTCTCCAGCCACAGGGCATGGGCGTAATCCGCCGCGTCCACGGGATAGAGCGCGGGTGTCTCCGGGAAGGCGCGCTCCAGGTAGGCGCAGATCACGGCCGAGTCGGCCAGCAGCCGGCCATCGTGCTCCATGGCGGGGATGCGGCGCAGGGGGTTGATGTCGCTGTAGTCTTCCGGCGCATTGAAGGGATCGACATGCACCGATTCGAAGGGAATGTCCTTTTCGCCCAGAAACACACGGGTCTTGCGGACGAAGGGCGACAGCGCCGCGCCATAGAGTTTGATTGCCATGATGAGCCTCATCTGTTCATGATGCGGCTTATCAGAACAAGGTGCCGGGCAGGGGTCAATGGCAGCAACCGTCGAACGATTTTTCCCTTGACGTCATCGCCGCGCCTGTTATGCTTTGCGCCGCTTTCGGGGATGCCCGGCAGTGATCAGCGTCCCCTTCGTCTAGAGGCCTAGGACACCGCCCTTTCACGGCGGTAACAGGGGTTCGAATCCCCTAGGGGACGCCATGCGGGAATAGCTCAGTGGTAGAGCACAACCTTGCCAAGGTTGGGGTCGCGAGTTCGAATCTCGTTTCCCGCTCCAGATTCGCAGAGAAAGCCGGCTCATTGAGCCGGCTTTTTTTGTGCCTGACGTCCGCACCTGACGTTACATAAAGCTACCCGCCCACGCATTGCCAGCCGTGACGACCCGGCGCTATTCTGTCTGTATAAAAAATATACAGTCGGAGGTGTGTCATGGCCGAGGCAATGCTGCAACAGGACTGGACCGACAAGCGCCGCTATCTGTGGCTGCTGAGCACGCTCACCATGCTATTGCCCCTGGGCGCCATCGGCCTGGTGAATCTCACCGGGCATCCGGTGTTCTGGTGGTTTGGCCCCCTTTTTGTCTTTATCGTCATCCCGATACTTGATGTGATGCTCGGCGAGGAAACCGAGAACCCGCCAGAGTCCGTGGTGCCACGCCTGGAGCAGGAGCGCTATTACCGCATTGCTGTCTGGGTGGCGGTGGTGTTTCAGTACTGGGCGTTTCTGGTGGCCGCGCAGGTTATCGCGACAGCGAGCTTGCCCTGGTACAGCTATCTCGGCCTGGCCATTACCACGGGCACGGCCATGGGGATTGCCATCAATACCGCCCATGAGCTGGGCCACAAGACCAACGGCTTCGAACGCTGGCTGGCCAAGCTGGCGCTGGCGCCGGTGTTTTACGGGCATTTTTTTGTGGAGCACAACCGCGGGCATCATGTGCGTGTGTCGACCCCGGAAGATCCTGCCTCGTCCCGTTTTGGTGAAAGTTTCTACCGGTTTCTGCCGCGCACGGTCTTTGGCAGCTTGCGTTCGGCCTGGGAGCTGGAGGCAAAGCGGCTGGAAAAAGAGGACAAGTCTGTCTGGCATATCGAGAACCACAATCTCCAGGCCTGGGGGCTCTCAATACTGCTGTGGGGCGCGCTACTGGTGGCGTGGGGATGGGTGGTGCTGCCGTTCCTGCTGATTCAGTCAGTGTTCGGTTTCCAGTTGCTGGAAGTGGTGAATTACCTGGAGCATTACGGCCTGCTGAGGCAGAAGAAAGACAATGGCCGTTACGAACCCTGTCGCCCCGAGCACTCGTGGAACAGCAATCGTCGGGTGACCAATATCTTCCTCTATCAGTTGCAGCGGCATTCCGATCATCACGCCTATCCGACCCGCTCCTATCAATCGTTGCGGCATTTTGACGAGGCACCACAGTTGCCCGGCGGCTATGCGTCGATGATCGTGCTGGCGTGGATTCCGCCACTGTGGTTTCACGTGATGGACAAGCGCGTTATCGCGCACTACAAGGGCGATATGAATCGTATCAACATGGCCAGCGACTGAATGGCCAGCGATTGAATGATCACTGGCTGAGTTGATTGTTGACCGATATCAGAATGAAACGGGCGGCTTGCACCACGTCGGCAACCGGTTCCCGGTAGCCATTGAGCATCCAGCGCATGGCCATGTTGACCATGGCGCCAATCAGCCCGGTCGCCAACAGATAATCCCGGGTGTCGTGATGCCGGCGCTCCGGATGCAAGCCCCGGAATACCGCGACCAGGAAGTTGGCGAAGTCGTCCATGACGCGCCGATACTGTGCATCCATCTGCGGATTGACCCCCATGATTTCGACCATGATGACGCGGGCCGAATGGGGGTTGTCGAGCAGAAATTCGAAGTAGGCGGTGAGGGCCGCCTCGGCCATCGCGTCCGGTTCGCCGCTGCGGTAAGCAATGGCGCGGCTCACCAGCTGTCGTAGCTGGCTGGTGGTCAGTTCATAAATTTCACTGAGCAGGGCGTCGCTGTTGCTGAAGGACTCATAGAAATAGCGTTCGGTGAGCCCGGCCTCCGCACAAATGGCACGCACCGACGTGCCGTGAAAGCCGACGCTGCCAAAGATCGTCGTGCCGGCCCGAAGCAGTTTTTCCCGGCGCTCGGCACGGCGCTTTTCAATGCTGACGCCGCGATAGGCACGGCCACGGGCCGTCGCCTTGGGCTTTGCGGCAGGTTTGGAAGCGCTGGGGGTCTGTGTCATGGCGCCATGTTGACATGGCTTATTGTCAGAAGTAAAGTGACATCATTCATTGTCACTTTGGCTGACTGTCACTTTTAGCTAATGTCACGTTTGCTTGCAGGCGAGTGCGCCCCCGGCGCCCGGAGGATCGAAGCATGAACACCAAAAAGACCAGCCCGGAATTCGATGTCGCCATCATCGGCAGCGGCTTTGCCGGCCTGTGCATGGCGATCAAGCTCAAGGAGCAGGGCCGCGATAATTTCGTGATTCTGGAGCGGGCTCAGGATGTCGGTGGCACCTGGCGCGACAACCATTACCCTGGCGCCGCCTGTGATGTGCCTTCGCACCTGTATTCCTTCTCTTTTGCACCAAACCCGGACTGGTCGCGGAAATACCCGACTCAGCCGGAGCTGTATGCCTATTTGCGCAAGATCGCCGCCGATTATGACCTGCTGCGCCACATTCGTTTCGACAACACGCTCGAGGCGGCGCAGTACGATGAAGAGCACCACGTCTGGGCGGTACGCACCAGCCAGGGCAGTCTTACCACGCGCGCACTGGTGATGGGCAATGGCGGTCTGGCCGAGCCGAAGCTCCCGGAGATTCCCGGTGTTGCGCAGTTCAAGGGCAAGACCTTCCACTCGTCTCGCTGGGATCACGATTACGATCTGAGTGGCAAGCGCGTCGCGGTAATCGGTACCGGCGCGTCAGCGATCCAGCTGGTGCCGGAAGTGGCCAAAGTGGCGGGGCAGCTGGACGTCTACCAGCGCACGCCCAACTGGATCATTCCGCGCCCGGATCGCGGCTATTCTGGGCTGGAAAAGGTGCTGTTTCGCCGGATTCCGGCCAGCCGCCGACTGCATCGCAATGCCATCTACTGGAGCCACGAGGCCCGCGTGATGGGTCTGGTGCTGCACCCGGCGCTGATGAAAGTGTTCCAGAAAGTGGCCGAGCGGCACATCCGCAAGCAGGTCAGGGACCCGGCGCTGCGCGATCAGGTGACCCCGGATTACACCATTGGCTGCAAGCGTATTCTGATCTCCAACGACTGGTATCCGGCGTTGCAGAAGCCCCATGTCAGCCTGGTCACAGACGGCATTCGCGAGATCCGCGCCCACAGTATCGTGGCGGCGGATGGCCGGGAGCGCGAGATCGACGCCATCATCTACAGCACCGGCTTCTATGCCACCGAGAACCCCATTGCCGCGGTGGTCACCGGACGCGACGGCAAGACCCTGGCGGACATCTGGCAGGATGGCGAAGAGGCGTATCTGGGCACCCTGGTCAACGGGTTTCCGAACCTGTTTCTGATCGTGGGTCCCAACACGGGTCTGGGGCACAGCTCCATGGTGTTCATGATCGAGACCCAGGCCAGCTATATCCTGCGTCTGCTTGGCGAGATGGAGGCACAGGTTTCCCGGACGCTGGAAGTGCGCGAGTCCGTGCAGCAGGGCTACAACGCGCGGCTGCAGGCCCGTCTGGGCAATTCCATCTGGTCCACCGGGTGTGACAGCTGGTACAAGCACAAGAGCGGCAAGATCACCGCGCTATGGCCGGGCTTCACGTTCCAGTTCTGGCTGCGGGCGCGCCGTTTCGACGCCAGCGACTACCTGTTTGATGGTGTGTCCGGCGACGGGTATGTGGCCGCAGATGAGCCAGGGCGCGCTACTGTGTGAGCAGGGCGCGAATGCAGCGCGTTTTTGCGGCTGTGATGTGCGATAATCAGCGCCATATTTTGCTGACAGATGACGCATAGATGACGGTAACGACGAAGAAACGGGGCGCGGGAGTGACCGGGCTGTGATTGTACCCTGGGAAGAAATCGGCGCTGACACCCTGCAGAACCTGATCGAGGAGTTCGTATCCCGTGATGGCACCGACTACGGCGAGCAGGAGGTGGCACTGGAACGCCGCGCCGAGCAGGTGCGCCAGCTGCTACGCCGTGGCGAGGCCGTGATCTGGTTCGACGACGCCACCGAGTCCGTTACCATCATGTCGAAGCAGCAGCTGAATGACATGACCCCGCCGGAAGATCCGCTCTTTCCCTGACGGGCAGGCGGATCAGCCGAGTCGCGGGGCCTTGCTGCCGTCACTGGCAAACAGTCACTGTCAAACAAGCAAGTGTATCGCCATCCCCACCATGACCAGCCAGCTCAACACGATGCCCGCCTGACGTCCCTTGTTGACGGCGCTTGGCCGGGTCATGCCCGCCGCATGCAACAGTCGCCCCAGAAAGAAGACGCCGCCATAGAGATGCAGAGCGGTGCCAGAGGCTCCTGTGAGCTCCAGAACGGCAAGACCGATCAACACCAGTGGTACGTATTCGGCGGCATTGCCGTGGGCACGGATGGCCTGGGTCAGCGTTCTGTTGCCGCCGTCACCGAGGGAGACCTTGCCGCCCAGGCGTTGGCGCACGACATTGGCGGCCAGCGCCGTCATCAGCAGCAGGAACAGGCCGGTGTACAAGGCGGTAACGGGTAGCAGTAGTGCGGTAGTCATGGTGTCCACTCCGGTTGTTTTTTGCGTTGTCTGAGAATAAAGCGTTCTGGCGCCAGCGCACGCACCAGCTCTTCGTCCACCGGGCGGGGCTCGTCATTGACAAGCGCCGCAATCAATTCGGCGCACAGGGTGCTGCCCGTAATGCCACGGCTGCCATGGGCTACACTCATATACACCCCCTGAAGCATCCGGTGCGGATTGCCCGTGGCGTCGGGCACCGGCCCGGCCACGGGCAGGAAATCGGTGCTCTGGCAGCGCAGGCCAACGCGCTGCCCGCTGATGTGGATCTTCTCGCCACCCAGGGCATGCCAGTATGCCGGGAGCTGTTGCTGCAGCTCCGTCAGGTTGCGCTGGTCATCATCCGGGTCGACCTCGATATCATGGCGCCGCAGATCGAACGTCGCGCCGACGCAATGCAGGCCCCGAATCGCCGGCGTCAGATAGCCGCTGTGACAGATGGCCTGTTGCCACTGCCGGCTGGCCTCGGTGGCCTGACAATAACTCACCTGTCCACGGATCAGCTTCAGGGGCAGCCAGTGCAGGCCCACCAGATCGCGAGCGGCACCGGCGTTGGCCAGGACGACGATGTCCGCCTGGCTGGAGGTGCCGGAATCATGACGCACTATCCAGCCGCCCCCATCGACGGGGGTCAGCGCACACACGGCGTGCTGCTGCAAACGGATCAAGGGGTGGTCCAGCAGGTGGGCGCACCAGTCCGGCGGCGAAATATAGCCGCCCCGCAGCAGGTTGATCCCCCGGCCATCGGACGTAGGTTGTAACAGTGAGGCAGGCCAGTGACCGCTGTGCAGGGCAGCCTGCTGCTTGTCCTGATGGCGCGCTTCCGCCGGATATTGCGCGACACCGGTCAGCGCGCCCTGGTCGCAGTGGGCCGGGAAACCATGACGGTTGAGCCAGTGCAAGGTGTGCAGATAGCTGCTCTGGTAGAAGCGATTCTGCGCCGTGGCGTGGGCGCTGGGGGTGGTATAGACCACACCGGCCAGATTGCCCGAGGCGCCGCTGGCGATACCGGCGGGGTCGAACACCGTGACCTGCCAGCCGCGCTCGGCGAGCGCTCGGGCGCAGGTTGCACCGGCGAGCCCGGCGCCGACAATGGCGGCCTGACCCGGGCGTGCGGATTGTGGCTGCCATGGTGGCTGTGATGGTGGCTGGGAGTGTGGCTGCGAGTGTGGTGTATCAGCGCTGTCCGAACAGCTGCCTGGGCCGACGAAGTGCCCGGTCAGCATTTCCCGTTTTCGTCCGAAGCCGGGCACCCGCTGCATCGCAAAGCCCGCGGCAATCAAACCGCGCCGGACAAACCCGGCGGCGCTAAAGGTAGCAATGCTGGCGCCAGGCGCGCTCAGTCGCGCCAGTTGCTGAAAGAGCGGCGGGCACCACATGTCCGGGTTGCGGGCTGGTGCAAAGCCATCCAGAAACCAGGCATCGACACGGGCGTGGGTCTCTGACAACGCTGTCACGGCATCGGCGAAGATCAGGGTCAGCAGGATGCGGCCGCCCGAGAGCGAGAGCCGGTGGAAGCCGGGCGTCAGAGGCGGGTAGTGCGCAGCGAGTTCAGCTGCCAGCGCGGCAGAAGCGGGCCAGTGCTGCAAGGCACGGCGCAAGTCCTCATGACCCAGGGGATGCTTTTCCACAGATAGAAAATGCAGCGTCGCGTCTGCCGGTGCATCCTTCAGAAAGGCCTGTGCTGCGCAGAGAAAATTGAGCCCGGTGCCGAAGCCGGTTTCGCCGATGACAAAGCGGCCCCGTGCCGGCAGAGCACGAAAGCGCGCATTGAGCCGGTTGCCTTGCAGGAAGACATGCTGCGTTTCTGCGGGCCCGTCATCGCGGGAAAAATAGGGGTCGCCGAACTCCGGCGCGACGGGAACATTGGCCTGCCAGTCGAGCCGGGCAGGCGTGATCGGGGGAAAACGCTCGCTCATTCTTCAGCGATGACGTCAGTGTTCGCGGCGGCAAACTCCAGTAATGCGGTGCGCATATCAGCGTCCAGCGCAGTGCCGCGCTGGTCTCGCTCGCTGTCGGACAGGTCGGTGACCGTGACGGTGGCTGTTGCGCTCAGGAATATCGGCGGCAGGGCGGTGACGGTCAGCACGGTGAGGGCATCGGCGCTGGCGTAATGCTGCAGCAGGTGGCCGACGGCCAGGGGGTGACTGATCCGGGCGGCGACATCCATCCGCTCTTCGCTGATCGTCACCTCCCGGGCGCCCCGTTGCACGGCACGCTCGCCAAGGCTCTGGCGCTGCTGGCCATATTGGCCTGCCACGCGTCGCGTGGGCGCCATGTCTTCCCACCCCGACGGGATCGGAAACAGATGAATGTCCAGCCGTTGCTCGCGGCCGTCTTCCTGCGCCCGCACGTAGCGCAGCAGGCGCAATGCGCGTTCATCCATCTGCATTTCGCCCTGGAAGGTGAACGCGCCGAGCGTGGCCGGTGCCTGCCAGGCATCCAGATCCACATCCACCGGAGGCATTTCCCAGGGAATCTGTTCGTTCATGCGCTCCTGGTCGCTCAGGTATTCCCGAGCGCAGCCGGACAGGCCCAGTGAAGCAACAAGCAGGGCGACAGAGAGCAGTGCAACAGGCAAGCAGCGATAGGCAGGGCGAGTCATCAGGGTGCGGTCCTCGTGTGATCACCGGGACTGGAATGTCAGCAGTGCATTGTAGCCGAGGGCCGCGTTGTCAGTCATGCAGTGCTCAGAATTTGTGCCGCGACAGAGTGAGTGATGTCACCGTGATATCGCTTTTCCGGGCAAGACGGGTTCCGGTTTGTGCACTGACTGACCATTCATCCCTTTTGCTTACTTTTTATCATGAAGAGCATGCTTTCTGATCTTTTTTTCGTATAATGCCGGGCATAACTATTAGCCGCACCGATGAAAGGGTGTGGCAGTTCTCGTTTGATAGGCGCCGGGGGGCGTGATGACAATGATGATTTCATGTATGAGCGCAGGCGTTCGCATGACAGCCAGAGTGCTCGCTGCTCTCTTCAGTCTTTCAATCATGTGCCTGGCGCATGCTGAACAGCCTCCTGTAACCCCTTTGTCGCACCCGGCTTCCCTGCATCCGGCATTGAGCGCTGCCTTGTGCCGTGCGGCGGCCGAAGACAGCGCGCTGGCGCCGCAAATGGAAGCGATGCTGGAAAGTGGGCTGATCAGCTATGACCAGGTGGGTGACGTACTGAATCTGGATTGTCAGTCCCGCTCTCTGCTGGAGCGGGTTGTGGCGGGGCAGCATGCCGAAAATCTGGAGTATCTGGCCATTGATCTGGGGCTGGATATTGATCAGCCCCAGGTGCAGATGGGCGTTCAGCTTGTCTCTTTCATCGCCTTCCTGGAGGCCCGGGCAGTGCAGGCTGAGCCGGCGCTGAAGGCGTTCATCAATGAATATCTGGCGTATTTCCGTGACGCCGAGTTCAACCCGAATCTGGCGTTGAGCATGTATTGACCTGCGTTGAGTACTTTTGCCCCAGTTTGTTCTGCTTCTGCCTGATAGCAGCATGACATGACCCCAATGACTCATTGGGGTTTTTTTTGGCTCGCATCAATGAAAATCCCGAGAGTGACTTTTCAGGTCGGCGAGGGCGGCACTCATGTCCTCCACGGCGCCCGCAATCAGATGGATGATGCCCTCCGGCGTCTTTTCCACGACCCCCTTCACGATTAACAGCTGGCCGCCGAGCAGCGCCCGGCGAAAACGCTCCTGAATGGTTTGCCACAGCACCACATTGGTATTGCCGGTTTCGTCCTCCAACGTCATGAACATCACACCCGAGGCGGTGCCCGGGCGCTGACGGTTGGTGACCAGGCCCGCAACACGGACCAGTCTGCCGCTGTCGACACGGCGCAATTGCCGCGCACTGCGACAGCGGCGGAAAGCGTCCTGATGGCGCAGCAACGCCAGCGGGTGGCGCCCCAGGGTCAGGCCGAGGCTACGGTAATCACTGAGCAGCGATGCCACTTCAGACGGCGCATCCAGATGAATGTTGTCATGCAGGGCCGAGGCAGGCTCCGGCGCATCGGATGGGGCGCCGAACAGCGGCAGGGTTTCCTGCACCGCCTGTATTTCCCAGTGGCCCTGATGGCGATGGCCGGTCATGCGCGCCAGGGCATTGGCGGCGACCAGCGCTTCACGCTCGCGCTTGCCCAGCCGGGCACGCAGGCACAGGTCGGCGACATCGGTAAAGCGCGCCTGTTGTCGTGCTGCGGCAATGCGGGTCGCGGCGTCCTCATCGAAACCGCTGATCTGGCGCAAGCCGAGCCGCAGGGCCGGTTGCATGCCGTAGGCCTGCCTTGCGCTGTCCTCCAGCGTGTAATCCCAGTCGCTGCGGTCCACGCACACGGGACGAATCTCGATGCCATGCTGACGCGCATCCTGGATCAACTGGGACGGGGAGTAGAACCCCATGGGCAAACTGTTCAGTAACCCGCAGTAGAAGGCGCTGGTGTGATGGCGTTTCAGCCAGGCGGAGACATACACCAGCAGGGCGAAGCTGGCGGCATGGGATTCCGGGAAGCCATAGCCGCCAAAGCCTTTCATCTGTTCGAAAATGCGCGTGGCGTAGTCATCGCTGTAGCCGTTGGCGCGCATGCCGTTGATGACCTTGTCGCGAAACTGCATCAACTCGCCGCTCTTGCCCCAGCGGGCCATGGCGCGGCGTAGCTGGTCTGCTTCGCCGCCGCTGAAGCCTGCGGCCACCATGGTCAGCTGAATGACCTGCTCCTGGAAAATCGGGATGCCTAACGTGCGGGAGAGCACATCGCGAATGCGCTGGTCCGGGTAGTCCACCGGCTCCAGGCCATCCCGGCGGCGCAGGTAAGGGTGCACCATGTCACCCTGAATCGGGCCGGGGCGAACGATGGCCACCTCGATCACCAGATCGTAGAACTGGCGTGGCTTCAGGCGAGGCAGCATGTTCATCTGTGCCCGGGACTCCACCTGGAACACGCCGACGCTGTCGCCTTTGCAGAGCATGTCGTAGGTGTGCGGTTCTTCCCTGGGGATGCCTTGCAGGGTCAGCGGTGGCGTGTTCGGGCGACTCATGTAGCCATTAATCGTATAGCCATTAATCAGATCGAGCATCTTGCGAATGGCCGTGAGCATGCCCAGTGCCAGCACATCCACTTTCATCAGGCCCAGCGCTTCCAGATCGTCCTTGTCCCACTGGATGATGGTGCGATCCGGCATGGCGGCATTTTCCACCGGCACCAGTGTGGCCACCGGGTCGCGGCTGATGACAAAGCCCCCCACATGCTGGGACAGGTGCCGGGGGAAGCCGAGCAGTGACAGCACCAGGTGGCGATACTGGCGCGCCAGCCGCGTGTCGTGCAGGCCGGCTTCGCGGAACCGTTCGGCCAGGGTTTCCGGTTTGTCCCACCAGGCCAACTGTTTGCTGAGCAGATCCAGGCGGTGACGGTCGAAGCCCAGTGCGCGGCCGACATCACGCACGGCAGAGCGCATGCGATAGCTGATCACGGTAGCCGCCAGTGCGGCGCGCTCACGGCCGTACTTGGTGTAGATGTACTGGATGACTTCTTCGCGCCGCTCGTGCTCGAAATCCACATCGATATCGGGGGGCTCGTTGCGTTCACGGTTGATGAAGCGCTCGAACAGCAGGCTGCTGTGGGCCGGGTCTACCTCGGTGATGAACAGGCAATAGCAGACGGCGGAGTTTGCCGCCGAGCCCCGTCCCTGGCAGAGAATATTGCGGCTGCGGGCAAAGGCAACGATGTCCTGCACGGTGAGAAAATAATATTCATATTGCAGCTCGCGGATTATGGCGAGCTCTTTCTCGATCTGTTGCTGCACGCTGGCCGGTACGCCGTCGGGCCAGCGCCTGGCAGCACCGTCTTCGGTCAGCTGGCGCAGGTGGGCGGCGGGTGTCAGCCCGTCAGGGACCACCTCGGTCGGATATTGATAGCGCAACTCACGCAAGGAAAACCGGCAGCGTGCGGCGATGTGCAGGCTTTCGGCCAGCAGGGCTGGCGGGTAAAGCGCCTGCAGCCGCTGCACCGGGCGCAGGTGCCGTTCGGCATTGGCGAAACGCTGGCGGCCCAGCGCCTGCACGGTGGTGTGGTGGCGCAGGGCGGTAACCACATCCAGCAAGGGCTGGCGTGCAGCGCTGTGCATGTGCACGTCGTTACTGGCCACCATGGGCAGTTGGCAGGTGTCTGCCAGCGTGCGCAGGTACTCGTACTGGCACACGTCGTCGCCGTCTTGCAGCAGTTCGCAGGCAATCCAGAGCCGGTCGTTGAACAGGGGCATCAGGCGCGTGAGCTGGTCCCGGTCGGTATCCGTGTCCCAGCCAGGCAGCCACAGGCACAGCAGGCGCTGGCTGTGCTCGGCGAGCAGGGACCAATCGGCCTGGTAGGTGCCTTTGGCGCTGTGGCGCCGGGCCCGGGTAATGAGGGTGGAGAGGTCTGCGTACGCCGCGCGGTCCGGCACCAGCAACACCAGCCGGGTGCCGTCGTCCAGGGTCAGCGCGCTGCCGATGATCAGCGCCAGGTCGGCGGCGAGGGCGGCCTGATGTGCCCGGACCACGCCGGCCAGTGAGCATTCATCGGTGATGGCCAGCGCCTGGTAGCCGAGGCTGGCGGCCTGCCAGACCAGCTCGTCCGGCTGACTGGCGCCGGTGAGAAAGGTAAAGGAGGAGGTAACGTGCAGCTCGGCGAACATGCTCTGCTCCCGCCGGAAACCCGGCGATAACCGAGCGATAATCGGGCGATAAAAGGGTCCGGGGAGCAAAGCGCCGTCCCTGGCGCCGGCCCGACAGCGGGGACTGAGGGCCTGGGAGATGGATCACGGCGGAAACCTGAAGAGGTGTTGCAGTACCTGAACAGCTGCCGTGTGCTCACCGGACAGCCAGAATACTGTTCGTATGGACAGTGTGTCAAGCAGGCATGCGTTCAGTCCTCCCGTTACAGCAGGGCCAGGGTGGAATCGGCGTGCCAGAAGGGCGACAGGCGGCGACGCAGGGTCTCTTCGAGAATGCCTTTTTCCTTTAGCAACGCGATGATGTCCGGGGCGTAATGCATGATCTCGTCGTTGACCATTTTCTTGGTCACGCCCATTTCGCCCACCAGCTTGTCCAGCGTGGTGTCGCCATATTTGTGGAAAAAGAAATCCACGCCGGCGTCCAGCAGGTTGCCGAAGTAACGGGTTTCGCGAAATTGCTTCCAGGCTTCCAGCCCGGTGACCATGACATCTTCCAGCTCGTCGCGGGTGATGTAACGGCGCAGGCTGGCGACTTTCTCTTCCTTGATCTCGTCCCAGAAGTCGAGAATGCCCTGGCGCAGCTCGCCGCTCTCCACAGCGCTTTCCAGCCGCTTCTCACTTTGCCGGATGATGCTGCGGGTATTGTGGGCGATATATTTCTTGATGCTGGTTTCGGCGGATTTTTCCAGACCCGGGGCGGCCCTGCTCACCGCAGATTTGCCGAGCTTGAGCAGGGAGCTGGCGCCAGGAATATTGCCGGCCATGTTGCCCGCCATATTAGTCCCCTGGGAGACGAAACCCTGGATGCCGCGATACAGCATGTCGGAAATCAGATTGAGCGTCAGCGGGCTGCCGCCGATCTCACTGATCAGGCGCTGGCGCAGTGCTTTCATTTCCAGTGCCACGTCCAGCAGTTCGGCGACTTCCTGATCCGTGATCAGATCTTCGAAGCTGTTCTTGTCGTGGCCCGGGTGGTTATACAGGCGATCGGCGATTTCGCCGATCAGCTCGGGAATGGCGCCAGAAATCTCCATCTCGATGGCATAGCGGCGGGCGGTAACGCGCACTTTTTCCGCGCTGACCACCTCATTGAGCTTGAGGGTCTTGGCAAGCTTGAAGAACTGATTCACCTCTTCCTTGACCAGTTTCTTGAATTCCTTCTCGTCCAACTGGGCAATGATCCAGGCAATCTGGGCGTTGAGGAGCTGTTCTGCTTTATCCCGCTGCGCGTCCGTCATGATTCGGTGGTCCCTTTTCCTGTGTGATGTTCGGGAGCTTAGAGGCTCTGCCCGGTTTGTGCCTTGGCCGCAGTGACGTTGCCGCCGGGTTGCGTCAGGCACTGGCGCTGGCTGGCATTGCATAGCATGCTTGCATACACAGCGGGAAACAGGGAAGCAGCCGATTTGCGCATGATACGGTTTTTCAGAGGTGAGCTGACGGAAGAGGTCCGGGACTGGGTCAATGATGGCCTGATCAGTGCCGCGCAGGGTGAGTCCATTCTGGCGCGCTATGACCGCTCTCTGTCGGAAACAGACCAACCCTCACTGGGCTATCGCGTGCTCTCGGCGCTGGCCATCCTGTTCGCCGGCGCGGCCTTGCTCCTGCTGCTGTCGCATAACTGGGATCAGATGTCCCGGGCCGGCCGTATGCTCAGCCTGATTGCCGCCACCGGATTGCTGAACGGGCTGGGGGTGCGCCAGTGGGTGCGCGGGCAGCGGGATCAGGCGGTGCTCTGGTTCTTTGCTGGCGGCATTGTCTACGGCGCCAGCATCATGCTGATCGCGCAAATCTATCACCTGGGTGAGCACTTTCCGGACGGCCTGTTGTTCTGGGCACTGGGCATATTGCCCCTGGCGTTGCTCACTGCCAGCCGTCTCTTGCATGTTTTGCAGTTGGCATTGGTGACAGTCTGGATGCTGACGCAATGGCGCTACGGCTTGCCGTGGTTGTTGCCATTATTTGCCGGCGCGGCCTTGTACCAGGTCCTGTACCGCAGCCGTTCTGCCGTATTGCTGCACGGCGCGCTGCTGCTGTTACTGGTCTGGTTGAACGGTCTGTATGCCTGGTGGTACGGCTATTTCCACAACTGGATCGGCGGCGCTGGCAGCGTGCATCTGGTGCTGACATTGTTGCTGCTGTTCCTGATGCACACGGTGGCGCTGACGCAGTTGGCGCATCCTTCGCGGGGCCGCCGGGAGGACGCGCGCAGTGTCAGCAACTGGTGGCTGCGACTACTGGTGCCGTTACTGTTTCTGTTCAGCTATAGCCGCACCTGGGCGGATTTCATCGATGACTGGATAGCATTGGGCGGCGTGCTGGTGGTGCCACTATTGCTGACGATGGTATTGGTGGCCCTGATGGCAAGTCGTATGCCTGCCTCCCGGCGCTGGCAGCTGCTGGCAACGGGCGGTGCGCTGACATTGGTGCTGGCGGTGATTCATTACCTGCCGCAAAGCATGTCGCTGGCGGTCCCGCTGGCGGTGCTGGTGAATCTGCTGTTACTGGTGATGGGCATTGCGCTGATACATCAGGGGTTGCGTGAGCGTCGGGCGCGGCGTTTCCATCTGGGCATCGTATTGCTGCTGGCGTTGGGTCTGCTGCGCTACGTCTCGCTGATCGGTGATTACCTCAGCAGTGCGTTGATGTTTGCCATTGCCGGCGGTGTGCTGTTCGCGGCGGCGCGCTACTGGAAACGCCAGGTGGCGCGGCCTGGTAATACAGAGTCGTCCAGAACCGGGGAGGCGTCATGAGTCAGTCACAGCATCGCCTTCGGGATATGGCGGATAACGTGGAGCATGCGGCGGTGGACCTGAGAAACCGGGCACTTTCCGACAAACCGATGAACTGGCGTGCCTGGTTGCTGATCCTGGTGGTACTGGGGCAGTTGCTGGTGCTGGCCGGTGTCTATCTCGGCGCCCGCTATCCGCTCTGGGTCGGGGAGGAAGTGACGCTCGAGGTGGTGCCGGTGGACCCCCGCGATATGTTCCGGGGCAACTATGCGCGGCTGGAGTATGCCATTTCCGTCGTGCCCGCTGCGCTGCTTGATGCCGATGATGTCGGGCGCCCGCTGCGGCGCAGTGAGCGGGTGTATGTGTCGCTGGCGCGCGGTGACGACGGCTTCTGGCATGCCACAGGGCTGTCCCGTGCGCGGCCGGACGACGGGATATTTCTGCGCGGTCGGATTGCCTGGCATCACAGCGAGGTGTACCGGTTACGTTACGGCATCGAGGCCTGGTTCGCGCCGAAAGAGAAAGCACTGGCACTGGAGCGGGATCTCGTCAGCGGCGGCGTCGCGCGCATCCGGGTAGCGCCGGGCGGGCGCGCAGCATTGGCGGAGCTGGAGGCGGACGGTTCTGAGGTAAACGGTTCTGAGGTAAACGGTTCTGAGCTGGACAGTTCTGGGCTAGACAGTTCTGAGCTGGAAAGCCCCGGCTCAGCGGCCGACCCCGGATAGCAACAGGTAGCTGTCGGGCGCGAGATGGATCGACACATCGTGCGCCTGGAACAGGGTGTCTGCCGCCATGCGCGCTTGTCCGGTGACGCCCGCGCTGTGTTCCGTGACATGCGCCGTGCCGCGCACGAGATAGCCCAGACAAGGGCCGCTCACCGTGGCCGCCAGTGTGTCATCTTCCCCTGTAATCATGACATCCAGCCAGGTCATACCGGCGGCGGGCGAGGCTTCCCCATACACCCGTGTACGACACCCGGGCTGCGGCTGATGGACCCGGTAATCCGTTGCGACGGGTGACTGTGCCGGCTGGAACCAGATCTGAATCATGTGATTGAAACTGCCGTCGGGATTGACTTCATTGTGCGCAAAGCCGGTGGTGCCTGCCCGCTGTACCTGCACGTCTCCCGCTGACAGCACGTGCCCGTCGCCGACGCTGCCGCGATGCAGCAATCGTCCGCGTATCAGGCAGGTAACGATATCGATGTCCCGATGGTGGTGTTCGCCGGTGCTGCCGTGGGGGCGAAAGAACGCATCGGCCAGGTAGACCAGATGGCCCAGCCCCTCGCTGGTATCCGCCAGGCGCTTGCCGGTGAACTGTGTCGGGCTCATGACATAGAGCCGCTCTTTCAGGCCTGCGAAGCCGGTCAGCGGCAAGTCATCACGGGTGATGATGTGCATGTCAGCGCCTCAGTTTGCCTGGTGTGGTGCCGGTCCAGCGGCGGAAGGCGCGATTGAACGCGCTTTGTTCGGAAAATCCCAGCAACAGGGCCACATCGCTGAGCGACAGGGACGTGTCGGCAAGATACTCCCGCGCCAGCTGGGTGCGCGCCCGATCCAGAAACTGTTGCCAGCTGATGCCGTGGGTGGTCAGGCGACGCTGCAAGGTGCGTGGTGAGACATGCAGTGCTTTGGCTGCTGCGGGCAGTGTTGCCCGGCCCTCGGCCAGCAAGCGGGGCAGCAACTGTTGCAGGGCGCGATCGAACGCATCGTTGTCCGGCAATGCCTGCAACAGCGCCTGGGCCTGGCGGTCCAGCAGGGCGCGCAGGGCCGGGTCCCGGTGGGGCATGGGGATGCCCAGATATTCAGCGGGGAAACGCACGCGCACATGACTGTTGCCGAACTCCACCGGGCAGTCGAAGAATGCCTGGTAGGCCTGTTCGTCCCCGGGCCGCTGTGGCGTGCCGGTAAACGTCACCAGCGAAGGCGGCGGCGGATTTTCTACCTGCCGGCGCAGGAAGGTGATCAGCGCGGCGATGGCAACACCGTCGCCCATCTGCCCCAGGAATCCGGTGGCGCCTTGCCAGCGGATTTCCACTTCATGGCCGGTGGCCATGATCTGGGCAATGTTGATGCCATAGAAAAGCTTTTCATAACGCTGATAGGCGAGCATGGCCTCGCCCAGCGTTTCCGTGGCCAACACCAGATAACCGAGCACACCGACATGATGGGGCTGCACACCAGCGCCGATGTCCAGCTCCGGGGCGATAGCGGCCGGGCGTAGCGCCACGGCCTTTTCCAGGAGTGCCCGCCACTGCTGGCCCGGAATGATGTCATCCGGTGCGCGCCAGGCCAGCGCGGCGCGGATTTCCGGGGCCGGCAGGTTCTCGCGATCCAGCCAGTCGGTCAGCAATCCGGTCCAGGCACCGGTCAGGCGTAATACGCTCATGTTGAGTCTGGTCTCCAACGGTGTGGCGTTGATAGTCAAAAATAAGTCGTGACTTGTCAATATGCTGGTGCAGGCTTGACCAACAATGGGGGTCACCCTGTTATCGGTAGGAGCCACCATGTCTTTTGTCGAAATGATCCATACCATGCTGGCCGACAGCGGCCTGCTGGCCCTGTGGGAACAGATGCCGGCATGGCTGGCGCTGGACCTGCGGCAACTGGTGTTCGTGCTGGCGACGCCGCTGTTTATCGGTGTGGCGCTGTGGGAGTACCGGCGGATTCGCCATGACGACACGCTGATCAGTGTGCCGGAAGCCGTGCGCAATTTCCTGCTGGGTGCGGGGTATCAGGTGACGGAGCTGTTGTTCGCCGGGCTGATTGCGTTTCCGGTCTATACGCTGGCCTATCATTATCGTTTGTTCGATGTGGCACTCAGCTGGCAGGCCTTGCTGGCGACGTTTATCGGTGTCGAGTTCTGCTTCTACTGGATGCATCGCAGCAGTCACCGGGTGCGTTGGTTCTGGGCCGCGCATGTAGTGCATCACTCATCGCAGCGGATGAATTTCTCCACGGCAATGCGTCAGAACGCTACCAATATCTTTAACGGGGGCTGGTTGTTCTATGTGCCACTGGCGTTTCTCGGCCTGAACCCGGTCTGGATCGGCGTGGTCTTTGCGCTGTCACTGGTGTACCAGTTTTTCATTCATACGACACTGGTGGACAAGCTGCACCCGGCGATCGAGTGGGTGTTCAACACCCCCAGCCATCACCGCATGCACCACGGCAAGAATCCGGGGTGTATTGATCGTAATTACGGCGGGGTGTTGATTGTCTGGGATCGCTTGTTCGGCACCTTTGTGGAAGAGCATGACAAGCACGCCATCGAGTACGGCATTACCCGGCCACCGCCACGGGATGATCTGATCACCCTGTGGACGCATGAATACCAGGACATGTTCCGGGATATGCGCCAGCCCGGGAGCCTCTGGCGCCGCCTGCAACATCTGTGGCGCGCGCCAGAGTGGGAGCGGGAGCGGGAACAGCAACAGCCGCGTGAGCAGAAACTGTAACGCTAGTCCTGCACTATTCCTGCACTTCGAACGTCAGATCGGCGGCACTGCTGAGACGAGACAGCAGGGCGTCGCCCATCAGGGATGCCGGTGTCCAGAAACCACCGGGGACATCGTCGGCAATATCTTTTGCCAATGACACAGCCGCCTGGCCAAGAAGTTTAGCGGTGGAGCCGTAACCCGGATCACCGGCACCGGTGACGCGTACCTGAAGCCTGGCACCGCTCTCTGTTTTGCCGACAAAACGCAGATCATAGAAGCCGGCTTTCTGGGCGGCGGGGCTGGGGCCTTCGCCCGGCTTGGGCACAACAAATTTTTCCAGCACCCAACGTGACGGCGCCAGCGCCGCAGCGGCCAGAAAGGCGCCGGTGCCGGTGGTCAGGCCCAGTGCTTTCATGCGGCCGGAGAATCCTTTGCCGGTCAACATAGCTTCGTCATAGCGGAAGTTGTCGCCGTAGGCATTGCCCATCAACGCATTACTGCGGTGCACGATGCGCGTATTGATGCCCGCCATCACGAAAGGCCCGGCCCAGGCATCGAAATCTGCATCGAAGGTGGGTGTGGACACATTGGCCTGGCGCACGGTAAAGCCGTGATCCGGCGGGCACAGGGCATAGGGGTTGGACAGTTGCTTGCGCAGCGCGCTGTCGCTGGCGGCTTCTCGCGCCACGTTCATCATGCTCGCAACGGTGCCGCCGGACGCGCCACCCTTGGCCGCCTTGACGCGCATTTTCACTTCCGTACAGGGCGCACCGAAACGGGCCTGTGCCTGTTGCTGAAGGAAGAAAACACCGAAGTCAGACGGAATCGAATCAAAGCCGCAGCAATGCACAATGCGCGCGCCTGATGCCTTGGCGGCGCCTTCGTAGCGGCTGATCATGCGAGGAATCCACTGCACCTCGCCGGTGAGGTCGCAATAGTGAGTGCCGGTGTCGGCACAGACCTTGACCAGCGGTTCGCCATACAGGGCATAGGGCCCCACCGTGGAAACGACCACGCGGGTCTGCTGGCACAGCTGGCGCAGGCTGTCTTCGTCTGCGGCGTCAGCGACGATCACCGGCAGGGTAACAGCCTTGCTGCCCAGCTCACTGCGCACTTGCTCGAGTTTTTCCCGGGAGCGGCCTGCCAGGGCCCATTTCAGGTCACCGTCGGTGCCGAAGGTATCTGTCAGATAACGGACAAGAATCTGGCCGACAAAGCTGGTGGCGCCGAACACCACCAGATCAAGTTGTGCTGTGCTCATGGGAACTCCTGTTGGTTTACCGTGCAGGCATGGTACGCCAGATGATGCGGTCTTTCCTGCCTTGCCGCACTATGCTGATAGCATGATGATCAGGAGAGGGAAACGGGAATGAGTGATACACCTGAGACGTTCACACCAGAGAAGTCCACGCCTGACGGGTTCACCCCCTTGTTTCGCAGCAGTCCGTTTACCGATCTGATCGGGCCGCTCTACAACATGCAGACGGCGTCAGGATTGATCCTCGGTCTGCGTATCGAAGAGAAACACTGCAATGCCCGCGGGCTGATGCACGGCGGTGTGTTCAGCAGCCTGGCGGATATTGCGCTGGGTTATAACGCGGCATTTTCCTCTGAGCCACCGACTCCCATGGTGACCGCAAGCCTGACTATCGACTATGCCGGTAGTGCGCGTCTGGGTGACTGGATTGAAGTCGAGACAGATGTGCAGAAAGTGGGCCGCAGCATGGCCTTCGCCAATTGCTATTTCCGCGTCGACGGCGAGCGCGTGGCGCGCGCCAGCGCTGTATTCAATGTGCTGGCGGCCAAGGCTTGATGAGTGGGTTTGAATTCAAAAAAGGTTCATCGCGGATGAGCGGGAATGTTTGTTTGTGGTGTTTTCCATTCTTTGTTGGTTGGGTGGTTATGGCCCTCGGGGGGCGGTAAAGGTTTTCAGGACACGCCGTAAACCCCCTCCGGGGCCGGCCCGCCATCACAGATGTCGTGCGTTCGACTGCGCGCGACGCATGCGTCGCAACACGCTTGTCTCACCCCTGGGGGCTTGGTTTCGGCATCCTGCCTCAAACAGTCCTGAAAACCTTTCCCGCCCCCCGAGGGCCGTCACGTCCAGTCCGATTAACAAGCTGGAAGCCAACTAACGGTTTTGTTCCTCCAGAAAGTCGATAACAGCTACCGAACTTAGAATCTCCTGCCAGCGTTGAGCCGGGGTATGCCCTGGAGGGACCTCTTTGGCCATGGATGGCCAAAGCGCGAGCGACCAGGGACGGCTTGAGCGGTCCCGGAAGGGCATGCCCCGGCTCAACGCGTACTCGATGGAGGGTGACCAACTCTGCTGGAGAACAACCCGCATCCCGGCTGGCACGCAAGCGGCCTTTACCGGCAAATATTCCCGCTCATCCGCGATGAACCTAAAAAATACCCTGCACAAACCACTGCACGTCTTTTTGTGCCGCTGTCTGGTTCGGGAGGCCGTATCGCAGTCTGAACAACCAGCACAGGCTGCCGCTGGCGGGGTGATGGGCCAGGTAATAATCTCGTCCATGAGTACCGCCCGCATGAGTACCGCCCGCTACCGCATCGGCCTGCCACCACTGGGTCGCCAGTCGCCGGTCCGGCAATAACGGCAGCAACCGGCTGCCGCGCCAGCATAATCCGTTTTGACCCTTCTGCTGCACCGGTTCTGGTGGATCGAATAACCACAGGGGCTGCCGGGACCAGGGGGCTTCCACGCGGGTGTGCTCGGCGTCCGATCCGGTGTCTGTCATGTGCGCCAGCGGGTCGTCTTCGCTCTGCGCCAGTTCCGGCAAATGATCGTCCCTGCTGCGCAGACGGCTGAGCTGCAATTGCGGCAGGCTGGCCAGCTTTTCCAGCAGGGCGAGGCCATTGCTGCGCGCACCGGGTTCATGCAGCAGTGTCTGGCTCTCCGCTTCGGCGGCGCGCGGGCGGGCGCAGGTGAGGGTCAGTTTCAGCACCGGCGCACGCAAACGATGCTGCTCCAGGCGCCGTTCGCTGAGCGTCAGCCAGAGATCCGCGTCGGCGCCGGGTGTGGCGCGACGCACAATCAGGCTTTCGGCCTCGCCCTGATGATCCTGCAACTGCCAGCGAATGGCGCGGGTCGCCTGGTGACGCCAGTGCAGGTAGTCGCTCAACGCCTGCAATTGTTGCTGCATGACGGGTAACAGATGCTGGCTGTGACTGACGGCATCGCTGAATTCCGTGCTGACATGAAATCGCTCTGGCGCGGCCAGGGGCTCGCGCGGGTCCGGGCGTTCGCCCAGCAGTTGCTCACACCACAGCAACAGCGCCTTGCCGAAACGTTTGCCCAGTGCTTGCCGGGGTAATGCCAGCAGGTCCCCCAGTGTGCGAAAGCCCGGTGCTTGCAGGGCCTGCCGTAACGGTTGGGCCAGTGCCAGCGTGGTGATGTGCTGTTGTTGCAGTGCGCTACAAAAGGCAGCGCGGTAGCGGCTGATGTCGCGGGTGCTTTCAGCGGCTTGCAGGGTCTGCAGGCTGAGGGCGGCCGGTGCATGACTGAGCTGCCAGGCGGCCAGCGGCGTATGGCCCAGACCCGTGCGCCAGACATGACCGCTGGCGGCAAGTCGGGTATGCAGGGCCACCAGCAGATTTTCGCTGCCCTGAAACAGGCGCAGGCTGCCGCCGATATCCAGCAGCAGCCCCACATCCCCTTGCAGATCATCGGGCGGCCGCGCTGCATACAGGCTGACGCCAGGGGTAAAGCACATCAGCTGCCAGCCCAGTTGTTGCAGGTATTGCTGTTCCAGCACCGGGTCCCGTTCCGTCAGTTGCAGGTTATCTGCCAGCGCATGCGCTGTGGCCAGCTTCATGCCGGGCATGACACCCAGCGCCTGGCTTTGGGCGCAACAGCAGTGAATGCGCTGCTGCACGACAATGGCGCGGGGGTACGTGTTGTCGGCCGGCGGCTGGCGGATTTCCAGTGGCCACTGCGGCAGGCGGATGGCGCACCACAGGGGCAAGGGCGTGCGGGCCACCTTACTGTTCCTCTATGGGGGATATGGGTATGGGGGATATGGGGGATATGGAAGAGACCCGGGTAGAGGAGGGCCGGCGTCGGGTGGAATGTGTCTTGGCGGGCGCAGCGGCAGAGCGCTCGTCTGGCACGGGCATCATGTCGGGCTGCGCTGTGTCGGCCGACGATGGCAGGTCCAGATCCGGAACAGGCGCCGGCTGATGTTTGCCCGGCGTGCCGAGGCGGTAGATGACCGGTTCGGGCTCGGGGGGCACAGCAGGGGGCCGGGTGTGAGCAGTGAGTGCCGGGGTGGCCGCTGTTTGTGCCAGCGGCGGCGGCAGGCCTGCGGCGCGGCCCACCGGGTGCTGCAGGGCGTCCGGCAGCCAGGGCAGGGTGATCTGCTGGCCCGCCCAGCCGCCGGGCTGTTTGAGCACCGTCAGGCGTGCTTCGTGGAGTGGCTGGCCCGGCGATGTTGGCTGCGGCTGCCAGTGCAGGCGCAGCGGCGCCGGAGAGCTCTGATGGGCGAAGCGCGGGTCGCGAATCAGCGTCAGCCAGCAGCGGCCCTGCTGTGCGGCCAGGTGCAGGCGGCGTAGCTGGCGCGGGTCTTTCAGATTGGCAGGTGCCCAGAACACCAGGGCGCTGACACTGTCCGAGGCGGCGGCTTCCAGGCAGGCGCGCAGCAAATGGCGGGTTTCACCGCTGCTGCGAAGGATCAGCAACCGCGTGATATCGAGCCCGGCCCGGCGCAGGGCCGCAGCATTGGGCCGGGCCGGCGGATTGGCCAGGATGATCATGCCCTTGTCGGTGCTGAGGTCGGTACCGCTGTTGTTGCTGGCCAGAGCCGGTAGCAGCAAACGCAACAGCCCGGGATGGTCGGCGGGGCTGAGTAATTCGGTGAGGCCGTGGGCGGGCCAGCCACCGTGATGCAGGGCGTGATCCAGCGCGCTGAAACCGGTGTGCCGCACCGGGGGCGCGGCGTCGGGCAAGGCGTCGCGTCCGCGCCAGATGTCGGCACGGTGAAGCAGTTCATGGAGGGTCGCGGTCTGGCTCGTCATGACGCCAGAATACTGTCTTTATGGACAGTATTTCAAGCCGTGTTCAGGGGCTATGTTCAGGGATTATGTTCAGGGGCCGGCGGCCCAGTCGCGGTAAGGAGTCTGGCTGAGCTGGCTGTTGTAATAGCGCGGGTCGCCGGTGACTTCCTGGCCGAGCCACGGGGGGCGTTCGAAGGCGTCATCTTCATGGCGCAGCTCGATTTCAGCGACGATCAGGCCTTCGTTGTCGCCATGGAACACATCCACTTCCCAGACGTGCTCTCCGGCTGGCAGCCGATAACGGGTTTTCTCGATGCGTCCGGCGGGGCACAGCGCCAGCATGTCGCGGGCGTCTGCCACGGGCACCGCATATTCAAACTCTGCCCGGCGGGCGCCATCGTTGCGACCCTTGACGGTGAGCCAGGCCTGCTCGCCCTGAATGCGCACTCGCACGGTGGTTTCCGGTGTGTGGCTCAGATAGCCCTGGTGTAGCGCCAGGCCGGGCTGGTTTTCCAGCATGGCGGTAGTGCGGACCAGGAATTTGCGCTCGATTTCCACGCCCATGGGCTGTTTTCTCTCTACGTTGCGAGTAATCAGGCGTCAGTCATCCGACGTTGCCGGGCTGGCGTCGAGCCCCAGCTGATCGAATGTCAGTGTCAGCGACAGCGCCCGATAGCGGTTCATCAGATCGCCGGGCAGGTAAAAGGCCGGGTCATCCATGAAAAAATACTGGGATACGCCGATGCCGCAGCGGTAAGTCTGACGCAGGGTGGTCAGGTTGTCGCCCAGCGCTTCCAGTTTGATCAACAGGGCCTCGAAGTGCTCCCGGTGGCTGGCCTGCTGGTCCAGATTGCTGGCCAGTATCCAGCGGTTCTCCATGCGCCGCGCTTCAGGTGTCAGTGCACTGTAAGACTCCCCCTGGCGCCAGATATCGTCCGGGGTGACGCCAGCAACCCGGGTGATGATGGCGGGATCTTCGTCAAAGCCGAACACGGCAAAATAGACGTGATGTTCGATCATTGCGGGCGCAGCTCACGATTGATGTGCAGTTCATCCACGGCAAACCCCAACGCGGTGGCGTGCTCTTCCAGCAGGGCATAGTCGCGGGCGCTGATGTCCGGGGTGCGCGCGAGAAACCATAAATAGTCGCGATTGGGCGCGCCGACCATGGCCAGCTGGTAGTTCTCATCCAGATACAGAATCCAGTAGTCCCCTTCGGTGAGACGCGGCAGCAGGCGGCTGATCCAGGTATCGAAGCGCACTCGCAGGCGTGCCGGTTCACTGCTGTCGACGACTTCGGCGATCCCGGTGGCCTGGCGAGGCTCATCATCTACGCGCTGGCAGCTGTTGATGACCTGCAAGCGCCGGTCGTCCAGCAGCACATAATCGGCAGTGGAGTCGTAGCAGCCACGCTGGAAGAATTGCGGCAGGCGGGCGATCTCGTACCAGGTGCCGGTGTAGCGCTGCAAATCCACATCCTCGACGACCGGCAGCGGGGCGTGTGAGCGACTGCAGGCGCTGAGCCCGGCCAGTATCGTCAGGGTCATTATTATCGTGGCCTTTGCCGGCCAGGGCAGGTATCGCATTGTTGTTCTCGGTTAGTTCTCAGTGAGTTCTCAGTCCCCAAACTTCACTGTACCAGCTTATGCTTGTGTGCGTGGAGGGGCACGGGGGAGGGACACGGGGGAGGGACACGGGCGAAGGGGCTACACCGCAATAACAGCATGCTATACTGCGCAGCCGCTGCGCCCTGGCAGGCTTTGTGAGGCCTTGATCAGGCCAGAATCGGCACCGGACGGCCTCCCTGAACAACAGACATCACGCAGCATGCATCACGCTACGGGCGACTGGTGCGGCCCATACTGATCCGCTACAGACAAGGCGTGCAGGAGACAAGCTGAGTGAGCGACCCGAATGACAGGCACCGCAACCCCCCTCTGCTGCAGGTGGATGCGTTGGGTTGTGAGCGTGATGAGCGCAGTCTGTTTGTCGGGTTGAGCTTTACCGCCAGCGCCGGTGATATCTGGCAAGTGGCCGGGCCCAATGGCGCGGGCAAGACCACCTTGCTGCGCATTCTGGCCGGGCTGTTCGGGTTCTATGAGGGCCGCCTGCATTGGCAGCTGCCAGCCACGCTGCGTGAAAGCATGCTGTATCTGGGCCACCGCCCCGGGCTGCGCGAGGAACTGACACCGCTGGAAAACCTGACCTGGCTCAGTGCACTGCACGGCCAGAAGCAGGATGCTGCATTGATGGCAGCGTTGTCAGCGGTAGGTCTGGGCGGGTTCGAGACGCTGCCGGTGGCGCACTTGTCCGCCGGCCAGAAGCGTCGTGTGGCCCTGGCCCGGCTGTGGTTGCCGGGCAAACCGGTATGGATTCTGGATGAGCCGTTTACCGCCATTGACGCCGAGGGCGTCGCCCTGGTGGAGGCGCAGCTGCGCCGCCACGCTGCGGCGGGCGGGCTGGTGATCTACACCTCGCACCATCAGCTGGCGGCGGATACGCGGCAAATCATGCTGGGGGCGCACATGCCGGGTTCAGGAGCGCCTGCATGAGAGGATTCAATGCAACACTGCAACGGGAAGTGCTGCTGGCGATGCGCTCACCGGCGGAAGTGATCAACCCGTTGTTCTTTTTTGTGGTGGTGGTCAGCCTGTTTCCGCTGGCCGTCTCGCCGACCCCTGATCTGTTACGGGAAATGGCACCGGGCGTGATCTGGGTGGCCGCGCTGCTGGCGGTGATGTTGTCGCTGGACGGGCTGTTCCGTACCGATGAGGAAACCGGCGTGCTGGATCAACTGCTGGTGGCACCGGTGGAGCTGTATTTCACGGTGCTGGCGAAGATTGTGGCCCACTGGTTGCTGGTGGGGCTGCCGCTGGTGCTGGTGGCGCCGGTGCTCGGTTATATGTTGCAACTGCCGGTATCGGTGCTCGGCACCCTGATGTGGGGGCTGTTGCTGGGCACGCCGTCATTGATGGTGATTGGTGCCATTGGCGCATCGCTCACGGTAGGTTTGCGTCGGGGGAGTATGCTGTTGGCACTGCTGGTGCTGCCGCTGTATATCCCGGTGCTGGTATTTGGCGCGGGCAGCCTTGGCCGGGCGCTGGAAGCACTGCCGGTGAATCCGGTCTTGGCGGTGCTGGGCGCTGTGCTGGCACTGGCGCTGAGCCTGGGGCCTTTTGCGATAGCACTGGGGCTGCGTATTTCCACTGGCGACTGATGTCGGACCAAGAGTTAGAACGTTATGCAGGATTCGCGCGCAGAACACAGATCACAGGCCTCCGTTAACATGGCGCTGCCGGGGCATTTTTATCTGATCAGCCTGGTCACGCTGCTGGCGGCCGTGCTGACCTGGTTTATCTGGTCGGCGCCGGTGCTGCCGCGCAGTATCTGGCTCGGCGGTGGCTGGGTTTTCGGTGTGGTGTTTTATTTTGGTGCGCTGCGTTATCCGGACCTGTACTGGCGCACATTAGAGCGCTGGTATCACGAACTGGGCTCACCACGGTACTTCTATCGCCTCAGTGGCCTGTGGTTACCGTGGCTGGTGGCGATTGCGGTGGTGCTGTGCCTCACCGGCCTGGTCTGGGGGCTGGCCTTCGCGCCGCCCCATCACGAGCAAGGCAACAGTTATCGCATCATCTATTTGCATGTGCCCGCATCCAGCGCAGCGCTGATGGGCTATATGGCCATGGGCGTCGCGGGCCTGGTAGCGCTGGTCTGGCGCTTGAAAATGGCTGAAATCATGATCAAGGCCATCGCCCCGTTTGGCGCCGTGATGGCGGCCGTTTCCCTGATCAGCGGTGCTATCTGGGGCCGGCCCACATGGGGCACCTACTGGATATGGGATGCACGCCTTACCTCCATGCTGATCCTGCTGTTCCTGTACCTGGGTGTGATCGCCCTGCAGAACGCGATCCGTGATCCGCGCCAGGCGGGGCGCGCGGCGAGCCTGCTCAGTGTGGTGGGGGTGATCAATGTGGTGATCGTGCGTTATTCCGTGGACTGGTGGCAGAGCCTGCATCAGGGCAGCTCCATGAGCATGTTCGGGACGGCGGGCAGCGCCATTCATCCCAGCATGCTGGCGCCACTGCTGTTGTCCATGTTCGGCATCTACTTCCTGTATGCGGTCACGGTGCTGGTGCGCGCCCGCACGGAAATTCTCTGGCGTGAGCGCAAGAGTCAGTGGGTGCGCGAGGAGGTGAGCTGATGTATTTCGATTCTTTCGCCGCACTCTGGCAGATGGGCGTGCATGGCCCGTTTGTCTGGAGTGCGTTCGGTATCGGTGTAGCCCTGATTCTGCTGAATGTGGGCGTTGCGGTGTCTCGTGGTCGTCGGGTTCGCCGTGATCTGAAAAACATTATTCGACGACAGAAGATGATGCAGGAGAGGCAATGAATCCGGTACGCAAACAACGTCTGCTGATTACGCTCGGCGCTCTGGCGGGCCTGGCACTGGCGACAGGGTTGTTGCTGTATGCGATATCCGCAAATATCAATCTGTTCTACACACCGCAGCAGGTCGCCGAGGGCGAGGCACCGGTGGGGCAGCGCATGCGTGTAGGAGGGCTGGTGGTCGAGGGATCGGTGCGCCGTGATCAGGAGACCCTGGAAAATGCCTTCGATCTGACTGATGGCTTGGGCACCTTTACGGTTTACTACGTCGGCATCCTGCCCGATCTGTTCCGCGAAGGGCAGGGCATTGTGGCCAACGGCACCCTGATCAGTGAGAGCCGTTTCGACGCCACGGAAGTACTGGCCAAGCATGATGAGCAGTATATGCCGCCGGAAGTGCTGGAAGCCCTGCAGCGTGCCGGGCATCCGAGTGTGGATGGTTCGGTGTATGAGGCCGAAGAGGGCGTTTCATACTGACGCGGGATTGATGCCCGACAACCGGTCGCTGTTCAGCCGACCGGTTGTTCGTGCATTGCCGTGAACTGTCAGAAGATGAAGCCGATACTCAGGTAGTTCACATCTGATTCGATAATGGTGTATTCCAGCTCCAGGCGTGAACTGCCCAGCATGAAACCGACACCGCCCCCCAGGGACATGCCGCTTTCCTTGTCGGAGGCAGAGCCGCCCGGGCCTGAAAACTTCACGTCCTCACGCAGATAGCCCGCCTTGCCTTTCAGGTAGATATTGCCGTCGCTGCGGAAAGTGCCATAGAGCGCCAGCGTGCGGAGCTCGTACTTCACCGAGGGCACGCCAGTGTCTGTCTTGGAGGTTGGCTGGGTATATTCCAGCTCGAAACCCAGGCCGCTCTGGCCAACGTAGCCGGTGTAGAAGCCGATATTGGTAGAGTCATCCAGGTCTATCCCCAGACCGTTGTCCGTGACATCAACCCGCATGGTCCCGGCCTTGAGGCCAAAAAAACCACCTTCCTGGCTGTGTCCTTCCGTCGCCACGGCCGTATTCGCCAGCCCCAGTACCAGCGCACCGATAAGATACTTCTTCATTGTGTCCTTCCCCTAATTCCTTGTTATTAAAGAGTAAAGTGATAAAAGGTTCCCCCTTCGGGGCACCATTTAAAGATAAAGGGGCGGGTGGGGCAAGTTTGGAGGCAGGCAAGTCGGATGCAGCACAGCATCAATATATACTTGATAATCATTATCATTATGGTTAGTATCTGTACCTGAGATCAGATAACCGGATGCGAACCATGTACGTTTGTCTCTGCAAGGGCATCACTGACAACCAGATACGGGAAGCGGCCCACCAGGGCTGTGGCAGTTTGCGCGATCTTCGTCGGGAACTCGGGGTAGGTGGTCAGTGTGGAAAATGTGTCCGGGAGGCGCATGAGGTGCTCAGGGATACCCGTGCCCTGACATCTGCGCAGTCCCAGGCAGCCGCAACGTACGGCGGCCCTCATTCCGGTGCGACGCCAGCCATGCCCGTCATGCCCATCATGTACGTGCCCCAGCCAGCCTGATCTCACTTGTACCAGGTCTCCCCTGACCTGCTCTGACGGCTCTCAACAGTTATTGCTGATGAGAGCCGTTTTTATTCCTGCTTCTGCTTCCTGTGGCCGTTGCGAATGCGCGGTTGCAGTCCCTTGCTGGTCCCCCGACAATAACGTCACCCGCGATGTTCTGATGGAGACAAGCTATGCGTGGTGACGCAAAAGTCATTGAATTTCTGAACAAGGCACTGGCCAACGAGCTGGTGGCGATCAACCAGTATTTCCTGCACGCACGCATGTACAAGGACTGGGGGCTGGAGAAGCTGGCGGAAAAGGAATACGAAGAATCCATCGACGAGATGAAGCATGCGGATCAGTTGATCCAGCGCATCCTGTTCCTGGAAGGCCTGCCCAATCTGCAGGATCTCGGGCGCCTGAAAATCGGCGAAAACACGCGGGAAATGCTGGAGTGTGATCTCAAGCTGGAGCACGAAGCCGTACCGCTGCTGAAAGAGGCCATCGCCTACGCTGATTCCGTCAAGGACTACGTATCCCGCGATGTGTTCAACAGCATTCTGGAATCAGAAGAAGAGCATATCGACTGGCTGGAAACCCAACTCGGGCTGATCGACAAGGTGGGTCTGGAAAATTACCTGCAGAAGCAGATGGAAACGGCCTGAGTTCTGCCGCAGCGCAGCATTCTGACATTTCCGCACGGCGCCCTGTGTGAGCTGCAGCGTCACACAGGGCGCTGTTGGTTTCAGATATCCGACACGGAAAATTCGCCAGAGCCCGGCAACTGCGTGATCAGCCCGGAGCCCAGCAGCGCAGCTGGCGTGGTGTAGCCCGTAATGTAGCCCGGAGTATAGCCACTGGCGCCCTTGCTCTCCTGATGCGCTGATCCCTGGCCAAGCAAATAACCCGTCACCGCCAACGCCCCGTCAATGGTCAGGCTATAGCCGTTTGCCGTGCGGATGCGCACGACTTTGCCTTCCCCTTTCGCATTGCGCGCCTCGCCCCACACCCAGGTAGGCAAGCGGGCGCGAGTGCTGGCATCCGGGCCTTTCACCTTGCGATCGATAAGCGCCTTGAGCTGCCGCTGCAGCCACTGGCTGCCCAGTAACGGGCGCACCAGATTGCCCAGACGCGCACCGAGGATGGCCGCCGCTGGCAGCGGCACCCAGGTATCGATATTGGCAATGCCGGTCGTGCTGTAGGCCGTGGAAACGTCGCCCCAGGGAATGGTCATGGCCCGGCGAGGGCCCTGGCCGAAGTCGATGCGTCGGCGCCCCCAGGCCAGCGGCATGTCCTTGATGCGCCCATCGCGGCGGATCTGGCAGCCGTTGCCCAGCCCTTCAACCACGGTTTTCGCCGTACCCGGTGACAGGCCGGACGCCGTTTCAAAGCCCAGCGACAGATGCGTTGCATCGGGCACCAGTTCTTTCAGGCGCAGCGCCACACAATCCGTGGGGATGACATCGAAACCGACACCGGGACACAGCGTGACACCCGCCGCCAGGGCCCGCTCGTGCTGCGCGCGAGCGTGCTCGAACACCGGAATCTCACCGGTGATATCCAGATAATGCGCCCCGACGGCCAGGCAGCCCTCAATCATCGGGCTGCTGGTGGCCGAAAACGGCCCGGCGCAGTGCAGCACCAGATCAACACCGTCCAGCCCGGCAATCACTGACGCGGGATCATCCAGCGCAAAGGCGCGCCAGGACAGCCCCAGTCCCGCTGCCAGCGGCTGCAGCCGGCTCTCGCTGCGTCCGGCCAATATCGGCGTCAGGCCCCGGCTGACGGCCTCCCGGGCGATCAACTCGCCGGTGTAGCCGTTTGCGCCATAGATCATCCATTGCATGGTCAGTGTCCCCGTTGAAACAAAACCCGATTATGCATGCCTGCGGCCCCGGCGCCCTGTCCGACGGGGACACTCCATCAGGTACTCCATGGCGGCGGACTGATGGCGGCGCCTGAGCAAAGCCTCTGATGCAAATACGAAAAATTGCTGCTGCGCACGCTTGACGAACGCGGACCTATTCGGAATAATGCGCATCCTCTCGAGGCGCCAGGCAACACAGCGTGCTCGGGTATGATTTGTGACGGTTTATGCACCCGTAGCTCAGTTGGATAGAGCGTCTGGCTACGAACCAGAAGGTCGGAGGTTCGAATCCTTCCGGGTGTACCACACAGAAAAGCCCCTGACTGTAACCGGTCAGGGGCTTTTTTTTGGCTTGTTGCGGGTTGATCATCTGAAATTGGGGGGAGCTCTCCAGCGGGGTTGGTCACCCTCCATTGAGTACGCGTTGAGCCGGGGTATGCCCTTCCGGGACCGCTCAAGCCCCTTCGGGTCCGGCCCGCCATCACAGATGGCGGTCGTTCGGCTGCGCGCAAAGCGGTGCTTTGCAAGACGCTTGCCTCACCCCTGGTCGCTCGCGCTTTGGCCATCCCTGGCCAAAGAGGTCCCTACAGGGCATACCCCGGCTCAACGCTGGCAGTAGATTCTGAATTCGGTGTGTGTATCAACTTTCTGAAGGAACAAAACCGTCAGTTGGCTTCCAGTTTGTTGGCCTGGCTGAGCGTGACGGCCCTCGGGGGGCGGTAAAGGTTTTCAGGACTGTTTGAGGCAGGATGCCGAAACCAAGCCCCCAGGGATGGGTTTACGGCGTGTCCTGAAAACCTTTACCGCCCCCCGAGGGCCACAACCACCAAACCAACAAAGCAAATGGAAAACACCATCAATGAGCGCCCCGGGTAATCTGCGCAATGAGCCTTCTGGGTCCTTGCTATGCGGTACCACGGAGGCCGGCGTCGGCGCGGCGCTCGCATTGAACGCAACACGCTGATTTACATGGGGTGATCATTTTGGTCACCCCCGCGTGTAATTGCTTATTGTCGACAATCCCGGTACATTTCGCCGCTCTGGGGCATGGGTGCGCGTGAGTCCAAAAGACTTGCTCTCGCCGATGATCCGGCCACTTCAGGAAAGGGGTGTTTGTGATGGACGAGTTAATGACGCAAGGCCTGGAACTGATGCTCACCGGTATCGGTGTGGTGTTCGCCTTTCTGATTACCCTCGTTGTGCTGATGACACTGATGTCAGCGCTGCTCACCCGCTTTCTTCCCGAGCCGGCACCTGTTCCGGCACCGGCCGACGCCGGTAATACTGATCCCTCTGCTGCCACCGGCGGCGCACAGCCTGTGTCGCCCCATGTGCTGGCGATTATTCAGGATGCCGTGCGGCAGCATCGCGCGCGCCGCGCCTAGCAAGCAACCAATCAGAGAACATAATCAAGGGTCTGGCCATGAGTGAGAAAAAGCCGCTTGGCATTACCGATGTGGTGTTGCGCGACGCCCATCAGTCGTTGTTTGCCACCCGGTTACGGATCGACGACATGCTGCCGATCGCCGGCAAGCTGGACGAGGTCGGTTTCTGGTCTCTGGAATCCTGGGGTGGCGCGACCTTTGACGCCTGCATTCGCTATCTGGGCGAAGACCCCTGGGACCGTATCCGCGAGCTCAAGGCTGCGATGCCGAAGACGCCTCAGCAAATGCTCCTGCGTGGGCAGAACCTGCTGGGCTATCGTCATTATGCTGATGACGTTGTCGACAAGTTTGTCGAGCGGGCGGCCGTCAATGGTGTGGATGTGTTCCGTGTCTTTGATGCCATGAACGACATGCGCAATATCCAGCGCGCCATCGACGCAGTGCTCAAGCAGGACAAGCATGCCCAGGGCACCATGTCCTACACCGTGAGCCCGGTGCACACCATTGATATGTGGGTGGACCTGGGCCGTGAAATCGAAGACATGGGCGCGCACTCTATCTGCATCAAGGATATGGCCGGTCTGCTCAAGCCCTATGTGGCCTATGAGCTGGTGAGCAAATTGAAAACGGCGGTGAATATTCCGATTCACATGCAGTGTCATGCCACGACCGGTCTGTCGACGTCGACCATTCTCAAGGCAGCAGAAGCCGGTATTGATAACGTGGATACCGCCATCTCGTCCATGTCCATGACCTACGGCCACAGCCCCACAGAAGCCGTGGTGGCGATCCTCGAGGGGACGCAGCGTGATACCGGGCTGGATATTCTGTTGCTGGAGGAGATCGCGGCGTATTTCCGCGAGGTGCGCAAGAAGTACGCGAAATTTGAAGGCAGCTTGCGTGGGGTGGATTCGCGCATTCTCGTGGCGCAGGTGCCCGGCGGCATGCTGACCAATATGGAAAGCCAGCTGCGCGAACAGAATGCCGGTGATCGCCTGGACGAAGTGCTGGAAGAAATTCCCCGCGTGCGCGAAGACCTGGGTTTTATTCCGCTGGTGACGCCGACCTCGCAGATCGTGGGTACCCAGGCGGTACTGAACGTGCTGGCCGGTGAGCGCTACAAGGCGTTCTCGAAAGAAACCCGTGCTGTGCTGCGGGGCGAGTATGGTGCCTCTCCGGCGCCGTTCAATCAGACGCTGCAGGAGCGCGCACTGGAAGGGGATGCGCTGGTGACCTGTCGCCCGGCAGATATGCTCGAGAACGAGATGGCGCGGCTGACGGATGAACTGACGGCGCAGGCAAAAGAGCAGGGTATTACGCTGGCAGACGGCGAGCGCCGGATTGATGACGTGCTCACCTACGCGCTGTTCCCGCAGATCGGTCTCAAGTTTCTGGAAAACCGGGGTAACCCGGCGGCGTTCGAGCCGGTGCCGACCGGTAAGGAAGGCAGCCTGGTGACCACGGACGATGGTGAAGAAATCTACACCGTAACGGTGGAGGGCAAGGACTACACGGTGACCGTCAGCAACGGCGGTGATGTGACCGGTATTCGTGCCCTCAATGGCGGCGGCGACAGCGCTGGCGCCGTGCCGGCAGGTGAGGGTGAGGCAGTGCCCGCACCGCTGGCGGGCAACATCTTCAAGGTGCTGGTGAAGCCCGGGCAGCAAGTGAAAGAAGGGGAAAAGATCATGGTGCTGGAAGCCATGAAGATGGAGACGGATGTTTCCGCCCCACGCGCCGGCACCATTGCCGCCGTCAATGTAAAGGAAGGCGATGCGGTGACCGTGGGCGATGCCCTGGTCTCCCTCGCCTGACGGAGGCTCCATGGAACGTCTGGAAAAACTCTGGCATAGCACCGGCCTTTATCACATGGAGCCGGGCCAGGCGCTGATGATTCTGGTCTGTCTGGTGTTGTTGTACTTGGCGATCGTGCGCAAGTTCGAACCGCTGTTGCTGCTGCCGATCGGTTTTGGCGGGCTGCTGGCGAATATTCCTGTGGCGGGGCTGGCCGAATCCGCAGTCAGTCAGGCACTGCATCTTGGCAGTGCCGAGGTGGTGGCGGGCATGGCGCAGCTGCTGGGCATGGATGCAGAAGCGGGCACGCGCACACTGTACAACGCCTACCATGCGGCGGAGCCGGCACTGCGCAGCCAGTTGCATGAACTGGCGCTGGATGCCAATTATACCGACGGCCTGCTGTACCTGATCTATGAGGTAGGCCTGGCGACCGGCGTATTCCCGCTGTTGATATTTCTCGGTGTTGGCGCGATGACGGATTTCGGTCCGCTGTTGGCAAACCCGCGCACGTTGCTGTTGGGCGCTGCGGCCCAGTTCGGTATTTTTGCGGCCCTGATCGGTGCGCTGGCACTGAACTATATGGGGCTGGATTTTTCCATCGCTCAGGCGGCGTCCATCGGTATTATCGGCGGTGCTGACGGCCCCACGGCGATCTACGTGACGGCGCGTCTGGCGCCGGAACTGCTGGGTGCTGTGGCGGTGGCCGCCTATTCCTATATGGCGCTGGTGCCGCTGATACAGCCTCCTATCATCCGTTTGCTGACCACGAAAAAAGAACGCGAAATTCGCATGGAGCAATTGCGCCCGGTCAGTCGAGCGGAGAAAATCATCTTCCCGATTCTGTTGTTGCTGCTGGTGGCGCTGGTGCTGCCTGACGCGGCGCCGCTGCTGGGCATGTTCTGTCTGGGCAATCTGATGAAGGAATCCGGCGTGGTCAGCCGTCTGGTGGATACCACCAGTAATGCGTTGATCAATGTGGTGACTATTCTGCTGGGTCTCGCGGTGGGCGCCAAGCTCAGCGCGGAAGGCTTCCTGGTGCCACAGACGTTGGGGATTATCGTGCTGGGTCTGGCGGCCTTCTGCATCGGTACGGCCAGTGGCGTGCTCATGGGCAAGCTGATGAGCAAGCTTTCGCGCACGCCGATTAATCCGATCATCGGTGCCGCCGGGGTATCCGCTGTGCCCATGGCCGCACGTGTGGCCAACAAGGTAGGTCTGGAGGCCAACAACCAGAACTTCCTGCTCATGCACGCCATGGGTCCGAACGTCGCCGGTGTCATCGGCTCCGCAGTCGCAGCTGGCGTCCTCCTCAACTTTGTCGGTTAACGCATCGCGCGCAGCCAGAAAAAAGGCGCCCTCGGGCGCCTTTTTCACATTCTCCGGGAGCATGCAGGATCTGCGTAGGGTGTGCTGAGCAAAGCGAAGCGCACCACTCTCCCAATCAACCCATCAACTCCCTACTTCTCAACAAACGCACGCTCAATAACATAATGCCCGACTTCCCCCCCGCGGGTCTCACGAAAGCCGCGTCCATCCAGTAACGCACACATGTCCTTGAGCATGGACGGGCTCCCGCAGAGCATGAAGCGATCATGCTCAGGGTCCATATCCGGCAGCCCGATATCACTGAACAGCTTGCCGTTGTCCATCAGTGTCGTCAGGCGACCCTGGTTGTGAAATGGCTCGCGTGTAACGGTGGGGTAGTAGATCAGCTTGTCCCGCACCATCTCACCGAAGAACTCGTTGTCCGGCAATTCGTTCTCGATCACATCCCGATAAGCCAGCTCCGACACATGGCGCACGCCATGGGTCAGGATGACCTTGTCGTACTGCTCATAAACTTCCGGGTCCTTGATGATGCTCATGAAAGGCGCGAGGCCGGTACCGGTGCTGAGCAGATAAAGATGGCGCCCCGGCAGCAGATGGTCGGTGACCAGCGTACCGGTGGGCTTGCGGCTGACCAGCACTTCGTCGCCCACCTGGATTTGTTGCAGGCGCGAGGTCAGCGGGCCGTCCGGCACCTTGATGCTGAAAAACTCCAGCTCTTCCTCGTAATTGGCGCTGACAATGCTGTAAGCGCGCAGCAGCGGACGCTGTTCGACTTGCAGCCCGATCATGGTGAAATGCCCGTTCTTGTAACGGAAGCCCGGATCGCGGCTGGTAGTGAAGCTGAACAGGGTGTCATTCCAGTGACGTACGCTGGTGACGGTTTCGGTGTTCAAGTTCGACATGCCTGACGCTCCTGATAAAAGTGGCGCAATCAGCCTGTGCAAACGGCCGTGCGGACAGGGTGAAACGGTACCCCATGGCCTTTGATCGGTAAAATGGGATATCCTGATATCCTTTATCGTTAAAAACGATTAATGAGATGGGGCGATGAGGACCGCTTATGCGTTACACCCTGCGGCAACTGGACGTATTCCTGGCCACCGCACGACTGGAGAACATCACCCGCGCGGCGGCGAGCCTGGCCATGTCGCAATCGGCGGCCAGCGGCGCGTTGCGGGAGATGGAGCAGCAATTCGGCATCGCCCTGTTTGACCGCGCCGGCAAGCGGCTGCGGCTGAATGATCTGGGCCGCGCCTTGCTGCCCCGTGCCGAGGCGTTGCTGGAGCAGGCCAGGGAGCTGGAGGAGATGCTCTCGGGCCACAGCGAGGGCGGCGAGTTGCGTGTCGGGGCGACCTTGACCATCGGCAACTACCTCGCGGTGGGCATCATGGCGCGATACATGAGTGATGTGCCTGACGCCCGGGTGGTGCTGGAAGTGGACAACACCGAACACATTGCAGACGCCGTGCTGCATTTTCGCCTGGATGTGGGGTTGATCGAGGGGGAGTTTCATCACCCGGAACTGGAAGTGACGCCCTGGCGTGATGATGACCTGATGGTGTTTTGCTCCCCCGAGCATCCGCTGGCGAACCGGGCGGCGCTCTCGGCTGTGGGACTCTCGGATGCAGTACTCTCGGATGCAGACCTGGAGGCGGCCACCTGGATTCTCCGGGAGCCGGGTTCCGGCACCCGGCAGACCTTCGATCGTGCGATGCATGGTCTGTTGCCGGGGTTGAATGTACTGCTGGAGCTGCAGCACACTGAAGCGATTAAACGTGCGGTGGAGGCGGGGTTGGGTATTGGCTGCCTGTCCCGCGTCACGCTGGCGGAGGCATTCCGCCGGGGTAGTCTGGTGCCGTTGCCGGTGCCGCATCGGGATTTTTCCCGGCGTTTCTACTTTGTGCTGCACCGGCAGAAATACCGTAGCCGCAGTATCACGCGCTGGCTTGAACTCTGCACCGCCGCAGCACAACCAAACATCACACCCTGACCGGATACCTTGCCAGTGGATGCCGAAATTATTGTACTGGGCGCCGGCTTCGCGGGCCTGAGCGCTGCCGATGCATTGACCCGGGCCGGCCGCAACGTGCTGCTGCTGGAGGCCCGTGATCGGGTGGGTGGCCGCACGCTCACGGAACATTACGGCAATGACCTGTGGCTGGACCTGGGCGGCCAGTGGCTGGGCCCCGGGCAGACGCACATGTATGCGCTGGCAGCACGGTTCGGCAAAACGGTCTGGCCGATGTATGTGGCAGGCCGCAACGTACTGTATGTGAACGAGCGCCGGCGCACCTATCGGGGCCCGATTCCCTGGCGCGTGTCTCCCTGGGCGTTGGCGAATATCGGCTGGGGGTTCCTCCGGCTGGAGCAACTTGCCCGTCGTATTCCGCTGGAATCGCCCTGGGAGGCGGCGAATGCGGCAGCGCTGGATGCCCAGTCGGTCGGCGACTGGATGCGGCGCAATCTGCGCAGTCGCGTGGCGTTCGATGTACTGCGGGTGGCGGTGGAAAGTGTGTTTGCCGCGCACCCGGATGACATCAGCCTGCTGCATGCGCTGTTTTATGTGCACAGTGGTGGCGGGCTGATGTCGTTGACATCATCCCGCAATGGCGCCCAGCAGGACCGGGTGTCCGGCGGCCTGCAGGGGCTGGCGGGCGCGCTGGCCGCCGGGTTGCAGGAGCAGGATGTGCCGGTGCTGCTGGAACAACCGGTGCTGTGCGTGGAGCAGTCCGGCAGCCGAGTCAAGGTGCATACCCCCGGGGGCGTGTACGAAGCCGGGCGCGTGATCTCGACCTTGCCACCGGTGCTGACAGCGCAGGTGGATTTTCGGCCCGGCCAGCCGACCGCGCGGGCACAATGGTGTGAGCAACTGACGCCGGGGCGGGTCATCAAGTGTTTTGCCGTCTACGACCGGCCCTTCTGGCGCGAGGAGCGGCTGTCCGGTTCGGCGATCAGTGATGCGCCGCCCCTGCATGTCGCGTTTGATGCCACGCCGCCGGGGACCGAGCAGGGGATTCTGATGGGCTTTATCGAAGGCCGCGCCGCCGAGCAGTGGGCACTGGCCAGCGTCGAGGAACGGCAGCAGGTGGTCACCGCAGCGTTTGCCCGCTTCTTCGGTATGCGTGCGCGCCAGCCACGGCGTTATCTGGATCATGTCTGGGCCAACGAGACCTGGTCCAGAGGCTGCTATGCGGGGGTCGCGCCACCGGGGCTGCTCAGCCGCCTGGGCGCATCGGTGCGCACGCCCCACGGCCGTGTTCACTGGGCTGGCACGGAAACGGCCAGCCACTGGAATGGCTACATTGAAGGCGCGGTGCGTTCGGGACTGAGGGCCGCCGAAGAGGTCCTGCAGGCCAGCATTTGACCCTCGTGCCGGTGTCATTGATGATCATGGCTGACTTATTACTCTGGACACAGCGACCCGATGGCGCGCCTGCACCCCCGTCTTGAAGATGCCTTGCCGTTATTGCCTGCGGACCGTCCGATTCATCTGCTTACCCGTCATTCCGTGAGAGAGCTGGCCCGCAACGGCTTTGCCGATTACCGGTTGCCGCTGACCCCGGAAGGCGTGGTCATGGCCCGGGATTGGGGCCGACGCTTGCCGCGTGCGGTGTCTGCGTTTTACTCCAGCCCGGTCGGGCGCTGTGTGGATACGGCAGTGGCGATGCATGAAGGGGGAAGGGAAGCCGGGCTGGTTGGTGATCAGTTGCTGCTGGATCACGAACCCTCCCTGGTAGAGCCGGGCTGCTATGTTCAGGATATCGAGCGGGTGGGGCCGCTGTTCTTCGAACTGGGTGCGGTGGGCTTCGTCAACCGCCACCTGCGCGGTGATCTGCACGGTGTGCTGACGCCGGAGGCCGGGCTGCGGAAAATGAGCGAATACCTGTTGGCCCGAGATCCCGCACCGGGTGCCATGGCGGTGCATGTCACCCATGACACGATTCTGGCTGCCTTTGTTGCCGGGCTGATGGCGCGCAGCGCTATCAGTGACCGGGACTGGCCCTGGATGATGGAAGGCCTGTGGCTGTGGTTTGACGACGATGTGCTGCACTGGGTATGGCGTGGTGAGCCGGGGAAGCGGGCTACCCTGGCGGGCAGCCCGTAAGGCCGATACGGCCCTGATCCACGCCGATCAATCAGCGTAGAACAGATATTCCAGCATGCGCTCTTCTGCAGTACGCCCACTGCTGCCATAGAAGCCGTCAGCCGTGTGGAATGTGCTGAAGAAGACCTGCCCCGCATTATCCCCGTGAGGGAAGCGCAGCGTCAGTACCCTGTCGCCACTCAGGTCCGTGACCAATGGTGTGACTGCCGGATCATCTGGCGTCAGCACATCATCCCCGTAACCGGTCAGCCAGAAGCGGCCATTGTTGTCCACGCAGGCGTTGCCGTTGCCGCAGGGCATGGCGCGCAGCCAGTCGCGCAGCGCACTGTCCGTCACCTGCACTCTGTCCCCATCAACGCCGTCGACCATGAAGTTCTGGCTGACATAGCTGTAGAACGGCTGTGTTACCCACTCACTGGACAGATCTGTAACGTAGAGCAGCCCGCCCTGGCTCACAAACTGCGCCAGGGTATTCTCCCAGTTCAGCACATCATAGGGCGGTGGCGCGTCGCAATTGACGTACAGGATGTCGTAGTCCATCAGCGGCAGCTGGCCGCCGGCCGTTGGCGTGAACAGGGTTTCGAGGTCCGGATAGTCTTCACCGATGCCCCCATATTGCCGGGAGCCGATATACAGATCGAAGGTTTCGCTGCCCAGCCAGTCTGGCTCCTGACAGACTCCCGGCATGTCACAGATGTCGTAGCCCTCTGTCATTGCCATGGCGGTGCGCGGCTGTGCATCTTTGCGGTGAGTGTGCGGATGAGTGTGCTGGCCAGCTACTGGCATGGACCTGGTCAGCGCTACACTGCCTGTGCCCGGATTGCTCGTCATGCCAAGGTGTATCAGCACCTCCTCGATCTGATCGTATACGCCAGTGACCACGGCGATGCGCGGTGCGCCGCTGGCGGCATCGGCCGGGAAGGGCAGGGCGCCGATATAGTCACCCAGTCCGTCGGCGCTGGCCTGGCCCGCCCACTTGCCCTTGAAAAAAGCGAGCGGCAAGGTATCTGGCGCGGGGTCCAACTCGCCGAGCTCAAGCACGAAGAAACCGTGCTGATCCGTGCAGCCCCAGGGGCCACTGCCCGGCGGTGGCGCGGCACAACCGGTCTGCGCGCTGCGAGGTGCAGGCAGACTCAGGCCGGTGCCGGTGCCGTCGTAGTAAACCGTGACCCCGGGTATGGGTGTTTCACCATTCGGTGCGGTGATCTTGCCGCTGAGACCTGTTGCACCCGGTTCGGGTGGGTCCGCCTGATCGGGACGATCAGTCGAGCCGCCCCCGCCGCCTCCACCACCGCCACAGGCGGCCAGCAACAGCGCGAGTAGCCCTGGCAATACGCTAACGGTCATGTTTTTCATGATGGGAATTCCGTTCAATGTCGTCCTTGTGTCTCCCCCGGGCCACCCGGCCCCGGAACCGGTTCTTTAATGCCACAGGAGGCCTGTGCGCTTCCAGTAACGCGGTCACAACATCATAATTGCCGGGGCAACTGTATTCCATGTGGTTGTGGGGCCGTCCGCCACAGCGGCTGCGGGCTGCTTGAAAAGCCTGAATATGCCCTCATCATCACGTCAGGTCGGGTAAGCTTCACAACGCTCTGGTCTGCCAGTCCGTCGCAAGGGGTATCTTTTGACAGCACTTTCCATTCGTCACCTCAGCAAGACCTACGCTAACGGGGTTGAGGCGCTCAAGGACATCAGTCTGGATGTGCGCAAAGGTGAGTTTTTCGCGTTGCTGGGCCCCAATGGCGCCGGCAAATCCACCACCATCGGTATCGTCAGCTCGCTGGTGAACAAGAGCGGCGGCGAGGTGACGGTGTTTGGTCACTCGCTGGACACCGAGCGCGGCAAGGCCAAACGCCTGATTGGCGTGGTGCCGCAGGAATTCAACTTCAACCAGTTCGAAAAGGTCTTCGACATCGTCGTGACCCAGGCCGGGTTTTATGGCATCCCTGCCGGGCAGGCCCGTCAACAGGCGGAAAAATATCTGCGCAAGCTGGGCCTGTGGGACAAGCGCGACAGTGCAGCACGGCAGCTCTCCGGCGGCATGAAGCGCCGCCTGATGATTGCCCGGGCGTTGGTGCACGAACCGGAACTGTTGATTCTGGACGAGCCCACCGCTGGCGTGGATATCGAGTTGCGCCGCTCCATGTGGGATTTTCTGACAGAGCTGAATGGCCTGGGCAAGACCATTATTCTCACGACCCACTATCTTGAAGAAGCAGAGTCCCTGTGCCGACGGATCGCCATTATTGATCATGGTGTCATCGTCGAGAACACGGACATGAAATCGCTGCTCGAGAAGCTGCAGGTGGAGACCTTCATTCTGGATCTGGCGGAGCCGGTGACAGAAGCGCCAGCGCTGAACGGCTTCGAGGTGCGCCTGCGTGACGAGCGCACGCTGGAAGTGGCGGTGCCCAAGAGCGAAGCACTCAACAACGTATTCCAGCAGCTGGCGGCGAAGGATATTTCCGTGATGAGCATGCGCAACAAGGCCAACCGCCTGGAAGAGCTGTTCCTGCGGCTGGTGGAACGTAACCTGCCCGGGGAGTCGCAGCCATGAGCCTGCATCAGCAATGGGTGGCGTTCCTGACGCTGGTGGTCAAGGAGATTCGCCGTTTTCTGCGAATCTGGCCGCAGACGCTGCTGCCGCCCGCTATCACCATGGCGTTGTACTTTGTCATCTTCGGCAACCTGATCGGTAGCCGCATTGGTGAGGTGGGTGGTTTCGATTACATGCAGTACATCGTGCCCGGCCTGATCATGATGAGTGTGATCCAGAACAGCTACGGCAATGTGGTCAGTTCGTTTTATGGCACCAAGTTCCAGCATTCCATCGAGGAGATGCTGGTGTCGCCCATGTCGTCGGTGGTCATTCTCAGCGGCTACGTCGCCGGCGGTGTTGCCCGTGGGCTGGCGGTGGGCTTTATCGTCACCTGCCTGGCGCTGTTCTTTACCGACCTGCGCCCCGAACATGCCTGGATTACGCTGTTGGTCGTCTTGCTGACGGCGATTCTGTTTTCACTGGCGGGATTCATCAATGCCGTGTTCGCCAACAGTTTTGATGATATCTCCATTATTCCGACGTTTGTGCTGACGCCGCTGACCTATCTGGGAGGCGTGTTCTACTCTCTGGATCAGTTGTCCGAATTCTGGCGCGGTGTGTCGCTGCTGAATCCGGTGGTCTATATGGTCAATACCTTCCGCTACGGGATTCTTGGTGTCAGCGATGTCAATGTGGCCGCGTCCCTGGGCGCGGTGTTCGTGATCACTGCCGGCATGTTCTGTTTCTGCCTGTGGCTGCTGCACCGCGGCACGGGTATCCGGCACTGATGGCTTTGCAGGCCTCACATATAAAGAGAAAGCGATGACAAACCCCTATGGCGATATCCCGCTGGGCCAGCAGACCGATTATGTGGATCACTATGATGCCGCACTGCTGAGCCCGATTCCGCGATCGCTGGCGCGTGAGGTACTGGCGTTGCCTGCCGGGGCATTGCCGTTCAAAGGGGTGGATGTGTGGAACGCCTACGAATTGTCCTGGCTGGATCAGCAAGGCAAACCGGTGGTGGCGATGGCGCAGATCACCGTACCCTGTGACAGCGACTGCCTGGTGGAATCCAAATCCCTGAAGCTCTATCTCAACGGTTTTGCCAATACGCGCTTCGCCGGTAAGCAAGAGGTAGCCGGGACGATGGAGGCCGATCTCAGCGCAGCTGCTGGTGGCCCGGTCACGGTGCGTCTGCAGTCGCTGGATGACGCTGCCGGTGAGGCGCTGCAATTGCCCGCCGGGGATTGCGTGGATACGCTGACCGTGTCAATTGAGGGCTTTGATTATGCGCCCGCGTTGCTCGGCACGATGGAAGGGCCGACGCATACCGCGCAGCTGTATTCTCATCTGGTGCGCAGCCTCTGCCCGGTAACACGGCAGCCGGACTGGGCCACGGTCGTGGTGCGTTACACCGGCAAGCCGATTGCGCCGGAAAGCCTGTTGCGCTATCTGGTGTCGTTCCGCAATCACAGCGGTTTTCACGAGCAGGTGGTGGAGCTGGTGTATCAGGATATTCAACGCCAGTGCGCACCGCAGCAGCTCAGCGTGCAGGGGTTTTTCACCCGGCGGGGCGGGCTGGATATCAATCCCTTCCGCAGCAGCGACGACGCACCAGCGCCGATATTGCGCACGCCGCGTCAGTAGCGCCACTGGCATCACCTCCCGTCAGCAGGCATTATGCTGGCTGTCGGGCCCGCGTTGCCCCCTGATCCTGTCTGGAGTCATGCATGAAAAAGTTCTTTGCCAGCCTGTTGTTCCTGGCGCTGCTTGCCGGTTGCAGCAGCGAGCCGCAGCTGGATGCCAGCAGCGAAGAAGCGTTTGAGCAGTCCCTTGAAGCGGTGGCGGCCGAGATGGATGAGGAGCGGCGCCAGGAGTTTGCGGAAGCCCTGCTGATCGTGATGCTGCACAACATCACCCGGGACGACATGATGGCGGCTCAGCGCGATACCCCGCCTGAAGAGATGGCCTCGCCCTATGCCGGGCTGGACAAGATGTCTGCCAAAGATGTGATCGCCGAAGCGCAGAAAATTCGCGACGCAGCGCGATAGACAGGGCGGCCGGGGCTGTCAGAAGCCCAGCGGCCAGCCCGTCCAGAGCCACAGCATCAGCATGATGATCCAGCCGCCAAGCAGCAGCAGGCTGTAAGGCAGCATCATGCTGATCAGCGTGCCGATGCCGGTGTCCGGCTGATAACGGCGTGCGAAGCCCAGCACCAGCACGAAGTACGGCATCAGTGGTGTGATGATATTGGTGCTGGAGTCGCCGACCCGGTAGGCGGCCTGCGTGATGTCGGGGCTTATGCCCAATAGCAGCAGCATCGGCACCAGCACAGGCGCTATCAACGCCCATTTCGCACTGGCGCTACCGATCAGCAGATTCAGCAGCGCCATCATCAGGATCATCGATACCAGCAGGACACTGGCGGGCAGCGCCAGGCCACCCAGAAAATCGGCACCGCGTATTGCCAGTACCAGTCCAATCTCCGACCAGCTGAACCAGGCCACAAACTGCGCTGCAAAGAACATCAGCACCAGATAGCCCGCCAGCATGCGCAGCGTATCTTCCATACTTTCGATCACGCTTTTTCCGTCAGGCAGGCTGCCGCTTGTGCGACCGTAGACGATGCCGGTTATGGCTGCGGCCAGGGCAATGAGGATAACGCTGTGACTGACCAGGGGGCCGGTCATGAGTGCGCCCTCGGCATCCCGTAACGCGCCGCTCTCCGGCCAGGCCAGCAGTACACACAACAATACAAACGCCAGCAGCGCCAGTCCGGCGCGGCGCAATGCCCGATGGTCCGTGCTGTGGTTGTCGTCGGAGACGGTGAGCAGCGTGCCGCCTCGGCTGGCGAGCCAGGGCTCTATCCAGCGCACGGTGACCAGTGTCACGACGCCAACGACAAAGACAGTGGACACCAGCATGAACCAGTAGTTGGCGGTGGCCGTCACGTCAGCCTCGGCGTCGGCGATCTGCGCTGCCGCCGTGCTGATACCGCCGAGCATCACATCCAGCGGGCCCACCAGCAGGTTGGCGCTGAAACCACCGGCCACCGCCGCGAAACCTGCCGCGATGCCCGCCAGAGGGTGGCGCCCTGCAAACTGGAACAGCAGCGCCGCCAGCGGGATCAGCACCACATAGCCGGCATCGATCGCCAGGCTGGACATGACCCCGGCCAGGGCAATCACCGGCACCAGCAAGGCCTGCGGCGCGCGCCGCACCAGTGCGCTCAGGGCGGCCCCGAGCAGCCCGCTGCGTTCTGCAATACCGACGCCCAGCATCGCCACCACCACGATGCCGACCGGTGCAAAGCCGGTGAAGTTGGTGACCGCGCCGGTCAGCATTTCCCGTATGCCGGCGGCGGACAGCAGACTGCGCACCTGCACTATCTCGCCGGAGACAGGATGTGTGGCATCGGTGCCCAGCAGCGTCAGTAATAGCGACAGTGGAAGCAGTAGGGCGCAGAGCAATACGAACAGCAGGGACGGGTGGGGGATACGATTGCCGGCGCGTTCCAGCGCCGACAGCCAGCGTTGCAGCCTCGGTGCGGCTGACATCAGAGCACCACTTCCTTCTTGATGCGCTGAGCGGCCTTGCCCATGATTTCGATGACCCGGCCGACATCTTTCTGTCGCAGGCGCGTGCTGTCGAGATGCAGAGAGAAGCCTTCGGCTTCGGTGTCGACCTGCACCGCATCCCGCGTGCGCAGATCACGGGCCGCACCGGCCAGTGCCCGCAAAAGGCGGTCGCGGTCAAAATTGCGAATGCGTCGCACATCCAGATGCAGCCCGAAGCCTTCCGTCTGCACCGAGACAAACTTGTCGCGCCCCGCCGCATCTGCCTTGAGCTCCTGCACTTCATAGACCGGAATAGGGCGGTTGAAGCCCTTGACCTCTATGTCACCCATGTTGCGACAGATGACGCGATCCTTGACCAGCTCATAGGTGGCTTGTGAAATCAGGATGCGCCCGGCCCGCGCCTGGGATTCCAGCCGGCTGGCCAGGTTCACATCCGTGCCGAGAATGGTGTAATCCATCCGCGACTCCGCGCCGAAGTTGCCCACGGTGACGTAACCACTGTTGATGCCGATGCGAATTTCCAGTTTCTGGGTGATGCCTTCGCGCTGCCAGCGCTGACGCAGCAGCTTCATCTGCCGCTGCATTTCCACTGCCATGGCCACGCAGTTGAAGGCGTCTTCTTTAGAGCCCCGGCTGACCGGGTCGCCGAAGAACACCATCACGGCATCGCCAATGAACTTGTCGATGGTGCCGCCATAACGCAGCGCGATGCGGGTCATTTCGTTGAGATAGCTGTTGAGCAGACCGGTCAGCTTGTCCAGCGGCAGGTCTTCAGAGATATTGCTGAAGCCCTTGATGTCAGAGAAGAACACGGTCAGCCGCTTGCGGCGTGTTTCCAGCTTGGCGTCACGCTTGCCGGAAAACAGCTGCCCCCAGATCTGCGGTGGCAGGTACTTGGCCAGCTTGCGTGACAGATCCACGGCCTGCTTCTGCTGGCGTGCCATATAGGCTTGCGCCATGCGCACATTGCGTGTCTGGTTGAGCGCATACAGCGACGAGCCGCCGACATAGATGCCCAGCCCGACCATGGAGAGCAGATTCAGCAGCACGGGGGTGGCCTCCGGCGGCGTCACCTGCATGCCGAAGATCACCATGCCGATGCCACAGCCTGCACCGGTGAGCAGAATATTCAGCAACCAGGGCCGGATGCCACCACTGGTCACGGCATTGGCGTGCACGATGATCAGCAGCGCCAGCGAGGGAATCAGGGCAAAGTGCAGGGCGGCAATGGTGGTGCCGATGAGCACGGCATCCACCTGCACCAGAATCCGGCTGGCTTCCTGCTGGCGCCTGCCCTTGCGCTCGAGCATGAACGCGATGCTCTGGGCGATCAGCGGATAGGCCAGCAGCAACGCGACCATCAGCATGTACAGCTCGGGATAGAGCTTCCAATAGATGCCTGCGGAGAGAATGATGGCCGCTACCACGAATTCCAGTAGCCGGATGTAGCTGGCCTGGCGGCGTACCCGGGCGTGAGGATCTTCCTGGCGCCGTGGCCGCTTCTTGTTATCGATTGCCGGTTTCATGAGAGCCCGCGTGTCCCGTGTGCTGCAAGCTTAAACCAGTTGGCAGGCAAGTAAAAAGCGCGGTAACGAAATGAGCGTGCTTATTGCGGATACCTGTTATCGCAACAGGCGCAGACGCTGAGGTTGCCGGCGCGTGTCTCATGTACAATGGGCGCCGCTCAGGCATGGACCACGAGAGGTAATTGATGGATGTGATCAGCGCACTGCATAACCGGGTTTCCATCGCCGTGCTGGGTGGTCCGGGCCCGGATCAGGCACAGCTGGAAGTGATGCTGCGCGCCGCCATGCGGGCACCGGATCACGGCGTTTTACGGCCCTGGCGTTTTCTGATCCTCGAAGGCCAGCAGCGCCAGTGGCTGGGCGATGTCTTCGTGGAAGCACGTCTGCAGGACGAGCCCGATACGGATGAAGACGCGCTGGCCAAGCTGCGCAGCAAACCGCTGCGGGCTCCGACCATCCTGGTCGCTGTCGCCGAAACCGACCCGGATAACCGGGTGCCAGTGCTGGAGCAAATCATCGCCACCGGCGCAGCGGTGCAGAACATCATGCTTGCCGCCCACGCCCTGGACATCGGCGCCATGTGGCGCACCGGCGGCATGGCCCGCCATCCCCATGTCAAAAACGCACTCGGCTTTGCCGCCAAGGACGAGATCGTCGGCTTTATCTATCTCGGTACCCCGGCGGGCGCCATCAAACGCGTGCCGGAAGACGATCCACTGCGCTACCTCCGGAGCCTGCCTGAATGACGCCGCTGGAGACCCTCGCCGAACGCGTCCGCGCCGCCATCCCGCTGACCCGACATCTGGCCTTCACCTTGCAGGACTGGCGCAGCGGGCACCTGACCCTCAGTGCGCCGCTGGTCGCCAACGTCAACGACAAGGGCACCTTCTTTGCCGGTAGCCAGGCAGCGCTGCTGACTCTGGGCGGCTGGGCCCTGACCACACTGGAAGGCGAACAGATCGCGGCTCAGGTCGATGTGGTGGCGGCAGATTCGGGCATCCAGTACATCGCGCCATTGAAGGAAAACGCGATCCTGCAGATACACGCTGCAGAAGAGGAGTTGGCCCGCTTCACGCGCCGCCTGAAACGCCGCGGCCGCGCCCGTCTGGCGGTGACCGCCGAGCTGCTCAGTCCCCGGGGCGAAATCGCCACCCGCTTCACGGCCCATTACCTGGCCCGCGACCTGGCTGCCCCGGAACCCGTGGTCGACTAAAGCCCCGGCGCGCGTTGCGATCACCCCCCGACTCGGGTAATCTACGCGCCCTCTGCAGGTGGCCAACCGCCGCGCTGTCAGTTGAAAGTTCCGGTGAGGTGTCCGAGTGGCTTAAGGAGCACGCCTGGAAAGTGTGTATACGTTAATAGCGTATCGAGGGTTCGAATCCCTCCCTCACCGCCAGACACAAAACAGCCCGCGCAAGCGGGCTTTTTTGTGCCTGGCGGTGAGGGAGGTCTTGATTCGAACCCTCCGTTCGACAAGCCGCGCAGCGGCGCAGGACGCACGCAGTGCGCCCCGAAGGGGTGAGCCCGCAAGCGGGCGAATCAATCCCTCCCTCAGGGGCGCAACGCGCCCCCGACGATGGCACCGGACCAGCCAGCCTCAGCTGTGCAGTGCGCTTCGTGCTTTCCATTCTTTGTTGGTTGGGTGGTTGTGGCCCTCGGGGGGCGGGGATGTATTTTCAGGACCCGCCGTAAATACATCCCTGTAGTCTTGTGTTCGGCATCCATGCCTCACACAGTCCTGAAAATACATCCCCGCCCC
>NZ_JAIOUB010000004.1 GCF_019931215.1 Alcanivorax limicola
TCACCAGCATTGCGGACAACATGGTGATCGCCACCGGCACTTCCAGTCGCCACGTCAAGGCCCTGGCCGACAATGTCGCCGAGCAGGCCAAAGCCGCCGGCTACCCGCCCGTGGGCATGGAAGGCCAGCAGAATTCCGAATGGGTACTGGTGGATCTGGGCGATGTCATCGTCCACGTCATGCTGCCCGCCACTCGCGAATACTACGATCTGGAACGCCTGTGGCGGCAACCGGACCTGCACCCGGATCGGGCACCGAAAGCCGCCAACGATAGCGACGGCAGCACCGACACGCCCCGAGGCGAATAGCCTTGCGCGTACGGCTGCTGGCCCTGGGCACCCGCATGCCCGGCTGGGTGGACACCGGCGTACAGGAATATGCCAAACGCCTGGCCGGTGATATCCGCTTCGAGGTAGAGGAAATCCCCCTGCCCAAACGCAGCGGCCAGGACACCCCCGCCCTGATACGCCAGGAAGCCGACACCCTGCGCAAACGCCTGGCCAAACACCCGGGCGCCCGCACCGTGGCACTGGAAGTGACCGGCCGCCGGATCACCACGCCAAAACTCGCCGACGAACTCGGCCGCCTGCGCGACCTGGGCCAGGACCTCAGCATCATCGTCGGCGGCCCCGACGGCCTCTGCCCGACACTCTCCGGCAGCTGCGACATGCAATGGTCCCTGTCCGACCTGACCCTGCCGCACCCGATGGTGCGGATTCTGCTCGCTGAACAGGTTTATCGGGCATGGAGTATTTTGGCGGGGCATCCGTACCATCGGGGGTGAGGGTTGCTGGTCGGCACGAACCTGACAATTGGCCGATCTAAAGCTGACAATTGAACGACATGAAACTTGTAACTGGCCATGGCGTTTAGCGATCAATAGGCGGAATGAAATCTTCGCTTTCCAGCACCTGAATCAGGCTTCTCATCAAGAGGTTATTCATGAAACTGACATGGTAAGTACGGCCGCCCGACCTCAAGGGACTTATCAGCCCGGCCTCCTTCATCGTGGCGATCTTGTGGGTTCTTTGCCGAGCATCCAGGCCATCGAACGACTTGTTAATATCCCCGGCCTTGAAGCTCTGTTTTCGTACACCCGCCTGCAGGATTCTTGATTCCGCCTTGGTAATATGTCGCCGCTCTTCGCTCTTTAGCAAAGTTGGGAGCAAAATCCTTTCCAGCAAGAAGTCAAAATCCAACAGTTTGTTAAGCTTGGTGACCTCCCCCAGCACTCCGCTTAACACATAGTCACACCAATTAAGCAACGCTGCATCTGTGCCAAGATCCGCCTCCGCAAGACGCTCGTAGTAAACATCCCGATCATTACAAAACACTGCGGTCGGATTAAGAATCTTCCCACTCTTGACGTTAAAGCCGTACTTGATCAGCAACGAATACGTCAGCAATCTCACAACCCTGCCATTACCATTACCAAAAGGGTGGATCCAGGCAAAGCGATGATGTGCTAAGGCCGTCTTCAGCAGATCATACTTCGATGGATCATCCCGATTGATAAACCCGATCAATTCGTCCATATAAGGCTGAACAGAGTGCACCTCGGGAGGAATATGCGCCGCATTCTGTATCTGGACGTTCCACGCTCGGTAAGCCCCCGGCGTTCTATCCCCTTCGTCGTTCAACTCATCAACAACAAGATTATGCAGCTCACGAATAAAGACATGGGTTATCTCAGTACCTTCATCGATTTGCTCTTCAATAAAGGTCATCGCCTTCTCAACATTGGCAATCTCAGAGAACCTTTCGTTAGAGCGCTCCCCATGTTCAATTTTTTGCTCAATGTACTCCGAGATAGTCGTCCGATTTCCCTCGATACGCGCCGAGCCAATACTCTCCAGAATATGGAAAATATTCTTGAGCTGGAAAAATATCCATGGGGCGGTTGTACCACCCAGTTTCAGCTTGCGGAGGTGGTTCAGCTCCATCAATGTATCTGTCAGCGGCGAGTCAAAATCAGGACTCACCAGCCTCAAGGGGAAATCCACGTCATGAATGCACACAACTACATAGACACCATTTAAGCAATTGATTTATATATAATTACACAAAAAACACAGACCCATTAACTACAAAATACACTAAACAACAACTACAAGGCAACAAGCGCCCCATCTACACGTAGCCTCCGACTCGCGTAGCGGGCAGCAACGCCTGACTGACCCGGTCTACGGCATCATACTCGCGTTCGGCCACCAGCTGATGCCCATCGAACGCCGTCAGGGTAGCCCCCCCCCCCCACGGCGCCCAGAAGTAGAGTCAGGCCACCATGGCCATTTCTGTTTGGGGGTAATGCCTCCCAGGGCCATGAACCTGTTCAATGGATTCAAACAGCCACCGTGCGAGCCAGTCATACCGTACTGTCCGGTTGTAGCACTCGATATAGGCGTTCTGTTGCGGTTTTCCCGGCTGGATGTATTCAAGCCGGATGTCGCGCTTCCGCGCCCTGGCTGACAAGGCGCCATTGATGTACTCCGGGCCGTTGTCGAATCGCAGCGCCCTGGGTTGGCCCCGCCACTCGATGATCTGATCCAGTGCGCGGATAACCCGCTCCGAGGGCAGTGATAGATCCACCTCAATGGCCAGTCCTTCACGGCTGAAGTCATCCAGCACGGTGAACAGGCGATAGCTGCGACCGTCCTCAAGCTGGTCGTGCATGAAGTCCATCGACCAGCATTCATTGATCGCCAAGGGCTCTGCCAGCGGTTCCGGCTTCTCCCGGACTATGTGCTTCTTCGGCTTGATCCGCAGGTTCAGCTCCAGCTCCCGGTAGATGCGGTAAACCCGTTTGTGATTCCAGCGGTAGCCCTTGACGTTGCGCAGGAACAGGAAGCACAGCCCGAACCCCCGGTTACGCTGATTAGCGGTCAGCCGGATCAGCCAGCCGGCAATCTCAGAGTTCTCGTCGCTCCGCAGTGGCAGGTACCGATAGCAGGTCTCGCTGATGCCATAGGTCTCGCAGGCCAGTCGAACACTGACGCCGCGTTCGGCCACGGCCTCCCTCGCCAGCGTGCGCCGCAGGGGAGGCCTCACCACTTTTTTTCGAGGGCTTCTTTGCGCAGCTCGGACTTCAGGCGCTCCTCGGCATACATCTTCTTCAGCCGCCGGTTCTCACCCTCCAGCTCTTTCAGGCGTGCCATCAGGGAGGCGTCCATCTCGCCGTATTTGGCGCGCCATTTGTAGAAGCTGGCGCTGCTCATGCCGTGCTCACGGCACAGCACAGCACCGGCACCGGCACCGGCACCGGCACACCGGACTCGGCTTGCTTGAGGATCGCTAGGATCTGGCCGTCCGAAAAACGTGACTTCTTCATGCAGAATCTTCTTCATCATAGGTTACGAGAAAATTCTACTTTTGAGTACCCTCACTTTTCGAGGGGATTACCATTACTCTATTCCACAACGTTAAATACACACAGGAGGATAGGAAAACCAACACCATAAATACCGATGCCTTCGACACAGCTACCTCCTTAAACCAATTGCCATATTAGTAAATTCATCCCTACTCTCACTTCTCTCATGGCTAGACGCCATAGACATATGAAGCAGCTGTGTATTGTCCAGATACTGCAATGGCTGTGCCGCTATTGAAGTATAGGTGAAGGCCGCTGCCGGAGGCGTTCCAAGTGCATTCAATACATCTCTCATCATGCCATCCCCCAACGATACCTGCATTTGGTCGTGAACGCCTGCCACAGCATTAACACCCGGGATCTGATTCAGAACCTTCGATACAGGCCCGCTCTCGCAAGCAAAGCAAGGGGCACGCACCGGACCACCTTGAACACCAATATTATTCGCCCCTTCAATCGGTTGCGTATAGTGGCGCCCCTGGATTCTTATCTAGCGCCACTCCCCTTAATCAATTCCAACTTCCTTTGAGCCAGCCCCCTCCAATATGAATCTTCAATTATCGATACTTGCTCGCTCAGCAAGGACATTACTGCAGCGTCTTCAGAAACCATGTAAAATCCATCTCGTTCCATTCTATAAAATACATCTATTAAATGGAGCTTAATAACATCGCTCCGCTCAGCACGAAGCCTATCCTCAAGAAAAACAATAATCTTCTCACCATTGCTGGCCACTGCATCTGCCAAACTTAAATCAGGTGGCCTTACAGCCATTAGCCCTTGTATATAGCAACCCACTTGCTCATCAATAGGGAGACCAATGATGAATTCTCGCCTCTCAGAACTACTCATTTCTCTGAACTTACTATTAAAATCAAAATCACCAAAAGCATCAGAAGACAACAATACAATAAAAATAAAAAAATAATGATTATTATATAAGTTCATCTTCGCCTCCTAAACAAATCAGATTCAATTCTGTCTTGCAATTCAAACGCATCTCGCTCATAAGAAATAGATCTGTAAGCCTCATAAGGGCTTCTCCCTCGCACCCGCCCCGAGAAGTACTCAGAAAGGTACCGCGCCCTGAATCTTGCTGAGCCATGGTCGGAATACTGCTTTGCATGCAACGCTTCATGTCCAATGAGTGCAATACCTGAAATAGATATCGGATCATATTTCCCAGGAGAGAAATAGATATCGTTACCGTCAGTATAGGCATCTGGATTTCCCTGCACGTAAAAAGGAATCCCCTCATGCACCCTAATGTCATTAAGATCAAAACCTGAACCGTCAGAAAAATATGGCTCCAACTCGTCAATCACATGTTCGGGCAATCGATTCCCGCGCTCATGATGCGCCATAGCCTGGCCAAATGTATAAGCAAAGGCTGCCGTCACGGCCCCATTTGCGAACTTGTCTCCGGTCACATGTGCTGCCGTTCCACCCACCATAGCCGACAATGCAGTTTCCGCAGCAACATTGCCGTTGGACCATCCGCTCACCGTGCTGCCCAGTATCGAGCCGGTCAGGCTACCCTTGAATGCTGCCGAGAAGTCCCCTCCTGTAAATCCCGCAATGGCGCCATGCGCTACGGCTCCACCGACAATCCCGAACCCTGAGACCCAAGCATTGGCATAGCCTATCGCTGCTGCCTGAGTTCCGGCTCGCAAGGCATGTTCGATGGATTGGCCCCTTCCATAGGCCATGGAACTGGTCGTGACGCCTTGCACGGCTGCGACACAACCTGGGGTGGCGGTACCTCCTGACGCGACTGAGCATCCGGCTATCGTCACCAGCCCCAGTATTTGCCCGCCATACTTGTTGCGCTGTACAAACCTCGCCAATTCACGCCCACCATAACGGACCATTGGCTCTAGACCGCCCGTTACGACCCCTCGAATCTCGTTGCGATAACGGCTGTCCACCCGGCTGAGTTCACGTTTGATGCGGCCACCAACCCCCAATCCAAGACTGAAATACCCGCTCGGGTCGGTGTAGCTCATCGGGTTATTGCCGACGTAGCTGTAGCGGTTATAGGCATCGGTGCTGCCCATGCCCTTCACCACCGGGTCGGCGCTCAGGAAGCGCCCCACTGCCGGATCAAATATCCGCCCGCCCATGTGGATGATGCCCACATGATCAAGCATTTCATGGCCGGTGAAGCCTTTGCTGGTGGCCTGGGTGTAGCGCTGGGTGTCGTACCAGTTGCCATCGGTCATCGCCAACCAGTTCATGGGCTCACGCGGGCGGCCCCAGGGATCGTAGCGGTGGCGCTCTGTGACGCCGCCAAGGGCATCGGTCACGGCGGTGATCGAGCCCAGTACGTCAGCAAAGGTGTAGGACTCAACGGCACCGGCATAGTCCATGTCCTCGAAGGACAAGATCAGGCCGCCTGCGAGCTGGTAGCGCTCGCGTGTGCCTGCGTTCGGCCCGCCCTGCGTGGTGGTGATTTCGTAAGCACCGAAACTCCATTGCTCTATCGTGGCGCCATCAATCTCGTGGGTCTGCTTGAGCAGTTCACGATTGATGCCGTAGATAAAGCTGCCGCTGGCGCTCGTACCATCAATCTCGGTCGGCTTGCCGAAGGCGTTGTAGGCAATGGTGTTGCCGTTGCCCTGGATCATCTGGCCGCCTTCGTCGTAGCAATAGCTGCGATTTACGGTGCCGCTTACTGAGGTGACAGCATGGGGGCCGGGCTGGTAGGTGTCGCCACCGACAGTACAAGATTCGCCGTACTGATAATTCCCTACGTCCGAACGGCTCTCAATATTGCCACCAGAGGCATACTGAACCAGCTGGGCATAGGACTGCGAGGGCTGATTCAGATTCTCGATGCTGGCCTCGACCATGCGGTCCACATTATCGTATTCAAAGTATTCACTGATGTGCTGGTTGATGAGCGGTAGGGTTTCCTGGCGCGAGCGCATCGAGCCTGCGGCATTGAAGGTGTAGCTCTCGCTCTGGATATCCCAGCCGGTAGAGATCATTTTCTTTGAGCGCACCTGGCTGAGGATGCCGGTGGCGGCGTCATAGGCATGCTGGCGGCGGATGGCGCCGTTGCTGAGATGCTCTTCGGTTACGGCACCTCGCGCGTCGGCCTCCAGGGCCCGCCAGTAGAAGACCTGTGAGCCGGGCACGCCAACCTCTGACAGGAAACCTTGCGCATTGTACTCACGGCGGATTTCCAGGGGATCTTCACCCTGGGTGGGCAGCCTCTCCAGACTGACTCTGCCTGAATCATCATACTCACGCTCGGCCACCAGCTGGTGCCCATCGAACGCCGTCAGGGAACCATGCACTCGGCCCAGGGCATCGTAAAACAGCCACTGTTCGTAACCTTCGGACGTAGACGTGCTGGCCAGGCGGCCGATGCCTTTTGAGGGGTCGTCGTAGGCCCAGGTGGCATCGAATGTACTACCGTCACAACCCGCTTTCGCGGCGGCCAGGGCGGCCTCCCAGTTCAGGCCTGCGGCGTAATCATCCACGCGCGCGACTTTGCGGCCCAGCACATCGTAAGCGGTGCAGATCCGCCGCCCGTTGCCGCTTTCCTGCAGCACTACCTGATCGAAGCCGTCATAGCCGTAGCGCCAAGTGCCGGTACTGGGGTCGCTGAAGGCCAGACGCCGGCCCATGTCGTCGTAGGTAGTTTGCAGCACCATGTCCTGGGTGGTCACGGCTAGTTGGTTGTCGAAGGCGTCGTAGGTAAAGGTGATCTGCCGGCTCGCGTTGTCGGTGATGGTGCGGGTATTGCCGGTCACGTCCTCCGTCGTAGTCTGGGTGCGCTCGTGAAGCTGGGCGTCCACTGGATCTACCCAACTGGCAGTCTGGCTGTTGGTCAGCCCGGCATAGCTGTAGGACATAATCAGCCCCGAGCTCGACTGTTCCGACAGAACCCGACCCATCACATCTCGCTGAAGCACCGTATTCCATCTCACGGGCTCGCCGGGCTTCCGCGGCTCGGATTGCCGCTTGATATGACCATCTACACCATACTCGATCTGCGTCATAATGATACTTTCCCCGTTGAAACCAAGGGTTCTCGCTTCGACTTCTCGCCCCAGCAGATCAAGGTATCGTGTAACCGGCGGCGCCAATGTATCACCGGTAGAGGTCACAGTATGACTGGTATTGTAATAGACAGCATGTTCGGGACAGTTGGCGTCACATAAGGACACCGAAGACAGCGCCTGATTACCATCAGGCATCCGCGTGCGAATAAGGCGCCCGAGCGGATCGTATTCCCATGTCATGATCAACCCATTCGCATCCGCAGCAACCGTCCGGACTCCTAAAAGCTCGTCATACCCGTAATCTGTGGTGTGCCCAAGTGTGTTGGTTTCCTGGGTCATGAAACGGCCGCGAGAATCATAGCTGTACTGTGTTGTCCGTGACGTACCATTCGGGCTTAGCACAGTGACTTGCGTGGTCATTCCGCGAAGGTCGTAGGTATAGTGAGTCTCCCGCCGCAATTCGGGATTGTCAGGTTCAATGATTTCGCTGGCAAGTTGCTGAAAGGCACCATAGGTCCAGGCGGCCACTCGGGTCTGAGCTGGAATCGGCTCCCCCATGTAAGTACCCGATTGAGTTGTCTCAGCGCGCATCAAGCGTGATAATTGCCAGTGATTACCTGTGTCGTGGCTCCAAGTATTCACAAGTGATCGATGGAAATCCTGATTATTACCTTCAATATATATGCTTTGGCTTAGTAGCTCACCGAGTTCATCGTAGCTATTGAGCGTCTCAGTTTCACTGATAAGGGCACCATCAAGCTCATAATGTCGACCCAGCCCTTCAGCTGGCAGTACGCTGTAGCGAAGGGAGATTTGGGAGTCCTTGTTCCATATACTGCTTCTTGTAGCATCTATGGAGTGACCGCCGCCATAGATACGGACTTTCCAGTTCGTCTCATCCTCGGAAACCAACTGATATCCGCCCGGTGATATTGGATAACTCAGCGCTGACCTGTATACCAATCCAGTTCTATGCCCTGTCGGGTCAAGGTGGTACCAGTCCTCTGATCGCCGACCACTTGCTGCCTCGGTCACTCTGATATACTCGAACCCCGAGCCACCCATACCGTAGGGGAAATACCCAAAATTTCGGTAGAAGTAATGCTGTTGGTTATAACCACCCAGTCCATCTGAAACGCTCAGCGTTTGCACAAGGCGCATCCCGGAAGTTACATAGACTTGACCATCAGGCCCCGGGCCCTGATCATACTCATACACTTCATCATCCGAAGTGTCAGAATAAGAAACTTCATAAGCCAGCCCAAAGCCATTTTCTACGCGAATCAAATAGTCAACAGGCTCTGACGATGAAGGTGATGCGCAAGCAAATGCTGTATTTCCCGCCCAAATTGAGTACAAAGCACAGTAGCTCGAATTGCCTGATGCCGAAATGTCAGGCCACGCCCTGTTATAACCGGAGTATCCGGCTCCGCCATACTGTGGCAGATCAAAAATTACGGGCTCACTACCGAACCCCGAGCTATCTGTAAGAAAACAGGTAAGCTTTTTATCCTTTTCAATACACCAGTCAATATGCCCATTCTGATTTATATCAACGAAGGAAGTTGAAAGGGCAAGCTGTATACCAGGTCCAGCGGGAGTAGCTGATACTTGATGATATGGTGAGACAATGTCATCACCCCAACCATCTCCGGTCGACTCAAGGCATGCCGCCCTATACCCGCCAGTGTTATTTTGACTATCGACAAATATTCGACAGAAGTCAGGATAGCCGTTCCCAGTGAAATCGAACATCATGGAGCTGAAGAAGGAGCTCATCGCCTCGCCTTCAACATAGTCCGCCTCATCACCTGGCTTCAGATTGCTCCCGCTTTTCTTCCATGTTGAGCTTTTAAAGCCCGAACCACTATCATTTATAAGGCATTCAATCTCATCATCTTTTACCCAACAGTAATCAGGAAGGCCATCACCGTTCACATCTTTCCACGACCCGATATATCCTATTTTTACGTTAATAATAGGCGCAGGCCATGAAGAAAAAGTCCAAAATGTGAAGTTATCTTTTTGCTCATAACATATCAGTCTTAAATCCTTAGTCTTACTAGTGTCCACGAAGCAATAATCATAGAGCCCATTACCATTGAAATCTTGCCATGAGCGTCCGCGCATCTTGGCTATTGATGCGGGCCGCATCACTTGAGCGGTGAGGACATTTGAAAATCTATCCGCGCCGTCACCACTATTCAAGTGGCACTTTATGACATCGGCTGCGGGGTTCTCCGCAGTCCAGGGGTTTGCCGGTCCAGAGTAGCAAAAATCGGCAAGGCCATTATTATTTATATCAATCCATGCTGGGTCAGCATTCCAGTTATAATTCCCAACAGTTGAAACTGTAGGCGGCTTCAACCCACCAGTTAAATTATTGGCAATGACAATTTCATTAGAGAACCCGTTCTGACCGATTTCTGAAAAACAAGAAACACTCAACCCCCCCGTTTCAGCCGGGTAATCCAAAGTTGCTATCCGGCAATAGTCATCTTTCCCGTCCCCGTCAATATCTATCCATCTGTTTGCCCCCCCCGTATGATCCCCGGCGAGTGCTTCCCACATAGTATGCGGGGCTCTGGGAAAGCCAACCAGCTTATCAACGGAAAAGTCGGGGCCCTCGCCCATACTCCAATGAAACTGCGTAGACTTTGTGCATAGATCGCCTTCCACGCACTCCTGGAATGAGCTGATCAATGACCGTCCCGTAACAGGGTTAACTACATAATAAAAATTACTTTTCCTATAAAGCTGACCATCAACATAAACTGAAATACTCTTCAATCTCAGCGCGGAGTTGTAGCGAGCCCCATGCAACGAGCTATACTTCTCATAGTTGTCTTCGTCATATTCAAAAGCAACCTCAACAATGGGCTGGAAAGAACCATAAGGAAAAGTACTAATGGTGTATTCTATTTTTTCAGGAAAAAGTGCGCCGGAGTTCGATACATAGCTTATTCGGTATCCGTACAACCGCGAGTCAGTTACCGTTTCGAGAGCCCATCTTGCCACCGCCCCATTGCCAATCGAACCCGAAATTCTGTTTTGGGCAGTAGCTCCATATCTATATACATCACCATTCTTTGTATGAACCCTAAAATGACCCGAAACATAGTGAATCCGGGAAAACGTCTCTGACTCGGTATAGTAAGTAGAACCGTCACCCCAATAACTACCTGACTGTAGCACAAGGGGATTGCCGTCCAAACATGCACGGTCCTCGCTCGAGCCTGTCACCCCACGCACAAAGCCGTCTCTTTCGTACGTCATTGGGCATCTTTCGATGTAGGACAGCCCCGTAATAGCAGTTCCCATACCCGCAGGGCCATATCCAGCGGAGCTGGCATAAGAAACAGATAGCTCCGGTTTCACACCGGCACTGCCTTGAGGCAGTAGAATCGGGATAGCGAACTCCGCTTGCCCCATATTGACCGAAAAGTTGACAGCTGAGGCAGCTACAATATTTCCATCCGGGTCAGGCTGCGGACTATGAGGGGGATCCTGCGTGGAAACTGAGGACATCACCCAATTGGTATTCCCATGATTCGTCAGCTCATGCTCGACGCCGGTAGAGTAGCTTTTTACTATAATATCCAGTCTTCCGTTTCCATTTCTATCGACCAGCTCAATATAGTGATGAGCTGGCAAACCATCACGGAATGGCGAGAGACCTAGCCTTCGCGCTCCTCTGGAGTAAGCGTCATAAAAATTATATATATAGACTGCTGCTATATCTTCATTCCCAAACACCACCAGCACATCCAGCAGACCGTTGCCGGAGATATCTTCCATATGGATATCTGCTTTGATGAGGCCCTTTGGAGAATACTGATTAAAACCAACTTCTTGTATACCAGCCCCACCGTCAGCAACATCCCAAATAACGAAACTTTCGTAGCCATTATGGTGGGTAACAGCCATAAAAGGGGAAAGGCTCACCAGTATTTCTTGGTATACATGTCTGTCAGGGACGACAAGAAGATCTTTTCGCCCATCTCCATTTACATCCCCATAGTAAAAGTTATGGCTGGCCTGCCCGTAAGACACCCCATAAAAAATGAGAATAAAGAACCCCAGAGCCAGTCTAGCAGCCATAACAATTTCCCTGCTTTATATGTTATTAGATAGAGGATATTTTTAACCCGAAAACTTCCCTGACATATCCCCCGGATTGATACTGAATGCAGCCATCAACAGTGAGGAATGTGTCAAACTTTCGTGCAAGCGCGACCATCGCAGTTGAATACATTAACTTCCAGGCATTTTCTCCTACTGATGATGATCGAACCAAAAATATCTGATCCTGATCGCTGAGACTGCAGCCCTCCGAAAAGTATGACGACACATCTCTATCAATTCTAATTTTTATTATTTCATCGCCATCCACGCTTGAAATGCTCACCTCGGATATTTCAGCACTTACAACCATCCCCCCCGCGTAAGCCATCGAAAAAGATAAAGTCAAAATAAGAAGAAAGAATGCCCTGCCAATACTAAAAATCATAACACACCCCAAAATTCACGCTTCCGGTATATGCAATAGCCAGAACCCGTTAATTTGCGCCGGAAGAAATTCTAATTGCCTGGAATTTCCTTGAGTAATTCCCTTGTGCATTAAGTTCGCATTCACCAACAGTCACTGCTGCATAAACGTCTTGAGAAATTGCCGACAGCGCAGTCGCATAAACTGCCTGCCAACCAGGTTGAAAATCATCAAGCGAAAAGCTGAATATCACTCTATGAATATTATCACCTTGACTACATTCATCCGTATAGGGGTAAGATGCTAGCGACGCATCAACCCCCAAAGTCACAACAGCCATTCCATTGTCGAACAACACCTCCACTGACGAGACCTTCGTTCCAATGGTGACCAGAGCATGCAAAGGGGAAGAAACAATAGCCAGTATAAAAAGCGCCACTAATCTCATCACATCATCCTTCATCTATAATCGATATACCTTCCACGATCATCACACTTACACCAAGATCAGGTATGGTCAGACATTCCCCCAAATCAAACGTCACCTCAGCGTTTCGTGATAGCGCGCCCAAGGCCAAACCGTAATAATCGATAGCTCGCGACTCAGCATCTAAAGGGTGAGTTTCCACGGCGGCAAACCAACCGAGAGCATCAGAGGTCCAGCAATTGAAATATGGCGGGGGATTGTCTGGCGGACGCAGCACGCTGAATGTATATAGAGCTCCGTACCCCTCGTAGATATTAACGCTGACACTCCACAGCTTGTATGTGTATTCAGTGCCGGATGCCTGGGCGCTGAAAAACAGAATAACGTTGAAGATTACAGCGAAATAAAAATTTCTCATCCCTTACCCCCGGATAATGTCCACAACAGCACATTACCCCCTCCCTATTCATACTTTTAATTTTTCAACCATCAAGCAACATCAATAACAAAGCAACACCAGAATGGCAATACCTTCTGCACCCATTCGCAAACTACGCCTCAAATTTATCATTCCCCAACAACCGGCCCACGCTCTGCCAGTGCGAGATGCACAGCACGCCGACACAGAAACAAGTAGGTCATCACAAACACTCTATGGTCAGCGACTCCTGATCGTCGCCCTTGTCGCTCCGCCCCTCGCCCATTACCATTAACCTCGATTGCAATAGCAGCTCTGGCCCTCTCTGCTCTCTACCGTCTATGAGGTACTTGCCAAACGCGACCACTGCCCGGCACTGTCGGCAGATGTCGAGGCATATATCCACCGCCATCATCTGTATATAGCCCTAAAGACCTCCTCAACCGCCCCAGGGACCGCATGACAGCCAGCACTCCGGATTTACTCGACACCATCATCAACGCCCTTGAAGAACTCAAGGCGCGCAATGTCTCCAGCCTGGATGTGCGCGAGTTCACCAGCATTGCGGACAACATGGTGATCGCCACCGGCACTTCCAGTCGCCACGTCAAGGCCCTGGCCGACAATGTCGCCGAGCAGGCCAAAGCCGCCGGCTACCCGCCCGTGGGCATGGAAGGCCAGCAGAATTCCGAATGGGTACTGGTGGATCTGGGCGATGTCATCGTCCACGTCATGCTGCCCGCCACTCGCGAATACTACGATCTGGAACGCCTGTGGCGGCAACCGGACCTGCACCCGGATCGGGCACCGAAAGCCGCCAACGATAGCGACGGCAGCACCGACACGCCCCGAGGCGAATAGCCTTGCGCGTACGGCTGCTGGCCCTGGGCACCCGCATGCCCGGCTGGGTGGACACCGGCGTACAGGAATATGCCAAACGCCTGGCCGGTGATATCCGCTTCGAGGTAGAGGAAATCCCCCTGCCCAAACGCAGCGGCCAGGACACCCCCGCCCTGATACGCCAGGAAGCCGACACCCTGCGCAAACGCCTGGCCAAACACCCGGGCGCCCGCACCGTGGCACTGGAAGTGACCGGCCGCCGGATCACCACGCCAAAACTCGCCGACGAACTCGGCCGCCTGCGCGACCTGGGCCAGGACCTCAGCATCATCGTCGGCGGCCCCGACGGCCTCTGCCCGACACTCTCCGGCAGCTGCGACATGCAATGGTCCCTGTCCGACCTGACCCTGCCGCACCCGATGGTGCGCATCCTGCTTGCTGAACAGGTTTATCGGGCCTGGAGTATTCTGGCGGGGCATCCGTATCATCGGTGATGCATTACCGGCAATGCGAATAACGCGCCCGTAACAGCGCTTTCTGTACTTTCACCGCTTCTCTGCTTGCCGCTTACCGGCCCGCCCTTTACCCTTTGCGCAGATTGGTTTACCCCGATCTACGCCCTACCGAAACCGAGGTTTCCCAGCAATGCGCTCACCCATGCAGTTCAAAGACCACCACCGGGAGGGCCGGATCTTTGCCGTGCGCCTGATCTGGTCGGGGGTGATTGTGCTGATGCTGATGCTGGTGCTGGCCGGGCGGATGATCTGGTTGCAGGCGATTCAGCATGATCGCTATATCACGCTGTCGGACAAGAACCGGGTGCAGACCCAGGCGGTGGCGCCGCCGCGGGGGCTGATCTATGACCGCCGTGGCGAATTGCTGGCGGACAACCAGCCTGACTTCTCGCTGGCGCTGATCGCGGAGCAGGTACCGGATATTCCCGCCACGCTGGCTCGCCTGGCAGAAATGGTGACACTGGAGGAAGCGGATATTGATCGCTTCTGGCGGCGTTTGCGCAGTCCCCGGCGGCCCTGGGAGCCGGTGCCGGTGCGGGCGCGTCTGACGGAAGAGGAGATAGCGCGGATCGCCGTCGCCCAGCACGAGCTGCCGGGGGTGCGCATTGATGCCGACCCGATCCGTCATTACCCCTATGATGAGCTGTTTTCCCATGTGCTGGGTTACGTCAACCGGATCAATACGGAAGATCTGGAACGCATGACGCCGGATGAGCAGGCCAACTACAGCGGCACCCACTATTACGGGCGATTGGGCGTGGAGCGGCATTACGAGCGGTTGCTGCATGGCCGGGTCGGGTTTCGCAAGGTCGAGACCAATGCCCGGGGACGCATATTGAAAGTGCTGGAGGAAATCCCGCCGCTGCCGGGTGAAGACGTGCACCTGCACCTGGATATCAAGGTACAACAGGCGGCCTGGGATGCACTGGGTGAGCGCCGGGGTGCCGTGATTGCCATCGACCCCCGGGACGGCGGTGTGCTCGCCTTTGTCAGCCGGCCAGGCTTTGATCCGAATCTGTTTGTCACCGGCATCAGCCACCATGACTACTCCGGCTATCGGGATGACGGTGACCGGCCGTTGTTCAACCGGGCGCTGCAGGGCCAGTACCCGCCGGGCTCCACGCTGAAGCCCATCGCTGGCCTGGCGGGCATCGATGCAGGAGTGACAGACTGGCAACGCACCATCTGGGACCCGGGTTACTACCGGCTGGAAGGCCAGGAGCGGGTGTTTCGTGACTGGCGACGCCAGGGGCATGGCTGGGTGGATATGCACAAGGCCGTGGTGGAATCCTGTGACACCTATTTTTATGACATGGGTTTCAAGCTCGGCATCGACCGTATGCACGATTTCATGATCCGCTTCGGGCTGGGTGATCGCACCGGTATTGATCTCCCCGGGGAATCCCGAGGCATCATGCCCTCCCGCGCCTGGAAACGCGCCGTACGAGGTGAGCCCTGGTATCACGGCGACACCATCAACGCGAGCATCGGGCAGGGCTATATGCTGACCTCTCCGCTGCAGCTGGCAGTGTCCACGGCCGTATTCGCCCGTCAGGGTGAGCCGCTGGTGCCACGCGTCGCGCAGTTGACACCGCCCGCCGCCAGTACTGAGCCAACCCTGGTCGGGCAGCACCAGCACTGGGAGCGCATGACCCGGGCCATGGTGGATGTGGTCCACGGCGCCCGAGGCACCGCGCGGGCCATGGGCCAGGGCGCCAAATACCGTATCGCCGCCAAGACCGGCACCGCGCAGGTCTTTTCGTTAGGCAAAGACCAGGAATACAACGCCGAGGAACTTGCTGAACGGCTGCGAGACCATGCCCTCATCGTGGGTTTCGCCCCGGCAGATAACCCGGCCATCGCCGTCGCCGTACTGGTGGAAAACGGTGGCAGTGGCGGCTCTTCTGCCGGCCCGGTGGCCCGGGCCGTTATGGATGCCTGGCTGCTCAACCGCGCGGGCGAACTGGAAGTGCCGCCTGTTGCCGTGCCCGGTGCCGTGCCGGCGCTGATGGCAGGAAACGCATCAGCGGAGAGCACCAACCGATGAGCAATGAATTTCTGCGCCAGATGCCCAGCGGGCGCACTTTTACCGGCAAGGACGGGCTGATCTGGCGCCTGCATCTGGATTCGCCGCTGCTGGCGGCACTGATCGTGCTGTGCCTGGCGGGGCTGCTGGTGCTCTACAGCGCCGGGGACAGCAACCCCGATCTGCTGATCCGTCAATCGGTGCGCCTGGGCGGCGGCTTCATGGCGCTGTTCATCCTGGCCCAGATTCCCCCACGCACTTACCGGTTCTGGGCCCCGGCGGTCTATGCCGCCGGCCTGGTCCTGCTGGTGCTGGTGCTGTTCATTGGCACGGAGGCCAAAGGTGCGCAACGCTGGCTGACCATTCCCGGCGTGGCCAGCTTCCAGCCTGCGGAATTGATGAAGCTGGCCGTGCCGGCCATGGTGGCCTGGTATTTCAGTGAGCGGTCGCTGCCTGCACGCTTCAGGGACGTCGTGCTGGTGATGATCATCACCCTGGTGCCGGTGCTGTTGATTGCCCGCCAGCCGGATCTGGGGACGTCTCTGCTGGTGGCTACCGCCGGGCTGCTGGTGCTGTTCGTGGCCGGTTTGTCGTGGCGGCTGATTATTGCGGCCATGAGCATGCTGGCCGTGGCAGCGCCGCTGATGTATTTCTTTGTGCTGCACCCGTATCAGCGACGACGCGTGGATACCTTTTTCAACCCGGAAGCAGACCCGCTCGGCGCGGGCTGGAATATCATCCAGTCAAAAACCGCCATCGGCTCTGGCGGCATCAGCGGCAAGGGCTGGCTCAACGGCACGCAATCACGACTGGATTTTCTGCCTGAATCTTCCACGGATTTCATTCTTGCCGTGCTGGCTGAAGAGGGCGGCCTGATCGGTGTGCTCTTGCTGTTGGCGCTCTACACCATAATCATCGGTCGCGGATTGTTCATCAGTTGGCAAGCGCAGGAAACTTTTAACCGACTTCTGGCGTCTTCATTGGCATTGACGTTTTTTATCTATGTCTTTGTGAATATCGGTATGGTCTCCGGCCTGTTGCCCGTCGTGGGGGTACCATTGCCACTGATCAGCTATGGCGGCACCTCCATCGTGACCCTGCTGGCGGGCTTCGGCATCCTCATGTCGATCCACACGCACCGGAAACTGCTGAGCAATCATTGACGGGCAACGCATTACAGGACAACAAGGAATTCTGATGGGCATTCTCTCCAAGGGCTTGGCTTCCAAGGGCCTGACTTCGAAGGGCTTCACACGATCACTGCTGCTTGCTCCCCTGCTGGTACTGGGCGGCCTGTCTGCGCCAGCTATGGCGGAAGATGCCAAGGCATCCAACTACGCGAACAGCGCAGCTGGCAAGGCACTGATCCGCGAGCTGGCCGATGAAGGACTGGATGCCGAGCGTGTCCGTGACGTGCTCGCCACCGCCGAACGCCAGGAACCGATTCTGGAAGCCATTGCCCGCCCGGCGGAGCGTGTGCTGACTTGGGGTGACTACCGCAAGATATTCATCCGTGACACACGCATCGAACAGGGCCTGACATTCTGGCAGGAAAATCGCGCGCTACTGCAACGCGCCGAAGACAAATTCGGTGTGCCGGCGGAAATCATTGTTGCCATCATCGGCGTCGAAACAAGCTATGGCCGTAACAAGGGCAACTGGCGTGTCGTCGACGCACTGGCCACGCTGGGCTTCGACTATCCACCGCGTGCCGATTTCTTCCGCCGCGAGCTGGCGCACCTGTTCCGGCTTGAGCAGGAAGCCGGCATTGATGCGGCCACCGTACGCGGTTCCTACGCCGGTGCCATGGGCATGCCGCAGTTCATTTCTTCCAGCTACCGTGCCTACGCGGTGGATTTCGATGGGGATGGCAAGATTGATCTGATTGACAGCGTCGCTGATGCCATCGGCAGTGTGGCCAACTACTTCAAGGCGCACCGCTGGCAGACCGGCTTGCCCGTTGCCGCACGTGCCCGGGTGACCGAGGACCGCGATGCGACCTTGTTTGGCACCGAGTACCGCCTTGGCGAGCTGACACTGGAGCATGCGAACCAGCGCGGCGCCACGGCATTGTCCTGCGCCGACGGCCACCGTTACTGCTTCGACCTGCCCGGCGACACCCGCGTCGCGGCGCTGGAGCTGGAGGGAGAGCAGGGGCAGGAGTTCTGGCTGACCACGCATAATTTCTACGTCATCACGCGCTATAACCACAGCCACCTTTACGCCATGGCCGTGATGCAACTCAGCCGCGAACTGGCCGACCGGATGCCGGACTGACCCTGCGCGCTGTCAGCGCAGTATTTCCGCGCCACTCCCGGACGATGTACTCTATGTGCTTTATGTACTTCACGTACCCTATTCCGCTCCCGATACAGGTCAGCACCGTTATGCGTTTCGATGTGCGTCGTTTCTCCCTCCCGGCCACTGCCGTGCTTCTGGCATTGCTGGGGGGTTGCGTCACTCCACCCGCAGACGACACGGCGCCGGTCACGCCCGTCACACCGGTCACCCCCGGCAGCGACCGTTACAGCCAGGATCAGGACACAGCGCCGGATAAACGTCCGGATATCAGCACGATACCTCAGCCTGAGCCCAGACATGAGCCGCGCAGCCGCTATGGCAATCACTCGCCCTACACGGTTTTCGGCGAGACCTATCATGTGCTGCCCAGCGCCGAGGGCTATACGGCTGAGGGCATCGCCTCCTGGTATGGCACCAAGTTCCACGGCCACCGCACCTCCAGCGGTGAGCCCTATGACATGTATCAGTTCACCGCTGCTCACCGCTCATTGCCGCTGCCCACCTTCGCCCGGGTCACCAGCCTGGAAAACGGCGAATCAGTGATTGTGCGCATCAATGACCGCGGCCCCTTCCACCCGGACCGCGAAATCGATCTGTCCTGGGCCGCCGCCAGCAAGCTGGGCATCGAGCAGCGCGGCACCGGACGGGTACGCGTGGAGGTGATCACACCGGAAAGCACCAGCCGCAGCGCCTCAGCGACACGGACGGGCAGCAGCAACGGGCAACAGGGCATCCGCGCCGCCGCCGACAGCCCGCCGCCGCCCGCAGAGCTGTATCTCCAGGTCGGCGCGTTTGGTCAACCCGAAACCGCTCAGGGGCTGGTCAATCGGCTGTTAGGGCAATTCGCTTACCCTGTTGCCATCCGTCCGGGCAGAGCCCAGGACAATCCCGTGTACCGCGTCTGGCTTGGCCCGTTTGCCACCGAGAACGATCGCGAGCAGGCCCACAGGCTGGTCAGCGAGGCCGGGTATGGCGAGCCTGTTCGGGTCATGCCCTGAGCGGCGCGCCATCGGCACAGCGCATGATTTGACCGCAGCTTGCCGGTACACTGGCCCCCGATACACGGCCCCCGACAAACTGCCCGGCACCACTGGAACCGCGATGGCCTTCCGCCGCCGCACCACATACGGAACGAGGAACCATGACCTCCACAGCCCTGCTTTCTGCCCGACCACTGTTGCCCGTGCGGGCGCTGCTGCTCCTGATCACCTGTCTGTTGCCGGCGTTGGCCAGCGCCTCGATGGTGCCCAGACCGCCGCAGGTGGAAGCCAGCGGCTATATCCTGATGGATGCCGCCAGCGGCCAGGTGATCGTCGAGCACAATGCCGATGAGCAGTTGCCCCCTGCCAGCCTGACCAAGATCATGACCGACTATATTGCGGCCCGCGAAATCCATCACGGCAATATCAAGATGGATGACAAGGTCAATATCAGCGTCAAGGCATGGCGTATGGGCGGCTCGCGCATGTTCGTGCGCGAGGGCACCCAGGTCAGCGTCGAGGATCTGATCAATGGCATCATCATCCAGTCTGGCAATGATGCCGCCGTCGCCATCGCCGAGCACATTGCCGGCAGCGAGAGCGCTTTCGCCGATCTGATGAATCAACACGCTCGCCGCCTCGGCATGACCAACAGTTACTTCACCAATGCCACCGGCTGGCCGGACGAGAACATGTACACCAGCGCCCGGGACATGGCCACGCTGGCGCTTTCCCTGATCAATGATTACCCGGAAAACTATGTGCTTTACCGGGAAAAATCCTTCACCTACAACAATATCACCCAGCAGAACCGCAACCTGCTGCTGTGGCGTGACCCGTCTGTCGATGGCATCAAGACCGGCCATACGGAAGCCGCCGGTTATTGCCTGGTGGCATCGGCCGAGCGCGACGGCATGCGCCTGATTTCCGTGGTCATGGGCACCGCCTCCGAACAGGCCCGGGCCCGCGAGACGCAGAAGCTGCTGAACTACGGCTTCCGCTTCTTCGAAACCTATGCCGCTTACGATGCAGGCGAAGCGCTGACCCCGTCTCGCGTGTGGATGGGCAAGACCAGCGACATCGAACTGGGTCTGGCGGAGGACATGGTGCTGACCATTCCCCGTGGCAGCCACGAGCGTCTGAATGCAGAAATGACGGTCAGCAGCGACATTCGCGCGCCCATCGAGCGGGGTCAGCGACTGGGCACCGTCACCATCAGCCTGGATGACGAGGTGCTGCTGGAGCAGCCGCTGGTTGCCCTGGCGGATGTGGAACGCGCCGGCATCTTCAAGCGCTTCTGGCACAGCCTGGTGCTGTTCTTTACTGGCCTGTTCTAGGAACCCGCCGCCATGACCCTCGCCTATCTCAACGGCACCTGGCAGCCCCTGGAAGATGCGCGCATCTCGCCGCTGGACCGGGGCTTTCTGTTCGCCGATGGCGTTTATGAAGTCATTCCCGTGTATGCCGGCAAGGCCTTCCGGCTGGCCGAGCATCTCGCCCGGCTGCGCTTTTCCCTGGCGGAAATTCAGCTCCCCTCGCCATTGGATGAGGCCGGCTGGACGGCGCTGATCGCCGAGCTGATCGAACGCAACGGCGGCGGCAATCTGAGCCTGTACCTGCAGGTCACACGTGGCGCCACCAGCAAACGCGACCACGCCTTCCCGCCCGCAGGCACTGAGCCCACCGTCTTCGCCATGGTCAGCCCGATGGCCCCGGCACCCGCCGACGCGCCGGACACCACGCCGGGCGTGGCGGCCATTACCCTGCCCGATTGCCGTTGGTTGCGCTGCGACATCAAGTCCGTATCGCTGCTGCCGAATATCCTGATGCGTCAGCAGGCGGTCAGCCAGGGCGCCGCAGAGGCCATCCTGCTGCGCGATGGCGAAGCCACTGAAGGCTCGGCCAGCAATCTGTTTATCGTCACCGCAGGCACCGTCATCACGTCGCCGAAAAGCCCGCTGATTCTGGGTGGCATCACCCGCGATCTGATTCTGGAACTGTGCCGGGAACACGGCATTGCCTGCGCCGAACAACCTATCAGCGAAGACGCACTGCGCAGCGCCGACGAAATCTGGGTGACCAGCTCCACCCGGGAGATCGTACCGGTGATCAGCCTGGATGGCGCCACCGTAGGCGAGGGCCGGCCGGGTCCGGTATGGCGCCAGGTGGCCGGGCTGTATACTGCATTCAAGCGCGCACTGGCAGACAACGTATGAGCATCAACGAACATCTGTGGGAATTTCCGCACCCCATGACCCTCAAGGTCATGGGGCGTGCCGACGCACCGCTGCAACAGGCTGTGGTCGAGATTCTGCGCGAGCACCTGGGCGACACCTTTGATCCCGAGAAGGATATCGCCCTCACCCCCAGCAGCAAGGGCACCTATGTGTCGGTCAATGCCCGGATCGTCATGGAACATCGCGATCAGGTCAGCGCCATCTATGCCGCACTGAACGCTTCGCCCCACGTGAAAGTCGTATTCTAGATAGCGTGTTCTGCACCTCATCACGGCGCCTTCACATTCTGACACGAAGGTACCACCTCAGGTAACCAAACACGCCTGTTCCCGTCTTCATGCCCCGGATAGCCTGCTGGCAACGCTATTTATCGGGGATAACAACAATGCCACGCCTCTCACTGCTGCCGGTGTTTTCGCGCACGCCGATTCTCCTGCTGCCTGCTCTGCTTCTGTCCGCCCTGCTGCTGACCGCCTGCGGTGGTAGCTCCAGCGTCAACGGCCCGGCACCCGGCCAGCCTGGAGGCGGCAGCGACAGCCCGCAACCCGGCACGTCGACGCCCTATACCCCGCGCCACTGGCTGATCACACCCGGTGACGATGCCACCCAGCGAGCGCTGGAAGCCTTCATTGCCGCCGGGCCCGGCGACGACATCGAGTTTGCCCCGGGCTATTACGAGATGGATACCGGTCTGGTGCTGCAACATGGTGAGAACGTCACCATCCGCGGTGCCGGGCGTGATGCCACAGTCCTCAATTTCCGCGACGCCAACACCGCCGAAGGCATTCTGGTCTCCAACACCCGGGGGGTGACGTTGCGTGACATGTCCGTGGTGGATACCCCCGGCGACGGCATCAAGGTCAAGGGCTCGGATTTCGTCAACTTCATCGACCTGCGCATGCTCTGGTCCAGCAACGATCTGCGGGTTACCGCCAGCAATGTGCCCGCCTCCCTGCACTGGGATTGCCCGGACAACTATGTGGTGTCCTCCTCCAACGGGCGCTATGCCATCTATCCGGTGGAATCGCGCAACATCCTGGTGGACAACGTGGAAGCCATCGGCGCGTCCGACGCCGGCATCTATGTGGGCCAGTCCAACGACGTCATCATTCGCAACAGCCGTGCCGCGTTCAATGTCGCCGGCTTCGAAATTGAAAACACCAACCGCGCAGATCAGTACGACAATCTGGCGGAATGCAACACCGGCGGTTTTCTGATTTTCGATCTGCCCGGCCTGTCCCAGTTCGGAGATGGCACGCGGTTGTTCAACAACGTGTCGCGCAACAACAACCTCAGCAACTTCGCAGCAGGCGGCATTGTGAGAGCGGTACCCAAAGGCACTGGCGCACTGATTCTGTCGTACGACCGCATCGAGATTTTCGACAATGTCTTCGAGGATCATCAAACCGCCAATATCATCATCGCCAGCTATGAATTGCTGGGCGGCGACGGCGACCGGCGCATGGATCTGTATCCGGAAGGCATTCAGATTCGCAACAACGTGCTGAAGAACGCCGGCTATAACCCGCCGCTGGAACTGACCCTGGAAAATCTGCAAGGGCTCAGCGATGGCGAAGTGGAATTCCTGCTGCCCACACTGGTGCGGCTGAAAAATCTGGGCCTCGGCGCACACATCGTCTGGGACGGCCTCTATGATGACCTGGATGCGGACTGCCCTTACCCCGTCAACGCAGACGGCGAGCCGGTGGAGGCCGATGAATTCGGCAAGCCGCAATTCAGCTCCGCCGATCCCAATCCTGAATGTCGTCACAATGCGTTCAAGTTCGATCAGGAAGGCCAGCGCCTGAAACCGGATTTCTGGCTCTGCATCGAGGACAACGAGTTTGTGTCCGGTCCGCTGGTCGAAGCACTGGGGGATCTGCTGGGCCCGATAAGCGGCCTGCTGCAACCCATCGGCCAGCTGGTCTCCCCGGCGCACTTCCTCAATTTCCACGGCCTGGATCTCGACCCCACCAAGTTGCGCGACAACGACATGACGCCGCACCAGTGCGCGGCCACGCTCGGCAGCACGCTGGCGAGTCTGCCCCCGGTCACCCTCGCCCCCTATACCCCCGTGGCAGGCAGTGAGCAGCCGCCCTCAGAAGCAGAAATCCTGGCGGTCTGTGAAGCAGGCGAGGCAGACACCATCAACTGGCCGGCGCTGGCCTTCAACTGCCCGGATCTGGCGCACTACAATCTGTTCAGTGATGCCACCGATCCGCGCAGCACGCCCCGGGGCGAGCGCACACTGCCTTACGATCTGACCACGCCGCTGTTCTCCGATTACTCGGTGAAGTACCGCACGGTATTCCTGCCGCCGGGCACCAGCGCGCGCTGGCGCGACAGCGACGACGGCATCAACGAAACACTGCTGTTCCCGGTCGGCACCGTGATCAGCAAGACCTTCTCCTTCCCGGATGGCAACAACGAAGCGGTGGTGGAAACGCGCTTGCTGATCAAACGCGCCAACGCTGACGGCTCCTTCAACTGGCAGGGTCTGCCGTATATCTGGGAAACCGGCGAGGATGGCGAGCGGCAGGCGCGCCTGGCGCTGGGCGGCGGTCGTGCGGCCGTCAGCTGGCGCTACAATGATCCGCATGTGGGCACGCCCTATGTGGGCAGCACTGACAGCTACAGCATCCCCCATGCCAATCAGTGCATTACCTGCCACGCCAATGATGATCGCGAGCGTGGTTCTGCGCCCATAGGCCCGAAGGTGCGCTACCTCAACACGCCGTTCGATTACACCGATCTGGGCCCGCGCAACCAGCTGGCGCACTGGATTGACCAGGGCATGCTGGCGGAAGCCCCGGCACTGACATTGAACGGGCAACAGATCGCCACCAATGTCGAACGGGTCGGGATTTTCAACCTGCCGGGCGATAGCGGCCAGGCCGCCAACTCACCCGCGGATATCGAGCATCGTGCCCGGGCCTACCTGGAGAGCAACTGCGCCCACTGCCACAACCCGGCGGGCAGTGCCTCCAACACCGGCCTGTTCCTCGACGTCCAGCGCCGCGTGGACGGTGCTTACGGCATCTGCAAACGCCCCACAGCGGCCGGTGACGGCTCCGGCGGGCGCCGTTTCGATATCGTGCCGGCAAAAGCCCACGATTCGATCCTCACCTTCCGCATGGAGAACGAAGACCGTGCCGACGCACGCATGCCGCCCATCGCCCGCAGCGTCGCGCACGCCGAAGGCGTGGACCTGGTGACGCGCTGGATCAATCAGGTGGTGGAACGCAACGAGGCGAAATACCCCAACAGCGAATCCTGCGGCGGCTTTTTCTGAGCCTCGCCGCGCGGCAACGCGCGGCGGATCAGCTTTCCTTGCCGGCGGACACGCGCGATAATGCCGCCATGACATTACCTGCGCTGCGTGTTCGCCGCCTTGCCGAAACGGACTACTTGCCGTGCTGGCAGGCGATGAAAGCCCTCACCGATACCCGCACCCCCGACTCGCCGGACGAGTTGTGGGTGGTGGAGCATCCACCCGTCTTTACCCTGGGCCAGGCTGGCAAACCGGAACACATTCTCGGAGCCGGTGACATCCCTGTGGTGCAATGCGACCGCGGCGGCCAGGTGACCTACCACGGCCCCGGCCAGACGGTGATCTATCTGATGCTGGACCTGCACCGCATGGGCATCGGTGCCCGCGCGCTGGTCACCGGGATCGAGAATGCCATTGTTGCCATGCTCGCGGATCTCGGCCTGGCGGCAGCCAGCAAACCGGAAGCGCCGGGGGTCTATGTGGACGGCGCCAAGATCGCCTCCCTGGGGCTGCGTATTCGCCACGGCCGCAGCTACCACGGGCTATCGCTGAACCGGGATATGGACATGACGCCCTATCAGCGCATCAACCCCTGCGGCTACGCGGGCCAGCCGATGACCAGCCTGGCTCAGCTGGCAGCGCCCCATGCACAGGCCGCAACAGAGGATGCCCTGCTGCACGCCCTGGCAAAGACACTGGCGCTGACATTGCCCGGACACGCGTTGACGGCACTGCCGGCTGCCTCGCCAGCTGCTACACTAGCGCCCGAACCCGGCCCGCCGCCGCACGACATCACCGCTCAGGAGCTCCCATGACGCACCCCGCACCCCGCCCCGAACGCAAGAAAGTGGCCCCCGGGGAAAAGCTGCGTGGCGAGCGCAAGGTGCGCACCATTCCTGTGGTCAACGAAGTCGCTGCGCCAGCCCGCGAGCGCAAACCGGACTGGATTCGTGTGCGGGTGCCGTCAAGCGGCCGCATCCAGCAGGTCAAGGACATGCTGCGCAAGCAGAAGCTGCACACCGTCTGCGAGGAAGCCGCCTGCCCCAACCTGCCCGAGTGTTTCGGCTCCGGCACCGCCACCTTCATGATCATGGGGGACATCTGCACCCGCCGCTGCGCCTTCTGCGATGTCGGCTTCGGCCGCCCCAATGCGCTGGATCAGGACGAGCCGCAGCATCTGGCGGAAAGCGTGCGGGATATGGGTCTGAAATATGTGGTCGTCACCTCGGTGGACCGTGACGATCTGAAGGATGGCGGCGCCGCGCATTTCGCGGACTGCATCCAGCGCGTTCGAGACATGACCCCGGCCACGCGCATCGAAGTGCTGACACCGGATTTCCGCGGTTGCATGGAACAGGCGATCGACATCTTCAGCGCCACGCCACCGGATGTCTTCAACCACAACATCGAAACCGTGCCGCACCTGTACAAGCATATCCGGCCCGGCGCCCGCTACGATCAGTCGCTGAAACTGCTGCAGGAATTCGGCCGCCGCAACCCGTCTGTGCCGACCAAATCCGGCATCATGGTCGGCCTGGGGGAAACCTTCGAACAGGTGATCGAAACCCTGCATGACCTGCGCGGCCACGACATCGACATGCTGACCATCGGCCAGTACCTGCAGCCGAGCAAGCACCATGCGCCGGTGGATCGTTATGTCCACCCGGATGAATTCCGCGAGTACGCGAAAGAAGCAGAAAAACTGGGATTCACGTCAGTGGCGTCAGGCCCGATGGTGCGCAGTTCTTACCATGCGGACCTGCAGCATCAGGGCATTGATGTGGGCCTGCCACACCCTGCACGCTGACGCTGCGTTCAATCGCTGTCGTTAATAGCCGGCCCGATCCGTAGCCGCCGGCGTATTGCGGCCTTCAGCCAGTTGCGGCCCCGCGCCGAACTGCGCGGTACGCTCCTGCTCATAGGCCAACGCGGCAGCCGCCACGCTGCCGCTATCCCCGGTGGTCATCCAGCGACGCACCCGGCCGGCATCGCCACGCGGGGTACGGGTGCCCAGCGAATCCAGTAGCACCATGGCAACCGGCTCGCCCTCTACGTCAGCCACCATCACCAGGCAACGGCCCGCGGCGCTCAGATATCCTGTCTTGCTCAGTGCCACCCCCCAGCTTTCAGCATGCACCAGCGCATTGGTATTCCCGTAGGCCAGGCTGTAACGCGGCTTGCGGAATCGCACATCATGACGCCCGGCACTGGAAAACTGACGAATCGCCTCATACTCATGGGCCGCCAGCACCATCTTCAGGAGATCTGCGGCCGTGGACACATTGTCACTGGACAGGCCCGTGGCATCGACAAACCGCGTCTGGTGCATGCCCAGGGCCCGGGCCTTGTCATTCATGGCAGCGACGAAGGCATCCTTGCCGCCGGGATGGTGCCGCGCCAGCACGTGCGCAGCCAGATTCTCCGAGGACATCAGCGCAATATGCAGCAGGTCCTGGCGCTGGGCTTCTGAGCCGATGCGAATGCGGGAGTAGGCGTTGGCCGGGGCCGGCGTGTCCCGTTCCAGTATTTCCAGCCATTCACTGAGGCTGGCGCCGGAATCCAGCACCACCATCGCCGTCATCAGTTTGGTGATTGAGGCAATGGGCACCACCTGGTCCGCATGTTTCTGGAACAGCGGCGCGTCGACGCCCGGGCGCCCCACAGCGGCGGCGGCGGACGCCAGTTGCAACTGCGGCATATCGACTGGCGAGCTGGCCAGCGTCGGCGTACTGGCCAGCAATGCGCACGCCGCCAGACAGCGTGCCAGCGTGTGCAATGGGCGGCGGGTAACGGCTGCAATGTCTGGCAGCACAGGAAACAATCGGCGCATAACGCTCCAGGTCGCGGAAGTCAGTCTCACAAGCCCCGAATCATACCCAAGGGCCCGGGGTGGCGCATTACACGTCTGCAACAGAAGATGTATAACGTGCTGCCCTCCACATAACAGAACTCACATTGAACGCTTACACAGGCCCCGCATACCATCGGGTACCGATGACACAGCATCTGCCCGGTGCCTGCTGTGTGCATGCCTGACCTGAGCCTGATGTGACCATGCGTGTACTGCTGATCAGAATGTCGTCCCTCAGCGACATCTTTCACACCTTCCCGGCCCTGTCGGACCTTCAGCGTGTCCGGCCGGATGTCCGTCTGGATTGGGTGGTGGAGGCCGACCTGGCTGAGGCAGCGGCCTGGCACCCGGCTGCCGAACGCATCATCCCGGTCACCCTGAACGACTGGCTCTGCCACCGCGACTACGCGTCCTGGCGCGCGTTCCGGGGCTGGCGGGCGAACCTGCGCCAACAATCTTACGACCTGGTTATCGATGCGCAGGGGCTGCTGAAAAGCGCCCTGATCGCTCGCCAGGCCGATGCTGCCGAGCACCATGGTTTTGACCAGCGCGCCACACGGCAGACCCTGGCTGCCTGGCTGACCGACATCCGTCACCCCGTAGGGCCGACGCAGCACGCTATCGCACGCACACGCCAACTGTTCGCCCAGACGCTGGACTACACATTACCGATCAGCCTGGATTTCGGCATCCGCGATCATTTCACCCCGGCCCCCGGCAAGCCCCAGATCGTGCTGATCCCGGGCTCTACATGGCAGAGCAGACTGTGGGCAGAGCAGCATTGGGTCGCGCTGACGCGCCTGGCGGTCGCCGCTGGCTACACCGTGGAATTGCTCTGGGGCAATGCGGAAGAGGAGGCCCGGGCGCGGCGCATCAGCCAGACCAGCGGGCAACAGGCCGCGATCCATGTGGCCCCGCGCCGTCACAGCATCACCGAAGTTGCCGCAAAACTCGCGGCGGCCCGGGCCGTGGTCGGCACGGCCACCGGCTTTACTCACCTGGCGGCCGCGCTGAATACACCGGTCGTCGGGCTGTTCGGCCCAAACTCGGTAGACCACACCGGGTTGCACGGCCCGCATGCGCGTCACATGCAAGCACCCTTGCCTTGTGTGCCCTGCCAACAGCGCCATTGTCGGCTGCTGGCCCGCCAGAGCAGTGCTGCAGCCCCGTGCATGGCGCAACTGCAACCTGAAGATGTCTGGCAGCAGGTCATACTGCACATTGCTCCCCTGCGCCGCCGCGCCACAGATCGACCCAGCCCCAGACTGGACGCCATGGCCCACTGAAACCGGGAGCAAGGTATACTTGCCCGCATGATGACATCCGCGCCAGGTTCCGCCATGCGAGCAGCCCTGTGGTTTGCAGCCACGGTCTTGCTCAGCGCCTGCGTGACCGAACCACTGCACGAAGAACAGCCTGATCCCGCCTGCCGGGACGCCCGCTCTCCTGAATTCGTCGTCTGCCAGTTCTACGGCCGCTATCTGACGTTGCAGCCGGAGGGCCTGCCCGGCGAGATCGCACTGGACGTGCTGAGCCCCTTCATTACCCCTGAGCTGGAATCCCTGCTGTACGCCACGTTCGACGCCCGTGAGCGCTATGTGGCGGACTATCCGGAAAGACCCGTACCGCTGGCCGAGGGCGCCCTGTTCATGCGCAATTTCGTCCCGGCGCGACAGTTTACGGTACTGCGCAGAGTGCCGATTGATCGCGACCGGGTAGGTGTGGAGGTCGGCATGCGCGGTGATAGCAGCCAATGGCGCGAACTGGTCGTCCTGCGTCTGACGCGGGAAGGCTTCCTGGTGGACGATATTCATTTCGGCGGCGCCGGTGCGGATGAAGGCACGCTGCGCCGGCGCCTGCCCTGAATTACTCTCGGGCGCTGCGTCCTCGGGGCTGCCAGCCATCCGGCCGAGATGGCGAATTAGGCGCCTGCATACGCTGGCGTTGCTGTTGGCGCGGATGCTCACGTTGCTGCTCACGTTGCTGTTCTCGCTGCTGCTCTCGCCGCTGCCCGCGCTGTTGACTGCCTTGCGGCGATCGCTCGCGATCTCCGCGCGCACGTTGACGCTCCTGCGCGGACGGCGGGCGTGAGGACGGCGCCCGCGTGGAGGCAGGTGGCCTTGTCGTCGGTGGCCGCATCTGCCTGGCTGGAGCACGGTCGCGCGCGTCAGCGTCGGCGCGCGGACGACGCTCTGTGTGCCTTGCTCCACGCTCGGCGCCACGCTCGCCCTGGGGTCTGTTGTGCGCGGTCTCTCGTTGCCAGACAGGCCGCCGATTGGCATCAATGGATGCGCCATGACGAGAAAAATCACGATTCAATTGTGGCGAGCGATAGGTCACACCACGGCGATGACGGGGATCATGCCGCCAGCGGACGTAGCCGCCATGCGCCGATGACCGCCGACTGACGACCACGATCTGCCGCCGCGGCCAGTCAAAACGGCTGTAGAAAAATCCGGAGTAAAGCCGGATGCCGGGTCCAAAATAAAACACCGCGCCGCTGTGATACCCGCGGGGCGGGGCCCAGTAAACCGGCGGATGGCTGGCGTGCCACCAGCTGCCATACACCACCGCAGGCTGGTAGTAAGGCACATAAACCACCTGCGGATTGGCCTGCTCGATAATGATCACGTTATTGTCGCGCCGGGTCCGGATCTGCTCTGTGGTCCGCAGGTGACCCGCCGCATCTGCCCGTTGCCGGAGATGCTGGATTCTGTCGCTGACATCCGCTTCCTGCATCAACCAGGCATCACCGAGTCGCCGGGTCCAGTCGAGATCCTCGTCCATGCGCTGCAACAGATCCGGGAACGCCACCAGCGCCTGCACGCTCGGGTCCCAACCCTGGCTGGCCGCTGCCCGCACCGCATCCGTGCCGCCGCGCCTGGCATTGCTGGCGGACCACCGGGCCGCCTCGACCACCTCCAGCGGATAGGTCGCCGCAATCAGTATCTGGCTGAGCAGCACATCCGGGTACAGCGCAATCGGAGCAAGCATCTGGTCGATGTCTGCGTCACTGAACACAGGCGCCTGGGTCTGGGCGCGCACGTGGCCCGGGGCCATGCTTGCTGCCAGCAACGCCCACAACAGGGCGCACCACAGCATAGGCTGCAGCCCGGTGGGTGAAGACGCCTTCTCTGATCCGTTCATGGTGCCTGCCTCCGGCGTGACGTGACGTCCAGTCTCCAGCAGCGGCCGAGAACAAGGCAACACACTGCGCGGCCCACACCCTGCCGCGCCGGCCTCTCTCGATAAATGAAGGCCGGAATGTGCACGATATGTAAAACCGCATGATTATTTTTATGCTGTGTAATCATCAGCTTGGACGCGCGCTGCGGCAGCATTTTTCAACCTCTTCACAGTGGCACGAGGATTGAGGAAAGATCGTGAAATTGCCATTGCGGCCCGTGATTGCGTAATCTGCACTCCTGTCAGCTTCCCGGAACATGTCATTCATGTTGTACATCACAGCCAATCTGAGCATCCCTGATTCGGAAATCGTAATTGACGCGATCCGTGCACAGGGCGCTGGCGGCCAGAACGTGAACAAGGTATCCAGCGCCGTGCATCTGCGTTTCGATATCCACGCATCGTCGTTGCCGGAGGAAACCCGGGAACGGCTGCTGGCACTGCGCGATCAGCGCATCACCGATGACGGCGTCATCGTCATCAAGGCACAGCAGTTTCGCAGCCAGCTGAAAAACCGCGATGACGCCCTGCGACGCCTGGCGGAGTTGATCCGCAGCACCACCGTCGTGGCCAAACCGCGCATACCGACGCGCCCCGGCATGGGCGCAAAAAAAAGGCGCCTTGAGGGCAAGCGCCGACGCAGCGACACCAAAGCGCTGCGCGGTAAAGTAGAGTAGTCACGTCGCCGTATTCCACCCCGACACAGCAGGCAGCTTGCATGGCACTCCTCCACCGGATTTTTTCACGCACGGCGCTGGCAATTACCGGGCTATCTTTGAAAGGACTGGCATTGAAAGGACTGGCATTGAAAGGACTGGCACTCACCGGGCTGACGTGCAGCGCCCTGGCATTTGCTGCCGATGCCGAGAGTGGGGGCGCGCGCCTGGACCCTGTGTTGATTGATACGACGCGCCTGTCCCGCGCGCTGGAGGAGACACCGGCAGCCGTCTCACACGTGGGACGAGAGGATATCGCCGATGGTCGCCAGCAACTGCAACTGGCGGAGTCACTCTCCCGCGTGCCCGGGCTCTATTTCCAGAACAGCGACAACTTTGCCCAGGGCCAGCGCATCTCTGCACGGGGCTTTGGCGCCCGCGCGCCGTTCGGTATTCGCGGCCTGCGCATTCGTATCGACGGCATCCCGGAAACCCTGCCGGACGGTCAGTCCCAAGTCGACGCACTGGATCTGGATTCGGCCGCAGACATCACCGTGATTCGCGGCCCCTCCTCGGTGCTGTATGGCAATGCCAGCGGCGGCATTATCGATATCACCAGCCGTGACGGTCGTGACAGTCGTGACGGTCGTGACATTGACCAGACCCGCATCCTGCTGCGCGGGGAGTATGGCGAAAACGGCTATCGCAAGATCAATGCCCAGCTCAGCGGCAATGAACGGGAATTCAGCCACCATGTCAGCGTGACTGACCTGGACTACGAGGGCTATCGCGAACAGAGTGCCGTGCAGCAGCAACGCATGAATGCGCGCATCGGTCTGGATCTGACACCCGAGCGTCGCCTTGATCTGGTGTTGACTGCCCTGAACACGGATGACGCACAGGACCCCGGCGGCCTCACCCGTGCCCAGGTGCGCGCGGACCGTCGCCAGGCCACCGCCAATGCCATCAACCTCAACGCGGGCCAACAGGTCCGGCAACAGCGTATCGGTTTGCTGTATAGCGATGACGACGCCGCCGGCGGCACACTCAATGCACGCACTTTTTTTACCCGCAGAGAGTTTGTTCAGCAATTGCCGTTCCCCGGCTCCAGCCTGGTCAGCTATGAGCGGAATTTCTACGGCGCCGGCATCGACTACACCGGCTACTTCAACACACTGGGTCTGCCCCAGCGCTATATCATCGGGGTCGAAACAGAACGCCAGGAAGACGAGCGCCTGCGCCGCACAGTAAACCCGGCGGGCGCCATTACCGGCATCTCCGGCGATGCGTTCCAGCGCGCCACGGCCGCCGGTGTCTTTCTGCAAACAGACACCGCCCTGGGCGATGCGCTGACCCTGACCCTCGGCGCCCGTGCCGACCGCGTGCGTCTGGCCATTGATGACCGCCGGGGTAACGACTCGGGGGCACGCACCTTCAACGAAGGCAGCTACAGTGCCGGCCTGCTATGGCGCGCACACCCGGACCATCAACTGTTCGCCAACGCCGGCACGGCCTTCGAAACACCGACCTTCACCGAGTTCGCCAACCCCGACGGCAGCGGGGGGTTCAACACCACGGTGACGCCGCAAAAAACCCGCAGCGCGGAAGCCGGTGCGCGAGGCACCCTGCATCCGACACTGCGCTATGACATCGCGCTGTTTGCCATTCGCGTGCGTGATGAAATCACGCCCTACGAAGACAATGGCCGTACGTTTTATGAAAACGCAGCGCGCACAGAACGTCATGGCCTGGAGCTGGGCCTGACGCACGCCACCACCGACCGGCTGACGCTCACCGCTGCCTGGACCTGGGCCAGTTACCGGTTCCAGCGTTTCGAGGATCGCAACGGCAATGATTTCAGCGGCAACCGATTGCCCGGGCTGCCGCAGCACAGCGTGTTTCTGGAGAGTGCCTGGCGCCATGAGATGGGGCATTTCGTCATTATCGACACCCGCTTTGCCAGCGACGTGTTTACCAACAACGCCAACCTGCGCAACAGCGACGCCCGCGCCGCCAGTTATGCCGTCGCCAACGCACGCATCGGTCGCCGCTGGCAGCCTTTCGGTCAGACACTGGATATCCACGCCGGCGTGAACAATATCTTTAACCGCGACTATTTCAGCAATATTCGTGTGAACGCCAACAACGGCCAGTATTTTGAACCCGGACCTGATCGCATGCTCTACACCGGGCTGACGCTCTCTTTTTATTAACGCGCGGGCCAAGTCACTGATCAATAAAGTCGCTGATCAATAAAGTCACTGGTCAACAAAGACGACTCTTGGCGGATCGGGATGCCCCACCAGGAAACTGGGTGTAACGCCAAAGTTTTCCCGGAACGTTCTGGTCAGATGTGCCGAATCGGAGAATCCCGCTGCATGGGCGGCCTCGGTCAGGCTAAGGCCCGCCAGGGCCAATTCGGTTGCCCGCCGCAAACGACGCCACAACACATAACGCCTCAAGGGCAGGCCAAAAGTTCGGGAAAACTGGTGGCTCAACCAGCTTTCAGAGACACCGCCCGCTGCTGCCGCGTCCCTTAGCCGAACGGCCTCCGCCAGGTGGCTATCCAACCACACCAGAATGTGCCGGAGCCGCGGGTCCACCTGCCGGGGCTGGCTGGCATTCAGATCAGCCTCCTCCGGTTCATGCGGCTCCAGCAGATAAGCAACCAGCTCCTCAGCCAATGACTCGGAAACTTCCGCACCGCCAAGTATCAGCGCTTTCCAGCTTTCAGGGATGTTCGGGCCGTTGTCCAGCGTCCGCACGCCCTGCTCTCCCCATCGCTGGCAGGCACGCTGGCAATCGACGCTTTCAGGGTCCAGATAAAGCATCACACAAGGTGTGCCCGCGCCATCAAACTGATGCACCACATCCGGCGGCACATAAAACCCGGACGCCTGCTGCCACGCTGCCTGCCCGCGCCTTACTCTGACCGGGGCCATCAGACCAACACCCAACTGGGCCGCGTGATGAGCATGGCAATCGGTATCAAAGGCAGGGCCCAGCAGCAACAATCGATGGCGCCAGAAAAACAACTGGAATCTGGGATCTGCCGGTTTATTCAATTGCCCACTCCTTGCCTTTGACAAGATGCCCCGTCGCAAATCACATAGTATGGAGGGGAATGAACCATGGTTGCCAAGAGACTTTTGCAGTGGATCACCTGGCCGACTCTGGTGTTGGGCTTTGGTGCTGGCGCCATCGTGCTGGTAGAGGCAGGTGCAGGCTTACCGGCGCTTCTGGCTCTGCTGGCCGGAGCTATCCTGTTCAGCTTCCTGACGGAGCGCTGGATACCCTATCAACCGGACTGGAATCGCCCTCGCCGGGACATCGGACGAGATTGGGCTCACGCCCTGGTAAACCTGAGCTTGAATCGAGCGTCAGTGTGGTTGCTTCCCGCGTTCGCCTGGCTGGCGGTAACGCCGGGCATCTGGCCAGATCATTGGGCCTTCTGGGCCCAGGTGGTGATGGCTGTTCTGATTCTGGATCTGGGTATTGCCGCCGCGCATCATGCCAGTCACCGGTTTTACGGGCTGTGGCGCTTCCATGCCGTGCACCACAGTATCCAGCGGCTGTACGGCTTCAATGGGCTGATGAAACACCCGCTTCATCAAGGGGTGGAAATGCTCAGTGGTGTTTTGCCATTGCTGCTTCTGGGCATTCCCCTTGAGGTCGCCCTGACTTTGCCGTTTCTGGTCTCTCTTGCATTACTGGGCCAACACAGCAATGCGGACATCCGCACCGGTGGCCTCAAATACCTGTTTGCCAATGCCGAGATCCATCGCTTCCATCACAGCAACGGCGCCAACGGCGATGTGAACTATGGTTTGCTCACCACGCTCTACGACCATGTAATGGGCACTTTCCACTACGCTCCTGGCACCGCACCGCGCTCCAGCCAGGAAATCGGCGTGCGCGGGCGACCAGACTACCCCGCTACTTACAGGGAACAGTTGCTTGAGCCCTTTCGACGAGATCATCAAGGTTCATAGCGACGAGACATTGCGGCGGCCCCATGGTGCCGCCGTCCCCGACAAATTGGTTCCGCGCGCACATCCGGGGCGGACGGACGCCGCTGCATCCGTTACCATGAGGCTCACATCATGCATACCAAGCAGGGACGCCGTCGTGTTTACGCTGGATACCACCATCGACATCAATGCCAGCCCCGAGCGAATCTGGGCCATCCTCACCAACTTTTCGCACTACAGTGAGTGGAACCCGTTCATCATCAACGCCAGTGGCGTGCCCAAGGCCGGGCAGCGTCTGAGCATCAGTATCGCCACCCGGCCGGGCCGCAGCATGACCTTCCGGCCGCAGGTACTGCGGGTGAAGCACGCACAGGTACTGGCCTGGCGTGGCCGTTTTCTGATTCCCGGCCTGTTCGATGGCGTGCACACCTTCGTCATCTCGCCGCTGGAAGATGGCACCGTACGTCTCAGCCACAGCGAAACCTTCTCCGGCCTGCTGGTGCCTTTCATGCGCCGCAAGCTGAATCGTGATACCCGCGCCGGGTTCAGCAAGATGAATCATGCGCTGCGTGTACGCGCCGAGGCGGCCAGTCAGCCACGCGGCTGACCTGCCATCACAGCCCCGGCAACTTCAGGCCCGCCAGATTGCACATTGGCGGGCCAGCCAGCTTGTGGGGAGCTGCAACGTGAGAAGAAACGGGACGCCGAATACCTGCCTGCTATTGCTTGCCTTGCTGACGGGCTGTGCCAGCACACCACCTGCCGATAGCCCGCCCGAGCGCCCTGGCGCTTCTGACACCGCAGCCCCTGCGGTAAAGCCCGCCAATGAGGAAACCTACCAGGGCATACTGCCCTGTCCGGACTGTGAAGGCCTGAAAGTCACCCTGACACTGGACCATGACGTCCAGGCCTATCGCACCACGGAAGTACGTCTTGAGGATCAGGACGCCCAATCCGTTCCTCGCCAGACCAGCGGCCCCTGGGCGCAACACCGTGGCACCGAAACAGACCCGGATGCCATCGTCTATCAACTCGACCCTGACCGCCCCGGCAGCACACGCCACTTCCTGCGGCTGGATGCTTCCCGCATCAAGTTGCTGGATGAGTTCAAGCAGGAATTCTGGTCACCCTTCAACCTGATTCTTGAACGCACGGACTGACCAATCGCTCTCCGCCCAAATGATAATGACTTGCATTAACAGCATGCCAGCGCTACCCTGTGCGCGATTTCACGGCCACTCATTATCTCCCTGGAGCGCCTCATGCCTGCATCCGCACTCGAAAACTCTGCCCTGCCCGCCTGGTTCGTGGCCGGCGGCCCGGCCATGTGGCTGCTGGCAGTGTTGTCGGTGGTGTCGCTTGCGGTGCTGCTGAGCAAAGTAGTGCAGTTTCTGCGCACCCGGCCCCTCGCCACGCCCTGCGCGGATACCGCACTCGCGGCGCTGGTACGCGGTGATCGTCAGGCCGCGGACGCGGCACTGGCCGATGCCGCCACACCGGGCGACAAGGTGATTGGCGGTGCACTGGCACTGGCCCGGCCGGGCGTCTCCGCCAGCCAGTGGCAAGAGGAGGTGCTGCGCCAGGCACGGGCGGAGCTGGAAAGCCTGCGCGGCGGCCTGCGACTGCTGGAAGTGGTCGGCACCCTGGCGCCACTCATCGGTCTGCTGGGTACGGTGTTCGGTATGATCAGCGCCTTTCAACAGCTGGAAATGGCGGGCTCACAGGTTGATCCGGCACTGCTGTCCGGCGGCATCTGGGAGGCCTTGCTGACCACCGCCGCCGGTCTGGTGGTTGCCATCCCGGCACTGGCCGCGTTCCACTGGTGCGACCGCACCATCGAACAGAGCCGACACACCATGGAAGACCGCCTGGCGCGTTTGCGTGTGGCGCTCAATGGCAACCTGACCTCGGCGGCAGAGGCCAAGCAGGCCACGGAAGCTGACCCCGCCCACGCTTACTGATACGCCTGATGCATATCAACGAACACAGCCACCGCACGCCGACCATCGGCCTGACACCTCTGATTGATGTGGTGTTCATCCTGCTGGTGTTCTTTATGCTCGCGACCCGGTTCGGCGCCTGGCAGGATCTGCCGCTGCAAGTCAGCAGCACCGCCACCACCCCGGTGGCCAGCGATAGCGAGATCCGTCATATCAAGGTGCTGGGCGAAGATCGGGTGCAGCTCAACGACGAGTCCATGGATCTCGCCGCCCTGCGACGGGCGCTGACCACGGACAACCGGCAACCCACCCGTGTCACCGCCGCTGACGACGCCTCGGTGCAGGCCATGCTGCAGGTGGTGGACGTGCTGCAGGACGCCGGGCTACAGGACGCCCGGCTGGAGCTGATGCGATGAACCTGTCTGCGCGCGACACGCTTCTGACCCCCACGCCACCGCGCCGCCCGGCACTCGAACCGGCGCTGCCGTTGATCAATGTGGTGTTCCTGCTACTCGTATTCTTCATGGTCGCCGGCCAGGTGGCGCCAAATCGCATTGACGTGGAGCCCCCTGAAAGCAGCGTGCCGCTGGAGCAGGAAGCAGACGAGTTGTTGTTGACGCTGGATCAGGCCGGGAATCTGTCCCGTCAGGGCGAGCCGCTGACACTGGAAGTATTGCCAGCACTGCTGGCCGCCAGCGCGGAAGCGCGCGAGGCCGACGCCCCCGCCTCCGTCCGATTGCTGACCGACGCCGGAACACGCCTGGATACCATGCGCCCACTGCTCACTGTATTGCAGCAGGCTGGCGTCGAGGAGGTGCGACTGGTCACCCGGAGCGCACCATGAGGGCGAGCTCGTTGTGGGTATGGGTGCTGGTATCGCTGGCGCTGCACGCTGCCGTGTTGCTGGTGCGGCAACCGGACACCCTGGCCAGCGGTCAACCGGGAGCGCCCAGCGCTTCCGCCGTGACCCTGTCGCTGGCCCAGGCAACGCCGGAGGAAGCGACCGAGGCAAGCGAAGCAGAACAAGCTCCCGAGCCGGAACCACTGCCGGAGCCGGAGCCGGAACCCGAACCCGAACCCGAACCCGAACCGGAGCCCGAGCCCGAGCCCGAGCCTGAGCCAGTCCCCGAGCCTGAACCGGAGCCCCCCGTCGCCGTCGAACCGGACACGACCACCGATGCCATGGATGATGTGGCCGCCGAAGCGAGCACGGATACACCCGCCTCCGAGGCCGCCGATCAGGGCCGCGCAGGCCCTGTCGGTCCCGGCGCTGATGCCGTGGGCGACAACGACAATGAGTACAATCGCTACCGACGAGCCATCCAGGAAGCCATCGAGCGCCACAGGGAGTATCCCGCCCAGGCACGCCTGCGCGGCCAGGAGGGCGTCGTGACGGTCCATTTCGCGATCAATGAGAGAGGCCGGGTGGAAGATCTGGCGGTCATCGACAGCTCAGGCAGCCGCATCCTGGATATGGCTGCCGAACGCATGCTACGGCGTCTTCGTCTCCCGGAACCCCCCGCCTCCATTGTCGATCGGCTCGCCAGCGGCTTGAGCGTGCCCATTGATTACGTTATTGAATAAGGCCATTGCATAAAACTCGCGCGTTGGCATTCTCCCGCAGCACTGGCAGACTCGAGACTCCTCAAGAAAAACAACGGTCTCCCCATGCGCAAACGCACCCTGCTCCTGCTTGCCCTCATCGCCGCCCTCGTTGCTGTACTGCTGTGGTGGTTCCGTCCCTGGTCGCCCTATTCCCCGAGCGTCATGACGCGGCTGTTTCATCCGGAATACCGGCTGGACAATTTTCGCGCCATGGAAAATGTTTTTCCCTACGTGATCCTGCCCGCCAGCGACACGCCCACGCCACTGCCCCGCGCCGCCACGCCCGGCGATTTACCGCAGACGTTCCGTCACAACGGCGAAGACATTGACGTCGGTGAGTTTCTGACACGTACGGAGACCACCGGGCTGATGGTGCTTCAGGACGGTGAGGTGCAGCTGGAACAATATTTTCAGGGGACCGAACCCACCTCGCGCCTGACGTCCTGGTCCATGGCCAAGACTGTTGTCAGTACGCTGGTGGCCATAGCGCACGAAGACGGTCATATCGGCTCACTGGATGACAAGGTCAGCGACTATGTCCCCGCATTGAAGGGGAAAGCCTACGGCGATGTCAGCATCCAGCACCTGCTGATGATGGCCAGCGGCATCGATTTTGACGAGACCTACCACAAGCACACGTCCGATATAAATCTGCTGTTCTACCGTGTATTCCTGCTGGGCGCGTCGGCCCGCGACGTGGTCGCCAGCCACCCTGCGGCACAACCGTCAGGGGAGCGCTTTCATTACATCAGCCCGAACACCCAGATACTGGCCTGGGTGCTGGCGGAAGCCGTGGGCAGCAGCGTGTCGGCCTACGCCAGCGAGCAGCTATGGCAACCGCTGGGCATGGAGGACGACGCCCTCTGGAACCTGGATCAGCATGGCATCGAACTGGCGTTCTGTTGCCTGAACGTGACGTTGCGGGATTACGCCAAACTGGGACAACTGCATCTGCAGCAGGGCGTGTGGAATTATCAGCAGATACTCCCAGAGGGCTGGGTCTTCAGCGCGACGCGACGGCCTGAACCCTGGATGGCATCCGGCCACGGTTATGCCGAGCGGGGGTACGGCTATCATCTGTGGACGCCCACCGAACCCGATGGCGAATACTTCTTCAACGGCGTCTGGGGGCAAACCATCTGGGTCGCCGAAAACCCGGGCGTGGTGATTGTCAAAACCAGCGTCGACCCGGATTTTCGTCCACACACCGCTGAAATGATTTCTTTCATGCGGGGGGTTACTGCGCATCTGTCTCGCACGTCCGAAAAGCCCGACACATGAGTCGGGCAATGTCGGGATTAGAGGGGCAGCATCCCCATCAGCAAGCCTGCGCCCGCGCATAGCCCCAGCATCGAAAACAGACCGAGCCGGAATATGAACTGGCATACCAGCGCAAAAACCACCAGCAGCAATGCCAGGGGTTCGACGGTGTGCCAGACAGGCAGGGGCATATCCAGTAATCCATAGCGCCAGCGCTCCACCTCCGAGAACAGCACATGGGTGCCGAACCACAGGGCCAGATTGAGTATCACGCCGACCACCGCCGCAGTGATCGCGGCAAGCGCACCATTGATAACCGGGCGATGGCGCAAACCCTCAACATAAGGCGCGCCAAGAAAAATCCACAGGAAACATGGCACAAAGGTCACCCAGGTCGCCAGCAAACCGCCCAGAATACCGCCGAGAATCGGGTCAAGGCCGCTGTCCCGCAAGGCGCCAAGGAAACCGACGAATTGCACCACCATAATCAATGGGCCGGGGGTGGTCTCCGCCAACCCCAGTCCATCAAGCATTTCACCAGCTGACAGCCAGCCGTGATGTTCAACGGCCTGCTGCGCCATGTAACTGAGCACGGCGTAGGCACCACCGAAGGTCACCACCGCCAGCTGGCTGAAGAAAATACCGATCTGCGTGAACACGTCATCTGGTCCGAGCATCAGGGCCAGTACCAACACAGGCACGAGCCACAGCGGTAACCAGATTGCCAGGGTGCGCGGTGCATGCCAGCGAGAAGGGCGTTCTCCGTGAAGGTGCCGATCGTCCGCCCCGCCGTCGTCAACATCGTGCAACGGCGGCTCGAAGCTCTGCCAGCCTCGCCAACCACCGACCAGGCCGATCAGTGCAGCGCTCGCTACCACGAGCGGGAAAGGCGCCGCCAGCACAAACAGCGCAATAAATGCTGCCATGGCCATCAGATAGCGCGCCGTTGTACCCAGCGCGCGCCGTGCCAGGCGAATCACGGCACTGATCACAATCGCCAGCACCGCCGCCTTGAGACCGAAGAACAGGGCCGTCACCCAGTCAAGGTTGCCAGCCAACGCGTACAGCAGGCTCAACCCCATCAACACCACAACGCCTGGCAGCAGGAACAGCAACCCGGCCATCAAACCGCCGACGGTGCGGTGCAGCAACCAGCCTGTATATATCGCTAACTGGATGGCCTCCGGGCCCGGCAGCAACATGCAGTAATTCAGCGCATGCAGGAAACGTTTTTCACTGATCCAGCCCTTTTCATCGATCAGGATACGCTGCATCAGCGCAATCTGGCCGGCAGGCCCGCCAAAGCTTAACAGCCCGATGCGCAACCAGACATAGAACGCCTCTCGATGAGTAACGGTCTTCAGGCGGGGCTCCGTTTGTTCGGTGTCAATCACGATTGATCCTCGGTACAGGCGGGTACAGTTGCGACAACGCATTGAAACACAGTGATGTCGCAGCAACCAATGCGTCGAATGCTACCAGTCAGCTGTTGCTGGAAGCTACTGACCGACAGGCATGCTGCGGAGGAGGCCTTACAGGCTTTCATTTTCCGGTCACATCACCTTATTGTTAGCACCTCGACAAGAATGACATCGCAAGGATCTCCCAATGCGCCACACCCCACTGCCTCCCTGGCTTGCCCTGCCCCTGCTGGCCTTGCCCCTGCTCGCCGCCGCCCAGCCGGTGGAAATCTATGGCCGCATGAATGCCTCGGTGGATTTTCTGGATACCGACGGCAACGGCGAATCCCTGAATCTGTCGAGCAACAGCAGCCGTATCGGCTTTCGCGGCAATCACTATTTCGAGACGCATGAGCTGACCGTGCTGTGGCAGGCGGAGACCACCCTGCGCATCGACAATCAGGGCAACGACTGGATTGATCGCGACACCTTTGTGGGCGCGCGCGGGGACTGGGGGCTGCTGCGCTTCGGCAAGTTCAACACCCCGCTGAAGCGCCTGCGCAGCCAGGTGGATTTCTTTTCGGATCAGGTGGGCGATGCCAGGAACATACTGCGCAACAGGATTGCAGGCCCCGGCGGCCAGGGGCCGATCGGCTGGGATGAGCGATTCCGCAATGGCATTGCCTACCGGACCCCCGCCTGGCGTGGCATGACCGGCGAAGGCCACTATGCAACCCGGCTGGACGGTGATGGCACCAGCACCTCGGATACCCACGCATGGAGCGCGTCGCTCACCTGGCAAGGCGAGCACACGCTGCTGGCGCTGGCGCATGAGCAGCAGCAATACGTCGACACGGACGGTGATGGCCTGCTCACCGGCGACCTCTATCGGCGCAAGGCGACCCGTGTGGCAGGCTGGCAGGATATCGGCTCGCTGCGGCTGGCCGCGTTGTACCAGCATGCCGATAACCCGGATGACAAGGCCTATGGCGGCGGTGCGCGCTACGCCCTCGATGAACGCTGGGCACTGAAAATGCAGTTCTACCGGCTGGACGCCGACGATGAAGACCTGCGCGCCGACCTGTATGCCGCAGGCGTGGACTACACCCTGGCGCGGAACATGCTGTTCTACGTCAGCTACGCCTGGATGGATAATGGGGACGCAGCGACCCTGCGCCCCTATGCGCAAGGGCGCACCACAGGCGGAGGCAGCGAGCTGGCCACAGTGCCCGGCGGCAGTCCGTCAGGTCTCTCGCTGGGCGGCAGCTACCGCTTCTGACACGCGGGGCGTCAGCCCCCGTGCTCACCCCAGCGGGGCACCAGCGTCTGCTCGACACCCAGCTGGTCCAGCAAACGGGCCACAATGAAATCCACCAGATCATCCACGCTTTGCGGCTGGTGATAAAAGCCCGGGGCAGCGGGCATGATGACCACGCCAAGGCGCGACAGCTTGAGCATGTTTTCAAGGTGAATAGCGGAGAAGGGGGATTCACGCGGCACAAGGATCAGCTTACGCCCTTCCTTGATGGCCACATCCGCAGCACGCTCGATCAGGTTGTTACTGGCACCCGTTGCGATAGCCGACAGCGTACCGGTGGAGCAAGGGCAGACCACCATACTGGCCGGTGCACCGGAGCCGGAGGCGACAGGCGCCGTCCATTGCTCCAGGCCGCAAACCACCAGGCGACCACGCTTTTCCGGCTGACCGCCGCCCTGCGGATCGTCTTTGCGCAGATCTTTGAACAGATAGCCACGCAACGCCTCTTCTGTTGCGCCCGTTCCTGCCGGCAATCGCAGATCGGTTTCGGTGCCGATGACGACCCGCGCCGCCTTGGACACGATGACAAAGACTTCCGCATTCGCAGCGAGCAGGCATTGCAGCAGGCGCAACCCGTATTGCGCCCCGGAGGCGCCGGTAAATGCCAGAGTAACGCGGGTGCTGTATGCCATGGGGCTCTCCTAGGTACTGGCCTCGGTGCTGGCCTAGGTACTGGCCTCGGTGCTGGCCTCAATCACCGTCACATTATGCCACGCGCCATGATGGCGGCGAGAAACGGCAGCAGGAACAGGATATGCAGCTCCACCAGGACCAGCTTGCGGGTACCGTTGACGGCTGCCGCATCAGGCAGGCTGCCGTTCGCCTGTGCTGCCTTGCGCCAGCGCAGAAAACGTATTGTCGGCACAATCGAGATCAACCCGATCAGAATGAACAATCCCACCTTGGTGTGGAAGGCCATGCTGTGCATGTAGAACACCGGCCCTTTGCCGTAGGCCGTGGTGATACGCAAAAAGCCGGTAACGAGAATCACCACGGCCGAAATACCATAAAGAATATCGATGCGTACCAGCCGGTCCAGCACCTCGCGGGTTATCGTCGTACGCAGTGCCAACCACTCCACCAGCAGCGTGGCGGTCAGAAGCATGATGCCGAGATAGTGGAACCCTGCAATAAAAGCTGCGGTCATGATTCGTTTCCCTTTTCTGTTTTTGTGGATGGCTGTTATGCGGACGCCACGCCCTGCGCTGTCGCCAGTGCGGCGACCAGTTTGCGATGAATGCCGCCGAAGCCGCCGTTACTCATCATGACGATATGCACCGGTGCGGCCTGCTGTGCCAGCGCGGCGACCAGCGCCTCGATATTGTCCGCCGTGCGTGACGGCACCTGGCTGGCACTGACCACCGCATCCAGCGACCAGTCCATGCCCGGCGGTTGATACCAGATCACTTCATCCGCCGCCTGAATGCAATCCGCCAGACGATCCCGGTGCGTGCCCAGGCGCATGGTATTGGAACGCGGTTCGATCACGGCAATCACACGCTCCCGGCCCACCTGTTTGCGCAGGCCGTCGAGGGTCAGGGCAATGGCGGTGGGATGGTGCGCAAAATCATCATAGACCCGCACCCCGGCCACTTCGCCCACCAGCTCCATGCGACGTTTGACGCCCGCAAACTCACTCAGCGCCGCAGCGCCATCGGTCAGCGTCACGCCGCAATGGCGTGCCGCCAGCAGCGCGGCGACGCCATTGCGCATATTGTGCAGGCCCGTGAGCGACCAGTTGACGGTGGCCGTCACTGACTGCCCGTTTTCCTCGGCCAGCGTCACCCGGAAAAGCGAGGCATCCGCTTTTTCCAGTTGCACGGTGACCGCAGAGCCCTCACCAAAGCGCTGCACCTCGCTCCAGCAACCGCGCTCCAGCACACGCTCCAGCGCGACTTCGCCGGTCGGCAGAATCACCCGGCCTTGCGCCGGCACGGTGCGCATCAGGTGATGAAACTGGGTTTCGATGGCGGCCAGATCCGGGAAGATATCGGCGTGGTCATACTCAAGATTGTTCATCACCAGCGTACGCGGGCGGTAATGCACGAACTTCGAGCGCTTGTCGAAAAACGCGGTGTCATATTCATCCGCTTCCACGACAAAAAAAGGCGCCTCCCCCAGACGTGCAGACACACCGAAATTATCCGGCACGCCGCCAATCAGAAAGCCCGGCGCCAGATCACAGTGATCGAGAATCCAGGCCACCATACTGGCCGTGGTGGTCTTGCCGTGGGTGCCGGACACCGCCACCACCCAGCGCCCTTGCAGCACCGATTCCGCCAGCCACTGCGGACCAGACACATAGGGCAGCCCGGTATCCAGCACATATTCCACCGCCGGGTTGCCCCGGCTCATGGCATTGCCGATCACCACCAGATCCGGCGCCGGCCGCAGCTGTGCCGGGTCATAGCCGCTGGTGACCTCGATCCCTGCGGCCGCAAGCTGATCACTCATGGGTGGATAGACGTTCTCGTCCGAACCGGTCACCCGGTGCCCCTGGGCCCGCGCCAGTTGCGCCAGCGAGCCCATGAACGTGCCGCAAATACCGAGAATGTGGATATGCATGGTTATCGTGTTCCGTGTTGCAGAATAAAGTAGTGTCGAGAGAATGCGGTCAGGCCGCACTCGCCGCCAGTTCAGGCATCAACATCGCCAACAAGGCAAAACTCACCATCAGCAAGGTCAGCACCAGCGCCATGGCCAGAAAAGGGCCAATTTGCAGGGCACGATGCAGGATGTAGCCGCGCGCGCCCAGATTCCAGCACAGCAGCACCAGATAAGGCACCTGCAGCCACAACGGCAGCGCCTCATCCCCCAACGGCCGGGCGGCAATCACCAGCGGCAGGGCCAGCACGCCAATCACCAGCTCCACGCCCAACAGGGCCGTGAAGGTCTGTACGACTCTGGCAGAGAGCCCCTTGAAAGCCAGCATCAACCAGGTGGCGCCCAGCAACACGGCCAGCAGCCAGACCTGGGCCATCAGGCTCTGGGGCACACTGAAGCGCGCTTGCAGCACCGCCCCCAGGCCTTGCAGCAACAGCCAGAGCACCAGCGTCGTGCGCAGCAAGGGCAGCGAATACGGCATATCCTCCGGACCGCTGCGCAACGTGCTGGCGCGGAAATACAAAGACCAGATTGCGTTCATGCATACCTTGCCAGTGAAACGTGAAACACCACCTGTGCGGCATGATGGGACATTGTCGCAGAGGCCCGCAGCGCTGTCGCGCTGGCCGCACGGCTCCCGGATCATTATCATGGCGCCCTCAGATCAGCCCCGCCCCCCCGCGGTAACAGCAGCACGGAGACACGCATGGCCCGCAAGAATGCTTTCTACGCCCAGTCCGGTGGCGTCACCGCCGTCATCAATGCCTCCGCCGCCGGCGTCATCGAAGCCGCCCGCGACAGCAAGGTGATCGGCAAGGTCTACGCCGGCCGTAACGGCATTATCGGCGCCCTGACCGAAGACCTCATCGACACCAGCAAGGAAACGAAAGCGACCATCGCCGCCCTGCGCCACACCCCCGGCGGCGCCTTTGGCTCCTGCCGCTACAAGCTGAAGGATCTGGAAACCTCCCGGCGCCAGTACGAACGCCTGATCGAGGTTTTCAAGGCGCACAACATCGGCTACTTCTTCTATAACGGCGGCGGCGACTCCGCAGACACCTGCCTGAAAGTATCCCAATTGTCAGAAACCCTGGGCTACCCCATTCAGGCAATCCACGTGCCCAAGACCGTGGACAACGATCTGCCGATCACCGACTGCTCGCCGGGCTTCGGCTCCGTCGCCAAGTACACCGCCGTCTCGATCCGCGAGGCCGCGCTGGATGTGCAGTCCATGTGCGCCACCTCCACCAAGGTGTTCGTCATGGAAGTCATGGGCCGCCACGCCGGCTGGATCGCCGCTGCCGCAGGCCTGGCCCAGGAGCAGGACGGTGATGCACCGCATATCATCCTGTTCCCCGAGATCGCTTTTAACCGGGAAAAATTCCTCAAGAAAGTGCAGCAGACGGTAAAGAAATACGGCTACTGCGTCATCGCTGTGTCCGAAGGCGCCCGTTACCAGGACGGGACGTTTCTGGCGGATGCCGGCTCCACCGATGCATTCGGCCACAAGCAACTCGGCGGTGTCGCGCCGGTGCTGGCGCAGATGGTGAAAGCCGAACTTGGCCACAAGTATCACTGGGCGGTGCCGGATTACCTGCAACGCGCGGCGCGCCATATGGCCTCTGCCGTAGACCTGGAGCAGGCCTATGCCGTAGGTCGGGCAGCGGTGGAAATGGCCGAGGCCGGCGATAACGCTGTGATGCCGGCCATCATTCGCGGCAAGGGCAAGAAATACAGCTGGGCTGTCGAAAAAGCGCCGCTGGCCAAGGTCGCCAATGTCGAGAAAAAAATGCCGCGTAATTTCATCAGCCGCGACGGCTTCGGCATTACGGCGGCCGCCCGCGACTATCTGTTGCCGCTGATTCAGGGCGAAGCGCCAATGCCGTTCAAGAATGGCATGCCGGTCCATGCGCGCCTGAAGCTGACGCCGGTACCGAAAAAGCTGAAAGGCACGTTCGAGATCTGAGATCCGCCGGACTCGGCTTCTACTGTGCGGTATGTTCCATTCTGCTTTGGTTTGGTGGTTGTGGCCCTCGGGGGGCGGGAAAGGTTTTCAGGACACGCCGTAAACCCATCCCTGGGGGCTTGGTTTCGGCATCCTGCCTCAAACAGTCCTGAAAACCTTTCCCGCCCCCCGAGGGCCGTCACGCGCAGCCCAGCTAACAAGCTGCATGCCAACTGACGGTTTTGTTCCTCCAGAAAGTCGATGTAACCACCGTGCGTTAATTCTTCTGCCAGCGTTGAGCCGGGGTATGCCCTGGAGGGACCTCTTTGGCCAGGGATGGCCAAAGCGCGAGCGACCAGGGACGGCTTGAGCGGTCCCGGAAGGGCATACCCCGGCTCAACGCGTACTCGATGGAGGGTGACCAACCCACTGGGAAACGTCCCGCTTTCAGAGTGGCACGCAAGTGATCCTTGCCGGCAAACATTCCAGCTAATCCGCGATGAACGAAAAAAACCTTCCCCCGCCCGGCGGCAGAGGAAGGTAAACAGGGGCTTAGGAGGGATGTCGGTGCAGCACCGGATTGTTAACCGGGGAGCCATCGCTCCGGCACCACACCGACGGGATAAGCATCCCATGGGCGCCACCCCCGCCGGTATCAGCCATCACTGAAAGATATGTCAGCCAAACCGCATGGTTTGTGTCAGCGATCGGCCACTGTCTGCGAGCGCATCACTCCGCATTGAACGGACGCATCACCGCACTCGCGCGAATCGGCGCGACAACCCAACTGGCTTGTTCAGCCTCCGTCAGCGCGTTCGCGGTCCAGCTGTTACAGGTGTAGCGCAACCAGAAGCGGCGATGGCTGTTGAAGAACCATTGTCGCGGCCGCTCCCCTGCCCACGCCGCTTCAACATCCGTATCCGCAAAGGTTGCCACCATCGCATCCACAAGCGATGCCAGCTGGGCCGAGGTCAGCGCCAACGGCGCAATATCGGTGTGCGGCAATTCTGCCGGGTGGGCACTCAATGGCATGACCTGCATCACTGCGCGAGTAGGCAGCAGCATGGCGCGGGCGGCCAGGGCATTGCGGCGCAGTCGCGAGGTGCCCGCACGCGGTAATTGGTAGTAGACCTCGTCCCCCAGGCCAATCTCGTAATAGTCCGCCGGTTCGGGGAGGTCCAGCACAAAGGCCAGCGGCGTATCCGCCAATAGGTCGGCGGACAGCGCCAGGCCGGTGTGCAAGCGATGGCGCACGACATAAGCGTCATGATAGCCGTCATGCGGCGCCGTGCGATCATCATGTGATGCGGCAACGTCTGCGTCGAATTCCGCATCATCGTGGGCCGGGGCCGCGACACAGGCGCTGAGCAGCGCGACCGTGAGCGCCGCCCAGGAGAGGATGGCCAGGCTGCGTTGTGCTCGCATCAGGGCCCTCCTCTGTCAGGCGGTGGGTTTGCGTTTCGGTGTGGCAAAGCCGCCTTTGAGATCCGGCGCTGCGGGCTTTTTGCCTGCCGCTTTCTTTGCCGGTGCTTTTTTGGCGGCCGCCGCTTTCTTCTTCAGCTTTTTCTTTTTGCTGCCCGCCGCCTTGCCTGAGGATTTGAGTTTTTTCGGGCCTTTGTAATTGCCCGGGTGTGCCGCGACGATGCGCTGCTCGAACTGCTGGCGCAGGTAGCGTTCGATGCTGGACATGAGATTCCACTCATGCGCTGCCACCAGCGATATGGCCAGCCCTTCGCTGCCAAAGCGGCCGGTGCGGCCGATGCGGTGCAGATACTCATCGCCACTGCGTGGCATGTCGAAATTGATCACCAGGTCGAGGCCGGAGATATCCAGCCCACGCGCCGCCACATCGGTGGCCACCAGCACGTGGATATCACCATTGCGCAGGCGATCCAGCGCCTGTTTGCGTTCTTTCTGGTCTTTCTCACCGTGCAATACATAAAGCTTCATGGACGGGTTGCGCAAATAGCCACCCAGCCGATCCGCTTGCTCACGGGTGTTGGTGAAGACGATGGCCTTGTCGTAGGTTTCGTTCGCCAGCAACCATTGCGTCAGGCGTTCGCGGTGGGCGATGTCGTCCACGGTGATGATCTGCTGGCGGGTCTTTTCGTTCAGATCCTGGACCCGGTTAACGCGAATTTCTTTCGGGTCGCGCAGCACCGCCGCCACCACATCCGCCATGGAACTCGGTCCGGGGGTTGCCGAGAACAGCAGGGTCTGGCGCGCGGGATTGCACAGCGCAGCGAGACGCAATACATCTTCGTTCAGGCCCATGTCGAGCATGCGATCCGCCTCATCCAGCACCAGCAACATGAGCTCGCTGAAATCCAGATTGTTGGCGGTGAGGTGTTCGATAAACCGCCCCGGGGTACCGATCAGGATATCCGGGTTCTTGCGGATCTTCGCCGCCTGGACCTTGAAGTCTTCGCCGCCGGTGACCAGCTCTGCCTTGATGAAGGTGAAGCGCGCCAGCTTTTCCACCTGGCTCAGTGTCTGCCGCGCCAGCTCACGGGTCGGCAGCAGAATCAATGCCCGGGTGCCGGCCTGATAATCCGGGTTTTCAATCAGTTGTTGCAACATGGGCAATACAAAAGCAGCGGTCTTGCCGCTGCCGGTCTGTGCGGTCACACGCAGATCATGCCCTGCCAGCGCGGGCGGAATAGCCATCTGCTGTACCGGTGTGGGCGCAGAAAAACCCTCCGCCTCAATCGCTTTCAGCAGCCGTTCATGCACCTTCAGCGCTACAAAATCCGGCGCATCGGCCTCAGCGGCCGTGCCGGCGTCGCCGGTTTCCACACTACTGCGGACGCTTTTATCAATGCTTTCATCGACCCTAGTACCAGCACCTGTACCGGCACCAATATCAGTGCTGTTATCAGTGCTGTCCTGCTCGGAATTATCTGTCATCAGTTAGACCTGAACCATTGTTCAAAACGTTGTTCGGAAAAGCCGTTCAGCTTTGCATCGCCGCGCACCAGCAACGGCACGCCCCTGCCACCGGCCTGCTTGTGTTCGCGGCGGGCCTGGTCGGATTTCTCGATATCCTTTTCGATGAACGGAATGTTGTTGCTGCGAAAATAATTGCGCGCACGGGTGCAATAGCCGCACCACTCTGCGCTGTACATGATCAGTGGCGCCCCGGCGGTCGCAGACGTGCTGCGCGGGGAGCGCGCAGGGGCAGGCACAAACGGCAGCGTCTGCGGCTCAACGGTAATGACTTCCGCATTGCCGCCGCCGGGCTCGTCGGAGAAATGCACATTCCCCTGCTCATCCACCCAGCGGTAGATGCCACTGGCATGGGCATGGACCTGGGCCAGCCCTACTGACAGCAGCATGATGCAAAGCAGTAATCTGGTCATCCCCGTGCTCCCCGAGCAATCCGTCTCCTGGCCCATGGTAACCGATCACGGGGGCGGCACGTTATACCGGATTCAGGGGCCAGAACAGCGGAATGAGCACACAGGCACTGAGCCAGACCAGCAGATTCATGGGAATGCCCAGGCGGGCGAAGTCCGTAAAGCGGTAATTCCCGGCGCTGTAGACCAGCGTATTGGTCTGGTAGCCGATAGGCGTAGCGAAGCTGGCACTGGCGGCAAACATCACCCCCACTACAAACGGGCGCGGGTCCACACCCAGCTGCTGGGCCACCGCAATCACCACCGGGGTGAACAGTACGGCCACTGCGTTGTTGCTGATCATTTCCGTGGCGATGGAGGTGAGCAGAATAACGATGGCCAGCATCATCCAGGGCGACAGCCCGCCGCCCCAGCCGACCAGCAGCCCGGCCAGCATGTCCGCCAGCCCGGATTCCCGCATGGCGATACTCACCGCCAGCATGCCGAAGATGAGGATGATGATCGGCCATTCGATGGCCTTGTAGGCCTCTTCCGAGCGCACGCAGCCGGTGGCGACCACGATGGCAGCACCGATCAGCGCCAGCCCTTCGATCGGCATCACCTTGAATGCCGCCAGCACCATCACACCGATAATCGTGGCCATGGCAATCGGCGCCTTGCTCTGGCGGTTGGTGGGCGCCTTGCCATCCGTGATGGCAAACAGGTCGCCGTTTTCGCAGAAGCGCTTGATCTGGGTGCGGGTGCCCTCCACCAGCAGCACATCACCGAACTGCAGCTGAAAATCGTCCACAATCTCGCCGATACTGGCATCCTGGCGGTGCACGGCGATGATATGAATGCCATACCGGGCCGCCAGATCCAGGTCGCGAATCGGCCGCTGAACATAGCGTGAGGTGGGCCCGACGATCGCCTCGACGATCACGGCATCCTGGCGACGCAATGTCTCCAGATCCTTGTTCTCGGGTATCGCCGCGCCCGCCTGCAGACTGATCAGATCGGTGCCGCGCAGCTCGACCATGTCAGCACTCTGGCTGTGCACCACCACCTTGTCACCAACCTGCAGGCGCGTGCCCGATGGCGGCGAGGTCAGCGCCTCGTCACCGCGAAACAGCTTGAGCACCGCGATGGTGCCGTTGCTCAGCCGCGCTTCCTTCAATGTGCGGCCGGCCAGGCGTGACCCTTCTGGCACGAACAGCTCTGACATGAAGGTGCGATCACCACTGCCGGTGAACTGCTGGGCCAGGGTCTCCCGGGAGGGCAGCAGTTTCGGCGCCAGGAAGAAGATCATCACACAGCCGAGCAGCGCCATGACAATCGCCGGGGCCGTGATCTCGAACATGCCGAACGGCGCCAGCCCCATATCCCGGGCCACACCGTCCACCAGAATATTGGTGGAGGTCCCGACCATGGTGATCAGACCACCGAGAATGGTCGCGTAGGACAGCGGAATCAGCAGCCGCGACGGGGCAATATTGTGCTTGCTGGCCAGAGCAATCACGGCGGGCATCAACACCATCACCACCGGCGTGTTGTTGATGAAGGGAGACACCAGCACCCCGACCAGCATCAGCGCCAGCAGCAGGCTGGCCTCGCTCTTGCCCGCCATCACACCAAGCCAGTCACCCAGCCGATCAACGCAACCGGTCTTCTGCAAGGCCGCGCTGATGATGAACAGGCAGGCGATGGTGATCGGCGCGCTGTTGCTGAAGACGCTGAGCACCTGACCGCTGCTGAGCAGCCCCAGGCCCAGCAGCAACGCCACGGCGATCATCACGGCCACGTCCGGCTTGAACCATTCGCGCACAAAGGCGGCAAACAGGCCCAACAGGATGAGGCCGACAACCAGGGGCTGGAGCGATTCGGCAATCAATGGGGGCTCCCTGCGCAGGGTGACTATTGAGGATGACTATTGGATGAAAGGCGCAAGGTACCCGGCTGGCAGGCAAAGGCAAAAGAATAAAAAGGCATCTTGTTATAACTGAAGGCGATATACCGGCGGCGCGATCCTCAATTCAAAGCCGTCATGTATGCCCGTCCAATCATGCAAACAATGAGGAACCCACGCTGCGGGACGCAGGTCACACCCCCGCATTCACACTCCCATGCGTTAATATCACGATCATGATGCGTTGATACTGTATTTCCTGACGACCTTTCCTGGTGGAGAAACACATGAAGAAGCAAGCGGGCATTGCCCTGTCGGTGTTGCTGTGCGGCGGCATTGGCTGGTACCTGCTTGGCCAGGGCGACAGCCCTCCGGAGCAACGCCAGGGTGCCCGGCAGACTCCCGTAAATGTCGCCAGCCCGCGCCTGGGCCATGTCGAGGATCGCGTCAACGCGGTCGCCACCACCGCCGCCAGGGACGAAATCATCGTCACCAGCGAAGTGGATGCGCGGGTCCTGCGCCTGCACTTCAGTGAAGGGCAGCAGGTCGAGGCCGGCCAGGTGCTGGTGACACTGGATGATCGTCAGGCCCAGGCAGAGCTGCGCGTCGCCCAGGCTCAGCTGCGGGATGCCCGGACCAAATTTGATCGCGCCAGCCGTCTGCAAAGCGGCCAGAGCATCTCCCGCGCCGACGTGGATGAACTGGAATCCGCCGTGCAGGTCGCGGAAGCGCGCGTGCAATCCGCCCGTACTGTGCTGGAAAATCACACCATCACCGCACCTTTTGACGGCGTCATCGGCATCCGCGAGATCAGCCAGGGCGCCTTCTTGCGTGCCGGGGACCGGATCAGCACCCTCGACAGCGTCTCGCCGATCGAGCTGGTGTTCTCGGTGCCAGAACGTTTCATCAGCCAGCTGGAGGCGGGCCAGCAGGTCATGGCCCGCAGCGACGCCTTTCTCGGGCAGACTTTCACCGGCGAAGTCACCGAGCTGGGCACCCGCGTAGACCCGATCAGCCGCAGCCTGCAGATCAGAGCCGCCATCGAGAACAATGAGGGACGCCTGCGCCCGGGCCAGTTCATGAGCGTGTCACTGCGTTTTCGTGAGCGCGAGACACTGCTGGTGCCCGAAGAAGCGCTGCTGACCCAGGGCAACGAGCAGTACGTGTTCGTGGTGGTGGGTGATAACGAGGTAGAACGGCGCACCCTGCGCCTGGGCGTGCGGCTTCCCGGCGAGGCAGAAGTGCTCAGTGGTCTTGAGATTGACGACCAGGTGGTAATTACCGGTCAAACGCGCCTGAGCGCCGGTGATCGCGTCGAGTTGCTGGACGACCCGGAGGCACGAGTCACCGTGCGTGACGGCCAACGCGCGGAAGGTTGATATGATTCTTTCCGATGTCTCCATCAAGCGCCCGGTATTCGCCACGGTCATGAGCCTGTTGATCGTGGTGTTCGGCATCGCCGCAGCACTGCAGTTGCCAGTACGTGAATACCCCGATATCGATCCACCGGAAGTCTCCATTGCCACCAGCTATATCGGTGCCGCCCCGGAAGTCATCGACACACAAATCACCCAGCTCATCGAGGGCGCCATCAGCGCCGTGGACGGCATTCGCTCGATGGAGTCCCGCAGCCGCCTGGGCTCCAGCCGCACCACCATCGAATTCGAAAGCGGTCGCGACGTCGACAACGCCGCCAACGACGTACGCGACGCCATCGCCAGCATTCTCGATCGCCTGCCCGATGAAGCCGACCCACCGATTGTGGCCAAGGCCAACTCCGACGCCCGGCCGATGATGTGGGTCACCATGGCCAGTGACCGCATGACGCCGGACCAGTTGACGGATTTTGCCGAGCGCAATCTGGCCGACCGGCTGTCCGTGCTCACCGGCGTGGCTGAAGTCCTGATCGGCGGCGAGCGCCGCTACGCCATGCGCATCTGGCTGGACCCGGAACGCATGGCCAGTCGGCAGGTCACTGTTGCCGATGTGGAAAACGCGCTGCGTGCCAACAACATCGAATTGCCCGCCGGGCGGGTGGAATCCAGCAGCCGGGAGTTTTCCGTGCGTGCGGACAACCGCCTCAATGATCCGGACGCCTTCGCCGGCATCGTGATTCGCCGGCAGGGCGACTTCCCCATCCGTATTGGCGAAGTTGCCCGGGTCGAACGCGGCGTAGAGGATGATCGCAGCCGCCTCAGCACCAACGGGCAGCAGGCCATCGGGCTGGGTATCATCCGGCAATCGAAATCCAACGTCGTGGAAATCTCTGACCTGGTGCAGGCAGAGCTGGCGCATATCCGCCCGAATCTGCCAGCGGGGATTTCCCTGGCGGTCAATTACGACGAATCCATCTTCATTCGTGCCTCGATCCGCGAGGTGATCATCACCCTCAGCATCGCCATGACGCTGGTGATTCTGGTGATTTTCGTGTTCCTGCGCTCGGTGCGCGCCACCCTTATTCCGGCCGTGACCATTCCGGTGTCGATCATCGGCGCCTTCATGGCACTGGGCGTATTCGATTTTTCCATCAACGTACTGACCTTGCTGGCGCTGATTCTGGCCATTGGCCTGGTGGTAGATGACGCCATCGTCATGCTGGAAAACATCCAGCGTCGTATTGATGATGGCGAGCCGCCTCTGGTGGCGGCCTACCGCGGTGCCCGCCAGGTGGCTTTCGCTGTTATCGCCACCACGCTGACGCTGGTGGCCGTGTTTGTGCCCTTGTCTTTCATGGGCGGCAATATCGGCAGGCTGTTTACCGAATTCGGTTTCACGCTGGCCGCAGCAGTGATCGTCTCCAGTTTCGTGGCCCTGAGTCTGGCACCGATGCTGTGCTCGAAATGGCTGCACCCGGCACGGGATGACGAGGGCAAACACTCGCGCCTGTGGGAGTGGAGCGAGCGCATGTTCGAGCGTATGAACCGTGGTTATCGCTCGCTGCTGCTGACGTCGCTGAATGCACCGCTGGTGGTGCTGGCCGTGGGCATCGCCGCCATCATGCTGGCTGCGGCCATCTTTCCGCAGCTGCCCCAGGAGCTGGCCCCCACTGAAGATCGCGGGGTCTTCATCATCAACAGCGTGGCCCCGGAAGGCGCCAGCATTGATTACACCGAACACCACACCCGCAAGATCCAGGCGCTGCTGGAGCCCCTGGTGGAAAGCGGCGAAGCCGAGCGCGTGCTGTCCATTGTCGGCTTTCGCGGTCAGGTCGAACGCGGCTTTACCATCGTGCGGCTCAAACACTGGAGCGAGCGCGATCGCACGCAGCAGGAAATCGTTGCCGAGGTCGCGCCCCTGTTGCGTTCCGTACCGGGGTTGCGTTCTTTCGCCATCAATCCGCCGGGGCTGGGTCAAAGCGGCTTTAACGCATCCCTGCAATTCGTCATCGGCGGGCCGGACTATGCGTCCGTGCAGGAGTGGGCCAACATTCTGCTTGAGCGGGCCCGTCAGAACCCCAGCCTGATCAACCCGGATATCAATTTTGAAGTGACGCAGCCGCAGCTGGGTGTCGACATGAATCGGGCGCGGGCGGCGGATCTGAATATCACCGCCGAAGATATCGGCAACACCATGCAATCCATGCTCGCCTCCCGCGTCGTGACGCGCTATCTCGACCGGGGGCGCGAATACGACGTCATTCTCCAGGCCGAAGATGGCAAGCGTGCTACCCCTGACAATCTGCAGAATTACTTCCTGCGCACCGGCGCCGGCGATCTGGTGCCGCTGAATGCACTGGCGGAGCTGCGCGAATTCGGCGCACCGCCGGAGCTGCGCCGGGTGGACCGGCTGCCGGCCATTACCCTGAGCGCCACGCTGGCCGAAGGCTATGACATGGGCTCTGCCCTGCGCTATCTGAACGCCGAGGCCGCAGAGCATCTGCCCGCAGAGGCACGGGTCAGCTACCGTGGCGTGAGCCGGGAGTTCGTCGAGGCATCCAGTGCCATTTACATCACCTTCGGCCTCGCTTTCCTGATTGTCTTCCTGGTCCTGGCGGCGCAGTTCGAGAGCTGGATCCACCCGATGATCATCATGCTGTCCGTGCCGCTCGCCATTACCGGCGCACTGCTGGCGCTGTATATGTCGGGCATCACCCTCAACACCTACAGCCAGATCGGCATGATCATGTTGCTGGGGCTGATGGCCAAGAACGGTATTCTGATCGTGGAGTTCGCCAATCAGATGCGCGACAGCGGCCTGAACGTGCGTGATGCCATCATCGAGGGCGCCACCCTGCGCTTCCGCCCGGTGTTGATGACCACCATCTCCACTATCTTCGGCGCCGTGCCGCTGGTGCTGGCCACCGGCGCGGGTGCCGAAAGCCGCGCGGCAATCGGCATGGTGATTCTCGGGGGGCTGCTGTTTGCCTCCGTGCTGACACTGTTCATCATCCCGGTCCTGTACAACCTGCTGGCGCGCTTCGCCGGGTCGGTGAACAAGGTGTCCGAGCAGCTGGCCGCCCAGACGGCACGGCATGAAGCCCGCGCCGGTAGCGGTGCCGCCGCGCCGGGCCAGCGGGAGCGCTGACGCCTGGCGGCAGGGACTGACACAACAGAGCCCCCCAAAAGGTCGGGTGGCCACATATGGCGCAGGGTTGCTATAATCCTGCGCCATCAGTAACTGCATCGGGCCACAGCTATCATGGATTTCGCAAAGATTCCCGCCGGCAAGGACCTTCCGGGCGACATCAACGTCGTCATCGAGATTCCCGCCAACGCCTCACCGATCAAGTACGAGATCGACAAGGACAGCAACGCCATCGTGGTTGACCGGTTCATGGCAACGCCCATGTTCTACCCGGCCAACTATGGCTTTATCCCCAACACCCTGTCTGAAGATGGCGATCCGCTGGACGTATTGGTGGTCACGCCCTATCCGGTGATGGCCGGCGCCGTGATTCGCTGCCGCGCCGTGGGCGTGCTGAACATGAGCGACGAATCCGGACAGGACGCCAAGCTGTTGGCCGTGCCCCATGACAAGCTGACTGCCGCCTACAAGGATGTGCATGAATACACCGACCTGCCGGCACTGCTGGTTCAGCAGATCGAGCACTTCTTCGAGAACTACAAGGACCTCGAACCCGGCAAATGGGTCAAGGTGGACGGCTGGGATGACGCTGACGCCGCACGTCGGGAAATCACCAAGTCAGTAGCCGCCTACAAGAACGATCTTTGATCTCGCGCACCACTGCAACGCATTACGGGGCCTGTCTGGCCCCGTAATGCGTTGTCGCCACCGGGAAACTCAGTTCAGCGTATCGCGCAGCTCGCGCAGAGACAGGTTGGCACCGGCAATGTGATTCGCCATCACCAATGAATGATTGGCAAAAATGCCAAACCCCGAGCCATTGAGAATCAGCGGACTGCGTATCGGCGCCTGGGTATATTCCAGTTGATGCATGGCCCGGCGCAGGTGAATGCGACCCTCCGGGGTCAGTGACGGCCCGAATTCGATCTCCGCGCCGCGCAACAGATGCAACAAGGCCCAACTGCTCCCCCTTGCCTGATAGAACACATTGTCTACCTCACGCCACGGCGTTCGGGTCAATGGCGCATCATCCTGATCCAGCAGACCCGCTTCCGGCAAAGGCCGACCGACGCTGTTGGACAGCCGGCGACTGAGCTCCGTAAGACGCTCCTGCACCTCTCGCAACCAGTAATCCAGATTGGCCGGCGCATTGTTGAAAGCAGCCGAGTCGTCCTCCGCATCCTGCAGCCGCGCCAGATAGCGCTCCAGCGCCCGGATACCGCGGCGATACTCGCCCTCGGTGGACGGCATGGCCCAGCTTTTATGGTCAAAATTGAATTGCGGTGACACGATCGCCAGGTCGACATCTTCTCGCCCGGGCTTGCGCCCCAGGTCCCGATGCAACGCCCGCGCCAGATCGCGCCCCTGGGTCAACACGCCGTACTCCCAGTTCGGCATATTATCCAGCCACAAGCGGTGCGGCAGTATGTCATTGCTGAGATAACCACCGCGCTTGTCCAGCAAGGTACTCATGACATCCGCCAGCGCCATGGTCATGGCCTCACCTGCCACCGGCTCCGCCGGTAGCGCAAGCTCCGGCAGGGCCGGCTCCCGACTCCAGTACCAACCCAGCAGGATATTCAACAACAGCAAGCCACCGAGCACACCGGGGATAACGTGGCGCCCGCGACGGATGGCCCAGACATGCGCATTGCGCAGCAGGGTCCGCAAATGATGAAAACGCTTGTTCATATTCTCCCCGCTCCGCGTTTCGGCGTGCCACAGTGCAAGAGTGCCACAGTGCAAGACTGTAGCGTACCTGCAGTCGTTGATCACTGGCAGATGCGGCCAATCGCCACACAGCAGACTCACAGTGTCTCTGATATCCTTGCTGCTCAAACGTTACTCTGACCGGATCTGACCGGATGACCTGCTTGCTGATGACCCAAAGCGCCCGCCCCTCGTCTCTGGCCATGCCTGCCCGCCGCATCGGCTATCTGCTGACCGCGCTGCTGATGCTGGTCCTGTGCTCCCCTGCCAGCGCATTGCTGGGGCGCGATGACCGCGGCAGCAGCTTGTTTGGTGGCGGTGGCAACGACCTGCCGACCGCAGAGCAGGCGATCCGCATCAATGCCTCGGCCGATCTCGAGAACCAGGCCATCGATCTCACCTTTGACGTCGTTGATGACGTCTATCTTTATCAGCACGGCTTTGCCTTCCGCCTGCGGGATACCCACGGCAATCTGATCGAAGACTTTGCCGACTTCGAGGTCCCTGACGGCACTCTCAAGGATGACGAGCTGTTCGGGCGGGTGCAGGTGTACTACGGCATGCTGAACCTGAGTTTGCCCCTGTCCTCGATCCCGCTCACCGAGACAGTGCTGGAGGTGGATTACCAGGGCTGTATCGAGGATGTGTTGTGCTACCCGCCATTGACCCGGGAGCTGCCGCTGACGTTTGTCAGCGCGGAGAACCTGGCATTCGGTGCGCCCGCGGAGGCGCCAGGCGCCCGCAGCGAAGGCAGCTTTTTCGGGACCCTGGGCTCTCAGGATGCCGGCGCCTTTTCTCGCTGGATGGGTGATCAGAATCTGATCATGGTGACGCTGCTGTTCTTTGCTGGCGGCTTGCTCCTGGCGTTCACACCCTGCGTGTTCCCCATGGTGCCGATTCTCTCCGGCATCATTGCCGGGCAATCGCACCCTACTGCCCGGCGCGGTTTCCTGCTCAGCAGCGCCTATGTGCTGGGCATGGCCGTGCCCTATACCCTTGCCGGGCTGCTGGTGGCCGTCTTCGGGGCACGCCTGAACCTGCAATATCTGCTGCAACAACCCGCAGCCATCATTACCTCCGCCGTTATCTTCATCGTGCTGGCGCTGGGCATGTTCGGCGTCTTCCGCCTGCAGCTGCCCGCCTTTCTCCGGGACCGTCTCAGCACTGCGGGCAGCCATCGGCGGCAAGGCTCACTGGGCGGCGCAGCCTTGCTGGGGGGCATTTCTGCCCTGGTGGTCTCGCCCTGCGTGACGCCGATTCTTGCCGGCGCGCTGCTGTACGTGGCCAGCAGTGGTGACGCTGCGACCGGCGCCCTGTCGTTGTTTGCCCTGTCACTCGGCATGGGCGTACCGCTGATTCTGTTCGGCACCGGCGGCAGCCATCTGCTGCCTCGCGCGGGCACCTGGATGGAAGACATCACGCGCTTCTTCGGCGTCGTGATGCTCGGTGTGGCCATCTGGCTGCTGGACCGCATCATTCCGCCGGGCGTCACGCTGGGGCTTTACGGCATCCTGCTGGCGGTCTACGGGGTGCAGCTGGGCGCACTGGAACCTGCTGGCGACAGCAGCCGGCTCAAGCGCGGCCTGGCGCTGGTGCTGGCCCTGTACGGCGCCGTTATGGTGGTGGGCGCGGCCAGCGGCGGTACGGACCCCTGGCAGCCGTTGAGCCACACGTCATCCACCACGTCATCTGCCGCCACAGGGTCCGCGGCGGGCACGCCGACCACCGAAGGTAACGAGGAAGGCATTCGGCATCCGCCAGCGGGACACTATGACTTCGTCGACGTCACGGGGCGCGAAGCACTGCAGTCCGTACTCCGCGACGCGCAGGCAGCGGGCCAGCCGGTACTGGTGGATTTCTTTGCCGAGTGGTGCGTCGCCTGCAAGGTGCTGGAAGAGACCACACTCAGTGACGCCGACGTACTGGCAGCCATGCAGGGCCGCGACATGTTGCTGGTGCGCGCGGACGTCACGCGTATTACCCGGGACAATCAGGCCATCATGGCGGACTACAACATCTTCGGCCTGCCCAGCCTGGTCTTTCTGGCCGCTGATGGCGAAGAAGTCGCTGACAGCCGCGTCCTCGGTGAAATGAGCCCGGAGCGCTTTCTGACTCACCTGAACACGCGGGTATTTCCGTCGATATGACGGGGATTATGGCGTGACTGACCAGTCTTAGTTGTAAGGAAACTTGTAAAGGCCTTTTCTCGCCCGCTTTTTCCCCCTAGTATTGACTCAAACCGCGAAAGCCGCCCCTTTAGGCGGCTTTTGCCATCCAGTTCACAACTTTTCACCGCATTTGCTCCGTAGCGAGGAGGCTCCAGTGGCATCGATACTGGTTTTGCACGGCCCCAACCTGAATCTGCTGGGCACCCGCGAGCCGGAAACCTACGGCCACACGACACTGGAGCAGATCAATAATGGCCTGCGGGAACAGGCCAGTGCCGGCGGGCATCACCTGCAATGGCTGCAAAGCAATGCCGAGTACGAACTGGTGGAGCGCATCCACAGCGCCCGCACCGAGGGCATCGATTTCATTCTGATCAACCCGGCCGCCTTTACCCATACCAGTGTCGCCCTGCGCGATGCACTGCTGGGTGTGGCCATTCCGTTTATCGAGATTCATCTTTCCAACACGCACCGGCGCGAAGATTTCCGCCAGCATTCCTATTTTTCTGACATCGCTGTCGGCGTTATTTGCGGCCTGGGGGCGGACGGCTATCGTCTGGCTCTGGATGCGGCAATCAAACGACTTGCCGACGGCGGACACTGACCCACTGACACAGACGCAGAAGACGTAAAGGGCAATAAGTCTATGGATATTCGCAAGGTCAAGAAGCTGATCGAACTGCTGGAAGAGTCCGGTATCGACGAGCTGGAAATTCATGAAGGGGAGGAATCGGTACGCATCAGCCGTGGCAACCGCAATGCCTACCCGCCCCAGCAGATGTATGCCGCCATGCCGCCGCAAGCCCCCCAGCCGGCTCAGCCAGCACCGGGCGCACGCAGCGAGGGTGACGACACAGGGAAGGATGGCAAATCCCTGCCGCCGGGCCACCTGGTGCGCTCCCCCATGGTCGGCACTTTCTATCGCTCCCCGTCCCCCGGCGCGGCCATGTTTGTGGATGTCGGCCAGCAGGTCAAAGCAGGCGATGTGCTGTGCATTGTCGAAGCCATGAAGATGATGAATCAGATCGAGGCTGACAAAACCGGCACCATCGAAGCAGTACTGGTGGAAGACGGTGAGCCGGTGGAATACGACCAGCCGCTTTTCATTATCGGTTGAATAGCCGGTTGAATAGCCGGTTGAATCGTCGGCTGAGCGCGCTCACCTGTCCGAGAATCCTTGCCTGCCGTACGCGGCAGGCAACAATTGAGAGCCTGACACCATGCTGCGAAAAGTAGTCATTGCCAACCGTGGCGAGATTGCCCTGCGCATTCTGCGTGCCTGCAAGGAGATGGGCATTCGTACCGTTGCCGTTTACTCCACGGCAGACAGCGAATTGATGCACGTGCGCCTGGCGGATGAGTCGGTCTGTATTGGCCCGGCCCCCTCCAGCGAGTCTTATCTGAATATTCCGGCGATCATCAGCGCCGCCGAAGTTACCGATGCCGACGCGATTCACCCCGGCTACGGCTTCCTCGCCGAGAACGCCGATTTCGCCGAGTGCGTGGAACGCTCGGGGTTCATCTTTATCGGGCCGCGCGCTGACACCATCCGCCTGATGGGCAACAAGGTATCGGCCATCGAGGCCATGAAAGCCGCTGGCGTACCGACGGTGCCCGGCTCCGACGGCCCGGTGGGCGAAGACGGCGAGCGCGCGCTGGAACTGGCAGAGCAGATCGGCTACCCGGTGATCATCAAGGCCGCAGCAGGCGGTGGTGGTCGCGGCATGCGCGTAGTGGAGAAGTCCGCCGCGCTGCTGAATGCCATCACGCTGACGCGCTCGGAAGCCAAGAACGCGTTCGGCGACGACACCGTTTATATGGAGAAATTTCTCCAGCATCCGCGACATGTGGAAATCCAGGTACTGGCCGACGGCCAGGGCCATGCCATCCATCTCGGTGACCGCGATTGCTCCCTGCAACGCCGTCACCAGAAAGTGGTGGAAGAAGCGCCAGCGCCGGGCATCCCTGATGCACTGCGCGAAGAAGTGGCCCAGCGCTGCGTCCGTGCCTGCATTGAAATTGGCTACCGTGGCGCCGGCACCTTCGAATTTCTTTATGAAGACGGCGGCTTCTACTTCATCGAGATGAACACCCGCGTGCAGGTGGAGCATCCGGTAACCGAAATGGTCACCGGCGTGGACATCGTCAAGGAACAGCTGCGCATCGCTGCGGGCGAGCCCCTGTCCTTGCGTCAGGAGGATGTAGTCATCACCGGTCACGCCATTGAAGTCCGACTCAATGCCGAGCACCCGGAGCGTTTCACGCCCAGCCCCGGCGCCATCAGCTACTACCATCCACCCGGTGGCAATGGCATTCGCGTGGACTCGCATATCTACACCGGCTACACCGTGCCGCCCTACTACGACTCCCTGATCGCCAAGATCATCACCTGGGGGCCGGACCGGGCCAATGCCTTTGCCCGCATGCGCAATGCGCTGGAAGAGGTCGTGATCGAAGGCATCTTTACCAATGTGCCGCTGCACCGGGACAAGATCTTCCGTGACCCGGCATTCGAGGAAGGCGGCGTGGATATTCACCACCTCGAATCGAAACTGCGGAGCTGACACCTGTGCCCTGGCTGCAACTGCACATCCCCAGCACCGCCGACGCGGCGGAGCAGGTTGAAGACGCCCTGATGGCACTGGGGGCCAATGCCGTCACGCTCAGCGACGCCGCAGACCAGCCCTTGTTCGAACCGCCGCCCGGGGCAACGCCCCTGTGGCGCGAAACCGTAGTCAGCGCGCTGTTCCCGGCCGATGCCGATGAACAGACGCTGCTGGCCGGCCTGATCGCCGCGCTGGGCGCGGCACCTGCCGACTACCGCTTCGAGCCGCTTGCTGATCAGGTCTGGGAACGGGCCTGGATGGATGACTTCAAGCCCATGCAGTTCGGCGAGCGCCTGTGGATCGTACCCAGCTGGGCGGAGCCACTGACCGGGAATGCCGTGAACCTGCGACTGGACCCCGGCCTGGCGTTCGGCACCGGCACCCACGAAACCACCGCCATGTGCCTGGCCTGGCTCGACGGCGCAGACCTCACCGGCAAGACCGTTCTGGATTTCGGCTGTGGCTCCGGCGTGCTGGCCATTGCCGCGCTGCTGCTTGGTGCGGAGCGCGTGCTGGCCTGCGATATTGATCCCCAGGCGCTGCTGGCCACCCGGGAGAACGCCATACTCAATGGCGTTTCCGACCGGCTGGAATGCTGTCTACCGGATGCCATGCCGACACAGGCCAGCTTTGATCTGGTGATCGCCAATATCCTGGCCGGCCCGCTGGTATCCCTGGCGCCGCAGCTGCTGGGGTACTGTTCCAACGGCGCAGCGCTGGTGCTGTCCGGCATCCTCAACGCGCAGGCTGAGGAGGTCATGGCGGCCTACTCGCCTGACATTTGCTTCAGCCCGCCAGCCCGTCAGGGGGACTGGACACGGCTGGCCGGTGTACGCGCTGACGCATGAACGTGATGCAGCCCCTTGCCAGAACCCCGTGGTTTACGTACAACGGCGTATACTAACGACATCCTCAGAATAAACGACCGGACTGCCATGGCTGCTCAATATAAAACTCAATGTCCGCACTGTGGCGCCCAGTTCAAGATCGGCGAGCAGCATCTGCGTCAGGCGCGCGGCGCCGTCCGTTGTGGCAGCTGCCTGCAGGTTTTCCAGGCCACAGAGCATCTTATCGAGGCGCCGCCTCGTCCAGCAGCGACGGATACCGCCCCGAGACAGCCAGGGCAGACCACTGCGCCCGTGCAGAAATCGCCATCAGCCGGAAAGAAGCGCTCAGACGATGAATCCTGGGCTGAAGAACTGCTCGCCCGGGAGACACCCGCCGCACGTCCGGCCCCCGCTCCCGCCCCAACCCGCAACTGGACGCTGGACGAGGGCCCTGGCGCGCCGGGCACGTCCGACGCAGCGCCCGCAGACAGTGACGACGAGCAGAATGATACCCGCGTCTCCCTGGGCGGCGGGCTGGAGTTGAGCGACTCGTTCCTGTCGCTGGATGAGGAAGGGGATTCCGGCCTCGACAACGAAGACTTCACCGACATGAGCGGCGCCGGTCGCAGCCATCAGGGACAAGGCGGCGACGAATCCTGGGCCGAAGCACTGCTGCAGGAGCTGGAGGAGGAAGAAAGCCCCACGCCCGGCGCCGACGGCCCCATGGCGCTGCAACAGGATGCTGATAAAGCAAAGCGCAGCCCGGCGCGCAAACAGCCTGCCGAAAACCCGCTGTTCAAAGCCAGCCCCGGAAAGAATGATCCTCAGGAGGGCCTGGATGTCGGTCTCGAGGACGCCTTTGACGACGACTTCGACCTGTTCGCCGACAATGACGCACTCGGCGACTACGAACCGGCCCCGGAACGGCCAAAGAAAAAGAGCCCGCCCGTCTTCGACCGCCCACGCCTGGACATCGGTCACGCACTGAAATGGGGTGGTCTGTCCATTGCGGCGGTACTGGTGCTGGCTGGCCAGTATCTGGTGTTCAACTATGATCGCCTGGCGCGGACACCGGAATGGCGCCCGCTGTACGCCAATGCCTGTGACGTGCTCGGCTGCACGCTGCCGAACCCCTCGGACATTCGTCAGTTGCGCGGCACCAACCTGGTCGTGCGCACTCACTCGCGCGTGGAAGGCGCACTGGTGGTGGATGCCATTCTGTACAACCACGCCCATTACGAGCAGCCTTTCCCGGTGCTGGAACTGAGTTTCAGTTCGCTGCGCGGGCAGCCGGTGGCCAGCCGTCGCTTCACGCCCGATGAGTACCTGCGCGGTGAGCTGGCGGGCATGAACACCATGCCCAGGGATGTGCCGATCCGGGTGTCCTTCGAGATTCTCAATCCCGGCGCCGACGCCGAAAGCTACCGCCTGTACTTCCACCCTGCCCCCGGGGCCTGACGTTGTACAAAAACCAGCTGTATAAAAACCAGCTGTATAAAAAATAGTCCCGAAATGGCCTTCCCCCTCTCTGCGACCGTCACTATCATACGTCGCCTCGGAGGATGCCCCCCGGAAGACCTATGCAGATCGGCCCCCACACATTCGCCAACGCGTTGATACTGGCCCCCATGGCCGGCGTCACGGATCGGCCGTTCCGTCAGCTGTGTCGGGAGCTGGGTGCCGGGCTGGTGGTGTCGGAAATGGTGACCTCGGATACGCGTCTCTGGCACTCCCGCAAAAGCCGCACCCGACTGCCTCACGCGGATGAGCCTGGCCCGATCTCGGTGCAGATCGCCGGTGCCGATCCCGCGATGATGGCTGAGGCCGCACGCGCCAACGTGGCGCTGGGTGCACACATCATCGATATCAATATGGGCTGTCCGGCAAAAAAGGTTTGCAAGCGCGCGGCCGGGTCAGCGCTGCTGCGCGATGAGGCACTGGTGCAGAATATTCTCGAGGCTGTCGTTGCGGCGGTGCAGGTCCCGGTTACGCTCAAGATCCGCACCGGCTGGAGCACCGATCAACGCAATGCCGTGACCATTGCACGCATTGCACAAGACGCGGGTATTCAAGCACTTGCCGTGCATGGCCGCACCCGCGCCTGTCGCTTCAATGGCGAAGCCGAGTACGACACCATCGCCCGTGTTGTGGCGGCCGTCGACATCCCCGTTATGGCCAATGGCGATATCGATTCACCGGAAAAAGCCAAACGGGTACTGGAAACCACGGGAGCCAGTGGTATCATGATCGGCCGCGCTGCTCAGGGTAACCCCTGGATCTTCCGCGACACGCTGCACTATCTCGCTCATGGCGAGTTGCCCGCAGCACCGGAAGTTGCCGATGTCGCACATCGTGTGCTGGGACATCTCGGGGCGTTACACCAGTTATACGGCGAGGTAGCCGGCTCACGCATCGCCCGCAAGCATCTGGGCTGGTATACACAGTCACTGCCTCAGGGCGACGCGTTCCGGCGCAGCTTCAACCAGCTGGACACTGCCGCAGCACAGCGGCAGGCAGTAGAGCAGTATTTCCACAATCTCGACAAGACCACAGACCGGATCCCCATCGGTCAGTACAGAGTGTCTGCCGCCGACACCGGGGAAGGCGTTGCGCAACACGGAGACATGGCCGCATGACCAGCACAGCCGCATGGACACTGATTGACATGAACACCGCTGAAAACCGTACACCCCACCTGACACTGGCCCAGACCGACAGTCAGGACACACTGCGCAACTGTGTGCGCCGCTCGCTGATCGAGTACTTCAACAATCTGGAAGGCGAAGCCGTCAATGATCTGTACCAGATGGTACTGGCCGAGATGGAAATCCCGCTGCTGGAGAAAGTGCTGGAATACACGCGCGGCAACCAGACCAAGGCGGCAGAAATGCTCGGCCTGAACCGCGGCACACTGCGCAAGAAACTCAAACAGTACGGCCTGCTGTAACAGCAGGCCAGACCCGAAGGGCAGTTGGCACTGCCCTTTTTTTATTTCCCTTCATTCGTCCTGACAGCCCCGCATTAAGGTAGAGATGACCATGAGCAAAGCCGTCCAGCGTGCCCTCATCAGCGTTTCCGACAAGACCGGCATCGTCGAATTCGGTCGGGCACTGAGCCAGCACGGGATCGAGATACTCTCCACCGGAGGGACCTTCCGCACACTCCAGGAGGCAGGCATCAGCGTCCGGGAGGTCTCTGAGCACACCGGATTCCCGGAGATGATGGACGGCCGGGTCAAGACGCTGCACCCGAAGATCCATGGCGGCATCCTCGCCCGCAGAGGCCAGGACGATGCGGTGATGGCGGACAACGACATCCAGCGCATTGATCTGGTCGTGGTCAACCTCTACCCCTTCGAGCAGACGGTAGCCAACCCGGACTGCAGTCTGGAAGACGCCATCGAGAACATCGATATCGGCGGCCCGACCATGGTGCGCGCGGCGGCGAAGAACAATGCCCATGTCGGCATTGTCACCAACCCCTCGGACTACAATCAGGTCATCGCCGAGCTGCGCGACAACGACGGCGCCCTCACGGATGCCTTCCGTTTCGATCTGGCGATCAAGGCGTTCGAGCATACCGCCGCCTACGACAGCGCCATCGCCAACTATTTCGGCCAGCGGGTCGGCAACGGCAATGATCCGTTCCCGCGCACGCTCAACCTGAACTTCGTCAAGACCCAGGACATGCGCTACGGTGAGAACCCGCACCAGCGCTCCGCCTTCTACACCGAGCGCGCGCCCAAAGAAGCCTCGGTTGCCACTGCGCAGCAGTTGCAGGGCAAGGCGCTGTCCTACAACAACATCGCTGATACCGATGCGGCACTGGAATGCGTCAAGCAGTTCACCGACCCCGCCTGCGTTATCGTCAAGCACGCCAACCCCTGTGGTGTGGCGGTGGCCGCCGACATCGGCACGGCCTATGACCTGGCCTTTGCCACCGACCAGGAATCCGCCTTCGGCGGTATTATCGCCTTCAACCGGTCACTGGATGAAAACACCGCCCGGGCGATCGTGGATCGCCAGTTCGTGGAAGTGATCATTGCCCCGGCCGCCAGCGACGCCGCCCAGGCGATTGTGGCGGAGAAGAAAAACGTGCGCCTGCTGGTATGCGGCGAATGGGCCGACAGCTACAGCGCCTTCGACTACAAGCGCGTCAACGGTGGCCTGCTGGTGCAGGACCGGGATCTGGGCATGGTCACTGCGGCTGATCTGAAAGTCGTGACCCAACGCCAGCCCACCGAGGCTGAAATCCGCGATCTGCTGTTTACCTGGCAGGTGGCCAAATTCGTCAAATCCAATGCCATCGTCTATGGCCGCAACGGCCAGACCATTGGTGTCGGCGCCGGTCAGATGAGCCGCGTCAATTCTGCCCGCATCGCCGGCATCAAGGCCGAGCATGCTGGCCTGACCGTCGCCGGCGCAGTCATGGCCTCCGATGCCTTCTTCCCGTTCCGCGACGGCATCGACAACGCCGCCAAGGCGGGCATCAGCTGTGTTATCCAGCCCGGTGGCTCAATTCGCGATGACGAAGTCATTGCCGCCGCCGATGAGTCAGGCATGGCCATGGTCTTCACCGGCATGCGCCACTTCAGACACTGACCCCAGGACCCTGAGACCGAACGCCATGAAAGTGCTGATCATAGGAAACGGTGGCCGCGAACATGCGCTGGCCTGGAAAGTCGCCAGCGCGGACAGCGTGGAGCAGGTGTTTGTCGCGCCCGGCAATGCCGGCACCGCGCGGGAAGCCCGCATTACCAATGTCGCCATCGACGCCATCGACAAGACAGCGCTAGCCGACTTTGCGCTCGCCAACAACATCGGCCTGACCATCGTCGGCCCGGAAGCGCCACTGGTCGACGGCCTGGTGGATCATTTCCGTGACCGGGGCCTGAAGTGCTTCGGCCCCACCGCTGGCGCCGCGCAACTGGAAGGCTCCAAGGCCTTCACCAAAGACTTCCTGGCCCGCCACAACATCCCCACCGCCGCCTACGGCAACTTTACCGATGTGACCGAGGCGCTGGCCTACGTGCGTGAACAGGGTGCCCCCATCGTCATCAAGGCGGATGGTCTTGCTGCCGGCAAGGGCGTGATCGTCGCCATGACGCTGGAAGAAGCCGAATCCGCCGTACGCGACATGCTCGACGGCAATCGTTTCGGGGACGCTGGCCACCGGGTGGTGGTGGAAGAATTTCTGGAGGGCGAAGAAGCCAGCTTCATCGTCATGGTGGATGGCAAGAACGTGTTGCCCATGGCCACCAGCCAGGATCACAAGCGTGTGGGCGACGGCGATACCGGGCCCAACACCGGCGGCATGGGCGCCTATTCTCCCGCGCCCGTGGTCACGCCAGACATCCATCAGCGCATCATGGATGAAGTGATTCTCCCCACCGTGCGCGGCATGGCCGCCGAAGGCCATGCCTACACCGGGTTCCTCTACGCCGGGCTGATGATCGACCACAGCGGCACACCCAAGGTCATTGAATACAACTGCCGCTTCGGCGACCCCGAGACCCAGCCCATCATGATGCGCCTGCAAGGCGATCTGGCGGCGCTGTGTCTGGCGGCGCTGGAAGGACGACTGGATCAGGTCGACGCCGCCTGGGACCCGCGCCCGGCGGTTGGTGTGGTACTGGCGGCCGGCGGCTACCCGGATGCGTATCGAAAAGGGGATGTCATCAGCGGCCTTGAGGGCACTGACACGGCTGACCTCAAGGTCTTTCACGCAGGCACCGCGGAGCATGATGGCGAGGTGATTACCCAGGGCGGTCGCGTGCTCTGTGTCACAGCACTCGGCGATTCCGTTGCCACGGCGCAGGCTCGCGCCTACGATGGCGTGCGGCTCATCCACTGGGATGATTACTACTACCGCAGCGACATCGGTTACCGTGCCATTGCCCGCGAACAGGCTGAGTAAACGGCCACCCCGGGGGCAGCATGCTGTGACGGCTTATGAGACGCTGTGTCATAATAAAGTCGTACGCCCGAACGACCCCCCAAACGACCCCGGGAGCGAACGCTGACCATGGCCGACACCGATCATATTGACCTCGACAGGCTCAGGCACTTCATTCCGTTTGACAGCCTGAGCGCGTCCCACCTGAACGAAATCCGCAGCCGCATCCAGGTGATACGAGTCGCCCCCGCGCGGTTGGTGTTCAAGCGCGGACAACCGGCAGATCTGGCGCTGTTTCTGATCGATGGCTCGGTGGATATGACGGATGCCAGTTTTCAGGTCCGCCACTTTCCCGCCGATGACGACGAGAACTATCTGGCCCTGGACAATTACCCGACTCACACCGTCAATGTGATCAGCACCGAAGCCACCACCTTCTACGCCATGGAACGCAATCACCTGGATCTGCTGATGACCTGGACCCAGGCGGCAGAGTCCATGCTGGATCAAGGCGAGGCACGCCACCACGGCGACTGGATGGACGCACTGCTGGAATCCGAACTCTTCTCGCAAGTTCCGCCTGCAAAAATCCAGTCGCTGTTTGTGCAATTTGAAGAGCGGGAGGGACTACTGGGCGATGTCATCGTGCGCGAGGGCGAAGCGGGTGATACCTTCTACGTCATCAAGCAGGGCAAGGCCATGGTCACCCGACAGATCGGCACCCGGACAGAAACGCTGGCCGCACTGACGGCGGGCGATTTTTTTGGTGAGGACGCACTGATTTCCGATGCGCCGCGCAACGCCACTGTCACCATGACCAGTGATGGCACTTTGATGTGTCTTGGCCAACAGGATTTTCGCGATATATTACAGCAGTCGGTGATCCGTAGCGTGACCGCCGAAGAGATGGATGCCATGAGCGAGGACGGCGACCGCGCCTGCGTGCTGCTGGATGTGCGCCTGCCCATGGAGTTCAAACATGATCGCACCACCGGCGCACGTAATCTGCCGCTGACTGAATTGCGGCGTCAGGTGCGCAATCTTGAAAAGGATTTTGTCTATGTTGTTTGCTGCGATGGAGGGCGCCGAAGCGAACTGGGGGCCTACCTGCTCTCGGAAGCCGGATTCGAGGCGTATGTCCTCAAACACCCGGACGCAGCACCCTCAGCGGACAGCAGCGGAGCAGCATCGGCCACACCCCCCGGCGGTGCCAGCGCACCCGGCACAACACTCTGATCTGACGCAGCGCCGTCACACGCACCACAGGGACAGGCAGCCCGAAAGTCTCGACGTTACACTGCCCGGGGCACTGCGCCTCCTGCCGAGCCTCCTTCTGTATCTGGGAGCGTGTCTGGCACTGAGCCTGTCCCTCTTCCCTTTCAATGCCAACGCCCAAAGCCCCCTGCCGCCGTTCGTGATCAACGACACGCTCGACAGCGCACGCATCACGGTCTATTCAGAGCATTTCGAGGACAGCGAGGCTCAGATCACGCTGCCCGAGCTGTTACGCGGTGACCACGACCAGCGCTTCCGCCCCGCACTGCGATCGTCAGAATTTCTGGGCTTCAGCGCCAATCCCTGGTGGATAAGGCTCGCGCTGAGCAACAATACCGACGAAACGCAGCACCTGCTGTTGAACATGACACCGGGCCTGTACGGCGACATTCGATTTTACGGCCCGGCGGACGGCGACTATACCGAGCGCCGGGCTGGCACCCGCGCAGACCCGCCCTGGGCAGATCTGCGTTATCGCTCCCCGGTATTCCGGGTTGATCTGCCTGCGGGCGCCACCCACACCTACTACCTGCGCATCATCCCGGACCGTCACCTGACTTACACCTTGCGACTGAACACGCTGGAGCAACAACTTCAGCGCAGCCTGCGCACCGACGGGCTGTTCCTGTTGCTGACCGGCATCATCCTCGGCCTGGTGCTGTACAACTTTTCCCTGTTCGTGCTCTACCGCTCCTGCGTGCATCTCTACTATTCCGCCTTCCTGTCGGCCCTGACACTGGCGGCGCTCAGCAGCAGCGGCTTCATTGGCGTGCAGTATTTCCCCCTCCCGGATTTGCAACCGCACACCGAGGCCACCGCTGCGCTGCTGGCCATCGCCGCCAGTACGGCCTTCAGCCGCGTCTTCCTCAACAGCCGGCGCACGGTGCACGAAGCCGAACCCTGGCTGCTGACACTGATCGCCTCTGCGTTGATCATTGCGCTGCTCAACTGGGCATTGCCGGCCATACTGGCGCTGCAGATTGCCTACATTCTGGCGCTGGCCTGCACCGCCATACTGGTGTGGGTGGGCTTCGCCTGCTGGCTGCGACAGGGCGACCATGCCGGACTCTATCTGCTCGCTCGCAGCCCGCTGATTGTCTGCGTGACGCTGACGATACTGGCCAGCTTCGGCGTCCTGCCCGTCAGCATCAACGGTCCGCTGCTGGTGCTGAGCACAGCGACCGTCGAAGCCTTGCTGTTCGCCCTGGGCCTGTCGCGCAAAAGCCGCCTGGAGCTGGAACAGCGCCTGAATGCAGAACAGAGTGAAGCCCTGACCTCCGCCACCTGGCGTATCCGCGGTGAAACCCTGGCACGCCTCAGTCATGAGATCCGCACCCCCATGAGCGGCGTCCTGGGCATGGCGGAGATTCTCCGCGATACACCGCTGACGCCCAATCAGAAAGACTATGTGCAAGGCATCCAGAATGCGGGCGAGAGTCTGTTGAAAATTCTCAACGACGTGCTCGAATATTCGCGCCTGGAACAGGGCAGCGCCGAAATGGAGGTAAGCCGTTTCGATCTCACAGAACTGGTCATGGATGCCGTAGAACTGTTCCGCGAACGCGCCGAAGAAAAGCAGGTTGAATTGATACCGCACATCCATACCAATGTGCCGCAACAGGTGGAAGGTGATGCAGCACGCCTGAAGCAGGCCCTGACCAATCTGCTGGGCACCTGCATTCGCCATGCCCAGAGCGGTGAGCTTGTGGTGGACGTGGCCCGGGATGCCTCCGGACGCGCCGACAATCTGCGCTTCGAATTCGAAGGCTCAGCCCTGGCCCACAGCCCCGCGCTGTTTGACCCTCTCTCGGGCCATGAGGCGCCCGCCACCAACGCGGACAGCAGCCATCTGGGCCTCGCCATTGCTCGCCAGCTCGTGGAGGCCATGGCGGGACGCTGTGGCACCCGTAGCGGGCGCAGTGGCCCATCCGGCTGGTTCTCACTGCCGCTGCCCGCCATGGAGTGCACCGAGCCCACTGACATCGACAACACGCTGCTGCGCGGCCGCACCATTCTGGTGGTGGATGATTCCAGCACCGTAACCCGGGTGATTCGCCAGCAAGCACTGGCCTGGGGCATGCGCGTCACCGCCTGCCACGACCCGCGGGAAGCGCTGGCCAGCATCCGCACCCAGACCAATCTCAACGATCCCTATGACGTGATCTTGCTGGATCACCAGATGCCCGGCATGACCGGCATGCAGCTGGCCGCCCGCATCCACGAGGACCCGGTCGTCACGCGTACGCCTCTGTTGATCATGCTCACCGGCGTCAATGATGCACCCACCGCCACCATGGCCCGCAACGTCGGCATTCATCGCGTGCTCGGCAAGCCGGTGTCCGGCCCGCGCCTGCGGCAGGTCCTCGCGGAAGAACTCGGTGCGGTTGCCGAGAAACGTCCGGATGAGCTCGACAACCAGTCTCCGGACCCGGGGCTGCGCATTCTGGTCGCGGAAGATCATCAGCTCAGCCAGAAAGTCATTCGCGGCATGCTGGCCAAACTGGGACTGGACGCCGACGTGGTAGCCAACGGGCGCGAAGCGCTGGAAGCGGCCTGCACGGGCAACTATGACCTGGTACTGATGGACTGCGAGATGCCGGAGATGGATGGCTTCGAGGCAACCCGCCGCATCCGCGAATGGGAGCGCCATGCTCACCGAAAACCCTTACCGATTGTAGCCCTCACCGCCCACATTCTGCGCGAGCACCGTGAGCGCAGCATGGCAGCCGGCATGAACGCCCACGTGCCCAAACCCGTGGAACTCGACACCCTGCGCCGCGCCATTGTGCAGCACACCACCCACCACCCGGTGGCCGCAGCGGCCGACACCCGGGAGTAGCCGGCAACTGTGCCCGAATGGGTTATCCGTCCGCAGGCACAGCGCGGCCGTGACACCAGGCCCGCAAGGCGGCCAGATTCTCCGACATGGTGACCGACAGCGGCACCGTGCTCTGGATCTCCGCCTGCAGATGCGCCGTTGTCAGCGCCTGATCCAGTGCCCGGGCACTGTAGAGCCCGGCCACGATAGCCTGCTCGATCTCCGCCCCGGTAAAGCCGTCACAGCACTCTGCCAACAGCGCCAGATCAAAGGCTGCCGGATCCTGCTCGCGCCGATTGAGGTGAATACGCAGGATTTCCTCGCGGGTGGACGCGGGTGGCAGATCAACGAAGAACAGCTCGTCGATACGGCCCTTGCGGATCAGCTCCGGGGGCAGGCGTTCGATATCGTTGGCCGTGGCCACCATAAATACCGGCGCCTTGCGTTCGGCCATCCAGGTAAGCAATGTGCCCAGCACCCGCCGCGAGGTACCGCCGTCGTTGTCGCCACCGGATATGCCTTTCTCGATTTCATCCAGCCACAGCACACAGGGCGCCATGGTTTCGGCCATGCGCAGCGCCTCACGCAGGTTGCGCTCGGACTCGCCAAAATACTTGTTGTAGACCGCTCCCATGTCCAGGCGCAGCAACGGTAGCCCCCAGAGCCCGGCCACCGCCTTGGCGGCCAGACTCTTGCCACCGCCCTGCACCCCCACCAGCAGAATGCCCTTGGGGGTATCGGCACTCATCCCGTCGGCAGCGGCGCGGGTGAACACGCTCTCCCGCTTGGACAACCAGTCCTTGAGCCGTGTCAGCCCGCCCACCTGGGCAAAACTGGCGGTGTCGTATTCAAAGCTGAGCACGCCATCCATATCCAGCAGACGGAACTTGGCCTTGTTCACCTCCGGCAGGTCGTCCTCAGTAATGGCGCCATCGTGGATGATGGCGCCGCGCGCCAGCCGCCGGGCATCGTCCTTGCTCAGCCCGCGCAGGTTGCGCACCAGTTTGTCCAGCGCCTCACGCCCGGTGCGGACGCGATCACCCCGTTCCCGAGCGAAAGCACGCGCCTCCTCCTGAACAATATTCAGAATCTGGTCCTGATCCGGCATGCTCAACGCGAAGCGGGCACAGAAGCGCGACAGCTCCGGCGGAATGGTCAGCGCATGACTGATGAGCACCAGCGTATGGCCCACGGTGTCGTGGTTGAGGGCAATATCCTTGAGCAGTCGAATGATCCTGGGTGCGTTTTCCAGGTAGGGGTGAAGATCGCAGAGCGCGTATATGCCCGCCTCTCTGGTGCTGCGAATCTGGCCCAGCGCCGCATCGGGCTCCAGCGTATGTCGCTGCCCGTCAGCGCCCTCCAGCTCGAGCCGCTTCAGGCCCTCAATGATATTCCAGCCGAACACGGGCCGGGCCTTCTGCATGCCTGCGCGACGCAGCAGGTCCAGCGCTCTTCTTTCTTCCCAGGTTTCGATGATGATGATGGGATAGCGCGAGGCGATCATCAGCCGCAGGTCTTTCAAGTCTTTCATTCCCCGACCCTTTTCTTCACAAGTATTGTTTTTGGAGAGGATACCTGTTTGAGCTTGCCAAGGTTATCATGACCTTCACCCCTGCATGGTAGACTGGCGCTATGACACATCCAGCCCCTGTACATTCCAATCATTCCGGCGCACGCCCCGGTGCAGATTCTGAACGTCGCAGCACGTCCCGACCGCGCCGCCTGAGCCCGCTGGACCAGCTGTTGGCCAGTGCCGATAACGCCCTGCGCACCCTGACCCCGGGCAGCACCCGTGGCCAGCGCGCCAACCCGGCCGCGACCACCCAGGGGGACAGCGCTCCCGCAGACAGCCATCAGGCCCGTCATATCGCGGGTCTGATGCGCGTCAACCATACCGGTGAAGTCTGTGCCCAGGCCCTGTATCAGGGCCAGGCCACCACGGCGGGCCTGCCCCATGTGCGCCGCGCCATGGAGGAAGCCGCCAGGGAAGAGGAAGACCACCTGGCCTGGTGTGAAGAACGCATCCGTGAACTGGGCGGTGTGCCCAGCCGGCTCAATCCGCTGTTCTACGCCATGTCCTTCAGCATCGGCGCGCTGGCCGGTCTGGCTGGTGATCGCTGGAGCCTGGGGTTTGTCACGGAAACGGAGAACCAGGTGGTCCGTCACCTGGACAGCCACCTGAATCAGGTACCACTGGAAGACGAACGCACCCGGGCGATCCTGGAGCAGATGCGTATCGATGAGCAGCAACACGCCACTCTTGCCCGGGAAGCAGGCGGTGCGCCGCTACCGGTACCCGCCCGCCGCCTCATGAGCCTGGTGAGCCGGGTGATGACGTTCAGTACATACCGTATTTGAGAGCAGGACCTGCGCCGGGCAGCGGCACGGCGCAGGCGTTTGTAGCAGGCGTGCTGATCAGTCGAGATTACGACTGTAGAAAATTTCCAGCATTTCCTTGCGCAGACGCGCCTCGATATCCTTCAGTTCCGCTTCGTTGAACTCGTCCTTACCGGCGCCAAACAGGTAATTGTCGATATCAAAGTCTTTCAGCAACATCTTGGTGTGGAAGATGTTTTCCTGAAAGACATTCACATCAATCATCTGGTAGGCATTCTGCGTATCTTCGGTGAGGAAGTTCTGGATCGAATTGATATCGTGATCAATGTAATGCTTGGTGCCATCCACATCACGGGTCATGCCGCGCACGCGATAATCGATGGTGACAATATCGGAATCGAAACTGTGGATCAGGTAGTTCAACGCCCGCAGCGGTGAAATGACGCCACAGGTCGACACATCCACGTCCACACGGAACGTGGAAATACCATTGTCCGGATGGGATTCCGGGTAGGTATGCACGGTCACGTGGCTCTTGTCCAGGTGGGCAACGATAGTATCAGGCAGCGGGCCCGGCGCTTCCTCGTCGAAATCCGGGTCCGTCGGCGGGGCATCATGCTCGGCAATCAGCATGGTCACACTGGCACCCTGGGGCTCGTAATCTTCACGCGCCACATTCAGCACGTTGGCGCCGATGATCTTGGTGACGTTGGTGAGGATCTCGGTCAGACGCTCGGCATTGTAGAGCTCATCGATATACTCGATGTACTCCTTGCGATGCTGCTCGGTCTTCGCGTAGCTGATATCAAAGATGTTGAAGCTCAGCGACTTGGTCAGGTTGTTGAAACCGTGCAGCTTGATCTTCGGATTGGGATCTTTCACCTCGGTCTGCCCTTCTGTTGCCTGATACAGTTGATCGTTGCCGCAAGCATTGCGGAGATACGCACGGCGATTGCCGTCACGATACCGCTGCGCCCCGGCAGGTTAAAGTGCCTGCCTGTAAATTCATGCCACACACGCCGCCGCCCGGCTCGGCCAGACGCCTTAACTGGCAGGCGTCTCGATCTCGTAGCTGTGACTGATCTCTACCCCGCCCCGGGCCAGCATGATCGACGCGGAACAGTACTTCTCGGCGGACAGCTCGACCGCACGGCGTACCTGGTTTTCCTTCAGGTTGTTTCCCGCCACGACAAAATGCAGGTGAATACGGGTAAACACCGCCGGCACTTCGTCTTCCGCCCGCTCTGCGGCCATCTCGCAGCGGCAATCCGTCACGTCCTGACGGGCCTTGCGCAGAATATGGATCACGTCAAAGGATGAACAACCGCCCAGGCCTACCAGCAGCGTTTCCATGGGCCGTGGGCCGCGGTTTTCGCCACCATGGTCAGGCGGCCCGTCCATGACGATTCGGTGTCCGGTCCCGGACTCACCCTCAAAACAGGCGGCGCCCTGCCACCGTATCACTGCACGCATCGCTGTGGTTTCCTCGCGGCTCAGAAGCGGGCGCGCAGATTATCACACCCGACCCGCCGAGACACAGCATCCCAGGGGCTCGCCGGGCTTTTTTTCCGCGATCCGTTTCGGCAGATGTGCCAGCAGATAGTGGCACTTTGCCACACTCCTTATACGGGCTCCAGGAAGGAGCGTCCGAAATTGACAGGGCCCGGCGCAGCCTCCATGCTGCCCGACCTGACAAACGGTCTCAGAACGACAGGCCCCTCATGCAAGCCTCATGTTGGTGTCATCCTGGCGTCATGCTGGTGCCAAGCAGTACGCACGCTCGGTAATGGCGCCTTGGCATGGCGGGCAAAAAAGGGCAATATCAGACCGTTTTGTCACCTTTTTTACCTATGAACACGCTTTTCCCCTATACACACAACGATGAATTACAGGCCATGACGGATTCCAGCAACAAGATTATTCCCAACCTGGACAATTTCCTGGCCCATTGCCACCGCCGCAAATACCCGGCCAAGAGCACCATCATCTACGCCGGCGATGAGTCTGATGCGCTCTACTACATCCTGAAAGGCTCGGTCACGGTGATGATCGAAGACGACGATGGCCGCGAAATGATCATGGCCTACCTCAATGAGGGCGACTTCTTCGGCGAAATGGGTCTGTTCGAGCAGGAGCCGAGTCGTTCCGCCTGGGTCAAGGCCAAGACGGAATGCGAGGTAGCTGAAATCAGTTACGCCAAATTCCGGCAGCTGGCCCGGGAAGACGCCGACATCCTGTTTACCGTCTCGGCCCAGATCGCCGGCCGCCTGCGCGCCACCACCCGCAAGGTGGGCGACCTGGCCTTCCTGGACGTGACGGGCCGCGTGGCAGGCACCCTGCTGGACCTGTGCAAGCAACCGGACGCCATGACCCATCCGGACGGCATGCAGATCAAGGTGACACGTCAGGAGATCGGCCGCATCGTGGGCTGTTCACGGGAAATGGTCGGCCGGGTACTCAAGAATCTGGAAGATCAGGGCCTGGTGTCCGTCAAAGGCAAGACCATGGTGGTCTACGGCACGCGCTGAGGCCGTTAATCCGCCGGGCCCGCTTCACTCACTGTTGCGGGGTGCAATGCGGGGTGCAATAAAGTCCCCCCAGACCCCCTGGGGGCGCCAGATACGATGCAGATCGCGCCGCGCCCGCTCCGGCGGCTCTGCCAGCACTTCACAGCGATACCGGTACATGAACGCGGATACCCGCATGTTGGCGGCGCAATGCACCAGCACACGCCCCTCGCCCCGTGACGCCATGGCATCACAAAAACGACGAAAATCCGCGTCCGACGGCGCCGCAAAATCCACCGGAATATGCACATAGCGCATACCCAGCGCAGCAACAGTCCCCGCCTCGTCCGGCAACGCATTATCCGCCGTCACCGGCGCCAGATTGATGACCGTCTCCACGCCACTGTCGCGCAGGCGCGCAAGCTGCTTTTCCGTAGGCTGCCCGGAGGTCAGCAATTGCGGGCCCAGGGCGAGGAAATTGTAGATACCCCGAGGGTGCTGCCCGCGCCACGGCAGCGACACCCGGTGGCGCAGCCACTGCCCGGCACTGCGCACCCACATCCCCAGATGGCGAATCCTGTCTTGCGGCATCCACACGCTCCCCGCGCTCCCGCGCTGTATCAGGCTCTCTGTGTTTCAGGCTCCAGTGTATCATCGACCTCGGCGTCTCCGGGATCGAGAAAACCACCGGATTGCCGGGCCCACAACCGCGCATAAATGCCCCCATGGGCCAACAGCGTATCGTGGTCACCCTGCTCGATGATGCGCCCCTGATCCATCACCACCAGCCGGTCCATGGCAGCAATGGTGGACAGCCGATGGGCGATGGCGATCACGGTCTTGCCTTCCATCAGTCGATAGAGATTCTCCTGAATCGCTGCCTCCACCTCGGAATCCAGCGCCGAGGTCGCCTCGTCCAGAATCAGGATCGGCGCATCCTTGAGCATCATCCGGGCAATGGCGATGCGTTGCCGCTGACCACCGGAGAGCTTGACGCCGCGCTCGCCCACATGGGCATCGAAGCCCCGGCGTCCGCGCGCATCCTGCAACCCGGCAATAAAGTCCGTGGCCTCGGCACGTTCGGCAGCGCGTAGCACATCGGCCTCGCTGGCGTCCGGGCGCCCATAGAGAATATTGTCCCGCACGCTGCGGTGCAGCAGGGAGGTATCCTGAGTCACCATGCCGATATGCTCGCGCAGCGACTCCTGGGTGACCTGCGCGATGTCCTGACCGTCAATCAGAATGCGGCCACGCTCGACATCGTGAAAACGCAGCAGCAGGTTGCTGAGGGTCGACTTGCCCGCCCCGGAACGCCCGACCAGGCCCACCTTTTCACCGGCACGGATCGCCAGGGACAGCGCCTCGATCACACCGCTCCCCTTGCCATAGTGAAAGCTGACGTCGTCAAACGTGATGCGCCCCGCTGGCACCGTCAACGGTCCCGCGTCAGGGGCATCCAGCACCGACTGCGACACCGAGATAGCACCGATGCCGTCCTGCACCGTGCCGACATTTTCGAACAGCGCCGCGACTTCCCACATGATCCACTGCGACATGCCGGAGAGGCGCAGCACCAGGGCCAACGCCACGGCCACCGCACCGACGCTGACCGACGCCTGGTACCACAGCCCAAGCGCCAGTGCCGCCGTGGCAAACAGCAGCGCCGCATTGATGCCATACAGGCAGGCATTGAGACCGGTCACCAGACGCATCTGCCGGTGCACGGTCCGCATCAAACCATCCATACCCTCCCGGGCATAGTCGGATTCGCGCCGGGCGTGGGAGAACAGTTTGACCGTCTGGATATTGGTGTAGCTGTCCACAATGCGGCCGGTCATCTGCGAGCGAGCATCCGCCTGCGCCTTCGAGATCCGCGCCAGGCGCGGCACAAAGAAGCGCAGCATCAGCAGATAGGCCAGCAACCAGAGCGTCAGCGGCATGACCAGCCGCCAGTCCGCCAGCCCTACAATGAACAGGGTGCCGATGAAATACACCGCCACATAGTTCAGGACGTTCAACAGCTTGATCACGCATTCCCGCACCGCCAGTGCCGTCTGCAGCACCTTGGTGGCAATACGGCCGGCAAACTCATCCTGGTAATAGGCCACGGACTGCCGCAGCAGATAACGGTGCGCCAGCCAGCGAATCCGCATCGGGAAGTTGCCCGCCAGCACCTGGTGATTGATGGTGGAGTGCACAATCACCAGCAACGGCAGGGCCACTACCGCCACCAGCGCCATGCCGGCCAACCGCCAGCCCTGATCCGCCAGAAACGTGCTGCGCTCCTGCTGGGACAGCCAGTCCACAATGCTGCCCAGAAAGCTGAACATCCACACTTCAATCAGCGCGATCGCGGCCATCAGCACGGTGGACAGGATCAGCCAGGGCCAGGCCCCGCGGGTGTAATGCAGACAGAAGGCCACCAGTGTTCCTGGCGGCTGGACCGGTTCCCCCGGGGGGAATGGGTCCAGACGTTGTTCAAACCAGCGCAGCATGAAATTCCCTGATGTTAGGGCTTGAGGCGGTAGCCAGTGCGGAATATCCAGGCAATCAGCGCCAGACACACCAGCAGGAATACCAGCGTCATGGCGACGCTGATGCCGATGTGCACATCAGCCACGCCGTAGAAGCTCCAGCGAAAGCCGCTGATCAGGTAGACCACCGGATTGAACAGGGTGATGGTCTGCCAGACCGGCGGCAGCATGCTGATGGAGTAGAAGCTGCCCCCCAGGAATGTCAGGGGCGTGACAATCATCATCGGGATGATCTGCAATTTCTCGAAACCGTCAGCCCAGATGCCGATGATAAAGCCAAACAGACTGAAGGTAACGGCCGTCAGCACCAGAAAGCTCAGCATCCAGATCGGGTGCAGCACCTCATAATCCACGAACAGCCGCGCCGTCGCGAGGATCAGCAGGCCCAGGATGACTGACTTGGTGGCCGCCGCCCCCACATAGCCCAGCACGATTTCCATCGGCGATACCGGCGCCGACATCACCTCATAGATGGTGCCGGTGAAGCGCGGCATGTAGATACCGAATGAGGCGTTGGAAATACTCTCATTCAGCAACATCAGCATGATCAGACCCGGGATGATAAAGGCCCCGTAACTGACCCCGTCGATATCCATCATGCGCGAGCCGATAGCCGAGCCGAACACCACGAAATACAGGGACGTGGAAATCACCGGCGACGCCAGACTTTGCAGCAAGGTGCGCCACATACGCGCCATTTCAAACAGATAGATCGCCCGCACCGCATGTACATTCATTGGGCCACCTCCCGCGTGGGCGTCACCAGATCGACAAAGATATCCTCCAGCGAACTCTGGCTGGAGTGCAGATCACGAAACTCGATACCCTCTCGCTCCAGCGCTCTCAGCAGCTCCGGCACCCCGGTATGTTCGCCCTGACTGTCAAAGCTGTATATCAACGTATGCCCCTCATCACCGAGCGTCAGCGACATATCTGCCAGGCTCGGCGGCAGGGACGACATCGGCGTCGACAGGTGAACCGACAACTGCCGCGAGCCCAGCTTGCTCATCAACTGATGCGTGTCATCCACCAGAATGATCTTGCCGTTATTGATGACGCCGATCCGGTCAGCCATCTCCTCGGCCTCTTCGATGTAATGGGTGGTCAGGATGATGGTCACACCACTGTCGCGCAGCCGCCGCACCATGGCCCACATATCCCGGCGCAAGGACACATCCACGCCCGCAGTGGGCTCGTCGAGGAACAGGATGCGCGGCTCATGCGCCAGTGCCTTGGCGATCAGCACCCGGCGCTTCATGCCGCCGGAAAGCGCCATGATCTTCTCATGCCGCTTGTCCCACAGGGACAACTCGCGCAGCACGCTTTCGATATGCGCCGGATTTTTGGGTTTGCCGAACAGGCCGCGACTGAGGCTCACCGTAGCCCAGACCGACTCGAACATGTCACTGGTCAGCTCCTGCGGCACCAGGCCAATCAGCGATCGGGCAGCCCGATAATCGCGGACGATATCGTGCCCCGCCACGGCCACGCTGCCCGCCGATGCCTTGACCAGACCGCAGACAATACTGATCAGCGTCGTCTTGCCAGCCCCGTTGGGACCCAGCAAGGCAAAAATCTCGCCCTGCCGAATCGCCAGATCCACCCCATCCAGCGCCCGGAAACCGGACGCATAAGTCTTGCTCAGACCTGTTACCGAAATGATCGCTGTCACAACCTCTCCTGTGTGCCCGGACACTACTACCCTCGTTATTGTGCGCAGACGCACCCCGCCGGGATAGGAAAAATACGCAGCATGGCTGACACCTTCTGTCAGCATGTCGCGCCGCAGTGGCCTCCCGTGTTGCCCTGCACCGGAGGACAGTGTAAAACCTCAATATTGGTTAAGGTAAAGACGCAATGGAGATTCTCCCGTGAAAAAAGCAGAAAAGCCCGAAACGCCGGCAAAAATAGATCCGCAGCGCGCACTGAGCGTGGGCGAAGTAGCGGAACGCAGCGGCGTCGCCGTCTCCGCCATACACTTCTACGAAAAAAAAGGACTGATCAGAAGCTGGCGCAACAACGGCAACCAGCGGCGTTACAGTCGTGACGTGCTGCGCCGGGTTGCTGTCATCAAGGTAGCGCAACGCACAGGCATACCGCTGGCCGAGATAGGCGCGGCACTGGCAACCCTGCCCGAGGGGCGAACCCCCAACACACGAGACTGGAGCAAGCTCTCCGCCAAATGGAAGCAGGATCTGGATCACCGCATCGCGCAGCTGGAGCTGCTGCGCGAACACCTGAGCGACTGCATCGGCTGCGGCTGCCTCTCGGTCAGTGCCTGTCCGTTGCGCAACCCCAACGATATAGCACGGGAATATGGTGCTGGCGCGATACTGTTTGAACAGCCTGAAGCCTGACCGTCATTCTGGAAAAGTCTGAAAAACCGCGGCGTTATGGCAGTGCCAACCGGAACTGGCCCCGAGAAAAGCCGTCAACAGGGACTCTTGCCTGTTTCGGAGCACACCATGACACCCCCAACGGCGCAGCTGGCAGCCACCCGTCCACAGGGCATCACTGCCCCCTCCTCGGCCTGGACAGCCTGGGGCCAGTGGCTGGCCCTGCTGACCATGACGGCAGACCATCTGAGTCGGTACGTCTTGCCGGATGGCGCCGGGCTTGACTGGATAGAGTCCACGCTGGGACGTGTCGCCTTTCCTCTGTTTGCCGCCATGGTCGCCTGGCATGGCCTGTTCAATACCCGCAACCCCGCACGCTATGCCCGGCGTATTCTGGTGATCGGTCTCGCGGCACAAATTCCTTTCATGCTGATGCCACGGGACACCGATGCCTTCGTCCTGAATGTGTGCTTTACGCTATCAGGCGGCCTGTTCTGGGCCGCATGGCTCAGGGATTGCGCCGCCCGCTATCAGGAGGGTTCACTGTCCGCAGCAGCAACCAGTGGCCTCGCCGCCGCCTCGCTGCCGGTGTGGTATCTGCTTGGTCCGTGGGTGGAATACGGCCATGTCGGTCTGATGATCATCCCGCTGATGATGCTTGCCCTGGCCATGCTGAGCCAACGCAGCGACATGCGTAGCGAACGCTTTCTGGCCGGGCTGTCGGCCCTTCCGGTATTACTGATGGCGGCACAAATGAATCACACCGAACTGGCCAAGGCCGTCACGGTGGCAACCTGCGCCAGCATACTGATCCTGGCGGCCGGCGCAGCGCGATACATCCCGCGCCCCGCGCTGATCATGCCACGGCGCCTCTGGCTCGCCTGGTACCCGGTTCACTTTCTGGTCATCGCAATACTGCTGTGGGTGCTGACCGGCATCGCCTGACAAACAACTTTTACATCCTTTGCAAAGGCTGTCTCCGCTTTTACATTGCCGCCGTTCCGCGTGAAATAAACCTTGTGATACAGACCGATACACCATCACGGGTTCGCCATTATTGTAAAAAGAAACGTCACGGGGAAGCCCGCCACGCCAGGCCCCACGACACAGTCCGTTGACAGTCCACACCACCAGCGCAATGGTTGTATCAGCTTGCTGCCGGCACAGCTTTTCGCTGTATGACTTGTTTTGCCGCGCTGCATTTCAGTTGCCAGACATGAACGGGAGTCATTTATGTTGAGCTGGGCAGTTTTATTTCTCATCATCGCCATCATTGCCGGGGTTGCCGGCTTCAGCGGTATCGCTGGCGCCGCCACCGGCTTCGCGCAGATTCTGTTTGTCATTTTTCTGGTGCTGCTGGTCATCTCACTGATTACCGGAAGGCGCGCGCCCTGACCCGCGCGCCAGCCCTTCGTGATGCACTGATTCTGGAGAAAAAAGACATGAAAAAGGGAATAGCCGCACCACACAACCAGACACACGCCGCACCGACGCAGGGGCAATCATCACCACGCCCGATACTGCTGCTTGGCACCCTGCTGATGGCGCTGTTGATGGCCTTGACACTTCCCTTGTCTGCACGCGCAGACACCCTGCCCGCAGACGCCTTCAAGGACATGATTGCGCATGCGGACGACTATGGCTTCAGTCACTACACCGACATCGACGTCAAGGATGGCGGCGCCATAAACGTGGAAGGCTGGCTCAGTGATGACTGGCGCGGCAAGGTGGATTTCGCCGCTGACGGCACCCCGGTTCGCGAAGAACGCAACCAGAAAGACAAGGGCCCTGACGGCATTTCTTCTGACCAGCTTCACGCCGCCCTGGGCACAGCCATCAACGAAGGCATGCGCCGGATAGAGAAGGTGGACGTGGACAACCGCAACATCATCGAGATTGAAGGCAAAGACGAGGCCGGGCAAGAACTGGAAATCCGCATCAACGCGGACACCGGTGAAGTGACCGGGGTGAAGCGTGACTGACATTCATCGCACTGATCACGCGAAGCGCGTAGTGTAGAAGACCTGACACCAACGATGGAGGACAGTACCGATGAGCATTCAGGAAGGCGATCGCATCCCGGATATCACCATCAAGACCAACGGCCCGGACGGGCCGAAGGACATCTCGACGGGCGAGCTGTTTGACCGGCGCCGGGTGGTGCTGTTTGCCGTACCCGGTGCTTTCACACCCGGCTGCTCAAACACGCACATGCCCGGCTTCGTGATCAAGGCAGACGAGATTCTGGCCCGGGGCGTCGACGCCATTGTCTGCATGGCGGTAAACGATGCATTTGTCATGGATGCCTGGCAGAAGTCCCAGAACGCGGAAAACATCACCATGCTGGCCGACGGCAGCGGGCGACTGACGGAAGCGCTGGGGCTGACGCTGGATCTCACCGATGGCGACATGGGCAAACGCTGCAAACGCTTCGCCATGATCGTCAATGATGGCGTGGTGACCTACCTCGGCATCGACGACAAGGGCGTTGCAGCGAGCAGCGCAGGCACCATTCTCGACAAGCTCTGACCTATTCGACAAGCGCTCTTGTAGCGTTACACATAAAAAAGCGCCGGACTTGGGTTCGGCGCTTTTTTATGGTTCATCGCGGATGAGCAGAAATATTTACCGGTCGGAACCGAGGGTGTGCCAACCGGGAAGCGGGTCTTTCTCCAGTAGAGTTGGTCACCTTCCAGAGAGTACGCGTTGAGCCGGGGTATGCCCTTCCGGGACCGCTCAAGCCATCCCTGGTCGCTCGCGCTTTGGCCATCCATGGCCAAAGAGGTCCCTCCACGGCATACCCCGGCTCAACGCTGGCAGGAAATTCTGAGTTCGGTGGTTTGTCTCCTCGCTCTGGAGGAACAAAACAGGCAGTTGGCTTATAGCTTATTAGTTGGGCTGCACGTGACGGCCCTCGGGGGGTGGGAAAGGTTTTCAGGACTGTGTGAGGCAGGATGCCGAACCCAAGTCCCCAGGGATGGGGGGACGACGGGGCACGGAAACCATTACCACCCCCCGAGGGCCACAACCACCGAACCAAAGCAGCATGGCACGTGCCACAAACAAACATTCCCGTTCGTCCGCGACGAACCTTTTTCATTAAACACCTGCTGACACGCTAGCGCGGAAAGAGCGCCGCCAGCGCCTTGCCCGGTGAGGGGGCACGCATGAAGGTTTCGCCGACGAGGAAGGTGTTGACCTGATGTTGGCGCATCAGGGCCACATCTTCTGCCGTGACAATGCCGCTTTCGGTGACCAGGATGCGATCTGCCGGCACCTGCTCCAGCAGCCCCAACGTCACATCCAGCGACACATCAAAACTGTGCAGATCCCGATTATTGATGCCGATCAGGCGCGCATCCAGCGCCAGCGCCCGGTGCAGTTCTTCCGCCGTATGCACTTCCACCAGCACATCCAGCCCCGCATCACAGGCCGTCTCGTACAGCCGGTGCAGCAAGTCGTCTTCCAGCGCCGCCACGATCAGCAGAATGCAGTCCGCACCGATCGCCCGGGCTTCCCATATCTGATACGGGTCTATGGTGAAGTCCTTGCGCAGCACAGGCAGTGTGCAGGCCGCGCGCGCCGTCTGCAGATACGCATCATCGCCCTGAAAGAAATCCCGGTCCGTGAGCACCGACAGGCACGCTGCGCCCCCGGCCTCGTACTCGGCGGCAATGGCCGCCGGTTGGAAATCCTCGCGGATCACGCCCTTGGAGGGTGAGGCCTTCTTGATTTCGGCAATCACGGCGGTCTGCCCGGCAGCCAGACGCTGCGACACCGCCGCAACAAATCCCCGTGCCGGAGGCTGTTGCTGTGCCAGCGCCTGCACGACGGGCAATGCCCGTTGTTGCTTCAGGGCAGCCACTTCGTCCTGTTTGCGCAGCAGGATGCGATCCAGCACCGTGCCGGTGGTCTTGACTGTCATGCGTCGCCGCCCTTGAGCATCTCGGTAAACCGGGCCAGCTCGCGCAACCGTTCTGCGGCTTCACCGTTGTGAATCAGATCTTCCGCCATGCGCACACCGTCCTTCAGGGTCGCGGTGACGCCGGACACATAAATCGCCGCACCGGCATTCAGCGCCAGCATGTCGGCCGCCTTGTCCGCATACTCGCCCTTGCGCTTGCCAAAGGCATCGCGGATCAGCGCCAGAGAGGCTTCCGGGTCCGTGACGTCCAGGCCGACCAGCGAGCTCGATGCAATACCCACGGATTCCGGCGTAATCACATACTCACGCACGGCACCGTCGCGGAATTCCGCCACGTGGGTCTTGGCTGCCAGGCTGATTTCGTCGAGGCCATCCAGGCCGTGCACTACCATCACATGCTCTGCGCCCAGACGCCCCAGCACCTCCGCCATGGGCCGGCACAGTTTGTCCGAGAACACCCCAACAAGCTGTCGGCGCACGCCAGCGGGATTGGTCATCGGCCCGAGGATATTGAACAGCGTACGCAGGCCAAGCTCCTTGCGCGGACCGATCGCATGTTTCATCGCGCCATGGTGGGCCGGCGCAAACATGAAGCCCACGCCTACATCGCTGATACAGCGGGCCACTTCTTCCGGGGAAAGGTCCAGGCGCACACCGGCAGCTTCCAGAAGATCCGCCGAACCGCTTTTCGAGCTCACGGAGCGGTTGCCATGTTTGGCAACATGGCAACCGGCTGCGGCGGCAACGAAGGAGGACGCCGTGGACACATTGAACAGATTGGCGCCATCGCCTCCAGTGCCGACAATATCCACCACATAACGCAAATCGCCGATATCCACCGGCGTGGCCAGCTCGCGCATGACCTGCGCAGCGGCGGTGATCTCGTCCAGGGACTCGCTCTTCATGCGCAGCGCCACAAGAAACGCGCCAACCTGCGCGTCCGTGGCACCACCGGTCATGATCTGGCGCATCACCGCCTGCATGTCCTCGAAACTCAGATCAATATGCTCGACCACCTTGGCCAGTGCGTCACGAATATCCATGCTCAACGCTCCAGAAAATTTTTCAGCAGGGCGTGGCCATGCTCAGTCAGAATGGATTCCGGGTGATACTGCACCCCTTCGATATCCAGCTCCCGGTGGCGCATGCCCATGATCTCATCCACGCTGCCATCCTCTTGCTGTGTCCAGGCGGTAATCTCCAGGCAGTCCGGCAACGAATCCTTCTCCACCACCAGCGAGTGATACCGCGTCGCCGTGTAAGGCGATGGCAATCCACGGAATACGCCGACCCCGGTGTGATACACCGGCGAGGTTTTGCCATGCATCACACGCCGTGCCCGCACCACCTTGCCACCAAACGCCTGGCCAATGCTCTGGTGGCCCAGACAGACACCCAGGATCGGCAGCGTGCCGGCAAAGTGGCGAATCGCCTCAATGGATATCCCCGCCTCGTTGGGCGTGCAGGGCCCCGGCGAAATCATCAACCGGTCCGGTGCCAGCGCTTCGATACCCGCCACAGTGATCGCATCGTTACGATACACCAGCACTTCCGCACCCAGCTCCTGCAGGTACTGCACCAGATTCCAGGTAAAGCTGTCGTAGTTGTCGACCATTAACACGCGGGTCATTGCGCACCTCCCGCCGGGGTCTGAAGCGACAGACCATTGAGCGCCATGTTCACCGCCGCGAAGACGGCTCGGCCCTTGCTCATGGTTTCTTCCCATTCAAGGCGTGGCACAGAATCCGCCACCACGCCAGCCCCCGCCTGAATGTACAGGCGGCCGTTGCGGATCACGGCGGTGCGGATGGCGATGGCGGTATCCATCTCCCCGTTGAAGCCGATGTAACCCACGGCGCCGCCATAGACGCCCCGCTTTACCGGCTCCAGTTCATCGATGATTTCCATAGCTCTGATCTTGGGCGCGCCACTGAGCGTACCGGCGGGAAAGGTTGCCCGCAGGACGTCCAGCGGCCCGAAGCCCGACTTCAACTTGCCGTCTACGTTGGACACGATATGCATGACGTGAGAATAACGCTCCACCATCATTTTTTCGGTGAGCGCCACGCTCCCGGCCTCGGCGATGCGGCCCACGTCATTACGCCCCAGATCGATCAGCATGAGGTGCTCGGCCAGCTCTTTCGGATCTGCCAGCAGCTCAGCCTCCAACGCCTGATCCTCTTCCTCGGAGGCACCCCGCCGGCGCGTGCCGGCGATGGGGCGCACCGTCACCACGCCCTGCTCCACGCGGGTCAGAATCTCCGGCGAGCTGCCGGCAATATGGAAGTCATCCAGATCCAGATAGAACATGTAGGGCGAAGGGTTGAGATAGCGCAGGGCCCGGTACAGATCCAGCGGCGGCGCTGCAAACGGTACGGACATACGCTGGGACGGCACCACCTGCATCACATCACCGGCCAGAATATATTCGCGGATACGCTCAACACCGGCCTCGAAATCGGCCTGGGGATACTCCGACGCAAACTGCGTTTCATCCAGCGCCGCACCGTGGGCACGATCATCCGGCTCCGGCAACGGGGCGCGCAGCTGTACCTGCAACTGGTCCAGGCGGGCCGTCGCATTGTCCAGGGCATCACCCTCCGCAGGGTCCACCAGCACCACCAGAAACAGGCTGCCGCGCAGGTTATCGAACACCACCACTTCCTCGGTACGCATCAGCAGGATGTCCGGCACGCCCAGCGTATCCTCACCCGGCGCCGGACCCAGCCGGGGCTCGAAGTAACGCACACTGTCATAACCGAAGTAGCCCACCAGCCCGCCATTGAAGCGCGGCAGGCCCGGCACTTCCGGGGCGCGATAGCGCAGACGGTAGTCCTCGATCCAGGCAATCGGGTCGGAGACGGTCTGCGTGCGGCTGTCACCCCCGGCCGGGGTCACCGTAATACGGTCACCATGGATGCGGATCACTTCGCGGGCGGGCAATCCGATAATGGAATAACGCCCCCAGCGTTCCCCGCCCTGAACGGACTCGAACAGGAAGCTGTAGGGCGCAGCGGCGAGTTTGCGATAGGCGGATAGCGGCGTATCCAGATCGGCGAGCACTTCGCGTACCACTGGCACGCGGTTGAAGCCGGCGCGGGCAAACTGCTGAAGTTGTTCCGGTGACATGATCTGTCCTTGTGTTGATCGGGTGACGGGTGTTCAGGACTGGCGTGCCGCCGGGGTCACCCCGGGCGCACGCGCGTGCATCACCATCGCCAGCGGGCGGGCGCGAACAAGCGGGCAGTATCAATCAAGCGTCTGTGCCGGGTCACCGGATCTGTTCCTCGCAATATGCGGTTGTCAGGCGACGATTGTAGCGGGCATTGGCCAAGCCTGCGAGCCCTTGGCCGGCAGGGATACCGGCCTCGGGCTCCGGGTCTGTCAGGACGCCGTCGCGGGCCCGGAGACAGTGGCCTGTGTCGGCGCACGGAAGGTGAGCAGGCACAAGGCCGGGACCACCAGCAAGGTCAGCACCGTAGATGCCAGCAACCCGGAGATGATCGCCCAGGCCATGGGCGGCCAGAGCGTGGAGTTGGTGAACGCCAACGGCAGCAGACCGGCCACTGTGGTCGCCGTGGTCAGCAGGATCGGCCGGGTGCGACGCGCCACCGCGTAATAGACTGCATCCCGCACCGCATCCCCCTTGAGCAGACGCTGGTCGATGACATCAATCAGCACGATGGCATTGTTGACGACGATCCCCACCAGCGCGACCACGCCGAGCATGGACATGAAGCCAAACGGCGCGCCGGAAATCACCAGGCCGGGAATGATGCCCACCGCCGCCATCGGCACGGTAAGCAAAATGATGCCGACCCGACGAAACGAGTTGAACTGCCAGACCAGGAAAAACATCAGCAGCAGGATGCCCACCGGCGCCGAGGTGGCCAGCGCCTTGTTGGCATCGCCACTGCCCTGGCTGTCACCGCCGTATTCGAGACGCGTGCCCTCGGGCAACGGCTGCTCGGCGAGGCGCGCCTCAAGGCCGTTGAGTACCTGGCTGAAGCTGTATCCGTCGGCAAGATTGGTGGCAATGCTGAAAACACGCGCGCCATCGCGCCGCCCGATACCGGCAGGCTCCCAGTCGGCGTAAATGCGCGCCACCTGCATCAACGGCACAGGTTGGCCGTTGTCAGGATAAACATTGACCGACAACAGGCGCGCCAGCGGCATGGCTGTCCCTTCAACAGAACGCACCACCAGCGGCATCGGATCACGCTCCTGACGGTACTGCTCAGCAGTCAGACCATAGCTCTGGCCGAACAGCGAGCGGGCCACATCGGCGCGATCAAGGCGGAAACGTTCTGCTACGGCATCATCCACATCCACCCGCAGCGCCGGTGTGCCGAAATCAATATCGTGGCGCGCGTCTACCGCCCCGGTGACATGACGCAGGTGATCATAGACCTGCTCGGCAGCCAGCATGCGCAGGGTGTCATCCGCATGGAAAACACGCACTTCCACCGGGGCATCCCGCGGCGGCCCCTGACCCAACTGGGTCGCTGCCAGCTGAATCTCCGGCAAGGCCACGCGTGCAAATTCCCGCATGTCGGCCATGATGCGACGGGTCGCGTCGAGATCGGTGGCCGTCACCACCAGACGCGCCCTGTTCGGCGCTTCAGGTCGTCGTACCAGGTTGTAGTAGAAGGTCGGGCCGGTTGTGCCGACAAAGCGATGCACCGTCTCGACATCCTGGCGTTGTCGCACCTCGCGTTCGAGGCGTTCTGCGATCATGCCGGTATAGGCCTGATCCGTGGCCTCTGGCAGATAGATATCGAGAATCACTTTCGGTCGATCCGCGTTCGGGAAGAACTGCGTCGCCATGAACGGCGTGATCAGAAAACTGAACACCACCACGGCGGCGCCGACGCCCAGCACGACCTTCGGACGGCCCGTACCAATCGACGCAATGCGCTCACCCAGCGCACGCACAGCATGGCTGCGCTCCGCCGTGTCACGCTTGAGATACCGGGCGGCAAACATCGGCGCTACGGTAATAGCCAGCAGGTAACTGACCGACAGGGTCAGCATGATCATCACCGGAATGGCTCGGGTAAAATCGGCCGTGCCGCCCTTGGCCAGCAACAGCGGCGTAAACGCCGCCAGCGTGGTCGCGGTGGACGCACCCAGCGGCGCCGCCAGCTCGCGCACCGCGCCAATCATGGCGTCCATGCGTTCAGCGCCGTCGGCCAGCCGAGTCTGCACGTTTTCCACCATGACGATGGCGTTATCGATCAGAATCCCCAAGGAAATAACCAGCGCAATCACGGCGATCTGGTGCAGCACGCCGCCGCCCAGGTTGTACAGCCCGAGGCTGATCAACGCCACTACCGGCAGCGTCACCGCCACCAGCAACCCCATGCGCAGTCCCATGCCGACGAACACCACCGCGACAATGATCAGCACACTGATCAGCAGGCTGCCCTCCAGTTCCTCAAGGCGCTCGGCGACCTTGTCCGGCTGGAAGAACATTTCATGAATCTGCAGTGGCGCAAAGTCGGCTTCCAGCGTGGCGACCCGCTCGCGCAATGCCTTGCCGAACGCAATGGCGTCCACCTGACCGCGCTGGGCCAGTATGTTCAGTAGCACGACGCGCTCGCCGTCATACCAGGTTTCGGCCTGCAACGGCTCGCGCGGCCCGCGCCAGACATCCGCGATGCCGCCCAGCGGCACGAAGCTGCCATCCGGCAACGGAATCTGGGTGCTGGTCAAATCCTCCAGGCTGACAAATTCACTGTTGGCCAACACCGAAAGTCGCTTGCCGCCCGCCACCACAAAACCACCTGGGACCACCTGATTACGGCGAGCGATAACGCCACCCAGTTGCTCCGGGGTCAGGCCAATGCGATGCAGATCGGCGTCATCCACCGCGATGGTGATCTGCTCGTCCGCCTTGCCTTCGATGTCAATGCGGGACAGTGCGGGCAGCCCGATCAGCGCATCCTTGAGGTCCTCGGCCCGGCGCGACAACTCGCTCACCGATGCGGAGCCACTCAGCGCCAGCACCACTACGGGCGTGTCGATCAGCCGGTCATCCAGCGTCATCACGCCGACGCCATCCGGAAACTGCACTTCCGCGCGCGCCATCGCCTGTCGCACCCGATCCCAACCGGCGGTGGTGTCATAGATGTGATCGCGGAACATGATCGTCGCCAACGCCACCCCGGCACGGGATGTCGTTGTGACGTGATTGATTTCCTCCAGCTGCAGCAGCTCATCTTCCAGTGCGCGCACCACCAGTCGCTCAACGGCTTCCGCCGTGGCCCCCGGATACTGCACGGTGATCAGACCCGCCCGGTAGGGGAAGCTCGGGTCTTCCTGACGCGCCATATTGAAGTAAGCAGCGATCCCGATCAGCGTCAGCATCACGACCACCAGCCCGAGCAAGCGACGACGCTGTATCAGCAGCTCCATCACGGCAGAATCTCCACCCGGTCACCGGGCAGCAGACGGGTCAGACCGGCGTAGACCACTTTGTCCCCCGCGACCAACCCGTCAGCGTAGACCAGCACCTGTTCGCCGGTCAGTTGTTGCACCAGCACGGGAATGCGCTCCGCTATGTCGCCCCGCACCCGATACACCGCCGGACCTTCCGGGGAGCGGAATACTGCCAGTACCGGCAAGCCAAGCGCTTCCGTACGGGCGCGGCGCACACCGATTTCTATCGACACACCCGGCGCCAGAGACGGGTCATCCAGGCTGACAACAAGGGGGTACAACTCGCCGCGACGGGAACCTCGCCCGATCTCCGTGACAATGCCGGTCAGCGGTGCGCTGTTGCGCGCCATCACCCGCCAGACCATGACTTCATCACCCGGTGAAAGGCTGGTGCGCAGGCTTTCCGGGATGCGCACTTCCGCCTCCAGCCCTTGCGGCGAAGATACCCGCAACACCGGCTGCCCGGCGGCGACAAATTCTCCGGGCTCCGCCAGCACCGCTTCAACTGTCCCCTGGAAAGGCGCCCGCAGCTCGCCTTCGCGCAACACCTGATCCGCCTCCGCCAGCGCGGCACGGGCGGTGCCACGCGCTGCCTCCAGCGCATCCCGGCGAGCCAGCAGCTGTTCCAGGTCCTGTTCCGACAGCACGCCGCGTTCGCGCAATGTGGTGGCACGCTGGTATTCCTGATCGGCCTGGCGCAGCTGGGCTTCGGTTTCCCGCAAACGCGCACGGGCCGAATCACGGGCCGGGACAAGCTGCGGGTTCTGCAACCGCGCCAGCACATCGCCAGGCTCTACCGCCTGCCCCAACTCTGCAGCGCGTTCCTGCAACGTACCGCTAACCTGAAACGTCAACTCTGCACGCTGGCGGGAGCGCACCACGCCGGCAAAGCGCAGCGGGGCCTGATCTTCGCCCGCCTGCACCTCTGCCACCCGCACCGTGACCGGTTGCGTTTCGCTCGCCACCTCGCTGGTACGACACGCCACCATCAATGCCAACGGCACCAGGAGCAGCAGCCCCCAGCGCCAGTGGCGCTTCAGCATGTCCAGATTGAAACCCTCGCTCTTCAGCACCATGCGCTTTGCATCCCCTGTGGCACTCGTTCGATATGTTGCTGGTCAAATATCACCGATGACATATTGTCATTAATTGACAATTTGTCAACAGGATGGCAAAACGCTATCATCCAGACATCACAACGTCATCACCCCACCAGCACGGAACCTTGATCCATGAGCGCTCGGGCACGCCGGCAACATGAAAAGCAGGAACGCCGCGAGAGCATTCTCGACGCCGCCGAGCGCGTGTTTTTCGACAAGGGCTTCGAGCGCAGCACCATGGATGACATTGCCCGCAGCGCCAGCCTCAGCCGTGGCCTGCTCTACGTCTACTTTCGCGACAAGTCAGCCATGCTGGAAGCCGTCATGCTGCGCGCGGCCGAAACGCTGCGTCAGCGCTTCCGGGATGTGTCGGCGCAGGGGCTGTCAGGGGGCGAGCAGATCCAGGCCATGGGGCAGGCCTATTACGCGTTTTCAGTGGAAGAGCCGGATTATTTCGATCTGCTGACCCGCGCCGCCAGCGACTGGCCGTCCGTGGGTGCAGGCGGTGAAAATCTGCACGGCGCACCGGACGACAGTGCCATGGCGCTCTGCTCCGGCGAGGTCATGCAGATCATGGCCGCCGCCATCCAGCGCGGTGTCGATGATGGCAGCCTCAACGCGGCGCATGTGCGCTACCCTGTTCAGACCGCCCTGTATCTGCGCGGTGCACTGCACGGGGTTATCATGCTGACCCGCCAGGAGGCCGGGCATGACCTGCCCGACGAAACCGCAGCGCAAGCTCTGGTAAGCTACACGCTGGACATGCTGGGTATATCGCTCAGAGCCTGACGTTTCAGCCTGACACTCCGGAGACATAATGACATCCCATGACGGCCTGCCGGACTGGTTCGCGTTGCTGCAGCAGGCATTGCATGCCAACCCGCAGCCCTCTGCCCGCTATTTGCAACTGGCCAGCCTGGACGCTGCTGGCGCGCCGACGTGCCGCACGCTGGTCTGCCGACAGTTGCTGGCGCCGGGCACGCTGGTGATGACCACAGATCTGCGCAGCGACAAATTGCGCGGCCTGCAACAGAACCCGCTGGCGGAGGCCTGCTGGTACCTGCCGGCACGGCAGCAACAGTTTCGTTTGCGTGGCACCTTGCGCGTGCAGGGCAGCGGCCACGGCTCATCGTTGCGCGAAGCGCTGTGGGACAGCGTATCCGCCGCCACCCGGCAAACCTTTACGCGCCCGGCACCGGGTCGGCGGCTCGCCGCCGCCGAGGCGTTCGAGCGCCCCGCTCCCACCAGCATCCCCGCGTGTTTTGGCTTATTGCTGCTGCAACCACAGCGTGTGGATTATCTGGACCTGGCCGCCACGCCCCACCAACGGCAGCTGTTCGAGTTCAAAACGGGGGAGTGGCACAGCCGCGCCCTGAATCCGTAAACGCCGCGCCCGTTTCATTCCAGCGCGTCATTCCAGCGCGTTACCGGAACGACTTTCCCACACACGTTCGTGGTAGTCGTCCAGCGTCTCCCGGTATGCCTCCGGAAACCGCTCACCACATTCACGCATCGCCTCACGGGCGAGGTAATCCAGCGTCTCGGCATGCCGATGCCCGACAGCCGTATCCTCGATCAGCCGCTGCCTGAACCAGTCGGTATCCAGCAATGCCGGCAACAGGTCGAGGAGGTGCAGGGCATAGCTATGTTGAGGAGGGATATGTTGAGGAGCCCGCCCACATGATGTCGCGGCGACGGCATCACCGGATTGCGAGGGCAACATCAGAATGACAATACGGTTTTCTGTCGCGGGCGCCGGCTGGCGCATCCACTTGGTCGCGGTCGCGTAACCCACTCTTTGTGGGCTACCGGGCCGTGCGGTATCGGACTGCGAGATATCGGACTGTGCAGTATCAGGAGCCGCCCGGACGTCCACGGCTTCCAGCAGCACATGCTCCACCGCTGTGCCGGCCATCGCCAGAAACAGGCGCAAGCGATCCCGCTCCGGCAAGGAGAAGCCACCCTGCGCGTCGGACACCGTGGCGGGGCCCGGGTCCAGATCGCGGGGCAGCACCTGCACTTGCACACCGGCGATGGGCTCGCCGGTGCGCGCATCCAGCACCTGCCCGGTGACCGGCGGGCTATCAGAAAGACGCTGGATCATGGGCACACAACCCACCAGCAGCAGACTCGCCGACAGCAACAGGCCCACCATCAGACGCGCCCGCCGCCGCACACAACCATGGCGAACAACCATGGTCGCTGACACATTCGATCCCGGCATCCCCTTCTCCTTCTGAGTCTTTCCCGAAGAAGAGTCTACCCCTATCAGCTCAACGACATCAGCGCCGCCTTGGTAAAGGGCAGGATTTCCTCGCTGCGTGCTTCGCGCAGCTTGAGCAGCCATTCAGGATCGACCAGCAAGGCGCGGCCCACCGCAACCAGATCAAACTCATCCACTTCCATTCGGCGCAACAGCTCATCGATGCCCACCGGCGCTGCGTCGCCGCCCATGCCCATCTTGCCGCCATTCATGAAGTCATCATCCAGGCCGACACTGCCCACGGTAATCGCCGGCTTGCCGGTCAGCTTGCGGGTCCAGCCTGCCAGGTTCATATCCGAGCCTTCGAATTCCGGCTCCCAGAAGCGCCGGGTGCTGGCGTGGAAGATATCAACGCCGGCCGCCGACAAGGGGGCCAGAAACTCACCCAGCTCTTCCGGGGTATGCGCCAGACGCGCCGCGTAACCCTGCTGTTTCCACTGGGAAAAGCGCAGCACGATAGCGAAATCCTCACCCACGGCGGCGCGCACCGCGCGGATGATTTCTTCGGCGAAGCGACCACGTTTGGCCATGGAGCCGCCGTACTCGTCATCACGCACATTAGTGCCTTCCCAGAAAAACTGATCAATCAGGTAGCCGTGGGCGCCGTGGATTTCGACACCATCAAAACCCGCCTCTTTCGCCTGCCGGGCGGAATCGGCAAACGCCGCCACCACGTCGGCAATGTCCTCATGCGTCATGGCATGGCCGTTTTCCTTGCCAGGCCGGAACAGCCCCGACGGGCTGTGGCCGGGCACCTGGGGGTCAGGGCCGATACCTTCACGGCGCACCGAGCCCACATGCCACAGCTGGGGAATAATCTGCCCGCCAGCGGCGTGCACCGCATCCACGACCTTTTTCCAACCCGCCATGGCCGCCTCGCCATGCAGGGCCGGCACCCGCTCATAGCCGTTTGCTGCCTTGTGGCCAACGGTGGTGCCTTCGGTAATGATCAGACCGACGCCCGCTTCTGCCCGGCGGCGGTAATAGCCGACAACCTCATCGTTGGGCACATAGCCCGGCGAGAAGGTACGGGTCATGGGGGCCATGGCAACACGGTTGCGCATCGACAGGGATTTGCATTCAAACGGGCGCAGCAGCGGCGCGAGGGCGTCAGTCATTATCAACTCCAGGACGAATTCAGGGGGCGCAGGTTTATATCTGGTTGTTATTTGCAACCATATGCGGCCACCTTAGAGCATAACAGTTTCATTTTGCAACTATTCTGGCTATGCTCAGCCCATGACACTCAAAAAAGCACCTGACAGCCCTTCATCACTGGACGAGCAATGCTGCGCCATTACCCGGGCGCTGGCCCAGATCGGCGACTGGTGGTCCCTGATGATCATCCGCCAGGCCATGCATGGCACCCGGCGTTTCAGTGATTTCCAGCAGCAGTTGGGCATCGCTCGCAATATTCTCGGCGACCGCCTCAAGCGACTGTTGGCGGCCGAAGTACTGCGCAAGGTCGACGTGGGGGAGCACGGTACGCGCTTCGAATATCGGTTGACGGAGAAAGGCCGGGACCTGTTCGTGGTACTGACGGCATTGCGGCAGTGGGGTGACCGGTGGATCCTGGCAGATCAACCGCCGCTGGTGATGCGGGACCGCGCCACCGGGCGTGCCGTGCAACCGGTGCAGGTGCTGGATGCCGATGGCGCGCCGCTGAGGTTGCATCAGGTTGTGGTGGACGAGCCCTCGTTGCCCGCGCCTTCATTGCCCGGCGAAGCCCCCACAGGTACTGTGTAAGGCATGCAGCTACTTCGCAAATACCATTCACTGCTGGATGCCCAGCAGGATGCCATGAACCTCCGCAGCCGCGGCGTCGCGACGCACATCTCCGGCAAGGAATCCTACCGCGTGGCGCCGATCTTCTCAGGCGTCTTCTACGTCAGCCTGTGGGTCGTGCTGGACCATCAATATAACGATGCTCTGGCACTGCTGGATGATCCCGATCACCCGGTGCGCGACCCGCTGCCCGCAGACGATATGGACGTGCTGGAGGCCGACTTCAACGGTGAGGCGAGCCGCTACGCCTTCAGCTTTATCGTCGTGGGCGCCATCGTCATGCTGGGGCTTTTTCTGTTGGTGATTGAATAGCCGACTCACCGGCTCCGCCCCGCTTCGCCCCGGCCTGCACGGCGTAAGCAAAGTGCGTGGCAATCGCCGCGACAACATCCTCCTGGGCACCACTGAACGACGCCAGTTTTCCCAGTTCGATCACAGCCACCACCTCATCACCCTGGCATACCGGCGCCATGATGATCGCCCCCGGCGTCACCGTCTGGCTGCCCGTACGAATCGCCAGATACCCCGGCGGCAATCCAGTCATCTGGCGCAGCGTACGTTCCGTCATCACCGGCCCGAGCAGCGTATCTTCCGGCGCCAGCAAGGCGGGAGCTTTGTCACTCGCCGCTTTGCCACTCACCGTTTTCATGTCCTGACTGACAAGCCGACTGGCCCCCCATGTGGCCATGGGCTGCAACAGACCATCCTCCGTCACAAGGTACGCCATGCCCACCTGAGCGCCTGTGCGTTCTACCAGAAATCCCAGGGTGCGCTGGAACAGCGCGTACATGGACGGCTTTCCTGCTATCAATTGCAGATAATCTGCCTGCAACGCTCGCCGTGCCAGCTCCTGCTCGGACTGCTCGATCAAGTCTCGCAGGCGCAAGGATTCCAGCGACAGCAATTCATTCTGCAGATAGTCCCGACGCTCCGAATGCTCCAGCATGCCGCCAACCACCACGCACAGGGACCAGGGCACAAAGAAATAAAGCAGGCTATCAAGCCACAGGACCGGCTGGCCGATCGCCACCATCACCAGGGCCGCAATCAGGAAAGCCCCCAGAGAAGCGATCGAGACCTTGATCAGGGGCAGGCGCAGAATGGAAAACGCAATGATCAGGACATAAATGGTTTCGTAGGCGGCAATCTGTGCAAACAGGTCCTCGCCCAGCAGCAACGCAGCAGCGCCACACCCCAGAATCGATACAAACACGCCGCCGATCAGCAGCGGCTCGACGACAGGTTCCATGTCATCCAGCCGGGTGGCCAGCCAGATCATGGCCAGCACCAGCCCCACCGGCAGCACCGCCACCAGCAACCAGGTATTCAATCCCGGCTCGTTGGTAAAGATGGCGGCAGCGCCAGACACCACGGTGTAAACCAGGATCAGACCATACACAGAAAGGCGTAACAGATTTGCCGCCCGCTCACGGGCATGCCGGCGAAAATCTTCTTCCAGGCGCCCGGGCAGGCGACGGGTCAGCAGCGGCCCCTGCAGCGCCTGGCGCAGGGCCTGCTCGTTGTATTCGCCGCTGTCGACGGCGTTTTGCTCGCCATGCAGCGCATGCTCCTGTGGCCCCTCCGCCACAACAGTCTGGTGATTCACGTCATTCCCCCAACGGTTCTGCGCCGTACGGCAACGCAAGCCGTAAAGCTTATTGGTCATGCCGGCCCGGGCCTGCGACGGCCCGGCAACCCGCCAGGGCAAACAACGACGCAGGCACCTGCGTGCCAGTCAGGGGACAAGCGTTATGCAAATACCGAAGGATGTAAATGATGGCACAGTGACACCATCGCGATCGCGCGCCTGCGCGATGCCGGCCATGGCGTCACTGAATTGGAGGCCTGCCGGCCTCCGGTGGATCAGAGCTCGTTCTGGATTTTCTTGTAGCCTTGCACCAGGCGCACGTTGGTCTGTGCCACATCCTCGGAGAAGCTGGAGACGTCCGCCGCCACCGGTTCGATGCTGGTCAGATCATCCGGCCCGCCGATCAGCGAGGTAGAAGGAATATAGAAGTTGGCCGGCACGCTGCAGCCCTCAACGACCGAGGTGTGCCGCACTGCCGCGCCGTCACCGATTTCGCAGTTGAACAACACGGTATTGAAGCCGATGAACACATTGCTGCCCACTTTGCAGGGGCCGTGTACGATGGAGCGGTGTGCGATGGAGGTGTTCTCGCCGATTTCCACCCGAGCACCGGATTTGGAGTGAATCACCACACCGTCCTGGATGTTGGAGTTGTCACCGATAATGATCGGCTCCATCTCGCCACTGGCATCCACCTCATCTGCACGAATCACCGCGTAGGGGCCAATGAAGACATTTTCGCCCACAAAGACCTTGCCGCAAATAATCGCCGTCGGATCGACAAAGGCGGACTGCGCCACTACCGGCAGGTCACCGCTGGGATTCTTCCTGATCATCGTTTCTATCCTCTCATTTTATCAAATCGTGTGACACGCCGACCGCATACCAGTGCGCACTCAAGCTCGCACAGTCAGGCGCTCACATTCAGGCTCGCGCGCCAGCAAGTGCCGCGCGCATCTGGTCGATGACCGCCTTGTAATCCTGTTTGCCATAGATGGCGGAGCCGGCCACAAACATATCGGCACCTGCAGCGGCGACATCGGCAATATTGTGTTCGGTGACGCCACCGTCGACTTCCAGACGAATATCGCGCCCGCTGTCATCGATCATCCGCCGCACCTGCTCGATCTTCTTCAGGGTGCCGGGAATGAACTTCTGACCACCAAAGCCGGGATTCACCGACATCAGCAAAATCATGTCCAGCTTGTCCATCACGTACGCCAGACACTCGGGACCTGTCGCCGGGTTCAATACCAGACCGGCCTTGCAGCCCTGATCACGGATCAATTGGAGGGAGCGATCGACATGGGTGCTGGCATCCGGGTGGAAGGTAATCATGCTGGCGCCGGCCTCGGCAAAGCTGCCGATCAGTGCATCCACCGGTGACACCATCAAATGCACATCAATCGGTGCGGTGATGCCGTGGTTGCGCAACGCCTTGCAGACCATGGGCCCGATGGTCAGGTTGGGCACGTAGTGATTGTCCATCACATCGAAATGAATCACGTCCGCGCCGGCAGTCAGTACGGCCTGCGCCTCTTCGCCCAGGCGGGCAAAATCTGCCGCCAGAATGGACGGGGCGATAAGGTAATCGGGCTCAGGATTGGCCATGGTCGTTCCTCAATTGCTGATCCAGTGCATGCAGGCGCGCCGGCGTGCCGACATCATACCAGCGCCCGCGATGATGACTCCCGGTGACGGCCTGCCCGGCCATGGCATCGCGCAGTAGCGGCGCCAGACGGGCACTGCCCTCACTCAGGTGGCGAAACAGGCTTGGCCGGTAGACGCCGATACCGGAAAAGGTCAGGCGCGGCTCACCGGCAGGGGGATTGTCGTGTACCTGACCGTCTGCGGCCAGATAAAAGTCCCCGGCCTCGTGCTGGGGCGGGTTGTCCACCAGTACCAGATGCGCCAGCCCTGCGGGGTTGGCGGGCAACTGGCTGAAGTCGAAATCCGTCCAGATATCGCCATTGACCACAGCAAAGGGCGTGTCATCGCTTTCAATCGACCCGCCACACACGCCACACACGCCACACAACAACGGCAACGCCTGCCGAATGCCGCCGGCGGTTTCCAGTGGCTCGCCCTCGCGGGACCAGGCAATCTGCACGCCGAACTGACGGCCATCACCCAGCGCCTGTTCCAGTTGCTCGCCCAGCCAGGCGGTATTGATCACCAGTTCGGTGATGCCTGCCGCCGCCAGGCCGCGCACATGGTACTCGATGAGGCTGCGCCCGCCGACATGCAGCAGCGGCTTGGGCGTATGATCGGTCAGTGGTCGCATGCGCGTGCCGAGACCGGCCGCCAGAATCATTGCTTTCATGAGGCATCCACCGCAGCCACCCGATCCAGCACCTCGCCCAGCGGCGCCAGCGCCGGGCGCCGGGCAATAACCGTGCGCAGGTAGGCCATGAAACGCGGCACATCCGCCAGATACTTCGGCTTGCCGTCCCGGTGGCAGATGCGGGCAAAGATGCCGATCACTTTCAGATGCCGGTGAGCCCCCATCAGGTCGCAATCTTCCAGAAACTCGGCCAGATCCGCTGTCACAGGCAGCCCCGCGTCCCGGGCGCGGGCGTGGTAATCGCTCAACCAGCCCTGCACTCGTGCCTCCGGCCAGCTCAGAAACGCATCCTTGAAGAGGCAGATGGGGTCGTAACTGATCGGGCCATAAACCGCATCCTGGAAATCCAGCACCCCCGGATTCGGCTCACTGACCATCAGGTTGCGCGGCATGAAATCGCGGTGCACGAACACCCGTGGCTGGGCCAGCGCGCGCGCCACCAGCAGATCATTCACCTCGGAGAGCGCCGCGTGCAGCGCAGTATCCTGCGCCAGCCCGAGATGACGCCCCAGATACCACTCGGGGAACAAACCCAGCTCCCGGCGCAGCAACGCTTCGTCATACGCCGGCAGCCCCTGCGCATCCGCCTGCTGAACCCGGATCAGGGTATCAATGGCCTCACTGAACCAGGCCGCCGCATTGTCATCGTTCAGCGCCTCAAGCCAGGTCTGGCGCCCGAGATCCGACAACAGCATGAAGCCCTGCTGCAGGTCCACGGCGATGATCTCCGGCACAGCCACCCCGGCACGCTGCAAGCGCGCTGCCACGTCCACAAACGGGCGGGAATCTTCCTGCTCTGGCGGCGCATCCATCAGGATCAGGCTCTGCTCCCCGTCAGCGCGCTGAGCCTGACAGCGAAAATAGCGGCGAAAGCTGGCATCCGCCGACGCCGGCGCCAGGCTCACCTGCTGCCCCAGTTGTTGCGAGGCCCACGCGGTCAGCGCGAGCCACCGCGCATCCGCGTGCTCCGGTGTCGGGGGCTGGGCAGAGGTCATTCAGGTGTCTCCCTCATGGATCAATAGCGCCGCCGGGGCAGCGTGACATTTTCTTACACAATATCCGAACTGACATCCGCGGCTGTGACCGGTAATCTTGCGCCTTTCAGCAGTGGCCGCGTCGATTCCGGCACTGTTGCAGCGCTTTTTACCTGTTCCGGATAACGAATGCCACTGCGCCTCCGCTTTTATCCCTGGTTGCTGGCCGCCGCAGTGGCGCCGGCAATGACCCACGCCGAGACGCTCGGCTGGATCACCCGCGACGATATGGCGGCCCTTCCGGCTGAGCAGCAGAAAGATATCCCCGCCTGGTGCCATGGCATCTACTACAACCCGGAGCTGGGTGAACCTGACCCGTCCGCCGAAACAGTCATTACCGCTGATCGCTCCCGCTTGACGCCGAATGGCCTGGCCGAGTTGCTGGGGGATGTGCAGATCGAGCAACCAGGCCGCCGCATTGCCGCCGACCGGGCCTCGTTTGATCAGGACAGTGGCGACTTCATCGTAGAGGGTGACGTACGCGCCGATTCGAACCTGTTCAGCTTCCGCGCCGACAGCATGCAGGGCAACACGCGGCGCGAACAGGCCACCCTGGGCAATGTGCGCTACTCACTGTTCGACATCCATGCCCGGGGCAGCGCCAGCCGTGTCTCCCAGGAAGATGCGTTGATTCACATTGAAGACGGCAGCTATACCACCTGCCCGCCGGATCAACGCGGCTGGTCGTTGCATGCCCGGCGCATTGAGCTGAACCGCGAGGACGGCTGGGGCTCCGCCCGGCACATCACGCTGCGCGTCCGGGATGTGCCGGCACTGTATCTTCCCTGGATGACCTTCCCTATCGATGACCGGCGCAAGACCGGGCTGCTGTTTCCGACCTTCAGCCTGACCGACGATGGTGGCATCGATTTTTCCCAGCCGGTTTACCTGAATTTGCACCCTCAGGTCGATGCAACCCTGGCACCCCGCCATATCCAGAACCGCGGCAACGGCTTCGACAGCCAGTTGCGCTACCTGACCGGCTTCGGCGAGGGCGCATTCAACTACGGCCTGATCAGCAACGACCGCCGCTTTGATGACGAGGACCGCATCCTGGCCAACTGGCGCCATGACGGCCAGACCGGCCCCTGGACCCTGAGCTCCGACGTCAACTATGTGTCTGATGATTTCTACTTCAAGGATCTGGAATCCGGCCTGGATGTGCGCTCCCAGACCAACCTGCCGCGCCAGGCCGAAGCGCTGTATCGCGGCCGCACCTGGCACTTTCTGACGCGGGTGCAGGCCTGGCAGACCATCGACCCGACACTGCCGGATGAAGAGTTGCCTTATCGACGCCTGCCGCAGTTCTCGCTCACCGGCCAGCCACAGATCTATGGCCCACTGAAAGGCCTCTGGGTCAGCGATTTCAGCCGCTTTGACCGTACTGCCGATCAGGCCCCCCTGAACATCACCGGCGACCGACTGCACCTGCAGCCAGCCCTGACGCTGCCATTGACCCGCTCCTGGGGCTACGTGGAGCCCCGCGCACGGCTGTACTACACCAGCTACGATCTTGACGGCGTTGCGCCGGGCGACAGCCAGACCCCCGAACGAGGTCTGTGGGGCCTGAGCGTGGACAGCGGCCTGTTTCTGGATCGCCCCTTCGAGTTCGGCGAGCGTAACTGGCAACAGACCCTGGAGCCGCGCCTGTTCTACAGCCGCATTGAGTATGAAGAGCAGGATGATCTGCCCAATTTCGACACCGGCACCCTGACATTCGGCTACAACAGCCTGTTCCGGGAAAACCGCTTCACCGGATACGACCGCATCGGCGACGAGGAAAAAATCGCCGTGGGGCTGACATCTCGCCTCCTGGATCAGGATTCCGGCCGGGAGGCCGTGCGCGCACGCGTCGGCCAGGCCTATTTTTTCCGCGACCGGAAAGTGCAGATCGCAGGCGACCCCGTGGATGACCGCACCTGGTCGCCCGTGGTTGCCGATGCCACCTGGTACCTCAATCGATACTGGCAGCTGTTTGCCGAAACCCAGTGGGACAGCGAAAATGACCGTCGCGAACAGAACAGTCTGCGCGTAGGCTATGTCGACGGTGAGCGGCGTGTTGCCCATGTCGGCTACCGCTATCGCGACCGCGATGACATCGCCCAGACGGAACTGGCGGCGCTTTGGCCGGTCCACCGGAACTGGAGCGTGATCGGGCGCTGGTTGTACGACCTGGAAGAAAGCCGCTCCCTGGAGAACCTGGTGGGGATTGAATATCGTGACTGCTGCTGGCAGTTGCGCCTGGTCAGCCTGCGTGAGCTGAGCGACCGTCAAGGCCTCGGCGAGCTGGAAGCCGACCGCCGCGTATTTCTGCAGATTCAGATGCTCGGGCTGGGCGGCTTCAGTGGCCGCGTGGAAAGCTTGCTGGAACGGTCCATTCCGGGCTATGGGAGACAGTATGGTACGAATTATTAAACCCGCCCTGCGCGCGGCGCTGCTGGCGGCGCTGGTCATTCCCGGCGTGCCGCAGGCGTTGCAGGTGCTTGATCGCATCGCCGCCGTGGTCAACGACAACGTAATCATGGAAAGCGAGCTCGACCAGCGGGTGGATGACCTGGCCCGGCAGTTCATGGCCGAAGGCCAGCAACTGCCGCCGCGCAATGTGCTGCGGCCCCAGGTGCTGGAACGCATGGTGATGGAGAAGCTGCAGCTGGATATGGCCGAGCGCGGCGGTATTCGTGTGGATGACAGCTCACTGAACCAGACGCTCACCGGCGTGGCCCGTCAAAATGGCATGACCCTGGATGAGTTCGTCGCCGCCCTGCGCGAAGACGGCTATAACTGGGCCGATTTCCGCGAGCAGATCCGTAGCGAAATGGTCATCAACCAGCTGCACCAGCGCCAGGTCGGCCGCCGCGTGCGGATCACTGACCGCGAGGTGGACCGCTTTCTGGAATCCGAAATGGGCCGCCAGCTGTTCGAATCCGAGTTTCGCCTCGGGCATATCCTGATCGGGCTGCCCGACGGCGCGTCCCCCGACCAGGTGGACGCTGCGCGCGAGCGCGCGGAAGCCCTGGTGGCCCGCATTCGTGCCGGTGACAGCTTCCATGAAATGGCGGTGAGTTACTCCGACGGCCCGCAGGCTTTGGAAGGCGGCGATCTGGGCTGGCGTGAAGCGGCACAGCTGCCCAGCCTGTTCTCCGAGCGCGCCATCGATATGGACCCCGGCGAGATTTCCGACCCCATTCGCGCCGGTAACGGGTATCACATCCTGCTGCTGGTTGATCGCCGCGGCGGCGCCACGCAGATCGTGCAACAGCACCGGGTACGGCACGTTCTGGTGCGTACCAGCGCCGTGCGCAGCGAAAGCCAGGCCGAGCGCCTGATAGTGCAGCTGCACCAGCGTATCGAGGGCGGTGAGGATTTTGCCACCGTGGCGCGGGAACACTCCGATGACCCGGGCAGTGCGCGCAACGGCGGGGATCTGGGCTGGGTCTCCCCCGGCGAGATGGTCGGAGAGTTTGAAAACACCTTCCGCAACACCCCGGTCGGCGAGCTGTCACCGATCTTCCAGACAGAATTTGGTTGGCACTTCCTGCGCGTTGATGAGCTGCGCACTGCGGACATGAGCGCGGAGTTCCGTCGCCTGCGGGCACGCCAGGCGCTGCACCAGCGACGTTTCGAGGAAGAGTTGCAGCAGTGGCTGCGGGAAACCCGCACCGAAGCCTACGTGGACGTGCGGATCTGACCATGGCCACCCTGCCGCTGGCCATTACCTGCGGCGATCCGGCCGGCATCGGCCCGGACATCGTGTTGCGTCTGCCGGAACACCTCGGCGGGGCGCCGCTGGTCGCCCTGGGTGACCGCCAGGTGCTGCGCGAGCGCGCCGCCCTGCTGGGGCTGTCGCTCACGCTGCACGACTGGCAACCCGGCCAACCGCTGCCAGACGACGGCCTCGCCGTATGGCACAGCCCCGCAGGTGCGACCGTGATCCCCGGCCAGCCGGACCCGGCGACCGCTCAGGGCACACTGACGCTGCTCGACCGGGCACTGCACGGCTGCCTGGACGGCACCTTTGCCGGCATGGTCACCGCCCCGCTGGCGAAATCCGTCATCTGCGAGGGCGCCGACCCCTTCTTCACCGGCCATACCGAATACCTGGCCGAACACAGCAACACCCCACAGGTCGTGATGATGCTGGTGGCTGGCACGCTGCGCGTCGCGCTGGCCACCACGCACCTGCCCCTGCGCGATGTGCCGAACGCGATCCGCAGTGGACCACTGACCCGCACACTGGAGATTCTGGCCCGGGACCTGCGCCAGCATTTCGGCATCCCGACACCGCAAATCCTTGTGCTGGGGCTGAACCCCCATGCGGGCGAAAGCGGGCATCTGGGGCGCGAAGAAATCGAGATCATCAGCCCGGTGGTGACAGCACTACAGGCCAGTGGCATGCAACTGACCGGCCCGCTCCCCGCCGATACTGCCTTTACCCCCCGTCACCTGGCCGGTCACGACGCCGTACTGGCGATGTACCACGACCAGGGACTGCCGGTGCTGAAATACGCAGGTTTCGGTGAGGCCGTGAACATGACCCTGGGGCTGCCGTTCGTGCGCACCTCCGTGGATCACGGCACGGCCTTTGATCTCGCCGGCACCGGCAAGGCCGAGCCGGGCAGCCTGATCGCCGCCACGCGTCTGGCTCTGAGCCTGACCGGCTCCCCGAGCCATTCCTGAGCGCATTACCAGGCCCGTGGCTCATGGACGCCACTCGCGCTACACTGCCGCCCCCTGTCTTCCGGTACGGAGCTCCCATGGCCCGACATCAGGCGCGCAAGCGCTTCGGCCAGCACTTTCTCACCGATACCAACCTGATCCACCGGCTGGTGCGCAGCATTGCGCCAGCGCGGGATGATCGCATGGTGGAAATCGGTCCCGGCCAGGGCGCGCTGACCCGGCCGTTGCTGGATGCGGTCGACCACCTCCATGCCGTAGAGCTGGACCGTGACCTGATCCGCCTGCTGGAACGCCAGATTGCCCCCGAGCGCCTGACCGTGCACGCTGCCGATGCGCTGCGCTTCGACTTTCGCACGCTGGCCACCGACGACAAGCCACTGCGCGTCGTCGGCAACCTGCCCTACAACATCTCCACCCCGCTGATGTTCCACCTGATCAGCCAGATGGACGTGATCCGCGACATGCACTTCATGCTGCAGAAAGAGATGGTGGATCGGCTGGTGGCCAGCCCCGGCACCAGTGACTGGGGCCGGCTGAGCGTGATGATCCAGTATCACTGCGACACCGACTTCCTGTTCACCGTCCCGCCCGAGGCATTCAGCCCACCACCACGGGTCGACTCTGCCATCGTGCGCCTGACGCCCCATGCCACCCTGCCCCACCCGGCCCGGGACTACCGCTTCTTTGCCGGGCTGGTAAACCAGGTCTTCACGCAACGACGCAAGGCCATCCGAAATGGGCTAAAATCACTCATGACGATGGCGGACATCGAAGCCGCAGGTGTCGATCCGGGTTTGCGGCCAGATCAGTTGTCCCTGGCAGATTTCGTCAGCCTGGCCAATGCTGCTCCGCCGCAGGAGGGCTCACCATCTCAGGAAACCGCACCATGACGCATGCCACCGAAGATTCCCGCTACCGCATCAATGTAGAGGTGGAAACGGAATTCCTCGCCGAGCAGAGTGATTCTGATATCCACCGCTGGGTCTATGCCTATCACGTCACCATCCGCAACGAGGGCGAAGTCTCCGCACGCCTGCTGACACGGCATTGGGTCATCACCGATGGCGAAGAGCGCGTCCAGGAAGTGCATGGCGAAGGCGTTATCGGCGAACAGCCACGACTGGCGCCCGGGCAGGCCTTCTCCTACAGCAGCGGCGCCGTGCTCGAGACCAGTGTCGGCAGCATGCGCGGCACCTACCAGATGCTGGCCGAGGACGGCACCTGCTTCGACGCCACTATCCCGGTATTTACCCTCGCGCCGCCTCATGCATTGCACTGACAGACCGTTATGAGCACCTATGCCATCGGCGATATCCAGGGCTGCCTGGGCGCCTTCGAGAGCCTGCTGGCCGACATCGACTTTGACCCCGCCCATGATCATCTGCTGCTGGCCGGCGATCTGGTCAGCCGTGGCGAGGACTCGCTGGGCACGCTGCGCCGCATTTATGCGCTACGCGACAGCATCACCTGCGTGCTGGGTAACCACGACCTTCACCTGCTGGCGCTGGCCGCCGGCGCTGCGCCGGTGCGCGCCAAAGAGCGCGATCTTGGCGAGATACTGGCAGCCCCCGACCGCGACATCCTGCTGGGCTGGCTGCGTCGCCAGCCGCTGGCGGTAGACCTGCCGGCCTTTGGCGCCATTCTGGTGCATGCCGGTGTGCCGCCCTTGTGGAGCGCCAGCGAAACCCTGGCGCGGGCTGCTGAAGTGCAGGCGGTGATCTCGGGGGACAACGCCAGCGCGTTCTTTCACGCCATGTATGGCAACACGCCCGCTGCCTGGGATGATCAGTTGACCGGTATGACCCGTTTGCGCGTCATCACCAACTACCTGACACGCATGCGTTTTGTGGATGCCGCGGGCGCCCTGGAATTGAGCACCAAAGGGGAAGCCGACGAGCCCCCCCCGGGCTTCATGCCCTGGTTCCTGCACCCCCAACGCCGCGCAACCGACGTACGGATACTTTTCGGGCACTGGGCGGCACTCGAAGGGCAGGTTCAGGGTGCTAATCTGGAAGCGCTGGATACAGGCTGTGTCTGGGGCGGATCACTCACCGCACTGCGGCTGGAGGACAATCGCCGCGTTTGCCGTGACTGCCTGCTCTGAGCGACGTCAAACCTCCCGTCGCGTCTCTTTCCCGCCCTCTGTTTCACACGCTGTTTACCCCCTGCCTGCCGCGGGCATAAACACTACTGCACGCTCCGTCGCACACACGGTTGTATATCGCGATTGATGCAATTATTTTTTTGACTTTCGCAGCGCTTCGTGTCCATTCTAGATGCAAGGCAAAGGCCACTTCTTTCTTAACATCTTTTATTAACAAGCGCTCTAAACAAACACGGGAATCTGTCCATGTAGCCACCGGTCCAGACATTGCCGGCACGCAGTGAGTGAGGGAGTCAAGGCATGAGCATTATCAGCCACTATCAAACCCGCTATGAAGCCACACAGCATGAAGAGTATTCACTCGAGGAGTACCTTCAGCTCTGCAAGTCTGACCCGGCCTGTTACGCCACCGCCTCGGAACGCATGCTTCTGGCTATCGGCGAACCCGAACTGATTGACACATCAAAAGACCCTCGCCTGTCGCGCATATTCTCCAACAAGATGATTCGCCGCTACCCGGCCTTCAGCGATTTTTATGGCATGGAAGAGGCGATTGAAAATATCGTCGCCTACTTCCGCCACGCCGCCCAGGGCCTGGAGGAGAAAAAACAGATTCTTTACCTGCTGGGCCCGGTGGGTGGCGGCAAATCTTCCCTGGCAGAAAAACTCAAGGCACTGATGCAGCGCGTGCCTTTCTACGCCATCAAGGGATCGCCGGTGTACGAATCACCACTGGCGCTGTTCGACGCGGACGAAGATGGTCCGATTCTGGAAGAAGAGTTCGGCATACCGCGCCGCTACTTGCGCACCATCATGTCGCCCTGGGCCGTCAAACGCCTGCATGAGGCCGGCGGGGACCTGTCACAGTTCCGTGTCGTCAAGCTGTATCCCTCGATACTGGATCAGGTGGCGCTGGCCAAAACGGAACCCGGCGATGAAAACAACCAGGATATTTCGGCATTGGTCGGCAAGGTCGACATCCGCAAACTTGAGGATTTTGCCCAGAACGATCCGGACGCCTACAGCTTCTCCGGCGGGCTGTGCCGCGCCAATCAGGGCCTGCTGGAATTCGTCGAGATGTTCAAGGCACCGATCAAGGTCCTGCACCCCCTGTTGACAGCCACGCAGGAAGGCAACTACAACGGCACCGAGCACATGGGCGCCATTCCCTATGAAGGCATTGTACTGGCGCATTCCAACGAGGCCGAATGGCAAACCTTCCGCAACAACAAGAACAACGAAGCCTTTATCGACCGCGTATTTATTGTCAAGGTGCCCTATTGCCTGCGCTTCGATGAAGAAGTGAAGATCTACGAAAAGCTGCTCTTCAACAGCAGTTTGCGCGACGCACAGTGCGCCCCGGACACCCTGGAGATGCTGGCACAGTTCTCGGTGCTGACCCGCCTCAAGGAGCCGGAGAATTCCAGCATCTACTCCAAGATGCGCATCTATAATGGCGACAACCTCAAGGACGTGGACCCGAAAGCCAAATCCCTGCAGGAGTACCGCGACAACGCCGGCGTTGACGAAGGCATGAGCGGCATCTCTACCCGCTTTGCTTTCAAGATTCTGTCCCGGGTGTTCAACTTTGATCATGGCGAGGTCGCCGCCAACCCGGTGCATCTGATGCATGTGCTGGAGCAGCAGATAGAACAGGAGCAGTTCGCTCAGGATCGGCAGGAGCAGTTACGCCGCTACATCAAGGAATTCCTGGTACCGCGCTACGTGGAATTTATCGGCAAGGAAATCCAGACCGCCTACCTCGAATCCTATTCCGAGTATGGCCAGAATATCTTTGATCGCTACGTCACCTACGCTGATTTCTGGATACAGGATCAGGAATTCCGCGACCCGGATACCGGCGAGATATTCGATCGCCAGTCGCTCAACGAAGAGCTGGAAAAGATCGAGAAACCCGCAGGAATCTCGAACCCGAAGGACTTCCGCAACGAAGTGGTCAACTTCGTGCTACGTGCCCGCGCCAACAATGAAGGCCGCAACCCCACCTGGTCGAGCTACCAGAAGCTGCGCAATGTTATCGAGAAGAAAATGTTCTCCAACACAGAGGATCTGCTTCCCGTCATTTCCTTCAACGCCAAAGGCTCGAAGGATGACCAGAAGAAACACAGCGACTTTGTCCAGCGCATGATGGATCGCGGCTACACGGAGAAACAGGTGAGATTGCTGTCAGAGTGGTATCTGCGCGTTCGCAAGGCGCAATAGCCCGGGTTGGTATCAGGAGTGCGACATGAGTTTCATTGTCGACCGCAGACTCAACGGCAAGAACAAGAGCACCGTCAACCGGCAGCGCTTTCTCGAGCGCTATCGTGAACACATCCGCGACGCCGTGGATACCGCGGTAAACCAGCGCTCCATCCGCGACATGGAGCGCGGTGAGCGCATCATCATTCCACGCAAGGATCTCAGCGAACCGCAGTTCCACCACGGCCATGGCGGCCGTCGCTCCGTCGTGCACCCCGGCAATCGCGAGTTCCAGCAAGGCGACACCATAGCGCGCCCACCGGGTGGCGGCGGAGGCGGGGGTGGTGATCAGGCCAGCGACCAGGGCGAAGGGCTGGATGACTTTGCCTTCGAGCTGGACCCCGGGGAATTTCTCAACTTTCTTTTTGAAGGCCTGGCACTGCCCAATCTCGTCAAACGACAACTGCTGGGCGACACCCACTCGCGCATTGTCCATGGCGGCATCGTCAGCCAGGGCAACCCCTCCAAGATCAACATCGTACGCTCCATGCGCCAGGCCTCCATGCGCCGCCGCGCGCTGTCGGCAGCGGCGCGCCGGCGCCTGCGTGATCTGCAGAGCGAGTACGATGCGTTGCTGGAGCAGGAACAGACGATTGCCCGACAGGCACGCCTGGGCGAACTCAAGGAACAGATCGAGCGTCTGGAGCGCCGCATCAAGGGCATCCCCTATCTGGATACCGTTGACTTGCGTTACAACCATACGGTGCGGCAGCCCATACCAATGACGCGGGCGGTGATGTTCTGCATCATGGATGTCTCTGGCTCGATGAGCCAGGAGATGAAAGACCTCGCCAAGCGCTTCTTTCTACTGCTGTATCTTTTCCTGCAGCGCAATTATCAGTACACCGAAGTGGTCTTCGTGCGCCATCATACCAGCGCCCGGGAAGTCGACGAGGAAGAGTTTTTCTACTCCCGCGAGACCGGCGGCACCATTGTCTCCAGCGCGCTGCGCCTGACGGCAGATATCATTCGCGAGCGCTATCCGGAGGACCGCTGGAATATCTACGCCGCGCAAGCCTCAGACGGCGATAACTGGAACGACGACTCCCCCGCCTGCACACGCATTCTTCAGGAGGAGTTGCTGCCCAAAATGCAGTACTTCTCCTATATCGAAATCATGCCACGCCGGCATCAGGCGCTCTGGAACAGCTATATGCAGCTGCAGCAGAGCATGCCGGGTGTTTTTGCGCTGCAGCAGATCGAGGGTCCCGGCGACATCTACCCTGTGTTCCGTGAACTTTTCAGGAAAAGACTGGAGGAGCACTGAGCCATGGCGGATAACGAAACCCGGCCGCGCCGCAAAGCACCGCTATCGGAGACCTCCGAGTGGAACTTTGACCTGATAGCGCTGTACGACCGGGAGATTGCACGCATTGCCCACGAACGCTTCGGGCTGGACACGTTCCCCAATCAGATTGAAGTCATTTCCTCGGAACAGATGATGGACGCCTACTCGTCCGTCGGCATGCCGGTGGGATACAACCACTGGTCTTTTGGCAAGCAGTTCGTGGAGGTGGAGAATCTCTACCGTCGCGGCCAGATGGGTCTGGCATATGAAATTGTCATCAATTCCAACCCCTGCATTGCCTATCTCATGGAAGAGAACACCATGCCCATGCAGGCGCTGGTGATTGCCCATGCCTGCTACGGCCACAATTCATTCTTCAAGGGCAACTATCTGTTTCGCACCTGGACAGATGCCTCGGCGATTATCGACTATCTGGTGTTCGCCCGGCATTACATCGCCGAGTGTGAAGAGCGCCATGGCGTAAACGCCGTCGAGCAGATGCTGGACTCCTGTCATGCCCTGATGAACTACGGCGTTGACCGTTACAAGCGCCCCTATCCGATTTCTGCGGAGACCGAGCGCAACCGTCAACAGGAACGCGAAGCCTCATTGCAAAAGCAGGTATCGGAATTGTGGAAAACGTTCCCGGAAATGCAGCCTGATATCCGGCGGCGCCAGCCGACACAGCGCTACCCGTCCGAGCCCCAGGAAAATCTGCTGTATTTCATCGAGAAAAACGCCCCGCTGCTGGAGCCCTGGCAGCGCGAAATCGTACGCATCGTGCGTAAAATGGCGCAGTACTTTTATCCGCAACGCCAGACCAAGGTGATGAATGAGGGCTGGGCCACCTTCTGGCATTACACACTGCTGCATGAGATGTATGACGAAGGCCTGGTAACCGAGGGCTTCATGCTCGAGTTTCTGCAGAACCATGCCCAGGTGGTGTATCAGCCCCCGTTCGACAGCCCGATGTACAGCGGCATCAACCCCTATGCTCTGGGCTTTGCCATGTTCCGGGACCTGCGCCGTATCTGCGAGGCGCCCACAGAGGAAGACAACATCTGGTTTCCGGAGATTGCCGGCAGCGACTGGTTGAGCACCCTCAAGTTCGCCATGCAGAGTTTCAAGGATGAGAGCTTCATACAGCAGTTCCTCTCCCCCAAAGTCATTCGCGACCTGAAGTTGTTTGCGGTGCTGGATGACGATGCGGAAACGCATCTGGAGATTCGCGCCATTCACAATGAGCGCGGCTACCAACAGGTACGCCAACTGCTCTCCGAGCAATACAACCTGAGCATTCATGAGCCCAACATTCAGGTGTATGAGGCGGCGGTACGTGGTGACCGGTCACTGACCCTGCAGCACGTGCGTCAGGATCGTCGCCCACTGGCCCGGGACAAGGCCGCAGACGTGCTGCGGCACCTGCACCGGTTGTGGCAGTTCGATGTGCATCTGGAAAGTGTGGAGGATGGCCGCGTACTGGAGCGTCTGTCCATTCCCGCGGCCGCCCCCGAAGACGCCGATCCCGCCTGAATCAGCCGGCCAGGAAGCCGTTCAGACGCTCCCGGATCACAGCTTCGCAATCACGGATGATTTCCTGCACCAGGTCTTCGCAGGAGGGAATGCTATTGATCAACCCCTGCACCATACCGGCCGTCCAGATACCGTAATCCACATCGCCGTCGGTGAGCGCGATCTTGCCTTTGGCGCCCGCCACCATGTCACGGATCAGCTCGAATTCCATACCCGCGCCCTGCTCGCGCTCAATCTCGTTGACCGACACCGCCACCTTGTTCTTGTAAACGCGGGCGGTGTTTTTCAGGGGGCGGAAAATCAGCGCCGTATCCAGTTCGGACGCGGCCACCACGGCCTGCTTGATCTTGTCATGAATCGGCGCTTCCAGTGTCGCCATGAAACGCGTGCCCATATTGATGCCATCAGCACCCAGCGCCAGACAGGCCGCCATTTGTGCCCCGTTACCGATACCGCCGGACGCGAGCATGGGAATTTTCAATTTTGCGGCCGCTGCCGGCAGCAACACCAGATTGGGAATATCGTCTTCGCCCGGGTGCCCGGCACATTCAAAGCCATCCACGCTGACAGCGGACACGCCAACTTTTTCTGCTTTCAACGCATGCCGTACCGACGTGCACTTGTGCACTACCTTGACGTCATAATCCTTGAAATACGGCATGAACGGTTCGGGATTACGGCCCGCCGTTTCCACGACCTTGACCCCGGATTCGCAGATGACTCGCGCATATTCCTCGTAGGGCACCGGTTTGATGGTCGGCAGAATCGTCAGGTTGACGCCGAAAGGTTGATCGGTCATTTCCTTGCAGCGCCGGATTTCCTTGTCCAGATCTTCTGGTGTCGGCTGTGTCAGCGCGGTGATGATGCCCAGCGCGCCGGCATTGGATACGGCGGCGGCCAATTCGGCATAGCCCACATTCTGCATGCCACCCTGGACGATGGGATAGCGAATACCAAGCAATTCGGTGATACGGGTTTTCATGATGTGCGCTCCTGAATTGGCACCTGACCGGAAAGCGCATCACTACAACACGCTCCCCGGCAGGCAACAATGGCCAAATCAATCAACGGATTGATCGCTTCGGTACGATGGCTTCGACACACCCGCCGCAGGCTCAGGGCCTTTGCGCGCACGCAACCCCCGGTCAGCGAACAGGTATGCGCCGAGTGCCACCAGAATCAGACCGGCGCCGACAAACAACGCCGGGGCGGGCTGCTCGTTGTTGAGCAGCATCCCCAGTGTCAGCGCCAGCACTGGCGTAATCAGGGTCACCAGCGCGACCGTCGCCGCACTGAGCCGGGACAGCACCAGAAAATAACACAGGAACCCCAGCAACGAACCGAACAGCGCCAGATAGATCACCGCCGCCATACCACGCGGCGTCAGCGGCACCACCAACGGCTCGCCACTGACCAGCCACAGCACGCCATACAATGGCAGGCTCAGGGTCAAGGCACCCAACGTCTGATTCAACGGCGGCAACCCGGCCGCCACACGCTGCACGGCAATGCCACTGCCGCAGAAACAGATCACCGCGCCCAACAGCATCAGCACGCCACGCAATGCTGTACTGCCCGGCACCAGCGCATCACTGAAGATCACCAGCAGCCCCAATACGCCCAGCGCACAGCCCACCCAGTGCCAGAAGCGCAGCCGCACACTGCCCGGCAGCATCTGCATCATCAAACCGGAAATCAGCGGCGCCAGCCCGAACATCACCGAGATCAGGCCGGACGGCACATGCAGCGATGCGGCATAGGACAGGCTCATGGCACCGAACACACCGGGCACCGCCGCGCCGTAGCTGCGCAATGCATCACGATGCCAGCGCATACGGCCACCCAGCGCGCGCAACAACAGCATGCCGACCAGCGTGGCCAGCAGCATACGCAACCAGACACTGCCGATCGGCGCGCCCGCTTCAGCGCTCCAGTTGATGGCCAGCGGTGTGGTCGCCCAGACGAGCACCACGGTGAGATAAGCGAGACCGGTAGACATGGTAATTTCCTTGTTAAAAAACCTGCCCCGGTAAAACGAAAAAAGCCGCAGGGTCAGGACGACACTGCGGCTTTTCGGTAATCAGAGAATCTGTCAACCGTCACCCTGCAGCATCTGGCGCATGCGCCATACGCGTGCTCGCAGGCACATCACCGGCTTGGCCACAGCACGCAGCACCGTGGTCTGCTGCGGTGCAGCGAACGGTGTCATTGCGTTAGGTGCCACTGTGTTCATGGCGTTAAGTGATGTATCGGTCAGCGTCATCATGCGAACATGATGCGCATCCAGGCAATGAAGCGCAAGCCGCTATGTCAGACTTTGCTGTGCGAGACCTTACTGTGTCAGACCTTGATGTATACCTGGTCGGGGGCGCTGTCCGCGACGACCTGCTCGGCCTGCCGATCAAGGAGCGCGACTGGGTGGTGGTGGGCGCCACGCCCGAACAGCTCCACACACTCGGCTATACACCTGTGGGCCGCGACTTCCCTGTATTCCTCCATCCGCAGAGCAAAGAGGAATATGCCCTGGCGCGCACCGAGCGCAAAGCCGGCACCGGCTATCACGGCTTTGCCTTCAACGCCGCGCCCGATGTCACCCTGGAAGACGACCTGGTGCGCCGGGACCTCACCATCAACGCCATGGCCCGTAAACCGGGCGGCCCGCTCGTGGACCCCCACGGCGGCCTGGAAGATCTCAAGGCCCGACGCCTGCGCCATGTCTCACCCGCCTTCGCCGAGGACCCGTTGCGGGTACTGCGGGTGGCCCGTTTCGCCGCCCGCTATCACTGGCTGGGCTTCACGGTCGCCGACGACACGCTGGCTCTGATGCGCCAGTTGTCCGACTCCGGCGAACTGGCAACCCTGGCCCCGGAACGGATATGGAAAGAAACAGAAAAAGCACTGACAGAACAAACGCCCGAGGTTTATTTTCAGGTACTGGAGCAATGCGGCGCATTGACGGTGCTGTTCCCGGAGCTGGCCGCCCTGCGTGGCGTACCGCAACCGGCGGCCCACCACCCGGAGATCGACACCCTCACGCACCAGTACTTGGCGTTGCGCGTGGCGGCGGAGATGAACCTGCCGGTGATCGCCCGGTTTGCGGTGCTGGTGCATGATCTGGGCAAGGCCAGCACGCTGCCCGAAAACTGGCCGCAGCACATCGCCCATGAAATGCGCGGAGCCCGGCTGGTCGGTACGCTGGCAGAACGCCTGCGGGTCCCGACCGAGTTTCGCGCGCTGGGCGAGCTGACGGCCACCTGGCATACCCATGCCCATCGCGCCTTGACGCTGCGCCCCGCGACAATATGGAAACTGTTGCGCGCATTCGATGTACTGCGTCGCCCGGAACGTTTCCCCCTGTTCCTGTCCGCCTGCGAGGCCGATGCCCGGGGACGAGAGGGGCAGGCACAACAGCCCTACCCCCAGCGCACGTTTCTGACGGGCGCGGCGGCAGCGGCCCGCGATGTGGATATTGATGCAGTACGCGAGAGCGGCAAAACCGGCAAGGCACTGGGCGATGCCATCGAGCAGGCCCGCATCCAGGCGATCAGGGAGTATCAGTCAGCATGGCAAAAGTCGCACTAATCACCGGCGCAGCCCGCCGCATCGGCGCTGAGATTGCCCGCACGCTACACAAGCGCGGTATGAACATCATCATCCATTGCCGGCGCAGCACCGTCGAAGCCGATGAACTGGCGCAGGAGCTGAACCGCCTGCAACCGGATTCCGCACGGGTGCTGGTCGCCAACCTCAACGAGCCCGATGCCGTGCGCCACCTGGCCCGGGAGGCGCTGGCCCAGTGGGGCGGCATTGATGTGCTGGTGAACAATGCCTCCAGTTTTTACCCCACCCCCCTGGCGCAGGCCAGCGACGACGACTGGGATGCGCTGATGCACAGCAACCTGCGCGCCCCGTTTCTGTTGATCCAGGCGCTGGAAGACACCCTGCGCAAACACGGCGGCAGCGTCGTCAATCTGATTGATGTGTACGCCGAGAAACCCCTCGCGCAACACAGCCTCTACTGCATGGCAAAGGCCGGGCTCGCCAGCCTGACGCGCAGCATGGCACGGGAACTGGGGCCGGATGTGCGCATCAACGGGGTCTCCCCCGGGCCGATTCTGTGGCCGGAAGGGGGGCAAGGTAATCAGGCAGACATTCTGGATGCCACCGCACTGGGGCGCTGCGGGCAGCCGGAGGACATTGCCGGTGCCGTTGCCTGGCTGGCACTGGACGCACCCTATGTCACCGGCCAGATCCTTGCCGTGGACGGCGGCCGCTCGCTGTCATTCCATGGCGGCTGAGCCTGGCGGCATAGACTGACGGCATAGACTGGCAACTGAGACAGTCTCACAGGAAAACACGAACAACGGAAAACATGTCAGCCGGTGTGTGGCCCAGGGAGCGGCCAGGGAAAGGGAATCTGCCACAGTGCCTGGCGGGAAAAGTCCTTTTCTGCCAGCAATGCGGTGTAAGTCTTGCCCAGCACCGGATGACGTTCATCCGGTGCCAGATCGGCCAGCGGCTGCAACACAAAGGCATGCTTGAGTATTTCATCCCGGGGCAGCTCGACACCGTCGATCACTCCCACAGCGTCGCCATACGTCAGCACATCAATATCCAGCGTTCGGCTGGAAAACTTCTTCTGCCCGCGCACCCGACCATGTGCCGCCTCAATCTCCCGCAACCGCTCCGCCAGCGCCCCCACCGGCAACGCCGTATCGATGCGCGCCACCAGATTGAGAAACGCCTCGCCATCGAAGCCCACGGCCTCACTCTCATACACCGGGCTGATCTGCACCCTGTCGAAAGCGGCCGCCAACGCATCCAGGCCGGAACGGATATTATGCTCACGGTCGATATTCGACCCGAGACTCAGGTAAACCAGCATCAGGGACGCTCACCTCGCTCAATAATCACACCCACATCCTGAGAACCCCGCAGCGCGCCGGGCTTGGACACCCGCAGACGGCACCAGGGCACATCGAACTCTGTCAGCACGATTTCGGCACAGCGCTCACACAAGGTTTCCACCAGTTGAAACTCGGACGCCTGGATAAAACGGATCAGGCGTTTGCCCACCGCTTTGTAATCCAGCGTGTCGTCGATACTGTCCGTGGCAGCGGCGCGGCGAATATCGGCCGCCATTTCCAGATCCAGGCTGACGGTCTGGCGGATGCGGCGCTCCCAGTCGAAGATGCCGATCACCGTGTCCACTTTCAGGTCACGTATATAGACGATGTCCATTTCCAATCCCCATGCAATCGTGCGAATCTTGCACACCAGCCTGCCCCGCTGTGCCGCCGGATGCGCAAGGGTAATGCGTTTTGGTCAAGGATACACCCCGGCCTGCCGGACACCGGCGGACGACGTCATACCCGCTTCACGCGATGACGTTATACTGCGCGGCGGGAGAACGGGGCGTCACGGACACCTGTTTCAATCAAAGGACGAGGATTATAACCCGTGGATTTCAGCACATTACAGGAAGCCTGGTGGCTGGTACTGCTGCTCTGTCTTGGTGGCTACCTGCTGGGCTCGGTGTCGAGCGCCATCCTGATCTGCAAAGCCCTTGGCTACCCCGACCCTCGCACCGAGGGCTCCAGCAATCCCGGGGCCACCAACGTGCTGCGCATTGCCGGCAAACCGGCTGCGGCCATGACGCTGGCGGGGGATGTGCTGAAAGGTGTCCTTCCCGTATTGGCCGCCGTGTTGCTGAACCAGAGCATGACCGTCGCCGCACTGGCTGGCTTTTGTGCCTTCCTGGGCCACCTGTTTCCCGCCTTCTTCCAACTGCGAGGCGGTAAAGGCGTGGCGACCGCCTTCGGCCTGATCTTCGCCTTGCACTGGCCCAGCGGGCTGGTCACCGGCGCGACCTGGCTGCTGGTGTTCGGCCTGTTCCGCGTGTCTTCTCTGGCCTCAATGCTGGCGTTCATTGCCATGCCGGTGGCGATTCATATGTGGTTGCCGGCGGCTTTCTGGCCGATGCTGCTGCTTACGGCCATGTTGTTGGCGCGGCATCACAGCAATATTCGTAATTTGCTTACCGGGAAAGAGTTGGGGTTTCGCAACAAGCAGTGAGCGGGAGCTGGTGCGCTTCGCTGTGCTCAGCACACCCTACGCAACCTGCTTCCCGTAGGGTGTGCTGAGCACAGCGAAGCGCACCATGCCCCATCACTCTCCAATCCCTCCAACCGGCACCAACTCCATCAACGGCCAACGCGCCCGCACGCTGATTCCCAATCCCGGATGCCGCTCACCGGCGAGCAGGCGCAGCGCGCCCGCGTAGGCGATCATCGCGCCATTATCCGTACACAAGTCATGGCGGGGATAACAGACCCGCACGCCCTGCTTGCCGAGCGCCTCGTTCAAACGCGCCCGCAAATGCGTATTGGCGCTGACGCCGCCCGCCATCACCAGGGTGGTGTGCCCGGTTTCCTGCATGGCCCGGCGACATTTGATCACCAGGGTTTCCACCACCGCCGTCTCGAAGGCGCGGGCAATGTCGGCACGATCCTGCTCGGACAGCGCGTCCTTGCCGCCGCAGGCGGCGATGGTATTGAGGCAATAGGTCTTCAGGCCGGAGAAACTGAAATCCAGCCCCGGCCGATCGGTCATCGGCCGCGGGAAGGTGAAGCGGGCCGGGTCGCCCTGCTGCGCCAGCGCGCTGATGCGCGGCCCACCGGGGTACCCCAGGCCCATCATCTTGGCGGCCTTGTCGAAGGCTTCGCCAGCGGCATCATCCAGGGATTCCCCGAGCAAGTGGTAATCGCCCAGCCCCCGGGCATCCAGCAGCATGGTGTGGCCGCCGCTGACCAGCAACGCCACAAAGGGAAACGCCGGCGGATTCTCTTCCAGCAAGGGCGCCAGCAGATGGCCTTCCATATGGTGGACCGGCAACGCCGGAATATCCCAGGCAAACGCCAGCGACTGCGCCGTGGCGGCCCCCACCAGCAAGGCCCCCGCCAGCCCCGGGCCGGCGGTATAGGCGATGGCGTCTATCTGCCCGGCGGTGCAGCCCGCGTCGTCCAGCACCTGCTGCAGCAGCGGCAGCAGGCGCCGGATATGGTCGCGACTGGCAAGCTCCGGCACCACGCCGCCGTATTCGGCATGCATGCTCACCTGACTGTAGAGTGCTTCCGCCAGCAGGCCCCGATCCGTGTCATACAGGGCAATGCCGGTCTCGTCACAGCTGGTTTCGATACCCAGAACGCGCATGGAACCTCCGGAAATGGCGTGCGGATGATAAAGCGGCAGCCCGGGCAGCGCCAGCAACACGCCGGATCACCGTGTCGACAGGATGAAACGTACCTTTGCAAATCCCTCCGGCTCCGGTAGAATGCCGCGCTCTTTGCCCCGCAGACCTGATCCAGGCCGCTTCGGGCATGATTGACTACTTAAACGGGTCGCCTGGCGCGCCCCGCTATACAAAGGTGATTGTGCATGCCGCAAGTACGAGTAAAGGAAGGCGAACCGTTTGACGTGGCACTGCGCCGCTTCAAGCGCTCCTGCGAGAAGGCTGGCATCCTGGCCGAAGTACGTCGCCGTGAGTTCTACGAGAAGCCCACCCAGGAACGCAAGCGCAAGCGTGCGGCCGCCGTCAAGCGCCACCTGAAGAAGGTGTCCCGCGAGCAGCTGATCCGCAAGCGTCTGTACTGATTCCTGCCGGATACCTGCCATGAGCGCCATCAAGGCCCGTCTTACGGACGCCATGAAAGATGCCATGCGAGCCAAGGACAGTGTCCGTCTGGGCACTATCCGTATGGTGCTGGCCGCGCTCAAGCAGGTGGAAGTGGACGAGCGCATCGAGCTGGATGACAGCCGCGTGCTCGCCATTTTCGACAAGCAGCTCAAGCAACGTCAGGACGCCGCCCGCCAGTACGCCGACGCGGGCCGTCAGGAACTGGCTGACATTGAGCTGGCAGAGATTGAGGTACTGCGGGAGTTCATGCCGCAACCGCTCTCGGATGACGAGATCGATGCGCTGATCACCCGGGCGATTGCCGACAGCGGCGCTGCCGGCATGCAGGACATGGGCAAGGTCATGGGCCTGCTCAAGCCGCAATTGCAGGGCCGCGCCGACATGGGCGCCGTCAGCGGCAAGATCCGCGCGCGATTGCAGTAACACCGGGCAGCTCGCCAACACTACCCTTGAACCACCCCCCTCTCTCGTTTTCCTGACTTGCCGTCACACGCTTGTCGGCGCGCTCGTGTCCCAGCCAGGGGAACGAGGTATCCGTGCTGGGCGGCCTGCGCCATGCAGGCTACACTGGCGTCCTGATTCCATGGCGCATTGGCCACCACACTCGACCACACTCAACAGCAACCGATACGGCACTCATGTCACGCATCCCCGAGGCTTTTGTTCAGGACCTGCTCGCCCGCACTGATCTGGTGGAACTGATCGATGCGCGCGTACCCCTGAAAAAGACCGGCCGCAATTACAGTGCCTGTTGCCCGTTTCATAACGAAAAGACGCCCTCTTTCACCGTCGCCCCGGACAAACAGTTCTATTACTGCTTCGGCTGCGGCGCCAAAGGCAACGCCGTGGGCTTCCTGATGGAATACGAGCACCTCAGCTTCCCGGAAGCCGTCAAACAGCTGGCCGACAAGGCCGGCGTGGAAGTGCCCCGAGAACGCCCGGAGACCGCCCAGGACGTGGCCCGCAAGGATCAGGTGCAACGCATCCTCGACCTGCTGTCCCGCGCCGACCGCTATTACCGCCAGCAGCTCAAGAGCGCCCCGGAGCGCCAGAGCGCCGTGACCTACCTCAAGGGGCGCGGCCTGAGCGGCACCGTCGCCGCCCGCTTCGGCCTCGGCTTTGCCCCGCCGGGCTTTGATAACCTGATGACCAGCCTGTCCCTGGATCAGCCAGGCCTGGATCTGGCCCTGGAAGCGGGCCTGCTGGTGCGCCGTGACGACACCGGCCGCACCTACGACAAGTTCCGCGACCGCATCATGTTCCCGATCCGCGACACCCGCGGCCGCACCATCGGCTTCGGCGGGCGCCTGCTCGGCGACGGCAAACCCAAATACCTGAACTCCCCGGAAACCCCGGTGTTCCACAAGGGCCGCGAACTCTACGGCCTGTGGGAGTGGCGCCAGAGCCGTGACAAGTCACCGCAACTGTTCGTGGTGGAGGGCTACATGGACGTCATCGCCCTGGCCCAGCACGGCATCGATAACGCCGTGGCCACCCTCGGCACCGCCACCACCGAGGACCACGCCCAGAAGCTGTTCCGCCAGGTCGATGAAGTGGTGTTCTGCTTCGACGGCGACAATGCGGGCCGCAACGCCGCCTGGCGCGCTCTGGAATCCGCCCTGGCCACACTGGAAGATGGCAAACAGGCCCGCTTTCTGTTTCTCCCCGACGGCGAAGACCCGGACACCCTGGTGCGCACCCAGGGCCGCGAAGCCCTGCTGGCGATGGCCGCCGAGGCCCCCAGCCTGTCCGAATTCCTGTTCCGGCATCTGGAAGAGGGGCTGGATGTGCGCACCGTAGACGGCCGCGCCCGCCTCGCCCGCCTTGCCCTGCCGTATATCCAGAAAGTGCGCGGCGACTTCTACCGCAGCCTGCTGCGCCGTGAACTGGCCGACCGCACCCGGCTCACCGAAGAAGAACTGGAACGGCTGACCCCGGCGCCTGCGCCACGCGCGAGTGCTGGCGGCCATTCCGGCGATCGGAGCGGCAACCCTCACAGCAACAGCAGCTACAGCGCAGCACCGCCCCGGCAGCACTTTCACAACGGCGATCTCCCGCCTGCCCCGCCGCCGGAGGACTATGCGAGCGGTTATGCCGACAGCCACGACAACTACCCGGGCGGCGACATGCCCCCCGCCGATATCTACGGCGGCACGGCGGGCCAGGCTGCACCGCCGTCGCGTTTTGACGACCGTGCAAAGCAGAACACCCGGCCAGCGCCTCGCGCACCGGCCCAGCGCCCCCGTGGCAGCACCCTGAGCCTGGGCGAGCGCATGACCCTGATGCTGCTCAATACCCCGACCCTGATTCGCGAGAAACCGCTGCCCGAGGGCGTGGAAGAACTGGAACTGCCGCAACTGGATCTGCTGTTTCAGGTCAGCGCGCTGGTGCGCGACAACCCCGACCTGCCCCCGGCCGCCCTCATGGGCAGCCTGATGGCGCTGGAACAGGGCGAAACCCTGGCCCGCCTGTTACGCGAGACCCTGCGCGCGCCCATGGACGAAACCACCACCCGGCGCTATTGGCACGACGCCATACAGCAGCTGGAAGTCCGCCGCCTGGAGGCCGCCATTGCCCACGAAGTGGCGCAGGCCAAACCCGACGCCCGACGCCTCTCCGAGCTGACCCGGGCCCTGAGCAGTGCCCGCCTGAGCCTGTCCATGCCGCTGGACCAGGCTCCGATGGGCTAGGTCTCGCCCCTCCCACCAGCACCTTGAAATCCCCCGTATCGACCCGATATCTCCCCCTGTCGACACGTTTTTCACACAGCCCGACCCTGCGCCTCAAACGCGCCGACAAGCACGCTGCCACCGTCTTTCAGCGGTGCGCGTGTAGGAATAAACACGGGCTTCCAGTATAATCCGCCGTTTGGCAACTCCAACCACGGGCCGCGACATGACATCGCAGAAAGAGCAGCAGCAGTCACAGCTGAAGCAGCTGATCGCTTTGGGCAAAGAGCAGGGTTACCTGACCTATGCTGAGGTGAACGACCACCTGCCGGATTCGATCACTGACACCGATCAGGTGGAAGACATCATCCAGATGATCAACGACATGGGGATTCCCGTCGTTGAGAAGGCATCTGATGCCGAACAGCTGATGATGGATGAGAACACCGACAGCCCGGATGAAATTGCCGCCGAGGAAGCCGCTGCGGTACTGGCTTCCGTGGAATCCGAACCGGGCCGCACCACCGACCCGGTGCGCATGTACATGCGCGAAATGGGCACCGTGGAGCTGCTGACCCGCGAAGGCGAAATCGAAATCGCCAAGCGCATCGAGGAAGGCATCCGCGAAGTGCTGCACGCCATGGCCTACTGGCCCGGCACCGTGGAAATCGTGCTGGCCGAGTTCGACCGCGTGACCGCCGAAGAGCGTCGCATTTCCGACATCATCGCCGGCTATCTCGACCCCAACGACGATGGCGCCGCTGCCCCCTCTGCCCCGGCCGAGCCGCAGTTCGCCAACCGCAAGGACGAGAAAGACAAGAAAGACGACGCTGACGAAGACGACAGCGACGACGATGATGACGACGAGGACGATGGCAGCCTGGACCCGGTGCTGGCCGCCGAGCGTTTCAACGCCCTGCGCGCCCAGTGGGAAAAAACCCAGCGCTCCCTGAAGCGCAACGGCCGCGACCACGCCACCACCGCCAAGCACATGGAACAGCTGGCCGAGCAGTTCACCATCTTCAAACTGGTGCCCCGCATCTATGAAGAGCTGCTGCGCCAAGTGCGCATGACCCTGGACGTGATTCGCCGCCATGAACGCGAAATCATGGCACTGGCCATCCGCCGCGGCGGCATGGACCGCAAGGAATTCATCAAGTCGTTCCCCGGCAACGAAACCAATATCGACTGGGCCGACAAGCAGACCCGCAGCAAGAAAGTGAAGCTGGACAACGACCGCTTCAACGCCGTCAAGGGCGACATCGTGCGCGCCCAGAAACGCGTGCTGCAGATCGAGGAAGCCGCTGGCGTCCCGGTCGCCGACATCAAGGAAATCAACCGCCGCGTCTCCATCGGCGAAGCCAAGGCCCGCCGCGCCAAGAAAGAAATGGTCGAGGCCAACCTGCGTCTGGTGATTTCCATCGCCAAGAAATACACCAACCGCGGCCTGCAGTTCCTCGATCTGATTCAGGAAGGCAACATCGGCCTGATGAAAGCCGTGGACAAGTTCGAATACCGCCGTGGCTACAAGTTCTCCACCTATGCCACCTGGTGGATTCGCCAGGCCATTACCCGCTCCATCGCTGACCAGGCGCGCACCATCCGTATTCCGGTACACATGATCGAGACCATCAACAAGATCAACCGGGTACAGCGCCAGATGCTGCAGGAAATGGGCCGCGAACCTACTCCGGAAGAACTGGGCGTACGCCTGGAAATGCCGGAAGACAAGGTGCGCAAGGTGCTGAAGATCGCCAAAGAACCGATTTCCATGGAAACCCCCATCGGCGACGATGAAGATTCCAGCCTTGGCGATTTCATCGAGGACGGCAACATCGAATCCCCGGTGGACTCCGCCACCATGCTCGGCCTGGAAGAAGCGACCCGCGAGGTACTGGCGAACCTGACCGCCCGCGAAGCAAAAGTCCTGCGCATGCGCTTCGGCATCGACATGAACACCGACCACACCCTGGAAGAAGTCGGCAAACAGTTCGACGTCACCCGGGAACGGATTCGTCAGATCGAAGCCAAGGCCCTGCGCAAACTGCGCCATCCGTCGCGCAGCGAACACCTGCGCAGCTTCCTCGATGGCGACAGCTGATTAACACTTGAAACACACCGCCAGCCGCTGCATTATTCAGCGGCTGGCGCGTTTACAGCACCCGCAAGACCGCAAAAAAATTAATACAGCGTTTCTGATTTTCAGCTTTCCGGGCCTATAGCTCAGTTGGTTAGAGCAGGGGACTCATAATCCCTTGGTCCCTGGTTCGAGTCCAGGTGGGCCCACCACATTTCTCGTTTTCTACTTGCACATAAAAAACCGGGCGGACAAAAGTCCACCCGGCCATCGCGCTTCGTCATTACGTCAGTTATTTCTTCACATCGTTTTTCGCGTCGCCATAGGCGCCCTGAATCTTTCCTTCTTGATTCTTCACCTTGCCTTTGACTTCCATTTCCTTGTTGCCCAGGGTCTGGCCCGTCTTCTCTTTGACTTTGCCTTCAACCTGCTTGGCCGTACCTTTAACCTGATCCTTGTTCATGGTGTGCTCCCAGCGTCATTAACTATCGGAACCAACTCTGAATTCGCATTGGCTACACCAGAGACTGGGCTTTGTATGACGGCAGGTCTATACGGCACGGCGTATCTTCGCGTTGTTTTACAAGCACGTTTATCAAAAAAGTAAAATGGGTAATATTTCCTGCACCCAGGCGGGGCGGGGTCACCTCCAAACCGGGAGATTCCGCCAGCCCTCGGGAAAGCCCATGGCATGAGCATCAATATGATGCTGCACCAGCAAATCTCCCAACCTTTTCTTCCACTGACTATCCGGGCATACAACATCCATCAGCGCCGCCAGCATTACCAATGTGTTGTATATACGCCTTTGCTGGCCAGGGTTGAAACTGCTAACCAACGCCGCCGGTTTAGTACGAGGCAGCGACATAGTCACAGTGAGGCCACGGTTCCAGACACGACAGTGATGGGCGCACAGATTGCGCACATACGCCAGATGGCGAACAAACCCTTTCAGGACATTTTGATCAAGCCCATACACTCGTGCCAGCAGCGCCCTGTCTGATGGAACCATATGAGTAATCCAGCGCGATAGCATACCCAGCGACATGATCTCACTGACAGACCGTACTGGCGGCGAGACCGGGTTGCTGTAGGTACGGCAATAATGCTGGATGAATATCTCATCAGAACGAGAAATCTCGTCCTGCAATTTGCCCAGGTGACGAGCATGAAGCTTTTGGTCCGTAGCCAGGCTCGCATCAAGATAACTGTGAGGGCCATGTTTGTGGGCCATGTGATAAGCCCACTGAGCACGCAGGGAGACCTCGACTCTCTCAATCGCATCCAGCAATAGCAGACGGAACTCTCGATCAAAAATGTAGAGATTCAGCACATCATCAAAAGACGCGCCTGACCTGAACCTGTGACTGGCATGATCTTCTTCGAAAGGTAGCCAGTACCCGGTCAACCGATAGTAGTTGATATGCGCAAGGTAGTGCCCGGCTCGATCTGCATCAGGAATAATCAACCCACGGGCCTGTAGCAGCTCCAGCTGCTCTTGCCAGGTCCGGGCGGGCTTGGTGAAATCCATTTTCAGCCCCTCATAAACAAGTAACCCGCCGGTTTGAGGGTACTCCGAAGAGCATAGCCTTGGCGGGTATTGTTACGACGTATGATACTGCCCATGGCAATTTCAGCGCAAGTCCGAGCCAACCCGCCTCAGTCAACGGAGCCAGCGCTCTCTGGAGCGGCAGAAAATGCCGCATCCCGCAGGCGCCGCCATATGTCGTGGCCGACTTCATCGATGTCCTGCACAGCCGCCAGGCAGTCTCGGCGTGCCGCGCTGTCCACGAGTGGGTCGGGAAGAAGGGGGTCGTAGATCATCTGGCGGATAACCGCGTTGCCCAGCAGAAAGGATTCGCGTGCGGCTTCGTCCAGATCCAGTGCCGGCATCTTTGCCAGCCATTCCCGAATGCGCCGGGTGGATTCGCGATATTGCGCGGTAAGCGCCGGGCCGTCCCACAGTGTGCGGGCCTGGGCCTCGCTCGCCGGGTCCAGGGCCTGGGCGCGCCAGACCAGGGCTTCGGCGTCCAGGCCAAGCCGTTGCAGGCGCTGGCGCAGTGCCGCGATATCTTCCACCAGGTTGTCTGGCCTGAGGTAGATGTCCCGTTGCAGGGCTTCGAAGCCGGCCAGGCGCAGCGCGCGCTGGCGCCGGTTCATGGCCGGTTTGTCGCTGCGTTTCAGTTCGCCGGTATGCACCATCAGCCAGTCACCCTGCCAGGGCCTGATACGCGCCTCCGCCTGTTTCCAGAGGCCAAGTTCGCCGGCGAGACCCACTGCTTTCGCCCCCAGGCGATAGCTGCCACGCCCGACGGCCTCGATCAGCCCCGCCGCATTCAGCCGCACCAGCGCCACGCGCACGCTGTTGGCCCGCACGCCGAACAGGGCGCAGGCGGACACCGCTTCGCGGGCCTCCAGCTCCCGGTCATCAGCCGCGAGCAAGAGGGTCAGGATCAGATCTTTCGGGTTCAGCTGCATGACCATCCTCTTTATCAGCCGGCAAGTATCCCCTTGCAGACCCCTGGGGACCACCTTCCAGGCGCTTTCCAGGCGCTTTTCAGGCATGGGCCCGGCATGGGCCCGGCATGGATCAGAATGTTACTCATAAAAGTTAATATTGACAAACTATGTAACAACCAATAGAAATGACGGATCACATCGGCATCTGAGTGGCAGGCAACCATGGATACATTGAAGACGATGACCTACGAGGTCACAGGTCGCATCGCCCGTATTACGCTGAACCGGCCAGCCCGCGGCAACGGCATCACCATGGACATGCCCCGCGAGATGGCGGCCTGTGTCGAGCAGGCCAACCTGGACCCGGCGGTGCACGTTATCGCCCTGGCGGGCAACGGTTCCGGCTTCTGCGGCGGTTACGATCTGGTGGACAGCGCCCAGGACATGACGATGGACAACCCCGGCGGCGACTGGCCGCCCGGCTCGCCGCTGGACCCGCTGGTGCAGCGCGAGAACCACCGGCCTGACCGCACCTGGGACCCGATGACCGACTACGCCATGATGAGCCGCAATATGCGCGGCTTCATGAGCCTGTTCCACTCGGACAAGCCAGTGGTCTGCAAGGTGCACGGTTTCTGCGTTGCAGGCGGCACCGACATGGCCCTGTGCTCCGATCTGCTGGTCATCGCGGACGACGCCAAGATCGGCTATCCGCCAGCGCGGGTCTGGGGCTCCCCCACCACATCGCTGTGGTTTCATCGCCTTGGCCTGGAAAAGGCAAAGCGCCTGCTGTTCACCGGTGACTGTCTGTCCGGCAAGGAAGCACAGGCGTGGGGGCTCGCTATCGAATCGGCGCCGCCAGAGGCGCTGGGCACTCGCTTTGAAGCCCTGCTGGAACGCATTGCGCGCATGCCCGTCAATCAGTTGATCATGATGAAGCTGCTGCTGAACCAGTCCGTCATGCAGCAGGGCCTGCACACCACCCAGATTCTGGGCACGGTATTCGATGGCATCACCCGACACACGCCGGAAGGCTACGCCTTTCAGCAACGCGCGGCCGAAGCCGGATTCAAGCAAGCAGTGCGCGAACGCGACGAACCGTTCGGCGACTTCGGCCTGTCATCATTCAAGGGGTAGAGGAAAAACAATCATGCACAACGCCACCACTGTCCCGGACATCACCCGACGCAAAGTCACCGAAATATTCACGCGTGATGAAATCAGAATGCTCACCGCGCGTTCCGATATCCGTGGCTTCATCGCCGTCGGCTTTACCTGGCTGACTATCTGCGCGTCGTTCGTTGCGCTTGCCTGGGCCAGCCAACAATCTTTGCTGATTTTTATCCCCGTGCTGCTGCTCGCCCTGTGCGTGCTGGGCGGCCGCCAACTCAGTCTTGCCATTCAGATGCATGATGCGTCCCATGGCACGCTGTTCAAGCGCAAATGGCTGAACAATGTGGCGGCTGACTGGTTGTGTGCACGGCCCATCTGGAACGATCTGCACAAGTACCGCGCCCATCACATCGTGCATCACACCCACACCGGGCAAGCGCAGGATCCCGATCTGTCTCTGGTGGCGCCCTTCCCGACCACACGCCAATCCCTGGCACGCAAACTGTTGCGCGATATGGCGGGCGTCACCGGCATCAAGTTCTTTATCGGCCGCTTTCTGATGGATGCGGGTTATCTCAAATGGACCGTGGCCAACGATGTGGTGCGCCTGCCGGGCGAAGGCATGACACCCTGGCGCCGCCTCATCATGTTTGTGCGCAACGTGACGCCTACGGTGATCGTTAACGGCGTGATGTTCGCAGTGCTCTGGGCGTCGGGTTACCCCTGGTTGTTCGCGGTCTGGATACTGGCATACATGACCACGTTTTCATTGTTCGTCCGCATTCGCTCGATGGCGGAACATGCCTGCACTGAAACCGGCTCTGAAACCGGCTCTGAAACCCGCTCTGAAAAAAGCCCCGACATGTTCCTGAATACCCGAACCACCCGCGCCGGGCTGCTCGCCCGCGCGACTGTCGCGCCCCTGAACGTGAATTATCACATCGAGCATCATGTCATGGCGTCGGTGCCGTATTTCCGCTTACCGATGATGCACCGCATGCTGCGCCAGCGCGGCGCGGTGCAGGCGCCGCCGGGCTATCTTGATGTGCTGCGTATCGTGTCGTCGAAGGCGGCTGCCTGAGGGGGCATGCCCCCTCAGAGTCACCCCTCAGGAATCTCCGGCTCAACCAGCTTCGCCAACTGGATCAGCGATTCCTGCCAGCCCAGATAGCAGGCCTCTTCCGGGATCACATCCGGTACACCGTCCTGGGTGATATGCAGCTCAGTGCCGCAGGACACTGCCTTGAACGTCACCGTCACATTGATGGTGCCCGGCATGTTCGGGTCATCGAACTGGTCGGTGTAGCGGATCTGCTTGTGGGGGTCCAGTTCAAGATACTCGCCGCCGAAGGCGTGGCTTTGGCCGGTGGTGAAATTGGTGAATGACATCTTGTAGGTGCCACCCACCCGGGCGTCGAGGTGCTCGACCTTGCCGGTGAAGCCGTTGGGCGGCAGCCATTTGACCTTGGCCTCCGGGTCGAGGAACGCGCGGTAGACGCGCTCGGGCGGTGCTTGCAGAACACGATGGAGGCGGATGGTATGTGGCATGGGAATGCTCCTGTCTGAAACGCATGAGGGAATGAACACCCCGTGGTCGTTGCCCGGCACCGCATTTCGACAGGCCATCTCTGCTATCCTTGTCCTGCACGTCCCTTCATCCCGCTGTCGCCGGAGCTCGACCATGTCCAACGCCTCGCCCCCCTACGGCTTCCGCTTTGCCGACCCGGAAAACAGCTACGCCTCGCTGCCAGCGTCGATGTTTGCGCATTGCGAGCCCACCGCCGTCAAGGCGCCGGTGATAACGCTGTTCAACACGGCACTGGCGACCTCTTTGGGGCTGGATGCGGCGGCGCTCAACACGCCAGAGGGGGCCATGCTGCTGGGCGGCAATACCGTGCCAGCGGGCAGCACGCCCCTGGCCCAGGCCTATGCCGGGCATCAGTTTGGTCACCCGAACATGCTCGGCGACGGGCGCGCCATTCTGCTCTTTGAGCAGCGCGCGCCGGATGGCCAGCTTTATGACATTCAGCTCAAGGGCGCCGGCCGCACGCCCTATTCCCGTGGCGGCGATGGCCGCGCGGGGCTGGGGCCAATGCTGCGCGAGTACATCATCAGCGAAGCCATGCAGGCGCTGGGCATTGCCACCACGCGCAGTCTGGCGGTGGTCAGCACCGGCGAACCGGTGCAACGGGAAACAGCGCTGCCAGGCGCAGTGCTGACCCGGGTCGCCACCTCCCATGTGCGCGTCGGCACGTTTCAGTTTGCCGCCAGCCGCGAGGACAAGGCGTCACTGCAGGCGTTGGTGGATTTCGTGATTGCGCGACACTATCTACAACTGAAGTTACAACTGCAGCCACAACTGGCTTCCGATTCGGGCAGCGCCTCCAACACGGCGCTGGTATTGATCGAGGCAGTGATGGATCGGCAGATTGATCTGGTGGTGGACTGGATGCGGGTGGGGTTTATTCATGGCGTGTTGAATACGGACAACGTGACCTTGTCCGGTGAGACCATCGACTATGGCCCCTGCGCGTTCATGGACAGTTACCACCCGGAAACCGTATTCAGCTCCATCGATCATCAGGGCCGCTACGCGTACGCGAACCAGCCCGCCATCACACAATGGAACCTGGCCCGTTTCGCGGAAACCCTGCTGCCCCTGATTGCTGACGACCCGGAGCAAGCGGTCGCCCCGGCCACGGATCTGATCCGGTCATTCCCGCAGCGCTATGCTGAAAAATGGCTGGCGATGATGCGCCGCAAGCTTGGCCTGTTTGGCGAGGATCCGGCGGACGAGGCACTCGCGACGGATCTGTTGAAGTGGATGCAGTCACAAGCGGCGGATTACACCAATACATTCCGAGATCTGAGCAGTGAAACCCGCCCGGAAGGCGCGCCTTATGACAGCGCTGATTTCCGCAGCTGGTACGATCGCTGGCAGGCACGGCTGGCAAAAAACACGAAGCCACTGGCATCGTCACTGTGCCTGATGCGCAACAGCAATCCGGCCATCATCCCGCGCAACCATCAAGTGGAAAAAGCCCTGGACGCCGCCAGCAGCCAGAACGATCTGGCACCGACACAACAACTGCTGGCGGTATTGGCAACGCCCTATGAAGACGGCCCGGACAAAGCAGCCTTCAAGGCACCGCCCGCCCCGGAAGAGCGGGTGTGCCAGACGTTCTGCGGCACCTGACAGCCGCTTACGGCGCGTCCGCGAAACGGGGCTGCCAGGGCACTGCCGCCATGTCGGCCCGATCACGCTCGTCCGCAAATCCTGGCAACGCCTCGATGCGCTGGAAAAATTCTCGCGAGTGCAGCAGAACGTCCCTGACCTCATAGGCGTGCCGCGCGGCATCCCGTTGTCGCGCCTCGGCGGCCTCAGCGATGGAGGAGAACCGGTTTTGCGCCACCAGGAATCTGTCCACCTCCTGGTCGCTGAAGCCCGCCAGCGCGACGATGGCCGGCACATCCAGGCTGTTGGCAACGCGTCCGTTGCCTGTGGCATTTTTTCGGCATGTCGCCGCATTCAACCGCTCACCCGACAAGAACAGCGTGCTCACCGAACGGACATGCCGGCACAGGGCGGCATCCCCGGTATGAAACGCCACATCACGGAAGCAACCGCTGCGCACATAGCTCACTCTGGTGCCCCGCGCGTTGAACGCCGACCGGGTCAGGCTCTGCGGGTGGATGAGGTAGCACGGCTTGGCGGAATCCAGATAGCGCGCCAGATAAAGAAACTGGAATTCCACATCGTCGGGATCGCGCGGCGCTGCGAAGCCGACTTGTTCGTCCGCGCCGCTGATGAGACCGCAGCCGCTGAGGGCCAGCAGCAGGGCCATTATCGGGGCCATCAACAAGCCCCGCAACAGCCCCGCCCGGTGCCCGACATCTGCGCGGTTCATCGCAGCACCAGCTCTACGCGGCGATTCTGTTCGCGACCCGCCTCGCTGGCGTTGCTGGCCCGGGGCGCCATAAAGCTGGCGCCCTTCGGCGTCATGCGCCCGGCAGCAATACCGAAATCCCGCACCAGTGCCTGGCGTACCGCTGAAGCGCGCCGCAGCGACAGATCCGCGTTGTAATCGAAACTGCCCTGGTTGTCGGTGTGCCCCACCACCAGCACCTCGATATCCGGATGTGCTGCCAGCAACGCCGCCATCTGCGTCAGCGCTTCGCTGGACTCACTCCGCAGTGCGGCGCTGTCATGATCAAAGAAGATGCCGTCCACCACGGCATGGCCCTCAGCGGTGAGCGAGGCGCGGAGTTCATCGGCACTGCGGGCGCCCGTCTGCACCTGCCCGGTCTGCATGGCTTGCCCTTCCACCACTACTTTGTGGATAACGGGCGCCGCCTGCTGATCCTGGATATACAGAAAAACGTGGGTGCGACCGGCGTCGTTATTGCGCTCGGCCAGCAGGGCGCGGGTGCCGCCACGCACCAGAATGGTGGGATGCAGCGCATTGCGCATGTTGCGCCAGTAATCGTCGGGGAAGGTGACGTTTCTGACGTAAGCGCCGATCTGTCGACCACAGCCGGTTTGCTCGGCGCATTCAAAGCGCACGCTAAAACCGTCAGCGGTAAGCGCAGCCTGATAGTTGCGCTGTATTTCCAGCGGGCTTCTGCCTGCCGGCGCTTCGTAGGTCAGCCAGGTGACGCGTCCCTCAAGCAGCATCTGCAACGGCTGCAGGACCTCCTGATTCCAACCGCTGCGAAGATGGTAGGCATCCATCGGAATCGGCCCGAGGGGCAAGGCCACCTCGTCGTAGTCACGCGCCATATAGCCCTGCATGGTGGCGCCCGCGAAGCGGCTGACGAGCGGATTGTCCTGCCCCGGCTCCGAGGCAACGGTAATCATTGGTGCTGTGGTTACGACCGCGATGATCAGCGGGCGCAACCCCTGCGCCATTTCTGCTATGACCCTTTTTGTGATCCTTTTCATGGCCCTGTTCATGACCGTACTGGCTCCCTGCAACCCCCTTGGATGTCCTTCTCTGTTTACCACCGGCCACGCGACATTTCCATGCGCCAGGTCCGTCCCCGGCAGAACCTTTACGCCACGTCCGCTCACAGCGTCCGTTACACGCCGTCGTTACACGCCGTCCATTACGTGGCGTCGTTACACGCCGTCAGGATTTTCCAGCAGCAGCGCGGCGCCCAGGCCGCCACCGGCGCAGGTGGACACCACCGCAAAGCGTTTGCCCTCCTGGCGCAGCCGCTGCGCTGCGGTGAGCAGCAAGCGGCAGCCGGTGGCGGCAAAGGGATTACCCAGAGACAGGGAACCGCCCCAGGCATTCAGGCTGTCACGGGGGATTTCACCGTGGGGCATGTCACTGCCGTGGCGAGCACGGACGAAGTCGGCATCGGCCATGCAGGCCATATTGACCAGCATCTGCGCCGCGAAGGCTTCGTGGATTTCCCATACGCCGATATCGGCGAAGCTCAGGCCGCTACGTGCCAGCAGCGGCGGGATCGACATGGCCGGGCCGAGCAGCATTTCATCCTGCAAGGTGTCGACACCGGCAAGCAAGTAATCGCGCACGATGGCCAACGGCTTCAGGCCGCGGCGCGTGGCTTCTTCACGGCTGGCCAGCAACAACGCGCCAGCGCCGTCGGTAAAGCGCGAGGCATTACCGGGGGTGATGACCCCGTGCTCCCGATCAAACACCGGCGCCAGTTTGCCCAGCCGCTCCGCCGTCGCATCGGCACGCGGGGTGTTGTCTGCGTCGGCGGTTTCGCCAGCCTTGTTGGTCACCGCCGTAATCTGCCCGGCCAGATGCCCGGCGCTTGCCGCCCCGACCGCTCGGGCATGGCTTTCCGCCGCGTACGCATCGCAGGCTTCACGGGACACAGCGCGAGGATCAGCTGCGCCTTTCACCATGCGCTCGCAGGCCACCCCCATGGTCATGCCGGTGGTGTAGTCGCTGCCATCGGGAATATCCAGCCCCAGATCGCGCAGCCGCAGCCCACCCAGCACTTTCATGCGCTCGCCGAAATCCTTGCGCTGGCGCAGCTTCATCAGGGCGCGGCGAATCCCCTGCCCCAGCCGCACCGGCACATCGGAAAAGTTTTCCGTGCCACCCGCGATGCCCAGCGTCAGGCGACCCAGACGAATCTGGTCGCACAGGTTCATCACGCCCACGTTCGGGGAAATCCCCGCCATGGCCACGGTATAGGCCGGCGTGCGGCTGGCCATGCCCGCCGCCAGCATCGCCTCGCGGGCCACGTTGGTCGTCTCCACCTCGTGCAGCACCGTGCCCATGATCACCAACTCGATATCCGCCGCCGGCACACCGGCGCGGTCCAGCAAACCGCGCAGCGCTGCGGCGCCCAGCTCGTAACTCATGAGGTCGGCATACAGGCCCGCGCTGTCCAGGAACGGCGTACGCGTCCCCGCAGCAATCACCGGCTGGAGCTCTTCCGGCGTGGGATTCACCCGGGTCGCATTGAACTGGCTCATACATCACCTCGCAACAACACATCACCGGCCTGGTACGTATTGCCAGCGCCATCGATCAGGCGCACACCATAGCGACCGTTGTCGTCCTTGCTTTGCGTCATCTGGATCGACAACAACGGGCTCGGCAACGGCAGCGGCCGGATAAAGCGCACATCAATTTCTGCGATGTCGTGGCCCTGATGACGGATCGTCTCGAACACCTGCGCAAAGCACCCATAGCCGTGCATGATGCAGCCCTTGAAGCGAGTGCGTTTCGCCATGGCGGGCAACGTGTGGATCGGATTGAAATCGCCGGTCAGCTTGAAGAAGGTCACGCCCTCGCGCGCACCGGCTTGCCACTGGCCGATGGTGGCAAAATCTCGCTCCGCCGGTGCAGGAGACTTGTCCCCTTTGGGCCGCGACTTGATCATCACCGCCGCATAGGAATCGATGATCATCGCCTGCGGATCAGCCTTCGGCCCGATGCTGATGCGGCTGTGAATGCGCGCCCGGTAGCCGTCATCGCTGGCATCCAGCAACTCACCGTGCAACTGGAACACGCCCGTGCGCGGTAGCGGTGTATTGATGCGCAGGCAGACGCCCTGGTTCAGCACACTCAGCAGAGGATAAGGTGCTCGCGCCGTCAGCCGCGAAATGGTGCCCATGGCCATACGCGCCGCGGCAAAATGCGGCGGCAGCGTAGCGCCGAAGCGCGCCGTATCCATGCCACTCCAGCTGTCATAGGCCGCCAGCAGCGCCGCCGACGGCGCCTTCATGGTCAGATCCAGCGGCGTGGTATCCAGGCCGCCTTTTCTGGGCAACGGCAACACCGACCGCAGGCCACCACTGGCCATGGCCCAGGCGACAGGCAGATTTTCCAGAATAAAGCGGCTTGGCACCGCAGCAGACGATTCAGACATGGTCTTTCCCGTGGACATGATCTTTTCCGTGAAAGGAAACATGCAGCGGATTCTAGTGGACCCACCCCGGGGCACCATGACCCCAAATTACAAATCGATTACCCGCTGAGGCCATAATGGTCCAGCCTACGCAGCCGAACGAGGCCAATAAGAAAATTAAACTAACAAAAACAAATACTTATGAATTTTTAAAGGCAGCCCGTAGCGTTGCTCAATCGCAAACTGCTACAAACCGGTAACCTACCCCGGGCTCCGTCTGAATGTAATGTTGTTCCGTTGGATCATCCCCCAACTTATGTCTGAGCCTCCCAATCAGAACACGCAAGTAATGGGTATCCCGGACGTGCGTCGGCCCCCAGATATCTTTCAAGAGTTGAGACTGCGTGACAATTTTTCCAGACGCCAACATCAGCGCCTGCAAAACAGTGAATTCCTTCGGGGTTAGCCTGATCAGCTTGCCATTGACCGAGACCTTGCGCATCGACAGATCGATATGCAGCACACCATTATCAAAAATCGCAGAGGGATCTACTGAGACTCCGTCGTCGCGTCTATTGTTGCGCAGCTGCGTCCTCACCCGTGCCAGAAGCTCATCCACCCCGAACGGCTTGGTCACGTAATCGTTAGCGCCCAAATCAAGAGCTTTTACCTTCTCCAACTCCCTATCCCGGACTGAAAGTATAATGACAGGCACCGCAGACCATTCACGTACCGCCTCAAGCAAGTCCGTGCCATCCATATCCGGCAGTCCCAGATCCAGAATAACAAGGTCCGGGGAGTGCCTGGCACATAAAGCAAGACCGGTTTCACCATTCTCGGCCTCCAGCAACTCATAACCTTCAGTTTTGAGGCTGATGCGAAGGAAGTGCCGAATCTGTGGCTCATCATCGACGATCAGGATGCGCGGCTTCTCCCGCACTGCACCTGTATCATTCATTCAAGCGATTCTCGATTGGCTTCATGTTCCGGTGATTCTACCAGAGGGAGCACAATTTCGATCACGGCACCCCGATTGTCAGTACCGGCCAATGCCCGAATACGCCCACCATGCGCAGCAATCATGCCATGGCAAATAGCAAGGCCGAGACCACTGCCATGGGGCCCACGATCCCCCTCTCCCCCCGTAAAGAACATATCGAATACCCTGTCACGCTGTTCTTCCGGGATTCCGGGTCCCTCGTCAGAAACCGCGATGATCAATTCGCCGCCGGCTTCACGAGCATGGATACGCAGCGTTGACCCATCAGGAGCGAACTTGGCAGCATTCTCCAATACATTCACCAATGCCTGCTCGATAAGAGCAGGATGAACAAACAGCAAGGGTAGATTGTCAGCGACATCCCGCTCTACCCGGAGCTTTGTCATTAAACCCCGGGTACGCCTTAACGCCGAAGAGAGAATATCTGTCAGAGCTATCCAATCCCTCTCAATTTTCAGCGTTCCGTGACCCAGCTTGGTCATATCGAGTAAGTTGCGTATGTATCGGTCCAACCTCTCACCTTCACCCAGAACAGAATCCAGCAAACTCACCCTGTCCTCCTCGGAAAGTCGGTCTGACATAGATTTCAAGGTGCTCGCGGATCCGATCATAGATGCCAACGGCGTCCGAAGATCATGTGATATCGAGGAAAGCAGAGCAGAGCGAAGCCGCTCTGTTTCTTCGGCCACCCGTGAGGCGGAAAGATTCGCAGCAAGCTGGGTTCGGAACCAGGCCAATCCCAGTTGATGAACATAGACACCAACAGAAAGGCCTCGATAATACTCCGGTGTCATATCATCCACCCACAACCCAAGAACAGCGCACACCTTGCCATCCGCTTCAATCGGCTCAAAGCGCCAACACTGGCCGCTCAAGGTGTCCGAGAACGCACCACTGGGTTTCCCATTACGCATCGCCCAGTCAATAGCCGAGCAAGCGCCTTCGCTGAGGGACCTCTCTGCTCCCCGATGCGCAACCACCTCCAAGGAGTCATCATCCGAGTTACGCTGCACAATAACGAGTGGCACTTTAAGTTGAGAAAAAAGTGCATCCGCTGCTTCTTTCTGGACCGATATAATATCTGGCGCAGAAGCCAGGCGACGAGTAAATTTCAGATGGGAATCCGTCAAATTATTTGACGCGCGAAGCATATGAATCTGATCACGCAGTCTTCCGGCCAGATTTCCTCCAATAATCGCTATAATCAGGAAGAACATCACGGTCAGAATTTCATCCGTGTCAGTCATGTTAAACGTAAGGCGCGGCTCCGTGAAAAAGAAATTGTAAGTAAGAAAACTGACCAGCGCTGTAAATAGCGCTGGCCTTATGCCAGTTCGCGCAGCGACCCAAAGAACTGCTGTCAAAAAGACGAGGGAAAGATTCCCAAGGGGAAGTACGTCCTGCATTCCCATAGCAACACCAGTCGCCACTGCGACGCTCGCAACTGACCAGGCATAGCCGCTCTTGCCACTACCTGAAGAAACATTTTCGAAAATTCGTTGGCGCTGCTTTCTGGGAACCGGAATAAAAGTAACCTCGAACGCCTCCGCGCGCCGCATAAGGTATCGGCTCGTGGATTTTCGAAAATGCCACCAGCGATTATGGGAGCGCCCAAGGATTAGCGTTGTAACGTTCTGATCCCTGGCGAACGCCAGAATTTCCTCAGCCACATTGTAACCACGAAGCGTTGTCACCTCGGCGCCCAACCTGGATGCAAGCTCGAAAACTTTCTCCAGACGTTGGCGCTGCTCCGGCCCTGTGCGGCCATTATCGACAGTAACAACCGTCCATGGGGATTTCCGACGATCCGCTATTCGCCGGCCAGCCCGAACCAGCGCTTCACCTTGCCCGGAACAATCGACGGCAACCAGCATCCGAGATCTGATATGCCAAGGCCCCTCGATACCACGAGACTGCATGGTTTCGCGCAGATCTGCATCCAGACGTTCAGCGATTGTCTGGACAGCCAGCTCCCTTAGTGCGGAAAGATTCGAAGGAGAAAAGTAGCCCTCCATCGCTGCACGAGCCTGTTCAGGCACATAGACCTTCCCCTGCCTCAGGCGCTCAAGGAGTTCAGAAGGGGTAAGATCAACGAGTACGATATCCCTCGCCATCTCAAGGATTGAATCAGGTACCGTCTCCCGCATACGTACGCCGGTGATACCTGCAACAACATCAGACAGGCTCTCCAGATGCTGAATGTTCACAGCTGTCCAGACGGTTATACCGTGATCAAGAAGCTCCTCAATATCCTGGTATCGACGCGCATGGCGTGTGCCAGGAATATTTCGATGGGCAAGCTCATCCAGCAACAACACGTCAGGATTTCGCTTGATTGCCGCGTCAAGATCAAATTCAAGGAACAACTTTCCTGAATAGTCAACTTCCTTTGCCGGCAGCTTCTCAAGCCCTTCCGTTAAAGCCAGCGTATCCTTGCGCCCGTGGGTTTCGGCGACCCCGATAACAACATCAACACCGTGCCGGCGGAGCTCATGGGCTGCCTGAAGCATCTGATAGGTTTTGCCAACCCCCGGTGCCGCGCCTAAAAATATCTTCAGGCCGCCACCCGCCTCACGCTCCTGAGTCTTCAGGAGCGCATCGGGGTTGGGACGATGCTCGTCGCCTTGGTTCAATCCAGAAACTCCTTGCCATCTAATGCCAGATTAATGCGCAGAACGTTGACCCTTGGCTGCCCAAAGATTCCCATTGTCGGGCCCTCTGTATACTGCGCGATAAGATCGTTGACGTTCGATACCGGTATATCTCGAGCTGTAGCCACGCGCATTGCCTGGAGCTGCGCTGATTCCGGTGATATATGAGGATCTATACCGGAACCTGACGCCGCAAGTAAATCCACCGGCACCGATTCAACCTCAACACCTTCTCTGTCCGCAATATCTCGTGCATCTTCAGCCACGCGAGCTCTCAGATCCGGATTGCTGGCCGCATAATTTGAGCCGCCAACCGAGAAAGGATCATAATCCGCCGCCGAAGGCCTCCCGTGAAAGTACTTGGCAGCTTTGAATCTCTGGCCTACCAATTCGGAACCAACAATGTCGTCGTCAATAACAATCAGGCTTCCGGTGGCCTGATGAGGGAACAGCATGCCCCCGACCGTAGTTACCAGAAAAGGATACAGCCCACCGCATAGCAAGACAAAGACGAGCGCAGCTCTTGCTGCTGAAAGCCACGATGCTGAGCGATATACGGATCCAGTATTTGAATCAGCCATTTCACTATCCCCTTATAGTACAACTGTGAGCATGAGGTCTATTGCCTTGATAGCTGGAAAGGGAAGCAACAGACCGCCAACTCCAAAAATCAGTAGATTTCGTCGTAACAGCTTCGTAGCACTCGCAGGCTTATACCGAACTCCCTTCAAGGCGAAAGGTATTAGCGCGGGAATAATCAGAGCATTGAATATTGTCGCAGCCAGGACCGCGTTCACGGGGTTAGACAAGTTCAGAATATTCAGCGCGCCAAGTGCTGGCAAGCTGACAACAAATAGAGCCGGCAGGATGGCAAAGTACTTTGCTACATCATTAGCGAGCGAGAACGTTGTCAGCGCGCCCCTGGTTATAAGTAGCTGCTTGCCAATTTCTACTATATCCAGCAGTTTCCCGGGATCTGAGTCCAGATCAACCATATTGGCGGCTTCACGCGCGGCTTGTGTACCTGAGTTCATGGCGAGCCCCAGGTCCGCTTGTGCCAGGGCCGGAGCGTCATTGGTGCCATCGCCAACCATGGCCACGAGGCGCCCTTCTGCTTGCTCCTTCCGAATGATTTCCAGCTTCTGCTCTGGTGTAGCTTCAGCCACGAAATCATCAACACCAGCCTCAGCTGCTATGGCGGCTGCAGTTATCGGATTGTCGCCGGTGATCATCACCGTCTTCACTCCCATTTCCCGAAGCTTTGCAAACCGATCCTTGATGCCCGGTTTGATGACATCCGATAGCGCAATAACGCCCAGAACGCGGTTGCCTTCAGCGACAACCAGAGGCGTTGCGCCATTCTTGGCTACTCTCTCGACCAGGCGATCCGCCTCTTTCGGATAGTACCCACCACTTTCCGTCACCAGCTTGCGGATGGCATTGGTTGCGCCCTTTCGCAGAACTCGACCGCCAGACATGTCCACCCCTGACATTCGAGTCTTCGCAGAGAACTCAACAAAAAGCGCGCCCTCCTCAGCAACGGTGTCACTGCCCATATCGCGCGCCAGCGTAACCACGGACTTACCCTCAGGTGTTGGGTCTGCCAGTGATGTGAGAAGCGCTACATCCCTGAGGACGTCAGACTCCACGCCCGGAACTGGCTCAATCATCGTGGCTCGCCGATCACCTAAGGTGATGGTACCTGTTTTATCCAGAAGAAGAGTATCGATCGATCCGGCAACTTCAACTGCTTTACCAGACTTGGCGATAACATTCGCGCGCATTGCGCGGTCCATTCCGGCAATACCTATAGCAGGCAGCAGCCCCCCGATAGTCGTAGGGATGAGACATACCAGCAGCGCGACCAGCACCGAGAAAGAGGGAGAGGACTCCACAAAGCCAGCGAAAGGCACCAGTGTCACCACCACGATCAGAAAAACCAGAGTCATGGCGGCAAGCAGCACTGAAAGTGCAAGCTCGCTAGGCGTCTTCTGACGTTTCGCGCCCTCTACCAAAGCAATCATACGATCAAGCAATGAGTTGCCTGGATCAACGGTCACCTCTATTACAATATCGTCAGAAAGAACCTTGGTTCCGGCACTGACGCCGCTATTATCTGTACCCGCTTCTCTGAGCACGGGAGCAGATTCGCCAGTGACTGCTGATTCATTAATCGTTGCAGCTCCTTTGACAATCTCGCCATCAGCCGGAATAAGTTCGCCGGGCTTGACCAGCACCCTGTCACCTTTGCGAAGCTCCTGAGCTGACAGCTCCTCCTCACGATCACCGTTGACTTTTCGTGCTTTCAGCTCTCTTCGTGTTGCCTTGAGGGCACCGGCTTGGGCTTTACCACGGGCCTCAGCTACAGATTCAGCTGCGTTAGCAAAAATTACCGTGAAAAGCAGTATAGCGCTGATAGTAATATCCAGAGCAGCAGGTTCGCCCTGTATCAGGTGAACGACACCCAGAAAACCCGTCACCAGTGTACCAATGCCGACAACCAGCATGACTGGATTACGTGCCAGGTTTTTCGGAGACAAGCGCTTGATGGACTGGCGCAAGATACTGCCAGCGTCCAGCGAGTCGGTCTTCTTCAGTGTTTCGCTTGACATGCTCGTTCTCCCATCAAGACATCAGAGCCAAAGCTTCAGCAATCGGGCCAAGGATCAGCACCGGCATAAAGCTCAGCAAGGTAAACATCACAATCACTGCCAGTGTCATCAGGCCGAAGGTGGCGGTATCAATGCCCAGACTTCCGCGCCCCTCAGGAGCAGAGCGCTTGGCGGCAAGCGATGCCACAATTGCCAGAGGTGCAAGGATTGGAATGAAACGACCAAGAGCGAGGTTGACTGCACAGGTGACGTTCCACCATATCGAGTCATCATTCAGGCCCTCAAACCCCGAGCCATTATTAGCAAATGCTGAGGTATACTCGTAGATAACCTGGCTTATGCCATGAAATCCAGGATTGGAATTTCCCGTAAGAGCCGGAAAAGCAACCGTGACGGCGCTGAATCCAAGAATGAGCATTGGCTGAATAAGCAAAGCGATACAAACCAGTTTTATCTCTTTTGTCTCAAGTGGCTTCCCGGCTATCTCCGGCGCGCGACCTATCATCAGCGAACCAAGGAATGCAGCGAGCAACAAGAAAAGGAAGTAGCCAATCAACCCGACACCTATGCCGCCAAAGGTGACATTGATGAACATATCGACCATCGGAACCATACCGCCGATGGGATTGAAGCTGTCATGCATACCATTCACGGAGCCATTGGAGGTCTGGGTTGTCCAGCTGCCCCATAATGCCGTTGCGGTAGCGCCAAAACGTACTTCTTTTCCTTCCAGGTTCGGGCCATCAGCAGCCAAGCCCGAGAATGCAGCGTTGGGTTGATTTTCTGACCAGATCGCGACAGACGTAAGTGATACGGACATGACTACCATTACGCCCATGATGACTTGCGCAAGTCGCCGACGCCCGGTCAGAAAGCCGAGCGCAAAGACCAGCGCTGCAGGAATCAGTACAATCGATACTGTCTGAACGAAGTTGCTTACCGGCGTTGGGTTCTCCAGCGGCACGCTGGAATTCGGTCCATACCAGCCCCCACCGTTTGTCCCTACCTGCTTAATCGCAACCATCGGCGCAACTGGTCCGATAGGTATGTTTTGTTCGTTCATCTCAGCGGTCTGATCCAGCGGGGTGATGGTACGTGCGCCCTCATAGCTGTTAGGGACACCCTGAGAGGCCAGGACCAGCGCAACCGCAGTGGCTACAGGAAGCATTACTCGAACGATTGCTCGTGTAATATCCTCGTAGAAGTTCCCCACAGATACCGTGCCACCTGCCGAAGGCTGAACATTCTTGCCTGAGCGTCCGAGCAAGGTGCGAACAATCGCCACCAATGCCGCCATACCTGCCGCTGGTGTGACCACCTGAAGCGTCACAATTCCGAAGGTATGCGCCAGGTAGCTCAGTTGTGCCTGTCCAGAATAATGCTGCTGGTTAGTATTGGTGAGAAATGAGACGGCAGTATGTAAGGCCAGATCCCAACTCATCCCATCAATATTATCCGGATTCAGAAAAAGAATGCCTTGAGCCATCAGAAGACCGAACACAATTAATGCCAGCACAAGGTGTAATTTGAGCAAGGCCTTTCCATAGCCCTGCCAGCTCATCGGTTCAGATGGATTGACACCCAGAAGACTGTAAATTGTGTTCTCGAAAGGCAGGAATATCCTACTTCCCGCCCCGGCGCCATCACTAAAAACAGCCGCAATATATTTTCCCAACGGCCATGCCAGCAGGAGCGTGACCGCATAAATTATAATTACCTCATTCACAGTCGCTCCTCCAGATCAATGAACAAGAAGCACAAGCCAAAAAGGCCAAGAATTATGCCAACGCCGATCAGAGCCATGGTCAGAACCTCTCGGGCCATAGCAGCGCAGCAACCAGATAGGCGCCAACTGCGAGTGAAACGACAAAAAGGAAAGTAGACACGCTCATGCTCCTTCGGTGAGTGTGTCTGCATATTGCGCGGATGAGGCGTAAAAATTCGATGGCACAAACCGGGTTTCAGCGTAAAAATCGCGTTAAAAACTGCGGCCTTGGGCATTCAGAGCACCAACGGCTATGCCCCAGTTGTTATACAAGAGTGAATCGCTTGTATAAACTCGCCCTGACTGGTTAGTCATCAGGTTTCGGCGCCCGTATGATCAGGCATAGCACCTGAAAACTGCACCCCGGGACAGGAGACCATCATGACCGCCAGCGCTGCCGCCCCGACCACCACATCCAAGGCCAGCACATCCGAGCCCGAGCCCCGCTACAGCGACGCGTTCATGAACCGCATGCGCCAGACCGGCGACCCACTGGCGGATCAGGTGGCCGCACAGCTCCAGCGTCACCTGCCCTCGCAGATGCTGGACGAAGTGATGCTGCGCGCCGACCGCGAAGGCGGGATATTCCAGGACTTTCTGGATTACTCCTGGACCGTGCCGGACTGGGTGGACTGGCACCTGATCGACCGCGCCGCCCGTGTGCAACTGGCCTTCGGCCAGACCCGCGGCGTGGTGCTGTTGGTCGGCGGCCTCGCCGAAGGCGCCGGACTGAACAAGGCCTCCGAAGTGCTGGCCGCCACCGGCCGCTTCAAACCGGAAAAAGTCATCAAGCGCCTGTACGAAACCGGCCAGATGACCCACAACAGCCAGGCCCCCAACGGCCTGCGCCCCGGCGGCCCCGGCCATCGCACCATCATGGAAGTGCGCCTGCTGCACGCCATGGTGCGCCGCCATCTGTTGAGCAAGGGCTGGGATAGCGCCCAGTTCGACCACCCCATCAACCAGGAAGACATGCTCTTTACCATCATCGAATTCAACCACCTGGCGGTGCGCGGCATGGCCCGCCTCGGCGCCACCCTGAGCCGCGAAGATCGCGAAGCCACCCATCACTTCTGGCGCTATGTGGCCTACCTCAACGGCGTGACCGATGAATTCCTGACCACCAGCCCGGAAGACGAAGCCCGGGCCTACGACCGCATCATGGAACGCGAACACGAGATCAAACCCATCACCGTCGAGCGCGTGCACGAACTGATCACCGGCACCGCCGGGAAGCCCCCCATGTACCTGCCCGCCGGCATGCTGTTCGAACTCTGCGCCACCTGCCTGGGCGAAGAACGCGCCCGGCAATACCAACTGCCCCGCTCACGCATCTGGCAAGCCGTCATCAAGATGCTGACCGTCAACAACCGCCTGCAAACGCGGCTGCATTATCTGGTACCCGGGTTGGGGCGCGTATTCGGGGCCTATAACTTCCGGCTGACGCACAAGATGTTGACGGCGAATATCGAGGCGGAAGTGGAGAAGCGGGCGTTTCGATGTATTGCGTGAGATTTATGCAGCACTCTTTCCGACTGGCGCCACCTTCATTTCCACATGAAAACCGGCCCGGGAGGCGATGGTAACCAGAGCATCCAGGCTGAACTTCTGGATCTTTCCATTCATCAGGTAGGACACGCGCGGCTGCGTCAGGCCCAGCCTCCGGCCCGCTTCCGTGCCTGTCAGATTCTGTTGCCGGATGTATTCACTCAGGCATTGCATCAATGCACTACGCAGCTTCATGTTCTCTGCCTGCTCCGGCGTGTCCTCCAACGCATCCCAAACGCTGTCGAATTCCTGATTGCCCATGATCATTCTCCCGGTAGGGTCCTGAAACGTGCCCTTGCCTTGTCGATATCCGCTTTCGGCGTTTTCCGTGTCTTCTTCTGAAAGCAGTGCAACACGTATACCGCCTCCTTTCGTGTGGCCAGATAAATGACCCGAAAGGCTCCACAATCTCCCAACACCCTGATTTCGCAAACACCGGGCCCGATTGTCTTCATCGGCTTCCAGGCTGGAGCCCATAAACCGGATCTTCTTTCGGCGAAATCTCATCCTTGAGACTCATATCAAATTTGATATAAAGAGAGTATACCCAATTCGATATAAGCGCAAATGCCGCAATCATGCCTGGGTCAAGCCTCCCGAGATGATTGAAAAACTGTATGCCGTCGTAGCCGCCCTTATAGGCCCATATCCAGTCACGGCAGTGACAGCACTTCACCGGGGGGATATGTACTCGCCAGCTGCGATCAGTACGCCGGTTGCCAACCTCGAAGCTCAGCAGCACATGGAGGCTTTCAAGCCGCAGCAGCTCACATTTCTTTATGATATCTTTCTTGACGATTTTAAGGTTTTAGCGGTATAAAACGCTCCTTGGCGATTTACACCTGCCTGATTCGCCTCTTCACGTTTTATTCATTTTTACTTTTCAGTTACCGGGGAAACGGCGCTTTCCTGCCCTGCTTTCAATGTCGTGGCACGCCGTTTTATTAGCGAACACCTACATAAACACGCAAAGACCATTTTATGGCCATAGTTCTGGATAACCTTACCGTACCGCAATTAAGAGAAGTGATTGCTGACGCCGAAGTATTGCTGCGCAAGCGCCGTGAGCAGCAGGCACGTGAACTGGAAGCCCAGACGCGGGCCCAGGCTCAAGCCCAGGCGCAGGCTGCTGCACCGCGCACCATTGATCGCTCGCGGCTGGGTGAAGGCCTGCGCCGGCAGAGCAAGGGCGACAGCCACGCAGGCTGATTCTCCGCCGGGATCGATGTGCTGGCAGCCCCCCTGCCGCTCTCCTACAATGATTCGCAAGCTGGCCGCACCGGGCAGCAGGCAGCATTCATTGACGGAGCGCTTATGGACACCCCGATCACGCAACACACTGATGACTTTGCCACCTGCGGGCAGATTACCGCTGCGGATATCGCGCTGTTCGCCGAGCAGGGCTTCCGCACGTTGATCAATAATCGTCCGGATGGTGAGGGCGGCGCGGCGCAACCACTCAGTGAAGAGCTCGCCAGAGCGGCTGCCGAGGCTGGCATTGCGTTTGTGCATCTGCCGGTGGTGCCGGGCCAGATCACGGCCGAGCAGGCGTCTGCGATGCGCGACATACTTGCCGAGGCAGAAAAGCCGGTACTGGCGTTCTGCCGCTCCGGGGCACGCTCCACCAACCTGTGGCAATTGGCCGGCGGGCGCTGAGCCGGTGACGGCGACGCCCAATGGTGGCAGACTGCAATCATCACAAGCGCCTCGGGCCGTAGAATCAGGGGCCGCAGGGTAAGGACGCGCCCCACGGGAATTGCTGCATGGGTTCTGACATCTCCGGAAAGCCCTCTGGTGCCACAGGCTGGGCCAGTAACCATGCCTGGACCGTCACGGTCGTGGCGTTGCTGGTGTCAGTCATGGTGGTGGTGCTGGTCTGGCACCAGATGCACGAGCAGGGCCGTGAGCAGGCACGCCGCGAGTTCAACTTGCTCAACAACAACACGGTCGCCGAACTCGAAAGCCGTATGAACGACTACAAGCAGGTGCTGCGTGCCGGCGCGGCCCTGCTCGAATCCCGAGACGAGACCAGCCGCGAAACCTGGCACCGGTTTATCGAGCGCCTGGCCCTGCCGGAGCACTACCCGGGCTTCCTCGGCGTAGGCGTCAGCCAGATCATCACCCCCGAGGCACTGGCCGACCACGAGGCCGCCGTGCGGGCCGAGGGCTTCCCGGATTATCAGATCCACCCCGTCGGGGATCGGGCGCGCTATACCAGCATCATCTATCTGGAACCTTTCTCAGGCCGCAATCTGGCGGCCTTCGGCTACGACATGTATTCCGATCCCGTGCGCCGGGCAGCCATGGACCTGGCGGTCAGCAAGAACGCGGCGGTGCTCTCCAACGCGGTGACGCTGTTGCAGGAACCCGATGCCGACATACAAAGCGGGGTACTGATGTATCTCCCCTCTTATCACCCGGATATGCCTCTCAGTTCGGTAAGTGAGCGTTGGCAAGCCTTGCGGGCGTTTGTTTACAGCCCCTTTCGCATGGACGACCTGATCACCGGCACACTGGGCGCCCTGGATGAGCTGGTGCATTTCGAAATATATGATGGACTGGTGCTGACAGACTCGACGCGCATCTATCGGTCCTGGCAGGGCGACGAGACTTTGCAGCCGGATGCATTGCAGGAAACACTGCTGCTGCCACTCCACGAGCAGATCTGGACCCTTCGCTTCTACAGCACCCCCGCCTTCTCCAGGGCATTTATCCAACCTCGAGAATCTGTAACGCTGGTGATGGGCCTGATCCTCTCTTTGATGTTGGCCGCCATCATCTACACCCTGGCCACCCGGCGCCAGCGGGCAGAGATGCTGGCCGAGCAAATGACCCGCGACCTGCGCGATACCGAGCAGGCTTTGCGCCTGAACCAGGAGCGCCACCTGCTGGCCATGGACTCCTCGTCCATGGGCACCTGGAGCTGGAACCTCAGCACTCGGCTGATCACCTGGGACGTTCAGCTGGCGCCCCTGTTCGGGCTCAAATCCAGTGATTATTTCGATGGCACACCGGAGGCCTTCATGATGCTGTTGCACCCGGGCGACCGTGACCGTGTGCGCCAGGAGCTCAACAGTGCAGCCGCGAACCGCCATGAATATGACACTGAGTATCGCGTGATCTGGCCGGACGGCACCTTGCGTTACGTCGCTTCCCGAGCGAGGGTCATGGAGAGCCCCGGCGGCAACGACCTGATGATGACCGGCACTTGCTGGGACGTCACCGAGAAGCGCCGGGCGCAGGTGATGAAGCAGGAGTTTGTTTCCACGATCAGCCATGAGCTGCGCACGCCTCTGACCGCCATTTCCGGTGCCATGGGGCTACTGCTAGGCGGCGCGCTCGGCTCGCTGCCGGACCCTGTGCAGAACCTGATTCGCATTGCCAATGAAAACAGCAAGCGCCTGCTGCATCTGATCAATGACCTGCTGGATTTCGAGAAGCTGGATGCGGGCAAGCTGGAATTCCATTTCGAAAATCAGGACGCCAGAGCGTTGCTGATCAATGCCCTGGAAGTGAATGAGTCCGTGGCAGCCCGCCACCAGGCCAGCCTGGTCTTGCGCTGGCACCCGGCCACCACGGTATGGATCAATGTGGACGCCATGCGCTTCCAGCAGATCATGGCCAATCTGATCTCCAATGCCGCAAAATACTCGCCGCCGGAAGGGCTGATCACCATCAGCGCCGACGTCAGCGGCGGCCGCCTGATCATCGCTGTCGCCGACCAGGGCAAGGGCATCCCGGATGCGTTCCAGGGACGCGTATTCGAACGCTTCGCCCAGGCCGACAGCTCGGATACCCGCCGCGTCGGGGGCACTGGCCTGGGGTTGGCAATCTGCCGGGAACTGATCTCCCATATGGGCGGCAGCATCCGCTTTGACAGCACCGACCAGGGCACGACTTTTTATATCGACCTCCCGGTTGTGCTCCGCATCCAGGACAGCACCACGCTCGACGCCCAGCGACCGTAATCCGTACATCCCTCACGACGGAGGCAAACCCCATGCAGGCCCTGCGCACCCCCGATGCATGCTTTGAAAATCTGCCCGGCTACGACTTTGCGCCACATTACCTGACCGTGGATGACACGGAGGGCGGCGAGCTGCGCCTGCATTATCTGGACGAAGGCCCCCGTGACGGTGCCGTTGTGTTGATGCTGCACGGCGAGCCGTCCTGGTCGTTCCTGTATCGGAAGATGATCCCCATCGTCGCCGCTGCGGGCTATCGTGTGATCGCCCCGGACCTGATCGGTTTCGGGCGCTCGGATAAACCCACGCGCCGCGAGGATTACACCTACCAGCGGCATGTGGACTGGATCCGCGCCCTAATCACCGGGCTGGCACTGGAAGACATCACTCTGGTGTGCCAGGACTGGGGCGGCCTGATCGGCCTGCGCCTGGTGGGCGAGCACCCGGAGCGTTTTGCCCGGGTGGTGGCGGCCAACACCATGCTGCCCACCGGCGATCACCATCCCGGCGAGGCCTTCCTGAAATGGCAGCAGTTTTCCCAGAGCGTGCCGGTGTTTGCCACCGGCAATATCATTCAGGGCGCCACCGCCACTGCGCTGTCTGCCGAAGTGATTGCCGGATACGATGCGCCCTTCCCCGATGAAAGCTACAAGGAGGGCGCCCGCCAGTTTCCGACGCTGGTGCCCACCAGCCCGGAGGATCCCGCCTCAGCCGCCAACCGCGCCGCCTGGGAGGTGCTCAAGCGTTTCGACAAGCCGTTCCTCACTGCCTTCAGCGACAAGGATCCGATTACCGCTGCGGCCGCACCGGTGCTGCGCAAGCTGATTCCGGGCTGCGCCGGGCAGCCACACACCACCATCGAGAACGGCGGGCACTTCCTGCAAGAAGACCAGGGCGAAGCACTCGCGAACGTCGTCGTCGATTTCATCGCCGGGACAGCATGACGCCCGAACAGGACGACCTCTGGTTCCTGCCGCTGGGCGGTTGTGGCGAAATCGGCATGAACCTCAATCTGTACGGCCATGATCATCAGTGGCTGATGGTGGATTGCGGTGTCACCTTCTCCCGCACCGGGCAACCGGATCATTTCGGTGCCGACGTGCAGATGGCGGACCCGGCGTTTATCAGCGAGCGCCGGGAGCAACTGGCCGGTCTGGTACTGACCCATGCCCACGAGGATCATATCGGCGCCGTCGCCTGGCTCTGGGACCGGCTGCGCTGCCCCGTTTACGCCACCCGCTTCGCGGCAGAAGTGCTGCGCCGCAAACTGGCAGAAACCGGGCTCAGTGGTCAGGTGCCGATTATCGAAATTGCCGCCGGCACCACCCATCAGGTGGGGGTGTTCACGCTCACCTGGCTGGACCTGACCCACTCCATCCCGGAACCCAATGCGCTGATGATCCGCACCGCCGCCGGCAACATCTTCCACACCGGCGACTGGAAACTGGATGCCGCGCCGGTGATCGGCGCCGGGTTTTCAGAGCAGGCGTTCAGGCAGCTTGGCGATGAAGGCGTGGATGCGATGATCTGCGACTCCACCAATGCGCTGGTGACCGGCCACTCGGGTTCCGAAGGCAGCCTGTATCGCGGGCTGCTGGCGGCCATCGCTGATGCACCGGGGCGCGTGGTGGTGGCCTGCTTCGGCAGCAACATTGCCCGGCTGCATACGTTGGCAACCATCGCCACCGAATCCCGACGCTACATGGGCCTGCTGGGCCGTTCGCTGGTGAACATGGTATCCGCCGCTCGCGCCACCGGTGTCTGGGAAAATGACACCGTGCCAATCCAGCCTGCGCATCTGGGCTATCTGCCGCCGGAGGAAGTGCTGGCGGTCGCCACCGGCAGCCAGGGGGAGCCACGCACCGCGCTGCACCGGCTGGCCGTGGATGCACATCCGGACCTGACGCTGGCCCCGGGGGATCGGGTGATTTTCAGCTCACGCGTCATTCCCGGTAACGAGGAGGCGGTCGCCAGCCTGATCACCCGGCTACAGCAGCGAGGCATTGATGTCGTGACGGCCGAGGACAGCCCCCGGCCGATCCACGCTTCCGGCCACCCCGCCAGCGAGGAGCTGCAAGCCATGTATCAGTGGGTGCGGCCCAGGCTGGCCGTGCCGGTGCATGGCGAGCCAGCGCACATGCAGGCCAATGCACAGATCGCCCGGGCGAGCGGCGTGCCACGGCAGCTGACGGGCCGCAACGGCGACCTGTTCATGATCGCGCCGGTCGCCGGCATTCGCCGCAACGCGGTCAGCACCGGCCGGTTGGGCGTCGTGCAGGGCCAGTTGAAACCGCTGGATAGACTGCCGCTATGACATTCATGCGGCACACAGACATGACACTGTCATCAGAATCGGGTTACTCTTCTTTTCATTACTCGAGGACATTTTCATGCAACGCCTGACGGTACTCCGAAACGCATTACACCCACGCAGCCGCCACACCTCGGCCACGTCAGCGTGCGCGTTCCGTTTTTATGGCTATTGGTTCAGCCACCGGCGCGCCTGACACCCCCGCAGGCGCCCCGGTAAACAGGGACGCCTGACCGAACATCCAAGAACCCCCGGTCGGTCCGTCCCCCGGGGGTTTTTATTGCCCGGCTGTCACCGGGCTGGAGCACCAACGGTAAGCAATAACAGGAAAGGATAGTGACCATGAGCGCTTCCCTGCACTCAGCAACATCACACTCGACATCACACGCAACATCACACACAACAACATCAGCAGCACACGGCATCCGTCACAGCCTGCGCCTGCCCAGCATCGCCGAGCTACGCGCCCGGCTGCCACTGTCACCGGCACTGAGCCAGCAGATCCAGCGGCACCGCGATGCCGTGCGCGCCGTGCTGCGCGGTGAAGATACACGCCTGCTGGTCATCGCCGGGCCCTGCTCGCTGCACGACCCCGCCGCCGCACTGGATTACGGCGCGCGCCTGGCGGCACTGGCGGACGAACTCCGTGATTCGCTGCTGATCGTCATGCGAGCCTACATCGAAAAGCCGCGCACCACCGTGGGCTGGAAAGGCCTGATCTACGATCCGCATCTGGACGGTAGCCACGACATGATCGCCGGGCTGGACGTGTCCCGGCGCCTGTTACGGGATCTCGCCGGGCTGGGCCTGCCACTGGCGACCGAGTTGCTGCACCCGATGGCCGCCGGCTATGTCGACGACCTGCTCAGCTGGGCTGCCATCGGTGCCCGCACCACCGAATCCCAGGTGCACCGGGAAATGGTCAGCGCCCTGAATCTGCCGGTGGGTTTCAAGAACAGCACCGATGGGTCGGTGAGTGTGGCCGTGGATGCCATGGGCGCGGCGGCACACGGCCATCGGCATTTCGGCGTCGATGCCCAAGGGCATCCGGCCATGCTGGAGGCGGCGGGCAATCCTGATACGCATTTGGTGCTGCGCGGCGGCAACGACGGTCCCAACTACGATGCCGCCAGCCTGGCCCGGGCGCAGGCCGCGCTGGCACAGGCCGGCGTCAACCCGCGCTTGCTGGTGGATTGCAGTCACGCCAACAGCGGCAAGAATCCCGACAATCAACCGGCGGTGCTGCGCGCGCTGCTGGCCCAGCGCCGCGCCGGGCAGCAGGCGATTGCCGGCGTGATGCTCGAGAGCCATCTGCAACATGGCCGGCAGTCCGCCGACCCATCCAGCCAGGGGAATCTCGTCTACGGCATGTCGATCACGGATGGCTGCCTCGGCTGGGACAGCACAGCAGCTTTGCTGCGGGAGATCAGTACGCAAGTGTGAACATGCGCCGCCAGCTTGTGACCTGCGGGGGTGTCTCGGACGCCCCGGTGCAGTAAAGTCTTGAGCAGCCTTCACACATACGGACATACGGAGCCATGATGAAACTGCTGCCCCTTGCCTTGCTTGCACTGCTTACGCTGGTTGTCAGCGCCTGTGTCACGGTCGTGGATGAGCCAGCGACTGCCCCGGCCACATCCCCCGCGACGCCAGAGCCCACCCTGGCCGTGCCGCCGCAGGTGCGGGAGAACCCGGTGAACTATCCGCCGCAAGCTGATGGCGAACGGGGCACCGCGATGGTGCAGGTGATGGTGCTTGCCAGCGGCCGCACCGGCGATAGCGTCCTGGTGCAGTCGGCCGGATCTGAGATCCTTGATCGGGCAGCGCTCGACAGCGTGCGCCAGTGGCGCTTCGCCCCGGCCCGGGATACCGAAGGCCAGCCGATGGACATGGCGACGGTGGTGTCCGTGGTGTTGCGGCCCTGATGCGGCCCTGATCCGGAAAGACAGCTACTTTTCCAGCTTCTTTTTCAGTCGCCAGTCCATCAACCGGAACAGCGGCTGGGTGTAGCGCGTCGCCGGCCCCGGCAGCGCCGCCAGCACCACGCTGCCGACATTGCCCAACGGGCGAGCGATGCGCGCCGGCTTTTCGCGGACGGCTTTCACCAGCCAGTCCGCTGCCGCATCGGTATCCATCATGCGCATGTGCTTGTAGATCCGCGTCTTGTTCGACATCGGTGTGCGCACCATGGGGAAATGCACCACCGTCACATCAATGCCCTTGTGGCCCAGCTCCGCCTGCAAAGAGCGCGAGAAGGATTCCAGCGCTGACTTGCTGGCCAGATAGGCGGAGAACAGCGGGATCGGCACCTGGGTCGACATGGTGGAGATATTCACCACCTGCCCCCGACCCTGCTCCAGCATGCGCGGCAACAGCTTCAGGGTGAGCCCGACGGCGCCCAGGTAATTGATCTGGATGGTCCGCTGATAATCGTGCAGCCGGTCCAGTGCTTCCTCGATCGGCCGCCGGATGGAGCGTGCTGCGTTGTTGATCAGCACATCCACCCGGGCATGCTCCGCCAGAATCGCCGCAGCACATTCATTCAGTTGCGCTTCATCGGTGAGATCGGCGGGATAAATCCAGACCTTGCCACCGGCGGCGTCGATCTCGGCCTTCACGGCGCTGAGCTGCTCGCCATCGCGTGCTACCAGGCACAGTCGCGCCCCCGCGCGGGCCATCTTCTTCGCCGCCACCGCGCCGATACCGCTGGATGACCCCGTCAGTACAATCGTCTTGCCCCGCAGATGCGTCATGGATGCGCTCCGTCCTGCTCGTTATCGTGTTTTCACTGTCATGGCGATCTTACAGTGCCGCAGCCTGCCCGCCCGGGCTCCCCCTGTCTTGACCTTTCGCGTCGGCCGGACGCATCACGCTTGGTCTGGGAGGCCGAGCCGGATAACATGGCCATATGGACAGTACTCAAGACCAGACTCATGTTGGGCCACCCACCGCTGCTGCATCGTCGACCTTTGCCGCGCCATTGGCAGACCCGCTTTATTACCTGCGCAATTTCGGCCGCCTGCTGGCCTGGGTGGCTGTGCGCTATGACGACCTGCTCAATGATACCGAACGCGCCTTTGTCAGCGACTTCAACGCCCTGCCGGAGGCCAGCCAGGGGCTGCTGGTGCGGCTGGTCATGCGCCGTGGCGCGCTGTTCCGCCGCAGCCGTATCACCTACCCGGAGCTGGGGGATATCGGGGTGGGCGCCGCCCCGCTGCTGGCACTCGGTTGGCTCGGGGAAGACCCCGAGCTGGATGCTGAAACGCTTTCGGCGCTGATCACCCGCCCGGAGCTGCAATCCCTGCTCGCCGAAACAGACACCTTGACGAAAGCCACGCTGCGACAGGCGCGCAAGCCCGTGCTGGCGGACGCCCTGGCTGCGCAGCGTCCGGGCGACCACCGTTTCAGTGACTGGTGCGGGGCGGCGGGTGCCCCCGCTGCCAGCCTGGCCCGCGACCGGCTTTTCTCGCTGACAATCATGCCCCTGTGCGAACGTCTGCGGCTGATGTTCTTCGGCAACCTGTATCAGGACTGGTCCACCTTCGTGCTGACCGAGCTCGGGCACCAGCGCTTTGAGCCGGTACCACTGACACAGGACAGCCGCGCCTTTACCTGCCGCAGCGATATCGACACAGCGCTGGCGCTGCATCAGTGCCGGGAATCGCTGGAAGCGGGTACCGCGCCTGAGGACGTGGCCGCGCGGATGCCGCCCGCACCGACGCTGTCCTGGCTACAGGCGCGCCATGACCGGCTGCGCTATCTGCTGGGGCGACAGTTCGAGCGCGTCGGTAATCACCAGGCCGCACTCGATTGTTATCACCCCTCTGCGCTGCCAGATGCGGCCATACGTCGTATCCGTGTGTATGAGCAGTCTGACGCGGCCGACGCCGCGCTGGCGCTGGCATGCGAGGTGCAGGCGCAACCGCCCAGTGAGGAAGTGGCACTACAAGTGCGGCGCATGCTGCCGCGCCTGTATCGCAAAGCCGGGCAGTCACGCCCCTCACCGGAAAAGGAAGCACAGGAAGAGCCGGCAATTGCAACAAGAACGCTGGCGCTTGACCAGACACCCGATACACGGGTGGAGCTGGCAGTACAGGCACACCTTGATGCAGAGATGCCGGGCAGCCGTGTGTACTACCTGGAGAACGCGTTGTTCAGCAGCCTGTTCGGGCTTCTGTGCTGGCCTGCGATATTTGCCCCGTTGCCGGGCGCCTTTTTTCACCCGTTCCAGAGCGGCCCGGCCGACTTGCGGCACAACGATTTCGCCCGGCGGCGCCAGGCGTTGTTTGATGCCTGCCTGGCGCCGCTTGCCTCGGGGCAAGCGTCAGATGAGCATCGTGGCATCATTATAGAGCGTTACCGCAAGCATCACGGTACCCAGTCGCCGTTTGTTTACTGGGGCGCGCTCAGTGAAGCACTCCTCGACGAAGCCCTGGCGTGCATTCCGCCAACGCATCTGCAACATATCTTTCAGCGTATGCTGGCATCACCGGAGCGACATCGTTCAGGCTTTCCCGATCTGATCCGTTTTTTTGCCGAAGAAAATCGTCAAGGAAGCCGCTACGAATTGATTGAGGTAAAAGGCCCCGGAGACCGCCTCCAGGACCATCAGCAACGCTGGCTGACTTTTTTCGCACACCATGGCATACCTGCTTCCGTTTGCCATGTGGTCTTTCCTGCGGAAAGCCAGCAGCCATGACGCAGACCGTCAACCCCCATTACTACATTGGCGTACGCGCCCTGTGCGAATTTACCGCCAAACGCGGCGATCTGGACCTGCGCTTTACGCCCTCACCCAACGCCCGTGAGGGGATCGCCGGCCATCAGCTGGTCGCCAGCCGACGCGGTGACGATTACGAGACAGAGATCGCGCTGCACTGCACCCGCGCCTTGCCACCATCAGACGCGATGCATACCGACACGGAGGTTGCGCACACACTCACCGTGCGTGGTCGAGCGGACGGCTACTGCCCCACCGACAATCGTCTGGAAGAGATCAAGACGTTTCGCGGCGACCTGAATCGGCTACCCGCCAATCATCGTGCATTGCACTGGGCACAGCTGCACTGCTATGGCGCGCTGTTCTGCAACAGCCGCAATATCGAAGAGATCACCCTGGCGCTGGTGTATTTCGATGTGGTGCGGCAAACCGAAACGCTGATCAGCGAAAGCTGGCACCGCACGGCACTCAACGACATTCTGGCGCGCCACTGCGATGACTTCGCCCGCTGGGTGGTGCAGGAAATCGCGCACAGGCAAACGCGCAATGCCGCACTCGCGCAACTGGCGTTTCCCCATTCGCATTTTCGCACCGGCCAACGCGCGCTGGCCGAGGCGGTGTATAAAAACCTGCACCAGGGGCGCTGCCTGATGGCACAGGCGCCCACCGGCATCGGCAAAACGCTGGGCACACTGTTCCCGGCCCTGAAGACGCTGACCACCTGCCAACGGGACAAGCTGTTCTTTCTCACCGCCAAGACACCGGGGCGACAACTGGCCCTGGATGCGCTGACGACACTGGCAGATAACGCCGACGATGCAGCAGGCCTGCCGCTGCGCACACTCGAGCTGGTCGCCCGGGAAAAATCCTGTGTCTATCCCGAGCTGGCCTGCCACGGTGACAGCTGCCCGCTGGCCAAGGGGTTCTATGATCGCCTGCCCGCCGCACGTGCTGCCGCGGCGGTTGCGGGCAGGCTTGATCAGAGCGGCCTGGCAGCCGTCGCGCACGCGTATGAAATCTGCCCCTATTATCTGGGCCAGGAAATGGCGCGCTGGAGTGATGTGGTGGTGGGTGACTACAACTATTACTTTGATGTCGGTGCCCTGCTGCACGGGCTGACACGCGAGCATGACTGGCAGGTGAGCCTGCTGGTGGATGAGGCCCACAATCTGCTGCCCCGCGCCCGCAGCATGTACACCGCGACGCTGGATGAAGCACAACTGGCACGGCTTGCCCGTCACGCACCGAAGCCGCTGAAAAACAGCTTCTCTCGGCTGGAACAGGCCTGGCAAACCGTCAACCTGCTGCCTCGCGGCGACACTGATCTGCAAGGCACTGGTCCGCAAGGTGCTGATCCGCAAAGCGCTTACCGACTGTTCCCGGAGCCACCACCGGTGCTGATGTCTGCGCTGCATAATCTGGTCAGCGCCATCACCGACTACCGCAATGATCACCCGGATGACACCCGTGGCGCCTTGCTGGACTTCTACTTCGACGCGCTGCATTTCTGCCGTATTGCCGATGCGTTCGACGAACATTACCTGTTCGACAGCAGCGCACTGACCGTCGAGGAGATGCCGGCAGGCGATGACCTGCTGCAAGGCCTGGGCGATGACGGCGACCGCACGCGACTGTGCCTGCGCAATCTGGTGCCCGCACCGTTCATCACGCCACGCCTGAAGGATGCGGCGGGAGCGGTGCTGTTTTCTGCCACACTGAGCCCGGCGGCATTTCATGCCGACTTGCTGGGTATGCCAGAGGGCACCCGCTGGCTGGATGTGGAGGCACCGTTCAGTGCCGAGCAGCTGCGCGTCTCGCTGGTCCCGCAATCCACGCGCTTCAACCAGCGCGCGGCCTCGATCGCCCCCATCGCCGCATTGATTGCACGACAGTTCGCCAGCCAGCCTGGCAACTATCTGGCTTTTTTCAGCAGCTTCGATTATCTGGAAGCCGTTGCTGATTTTCTCGCCACGCATTATCCGCACGTGCCACTGCACCGGCAGAGCCGGAGTATGCCGGAAGCGGCGCGCCAGCAGTTTCTGGCGCGGTTTACGCAGGATAGCGCGCATGTCGGCTTTGCCGTGCTCGGCGGGGCTTTCGCGGAAGGCATTGATCTGCCCGGTGCACGCCTGATCGGCAGCTTTATCGCCACCCTCGGCTTGCCGCAGTTCAACGAGATCAACGAACAGATGCGCGCCCGTGTGGACGCGCTGATGCCGGGCAAAGGCTATGACTACACCTATTTTTATCCCGGACTACAAAAAGTCATTCAGGCAGCGGGACGTGTTATCCGCACACGAGAAGACCAGGGCGTGGTCTTTCTGATCGACGATCGCTTCAGCCGGCCTGAAGTCCGCACCCTGTTGCCCGCGTGGTGGAAGCTTAATTGGCAATAATCAACTCATAGTCGTCCAGATCCAGATCTGCCATCTGTCTGGCGAACTGGGTGGCAAAACCCGGATACATGGTAGCATTGAAGCCGTCTTCGGTCAGATACCAGCTCTTGCACCCTGAATTCCAGTTGGTCTTCGCCAGGCGCTTCTGAATCGCCTCATTGTGAGCAGCTTGTGCATCCGGCTTCACGTTCAACGCCTTGAGATTGCCGTCACGCAATGCCCGAATGCCCCGCACCGCGTAATCAATCTGCGATTCCATATACACCAGCGCCGAGTTATGCCCCGGGCCGGAGTTCGGACCAAACGTCATGAACAGATTCGGGTAGCCGGAGACATTGATGCTTTTGTAGGCCTGCGCGCCCCGCGACCATTCCTCATTGAGCTGCCGACCGTCGATACCAGAGACCGGGAACGGCGTTCCGGAATGCGATACATCAAACCCGGTGGCAAACACAATGCAGTCGAACTGGTGCTCGATACCTTCTACCGTGCGGATGCCCTTCTCGCTCAGGCGCGCAATCGGCCAGGTGATCAGTTTGCAGTTTTCTTTCTGCAGTGCCGGATAGTAATCGCTGGACATCAGGACGCGCTTGCAGCCAATGCGGAAATCCGGCGTCAACTGTCGGCGCAACCACTTGTCCTTCACCTGAAAACGCAGATGCGCCTTGCCGATGCGCTCAATCAGGCGCGTCAGCGGTGAGTTCCAGATAATGCCCAAGGCCATGGATTCGTGGAACATGAACAACGCTTTGCGCATGGCATCCTGGCTGGCAGGAAAGCGCCGGAACAGGCCGCGATTCCAGTCCGGTGTCTGGAAGTCCGGGCGCGGCAACACCCAACCCGGCGTGCGCTGGAATACCTTGACGAAACCCGCTTTCTTGACCAGCTCGGGAATGATCTGGATGCCACTGGCGCCGGTGCCGATGACCGCCACCCGTTTGCCGGTGAAATCGTAATCATGGTCCCACATGGCGCTGTGTATCTTGTGGCCCTGGTATGTGTCGATACCCGGCATGTCAGGCAGGCTGGCGTTGGACAGCGGGCCCTGTGCCATGATCACAGAGCGGCCTTCGAATACCTTGTCACCCGTGACCGCGCGCCACAGACCCTGCGCCTGGTCGTAGCTGAGGCTCGCCACGTTCTCGTGGAACCGGATCAGCGGGCGCAGATGGTAGGTATCCGTCAGGTAATGCACGTACTTGAGAATTTCCGGCCCGCCGGAAAAGCTGCGGGACCACTCCGGATTCTGCGCGAACGAAAACGAGTACAGATTCGAGGGGATATCGCAGGCGGCCCCGGGGTAGGTGTTGTCACGCCAGGTACCGCCCACATCACCGGCACGCTCGAGAATGACGACATCCTCGATGCCTTGCTGACGCAGACGAATGGCCGCGCCCAGGCCGGCAAATCCGGCACCGATAATCAGCACCTCACAACGGGCCGCCACTTCATCTTTCCGTGCGCGGGCCTTGCTCGGGGCTTTCTTTACGGCCGCCGACTTCACAGCACGGGGCTTGGCAGCAGCAGGCTTGCGCTTGGCGGCGGGCTTGCTCGCTGCTTTCTGCTGCGGCTTTGCGCTATCCGTTTCTGTACGCGTTTCTGTACTCATAGTCATGCTCTTTCCGATCAGGCCGAGGGGCGATAGGTGAGTTCTTTCACCCAGGACGGCACGGCAGGCAGTGCGCGTTTCGGGATGTAACCTGTCAGTTTGACCATTGCATCCACCGGCACGTGGTAAATCCTGTTGCTGCGATTCACGACGAACTTCGCATGTTGGCGAATGATCTGGAACCAGGGGTTGGATCGCCCGTCAGCGGTACGTCCGCCAATCTTTTCGAACTTTTCCATGGCGGCATACAGCTTCTCTTCCGGCAACCCGAGCTCGACAATGTTGTCGCGCATTTTGTTCAGCAGCGGGAAGTAGGAGGCAATGCCCAGCAACAGGCGCGGATCAAGCAATGGCGCCAGCATTTTGACGGTCTTGATGTAGGTCGCACCGTGGCCCTGCATCTCCATCACGCTGAAGCCAACACCCAGGTGCCGTGACTCATCGTCATTGATCTTTTCGAAGGCCTGATGACAAACCGGGTCATCCACCGTATCCAGCAGGAATTTGCACAAGGCGCCGTCGAGGGCGATCTCGAGCATCGGCACGACGGTGCCCAGGACATAGAGCGGCATCTCGTCGGCATAGCGATCCAGCCATTCGATGACCAGGCGCAGATTGATGTTCGGCTCCGGAATTTCATCACCGTCCAGCATGCCCCAGCGCTTCATCAGCGCCATCTCGGCATTGGCATGGCGCTGTTCTTCCGCGTGGAAGTAGCTGTAGATTTCTTTCAGCGTATCCGTAGGCGCTTTTTTGGACATCGCCGCAAACGCGCGCGCGCCCACATGCTCGATCCACATCAGATCGGCCATGAATTCTTTCAACTTGGGCCACTGCTCTTCGGTAATCATATCGGCGCCCGGCGCATCCCAGTCGATGTCTGACAGGGACCATTGGGTGCTCTTGATTTTCAGCAGCATTTTATCCAGATCGATACTCGCCATGGTGTTCTCCGGTAAGGCTCTGCAATCAAAGCTCTGTCATCAAAGCCTGGCAGTAGCCAGACGACTCAGCAGGCCCGCGCCGCGGGTATAGGTCGCGGGAATAAAGCGCTTGGCGCGCCAGATCATGCGTGCATCCAGTTGCGGCAATACATACAACTCGCCGCGATCCAGTGCGTTGAGCGTCTTGGTAACAACACCGTCTGCCGAGACACCGGTCCAGGCGACGAGCTTGTTCATCAGCGGCGTGGCCGACGCATCAATGCGCCCGGCCTGAAAGATGTTGGTCTTGACTACCGTCGGGCACAGCGCCGTGACGGACACACCGGTACCCGCTGTTTCTGCCGCCAGCGTTTCCGACAGCGCCAGCACGGCAGCCTTGGTCAGGTTGTAAGGCCCCATCATCGGCGCGGCCGCAAAACTGGCCGTGGAGCAGACGTTGATGATGCCGCCACGCCCCAGCGCCCGCAGCTTTGGTGCGAACACATGACAGCCGTACACCACACCCCACATATTGATCCCAACGGTCCATTCCCAGTCGGCCATGGATATTTCGCCGATGGGTTTGCCGCCCACACCCACGCCGGCATTGTTGATGACCAGATCTACCGGGGCCTGAAGCAGGCGCTCGGCCTCATCAGCCATCTGCTGTACGGCGTCCAGGCTGGTGACGTCACAGTGCAGGGCCCAGGCCCGGCCACCCGCCGCTTCAACCTGCGCGACGGTTTCTTGCGCGGTCTCCAGATTGATGTCCGATACCACAACAGCACCGCCGCGGCGCGCGATCTCCAGCGCGAAGGCCCGGCCAATACCGCTGCCCGCGCCAGTCACCACAGCATTGGCACCTTGAGAGGGGCCCTGAGCAGAACCGAAAGGGTGTGGGAGCTTGATTCCAAACATAGAGACGCGGCCTGTTGTTGACGTTGATCGTTACATCCAGTGATGTCACAATAAAGCGAATGCTTGTTCGGATTCAATTCGGAACTCACTATGGCCAGAAAACCCCGTCAGGCCCGCTCCAGGGCCACCGTCAATGCCATCGTGGAGGCCGCCTTCATTGCCGTGGCCCGACACGGCCCGGCCGCCGCCACAACGCGCCAAATTGCTGATATTGCAGGGATTGGTGTCGGTTCGCTGTATGAGTACTTCAGCAACAAGGAGGCGATTTTTGCTGCCATGAGCGAGCGTTTCGTGTCCGACACCGTGGCCATGCTGCAGCCCCGCGTGCCCGAGCTTGTTCGGAAAAACATACGCGACGCGGTCCTGGATATGCTGGTGCTTTTCCGGGAATTCCTGCAGGAAAACGATGAGCTGTACCTCAAATGCGCCCGGCATGCCTTCGCCATGGATTTCGAGGAGTACCTGGATCCGGTCCACCGATTGCTGCTGGACATCGTCACCCAGCACATGATGCGGCACCCGGAAACCGCCCGGGTACGCAACATTCCGGCGATGACCTACATCTATATCAATGGCGGGATTTTTTCGGTGGTGCGCCACCTGTCAGAGCAGAACCCGCCGGTGACCTTTGAGGAGCTGTCTCGAGGCCTGGCGGACATGGTCGGGCATTATGTGGATCAGGAGCTGTTGCTAACGCAGCAGTAACCTGAGCACCGTTCATCCGGAAAAACCCTCACTTCATCATGCAACCACCCCGGTTTCATGCATCATGGACACGTGGGGGAGTGGAATTATTGTGACGCAGGGCACATTATTGAAACAGGAAGGTCGTTAAACGGAAGGACGAAACAGAATAACAGAGCAACGTGGCTGCGCCGGGCTATACCGCAAAGCTCACCAGCGTCATGACGGGAAGCAAACATCATGAGCGTGACTCAGGCAAGAACATCGGGAACAAGAACATCGGGATCTGACGTGCACCCCCTCTCCCTGCCGGGCCTTGCTATTCTGCTGCCCGCACTCCTGTGCTGGAGCACACCGAGCCAGGCCGAACCTTCTGCGGATGATCTGTTCATTGAGCAGGTTTATGCAGAAGGCGGGCAAACGTTGTATTGCGCTACGCCATTCATGCCCGGGGACAGAGTGCGAATCGAACGGATTTATCCGGATAGACAATTGCTGCAGCACGCAGGCTGCACCCACGCACGCCTCTGCCGCAATAACGCAGATTACCTGCGCGCCAGCAACGACATGCATCATATGTTTCCTGTCGAACGACAATCCGACCTGGACCGACGGGGTGCGTTGTTCGGTGAGCTACGCTCTGGTGTGCCGACCAGCGAGCGCTGTGGCTACCGGCTCGGTTTCCAGACCTTCGAACCGCCAGAGGCGGTTCGCGGCATCGTTGCGCGGGCAATGATGTATATGCACGTAGAACACGACGTGCCACTGGCGGGTTCTTACGAAATGTTCCTGCGCTGGCATGAGGAATCGCCGCCGGAAACGGCAGAACGGGAGCGCAATGCCCTGATCGGCGAGATACAGGGCAACCGCAATCCCTTCATCGACAATCCCGCCAGCATGCGGAATGTGCCACCACCAAGCCCGTTCTGAGGAGCCTCCTCCGGCGCATCAGAACGCGTCGGCGGCCAGGCCCATAATGGCATCGCTGCCCGCTTCCAGCTGCGCCACCAGGCTGTGCGCCCGGGGCAACAACCGCTGGAAATAGAAGCGGCCGACCAACAACTTGCTCTCGCCAAACTGATCATCACGACCCGCTGCGGCCTGCATCATGCGCGCCCACAACCAGGCGTAGGTCACCAGCCCGAACAGATCCAGGTATTCCACCGCAGAGGCATTGACCGCATCCGGGTCGCTGCTGGCGCGCTCAAGCAGTTGGGTCGTTGCCTGCTCCAGCAAGCCCAATGCCTCTTCCAGCTTCGGTGCCACCGACGCCAGTGCGTCACTGCCACCCGCCTCGGCCAGCCATTCACGCACTTCGGCGATAAAGCGGCCGGCTGAAGCACCGCCGTTACGCACAACCTTGCGGCCCGCCAGATCCAGTGCCTGGATACCGTTGGTGCCTTCGTAGATCTGGGCAATACGTGCGTCACGCACAAACTGCTCCATGCCCCACTCACGCACATAACCGTGGCCGCCCAGCACTTGCTGCCCGATGATGCAGGTTTCCAGGCCGCGATCGGTGAAGAACGCCTTGGCCACCGGTGTCAGCAGCGCAACGCGATCGTCCGCCAGCTTGCGCGCTTCAGCATCTTCAGAAAACTTGGCGATATCCAGTTGCATGCCGAGATACGAAGACAGCGCACGGCCGCCTTCATTCAGGGCACGCATAGTCAGCAGCATGCGCCGCACGTCGCCGTGCACGATGATGGGATCGGCATTGCCATCCGGGTTCACCGGGCCGCTGGCAGCGCGCCCCTGCACCCGGTCACGGGCGTATTCCACAGCGCTCTGGTAGCTGATTTCGCCCAGGCCGAGACCTTGCAGGCCGATGGACACCCGCTCGTAATTCATCATGGTGAACATGGCCGCCAGCCCCTGATTCGGCTCACCGATCATCCAGCCCCGGGCACTGTCGAAATTCATCACGCAGGTGGCGGAGCCCTTGATGCCCATCTTGTGCTCGATGGAACCGCACGCCACACCGTTACGCTCACCGATGCTGCCGTCTTCATTGACCAGGAATTTCGGCACCAGGAACAGGGAAATGCCTTTGCTCCCCGCCGGCGCATCCGGCAGTTTGGCCAGCACCAGATGGATAATGTTATCCGTCATGTCGTGCTCGCCACCGGTGATGAATATCTTGGTGCCGCTGATCAGAAAGCTGTCATCCGCCTGGGGTTCTGCCTTGGTGCGCATGATGCCCAGGTCCGTGCCACAGTGCGGTTCGGTCAGGCACATGGTGCCCGCCCATTCCCCGGAGTAGATCTTCGGCAGATAGGTCTGCTTGAGTGACTCGGTGGCGTGGGCATCCAGACACAGGCAGGCGCCGTTGGACAGCAGCGGGTACAAGGCCAGCGACGTATTGGCGCTGTGAATCATTTCCTCGAACAGCACGGCAAGCATTTTCGGCATGCCCTGGCCGCCGTATTCCGGATTACCGGACAGCGCCGTCCAGCCATTTTCCGCCATGGTGCGGTAAGCACTTTTGAAGCCTTTCGGCGTGGTGACCACGCCATTCTCGAACTGGCAGCCTTCCTCATCACCCGAGCGATTCAGCGGCAACATCACGCCTTCCACCATCTTGCCCGCCTCCTCGAGGATGGCATGGGACAAATCACGAGTGACTTCTGCGGTGGCGGGCATGCTCGCCCAGAGTTGCTCCGACGCGAACACGTCGTCGAGGATGAACTTCATATCATCCAGCGGGGCCTTGTAGGTCGCCATGTGCACTTCTCCACGAATTTGGCCGGTGGCAAATTTTAAGCAGGTCGGCATGCCGGTGACAGGGCTATTTGTGACTCACCGTTCATACGAGCGTTTGAACCGCTCCCGAGCGTTTCACCATGATGGCGTCTCGGGAGCGATGCAGAAGTGAAAGTGCCGTCAGATCTCAGTAGTCAGACATGTCCAGCCAGTCTGACGCACCGGGGTAGATGCCGATTTCGTAGCAGTAATCCGGAATATCGTTGCTATCCGCATCCTCGCCGTAACAGGCCTCAATATCCAGCACTGTCACGTCGCCACCGGTACGCAGCGGCGACAACCGCTCCATGAACTCCGCCGCCGTCAGCGTGCCACCGTTGAACACCAGCTCGCCATCCTTGACCGTCAGGGTCATGCCGTAGCGACCGTTGTGCAATGTCGCCAGCTCGGCGCTGACCATCTCAGCCGCAAATTCCGCTTGCCCGGCCGGCAGCAGCGTCTCGTCCACATCCAGGCTCAGGGACGCATTGACCAGATGCAGGATTTGCGCCTCGTCCAGTGACGCCTGCTCATCCAGCGGCACATTGCTACCGTTCAGGCCCTGGTAATCCACCTGCGCATTCAGTGACACCTGGCGCACACCTGCATTGTCCAGCATGAGCTGCACATTGGCGCTACTTTCCCCGGGACGCAGCAGACGCTCGGACAGCACCACCGCCATCTCCTCAGTGAGCGCGGTCATCTGCGCAAACAGCTCGTCGGCGGACATGTCGTCAGCCAAGCCGTCGGGCTCTGCAAACAGGTTCACCATCATCTGCGATTGCAGCCGGTCGATGTCGTCGGACAACTGCTGTATACGCACCATGGCATCCCGATCAATGCCACGGTAGGCCAGCGCCATGTAGGCGTGGTCCAGCGGGATATCCAGAGAATCCGCCACCACATCCGTCAACCACAGCGACATGGTGCCGCTCAGTGCATCGCCCTCCAGCGCGCTGGTTGCATCCAGCGCCAGGTCAAAACTGGCGTGGGCATCGTCTTCCCAGGGCTGACGTGCATCGCGCCCCGCCCGAATGCCGTTCGCGCGCAGTTGCACCTGCAGGAGCGGCAGGATGCCCTCGATCATGTCAACGACATCCACGGTCATATCCACCGCAGCGATCGTCAGCTCCCCTTCCGGGCCACCGTTGAGCGCGAGCTCTCTCATGACAAGAAACACTTTGCCGGTGTCACCGGTCATGGAGGTCATATAGGCGTCCAGCTCCAGGCGCGCCAGTGAGGCACTGAATTCACCGGATGCAAAGCTGATTTCAGGCACCCAGGCACGCACCCGGGCACTGCGGTCGAACGACAACCACGTTTCCGCGTAGAGCGGTGACTCGTCACCGAGCACGTCGGCGATCACACTGCGAATGTCGTCAGGCAGAGGCGCCATATCCAGTTCGCCGTGGCTGAACGCCAGGCCCGCCCAGGGGCCGCTGGAGGTCCACATCACAGGACCATGACGCAACGTGCTCTTGTCGCACACGTAACCGGAAAACGCGGCCAGCTTCGGCAAGGTCTCGTCTACCGTCAGGCAAGAACGTACCTGCGACGAAAAAATACCGCGACGGTACTCCACAACCCGAAAACGCAGGCCGTCCTGTCCGGGCAGCACTTCCATTTCAGCCAATGCATCCGTGTACAGGGTTTCAACACGCGCGCCCACCAGATAGCTACTGCCAATCCACACAATGGCGACTACCAGCAGCCCGACAATGATTTTTTTCATCTTCCCCCAACTCCCTCGATAAGGTTATCGCGCTATCCAGCGCTTCATTCAACAAGCTGCATGATGTTACATCAAGCACAAAAAAGCCCGCCAGCGGCGGGCTTTTTTGTTACAGCGTTTGGCGGATCAGAGAGCCAGCTGCTCTTCGGTGATCGCCATCAGGCAATCAACGCCACCTTCGATAGCGCCTTTGTGCGCCGCAACACGCGGCAGCAGACGCTTGAAGTAAAAGCGCGCTGTCGCCAGCTTGCCCTTGTAGAAGTCTTCTTCCGACGTCCCTTCTGCCAGTTTGGTCTGTGCCACTTCCGCCATGCGCGCCCAGAAGTAGGCCAGCGTGACGTAACCGGAGTACATCAGGTAGTCCACGGACGCGCCGCCTACTTCCTCGATGTTCTGCATCGCCTTGGCGCCGACCGCCATGGTGATATCACCCCACTCCTTGTTCAGACGGCTCAGCGGCTCAGCGAACTCTTTCATGTTCTCCTGCTCTGCCACGCCTTCGCAGTACTTGTGGATCACCTTGGTCCACGGACGCAGCGCTGCGCCCTGGGTCTGCAGCACTTTGCGGCCCAGCAGATCCAGCGCCTGGATGCCGGTGGTGCCTTCGTAAATCGTGGAGATCTTGGCATCACGCAGGTTCTGCTCCATGCCCCACTCGCGAATGAAGCCGCTGCCGCCGCACACCTGAATACCCAGGCAGGCAGATTCCACGCCGGCTTCGGTCAGGAACGCCTTGGCGATCGGTGTCAGCAGTGCCATCAGGCTGTCTGCTTCCTTGCGCTCGGCTTCGTCCTTGGCCAGTTTGACCTTGTCGCCCAACTGGGACAGGAAGTAGACCAGCGCACGGCCCCCTTCGGCAAACGCCTTGGAGGTCAGGATCATACGGCGCACATCCGGATGCACGATTACCGGATCAGCAGGACCGTCCGGGTTTTTCGGGCCGGACAGGGAACGCATGGCCAGACGCTCGCGGGCAAACTCCACAGAGCCCTGGAAGGCCAGCTGCGCGTGGGCCACACCCTGAATAGCCGTGCCGAGACGGGCAAAGTTCATGAAGGTGAACATGCAGTTCAGGCCCTTGTTCTCCGGCCCGATCAGCCAGCCTTTGGCGCCGTCGAAGTTCATGACACAGGTGGCGGAGCCGTTGATGCCCATCTTGTGTTCGATGGAACCACAGGCCACCGCATTGCGCTCACCGACGGAGCCGTCATCGTTGACCAGAAACTTGGGCACGATGAACAGGGAGATACCCTTGGTGCCCGCCGGTGCTTCCGGCAGACGCGCCAGCACGATGTGGACGATGTTGTCAGCCATGTCGTGCTCACCGGCAGAAATCCAGATCTTGGTGCCAGAGATCTTGTAGGTGCCGTCAGCCTGTGGCTCTGCCTTGGTGCGCAGCAGACCCAGGTCAGAACCACAATGCGGTTCGGTCAGACACATGGTGCCGGTCCAGTGACCGCTGGTCAGTTTCGGCAGGTAGGTTTCTTTCTGTTCCTGGGTGCCGTGCTCTTCGATCGTGGCAACAGCGCCATGGGACAGGCCCGGGTACATGCTCCACGCCCAGTTGGCAGTACCGGTCATTTCAGAGATCGGGATACCGGCAGAGGTCGGCAGGCCCTGGCCGCCAAACTCGGGCTCGCCGCCCAGGGAAGGCCAGCCGCCCTCCACGTACTTGGCGTAGGCTTCCTTGAAGCCTTTCGGCGTGGTGACAACGCCATTGTCGAAATGGCAGCCTTCTTCGTCGCCGGTGCGGTAGATCGGGGCCAGTTCGTTCTGGGAAAACTTCGCGCCTTCTTCCAGGAACGCGTCAACCAGCTCGCTGTTCACCTCTTCCAGGCCGAGCTGCTGGTAATGACCGTCCAGATCCAGCACTTCATTCAGGACGAAACGCATATCGCGTACTGGGGCTTTGTAATGGGGCATTGCAACCTCCGAAGGCGTTAATTCGCGTATTGATCACTGTGGCGCTGACGACCCTGCCGCGGCAGGTCAAAAAACGAGCAGCGCTGAGAGGGGCACAATCTTATCGCCGCCGGCAGCCGCGTCCTACCGGTATTTGTGACCCGATGGTCAAACAGGCGTTTGAAACCACCGTTTACCTGTCTTTTTCGCTTATACTCTGCCGCGACAGGTGAATGGCTGGTGATTGGCACCAGCTGCCCGCTTTCCTGCAGGAAGCCCGTTATGCTCGACAGAGAACTCCTGGACATCCTCGTCTGTCCGGTCAGCAAAGCACCGCTGGCCTGGATTGAATCCGCTGGTGAACTCCAGTGCAAAGCCAGTGGCCTGGCCTACCCGGTACGCGATGGCATCCCCGTGCTGCTTGAGGAAGAAGCACGCACCCTCAGCGACGACGAACTACGCAAGCTCTGACACGCCATCTCTGACAAAAGGGAATTTGCCATGACTCGCCTGATGTCGCCGGTATTGACGGTTCTGCTGGCCCTGGCAGTGGCCACTTCCGCCAGCGCGGATCTCTTGCTGGCGCCGGCTGACCAGAATGAAGAGGCGGACTCATCATCAAGCAGCAATGCCACTGATGACGACACTGGTGATGACGCCACAGCCAACGCCGGCAGGAACAAGACCGCCTGCATGGACCAGTTGCTGCGCGACGCTCCGGCAGATACGCCTGTCAGTCAACTGCGAGAATGGTGCGGCCTGAATGGCAAAGACCCCCGTCAGCGCAGTGTCGACGCCCTGCGCGCCCGCATGGCGCTGGAAGAAAGCTCCCAGTTCAACCCCTTTGTCATGACCCCGCACCGGCGCAACTACATCATGCCGGTCAGCTACTGGTCCAACCCGGAGTGGAATGACCCGGACAAAAGCGACGACAACCTCGACGCACTGGAAGCCAAGTTCCAGATTTCGATCAAGGTGCCACTGGCGACTGAAGTGTTCAAATTCTACAACGTCTACTTCGCCTACACCCAGACCAGCTTCTTTCAGGTTTACAACGCATCACAGTCGCGACCGTTCCGGGAAACCAACTACATGCCCGAGCTGTTCGTGACCCGCGCGATCGACTGGCAACTGGGCCCGATCGACTCCGAGCTGCTGAGTTTCGGCTATCTGCATCAATCCAACGGGCAGGACGTGCCCGTGTCACGCAGCTGGGAGCGCCTGTTTGCCTCCTATGTTGCGCGCACCGGCAACTACTACTGGGGTGTGCGCACCTGGCTCCGGATTCCGGAAAAAAGCAAGGATGATGCGGATGACCCGCGCGGCGACGACAACCCGGATATCGAAAAATACATGGGCAACTTCGACCTGACGGTGGCGCGTCCCTTTGGCAATCACGTCGCCGAGGTCATGGTGCGTAACAACCTGCGCCGTGGCGACAACCGGGGCGCGGTGCAGCTGGACTACACCTTCCCGCTGAGCAGCCGCTTCAAGGGCATCTTCCAGGTGTTCAGCGGCTACGGCGATTCGCTGATCAACTACGACGATTACCAGAACCGGTTCAGCATCGGCATTCTGTTGACCGATACCTTGTAGCCGATATGTTGTAGCTGGCGCCTGGCAAGGCTTCACGCCGCCTTGGCCATGCTGCGCAGACACTGACCTGACTCGATTTTCACGCAGGGGCAGGTCATGACAGCGCAGCACTTCCTGGTTCAGGGCGCCAGCCGGGGCATCGGTCTCGCCATGGTGACCCGGCTCCTGGCGCGGGCCGATATTACCCATGTCTACGCCTGCAGCCGCGCCCCGCAAAACAGTTCACCGTTGCAGACACTTGCGTCCGCGCATCCCGGCCGCCTGACCCTGCTGCCCCTCGACATCACCCTTGAAGCGGATATTGTCCGTGCCGCCGCTACCGTGGGCGAGCGGCACGAGCGACTGCACGGCCTGATCAATTGTGCAGGGGTGTTGCACGACGACGCGCTGTCTCTCCAGCCCGAAAAGCGCCTGGAACAGATCGATGCCAGCGCACTGGACGCCAGCTTTCGCGTCAACACCTTCGGCCCCATGCTTCTGGCACGCCATTTTTTTCCACTGCTGAAGCACGATCAACCGGCCCGCTTCGCCACGCTGTCCGCCCGTGTTGGCAGCATCAGTGACAACGCCATGGGTGGCTGGTACAGCTACCGGGCGAGCAAAGCGGCGCAAAATCAGTTCACCCGTACCTTCGCCATCGAAGCCCGGCGGCGGGCAAAGCAGCTGATCATTCTTGCGCTGCACCCGGGCACTACCGATACCGCGCTGTCGCAACCGTTCCAGAAAAACGTCCCGGAGAAAAAGCTGTTCACCACAGACTTCGTCGCCGAGAGCCTGCTCAACATTGTTTTCAACGCCACGACGGAAGACTCAGGCCGTTTTATCGCCTGGGATGGTCAGGACATACCCTGGTGAGGACATTCCCTGGTGAGCCAGTCATGACAACGCACCGGAAACAGGATCTCCCCAGCAAGCACTGTGCTGTTTGCGGCCGACCTTTTACGTGGCGTCGCAAGTGGGCCGCCTGCTGGGACGAGGTCCGCTACTGTTCAGAGCGCTGTCGCCGGCATCGACGCGAGGCCAGACCTTCATGACCACGCTCTTCTGGTTTCGTAACGACCTGCGCGTTGATGACAATCCGGCGCTGCTACGCGCTTGCGCGGATGGCCGGGTGGTACCCGTCTATTGCCTTGAACGGTCTCGACGCGGCACGCATCGACAGCGCTTTCTCTGCGAGGCACTGCACGACCTGCATCAACAGCTGCGCCAACGCGGCAGTCATCTGGTAGTGCGCCATGGCGCGCCCGCCGACGCGCTGACGGCGCTCGCACACAGCGTCAAGGCACGCCGTATCGTGACCAGCTGGCAGCCCGGCACCGAGGAGGCCGAGGTGCTGGCATTGGTGCAGCGCGCGCTGCCAGACATCCCCGTGGATGTGATCGAGAACGACGGCCTGTTCCGGCGCGCCCAGTTGCCGTTTGCGCTGGACAATTTTCCCCGCACTTTCACCGCGTTCCGAAAAAAGATCGAAGCCCATGCCGACAGCGATCTGCCGTTGGATGCACCCGATACTCTACCCCCGGTTGCTGATGCCGCGCTGGCACTCGATCAGGGGGTGCCTTCGTCCTTACACTCGTCCTTACACTCGCCCTCGCATTCCCTTTATGTCGGCGGCGAGACCGCCGCATGGCAACGGCTTCAGCACTATTTCCGGGACAGCAAGGCGCTGCGCCACTACAAGGAAACCCGCAACGGCTTGCTGGGCATTGACTACTCCTCGAAATTTTCTCCGTGGCTGGCCCACGGCTGTCTGTCGCCGCGCCGGATCGTTGCCGAAGTGCGCTGTTTCGAAGCCGACATTGTGAAGAACGACAGCACTTACTGGCTGGTGTTCGAATTGCTCTGGCGGGAGTATTTTCGCTGGCTGTCGTTGTTTGCGGGGGCACGCCTGTTTCGCTTTCAGGGCATGCGCGAACACCCCGCGCCGGTGCCGGATTTCTCATCCCGGCGTTTCACCGCCTGGTGTCAGGGCAACACCGGTATGCCGTTCGTTGATGCCAACATGCGCGAACTCAATGCCACCGGTTTCATGTCCAACCGGGGCCGACAGAACGTGGCCAGCTTTCTGATTCATGATCTGCAACAGGACTGGCGTCTCGGTGCCGCTTGGTTCGAGCAGCAGCTGCTGGATTACGACGTGGCCAGTAACTGGGGCAACTGGGCTTATATTGCCGGCGTCGGCAGCGACCCGCGCCAGGGGCGCTGGTTCAATGTGCTGGGGCAGGCGCTGCGCTATGACCCGCAGGGGGACTATGTCAGCCACTGGTTACCCGAACTGGCGGGGCTGCCCCCGGCACGGCGGCATATGCCGTTTATCGAGAACGCTCCTATCGAGAGTACTTCTATCGAGAGTACTGCGCCTCCCCCTGCCCGCGACTACCCCGACTTGATCATTCCCGTTCCCGAAGGCTGGCGCGACACGCTGCCCCCCCGTAAAGACGCCGCAGGGTAGCATCAGATCACCCTGATTCTGGGCACCGTGCTGGCAGCAACGCAGGAAAACAACGACAACCGGTGAACCGGGCCGCTATGATCCGGTCTGATCAAATACGTTGCGAATCTGTCTACCGCTCACTGGAGTCTTTGATGTCGACCCTGCGCCTGCATCTTGTCGCTGTAATCAGTTTTGTCCTGCTTGCGGGCTGTACCAACCTGCGCAGTGAAATGCTGCCGCCGGAGGTGGCGCTCTCGGATATTCGTCTGGTCAACATGACCATGCTGGAACAGGAGTGGGAGCTGACCCTGCGCACCCGCAACCCCAATGATCAGGCGATCGACCTGCGCAGCCTGGAATATCAGATTCTGGTGGAGGACCGGCCTTTCGCCAGAGGGTTGACCAACAGTGCAGTGACCTTGCCCGCCATGGGTGATGCGCTGGTAAGAACCCGGGTGACCACCGGGCTGTTCGAAACGCTGCGCCAGTTCCAGGCGATGCAGCACGAACCGGGCAAGCCGATCACCTATCGCATCAGCGGTAGCGCCCGGGTCGGCGGTGTGCCGTTTGCCTTGCCGTTTGATCAGACTGGTGAAGTGTTGATGCCGGCGCTGTAACGCACCCTGCACGTGCAAGTACGTGCCGTCACGGATCAGTACCAGAGCGTGAATACGAGCGTGGTGACCCACGCATCGAAACTGTAGAGCGGCTCTTCTCCCGGCGTCGCGCTGACACGCAGATCACGGAAATCGCGGTAGTCATAACGGTACAGATCAACGCCCAGGCGGGCGCCATAGCGATCAACCCAGGGCATGCCGGGCCAGCGCCGTTGGAATCCGGCGGTGGCACCGAATGACACGGCGCGAAACGTGCTCATTTCCTTGTCCCGGGCCAGAAAATTCTGTGCATCCTGAAACGGAAACAGGTCGCTGTAGAAATCCGCCGCGTTCTGCCGATAATGCCGCGTGCGCAGCTCCAGCACCCACTCTTCGCTGAGCGGCTGCACCAGAGTCAGGGACCAGTCCCGGGCATCAATGCCCCAGGAATCCTCGAACCAGCGAAATTCGCCATGCAATGCCGCTCGCCAGGGCAGATAGTAGCTGCCGCGCAAAGCCGTCGCTTCGCTGGTGCGGGTCCGTGGATACACTTCCGGTTGATAGGCAAAACTGCCGCCGTTCAGGTAACGGACCGAACGATAGGGATTATTCAGATAGCCCCGATCCGTGATCAACTCATGATTGATGCCCACAATCAGATTGCGGGTCAGCACCTGGCTGACGCCCACCTGGTAGCTGCGGCGAATCAGGTCTTCACTGAAATCCGGGTCATCACGACGCCGGACTTCGTCTGCACCATGGGAATAGCCCAGCGAAAGCGTGGTCATGTCGCCGAAGAAATCCTGACTGACACCCACAAAAGCCGTGCGCCCGATGTAATCGCGCTCATCACTGGCTGTAACGCCTACCGAATACAATGTCTTGTCGGAAAGGTAATCCAGGCCGATGCCTTTTTCGATGCGTTCTTCGGTGTAGGGGCTGGCCGTGGTGACCACATCAACCGACGCGGCGCTGACCTTGTCGACATAGTAATTGGCGTTCACCGACACCTTGTCAGCAAAGCTCTTGCGCACCAGTACCGAGGGCCCCTTGATGTCCATGCCGCCGCCATCATAGCGATGGTAGAGCACATCCATACGGTCTTCCGGCAGCACAGCAGCATGCAGCGCTGGCGCGCACAGCAGCAAGAGCAACGGCCACAATATGCTGCGCCGACAGATCAGTTGCATCCGCAGCCCCCGCCCGCACTGCCCTCGGCGCCCCGGGAGCGCTCCCGCGACTGGTGCACATGCTTGAGATACGCCGCAGCCGCCGGATCACGATCCTTGCTCATGATGGGATCGGCCAGGCGCGCGCGTTCATACGGCTGCACCCAGGGCGCCGGCGGTGTCAGTGAGCAAGCGCTCAACCACAGCAGCACTGCCAGCAGCGCGCCGACGCGGCAGATGTCAGCCAACATCACTCAAGCACCAGCGCGCGCAGGCGCTCGGCGTATATTTTTTCTTCGCCGGCGCGGTAACCACGATGCAGATAGCGCACCATGCCATCACGATCAATCAGCACCGTGGTCGGCATGGCATCCACTTGCCAGGCCTTGCTGACGCTGCTTTGTGGATCAAGCAGGATCGGGAAGGTGACAGGAATGCGCGCCAGCAAGCGCTCGGCATCGGCGGTGTTCTCGTCGACGTTGATCCCCAGCAATTCGAACCCGTAGTCCTGATATTCCTGATACAGATCCTCGAGCAGCGGCATTTCGATACGACAAGGTCCACACCAGGATGCCCAGAAGTTGACCATCACGATCTGGCCCTGAAGCTCGCTGAGCTTGATGTTCTCCCCGGTGCGGCTCTTGAGTGTAAAGTCCGGCGCCGGCACGGGTTCAGCCACGGCACTGCCGGCCCATAACAGCACGGCCAGCAGCACTGTCGTCCGCCCTTTGCGATACTGATTCACTTTCAACATGCTTTCCCCCTGTGAGAATCTCTCAACTTTCGTGCTTCAGAAACAGCGGCTCAGAAATAGCCCCCCAACCCCAGCGTCCAGGCCAGATTCTGCGTCGTCTTGTTGCGACCGGTCACATCCAGATCAAACACATGATTCCGGGTTTCCAGCCGTACGGTCAGCCCTTTCGCCAGTATGACCCGGTATCCCGCACCGATGCTGACGGTAAAATTATCGTCGCCCGCGAAGCGAGTCGAGCCAGCGCCGCCGAGCAGATAAAAGCTGGTGTTGTAGGCGCGGTTGCCACCGACAAACGCCTCGCCCGGCAGCAGGTTATAACCCACTGACATGTCATAGTAGCGAAAGTCCCGCTCGCTACCACGCAACAACTCAACACCAGGGTTAAGCGTTTCAAAGCTGGTGTCTCCGGCACGGGCCTGAGCAACAGCCGCCTCAAAAAACACATCTTCCGACACGTGATACGCGACACGCGCGCCATAAATCGCGCTGCTGCCGAAGTCCTCGATACTGATGACGCCAGCAAATGCACCGACCTCGATATTCGAGCCCTTTATCTGCGATTCACTGATGCGCCGCCGCTCGACCTGCGGTGTCAGGATCGTCGCCGCAGCACCTTCGCGGGCACTACCTTCCCGGGCGCTGGTGTCACCACGCGCATCAGCAAACGCGACGGCTGGCGACAGAGAAGCCACCACGCACAGGAGCGCGGCGCTTAAAAAAGTACGCTGAATCCGGTTCGCCATTGTTCCAGCTCTTCGTTGTCGTCTTTGTCAGTGAGAAAAACATAATGACGGTATTCTGCCCGCCAGATAAAACTGCGTGTCAGGTAAGCGCGGACCCCCGCGCCCGCCTGCACCGAACGCTCATTGCGCACATCCGCATTCACCAGCACAGTGCGTGGTGTGACCTTGACGCGCCCGGTGCCCACCAGCACATAGGGTGACACGCGGCGGCGTGGTGCCAGCAAGGCGGACAACGACACATCCAGCAAGCGTCGGCTGGCAAAATCACTGTTGGCTTGCGTCCAGGCCAGCTCCAGTCGCATACGGTCGGTAAAGGCCCAACCGCCCTGCACCGTCAGCGAGGTCGTGCCGGCCAGCTCGCCCACACCCACGCCGAACTCACCATGCGGCCGAAAATAATCGCTCAGGCTGCGCTCCTGCAGCGCCAGATACTCGCCAGTGCCATCCAGTGTGCGGCCCAGTTGGGCGCGACTGACCCAGCCCTGGTGCCCCCGGGGCGCCCGGACCTCGACCCACTGTGTACGGCGCTGGATCAGGGTGACCGGCTGCCCCTGCTCTACCACATGAAATACCGGATAGCCGCGCCCGGGGCCCGTGCGCAGTTCGATAAACGGATCGGCTACCGTGACCACCAGCTCATCGGCGCCCGCCGTCTGCCCCAGACTGGCCAGCAGCAGGGCGCACAGGAGGCCCAGTATGCCGACGCGACGGCGGCGAACATCTCCCCTCATTCAGGCGCTCTCATTGCAATGCTCTCATTGCGGCACCTCGAACGGATTGTTGTAGTACTGACCGCCGATATCCAACCACTCGGCCACCAGGCGCAGCTCAGCCGCCGTGAGCCAGCCCGCGTGGCTGCCATCATTTGCGAACAGGGAAAAGAAGCGCTCACTGGCCCGGGCGTTACCCGCCGTCATGCGCTGGCCGAGTTGCACCGGCACCAGCACCGGAATGGGCTCGCCAAATTCATCCAGAATCAGTTCGCCTTCCTCGTCCACCTGATAAACCGGCTCGCCGTTCTGGATGAGCGGCACCCGTTCTTCCACCAGCGCCCCGTCTTCCAGTACCAGCGCGGTATCCGGGAACAGCAGTTCCCGATAGCTGGTCAGGTGCAGGGGCTGCTGCCCGGACGCTTCACCGGTCAGCTCAAGCTGCGCGGGCGCCACTTGCAACTGGTTCATGTCATCGCGGCGGGTGTGGCAACTCACGCAGGTAACCTCCACGATGTCGCCGTTCTCCTCCACATCCCGAGGAAGGTCCCACAGTGGCTGTATGTGCGTCTCGTAATGAATCACGCTGCGGCACAGGGTATTCCAGGCGTCCAGACATTCCGGGGTCACCGGCAGCGGCGTCTCCAGCATGTCGTAACGCAACGCCAGCGGCGCATCGGGCGCGCGTACAGCCGGGTCGGTCCAGATGTCCTCGTAAGACATATCCGCCTGCAAGGATTGATCAGCGGGGTGCAGCCGCGCGCGCACCTGGGCCATGGTTTCACCGAAATCGGCAAACAACTCGGCGCGCGTATTGGGGAACGGCACGCCCGTGTCCGGCGCGCCTGCATTGAGCGGCAAGCCCAGCGCCTCGTAGCGCCCGTGGGGCACGCCAGCGCCGGGTGCATGGCAGCCATTGCATTGCAGGGTTTCCCCCGGGCGCACCGTCAACCAGTTGCCATGGCGATTACCCAGCGCGCGCCCTGCCGCGTCTACCAATTGAATTTCCAGCGGCACATTGGCTGGCACCACCGCACGCACCGAGCCATCCGGTTCGACCGGGATGTAACCGGCAATTTCGCGCATGCCGAACGCTGCGTTGCGGCCGAAGGCCGTGCCGGGGACATCCAGCAGATCATCATCGGGAATCAGCACCGCCTTGCTGACGCGCAGAAAACGCACCGCCCTCTCTGGCGCGCTCACCTGGGCCGGATCACGATAGGCGGCCAGGGTCTGCACGCCCACCGGCAAAGGCCCGAACACCTGGAAGTTGCCATCAAGATCGAACACTGAGCGGATATCCAGCACGCCAGCGCCGTCCTCGAAAAGCCCCTGATCCAGCCCGGCGCCGGGTTGCAGGTCCGGCAACAGCAGGGCGTCCTGCCGTGGCGACATCACCGCAACGCTGGTGATCATGCGGCCCACGCGCGGCAACACCACCGGGCGCTCCGTGCCGGCCATCTGGTCGAAGATCCACAGCCCGTATGCGGGCTCGGCTTCCGTCACATCGTCCTGATCCAGCACGTCATCCGTGCACGGGCGCAACACCTCATTCAGCAACGCCCGACAGGGCGACCAGGCCGCCAGATAACGTTGTGTGCCATCGGATAACGGCACCATGGCGGCGACACGGCCGCCCCGCGATATCTCGGCGTCCGACATTGCCAGCGGCATATCCAGCAAAGGCTGCTCGGCGCCCTCTGCGGCAACGCCACCGCTGAGCATCTGCGTGCGCCGTTGATAATCCCGGATCTGCACACGGCGCGGAATGCCCGACCAGCTGCGGCTTACCCGGGGACGCGCCAGCACCATCAGCGCGCCATCCGGTAACCACTGGGCGTCGGAGTATTCCTGATTCAGCGCAGGTGGCGCCGGGTTCTGGCGATCCTTGCCGTACAGCAAACCGGTTGCCGTGCCATCGGGGTTCAGGGCATACAAATCAAAGCTGTTACGGTTCTGTTTATTGTCCCAGCGCAACATGGCCAGCCGGCCATCACCGAGCACCAGCGGCGCCATGTCGTGACCGGGATTGAAACTGATCTGGCGAATATCCGTGCCGTCGTCTGCCATGACATGCAGCGACAGCGCGTGGGTCTGCCGGGTTTCTTCCAGATGGGCAAACTGGGGCTTGCCTTCATCCAGCAACCGGGCACGCGCCTGGCGCTGCCGCGTGGAGGCAAACACGATGCGCCCATCCGGCAGGTAGCGGGGAAACAGATCCTGGCCTTCCTCCGCGATCAGGTCGTTGCCGATCACACGCCGCAGCAGCGCTGTGTCCAGATTATATTCCCAGATATTCCAGGTCGGCTGTTCGTCATCGTCGGCGCCGTCGATCTCCGGTGCGCGCAGCGCAAACAGCAAGCGGCGGCCATCAAAGCTGACACTCAGGTCACGCACATCAATGGCGCCGTCGAACAGGTCGGCGGTAAGAGAGATTTCACGGGCATTCGGTGAGGCGAGTTCACGCAGGTACAACGCAGCGCCGGGGAAGAAGGCCGCCGGTTCGCGCAGATCCCGCTGCTCCGGCATGCCATCGTCGTCCCGGGGCAGGCTGCGCGCCACGTAGGCCACAGGCCGATCCAGCAACACCGCATCTGCCCGGGCATCATCGTCGCCACCCAGATCGCAGCCTGCCAGGATGGCCAGGAGCCCGACCAGCATTGTCGCCGTCAGCCGCAGGTGTCGGCCCCGCGATGTCTGAATGCTGCGGCCTGTATCGCTTTGTATTTTCACGGCTTGACGCCTTCCCCCACCCATTGAAACTGCCCGGGCTACTGTTTTGTTTATTACGTGTGTCGGCCCGCCCCCCGGCGTGACAACCAGTATCACCAACTTTTCCTCCCGATTCTGGGCGGTCGTTCACTATCCGTGGGTGCAGTGGTCGCCTAAATCGCCCGAACAAGGTAGTTATAGTAGAAACTTCAAAAAAAGAACGGCCACACCGGCACTGTATTAACACAGTACAACCTCGTCGGGGGGATGAGGGAATGGAAAGATACCGCACCCGGGCGGCTTGCGAGCCGTCCCGCCTGGCGCCACCGATGGCGCTGACCATGGCATTGATGATGCTCCTGGCAGCCCTGCTGGCGCCGTCGCCAGCCCAGGCCAATGCCCGGGATCAGGCGCAACGCATCCACAACCGCCTCACCGGCACTCCGCCGGATGCCGCCTTGCTGGATACCATGGCAACCCTGGTGGAAGCCGGTCAGATGCGCGAAGCCGCACTGCTGGCCACTGAGCAAGATGCCTTCTATAACGTCGTGCTGAAGAATTTCGCCACGCCCTGGACCAATCGCGAGGGTGACATCTTCGCGCCGTTGAACGACTACACCGCCACCGTAATCGGGCTGGTCATCGATGATGCGGATTTTCGCCAGGTGCTCACCGACGATGTCGTCTATGTGGGTGACCCCGGCGAGCTGAGCGCGCTGGGCTTCCATGATATTCCCGCTGTCAGCGCCAGCAACAATCAGCATTACGCCGCGCTGGAACGGGACAATGTGCCGCTGCAGCAGGTGCTGATTTCCCGCAGCCAATCGTCCCTGTATGACCTGCCCTCCGAGGCGACCGCTGGCGTCATGACCAGCCGGGCCGCCGCCAACGCCTTTTTCTATGCCGGCACCAACCGGGCCATGCTGCGTTTTACCCTGATGAATCACCTGTGCCACGACCTGGAACAGCTCAAGGATGGCACCCGCCCGGCGGATCGCATTCGTCAGGACATTACCCGCAGCCCGGGGGGCGACAGCCGCATTTTCATCAACAACTGCGTCACCTGCCACGCAGGCATGGACCCGCTGGCCCAGGCCTTTGCCTATTACCAGTGGGACGGCGCCGAGAACGCGCCCACGGGGCAGATCCGTTACAACCGCGAGGGCCAGAATGATCCCGTCACCGGCACACGGGTGCAGCCCAAGTATCTGATCAACGCCAATAACTTCATCCACGGTTTCGTGACCGAGGACGACAGCTGGGACAACTACTGGCGCGAAGGCCAGAACGCCGTGCTGGGCTGGGATGGCAGCCTGCCGGGCAGCGGCGCCGGGGCCAAAAGCCTGGGCATGGAGCTGGCCAACAGCGAGGCCTTTGCCACCTGCCAGGCGGAGAAAACCTTTCGCGCCGTGTGCCTGCGTCGCCCGGCCTCCAGCGAAGACATCAGCCAGGTTGCCAGCATGACGGGCAACTTCCGCAACAACGGCCACCAGCTGCGCGACCTGTTTGTCGACGCCGCCGTTTACTGCAGGGGGGACTGATGATGAGACTGAACAGAGATTCCATCATGACTGCTGGCGCACAGGTCAGAGCGCTTGTCCAAACCCGCTCCCGCCTGCTGCTGCTATTGCCTGCCCTGGCGCTGGCCAGCGCCTGCGGCGGCACCAGCTCCGGCGCGCCTGTCACCAGTAACCCGCCGCCGGGGGATGGTGGCACGCCCAACTACACCGGCCCGGTGGCGCGCACCGCCGACGTAGCCGCCTTCAAACTGAACGTCTGGGATAATCTGGTGCGTGCCGACCGCTGTGGCGCCTGCCACGGCACCGGCGGCCAGGCGCCTGCGTTTGTGCGCAACGACGACATCAATCTCGCCTATAACACGGCGAATACTGTGGTGAACCTGCGCCAACCGGACACCTCGCAAATGGTCAGCAAGCTGCTCAGCGGTCACCACTGCTGGGAGGGCAGCGGTGCAGCGGCAGATCAGGCCTGTGCCGACCAGCTCACCGTGTGGATCAGCAACTGGGCCGGCCAGAGCCTCGACGGCGGCGCTCAGGGCGTGGAATTTGTCGCGCCACCGATTCGTGATGCCGGGGGCAGCCGCGCCCTGCCGGCCTCACCGGCCCTGTTTGAGGCGCATGTGTGGCCGCTGCTGCGCAGCCACTGCGCCGCGTGCCACGCGCCCAATGCCGCCGGCACACCGATTTCGCCGTTTTTCGCCAGCGCGGATCTGGATGCCGCTTATGCGGCGAGCCGCACCGCCATCAATCTGGATACGCCTGTCAGTTCGCGCCTGGTGGTGCGTCTGGTCGGTGATGCACACAACTGCTGGAGCGACTGCAGCAGTGACGGCGAGACGTTGCGCGCGGCCATTCAGGCCATGGCTGACGAGATTGATGTGGCGGCACCGGATGACGCGCTGGTGCTGAGCAAGGCATTGCGCATCGAAGACGGCGTGCTCGCCGCCAGCGGTGGTCGCCACGACAGCAACATCATCGCCCGCTATGAATTCCGCAGCGGCATGGGCAATACCGCCTTCGATACCAGCGGCGTCGAACCGGCGCTGAATCTCGCGCTCAGTGGTGATGTGGAATGGGTCGGCGGCTGGGGCATCCGTATCAACGATGGCAAGGCACAGGGCGCCACCGCCACCAGCGCCAAGTTGCAGCAGCTGATCACCAGCAGTGGAGAATTCACCTTCGAGGCCTGGGTGATCGCGGCCACGCCGGCACAACAGAACGCGCACATCCTCAGCTACTCCGCCGGCGGCGACAGCCGCAACGCCACGCTCAGCCAACAGCAGGACAGTTATGCCTTCGCGCTGCGCCACAACAACACCAGCGGCAACGGCGAGCCACTGCTGGACTCGCCGCCGGAAACGCTGCAGGCCAGCCTGCAACATGTGGTGCTGACCTACGATGCGGTGAATGGCCGCCGCATCTACGTCAATGGCGTCAACAGCGGCATCGCTGATCCCGTTGCCCCCGCGCTGCTCGACAGCTGGAACGACACCCACGCGCTGGTACTGGGCAACGAAGCCTCAGGCAACCGTCTCTGGCAGGGTGTTATTCGCTTTGCCGGCATTCATAACCGGGCACTGAGTCCGGCCCAGGTGGCGGATCACTTTGCGGCCGGCGTGGGCGAGCGTTTTTATTTGCTGTTCAGCATCAGTGATCTGATCAACACGCCGGAATCCTATATCGGCCTGGAGGTCTCCCGGTTCGACAACTACGGCTATCTGTTTGCCGAACCCTTCTTCATCAATCTGGATGGCCTGTCGCCCCCCGCCACCGATCTGGCCGGCATGCGCATCGGCATCAACGGCCGCGAGGTGGCTATCGGCCAGACCTGGACCCGGCTCACCACGCAGATCGGCGGCCCGGATTACGACGGCGGCATACAGCCGCTGTCCCGGCTCGGCACCGTCATTGGCCTGGATCGCAGTCAGGAGGAGGATGAGTTCTTCCTGACCTTTGCGCAGCTGGGCAGCCACAGCAATGTCTACACCGAGCCGGTGCCGATACCGCAGCCTGCGATTCCCGCGGCACCGCAACCGCATATCGGCCTGCGCACTTTCGACGAGATCAACGCCACCATGAGCGTGCTGACCGGCGTGCCCAGCACCTATGGCGACGTGCCGGAAACCTTCAATCTGGTGCGCCAGCAACTGCCGGTCAACCACGATATTGGCGGCTTCGTGACCGCACATCAGATCGGCATTGCCCAGCTCGCCATCGAGTACTGCAATGCATTGGTGGAGGCCGAAGTCAGTGGCGATGCCGATGTGCCGGTGTTCTTCAGCAATGTGAACTACGGCATCAATGCCAACACCATCGCCGACCAGGACTGGCACGACAACGTGATCACCCCCTTGCTGTCGCGCATGCTCGGCAATGGTCTGGACAGCCAGCCGGCGCATGCTGATGTGCGTGCGCAACTGGCCGATCTGCTGCTGTCCACAGACGATATCAAACCGGTGGATGCACCGGACGGCGTGCCTGATGGTCTCGCCCGCTGTGGCGGCGCCTGCCCCGCCAACCAGACACAGGTCGCCGTCAAGGCCGCCTGCGCAACGGCACTGGGCGGTGCCACCATGCTGATCAAATAACGGAGGCGATGATGAAACTCAGAACGCCACTGCACCCTGATGCACCTCTCCACGGACTCGGCCATGGCCGCCCGTTGACACGCCGTGATTTTCTGGCGCGCGGTTTGCTGCGCGGGGCCGGGCTGGTCAGCAGCCTCGGCGTGTTCAGTCTGTTTGCCAATCCGCGCGCGGCCATGGCCGCACTGGCGCCGGACCTGGAAAACCTGAAAGCCGGTTGCGGCATTCAGGTCGCCGGCGGCGGCAAGATTCCGTTTATCTGTTTTGATCTGGCTGGTGGCGCCAGCATGGCTGGCTCCAATGTGCTGGTGGGGCGCGAAGGCGGCCAGGACGCCTACCTCTCCACCGCCGGTTATTCGGTGCAGGGTCTGCCCGGCAATATGGTGCCCAATCTTGGCGAGCAGTTCATCGACCGCTCACTGGGCCTGGCCTTTCACAGCGATTCCGGTTTCCTGGAAGGCATTCTTGAAAGAACATCGCAGGGTACTCAGGCCGCTATCAACGGCTGTGTCATCCCGGCACGTTCGGAAAACGATACCGCCAATAATCCACACAACCCGCTGTATGGCATTTTCCGTGCGGGCGCGGACGGCGAATTGCTGACACTGGCAGGCTCGCGCAATTCCGAGTCCGGCGGCAACTCCATGGCGCCGGCCAGCCTGTTCGATCCCAGCGTGCGCCCGACAAAAATTGACCGGCCCAGCGATGTCACCGGCCTGGTCAACACCGGAAAACTGGTGGGGCTGCTGAACCAGTCCGATGCCACAGCAGTGATGGAGGCTATCGCCCGCATCAGCCACAGCAAGCTCGGGCAAGTGAATACCGCCGTCACGCAGGATGCGGTACTCAAGGAGATGATGCGCTGCGGCTATATCGAAGCGGCAGACATCACCGATCGCTACGGTGATCCCACCGCGCTGAACCCGGCTATTGATCCGGATATCGTCGGCGATGGCGGCATTTTCTCAGCGGCCGAATTCAACAGCGACGGCGAATTCCGCAAGACAGCCTCCATCATGAAGCTGGTGGTGGAAGGTTATGCCGGTGCAGGCTGCATCACTATCGGCGGCTACGATTACCACACGGGTGAACGCGGCACCGGTGAAATTCGCGACCTGCGCGCCGGGCGTTGCATGGGTGCCTGCCTCGAATACGCCGCGCGCCGGAATACGCCGTTGATGCTGTATGTGTTCAGCGATGGCTCAGTCAACAGCAACGGGCGCATTGATGATTCGGTCAACGGGCGCGGCAAGGGCGAATGGACCGGCGACAGCAGCGGCACTGCGGCGTCGTTCTTTCTGGTCTACAATCCCGCAGGTCGCCCCCAGTTGCTGGGCAGCGGCGCCGCCGAGCAGGCCATGCATCAGCAGCTCGGCTGGATGCGCGCCAGCGGCTCGGTGGAAACCGCCAGTTCACCGGCGGCAAACAACGTCAACCTGTTGGTGGAAACGGTGCTTCTCAACTACATGGCACTCAATGGCGATCAGAGTCTGTTTGCCAACCGCTTCCCCAACCACAGCCTGGGCAATGCAACGATGCTCGACCGGATGACGGCCTTCCACCCGATAACGTGAGTCATAGCGTGATGTTTCTGGTATTCCTGCGGCGCCGCTTCATCCCCGGCGCCGCCCTGCTGTGCGGCATGGCGCTGTGGGCAATACCCGTGTCCGCACACAGCGACGACTGGGAAAGCCACAGCTGGCAGGTTATGGGCACGCAAGTGGACCTCGCGTTCTGGCCGGGATCACGCCCCGCAGACGCCACCGTCGCCGCCATCCGTCAGGAATTCGAACGGCTCAATGCGCGGCTTTCCCCCTGGGTGGAAAACAGCGAACTGTATCAAGCCAATGCGCACGCGGCAGAAGCGCCTGTCATTATCTCAGCGGAATTCGCCGCACTGATCGATACATCCCGGGAATACAGCCTGCTCACGGACGGCGCCTTCGATATCACCTTCGCCAGCGTCGGCCACTTGTATGATTACCGCGCTGGCATTGCACCGGATGACGCGGCCCTTGCCGCCGCCCGCGCCGGCCAGGGCATGGACAAGGTTGTGATGACGCCGCGCGCTGAAGTGAATGGTGTGGCCGAACACGGAGGCATGGCACTGTCCTTCCTGCATGAGCGCACCCGCATTGATCTTGGCGGCATCGCCAAAGGCTATGCCATCGACCGGGCAGTAACGCTACTCCGCGATCATGGCGTGGCCCATGCGTATATCAGCCTGGGGGGCGACAGCTATGTGCTGGGTGACCGGCGTGGCCGGCTGTGGCAAGTGGGCGTGCGGCATCCGCGTCAGGAGAATGCCGTGGCCATCACGCTCCCGCTGGCCGATGTGGCGGTATCCACCTCTGGCGATTACGAACGGTTTTTTCTGCGTGATGGCGAACATGTGCATCATATTCTCAGCCCGGCAAGTGGCCGCCCCGCGTCCGCGCTGGTCAGCGTTACCGTACTGGCGCCCCGCGCACTGGATGCAGATGCCCTGTCCACCAGCCTCTTTGTGATGGGTATCGAGGCCGGGCTGGCCTTGATAGAAACGCTGGAGGATGTGTCGGCCATTATCATCGACCGACACGGTGAGGTGCATTATTCACAGGATTTGTTGGCGCCTGAGTGAACCGCCATTACGTGTTGGAAGGAGCCTGTCCATCAGGGCGCGCCCGTCATATCCCGCCGCACCGCGCGCTCCTGCAAATCACCGATGGCCTCCCAGGCTGCCGCCGTCATGATTCTCAGGCGCGGCCGCGATTCAGCGATCCAGGCCAGCGCCAGCCCTTCTATCGCCGCCTGCTGCCTGGCCAGCAGATCCACCCCGCGTTGATCCAGGGCGAGAATATCGGCAGCCAGTCGATCCATGTCACGGCGGTAGCCCAACACACGCGTGCCGTCATCCCGGCTGGCGCGCAACAGGTTCTCTCGCAACGTGTCCGTCTCTGCCAGCAACGCGCTGGCCTCGTCCAGCGCTTTGCGCTGCTGCCACTGGCGCGGCACGATATCCTGCTGCAGATCCCAGGCCAGCAACCCCTCATAAAACGCCAGACGTTCCCGGGATGCCGGCCGCACTCGCTCACCCCACTTGTCGACCAGGGTGCGCGCATGCGCCAGCGCCTCCAGCAATCGCCGCTCATCCGCCCGGGCAAACACCTGCCAGTCATCAGCGGCGATCGCGGCATCCAGCCGGGCAAACAAATCCGCCAGGCGCGCCTCCAGACCGGCAGCATCCAGCGTGGCCAGCAGCGCCAGCGCCTCGGGCACCCGTTCCTGGTGCTTGCGCTGATGCGCGGCAAGCAGGCTATCCAGCGCGAGCAGCGCCTGTTGCCAACTGCTCAGCAAACGACGCTGGCGTATCAGTTCATGGTAGTTCTGCCAGGCGGCATGGAACGCATCCGACGCGAACAGCGTCTGGAAGGTCGGGAAACTGTCGGACCGATTGGGCATGAATTCAGGCAAGGGGTCCATGGCGGTGGACCATTGCGGTTCGCTCACCAGTTGCGCAAACCAGGCACCACTGTGAATCGCCTGTTCAAGTTCGTTCAGGTACTCAGACTGGCCGGTATACGCCGCGACCGCATCCCGGTAACCCTGCAAGGCAGCGGCATGATTGCCCAGCTGATCATGAAGATGCGGCAGCAACAACGCGGCTTCCTGCACCGCCTCCCGTTGCGGGCTGCGGCGCGTCAGTTGCTGCAGTGATCCCACTGCCCGCTGCGGCTGTTCCTGCGCCAGCGCCGCCCGCGCATGCAGCAGCAACGACAGATCACTGTACGGGCCCTCGAGGCGGGCAAAGCTCATGTAATAGGCGGCCTGCTCGGGCTGCCCTTGCCGCAGGTAATGCACGCCCAGCGCCAGCAGGCTCTTGTCCCGGATGGCGTTGACCTCCTCCGTGCCCGGCGGCAGTGTCGTCAGCGCGCGCAACAGCGCGGTGCCCTGCTCCCCCTGACCGGCGTTGATCCGGCTGACCGCCACGTTGTATTGGAGATAGGCGGCAAGGCGGCTGCCCTGCTCCAGGTGTGCCAATGCAGATACTGTCTCCTCGAAGCGGCCCAGTCGCATCAACACGCGAATGCGTAGCGCATGGTATTGCTCCGCCAGATCGTCCGGCACTGACGGCACACGCTGGTCCAGCAGTGTCAACGCATCATCGTAGCGCTGCTGACGGTAATGCAGCTCAGCCAGATGAATCCAGACACGCGCCGCCAGCTGCGGGTCCACCGCTTCTGCCAGCAAGGTCTCAAACAACGCCTGCGCATCATCGGGCATGCCGTAAGCCACATACAATGCCCCCAGCAGCACCCGAGCACGATCGGCCTGGGTCGGCAAGGCGCCGCTATCCAGTGCGATGTGGGTGGTGGTCATGGCCGCGAAGTAACGCTGTTGGTAGTACTCGTACAAAATCTGGCCGTAGGCCGGGTCCTCCACCGCATGGGGGCGATCCAGCCGACGGTCCGATGCGTCAACGACTGATGCGGGCATCAGTGCCAATGACAAGCTCAGACAGAGTGCCAGAGGCAGCACCCGCCGTACTGACACACGGTAGGACATTGTCATTGCCAGGCGCGGAAGGTCAGAGTGGGCTGCTGGGCTGCGGCGTCATCCTCGAGCCGCAGCTGAATGAAGTGCTGACCACTGGCCTTGTCGAAATTCAGCGTCGCAGCGCGGCGAATTTCACGACCATTGGGCCCGATACCGGTCACGAACGCCGTCAGTTCATGGGCACCGTTACGCACATTGGCGGTGTGCAACCGCTGCACGGCGCCGTTTTTCAGCGCGCGAATTTCCCGCTCTGTATACAGGTGGCTCACCAGGGTATTGCCCCCCAGCTTCAGCGTCACCGCATCAGGCGTGAAATAACGCCCGACATCCAGCGACACGAAAATGGCCACTCGGGTATCCGCCGGAAACAGCAGCTCTTCTTCCATCAGCAGCAGACGTCGGTTGATATCCAGCACGTCCCGGCGGAACTGCGCGGTGTCGTCCGCCAGATCACGCCCACCCGTACTGCTGTCAGCAAACACCGACGCGGCGAAGGGCGCCACGCTGACGACCAACGCTGCGATGAACAGTCGCTGGATCACTACTCTGATATTCACAGGATTCCCCAACCCACCCCCAAACCACCAATCTAGCACAGGCGCAGGGGGCCCAGCGGGCAATGCATCACAGAAGACCGAAAGCCCTCACCGTGCCGAACCGGCGGCAAACGCCCCCGGCGTCGTCCCGGTCCAGCGCCGGAATGCGTGGATGAAGCTCGCCACCTCGGCATACCCCAGCCGGTCTGCCACCTGCTCGACGGTGAAACCACCGGCGCGCAGCATCTCTTCTGCGAGTGTCTGACGCACCTCATCCACCAGCGCCCGAAATGCCGTGCTCTCTCGCAGAAGGCGACGACGCAGCGTGCGGGAGGTGACATGCAATGCCGCGGCAACCTGTTCCATATCCGGCATACGCTCCGGCTGGTGCAGCAACAGGCTGCGCACCTCCCCCGCCACACCGGTGCGCGCCCGCCGTTTTTCCAGCAACTGGCGGCACTGGTCCTCGCATAAGCGCCGCGTCAGCGCGTCGGCTTGCGGCAATGGCTGATCCAGCAACGCGGCATCAAAAGTCGTGACAATCTGCGCGCCGTTTCCGGCGGCAGAAAACACCGGCAACACACCAAAGTGATCCTGATACGGCGTCGTATCCGGCGGTGCCGGGTACGGGAAGGTCATGCGCTGCACCGGCAAGGGCTGCCCCAGCAACTCTTTCTGCAACACGGCGATGGCCGCCGCATCCCGCTCCAGCAGAAAGACACCTACTGCCTCGTCGAGATGCCCGGCATCCAGGCACAGTCGTGCCTGGGCACCGTCCTCCTCCAGCCATATCCTGGCGAAGGCGAAGGTCAGATCCAGATAGTGAATCCCCAACTCGATGGCACTGCGCAGGCTCGGGCTACTGACCAGTCCGAACCCCCAGATGCCGTAGCTGGTGAGGTGATAGCGCCGCCCCGCCTCGATCCCCAGACCCGGCTCATGCCCCAGGTGCGCGAGCAGATTGCGCACCAGCAACAGTTCCTGCTGCGCGGTGATTTCTGCCCCGGGGTCTGCCAGCATCGGTTCGGTAATGCCCGTACCCGTCAGGCATCGCGCTACCGGCAGCCCGCGTTCGGCACCCAACGCGCTCATCAGACGCGCGCTGGCGACGCTGCGCAGGGCCGCAACAGGGGGTTGTTGCGTGATAACTGGTGCCATGACCTGACCCGGAGACTGTCCGAAAATCACAATCTACTGTCCCGGCGCCCCATAAACAAGGTTTGCGGTGCTGTGTAATATCGTCTGTCATCACGGCATGGCATGCAGGCAACGATCCATGCGGGCAACAATAAAAGAGGCGGCGGTTATGGGCGCACACTACAACAGCATCATCATTGGTGCCGGCTTCGGCGGGACCGGCATGGCCATCCAGCTGAAGCAGCGCGGCGAGGACTCCCTGCTGGTGATCGAGAAAGCCGGCGATGTCGGCGGCACCTGGCGCGACAACACCTACCCCGGTGCCGCCTGCGATGTGCCGTCTCATCTGTATTCCTACTCCTTCGAACCCAAGTTTGACTGGTCGCGCCGCTTCGCGCCGCAAGCCGACATTTTTGCCTACCTGCGCCATTGCGCGGACAAATACGACGTGCGACGCCATGTGCGTTTCAATACGGAAGTCAGCGGTGCGCGCTTCGACGAGGACAGCAAGTTGTGGCAGGTGGAGACCACCACCGGCGAGCATTTCACCGCCCGTTTCCTGATTACCGCAACCGGCCAGCTGAATCGCCCCGCCTGGCCGCACATTGCCGGTGAAGACACATTTCGGGGCACGCGTTTTCACTCCGCCCGCTGGGACCACAGTGTCGACCTCAAGGGCAAACGCATCGCAGTGATCGGCACTGGTGCCAGCGCCATCCAGTTTGTGCCAGCGATTGCCGACAACGTCGGCCAGCTGACGCTGTTTCAACGCTCTGCTCCCTGGGTGGTGCCCAAACCGGACCGCAGCTATCACCGTGTCGAGCAACAGCTGATGGAAAAGCTGCCGCTGCTGCAGAAGCTTGACCGGGCACGGGTGTATGCCATGTACGAAACCCGGGTTCTGGCGTTCACCAACCTGCAGCGTATCATGAAGGTGTACGAGTTCAATGCGCTGCGCTATCTGCGCAAGTTCATTCGCGACCCGGCCCTGCAGCAAAAACTGACACCGGATTACCCCATCGGCTGCAAACGCATTCTGATTTCCAATGACTACCTGCCCGCCCTGGCCAGGGACAATGTCAGCGTGGTCACTGACGCCATCGAGTGCTTCGACAGTGACGGCCTGCGCACGCGCGATGGCACACACCACCCCGCAGATGTCGTGATTTACGGCACCGGTTTTCAGGCCACGGACTTTCTGGCGCCGATGCAAATCACCGGGCGCGCGGGGCGTGACCTGAATCAGGTCTGGCGTGATGGCGCCGAAGCCTATCTGGGCATGACGGTGCACGGTTTCCCCAATCTGTTCATGCTGTATGGCCCGAATACCAACCTGGGCCATAGCTCGATCATCTACATGCTCGAGAGCCAGATGAATCATGTGCTCGCCTGCATGGACGCCATGCAGGACGCCGGCGCCGACACGCTGGAAGTCCGGGATACGGTACAGTCAGATTTCAACCGCGACTTGCAGGCGCGCATCACAAACAGCGTCTGGGACCAGGGCTGCACAAGCTGGTATAAAACCGAGAGCGGCAAAAACACCAATAACTGGCCGGGTTTCACTTTCAACTACCGGCTGCTGACCCGGAACGTGAATCACGATGACTATCAGTTCTCCTGACAATTCTCTTGGCAATTCTCCTGATACGCCCGACATCCGTTTTCCGGATATGGACACGTCGCGCGGGCAGCGTCTGCTCGCGGCCACGTTGCGCGGCAGCATGCGCGTGCTGGTCAAACCGCTGTTCCATGTTCTGACGCCGCTGGCGGTACAGCGCACCGGGCTGCGTCTGAGTGCCGCCAGCACACTGAGTGCCCGCGGTGTCACGCGCGAAGCAGTCCGTGTCGGTGGTGTGCCCGCGGAACGGTTGCGGCCGGCAAACGGGGCGGGTGACAAGGTCGTGCTGTATCTGCATGGCGGCGCTTACTGCGTCGGCTCACCCGCCACCCATCGCAGCCTGACGACACATCTGGCCCGCGCAGCCAATGCAACGGTGCTGGCGCTGGACTATCAGCTGGCGCCGGAAGCGCCCTTCCCGGCCGCCCGGGACGATGTGCTGGATGCCTACCGCGCCCTGCTTGAAGAGGGTGTCGCACCGGCGCACATATTTATCGCTGGTGACTCGGCCGGTGGCGGGCTGACGCTCTCCGTTGCACAAACCATTCGCGACCAGGCGCTGCCGGCGCCCGCCGGGCTGATCATGCTGTCACCCTGGGTAGACCTGACCCACCCTCGCGCCAGCGAACCATCACATCCCGGCGAGGTGATGCTGAGCTGGGGCGCACTGGACAAAGCGGCACGGCAGTATATTGGTACGGATGTCAGCAGCGCGACGGAAGCACTGCGCGCCCCGGGTGTGTCGCCGTTACTCGGGTCGCTGGCGAATCTGCCACCGACACTGACCATTACCGGCACTGACGAGATTCTGCTGGGCGACTCCGAGCAGCTGATCCAGGCCCTGCACGATGCCGGCAATCAGGCCACGCTGCTGCTGTATCGCGGCATGTGGCACGTATTCCCGGTACACGCCGGCATGCTCAACGCCGCCGACCACGCGATCGCCTCCATGGCGGAGTTCATGCAATGAAGACCATTCTGATTACCGGTGCCGCATCAGGCATCGGCGCCGCCACCGCGCGGCTGTTTCATCAACGGGGCTGGCAAACCGGGCTGCTGGATATCAATGCCGAAGCGCTGGCCGAGTTATCCGCCGAGCTGGGAGGCGCCTGGCATCAGACGCTGGATGTGCGGGACGGCGCAGCAGCTTCCCGTGCGGTGGATGCCTTCGCGGCACACGCCGGGGGCCTGCGGGTGCTGTTCAACTGCGCGGGGATTCTGCGCACCGGTTATTTCGAGGACATTCCCGGCGAGGCGCATGCGCAGATATTCGCCATCAATGTGCAGGGGCTGATCAACATGACCCAGGCTGCCTTTCCGTATTTGCGCCAGGCGCAGAAGCCGCTGGTGCTGAACATGAGCTCTGCGTCGGCGCTCTACGGTGTGCCGCACCTGGCTAGCTACTCCGCCTCCAAGTTCGCCGTGCGCGGGCTGACAGAAGCGCTGGATATCGAATGGCGTCGCCACGGCATTCGCGTCTGCGACCTGATGCCGCCTTTCGTGAATACGCCCATGGTCAGCGAGCAGGCCTTCCGTGCGCCGGTGGTGGACAAGCTGGGGGTGCACCTGAGTGCCGGGGATATCGCCGAGGCCGCCTGGCGAGCATTGGACAGCACAGCAGTGCATCACCCGATCGGGCTGCAATTCAGTGGCACCATGCTGCTGGAAAAACTGACGCCGCGTGCTTTTACGCGGCGGCTGATGGCATTTTTGAGCAAGGACTGATTGAACAGGAACTGGCGCGGTGGCCCGCACAGCAGTCTATCTGTTCAACCGGTTTCCTATTGCCTGCTGTTGCTGGCGCCCCTCGGGGGTCTGGCGGTAGCGCTCTTCCTCAAGCCGCCGCATGACCGTCGCCGGCGAGCAGTCCGCCACGTTGCTTCGCTCGCAGGCGGCAACACGCTCTTTCAACTGCTCTTGCGCCTGCCTGTGACGGTCGGCCCCTGAGACCGTGCCATTCTGTGGTCGCGGCTCAGCCGCTCCGCGCGCATCACTCCGGCGACTGGTGGCCGAACGCGCCCGCTGCGCTGCTTCGCGCCCCTCGAACTGGTTGCCTTGCGGCACAGTAACCGGCTCGGCGCCTTCCGGGCGCTGATCGGTAAACAGCACATTGCCTTCCGCATCCACATACCGGTACACCTGTCCGGACTGCGGTGTTTCCGCAAACTCGTCGCTGTCATCGGCGGCATCGGCTCCGACCGCCAAACCCGGCTGGACGGCAAGCGCCAACAGCAAACAGCCAACAGCACTGCCTGACATCAAAAGACGCATTATATGATCCTTCATAACAGTCTCCTTCGAAGGGGGCCTCAGCCCGGGGGCCACGAAAACGGGCGGCCGCCCAATACATGAATATGCAGGTGGAATACGGTCTGGCTGGCACCTGCGCCATTGTTCACATTAAGACGAAAATCAGTCAGGCCCTGTTCGGCCGCCACCTGGTTCGCCACCAGCAGCAGATGCCCGAGCAGTGCCTGATCTTCCGGCACGGCATCGGAGAGTTTCGGAATCGGCTTTTTCGGTATCACCAGGAAATGCGTCGGCGCCTGGGGATTCACATCCCGGAAGGCGAGGCAATCGTCATCCTCAAAGATGATGTCCGCAGGAATCTCGCGGGCGATGATTTTCGAGAAGATGGTCTCTGCCATGCCTGTTGCTCCTTGTGGTCCGTGCTGCGGGCCCTGAAAACGCCATTTTACCATAAACCAGTCAGTCACCGCTGCGCCGTGCACCGGCCACAAATCCGGCGCGTTGAATCCAGCGATTCGTCGGTCAACGTCGGAAATCGAACCCCAGGCGCTGCCCCGGCGGCGCCCCGGCAGCCGCGGGCAATACGCGGCCGCCCTCCCAGACCGGCACGCCATTGACCAGCGTCATATCAATGCGGCTGCGTAGCACCTCACCCTCGAACGGCGACCAGGCACACTTGTACAGCAGTGATTCCGGCGTCACCCGGGTCTGAGCCTGCGGGTCCACCAGCACCAGATCGGCATGACAGCCCTCGCGAATGTAGCCGCGATCAATCACGCCATAGCGCTCTGCTACCGCGTGGCTGGTCTTGCGCACAACGGTTTCCACCGAATAGACCCCGCGTTGTACCGCATCCAGCAGCGACAACAGTGCGTGCTGCACCAAAGGCAGCCCCGCCGGTGCCTGAAAGTAGTGACCGGCCTTTTCCTCCCGCGTATGAGGTGCGTGGTCGGTGGCGATGATATCGATGCGGTCCTCGTTCACCGCTCGAACCAGTGCCTCACGGTCCGTCGGCAGCTTGATCGCCGGATTACATTTGATCAGGCTGCCCAACCGGGGGTAGTCGTCACTACTGAACCAGAGATGATGGGCGCAGGCTTCCGCCGTAATCTGCTTGGCGGCCATGGGCCCGGCCTCGAACAACGCCAGCTCTTCCGCCGTGGTGATATGCAGAACGTGCAACGGCGCGCCGTGCCGCCGGGCCAGCGATACCGCCAGGCTGCTGCTGGCCAGGCACGCTTCGCGGCTGCGAATCGCAGGGTGCTCGGCCATGGGAATATCGTCGCCAAAACGCGCGCGCCAGCGCGCCTCGTTGGCGCGAATCATCGGCGTATCCTCACAATGGGTCGCAATGAGCACAGGGGATTCGCTGAAAATCGCCTCCAGCACGTCCTGCCGCTCCACCAGCAGATCCCCGGTGGAGGCGCCCATGAACACCTTGACGCCGCAGGCCTGGCCCGGCGCGAGACGGCGGATCTCGTCCAGATTGTGGTGCGAGGCACCGAGATAGAAGGCGTAATTGGCCATGCTGCGTCCGGCGGCGCGCTGGTATTTGTCCTCCAGCGCCGTGCGGGTCAGGGTGGCGGGCCGCACATTGGGCATTTCCATGAACGAGGTGATGCCACCGGCCACCGCAGCCGCCGATTCCGTTGCCAGATCGCCCTTGTGGGTCAGCCCCGGCTCGCGAAAATGCACTTGATCATCAATCATGCCGGGGAGCAGCCAGCGCCCGGCGCCCTCGATCACCCGGGCACCGGCGGCAGGCGCGCGCGGCCCGATATGGGCGATACGCCCATCACGAATATGGACATCTGTCCCGGTTATCGTGCCCTCGTTCACAACCCGAACGTTCACAAGCGACAAATCTGCTGACATGATGGTGAGCATCTCCCGGGTAGCTGCCATAATGAGCGACCGCTGGCATGCAGTCGGCGGGGCCCGGCGTGGTGGCAGTAGCTGGTCCACCGCGCACACTCGGGCACAGCTTGAAATGTTATATTATATCAATAAGCGCTGACACCTCTCACATTCAAGAGTTGATACAAGAACGCCCATGGCCACTCTCTTCGTTGATAACCTGACAGTGCTCGACTTCTCTTATCTGCATGCCAAACGCGGCATGGTGGGCGAATCCTGGATTGTCGATCTGGAGCTCACCGGTGATCTGGATGACATGGGCATGGTGCTGGACTTCGGGCGCATCAAGAAGGCCGTCAAGGAGGCACTGGACGCTGAGATCGATCACAAACTGGTGGTGCCCGAGGACAGCGATTGCCTGACCCGCCTGCCCGACGAAGATCAGGTCAACCTGGAATGGCAGTACCATGCTGGCGTCATTCGCATGAAGGCCCCGCTGTGCAGCAGCGCTTTCATTCCCGGCACCGAGATCACCAAGAGTGCCGTAACGCTGCATCTGATGACACTGCTGTACGGCATTCTGCCTGACAATGTGAGTGAGTTGGTGCTCACATTGCGCGAAGAGGACGCCGGCACGGCGCCCAGCTATCACTACTCCCACGGCCTCAAGAAGCACGACGGCAACTGCCAGCGCATTGCCCACGGCCACCGCTCGCAGATCCAGATCTTCGAGAACGGACGACGCAGCCGTTACTGGGAAAAACTCTGGGCGGACCGCTGGGAGGATATCTACATCGGCTCCGAGGAAGATCTGGAGGGCACCTACTTTATTGATGAGGTGCCGCATCACCGGTTTCGTTATACCGCGCCCCAGGGGCTGTTCGAGCTGCTGATCCCCGAGGATCATTGCTATCTGGTCAACACCGACTCCACCGTTGAGCACCTGGCGGCGCATATTGCTGCGGAGCTGGCCGACGAGGCGCTGGGCAAGCATTTCCGGGTGCGGGCCTTTGAAGGCGTTGCCAAGGGCGCGCTGGCCGAAGCCGGTGTGATGCGCGCCTGAGGCGCTCGCCGGGGAGCCCCGGGAGAGACGCCGCTACACTTCCTCGCGCAGGATCGTTTCCGCTTCTTCCTGAATCAGCCGCCTCAGCCAACGGTGCGCCGGGTTGTGGTGCAGCAGCGGCGACCAGGCCATCTTCAGCTCGAAACGCGGGATCACGAATGGTGGCTCCTTGATCACCAGACGCGGATTCTGGGTCTGCATGCGCGCCACCCGACTGGGCAGGGTCGCCACCAGATCATTGTTCATGGCCAGCAATGCCGGCATCTGATAATGCCGGGTAAAAATGGAGATCTTGCGTGTCTTGCCGATGCGTGCCAGCGCCTGATCAATCCAGCCCAGCCCGCCCAGCTTCTCCGGATTCATGCCGAAGCCCACACCAAACCCGGTCTTGGACACCCAGATGTGCTGCCCCTTGAGGTAATTCTCCAGATTGAAATCCCGTGCCAGGGGGTTGCTGCGATTGAGCAGGCAAGAGAACGAATCCTTCCACAGTGTCACCTGGTGGAAGGAGCGTGGAATCTCGTTGAAGCGATTCACCGCCAGGTCCACCCGGCCCTGCTCCATATCGGCATAGCTCACATCCGAGGGCGTTACGAAATCCAGCACCACATGGGGCGCATCCTCGCGCAGACGGCGTACCAGATGCGGCACCAGGGTCGCTTCGGCGTAATCACTGGTCATGATGCGGAACACCCGACGGCTGGCTTCTGGCAGAAACGCCTCGTCCGGCGTCAGCATCGCTTCCGTCTGCATCAGCACTTTGCGCACCAGCGGCTGCAGCTCCAGGGCCCGTTCTGTGGGATTCATGCCGCCGGAGGTGCGTATCAACAGCGGATCATTGAATAGCTCGCGCAAGCGCTTGAGGCCATTGCTCATCGCTGGCTGGGAAATACCCAACTGGTCAGCCGCCCGGGTCACGCTGAGCTCCCGGAGCAACACATCCAGATATTTCAACAGGTTAAGATCAACCCGCCCTACGTTCATGCGCTCTCCTGACCTCTCCGCCCCGGGGTGTTCTGAGGGTGGCTTGATTGCCCGGCAATCTTCAGTCGTCAATATACCTGCTCATCCCGGCCATTATAAGCGCGGCGAATACTTTCAAATCTCAAGATAAGCGAGGCGAATACACACACGGCAGGCGCAACCGGGTGCACAAAGCCCGCCGTCTCGTGTGAAAATTGGGTAATGAGAAGCGCTTCAATCGCGTGTACCATGGACCCTCGACTTCGGGGGCATAAAAAATCATCAACGTGATGTCACTATGCCACTAGCGCGCGTGTTATGAGGATTGTCACTGATGGACAAAAAAGTAGCGGCCGATAACCGGCAAGAAGTAGAAAAATTCGTCGTGAGACTGCCGAAAGGTATTCGCGGCAGAATCGCTGAGCTCTCCCGGTACAACAAGCGCAGCATGAACGCCGAAATTGTTGCTCGTCTGGAAGAAAGTCTGGGGCTGACGATTGCGGTAGAGGGCGTGGGAGAATCTTCACCACACCTGTACGCCGTGAATATCGAGGCGTCATCGGATGGCAGCGGTGATCCCGTCATTATTACTCAGGAAAGCCAACTGCTGGAGCGCTTCCGCGCCATGAGCATGGCTCACCGGCGGGCGTTGCTTGATCTGCTACGCTGAACTGACAGTCTGCCGATCCTGACAACGTACATGACACGTAACGGTGCCGGTTGAAACACCTGGAGCTACTGACAGCACGCCTCGGGCGCTCGGTGCAGGAAAGCGTTCACTACTCCCGCTATAACGCCCCGATGATCGGCGTGCTGGGCGTCATCACCTTTCCCCTGTACCACTACGTCTGGTGGCTGATCATTCCTCAGCCCTACGAAAATCTGTGGCTGCGCATGATCGGCGTCGTGATCTGTGTGCCATTGATATTTGCCGCGCAGTGGCCCAAGGCGATGCAGCGCTACTTCGCCACCTACTGGATTCTGTTCCTGCTCTATACGTTGCCGTTCTTTTTCACCTACATGCTGCTGCGCAATGATCTGTCGCTGATCTGGAGCATGTCCACCATGGCGGCGCTGTTCTTTCTGGTGCTCGCGGTGTACGACTGGTTGCTCGTCATTCTGCTGACCCTGGCGGGATCGCTGCTAGGCTGGGCGGGGCTGTTGCTGACCACCGATGTGCAGGACATCAACACCCTGACAACCCTGTACTTTCAGCAGCTACCGATTTACGCGTTTGTCGTGATTGGCGGCAGCATTTTCAATTACAACGCTCAGTTGGTGAAAGAGGAAAAGCTCAACGCGCATGCCGCCGTGGGGCGCAACATCGCACATGAACTTCGCACCCCGCTGCTCGGTATGAAGGCGGCCACCTCCGGGCTGGTACACTACCTGCCGCAACTGGTGGATGGTCACAAGGCAGCCATGGATGCCGGCCTGCCGGTAAAACCCATTCGCGGCACGCGACTGGACAAGCTGCGTCACGCCGCCGAACGTATCGATGAAGAAATCGACTACTCCAACACCATCATCGACATGCTGCTGCTCAGCGCCGGGCAGACAACGATCAAGCAGGACTCCTTCAGCTGGCACTCCATCAATGACACCATCGAACGGGCGCTGGATCGCTTTCCGTTCAAGTCCGACCGTGAGCGCCATCTGGTGCACTGGGAGCGCGGGGACGATTTCGCCTATTATGGCTCGGACCTGCTCGTCACGCATGTGCTGTTCAATCTGATCAAGAACGCCTTGCACAGCGTGCTCAGTGCCGGCAAGGGGACTATTCGTATCGGCACCGGTCGCAGCAGACGCTACAACCGTCTGATAGTGATGGACACCGGGCCTGGCATTGATCAAGCCAGAATTCGACAGATCTTCGACTATTTCTACAGCTCCAAGACACTGGATCAGGGCGCGGGGTTGGGGCTGTCGTTCTGCAAGCTGGTCATGGAAAGCCTGCAGGGCAAGATTCATTGTGAGTCGCGCCTCAATGAGTACACTTTGTTCGAGATGTCTTTCCCACGGGAACAATGATGCAGAAGACGATCCAACCCTACTTCCACCCCACCACTGTCATCATGCTTGATGACAACCAGCGCTTTCTGGATAACTTCAGCCTGCAACTGGACGAGTCGCTTGCCTGCCGGTTTTTCTCCTCAGCCGGACAATGCCTGACGCAACTGAACAGCCTCGCTCAGCGCACGCCGCTCGATCAACGCTGCTTCAGCTACTACCAGCAACCCTCGCGCGCATCCTCTGACCGCGTCATTCGGCTTGATCTGACCCTGATAGAGCAGGAAATCAGCAACCCGGATCGTTTTCAGGATGTCTCCGTGGTGGTCGTCGACTACGACATGCCGGAAATGACCGGGCTGGAGTTTTGCCAGAAGATTCGTAACAGGCGCATCAAGAAAATACTGCTCACCGGTGTGGCGGACGAGAAAATTGCGGTTGAGGCCTTCAATGAAGGCATTATCGATAAATTCATGATGAAGAGTGATCCCCGGATCACCCAACGCATCAACCAGACGATTCAGGATCTGCAGCGGCGCTACTTTTCAGAAGTCTCCGCAATGATACAGAGCACCCTGGCACTGGAGTCTCCTGAATTTCTCTATGACCAGGAATTCATCGATTACTTTTTCAATCTTGTCCGGCGCAAGCGCATTGCAGAATATTATTATGTGGAAGACCCTGATGGCTTTCTGCTGGTCAGTGACACCGGGCACTTGTCGCGCCTGATTGTTCACGGCCAGGACAATGTGCAGAGCAGCCTGTTTGCTCTGAAGCGCCATCGGGCCCCCGCCAACATTCTGAAGAAGGTGGCCGCCGGCAAGGCATTGCCCTGGCTGTGGTCGACCCCCGAGGACTATGACGAGGAAGATGAATTCATCTGGGCGGAACATATTCACGAGGCAGAACGCATCGACGGCAGCACGCCCTGGTTCTGTGCACTGGTGGAGAATCCTCCGGCAGACATCGAGTATGACAGCAGCACCTCGAGCTATCTTGCCTACCTGGAAAGCCTGGAGAAACTGGGCTGACACCCTGAAAAAGAGACGGGCATCTCTGCCCGCCTCTACACCCTTCATCCTCTCAAGCCATAGAGAGCTCCCGTTTAGTCACATCCCGCGCAAGACGCTGGGTTGAGGGCCATTGGGCCATACCCACCTCCTCACGCACGACATCGCACACGCGCAACACATGATCCAACTGCGCCCGCGTGAGCCCGGCGTTAACACTGAAGCGCACCATCGAACGTCCTTTTGCTGTGGCCGGGGCACAGAACACCGAGCCAAATACACCCTGGCGTTCCAGTGATTCCCGCAACAATAACGTAGCATCCTCTGCGCCCGCCTCCAGCGAGATAATCTGTGAATCACTGGCGGTAACGTTATAGCCCAACGCAGACAAGCCGTCCCTCAGGTAATCTGCATTCGTATGCAACAGCTCACGACGCCATTCGTCACGCATGATGATATCCAGTGTCGTATCCAGCCCTGCGATTTCTGCCGGCAAAAGACAAGAGCTGAATATTGCTGGTAGCGATGTCATCCAGAAGTACTCGGAGAACTGGCGCGGACACAAAATCAGCCCGGCACGACCACAAAACGCCTTCGCCAGGCTGGCCGTCACAAAGTGTACCCGGTGCAGCAAACCCAGCTCGCGCACCAGGCCCGCACCCGACGGACCATGCGTTCCCAGTGAATGTGATTCATCCACCAGCACCATACAGTCATGATGCTCCGCCAGCGCGACCACCTCCGGCAGATGGCAGAGGCTGCCGGTAGTGCTGTACACCGAGTCCACACACAACAACCCCGGTCCATAGCGCTCCATCTGTCGTTGCAGATGCTGCAGGTCATTGTGCCGAAACGGCCGCACACTGGCGCCACCGCTGCGCACGCCTTCCCACAACGATGCATGGGCGTTCATATCCATATACACGGGCATACCCGTCTCGCTGATGCTCTGAATCAGTCCCACGTTTGCCGCATAACCGGATTGGCAGAGAATGCCGGCTTCATAGCCCACATACTCGGCCATACGTTTTTCGAATCGCCGCTGGGGTGTATCCCCGCGCATCAGGGAACCGGACATCATGACACTTTCGGGGCCGGTTCTCAGGCACGTCACCTGCGCCTCAATGACATCCCGGTGACTGGCCAGAGACAGATAATCGTTACTGATCATCTGTATCGCATCCGCAGCAGGAATTTCACCACGCAACAAATGTTTTCCGCCCCACAGCTTTCCCCAGCGCTCATTGAAGAAATGATCCATTCTCTCCGTCAGGAAATCAGGAAATTTTTTTTGTGAATGACCCGACAGGAACATATCTGCCTTGATATTCATATGTTTCTCCTTCGCTCATAAAATTGAATGAACGACCTCCCCCCCGAGAAAAGAGAGACAGTCGTCCCATTCAAGATAGAACAAAGGGAATAAAGCTTTTACCGATACACGAACTAATACAAAAATAATCAGAAAAATTCATGTTAAATGATGGCAAAATGCCATCATTAAAATAAAATTATTCAACACAGGCTTTCTTGATTTTATCGCAGCCTGACAGGCGCATCGCCTCTCCCCCGCACCGGAAGCAAACAGCACCTCGGCGATCCGGCTCCAGCCGCCATTGGGGCCGGCCAGCGGAACCGCTATCATTTCAGACGGGGAGTGGTAGTCTATTGATATTCAAGAGGTTCCCCCGCTGTATACTCCCGGCACCTCTCTCATCGGGGCAGGGCTTCCCGTGCGAGATCTGGAGCAGTTTGGGAGCGGGTTTGGGAGCAGAGGCTCGAATGAACACTCAACACGGACCATCACCGGACAATCAGACACTGCCCTCCGGGCGTGATCTGGCGCTGGCCTGGCACTTGCGCCTGCCGGATTCGCTCGAAACCGCGTTCAGTGAACAGTTCCGCGAGTCCTGCGCGCGCCTGATTCCGGGCGCCACCGCGATGATGATGGTGATCTACCTGGCGGCCTTCCTGGTGGAACATCTGGTCGACCCCGCCACGACCGCCCTCGCCTGGCGCCCCCGGCTGTTGGCCATGATGGCAACGGGGGGGATTTTCTTTCTCGCCCGCAAGCGGGAACCCGCCTACGCGCGCCTGCTGCAACCTGCCGTCGCAGCCATGGCCCTGACCCAGGCCGCCACGTCCATTTATCTGGGTATTATCATCGATCACCCTTTGTCGAGCGTCTACTTCTACATCTGCTTTCTCGGCATATTGATGCTGGGCAGCCTGTTTCGCATACAGCTTTACTGGGCCCTGCCTACAAGTCTGTGCATTCTCGGCGCCCTGGCTGTCGCCCTGTTCGGGCTCAGCGATTTCAGTTTCGCCGAGGCACTGGTGATCTGGTCCTTCACGCTCAGCGGCACCGTCATGAGCCTGTTCGGGCAGTATTTCTTTGAACGCCTCGAGCGCCGGCTGTTTCTTTCTGATCGGGTACTCAATCTGCACCGCAGCGAGTTGCGGGCCGCAAACCTTTCCCTGGAAAGCCAGGCCACCGAGGACGGGCTGACCGGCACCGTCAACCGGCGCGGCCTGGACCAGCGCCTGGACAGCCTGCTGCACAAGATGCAGCATCAGGCGCGCGGCGCCCCGGACAGCATCGCGGTGCTGCTGTTCGACATCGACTATTTCAAGCCTTTCAATGACACCTATGGCCACCAGGCCGGCGACGAGTGCCTCAAGCAGATCGCCGATGTCCCCAAGACCATGGTCCAGCGTGCTACCGACTTTGTCGCTCGCTATGGCGGCGAGGAATTTGTCGTGGTGCTGGGTGGCACCCGGATGCGCGACGCCCTGGTCTTTGCCGAGCGCATGCGCGCCCGGGTGGAGCGGCTGGGTATTCCGCACAGCGGCTCCCGCATCGGTGTCGTCACGATCAGCGTTGGCGTGGCCTGCACGTCTGCCGGGGCAACCAGCAGCGAGCAACTGATCAAGCTGGCCGATCAGGCCCTGTATGAAGCAAAAGGTGCGGCACGTAATTGCGTCAGCTGTGTCGAAGACGATGGCAGCATTCGCATCATGACGTCATGATGCGAACATGACGCCTGCGCCCCACACACCCGTTTTACGAAGAGATATGCCTGTGACTGCCCGATTCCCTTCTTTCCTGATTGCGCTTCTGACCGCCCTGTCGGTCACACTCCTGCTGCCCGTCAGCGCCGCCGCTGGCGAACTGCTGCTGTCACTGCGTGGTGATCCGGCGCCGGGCGCACTGCTGGTTGGCCAGACCCGTCCGGGCGCCACGGTGATGCTGGACAAACAGCAACTCAGGCTCACGGACGACGGCCATTTCACGTTCGGCTTCGGCCGCGACGATACGGGCCCGGCACGCCTGCATATCAGCGCAGAACAGGAGAGTGAAACCTACGAAATCACCCTGGCGCACCGGGAATGGGACATCCAGCGTGTTGATGGCCTGCCCCAACGTACCGTAACGCCCTCGGCAGACGCTCTGGCCCGCATCAATGCGGAGGCGGCTCAGGTCAGGCGCGCGCGCGAAACCGACAGTGCACTGCAAGGCTTCGCCGAACCCTTCATCTGGCCGGTGACCGGACGCATCAGCGGCGTCTACGGTAGCCAGCGGATTCTCAATGGTGAGCCTCGCCGCCCCCATTACGGCGTCGATATTGCCGCCCCGACCGGCACGGATATCGTGGCACCGGCCAGCGGCGTCATCACGCTGGCGCACGACGACATGTTCTATTCCGGCGGCACGCTGCTGATCGACCATGGGCTCGGCGTGTCGTCCACCTACCTGCACCTCAGCGAGATACTGGTCAGCGAGGGCGATGCAGTCAGCCAGGGTGACGTGATTGCCCGGGTGGGCGCCACCGGTCGCGCGACAGGTCCACACCTGTGCTGGCGCGTAAACTGGTACCAGGAACGTCTGGACCCGGCCACGCTGGTTGGCGAAATGCCCCGCTGAAACACGCCTTCACCGGCGAAGCAGGGTCATTCGTGCTACCCTGCTTCCCCTTGTAGCGTCATAGCCCTGCCTGCCTGCGATGAATTTTTTTGATCCTGCCAATATCGCCGTTTTCATCACTGCCAACGCGGGCTATGTCGCGCTCATCCTGTTCCTGTTGCTGTTTTTCGAGGCACTCATGGGGATCGGCTATTTCCTGCCCGCCGCGACAGTGCTGTTGTCCGCAGGCGCGCTGGTGGGGTCTGGCGTTGCTGCCCCGGTACCCGCTTTTGCGGGCGCCATCGCCGGGGCCATTCTCGGCGGCGAGGCCAACTACCGACTCGGCAGGCATCTCAGCGACCGCCTCCCCGATACCTGGCCGTTCAGCCGATATCCGGTTCTGCTGACGCGCAGCCGCGCCTTCATTCTGCGCCACGGTGGCAAGAGCATTCTGCTGGGGCGGTTCAGCAAGCCCCTGAGACCCACAGTACCTGCCGTGGCCGGCATGCTGGCCATGCCGTTACCGCGTTTCCGTGCCTTCAATGCAGCGGCTGGCGTGCTCTGGACACTGATGTGGCTCGGCGGCGGCGCGCTGATGACCCTCACCTCCGGCTTCGATGCCGAACAGGCGGTCAAGATATCCGGCGGCTTGCTGCTGGTATCGCTGATCGTGGCGGTCGGCGCCATCAGCATGGATCGCTGGCGCCGCAATCAGTTGTGACTCGCCTCAGCAGCCTGCCCTGAAGCCCGCAGGCGCAGCAGCACCGACAAACACAGCACGGCCGTCAGCACCGGGCCGAAGGGCATATCCAGCAATAACGCCGCCACAAAGGCCAGCAGATACCCCACCCCGCCCAGCAATGCCGCGAACAGCCACGCCTGGCGCCAGCTTGCCGCCACCCCGAAAGCCACCCAGGCTGGCAGGAACAGCAACGCAAAGGTCGCCATCACGCCCATCACCATGGCGGCAAGCGCCACGCTCAATGCCAACAGCACATTGAACAGCAGGACGACCCGTCTGACCGGATAGCCGTTGGCCTGATCCTGCCAGGGCAGCAAGGACAAGCGCAGTAATCGGCGCATCAACCAGAGCAGGCACGGCAGCGCCACCAGCATCAGCACCAGCGCCGAGAGCAAATACGGCCAGCGCGTAAAATAGAGCTGCCCATCCACCAGCATCTGCCCCAGAGAACTGGCATGGCGAGATACGGCGGCGGCCAGCACCATCACCGACCAGCCCCCCAGAATCATCAAGGCGTACAGATCGTTACCGCTGCGCTGCCACAGCGCCCGCGCCATGACACCGGCGATGGCGCAGAGCACTGCCGCAGGCAGTACCGGCAGCAGCAACAAGCTACCCAGCGCACCGCCAGCACCTGCCAGATGTGCGAAGCCCAGCGCCGCCAGCCACTCGTTGCGTAGCCGCGCCAACACACCCACCACGGGCAACAACAGCGCCAGCAGTAATCCGGTGACAAACGGCACGCGAAACATCGGCTCGAAAAGCAGATCCATCAGCCCACCTCGACCTTGCGCGCTGCCACGCCCGCGACAAATTCGGTTTCATGACAGACCAGCAGCACGCCGCGATCCGGCGCCAGCCCGAGCAACGCATCGCGCAGCAACGCCTCGCCTTCCGGGTCCAGATTGTTGGTCGGCTCATCCAGCATCACCAGCCGTGCGGGTTGTGCCAGCACCGCCCAGACGCGCAGCAACTGCCACTGCCCGCCGCTGAGATGATCCAGCCGCAAGGGCAACAGATCATGCAGCCGCTCCGGCAACGCCGCCATGTCAGCATCCGCGGCGCGCAGGAACTCGGCGCCGGTCACGGGCAGCTCCGCCGGCAGCGGGCTGTGCTGACACTGATAGCCGATACTGACGCCGGGGCAGCGCCACTGGCTGCCCGCGAACACACGCGCCTGACCGGTCAGTGCGCGCAACAGCGTGCTTTTACCGGCGCCATTGGCGCCCTGGAGCACCACCACTTCGCCCGGGTTCACCGCAAACGACAAAGGCCCCACGAGGGGCCTTTGGTATCCCGCTTCAATGTCTTGCAATCGGAGCAGGGCCTGATCTGTCATAAATGTCCTGTATAAGACCTGTTTTCAGGGCGCCCCGGACGAAGCCAGCGCATCAACCCACTGCTGCAGCAGTGCAACATAGTCGTCCACATCGCCCCCCACCGGCACATTGGTCGGCAGCACATGAACCGGCCAGCCCAGCTCTCGCCGGATGAATTCCGGCCCTCTGCTGCCGTGCCAGGGATTGGCGATCATCACACCCTGTTGCCCGCGCAACTCGCTCACCAGCGCGTTGAGATGTCGCCCCGTAGGCGGCACGCCAGGCACTGGCTCCAGATATCCCAACACCGGCACATCCAGCAATCGCAGCAGGTACCCGGCATCGTGGTGAAATAATACCACGCCCGGCGCACCAACCGCCTGCGTGCGCCAGTCCGCAGCGTGACGCACCATGGTCTCCCGGAACGCAGCCGCGTTTGCCTTGAACACGGCCGCGTGCTCCGGCGCCAATGCCGCCATGCGGGCCGCCAGCGCCTCGGCGATGTCGCCCATGCGCAACGGGTCAAGGTAAACATGCGGATTGCCCATGGGATGCACATCGCCCATGGAACGATCCGCATCCGGTTTCTGATCCATCAACGGCACCTGGGCCGCCGCTTCAAAGTAACCCTGCCGCCCCGGATTGATCCCGGAGTTGCCCGCACTCTGAATGGCCGGCGGCAGCCAACCCACTTCCAGCTCGGCCCCCACCGACACGACGATGTCCGCGCGGCGCAGGGCAACCATCATGTTGGGGCGCACATCCAGATGGTGAATATCGCGATCTGGCGGTGCCATGACCGTCACGGATACATGCTCCCCGCCGACCGCCTCACTCAGCATCGCCATGTTCGTACTCGTGGCCGCGATGTTCAGCGCACTGGCCAGGGGCGCCAGCAACAGCAGCACCAGGAGCAAGACAACACGTGGCATGATCAATCTCCGAAAAAACGAGGTGGCGCAGAGCGAGAGAGAAAGGGTGCCCGCGGACGCGAGCACCCGAACCACATCAGAACTGATGGGCACCGTGAGCACCCAGGCTCACATTGTACTGCAGCATGAATTCCCAGGCGTCATGGGCATGATCGCCATCATCATGGGCGAAATCATTGTAGTTGACCTGAGCACGCAACCGCGAGAACTCGGTGGGCGCGAAGGAAACCTGGGCCGCATAACGGTACGAGGTGTCAAAACTCTCGAAGTTGTTGCGCGCACCGTTTGCCTCCAGGCTCTTGTTCTTCAGGCCAACCGCCTCGGCACGCAGACCGGCATTCCAGCGCGGCGCGACACCATAGACTGCCTGCACGTAGAGGCCGTCCTGCCGTGAGCGCGAAAAGAATTCATCCAGCAACACGCCACCGCCGTCGATGTTTGCGTAATCGGCTTCGACCTCGCGGAAATAGTACTCGCCCTGAATGACCCAGTTGCCATGGCCCTGCTGGCCGCCTGCATCATACTTGTAGACCGCATCAACGCCGGCAAACCAGGCGTTACCGTCCACGTTCTCGACCCGGCCGGAGCTGTGCTCTTCCTGGCGCTGGAATGCATCGGCATAACCGCCAGAGATGCCGAACTGGGTCGCATGATTGAACCCGGTATCGGGAGAGACCTTGGCGAAGGCAGTCACCAGGCGCGGTCCGGACTTCTCTTCAAAATCATCCTCGCCGATATAGCTGGCAAACCCTTCCTGGCCTTGCAGCACCTCGACGCCCAGACGGCTGTAGAACGGTGTTGGTGCAAGCCAGGCCAATTGCAGGCCGTTATCCTGCAGGCCGTGCTCACCAAACAGCAGTTCACTGACCAGCGGACGATCGACAAACAGCCAATCATGGGGATGTTGGCGGTTGATATAGCCGATATCCGACAGGAAACGCCCCGCCTTGACCTGCAGGCCCGCCGGCAATGTGCGGGTCAGCAGGTAAGCCTCTTCCACCTCGATACCACTATCGCCCTCCAGCGCCAGCGTCACGACACCATCGAGATAGTTGTCGATCGACGCGCTGAGCGTGATTTCCGTTTCACGCAGATTGAAGCCCTCGGAAAGCCCATCATCACCGTGATCATGGCCGTGGTCATGACCCCCCTCGAATCCGGCAGGCGCCTCGACGTCCCGGGAGCGGTTGTAGTAAACGCCATCCAGAATCACGGATATCTGTGGATTGAACTGCGTGCCCGCGCTGACGGCACGGGCACGGTCTATGCCGGTGGCCCCCAGGTCCTGACGTGTTTCTTCGGCCAGCGCCGGGGCAACGGCGGTGCCCAGTGCTGCGGCAATGGCAACAGCCAGTAGATTGTGTGTGCTCACGATGATCCCTCGATGTTGGTCGGGCGTCTGTGTTCAAGCCATTCAGCTGTTCGAACTGTTCAGACAGACGCCGCTTGCTCAGCTCCCGGGCGCCCCCATTGGCTCGCAGCCGCTCATTGCAGCGTTTTCGCCACGCCACTCGCCAAAATGAGCATCCCGGATGAAGATTGTTTTACGGGCGCCATTGTTATCATATAACATTTGTCAGAAGCAAGTAATGAAAGCAAGCCGGGCGGGCTTGCGGAGCGATTCGACTGTGCCTGTTTGCCTTGCGGCAGTCATAGCGAGTTCCTACCATTTCCCATGTGTGGGACAATCCTTCTCCTTTTTCGTCAACAGCGGACTGACCAGCATCCTCATGAGCATCTCGTATCGCTTGCCCGATGGGGCAGACATGATCTTCGACGCACCGGCCTCCGGCCTGGATATCGCCGCGCGCATCAGCAAAAAGCTGGCCAAGCAGGCGCTTGCCATCAAGGTGGACGGCAAACTCACCGATATCTATCTGACGATACCGGGGGGCACGACCGTCGAGATCATCACCCGGGAGCATGAAGATGGCCTGGAGCTGATCCGTCACGACGCCGCGCACATCATGGCCGAGGCGGTGCAGGAGCTGTTTCCCGGCACCCAGGTGACCATCGGGCCGACCATCGAGAATGGCTTCTACTACGACTTCCACCGCGAGCAGCCCTTCACGCCGGAGGATCTCAAGGCCATCGAGAAGCGCATGCAGGAGATCGTGCGGCGCAATGAAGATATCCGCCGGGAAGTCTGGGACCGGGACGAGGCCATCCGCTTCTTCCTGGAGCAGGGCGAGACGTTCAAGGCCGAAATCATCGGTGATCTGCCGGCGGGCGAAGAAGTGAGCCTGTATCGCCAGGGCAACTTCATTGACCTGTGCCGGGGCCCGCACCTGCCCGCCACCAGCAAGCTGGGCGACGGCTTCAAATTGACCAAGGTCGCCGGGGCCTACTGGCGCGGCGACAGCAACAACCCCCAGCTGCAGCGCATCTACGGTACTGCCTGGCGTGACAAGAACGAGCTCGCCGCCTACCTCAAGCAGATCGAGGAAGCCGAGAAACGCGACCACCGCAAGCTGGGACGCGAGATGGGGCTGTTCCATCAACAGGAAGAAGCCGTGGGCAGCATGTTCTGGCACCCGCGCGGCTGGCGCCTGCGGCGCACCCTGGAGAACTACATTCGCGGCAAGATGGAGCGCAATGGGTACCAGGAAGTCAGCACACCGCAGATGATGGACCGCAAACTCTGGGAGGCCTCCGGTCACTGGGACAAGTACGGCGACGACATGTTTACCGTCTGCACCCACGATCACCGGGACATGGCCATCAAGCCGATGAACTGCCCGGGGCACGTGCAGATCTTCAACCAGGGCCTGAAGAGCTACCGGGACCTGCCGATCCGGCTGGGCGAATTCACCACCCTGTTCCGCAATGAGGCGCACGGCGCCCTGCATGGTCTGATGCGGGCCCGAACCTTTGGCCAGGATGATGCGCACATCTTCTGTACCGAAGACCAGATCAATGAAGAGACCGCCAACTTCATCACCATGCTGCGGGAAGTCTATGCTGATTTCGGCTTCCACGATGTGCAGGTGAAATTCTCCGACCGGCCCGAGAATCGCGCCGGTTCGAATGAAACCTGGGACAAGGCGGAAGGCGCATTGAAAGCCGCCGTGGAAAGTGTCGGCCTGGAATACACCCTGAACCCTGGTGAAGGTGCTTTCTATGGCCCGAAACTGGAGTTTGCGTTGCGCGACGCCATTGGCCGCGACTGGCAATGCGGCACGCTACAGGTGGATTTCGTTCTGCCTGAACGCCTGGATGCCGAGTACGTGGCAGAAGACAGCTCACGCCGCCGCCCGGTCATGCTGCACCGCGCCGTGCTGGGGTCGCTCGAGCGTTTCCTGGGTATCGTGATCGAATCCACCGCCGGGCATCTGCCGCTGTGGCTGACCCCGCTGCCGGTGGCGATCTGCACCATTACCAATGCCGTGGATGGCTACGCACAGGAAGTCGACGCTGCACTCAAGGCTGCCGGCGTAGAAACCACACTGGACCTGCGCAACGAAAAGATCGGCTACAAGGTACGCGAGCACTCCAGCAGCAAGGTGCCGGTGATCTTCGTGCTCGGCGAGCAGGAGGCCAGCGAGCGCAAGGTGGCCATTCGTCGCCTGGGCAGCCGCGACACCGAAGTGATCGGTCTCGACGAGGCAGTCGCGCAGCTTGCCGCCGCGACACGTCTGCCGGTCTGAGCCCGACGCTGCGCGTAACAGGCCGCATGCAATGAACAGGACAGCACGCCATGACAGACACGTATTTCAAGGACAATGAGCAGCAGAGCGCCGGCTTTACACTGCCGCTGGCCGAAGCCCTCGACCATCTGTGCTGGAACAGCGATGGCCTCGTGCCGGCCATCGCCCAGCAGCACGATACCGGTGAAATACTGATGATGGCATGGATGAACCGCGAAGCCATTGAAGAGACCCTGCGCACTGGCCGGGTCTGTTACTGGTCGCGTTCGCGCAAACAGCTGTGGCGCAAAGGTGAGTCCTCGGGCCAGACACAAGCACTGGTGACGTTGCGCCTCGACTGCGACGGTGACACCGTGTTACTCAAGGTGGACCAGACCGGACCGGCCTGCCACACGGGGCGGCGTGACTGTTTCTTCTGGCGCGCGGACGCCGATACACTGGTGCTGGACAAGGCGCCGCTGATCGATCCCGCAGCACTGTATCCGGACAAAACACCCGGCTGAGCGCAGCCCGACTGAGCGCAGCCCGACGGACCGAATCAAAGTTGACTGACGTATGACACTGACACTGCACAACACACTGACCGGCCACAAAGCGCCTTTTGTGCCCCTGGACCCGACATGCATCACGCTCTATGTGTGCGGCCCGACGGTCTACAACTATGTGCACATCGGCAATGCCCGGCCGGTGGTGGCGTTTGATGTGCTGTTCCGTTTGCTGCAGCGGCTGTATCCGAAAGTCATTTACGCCCGCAACATTACCGATATCGACGACAAGATCATGAAGGCCGCCGCAGACGCTGGCGAACCGATCAGCGCCATCACTGACCGGTTCAGCGCCGCGTTCGAGGAGGACATGCGGGCACTGCACGCACTGCCCCCGACAATCGTCCCGCACGCTACCGACCACGTCGACGACATGATCGCCATGATCGAAACACTGATTGGCAAGGGGCACGCTTACGCGGCGGAAGGCCATGTGCTGTTCGCTGTCGAAAGCATGCCCGACTACGGCAAATTGTCGGGGCGCTCGCTGGAAGACATGCTTGCGGGGGCCCGTGTCGAAGTGGCGCCCTACAAGCGCTACGCCGGCGACTTCGTGCTCTGGAAGCCCAGCAGTGACGACCAGCCTGGCTGGGAGTCACCCTGGGGCCGCGGCCGGCCGGGCTGGCACATTGAATGTTCGGCAATGATCGGCCGCCATCTGGGCCCCGTGATCGACATCCATGGCGGCGGCCAGGATCTGATTTTCCCGCACCATGAAAACGAAATTGCCCAGGGCTGCTGCGCCCACGGCACTGAATATGTGCGTTACTGGCTGCACAACGGCTACATCAATATTGATGGCGAGAAGATGTCCAAATCCCTGGGCAACTTCCGCCTGGTGCGTGAGCTGCTGAAGCGCTATCCCGGCGAGGTATTGCGCTTTGCACTGCTCTCAGCCCAGTACCGCTCACCGCTCAACTTCAGTGAGGAACTGCTGGAGCAGGCAGCTTCGACACTGGACAGCCTCTACTACGCACTACTGGGCCGGGACGCCGCGATCATTCCGGAGCCGGGTTATCAACTGCCCGATGGCCATCCACTGATCCAGGCGCTGTGTGACGACCTGAATACGCCGGAAGCCATCAGCGTTCTGCACCGGATTGCGGGCGCGCTCAATCGTGCCGCGCCTGAAGAGAAGCCGCACCTGAAGGCCGAGCTGCTGGCGGCAGGTGCCATGCTGGGCCTGCTTGAGGCGGAGCCATCCGCCTGGTTCCAGCGCGCCAAACCAGGTGGGAATGCGGGAGAGAATGCAGGAGAGGACGCGCTCAGCGCTGACGCCATCGACGCCCTGATTGCGGCACGTCGCGACGCCAAAAAGGCCCGGGATTTTGCTCGCGCTGACGCCATCCGGGCAGAACTGGATGCGGCCGGTATCGCCCTGGAAGACACCCGCGAGGGTACCCGCTGGTCGCGCAAGTGATCTCGCCGCCGAGAGCGTTGCCATGATAAAACGCCTGCTGCTATGGCTGATCAAGGGCTATCAGTTCCTGCTCAGCCCCTGGATCGGCAATCAGTGTCGCTTCTATCCGACCTGTTCCGAGTATGCCAAACAGGCCATCACGCATCATGGCAGTTGCAAAGGCAGTTATCTGGCCGCAAAACGCCTGTGCAAGTGCCACCCCTGGCACCCGGGCGGCTTCGATCCTGTACCGGGCACATCACTGCCCTCCGACGACGATACCGTCGCTGAGCACACCTCTGAACACACCGCTGAAAAGAGCCGCGTGAGTGAAGACTGACACTGCTTCGCCCGCTCGGCAAAGTCCGCTACAATGCGATGCATGCTGTCTCGACACAGCAACATTCAGCTCAGTAAGCAAACCCAGCTCAGTAAGCAAACGGAGTCATCATGAAAATTGTCCTGCGTGCCGCACTGGCGCTTTCCCTGCTGGCCCTGGCGAGCCCCTCACTGGCTCAGGGGGCAGGCTTTGTTTCTCTCGGCTATGCCTTCGGCAGCCTGGAGCCCCGCGGTGCGAGCAATGATGCCAGCGTCGAAGCGCTGCAATTTTCGTTTGGCGGCTGGATCAACCCGCAGCAGACGCTGGGTGCCGAGGGCCGCATCGCACTGGGCGTCGGCAGCGACCGCATTACCTTCGAAGACAGCACCCGCCGCAAGGTCGAGCTGAACCGCTACTACGGCGCCTACCTGCGTGCGCAGTTCCCGAATACCGTCCCGGTGCGTCCCTACGGCCTGTTCGGCGCCACCCGCGCCGAAACCACAGAGCGTCATCTCAGCAGCCGCAGCCGCTCCTATCAGGATGTCTCGATGGGCCTTGGCGTTGATGTGGACCTGGATCGCAATATTTATCTGACGCTGGAATACCTGCGCGCGGTAGACCGCAGCAGCAGCCAGCTGAGCAATGTCACGATCGGCGTTGGTGGCCGATTCTGAGCACTGAGCAGCCTGTGACGGAAACGGTGACGAAGCGCGACGACTATCCCTATAGCCACCCTCTGCGCGTGCGCTACTCTGAAATTGATGCGCAGGGGGTGGTCTTCAATGCTCACTACCTGACCTATTTCGATGTCGCGCTGAACGAATACCTGCGCGAGCTGGAGTTCGACTATCACGCCATGGTGGCCGAGCAACAGATGGACTTCCATCTGATCAAGTCATCCGTGGAATATCTGGGGCCGATCCGGTTCGATGAGGTCATTGATATTGCCGTGCGCCCGGGACGTATCGGGCGCACCAGCCTGACCTGGGAACTGGCGGTGTTTCGCGAGGGTGAGGATGAATGCCTCAGCCGGGGCGAGATCATCTGGGTGTGCGCCAAGATTGGCACACACCGCTCTCACCCCCTGCCGGACAATCTGCTGAAGCGCTTGCGTTAACAATCCTGCGCAAGGCTACGGGACGCGTTGCGCGGCGCCGTCAGGGAATCGGCAGATAGCCCCCCTCAACGTTCTTGGTGACAATCGCCACGGCGTTGTGAGCGTGCAAGCTCTCAAGATGATTCACCCGCAACCAGAAGTCCTTGTACTCCGTCTCAGCATCCAGCACTTCCTGCAAACGCCGTGCTGCATCTTCACAGAACATCAGGTTCTGGCCATTAAGGCGTGCAAATTCCTGTTCGTCTTCCCGCTTCACCGCTGTCTGCACTGGTGTTTTCAGCGCGCCTTCGATCAGGTCGATCATCGCGGTGATGGGAAACGCGCGATCCTCGGCATGATCCAGCAACACGCGCACCTGTGCGACAGAGCGCTGGCTGTGCGGCGTTGCCACGATGCCCTGCTCCGTGCCCAGCCACTCCGCAGCCTGCTCGGCATTGATCGTACCGACATCGCCAAACTGCTCCCGGAACGCATCCTGAATCAGTTGCCGCGCCAGTGCCGCGGAGCAGGGGCAGGTGGATGAGTAAGGCACTTCTACCGACAACTCGATGCTGAGATTGTTGTCGCACAGGGTTCCGGTCAGTGTCACCGGATAGCTTTTCCAGCCTGCATAGTTACTCTTCAGGGAACGACGGCGCACCGAATATTCGAAATCCAGCTTCACAAAAGCGCGCGAACTCAGCCCTTCGTGGGAGGACAGGAAGTTGCGCAGCAGCGCCTCGATGGATATCGCGCTGACGCCATGATCGCCGAAGGTCTCCTCCAGCATCAGATACAGGCGAGACATGTGAATGCCACGGGCACTGGTGTCTTCCAGATTGACATACGCCTGAATGGACGTGCTCACAGGCCGCTCACCATGGACGCTGTCGCTGACTCGCGCCGGCAAATGGATCTCGCTCATGCCGACCCAGTCGAGTTTCGAATGGATCTTGCGGGTTGCCGTACTGGCTACGTCCGGCATGGTGTGCACTGCTGCACCGTTTTCGCGTTTCATCTGGATCTCCGTCTGTCACGGGCTAACCCGCAGTCGTGGCGGGCAGTCTTTGCGATATGGGCGCTCAGGGAACACCGTCTCTGGTGTCCGCCACTCTGGCAATGCGCTCCGCCCGGACAGCCCATATCTGCCTGGGCCACACCAGGCCAACACTGGCACTGAAAGCCGCGGCTGCACTGGTTACTCGGGGGCCGGCAAGTCTACCAGAAAAGCGTCGATATATTGACCGACTTTCCTTGGGGGATTACCTGCGCTACGCGCCCCGGAGCTGGCTGCACAGGGAATCGCCGGGCAAAGCACTACTGGGGCGAAGAGTCGGGCCGAAGGGCCACGGTTTCAAGCCGCCCTCACATGACCCGCAATGCGCCAACCAGGCCGCCCATGGCGCCATGCCCGAAATACGGGCCCCCTGGAGGCAGCGACAGTATTTGGCTATCACCACCATCAGGTCTTTGCATGCCGCCTGTGCCAAGCCCCGATCTGCCAGGGCGTTCATTTGTTAAGGCCTCTATTGTTTTGACATCTAACCTTTATGGCGCTAAGCTATGTGCCCGTTTTCATTGAAAAAGATGTTCACGGAGGCGCCAGAAAAGCCTGAATCACCAGGCCGTTTAATGTTTTTTACACTGCTTTCACGGCGCACGCGGCAAGGCCTGGTGTACAGTTTTCAAGGTTTCATGACTAAATGACCGGATCGAAGATCCACGCTTATTACTTACTGTCGAGAGCATCTGCAAACATGGCGAGGCATGACGAAGTGTTGATTGCATTACGCAGGATCATTCGCGCGACTGATATGTATTCGCGCCGACTGAGCAAGATTGCCGGGCTGACCGCCCCGCAACTCCTGGTCATGCAGGCTATCGCCCGCCAGGGTGAGATGACCATGGGCGATATCGCCGATGAGGTCTCCCTGAGCCAGGCCACCATCACCACGATCCTCGACCGCCTGGAAAAGCGCGAGCTGATACAGCGGTTGCGGGGCTCTACCGACAAACGGCGGGTGTACGCCCACCTGACCGAGAGCGGCACCGAACTGCTGGCGCGCGCACCGACGCCCCTGCAGGAGGAGTTCATCTCGCGGTTCGCCAGCCTCAGCGACTGGGAGCAATCCCTGATACTGAGCTCACTGCAGCGCGTGGCAGCCATGATGAACGCGGACGACATTGACGCCTCGCCGGTGCTCGATCTGGGTGCCATGGACAGGGCCCAACCGGCCACAGACATCAATGAACAACGTCAGCGCCAGACGGGCGCACAACCGCCGGCCAAAACCCCGGCAAAACACACTTTTTCCGAAGCGACCAGAAAGTAATCACTATGCTTGCAGACAAGGTAGACCAGAAAGACACACCCGCCGCTGCGCAGCAGGACAACATCACGCTGCGCAAGCCGGAGAGCCAGGACGGCTCGCGCTTGCACAAACTGATCAGCGAGTGCAAACCGCTGGACGAGAACTCGACCTACTGCAACCTGTTGCAGTGCACCCACTTTGCCGACACCTGTGTCGCGGCAGAGATGGACGGTGACCTGGTCGGCTTTATCTCCGGCTATATCCCGCCCAAACAGCAGAATGTGCTGTTTGTCTGGCAGGTCGCCGTGCACGAAAAGGCGCGCGGCAAGGGCCTCGCCAAACGCATGCTGGCAGAGATACTGCAACGTGACGAATGCGAAAGCGTGCAGTTTATCGAAACCACCATCACCCCGGACAACGAAGCGTCCTGGGGTATGTTCCGCAGCTTCGCCTATGCGCGTCGCATGCCCACCGAAGAATTCATTTTCTTCGACAGCCGCCTGCACTTTGCCGGCGAGCACAACGATGAGCACCTGCTGCGCATCGGCCCGTTCAATCGTGATGACGCCTGAGCCTCATCACGCGCTATAAGCGCACACGCTAGAGAATTTCAACGCATTGGGAGGTGCGAGATTATGGATACCAAAATTTTTGATCGTATTGAATCTGAAGTACAAAGTTATGCCCGGACGTTTCCGGTGCTCTTCAGCAAAGCCAAAGGCTCCTATCTTTATGATGAAGATGGCACAGCCTATCTGGACTTTCTCGCCGGCGCCGGCACGCTGAACTATGGCCACAACAATCCCGTGCTCAAGGAAAAGCTGATTGCTTACCTGAACGAGGACTACATCGTGCACGGCCTGGACCTGCACACGGTGGCGAAGCGCAACTTCCTGAACATGCTGGAAGACGTGATTCTCAAGCCCCGGAACATGGAATACATGGTGCAGTTCACCGGCCCCACCGGCACCAACGCGGTGGAAGCGGCACTGAAAATTGCCCGTAACGTCAAGGGTCGCCCGAACATCATCACCTTCACCAATGGCTTCCACGGCGTTTCCCTGGGGTCACTGGCCGTCACCGGCAACAGCCACCATCGTGGCGCCGCGGGCGTCGAGATGAGCGGTGCCACCGTGATGCCCTATGACGGTTACATGGGCAACGGCTTTGATACCACTGAGTACATCGACAAGCAGCTCAGCGATGGGTCTTCCGGCATCGATCACCCTGCGGCGGTCATCGTGGAGACCGTGCAGGGCGAAGGCGGCATCAATGCAGCCAGCTTCGAGTGGCTACGCAACCTTGAGAAGGTCTGTCGCAAGCATGACATGCTGTTGATTGTGGATGACATTCAGTCCGGCTGCGGCCGTACCGGCACCTTCTTCAGCTTTGACGAAGCAGGCATCAAACCTGACATCATCACGCTGTCGAAATCACTGAGCGGCTATGGCCTGCCCTTCGCGGTAGTGCTGATGCGCCCGGAGCTGGACACCTGGAAGCCCGGCGAGCACAACGGGACCTTCCGTGGTCACAACCCGGCGTTTGTGACGGCAGCGGCGGCGCTGGATCACTACTGGCGCGACAACACCTTCTCCAGCGAGATCAAGAAGAAGGGCGAGATCATTACAGAGCGCTTCCGCGCCATTGCCAACCAGTATGATGATCACTTCTTCCATCTCACCGGCCGCGGCATGATGCAGGGCCTGGTGTGTCAGTCGGGCGAACTCGCCAACCTGATCACCTCCGAGTGCTTCAGGCACCAGCTGATCATTGAAACCTCCGGTTCCGATGATCAGGTGATCAAGACGCTGTGTCCGCTGACGATCTCGGAAGAGGACCTGCAGCGCGGCCTGGATATCGTTGAGAAGAGCGTCGCCATTGTCATGAAAGACAAGATCAAGCAGGACCGCCGCAGCAGCATCTCTGCCGTCGCATCCTGATTCGCTCAGCATGACCTGACACCGGGGCGCTGCGCCCCGGCAGCCATTCGATTCAACCCTGCCTCTCCCGTAACCGCAGCGTTACACCTCCCGGGAGAGGCAACCTGATTCAGGGAGCCCGTTCCATGATCGTTCGAACACTGGAAGAAGCCCGCACGACTGATCGCGCGGTAAAAGCCGAAAACGGCAACTGGGAATCTGTGCGACTGTCACTGAAAGACGACGGCATGGGATTCTCCTTTCACATCACGACTATCTTTGCAGGCACCGAAACGCATATCTGGTACCAGAACCATCTGGAAACCGTGTACTGCATTTCCGGCGAAGGTGAAGTGGAAACTCTGGCAGACGGCAAGATCCACCCGATCAAGCCCGGCACCGTATATATTCTCGACAAGCACGATGAGCACCTGTTGCGGGCAACCTCTGATATGCAACTGGCCTGTGCTTTCAATCCGCCGCTGCATGGCAAGGAAGTGCACGACGAGAATGGTGTTTACGCGCTGGATGCCGAGGCCGTCACGGACTGATCCGTCTTTCGACACGTCGCATAAAAAAGGGCAGCCCGAGGGCTGCCCTTTTTTTGTATGCAGGATCACTTGCCAATCAGAATGCCAACTTGGCCGACAGTTGCACCCGACCGATTTCGCCGCGCTCACCGTCCTCGTTTTCCCGCTGCCCCCAGATCACCTCACCACCGAGATCCAGACGCGGCGCCGGCGAGTAGATCAGATTGACATGGCTCGTGCGGTACGCTTTGGGTGTTGTCGCAGCCACCGTGTCGGGATTGTCCGCGCCCGCGACAGACAAGGCGACACTGGAGCGCCATTGATCACTCCAGAGATGACGGTACGCCACCATCGCACTCCAGGTGTCGATCAGCTCGACACTGCCGTCAGCCTCGATTTCACCGGCACGGAATGCGTTGAGGCCCATATAGCGCCCAACGCCTTTACCGCCGACCAACTGGGCACGAATATCGTTGCCCGTGTCGCCCAGCATCCATTTACTCGCAACGGTCACGCCGTAGCCGTATTCGCTTTCACGACTGGTGCCATCCCGATAGGCCAGCTCACGCCCCACGGCGGCGACGCTCAGGCTGCCACGCTGCATCGGCACCCGGTACCGCACAACCAGGTCCGGATAACGGTTGTCATCCAGCGTGCCCGGATTGCCAATCAGGTTATTGGTGTCATATAGCGTGGACGAAGGGTTTTCCAACGAAATGTCCCACTGTCCAGGGCTGTAGCGCACCTGCGCCTGGCGTACCAGTGTGGTGCCCACAGGGCCAACGAAGTCGAGCAGATCGGGCAACGCGGCTACATCAAAAAATACAGACCAGGTCTGGCCAAACAGCACGTCGCCGAATGTCGCATACGCATGACGGATACGAGGCGCATAGCTGTTGGTGATGCGTTCATCCCCCATGGATTGGGTCAGAAAATCCATCTCGATATAGGCCCCCAGCACCCCGTAGTCGGTGTCAGTGCTGCTGCGCAGCCAGAAGCGGCTTTCCTTGGCATGAAAGTCGGTCACCACACCGCCGCCATCACCCCCTACCGGAATAGTGCTGGGCACGAAGAAGTCATCGCCGATCAAGGCAGTAGCCCGGGTACCGTCAGTGTAGCGGCTGACCTGGCCATCCAGCTTGATGTAGCCGCCGAACTGCACCTGGGTCGTGGCCCCGAGACGTGCCTCAAGCGCCGCCAGGCGCTCTTCCATGGATTGCCCGCTTTGTGGTTGGGATGGTGGCTGAGATGTTTGTGCTGATGCAGCAGCGCTGAGGGTCATCGCTGCTGCGAGCGCAGCAAAAGGCAGGGTTGTTTTCATTATCTGGTCCTCCTGAGTTGTCTCCATCCAGACTGACCTCCCCCTTCACGCTGCGCATATTGGCAAAAGGTCTAACGCCGGATACTGCTCGTTTTCGCTCGCCCGAAAGCCCAGAGAATCCGGCGAATCTGCGCCTGCGACAGTCTCTGCCACTGCCACCAAAGTCTAATTCTGCCCACCCCTGTGCCGGCGCAGACTCGTGCTCATTGATTGATGCCAGCTCACGGAGAAGACGCCCCATGACCGCTCACAGCACTGCCTCGTTCCCGGATACTGAAGGCCGGGCTATTGAAGAACAGTCGCCCGCGGTCCCGGTCAAGGATCACTTTCTGCGCAATGCCTGGATAGGCCAGGAGGAGTACCAGCAACGCTATGCGCGCAGCATCGAAACACCGGATGCCTTCTGGGGTGAGCAGGCCGCTCGCCTGACCTGGGACACGACGCCACAGCAGGTCCGCGACATCTCATGGCAGCGGGATCAGCTCTACAGCCGCTGGTTTGCCGATGGCAGTCTGAACGCCAGTGTGAACTGCATTGACCGGCATCTGGCACAACGTGCCGACCAGCCCGCCATTCTGTGGGAGCCGGATACGCCCCATGCCGATCCGGCAAAAGGCCACCGGACAATCAGCTACCGCATGCTGCATCAGGAAACCTGCCGACTCGCCAACGTGCTGACAAGCCTTGGCGTGCGCCGGGGCGACCGGGTGACGCTGTATTTGCCCATGATCCCGGAAGCCATCTTTGCCATGCTGGCCTGCGCGCGCATTGGCGCCATTCATTCCGTGGTCTTCGGGGGCTTCTCACCGGAAGCGCTGGCTGGCCGCATAGCAGATTGCGGCAGCCGGGTCGTAATTACCGCCGACGAGGGCTTACGTGGCGGCCGCAAGATTCCACTCAAGGACAATGTTGACCAGGCCTTGCAACGCAAAGAAGCCTGCGTGGTGGAAAAGGTGCTGGTGATTCGCCATACCGGCGCCAGCATCAACCGGGTCGCCGGGCGCGATGTCGATTACCGTGACGCCATGGGCGAAGTCAGCGACACCTGCGCCCCAGTGAGTATGAACGCGGAAGATCCCCTGTTCATTCTCTACACGTCAGGCTCCACCGGAAAACCGAAAGGGGTGCTGCACACCACCGGCGGCTATCTCGTCTATGCCTCCCTGACCCACCAGCTGGTCTTCGACTACCATCCCGGCGACATTTACTGGTGCACCGCCGACATCGGCTGGATCACCGGCCACACGTATCTGGTCTACGGGCCGCTCGCCAATGGCGCCACCTGCGTCATGAGCGAAGGCTTGCCCAACTACCCGGACGCCGCCCGACTGGGTCAGATTATCGACAAGTTCGCAGTTAACACCGTGTACACCGCCCCCACCGCGATCCGCGCACTGATGGCAGACGGCGATGCGCCGCTGGAGAAGAGTTCGCGGCACAGCCTCAAGCTGCTCGCCACCGCCGGCGAACCCATCAACCCGTCCGCCTGGCGCTGGTTCCACGATCAGGTCGGGCACGGCCATGCGGCCCTGACCGACACCTGGTGGCAAACGGAAACCGGCGGCGTCATGATCGCGCCGCTGCCCGGCGCGGTAGCAACCAAGCCCGGCGCCGCCATGCGCCCCTTCTTCGGCATCAAGCCCGCGCTGGTGGACAATGAGGGCGTGCTCATCGAAGGGCCCGGCGAAGGCAATCTGGTGATTCTGGACAGCTGGCCGGGGCAAATGCGCACGCTGTGGGGTGACCATCAGCGCTTTGCCGACACCTACTTCACCACCTTCCCGGGCTGCTACTGCACCGGCGACGGGGCCCGCCGTGATGCGGATGGCGACTACTGGATTACCGGACGTGTCGACGATGTGCTCAATGTGTCCGGGCATCGCATGGGCACCGCGGAAATCGAGTCCGCGCTGGTCTCGCACCCCCGCGTGGCCGAAGCGGCGGTGGTGGGCTACCCCCACGACATCAAGGGCCAGGGCATTTACGTTTTTGTGTCACTGACCCATGACAGCGTCGCCAGCGACCCATTGCGAGAAGAGCTGCGCCAATGGGTGCGTCGAGAGATCGGCCCGATTGCGTCACCGGACCTGATTCAGTGGGCGCCGGGCCTGCCCAAGACCCGCTCCGGCAAGATCATGCGCCGCATCCTGCGCAAGATCGCCGCCAACGAGCATGACAGCCTGGGCGATGTCTCCACCCTCGCCGATCCGGCGGTGGTGCCCGAACTGATCGCATCGCGCATGAACCGACCCACTGCCGACTGAGGTCTTTGCAACGCCGGGCAGCACATCACCCGGCGACGTTTTCCTTTTCCCTGTAACGCCGTTTTGTGGCATGGTCTCAAGCATGGACCCGATACTGATCGCTGATGACCACCCCTTGTTCCGCGCCGCGCTGCGGCAGGCGGTAACGGCAGCGTTTCCTGATACACCCATTGAAGAAGCCGACTCTCTGGCGGCGCTGCAAGCGCTGGTCGAACAGCAGCGTGCTTTCAGTCTGCTGCTGCTTGATCTGCACATGCCGGGGACGCACGGCTTTTCCGCTGTTATCTATCTGCGCGAGCAGTATCAGAACACGCCGCTGGTGGTCATTTCTGCCAGTGATGAAGCCGACGTCATGCAGCGCGCCATCGGTTTCGGCGCCAACGGCTTCATCCCCAAATCCAGCAATCTGGACACCATGACAGATGCCATGAAACAGGTGCTCGGCGGCGACACCTGGCTGCCCCCTGTGGCACGCCACAGCACCGCCGTGGCGGCCTCCGCGAGTCAGCAGGAACTGGTCAAGCGTATCCGCAGCCTGACACCACAGCAGTTCCGAGTATTGGGTATGTTGCTGGAAGGCATGGCCAATAAAGTCATCGCCATCGAGCTGGAGGTATCGGAAGCCACCGTCAAAGCGCACATGACAGCCATCCTGCGCAAACTCGGGGTGCGCAATCGCACCCAGGCGGTGCTGCTGCTGCGTGATATCGCCATCGAAACCCCGACCTGACGGCTATAGCGACGTCAGCGTCTGATAGAGCGTCTCCGCATCCACCGGCTTTTGCAGAAACACCAGCCCCTGATCCAGCGCACGCTGCCTGACAGCCGGATCATGATTGGCCGTCATCAGGACCGCAGGCACCGCATCATCCCAACGCTGGTCCAGCGACCTGATGACATCAAACCCGTTCTCGTCATTGTCCAGTTGATAGTCCACCAGCAACATGTCCGGCACCCGGTCTGGCGTCAGCAGCGCATGGGCTTCCGCCTCGGAGCGCGCGCACAGCACATGGCAATCCCAATCCTCAAGCAGCGCCTGCAACCCGGCCAGAATCGTCGCGTCGTTATCCACGCACAATACCGTCATGCCATCCAGCCGCCGGGGCACAAAGGAGACGGCAGGCGCCGCTGCCGGGCGGCTGGCGTCATCAGCCAGCGGGATGGTCACAGAGAATACCGTCCCGCGGCCCGGCCATGAACGCACGGCAATCTTGTGCCCGAGCAGCTTGCAGATACGCTCAGCAATCGCCAGCCCCAACCCCAGTCCCTTGCCATGCTGCTCACTACTGGGCAGCCGTTTGAACTCACGGAATATTTCCTGCTGTTCTTCCAGCGTAATACCCGGGCCCGTATCCCAGACCTCGATGCGCACGGCGTCAGGCAATCTGCGACAACCCAGCAGTATTTTCCCGGTCGCCGTGTAGCGCACCGCATTGCCGAGCAGGTTCTGCAACACACGGCGCAGCAATTTCTCATCCGTGTGGACCATGACATCGGCAATGCGCCAACGCAGCGTCAGGTTGCGTGCCTCGGCCATCGCATGAAACTCGGTGGCCAGATTATGCAACACGCGGTCCAGCGATACGGGGCGCCGGTCTACGGGCATGGCGCCAGTGTCCAGCCGGCTGATATCCAGCAGATCACTGATCAGACTCTCGGCGGCTTCCAGTGCCCCGCTGATATTGCCGAGCATTTCCTGCGCACGCCCGACGTCATCCATCGGCCCGGCCTGCAATTTTTGCTGCAACGAAGAGCAGAACAGATGGGCGGCGTTCAATGGCTGCATCAGGTCATGACCCGCCGCCGCAAGGAACAGGGTCTTGCCCTGATTGGCGCGTTGCGCTTCAGCAATCGCCGATTGCAGCCGCTCGTTCACTTCCGATAGCCGTCGTGTACGGTCCGCGACAATCTGCTCCAGATTCTCGTTGATTTCCCGCAACGTCCATTCATCGCGCTTGCGCGCCGTGATATCCAGAAACGTGCTGACAAAACCGCCACCGGGCATCGGCATACCCGACACTTCGATCACCGTACCGCTGGGCAGTACCCGCTCGAAGTTATGCGCAGACCCCTCTCGCAACAGATTGACCCTGCGACGCACCTGATCGTGGATATCACCGTTGCCGTAATAGCCGCGCCGGGCGTTATAGCGGTACACGTCGGCGATAGCGCGACCGAGCCGGATCAAGCCATCCGGGTAACCAAACAAGCGTTCATAGGCCCGGTTCCAGGCAACAATATTCAGCTCGCGGTCGACCACGCAAATGCCCTGGTTGATGGTTTCGATGGTGGTCCGCAACAGCTGGTGATTGAACTGAATCAGCTGTGACGCTTCATCCATGATGCGCGCTACTTCGTGGCGATCTGCTTCCTGTTTGGTCAGCAGCGTACCCAGCAGAATGCGAGCGGAACTGGCGCCCATGGCGCCCGCCAGAAGGCGCTCGGTGAGGCGCACCAGATGCAGCGGCGCCGGTAATTCCGGCTGCCACAGAAACTGCTGTTTCTCAGCGTGTTCGCGGAACAGGGTTTCCGCCCGTCCCATCCCCAGACAACGCCCGGCCAGGTCCATCAGTTCGCCCTGGGTCACCAGGCCCGAGGTATCGGCATCACGCCACCAGTCCAGCGGCATATCCACAAACAGGGTCGCTTGAGAGCGATCCAGCGAGGAGGCACGGGCACGCCGGGAGAACCAGACATAGGCCGCCGTATTCAGCCCCAGGCTCCAGAGCACCCCGTGGGCCAGCGGCGACAACCCTTCCAGCCCGAACAACATCTGTGGCCGCAGTATGCCCAGCCCCAGCACGCCCTCGGCATTGGCATGCGCCAGCCACTCCGCCGAACCCAGACCAGGCAACAACAGACAGAACGCCCAGACCACAAACCCCACCATCAACCCGATAGCCGCACCGCGCGCATGCCCGCCACGCCAGTAAAGGCCGCCGAACAAGGCCGGCGCAAACTGGGCGACGGCAGCAAAAGACAGCAAACCGATACTGGTCAGGCGGGTAAAATCCAGCATCATCTGATGGAACATGAAGGCCAGCAGCAGCACCACGACAATGGCAATACGGCGCAAGCTGCGCACATTGGCGCCCAGCTCCTCCAGATCGTTGTGCAGGTTGACCCGCCGTCGCAGCCACAACGGCAACAACACTTCATTGGTCAGCATGATGGCCACAGCGATAGTGGACACAATCACCATCCCGGTCGCCGCAGCAATGCCTCCCAGGAACACCAGCAAGGTAAGCCAGGCTGGGCCTTCCAGCATCGGCAGCGTCAATACATAGAGGTCCGCCTGCGCAGCAAACTGGGGCTGTTGCACCAGGCCGGCCAGCGCAATGGGCAATACCAGGACAGCAAAAATACCGAGATAGACCGGCAAGACCCAGCGCGCAGTCCGTAGATGACGGAGATCATTATTCTCGACAACGGCGGCATGAAACTGCCGTGGCAAACAGATGATGGCCGCCATGGCCAGCAGAAACTGGGCAATGAAATCCTGCTCCAGCCAGCCAGAGGAAAACTGTTCGCTGGCGATACGCCGGATCTCCTCATTACTGAAAAAACCACCGGCGCCATCGAAAACGTAGAACAGGCAGAACAGCCCCACCGCAATAAACGCCACCAGCTTGACGAAGGATTCAAAGGCCACCGCCAGCATAAGACCGGACTGGTGCTCGGTTGCGTCCAGGTGGCGGGTGCCGAACAGCAGGGTAAACGCGGCCATCAGCAAGGCGACTATCAGGGCGCTGTCCATGTTGCTGGCCATATGCCCTTCGCCCGGCGTGAGCACATCAAAAGCGAGCGTCACCGCCTTGAGCTGCAGCGCGATATAGGGCAACACGCCGACCAGAGCAATCATCGTCACCAGCATCGCCAGGCGTTGATTCTTGCCGTACCGGGCCGCAATAAAATCGGCGATGGAGGTGATGCGCTGCTGTTTACCGAGGGTGACGATCTTCAGGATCACGGCGCCGCCCAGCACCACCAGCACGATGGGCCCCAGATAGATGGGCAGGTAGCTCCAGCCATGATTGGCGGCTTCGCCCACGGCGCCGAAGAAGGTCCAGGAGGTGCAGTAGACACCGAGGGCGAGGCTGTAAGTCCAGGGGTTGTTGACGAGCCTCGAGCGACGGCGCGCCGCACGATCCCCCCACCAGGCAATCGCGAACAGGATCAGCACATACAGCAGTGACAAACTGCCGAGTTGCCAGAGTGTAAACATCAAAGCTCCCTGTGCTGGCTCTTTTCACCCCGAGCCACCCCGACGCCTCACCCCGAGCCCCCGCACCAACCGGAGCCGGGGCCTCAGGCCGCCGCTGACCCTGCTTGCATACGAAGATACATCAATGCTGCCGTCGTGGCGTCCCCCAGTGCCGTATGCCGCCCCATCACCGGCACACCCAGCGCCTCCGCCATGGCCTCGAAGCCCACATGGGGCGACACATCGGGGTGGCTGCGGCGCAGGCGTCGCTTGTACTGCTGAATCAGCTCAATGCTGCGATTGGGGAGCTCAAAGCCGGTGCGTGGACGCAGGTGGCGATTGATAACGGCGACATCGAAATCGATACACCAGCCCACCAATGGACGATTACCCACAAAGTCGAGTAAATGCTCGAGCGCCTCGTCCACGCTGTGGCCCTCTGCCAGATCATCCGGACGCAGCCGATGGATACGGATGGAATCACGCTGCAGCCCGTGCGGGCGGCGCAGATGCAGGTGCAACGCCTGGCTGGTTTCCACGCGCCCGTTGCGTACCGGTACGGCAGCGATGGAGACCAGCTCCGCCAGGCGCGCATCAGGGCTGGTGGTTTCACAATCCAGCGCGATGACATCGCTGCCGTCGTGGGGCATGAACAGGTGCGCATAATCGCCCCCTGCGTGGCGGCGGCGGTCGGTGGCGCGGCGCAATGTGCGAAGCATGATGACCTCCTTTCTCCGGTGAGATATCAGTATTCCAGATGGAAGCGCCGGGACAGGCGCTGCTTGAATTCATTCACCACATGCAACGCATCGCGCAGCATGTCGCGCTCCAGTGAGCTCAACTCCTGAACAACAATATGGTTACCGTCGGGGTAGGTATCGCCGGCATCCAGGGCGGCAAGCTGGCGCTTCAGGCGCAGCTCGGAGAAGAGTGACAATGCTTCCCCCAGATCCTCAGCAAAGTGACGATCAGTGATGCCGCGCCCTGAAAGTTGCTCAAGGCGATCAAACGTCGAGGTTTCACGAATAGACTGAGACATGGCCAGCGCACGCACACCATGCACGATGGGGAAGATGCCGCCCTTCTTGATATCGATGCCATGCTCGGGTTTCTTCAGGGTGCCGAACAGGGTCAGCGGCGTCGAGAAACGCAGGACACCGCGGGCGAAATGCGACATCAGCACCTGATCGGTACTGCAGCGATCCAGCAAGGTGTCGCGCATGTTATCCAGCAACCCGGCATTGCCGACGATGGGGTGGGCATCCGCCATGATGGACAGGTTGAGTAGCGTGTCGCCCCCGCTGTCGGCAGCCCAACGCTGGATGCGCGCATGCCAGCGCGTCTGGCTGCCGGTCCAGTCCGGATTCGAGACCATCACATTGCCCGGACACGGCGGATAGCCGAGACGCAACAGTGTGTCAGTAAAACGGTTCATGGTGCCGGCCTGATCCGGCCAGATGGCACCGTCATCCAGAATCAGGCCGTTATCCTGATCGGTTTTCAGTATCTGCTCACCGCGCCCTTCACTGCCCATGACAATCAGGCAACCGGTTTGCCGATGCGGCTCAGGCACCGTGAAATGCCAGGCCTTGCTGATGATGCGGCCATTGAGCGCCGCCAGAAGGTCCATGGCAAAACGCAACTTCACGCCTTGCGCCATAAGCGCGCGAACAAGCTCCGGCAGCCGCGCACTGGCCAGGGCCAGCGTATCGAGATCGTCTGCTTTTTCAATTTCCAGACCCACCACGTAAGAACGGCTGGAAAAATAGCTGAGCACATCGGTCAGCTCGACCACGCCGGCAGGCCGCCCGCGATCCATGACGACAACCCGGGCTACTTCGTGGCGGGTCATGCTGACCAATGCAGAAAACAGGAACTCATCCGAGCGGGCGGTAACCAGATCGTAATGCGCAATGACCCGTGCCGGGTCCGCGTTGCAATGGCCGCCCAGCACCAGCGCATTGAGCAGATCTGTCTTGGTGACCACGCCGAATTCATTACCGCGACGAATCAGCAGGCTGTCCGCACGATGGGTTTTCAGCGCGCTGACCGCATCATGAATGCTGATATCGGCATCCATGATCAACGGCGGGCGCATGCAGTCTCTGATGCGGGCCAGCATGAAACCGGCGAGAGTCACGCCCCCTTCGCGCTGCTCCACCAGCAGCTGGCTCTTTTCTGTCAGACGCTGGCGAAAATAATCGGCAAAGGCATTATTGTGGTTGCACAGTCGCTGGAAAAGCTCACCCGGCACCAGGTAGCACAGGGTCTGCTGGTCTGCGACGAAGCGATAACGGCTCTTGCCATTGAGGACGCTGATAGCGCCAAACAGATCGCCCGCCGTATAGAGACCGATACGGGAACGCGCGCTCGGTGCGAGCACGTCCAGCTCCGTCACGGCCCCCTTGTGAATCAGATAAACCCAGTTGCCCGCCTGGCCGGCATCGAGAATCACTTCGCCCTTTTCGAAGTAGCTCAGATCCGCAGCACCACGCAACTGCTCCAGGGACACGGCGTCCAGCAGTGCGAAGGGCAGTTGTGTCAGATCCAGGTCTACCATGGGTGCGATGCTCTATCCATTGCAGTGTCCGTCAGCAAACCACGATCTCAATAAAAGCCCAAGGGGCTGCGCACTATACTTTCGTCCAACGCGCGCAAAACCCTTCCGCAACTCATTGATAGAAATGAAAAATTCATTTTGACAGGCATCATCCCTGTCCCATCAGACCAAAGTCTGGGATTTCTTTCCCGACGCCATTGACCAGTATGAATGTGAGTCGACCTCGCAAACCCGAAAAACAACTGGAGAGCAACTCATGGCAGATGACAAGAGTAACGCCGCAGCATACTGGAAGGCGAACCTTCGCCTCATCATCGGCTGCATGATCGTCTGGGCCCTCGTTTCTTACGGCTTCGGCATCCTGCTCCGGCCTCTATTGTCCGGCATTCCCATCGGTGGCACGGATCTCGGCTTCTGGTTCGCCCAGCAAGGCTCGATCCTCACTTTCATTGGTCTGATCTTTTTCTATGCCTGGCGCATGAACCGGATCGACCGCAAGTTCGGACTGGGGGAGTAAACCAGCATGAGCCAATTTGCCATCAATCTGCTCTTCGTGGGCGCCTCCTTTGCGCTGTATATCGGCATCGCCATCTGGGCGCGCGCCGGGTCAACGAAAGAATTCTACGTCGCTGGCGGCGGCGTGCATCCGATCACCAATGGCATGGCGACAGCCGCTGACTGGATGTCGGCAGCATCGTTCATTTCCATGGCCGGTCTGATCGCGGCCGGCGGCTACAGCGCCTCGACCTTCCTGATGGGCTGGACCGGCGGCTACGTCATTCTCGCCATGCTGTTGGCGCCCTACTTGCGCAAGTTCGGCAAGTTCACAGTGCCGGATTTCATCGGCGACCGCTTCTACAGCCGAACCGCCCGCGTCATTGCGGTGGTCTGCCTGATCGTCGCCTCGGTCACCTATGTGATCGGTCAGATGACCGGCGCCGGCGTAGCCTTCTCGCGCTTCCTCGAAGTCCCCAGCAATGTGGGCATCTGGATCGCCGCTGCCATCGTCTTCCTGTATGCCGTGTTCGGTGGCATGAAAGGCATCACTTACACTCAAGTCGCCCAATATGTGGTACTGATCGTCGCCTATACCATTCCCGCGGTGTTCATTGCCCTGCAACTCACCGGCAACCCGATTCCCATGTTCGGCATGTTCAGCACACATACCGAATCCGGCATTCCACTGCTGCAAAAGCTGGATGACGTCGTTCGCGCACTGGGCTTCCAGGACTACACCGGCGATGCCTCCAGCAAGCTGAACATGCTCCTGCTGACACTGTCACTGATGATCGGTACTGCAGGTTTGCCGCACGTCATTATCCGCTTCTTCACCGTACCCAAAGTTGCCGACGCACGCTGGTCCGCTGGCTGGGCACTGGTATTCATCGCCTTGCTGTACCTCACTGCACCGGCTGTGGCCTCCATGGCGCGCCTGAACCTGATGACCACCATCTACCCGGAAATGAGCGGTCAGGTCGAGAGTTATGACGCCGCAGCCAACAATCCGATCTTCTATGAAGACCGTCCCGAGTGGATCCGGTCCTGGGAAGAAACCGGCCTGATCACGTTCACCGACAAGAACAATGACGGCCGCATCCAGTTCTACAACGACGCCAACCCGGACTTCGCCGACACCGAAGCGACCCGCGGCTGGGCCGGGAACGAACTGGTGGTGAACAACGACATCATGGTGCTGGCGAACCCGGAGATTGCCAATCTGCCGCCCTGGGTCATTGGTCTGATCGCAGCCGGGGGTATTGCTGCAGCACTTTCCACGGCAGCAGGTCTGTTGCTGGCCATTTCGTCCGCCATCAGTCACGACCTGATCAAGAAGACCATCAACCCGGCGATCACCGAAAAAGGCGAGATGAGAGCAGCACGTATCTCCATGGGCGGGGCCATCCTGCTGGCCACGTATCTGGGGCTTAATCCGCCCGGGTTCGCGGCCCAGACGGTGGCGTTAGCGTTCGGGATTGCGGCCGCCACGCTGTTCCCGGTGTTGATGATGGGCATCTTCTCCACCCGCATGAACAGCGCCGGCGCCGTCGCGGGTATGCTGGCCGGCCTGGTGACCACCTTGCTGTACCTGTTCACCTACCTGGGCTGGTTCTTCATTCCCGGCACCAACATGCTGGCGAATACCCCGGAGAACTGGTTGTTCGGCATCTCGCCACTCGGCTTCGGCCCGGTGGGTGCGCTGGCCAACTTCGCCGTCGCCTTTGTGGTATCCCGCCTCACAGCACCACCGCCTTTGGAAATCCAGCAGCTGGTGGAAAGTGTGCGCTACCCCAAGGGTGCTGGCCTCGCAGTAGACCACTGAGCGATACTGTCCCGGACCCGATGTGATGGGCCGGGACGCCAATAACGATCGGGCCTCCCTGCGGGAGGCCCGATTTGCTTTGAGGCTTGAGAGCCTCCAGGAAAGATAAATCATGATATGGCACCTGATCGCAGCAATTTTCGCCGCCCTGGGCGCCGCAGGCATTGCTCTGCTACTCCGTCTGGCCAGTGGCAAACGACTGCCGCGCTGGATCATCCCGGTTTTCGCAGGTCTGGGGATGCTGGGTTACCAGATCCATTTCGAGTACACCTGGTTCGAGCACAAGCGTCAGCAACTGCCCGTCACCGCCGAGGTCATCTCCGCCGAGGAGCGCAGCATGCTGTGGCGCCCCTGGACACAGTTTTTTCCCATGACCGTTGCCTTCAACGTGATTGACCACGAACATCTCGTTACGCGACAGGTCAACAGCCAGACGCTGGTTGAATTTGTGCTCTATCGCTTCGAACGCGAGTATGTCGAACAGGTCTCCGCCCAGCCTTATCTGATGAACTGTCACACCGCCGAACTGGTGCCACTGGCCAGTGAAAACCGGCCGCACACTGAAGCACTGCGGACCATGGCCCGCACCTCGCCGCTTTACCGCGCTGTCTGCGCGGGGTAGCCTCTTGCCTTTATTGTGGTATGAGGCTGTGTGATGGGACAGCGCGACTTAATGTGCCAGATGGCGCACCGCATGGTGCGACCGGCGGTACGCAAGCACTGCGTGCTTGCCGCCACGCTGGCGCTGCTGCCGTTGCCGACAACAGCCGATATCTGGACAGAACCCGCCCCCCTGCGCCGAGACGCGCTGCTGGAAGGCCGGCAATTCAATTACAACAGCGAATCTTTCCTGCATCGTCTGAGCTTCAGACAACTCTCGGAACGTCCCTGGTCAGATGCCGACGGCCTCAGCGGTACAGCGGGCAGCTCGCGCAGCGACGAGCTCTATCTCGACATGTTTTTGCAAAAGACACTGCGCGCGGACGATGGCCGTAACGAGGCCTTCGCACGCATGCAGCGTTCCGAGGATTTCGACGGTCGCTTCGACCGGCAGATCATCGGGTTCGGCCATCGCGTCGGGGACTATCGACTGGCCATTGCCGGCGATGTGCAGGCCGACAAGGCCGAAACGGATGTGCAGTTCGAGGCGCAATGGCAGCCCGACAACTATCGTCTGGCAAGACTGGCCCTGATCCTGCCGGACGCCTACTTCAACGACAAGACACCCCGCGATGCCGAGTACCGCACCAAACCCCTCAGTTATTTCGCCCATGCCCGTATCGGCGGCTCACTGAATGGTCATCCCGGATGGGGCTTTCAGGGCGCCCTGACATACTCGCCCCCCGCCCGGATTATTGATCACGAGATGGGCATTGACGCCAGCGGCAACCGCACTCGCGCCATGGTCGAGATAACGCTGCCGGCACAGGGCGCCCTGCGGCCCCAGGTTCGCCTGGAAGGCGAGCGCAGCACACGCAGCTTCAACTTCACCCGCAGTGATGAACCTGCCGACGATTTCTTTCGCCGACGCATGCACAGCGTGCGCCTGATGGCCACCCACACGACGGCACATCTGACGCCGTCGTTCGGTATTTACCATCTGCGCTTGCATGAGTCAGGCTGGTTTGGTGACAACCTGGCCGTATCCGGGCGCGAGAGCCGTGATGAGTTGATCGGTTTTATCGGCATACGTCAGCAACTCGGCGATCGCTGGCATTGGGAACCGGCGCTGTATGCCGGCCATAGCAGCGTGATCCAGGTGCAGGTGGCCGACACCCTTTCCGGGGATGAGCAGAACAAGGACGAAAATGAATGGCAGGGCAAGTTGGCGCTACCCTTTCGCTACACGCTGGATGAAGCCAACGGCGCAGTGCTGACCATCAACCCGACCCTGCGCCTGCACCGGGCGGCGTTCGGCGGCGGCAACATCCAGCTCCACTGGCCGTTCTGATTTCAGGCCTCTATAGCGGCCAGCATCGCCTGCGCTGTACGCTCACGCCGCAATTGCTGGTGTAGCTGTTCTGCTTCGGGCCAGCCACGGCGCAGGTAGTTGAGCCACTGTTTAACGCGCCCGGCTTCCTGCACCGGTTTGCCGGTACCGATAATCGTGCGCACAAAATCCGCCAGACGCGCCTGCAACTGTGGCCATTGCCCCCCTTCCCCGGTACGCAAGGCAAGCGCCAGATACGGGTCGCTGACAGCGCCGCGCCCCAGCATCAGTGCCTGACAACCGCTTTCGTGACGGCACCGCGCCGCATCTTCCGGCGTCCATATTTCGCCATTGGCAATCACCGGTAACGCCACCGCCTGGCGCACAGCGCCAATGCGATCCCAATAAGCGGGCGGACGGTAGCCCTGCACCCGCGTGCGCCCATGCACCGTTAGCCAGCTGGCGCCTGCCGCCGCCACAGCGCGCGCATTGTCCAGCGCCCGCGCATCATCATGATTGCCAAGCCGCATCTTGGCGGATACCGGTATCTCGGCAGGTACCGCCTCACGCACTGCGGACACGACACGGTAAACCAGCTCCGGCTCATCCAGCAGCACCGCGCCCCCGCGATGCCGATTCACGGTCTTGGCCGGGCATCCGAAATTCAGATCAACGGCGGGCGCGCCCAGGCGCACAGCCAGCGCCGCATTGTCCGCCATGCAAGCAGGGTCCGACCCCAGCAGCTGCACATGCACCGGCGTACCGCTGCGGGTGCGCGCACCAGTACGCAGCTCCGGGCACCAGCGATAAAAGACTTTCGGCGGCAACAGCATGCCGTTGACACGGACAAATTCCGTGACACACCAGTCGTAACCACCAATATCCGTGAGGGCCTGCCGAATCCAGAAATCCGCCAGGCCTTCCATGGGCGCAAGAATGAGTTTCATGGCAGTATTCTACGCTACACTCTGCCCTCAGTTCTCTATCGCCCGTTGCGAGGCTTTCGCTGCAGTGGCTTACCTTCATCGACCCGGCGATTCTGCTGCCATGCTGACACTGACCATCAACCCGCGATTTTCCGATACCGACGCGCTTGGCCACATCAACAATACGGTGGTGCCAGTGTGGTTTCTTGAAGCCCGCGAACCGGTGTTACGGCTGTTCCAGCCAGACCTGGATTTCCGCCGGGGCGGGCTGGCACTGGTGCGTACCGAAATCGACTATCTGGCGGAGACCCGTTTTGGCGAGCCGGTCGACGTCACCACCGAGGTGCAGCGTATCGGCAACAGCTCCTTCGTCCTTGCGCATACACTGCACCAGGCGGGACGCATTACCGCGCGCGGCATAGCAACAATGGTGAACTTCGATCCCGCCACGCGGCGCGCCGTGCCGGTTCCCGAGAGCATCCGGGCGCAACTGGCGGCACACATGACTGAGGATATGACGGCGCACAGGAGCGGAGATGGGAACGGGAGCCCTGACGGGAGCAAGTAAGGAAGCGCAGTGAAGGAACCCCGCCGGGCAGGCCGCAGACGGCAATACCAGGAACTTAGGAGATCTCGGGAATCGGGACGCCCGGGCCGCCGACGAGGCCTTTCACTATAGCGCCGCAATCCGGGCCGGGGAACATTACGCTTATGCCGTTTTGGAATGTTGCCGCGCCAATCGACCGACGCAAGCACTTACAAACCTCAAAACCTTGCAAAAACAAACAGATAGCCATACAGATCATTTGACTCTCCCGCGCCACTCTTTTAGTGTTTGCCCGCTCGCGCCAGTGCCCTTAACCTTCACGGCAGTTCCCGTCATCAGCTGGATACCCCTATGGCCGCAAAACAGAAGCAAGCCCGTCTGGAGGATGCGCTGACCACCCTTGAGAGCCTGGTAGAGCGCATGGAATCCGGCGAACTGTCGCTCGAGGAGTCGCTGAAGGCCTTCGAAGAGGGGGTGCGTCTGACCCGCGAGTGCCAGCAGGCCCTCAAACAGGCTGAACAGAAAGTCAGCATTCTGCTCGATCAGAGTCAGGATGCAGAACCCGCGCCCTTCAACCCGCCGGATAATGACGATGCCGGCAGTCACTGACACCGCAACCGACTTCCAGGATCTGACCCGCTTCATGGCCGACTGCCGCAAGCGCGTCGAGGCACGCATGGCGCAACTGCTGCCCGATCACGCCAGTGCCTCGCCCCGGCTTGCCGATGCCATGCGCTACGCTGCCCTGGGTGGCGGCAAGCGCATCCGTCCAATGCTGGCCTATGCCGCTTGCCTGCTGGCCGGCGGGCGCATGGAGGACGCGGACGTGCCTGCCGTGGTCATAGAGCTGATCCATGCGTACTCGCTGGTCCATGATGATCTGCCCGCCATGGACGACGACGACCTGCGTCGGGGGCAACCCACATGCCACATCGCCTTTGACGAGGCCACGGCCATTCTGGCCGGCGATACCCTGCACACCCTGGCCTTCGAGCTTCTCTCGGTCGCTGGTGATTACGCCGACACCCAGCGCGTCAACATGATCCGCAAGCTCAGTCAGGCCGCCGGCGCCGACGGCATGGCGGCAGGCCAGATGCAGGACATGCAGGCCAATGGCCAGGCGCTGACCCTGGCCGCACTGGAAGAAATCCATTATCTCAAGACCGGGCGCCTGATTACCGCCGCACTGACCCTCGGCGCGCTGGCCGCCAACGCCGATGCTCCGACACGGGAAGCGCTGCGGCGCTACGGCGATGCCATCGGTCTGGCGTTTCAGATCCAGGATGACATTCTGGATGTGACCGCCGAAACCGCAGCGCTGGGCAAGCCGAGCGGCTCGGATCTGCGCCATGCCAAAAGCACGTTCCCTGGCCTGATCGGCATCGACGCCAGCCGTACACGCGCCGCCCAGCTCTGCCAACAGGCTTGTGCCTCACTGGATGACCCGGCACAGGGCGGGAACGCTTCACTGCTCAGAGACCTGGCCGCCTATATCATTGCCCGTACGCACTGAGCGCGGCGCAACCCGCGCCCCTCGGACAGCCCGGCGCGAGACAGGTATAATGTCCCACACACCTCGAGGAACAGAGCGCCTGATGGCCAGAACCTTCGACGAAATACCGCTGACACGCCCGCAGACACCGCTGCTGGACCGGATCAACCGCCCGGCGGATCTGCGCGCGCTGCCCCGGGAACAGCTGCCTCAAGTCGTAGACGAGCTGCGCGCCTACCTGCTGTATGCCGTCGGTCAGGCCGGGGGGCATTTCGGTGCCGGACTGGGGGTGGTCGAGCTGACCGTCGCCCTGCACTACCTGTTTGAAACGCCAGAGGACCGCCTGGTCTGGGACGTGGGCCACCAGACCTACCCGCACAAGATTCTTACCGGACGCCGCGAGGCGATCACCAGTATCCGCCAGCAAGGCGGGCTCTCCGGCTTTCCCAATCGCAGCGAGTCCGAATACGACACCTTCGGCGTCGGGCACTCCTCCACTTCGGTGAGCGCCGCGCTGGGCATGGCCCTGGGCGCGCAGATGTCAGGCCGTGCCCGGCGTGCCGTCGCCATCATCGGTGACGGCGCCATGACCGCCGGCCAGGCGTTTGAAGCGCTCAATCATGCCGCGCACACCAACGCCAACCTGCTGGTCATCCTCAACGACAACAACATGTCGATTTCCCACAACGTGGGCGGCCTGGCCAATTATTTTGCCCGGGTCTGGGCCTCAAAAACCTATATCACGCTGCGCGAAGGCGGCAAGCGCGTGCTGGCGAAAATGCCCGCTGCCTGGGAGTTCGTGCGGCGCACCGAAGAAAGCATGAAGAACATGGTCAGCCCCGATGCCCTGTTTGAAGCCATCGGCTTCAACTACATCGGCCCCATGGACGGTCATGATATGGACGAACTGCTGGACGCCCTGGGCAATCTGCGCGATCTGAAAGGGCCACAGCTGCTGCATATCTACACCACCAAAGGCAAAGGCTTCGGCCCGGCGGAAGCCGACCCGGTGGGCTACCACGCGATCAACAAGATCGAGCCAAAGAAAAAACTCGAGCAAGCCACGCCGAAGAAAGTCACCGGCCCGAAATACCAGGATGTGTTTGGCCGCTTCCTGTGCGATATGGCAGAGCAGGACCCCAGGCTCGTCGCCATCACGCCAGCCATGTGCGAAGGCTCGGGCATGCTGCAATACAGCCAGCGTTTCCCGGAGCGCTTTCATGACGTGGCAATTTGCGAGCAACACGCCCTGACCCTGGCCGCGGGCCTCGCCTGTGAAGGGCAGAAACCGGTGGTCGCCATCTACTCCACCTTTCTGCAGCGCGCCTACGATCAATTGATCCACGACATTGCACTGCAGGATCTCGATGTGACCTTCGGTATCGACCGTGCAGGCGTGGTCGGTGAAGACGGCGCCACGCACAACGGCGTGTTCGATCTCGGCTATCTGCGCTGCGTGCCCAACATGATCATTGCGGCACCGTCGGATGAAAACGAATGCCGCCAGCTCCTGTGCAGTGCCTATCAGCACCCGGGCCCCGCTGCAGTGCGTTATCCCAGAGGCACTGGCCCCGGCGTGGCGCTCGACACGGCACTGACACCACTGCCGGTGGGAGAAGCGCGCGTGCTGCGGGAAGGCCACGGTGTCGCCCTGCTCGCCTTCGGCGCGCTGGTTCAGGCGGCGCTGGAAGCCGGCGAAGCACTGGATGCCACGGTGATTGATATGCGCTGGGTGAAACCCCTGGATGAGGCACTGATCACCCGATTGGCCATCAGCCATCTGCTGCTGGTCACCGTCGAGGAACACCAACGGGCCACCGGCGCAGGCTCAGCGGTGAACGAGTTTCTGGCAGAGCAGGGATTGACCGTGCCGGTCATGAACCTGGGATTGCCGGATCATTTCATTGATCACGGTAAACGCGAGACGCTGCTTGCGGAGCAAGGGCTGGACGCCAACGGCATCCGCGCAGCCATTGAAAATCGTCAGACCCACATCGGCGGCACTCACGCGCCAGCCATGGGTTCCTGAAACAGGCCGGCGAACTGCACCCGGTTCCGCCCGGCCGCCTTGGCCTGATACAGCGCCTGATCCGCACGCCCCACCAGGTCATCTTCGCTGCCGTTGCTGCCCGGTATCGCGGACACCACACCAACGCTCACGGTGACCACGGGCGCGCACTGCGACCGGGGGTGTGGCAGCTGGCAGGCGCGCACTGCCTCCGCCAACTCCTCTGCACGCTGTATCGCCGCCCCTCGCCCGGTCCCGGGCAGCAGCAACACAAACTCCTCACCGCCGTAGCGCGCCGCCAGATCAGTGGCGCGCCGCGCCTGCTGCCGGAACACCCCGGCCAGCACGCGCATGCAGTCATCCCCTTCCTGGTGACCGAAGTGATCGTTGTAGAGTTTGAAATAATCGATATCAGCGAAAATCAACGCCAGGGGCTGCTCTTCGCGCAAGGCCCGGGCCCACTCCCGGCTTAGCGCCTGATCAAACTGGCGCCGGTTTGCCAGGCCGGTAAGGCCATCCACCAATGCCTGGCGACTGAGCTCCTCCGCCAGCATGGCGATGCGGCGGCGATCTTCGCGGAGCAACTCTCCCTGCAGAAACATGCGCCGCCGTTGTCGCTCATCACGAAACCCGAGCACCATGCACAATACGCTCGCACCAAAGTAGGTGGGCACGATCAGCACCCAATCAAGCGGCACTCCCCAGGTGTGCGCAATGTACAGTGGCGGCAAACCGCCTCCCCAGCCGGCCAGCATGGCATAGGGCAAGCGCAGGCTGAGTCCCAGATACACCACCACTACAGCGAACACACCACCGATATGAATCAGGGTTCTGAACTCCGGGTCCTGTTCCAGCATCGGATTGATGGCGGCAATCAGCATCACCAGCGCAGCCAGACCACACACCACCTGCTGGTAGCGTTGGCGAATCAGAGGTGTATAGGAAATGCGCCAGGCGGCGATGATCAGCACGGCAAAACCGGAAAACATGAAAGGCCAGGCGCCGACTTTCTCCCAGTCCAGCACCGTCAGTGCGGTGACCGCCATAACGAAATACAGCAGCGCCAGATATACCAGACTGCTGCGGAAGACGCGCAGCGCGTCGTCATCGTGGTGGCTGCGAAACCCCGCCTCCAGCGGCGGCGGAAATCTCAGTCGCCAGCCGCGCCCATCGAGCAGCCGCTCGATTTCCCCGACATCTTCAACCGTGCGCGACAGGTCAGCGTCCATCAGCCGGACTCCAAAATGTGACCGGGCGACACCCTCACGGCGCCTGCTGCGCCGCCCGCCGGGGATCTCTGATCACACACCGCTGTCTTCCCCCCTGGAAAACAATCAGCCCCAGTATACTCGCCGCCGGGCGGCGGCCAAGCCTGACCGCAGTATCAACCACAGATCACAACAACCACCCCAGCGCCAGATACAGCAGTACCGCGGCGTAGACCCCGGCCAGCAGGTCGTCCACCATGATGCCGGTACCGCCATGCACGCGGCGATCCAGCCAGCCGATGGGCCAGGGTTTGAGCACATCAAAGATACGGAACAACACGAACCCGGCGAGCAACGTCAGCACCGAGAAAGGCGCGCCAATCAACGCCAGGGGCAGCATCGTCACCAGAAACCCGGCGAATTCATCCCAGACAATGCCGCCATGGTCATGCACGCCGAGATCCCGGGAGGTCCGGCCACACAGATAAGGTCCGATGGCAATGACGATTGCCGTGCCGAGCAGGTACCCCCACAAGGGCAGCAAGGTCAGCAGGAACCACAGCGGAATCGCGGCCAGAGTGCCAAAGGTTCCCGGCGCTTTTGGCGCCAGCCCACTCCCGAATCCAAATGCCAGAAAATGCACCGGATTGCGCATATTCGGCCGAGGCTGGTCAGTCATGATTTCTCCTTGTATCGGCGTGAGTCGGCATCCGCGCCGCCGTCTGAGCAAGCGCTGCCGAAGTATCAACCCCGCGTGGCAAAATGATTCCAGCCCTGCGGCAATGCCAGCAGGGGGCAGCCTTGCGGGTCGAGCACCTGAATCGGCGCCTGCGACGTCACAGCGCCAATGCGATGACAGTGTGCGGCCATCGCGGCGGGAGGCTCCTGCCCCGGCGGCAGTGTAAACAGCAGCAGGTAATCATCGCCACCGGCAAGTTGCCACTGTTGCCGCGCCCGCGCGTCGCCGGTGCCCGCCAGGGCAGTGGAGCACGGCAGGTCAGCGAGTCTCAGCATGGCACCCAGATCAGCCGCGGCGCCGCTCTCCGACAGAATATGCCCCAGGTCCGCCAGCAGGCCGTCGGATACATCAATGCAAGCCGTAGCCCTACCGCGCAGCGCCTGCCCCAGCGCCAGCTGTGGCGTGGGCCGACTGAACCGCTGTACCAGAGCGCCGTCACGAACGCCGGCAAACCAGGCCGCCAGGCCTGCGGCGGCCTCGCCGGGCACACCACCGATCCAGATGCTGTCGCCGGGCCTTGCGCCGCTACGCCGCAAGGCCTGCCCTGCGGGCACCTCGCCCGTGGCCTGCACCGAAATGCTCAGCGGCCCGCGCACCATATCGCCGCCAACCAGCACCACCCCCGAGGCGGCCGCCAGCGCGTAGAAGCCTTCACAGAAGGCGCTCAGCCAGTGTTCGCGCCGCCCCGCGTCCAGCTCATCCGGCAATGACAGGCTCAACAGGCACCAGCGCGGTGTGGCGCCCATGGCAGCCAGATCAGACAGATTCACGGCCAGACTGCGCCAGCCGATATCGGCGGCAGGAAGATCATCGGGGAAGTGACGGCCGGAGAGCAGGGTATCCAGCGTCATGACCAGCTCGTGGCCAGGGGTGGGCAACAACAAGGCAGCATCGTCCCCGGGGCCCAGCAGCACGCCATCGGCGGGCTGGCCGGGTCGGTCACGAAAGAAGCGGCGAATCAGGGCAAACTCATCCATCGAACGCATCCATGGCCACGCCGTGGCCAGGCTGACAGGGGATCAGCGGGCCGTGATTTCCACCCGCCGGCATTTGCGCGCTACCTTGTCCAGCACGCCATTGACGTACTTGAAAGAATCCTCGGCACCGAACAGTTTGGCCAGCTCGATACCCTCACTGATGACAACGCGATACGGCACGTCCGGCCGCGTCAGCAGCTCGAAGGTGCCCAGACGCAGGATCACTTTCTCGATCTGGGACAGCTCCTGGACCTTGCGATCCAGCGCGGGCGCAAACAATGCGTCCAGCTCTTCCAGCTGCGCTGGCACGCCGTGCAGCAACTCATGAAAGTACGCCATATCGACTTTTTTCATGTCGTTCTGGGCGCGGAACTGCGCCTCGATCTCGGACAACGCATGCCCGGCAAGCTGCCATTGATACAGCGCCTGCAATGCAAAACGGCGGGCCTTGCGGCGGGCCGAGGGAGAAGTGGTTGTCATCAGCCTCAACCAATCACTTTCAGCAGGCTGACCATTTCCAGCGCACACATGGCCGCCTCAGCGCCCTTGTTGCCGGCCTTGGTGCCCGAACGCTCGATAGCCTGCTCGATGCTGTCCACGGTCAGCACACCGAACGCCACCGGCACACCGGTGCTGTTCTGGATGGACGCGATGCCTTTGGCCGCTTCACCGGCCACGTACTCGAAGTGTGCGGTGCCACCACGAATCACGGCGCCCAGGGTGATGATCGCGTCGTAGCTGCCTTTTTCCGCCACGCGCTTGGCCACCACCGGCAACTCCCAGGCACCCGGTACGCGAATGACCTCAATATCCTGTGCCTTGATGCCATGGCGCAGCAGCGTGTCCACCGCACCCTCGAGCAGGGCTTCCACTACAAAGCTGTTGAAGCGCGCAACAACGATGCCATAGCGGCCGCCGGCGCTGGTGAAGTTACCTTCGATCACCTTGACGTCTTTCATATCTGACCCTTGACTGATCTGACTGGTGTGGTCCGGACGGCCTGTCCCTGTCCGGTTGCCGGGCCGGGGCCCCGCAAAGCGGCCCATTGTACCCACTTGGCCATCGAAATGCCTGTATTTTGCGCCTTCAGCAGTCCTGCCCTGATATTGCCTTCCGCTTTGTGTAACATCTGCCAGCAACTGCCCAATGACCTCACCTGCAAACCCGACTTGCAGACCCGACCAGAGACCTGACACCGTGACGCGACTCCTGACTGTACCTGCCCTGCTGGCCGCCCTGCTGACACTCAGCGCCTGCGGCACCGAGCCCGAGCCCATGCCCGTGTCCGAGAAAAACGCAGACCGCGCCCCCGAGGCACTGACCTACACCACCGGTGACAACGTCTATATCAACGACATGTTTTCACTGCGCATCGAAAAGCCCGAGGGCTGGTTCGCACAGAGCGCCGAGGACATGATCCTGATGCAGCAGCAGGGCAGCGCGCTGTTCAGCGATGACGACAACATCCGCCAAATCCTGAAAGCCTCGCTGGAAAGCACCCTGCCGCTGTTCGGCTTCTTCGAAGTGCCACCGGGCACCCCGGGCAGGCTGAATCCGAACATTCTCGGCACTGCGGAAAATATCCGCCTCGCCCCGGGCATCACCAGCGGTTGTGATTACCTCGCGCACGCCCGGCAGGCCCTGCAACAAATGCAGATCCGCTATGAGGTTGACGAACAGTGCGGCCAGCGCGAGATCAACGGCACCGACTTTGGCTACTTCGAGGCGCAAGCCATGTTCGGCTCGCAATTGGTCAGGCAGCGCTACCTGGCGCTGGTCCGCGACAAGCACGCCATCGTCGTGGTCCAGAGCTTCTTCGACGAGGACAGCGAGGCGCTGGTCAATGCCGTGCTGGACACCCTGACGATGCAAGGGAGCCTCTGAATAACACCCTGTTGGCGTATGTCCCCCGAGCGGGGGACATACGCTGCTCTCCCAGCCCCCTAAAATCGAACATACGACATTGATACCGCTTTCATCGGGGGGGGCATGAAAACCATCCACGCACGGTCGTTGCTGCCACAGCTGGTTGTTGCAGCCTGCGTTGCCTCTGGCCTTGCCGCCTGCGGCGGCAGCTCATCATCCGGCAGCAGCACCTTGCCTCCCGGCATAGACTTTCGCCCCCTCAACGATACCGGCATCCAGTTTTGCGGTGCCGCAGATACTGGCATCAATGCCCCATGCCTGGGGGACGAACCGCCGGGGCAGGACGCCGATTTCGGCCGCGATGCCGATGCAGCGCTGGAAAAACTCGGCGCCGGGGCGGCCGCTTTCGATTATTCGCGCCAGTGCAACAACGGTGACTTTGACGGCGAAGGCGATTGCCCGTCACAGCCGCTGCGCGGCGACTTGCCGCAACAATGGGGCTGCACTCGCGACAACGTCACCGGCCTGACCTGGGAACTCAAGGACACCAGCGATCTGAGCCGACGCTTCATCAATCACCACTACAGCAACTCATCCTCGGGCGATGTCAGCCTCTGCGGCGGCAGCCTGGGCGATCAACCCTGCACCGTGGAAGCCTATGTGACGGCGGTCAACGCGGAGGGCCTGTGCGGCCATCAGGACTGGCGACTGCCTGACCTGCATGAACTTCTCAGTCTGGTACATTACGGACGACAGCAGACGCCGTGGCAGGACACAGACTTTTTCCCGGAGGCCTCCTCCGTCCCCCTCTGGAGCAGCACAGCAGACGCCGGCAGCGATAACCTGTGGGTGCTGGACATGAACGCCGCGCTGCCAGGCAACGTGCCACCTGACAGTGCGCAGTCGTTGCGCCTGGTCAGGGGCACACCACTGGCAACGAAGGACACACAGGCCCGCGCACATTGCACGGACGGCCTGCACAGCAGCACGCCGCCACAACGCTATGACACGTCACACCCCGACTCCGTCGTAGATCTGATGACCGGCCTGATGTGGCAACGCTGCGTGACGGGGCTCTCCGGCGAGGATTGCGCGCAAGGCAACGCTGTGTCTCAGGACTGGGCCACGGCGCTGGAACAGGCCGGGGAAGACACACATGCCGGCTTTGATGACTGGCGCCTGCCGAATATCCGCGAGCTGGCCTCGCTGCACGATACCTGCGCCTACGACCCCGCACTGTCGCCGCTACTGTTCCCGAACGTACCGGGCGAGCCGCTGTGGTCCGCATCACCGGGCGCGCCATCAGACGCCTGGCAAATGAGCGCACTGGACGGCCAACACCAGCTCGCCACTCGCGGCAGCAGTGCCTATTCATTGCGGGTGCGCGGTGGCTCGCCCCGGCTGGCACCGCCACGCAGCGACACCCTGGTGCTCAGAGCGGGGGCGCCCGGAGACACCGCCACCTACCAGCCCGGCCAGAGCGAATCCTATCTGTTCACTGCGCGCGCCATCGGCCCGGAGGCGGCGCTGGGGTTGGCGGAGGTTACCGCCTGTGAGGGTGGGCTGTCTGGGGGCACCGTGACCGTCGAGGTACTGCATCAGGGTCACAGCACTGCCGTGGACTGCGATGCGTTGCCGCAGTCCCTGCCGCTGCCCGACGGGTTGCCCTATAACAGTGATGGTGCGCTGGAATACACCTGGGAGGCGCGCTGGACACCGGACGCCGCACTGGCCGACAACGCCTTGGGCGGCATTACGGTGGGCGCCCTGGCGTTGCGCTTTACCAGCGCCGATGACATTGCGCTGGTGTCCCCGCCGGTGCAGCACCAGTTCCGGCTCTACGACATCAATCAGCCACCTCGGTTGATACCCACAACGCAGAGCCTGCTCACCTGTGTGGCCACAAGCTACTCACAGCTCGACTGTGAGCACGAGGTAACCCCCACTGGCCAGTTGGTGTTCCCGGTGGGCATCGACATCGAGGACCCTGACACAGGGACGGGAGGGATGTTTACCGAGGTGGAATTTATCTGCCTTGCCGAAGACGGTTGCGATCCGGACGACACGACCCGGCTGCTGATACCGTCAATGAGCAATCTGCAAACCCTGGTGCCCGGATACCACTACCGCTACCTTGGCACACTGCCCCCCACTTCCAGTTTCCTGGGGGCCATCACCGTCTTCAGCGAATCCCCGATGCAGGGCGACTACCAGCTCCATATTGAGTCGCATGACAATGGCAACACCGGCAGCTGCAGTTACGAGAGCATCAACCCGTGCCTCAAGCACGCACGGGCCGAGATACTGATCCGTGTCCGCTAGGGCGCCTCTGATCAGGGCGCCACGTATTCGACGATTTCCAGATCGAAACCGGACAGTGCGTTGAACTTCATCGGTGAGCTGAGCAGGCGCATGCGTCGCACCCCCAGTTCGCGCAGGATCTGCGAGCCGGTGCCGATGTTGCGGTAGGCCATGCTGTTGCCCTGTGCCGGACGACGCTTGCCAGCGAAGAAATTCTCGATCATGCCCTGCATGTGATTGGACACGTAATCCTGCCCGAGAATAATCACCACCCCGGCGTCACTGCGCGCCAGCTCTTCGAGCACGCGGTGCATGTTCCAGCCGGTCTGGCCGTCAATCTGGGCGCTCATCAGATCCCGCAGCGGGTCCACCTGATGCACCCGCACCGTCGTCACCTGCTCGGGCGTCGGTTCGCCTTTCACCAGCGCGACATGGGTCATGTCATCCACGGTGTCACGAAACGCGATCATGCGAAAATCACCGTGCCAGGTGGGCAGGATATTTTCACTGACCTTTTCTACCGTCTTCTCGTTGAGCATGCGGTATTCGATCAGGTCTGCGATGGTGCCGATCTTGAGATCGTGCTGCTCGGCAAACGTCTCCAGATCCGGCCGACGGGACATGGTTCCGTCGTCGTTGATGATCTCGCAAATCACACCGATGGGCTCGCACCCCGCCAGCACCGCCAGGTCGCAGGAGGCTTCGGTGTGACCGGCGCGGTGCAACACGCCACCCGGTTCTGCCATCAACGGAAAGATATGCCCCGGCTGCACGATATCTTCGGGCTTCGCATCCCGCGCCGCCGCCGCCAGTACGGTGCGGGCACGGTCTGCCGGAGAAATACCGGTGCTGACCCCTTCGGCCGCTTCAATGGATACCGTGAACTTGGTACCAAAGCCGGAGCTGTTGCGCTGCACCATCAAGGGCAGCGCCAGCTGCTCGCAGCGCTCTCGACTCATGGGCATGCACACCAGACCCCGCGCATGACGAATCATGAAATTGATCGCCTCCGGCGTGACATGCTCGGCGGCCATCACCAGGTCACCTTCGTTTTCCCGGTCTTCGTCGTCCATCAGAATGACCATTCGCCCGGCGCGAATATCGTCAATCAGTTCCTGGACCGTATTCAATTTCATGCAATCACCTTTTCAGAAAGCCGTGCTCGGCCAACAGGCCCAGCGTCACGCCATAGGTCGCGCCATGATCGGCACCAACGCCCGGCTCTGCCGCACGCTCGCCCAGCAACAGCCGTTCGAGATAACGGGCAATGATATCAACTTCCAGGTTCACCTGCGTGCCCGGTTTCCAGTTGCCGATCGTGGTCATGTCCTGGGTGTGCGGAATGATGTTCAGGGAAAACACAGCACCATCAACGCTGTTCACCGTCAGACTGATGCCATCCACCGTAATCGAGCCCTTCTGGGCGATGTAACGCGCCAGCTCTGCCGGCGCCTGGATATCGATACGCGTGGAGCGCGCATCAGGGCGCAAGGAGACCACCTTGCCGACGCCGTCCACATGGCCGGACACCAGGTGCCCGCCCAGACGCGTCGTCGGGGTCAGCGCTTTCTCCAGATTCACCGGTGACCCGGTTTTCAGGCTGCCCAGCGACGTCTTGTTCAGGGTTTCGCCGGACACGTCCGCCGTAAAGCCATTGCCCGGCAAGGAAGTCACCGTCAGGCAGACACCATTCACCGCAATGGAGTCGCCCAACTGCACGTCGCCCATATCCAGGGCGCCAGTGTGCAGACGCAGGGAAACGTCTCCACCACTGGGGGTCAATGCCAGCACTTCCCCTTTCGCTTCGATAATTCCGGTAAACATCTTTCGACCTCGTTGCCTGGCGCTGCTTGAGCGGTACAGCTCAAGATCAGCGGTGTCACACGTCCTGCCGGACCACCTTGCAGGTGAGCCGCAAATCCTCACCGACCTGACGCACATCAGTCATGACCAGTGTCAGCTTGTCCGCCATCTGCGTCATACCCGGCAAGGCCAACAACGGCCGTGCTCCATCGCCCAGCAACGCCGGGGCCATGTACACAACCAGTTCATCAACACAGCCGGCGGCAACAAATGCCCCGGCCAGTATCGGGCCGGACTCCACCAGCACCTCATTGCAGCCCCGCCGCCCCAGCGCCTCCAGCACCGCTGCCGGATGCCAGTCACCGGCCTGCACTTCCGCTCCGGCGGCGCGCAGCGCCGTCGCCGCTTCCTGCTCGGCCGCGCACAGAATCAGGCACTCGCCGGGGCCGGTGACGACCGCCGCCTGCGCCGGGGTGCGCAGCTGCCGGTCCATCACCACCCGCAAAGGCTGGCGCACCGGCAGCACCGGATATTCGGTATGCCGCCAGTGCGCCGGACGTACCGTGAAGGCCGGCTGATCCGCCAGCACCGTGCCGATACCGCTGACGATGGCGCTGCTGCGCGCACGCAACTGCTGCACATCCTCGCGGGCCGCAGCGCCGGTAATCCACTGAGACTCGCCAGAGGCCATGGCCGTGCGGCCATCCAGGCTCATTGCCAGCTTGACCCGCACCAGCGGCCGCCCCGTCTCCATGCGCCGGATAAAGCCGGGATTGAGGGCGCGGGCCTCGGATTCCAGCACGCCACAGGTCACCTCAATGCCGGCGGACTCGAGTATTTCAAGCCCCTTGCCAGCAACCAGCGGGTTCGGATCACGCATAGCGACCACTACCCGGGCCACGCCCGCCGCCACCAGCGCATCGGCGCAGGGCCCGGTGCGGCCCGTGTGGGCACAGGGTTCGAGCGTGACATAGCAAGTCGCGCCCCGCGCCTGAGCACCGGCCACCGACAGCGCATGCCGCTCGGCATGGGGTTCGCCCGCACGCTCATGCCAGCCCTCCCCGACAATCACGCCTTGCTGCACCAGCACACAGCCCACCCGGGGATTGGGGTCCGTGGTAAAGCGGCCACGACGCGCCAGCTGCAGGGCACGGGCCATATAGTGACGGTCCGTGCTATGGCGCTCAGAGCTTTGGCGGTCGGCGCCTTCGCGGCTGCTTTCCTGCATGGCATCCTCACCAGGCCGTGGGCAACAGCCTATTTTTTGGGACGTGGCGAAATGGCCGGGGCCTTGCGACCGGCCTTTTCCAGGCGGTCTACCTCGGCACGAAAATCGGATATGTCCTGGAAGCTGCGATACACCGACGCGAAGCGGACATACGCCACATCGTCCAGTTGCTGCAACTCTTCCATGACCTTCTCACCCAGCTCCCGGGCCGGCAACTCCCGCTCGCCGGTGGCGCGCAGGCGATGGCCGATGCGGGTCACCGATGCCTCCAGGTCTTCCATGCTGACCGGGCGCTTTTCCAGTGCTCGCAGCATACCGGCCCGTAATTTGGCTTCGTCGAAGGGTTCGCGGGTGCCGTCGGACTTGATCACCCGGGGCATCACCAACTCGGCAGTCTCGAAGGTCGTGAAGCGCTCATCGCACGTCAGGCACTGACGCCGACGACGCACCTGGCCGCCGTCGGCGACCAGACGCGAATCGATGACCTTGGTTTCCTCAGCACCACAAAACGGACAATGCATGGCTGGCTCCGGTCATCAGGGGCATGTCATCAAGGACATGTCATCGGGACTGAACGCGCGCGTCAGCCGTATACCGGCAAGCGCTCGCAGATTGCCGACACCTGGCCGCGCACCCGCTCGATCACGGACGCATCGCCCATGTTATCCAGCACGTCGCAGATCCAGCCTGCCAGCTCACGGCAATCACCTTCGGTGAAGCCCCGCGTTGTCACCGCCGGTGTGCCAATGCGCAGGCCGGACGTGACGAACGGCGAGCGCGGGTCATTGGGCACCGCATTCTTGTTGACGGTGATATGCGCCTGGCCCAGGGCCGCGTCAGCATCTTTGCCGGTGATGTCCTGCTTGATCAGGCTGAGCAGGAACAGGTGATTCTCGGTACCGCCGGAGACCACATCAAAACCGCGATCAACAAACACCTGGGCCATGGCCTGGGCATTCTTCACTACTTGCTGTTGATAGGTCTTGAAATCATCGCCCATGGCTTCCTTGAAGCAGATCGCCTTGGCCGCGATGACATGCATCAGCGGGCCGCCCTGGCCGCCCGGGAAGACCGCAGAATTGATCTTTTTGGCGATGTCTTCGTCGTTGGTCAGCACCAGGCCGCCACGGGGACCGCGCAGGGTCTTGTGGGTGGTGGTGGTGACCACATCGGCGTGCGGGAAGGGGTTCGGGTAGACCCCTGCGGCAACCAGACCGGCTACGTGGGCCATGTCCACCATCAGGATAGCGCCCACCTTGTCGGCGATCTCGCGGAAGCGGGCAAAATCCAGCTTCTGGGAATAGGCCGAGAAGCCGGCGATGATCATCTTCGGCTTGTGCTCTACCGCCAGCGTCTCCACTTCGTCGTAGTCGATCAGCCCGGTTTCCGGGTTCAGACCATACTGCACAGCATTGTAGGTCTTGCCGGAGAAATTCGGCTTGGCACCGTGGGTCAGGTGACCGCCATGGGCCAGGCTCATGCCCAGCACGGTGTCGCCCGGCTGCAGCAGGCCCAGGAAGACAGCGCCGTTGGCCTGGGAACCGGAGTGCGGCTGGACGTTGGCAAACTGGCAGCCAAACAGCGCACAAGCGCGGTCGATGGCCAGTTGCTCGACCTGGTCCACGAACTCGCAGCCACCGTAGTAGCGCTTGCCCGGGTAGCCTTCGGCATACTTGTTGGTAAGGACAGTGCCCTGGGCTTCAATCACCCGTGGCGACGCATAGTTTTCTGATGCAATCAGCTCGATATGCGCTTCCTGACGACGAACTTCTCCGTCTATGGCGCGCTGGATATCAGGATCAAATTCCGCGATGGTCATGTCTTTACCGAACATGTGGGGCCCTTGAAGTCGCTTGAGGTAGGTTTCGAGGAGGGCATATTCTACCCGACTGTGCGGCACCGCGCACTTGCAGAAGCCTCATGCCAGCATGCGCAGCCGTCATCTTCACACTCGTCACGGTCAAAGGCTGCCAGAGTACGAGTGAAACCCGGGAAAACAGGCGCATTCCATGGATTCCATTACCCAGATCGCCCTCGGCAGCGCCGTAGGTCATGCCGTATTAGGTCGCCAGATCGGCCGTCGCGCCGCGCTGTGGGGCGCCGTGCTCGGCACCCTGCCCGATCTGGACGTGCTGCTGCCAGCCGCCAACGACGTAGCCGCCTTCACCGAGCACCGGGGCTTCAGCCATTCATTGCTGGTGATAGCGGCCATCACGCCCCTGCTGGTGTGGCTGGCAAGGCGCCTGCACCCGGACACCGCGCACCTGCGCGGGCGCTGGTATGCCCTGATCTTTCTGGTGCTGACCACCCATGTCTTGCTGGATGCCTTCACCGTGTATGGCACCCAGCTGTTCTGGCCGCTGAGCGATTATCCCGTCAGCGGCTCGGTCATCTTCATCATTGATCCGCTGTATACCCTGCCGCTGCTGATCGGTGTCGGGATCGCCCTGTTCGCCCGGGATGCTGACCGGGGCATGCGCGCCAATACCGTAGGGCTGGTGCTGAGCAGCCTGTATCTGGCCTGGGCCTGCGGCGCCAAATGGCATACCGACACCGTGGTGCGCGAGTATCTGGCCCGGGAAAACATGCCCCATGAGCGGGTGCTGACCACCCCGGGTGCCTTCAACACGCTGATCTGGCGCATCGTGGTGATGGATGATGACGGCTATTACGAGGGCTTCTACTCCCTGATTGACGGCCACCCGGCGCCCACCTTCACCCGGCATGTGCAAACGCCTGAGCAGCTTGAGCCGCTGCATGCGCTCCCCCATGTAGATCGGCTGCGCCGCTTCACCCACGGCTTCTACAGTGTGCGCGAACAGGACAACACCCTGATCCTGAGCGATCTGCGCATGGGCATGCGTGAGTCCTACGTCTTCCGCTTCGCGCTGGCAACACAGGACCAGAACACAGTCTGGCAGGCCATCCCCCCCTACCAACTGGAAACCCGCTACAGCAGTGGCCAGTTGGGCTGGTTGTGGCGGCGCCTGCGGAACGCAGAACTGGAATGAATAACTAGAATAAAAAACGCGCCTGCAGTTGCAACGTCAAACTGTGAGCGCGATGCACGGCAAGCTCATCGGTGCCCAGTTGCAGCGCCAGGCGGCGCTGCCGGTCGCTGACACCCAGGTGCCATTGCCCCATACGGGCTTCGTACCCGGCATACACGTCAAGGCCACCTTGTTGCAGGCTGACACCCGGCCGCAGGTATAACCGTTCCAGAAAATATTCCCCGTCCAGACGCCACTGCCAGCGGTCATGCTGCCAGCGACTTTCAAAGCGCGTGTAACGCGGCAACTGTTGATGGAAACCGGAAACACCTCGCACCCCACTGAACAGTGGCCGCAAACTGAAGCCGTCATCATTGCGCCCTTCGCTATCGATACCGCCCCGCGTAAACGGCGCATCGCGCCACACCAACCGGGACCAGGCATCCTGGATCTCCAGCGCCAGGGCAAGACGCTCACCCTGCCAGTGCAGTCGCACATCCAGCGCAGCACCGTAGCCATCCGGTGCGGGCACCTGGTGATCAAACAGCAGATCGCGGCTGTAGCGATAATCGATCGTCGCCTGCCCGGCGTAGCGGTCTTCGTCGGCAGACAACTGCCCCTGCAAGCGGCCTTCCTGCAAGTCCATGCCCTGCAGCAGACTGACCCAGGCATCGACACCGAAACCCGATGACGTGGCCCCATGCCAGCCGATTCTGAGCCCCTGGCTGCGTTGATGCCGGGCGTCCAGGAACAGCGTGTAATCACGATCCTCTGCCAGCGGTTGATCGTTGCGGTCGCGCCAATAAATGTCAGCGGTATCCGGCGAGAAACGCAGGACATGGTCGTAGCGCTGGAGATACGCCAGCGACATCGAACCCGACTGCACCCCCAGCAATAACCGGTTGCGGGTCCAGCCCTGACGCCCGTCACGCAATGGCGCTTGCCACTGGCCGGCAAATGCCTTGACGGGCACCGGTTCGGCCACCGCCCGGGAGGTCAGCTCTGCAAATATCGTCTGGGCAAAAGCGGGAGCGCCCGCGCAGGCCATCAACATGACCAGTACGCGGGCGCCCCCTCGGATCAACATCATCGAAGCGACTTCAGTAGAGCGTTTCGATGCTGCCGTCGCGCCAGCTGATCAGCAGCGTGCCGTTTTCATCACGCACCGTGCCCAGATCGGCCCCGTCGCGCATGATCACACCGGCACCCCGGTTCGGATCAATCTGGATCGACATGCCCTGAGTATCGTCGATGGTAATCAACGGCAGTTCCGCATCGGCCAGCGCGTCACCCAGTGAATCGGCATCACTGTCCAGTTCGGTCCGGAAACGGATGGTGTCACTGCCCAGTACGGCGGTCAGGGAAAACTCGGCCGCCAGGAAACCGGAGCGGGTGGCCACCAGGGTGATATCGCCCGCAGGCAGATTGTTGGCCAGGCGCGCAAAGGTGTTCAGGGAGAACGTGCCCGCCAGGAAGTTATCCGCATTTTCATTGGCTGCCACGTCATCCAGATCGCTGATCTCGACACTGCCAATGTTGTCCAGTTGCAGTGCAAAGCTGGCGCGGAAATGCGTTTCGCCCGCCTGGAAATCACCGGACAGCGTGAGTACACGGGGCACAATCAGCAGCTGACGTGCCAGCGTGGCACCCTCGGCATCCCCCTCGATATCCAGTTCATCACCGATGGCGTCGGCCAGTGAGGCATTACGTACCAGCTGCAAGCGGAAGTTACCCGTAAAAGCGCCCGCTTCCACACCCGGTGTCGCGCCCCGCGAAATGGTCAGGCCACCGCGAAAATCGACTTCTTCGAGCACCAGACTGGCTGGCGGAAAATCGCCCTCGAGTTCGTTGTCGCCCAACGGCAACGCGAATGCCTCGTTAAGACGAATCAACAAGCGCGTCTCGTCGTCCACCTCGAACTGGTTGCCGCTGCGCTGCGCGGTGCCGCCCAACGATGCAGTGAAGACCGGCCCGATGGTCACCATCTCTTCGTCCAGATCCGCCATCACATCAGCAAGCCCGACGGAGATATTGAGCGTCGCGCCGCGCAAGCTGCCGGCTGACAAGGTAGCCGTCTCGCCATCCGCGCTCACGACGACCGTGCCCGCCGCGGCGTCGATATCCCGGCCTTCCAGACCATCCTCAAAGAAATCGAACATCTGGGTCAGCGCCTCTTCCAGCGAAATATTCTCGCCATCGCCAATCAGCAGATGCACCGCCATCGCCACAGCCGCTTCACCAAAGTCGTTCGGCATGCCGTTGAGGTCATCATCTTCGTCCACCAGCAGATTGGCGATGTGCCCGACATCGTCCAGGCGGGCGCGCACCGTGTCACGCACCTCGAAGTTGTTGTCGTTATCCAGATAGGTGTTGATAAAGTCCTCGACAACACCACGCAGGCGGGCCACAAACTGTTTCGCTTCTGCCACCGCATCTTCCGGAATATCCAGCTCGGCATCAGCAACACAGGCGCCCGGATCACAGCTCTCGAGCACCGCGTTCACCGGCTCGCTCGCCAGCGTTGCTGCAACATCCAGGCCATTGATCTCGACATTCACGGCATCACGCACATCGCTGATGGCACCGGCCAGCTGATCAATGCTGTCACGCTGCAGGCTGTTTGCTGCAATGTCCGTTTCCAGCGCCGCAATCACCGCCGAGAAGTTTCCGCCTTCCTGCGCCGCCAGCACAGCGAAGGAGGCATTCAGCAGGGTGTCGCGCACGTCGGCAATATCAGCCTGATTGTTGGCCACTGTCAGATCCACCGGCTGCATCAGGGCGGGGTCCCGCGCCAGGCCCAGCAGGTTGCGCACCACGTTGTTGGATGAGCGCACATTCCGCGCCCCGGTCGGCTGACCGGCGTAGTGGCGCTCCACCAGGGTGGTCAGCGGTGTGATGGCGGCGCTGACCGTCAGGGACGTGTCATCCACCTGCACCAGGCTGCTCATCTCAAAGGTCAGCGGATAGGTATCACCGAACGCCACAGCCGGCGTCTCGCCGACAGCCGGCACACAGATCGGCGCATCACAAACCACGGTGGCGGCATCCCGCTCACCGCGCTCTTCCGAAGTCGGCGCTCGCAGCAACAGCCGCACGGCGCCCTGGGTGCCAACCGGCAGCGCCAGGCTGTAGGTGCCATTCACCGGATCGGTAAAGGCGGTTGCCAACGGCAAAGCCTCGGCGTCATCTGCCGGAAAGGCCTCAACCAGCGCATTGCGCACGATGCCTTTGGCGGCACCGCCGCCCAGCGTCGCGCCCTCGGCCGGAGTCCGGGACGAAGAGGAAGAACTGCCGCCGCACGCGGTCAGCAGCAACGCAGCCATGGTAATACCCACCATGGCTGTCAGGGGACGAAAATGACGGAAACGCGCCATCACATTACTCCTTGTCAAAATGGGATAAGAAACTGTCCCTGGTTTGGATGGCCCTCACGCCCGCTTTGAACACTTTCCGCAAGCAGACGGTTCAGGTTCCGGGAAGTCAGACAGATCAGGCTAGACTGGCGACACCGCACCGGCGTCACCCATATGGGGGAAAGCGCGCCCGGTCTTTCATCACGTCGCGCTTTCGGATAGCGTATGCAGCCTGATGGATGCCGGGGCGCGGCCCTGGCGCATTCCTGGATAACCCTTTGATTTTTATGGCAGCCCGCTAATGTCTCAGTACATCTTCACCATGGATCGGGTCGGCAAGATCGTTCCGCCCAAGAAACACATTCTCAAGGATATTTCCCTGTCGTTTTTTCCCGGCGCCAAAATCGGCGTGCTGGGCCTCAACGGTTCGGGCAAATCCACGCTGCTGCGCATCATGGCCGGGGTCGACAAGGACTTTATCGGCGAAGCGCGGCCCCAGCCCGGTATCAAGATTGGCTACCTGCCGCAGGAGCCGGAGCTGGACGCTTCCAAGAACGTACGCGAGATCGTCGAGGAATCTCTGGGCGACATTCGCGGCGCCCAGGCACGGCTGGAGGAGGTCTATGCCGCCTACGCCGAGGAGAATGCGGATTTTGACAAGCTGGCCGAGGAACAGGGCCGCCTGGAAGCCATCATCGAAACCGCCGACGCGCACAATCTGGAGCGCAAGCTGGAGATTGCCGCCGACGCCCTGCGCCTGCCGCCCTGGGAAGCCAGCGTCGAGCACCTCTCCGGCGGGGAGCGTCGTCGTGTGGCCCTGTGCCGCCTGATTCTCTCCGCACCGGACATGCTGCTGCTGGACGAACCCACCAACCACCTGGATGCGGAATCCGTGGCCTGGCTGGAGCGCTACCTGCACGACTTCCAGGGCACTGTCGTGGCCGTGACCCACGACCGCTACTTCCTCGACAACTCCTGCGAGTGGATTCTGGAACTCGACCGTGGCGAGGGCATTCCCTGGAAAGGCAATTACACCTCCTGGCTGGAGCAGAAAGAAGCGCGACTGGAGCGCGAAGCCAAGAGCGAAAGCGCCCACCGCAAAACCGTGGAAAAAGAACTGGAGTGGGTGCGCCAGAATCCGAAAGGCCGCCGCGCCAAGAACAAGGCACGGGTGGCAGCCTTCGAAGAACTGGCCAGCACCGAATTCCAGCAGCGCAACGAAACCCAGGAACTCTACATCCCGCCCGGCCCGCGTCTCGGCGAGAAGGTGTTTGATCTGGAAAATGTCGGCAAGCAGTTTGGCGACAAGTTGCTGTATGAAAATCTCACCATGAGCGTGCCGCGCGGCGCCATTGTCGGCATCATCGGCCCCAACGGCGCCGGTAAGACCACACTGTTCCGCATCCTCACCGGTGAAGAGCAGCCCGATCACGGCAGCGTCGACATCGGTGACACCGTGCAGCTCGCCTATGTCGACCAGAGCCGTGAAGACCTGGATGGCAGCAAGTCCGTGTGGGAAGAAATTTCCGGCGGTGCCGACATCCTCAAGATCGGCAATCATGAGGTGCCGTCCCGCGCCTATCTGGGCCGCTTCAACTTCAAGGGCCAGGATCAGCAGAAGCGGGTCAAGGATCTGTCCGGTGGTGAACGCAACCGGTTGCATCTGGCCAAGCTGCTGAAACAGGGCGCCAATGTATTGCTGCTGGATGAGCCCACCAACGATCTGGATGTGGAAACCCTGCGCGCACTGGAAGAGGCGCTGCTCGCCTTCCCCGGCTGCGCCATCGTGATTTCCCACGATCGCTGGTTTCTCGATCGCGTCGCGACGCATATACTGGCGTTCGAGGGCAACTCCGAAGTGGAGTGGTTCGAAGGAAGCTATACAGAATACGAAGCTTATCGGCGCAAGAAGTTGGGGGACGACGCCTTGCAGCCGAAACGCACTAAATATAAAAAGATCAGCGTCTGACGGCGGGCCGACCCTTTTCCGACCCGCGGGGCTCTGATCCATGGATGAGCTTATGATTTCGGAAAAGCGTCGGTTTCCGCGCACGCCCTTTGATGGCGAGGCGCACCTGGAGATTCAGGGCAGGCTGTTCAGCGTGGAGGTCATGGATCTGTCGCTGCGCGGCGCACTGATCAATGAGCCTTCAGGTTTCCCGTTGCCTCTCGGGGAGGCGGCGTCACTCAAATTGCTGATGGAGGATTCGGATATTCGCATCCTCCTGCCTTGCACCGTGGTGCGCACCAACAAGGGCATGGCAGGCATGGCGTTCACCACCATCGACGTGGAAGCCATGCAGCACCTGCGGCGTTTGCTGGCACTGCATCTGGGCGAAGACGACGGCATGGATGCATTGTGGCTGCTGGAAGACACCTGAGCCTGCAACGCTGAGCCTGCACCGCTGACCCGACACCGGGCTACAGGTGCTCCAGTGCCTCGGCCAGGGTTGCCACGGCAATCACTTCCATCCCGGCCAATGGCTGACGCGGACTGTTCCCCCGCGGGATGATCGCTTTGCGGAAACCGTGCTTGGCCGCTTCCGACAAGCGATCCTGCCCCTGGGGCACGGGACGTATTTCACCGGAAAGCCCCACCTCACCGAACACCACCAGCTCTTTCGGCAATGCCTTGTCGCGGAAGCTCGACACAATGGCCAGCAACAGCGCCAGATCCGCCCCGGTCTCCATCACCTTGACGCCGCCCACCACGTTGGCAAACACATCCTGGTCGCCCACCTGAATGCCGCCGTGGCGGTGTAACACCGCCAACAGCATCGCCAGCCGGTTCTGCTCCAGGCCGACACAGACGCGGCGCGGGTTACCGAAATGACTCTGGTCGACCAGCGCCTGCAACTCCACCAGCAGCGGCCGCGTGCCCTCCCAGACAATCGTCACCAACGAACCGGAGGCGATCTCCTCCGCACGATTGAGAAAAATGGCGGACGGGTTCTTGACCTCTTTCAGGCCCTCGCCAGTCATCGCGAATACACCCAGCTCATTGACGGCGCCAAAGCGATTCTTCAGGCCGCGCAGTGTCCGGAAACGGGAATCGGTGGAATCCTCCAGCATCAGCGAGCAATCGATCATATGCTCCAGCACCTTCGGCCCCGCCAGGGTGCCATCCTTGGTGACGTGCCCGACCAGCATCAACACCGTACCGCTCTGTTTGGCAAAGCGCGTCAGCGCCGCTGCGGATTCGCGCACCTGGGCCACCGAGCCCGGCGCCGACTGCAACGCCGCCAGATACATCACCTGAATCGAGTCGATCACCAGAATGGCCGGCTTTTCCTTGTGGGCCAGCTCGATGATGCGCTCGACATCCGTCTCTGCCGCCAACTGCAACCGGTCACGCGGCAATTGCAGTCGCTCCGCACGCATGGCCACCTGGGCCGGCGATTCTTCCCCGGTGATATAGAGACAGCTACGTTGTTGCGCCAACCGGCACAGGGTCTGCAATAGCAGCGTGGATTTACCTGCACCCGGATGACCACCGATCAGAATGGCCGAGCCGGGCACCAGCCCGCCCCCCAGCACGCGATCCAGCTCACCGATCCCGGTGGTAATACGCGGTGTCTCGGTCAGCTCGATCTGATCCAGACGCTGCACCGCCGCCAGTTCCCCGGCAAACCCGGTGCGCGGCGCCGCACGGCCGGCCGCAGGTGTGGAGGGATCGGTGACAAATTCACTGAGCGTATTCCAGGCGCCGCAGGCAGCACACTGGCCTTGCCACTTGGGAAAATCAGCGCCGCACTCGGTGCAGACGTAGGCTGTCTTTCTCTTCGCCATAATCGAATCCGCTTGGCATTATCCGCATTCGCCGCTCAGGGCCGCGCCACCCGACGTTCGACGCGCGCCGTCACCTGGCAGAACAATTCATAACTGATGGTGCCGCAGGCGGCGGCCACCTCATCAACACTGACCGTATCGCCCCACAACTCCACCTCATCGCCCACCACCGCGCGGGGCAAATCCGTCAGATCGATGGTCAGCATGTCCATGGAGACGCGGCCCGCCAGACCGGTGCGCGCACCGCCCACAGCGACCGGTGTGCCTGCCGGCGCATGGCGGGGATAGCCGTCGCCGTAACCGATGGCCACCACGCCGATGCGGCTGGGGCGCTGGGCCGTCCAGCTGGCGCCATAACCCACGCTGTCACCCGCCGGAATCGTGTTGATGGCAATCAGGCGCGCGGCGAGGCGCTGGGTCACCATCAGGCCTTGATCCGCCAGCGCTTGCCCGGCCAGGGGCGCGCTGCCGTAAAGCATGATCCCCGGGCGCACCAGCGCGCCATGGCTGTCCGGGTAGCGACACAGGGCGGCCGAGTTGGCGGCGGTAAACGGCAGATCATGTTGTGCGGCCAGCGTTTTCAGTGCCGCCAGTTGCGTGGCCGACAGCGGATCGTCCCGCTCGTCTGCGCAGGCGAAGTGGGTCATCAAACCGGCCACGGTGACACCGGGCAGCCTCGACAACCGGGACAGCGCCCCGGCACAGGCCGCCGGCGGCACGCCGATACGATGCATGCCGGTGTCGCACTTCAGCCACACCACCAGCGGCGTTGTACCGGCCCGCGCCGCCAGCAATTCAAGCTGCCAGAGACTGTGCACGACCAACTCGAGACCCAGCGCGCCAGCTTCGCTCAACTCGTCCGCATCGAACGGGCCCTCCAACAGCATCACCGGGGCGGTGCAGCCGAGCGAGCGCAACGTGCGCGCCTCATCCAGCACTGCCACGCCAAAGCCGTCCACATAGGGCGACAGCGCACTCAGCGCCAGCGCGGTGCCGTGCCCGTAGGCATTGGCCTTGACCATGGCATAGACCCGCGCATCGCCTGCCAGCGCACGCGCCCGCCGGGCATTGGCGGCGAGCGCCGCCGGGCGCAGTGTGAGCACGGTTCCTCTGCTCACCGGGCCGCGCTCGCCGTCATTCGGAGTAGTCCTGATAGTATTCCGGCGCCAGATCATCGAAGCGGGTGAACTCACCGCGGAACGCCAGACGAATGGTGCCGATGGGGCCGTTACGCTGCTTGCCGATAATAATTTCGGCGATGCCCTTTTCCTGCGAGTCCTTGTTGTAGACCTCATCGCGGTACAGGAACACGATCACATCCGCGTCCTGCTCGATCGCCCCGGATTCCCGCAGGTCGGACATGACCGGCCGTTTATTCGGGCGTTGTTCCAGCGAGCGGTTCAACTGCGAGAGCACCACCACCGGCACACCCAGCTCCTTGGCCAGCCCTTTCACAGAGCGGGAGATTTCCGAGATTTCGTTAACCCGGTTATCCGAGCCCGGCACCTGCATCAACTGCAGGTAATCGATCATGATCATGCCCAGCCCGCCGCATTCGCGTGCTACCCGGCGCGCCCGGGCGCGCATTTCCATGGGCGACAGGCCGCCTGTGTCATCAATGAACAGCTTGCGCTCGGACAGCAACTGGATCGCCGAACTGATGCGCGGCCAGTCATCCGCTTCCAATCGCCCGGAACGCACATTCTGCTGATTAATGCGCCCCAGCGACGACAGCATCCGCATAACCAGACTGTCCGAGGGCATCTCCATGGAAAACACCAGCACCGGCTTGTCTTCCTTGATGGCCACATGCTCCACCAGGTTCATAGCGAACGTGGTTTTTCCCATTGAGGGCCGAGCCGCCACCACGATCATGTCGGCGGGCTGCATGCCGGAGGTCATGCGATCGAGCTCGGTAAAGCCGGTGGACAGGCCGGTCACCGCAGACTTGGTGCGGTACAGCTCATCGATCCTGTCGACAGCTTTCTTGAGGATGCTCTTGATGCCCTCCGGGCCGGTGCCGCGATTCTGCTGCTCGGCAATCTCGAAGATGGCGGACTCGGCCTGGTCCAGAATCTCGTTACTGGATGCCCCTTCGGGGCGGAAGGCGCGGTCGGCCACTTTCTGGGAAATCTGGATCAGTTGCCGCAGTATCGAGCGCTCGCGCACGATATCCGCATAGGCGGCAATGTTGGCCGCACTGGGGGTATTGCGGGACAGTTCGGAGAGGTAGGCGATACCGCCTGCGGTGTCCAACTGACCCAGCTGCTCCAGCGCCTCGGAGACGGTCACCAGATCGCGTGGCTGATCCTGCTCCACCAGCTGCACCATGACGCGGAAGATCAGCCGGTGATCCTTGCGATAGAAATCCTGCTCGCCGAGTCGCTCGGAGACCTGATCCCAGGCGTCGTTGTTGAGCATCAGACCGCCCAGGACAGCCTGTTCGGCTTCGACGGAATTGGGCGGCAGGCGCAGCGCCTCAGGCAGATGCTGATCTAGTCCGGTCACATCATTCATCGTGGGTCATGTCATCCATGGGCGCTCATTGCGGCTTGAGTATATCAGGGGGCCCCACACAAAAAACGGGCACTGCCCCGAAAGGCAGTGCCCGCATTGTGGCACCGCGCCCCCGGAGGGGCAATCGGTGCCGGCATCAGCCGGAAATCAGGCTTCAGCGACGACAGCAACCTTGATGGTTGTGGAGACTTCAGCGTGCAGCTGCAGATCGATCTCGAATTCGCCGGTGGAGCGCAGGGCACCATTCGGCATTTTCACTTCGGACTTCTCGATCTCTACACCGGTCTGGGCGCTGATGGCTTCGGCAATATCACGCGTGCCGATAGAACCGAACAGTTTGCCTTCGTCACCGGCTTTGGAGCCGATGGTGACCTGTGCGTCGGCCAGCTTCTCAAGGCGGGCCTGTGCAGCACCCATCGCTTCTTCAGCTTGCTTTTGCAGTTCAGCGCGGCGCTCTTCCACCACAGCCAGATTGGCCTTGGTGGCAGGCAGTGCCTTGCCCTGGGGAATCAGGAAGTTGCGGCCGTAACCGGCGCGCACATCCACTACTGCACCCAGGTCGCCCAGGTTCTTGATCTTGTCCAGCAGAATAACTTGCATGATCTGTTACCTCGCTCTTATCCGGGCTTAGTTGTCGTGGGAATCGCTGTAAGGCAACAGCGCCAGATAACGAGCCTGCTTGATAGCCTGGGCCAGCTGGCGCTGGTAGCGCGCGCTGGTGCCTGTGATCCGGCTGGGGACGATCTTGCCGGTTTCGGTGACATAGGCTTTCAGGGTTTCCAGATCCTTGTAATCAATCCGGACCACACCTTCCGCAGTAAAGCGGCAGAACTTACGACGGCGGAAAAAACGTGCCATGAGACTTGCTCCTCAGAATTCGCGTAGTCAGAGACATTCCAGCTGTTCGGCATGCAGATGCAAACGATCCCGCGCTTCACCCTTGAACCCGGCCCGGGCCAGAAACCCCCGGACTCTGATGCGATCCCCTTCCTGCAACTGATTGCTCAGTGCTATCAGCGTCTCGCCGGTCAATACCACGCCTATGCGGGCCTGGACTTCCCGTGCTGCGCCATCCTCCTGCTGCCGGGAGCGGTGCTCAAGCCAGAGTTTTCTGGTGGGCACCCCGGCGGGGGTCAGACGCGGCCGTTCAAGTGTGTGTATCGCGCCGGTCAGTTCGCAGTCATTGCGCTCTGCCTGGCTCAGCTGGCGACCTCCTCCTTCTCGTTCGACTTGGCCAGCGGGGAAGCTTCAGTCACAGCTTCGTCGCGGCGCATCACCATGTTGCGGATCACGGCGTCGTTGAAGCGGAAGGTGTTTTCCAGCTCCGCGAGTGTCTCGCCGTCGCACTCGACGTTCATCAGCACATAATGTGCCTTGTGGATCTTGTTGATCGGGTAAGCCAGTTGACGGCGGCCCCAGTCTTCAAGGCGGTGAATAGTGCCGTTGGCTTCCTTGATCTGTGCGCTGTAGCGCTCGATCATGGCAGGCACCTGCTCACTCTGGTCCGGGTGGACCAGGAACACGATTTCGTAATGACGCATTGTCAGCTCCTTACGGATTGGGCAGCCTCCCGCACCAGCGGTGAGGCAAGGAGTCCCCGGAAAACGGCATGCCAGGCAGGCCCGGATTCCGGGAAGGGGCGCGATTCTAGCTCGCTGACCCGGCAAACTCAAGGAAAAGCCCGTATTGCCGCCACCCTGACCCGATCAGCCGCTGCGGCACCGCTGGTCCGGCGGGATTGCCAGCCCCGGCCGGAGACCGTATTCTCAACCGGGCAACCGCTATAACAACACCTACAACAACAATAAATAAAACGGGCACATGCCATGAAACGCCCCCCAGTACTACTGCACATGCTGTTCGCCAGTCTCTTGCTGAGCCCGCTGAGCCACGGCAGCGACTGTGATGAGCGCATCCCGCTACCGGAACGGCCCCTGCTGGAGTCCTATACCGACTACAGCGCCTTCATTGTCGACATCATGAACTTCAAGCGCATTGAGGAGCGGCACATCCGGCACCGGGCGCAATGCCCCTCGCTCTATGGCTCCCGTCATGATGCAGCGTACGAGGCAACCGCCGGCACCCGTGAGTACCGCCCCTCCGCCACCCTCGGGGACGCCCTGGCGGAAGCTTCTCGCCGCCCGCCGTTCGATTACCAGCGCCATACGACCTGGTATGACCGCAGCACGTCCCGCAGTTTTGCGCTGGCGGGCCTGAGCGGGAACGAACTGGCCACCCAGCGGCTCCGGGTCGGCAACGCTGACACGCCCTTGCAATTGCCTGCATCCACCTACGTCGCGCTGCCGGAAGACTGGCGCGGTGATGATCTGGAGCGGGTTGTGGCACGCCTGCGAGAGGGCCGCCAGCAAGACGAGTTGGTTGCGCTCTACGACGAGGTCAGCGGCACCAGCCTGCCGCTCGCCTCCGTCGTGGTACGCGGCAACCTGATCTTGTATCTCGACCTGGATAACCAACTGCTCCGCACCGAGGGCACCGTCTATGGCTGCATGGCCTGTGCACCCGGCAGCTGATTGCTCGCAGCCCAGGCGCACCGGCCGGGCCCTCACGCTGCTGCTCGGCGGCCTGCTGCTGATGACCAGTGCGACAGCAAGCGATCGCCCGGTGATGTCCGATTATGACGACCCCCAGGCGTTCGTTGCCGATATGCTTGCCTGGCGAAACGCGGGCACGTCGGCCCGGGGCTCGACAGATCAGGGCTCGCCGGATCAGAACGCACCGGCAGACGACGCAGCCCAGGCGTCAGCACTCGGCGAGGGCATGAAGCCCTGGCACCGGGTGACCGGGCCCGAAGACCTGGAGCAGGCGGTGAGCAACGCTGACGGCTACGAACAACCGCACTACCAGGAGCCACGGCGCTTTGAGCGCACCACGCACATCAGCTTCCCCCTGCCGCCGCTGCCTGCGGACCATATGGCCCGCGAGGCACTGACCGGCGACCCGGCGCTGGCCAGCGACATCGAATACAGCGCCGTCAGCATCCCCGAACGCCTGCTGATACTGATACCGGAAGACAAGGATCCGGCTTATCCGGCCAGAATGGAGGTCCGAGCGCCTGAACCGCCACGCGCCGTCCAGGTGCAACTGCGCTGAGTACGCCAAGATGGCGGCAGCTTGTTCAGCGGGAGCGGATAGTGAGTAGCCGACAGGTCAGCAGATCAGCCGGCACTGGAGAGGCGCGGGGCGGCCAGATGATACAGCACCACGGCCGTGGCCACAGACACGTTCAGGCTTTCCACGTCGCCGACCATGGGAATTTCCAGCAGGTAATCACACTTGTCGCGGGTGAGACGGCGCATGCCATCCCCTTCAGCCCCCATGACCACCACCAATGGCCCTTCCGGCACGAAATCGTGCAGCCGCTGGCTGCCCTCGCCCAGGCCTGTGCCCACCACCCACAGCCCGCTGTCGCGCAGCTGGTCCAGGGTGCGAGCCAGATTACCTATCTCGAAGTAAGGCACGCTCTCCGCCGCACCGGCCGCACTGCGGCAGGCTACCGGCGTCAGGCCGCAGGCATTGCGCCGGGGCACCACCACGGCATCCGCGCCCACCGCATCGGCGGTGCGCAGGCACGCCCCCAGATTATGCGGGTCTGTGACGCCGTCCAGCACCAGCACCAGTGCAGGATGTGACAGGCCCGCCAGATGCGCCTGTAAATCCTGCTCATCGCCTGGTGCGCGCGGGCGCGCCCGTACCGCCACCCCCTGATGTTGCGAGCCTGCGTGCTTTTCCAGCGCATCGCGGCCCACCGGGCGAGGGGTCACGCCCAATTGCACGGCCTCGTCGCAGACGCGACTGAGCCGGTCTTCGCCGCGCTCGGCACGGCTTTCCAGCACATACATTTCGAGGATGGCCTCAGGCCGATGCCGCAGCAGTGATGCCACGGCATGCAGGCCGGAATACCAGATCGGTTTACTCATGATGGTCGGTCCTGCGCCTGCCGCTCAGCGCTTTCTGCGGGTGCGGGTCGCGGCTTTTTTCGGGCGGGCAGTGCCTGCCGGCTTGTCAGCGCTTTTGCCCGCTGGCTTGCTGCCTGACGCGGCCGGTGATTTGCCCGCCGCCGGAGATTTGCCACCCCGGGCGCCACGGCCTCCTCTGCTGCCGCTCTTGCCAGCACCCTGGCCGCCGCTCCCTTTGCCGCCGCCCTTGTTGCCATCCTTGTTGCCGACACGGCCTTCGGCCAGTGCCTGACGGGTCGGGCCGCCGCGACTGCGGTTACGGCTGTTCTTGCCAGCGGGCTGCCAGTTCTTGGCCAGCTGCAGGTCCACCTTGCGGTCCTCGACATGCACCGCCGCCACCTGCACACGGATGCTGTCACCCAGCTGGAACTGCCGGCCGGATGACTCACCGATCAACATGTGTCGCTTGGCATCGTAGTGATAGTAATCACTGTCCAGGTTGGCCACGTGCACCAGGCCATCCACATACAGATCGTTGATCTGCACGAACAACCCGAAGCCGGTCACACCACTGATCACACCTTCGAACTCGTCGCCGATGTGCTGCTCCATGAACTGGCATTTGAGCCACTGCACCACATCCCGGGCCGCATCATCCGCACGGCGCTCGGCCATGGAGCAATGCTCGCCCAGGGTCACCATGGCATTCTGGTCGTAGGGCAGAATCTGTGTCTTCTCGAGCTTCGGCAGCTTGCCCGGGTTCTGGGTATGCTTCGGCTCGCTGCCTTCGCGGATCAGATAACGAATGGCACGGTGCACCAGCAGATCCGGATAACGCCGGATTGGCGAGGTGAAATGGGTATAGGCCTTGTAGGCCAGCCCGAAGTGCCCCTTGTTCTCAGCGGCATAGCGGGCCTGGGTGAGCGAGCGCAGCATCACCGTCTGAATCAGAATGCGATCCGGGCGCTTGGCGATGGACTGCCCCAGCTTCTGGAACACTACCGGCTTGGCGCTGCCGTCCTTCTCGGTCCAGGCCAGCTTCACACCCAGCGGACCCAGGAACTCCCGCAGCGCTTCCAGCTTCTCGTTCTTCGGCGGCTCATGATTGCGGAACAGCGCCGGCACGCCGGCTTTTTCCAGCAGCCGCGCGGCGCAGATATTGGCCGCCAGCATGGCCTCCTCGATCATCATGTGCGCTACGTTGCGCACGGTCGGCTCGATGGCCCGGATCTTCTTCTGTTCGTCGTAGAGAATCCGCGTTTCCACGGTCTCGAAATCGATGGCGCCGCGATCTTCACGGCGCGCGCGCAGCGCTTTGTAGAGGCCGTGGTACTCCTGCAGCATGGTCTGCACCGGCTTCGGCAGGTCCGTCTTCAACTGCCGGGCCACATCCCCATCCGGCTGCTCGATGAAAGCGCCTACCTGGTTATAGGTCATGCGCCGGGCGGAGCGCATCACACCCTCGCCGAAGCTGAAACCGGTAATGCGGCCGTTGGCCGAGATCTGCATCTCGCAGAACAGGCACAAGCGATCTACGTCAGGGTTCAGCGAGCACAGGCCGTTGGAGAGCTTCTCCGGCAGCATCGGCACAACGCGGTTGGGGAAGTACACGGAGGTGCCCCGCCGTGTCGCTTCCTTGTCCAGCGGCGCGCCGGGGAACACGTAGTGGGACACATCAGCGATGGCCACAATCAGGCGCCAACCGCGCAGCCAGCCGCGCTTCTCGATATAGACGGCGTCGTCAAAATCCCGCGCCGTCTCGTCATCAATGGTGATCAGAGGCAAGCCGCGCAGGTCAACGCGACCTTCCTTGGCCTGTTCGGTGACCGTGTCCGAGATGGCACGGGCTTCGGCTTCCACCTCTGGCGGCCAGTCAAAGGGAATATCGTGGCTGCGCAGGGCGACATCCACTTCCATACCCGGCTCGTCCGGCGAAGCAATCACCTCCAGCAACCGCACCTGAAGATGCGGGTTCTGCTGTGAGGGGTAGTGCAGGATCTCGGCGCGCACATGGTCGCCCACTTCGACACGCAAACCCGCCATGTCAGAGATCAGGACATCCCCGGTAATACGGCGGTTGGCGGGCTCCAGGGCCGGGCCGGCGGCGCCCTGAACAAAGCGGCCCACGATATCGGTATTGGCGCGCTCAATGACTTCCACCACCCGCGCCTCGACCTTGCCGAAGCGATTGCGGCCTTCCACGCTGACCAGCACGCGGTCACCGTCCATCACGGACTGCATCTGCCGGGGCGACAGGAACAGATCGTCCTCGCCCGCCGTGTCAGTCACCACGAAGCCGAAGCCGTCGCGGTGGCCCTGAACGCGGCCGGGAATCAGGTCCATGCGATCGGCGATGCCATACTGCCCACGGCGGTTCTGTACCAGCTGGCCATCGCGCAACATCGCCTTCAGGCGGCGGCGCAGGGCCTCGCGGTCATCTTCATCGTCGGGGATGTGCAGCAGGTCTTCGAGCTGGTCGCGGGTCAGGGGTCGGCCCTGGTCGTTTAACACGTGGAGAATCAGCTCCCGGCTCGCCACCGGGTTGTCGTAACGCGAAGCTTCCCGTTCCGCTTGCGGATCACGGTAACTTCTTTCTTTCTTGCTCATATAAAAAGGGTTTCCTCAGGTAGCACCCCCTCCGGGGCGCAATGGATGCAGCCAGATCGGCGCATCAGCTTTGTTGAATAGTGGGGCCTGCGGCGGCCCGGCGCAACTTTCGTTGGCTTTCTCGCTGACCTTTCGACCGAATTGTGCCGGAAAAGTTTGACATGGCATCAAGTTGTACTAGAATACGCCCGCTTTCCGGGTAAACACCCCGGACTGCCGAGGTGGTGAAATTGGTAGACACGCTAGCTTCAGGTGCTAGTGCTCGCAAGGGCGTGGAGGTTCAAGTCCTCTCCTCGGCACCAATTATGAAAGGCTCCCCAGAGGGAGCCTTTCTTGTTTCTCGGTATTGTTTCTCGGTCGGACTCCCGGCCTGCGCCCCCGAAAACCGCGTGCAGCCCGGCTCTCGCGGTTTTTTTGTGCCCGGCCCTTTTTCAGTGCCCGCCCCTCTGCCTCCCGCTGCTGACTGCACCGTGACGGCAGGTATGGCACACTGCATCGATAACTGGCAACAGGCCCCGACATCTCATGCATACAACCCCTGACACCCTGCCGCACGCCTGCGCTCGACCAGCGCAGTCCGCGCGCCGCAAACTCAACAGCTTTCTCGGCAGTCTGGTCGCGGCGGCATTGCTGATGCTGGCACTGCAGATGGCGCCAGCGACCGCCTCCCAGGCGCAGGCCTCGGTTTTCCAGCCGACCGAGCTGACGCCGGTGAATGACGCCGAGCGGGAGCGCGCAGAGAAACGCCGCAAGGTGCTGCTGATATACCCGGCAGCGGTCATCGGCCTGGTTATCGTGCTGGTACTGACCATCAAGCGAAAGAAGTAACAGGGCTGCCGGTCAGCCCGGCAGGTCTGTCGTCAGATCTGGGTCTCAAGGGCCAGCGCATCGCCCGGCTCCTGAATGAAAAACCCCTGAAAGTGGCGAATGCCGAAATCCCAGAAGGCCGCAAATATCTGGGCATCCTCGATACTGGCCGCCACTACGTTCTCTGCCCCACCGACATACTCGATCAGTCGTTTCAGGGCAGGCTCCGCTTCGGCGCGCTGGCGAATGCGCTGGTTCCAGCTGGCATCCAGTTTGATCATGTCCGGCCGCACCACCTCGGTCAGCAGGCCGCTGTCTCCCTCGGCAGCCACCTCATCGATGATCACGCCACAGTGCATCGTGTGCAGATGCCCGAAGAATTCCGCCACCCGCGCCGGCTGTCGCAGCACAAACCGCTCTGGCAGGGAAAAGTACACGCGCCGCGCGCCTTTCAGGCGTGAGTTCTGCAGTGCATTGGCAATGAAAGGCAGTATCTTGTCCAGTGTCTCGCTCACGGGCGACAACCTGATCACGACGGCCCAGGATTCCGCCTCCTTGCCGCGCAAGGTCGTCATTTCGTTGATCGTATGTTCAATCACCCAACGGTCCAGGCCGGACAACCCCCCGTCGGCATAATGCTCCACGAAGTTGAGGAACTGATCCGGTGGGTAGATGTTGCCCGCGTCATCCTCGAGCCGCACCGACACCTCGAACAAGGGTTCATTGCTTTCCAGGTTGACGATCGGCTGAAAGAACAACTTGTAACCCCGGGCGCTGATTGCCTTGCGTACCGCCTGATCAGCAGGCTGGCGCGCCTTGCTCTTGACACTGCTGGCAAGCACCGTGGTGCCCGCCTTGTTTTTCAGTGCCTCGGCACAGGCTTTTTCCGTGGCGAGCAGCGCCTGTTCAACATTGCCCTGGCTGCCGTCCAGCAGCACCGCACCCAGACTGAAAACGGCATTCTGGCCTTCGCCTGACACAAAATCCGTTTCCGCCAACTGCTGGCGCAGCTTCTCGACGAACTCCTCGGCAAGCTCGTTATCCGGCATGCTCACCCGCAGCAGGAATACAAATTCACCCCACAGGCAGCCCTGACCGGCAATGGCCGGGTGCGCCGCCAGCTGCCGCTCGATCCGATCCTGCAACGCCGCCGCCGCGACAACGCCGTGGCGCTGACGCAGGTAATCGCTGTTGCTGACCATCAGATGCAGCAGCAACTCCCCGGCCGAATCACCGCGCAGTCGACGCGCGGCCAGCGCATTATTCAATTCGCCCAGGAAAAACGCGCGGTTCTGTAGCCCTTCCGGGCTCTGCCGAACGCTGGCCATCTGCATGCGCCGCGACACCTGTCGCGCTTTATCGAGGTGCAGTCGCAGTTTCTGGACCAGCACCTTCTCATCCAGCGGCTTGGTCAGGAAGGCATTGCCGACAATGCTGAACTCTTCCTGATGATCAAAGGCGCTGGCATCACCCGAGACAAAAATAATCGGAATATCCAGATACCGGGAATCCTGACGCAGCAGGCGTGCCACTTCCACGCCATTGATGCCCGGCATCTGATAATCCAGCACCAGAATATCCGGCCTGACCCGTTCCATCGCATCCAGAATGCCCAGCGGCTGATTCAACACCTTCACGCTGAAACCGGCGGCTTCCATGGCCGTGCGCAGCCAGTCACTGAGCTGCACATCGTCATCCACCACCAGCACGCGCTCGCGATTGGCATCACGGTGTGTGAGCAGCGACTCGAGCCGGGCCTTCAGATCAGACTGCGCGACCGGCTTGGGCAGATAACTGGCCGCGCCAGCACGCAACGCTCGCAGCCGTGACATCACATCCGTACGCGCGGAGAGCATGACCACCGGCACGACCAGCCCACGCCGTTCGCGCACCGTCGTCAACCAGTCCACGCCGCCCATGGGCGCATCAGGGAAACTGACGTCCAGCAATAACAGGTCAAAACTGCTGCGACTGAGCGCCTGCTCAAAGTCCTCCGGCGTGCTGAACCAGATGGCCTCACAGCCCCACTGTTCGAGCCACAACCGCAGCTGACCCGCCAGCACTTCGTCGTCTTCTACCAGAGCAATACGCGCATTGAGCCCGCTGTCGGCGACAGCCGGCGCGGGCACGTCAGCGGTGGCGGCTGTTTCTGCTGCACGTTTGCCCTTCAGAGCCGCATCCAGTGCCCGAACGAGCCCCTGCATGGCCGCATCGATCGCTTCACGGCGCGCCGCGGATGCGACCTCGCCGGTTTCCAGCAAGGGGCTGAGCAGGTTTTCCAGCTCACGGGCGGCCACCGTAATACCCTGATAACCGAATGTGGTGCCGCTACCGGCAAGCTTGTGTGCGGTCTGGTACATGGCCTGCACAGACGGCGCCTCCCAGCTGACATGCCGAAGCCTGCGCCAATGCTCATTGAGCACTTTGGCGTGCGCCGGCAAGGCCTTGAGGTATTGCAGACGCAACTCCCTCATTTTTTGTGCATAGGCGTCGTCTGTCATGCGCTCTCTACCCCCAGCCCCGGACCGTTACTTCTTGCCGATAATATAGACGGCATGTATGACGCCGGGGAAATACCCCAGCAGGGTCAACAGAATATTGAGCCAGAATGCGCCACCGATACCCACTTGGAGAAACACACCCAGCGGCGGTAGCAAAACGGCAAAGATAATACGGATGATATCCATGTCCTGATCTCCCTGATGATTCCGGGAGCGCCCTGTGCAGGCGCAGCTTTCCCCATCATGGACGAAGCTGCGACAGAACGGCAATGAAGGAGCGTAATTTTTTGCAAAGCTGAGGAGTGGGTACGGGGCGGGGAGAACAATGATGTGATGGTAATGTGCCATCACATCATTGTTGTTCGGGGTCGTGCCTGTGTGCGGTCAGACCCGACAGTCCGACTCAGGCGAACGGATGGCGCAACACGATGGTTTCATTGCGATCCGGCCCGGTGGAAATGATATCAATGGGCGCGCCTGTCACTTCCTCGATACGCCGAATGTAAGCACGCGCATTTTCCGGAAGGCCGTCGAGCGTTTTCACGCCCAGCGTGGATTCCTGCCACCCGGGCAGCGTTTCGTAGATCGGCTCCATCAAGGCATAGGAGTCTGCATCCCAGGCTGCGGACAGACTGTTACCGTCCGCATCGCGGTAACCGATACAGATATTGATCTCGTCCAGGCCATCCAGCACATCCAGCTTGGTCAGGCACAGGCCGCTGACAGAGCTGATCTCGATGGCGCGCTTGAGCGCCACCGCATCGAACCAGCCACACCGGCGCGCACGGCCCGTGGTGGAACCAAACTCATGACCGCGCTCTGCCAGGCGTTCGCCGACTTCACAAAACAACTCGGTGGGGAACGGCCCGGAGCCCACACGCGTGGTGTAGGCTTTGGTGATACCCAGCACATAATCCAGATACAGCGGCCCGAAACCGGACCCGGTGGCGGTGCCACCTGCGGTGGTATTGGAAGAGGTCACGTACGGGTAGGTGCCGTGATCGATATCCAGCAGCGTGCCCTGCGCACCTTCAAACATGATGCTCTCGCCAGCGCGACGTTTGGTGTGCAGCACCTCGGTCACATCGGTCACCATGTCGCGCAGATCTTCAGCGTAAGCCATCATGTCATCCAGCGTCTGCTGGAAATCCACGGGCTCGGCGTTGTAATAATTGCGCAATACAAAATTATGATAGTCCAGCAACTCGCCCAGCTTGGCGGCAAAACGCTCGCGCTGGTAGAGATCACCCAGGCGCACGCCACGGCGGGCAACCTTGTCTTCATACGCTGGCCCGATACCGCGACCAGTCGTACCGATCTTGGCTTCGCCACGCGCTCGCTCGCGCGCCTGGTCCAGTGCCACATGCACTGGCAGGATCAATGGGCAGGACGCGCTCAGCCGCAGCCGCTCACGGACCGGCACCCCCTTCTCCTCCAGGCCCCGGATCTCGCGCTGCAAGGCCTCCGGCGACAGCACAACGCCATTGCCGATCAGGCACTGCACGCCATCGCGCAGAATACCGGAGGGAATCAGGTGCAGCACCGTCTTCTCACCATCAATAACCAGCGTATGGCCCGCGTTATGGCCACCCTGGAAACGGACCACACAGGCCACCTGATCGGTGAGCAGATCGACGATCTTGCCCTTGCCTTCATCACCCCACTGGGTGCCGAGAATAACGACGTTCTTGCCCATTAGTACTCAACTGATCCGCGAAAATTAAAGGGAAACGATACGCCACTGCGGGCCATCGGCCACCAGTTGACGGTCACAACCTAGCTCTGCCGGGTCATTATCCGCCCCCGGCAGCGCCTGCACCACCCGCTCGCCCGAAGCGCGCAGACGGGTTATTTCTGCCGCCAGCGGCCCGGAGGCCCCCGCCGGCGCAAGAATGCCACGAAACGTCACCGGCACCTGACAGGCCGCCAGCAATTTCAGATCGGCACTGAAGCCCGTGGCCGGCCGCGCACGGCCGAACACTTCACCAATGTGATCATAACGCCCGCCCTTGGCCAGCGGCTCGCTGAAACCATGGCGATAGGCCGCGAAGATGCAGCCCGTGTGGTAGTGATAGCCCCGCAGCTCGCCCAGGTCCGGGTGCAACTGCACCGCCGGAAAGGCGTCCGCGACACGCTCCGCCAGGGCCGCCAGCTTGGCCAGCTCCGCCAGCACCGCAGCGCCGGTATCCGCCAGCAGGGCGGCGGCACGCGCCAAGGCGCCCTCACCCGCCAACCAGGGCAACGCCGCCAGGGCCGATGCCACCGGCGCCGGCATGTCACGACTGGCAATGAACGCATCCAGTTCTGTGCGTGCCTTGCGCAGGTAAATATCCGACAGGCTCGCTTCATCGGCCTCATTGAGGCCCGCAGCGCGCACCAGCTCGCGATAGATCGCCACGTTACCCAGGTCCAGTGTGACGTCCGCAACACCGGATTCCGCCAGCGTGGTCAGCATCAGACCGATGACTTCCGCATCACTGTCGACGCCATCGTGGCCGAACAGCTCCACACCCACCTGATAGGGAATCCGGGAGCCGCCGGGCAGGGCCGCCCGGGTGCGCAACGCCGTGCTGCAGTAACACAGACGGCTGGGGGCATTGCGGCGCAAACTGTGGGCGTCGATGCGAGCGACCTGCGGCGTGATATCTGCACGCACCCCCATCAGCCGCCCGCTGAGCTGGTCCGTCAGCTTGAAGGTTTCCCGCTCCAGGTCCCGGCCAGCGCCATTCAGCAGCGACTCCAGGAACTCGATCAATGGCGGAAACACCAGCTGATAGCCCCAGCGATCGTAGAGATCCAGCAGGCGCCGGCGCAGGCCTTCTATGACGGCCGCCCCCTCTGGCAGGATCTCTTCGACCCCCTCAGGCAGCAGCCACTGTTCTTCACGATTCATCATAGGTCATACGTCAGAGGTCATACGTCAGACAGCAAAACGCCGGGCGGTTATCGCCCGGCGTTGCGCATGGTAGCACTTTGCTCCGGCCCAGGCACTCTTATCCATCGGTATCAGAGCGCATCAGGCCGGGGCCGTGATCAGTTGCCGGTCGAGCTCTTCAGGTAACGGAAGAAGTCACCATCAGGCTCCAGCACCATCACGTCGCCTGCGCCCCGGAAGGTTTCCCGGTAGGCCTGCAGGCTGCGGTAGAACTTGTAGAACTCGCGCTCGCGGTTATAGGCATTGGCGTAGATACGCGCGGCGGTAGCATCCCCTTCACCGCGCATCTGCTCGGCATCACGGAATGCGTTGGCCAGCAAAACGGTGCGCTGACGCTCCGCGCCGGCACGGATGATCTCCGCTGCCTCGCGACCTTCCGAACGGTGCCGCGCAGCATCACGGGCCCGCTCGGCGCGCATCCGGTCGAACACCCGCTCACGCACTTCGCTCGGCCAGTCCACCTGCTTGACGCGAATATCGACCACGTCGATACCGAAGTCTTCCAGCGCATCGCCGCGAACATCCGCCAGCACGCTGACCATCAGCTGCTCACGCGCGTCGTGCTGCGGGTCCATACGGGCCGCTTCTTCGGCGGTGATGGTTTCCAGCGGCTCATCGTCGGAACGGGAGCCGTCGCCAATTCCCAGGTCACGTGCGGTCAGCTCGCCATTCTCATCCGGCATGGCACTGTCAGGATCGACGATGACCTCCCGACGCCCCGCCACAACCTGTTGCACGGTGCGCTGTGCCACGGCGTTACGCAGCCGCTCCGCCACCCGGGCATTCAGACGCTGCTGGGCGATCTCGCGCATCCGCTCGGAGGTATTGACCCCGCCGCCGCCGATCACTGTGACGTACTTCTGCACGTCTTCCACACGCCAGATCACGAAGGAACTGACATCCATGAGCTTGCGCTCGGAAGTCAGATAGGACTGCGCGGGCAGCTCATACGCTGTGGCGCGCCCATCCACTTTCAACACCTGGTCAATGAACGGCATCTTGCCGTGAATGCCAGGCTGGATATCCGTACGCACAATTTCCTGAAAGCGCTTGAGTACCGCACGTTCGGTTTCGTTAACAATGAAATACGAGTCCAGCGCCACGATCACCAGGAACAGACCGGCGACCAGACCCATAAGGCTTCTTGGGGACATCAGCGCACCTCCCGGCTACGACCATACAGACTTTGCTGCTGCGAACTCCGCGCACCCGAGGACGTACCGCTGCTACCACTGCTACCGGCACTACTGCCGTCGCGCGTGGGCACAGACGTGCGCTCGGCGCCATCAGAAGAGGAACCACTCCGCTCCTGGTGTTGCTTCATGATCTGATCAAGCGGCAGGTAAATCAGGCTGTCGCCGCCCTGCACATCCACCAGCACCTTGCTGCTGTTGCCGATCACTTCCTGCATGGTTTCGATATACAGACGCTCGCGGGTTACCTCCGGCGCGTTGTTGTACTCGGTCAACAGCGCCATGAAACGATCCGCTTCACCCGTGGCGCGCGCTTCCACTTCTGCCCGATAGGCTTCCGCTTCTTCACGCAACCGCTGAGCGCGGCCACGCGCTTCCGGGATAATGGCATTGGCGTAGGATTCGGCCTCTTTCTGGAAGCGGTCTTCATCCTCACGGGCCCGGGTCACATCCTGGAAGGCATCCCGCACCGCCGCCGGCGCCTGGGTGCTGTCGAGCACCACGGCGGATACCAGCAGACCGGTAGAATAAGTATCCAGATAATCCTGCAGGCGCGTCTGCACCTCGGAACGCAGGCTTTCCCGCTCAGAGCTCAGTACGGCGTTGATCGTCTTGCTGCCGACCACATGACGCAGCGCGCTCTCTGTGGCGTTACGCAACACGCTCTCGGAATTGGCCACCTTCAACAGGTACGCCGCCGGGTCCAGAACCCGATACTGCACATCCAGCGTCACGCTGACGATGTTGGTGTCACCACTGAGCATCTCTTCGCTGATGCGGTGGCTGTTGACCTGGGTCACGTTGATCTTGTGATATTCCTCGAACGGCGGCAGATGCCAGTTCAGACCCGGATCGACGATACGGTGCAATTTGCCGAAGCGCAGCACCACACCCTGCTCGGCAGAGTCCACCTGGAAGAAGGCCCAGAAGCCGTATACAAAGATCAGCACGGCAATCACGATGGCCACAATGCTGCCGGAAGGGGCACTGCCACCGCCGCTGCGCTTGTTGCCACCGCCGCCGCCAAAGGCGCCGCCGAGCTTGTCCTTGAGGTTGCGAATCACCTCATCCAGGTCCGGTGGCCCCTGGTCGTTGTTGCCGCCATTATTGCCACCGTTGTTGCCGCCACCTTTACCGCCGCCACCCCAGGGGTCCCGCGGCTTTTGTCCGCCAGGTTCGTTCCAGGCCATCGAATTCTCCGTCAGTCTTGCTCAGCTACCCCGCCTGACACGCCAGCAGGTCCGCGTTTCGCGCGAACCCTACCGGCCATCCGGCGAGCGTGAGCGGGAAGGATTGTAGGAAGGGGTTTCATCCCCTGCAACCGCCGCAGGCGTGACATCAGCCTCCAGCAACCCTTCACCGCGCAACAGTCGTTCAAAATGGATGCGGTTGACCCGCACCCGCAGTAACAGATTCCCGGACTCATCCAACTGCTCGTCCAGTACTTCACCCGCCTCGTGCAATCGCGCCCGCATGCGCCCGGAATCCGCCGGCAGGCGAATCCAGCGATCCACCCAGCCCGTCGCCAGGCGCTCCGCCATGGCATCATACAGCAGTTCCAGCCCCTCGCCGGTATGCGCCGACAACCAGACGCGCCAGGGCTTGCCCTGCTCGTCCCGCTCGATGCGCGGCGCCTCACCGGCCAGGTCGACCTTGTTATACACGTGCAGCACTGGCAACTCGTCAGCGCTGATTTCCTCCAGCACCTCGTTCACCGCCATCACATTGCGGTCGCGGTCCTCTGCGGCGCAATCCGTGACATGCAGCAACAGACTCGCCCCCAGCGTCTCTTCCAGCGTAGCACGAAACGCATCGACCAGCCGGTGCGGCAGGTGCCGGATGAAGCCCACGGTGTCCGCCAGAATGGCTGGCCCGACCCCCGGCACCCGCACTCGGCGCAGGGTCGGGTCCAGCGTAGCGAACAACTTATCCGCTACATATACCTCGGCCTGCGTGAGCACATTGAAAAGGGTCGACTTGCCCGCGTTGGTATAGCCCACCAGTGAAATCAGCGGAATCTCGGAGCGCTCACGCGCCCGCCGCCCCTGGGCACGCTGGCTGCGCACCTTGGTCAGCCGCCCTTCGATGCTGCGAATACGCTCGCGCACCAGACGGCGGTCCGTTTCCAGCTGGGTCTCACCGGGCCCGCGCAGGCCAATGCCGCCTTTCTGCCGCTCCAGGTGGGTCCAGCCACGCACCAGTCGCGTGGACAAATGACGCAATTGCGCCAGCTCCACCTGTAACCGACCCTCATGGGTGCGGGCACGCTGGGCAAAGATATCCAGAATCAGGCCAGTGCGATCCAGCACCCGGCACTTGAGCGCGCGCTCCAGGTTGCGCTCCTGGCCGGGGCTGAGGATATGGTTGAACAGCACCACATCGGCTTCGTGCTCACTGACCACCGCGGCGATTTCCTCGACCTTGCCGGACCCTGCATAGGTCGCCGGCTCCGGACGATCCCGCCGCCCGGTGATCTCCGCCACCGGCGCTACGCCACTGGAAACCACCAAGTGGTGAAATTCTTCCAGATCTTCGTGGCCGGCACCGTCAGGCAGGTCGATATGCACCAGTACGGCGCGTTCCGGCAACTGGTCGTTGTCGGGGGATGTGTGTTCGGGACGTTCAAAGAATTCCATAGCATACCGGTTTGCGAGAAGGTAAGCGGGCCATCAACCGGTCGACGGAACAGGAGGGAGACAGCCAGAGCGCCACGCGCGCAATTGCGCCCGTAACGCTCCAGACAGCCAGGTGGTGCTCAGATTTCTGACAATGCCAGGTTCAGGCGTTGCCGGGGTAGCCATCGTCGTTCGGCTGACCCATTGCCGGATTACCGCCAACGGGACCGGCTGCACGCGGATTGCGCGCCGGAACCACGGTGGAAATCGCGTGCTTGTAGACCATCTGACTGACTGCGTTTTTCAGCAGCACCACGTACTGGTCGAAAGATTCGATCTGTCCCTGCAGCTTGATGCCGTTAACCAGAAAGATAGAAACGGGGATACGTTCCTTCCTCAGGGCGTTGAGAAAAGGGTCTTGTAGCGAGTGCCCTTTCGACATGGTGATTCTCCTTGAAGTACAAGCAAGTAAAAAGTAACGCCCTACAAGATCGATTGTCGGCAAACCGCCGAAGCAAATATCCTGGGGCAATCAGCGCAAATTGCCGGGCAGCGCACCCGGCTCCGTCACAAAGTGATGTATGCGGCCAAGCCTTGTCTTTTCAAGACAGCCTTTTCAAGACAGCCAAACGCCACTTTGTAGCAGTTGTGGACACCGGCCAAACCAGCCAGTGTCGCCCTTTTCGTCATCGGTACGGTGAGAAGGTTCCCCCGCCCTGTCCTGTCATTACCGTTCGTCCATTACTCTATGCGTTACTCTGCATCGCTACTAAACACTGATTCGTCCAGCCTTTCAAGGACTTGCCCGGGCAAACCCGGCGCATCAGGCTCCAGCACCGTCAACCCCGGCCAACCCCGCAACCAGGTCATCTGGCGCTTGGCCAGTTGGCGGGTCGCGGCCAGCGCCCGGCGTTGCATTTCCTCGCCATCATACTGCCCGTCCAGATGCTCCCACACCTGCCGGTAGCCCACCGAGCGCACCGCCGGAAGCCCCGGATGCAGGTCGCCGCGAGCGCGCAGGGCCGCCACTTCAGCGACCAGGCCAGCATCCAGCATCACCTGAAAGCGCTCGGCTATGCGGGCATGCAGGCGTGCACGATCCTCGGGGATCAGCGCAAACTGGGCCACATTATAGGGGAAAGCCGCGCTGCCGCTGGACGGCTGGTCCGACAATCCGGCGAGCTGCTCATCTCGCTTTTGCCGGGCATGGTGCTCGGAAAGCGGCACGCCCGTCAGCATATAGACCTCGAGGGCGCGCTGCAGCCGCTGCTGGTCATTCGGTTTCAGCCGGGCCGCCGTCTCCGGATCGACCGCCGCCAGCCGGGCATGCAGCGCCGGCCAGCCGAGCGCCCTGGCCTCGTCATCGAGGCGGGCGCGCAATGCCGGATCGGCCTCCGGCAGGGCCGCCAGCCCACCCAGCAGCGCCCGGAAATACAGCATGGTGCCCCCCACCAGCAGCGGCACCCCACCCCGCGCGTGGATCTCGCGAATATGCGCCAACGCATCAGCGCGGAAGTCCGCCGCAGAATAAGGCTGCGCCGGATCGCGCACACCCAGCAACCGGTGCGGGGCCACCGCCAACTCCTCCGGCGCCGGTCGCGCTGCACCGATCTCCAGCCCGGCGTAGATCAGGGCCGAATCCACACTGATGATCTCCAGCCTGGGCAAACGGCGCACCAACTCCACCGCCAGCGCCGTCTTGCCGGAGCAGGTGGGGCCCATCAGGAATACCACGGGTGGCGCGGTATGGGTGGCGGAGACGGTATCGGCGGCAGGCATGGCTATCCGGGTGGCAGATCAGGGTAAGGGTTGCAGGGCCATGGTAAGGCAACCCCGGCATTTGTCCATCCGTGCAGGTATCAGCGCGGCCTGCGCATTTAAGAAAACTGTCATAAATAAGACACATACGCGTCACTGCGGCGGCGCAACCTTGCCCGTATGAAAAAACTGATGAGTGAACCGGGCAGAATCACCCGGACAGAAGACAGGGCAAACGCCCACACAGACAGGCACTACGCCATCGTCACCGAGACCTACCCCCCGGAGATCAATGGCGTCGCCCTGACCGTGCGCAATCTGGCCAACGGCCTGCGCGCCCGCGGCCACCGCGTTACCGTGATCCGGCCGCGCCAGGCAGCAGACGGACAGCCCGGCAACGATCCGGCTACCGGCCAGAACACAGCCACGGACATCACCGTCCCGGGCATGAAACTGCCCCGCTACCCCGGCCTGCAGTTCGGCCTGCCGGCTGGCGGCAAGCTGCGCCGACTGTGGCGCGAACAACCGCCCGACGCCATATATGTTGCCACCGAAGGTCCGCTCGGCTGGTCCGCCGTGAATACGGCCCGGCAACTGGGCATCCCGGTGGCCACAGGCCTGCACACCCGCTTCGACGAATACACCCGGGACTACGGTCTGGGCTTTCTGCAAGGCATCGCCTTTGCCTGGATGCGCTGGTTCCACAATCGCGCCAACGCCACACTGGTGCCCACCGGGGAACTGGCCACTTTCCTGAGCGCGCGCGGCTTCCGGCAAGCGGTGCACCTGCCCCGCGCGGTCGACCCGCAGCGCTTCAGCCCGACGCACCGGGATGCGCAGCTGCGACAGCGGTGGGGCCTGGCAGACGATGATCTCGCGGTGATCTACGTTGGCCGCATCGCCGCCGAGAAAAATCTTGGCTTGGCCGTCCGCGCCTTCCGCGCAATCCAGACCCACCAACCTCGCGCCCGTTTCATCTGGGTCGGCGAGGGCCCCCAGCGCGCCGCGCTGGCGGAGGCCAACCCCGACTTCATCTTCTGCGGCCTGCAACTGCATCAGGCATTGGCCACGCACTTTGCCAGCGGCGACCTGTTCCTGTTCCCCAGCCGCAGCGAAACCTTCGGCAACGTGACGCTGGAAGCCATGGCCAGCGGCGTGGCCACCGTCGCCTTTCACTACGGCGCCGCCCGGGAACATCTGCGCAACGGCCTGCACGGCGCAGCGGTAGACACCGATGAGGCCTTTGTTGAGGCGGCCGTGGCACTGGCGCGGCAACCGCAGCAACGGCAACACCAGGGCCGCGCAGCCAGCGCAGCCATGCAGCGACTGCACCCGGATCAGGTTGCTGCCAACTTTGATGCTCTGCTGAACGGCCTCGGCGCCCGACGCACTGCTCGAGAGGAGGTATCACCATGCAACTGATGTCCCGCGAACTGATATTGCTGCGCGATACCGGCTGGTGCCTGCGCGCCAACCGCTGGTGCGAACGCCATGTGTTACGCAGCTACTTTTCCGTGGTCAGCCGGCTCGGCGACGGCGTCTTCTGGTATACCCTGATGGCCGCCATGATCGCAGTAGACGGTCTCTACGGCCTGACCGCCGCCGCACACATGATGGGCACGGGGCTGGTGGCACTGGTGATGTACAAGACACTGAAACGCTGGACACGGCGCCCGAGGCCCTTCGCCAACGACGGTCGCATCCGCGCCTGGGTTGCGCCACTGGATGAGTTCAGCTTTCCTTCCGGGCACACACTGCATGCCACCGTGTTTACCCTGGTCGCACTGGCGTATTACCCGATGCTGGCGATCCTGCTCGTGCCCTTTGCGATCAGCGTGGCGCTCTCGCGGGTATTCCTGGGGCTGCACTACCCCAGCGATGTACTGGCCGCGATGGGCATCGGTATCGCACTCGCTGGCACATCGCTGTATCTGTTCTGATCCCCACGTTCACCGCTGTCCCCTGATCAGGGGACACAACCGCATCAGCTTGCTGAATTCGCTTGTTAGCCATTCACCGCACCACCATACTGCAAATAATAAAAAACATAAGCACTGCCCTTGGGGGGGTATAAACAATGTCCACACGATTCATCGTGGCCGTCTGCGTGGCAGCGGCGTCTACCTCTGCACTTGCTCTGCCCGGCACAGTGGGCAAGGGGCCCAATGTCACCTACGGCTACACCAGCCACGGCATCAACCTGCATAGCCTGTCCAATAATCCGGCCCACGGTATTTACGTACTGCGTGACGACAGCACCCTGCGCATGGGTCGCGCGGGTGCGTTCAGTCTCGGCTACGAAATGGGTCAGGTAGACAACTTCCTCGACCGCGCCGACGAAGTGCTCGATAACCTGGAGCGCGACAATCTTTCTGTTGCCGAAGGCATCGCCCTGGCCAACGAAACCAATGACCTCGTCGAGTTGCTCGGACAGGACGGTTACCTGCGCACCAATATCGGACTGCAAGCCCCGCTGACCCCCGTCGCCTTCCGCAATGACCTCGGCACTTTCACGCTGTCCGTGGAGGCGGATATCGAAGTCCGCGCCAGCATCCTTGATGACGCCGTCACCTACGACGCCATCAATCAGGAACTGCGCACCCGCACGTCGATGTATCTGAAATCCGCCACACTCACCCAACTCAGTGCGGGCTGGGCCAGAGAGCTTTGGCAACAGGATGGCCATGTCGTAATCGGCGGCGCGCGTGTCAGACTGATCAATGGCGCACTCAGCAAACAGGTGGTCAACCTGAAAACCGCGGCCACAGATGACGATGATGATATCGGCGATATCATCTCTGACCAGTACGACGTCAACGAGCGCACCAGCACCAATATCGGCATTGACCTCGGCGCGGTATATCAGCGCGATAACTGGCGCGCAGGTCTGACCCTGCAAAACATCAACGAACCTTCCTTCCGCTACGGCTCGGTCGGCGTCGGCTGCGCCTCGCTGACTCCCGGCTCCCGCGAGCAGACAAACTGTCTGACCGCTGATTACTTCGTACAGGAAGGCCGCATTGCCGCCAATGAAAAATGGGTGCTGGCCAGCCAGGCCACCGTGGACGGCAGCTACGACTTCAGCAATGGTCGTGGTTTGGTCGGTTTCAGCTATGACCTGACCGATGCCAACACGCCGACCGGAGACCGCGAGCAGATGTTCTCCCTGGTGACCGCCTACCAGCTGCCCAACGTCTGGCTGCCAGGCCTGCGCGCCGGTTATCACGCCAATCAGCGCGGCAGCAAACTCTCCAGCATCAGCGCGGGCATGACCTGGTTCAACCGCCTGACGCTTGATGCACTGGTCGGCCTGGAGAACGTGAGGATTGATGGCAGCTCGTTACCGCGCACCGCGGCGCTGAGCCTGGGTTGGCAATCCCGTTTCTGATGTCCGAATCAGAACGGGAAACACAAACAAAAAATGCCGAGCACGCACAAGCACGCTAACGGCGTTAACGCACTGCACATGGGGGCAACATGATTACCACAATTAAATGGCCACTGATCTCGCTCGCCACTGTCACATTGATGGCCTGTGGCGGCACCAGCAACCAGGACGGTTCGCGCCAGGGTGCTGCGGGCACCGAAGGCCGGGTCACCATTAACGGCGGCCTGGCAGGCGCAAAAATCTTTGTCGACATGAACGATTCCGCCAGCCACGACGAGGGGGAGCCTGTCGGCTATACCGATGGCCAGGGATTCTTCGGCTACAACCCGATCACCCGCATCAATTACTGCCGCAGCGACAATCCCTTGCATCGCCGGCACTGCCTGCGACTGCCCTCGCTGGACAACCTGCCCGATGAAGTCACCGTGTTTTATCTGGGTGGCGTCGACAGGGTGACCGGCGAGCAGAACGAGAAGGTCTATCGCTACCACGTGCAGGTGGATGCCCTGCGCGGCCGCACGCTGGACCTGAACGGCGCCCTGGCGATGGTCTCAGCCGCGGCCGACAGTGACGACAGCCTGGATCTTCTCTACGGCATCATCGATGCCTTCTATCAACACCACCAGCACGACCTTGAACAGGCCCCGGCGCCTCTTGCGCATGCCCCTGTCGGACGCACCAGCTCACTGGACGCCCAGGCAAAGTTCGACGCTCTTGTCGCCGCGGGCATCTTTCAGGGCGTGGACGAGGACACCTCTCTGAATGAAGACATGACGCGAGCCGGTGTGGCGCAGCTCTTGTCGCGCCTGTTCAGTTTGCCGTCAGAACCGCCACAATCCGACCACGTCGACAATATCAGCGGGCCTCAATGGGCTGCTGGGTATCTCGCCGCCATCAAGGCCGGCGCCTTGCCGGAGCAACCGGATGGCACCTTTATGCCCAATGCACCGTTGTCCATCGAGGAATTTGCAGTACTGCTGGTCAAGACCATTGGGGCGGAAGACACCCCGCAGGACGGCAATATTCCGGACTGGGCTGAAGCGTACCTTGCTGCCGCAGTTGATCTGGGACTGATGGCATTCTCCGGCTACGATTCAGCGGCCACCCGTGCTCAATTGCTGCAGGCGACCCTGTTCATCCGGGATGCACTGATGCCCGATCTCGACCCGCAGACCCACAACCAGCTGTCCTCGGCCGCGCAGCAGCTGATGAAAGCACTGAACGAAGACGCGGACCTGAATGACAGCTTCAGCACCAACGATTTTGATCTGCTGCTGGAGAGCCTGATCGGCCTGTCCCAGGAAGCAGACAGCAGCGACCGCCGTATCAACCTGGCCAGCCTGATGGCCTTCCTGCGGGACACCGCCCGGGATATGCAAAACGCCTCGCTGGAAGATTTCCTTCTCGACAAGGATTTCTTCGACTCAGCCATTGCCTCACTGACCAGTAATGTCATCGACATTCAATATACTGACCCCGTCACGGGCAATGACGGGCAAGCTCAACTGCTTCTGACCCCGGCGCCCGGCGACAACCTGATCGACGGCGGCCTGCTTCAGGCCTGCGTGCGCTATACCCAAACGGGCACACCACAGAACGATCAGCTGTTCGGTACGCCTCAATACGTTTCCGGTGAATGGAGCCGCCTGAACGACAACGCGCTGTTATTGAGCCTGAACGTGATCCCGGGCACCGTTTACAACCGCGTCATGCAACTCGACTGGGAACAGGTGGCGGCCAACGATCTGAACAGCATCGGCTTTGACCTGACCGATCGCCTGGAAGCCTGGGATATGACACTGCTTTCGGATATTGACTACCGCTGGGCGACGCTGGGCAACGATCAGCATACGGCCAATGCCACCTGCGCCGTCTTTCTAGACTAACTGCTCGGCTAACGCCTCACTGGAATCCACCGGGGTCTGCTGCAACAGCAGCCCCGGCACTCTTCAGCTACACCCGGGCGCTTCGACTGAAGGGCCACGCTGGTTCTCCTGATCTGTCTTCTCGTGTCTGCCTGCTGACTATCGCAAGGTCGTTGTCTGCCTCGCGAAGAGCCGTCATGATGATTTGATGCGGTTAAAAAAAGCAAAACAGTCAGAACGGAGCGCCATATGAAAGCCATTGTCACATCAGGCATAGGACGTCAGGCACCACTGGTGGTCGGCGATGCGCCACGCCCCCGCCCGGGGCGTAACGATCTGCTGGTGGCAGTGCATGCCTCGTCCGTCAATCCCAAGGACTGGAAGCTCAATCGCAATATCGCTGCCCTGATACCACCGCTCGGCGGTCTGTTGCGCACCAATCTGTTTGGCGATGACCTCAGCGGGGTTGTGGTTGGCAAAGGCGCTGGTGTCATCGGGTTCGAGATCGGCGACACGGTGTATGGCATGGACATGCGCCTGCGCACCAACGCCTGTGGCGAATTCGCCATCATCGACCAGCGCCGCGTGGCGCACAAACCGGCCAACCTCAGTCACGAGCAAGCCGCCGCTGTGCCACTGGCAGCGCTGACCGCCCTGCAGGCGTTTCGCAAGGCCCACGTCGGCGCAGGCACCCGCTTGCTGATTATTGGCGCCTCCGGCGGCGTTGGCACTTTCGCGGTGCAGATCGGCAAGGCGCTGGAAGCGGAAGTGACCGGGGTGTGCAGCGGCCGCAATGCCGATCTGGTCCGCAAGCTGGGCGCTGACGCTGTTATCGACTACACCGCAGAAGACTATCTGCAACGGGACGACGACTTTGACGTGGTGTTTGATGCCACCTCCCACGAAAGCCCCGACACCTGCGAATCACTGCTGAAAGAGAACGGCATATTCGTCAGCACCGGTGGCTACGCTCATGCCTACCTGAATGTCGCCCGCCGCAAAGTCTTGCGCCGACGCGTGCAAGCAAAACTGGTCATCGTGGAATCCTGGACACGGGATTTGCAGACATTGGCGCAGTGGATCGAGGCTGGCCGCGTCACCCCGGTGATTGACAGCCTTTACCCCCTGGCCGAGTTGGGCGAGGCGTACCGTCGAAGCCAGACCGGACGGGCGCAGGGGAAGATTGTGATTCAGGTAGCCGACGAGGCGACCGCATAAACACCGCCCCCCTGTCGCTTTGCCCCGCGCGCCACCGGCATCTCACCCGTCCTGTTTTGACAATGGAATGGCGCCGATGCCTGATTCACTCTCCCTTCGGCGCCCCGGTAATCTCCGGTCCAGCCAGCAGCAATCAGGGAGCCAGCGGTGGACACGACAGCGACCAATCAGAGGCGCAACAGCGGGTTAAGCCGCGTCGCCGGGGCACGTCACCTTTCAGAGACAGACATCCAGGCCTTCGGCGCAGAGGTCAAACGTATCGGCAACCGGGTCATGAGCGATCTGGGAGAGCAAGACGAGCGCTACTTCCGCCGGCTGCTGGCCGCGCATCGCACAGCGGAAATTGGCGGGCGCCTCATCATCTTTGCCGGCATTCTCCATCCGGCATGTTTCGTCCTCGGCGCCATCATTCTCGGCCTGGCCAAGATTCTCGATAACATGGAGATTGGCCACAACGTGCTGCACGGCCAGTGGAACTGGCTCGGCGATCCGAAGATTCATTCCAGCACCTGGGAATGGGGCGGTGTCTGCCCCGCGCGTCAGTGGCAGCGCTCCCACAACATGATCCATCACAAATGGACCAACGTCATCGGTCGCGACCGTGATTTCGGATATGAAGCGTTGCGGGTCAGCGCGCGGCAGCCCTGGAAGCGCTCGCACCTGTTTCAGCCCGTGACCAACATGATGATGGCGCTGTTCTTCAACTGGGGCGTTGCCATCCATGACGATGAACTCGCTGACTGGCGGGCCGGCCGGCGCAGCAAGGCGTCAGTCCGCCCCAAGCTGCGCGCCCTGAGAAACAAGATTGCCAGGTCGCTGGGCAAGGACTATCTGCTTTTCCCGCTACTGGCGGGTCCCTGGTTCCTGCAGGTCTTCCTGGCAAACATGGGCGCCAACCTGATCCGCAACCTGTGGGCCTATGCCGTGATCTTCTGCGGACATTTCGCGGATGACGTCGAGGATTTCGAGGAAGCGGATATCGAAGATGAAGACAAGTCGGGCTGGTACATCCGCCAGATTCTGGGCTCCGCCAATATTGAATGCGGCCCGTGGATGCATCTGATGAGCGGCCACCTGAGCTGCCAGATCGAACACCACCTGTTTCCATCCATGCCGAGCCGTCGTTATCAGGAGATCGCACCGGAAATCCGCGCCCTGTGCGAACGCTACGGCATCCGCTACAACGCACGGCCGCTTGGCGCGCAGCTATTCAGTGTGTGGCGAAAGATCTTCCGTTATGCGTTGCCGCCGAAGAAACAATATGTGCCTTCATGAGCACCACTATTGCACCACAAAGAGGCTCAGCGGGGATCCTCTGGCGAAAACCTCACGAGCATATTCACGAAGTGCCCCAGCAACCAATCAAAATGCTGGGGATCTTGAGTATAATAATAGAGCGAAATACTGGCATCCAGGACCGACACGGACGCTATGCTTCTATTTTTCGGCCTGTAAGATTCCCCCGCCTTGAGGGAAAACCTCTCTTGATCTACTTGGAAGGAAACGCGCGACTTACAGGCGTCTCCTCCGCATGAAACGGGATACGCAACATCGACATGCAGGCGCACACCGTCAATCTCGTAATCACTGTATTGCTCTGCAGTAATGACGTATCGCAGGTTTCCATGGCCGTCGAACACAACGCGCGGAAGCGGCATACAAGGATTCCCGGTACCGATGACAAGAATATCTCCCGGCACCAGATCAGGCACGTCATAAGCACGATCTGCATAGTTCTGGAAAAAGCGGGAATGTCGCAATGTCGGCGGATCAATCTGGACGCTCCGGATCAGGCTTCTCTCTGACGTCATGTAATCCTTTACTACATCCCTGTACCTGTCCAGCACGATGACCCTGTCCGGCGAACGATTCAGCCCCTGGCCTCCATCATCGCGCCAGTGATCAATGCCGAAATATTCCTGATCGGTGAACGTCGGAACGCCCCGCTCGTCAATCTCGGCCACCGTCGATATATGAGGGACCGGTCCAGCACAACTGAGCGCCACAGCGTCAGGGACCAGGGCCACCGAAATCCATAAGGCATGGAATGCGAGTTTGAAGTGTCTTGATCCCATACCCTGGTCCTCTCCGAATGGGGCTCTGAATCCTTACATGGCACTCAGGATGCTGCCGGGGATGGCAATTCACCGGCACTTGCGAGGTCGAGTCCAGAGCGGCAAGTGCGCCGGTGCCCCAGTCCGATTCGCTGTGCTCAGCTCACCCTAAGGCGGGCGGGCGGACTAGCGTCCGCGCAGGAAAAGGCGGTCGAGTTCTTTCATGCTGAGCTGCATCCAGGTCGGGCGGCCGTGGTTGCATTGGCCGCTGCGTTCTGTGGCTTCCATGTCGCGCAGGAGGGCGTTCATTTCGTCGATGGTCAGGCGGCGGTTGGCGCGCACGCTGCCGTGGCAGGCCATGGTGGAGAGCAGTTCGTCGATGCGCTGGGCAATGCGTTCGCTGCTGCCGTCCATGATCAGGTCAGACAGGACGTCGCGCACCAGGGCTTCGACATCCGCACCACGTAGCAGCGCAGGAATATCGCGCACAACAAGGGTTTCCGGGCCACCGCGCTGGAGGGTGAAGCCCAGGCGTTCGAACACCTCGGGCTGGTTTTCGGCGAAGTCAGCCTCGCGCTCGGAGACCGCCATGGAGACCGGCACCAGCAACGGCTGTGAGCGGACGCGGGCGTCGGCCCAGGCCTGTTTCATGCCTTCGTAGGTGATGCGTTCGTGGGCGGCGTGGGTGTCCACCAGCACCAGGCCGTCGGCGTTCTGGGCCAGGATATAGATGCCATGCAGGTGGGCCAGGGCAAAGCCGAGGGGCGGTGTGCCGTCGCTGCGTTCAGCGGGCATGGCACGCGGATCGCCTACGCCGTTGGCCGGCAGTGCGCCGGGTTGTTCATAGCCGGCACCGGCAAAACCGCTGGTCGGCGCAGATGATTGCTGAGGGCCGAAATAGGTACGTGCCTGCACATGCCCGTCTTCGCGAGACGGTTGGGCGCGTGGTGGCGCCAGCATCATGTTGCCCTGCTCTGGCGGGGTAGTGGTATCCCCCGTAAAACCTGCACCCGCTGATGTCACAGCACGCGCTTCTGGCACGGGCCCTTCGCCAGGGCGCAGCTCGGCAATCGCTCGATGCAAAGAACGAAACAGGAAGTCATGCACCATGCGTTGTTCACGGAAGCGCACTTCATGTTTTGTGGGGTGGACGTTGACGTCCACCAGGGCCGGGTCCAGCTCCAGGAACAACACATAAGCAGGATGGCGACCGTGGTAAAGCACATCACGGTAGGCCTGGCGCACGGCATGGTTGACCACTTTGTCGCGAATCACACGGCCGTTAACGTAGAAATACTGCAGGTCGGCCTGGGAGCGGGAAAATGTCGGCAACCCGAGCCAGCCATGCAGGCGCAAGCCGGCGGCTTCCATGTCCACGGCAACAGACTGCTCCATAAAGCCGGCACCACACAGGCGCGCCACGCGCTGGGCGCGAGCGGCAGCATCTTTGGCCGGGGGCAGCTGGTGGATGGCTTTCTGGTTGTGGGACAGGCGGAAACCGGTGTCGAATTCACTCAGGGCGATGCGCCGAAACACTTCTTCCAGGTGGTTGTATTCGGTTTTTTCGGTGCGCAGAAAACGACGCCGGGCCGGGGTATTGAAGAACAGGTCGCGCATTTCCACTGTGGTGCCGCGCGGGTGGGCGGCAGGGCTGAGTTCCGGCGCCATATCACGGCCCGCCACCTGCACTTGCCAGCCAGTGGCGTCGCCATCGCTGTTGCCGGAAAAACTGGTCATGGTCAGCCGCGACACCGAACTGATGGCCGCCAGCGCTTCGCCGCGAAAGCCAAGGCTGCCGATGGCCTCCAGGTCTTCCACTGCGCGAATCTTGCTGGTGGCGTGGCGGGACAATGCCAGGGCCAGGTCATCCCGTTCGATACCGCCGCCGTCGTCACGCACGCGTATCAGGCGCACACCGCCCTGCTCCACATCCACCACGATCTGCCCGGCACCGGCGTCGAGGGCATTTTCCAGCAGTTCCTTGACCACCGAGGCGGGGCGCTCGACCACTTCACCGGCAGCAATCTGGTTGGCCAGTCGGGGATCAAGCAATGTAATACGTGCCATGCAGCAACCTTGTTCAGATGTTCTTGTGGTCCGCGCAGGATTCAGGAGCCGGGGATGCGCAGTTCCTGACCGACGCGAATCAGATCCCCGCGCAGACTGTTCGCTTCCCGCAATGCGGATTCAGATACGCTGTAACGCCGGGCAATGGCCGACAACGTTTCGCCAGGCTGAATACGGTGGCTGGCTACACTGCCACCGCCATTGCGCCGCTGCTCGGCAAACCAGCTGCCCGGCGCCGGGTGGTGCTCGAAGTAACGACGCACGCCATTCAGTACAGCACGAGCAATCTTTTCCTGGTGCTCGGCGGTCTGCAGTTTGCGCGACTCTTCCGGGTTGGAAATAAAGCCGGTTTCCACCAGCACCGACACCATACTGGGTTCGCGCAGTACCGCAAAGTTGGCCTGCTCCACCTGCCGGCGGTTGCCGTGCAGGCGAGTAAAGCTGCCCATTTCCTCGATCATTTCCTTGCCCAGATAGAGGCTGTGGGACATGGAGCCGCTGAGAGTCATGTCCGCCAGCACCCCCATCAGGCCGCTGTTGTCCTTTTCTTCCTCGTAGACACCGGCCACGCGGTCAGAATCGTTGGCCATGCGCGCAAGATAAGCCGCACGGGCACTGGTAGCGCCGCGATTGGACAGGGAAAACACCGAGGCCCCGTGAGCACGGGGGTCGGTAAAGGCGTCCGCATGGATGGAGATAAACACGTCAGCGCCGTGCTGCTCCGCAGCGATACGGCGGCGCTCTGCCAGCGGCACGTAGTAGTCGCCATCACGCACCAGCACCGGCTGAATACCCGGCTCTGCATCCATGAGGCGGTATATGCGGCGCGCAATTTCCAGCACGACTTTCTTTTCATGGATGCCGCCGGGACCGATAGCGCCCGGGTCTTCGCCACCGTGGCCGGGGTCCAGCGCGACGATCATCGGCCGCGGCCCCGCTTGCTGCTCGACCACCTTTTCCATGCTGCGCACCGGCTCGGGATCGCTGTCGAACAGATCCACGACCAGGCGCCAGCCATGGGGCTCGATGGGCTTGAGCAGATTGGTGCGCGGGCGCACCGCGTCGCTCATATCCAGTACGACGCGGGTCATGGATTCGTGCTTGCCGATGCGGATGCCATTGATCGGGCTGCGTGCCAGCGTCAGGCTGTTCATATCGAAACCCAGATCCGCATCCTTGAGGTCAATCACGATGCGATCCGGGTTGGAGAGACGATCAACCTTGTGCTCCAGAGGCCCCTTGAGGTCGAACACGATACGTGTGTGATCCGGAGCGCGGTGCAAGCGCACCGAGTCGATGGTCTGCGCGCTGGCAAACTCGAACCAGCACAGCGACAGCAGGCCAAACAGCATACTGCCCAGGCGAGCACGCAAGCGCACACCCGCCTGGTTCGCCGTATTTCGGAAATCACTGTGCTGACATTCTGCGCGCATCAAGATCCCACTGTTCCTGTTGTCCGCGGTGCAACGATAAATCTGATCATAGCATTGCCGGAAGCATATCAGCCTTGCCGTACGTCAGCGCCTGCGTGTCAGCACAGCCTCTCTGCCCGGCAACGTTACCGTCAGTTGCACATGCAGGTCTGCGGGCGGCAGGATGCCGGCGCCACGTTGCGGCCATTCCACCAGACATAAAGCGTCCCCGTCGAAATAATCCCGCACGCCCATCAATTCCAGCTCTTCCGCATCGCTGAGCCGATACAGGTCGAAATGATATACGTTGAGTCCCTGAAGCTCATAGGGTTCAACAATGGTGTAGGTCGGGCTCTTTACTGCCCCCTGATGACCCAGTGCGCGCAGCCAGCCACGGACCAGTGTGGTCTTGCCTGCGCCAAGTTCGCCTTCCAGTGTGACCACGCCGCCCGCAGCAAATTCCTCTGCCAGCCTGGCGCCAAGCTGTTCGGTGGCTGTTTCGTCGGCCAGGTAGATACATTCTTCAGTCATGTGCTGCATCCCGGTGTGCTGCTTCGTATAAACCAATGCCATTGACCAACGCGGGCAACTGCGCCAGCAGGTCGGTGGCCAGCAGCCCGCGCTCGCCGGCGCTCGCCGTACAGCGATCCGCCGCCATCGCATGCACCAGCGCGCCCACGGCCGCCGCGTCCCGAGGCATGAGGCCCTGCCCCAGCAGCGCACCGATGATACCGCTGAGCACATCGCCCATCCCGCCGGTGGCCATGCCGGGGTTGCCGCGCTGGATCAACACCGGCGGCAGCGCATCGCCCGACGCGCCGACAGAAGCACTGATAAGTGTCCCGACGCCTTTCAATAGCACCGCGCCACCGGTTGCTGCGGTGAGCTTGCGCAAGGCGGCGAAACGATCCTGCTGTATCGCGGCGGTGCTGTAATCCAGCATGCGGGCCGCCTCACCGGGGTGCGGCGTCCAGACCGCGTTGGCGCGTCGCGGCAGGTCCTGCGCGGCCAGTAAGTTAATGGCGTCGGCATCCAGGACCATGGGCAAGCCCGCGTCCACCGCTGCCGCCAGCATCGTGCGGCCCCAGGCGCCCTGCCCCAGGCCCGGACCCACGACCAGCACCGAGGCCTTCGCCAGCAGGGTATCGAGTGCCGCACGGGTCTCCGTGCCGGGCACCATCAGTTCCGGCTGGCGCGTGAGGAAACCGCTGACATGCTCAGCGCGGGTTGCCACGGAAACCAGCCCGGCGCCGCAACGCAATGCCGCCTGGGCGGCCATCATGGCGGCCCCGGCGTATCCCTGATCGCCACCGATCACCAGCACATGGCCGTAAAGCCCCTTGTGCCCGGCGCGCAAACGGCGCGGCAGCATCTCCGATATCAGGGCCGGGCGCGGGCACAGTGCTGCCGGTGGCACGGCGGCATACACCGCAGCGGGCACATCGAGATCATCAAAATGCAATGCGCCACAATGATCCGGCCCGGCGCCGGTAAGCAGGCCGGTCTTGACGCCGATAAACGTGATGGTGGCACTGGCGCGCACGGCGACGCCCAGCGGATTACCCGTGTCCGCATGCAAGCCGGAGGGCAGGTCCAGTGCCAGTGACGGCTTGCCGCTGGCGTTGAGGGCATCAATCAACCCCGCCACAGGTTCCCGCACCGGCGTGCTCAGCCCGGTGCCCAACAGGGCATCCACGATCAGATCGGTGTCATGCAGTGCGGCGGGGAGTTCGGTCAGGGCAATGTGCGGCACGTCGGCGGCGCGCTCTGCCATGGTCAGCGCATCGCCTTTCAACGCATCAAGCGGGACCAGGGGCAAGATCACCGGCGCCAGCCCGGCATCGGCCGCCAGCCGCGCCACCACATAACCGTCGCCACCGTTATTGCCGCCACCACAACACACCAGCAGGCGCTGCGCATCCGGCCATCGCTGGCGCAGCAGATCAAAGGCCGCCTGGCCAGCGCGCTGCATGAGCGTTGCACCCGCTATGGCTTGCGCACCAGAGCCCTGCACATCAGCGCCCGGGACACCCTCGATGGCGATGCGATCCAGCGCGCGGGTGCCGTCGGCAGAATCCAGCCGGCACCACAAGCGATCATCGGCAAGCGCCGACATCGCCGGGGGAAGCGGCACTGCTGCGTGTGGTAACATCATGGCCGATATATCCCTGAGAACGATTCACACTGTCTGCGACAGTATACGCGACGTTCCTGCTGACTTCCGACCACCACCGGCTGCCGCCATGTCTGAACCCATGCCGCCCCCATCCCCCGCAGAGACAGACGCGTTGACCGCCCTGGCGGCCAATATCCGGATCTGGGCGCGGGAGCTGGGCTTCCAGCAAGCCGGCATTGCCGACACCGAACTCAGCCAGGCCGAGGCACGCCTGCAACAATGGCTGGCGGCGGGGTATCACGGTGATATGGACTGGATGGCCGCCCATGGCAACAAGCGCAGCCGCCCGGCGGAACTGGAGCCCGGCACACTGCGGGTGATTTCCGTGCGCATGGATTATCTGCCACCGGACACAGCGCCGGTAAAACTGCTCAAGCAAGGCGAGAAAGCCTATATCTCGCGCTACGCGCTGGGGCGGGATTATCACAAGGTGATACGCAAACGGCTGGCGCAACTGGCGGCGCAGATTCGCACCGCCGCCCACGCATCGGGACTGGCCTCAGAACTGGGCCGGGCCTTTGTGGACAGTGCGCCGGTCATGGAAAAACCGCTGGCCGCCAAGGCCGGGCTCGGCTGGCAGGGCAAGCACACGCTGATTCTCAATCAACAGGCGGGCAGCTGGTTCTTTCTCGGCGAAATCTATACGGACCTGCCGCTGCCGGTGGATGCGCCGGTGGAGAACAAGTGCGGCGCCTGCAAGGCCTGCATCACTGTCTGCCCCACCGATGCCATCGTGGCACCGTATCAGCTGGATGCGCGCCGGTGTATCAGCTACCTCACCATCGAGAACAGCGGTGACATTCCGGAAGACCTGCGTCCCAAGATGGGCAATCGCGTCTTCGGCTGCGACGACTGCCAGTTGATGTGCCCCTGGAACCGTTTTGCGCAGCATTCCGGCGAAGCTGATTTTCAGCCCCGACATGCGCTGGATCAGGCGGATCTGGTGACCTTGTTCAACTGGAGCGAGGCGACGTTTCTGGAGAACACGGCGGGCTCACCGATCCGCCGCACCGGCTACGCCGGATGGCTGCGCAATATTGCCGTGGGGCTGGGGAACGGCCCGCCCAGTGACGCGGCGATTGCGGCATTGGAAGCGCGGCTGGATTTCCCCTCCGACATGGTGGTGCGGCACGTGCAGTGGGCACTGACGCGCCTGCACCAGTCACGTCAGTCAGCGACCAGCGCCTTGCCTTCCAGCGAGACAGGCTTGCTCGGCAAGGCATAACGCAGGATGCGCCAGATCACCTGACCGAACTGGGAGACCAGCGAGCCGGTGTTGTAGAAGATGCCGTAGCGGCGACAGATGGCGCGCACTTCTTTCGACATTTCAGCATAACGCCGTGCCGGAATATCCGGGAACAGGTGGTGTTCGATCTGGTGGCTCAGGTTACCCGACATGATGTGCAGCAGCTTGCTGCCGGTCAGGTTGGACGAGCCACGCAGTTGGCGCAGATACCACTGGCCGCGCGTTTCGTTCTTGATGATGCTTTTCGGGAACACTTCCACGTTAGCGGTGAAGTGGCCGCAGAAAATGATCATGAAGGTCCACAGATTGCGCAAACCGTTGGCAACCAGATTGCCCAGCAGCACCGGCAGGAAGAACGGGCCCGCTAGCAGCGGGAAAAAGACATAGTCCTTGAGCAGCTGGCGGCGCATCTTGCGGCCTGTCGGGCGGAATTCCTCACGCAGCTCGGCGCCGGTCATACGACCGGCAAAATAACGACCCAGGCGGATATCCTGGATGGCCACGCCCCACTGGAACAGCAGCGCAAAGATCACGGCGTACAGCGGCTGACCCAGGAAAAACGGACGCCAGCGCTGCTCCGGGAACAGGCGCAGCACGCCATAGCCGACATCGTCGTCCATGCCCTTGATATTGGTGTAGGTGTGATGGCTGTAATTGTGCGTCTTGCGCCAGTTATCACTGGTGCCGACGATATCCCACTCGTAAGTCTTGCCGTCAAAACGCGGATCGTTCATCCAGTCGTACTGGCCATGCATGACGTTGTGGCCCAGTTCCATGTTTTCCAGAATCTTGGAAATCGCCAGCAACAGGGTGCCGAGCAACCAGGCAGGCGGGAAGATACCGAAGAACAGCAGGCCACGGCCGAGGGCGCCGGTGTAACGCACCGCCGCGTAAATGCGCTTGATATAACGCGCATCCTGTTCGCCGATATCGGCCAGGGTCCGCTCGCGCAGGGCATCCAGATCCGCGCCGAACTGTTCCACCTGTTCGCGGCTGAGGCGTTCGCGCCCTGGCTTCTTGAGGGCGACACTGGCGGGCATTGCGGGAGGTAAGGCTGTCATGGCTTGTCCTGTTTGGGTCCTGTTTGGGTCCTGTTTTAGTCCTGTCTGGCAAACAACACTGTCTAGAGATCCAGCGTCATGTCCGAGCGGGCGGCGCTGATACAAATACGCACCACGCCCGGCTCACTCTGGGTGGCGCCGGTGTTCAGGTTTTCACTGGTGCCACTGATCCGGTCGCAGGCACAGCTGTTGCAGATACCCATGCGGCAACCGTGTTTCGGGTGGATGCCGCGGGCCTCCAGCGCTGGCAGCAATGCTTCACCAGCAGGAATATCCAGCACGCGGCCGCTGCGCCGCAGGGTCACCTGCACCGGCGCACCGACCACAGCAGCACGCTCCGGCAAGGTGAAGGCTTCGGCCTCGAAACCCGCCACCTGATCCGCCAGCAGCGTGCGCAGGCTGTCCACGAAGCCGCCGGTGCCGCAGGCGTACACCTGTCGTTCGGCCAGGTCCGGCACCAGTTGCGCGAGCAGGTCGGCACTGGGTCGGCCGCTGTATTCGCCGGGCAGCAACGTCGCTTCGCGGGTCAGGATGATGTGCACACGCACACCCGGCTGACCACTGCCCGCGGCTTTCTCCAGGCCTCGCAACTCGTCGAGGAAACACAGATCGGCTCGGGTTCTGGCCCAGTACAGCAGGGTCACATCAACGCCTGCCGTTGCCGCCGTTTGCGCGCGCAACAGGCTCATCAGCGGCGTAATGCCGCTGCCTGCAGCGACGTAAAGCCAGCGCGGCACGTCCGGGCGCAAGGTCATCGCGCCAAAGGCCTCGCCCAGCTCAAGCACGTCGCCGACGCGCACCTCCTGGCACAGGTGGCTGCTGACGCGGCCACCGGGGATGCGCTTGACGGTAATCGCCAGGCAGTCTTTGCGACCGCCACGCCTTCTGGCATGAGAAGCTCTGACATGAGAAGGGCTGTAGGAGCGCGTCAGCCGCACGCCATCCACCTCTACCGTCACCGGTACATGCTGCCCGGCCTGCACCGGCGGCACATGCCGGTTGGGTCGCAACACCAGGGTCACGCAGTCGCGTGCCGTGACCTGCCGGGCGACGACACGCGCCAGCGGGCGCTCCCAGGACAGCAACGGATTGACCCTGGCAGCCCAGAAGTCAAAAGCAACCGGGTCTATCAAGGGAGCAATCACACGTTTCAGAGCGCCTGTGGCAGGCATCCGCATCTCTCCAGGGTCCATAATCGGCGTTATTATACATATGTATATATATTAGTCTATACACCTGTCCTTCTCTAAACGGGCTATTTTCTGGCAAGCTCTGTACAGTCTGGCAGCCGCATCTCGCGCAGACAGCAGACCACACCAAAGAGACAAACAGATGACCTCCACGCCCAAGGACGTTAGCCACCTCGTCGGCACCCTGGACACCGGCACCGATCAGCCGCCGCCCGACCGGGCGCGCCCCCATGTGGGCCGCCGCGCCGTCATTTCCCGCGAAGACCTGATGGCCGCCGCGCTGCAACTGGTGGGGCCCCATCGCAGCATTTCCACGCTGAGTCTGCGCGAGATCGCCCGGGCAGCGGGCATTGCGCCGAACAGCTTCTACCGTCACTTCCGCGACGTGGACGAACTGGCGGTCACGCTGATCAACCAGGCCGGTGAAGCGCTGCGCCAGATCATCGGTGAAGCCCGCACCCGGGCGGTGGCGGAACGCAGTGTGGTGCAAAGCTCCATCGAGGCCTTCATGGAGCAGCTGCGGGCGGATCAGAAGTACCTGCACCTGCTGCTACGCGAAGGCACCGTGGGCTCAGATGCCTTCAAGGGCGCCGTCGAACGGCAGCTGTGCTTCTTTGAGGAAGAGCTCTGCACCGACCTGCAGCGGCTGGCGGTGCAGCGTGATACCGGCATCTATCGGCCGGAGGTGGTATCCCGGGCAATCACGCGGCTGGTGTTCGCCATGGGCGCCAAGGCCATGGACCAACCGGAGGAGGCACATCCGGAAATCATCGAACAACTGGTGACCATGGTGCGCATGATCATCATCGGCACCCAGACCATGGCGGCCAGGCCGGCACGCGACGACTAAGCAGGCAGCCCCGAAGGTGTTCATTGTGTGGGCACGGTGCTAGACTCGCGCCCCCTTTCTGGCAACGCTCCGGCTCAAATATGACGTTTGACGGCTCACGTTCCCCGCAGATTCAGGCGCTTACGCCGCCCTAGCGGCCCGGCCCCCACGGTAGGACGCCTTGCTGCAGCCTTGCCTGCTGCCCGCATACCCCCCTACGCCACTGATTTGCCACACCGCTACCGGTGTGGTGCCGCATTCCTGTTTTCGTTTTTTGCTTGTCTGGACGCCTATCCATGTTGCAATACCTCAAGAACACCTGGTTCTTCAATGTCCGCGGTGATGTGCTCGCCGGTCTCGTCGTCGCGCTGGCGCTGATCCCCGAGGCCATCGCCTTCTCCGTGCTGGCCGGCGTGGACCCGAAAGTCGGGCTCTATGCTTCCTTCAGTATCGCTGTCATCACGTCCATCGTGGGCGGCCGGCCCGGCATGATCTCCGCTGCCACCGGCGCCATGGCGCTGTTGATGGTCAATCTGGTGGACCAGCATGGCCTGCAGTATCTGCTGGCCGCCACGGTGCTGACCGGTGTGTTTCAGGTCATCCTGGGGCAGTTGGGCATCCATCGCGTGATGCGCTTTGTGTCGCGCTCGGTGATGACCGGCTTCGTCAACGCACTGGCGATCCTGATCTTCATGGCGCAGTTGAAAGAGTTGGGCAGTATCAGCTGGGAGCCCGCCACCATTGCCGGATTCAGCCTCTCCGTACCCGTCATCACCTACATGCACTGGGCGGTCTACGCCATGGTCATCGCCGGCCTGGGCATCATCTATCTGCTGCCGCTGGTCACCAGGATCGTGCCCTCGCCGCTGGTGTGCATCCTGATCATGACCGGGATCGCCATGTATTTCGGCCTGGACATCCGGGATGTGGGCGCCACCGGCGACTTGCCGGACAGCCTGCCCCATTTCCTGCTGCCAGACGTACCGATCAACTTCGACACCCTGATGATCATCCTGCCTACCGTGCTGTCACTGACCGTTGTCGGCCTGCTGGAATCCCTGATGACCGCCAATATCGTTGACGATCTCACCGACACCGAAAGCGACGCGGCACGCGAGAGCAAAGGCCAGGGCGTTGCCAATATCGTGACCGGCTTCTTCGGCGGCATGGCCGGTTGCGCCATGATTGGCCAGTCCGTCATCAACGTACAATCCGGTGGTCGCGGGCGGCTCTCCTGCCTCGTCGCCGGTGTCGTGCTGTTGATGATGGTGGTATTCCTCGGTGAGTGGGTCTCCCAGATCCCCATGGCGGCCCTGGTGGCCGTCATGGTCATGGTCTCCATTGGCACGTTCAGCTGGCGGTCGCTGACCAATCTGCGCGAGCACCCCATGAGCAGCAACATCGTCATGATCTCTACCGTGGTGGTGGTCGTGCTGACCCACAACCTGGCCATCGGGGTTCTGGTCGGCGTTCTGCTCAGCACCCTGTTCTTTGCCAACAAGGTCGGCCGGTTGATGTATATCAGTTCAACGCTGGATGAAACCGGCAGAGTGCGCGAGTATCAGGTGGTCGGGCAGGTATTCTTCAGCTCCGCAGAAGAGTTTGTTGGCGCATTCGATTTCCGTGAGGCGGTGGAGCAGGTGGTGATTGATCTGCACCGGGCGCATTTCTGGGACATCACGGCCATCAGCGCGCTGGACAAGGTGATCATCAAGCTGCGTCGTGAAGGCGCCGAGGTGGAAATCCGGGGTCTGAACGAAGCAAGTGCCACGCTGGTCGACAAATTCGGCGTGCATGACAAGCCCGACGCGCTCGAGCGCATGTCTGCGCACTGACGACACAGCGCGTTGCACCTCGCTACACCGAGGGCAATAACAACTGGAGTATTTGATGTCTCATATCATGGCCTGTATCGACGGCTCGAAGGCAGCGCCCGCGGTGTGTGATTACGCCGCCTGGGCGGCAGGTCGCACCGGCGCGCCGCTGACCCTGCTGCACGTGCTCGACAAGTCGAAATTCCCGTCAGAAAACAACTTCTCCGGGCACATTGGCCTGGGCGGCAGCCAGAAGCTGCTGGAGCAGATGGCGGAGCTGGATCAGCAACGCAACCGTCTGGCGCTGGAACAGGGCCGCGCAATGCTGGAAGCCGCGCAGCAACACCTGCGCGACGCCGGCGTTGCCGAGAGCGACATTCGCCAGCGGCACGGCGATCTGGTGGACGCGCTGTCCGCCATGGAAGAGGACATTCGCATTCTGGTGATGGGTCGCCAGGGCGAGGACGGCGACTCCGTTGGCGCGCACGTTGGCAATAACGTGGAGCGGGTCATCCGCACCCTCAAGAAACCGATTTTGCTGACGCCCGCCACATTTATGGCACCGCGCAATATCCTGCTGGCCTATGATGGCAGCCCGACCACGCGCAAGGGCCTGGAGTTGATTGCGGCCAGCCCGTTGTTCAACGGCATCACCTGCCACCTGGTCACGGTGGGCGACGACAACGAGAAACACCGCAGCGCTCTGGCTACCGCCCGGCACATGCTCGAAGGCGTCGGCCTCGCAGTGCAGAGCGCCATTCTCAACGGCGGCGTGGAAGCGGCATTGCGCAGCTATCAGCGTGACAACAATATCGACATGATCGTGATGGGGGCTTTCGGGCATTCCGCCCTGCGGCAGTTCTTTGTCGGCAGCACGACCCTGAGCATGTTGCAGCGTGCCGAGGTGCCGCTGCTGGTCTCTCGTTGAAGGTCTGGCGCTGATATAGACCCGTCTTCAACCGCTGTCGGCATCGCGCCGACAGCGGTTGCGGCCGTCTCAGATGGCAAACACGGTCTTGCGGTAGTAACGCATTTCCTCGATGGAATCACGAATATCATCCAGCGCCTGGTGCTTGCTATCTTTCTTGACGCCGGCCAACAACTCCGGTGCCCAGCGGCGCGTCAATTCCTTGATGGTCGACACATCCAGATTGCGATAATGAAAATAGCCTTCAAGGCCCGGCATGTAACGCCACAGGAAACGCCGGTCCTGGCAGATGCTGTTGCCACACATGGGTGACATGCCCCGCTCAACCCAGTCACCGAGAAAGTCCAGCGTCGCGGCTTCTACTGCGCGTTCGTCCACTTCACTCTGCCGCACCCGCTCCACCAGCCCGGAACCGGTATGGGTGGTGGTATTCCATTCATCCATACCGCTGAGCATGGTGTCGCTCTGATGCACCGCCATGACCGGCCCCTCGGCCAGAATATTCAGATCCTTGTCGGTAATCAGCGTGGCAATTTCAATGATGCGATCCCGGTCCGGGTTCAGCCCCGTCATCTCGAGATCGATCCAGATAAGATTCTGTTTACGGTCAGTCATGCGTCAGTTCCTGTCAGGGCAGCGGAAATATCCCACAGCCGTTCTTGTGCCGCGACATCACGCGCCCGGGCGGCGGGTTTGCGGGGCGCGCACTTTTCAAAATAATCGCCGCGACTGCGGCCACCTTCAAGCCCGGACGCCAGCCAGATTGTGGTGCGGGCGCCTTTTTCCGGCGAGATCAGAAACAGCTTGAGAATGCGGCTGAAGGCCCGTTCGTACCAGGTATTTTCCGGCCAGATACTGGTGGACACGGCGCCGGGATGCAAGGCGCTTACGGCAATGCCGGTACCCGCAAGACGCCGCGCCAACTCACGGGAAAAAAGAATATTGGCCAGCTTGGACTGCGCGTAGGCCTTCATCACCCAGTAGCCTTTTTGCAGTTGCAGATCCTCCCAGTGCATGCGCCCCATGCGGTGCGCCTCTGAAGCCACATTGATGATGCGACCACTGTCCGGATTGATCACGGATTGCAGCAGATGGGTAAACAGAAACGGCCCCAGGTGATTGGTGGCGAAAGTCAGCTCGAAACCGTCCGCGCTGGTTTCACGGCTGACATTCGCCATGCCGGCGTTGTTGATCAATATATCGATACGATTGAAACGTTCACGCACATTGGCAGCTGCGCTACGCACGCTGTTCAGCGAAGCGAGATCCAGCCGCACTGTCTCTACCTGCGCCGCCGGGTGACGACCACGAATCTGCGCTGCCGCGGCCTCTGCGGCGTCTTGCCTGCGACAGGCGAGGATCACCTTCGCCCCCATGCCCGCCAGCGCGGTGGCCGTCACCAGCCCGATGCCGCTGTTGCCACCGGTGATGAGTACTGTCTTGCCTGTCATGGAATCGGACATCACGCGCTCCTTGGCATGTACTACGTTGCAATGGCCGCTATAGTAGCAGGCTGACAGTCACCGGATCAGGTTCTTCATGAGCAAACGCAATCTCAACCGCCGTCAACGCTGGCGCATCGAAAAGATCCAGGCGGAACGCGTGGCCCGCTCGCAGAAGCGCCAGGCCGAGCTGGATGCGGATGTGGCCAGCGAGCTGGGGGACGCCCAGCCGGGGCTGGTCACCGCCCACTATGGCAGAAAGGTCGAGATCAGCGGCACCGACGGTGTCCGTCAGCGCTGCCATTTCCGCGCCAACCTGGAACAGCTGGTGGTGGGCGATCAGGTCCTCTGGCAGCCCGCCAAAGGCCCCGGAGACGGCGTTGTCACGGCCATCGTGCCGCGTACCAGCGTGCTCAAGCGCCCGGACAATTATGGCAAGCTGAAGCCGGTGGCGGCCAATGTGGACCTGATGCTGATCGTGTTTGCGCCAGCGCCGACGCCGTCCAGTCAGCTGCTGGATCGCTACCTGGTCGCCGCCGAGCTGTCCGGTATTCGCCCGGCACTGGTGCTCAACAAGGCTGATCTGATTACCGACGACAATCGTGCGGCGCTGACCGCCCTGTGCGATATCTACCGCAAACTGGATTACCCGGTCATCGAGGCCTCGGCCACCGACACCGGCACCGCCCATGCCGCCGGGCTGGCCACGCTCAGCGCGGCGCTGGACGGCCACACCAGCGTCTTTGTCGGCCAGTCCGGTGTCGGCAAATCCTCGCTGGTCAACGCCCTGCTGCCCGATGCGGATATCGCCACCAATGTGCTCTCGGATGTCTCCGGCCTGGGCCAGCACACCACCACCACCGCCCAGCTGCTGCACCTGCCGGCGGGCGGTGACCTGATCGACTCCCCCGGCATCCGCGAATTCGGCCTCTGGCATATCGGTGAAGAAGAGCTGCTCAGTGGTTATGTGGACCTGGCGCCACTGGCAGGCCATTGCCGCTTCCGCAACTGCTCCCATCGGCACGAGCCGGGCTGCGCCCTGATCGAGGCGGCAGAATCCGGTGCCATCAGCCAGGAACGTCTGGACAACTTCTTTCGCATTGCCGATACACTCGATGAGGACGCCCGCCAGCGCTACGAATGATGTCACAACCTTACAGCAACCACTTGTATGTCTGGGACGACCGCTTCCTGTACATCACTCCCGGCATCACCTCCGGCATCACACAACGGCATACCACCACCTTGCTGGTGTCGCTGGATGGCACCGGCTTCGAGCTGGGCGACGCCGCCGGGCGCCGGCAGCGCTACCAGGCCGCACTGGTCGGGCGGCAGGTCGCGCGCGCCCTGGACAGCGCCGGGTCCCCGCTGCTGTCGCTGAACTTCGATCCGCAAAGCTACGAGTTCCACACCCTCAGCGCCTTCCTGGCCGGCCAGTCCGTGCGCGCCGTGATCCTGCGTCCTGATGCGCTCAATGCCGCCGAGCTGGACGCTGCAGGCCACGGCACCCTGGACAAGGCCAGCCTGTTTCGCATCACCACCCACCTGGTGCAGGCTATCAGCGGCTACAGCCCGAAGCGGGTGCCCATGGACATGCGCGCCGTCTATCTGGCGCAGACCATCAAACAGGAATTGCCGCTGGTGAGCAGCGTCAGTGATCTGGCGCAGCAGGTGGGTTTGTCAGCGGACCGGCTCACGCACCTGTTCTCGGAAAATCTCGGCCTGTCGGTCAAGAGCTATATCCTCTGGGCGCGCATGCGACGCGCCGTGGAGCTGATCGCACAGCAGGAAAGCCTTGCCAACATTGCCCATGACGTCGGCTTTTCCGATTCTGCGCATCTGGCCCGCACCTTCCGCCAGTTTTTCGGGCTACCGCCATCCTACGTGGCCAACGGCATGACCGTTCACATGCTCTAGCACGCCCCGAAAAACCGGGCCAGTGTACATATGTGTCCCGCAAAGACGGAGGAATAGCCGCTGTGTTCAAGCAGCGCCGACACGCCCCTGCCTATGCTTCCAGTGAGCACAATAATAAACCGGGAGAGAAACATGCTGATTGCAACCAGCCGCGGCATCGTGCCGCTACTGTGCATGCTTGGCGTTACCGCCACGCTGACCGCCTGCGGCGGCAGTTCCAGTTCGCGCAGCGACACGCAGTACAGCGCCACCATTGAGCGCACCACCTATGGCGTGCCGCATATCACCGCCGACGACTATGCCGGCCTGGGATACGGCCACGGCTATGCGATTGCCGAGGATAACCTCTGCACCCTCGCCGATGCCTACGTGACCTTCCGTGGCGAGCGTTCACGCTACTTCGGGCCGACGGCTGCGGCGTCGTCCGGCGGCACCTTTGGTACCCCCAACAACCGCAACGCGGATTACTTCTTTCGCTTTGTCGTGAACGATGACGTGGTCGATACCTACGTCAATGACCAGCCCCAGGACCTGCGCGACCTGTCGCGCGGCTTTGCCGCCGGATTCAGCCGCTATGTCCGTGAGGTCCAGGGCGGCGAGCATGCCGGACGCCACCAGAGCTGCCGCGACGCCGAATGGCTGGCCGAGATCGACGAGCAGGATGTATTCCGTCGCCTGGTAGCCCTGAATCTGGCCGCCAGCGCCGCCAACTGGGTCAGTGAAATCGCCACGGCCGCACCGCCCGCCGGTGGCGAAGGGCTGAGCATGCCGCTGAGCGAACCCACCCTGGACGCCGACCGCGTGGCGGTGGGCCAGAAGGCCGGCATCGGCAGCAACACCTATTCCTTCGGCACCGACGCCACCGAGGGCAGTGCCCTGAACTTCGCCAACCCGCACTGGTATCTGGATGGCGTGGACCGCTTTTATCAGGTGCAGCTGACCCTGCCGGGCAGCATGGATATTTCCGGCGCCACCATCATGGGCACGCCGATGGTGCTGATGGGTTTCAACGACGACATCGCCTGGGCGCACACCGTGTCCACCGCTCGGCGTTTCACACTTTACGGCCTGATGCTGAACGAAAACGATGCGACACAGTATGTGTTCGATGGTGCCCCCCGTGACATGGAAGCGGTTGAGATCAGTATCCAGGTGAAGCAGGAAGACGACAGCCTCGCCACCGAAACCCGCACGCTGTATCGCTCCCACTATGGCCCGATGATCAATCTGGCTGGCCTGGGCCTGCCCACCTGGGGCGCCAACAACATGGCATTCACCCTGCGCGACGTGAACCTGGAAAACACCCGCACCTTCCGCAACTTCTTCGAGTGGGGCCAGGCCGCCTCCCTGGAGGAATTCCTGGATATCGCCCGCACCCATGTCGCCATTCCCTGGGTCAACACGGCGGCCGTATCACGCCATGATGACCGGGCCCTGTACTCCGACATCACCGCCGTGCCGAACGTACCGGATGCCCATCGCGATGCCTGCCTGGTGCCGACCCTCGGCCCGGCCGTGCTGCAAATGGTCCCCGGCCTGCCGCTGCTGCAAGGCTGGACCTCGGCGTGTGACTGGCTGACCGATGAGGACTCCGCCCAGCCCGGCGCCTTTGGCCCGGACAACCTGCCCTACCTGTTGCGCAACGATTATGTGGCCAACATGAATGACAGCTACTGGCTCAGCAATCCGGACGAACCGCTGACCGGCTATGCCGGCATCATCGGCCGGGAGGACTACCAGCAGAGCCTGCGCACCCGTATGGGCCACATCCTTGCGCGCGAACGACTGGACGGCAGCGATGGGCTCGGCGGCGACAAGGCCACCAGCGACACCCTTCGCGAGATCGTCCTCAACAGCCGCAACCTGAGCGCCGAACTGCTCAAGGATGACGTGCTGAATGTGGTCTGTGGCAATGGCGACCCGAGCGATGACGAACAAGCGGCTTGTGCGGCGCTGAGCGCCTGGGACAACACCGGCAGCGCCGATGCCCGCGGTGCCCACGTCTGGACCGCTGTATGGCAACGCATCCGCAGCATCGAAGGGCTGTTTGCCACACCGTTTGATGCGGGCAATGCCGTAGACACCCCGGCCGACCTGAACACCGCAGACAGTGATGTCATCGACGCCCTGAACAGCGCCTTTGCCCAGGCCGTGGTCGATGTGGCAGACAGTGGCGCCGACTTCGATGCGCAACTGGGCGATCTGCGCCCGTACCCGAAGGCCGGGCACACCATCCCGCATTACGGCGGCGAAGGCAGCGAAGGCTACTTCACCGTGTTGCGCAACACCTACATGCACGTGGTGGATTTCCCCGAGGATGAATCGGTGCGTGCCTACACACTGATGGCACCGTCCCAGTCCACGGATCCGGCCAACCCGCATTACGCGGATTACACCCAGGCGTATGCGGACGGCAACTGGCACCGGGTGCCCTACACCCGCGCCCAGATCGAGGCCGAACGCATCAGCCTCAAGCGCCTGCGCGAGTAATCGCATGCGCTGACACACCCTGCAATCCGGGCGGGCTTCCGGTAGAATCGAAGCCCGCCCGTGATTGTCAGGACACCCCATCATGACCCTTCAGCCCAGCGACATGCCGCTGCTGCTTGAGCCGGAACACCTCAACGCACACCTTGGCGATGCCGGATTGCTGATCGTGGATCTCAGCAAAGCGCCGATCTATCAGCAAGCCCACATTCCCGGTGCCATTCATCTGGATTTCCGCCGGCTGCAACACGGCGCGCCGCCCGTTAACGGTCTGATTCCGCCGCCGGATGAACTCGAAGCCCTGTTCCGCGAACTCGGTCTGACACCCGACACCCATGTGGTGGCCTGTGACGATGAAGGCGGTGGTTGGGCAGGTCGCCTGCTATGGCTGCTGGAGATTGCGGGCCATCACCGTTACAGCTATCTCAATGGCGGCATCCACGCCTGGCTGGCAGCCGGCTTGCCCACAGACAGCCAGCCGGTCTTGCCGCGCCCGTCCGAGTACCACCTGGGCGAGATCAACCTGCAACCCGTCGTCGACATCGACTATGTCTTCAAGCGCCATGGTGACGCCGACGTAGTGTTATGGGATGCCCGCTCTCTGGAGGAGTACGAAGGCACCCTCGCCTATGCGCCGAAAAGCGGTCATATTCCCGGCGCGGTGCATTTCGAATGGACGGATGCCATGGACAAGTCCCGCAACCTGCGACTGCGCGATCCGGAAACACTGCGCAGTGAACTGGCCGCCCTCGGCATCACCGGTGACAAGGAAGTGATTGCCTACTGCCAGACGCACCACCGCTCCAGCCTGGCCTGGCTGGTGGGTCGCGTTCTCGGTTTCGATAACATCCGGGGTTACCCCGGTTCCTGGTCCGAGTGGGGCAACCACCCGGATACGCCTGCGGAAAAGGAAATACGCTAGTGAAGGCTTCTCTCCCCGAACGGCTGTTCGTGCTGATGCAGTACGTTTTGCCACAGCATTTTCTGTCCCGTTGTGTCGGCATGCTGGCGCGCAGTGAAGTGCCGTGGATCAAGACCGTCTTCATCAATCTGTTCCGCAAACGTTTCGGTATCACGCTGGACGAAGCGGAAATCGAAGACGCCGATCTGTTCCCGAGCTTCAATGCCTTCTTCACCCGCGCCCTGAAGCCGGACGCTCGCCCACTCTGTGAGGACGCAGACGCAATCCTCTGTCCGGCAGACGGCGGCATCAGCCACATTGGCCAACTGCGTGGCAGCGATGTGCTGCAAGCAAAAGGCCAGCATTACTCCGCCTTCGAGCTGCTGGGCGGTGATGCGGAGCTGGCCAGCCATTTCGTCAACGGGCATTTCGCCACGGTTTATCTGTCACCACGGGATTATCACCGGGTGCACATGCCGGTCACCGGCACGCTGCGCGAAATGATTTATGTGCCCGGCAAGCTGTTTTCCGTGAACCAGGCGACAACCCGTCAGGTTCCCGGGCTGTTTGCGCGGAACGAGCGGGCCGTGTGCATCTTCGACACGGCGCAAGGCCCGGTGGCGGTAGTGCTGGTGGGCGCCATGATCGTTGCCGGTATCGAGACGGTATTCGGCGGCCAGGTCACTCCGCAGCCGAAACAGATCACCCGTACCCGCTACGACCGCACCACGCCGATTACGCTGAACCGGGGCGATGAGCTGGGCCGGTTCCTGCTCGGTTCCACCGTCATCGTGTTGTTCCCGGAGGGCGCGTGCCAGTGGCAACCCGGGCTCGGTATCGACAGCCCGGTGCGCATGGGGGAGAAGCTCGGCAGCCTGCGCTGAAGCCACCGAAAAGCCTGGCGACTGTGTTACATCAGTCGCCAGAAACAGGCGCTGGTTCCGCAGGAAACGCAGCAAGAATACGGGCCGCCTGGTCATTGATCAGCTTCTGGTAACGTTGCGCCAGCTGTTCCAGAGGCTGTAAACGAATGCTGGCGTCGGCGCTGTTGATCACCAGGGCCTGCTCAGGCCGGTAGAGTGAGCGTGTATCCAGCTCCAGCGCCGTCAGATCAGACTCTCTCACATGCACCCGCCCCGGCAACCCCGCGTCGCAACAGGCCCGGTTGAGCGCCGGCTCCGGAGTGGTCGACACCAGCAACTTGAATTCCAGTGCCAGCTCCCCCGCCGCCTTGCGTTGTTCACTGCAGCGCCGCGCCGCGCGCAAGAACAGCATGCCCGCGCAGACGCTGTGGAAAGCAGTTTCCCCGCTCGACACCTTGCCTGCATGGCCCTCTTCTGACCGGGCACCGGGCCGGGCATCTGAGTCGACATCCGCATTGGCAAATGCAATCTCGCCGCCCTGAATGAGCGGCGAGACAAGGCGCGCGCCATACAGGTCGCTCACCGTCGCCAGCAACGTGTCGTAGGGCGCCAACATCGCGTCGAGGCGCTCGCGGGTATAGCGCGATGAAAGATGCGCCTGATTCACCAGCGACAGACACAGCACCGCAGCCGGGGGCGCGTTCGCGCTTTCGATGGCGTGCCCCATGGCATTTTGCGAGGCGGATTGCGGGACAGATTGCGAGACAGATTGTGAGAAAGACGCGTCTTGCCGGGCAGGCTGTTCCGGCAAGGATTGAATACCCTCTGCTTCAACATCCCCTGTCCGCAACAGGGGCTCTCCCCGCCAGCGCCGCATCAGCAGTTCGCCGATAATCCGCAGCGCCAGCAACACCAGCACCAACAGCACAAACCCGGCCTCCGCCTGCTGGCGCACCGTTGCGATCGGCGCCGCCCACAGCCGAACGGTGCCAACGACATCCTGCCCGCCCGCCATCACGTCACTCGTCACCGATGGACTGCTCATGCTCGGCCCGCTGCTGGCCAGCACCCGGCCGCCCGCATCTTCCAGTTGCACGCGCGCCACCGGCGCCAGTGCGCCTGTGTGCCGTGCAATCACGTTAAGGCTGACCAGATTCCCGGCGACGATATAATCCCCGGCGCTGTGCGCCACCTGATCCGCCAGCGCTGTCAGGTGCGTCTCGGTGTTGTGGACAAGCCGTGCCTCCAGCTGATGCAGGAAATAGATCCCCACCATCAGGCATACGACCAGCAACAGCGCCAGCTCCCGCAGCAAGGGCCTTTCGCCGTCCAGTCGCGCCCGCCAGCGTCGCCAGTCTGAAGTCATCGCACAATCCTGCTTGTATCCGGTGCGCGCAGTATAGCAGCATCCATCGGCTCGCCATCCCCGGACAAATCACTCACAATAGCCACGCTGACCCATCTCGAAGGAAAAGCCTTTTGCGCGATATTATTCTGATCCAGGTGTCCGGGGGCGACAGGCCAGGCTTGACGGCTGCCTTTACCCGCATCCTCGCCCAGTACAACCTGAATATTCTCGACATCGGCCAGGCGGTGATCCACGACACGCTGTCGCTGGGTCTTCTGGTGGAAGTGCCCCCAACGGCAGAGTCCTCACCGATGCTCAAGGATCTGCTGTTCGAGGCGCACAAACTGAAAGTGTCGGTGCGCTTCCTGCCCATCGACCATGATCGCTATGAAGACTGGGTCGCCGGGCAAGGCAAGGACCGTTACATCATCACCATGCTGGCGCGCAAGATTACCGCCGGCCAGTTGGGCGATGTCACGGCAGTGGTCGCAGAGAATGCGCTGAATATCGACAGCATCAACCGGCTCTCCGGACGCGTGCATCTGGAAGGCGAAGAGGCAAATGATGATGCCCGCGCCTGCATCGAGATCTCCGTGCGCGGCAAGCCGAATAATCCTGAAGCCATGCGGGCGGCATTTCTGGAGATTGCCAATCAGCGCAATATGGATATCGCCTTCCAGAAGGACAGCGCCTTCCGTCGCAATCGGCGGCTGGTGGTGTTCGATATGGATTCCACGCTGATCGAATCCGAGGTGATCGACGAGCTGGCTCAGGAAGCCGGTGTTGGCGAGCAGGTGGCCGCCATCACTGAACGTGCCATGCGGGGTGAGCTGGATTTTGATCAGAGCTTCCGCGAGCGTGTGGCGCTGCTGAAAGGCCTGGATGCCCGCGCATTGCAACAGGTGCAGCAACGCATTCGCCTCACAGAGGGCGCGGAGCGACTGATCGGGACACTCAAGGCACTGGGCTATCGCACCGCGATCCTCAGCGGCGGCTTTACCTGGTTCGGTGAATACCTGCAGCAGAAGCTGGGCATCGACCATGTGCATGCCAACCAGCTGGAAATCGAGAACGGCCATGTCACCGGGCGCGTTGTCGGCTCCATCGTCAACGGTCAACGCAAGGCCGAATTACTGCAGGATATCGCGCGCCGGGAAGGCATCAGCCTGGAACAGGTGATTGCCGTAGGCGACGGCGCCAACGATCTGCCCATGTTGGGGATTGCGGGGCTGGGGATTGCGTTCCGCGCCAAACCCATGGTGAAGGAAACCGCCGAACAGGCGATCTCCACGCTCGGGCTGGATGGCATTCTGTATCTGATTGGCGTGCGCGATCGGGATCAGGCGGAGTTGCTGGCGGCAGGCTACCGGGAGTAATCCGGCGCCATCAGCAGCAGCGCCTGACCAGTCTTTCTGACTACTCTTCCTGACTGATCTGCAGGCTCGGCCCTGGCGCCTGCAGATAGTATCCCTGCAGATAGTGGATGCCATTCATGGTCCACAGCACCTGCATCTGCTGGGCCGATTCCACAAACCCGACAATCACCAGTTTGCCCTGCCCCGCCGCCGTATTGATCAGGTCGGCAAACTTCTGTTTGCTCTCCGGCTTGCTCAGTTCCTGGGTAAAGCTGCCATCGAACTTCACCATTGCCGCCGGGATATGCTCAAACAGCTTGAACGGATTGATGCCCCCGGCGAAACGGCTGATGGACATCCGGCAACCCAGCACCGAAATCTGTTCCACGAACGTTTGCGCCTGTTTGAGAAAGCTGTTGGCGTCGGCCTCGGTGAGCTGGAAGAACAGCCGACTGCCGTCGAATTTCGCCGCCTTGATCGCTTTGCCGATCCAGGGCGCCAGATCCGCTTCCTGCAATGAGTGACCACTGAGATTGATCATCAGCTTCACCTGGGTGTTCAGCTCTGCCGCCGCACGCATCGCGTGCAACGTGACCCAGCGATCGATCTTGCCGGCCAGACCGTGCTCGGCCGCTACCGGCATGAAGGCATCCGGTGCCAGGTCGTCGCCATTCTTCTGAGGCAGGTGCACAAACACCTCGAACACGTGATCCCCTTCATCAGACATGTTCATCAATGGCTGATACAGCAACCGGAAGCTGCCCTGCTCCAGCGCCTGACGAATGGACAGTGCGATGGCTTCCGAGGACCCGGCGGCCACATCGTCCATCGGGTCATGCACATGCACGGTATTGCCTTTCTGGTCGTTCTTCTTCTGCGCCTTGTTACAACAGTCCAGCGCCTTGGTAATCACTGCCTGGCCGTTACGGCTGTCCTCCTGCACGAAGGCCACACCGACACTGGCGGTCATGTGCAGCGTACGGCCTTGTACCGGCGGCATCAGCGTCTCAATGGCCGCTCGCAGCTGCTCCGCGTTTCCTGCGGCATCATCGCGCTCGCCCACCGGCAGGAGCAACGCAAAATCCTCATCGCCGACCCGGGCCATGGGCACCGTTTCGCCCAGAGTCTCCCGGAGTGCATCCGCCACGTGTCGCAGCGCTTCATCAGCGCCCTCTATGCCCACCGCACTCTGGTGCTGCTCGAAATGATCCACGCGCAGGTACAACACGGCACTCATCTGGCCATTCTTGACCGCTGATCCGAGGGCCGCATCCAGTTGTTCCATGAACCAGCCACGATTATTCAGGCCGGTAACCTGATCCGTGCGGCTCATTTCATCCAGCTTTTCCTGCAGCACGGATTCATCCACCGCCGCACTGCGAATCACGATCTGGGTACAGGCTTCACCGTCGTAGGTCGAGGGAGAAAAGACAAAGGTGGCGTCGAACTCCTCTGCGCCGGTGGTCACACCGCGACATTCGAGCTGGTTGGTCTGGCTCTCGTCCTGGGCGCGGCTACGCAGCAGCTTCTTGAGCTTTTCGTGATCGGCGGCCGACACCATGTCCATGATCGGCACGCCGGCCAGGTCGTCAGAGCTGGCATAACCGAACATATCAAGGTAGGTATCATTGGCGTGAATGTGCATGCCATCCACGACGTAAGCGATGGCATCGCGGCTCTGATCCATCAACACGGCGAGACGTTTTTCGGCATCACGCAATGCGAGGTCAATCTGCTGGCGCTCCTTGCGCAGTTGCAGATGCTGCAGCTGCTGGTCCACCAGCAACATGATCAACTCGCGATTGCCCACCGGCGCAATGGCGCGAGCGCCCGCTTTCATGCCTTCCAGCAGGGTCTGCTCGTCAAAGACATCCACCAGGCCGATGGTCGGCACGGCCTTGCCCAGCCGTTGCATGTGCGCCATCGCCTGTTCCAGCGTGCAGCCGCCGAAACTGGGCCGACACAGCAGCAATTCCCAGCTGCCGGACTTGAGTGCCCGCAGCAGATCGTCTTCGCCCAGTACCAGCTCCGCCCGCGTCGCTCTGCCCGCGTTGCGCATGGCATTCATCAGCTGTTCGGCATCGTCCTGGGAGTCATGGGCTATCAACAGCCGGATAGTGTCCAGAGTGTATGTCATGCGGGATCTCAAAGCGGTTTGCCACACCGGGGGTGTCATCGGCAGCGGTCATTTTGCCCGCAACCGGAGTGGAATCAAGCCGGGCGCTTGTACTACTTTATACTCACACCGTAATTGTGACGCGCATCACACCGAGTTGCCAGTAAATGCTCATAGCGAGGACCAGATCGAGCGAAATTCATCATCACCATTGCCGGCCTTGCCCGCATCAGCTGGCTGCACGCTTTGCCCCCGGAATTCAAACTGGCCGAAGCTGGCGCTGCCACTGACGCGCCGTCCCAGCTGCACGCGCTCGGTCACCCCCTGACGCACCAGTTCGACACGGGCGCTGCTCTGAAAACCCACCGCCGGCACCAGCAACGTGGCCTCCTGGGCAATGGCATGCAGCTCCGGCAACAAGAGCACGCGCATGAACTCTGACGGATCACCGGTTTTCTTCAGCACCCGTGCCGCAGCAGGCAAAGCCCGTGGTGCCAGCAACTCGATACCGAATTCCGCGCCCTGGTGCGTCAACTGTTTGACCCAGCGCACCACGCCTACCGTCCACTCATGGTGATCCTGTTCTCGCACACCCACCAGTTCGCCGGTGCGCAACTGCGACGGCGTCTCGCCCTGCCAGGCAAGACAATAGCCGCCGGGGCTGACATTGACGGTTTCGCAGCGATAGCTGTCAAACTGCTGGGCCGGATTGGTGCTGGCCTGACGCGCCTGAACCGCAGCGGTAATGCCAGAAATATCGATACGCTCCACGCCTGCCGAGTCGTCCGCCATACGCCGCCCGCCGCCATCAATGGAGCGACTCCAGGCATCTTCTTCGCGCAGGGAAGGCTGCATGCCGGCGCCAGCCGAACGACGCACCTGTCCTGAAAACGGGTTATCGCCATCACCGTCCAGCACACGCAAGCGCGCTGCGCCGATCTGGCTGGCAAAATCCGCGCCGCCGGAAGAAAAATGATGCAGTGCACTCAGACCGAAACAGATATCCAGCGGCAATCGTTGACTGACACGTGAAAACGCGCGCTCGGTCAATGCGCCCCAGGCCAATTGCAGATGCATCAACAACGCTTCACTGGTACCGCGCGGCAACGCCAGCCCCTCACCATTATGGCCTGGCTGCCTGGCAGCCAGATTCTCCACCAACGGCCGGGCATCGATAAAACGACAGCTGCCGCGCGCCAGAGAAGCATGCGTGCGATAGGTCGGTGGCCGATCCACCTCCAGGTCGAAAACGAACAGATCATCTTCGCCCGCGGCGCTGCGGACCGTCACCAGAGAGGCGGCCTCTCGTGCCAACGCGGAGACGACCGCCAACTCCTGCTGCCGTAACTGATTCGGTTTGGCGGTCGCCAACAGCAAGGTGCGAATGTAAGCCTGCCCGACGGAGGTCTCTTCTTCGCCCTGCCCGGGCTGCTCACGCACGCGAATATCGACCAGGCCATGGGCCTCCGCAAGCAAATACAGCTGATGCAACTCCAGCCAGACATTGCGCGGCGTCGGAAAATACAACTGATAACACCGTAATAATGTATCGCCCAGCGCGCTGAACGCGCGATGCAATGCGGTGGCAATCGCCTGACGCACTTCTTTATCGTCTACCTTGCGAATGCCGCGTGCCGCCACCAGTTTGTAACCGCTGGCCAGATGCCCCTGCAACGCCTGCGCGAGACCGGCGACGCGCCGTGCCTTGTCAGGCAACACCAGTGACTGGCGCAGATAATGTTTGCCAAGGCTGTCGCTGACATGAAGGATGACCGGCCGCACGATTTCCAGCAATTGAAAGCGCGTGCGCGTATCAATCTGCAGTCGATTGAGTTCCTGAATGAACTGATAGAGCTGGCGGGAGGTCTCGCCCATATTCATCAAGGGCAAGTGCTCGACCCAGGCTTGCAATTTGCGCGGTTGGGCATGCCCGATGGACAGCGAACGAAGGTCCTGATCGGGCAGTTTCAGGCGGATCTGTTGTGCATCAGAAGCCATGACAAACCCCGGTTTTCAGATACTCGATCCCGAGCATATTCATGTTGTTATATTTTTGCGTTTTTGTGGACTACGTCTTTGACTGTACGGCAGTTGTACCTGTTGTGTAAACGAAATGATCATAATGTGACCGCCGTGCCAGATCATGCGCCGGGCGAAAAATGAATCAGCGGTTCATTCGCCGCAAGCGACAACAGCCCTTGTCACAGCGGCGTTTTCGACAAGTCACCCGCCACTTCACGCACCAGCCGCGGCACCAGGTATCCGGGCAAGCGGTGACGCAGCGCCCGATGCAGAGCCCGGGCCTGATCGTCGGAGACGGAAAAATGCGCCGCACCCGCGACGCGATCCAGTTGATGCAGGTAATAAGGCAGGATGCCGTGCTGGAACAGGGCCAGGCTCAGCGCCTCCTGCGCAGGCAGCGTATCGTTGACACCGCGCAGCAATACCGCCTGATTCAACACCGTGACGCCCAACTGCTGGAGCGCACGCACCTCGGCTGCCAGGCCGGGCGTCAGCTCATGCGCATGATTGGCGTGCAACACCAGTACACTCTGCCAGCGCGCATCGCCAAGCGCCGCCACCAGTGCCGGGGTAATCCGGCCGGGAATGACCACCGGCAAACGACTGTGGATGCGCAGTCGCCGCAAATGCGGAATCGTCGCCAGCCGGGCCAGGAGATCCAGCAAACGCCGGTCAGACAGACTGAATGGATCGCCGCCACTCAGAATCACTTCCTCTATCTCGGTGTGCTCGTTCAGCCAGGACAGCGCCTCATCCAGCCGGGCGGCCGTGGGCAGATGGGACTGATACGGGAAGTGACGCCGGAAACAGTAGCGGCAATGCACCGCGCAAGCGCCGGTGACCACCAGCAATACCCGACCATGGTATTTGTGCAGTATACCAGGCACCGGCGTATGCGCTGCCTCCGCCAGCGGGTCTGTGTCATAGCCCGGTGTCGGCGCCAGCTCCTCCGGGCTGGTCAGTACCTGTCGCAGCAGCGGGTCCTGTGCGTCGCCGGGCTGCATGCGCGCCGCGTAGGCGCGCGGGACGCGCAGCGGGAAATCCGCCGCGGCCCGCAGCGCCGCTGGCAAGTCCGCCGTATCCAGCCCCAGCAGCCCCAGCAACTCCCCCGGGTCGGTAATGACGTCTGCCTGCGCCTGCTGCCAGTCAGTGTCCGCCGCATCCTGCACCGGGATGCGCGCACTGCCTTGATGCTGCCCCGGCGGCGTCACAGGCACTCTCCCGACACCGGGCCGGCCCCGGATTCAGTGCCTGACTGCCTGAACGTCCCGCATGGCAGCGGGGTCTGCCAACTGTGAGCCTGCTGCGTTATCATTGCCGCCCTTAATCGCGTTTCAGTGTGGGTGTAACCATGGCGAGCTATTCTACCAACGAATTCAAGTCCGGCCTGAAAGTAATGCTGGACGGCGATCCCTGCGCCATCGTCGAGAACGAATTCGTCAAGCCCGGCAAAGGCCAGGCCTTCAACCGCGTGCGTCTGCGCAACCTGCGTTCCGGCAAGATCTGGGAGCGCACCTTCAAGTCCGGCGAAAGCCTGGAAGGCGCCGACGTCATGGATGTCGAGATGCAGTATCTCTACACCGACGGTGAATTCTGGCATTTCATGAACCCGGAGTCTTTCGAACAGCTGCCCGCCGATGAAGCCGCCGTGCGCGATGCCATTCAGTGGCTGAAAGAAGAAGACGTCTGCACTGTCACGCTCTACAACGGCGCCCCTCTGGCCGTCAGCCCGCCCAACTTCGTCGAGCTGGAAATCACCGAGACCGATCCGGGCCTCAAGGGTGACACCGCTGGCACCGGCGGCAAGCCGGCCAAGCTGAGCACCGGCGCCACCGTACGCGTGCCGCTGTTCGTGCAGACCGGTGAAATCATCAAGGTCGACACCCGCACCGGCGAGTACGTCAACCGCGTCAAGAGCTGATGCGGCACGACGACTGGCAGCCGACCTGCAGCGCCCGGGCTCTCAAGGCCCGGGCGCAGTTGTATGCGGCCACCCGCCAGTTCTTTGCCGAACGCCAGGTGATGGAGGTCAGCACGCCCGTGCTGGCCGCCCACGGCGTGACCGATCCCCATATCCCCAGCATCGCCGTACCGGCCCACGGCTATCTGCAATCCTCGCCTGAGTACCACATGAAGCGGCTGCTGGCCGCCGGCAGCGGGCCCATCTACCAGATCAGCCAGGTCTTTCGGGACGGGGAATCCGGGCAACGGCACAACCCGGAGTTCACCCTGCTGGAATGGTACCGCCCGGGTTTCGACCTGCAGGCACTGATCGACGAAACCGTCGCCCTGCTGTCGCAACAGCTCTCACAACAACTGGCGCAACAACTGGCACGTCCGCCGGTACAGCAACACCGTTTCCGCGACCTGTTCGCCACCGTCACCGGCCTTGACCCGCTGCGCGCGCCCCTTGCTGACCTGTATCAGGCCAGCCCGGATCAGTTGCCCGCCGATCTGGATCGGGCGGCGCTGGTGGACTATCTCATGGCGACACGCGTGGAAGCCGCCCTGCCCGCCAACACCCTGACCATCGTCAGCCACTATCCGGGCTGGGCCGCCGCGCTGTCACGCACTGCCCCGGACACCGATGGCGAAACGGTGGCAGAGCGCTTCGAAATCTATTTCGGTGCCATGGAGCTGGCCAACGGCTACCACGAACTGACCGATGCCAGCGAACAGGCGCAACGCTTCCAGAGTGATCAGCTACGGCGCCAGGATGCAGGTCTGCCGGCCATGGCCGCCGACCCCCGCTTGCTCGCCGCGCTGACCGCCGGCCTGCCGGATTGCGCCGGTGTGGCTGTGGGTCTGGACCGGCTGCTGATGTGCCAGCTGGGCGCCCCGCGCATCCGCGATGTGCTCGCGTTCCCTGGCGATATCGCCTGATCCTTCCGTTTGCTTTTCCTGCCCCCCCTACCAAAGCCTGATACTGACGCCACAAGCGGGCGTGGTACTTGTTGAACACGGACACAACAAGAACAGGGGGGAATCACCATGCGCCATGCCCGACCCATGCGCCACGCCCGACATTGTCTGACGGCACGACTGCTCGCCGGCATGACCTTGCTTGTCTCATTGACCGTCAGCGCCGCCCAGCCGGTGGCCATCGGTATCAATTACCCGCGTAGCGGCGAATACAGCCAGGAAGGCCTGATGCAGATGCGCGGCGCGCTGATGGCCATCGATGAAATCAATGCCGCAGGTGGCGTGCTGGGGCGACCCATCACCCTGCTGGAAGCCGACACCGCCTCACGCCCGGCCCAGGCCGCCGACAATGTGGACCAGTTAGCCGACCAGGGCGCACGCATGCTGTTCGGCGGCTCATCCAGCGCCGTCGCCGTGGCCGCCGGTCAGCGCGCGCGCCAGCGGGGCCTGCTCTATTTCGGCACCCTCACCTACTCCAATGACACCACCGGCAAGGACGGGCACCGCTACATGTTCCGCGAGTGCTACAACGCCTGGATGTCGTCGCGCGTACTGGGGCAGCATTTGCGCGAACACTTCGCCGACCAGCGCTATTTCTACATCACTGCCGACTACACCTGGGGCCACACCACCGAGGACTCGATGCGCCGCTTTACCGACACCGGCAACGAGGCCGACCACGGCCGCGTGATGGTGCCTTTCCCCGGCGGCCGCTACCGGCAGATACAGGCAGCACTCGCCGAGGCCGCCGAGAGTGAGGCAGACGTGTTGGTCATGGTGCTGTTCGGCAACCAGATGGTGACCGCCATGCGCCTGGCCTATGAGATGGGCCTGACCCGGCGCATGCAGATTGTGGTCCCGAACTTGACCCTGAGCATGGTGGAACAGGCCGGACCCGGCATCATGGAGGGCGTGCTGGGCGCCACGCCCTGGACCTGGAATGTGCCGTTCCATTACGACTACCCGCGCGGCCAGGCGTTTGTGAACACCTTCGCCGAACGTTACGAGACCTATCCGTCTACCTCGGCGGCGTCGGCCTACAGCATCGTCTATCAGTGGCGCGATGCCGTGACGCGGGCGCGCAGCTTCGACAGCGAACGCCTGATTGCCGCACTGGAAGGCCATCGCTACAGCCTGCTGAAAGACGAGCAGCAGTGGCGCGCCTTCGATCACCAGAATGTGCAAACGGTTTACGCGGTGCGCATCAACCCGCGCCGGACCGTCATGGCCGATCGCTTCCGCCAGGATTATTTCGAGATTCTGGACGCCATGGACGGCGAGCGCGCCACCCAGACACACGTGGAATGGATCGCAGAACGCGCCCGCTACGGGCAACCGCCCGGGCTTGAGTAATGCCCTGCTAACGGGGTCAGGCGCTCAGGGGCTCAGGGGCGACGACACCTCGTGATGAACAAAGGGGGCGTGCTGTTCTCGGGGACGCACCAGTGCCATCTTCAGGCCTCTGAACCCACAAACCCACATTTGCGATAAGCTACAAACTTCGTCAATCCCCGGAGCCCTGTCCATGAGCCGCCTGACCATCGATGTGACTGAGCAACAACACCAGACGCCCAAGGCCCTCGCCGCCCTTGAGGGCAAAGCTCTCAAGCAATACGCCATTGAACGGCTGTTTTCCGCAGATTCAACGGGCGACCAGGCGCTGAGTGAACTGAAAGCCCTCCTCTCCGAGCGCCTGTCCGAAGCCCGCCGCGGAGAACTGTCCCAAGGCAGCATCAGCGAACTTGCCGAGCAAACGCTTCAAGCTGAATCGAAGGAATGACAGCCCCTTACATCCTCACCCGCGGCGCGGCAGGGGATCTGCCCGATCTCGTCCGTTACACCTTCCAGACCTGGGGACCGGCACAATGCCGAGCCTATGTTGCACAGATCGAAGAAGCCGCCACGCAGCTTGCACTTGGGCAAGGCATATTCAAGAACCGGGACGACCTACTCCCCGGATTGCGAGTACGCAGGGCCGGACATCATTACATTTTTCTGTTTGCCCGGGGATAACCAACCCGCAGTGATTCTGGCCATGCAGCACTAACGCATGGACATAATCGCCCGTATGCAAGAGCGGCTTGATTAGCCAACCAGCAAACACTACCGCGACACGGCCGGCGGAAAATGTCAGGCGCGCCGGGATGTGCCTTTCAGGCGTCTGACGCCGAAATAGAGAACCCAAGCCTTGTGTCGGACTCTTTAAAGTGACACACAGATCCTCAATCTGAGGCTTGCTACCAATCTAACTTGGTCGGCCACAAAGTCAATCACAAGAACACACAGTAGGACCAAAAACACATAGAGGATAATAAATCCTCTAGTCAGTGTTACTCAGAGCATCAAACGCACTCATTATCTGCTCCTTCAAACTTTCCACGACGGAGAAATCCTCTGGGGAAAAGTTCGCGCTCAAGCACCTCATGACATCAATAGGCGATCTAAAGCCCGCCTTTTTTGCCAAGACACCAAGCAGTTGCTTACCTGGCACAAGCATCAGGGCTTGCAATGCATCTTTCTCTGAAATTACAGAATTTATCCGAGAGACCTCTGCCTCAAATTCCATTCTTAACGCGCCCTCGGAAGCCGCCTCCAACAATACATCAACCCTCTCTCTTCTAACTTCAGCCAAGTTACTCCATAACTCCTCGAAACTAGCACACTTCCTGACAATCTTATTCGGAACACTAATGCCATAAGAGAAAGCTCTGTCCGAACAAACCCTTCTAGCAGCAATTAAAATCTTATTCTGATCGAGATAGTCCACAATCCAACTGGATATAGACTCAGGAGTAGGAATTTCCTCCTGAGTTGCAATGTGCGCTGCAAGCCGACTCAAAATCTCTGGAACACATAAAAAAGACTCTGCCTCATGAAAAGGGATACTTAAAACCCCATTCTTCCGCAACAGCTCAAGCCTTGTCGACGATTTGTAGTCAGAATCAACAACACCCAAAAGAGTCAAAGAGGGGGAAACCCTTCCCCATATTCCCGATCGCGCAACCAACGCACACAAATCCTCACATCCCCCTCCCGGAACTATAGACACGCCGGGACCACCTAGAACCCATGGGTAAAAAATGGCATCAAACGACTTATCGTTACCCTCTGTGATCAAAACCCTCCCTGGAGACAAAAGATTCGGAACACTGCCAAAGAAACCATACAATTCAGCACGAGAAAAGCAGTCCATTCCCTCGAATTCGCTAAGACTCTTACCATCTATAGATATGACGTACACCTTATCGACAGTATCCCTAATCGCAAAACCAACACTATGCGTTGCATAAATGAATATTTTTTCTGGGTAAGATTCCTCTACTAATGTCCAGAGCTGCTCCGCCAAACCAGGATTCAAGTTCAGCTCTGGTTCATCAACAATTACGACGTTATACTCATCTGGCATTTCAATAAATTCAGCCAAGATCGAGAAAACCTGCTTCTCGCCATCTGAAAGCCTAGAGGGCCCATACAGCGCACCATTTTTCTCGGCCCTTAGCACCCGTTTAGCATTATCATAAGAAAGGCCAATATCGGGGAATATCTCCTGGAACATCTCGAACAACCGAGTCAAAGGCGGCTTTGGCCTCGCCGGGAAGCTCCCAATCTGAGCAGGGTTTGATTCAAACCACTTTAGAGTTCTGTCAGAATGTTCGTATCTTATCTCATTATCGAGCTTATCAAGAACAATAAGTGCATCACGCAGGCGCAATGAGAGCTTCCCGCCCCTCTTATTCTGGTAGGTTTTATTAGCGCTATCGAACTTATGGTACTTTTGATACTCCTTGGGATCGACATCAAGATTATCTTTAATTTCTATTGCCCTGCCACCCTCAATATACACAGGCTTTCCCATAATGCCAGACAGCCTTATATTGTCTCTAATCTCAGTAAGGAGAGAGCTTTTTCCGGCGCCATTTGAACCCAGAACTACATTAATACGCCCAAAATTAATTTCCACCTCAGGAAAACGTTTAGACTGATATAGCGCCGGTAAATCAGATACCAAGAAGCCGCTTTTCGGCATTGATCTAATAGCTTCTCTCTTTACCTTTTCCATCCTTTCTTTCAAAGAACCAAACCCCGCATCTTTTTCACGATGCATACCATTACTCCTTATCTGGGAGCGATTCTACTTCGAGCTCCAGCATTGCTCCGCTACGATGAAAGGCAGGCCTATGTTATCCGATACATCGGGACCTCAATAACCTCCTTAAGCCCCACCCGTGCTGCAGTGCTCTGGATATATTCCCGCCAGTATGGCCAGATATGATATGCAACATTATTTTTTGAAAAGGCCTCTATTTCCTCTCCATTCAGCTTACGCTTACATTTGTACTTGGCAGAAAAACTACCAACGATTTCCAACTTCGGCACATAGCCTTCCACCTCCTGATCTTCTTCCTTGCCGACCAGACGGAACCCTAGCAGATAGACGAATCGATATCCGCTAGCGTCTTCTTCGAACTCCAGCGCGTCGACAGACTGGAGCGCACTAAAACCCTGTGATACCAATTCGTCCTTATTGTACCGAGCAGGATCAAAATCCTGACGGACATTCGCATAACAATGACTCAGGTGGACCGCCTGAATCGCCAAGCACTCCTGCGCCGATTTAAGTGCGTCAGATGCCATCAGGCTACATCTCCATTGAGCGCATGCCAGTCACGGCGCTCATTTCTAAGAATCGGAGTTACGCTCGCTATAGAAAGCCGGACTTGCTGAACAGGAACATCTTTCCAGTTGGCGTGACAAGTCAGTTCGCTGTGATTGGATCTATCGCGCCTGAAAGAAACCCTTGGCGAAACCCCCAGCGTAAAACAGATGTCAGATAGGGTACCAAGCGTCATATTCCGTGAGCCGGTAAGCAGTTGGCTAACATAGGCGCGCGACCTACCGAGGTGGCGTGCAAGCGTCACCTTGCTGACGTCCAGTTTTTCCAGCAGCACCAATAGGTCTTCCGTTACGTTGTAGATCAGTTCTTCCCTAGCTAGGGCACGATCCTCTGCGCGACTAAATTTCTTGTCGGCAGGGTAGAACATATTGCGGACCTCTTTAGCGCTCATCACCGTCCTCCTCAATTCTTCGCCAATTGTGGCTTACTTTTTCCGTGTCTCTATCATCCAAGTCGTTTTTGTTCTTATAGATGTAATGGCTTATAAACCATGTGTCCGGCACGCGGTCCGATTTCCAGCAATAGCCTCGAATCGGTATCTTCTTCAGTGCCCGAAACCTCCTGCCGCGCCGCTGGCCGGAAAGAGCAGGAAGCATCCCTTCCAATGGAAAGTTGTCCCTCGACATTGCCTCGCCATCCGCCAGGCGTTTAATCTGCACAATCATCTGCCGAGTCAGGGACTTCGCCTTGCCTACCTTGACATGCTTCAAAGCCTCCCGAAACGTATCCAAGGCCCCGTCGCAATGCACCACCGTATACTGCCGCCCCCTATAGTCGACAGAAACTGATTGTTGATCCTTGTCCTTCGGCACACGCAATCCCATGTTAACATATATATTAACTTCAATGTCTATTCGATAAACTGCTCTGAATGACCCCCAAACGCCACTTTAACAGACGCAACAGCATAACTGCCTAAACGGCCAGTATCGTGCAGCACTTCCGCAGAGTCAAAAGAGCCGACTCGAGACACCCACTAACTTTAATTAATAAAATCAATCGGTTAACTAGAATTTCGCTCGATCAAGGCTACTCACTTGATGCGCCTCTTTTGCACCACCCAGCCAAAGGCTGAGCAAACAAAGATGGCCAACAGGCAAGGATGCCACCATGATAGCGTTAACGGACAAAGAGTCGGAGAAGCGGCTGGTGGCTCGCACCGGGCCGGCAAAACAATGGCGATTCCGAGACGCCCGCCAATTTTTATATATAAATCAATAAGTTAAGTTTAATCTGCTTAGTGAGCGTACCGATCGCACCTTCACAGTAGCCCCCCCCCCACACATCCTCGCCCCTGGCGCGGCAGCGGATCTGCGCGATGCCGCCCGTCGCACTTTTCAGATCTAGGGGCAGACACAATCGACAGAGGCCCTCATCAGGATGCGACCGGCCTGCGGTGCATACAAAGCCTCAGGCGCGCCCGACTGTCTCTTCGATAAGGTCGGCGATCTGTGGCAGTACGCTTTCCGGCAGGTCGTGGCCCATTCCGGGGATCATGTGCAGGCGGGCGCCGGGGATATGCTTTGCCGAGGCCTTGCCGCCAGCGGGGCGGATCAGCGGGTCTTCGGCACCGTGGATGATGGTGGCCGGGCAGCGGATTTTCTTGACGTGGGGCGTCAGATCGCCCGTGGCGAGCACAGCGAAGAACTGCTGGCGGATACCGCGCGGGTAGAGGCCGCGCTCCCAGCTCTCGCCGAACATCTGCTCGACCAGCGCCGCGCCCGGATCGAGGGTGCCGCCGATTTTCTTCATCATGTCGTGGCCGAAGGCGATGTACTGCTCGCGGTTCTCGATACGCACGCGCGGCGCAACCAGGGTTTTCAGTGCAGCGGGTTTGGGCGGTGGCAGCCAGCGACTGTTGGTGCCGGACATGATCGAGGTCAGGCTCGACACGCGCTGGGCGCGGGTGGCGGCCATCAGTTGGCTGATCATGCCCCCCATGGACACACCGACCAGGTGCGCGCGCTCAATCTCCAGGGCATCCAGCAGGGCGCAGGTGTCTTCCACCATATCGTGCAATGTATAGGGAGCATGCACCTTGAGGCCGAGCGTAGCGCGGGCAATGGCCGCAGCGGGCGAGTGCCGGATGGCACCACGCAGTTTCGTTGACAGACCGACATCACGATTATCAAAGCGGATCACGCGAAACCCGCGCGCTGCCAGATCATCCAGCAGCGGCGCGGGCCAGAATACCATCTGTGCCGACAGCCCCATGATGAACAGCAGGGGCGTGCCGTCCTCCGGGCCGCGCTCGTCGTAGCAGAGCTCAATGCCCTGCGGCGTGGTGATGGTGCCGCTGCGCAAGGTGGACGCGGCAACAAGCGGGCGCGGAGAAACGGTCATGGTCAGTATCCTGTGGCAATCGCGATCACGGGACTTTATACCAACTCGATGATCGTGGCATTGGCCGTACCCAGCCCCTCACAAATGGCGAGAAGGCCATATTTGCCGCCACGACGACGCAGCTCATAGATCAGCGTGCCCATCAGTTTGGTGCCGGTCGCACCCAGCGGATGCCCCAGCGCCTGGGCGCCACCGTTCACATTGAGCTTGTCCAGGTCTGCGCCCACCGCCTTGGCCCAGGCCAGCGGCACCGAACCAAACGCTTCGTTGACCTCGTACAGATCCATCTGGTCGATGGTCATGCCGGCTTGCTTGAGTGCTTTCTCGGTGGCCGGGATCGGGCCTTCCAGCACCATGGTCGGATCGCTGCCCACCACGGCCAGCGTATGGATCTTCGCCAGGGGCTTGAGGCCGTATGCCTTCACTGCGGCTTCGCTGGCAATCAATACCGCCGAGGCGCCATCGCAGATCTGGCTGGCAAAGGCGGCGGAGATCACACCATCCGGCTGCAGCGGATCAAGGTTCAGCATGGCCTCGTAATCCGGCTCCCAACGAATGCCCTCGTCCGTATCGTGGACCACGGACTCACCGTCGATGTCCACGGTAATCGGCACGATCTCTTCCTTGAACTTGCCCGCCTTGGTCGCGGCCGCCGCGTTGACATGGCTGGCGTAGGAGAACTTCGCCAGCTCTTCCCGTGTTACGCCATATTTGGCGGCCATGCGCTCGGCCCCCACAAACTGGCTGAAGCTTTCGCCCGGGTAACGCTTGCCGATCTCGCCAGAGAACGGATTACCCAGTTCCTTGGCGACTGTCAGCGGCGCACCGATCGGCACCTGGCTCATGGATTCCACGCCACCGGCAATCACCAGATCCTGGGTGCCGGAGAGCACCGCCTGCGCGGCAAAATGAATCGCCTGCTGGGAGGAACCGCACTGGCGATCAATGGCCACGCCGGGCACGGATTCCGGCAGCTTCGAGCTGAGGATCGAGGTGCGGGCAATATTGAAGGTCTGTGGACCGATCTGGCTGACACAGCCATAGATCACATCGTCCACTTTTTCCGGCGGCACGCCGGTGCGGTCCAGCAGGGCATCTATGACGATACCGCCGAGATCGGCAGGGTGCTTGCGACTCAGTCGTCCGTTACGACGCCCGCCAGCGGTACGCACCGCGTCAACAATATAGGCAATGGCCATGATGCTTCTCCCGAAAGTGATGAATGCGGACCAGACTAATCCGCCCCCGCAGCGCCCACAATGACCACAGATGACCGCCTGAACAGACTCCTGGTCAGCACGCTTGCTGTACACTTGCGGTCCATGAGACTCGACTATTTCATTGCCCATGCCACCGGCCTGACCCGCAGCCAGGCGAAGCGACTGATTGCCAGCGGCAGCGTCACCGTCAGCGGCGTGGCCAAACCCACCGCACGCCTGCAACTGGCCGGCGAATCCGTGTGCCTCGACGGCGCGCCGCTGACCTTGCCGGGCCATCGCTACCTCATGCTGCACAAACCACCGGGCGTGGTCTGCGCTACGGAGGACCCGGGGCATCGCACGGTGCTGGATCTGCTGCCGGGTGAACTGCGCCGTGACATGCACAGCGCCGGGCGCCTGGATATCGACACCACCGGGCTGGTGTTACTGACCACCGATGGCCAGTGGTCCCATCGCATCACCACCCCCAACACGCATTGCCCGAAGCGCTATCGCGTCACCACCGCCGCGCCCCTGACACCTGACGCGCTGCAACAACTCCGCGATGGCGTGCTGTTGCATGACAGCCGCACCCCCACCCGCCCGGCGCAGGCCGAGCAGCTTGGCGACACGGAACTGCTGCTCACCATCAGCGAAGGCCGCTATCACCAGGTCAAGCGCATGCTTGCTGCCACCGGCAACCGGGTGACGGCGCTGCACCGGGAAGCCATCGGCAACCTGACCCTGGACTCGTCTCTGGCACCCGGCACCTGGCGCGCACTCGACGCCGCCGAAATCGCGCTGTTCGCCTGACAAACTTTTACATTCCAGCGGCAAATACTGATCGGTCACGGATCAGGTCAGTTACAATATGAAACGCGCAGGGACTAATGCATCCAGAATGTGCATCCAGAATGTGCGTCGAAAATGTGCGTCGAAAAATTCCGCGGCCATGGAGGGCTGCCATGTTCTGCTACAACACCCGGTTGACTGCGGCATTTTCTGCGGCGCCGTTCAGAACTTCTCGTGCAGCGGCGTTTGCCCCTGATTCTGCACAGCATATCGGCAACTTCTTTTCGCGGTGTATCGCGATGTCGTGACAATAAAACCTGAGTTGCGTGCCCGCGATGCTGCGCGGGCACCGGGAGAGCTTCATGTCCAGATTCTACGCATTTCCACTGACCGCCCTGTCCGGCAGTTTGCTGCTGCTCAGCGGCCATAGCCTGGCTGCCGGGCTGTCCCTCAACGAGCAAAGCGCCAGTGGCATGGGCACCGCCTATGCCGGCCGCGCCTCCTCTGCACTGGATGCCAGCACGCTGTATGGCAACCCGGCGGGTATGTCTCGCTTGCAACGCGCAGAACTCAGCGGTGGTCTTGCCGTGATTGCGCCGAGCATTGATATCAACAATGCACAGGGCGCAGCGCCCGGCACCAACGAAGGCAACATGGTGTCCACCTCGCTGATTCCGTTCGGCTATTACGTCACGCCCATTGATGAGCGCTGGCATGTGGGCGTTGGCGCCTATGTTCCCTTTGGTGGCGCCGCCGATTACGAAGACAGCTTCCAGGGCCGGTATCAGGCGCTGGAAACCGATGTGCGTGTGATCACCGTGCAGCCCACTGTCAGCTATCGCATTGATGAGCGCTTTGCTGTCGGCGCGGGCGTGACGCTCAACCGGATTGATGGCACGCTGCGCAACAATCTGTCCAATGCGCCCTTCGGCGGCACCGGCGACGCCGAACTGAAAAGCACCGGTGACGATTACGGCGTCGGCTACAACCTGGGCATCATGGCGCGCCTCACCGACAGCACCACGCTCGGCGTGACCTACTATTCAAAGGTCGACTACACACTCGATGGCAACACCACGCTCAGTGGCATGGACCCCAATGGCGCCGCGCTGGGCCTGGTCAACGGACGTTATGATGCCTCACTGGACTTCACCACACCGGAATCCGCATCCGCGTCGCTGACCCATGAACTGGACGAACGCTGGACGCTGCACGGTGGTGCTGTCTGGACACGCTGGAGCCGACTGCAACGTATTGATGTGGAAAATGACGGTGCGCAGGGTGCGCTCGCGGTGACCACCGAAGAAATCGGCTTCCGTGACGTGCTGGGCATCTCCGCCGGTGCGTCTTACCAGCTCAATCCGCAGTGGATACTGCGCGGCGGCATGGCACTGGATGAATCCCCGGTTTCTGCAGAGAACCGCAGCGTGCGGGTGCCTTATGGTCACCGCAAGGCGATCTCCGTAGGTGCGGGCTGGTCACCTGCCCGAAACCTCAGCGTCGACATGGCCTATGCCTACCTGTGGGAAAGCGAGGCCCCGGTAGATCAGCAGGACAGCACCGGCGCAGGGTTACGTCCGGCCTATAGCGCGGACTACGAAACGACTGCTCACGGTGTGTCTGCCCAGCTGACCTATCAGTTTTAGGGATCAGTTCTAGAGATCAGTTCCAGCGCACCATGCACCCGAACGCAGTAGTGCCTGTATGCACTACTTGCGTTCGACGTCCATGCGATCAACGTTCTGGAAGCCGCGGGGCAGTTTTGCACCGCGGCGACCACGCTCACCATAATAATGCTCGAGGTCTGACGCTTTCAGGCCGATATGGCGTTTGCCCGCATAAATCAGCAGCGTGTCTTTCGGTGACAGCACCTGCATCCCCACCACGAACTCCACCCGATCCTGCACTCTGGCAGAAGGAATCGACATCATCTTGTTGCCCTTGCCGCGCGGCATCTCCGGCAATTCCTTAAGCGGGAAGATCAGCAACCGGCCTTCGTTGGACAGCACCGCAACCATATCCTGTTCGACATCCGCCACGGCCTGCGGCGGCAGCACCAGGCTGCCTTTCGGCACACTCAGTACGGTTTTGCCTGCCTTCTTGTTGGCTTGCAGATCCGCCATGCGCGCAATGAAGCCATAGCCCGCGTCGCTGGCCAGCAACCAGGCATCCCGATCCGGGCCCATCAGGGCGGCAACAAAATGCGCGCCACTGGGCGGGCTCAATCGGCCGGACAAGGGTTCGCCCTGGCCTCGCGCCGACGGCAGGGTATGCGCCAGCAGGGAATAGCTGCGCCCGGTGCTGTCGATAAAGCACACCGGCTGATTCGACTTGCCCCGCGTGGCCGACAGGAAACCGTCGCCGGTCTTGTAGCTCAGGCTCAGGGCATCCACATCATGACCTTTGGCTGCACGCACCCAGCCTTTTTCAGACAGCACTACCGTGACCGGATCGGCGGATACCAGTTCGGTCTCGTCCAGCGCGCGGGATTCAGCGCGTGTTACCAGCGGTGAACGACGATCGTCGCCGTATTTCTCGGCGTCCTGCTTCAGTTCGCGCGCGACCAGATTTTTCATTTTGGTCATTGAACCGAGCGTCGCCTCAAGGCCTTCGCGCTCTTTCTGCAACTCATCCTGCTCGCCGCGAATCTTCATCTCTTCGAGCTTTGCCAGATGTCGCAGTTTCAGATCCAGAATCGCTTCGGCCTGCACATCGCTGAGCCCGAACCGTTCCATCAATACCGGCTTGGGCTCGTCCTCATAGCGAATGATGCGGATCACTTCATCGATATTCAGGAAGGCCACCAGCAAGCCTTCAAGGATATGCAAGCGCTCCAGCACCTTGTCCAGGCGATACTGCAGACGGCGACGCACGGTAATCATGCGGAACTGCAGCCACTCATTAAGAATGGTATCCAGCGGCTTGACCCGCGGCCGGCCATCAATGCCGATCATGTTCAGGTTGATGCGGTAGTTCTTTTCCAGATCCGTGGTGGCAAACAGGTGCCCCATCAACTGTTCCACATCCACGCGGCTGGAGCGCGGTGTCACGATCAGGCGTGTCGGATTCTCGTGATCCGACTCGTCGCGCAAATCGCTGACCATGGGCAGCTTTTTCTTGTTCATCTGATCGGCGATCTGTTCCAGCACCTTGGCGCCGGACACCTGAAACGGCAGCGCCGTAATGACGATATCGTTTTCTTCACGTTCCCAGATGGCGCGTTGCTTGACCGAGCCCTTGCCTTCCGCATACATGCGAATGATGTCGTTACGCGGCGTGATGATTTCCGCCTCCGTCGGGTAATCCGGCCCCTGAATGTGCTCCATCAGATCATCCAGTGAGGCACCGGGGTCTTTCAGCAGGTGAATACAGGCGGCGGCAACTTCGCGCAGGTTGTGCGGCGGGATATCGGTGCTCATGCCCACGGCGATGCCGGTGGTGCCGTTGAGCAACACGTTGGGCAGGCGCGAGGGCAGCAGCTTCGGCTCATCCATAGTGCCGTCGAAATTTGGCACCCACTCCACGGTACCCTGCCCCAATTCCGCCAGCAGCACTTCAGCATAGGGCGCCAGACGCGACTCGGTATAACGCATGGCGGCAAAGGATTTGGGATCATCCGTGGAGCCCCAGTTGCCCTGCCCGTCCACCAACGGGTAACGGTAGCTGAACGGCTGGGCCATCAGCACCATAGCCTCATAACAGGCCGAGTCACCGTGGGGGTGATATTTACCCAGCACATCACCGACCGTACGTGCCGATTTCTTGTACTTGGAGGTGTTTTTCAGCCCCAGCTCGCTCATCGCATAAACGATGCGCCGCTGCACGGGCTTGAGGCCATCACCGATATGCGGCAGGGCCCTGTCGAGAATGACGTACATGGAATAATCCAGGTAGGCCTTCTCAGTGTAGTCCCGCATGGAGACTTTTTCGAAATCGTCAGACATGTGTCACTCACTTTGACAGAGGCTCTTTCCTCAGGGAATCAGATCTCTGCCAGGTTGCCTTTTTCTTCCAGCCAGACTTTGCGGTCGCCGGCACGTTTCTTGGACAACAGCATGTCCATGATCTGGTGCGTGTCATCGCCCGCATTGATTGAAAGCTGCACCAGACGCCGGGTATCCGGCGCCATGGTGGTTTCCCGCAATTGCAGTGGATTCATTTCGCCCAGGCCCTTGAAGCGGGTCACTTGCACCTTGCCGCGTTTCTTTTCTGCGGTGATGCGATCCAGGATGCCCTGGCGCTCGTCCTTGTCCAGTGCGTAATAGACATCCTTGCCCACATCGATGCGATACAGCGGCGGCATGGCCACGAACACATGGCCGTCGCGCACCAGTGTCGGAAAGTGGCGCACAAACAGGGCACACAGCAGGGTGGCGATGTGCAAGCCGTCGGAGTCGGCATCCGCCAGAATGCAGACCTTGCCGTAGCGCAGCCCGGCAAGGTCGTCAGAACCAGGCTCGATACCCAGTGCCACGGCGATATCATGAATTTCCTGGGAGCCCAGCACTTCCGAGGCATCCACTTCCCAGGAATTCAGGATCTTGCCGCGCAGCGGCATGATCGCCTGGAATTCGCGGCTGCGTGCCTGTTTGGCGGAGCCGCCAGCGGAGTCCCCTTCCACCAGAAATATTTCAGTGCGGGCCGGATCATCGCTGGCGCAATCCGCCAGCTTGCCGGGCAGGGCAGGGCCGGCAGTAATTTTCTTGCGCGCGACTTTTTTGGCGGCACGCAGGCGCTTTTGCGCATTGTTGATGCACAGTTCTGCCAACCGGTCTGCATCATCGGTGTGCTGATTGAGCCACAGGCTGAAGGCATCCTTGACCACGCCGGAGACAAATGCGGCGGTCGCGCGGGAGCTGAGACGCTCCTTGGTCTGACCGGCAAATTGCGGGTCCTGCATCTTGACGCTGAGCACGTAGCAGGCGCGATCCCAGATATCTTCCGGCGACAGCTTGACGCCCCGCGGCAACAGATTGCGGAATTCGCAGAACTCGCGCATGGCTTCCAGCAGGCCCGCACGCAACCCGTTTACATGGGTACCGCCCTGCGGCGTGGGAATCAGGTTGACGTAGGATTCCGTTACCAGCTCGCCGCCTTCCGGCAACCACAGCACAGCCCAGTCCACCTGTTCGGTATCGCCGCGCATGACGCCGGTGAACGGCGCATCCGGCAGCTTCTCCCAGCCCCGGGTGGCGTCGTCAAGATATTCCACCAGGCCATCAGCGTACTGCCAGGTTTCCGTGTCGCCACTGGCGTGGTCTTCCAGAATCACTTCCAGGCCGGGACACAGCACCGCCTTGGCCCGTAGCAGGTGGCGCAGGCGCGGCACCGAAATCTTCGGAGAATCAAAGTAGCTTTCTTCCGGCCAGAAATGCAGCCGCGTGCCGGTGTTGCGTTTGCCGCAGGTATCGATCACCGCCAGGTCGTCGGTCTTCTCGCCGCTGGCAAACGCCATGCGATGCACCTGGCCGTCGCGGCGCACGGTAATTTCCAGCTTGCTGGACAGTGCATTGACCACCGACACACCCACGCCGTGCAGGCCGCCGGAAAACTGGTAATTATTATTGGAAAACTTGCCGCCGGAATGCAGCGTGGACAGGATCACTTCAACGCCCGGCTTTTTCATTTGCGGGTGCAGGTCCACCGGCATGCCGCGGCCGTCGTCTTCCACCGACACAGAGCCGTCCTTGTAGAGCACCACGCGGATGCTGCGCGCATGGCCGGCCAGCGCCTCATCGACACTGTTGTCGACCACTTCCTGGACCAGGTGATTGGGGCGGGTGGTATCGGTGTACATGCCCGGCCGTTTTCGTACCGGGTCGAGGCCCGACAGGACCTCGATATTCTCGGATGTATAGGTATTGGTCATTGGTATCCTGAATTCAGGGGGTTACTGCCCGGGCGATACAGACGGCAGCGTGATGCCACAGAACCGCAACAGTAGCGGAATGAATGCATCAAAGTCATCAAAACCGTGGCTACCGCCAAGACCGCGGTACAGGTGGCAGTCCTCATACAGCGCCCAGGCGTCCCGCCAGTCTAGTGTTTCATCGCCAGTCTGCAACATCACCAGCAGCTGTTCCGGCCGGTCGATCTCCGCGACGGCATAACTGCGCAACTCCTCCACCCAGCCCCGCTTCAGCTGAAATTGCTCGCCGGTATGATAATTGGCCAGTTCACCGACGTAGTCGTCCAGCAACAGCCAGGGCCGCACGGCCGGATTGATCAGCACCGCACGCAGGTCGTGGTGGGCCGCCAGCCAGGTTGCGTAGAACCCGCCCAGCGAGGACCCCGCCAGCGCGACCGGGCCGGCGCCGGCCAGCGTCGCCTCCAGCATCGCCATGGCGCGCTTCGGTTCCGGCGGCAGCGCCGGCACATGAATACGATCGCCCGCGCCACGGGCCTCGAACCACTGCACCAGCTGCCGCGCCTTGAGAGAAGCCGGGGAGCTGTTGAAACCGTGGATATACACCAGTGAGAGCGCTTCCGACGGCGCGGGCGCGGAGGATGTCATTTAATAGCCCTTGACCGAAAAATCGACCTCGAACGTCACGCCCTCGACCCGCGACACGCCGGTATCGATACGCCCGTCAGCGTAGAGGTCGAACCAGCGGTAGCCGGGTGCCGTGTCATCCACCGCAAAGTCGTCACTGCCCGGCTTGAACTGCACACAGGTCGACGGCACCGCGTACAGCGCCACGCCGTTACGCTCGCCCGCATACTCCTGATGCACATGCCCCCAGATGACGGCGCGGACGCCGGGGTGGCGATCCAGTACGGCAAAGAAGCGTTCGGCGCTGGCCACGACCTGGGTGTCCAGCCAGATGCACCCCATGGGCACGGGATGATGGTGCAGGCACACCATGACCGGATCATCGCCCGCCTCAGCCAATGCCTGGTCCAGGAAATCCAGATCCGCCTGATACAGCTCGCCGGGCACTTCACCGGGGATGGTGGAATCCAGCATCACAAAGGTCCAGCCGCCCATGCGTGTCACGCAGGGGCTGACATGGGAGCGATCGGCCTTGAGGGCAGACAGCATGGGCGCGGGCTTATCGTGATTGCCTTCGAGCCAGAAGGTGGGCGCATTGAGCGGCGCCAGGGCGGCCTGCAGCCGCTCATAGGAGGCGTACGACGCATCCTGGGACAGATCCCCGGTGGCCAGCAACAAATCAATACGCGGCTGCTCGGCACGGATCAGCTCCAGCACCTTCTCAAGGCTGTACTGCGTATTCAGCCCCAGCAGCTTGCCGGTTGTCTCTGCAAACAGGTGGCAGTCGGATAACTGCACCACGCGCAGGGGCCTGCTCTCACCCACTTGCGTCAACATCCCCACTCCCTTTCCGTTCAGCCTTCTTATAAACCAAAGGTCTGATCCATTTCCAGCGACCAGGGCACACCCTTGTCAACCAACCCGTGTCAACCAACCGGTGTCAGCCAACCGGTCCACCCGGGGTGTCAGCCCACGACCGGGTCAGGCATCAACGCGCCGCTCCCAATGGTCCGGTCGCGTGCCGCCATGCTCGTTGAGATGGCGCAGCCACTCAGCCAGAAAGCGATTCCACTGTAACTTCTCATCCTGCTGATGCATCGACGGGTTAGGGTAATCATGCCGCGCCGCCACCCGTTGATAAGGCCGGGCGGCAGTCACCTCTGCGCTGCGCGCATCGTGATACAGGCGCACCGTCAGCGCAGGCCGTGGCAACTGACTGTGCAGGGTATCCTGCTCCAGTTCCAGCATGGTCGTGTAACGGCAGCGTTCCAGCACGCGCACCGCCATACCCCGTGCCGGACGCTCGTCAGCCAGCAGTGCCGGCAAGGTCAAATGCACCTCGTCGCGCTCCTCCAGCATGCGCATCAGCCGCATCAGGTGCAGGTAATTGGCCTCGCACTGGACCATCATCTCGCGCAAATCCACCCGATAGCGCTGGCGTCGCGTCAGGGCTGTCATGCGCCCCGTCATACACCCACCCCCTGCTCGCGGCGCAGAGCGTCATGATTGAGCAACAGCCATTGCAGGGCGATCAGGCACGGTGCATTGTCCAGCACGCCGGTTTCCAGCAGTGCCGGAATGTCTGCCATCGGCACCCGGTGAACACGAATGTCTTCGCCCTCCTCCGCCGCCCCATGCAATCCGCCGGCGTTCGCCAGATCCGCCATGGCGAAGAACAGCGTCATGCGTTCATTGCTGCCCCCCGGGCTGACCAGATAGCTGGGCAAGGGGCGCAGCTGCGTCAAGGTGATACCGGCCTCTTCCTGCGCCTCCCGGCAAATCATGTCCGCCAGCGACTCGCCCGCCTTGTCGGCGATGCCGGCGATGATCTCCAGGCACCAGGGCGTATCCCGGTAATCCAGCGCGCCGGCGCGAAACTGCTCGATCAGCAGCACCTCGTCGCGCACCGGGTCCCAGGGCAATACACCGGCCGCCTCGTTCCGGACAAACAACTCACGGGTCAGTTCGCGACTCCAGCCACCGGCAAACAGGCGGTGACGCAGGCGCAAACGATCCAGACGAAAGAAACCCCGGAACGGGCTTTCCCGCTCCAGAATCTGGACGTCATCCGGCCCGAAGGGCGCACGATAGCGGTTCACCGGCCTGTCGCCGCCGGGATTACTGGAACTGACGCCATATCACTCTTCTGCCTTGTGGTAGATCTGCGCGCCGCTCTGGCGAAACTCTTCGGATTTCTGCTGCATACCCGCCTCGGCTTCCTGTGCGGCAGCATAGTCGCGCACTTCCTGTGAAATTTTCATGGAGCAGAACTTGGGCCCGCACATGGAACAGAAGTGCGCCACCTTGTGGGCCTGCTTGGGCATGGTTTCATCGTGATAGGCCCGCGCCCGGTCAGGGTCCAGGGACAGGTTGAACTGGTCTTCCCAGCGAAACTCGAAACGCGCCTTGGACAAGGCATTGTCGCGCAGCTGCGCGCCCGGATGGCCTTTCGCCAGATCCGCCGCATGCGCCGCGATCTTGTAGGCGATAATGCCTTCTTTCACATCATCCCGATTGGGCAGGCCCAGATGCTCCTTGGGTGTGACGTAGCAGAGCATGGCGGTGCCGTACCAACCGATCATGGCGGCGCCGATGGCGCTGGAAATATGGTCATAGCCCGGCGAGATATCCGTGGTCAGCGGCCCCAGGGTGTAGAACGGCGCTTCATCGCACCACTTGAGCTGCTCATCCATGTTCGCCTTGATCATGTGCATCGGCACATGTCCCGGGCCCTCGATCATCACCTGCACATCGTGCTTCCAGGCAATTTTTGTCAACTCGCCGAGGGTGCGAAGCTCGCTGAACTGGGCTTCGTCATTGGCATCGGCGAGGCAACCCGGCCGCAGGCCGTCGCCCAGACTGAAGGTCACGTCATAGGCCTTCATGATCTCGCAGATGTCTTCAAAATGGGTATAGAGGAAGCTTTCCTTGTGATGCGCCAGGCACCATTTGGCCATGATGGAACCGCCACGGGAGACAATGCCGGTCACCCGCTTGGCGGTCATCGGCACATAGCGCAGCAGCACGCCGGCATGAATGGTGAAGTAGCTGACCCCTTGCTCGGCCTGCTCGATCAGGGTGTCGCGGAAAATCTCCCAGGTCAGGTCTTCGGCCACACCGCCGACCTTCTCCAGCGCCTGATAGATTGGCACCGTACCGATGGGCACCGGCGAGTTGCGCAGAATCCATTCCCGGGTCTCGTGGATATTGGCACCGGTGGACAAGTCCATCACCGTATCGCCACCCCAGCGGGTGGCCCAGGTCATTTTTGCCACCTCTTCCTCAATGGAGGAGGTCACCGCGGAGTTGCCGATGTTGGCGTTGATCTTGGTGAGGAAGTTACGGCCGATAATCATCGGCTCGATTTCCGGGTGGTTGATATTAACCGGAATCACGGCACGGCCACGCGCCACTTCATCGCGCACGAACTCGGGCGTGATCTCCGCCGGAATCGCAGCACCGAAAGACTGGCCCGGATGCTGGTATACCGGCAAGCCGGCCGCACGCGCTGCCGCCAGATTCTGGTTCTCGCGGATGGCAATATATTCCATCTCCGGCGTAATGATGCCCTGGCGGGCATAGTGCATCTGCGACACATTGGCCCCGGCCAGTGCACGGCGCGGGCGGCGCACATCAGGAAAACGCAGGCCCGCCGTGGCGACATCCTGCTCCCGGCGGCGACCGTATTCCGAGGTCAGCCCCGGCAACGCTTCGGTGTCATGACGTTCGGCGATCCATGCGGCACGCAGGGGCGCGAGCCCCTTGCGAATATCGATGGTCACATCAGGGTCGGTATAGGGCCCGGTGGTGTCATAGACGGCAATCGGGGGATTTTCCTCGGTGCCCCCGTTGGCCAGCAGGGTGGCATGCTGAGCAATCTCACGCATCGGCACGCGCAGATCCGCACGGCTGCCGGTCACATAGATCTTGCGTGATCCGGTGATGGGTTGGCAGGCTTGCTCGATAGCGCCAGCTGAGGCACTCAGGTAATCGTCCGGCACGGGTAATCTCCAGGGTATCGGAATACAGAATCAGGTATCAAAATCAGCGGTGGCGAGCCGGAAATCCGGCTGCTCCACTATACGCCAGCGGGTTAAAGGGTCACAACCGGCTGAGGCCCCTGGATAGCCCCGGATGCCGCAAGCCCGCAGCGCAGTATCTGCCCACAGTTTGACATGCGAACAGCTGTTAGCCTGTGAAAGGTGTACAGATTATGACCTGCGGGTCGGTCAAAGGGCCGACTTACCTGCCGGATTTCATAGGCTTTATCGGTATCAGCCGCTACCATTGAGCGCGTCGCAAAAACAGGAATACCTATCATGCGCAATGCTTTTCATCTTTTCGTTGCAGCGCTGGTGCTGACACTGGCCACCAGCGTCGGCACCGCACGGGCCGCCACCCTGGCTGACGTGCTGGAAGCCGCGTGGCAAGCCGACTCACAATGGAGCGTTGCCCTGCGCACCTGGGAAGCCGAGCAACAGAACATCACCCAGGGCCGCGCCGGCCTGCTGCCCAGCGTCAACGCCCAGTACAGCTGGCTGGACACGGAGCGTCGCTTCCCGAACAGCAACGTGCCGTCCCAGGACTTCACCAGCGAAACCATCACCCTGAGCCTGGTTCAGCCGCTGTTCCGGCCGGGTGCCTGGTACGCCTACAAGCAGTCTGACTCCGCCACCTCCGTCGGGGCGGCCAACTTCCAGCAGGCTCGCCAGGACTTCTTCCTGCGGGTATCAGAACAATACTTCGGCGTGTTGCGCGCCTGGGAAAATCTGGTCTCCATCCGCGCCGAGGAGCGCGCCATCGCCCGCCAGCTGGAACAGACGCGCGAGCGCTTCGATGTCGGCCTGGTGCCCATCACCGACGTCTACGAGGCCGAGGCCGTCTATGACCTGACCCGGGTTGAGATGATCGTACTGGAATCGGAGTTCGACATTGCCCGGGATCGCCTGGAGGCCCTGACCGGCCGCAACTGGCAGAGCCTCGCCGCACTGCGGGACGAACTGCCATTGGGCGGCCCGGAACCGGCAGACCCGACCCAGTGGGTCACCCTGGCTCGTCAGCAGAACCCGACACTGCTGGCCGCATTGCACGAAAGCGAATCGGCGCGTCACTTCGCACGCCAGCAAACCTCCGCACAATTGCCCACCGTGGACCTGGTTGCCCAGCATCAACGTATTGACGGGGACAACTTCCAGGGCGGCGGCGGCTTGCCGGACAAGTTTCACACCAATGCCTATGGCATCGAAGTGAACATGCCGCTGTTCCAGGGTGGCGGGCTCAACAGCCGCCGCAAGCAGGCCGCCCTGCGCCATGAGGCAAGCCAGGACATCTACCAGCAGACCTGGCGCGACGTGGGCCAGCAGACGCTTGCCAGCTACCGCATGGTCAGCGCCAATGCCCAACGCATCAGCGCCCGCGCCCAGGCCATCCGGTCGGCCGAATCCGCGCTGGAGGCAACCGAAGCCGGCTATGAAGTAGGCACCCGGAATATCGTTGATGTGCTCAACGCCCAGCGCACCCTGTTCGGCGCGCGACGTGACTATGCCAACTCACGCTATGACTACATCCTCGACAGTCTCGGGCTGAAGTCGCTGGCCGGCGTGCTTGAAGAACAGGATCTGTTGCAAGTGAACGAGTGGCTGGCGCCGCTGGATCAGGTGGAGCTGGACCGGGTCCGCGAAGAGAACCCGCTCAGCAACAACTGATCGGAGACCGCCGCCAGCGTCTGCGCGAGAGCGCCGGTGTTGGCGGCCACAACCGCTGCTGCGGCAGCACCCTGACGCTGCCGCAACGCCGCATCACCCAACAACCCCGTGACAACCTCTGCCAGGCTATGCGCATCGCCGACGCTGGATAGCGCACCCGCTTCCGCCAGCAATGCGGCGATACGCTCGAAGTTCTCCAGGTGCGGGCCTGTCACCACCGGCACTCCCCATGCGGCTGGCTCCAGCAGATTGTGACCACCGGCCGGCACCAGCGACCCACCCACAAAGGCCACGTCGCAGGCGCCAAACAAGGCCAGCAACTCCCCCATGGTGTCGCCCAGGTACACCTGGGTCTGCGCCGTTACTCGCTCGCCGGCACTGCGGCGCGCCATACGGAATCCGGTCTCTGTTACCAGCGCTGCCATCCGCGCAAACCGCTCCGGGTGGCGTGGCACCAGGATCAGCAAGGCATCGGGGCAGCTCTGGCAAATCTGATGATGCGCCGCAAGGACCTGCTCATCCTCGCCACGGTGCGTACTGGCAGCGATCCACACCGGGCGCGCGGTCCAGTCGGCGCGGATGCGCGCCGCCACCGGTCTCACGGCCTGCAGATTGGTATCGAACTTGATGCTGCCGGTAATCTCGATAGCTGCCGCCGCGGCACCGAGGCTCAGAAAGCGCCGGGCATCAACGTCACTCTGCACCAACAGCCGGGACACGCCAGCCAGCATCGGCGCTGTCAGGGCAGGCACACGCTGATAGCCGTTGAACGTTCTGGCGGACAGCCGGCCATTGACCAGCATCACCGGCACCGCGCGCAGAGACGCCAGGGCAATCATGTTCGGCCACAGCTCGGTTTCCATGAGCAGGATCAGGCGGGGTTGGAAGGTATTGAAGAAGCGATGCAGGGCGTCCGGCGTATCCCAGGGGCAGTACACGTGGATGACGCGGTCGGCAAAGCGCTGCTGCACCTGACGGGAGGCGGTGTGCGAGGTCGTTGTCAGCACCACCGGCAGGTCCGGATACTGGCGCAACAGGGCTTCTATCAGCGCCTCTGCGGCCAGCGTTTCGCCCACCGATACCGCGTGCACCCAAATGCTGTTCTGGCAAGCGTGCCGCCCCAGGCCCAGCGCCAGACGCTCCTGCCAGCGCACTCGGTAAGCGGGCTCCCGGCGTCCGCGCCACCATAGCCTGAGCAGCAACGCCGGTAACAGCAGGTACCACAGCAGCGAATATACAAGGCGCATCATCACATCAACGATCCATCGTCACAGGTCGCCGCGGACAACTGGCGGCAACGCGCATCCGGCATCCCGGCGGGCGGCGATTGTAACACAGCCCGGGACCCTCGGCCGTGCAACCCTCCGCCTGCGAGGACGACTGGATGGCGATCAGCGGAGAGCACCCGTAAACTTGCCACGTTATACTTCGCTGCTTTACCCATCGGAACCACCAGATGACATCTCAAACGCCGCAGACACCACAGACGCCCGAGCCATCGGCGTCAGACAAGCCATCCCGGCCGGGCACAGCCCGACCGAGCGCGGCCCGACCGAACGCGGCCCGACCGAACGCGGCCCGTCAAAAGCGCAAGGCGGGCGACGACACATCCCTGGCGCATCCGCGCTATTGGGGCAGCTGGCTGATGGTCGCGCTCATCTGGGTGATCGGCCAACTGCCCTGGAACATCCTGCTGAAGCTGGGGCGCGGCGTCGGCGCGCTGGTCTGGCGGATTGGCGGCACGCGGCGCGACATCGCACTGACCAACATCCGTTTGTGCTTCCCCGAGCTGTCCGACGCGGAGCAGCTTGCCCTCGCCCGTCGCACGATCATCAGCACCGGCGAGGCCATGCTGGAGATTGCCGGCGCCTACGCCAATCGCCGCGTGGACCTGCATGCGCGCCTGGAGTTCGAGGGGCTGGCACATCTGCGCGCAGTGCAACAGGAAGGCAAAGGCGTGCTGCTGGTTGGCATGCATCTCAATTCCATCGATGTCGGCAGTCGCCTGATTCCGGCCTATACCGAATTCTGTTCCGTCTACCGCCCGAACAATAATCCGGTGCTGGAGCGCATGATCAGCCGCGGCAGAGGTGGCCGGGGCACCGACGCCACGGTCAAGGCCTATATCGACCGCAAGGATATTCGCGGCATGGTCCGCGCGCTGCGACGCGGCGACACCGTCTGGTATGCTCCGGATCAGGATTACGGTTTGCAGCATGCCGTTTTTGCGCCGTTCTTCGGCGTGCCAGCGGCCACCATTACCGCCACATCCCGACTGGCCAGAATGACCGGTGCCCGCGTGTTGACGATTTCCCATTTCCGGCTGCCCGGAGGGCGCTACCGGATTTCCGTGGGGGAACCCCTGGCCGACTTTCCTTCCGGTGACGAACTGGCCGACACGGCACGCATCAACGCATTGATCGAAGCCGAAGTGCGCAAAGCGCCGGAGCAGTATCTCTGGGTTCACCGGCGCTTCAAGCACCAACCGGATGGCAGCAATCCTTACAAGAAAAAAGCCGACTGATCGGCCTCGGGGAAGGATCATGCAGACAGGCACCAGAACAGATGTCCGGCAGACAGACCATCAGACGCTGGCCCGCGAGGGGGATCACTTTCGTTTTGATCCTGCGTGCTTCAGCGCTTTTTCACCGGACTGCTTTGATGCCGCCTATTGGCAAGCACGCCAGGCGGTGACGGGCACGTCCATCGGCCGCGGCACCACCTGGTTCATTCGTGATGGTGATCGCCACATGGTACTGCGCCGCTATTGGCGCGGCGGCCTGTTTCATCGCTTGCTGAAAGACCGTTATCTGATCCAGCCCGTGCACAAAAGCCGGGCCATGCGCGAATTTGCACTGCTCGTCCACATGCGTCAGCTGGGCCTGCCCGTACCGCGTCCCTGCGCGGCCGCCCTGTTCCGCGACAGCCTGTTGTTCTATCGTGCCGCGCTGATCATCGAGCGCATTCCCGACGCCCGGGACCTGGTCGCCCTGCTGCAGGAATCCCCATTGCCGGAAGCCCGCTGGCGAGACATCGGCGGCGTTATCGCCCGCCTGCACCAGGCGGGGGTATACCACGCCGATCTCAACAGCCATAACATCCTGCTGGATGCACAGCAGGCCCCCTGGGTGATCGATTTCGACAAGTGCCACCTGCGCAAGCCCGGCCGCTGGCAGCAGGCCAATCTGGCCAGACTGCTGCGCTCGCTGCGCAAAGAGGCGGGCAAACATGCGCAGTGGCATTGGCAGGAAAGTGATTTCAGCGCATTGAAGTCCGGCTACGACGCCGCACTCGCAACACCCGCGCCATAGGCGCAGGTCACTCGGGGAAGGTCATTCCGGTGAGGCAGGCGGCGGAACAGGCATCCGGAGAGTTGTTTCGAGGGCGAGCATGGTGCGCTGCAGCGCCCCCTGATTCTCCTGCACCACCGCCTGCCCCGCCGCGCCCATGCGGGTTCGCTCGGTCGGGTCTGCAAACAGCGCCAGAACCGCACCGGCCAGCGCCTCCGCATCACCCACCTCCTGCACCGCCCCCTTCGCCAGGAGTTGCCGGGTGATATCGCTGAAATTGAAATAGTGCGGCCCGGTGAGCGCCGCTTTACCCAACGCAGCAGGCTCGAGCAGGTTATGCCCGCCCACGTCCACCAGGCTGCCACCCACGAACGCCAGATCTGAGGCCGCAAACATCAGCGGCAATTCACCCATGGTATCGCCCAGATACACCTGAATGCCGTCACCTGGCGCGACGCCGTCTGACCGGCGCACCGTGACAAAACCGTGGCTGCGGCACAGCGCGAAAACACCATCGAAACGCTGCGGATGACGCGGCACCAGAATCAGCAACGCCCGCGGCACTGCCCTGCGCACTCGGGCAAATGCCGCCAGCACCTGCTCATCCTCACCCTCGTGCGTACTGGCCGCGATCCAGACAGGCCGGTCGTCGCCGAGCTGGCGCCGCAGCGCCTGCCCGGCATCCGTCACCGCCGCAGCATAGGTAATATCGAATTTCACCGACCCGGTAACCTGCAGACGCGCCGCATCCACACCCAGCCGGACAAAGCGATCCGCATCATCCTGATGCTGGCACAGCAGCAGGCTCAGATTCCCCGCCAGGCTGTCGAACAACCCCTGAAAGCGCTGATAGCGACGGCAGGAGCGCTCCGACAAGCGTGCGTTGAGCAGCACCACCGGCATACGTCTGCGACGACAGGCCGCCAATTGATTGGGCCAGAGCTCGGTTTCCATGAGCAGCATGGCCAACGGCTGATAGCGATTAAGAAAACGTGCCACCGCCCCCGGGAAATCCAGCGGGGCGTAGCGATGCATGATCAACGGATCCCGCAGCAAACCCTGCGCTGCATCGGCGCCGGTGCGAGTGGTCGTGGTCAACAATATCGACTGTTCAGGATAGCGCTCTCGCAACGCCCGGATCACCGGGCCAGCGGCCACAACCTCACCAACACTCACTGCATGCAGCCAGATCGGTGCTGCAACCTGCGGCGCTTGTCCGATACCGAGCAGTTCAGGCCAGCGGCGGCCATGGCCAGGCTTGCCCCGGCGGGGCCAGAGCAGGCGCAGCATGATCAAGGGGGCGAGCAGGTACAGCAAGGCACTGTAAGCGCCCCGGTACAGATCAAAAGGTTGTGGTTGCCTGGTCAGCATACGCAGTGGGAGCCCTCCGGCCGCGTCGGTCATTGTCCTGTACCGGACTGCATCTTACGGTTTCGGATGACAGAGTGTAAGGCTCGACGCCTCGCGAATGCTGTCCCAGATTTCATCAGCCTGCCCGGCATCTGCGTGGCTGAGGGCCTGCCCGGAGCGCACCAGTATACGACGCCCGACACCTGCGGCGGCGGCGGCGGCCATATCAGCCGCCTTGTCACCCAACATCAGACTACGAGCTACGTCGATATCATGCTCACGAATAGCCTGTCGCAGCAGCCCTGGCGCCGGTTTGCGACAATCACATCCATCATCCGGATGGTGTGGGCAGTGATACACTCCATCGATGTGGATACCTTCTTGCTCAAAGCGTGCCAGCATCCAGGCGGTCAGCTGCTGGAACTGTGCTTCGGAAAAAAGCCCCCGCCCGATACCGGACTGATTCGTCACCACCACCAGCAGATAACCCTGCCGCTGAAAGTACGCACAGGCATCAAACACGCCATCGATAAAGTCGAACGTATCCGGCGTGTGCACATAGCCATGGTCAACATTGATGACACCATCGCGATCCAGGAACACTGCGGGCGTCACAGCTTTTGCTCCCTGATCACACGATCCAGCATGGCGGTGACGTCCTCCAGCGCTATATCAGCCATAAGATGCTCACCACGGACACGCTGCCCCCAAGGCACCTGATCAGCAGTCTTGCCCAACTGCGTGGCCAGTGCATGATGGTAAGCCTCCACGACATACTCCCGGTAGTGATAGGGCCCGGTCCGCTGCGGGCTGCTATGTCCGTACAGGCCGATGACTGGCGTCCCCGCCGCCACCGCCATATGCACTGGCCCTGTGTCCGGGGCCACCACCACGCTGGCCTGCTGCAACAGCGCAAACAGCTGCTTTAGCGTGCTGCGCCCAACCAGATCATGCACCTGAGCCGGACAGGCAGCGGCAATAGCCGATGCCAGCCGCCGCTCCTTATCGGCGGGGCCACCGCAAAGATAAACCGCAAATCCCAACGAAACCGCATACTCCGCCAGCGCCGCATAACGCGCCACCAGCCAGTTGCGTTCTGCGGAAGATGCGGCAGGGGCGATGACCAGGTGCCGCTGCGTCGCGTCAGAAAGTTGCGCCCTGGCCCAGGCCCGATCTGCTTCATCCACCGGCACTTGCCACACCGGCGGCGCAAGGGGCACATCGATGGCCGTGGCAAACTGCCGGAATCCATCCAACACGTGGGGGCCAACACGAGGGCCGATGCGCTCGTTGATAACCAGACTGTGCAGTTCCTTGGATCTCGCTCGGTCGAAACCGATACGGCGCCGGGCACGGATACAGAGGCTGGCAATATTGGCACGCAGGGACAGCTGCATATGCAGCAGCACGTCGAAGCGCCGGCCGCGCAATTGTTGACGCAAAAGGCGGTAGCCACGCCAGCCCTGGCGCTTATCGAAAATGACGAACTCAACACCGGGCAGATCACCCAATAGCGCGGCTTCGACTTTGCCGATCACCCAGGTGATCCGGGCCAGGGGATAGTGCTGCCTGATGGCCTGCACCACAGAAGCAGCATTGCAGGCATCACCGATAGCGGAGAGGCGCAGAATGCAGACGGACGACAGCGAGCCAGCCACGCTTCAGCCACCCATCCGCGATATGATGTTCGTAGTGGAACGTCCTTCCACAAGCGGCAGTACATGCACCTCACCGCCACGGGCCTGAACAAAATCTGCACCCACGATTGTGGCGAGCGTGTAGTCGCCGCCCTTTACAAGCACCTGGGGACAAACCTGGCGAATCAGTGCCGCGGGCGTGTCCTCCTCGGCCGGATCCTCACCAAAGGGCAGGACCCAATCCACACACGCCAGTGCGCGCAAGACCTCCATGCGGTCTTCCAGATTGTTGATGGGCCGGGAGTCGCCCTTGAGGCGTCGCACGGAAGCGTCCACATTCAGGCCCACAACCAGACGATCACCCAGAGCGCGTGCCTGCGTCAGGTAACGCACGTGGCCCGCATGCAACATATCGAAACAGCCATTGGTAAACACAATGCGTTCGCCCCGGAACCGGGCATATTCAATATGCTGGAGACTCTGGGAGGACGTCGGCCGATAGGTCGCGTTGCGGCCAGTCCAGGTCTGGCACAAGCGGCCTCCCAGCTCCTGAGGCGACACAGTGCCAGCGCCCAGTTTGCCGACCACGATACCTGCGGCCAGATTGGCGAGCTCGGCAGCATCCGGCAGCGCCACATTGGCTCCCAGCATAACAGCGAGGGTGCCGATCACCGTATCGCCAGCGCCGGTGACATCACTGACCTCCCGCACTTCCGCCGGGAAGTAGTGATGTTCGTCAGAGGTTATCAGGCTCATACCTGCTTCACTGCGCGTCAGCAACATGGCCTTGATGCCAGCCCGCGCCAGGATGGCTCGTGCAGATGCCAGCATCTCCGTTTCGTTACCGGAAACACCACCCGCCACATGAAATTCGGTCAGGTTCGGCGTAATGACGTCCGCGCCACGGTAGACACTGAAGTCCGCTTGCTTGGGATCCACCAACACGGTTTTTCCAGCCTTGCGCGCCGCCTGGATCATGCGTTTCACGTAGCGCAGTGATTCCTTGTTGTAATCACTGAAAAGAATCGTGTTGTAGTCATCCAGGAGAGTCTCGAAGCGATCCGCCAGGCGCGCACTTGCAGCTTCGCTGCACGGAGACTCCATATCCAGCCGCACCACTTGTTGCTTGCGCGAAATGACGCGAATTTTGGCGGTAGTCTGCTGCTTCGGCTCAAGGATCAACTCCGAACGAATATGTTCCGCCTTGAGTATCTCCATCAGCGACGCGCCATTACGGTCATCACCTATCAAACCCAGCAAGCCAACACGTCCATCCAGATGCGCTATGTTGCGCGCCACATTGGCGGCACCACCGGCACGGTCCTCGGTGTTGGAAACATGCACCACGGGCACCGGGGCCTCAGGCGAAATTCGCTCGCTATCCCCCGCCAGATAGCGGTCAAGCATGACGTCGCCCACCACCAGTACGGAGGCCGCCCTCAAACTGTATAGTTGTGTCGGATCAAGCATCACCAGCCTCCGTTTCCAGCGCGTCCAGTGCCTCGCACAACCAATGACCGATGAACATATGGGCCTCCTGAATGCGTGCTGTTTCCTCACAGTCAATGATGATGGCCAGCGTGGCGATATCCTTCACCTGGCCACCGTCACATCCTGTCAGGGCAACACTGATCGCCCCCAGTTCATTGGCTGCTGTCAGTGCGCGATTGACGTTCTCGCTCTGCCCGGAAGTCGTCAGGCCGATTACCAGGTCACCGGGACGCGCCAGGCCGCGCACCTGACGCTCGAATACCGTTTCGAATTCATAGTCGTTGGGGTGCGCGGTCAGAATGGAGGTATCGGTGGTCAGGGCAATGGATGAGAGGGGACCACGTTCACGCCTGTAACGTACCATGAACTCTGCTGCCAGATGTTGGCAGTCTGCCGCGCTTCCGCCATTTCCCAGCCACAACACCTTGCCGCCACGCGCCAGGGAGTTACGGGTCAGCATCAACAGCTTCTCCGCCTGGGGCTGATAATCCAGCATGCGAAAAAAAACAGCGCTGTGGCGCTCCAGTGCCGCCTGGAAGCTGCGCAAAGATGATTTTGCATCCTGTGACATGGCGCTCCTCACTCAACAAACGAAAGCTCAGTTTCAACCCTGCCACCAATCGACGATGCGCAGGTATTGATTGAGCTGTTCTGACTCTTACTCTTCGGGGACATGACGCAGCGGGCATCTGGCAGCTATCATGCCATGCGGGTGTGGAAAGACAGGCTCTCTCACCCGCCAGAGCAGACTACCGACGGTGCGTAATTATAGTCCATTTGCCATGGAAATGTTATCCGATGCCTCACGCCCAACGCTTTCTCCTGTATGCCGAACAGAACTACGCCTATGCGATTCTGCGCCCACTGCAGGCCGCCATCCGCGCGCGCGGCGGCGAAGCACGCTGGTTCCTGGCGGGCACCGAGATTGAGACCAGCTGGCTGCGCGCCGATGAGCGACGACTGACCAGTATCGATGCGGTCCGCGCCTGGCGACCGGACGCGGTGCTGGTCCCCGGCAATATGGTGCCGAGCTTCATCCCCGGCCTTAAAGTGGCTGTATTTCATGGCTTCAACGTCTCCAAGGTGACGCGCAACGAAAACCGTGGGCATTTCAATATCCGCAGTTGCTTTGATCTGTACTGCACCCAAGGCCCGAATACGACCCACGGGTTTGAAACTCTGGCGGAAAAACATGGCTATTTCAGCGTCACCGAGACAGGCTGGCCCGCACTGGATCCGCTTTTTCGATCCGATGCCGCCGCCTCACAGGACATGCCATTGCCCGCGGATGACGGGCGCCCTACCGTGCTGCTGTGTTCCACCTTCACCCGCAGCCTGAGCTGTGCCCCGCACCTGCTCGATACTGTGCGCGCCCTGCGTGACACAGAGCGCTGGCACTGGCTGGTGCAATTTCATCCAAAAATGGACCCCGCCATTGTCAATGCCTACAAGGCACTAACGGATGCCAACCTGACCTATGTCGAGACCGACAACGTACTGCCACTGCTACGCCGTGCCGATGTCATGGTCTGTGACACGTCATCGGTTATGCTGATGTTCATTGCCCAGCGAAAACCGGTAGTAACGTTCCGCAACCAGAGTCAGGGCGCGCGCGCTCACCTGCTGGACATCACCGAACCTGACCAGCTGGCCGGCGCGATCGAGACAGCGCTGGCCAGCCCGCCTGCGCTCATGCAGGCCATTGATGCGTATATCGATGAACTGCATCCATACCGTGACGGCAATTCCAGCCAACGCGTACTGACTGCTGTGGACCACGCTCTTGCGCGGAATGATCTTCGCCCAAAGCCTGCCAACCTGATCCGCAACCTGAAAGAAAGAAAGAAACTCGGTTACTGGAAACCATAGCGTGGCCAGACCTGACCGGCGCCCCACCTCACTTGCAAAGATTCATATTCCGCAGGTGTTCCGCAAAAAATAACGTCATCTCCGTCAATCAGATGATATCGAATATCCTTACCGTCACGAATCAGTCGGTTATACAGTGGTGCGATATAGTATTCGTTCCGAACCGTATCACCGTCAGACAAGGCTTCTCGAAACACTGCGTCAAAATCGCCTTTCCTGCGAAAATAATAGAGCCCATCACTGCACAGGTCAGAGATGCGCTCTTTCTCGGTCGTCCTGATCACACGCGCCTCCTTACCAGGAAGCACGAAGGACCAATGCTCACCCTCCCCGCAGAACACCTCCAGGTAGCCATCACAGACGCTCTCCATGCAAGGCTTGGAAAACCCCGGCCTGAAAGTGTCGATATTGAAGATGTACAGTGATTCGTCTTCCGATACGTCGCGCAACCCCAGATACACCGTCTCTGCCTGGCCACGGGTATCCTGATCAAACTCGTGAACCTCGACATGCCGCACATTCAGCCGGCCCAGAACCTCTCGCACGAAGTCTGCTGCCCCATAGTCACTACGCACGAGGAATCGGAAACGCTCCTCGTGGAAATAGGCCGAAAAAGACCTGATCGCGTGCTCGAACACAGAAATGCCACCGAGATTCAACTGGTACTTGGGCCGGGTATAGCCCTCCTTGAAAAAACGGCTACTCAACCCGACCATGGGTATTACAATCATTCCTCTGCCTCCATCTCCAGGTAAAGCCTTAGCGCATTGGCGACAAACGCCATCTGGCGCTGAGGCTTGTCGGCGTGCAGTGGCAGCATCGACAAAAAGAGCAATATCATATGCGGATAGATATCCTTTATCGCTACGCGATCTCCAAGAAACTTTCTCGCAGAGAAAGCACTCTGAACCTCTTCCACTCTTCTCTCCACATGGATACCAAGATGAAGCTCATACATGCCACTCTGCTCAAGCTGAATCGCATCCGCGACAATAAAGTCATATAACCCGAGCACAGAATGCGACAACTTGGCCAAGTCGTAACGCAAGTCACCGTATATTGTCATCTCGCCATCCACGTTGGCACCGCGCGGATCAATGACCTTGATATCACCCGCACGCCCATCAAAAAGAATATTGCTGAAGCACAGGTCACCATGCAGCATCCCGGGGGCCGGCTTCCCGCGCTGCACCCGATCAATGCATTCAGCGGCAATAGCCCTCAAAGACGGAGTAGCTTCGCCGGCGTATACCATAGAATGGTCAATATCGAAATCTCGCTGCGCCGAGAAATCCGCAAGGCGCTTCCAGGTCTTTTCTCCGAAAAGCCGATCTGTATCACTTTGAATCACTTCCATACCCGCCGGATCGACCGCCGCGGCGCAGGCATCAAGAAACTGATCAATCCGGGAGAATATGTTATCCCAGAAGAACGGCGGATTCCTTCCGTGTACATAAAGTTCGTTGAGCGGTGGAAGGTACAGGTACTCCAGTGAATAGAATGGTCGGCCGTCGCTCTCACCACACTCCAGAAGCTGCGGACAATATCGTCTGATGGACGGCGGCACATTGTTATACCAGTAGATCTCGGACCGGATCTTGCGTTCATCACTGCCCGACTTGCGCACCTCGCCGCAGTCAATATGAAGCTCATTGAACGAACGTTCTGTAGTCATCCTGGCCCTGGACGCATAGTAGGTATTGACGTGGCCGAGATCGAGCCATTGCCCTACAGCGATTCTCTCGAGGGGACGTTCCGAGCCATATGCATGCACCGCACGCCCGAAATCACAGCGAGAAAGTGTCAATGTCCTGGCCAGAAGTCGCACATCTGAGAATGAGAAAAACCCGCTCCAGACCGTTTCACTCTTACCCCCAATGGACTCGACTTCCCAGTTGTAATCATTCTGTGTTGCTGACACTGCAATGACATCCTTGCCACCCGGAATATCGTAGATCAACGTGTCGCCGTGAAGTATCCGAAGCTGGTCATCGTAGCGACCGACGCTATTTATGACATACAGCACCGCTTCCGCCAGGCTGACATTGTCAGGCACACGAACGATGTCAGCAGATGCACAGGAGAACCGTTCTGCGTCCGCCTCGGACAGTGGAAAGCTTTCCGGCAGCGAAACATGTATGGATTCCTCCGGGAAAGCAGCATTCAACTCTCCCAGTTGATGCTCGTAAAGACGTCGATTCCCGATCGGCAGCATGCACGGCGGTATTGCGCCAAACTCGGACCTGAACTCATGACCAATATAGGCGGCAGATGTGACGACAATCATCTTTCTTTCTCCAGAAGCGTCACTATTTCGTCGTAGCTCATGCTGACAAACTCGGACGGCCTGATCGCCTTGTCATCCACATAAAAACCATCATGCCCACACCAGGGCTTCCCCACATGGATTTCGTCATAAGGCACATCATGGCGATCCAGCCATGTGACCAGCCCGGGGAGTGTATTGGCGTTTATCTTTCCAATGTTTCCGTCATAAGTTCTCATGTTACGGCTGGTGTGAAGCACGATCTGGAACCCCATGAATCGGTATTCATGGAGCTCCCGAACAACCGCGTCTCGTGGAACCGAGATATCATACTTTCCGCCTTCTGTGCGGCATATCGTGTCATCAACATCCACTACCAGCCGTTTCATGGGACTCCTTGATCTCGCTTCATTCCTTACAATTCTGCGACCATCGCCCTGCAAGTAAATTCCCCTCTAATGGAGATTTCCTGCATCGCCCTTGTACCGGCCATGTCTATGCCGGATTTCCCAGCGCGCCTTCCGGAACAGCAAACGCAGCCTGGTCCTTATCCCCGTCTTGATGAAAGAAAAGAACCGAATGATGGATCTACGCGCCGCATACACCCTGTCAAAGTCGAAGCCATCATGATGACTCGCAAACAGATGCTCCCATCGCTTGAAGGTATAGTATTTGTAATTTTTCTTGTGCCGGAGACGCTCCGGCACATAGAGAGAAAGCATGTCTGGATCCGCAACGATAAAGTTGTCCACCAACACCGCATCCGACACTTTCTGATTGGTCATGCCCACGTTCTCGCCCTGATCATATTTGTGGGCAATCTCATCACATAAGCCTGCCCTTGATGCCAATCGCGAATAGATTATCTGTTCCACACAGCGTTGCGGCCACGGATACCGGAGATGCTGCCTCGTTCCGGACAGCGCGGGATCCCATCCATAGTCATCAAAGGGCGGAAGATCCCATAGATGAGCCAGGTCATCCGCCAGACCGAAGTGAATAAAGTCACAAAAGAAGAAGGGCACCTTCAAACCGCGCAAGTACTCCGATGCCCAATAGTTGGTAATAAGTACTCGCTGATTCAGAATGGCGTACTTGTCATGACGCACCTCGGGCCTCAGGTACTTTTGGTAAACCTGAACCAGGCTGGAGGAATTCAATATATTGTCGCTCCTCAACTTTACCGCATAACGCGTATTTACCCTGGCAAGTCCATTTCGCACCGAAACCGCCTGCCTGTCCAGATTACGGATAATTGGCTCGTCATACCGATCGAATGCGCATACCGTCGGCCCGGGGTCATCAGAAAGCACATTAACGTCCGCCCCGAGGCCCTCCACGGGCTGGCCACGCCAGGTGGAGCATATGATCGGCGACCCCGGGAAATACTCGCGAATACTTGCGATGCTTCTTGCCGTTATCCCGTCATCCTGCGGCCTGTCCGGCATACTCTGCACCGGCCCATGCACCACAAAGGATATCTCTGCGTTACTGATTGATACCTGTTCAGTTTCTCGCATGACGACCCATCGCTCTCCTGTAGGCGAGCTTCCTCCTGCCCAGCGAGAAAGATGCATTCAGGCGCTTCAGCCAAACGCCATACAGGCGCACAAGCATTCTCATGAGCCTCTCGGAGAAACTGTCTTGCACCTCGTACTCCGGGTCGCAGTATCTCTGATACAAAGCCTGCCATTCCGCATAGGTATAAAAGCCTGACCGGCCTGTTCGTTTGGCGGTACGCACGCCATGAAGGAATTTTCTCCCGAGATAGAGGCCGATTCTCTCTGGCTCAGCAACAATGAAATTATTGGCCAGGATCAGCTCCGATTGGCGCAACCGCTTCTCGTCACCATCAAGCAGGTGTGCCAGGGAGGCCGGAACATGTTTGTTCACAAAACGCAGAAAGAGATCTTGCGTGGCGTCGCGTGGATACTCCGGGGCGCCAGGATAGTATGGTTGCCCGGCAGCCAGAAATGATCCATCAGCGTCAAGATCATCGAAAAGCGGCAGATCCCACAGGTTCAGCACGTCTTCTGCAAGGCCAAACGCAAAAAAATCGCTCGCATGAAACAGAACGCGACGCCCTTTGGCAAATTTCCGGGTAAAGGTATTAGCAAGTACGACGCGCTCGCGCAGCCAGCACATGTCAGCACATCGCTTCGTGAACCGTTGCTGAAGGTCAATGAAGCCGCTTCCCAGCAGAGCATTATCGCTGCGAAGCTTCATCGCATAGGGCGTGGATACGCGCCGCAATCCCTGAACGGTAGAAACAATCTGCCGATTATGATTCAGCCTGCGAGCAGCGCCGTCTTTCCTGTAGGATACGATATTTCCGCCGGGATCAGGATTGAGGATCAGCTCATCGTAGTCGAGACCGCTGAGCTCCTGACCCTCCCAGGTAGAGAGAATGAGACATGCACGAGGAAGGTGGTGCCTGACGGACGCCAGACAACGCTGCGTTATACCATCTTCCTGAGGTCGGCCCCGGAATGTATGAACCGGCCCCTGCACCACAACTGTGACATCTCTACTGGAAATCATGCGCCTCCCTTCTGTCACCATACTCCACACCGGAACCGACAACCGGCGGCGCAGGGCCCGCGGCCGACGGATTCGGACGTTGACAGCATAGGAGGTATGAGCGGCTACAGCATCAGTGACGCACGAGAAATAGCAGTCTTTTACATACGGAATTCTGCCCGGACAGGCATGAAGTAAGCGCGAATACTATGCATCTTTGCGCTTACGCGACTTTTCTTCCTGACTCAGTATCCACAACCCCACGTGCTTGTTGAAATTTCCCTGCATGTAATTCATGGCCACGATAAAGCCGATTCGACCATCAAGAAAACCACCGCGTAGTACATATATGAGGAAGAACGTCCACAATGCCCTCAGACACACAAGCAACAAGCTGCGGTTGCGCTTCCCTTTTTCAAAGTATTTCTGGCTACCCAGCCAGGCGTACTTCGCATTCTTGGCCAAAGCATGGCCATAGTCTCTGGCGGTGTAGTGAAGGAGAAAGCCCGGCAGCCGCCCGACCTTTCCCGACGAATGTTTGATGGTTTCATGGACCGGAACCAGCGTAAAACTGGCACCCTCCCGCCGGAATAGACGCAGCGGTGCGCGAGCGCTACGACCATGCCTCAACCGCTTGCCATGACGAATCACCGCCCACTGGATACGAAAGGCCACTTCGCTGATAGTGTCCTGCGCCAGCAAAGACTCAAGGGCATCTTGCGCCTGTTCATCCAGGGCTTCATCGGCGTCGATGGACAACACCCAATCCATGCAGGCATGGTCGAGAGCGCGCTGTTTCTGCACACCGAAGCCAGGCCAGTCTGTCACCCAGACCTTATCGGTGTACTCTCGGGCAATCGCAACCGTTGCATCTTCACTACCGCTATCCACAACAATAATTTCGTCAGCCAGGCCCGCGACGGAGTCAAGGCAGGCCCTGACACGATCAGCCTCATTCAGCGTAATAATACAGACTGATAATGTGTGCTTTCGGCTGGATGCCTGAAGGGGGCGTTGGTCAGGAATCTGACTGGATGACATGCGGAAGCCTCAATAGACGCTAACAAAGGACATAGCAGCTCAACAAAATCCGGCAAGCTGCACAAGGGACCAAGCGTAACATGTCTTTAAATTAGCAAAAACCTGAGTGGGAGATACCTCATCAGGCAATCAATGCGGTATGTATCAGCCTGCTAACCAACTGGACACGCCCAGAAGACCAATCATCAGCACACCAAGGAGCAACAGGAAGAGCTTCAAGTGCCGGCTATGGCGCTCCACCGCTTCCCTGATATCTCGCTTCTTGCTCCGCATATCCGAAATAGCCCTTCGCAGCCATGTCGCGAATCGGAAACCCAAAGCATTCCTTTCTTCTTCAGGGAGGTAATGAATCGCTTCCGGGAGGGTATGCAGCAAATGAGCATACTCCATGCGCACATTATGTTTCCTGAAGAGCCTCGGGCGTGACAACCTGAAATCAATGAATGCGACACGCCCCCCGGATATCAGAAAGTTAATCGACTTGGGGTCGCCCCGTGTGTATCCCTTTCCATGCAGCGCCATCAACTCACTGGAGACGTCCTCAGCATCCTCCCTGGAAGCAGGCTCCCCCGGCAGATAGCGGTACATGATAAAGCTATCCACAACCACCCCGAAACGACGCCGCTCTGCGGCGAGCACAGCCTCGGGACAGAAAAAGCCAAGCTCTCGCAGTAGCTGATGGCTCTCAAAAACACGAAAGGACTCCCCATCCCGGAAGAAAGTAAGCACCCGCTCCCACAGCCGTCTATTTCGCTTGCGGGGCACCTTCACGATCAGCCCCTCCGGGGTTCCATCGCTGACCACGGCAACAAAATTATGTTGATTATTCTTTATTTCCTTGACGACCCTCAGAGAGCCGTTCAGGCAATCATCAACGAGTGCCTGCATCTCCCGCTCAGGCAGCTCACTCCTGATCCTGTAGTGACGGTAACGGGTTTCAGTAGACATACCTCCCCCCGTTCGATGTTGCAGCAGCACTTCCCAATGACATCACATCTCCGGCCTTAGGTATCGCTTCTCAGCTTCCTGGTTAATCTCTTATACAAAAATGCTTTTAAATGATGCCGCACAGCAAGAAAGTAAATCAGCTTTTCGCGCAACCCGCGCCGAGATGGATGACGGTCCACCCATACGAGCCCATCCAGAATATCGCGAAACGCCAGCTTTTCCGGATGAAAGCAATACTGAAGCCAGGGCTTCCTCTTACCCGTATAGTGAATTATTCCCGGTAATGCAGCCGCCGCCATGAGCTCATTCGTCCCATAACCGCTACCCTCGGGATATCTTCTTAATGTCTTGTAGATCCCGGCCTGCACATTCCACTTCGGATGCAAACGCAGCCAACGCCCCTGCAGCACAGCATTCAGACTGCATTGATCTACATAGCGTAGCCTGTGTGCGTTCTGGGCAGCATACTCCGCCACCTGCCAATGCACGCCTTCCGACCGCCACCGCCCCAAGTCCATCAACAGAACACCGGAGTTAAAGTACTCAGATCGCGGAATGCCTAACGTCTTGCAGGCCGATCGGGAGAGGTCCTCCACAGCTGCAAGGAGAAAGCCACGAAGATCAGTACTCCAAAGCGCCTCCAGATCTTGCTTGACCAAGACATCGCCATCCAGATAGATGGCTCTGCTGACACTTTTCGGCAAACACTCACCGAGCAAGATTCGCTGATAGACAGCATGTCCGAATCGGCCCGCAGGAAGTTTGTCAAAAAGCGAGGCCTTGTCTGCCTCATATATCTGTATCTGCGCACCGTGCGAGTGAATTTCCTTTTCTATCAGCAACCTGGTTTCTGCAGACACACCGCTGGATACAAGATGGAAGAAAAGGGCGCCCGGGCGCCGGGCACTGCGTATGGCGGAGAGCATGACCACAGTAGAGAACGCGGCATAATTTTCATCACAGCACAACGCCACATGAATAGCGCCATCACCAGGAGCCGCTTTCTCAATCATATCTCTCACAATATCTTCACCTCCATCTCCAGAAGACCAACACTGACATGCCAGAGCGGATCATGGGAAAAATTGCGCAACAGATGTTATCTAGTGCCCGTCAATCCTTCTGTATGGCTCAGGCAATTTGTCAAGTACACCGCGAATATCGCCTTCGGTCTGCGCAATTTTCCTTATGGCAGAATAGAAAAAAGCCCCTGATTTCTCTCTATTTACGGGATATAAAAGCGCTGCGGCAGTGAGTAAAATGGCAGCTTTGGCAAATCGCTCAATACACCGCAATGACAAACCAGCATAAGCGCGGAAAGCACCTTTCTGCTCCACCCTCATTCTCGCATTATGCGCATTGACCCGCATGGTTCTCTCATACTGCCATTTCAGGGTAACCCTTGATCTCGGCACTTCCTCCCTGACAATAGCAGCCTTTACAAACGCAGCAGTTCTACCGAAACGCAACGCCTCGGAAAAATAGGCCTTATCACTGCCCCCTGTATAGCGGAGCCTCTCATCAAAACGAAGCCCCAACCCATCTGGAGCAGCGATATCAGCGCGCATGAATGTGTTGTACGTATATACCTGATCCAGGCATGCGCCTGTTTCACTACAATGTTTGCCTTCCCTCATCATCCAGGACGGTGTTTCAGGCGGATATTCATACCGGACTGGCCCCATAAATATCTCTGCCCCGTATTCCCGCACAGCAGCGCAATAGGCCTCGACCCAGCCAGCTTCAGCCACTTCATCATCATCTATAAAAGCTATCCAGTCTGCCCCCATCTTCAATGCAGTATCGAGCGCTCGGTTGCGTGCAAATGGTATACCCCGCTCTGACTCCATCTCGTAATGAAGCCTTACGCCTGATTCATCCTGGAAATCATCGACTACAGATTGTGCGGAGCGGGATTGATCATTATCCACGACGATAATGACTGCACTGTAGCCTGCGGGAACCTTCTGCCCCACCAATGAAGCGAGGCAGCGCCTCAACATTTCAGGACGGCCCAGCGTACATACTGTGATGCATATCTTCTGCACCCTGTTCATAGTCACTCCCGGCGCAGATCGACCTCAAGATTGGGCCCACCCCCAAAGATTGGCTAGGCCAGCCACAAGCCGCCATCATAGCCGAACTTTTCTGCAAGAGGGCGAGTCCGCTCAAGGATCTTCTCTGCACAATCATCGGTCAAGCTGTCACGCCACTTTCCGTTATTCACTCTAATCTCGGCTCTGACCTGACCCTGCCGAATTTTCATATTTCCTTGCAAGGCACTCACATCGTACACCGTATTTCCAGCAGCCAGAACGCTTTCCGAACGTACGATTCCAATGAAATCAGAAACCTCAGAAAAAACCCTCATCGGATCAGAAGTCAGATTTTCATACCTTACAACTTTTACGCGCCTATCTGGCTGTATCTTCAGAAGCGCTTCATTATCATAGAGCCAGCGCTCTACGCTATATTCGATATCAGCAAACCGCTTGTAAAGCGACGCGATGTTATCCAAAGGGTTCCTCACCATTGCGACCACTTTGAAATTATCCGTCAGAGACGCCATTCTTTCGACAAGATGGATATGCTTTGGCGTTTTCTCGAGCACGACCTTCTTATTCAGATGCTCACAAAAGTAGAACCATTCATCGATGATTCGTGATGCAGCGGACAGAGAGTTTCTGTTAGGGAATAGCAGCCTGGTTTCACGCCCGATCGCCAGAACGTCCGGATGATTCCCCAGCCTCGCAGAGATTAGAGTGGTGCCGCTATGGCCACAGCCAACCACCAGCACGATAGGGGGAGATGAGTCGCCGTGGGGAATATTTCGCGACAGCAAGTCCTCGAGCTTTCTTGCCGCCACCTTCTTCATGAGCTGGGCATACTTGCCCAGCTTCATATGATGATCCACCTGATACTTTACTTTCATCTCAAAAAACCAGATCGCAACTCGGATTGCCATTCTGGAGACCAACAGCCATCCGTGCTCTTAATTGGGGGGAAGCCGTACTTTGCCGCCCCGGGATATCCCTCTCAGCCTGGGTGGTTTTTCTCATTAGCGAGCAGGCGCCGCATCAGACCAACGTCAGCCAGCCACCATACTTTTCAGCCTTACCTTGCACGACATCAAAGTAAAGCGCCTGTAGTTGCTCGGTAATCGGCCCACGCCGCCCTTCGCCGATCAGGCGGCCATCCAGCTCACGAATCGGCGTAACTTCCGCCGCCGTGCCAGTGAAGAACGCCTCATCAGCAACGTAGACCTCGTCGCGGGTAATGCGCTTCTCACGCACTTCGTAACCGCAGTCCGCCGCCAGGGTAAAGATGGTGCGACGGGTGATGCCGTCCAGGCAGGAGGTCAGCTCCGGCGTGTAGAGCACGCCATCGCGTACCAGGAAGATATTTTCGCCACTGCCTTCCGCCACGTAGCCTTCGTTATCCAGCAACAGCGCTTCATCGGCGCCACCGGACAGGGCTTCGTTCAGCGCCAGCATCGAGTTCATGTAGTTGCCATTGGCCTTGGCCTTGCACATGGTGATATTGACGTGGTGGCGCGTATAAGAGCTGGTACGCACCTTGATGCCCACTTCCAGCGCTTCCGGCGACATATAGGCCGGCCATTCCCAGCCCGCGACCATCAGGTGCACTTTCAGGTTGGCGGCGCGCAGGCCCATGCCTTCGCTGCCATAGAACGCCATGGGGCGCAGATAAGCGTGCGGCAAGCCATTGGCGCGCACGGCTTCGATCTGGGCAGCATTGACCTGCTCTTTCGTGAATGGCAGCTTCATCTGCAGAATGTGCGCCGAGCGGAACAGCCGATCAGTATGGTCCTGCAGACGGAAAATTGCCGGCCCCCGCGGGGTTTCGTAGGCGCGCACGCCTTCAAACACACCCATGCCGTAATGCAATGTATGAGTCAGTACATGGATCCGGGCATCACGCCAGGGAACCATCTCACCATCCAGCCAGATAAAGCCGTCACGATCTGCCATCGACATGGCGCACATACTCCCGAAAAATCAATGCTGTAGAACGCTGGCTCGCCTCAATGAGCGACCAGCCTGCCAATTAACCTGCTGATACTTTACGTGCCAATTTACGTGCCAATACTGTGTGCTGGTCAGGCAAACCATTTATCCCAGATCACACGCACCCCTTCGCGCAGCTCGGCAAACTCGCCGACGTCCACCTCGGAGGGTTCATTGCGAAGTGCCAATCGATGCGCCGCAGATCGGAAAGCGAGGTACGCTTCCCGCAGAAGGCCGGCGTCGTGGGCCGGCATCAGATCCAGTACTGCCAGGGTCTCCAGAAGCCGCACATTGTCAGTAAACCGGGTCAGGTCACTGTGCTGTGAGGCCCATCGCAGAACGCCATATTGCACCATAAATTCAATATCGACGATACCACCAGGGTCCTGCTTGATGTGAAAGCGGCCACCCCGGTCCCCGCTGCTGAGATGCTGGATCATCTTCTCGCGCATCGCCAGCACCTCTTTGCGCAGTGCGTCAGCGTCCCGAGGCTCGCACAGCACGGCCTCACGGATCGCATTGAAGCGCTCCCGGGCGCGCTGGCAGCCGGCCACGACCCGTGCCCGGACCAGCGCCTGATGCTCCCAGGTCCAGGCACGTTCACGCTGGTATTTCTCAAAGGCGCGCATGGAGCTGACCAGCAAGCCGGCCGACCCGGAAGGCCGCAGACGGCTGTCGACCTCATAGAGCTGGCCACTCATGGTGCGTGTCGTGATGATATGAATGATGCGCTGACCAAGACGGGCGAAGAACTGCTCGTTGCTCACGGGCTTGTCGCCGTCGGTATTGCCGCCGCTGTCCGCATCATGCAGAAACACCAGATCCAGATCCGAGTTGTGTCCCAACTCGATGCCGCCCAGCTTGCCGTAACCGACCACGACAAAGTCCGGCGTGCAGGGCTGACCATCTTCCCGGTGCGGCCGGCCATGGCGCGCCACCAGCGGCTTCCAGGCCAGTTGCACCACCTGATGCAGAATGGCCTCCGCCAGCCAGGTCAGGTAGTCACTGACTTTCATCAGCGGCAATACCTGGGTGACCTCGGAGGCCGCCACGCGCAGCAGATGCGCCTGCTTGAAGTGCCGCAGCACTTCCATCTGCTGCTCCAGATCATCCTCGGCCACGCGCAGCAACTGCTGACGCAGCTCATCGTCCAGCTCGCTGCGTTGCGGTGGCGAATAGAGCGTGCGCGCGTCCAGCAATTCATCCAGCAGCACCGGATGCCGGGTCATCTGCTCGGCAATCCAGGGGCTGGCGCCGGAGAGCTTGACCAGCTGCGTCAGGGCATGCGGGTTTTCCACCAGCAGCGCGATGTAGGCAGAGCGGCGGAGCACCGCTTCCAGAAACGCCAGCACCCGTTCGCAGGTCACCGGGCCCACCTGCTGATAGCCCAGGGTTTCCAGCAGGCGCGGCATCAACCGGTCCAGCCGCTCGCGGGCGATGGTCTGCATGTTGGCCACCGCGCGCCCCTCGCGGAACGCTTCAAGCTGCGCCAGCATCGGCTCGGGTTCGGCAATGCCGACGCCTTCCAACAGTGCCACGGCAGCCGTGTCATCCAGCATGCCCAGCCACAGATCCAGTAACTCGCGGTCTGCGCCTTCCACGTCCTGCTGCTCTGATTCCGGGTCTGCAATCACCTGGCTGAAGTGGTAGCGCACCTGTTCGCGGCGACGGGCCAGAGCACGCTCACAACTGCGTCGATCCCGGAAGCCCATGGCCAGGGCCAGACGCGCCCAGCCGTCCTCGTTTTCCGGCAGACGCTGGGTCTGGCGGTCTGCCACGGCCTGCAACCGGTGCTCGACATTGCGCAGGAACACGTAGGCGTCACGCAGCTCTTCGGCAACCTCCTCGGGCAACAGGTCCTGCTCCACCAGTTGCGGCAATACTTCCAGCAGATTGGCGCGGCGCAGCCCGGGCAGCTGCCCGCCACGGATCAGCTGAAACGCCTGCACGATAAATTCTACTTCGCGGATGCCGCCGGGGCCGAGCTTCACATCCGACTGAATGCCCTTGCGGCGCACTTCGCGCTCGATCAGGGATTTCATTTCCCGCAGCGAGGCAAAGGCGCCGTAGTCGATATAGCGCCGATACACAAACGGTTGCAGGCGACGAATCATGCGCTCGCCGGCAACGGTGTCCCCCGCCACGGCGCGGATCTTGACCATCGCGTAGCGTTCCCACTCACGCCCTTGCTCTTCGTAGTAACCTTCCATGGCGTCAAAGCCAATGGCCAGCGCCCCGGCACCGCCCCAGGGGCGCAGCCGCATGTCCACGCGGAAGACAAAGCCATCTGCCGTCGCCTGATCCAGCATGCGGATCAGGGCCTGGCCCAGACGCACAAAGAACTGATGGTGGCTCATGCCACGCCGGTGGCCCTCGATATCGCCCTCGTGCTCGTAGGCAAAAATCAGGTCGATGTCCGAGGACAGGTTGAGTTCGCGGGCACCCAGCTTGCCCATGGCGAAGACCACCAGACGCACAGGCTGGCCATCCGGGCCCAGGGGCGTGCCCTCTTTGTCGCAAGCGCGTTGATACAGGCGGGTCAGGGCAGCATCGATCAGCGTATCCGCCAGCAGGGACAGATCCGCCACGGTGCTGTGGTAGTCCCCGTATCCGCAGAGATCGCGCCAGATGATGCGCGTCATATGCCGATGGCGCAGCAGCCGCAGGCCCGCCTGAAGGCTGATGTCGTCGTCAGCCTCGGCCAGCACGTTGTCGATATCCTGCGCCAGTGTTGTCGCGTCCAGCGGCTCGCTCAGTCGGCCGGGCTCGGCCAGCCACGCGGGCAGCTCGGGGGAGCGCGCCATGCGCTCCGCCACGTAGTCAGAGCCGGTCCAGACCTTGACCAGATCGGGGGCCAGTGCATCGGGCAGCACGCCGCCCACCTCGGCAAAGCGTTGCCAGTGCGCAGAAAGTGCCTCGGCCAACGGGGCCGGCAGGGATGTGAAATCAGGTGACGTTGTCATGCGGCGCTATTGTCGGTGGTGACGAAGCAGAAAGAAAGGGCGAGCACCGCCGGTGCTACGGCCCCGGCAACACATCTATCCCAACAACACATCCTGCTGCGGCGTCACACGCAGGATCTCCTCCACCGTGGTCAGCCCGCGCGCGACTTTTTGTGCGCCGCTGATGCGCAGCGGCTTCATGCCCGCTTTCAACGCCGCCCGGGTAATCGCCTCCAGATCGCCGCCCCGGCTGATAACGCCCTTGAGCGCCGTGCTCATGGGCATGGTCTCGTAGACGCCCATACGGCCGAGATAGCCGGTGCCCCGGCATTCGAGACAGCCCACCGGGCGATAGACCTGTTCCGGCGCCTTGATCTTGAAGGGTCGGGTCAGCTCTTCCCAGGCCGCCGGGTCCGTGGGCACCGCCGCCTTGCAGTGCGGGCACAGTGTGCGCACCAGCCGCTGGGCCATCACCCCGACCACCGTGGCGGTCACCAGGTAGGCCGGCACGCCCAGATCAATCAGGCGCGTGACGGAGCTGGGTGCATCATTGGTATGCAATGTGGACAGCACCAGGTGCCCGGTCAGCGCCGCCTGAATGGCCATGTCCGCCGTTTGCAGATCGCGGATCTCACCGATCATGATGATGTCCGGGTCTTGCCGCAGCAGCGCCTTTACGCCCTGGGCAAAGCCCACATCAATGCCATGCTGGACCTGCATCTGGTTGAAGCTGGGCTCGACCATCTCGATCGGGTCTTCAATGGTGCAGACATTCACTTCGGGGGTGGATAGCAGCTTCAGCGTCGAATAAAGCGTTGTCGTCTTGCCCGACCCGGTGGGGCCGGTCACGAAGACAATGCCGTTGTTATTGCTGGTCATGCGCTGCCAGGTGGCGAAATCCTCTTTCGAGAACCCCAGCTGGTCAAAACTGCGCACCAGCACGTCCGGATCAAAGATCCGCATCACCATCTTTTCGCCGAAGGCGGTGGGCAGCGTGGAGATACGCAGCTCCACCTCATCGCCGTCCGGCGTCTTGGTCTTCAGACGGCCATCCTGGGGCTTGCGCTTCTCGGCCACATTCAGGCGCGTGAGAATCTTCAGCCGGCTGGTCACGGCCGCCATGATGGCGGCGGGCATTTCGTATACGTCGTGCAGCACGCCATCAATACGAAACCGCATGCGCCCGGTGTCCCGGCGTGGCTCCAGATGAATGTCGCTGGCCCGCTGGCCGAAGGCGTACTGCAATATCCAGTCGACGATATTCACCACATGCTGATCATCAGCATCCGGTGTGCCCTTGCTCTGCCCCACTTCCAGCAGCTGCTCGAAGTTGGTGACGGCGCTGGCATTCTGGCCGCCCCGGTCACGGGCGCCGGCCATGGAGCGGCTGAGGTTGTAGAACTCGATGCGATAGCGGCGCAGCTGCTCGGGATTGACCAGCACGACCTCCAGCTCCCGCTCCCGCAGCACATGACTCAGGTGCTCCTCCCATGTCCGCCGGAACGGCTGATCACAGGCCACCACCACCTTTTCCCTGTTCACTTCCACGGCCAGAATGCCGTGGCGTTCGGAAAAGGCGTAGGACATCAGGGTTGTGATCTGCTCCACCTCGGCCTTGAGGGGATCAATGTGGAAAACGGGCAATCCGGCGCGCCCCGCCAGCCAGGCGGTCAGACGGTCCAGATCCAGTATGCCGCCCTTCTCGCCACGGTCTGCAATGCGGTATTTCGCCACGATCTGCAGCGGATGCCAGCCTATTTCCTCCTTTTCACGCGGGGTCGTGGAGATCACGTTGTAGTCTTCGCGAGATACCCTGCCTTCATCCAGCAGTTCGCGCATGACCCAGCGCACGTCTATTTCCAGGCCGGCGTGAGCGCCGGGCGAGGCAGCCTTGGCAGACAAGCAGTTCCCCTTGCAGATCAGTGGTTTGCCGGGCGGACGGTCTGACAGCACAGCCCCCGGTCTGATCCATCTAGCGTCCAGCGTCCCGCAGCCGACGTCAAGCGCGACATGCCGCCGCGATCAGACGCCGGTCACACTCGTACGACCATCAGATCGACAGTTTGCCACCAATGATGCGCATTGCCTTGAGCCGGCGCCCCGAGGCGGACTCGTTGACGTTGAGCACATGGTCACCAATACGCTCGAGCCGGTTGAGGATATCGATAAAGATCACCCCGGCGCGCGGCGCGTAGGCACTCTTTTCCAGGCGTGTGAAATGATTGTCACGGAACTGGTCACGCAACAGGTCGACCTTGTCTTCAAGCTCAATGGCCCGCTTCAGATCCACCAGACTCGGCGCCCTGGCTACGTTGGCGTTCATGAACTGAATCCCGTCGCGCAACGCCGCCATCATTTGCTGCATCTCCTGGCTGGCTTCTTCCGGCCAGCCAGAGCCGGATTCCTTCATCCGCTCCGTCAGCTTGGCGATCTGATAGTAGATATCCGCGATACGCTCCAGATCGTTGATCATGGTCTGGATAAAGCGGATACGCTCGGTCGTCTGGTGCTCAAGGTGCGTCCGCTCACTGATCCGCACCAGGTAATCGGAGATCTCGATCTCCAGCTGGTCGGTGGCCTGCTCATACTTGTGAATCTTCTCGATGGCCTTGATGCTGTCCACATCGGGGTTGAACAACAGCTCATTAACCGCGTCATGCATGGTTTCCACCAGTGTCGCGAACTGCTGGGTTTCCTTCTGCGCCTGCTCCAGCGCCAACGCCGGTGACACCATGACGCCCGCGCTGATGTAACGCAGGTGGAACTCATCCTCCTCGCCGCCCCGATCCGGCTGGATATACTCCACGAAACGCACCAGATAGGGCACGGCGGCGAACAGCAGCACCACGTTCAGCACATTAAAGGTGGTATGGAACAGCGATAACGCCAAGGTGGCATTCGAGCGTGATTCAACGTCCCCCGCCATGATCGACACGGTGCTGCCAGTGGTCATCTGCAGGATGCTGTCCATCAGATGCAGCACCGGATAGATGATGGCCATCATCCAGATGACGCCGATAATATTGAAGAAGAAGTGGAACCGCGCCGCCCGCTTGGCATGCACGTTACCCACCATCGCAGCAATATTGGCCGTCACCGTGGTGCCGATGTTCTCACCCAGAATCATGGCAGCGGCAATCGGGAAGGATATCCAGCCCTCGAACAGCATCACCAGCGTGATGGTGGTAGCCGCTGAAGAGGATTGGGTCATCAGCGTCAGAATGGTGCCGACAAAGACAAACAGCACAAGTGACAGGTAACCGTAATCCGAGAAGCTGTCCAGAAAGGCCAGCATCGCCGGGTTGCTGTGGATATCCGGCACCGAGCCCTTGATGAACTCCAGGCCGATAAACAGGATACCGAAGCCGACCATGGCCTCGGCGATGTTCCGCCAGCGGCTGTTATTGGAGAAAAGAAAGGCGAAGAACAGGCCGATCACCGCCAGCGCAATCGGCGTGATCTGGAACTTGAAGCCGAACAGCGCCACCATCCAGGCGGTGATGGTGGTGCCAATATTGGCCCCCATGATCACGCCCGTGGACTGTACAAAGGTCAGCAGCCCGGCATTCACGAAGCTGACCGTCATGACCGTGGTGGTGGTCGACGACTGGGTGATCGCCGTGGTGGCAAAGCCCGTCACCACCCCGGTGGCCCGGTTGCGCGTCATACCGCTGAGGATGCTCTTCAGCCGGTCGCCGGCAACGTTCTGCAGCCCCTCACTGAAGATCTTCATCCCGAAGATGAAGACCCCCAGGGCACCAATCAGCTGCAGGAAATCGAAAAGCGAGTAATCCATCAATCAGGCCTTCTGTTTCGCCGACGTTTCCAGGCGCCACACACGGCAGCTGTGCGTCACTCCGGGGCTGCGCGCGAATTGTAAAGTAACCGTCATGCCACTGTGAACTTACTTGTCATAAAAATGGCAAACATCATATTTAACAATAACTTGCGCACACCACCCAGACTCACCGCATCTTCCGGGGCATGGATGGTGGAGCCCTGTGTGCTGATCTATAGCGCGATGATGAGCCCGTCACCGGTTACCGGGACCGGATGGCAGGGGCTTCAGCGATTCACTCACTGCCGGCCCCCTGCTGCGGGACCCCGTCCAGCAGTTGCGTGGCTGGTGGCGCCCAACCGGATTCAGCGGTGGGGGGGGCACATGATCGGCATCATCATCACCCCGAGGATCATTACCCTGCCCGCCGGGACCGAGCTGTAGATTCTGTTCTTTCATATTCTTCAGATACTGCTCGCGGAGTCGCACTTTGCAAGTGCAGCATGCACAGCAGAATGCTTCGGGGATTTGCGGCGGGCGAACTCGTTGGCCTTGGCGCCACTAAAACAGCTCAGCATGGCATTTCTAATGCTTGCTATATCTAAGACTTCTGCGAAGCTGGTATCTAGATCATTGCCCTTCTACGGATGGGGAGCACCGCCTCCAACGTCCTTAACGTTCGTTCATACATGGATACATGCATTTCAGCGAGACTCGAGGCATATAAATGACACATGCAAAGAAAATTGCAGCGCTTTTTCTTATGGTTTTAATTGTTATTGCTTATGTTATTTTTGCACCATGGGTAAGGCACTGCTTTTTGCTCGGCGAGTGCATGAGTATAATTAAAGGAATTTTTTGAGCATACTGCATCTTCTGACACCCGAGTGACGGAGGCATGCCCCGCCGCGCTACAACATGATGCCGGGGATTTTCGAGGCGCAAGTGCCTATTATCCGTACCAGATGGCAGATGGAGGTGGCGCGCCGGAAGCACCGCGGGCACACATCCCATAATTAAGCCTCACTTCTCTGCCATGGATGGAGCAACCATGTTTGCCAGGACCAGACTGACCTCATATGCGAAAAAGGCACCGCTACTGGCGACCACACTACTGGCGCTCTGCCTTCAAGGCTGCAATTCCTTCGGCTACTACCCCAACGATGTCGACGGGGGCCTGCTTGGAAGATGCCTGGCTCTGGCCACGAATTTTGAGATCTATCAGGCCAAGAGGGCTACGGTCTTCCAATCGGAGAGGATTTCATTTCCAGAAGGAGGCGAGCCCAGCTTCGCCATGAGAGAGAGTATAAAAAATGGGCGTGACTGGCGTGTCGGAACCCTTGAGAAAGGCTCTCGGGTCGAGATAACGAAGGTCACGACCTACGAACCGATTTGGGTTCCCTACTACTTGAGAATCATTGTTCGCGTGCTGGACGGTGAGCATTCCGGCATGGAGATGGACTTGGCAACTTATGCTCGCTATCACCCGAGACCCGCCGTAGTCACATCAGCAACCCTTGATCCGGCAGAGGTTGAGTTCATACCCGACTATCTCATCGACTGCGAGTAGGCATTGTGTCTCCAAAGATCTGCTGTCTACACCAACCACTGCTGAACGTCATACCACGGAGACGTAGACAATCCATGCATAAGAATCTGGTTTCTCTAACGACATCAAGTTCTGTGCTCCACACATGCATGGTGAAACATGGCATGAAGGAGCAAGATCTTTTTGGTAATACCGTGGAAGGCGCCGCATCCAAGCATGCCGTTATAATGATGGCCATCTACCTGATTGAGAACTCAGAGAAGCTACCTTTAGAAGACATCTATCATGACTTGGCCGAGAAAGCCATCTGGCAACAGAGCCTTGAAAGCCTTTCTTTTGTAAAAGAGGTTTTTATCGAGAGCGGCCTGATTCGGGATGAGCATGATAAAATATCAGAAGAAATAAATTCAATGATAAAAAGAGATTCAACAATCGCATACTTTTACTCAGAATCCATCTGCAGGCTGCCACAGGCCGGAGAAGGCATTCACTCGGGAACAATTCTGTATCTTTCATTAGCATCCTGCCTTGGGCATCTTATTTCCTGGAACTTCCTTTACTTCTACTCTCATGCCATTTCAAAACCATTGAGACCATTATATTTCACTTTTATTTTTGCAATTCTATTAATGTCCATCCCTGCATTTATAATTAAAGGCAATGATAAGTTTTACTGGCGGCATTATGAGTTGCGCGGACTAGCCCCGAAATCTGTTTCTCGTATAGACAGTATTCTTTCAAAGTCAAAAACCGCGTAAACATTGCTTCAAGGCAAACCGGCAACCTCGAGCAGCCAAGCTTGGCGACACGCCAGCCCCACACGCTCCCCACACCTGCGCCGCAACAAGCTCTGCCCGAGCCGCGGGCTCTCAACCACCTTACGTTAGTGCGTTAGCGCCACCAGCAATGCCTGCGCAGGCCCAGGGGCTACCGGCCGGCGACATGGTTGAAACCTCTGCACGCCCAACGGGCAACACTATCGGTCCGGAGCCCTCTCCGCTCCCGTCGCGCTTACTCCATAGCCCCTTCAGTGCCTGTCCCTTATACTCTTCCTTTTGGGCTTTGCACCTACCCCGACCCGGACGCACTAAGGATGACGAAAAACACCTCGGGCAATACGACCGCGCTCTCTACGGCGCCCTCTACGGCACCCCAGGACCATGTGACCTGGTTCCGTAACTCGTCGCCCTATATCAACGCCCATCGCGGGCGCACCTTTGTGGTGATGATCTCGGGCGAAGCGGTGGAGGAGCCGAGCTTCAACCACATCATTCACGATCTGGCGCTGCTCAGCAGCCTGGGGATCCGATTGGTGCTGGTGCACGGGGCGCGGCCGCAGATCAGTGCGCGGCTGGCGGCGCGGGGCATTGATTCTCACTTCGAGCGGCATACCCGTATCACCGACAGTGCGGCGCTGGAATGCGCGCTGGATGCGGTGGGGGCGGTGCGGCTGCGGGTCGAGGGGCTGTTTTCCATGGGGCTGGCCAATTCGCCCATGCATAACGCCAGTATCCAGGTAGTGTCGGGTAACTTCGTCATCGCCAAGCCGGTGGGGGTGCGGGACGGCTTTGATTACCAGCACACCGGCGAGGTGCGGCGGGTCCAGGTGGAGGCGATTCAGCGCCAGCTGGATAACGGCAATATCGTGCTGCTGTCGCCGATTGGCTGCTCGCCGACGGGCGAGCTGTTCAACATGAACTCCGAGGAGGTCGCGTCCACCACCGCCATTGCGCTGAAAGCGGACAAGATCATCTATCTGGGGGAAGACGCCGGGGTGCAGGACAGCGCGGGCGCGCTGGTGCGGGAGATCTCGCCCCAGGAGGCCGGGCAGCTGCTGGCGAAGGAAATCATCACCAATCCGCACACCGAGCGGCAGCTCACGGCGGCCTGCCACGCGGCCAGCAACGGGGTGGCGCGGGCACATCTGGTGAATTTCCGCGAAGACGGCGCGCTATTGCGTGAACTGTTCACCCGAGATGGTTGCGGCACGCTGGTGACGCGGGAAAACTACGAGAATATTCGTGGCGCCTATATCGAAGATGTCGGCGGCATTCTGGAGCTGATTGCACCGCTTGAAGAAGCCGGCATTCTGGTGCGGCGCTCGCGGGAGTTGCTGGAGGCCGAGATCAAGCGCTTCACCATCATCGAGCGGGATGGCATGGTGATCGGCTGCGCGGCGCTGTATCCGTTCGAGGATGGCCAGTCGGCGGAGTTGGCCTGTGTCGCCGTGCACACCGATTATCGCAGCGCGCAGCGCGGCAAGAAACTGATGGCCTATGTGGAGCGGCGCGCCCGGACGCAGGGGCTGACCACCATCTATGTGCTCTCCACGCAGACAGCGCACTGGTTCCGGGAGCAGGGCTTTGAGCCGGTGTCCGTGGAAGAGCTGCCCGGTGAGCGCAAGAGCCTGTACAACTATCAACGCAAATCCAAAGTGTTTCGCAAACAGCTTTGACACACTGACGACCAGACCCGACAGACCAGGTGATTTTTCATGACTGACGACAACACCCGCAAGTACTCCTCGAAAATGGTAGACGGCATCGAACGCGCCCCGGGCCGGGCCATGCTGCGCGCCGTGGGCTTTACCGACGAGGATTTCAAGAAGCCGCAGATCGGGATTGCCTCCACCTGGGCCAATGTCACGCCGTGCAACATGCATATCAACCAGCTTGCCGAGGTGGCCGAGCGCGGCGCCAATGAGGCGGGTGGCAAGGGCGTGATCTTCAACACCATTACCGTGTCGGATGGCATCTCCAACGGCACCGAAGGCATGAAGTACTCGCTGGTATCGCGGGAAGTGATCGCCGACTCCATTGAAGTGGTCGCCGGGTGCGAGGGCTTTGATGGCCTGATCACCATTGGCGGCTGCGACAAGAACATGCCGGGCTGCATCATCGGTATGGCGCGGCTGAACCGGCCGTCGGTGTTCGTCTATGGCGGCACCATCAAGCCAGGTGATGGCCACACCGACATCATTTCCGTGTTCGAGGCGGTGGGCCAGCATGCCCGCGGCGAGTTGACCCCGATCCAGGTGAAGCAGATCGAGGAAGTCGCTATCCCCGGCCCGGGCTCCTGTGGCGGCATGTACACCGCCAACACCATGGCCAGCGCCATCGAGGCACTGGGCATGTCATTGCCGGGCTCATCGGCGCAGAACGCCATCTCCAGCGAGAAGCAGGAAGACTGCCTGCGCGCCGGTGAGGCGGTGATGGAACTGCTGCGCCGGGATATCAAACCCCGCGACATCATGACCCGCAAGGCGTTCGAGAACGCCATCCGGGTGGTCATCGCGCTGGGCGGGTCCACCAATGCCGTGCTGCATTTCCTGGCCATGGCCCACGCGGTGGATGTGGAACTGACGCTGGAAGATTTCGTGCAGCTGGGTGAGATCACCCCGGTGCTGGCGGATGTGCGCCCCTCGGGCAAATACATGATGAGCGAGCTGGTGGCCATCGGCGGTATCCAGCCGCTGATGAAGCGCATGCTGGACGCTGGCATGCTGCACGGGGACGTGCTCACCGTCACCGGCAAGACACTGGCCGAAAACCTGGCGGACGTGCAGGACTATCCGGCAGATCAGGACATCATCATGCCGTTCGAGGCCCCGGTGAAGAAAGATTCCCACCTGGTGGTACTGGCCGGCAATCTGGCCCCGGACGGCGCGGTGGCCAAGATTACCGGCAAGGAAGGCCTGCGTTTCGAGGGCACTGCACGGGTTTACCATGGTGAAGAGTCAGCGCTGCGTGGCATTCTGGATGGCGAGGTAGTCGCCGGGGATGTCATCGTGATCCGCTACGAGGGCCCCAAAGGCGGCCCCGGCATGCGCGAAATGCTGTCGCCGACGTCGGCGGTCATGGGCAAGGGCCTGGGCAAGGACGTGGCGCTGATTACAGACGGCCGCTTCTCTGGCGGCTCCCACGGCTTCGTGGTCGGGCACATTTCACCGGAGGCGCTGGACGGCGGGCCGCTGGCACTGGTGGAGAACGGCGATGGCATCACCATCGATGCCGAAACCCGGGAACTGACACTGGCGGTGGACGACGCCGAGCTGGCCAGGCGCCGGGCGCGCTGGCAAGCACCGGCACGCACCTATACACGCGGTGTGCTGGCCAAGTACGCCGCCACGGTATCGTCAGCCTCCGAGGGGGCGGTCACCGACAAGCTCTGATTCCCTTCATCAACGCGGGGCAGCCCATGAGTCTCAAGCACGCCCTGATGCCGCGGCTGGCAGCCTTTCTCACCAGCCCCGGCAGACAACGCTGGCAGCGCCGGACGCAGGAATTGCGCCGGCGCCTGGCCCGGCGCCCTCACCGTGCGGTGTTCTACTTCCGTGCGGATGACCCCTATTCCGTGCTGTTGCTGCAGCTGTTGCCGGCATTCAGCGCGCACTTCGGCCTGCAGATTCAACCCCGGGTCATGCAGTATCTGGATCAGGAAATGTACCCGGAGCCAGAACTGTTGGCCGATCTGGCGCGCCGGGATGCCATTGCGCTGGCCGCCTTCTGCCATCTGGAGTTTCCCGAGCACTGGCAGATCCCCTCCCACGACCGCGTGCAGCTGGCCACACGCATTCTGCTGCGTCACGAACAGGACCCGTCCTTTATGGCGCTGGCCATGACCGTCAGCCGGGCGCTCTGGGCCGGCGGCCTGTCCGAAGGAGAGGATGCACTGACCGCACTGGCCACCGAATCCAGCCCCATGCCCGAAGACCAGACCCGCATGGCCATGGAAGCGCGACGCGACCAGTTCCTGCGCGAGGGTCACTATCTCACCGGCACACTGCACTACGCTGGTGAATGGTACTGGGGCATTGACCGTCTGGATCATCTGGCCCGTCGGCTGGATGCGTTGGGCCAGCATGGCCACGGCACGGGGCCCGCGCACTGGCCACACCCCTACGGGCGCGCCAAGAACCTGCAACTGCCCGGCGCCAATCCGCATGTGGCGGGCAAGGCACTCACACTCTATTTCTCGTTCCGCAGCCCCTATTCCTGGCTCGTCTTGCCACGGCTGTATCGCCTGGTGGATCACTATGGCCTGACGCTGGATGTGCGGCCGGTGCTGCCCATGGTCATGCGCGGCCTGAGTGTGCCGCGCGCCAAGCGTTTTTATATTCTCCACGATGCGGCGCGGGAAGCGCGGCTGCACGAGATTCCCTTCGGCAAGATCTGTGATCCGGTGGGCGCGGGGGTGGAGCGCTGCATGGCGCTTTGGCCGTTTGCCGAGAAGGAAGGCAAGCTGCGCGACTGGCTGCGCGCCGCCGCCCGGGGCATCTGGAGCCAGGGGACCAACCCCGCCAGTGATGCCGGGCTGCAGGCGCTGTGCGAAGAAGCCGGGCTGGACTGGAACCGGGCCCGCCGCTGGCTGGACGACAAGGAATGGATCGCACGGGCCACGTCCAATCGGGACGAAATGATGGCCGGTGGCAGTTGGGGCGTGCCAACGATGATGCTGGATGGCACTCTCTACTGGGGCCAGGACCGCCTCGGACTCCTTGAACAACATTTGCTCGATGTTAAATCCCACAATTAAAGAGGAAAGCCCATGACCACCGCATATTGGTGCATGCTTGTCGCCATCTTTCTGCCCTATCTGTTTACCGGGTTCGCCAAATTCCAGGGCGGCTTTGGCCCGAAGCAGAACCATAACCCCCGGGAATTTCTCGATGCCCTCAACGGGGCACGCAAACGCGCACACTGGGCGCAGCAGAACAGCTTCGAAGTGACACCGGCGTTTCTGGCTGCCGTGATTGTTGCCTCGGTGGTCGGCACTATCGGCCAGGGCACGCTGGACATGCTGGCCATCGCCTTTGTTGTCAGCCGCGTTCTGTTCGGCATCTGTTATATCGCCGATTGGGCCACGCTGCGCTCGCTGGTCTGGTTTGCCGGCATGGCCATCATCGCGTCGTTGTTTATCATGAGCGCATGACGCAACACCTGATCACCGTCACCGTCACCGGCTGCGGCGCCAGCTACGGCGCTGACAGCACGGAAACACTGCTCGAAGCCGGCCTGCGCGCCGGCTTCGGCTTTCCCAGCGCCTGCCGCAATGGCAATTGCCTGCGCTGCCAGGGCACGCTTCTGCGCGGCAGCGTGCAACTGCGCAACGGGCGCATCATTTACGCGGGCGAAGCCGCCGCAGCACAGGTGCTATACTGCGTCGCTCACGCTCAGGAACCTTGCGAGATCAATGTGCCGGACATCACCGCCCCGGGCCAGCTCCCGGTCATAGAAGCCGCTTGCCAGATCACCGATATCACGTCTCTGAATCACGATGTCAGCCGCGTGATCCTGAAGCTGCCCGCCGGCAAAGCCGTGCAGTGGTACGCCGGGCAATATCTTGAATTGCTGTTGCCCCAGGGCCCGTCCGCGTTTTCCATTGCCAATGCCCGCAGCGGCGACGGCCGCGATCTGGAACTGCACGTGCGGCACACTGCCGACAACCCGTCCTCCCTGGAGGTCATGGCGCACCTGCGTGACAATCCGGTGGTGCGTGCACGATTGCCCGGTGGCGAACGCTGGATTGGCGACACGCTGCCGTCAGGGCCGGTGTGGTTTATCTGTGGTTCCACCGGGTTTGCGCCGGCCAAAGCCATGATCGAGCACCTGTTGACGCGTCATTTCCCTCACGCCATATACCTTTACTGGGGCGCGCGCACCGAAGCCGATATATATCTGCCCGCGCTGCCGGAAGCCTGGGCCAGCGCTGGCCAGGTGCAGTATGTGCCGGTGCTGTCTGACGCTGCGGACAAGCGCTACCGGAGCGGGCTGGTCCACGAAGCTGCCCTCGCCGACATGACCGATCCGGCCAGTGCAGAATGCCATGTGGGCGGTTCTCCTGTGATGGCCTGGGCCGTCTTTGATGCGCTGCTTGCCGCCGGTGTGCCGCCGGAAAATATTCATTCGGATGTGTTCGACTACGCCCCCCGGCAGTAGCCACATCGACTCGACAACATTGATTGAAAGGCCCGGACATGTTCAAAAGCGCAACGCAGTTTCGGCACGCGCAGCCCGATCGCATCGGGGTACTGATCACCAATCTGGGCACACCGGACGCCGCCACGCCGGGCGCCCTGCGCCGTTACCTGAAGGAATTCCTGTCTGATCCCCGCGTGGTGGAAGTGCCCCGGCCGATCTGGTGGCTGATTCTGAATCTGGTGATTCTCAATATCCGCCCGCGCCGGTCTGCCGCCGCCTATCGCACCGTCTGGACGGAGCGCGGATCGCCCTTGCTGTTTCACACCAGCGATCAATGCGAGGCCCTGCGCGAAACCCTGAAAGACCGCTACGGCGAGCGCGTGGTGGTGGAATTCGCCATGCGTTACGGCAACCCGTCGATCGCCTCGGCGCTGGACCGGATGCAGGATGCCGGTGTTCGCCAGTTGATCGTACTGCCTTTGTACCCGCAGTATTCCGCGTCCACCAATGGCTCGACCTTCGATGCGGTATCCGCCGATTTTCAGCGGCGACGCTGGCTGCCGGACCTGCATTTCATCAGCCACTACCCGGACTTTCCGCCCTACATCGAGGCGATGGCGGCACGCATCCGCCAGCACTGGGCAGAGCACGGGCGCGCCGACACGTTGATGTTTTCCTATCACGGCATCCCCAAGCGCTATTTGCTCAACGGCGACCCCTATCACTGCGAATGCCACAAGACGTCGCGGCTGCTGGCGCAAGCGCTGGAGCTCTCGGACGGCGAGTACCTGACCAGCTTCCAGTCCCGCTTCGGGCGCGAGGAATGGCTCAAACCCTACACAGATGAAACCCTGAAAAGCCTGCCAGGGCAGGGCGTCAAATCAGTGCAGGTGTTCTGCCCGGGCTTTGCGGCAGATTGTCTGGAAACCATTGAGGAAATCGGTGAGGAAAACCGGGAGTACTTTATGGAGAGCGGCGGCGAGCGCTATGAATACATCGCCGCCCTGAACGCAACGCCTGCACATATCGACGCGCTGGCTGCGCTGGTGTCACCGCAGCTGGAACAATGGTTGAGTGTGCCGCAGCGGGATGCGGCACTGACTGAGCAGTTGGCGGAGCGGCTGTAGCGTTCACTCCACACCAGCTCGCTCCACCATCTCATTCGACCAGAGCCGGCTTCTTCCGGGGCAAGGGCAAGGCGGGCAGCGTCTTGCCCGTCAGTGCCATCTGTTGGGTCAGGCATGCTGCCGCAGCGCCCGTCTCCCCCAACGCATCCAGCAACCGGGCCAGTTCGGCCAGCGCGGTGGCGTTGTCGGCATGGCCCGCCGTTTCGAAGAAGGCGCGCGCCTTACCCCATAATTGGGCTTTCAATGCCACACGGCCCGCCGTCAGTAGCAGCCGCTGATTGCCGGGGCGCTCGCCAAGCCATTGCTCCAGTCGCGCCAGCAGTTGCTCTGGCGGCACGTCATCAATGGCTTCCAGTACCGCTACCAGGCCGTCATCCCAGTCTTTATCAATGCGCCGCTCAATGACTTTCAATGCGGCCGGGCCATCGCCGAACTGGGCAAGGTAACCGGCATACTGAGCGCGCAACGCCGGTTCACGACGCAGGCGTTGCGGTACTCGCTTCCACAGCCGGGCCAGCGTTTCGCGGCGCTGCACGGCATTATTGAAGCCCGGCATGCTCGCCGCCTGACGCATACGGCCGAGCCAGGCGCGGTACTCGCGCTGGTCCAGCCGGGGGTCCGCATCGATCTTGCGCAGCGCCGGCATCAAGTCACACAGACCAGCCCAATTGCCCTCGCGGCCATAGGCTTCCGCCAGCATATTCATCAACACCGGGCTGTCACCGTAGCGCTTGCGCTCCGGTTCGAGCAGCTCGCGGGCGCGCTGGGGTGCGCCGTCATAGAGGGCGATGCGGGCGCGCAGCAACAACGTCGGCAAGCGGCCGCTTGGCGCCGTTGCGGCCTGGGCCAGTGCCTCACGCATGGCATCACCGTCACCGACCTGCCGCGCGGCTACGGCCGCTGCCAGCCAGGCCGGCAAGGGCCAGTCGGCACGGCGCGCCGCCGAGGTCAGCAGCCCTTCAGCGCGCTGCCAGTGACCCGCCGCCAGTTCCAGCAATCCCTGCTGCAGCTGGCGCTGAGCGGCCTGACGGCGACGCCAGCCGGTCCAGCTGGCCGGTGTCAGGAAACGCCAGAGCGGCGCCATGAACAGCGTCAGCAATATCAGCGCGGCACCGGCTAGCACCAGCATCAATACCAGAAATACCACCGAGGTTTCGATCTCGCGCTGGCCATGGACCAGCAACACATAGCCAGGATCTGCCAGCAACCAGGAGCCGAGCCACAGGGCCCCGAGCAGTGCCAGGGCCAGGGCGAGCATCAGCCACACCACCAGCCTTTTCATTGCGCCTCCTCCGCACTGCGCGCCGCGCGCGCCTGCTTCAGCGCGACCAGCCCGGCACCGATGTCGGGCATCGCGCGCGCCACCGGCACCTGGGCAATCTCATTCAATGCATCACGGAATGCGGTCACCGCCGGGTCGTGTTCCGAGAACCACTCAGCCGCCATGGCGTCCGCCCGGCCCAGGGCATCCTCAAATATTTCCGTGCGGCCTTGCAGCAGTGACAGCCGCGCCTCCTGCAACGCGCTCTCCAGCGCCAGACGCAGCACCTGGCGGCTTTCGGCATCCAGCGGCACCGGCGCTCTGCCTTCATGGGTGCGCACCCGCACCGGCAACCGGGCCAGCAGACGTTCCCACCAGGTCGCGGCCTCAGCCTGCTCATCAGCAGCCACCTCCGGCGCGGCACTGCGGGCGCGCTCCGGCAGGGTCATGCCGCTGACCTGGCGCTGCAGCGCGCCCAGTCGCAACAGCAGCCCGGTGATGTCCACACGCCCGGCAGCGTTCAGGCTGGCGATGTCCGCCGCCAACGCTTCGCGCAGTGGCAGCATGGCCGAATCATCACTGCGTGCGAGCACCTCATCCGCCGCGTGCAACAAGCGCGCTGCGGCCTCTGCATCTGCGGTCAGCAGCAGTTGCTGTTCCGCCAGGCTGGCCAGGGAGATTGCTTCGTTGATCAGCCAGTATTGTTGCCCGCCCTCGCGCATGGCCAGCAACATCTGATCTCGCTCGGCCAACTCGCCTTCCAGCTCATCCATGCGCTGGTTGTGATAGGCACGCTCGCTTTCCATCTGGCTCATCATGCGGCTGTGGCTGCTCTGCAGCTCACTGACAGCACCGCGCCAGGCGCCATGGTTATGCTGCAGGCTCTGCCACCATTGCCAGCCAAGGTAACCACTGCCCGCAAGCAGTAGCAGCAACAGCAACAAAATAAGCCCGCCACCGCGACGCCGTTTACGGGCGCGTTTGACGGGGGGGCGTGGCGGGGGCGGCGGTTTGCCGCCGGACGGCGCTGCGGATTTTTCAGACGTGGCGGATTCTTTCGATGACGATGACGCCGGCAGCGTCGGCGGAGTCAGTTCGGGCGTGCCCGTCGCCGCCTCTGGCGCGACGTCGCCTTGCCCGGCGGGCGGTGTTACCCGGTCTTGTGTATCAGACATGCCAGCATATCCTCATCATGCGGACTCGCCGCAACCAACAGATTGTCATACCCCGCAGCACGGATCTCGTCACCGATGCGAGCACTGCCTGCCACGATCACCGGTGCTTGCTTTAAATGCCGCGCAGCCTGTTGCTGCAAACAGTGCCAGCTTTCGACGCTGGTCACCAGCACGGCATCCACCGGCGGCTCGGGCCAGCACACCTCATCCGCACATTCCCTGCGATACAACGCCACGGTGCTCACCGCTGCGCCGCGATCGGCCAGGGTTTCGGCAAACAATTCCCGGCCACCCTCCCCCCGCAGAATCAGCACACGTTTTTCCGACAAGGACTGCAAACAGGGCAAGGACAATACGGCCTCGGAGTTGAAGCCAGCGGCGGGTGCTTCAGCCTCCAGCCCGGCCTCGCGCAAGACACCCGCCGTGGCCTCGCCCACCGCCAGAAAATGCACGCCCACCGGCCACTGCGGCCACAGGTCTGCCATCGCAGCCACACCCAGGCGCGCCGCGTTGGGGCTGACAAAAAACACGGCATGAAACAGGTCAAGATCAAACAGATGACGCTTGTCAGCGGGCGCCAGCGGCAGCGCCCGAATGATCAGCGCTGGCTGGTGCACGGGTGCAAAGCCAGCCTGTTGCAGCAGGGTCATCATGTGTTGTGCCTGCCCGGCCGGGCGCGTCACCAGTACTCGCTTCAGTACTCGCTTCATGGCGCCAGCGCCCTCAGCCCCGCTGATAGATGGCGCCCAGGATGCGATCCGCGCCCTGGGACAATAAGGATTCTGCCACGCTGATACCCAGCGCCTCACCCTGTGCCCGGGGCGCACGCGCTTCGGCACGCAACACTTCGCTGCCATCCTCGCTGGCCACCAGGCCGCGCAGCCAGATGTCGTCGCCTTCCAGCAGCGCGTAACCGGCGATGGGCACCTGGCACCCGCCTTCAAGGCGCCGGTTCATGGCGCGTTCCGCCACCACCCGGTCCCAGGTATCGGTGTCATTCAGGGGCGCCAGCAGCGCCGCCACCGTGGCATCCCCTTCCCGGCACTCAATACCGACAGCGCCCTGGCCGACGGCGGGCAGCATGACCTCCGGTGGCAGTGCCAGGCGAATACGCGCTGACATCTCGAGCCGCTTGAGCCCGGCCGCCGCCAGCAGAATGGCGTCAAATTCGCCCGCATCGAGCTTGCCCAGACGCGTCTGGACGTTGCCACGCAGGCTGCTGATCCTGAGATCCGGCCGCCGCGCTTGCAGCTGCGCCTGGCGGCGCAAACTTGACGTACCCACCCGCGCGCCCTCGGGCAAAGCGTCCACATCGGCGTAATCCGGCGACACAAACGCATCGCGCGGATCATGGCGCTCACAGATGACCGGCAAGGCAAACCCCGGCGGCAGCACCATCGGCACATCTTTCATGGAATGCACCGCGATGTCCGCACGACCGTCCTGCATGGCCTGCTCCAGCTCTTTGACAAACAGGCCCTTGCCGCCGATCTTGGCCAACGGTGTATCCAGAATCTTGTCACCCTGGGTCTTGATACGCACCAGCTCCACCCGCAAGCCTTCATGCAAGGCTTCGAGACGCTGCTGAACGTACTCCGCCTGCCACACGGCAAGCGGACTGGAACGGGTAGCGATACGGATCAGGGTGTTGCTCATTGTTTCTCCCAAAGACGATGACCGTCGGTTCCGGCACAGAATATCGGGCAAGTGTACCGCAAGCCGGACACCGGCGCGGCCCCAAGGCTATGACTGACAAGCCACAAATAGCCTTCACATGGCGCTGGACTTGTCTTCACGAGGGCATACACTTGCCGCATTTCCCGGTGTCCAGGTGTACACACTGGCAGTAATACAGGTTCAGGAGACGCGTTATGGCGGCAGTAAAGATCGTGGTTGTGGGTGGCGGCGCAGGCGGGCTGCCCCTGGTCACGCGCCTCGGCAAGACCCTCGGCAAGCACCACATTGCAGACATCACGCTGGTAGACAGCAGCAGCACCCACGTCTGGAAACCCCGTTATCACGAAGTGGCCACGGGCGCGATTGATGCCGACCTGGACGCGCTGGATTATCGCGGCCATGCACGCCTGAACCACTACCGCTTCGAGCCCGGCACACTAATGGCCGTTGATCCTGCAGCGCAGCAGATCACGCTGGCGCAGGTGCGCGACGCCGAGGGCCATGAAGTGCTGCCCGAGCGCGCGCTGTCCTATGATTATCTGGTGCTGTCCATCGGCAGCTGCAGCAACGACTTCAACACACCCGGCGTGCGCGACCACGCCCTGTTTCTCGACAGCCGCCAGCAAGCTGAACGGTTCCGCGAAAAATTCCTCAACGCCTGTCTGCACGCCAACCATGCCAGCGATCCCCTGTCCGTCGCGATCGTCGGCGGCGGTGCTACCGGTGTCGAGCTGGCCGCTGAAATCCACCATGCCGTGTCCATGCTGAAGTTGTACGGCCATGAGCATCTGGACCGCAAACAACTGACCGTACACCTGATCGAAGCCGCGCCGCGCATCCTGCCAGTGCTCTCCGAACGGGTATCGCGGGCAGCGCACCAGCGCCTGGAAGGGCTTGGCGTCAAAGTGCATGTGGACACCATGGTCGAACGCGCCGAGCCCGGCACCTTCGTCGTCCGCGATGGCGACGACATCACAGCCGATCTGCTGGTCTGGGCCGCCGGCGTCAAGGCACCTGCGGTGCTGGGCGAGCTGACCACCCTGGAACGCAATCGCATCAACCAGATCGTGGTCGATCCGACCCTGCGCGCGCGCAATCAGGAGCGGATTTTTGTCATCGGCGACTGCGCCGCCTGCACCCTGCCGGGCAAAGACCGCCCCATACCGCCGCGCGCCCAGGCCGCACAGCAGATGGCCCATCACACAGCGCGCAATTTCGAACGGCTGCTGCTGCGCGACAAGCCCTTGCAGGATTTCCGCTACCGCGATCACGGCTCCCTCGTATCGCTGAGCCAATACAGCTCCGTCGGCATGCTGATGGGCAATCTCAAGGGCGGCAACTTCTTCGTGGAAGGCTGGATGGCGCGCATGATGTACATCAGTCTTTATCGCCTGCATCAGGCCGCACTGTATGGCTGGCCGCGCACGCTGATGCTGCTTGTGGCCGGTCGCTTCAATCGCCTGGTCCGTCCACGGCTTAAATTGCACTGACGAAACATCTGTTTACAAATACCGCAAAGCACCGGCTCGCGGGCTTTGCGGGCGCACAGGCTGACGTCTGCCTCGGAGATGGTCGGAACTTCCAGGCTGCGTCGAGTCGTAACCTGTACGTGGCGCAGGGAGCACAATGCCCCCGGCGCCACACCGGATTACCGACTAGAAGCCAATGAGGAGAAAGCGTAATGCAAATCCGAATGAAGCAACTTGCCATCGCCATCGCAGCCACCGGCCTTACCGGTGCCGCATTTGCCCAGGGCGCAGCAGGCACCTACTCTGACGGCGGCCAGAACCCCGCGACGCAAGCGCAGCAAGGCCAGGCTCAGCAGGGCGGTCAGCCGCAAGGCCAAGGCTTCGCACCGGATGCTGCCGCGACAGAAGTCAGCGAGGACGAGCTGGAAAAATTCGCTTCCGCACACAAACAAGTGGAAGAAATTCGCGAGAAGTTCGTGGAAGAAGCGCAGTCTGCTGACGACCCTGAAAAAGTCGCCGAAGTGCAGATGAACATGCAGCAAGAGATGGTCCAGGCGGTACAGGATGAAGGCCTTGATGTCGGCACCTACAACCGCATTGCCCAGATGCTGCCCTATGACGACGAACTCCGTCAGCGTGTCGAAGGCATGCTGTAACGGCAACAGAGCAAGCAGCAGTAGGCCCAGGGCGGACCGGTCCCCCGCCCCGGGTAGCAAGGGCGCCTTCGGGCGCCCTTTTTTGTATCCGGCTTTATCGCACCCGGGCGGACAAGGCTTCCGGCTGGACGAAGCGGCCGGTGACCGGCAGCCTGATTTCCACCTGCAAGCCCCCCTCCGGGTGATTGCCCAGCAAGATTTGCCCGTGATGCATATCCACAATGCGCTTGACGATGGCCAGCCCCAATCCTGAACCGGTGACCGTGCGCGCCTTTTCCCCCCGCGAAAACGGCTGCAGCAGTGTCGGAATATCCTCGTCCCGCACGCCTTGCCCGTGATCCCGCACCCGCAGCACCACGTCCTGACCTTCCAGACAGGTACTGATCTCCACCGGCGGCTCACCATACTTGGCCGCATTGCCCACCAGATTCGACAACAGCCGCTTGAACGTCAGCCGCTTCAGCATCAGCCTCGGCACTTCCTCCAGCGCCTTGCGCAATATCAGATGGTCGAACTTGCTGCACACATCGTCCACCAGCGCATTGATGTTCTCGTAGCTGGCCACCTCATCCGCGCCATCGCGGATAAACCCGATAAATTGTCCGAGAATCGCATCCATGTCCTCGATGTCACTGATGACACCGGCGGACAACTCCTTGTCCTCGATAAACTCCGCCGTCAACCGCAAGCGCGTCAGCGGCGTGCGCAGATCGTGGGAAACACCCGCCAGCAGCAGCGCTCGATCGCGCTGCGCCTGCGCCAGCTCACGGGTCATGCGGTTGAACGCCTTGTTCACTTCATTGATTTCTTTGGGGCCCGAGTCATCATCCAGCGGCGGCACCGGATCGCCGCGCCCCACCACCAGGGCCACCTGCTCGAGACGCTTGAGCGGCCGATTCAGACCGCGGGCAATCAGCAGACCCGCGATAATCGCAAACAGGGGCACCGTCAGGCCCCAGCCCACCAGCAGGTAGCGATCATAATCGCGGAAGAAGGTCATCGGGACGCGCAGCCACTTGCCATTGAAGGACGCGGCGGTGACCCAGATAACCGGGCGGCGGGAATCCTCGAAACGCACAAAGACGGTTTCTTCCAACTGCCGCTGTATCTCACCGCGGAAGCTACCCACCACCGGGCGGGTAATCCATGGCACCTGCCCGTCCTCGATGCCGGGCGGATCGCCGACGATGATGCCGGTCGTGTCGCCGAGGCGGCGCGCGCCTTCGAGATCAAGCGTGTCCTCGAAGAATGACAGCTCGGCCTGCAAGACAGTCAGCCGGGAGTATTCCCGAATGCCGGGCAGGTAAGCGTTACGGGCAAAGAACCACAGCGTGAGGACCTGCGTCAGGAAAATGACCAGCCCCACCACCATGGCGGAACGGGCAAACGCGGTGCGGGGCAGCAGGTAGAGACGCATTGATCAATGGATTCCGGGGCGGTCAGACACCTTCTTACCATGCCTGAACGGGTTACCCTGACGCCAGAGGGCATGCAGGGAATGTTGTCAGGGGCAACGACTCAGTCCGGCACGAACACATAGCCTACGCCCCACACCGTCTGCACATAACGGGGGCGGGACGGGTCGTCTTCCAGCAGCCGGCGCAGGCGTGACACCTGCACATCGATGGAGCGCTCCATGGCACTCCACTCGCGGCCACGGGCCAGATTCATGAGCTTGTCCCGGGTCAGGGGCTCGCGAGGGTGCTGCACCAGCGCCTTGAGCACCGCGAACTCGCCGGTGGTCAGGCTGTTTTCTTCATCGCCCCGGCGCAGGGTACGGCGGGACAGATCCAGCTCCCAGGGGCCGAAGGTCACTGTCTCACTGTCACGGCTGGGCGCGCCGGGGACTTCGCGAACCTGACGCCGCAGCACTGCGCGAATGCGGGCATCCAGTTCGCGGGGATTGAAGGGTTTCGGCAGGTAGTCATCGGCGCCCGCTTCCAGGCCCTCGATGCGCTCGTTGTCGTCGCCCTTGGCCGTGAGCATGATGATCGGCATGGCGGTCCCCGCCGCGCGCAATCGACGGCAGATGGACAGGCCGTCCTCACCGGGCAGCATCAGATCCAGCACCATCAGCGAGTAGATTTCCCGGCCCAGGGCCCGGTCCATCTGCGGCGCATCCGCTACCGCCTTGATCTGGAAGCCTTGCTCCTCCAGGAAACGCTGCAACAACGTCCGCAAACGGGCGTCGTCATCGACAACCAGTATCTTGTCCTGGGTTTGCTCAGCGCTCACTGCGTTCTCCGGTTGTTGCCGTCTGGCGTCCCCTCACGCCCCGTAACGGCCAGTGACAAAACAGGGCCGGGCGGAATCTTCCCCTTGCCCTCTGCGATTTGCAACCAGGCGCCACAGGCGAAACGCAACAAGGTGTGACCAAACAGTCAGCACCTCATGCTGCCCCACCCGCCAGCCAGGGCAGGTGACACGTTACCGCATTTTCTGCCAGAAATGATCAGGTTTCACGGTCCGGACATCCTGCTATCATCGCACTGCCCGTGTCGTGTATCGCGCCAGACGGCGGGCCGCCAACAATAATCAGATGGGAGGGGCGTACAATGGCAAAGATTCTGGTGGTGGATGACTCCCCCACGCAATTGGCCAATATGGTCCGCATCTGCGAAAGTCAGGGGCATCAGATCGTCACGGCCACCAACGGGATGGAAGGCGTCGAACTCGCGCGCTCCGAAAAGCCCGACCTGATCCTGATGGACGTGGTCATGCCGGAACTCAACGGCTTTCAGGCCACCCGCAAGCTGACCCGTGACCCGGAAACCCAGCACATCCCCGTCGTCCTGGTGACCACCAAAGACCAGGACACCGACAAGGTATGGGGCGAGCGCCAGGGCGCTGCCGGCTATATCGTCAAGCCGCCCCAGGAAAGCGAGCTGGTAGCCAAGATCCGCGAGCTGCTGGGCTGAAACCTGCCCTCCAGTAAATCCGGGCAGCATCCTGGCTGCCCGTTTCCGCAGCCTGCCCGGCCCGCTCGTCCATCCCGACCACAGCAAAACTGACCTGTCAATCTGTCCCCGGCCGGAGTCCTGTCCTATGATTCCGGCATCCTGCATTCGTGCACTTCATTCATACTGCTTCAGCGAGTCCCATGTCAGAACCCCGGAAACCTTCATCCTCACAGAATCCAGCGCCCCGATTGACCATCGAACAGATCATCGCGGCGGAACTGAATGTGCAGCCACGGCAAGTCGCGGCCACAGTAGCCTTGCTGGATGATGGCGCCACCGTGCCCTTTATCGCCCGCTACCGCAAAGAAGCCACCGACGGCCTGGATGACACACAGCTGCGCAATCTGGAAGAGCGTCTGCGCTATTTGCGCGAACTCGTGGAGCGCCGCGATGCGATCCTCAAGAGCATTCGCGAGCAGGACAAACTGACGCCGACGCTGGAGGCCGACATCCTGGCCGCTGACACCAAGACACGGCTGGAAGATTTGTACCTGCCCTATAAACAGAAGCGCCGCACCCGGGCCCAGACAGCCCGCGAAGCGGGGCTGGAACCGTTGGCAGACAGCCTGCTGGCCGACCCGGGCAAAGACCCGGAAACCGAAGCCGCCGCTTTCCTCAATCCGGAACTCAAGGTCGAGACCGTCAAGGATGCGCTGGACGGCGCCAAGCAGATCCTCATGGAGCGTTTCAGCGAAAACGCCGAGCTGCTGACCCGGCTGCGTACTTATCTGTGGGAAAAAGCACAGATCATCGCCAACGTGGTGGAGGGCAAGGACAAGGAAGGTATCAAGTTCAGTGATTACTTTGCTCACCGCGAACCGCTGGCAGAAATCCCCAGCCACCGCGCGCTGGCCCTGTTCCGTGGCCGCAATGAAGGCGTCCTGCATGTCAGCATGAGCCTGCCGGAAGACCTGGAAGCGACCCAGCCGCACCCTTGCGAGGCCATGGTTGCCCACAGTGTCGGCTGGCAGCACCAGCAGCGCCCGGCGGATAACTGGCTCGGCGAAACCCTGCGCTGGACCTGGAAGATCAAGCTGAATACCCACCTCGAAACCGAGTTACTGGGGCGCGTGCGCGAGATGGCCGAAGAGGAAGCGATTCAGGTCTTTGCGCGCAACCTGCGCAGCCTGCTGCTGAGCTCCCCCGCCGGCCCCCGTACCACCATGGGTCTGGACCCGGGCCTGCGTACCGGCGTCAAGGTTGTGGTGGTCGACGCCACCGGCAAGCTGCTGGAACACGCCACCATTTTCCCGCACCAGCCGCGCAATCAGTGGGATCAGTCCATGGCCGCGCTGGGCGCCTTGTGCGTCAAACATCAGGTCAGCCTGATCGCCATCGGCAACGGCACCGCCAGCCGCGAAACCGACAAGCTGGCCGGCGAGCTGGTGAAGAAGCTGCCGAAACTGGGCATGAGCAAGATCATGGTCAGCGAAGCCGGTGCTTCCGTTTATTCCGCGTCGGAACTGGCAGCGCGGGAATTCCCGGATCTGGATGTGTCATTTCGGGGCGCGGTGTCCATTGCCCGTCGCCTGCAGGACCCGCTGGCGGAGCTGGTCAAGATCGATCCCAAATCCATCGGTGTGGGCCAGTACCAGCATGACGTCAGTCAGGTGAAGCTCGCACGCGGCCTGGACGCCGTGGTCGAGGACTGTGTGAACGCCGTCGGCGTGGATGTGAACACCGCCTCCGCGCCGCTGCTGGCCCGTATTTCCGGGCTCAACGCCACCATCGCCGGCAACATCGTCAGCTACCGGGAAAAGCATGGCGCCTTCGCCAATCGCGACGCCCTCAAGCAGGTACCGCGCCTGGGCGAAAAAACCTTCGAACAGGCGGCCGGTTTCCTGCGCATCAGCCAGAGTGACAATCCGCTGGATGCTTCCAGCGTGCACCCGGAAGCCTACAGCCTGGTGGAGCGGATCGCCGCCACCCACAGCCGGGTGGTCCAGGACCTGATGGGCGATGCGGCCTTCCTGCGCAAGCTCAAGCCCGCCGACCTCACAGATGAGCGCTTCGGCGTTCTGACCGTCACCGATATTCTGGCTGAACTGGAAAAACCGGGCCGCGATCCGCGCCCGGAATTCAAGGCCGCCGAATTCATGGAAGGCGTCGAAGACATCAAGGATCTGAAACCCGGCATGGTGCTGGAAGGCACGGTGACCAACGTCACCAACTTCGGCGCCTTCGTCGATGTCGGCGTACATCAGGACGGCCTGGTGCATGTGTCGGCGCTGTCGGATAAATTCGTCAAGGATGCCCATGATGTGGTCAGCCCGGGCGACATCGTCAAGGTGAAGGTGATGGAGGTTGATCTGGACCGCCGCCGCATCAGCATGACCATGCGCCTGGAAGACCGGCCGGAGGATCGTGCCGCCGAGCGGGGCCCGAGCGCCGCGCCCGGGGCCAACCGGGGCCAGAGAAAAGGCCGCAGCGGTGCGCCGCAGCGCGGCAACAGCGCCGCCAAACCGGAAAAGAGCCAGGGCACTTTCGCCGACCTGTTTGCCAAGGCACAGCAGGAAAAGGATGCGCGCAAGCGCAAAGTCTGACGGGACAACCCCATGACCGATCTGCTCAGCACGCGCCTCGACGCCTTGATCAATGCCAATGCCGCGCCCACCCTGGCCGGCATTCGGCGGGGCATCGAGAAAGAGAGTTTGCGCATCACGCCAGCGGGCACCCTGGCGCAGACGCCGCACCCGCGCGCGCTGGGCTCGGCGCTGACACACCCCTACCTGACCACCGATTACTCCGAAGCCCTGCTGGAGTTCATCACCCCGGCCAGTGACCGGCTGGAAACGCCGCTGGCCTTTCTGGATCAGCTGCACCGCTACGTCTATCAGCATATCGGCGAGGAGCGTTTGTGGGTCAACTCCATGCCCTGCGTGATGGGCCCGGACGATGAGATCCCCCTCGCCTACTACGGCAGCTCCAATGTCGGGCGCATGAAGTACATCTATCGTATGGGGCTCGGCTATCGCTATGGCCGCCGCATGCAGACCATTGCGGGCATTCATTACAACATGTCCTTCCCGGACACCTTCTGGACGCTGCACCAGGCCCAGGAAGGCAATACACAACCGCTGCAGGCATTTATCTCGGCGCGCTACTTTGATCTGACGCGCAACTTCCAACGGTATTCCTGGTTGCTGATCTATCTGTTCGGCGCATCGCCGGCGGTGTGCAAATCCTTTCTCGCCGGGCGCCAGCATGATCTGGCGGAACACTTCAGCCACACCCTGACGCGACCGCACGCCACCTCATTGCGCATGAGTGATCTGGGCTATCAGAACAACGCCCAGTCTGATCTGGCGATCAGCTACAACAACCTGTCCGACTACGTCAGCACGCTGACCCGCGCGATCAAGACAGAGGCGCCCGAATACGCGCGGCTGGGCGTGCAGGATGAGGCCGGGGAATACCGGCAGCTGAACAGCAATATCCTGCAGATCGAGAACGAGTATTACTCATCGATCCGCCCCAAACGCACCATCGAAAGCGGCGAGCGCCCGACTCAGGCACTGTCGCGGCGCGGCGTGGAATATGTGGAAATCCGGGCGCTGGATCTGAACCCGTTCGAACCACTGGGTATCAATCAGGAACAGATCCGTTTTCTCGATATGTTCGCCACCTACTGCCTGCTGCGCGAGTCCCCCCTGCTGGAAGCCTGCGACCTCAGCGCCAGCAAGAACAATATCCGCCAGGTGGTCTATCAGGGCCGCGACACCGACACCCGGCTTTGCGACTGGGGCAAAAAAGTATCGGTGCATGACTGGGGCAGCAGCATCCTGGCACGCATGCAGCCCATCGCAGAACTGTTTGACCGCACCCACGGCGGCAACGACTACAGCCAGTCGCTGGCCGCCCAGCAAGGCAAGCTGGACACCCCGGATGCCACACCGTCGGCGCAGATTCTTGATCAGCTCACCAGCGGCTCGCAAAGTTTCTTCCAGTTCGCCATGGCGCAGGCGGAGCAGCATCGCGCTCACTTCCTGAGCACGCCGTTGGCGCCTGAGCAGGATGCCATGCTGGCTCAGGCGGCAACCGACAGCCTGAAGGATCAGGCCGAGGTCGAAGCCGGCGACACCAAGCCGTTTGCCGAGTATCTGGCGGACTACTTTCGTGACTGAGTCGTGACTGGTTCGTGACTGGCGGTTTCTGCTTCACGCGTTTTGGCCCCACGCGCTTTCCCACGCTTTCACAGCACTGCCATAGAGCCGCCGCTACCCTCCGTTTATCGGCTCCCGGCAGTTCCTGTGGCATAGCGCACAATGGTGCCGCATTATTGGTGCTAGCGTTAATCAGGGATATGACACCAGAAACCGCAGAGGGCGATGCAGGATGCAGAATCCACCCGATAGCCGTGCACCCGATACCCATGCACCCGACAGCAGGGACCGCTGCAAGAAGGCCTATGACCGGGGCTGCATGTGGGGCATGAGTGGCCGTGACGACAGCGGCTGTCCGTTCGAGGAAGATATTCTCGTGGACTGGTGGCACGCCGGCTGGCGCGAAGGGTACGAAGCTTTCATGAAGCGTCATCCGGAGGGCGCCAGCGCCGGGCAGGACATGCAGCGCGACGTCGGCTGACCGCTTGCGCAGGCACCCGCTTTATCCGGTAAACTGCCTGCACACCCGTCACCCACCTGATCAGACCCGGGACATCCATGTTGACGCTGCGCCATCCCTTACTCTCTCCCCGTCTGCTGAATCTGGCCGGTTTTCTGGCCTGCGTCGGCGCCATGGCAGCGGCCCTGTGGCTGCAGTATGTGGTGGATCTCGATCCCTGCCCGCTGTGCACCTTCCAGCGCCTCGGCATGATCGCGGCGGGCGCGTTTTTCCTGCTCGCCTTCCTGCACAACCCCGGGGCCACAGGGCAGCGCATTTACAACGCCCTGGCGGGCCTGTCCGCCATCGGCGGTGGCGGCGTCGCCCTGCGTCATATCTGGCTGCAGAGCCTGCCGGAAGACGAAGTGCCCGCCTGCGGACCGGGCCTGGATTACATGCTCGATGTCTTCCCGCTACGGGACGCCCTGCGAATGGTGTTCAGCGGCTCCGGCGAATGCGCTGAAATCGACTGGACCTTTCTGGGCATGACCATCCCGCAACTGGCGCTGCTGTCCTTTGCCGGCCTGCTGCTGATTGCGCTGGTTCAGCTGTTGCGTCGTTACTAGGCCCCAGTCGCCGAAGACCGGGGCTCATAGCCTTCTCATCTAAGGTGCGCGCGCGTTATACGAAATCGGTCTTTACACCAACTCGCTGTTTTTTCAGGCTTTAGCGCGCCTCTACCGTCCCCTCCCCCGAAATGGCCCTCCCGGCCAATTGCGTCCGGCGAAGCGCCTGACTTAGTCTCAATTACCCGCCTCGCATGCTTTCCCGAGGCCGCTGTTTCGCCTGTGTCGGGCCCGCTGTACGGCACGCTTACCACGTAACTGAACTGGTGCGCGCATATCGGCAGTGCATCTTTGTCAGCACATCAGGAGGACAGACGACCATGGCTCTTCAGGTCAACACCACACTCGACCACTGGCAACGCATCGAACATCTGGTCAGCATCTGGCTGAAAGAACGGCAGGAACTGCTGACGCTTGTTTGCTCCCTGCAAGGCGTGCGCGGCCTCAGCGCCGATGCACTGCCCGCCCAGCAACGGGTGCAGCGCTTCTGCGAGGTGCTGATGGACTACATCAGCGCAGGCCATTTCGAAATCTACCGGGAACTGGCCAATGAAGCGCGGCTGCTGCAACGCGCGGACCAGCGTCTGGTCAGCCACATCATGCAACGCCTGGAAGCATCCACTGACGCGGCACTGGCCTTCAACGAGGAGTACGACACGCCCGCGCACATCCAGCAACTGATGGACGCACTGCCCGACCGTTTGTCGGAGCTGCTGGAGAAACTGGAAGAGCGCTTCGCCCTGGAGGATCAGCTGATACTCAGCATTCATATGGGCAGTGCGGCACCGCAGCGGTTCGCCACCCTTATGTGACGGCAAAAGGTATGTGACGGCACAAAAAAAGGCGCTCCGGAGAGCGCCTTTTCGGTCTTTCAAACGCAGACATTACCTGCCGGGTTTCACTTCCAGCAGCTCCACCTCAAATACCAGCGTGGACTGCGGGCCGATCTTCTCACCGGCGCCCTGATTGCCATACGCCAGTTCCGGCGGCAGCACGATGCGCCACTTGTCGCCGACCGACATCATTTGCAGGGCTTCCTGCCACCCCTGGATAACCTGACCCAGCGGGAAGGTAGCCGGCTGATCACGTTCCACCGAGCTGTCAAACACCGTGCCATCGACCAGCGTACCGTGGTAATGGGCAACGACCTCGTTTGACAAGGTCGGCTTCTCACCGCCCTCACCGGATTCCAGCACTTCATACTGCAGGCCGCTCTCCAGGGTGGTCACGCCGTCACGTGCTGCATTTTCTTCACGGAAGGCCTCGCCAGCAGCGCTGTTATCGCCTGCTGCTGCGCTCATCTGTTGCTCGCGCTCTGCCATCTTCTGCTGCTGGTAGGCCACAATCGCCTCATCCATTTCTTCAGCCGCCATCGGCAGGTCGTCAGTTTCACCCAACGCACCGGCGCGCAGACCAGAAAGGAACGCATCGATATCCAGATCATCCGTATTGCCATACATCTGCTCACCGGTACGGTAACCGATGGCATAGGATGCTTTCTTGGCCCCATCCTCGAGTGCCACGTCACCGTTATCCTGCTGCCCACAAGCAGCCAGTGCCGCAATGGCAACTACCAAACCCAACTTTCTCATCATGCCTCCAGAAAATGCTATCTATGCTTCCCGTGCAGCCCGGCAAACCGGTTACCTGCACGCCATTGTTCTGATGTCGGGGTCTTGTGCCCCGCAACATCACGACTTCCGAGGTGACGTCAGGAGCAGCCTTGCAGCCATTCTCCCGGCCCCCTTCCCTCGCCAGCGGTACAGTGTGCGGCGGTGTGCGGCGTCCTGCAACTGGACTGCCCGTGCTATGACCGCAAAAATCGCCCGGAGTGCCCGGGCACCGCATATCCCCTATACTGTTGAAAAAATCGCCATGGGGATGGGGACGGGATCACATCATGCAACGCGAAGAGAAAGTGCGCGGCCCGGTACACGACGATATCATTTCGCCACCACGCGTGTTGCAGACAGGCGACGAGCAGCGCTTTGTCATTCTGATTGCCAATGCCAAGGGCGGCTGCGGCAAGACCACGCTGGCCACCAACCTTGCCAGCCATCTGGCCGCCCAGGGCAAAGCCGTGACGTTGCTGGACCTCGACCCACTGAAATCCGCCACCAGTTGGCTGCATCAGCGTGAAAAATCCGGGCGCCGGGACATCCATGGCCTGAGCCTGAAACTGGATGCCCACACCACCTACGGCCGCCTGACCGAGACCATCACCCACGCCCGGGAGTATCTGGTCATTGATTCACCGGCCGGTCTGGATGGCCCGGTGCTGGATCACGTCATGCGCCTGACCCAGGTAGTCATTGTCCCGGTACTGCCAAGCCCGATCGATATCCGCGCAGCCACCCGTTTCCTGCAAGCGGTGATGCTCACTCCCAGCTATCGCCGCCGACCACGGCGCCTGGCCGTGATCGCCAATCGCACCCGGGCCCGGACGCGCATGTACGCCCAGCTGCGGCAATTTCTCAGCAGCCTGAAAATTCCCTATCTGGTGACCCTGAGAGATACCCAGTTCTATGTGCAGGCGGCTGGCGAAGGGGTTGGCATCAGCGATCTGGAGGACCCGCGCGCCGGGGCCGATCTGGATCACTGGAAACGCATTATCGAGTGGCTGGAGATTCAGCGGCATCTGATCAAGGCGATGCCCGGCTTCCGCTAACGCAGAGCGGCCTCACTGGCTGGCCGCCTCGACCAGCGTGTCCAGCGCCTGCGACAGACTTTCGCACTGCGCGGCCTCTGGCAAGACCAGCAATAACCAGGACAGCGCCTGCGTGTCACCCCGGGGCACCGGCCGGGCCTGCAAATGCCCTTCCAGTTCCAGCAGCAGTAATCGCTCTGCCTCCAGCTCCGCCTCCTGCAGCAACCTGCGCCAGTCACCCCAGTCGCCGCGTGCGCTCGCCTGCCGCCGCAAACCGCGCAGCGGCGCCACGCGCTGTTGCTCCCACACCCGGGCGGTTTCGGTCATCGCCTCCGCCAGCCGGGCGTCAGGCAAGACATCACGCCGGCTCAGCCACACAGCCGCCAGCGCCAGACACACGGACACACCATGCTGGTCCTGCAACACCAGCGCCGCGCGCTCCACACCGGGCCGTTTCCACAGGCTCAGGGCAAACTGCCAGAGAGAGGTGTCGCTCATGTGCTGCTGCTCATAGCCATACGCATTATCTGAAATCCCGGTTATCGAAAACTCGCCCCCGAGTCTGCCCCATCAACGCCGAAAAATCATCGGGGCTTACCTCGCCTCACCTCACCTCGCCTCGCCGCGCACATTGCTGTCCGGCAACGGCCACCCTACACTTGCGGCCTCATTCATGGCCCTGTGACCCGCCCAATGCTGCGCCTGGAACACCTTGATCTGCGTCGCGGCCCGGATGTGCTGATCCGGGGCGCCAATCTGAGCCTCCACAGTGGCTGGAAAATCGGCCTCACCGGCCGTAACGGCTGTGGCAAGAGCTCCCTGCTGAACCTGCTCAACGGCCGCCTGGAAGCAGACCGGGGCGACTTCAGCCGCCCGGCAGACTGGCATATCGCCACCATGGACCAGGAAGTGCCGGCACTCACCTGCTCGGCCCTGGATTACGTGCTCGATGGCCATGTATCCCTGCGCCAGCACCAGCAGACACTGGCCCAGGCCGAAGCCCGTCAGGACGGCGAGGCCATCGCCCGCGCCCATGCCGCACTCGACAACATCAATGCCTGGTCCATGCCGGCCCGCGCCGCGACCGTGCTGGCCGGGCTGGGCTTTGCCGATGCGGTACAGAGCAACCCGGTGGCCAGCTTCTCCGGCGGCTGGCGCATGCGCCTGAACCTGGCCCGCGTACTGCTGGCCGACGCAGACCTGTTGCTGCTGGATGAGCCTACCAACCACCTGGATCTGGACGCCGTGCTCTGGCTGGAGGACTGGTTGCGGCAGTTCCCCGGCACCCTGGTGCTGATCTCTCACGATCGGAACTTTCTCGACGCAGTCGTGGGCCACATCCTGCATATCGAACAGCAGCAACTGACGCACTACACCGGCAACTACAGCGACTTCGAGCGTTTGCGCGCCGAACATCTGGCACGTCAGGAAAGCGAGTTCCGCAAGCAGGAAGCCCAGGCCGAGCACCTGAAAAAATTCATCGCCCGCTTCAAGGCCAAGGCCAGCAAGGCCAAGCAGGCCCAGAGCCGGGTCAAGGCACTGGAAAAACTGGAACTGATCGCCCCGGCCCATGCCGCCGACGGCTTCCAGTTCAGCTTCCCGACACCGGACAAGCTGCCCGACCCCATGCTCGATCTGGAAAACGTACAGTGCGGGTATCCGGCAGCCAACGCGCCCACCGTTATCCTGCGCGACGTCACGCTCAACATTCGCCCGGAAAGCCGCATCGGCCTGCTGGGCCCCAACGGCGCCGGCAAGTCCACACTGATCAAGACGCTCGCCGGGCAGCTGCAGCCACTGGCGGGCCGCTACACCATCGGCCCCGACCTGGTGATCGGCTACTTCCATCAGCAACAGGTGGACGCCCTGCCCGCCGACGGCACCCCCATGGCGCTGATGCAGGCCGCCCAACCGCGCTGGGAAGAAAGCAAGGTGCGCAGCGAACTGGGCCGTTTCGGCTTTCACGGTGACGATGTCTTTGCCCCGGTGGCCCGCTTCTCCGGCGGCGAAAAGTCGCGGCTGGCACTGGCGCTGCTGGTGCAATCACGCCCGGCGCTGTTGCTGCTGGACGAGCCCGCCAACCACCTTGATCTGGATATGCGCGAGGCGCTGACCCTCGCACTACAGGCCTTCGAGGGCGCCGTCATCCTGGTGTCCCACGACCGGCATCTGCTGGAAACCACCGTGGATGAACTGGTGCTGGTGGCCGAAGGCGGCGTGCGCGCCTTCGACGGTGATCTGGATGACTATGCCCGCTGGCTGCGGGAGCGCCAGAAAGCCACCCGCCAGAACGACGCACCGGCCGCCGAGGCGCCGAAGCAGGATGCCCGCGCCAAACGTCAGGAAGCCGCCCAACGACGCACCGCGCTGCGACCGCTCCAGCAGGTTGTCACCCGACAGGAGAAAGCGCTGGCCCAGTGCCAGCAGCAACTGGATACACTGGAACAGGCCCTGGCCGACGAGTCGCTCTACCAGCCAGAGCGCAAGGCCGAGCTGACCGATCTGCTGGCCCGCCAGGGGCGCCTGAGGCAACAGCACGACGAGATGGAAGAGGCATTGCTTGCGGCGATGGAAGCGCTGGAAGAGGCCGAGCAAGGGCTCAACGCGTAAGGTGTGCGAGGGCGTGTATTTGTGAGGCCAGCCCCACATACCCGCGGCAGACATCGGTTAGAATGGGGAAAAACGGCGAGGGCGAGCCATGCAGATTCATGATCAGAACACCGTGCTGGATGAGCTGCTGGAGACCTATCGGGACGCGCTGGCCGGCGACTTCGACGCCTACCGCAACCACTGCTATCGGGTGCTCAATTTCGCCCTGATCCAGTGCGAGAATACCGCCGACACCATCAACAAGATCGCCATCGCCGCGGCATTCCACGACCTCGGCATCTGGCAGGCGCGCACCTTCGATTATCTGGCGCCCTCGCGCCGCCTGGCTCGGGACTACCTCATCGCCAGCGAGCGATCAGACTGGATCGCTGACGTCGACATCATGATTGCCAATCACCACAAACTGCGCCGGCACCGGCATCTGCCTGTGGACGCGCTGCCGGAGGTGTTCCGGCGTGCGGACTGGGTGGATGTGAGCCGGGGCGTTCTGTGCTTCGACCTGCCCCGGACCTTTGTCGCCGATGTCATGGCGCACTTCCCCGGCGAGGGATTCCACAAGCGCCTGGTGCAGCTGACGCTCAAACGCATGATGACGCACCCCTTCAGCCCGTTGCCGATGATGCGTCTGTAAGATGCGTCTGCCATCTGGCGCTCAGGCCATGGCGATGATTTTTGCCACCAGTTTTTCAATGCCCGCCGCCGCTTCGCTGATACGCCCGGCTTCCATATAAGCCGGTGTTGTCACCAGCTTGCGCGCCTCGTCCACCACAAACGCATCCACCGGGCACACCTGGTGCTTGCCGCCCATGCGCTCGATGGCACCCGCCACCTCCTCGTTACTACCGATGGTGCACAGCGTCCCCTCACCGAACAGACGCGCCGCCATGGTCGGTGCTATGCAGATCAGCCCCACCGGCTTGCCCGCATGGTGTACCGCCTGGATAAAGGTCTGCACGCCCGGATGAATCTGCATGGCGTCGCCCTGAAAAGCGAAATCACACAGGTTCTTGGCGACACCGAAACCACCGGGCACGATAAGCGCGTCATAGTCCGCCGGGTTCGCCTCCGCCAGATCAATGATCTCGCCGCGCGCCACACGGGCGGCCTCGATCAGGACATTGCGTTGCTCGCCGGGCATTTCTTCGCCAGTGAGATGGTTGATGACATGCGCCTGGGGAATATCCGGCGCCATGCACTGCACGCTGACGCCGGCCTTGTCCAGGCTCAGCAGCGTCAAGGTGGTTTCATAGATTTCGGAGCCGTCGTAAACACCGCTGCCGGCGAGTATCACTGCAATTTTCATGCGTCCTCCTTCGGCTGTTGCTGTCCAGATTGATGCTCAGAATGCGGCATGGCTACCTCAGTCCTGCCACCGGGTTGCAAGCCCGCTTCGGGCAGTACCTCAAACAACTGCCCGGTGCCGGCACCACAGGCTACTACGACCTTCATCATCTGCTCCACCCGGATTTCCGGGCACAGCGTGATGACATCTCTGTTGACGTGGTAAATGAATCCCGAGGTCGGATTCGGGCCAGTGGGGACAAACACCGATACGCGACCGTCCGGGTGATTCGAGGTCAGCAGGCCCAGCACGGAAACATCGATATCACGCCCGTACAGCCAGATGCGTGCCACCTCGCCACGCGTAAAGGGCGAATCTTCCTTGCCCCCGAGAATCTGGGCAATCACCTCACGCACCGAGCGATACCCCGGCAACCGGGCCATGACGCGCTCTTCCATACGCTGCCAGGCCCAGCCTCCCAGACGGGTGGTTACCAGATTGCCGACCAGGAAACAGATCAGCACCAGCACGGCAGCGCCGATAAAATCGGCGGCAAACTGCGGCCAGCCGAAACCGCGAATCAGAATCGCCGATACCGGCGAGGTGATATCGGTGACGATACTGTAGATCCAGCGAAAGAAAAAACCGATGATCGCCAGTGGCAGCAAGACAACCAGCCCACCCACAAGCGATTTGCGAATGAAATTGGCATTTCTCTGGCGAATGCTGCTCATGTCTGGCTCCCTTGTGCCTGATAACGGATGTCGATCAAATCATAACAGCGTTCTCCGGCGGGCGTTTGCACCACCACCTCATCCCCGACCCGTTTCCCCAGCATCGCCCGGGCCATCGGCGAGTCCACGCTGATCCAGTGTTGCCGCGCATCGGTTTCATCGGGCCCGACCAGGCGCATGACAAGCGGCTCACCCTGTTCATCCTCCACGGTGACCCAGGCACCGAAGAAGACCCGGCTCTGATCGTCCGGCAGCTGGTCTACCACCACCATGTCGTCCAGGCGGCGGGACAGAAAACGGATGCGGCTATCGATCTCGCGCAGCATCTTCTTGCCGTAAATATATTCGGCATTTTCCGAACGATCGCCCTGAGCTGCGGCTTCCTGCACCGACTGGGTCACCGCCGGACGCTTGACCTTCCACAGGTGCTGCAATTCCTCGTTCATGGCGCGATAGCCTGCGGGGGTGATGTATTTCGATGCCGGCCTGGCCGGCGGGCGCCATCGGCCCATAGGTACTGACTCCTTGTTCTGTCTGCCTGTCTGCCCTGCCCCGTTGATCAGCCTCAGGCAAACGCTTCCGTGGGGCGCCGGAACGCCTTGAACTCCAGCGCATTCCCCGCCGGATCGCTAATAAAGAACGTGCCCTGCTCACCACTGGCGCCGGCAAAGCGCACCATCGGGGGCAGCAGAAAATCGGCACCGATGGCAGTCAACCGCGCCGCCAGCGCTTCCCATTCATGCCAGGGCAACACCAGCCCGAAGTGCGGTATCGGCACCGCCACACCCTCTACGTCACCCACGCCCGCCGATGGCGGCATGGCGGTCACCCGGTGGGCGGACAGCTGATGCCCGTACAGATCAAAATCCTGCCAGGTTGTCGTGCCACGCCCGGCATCCGCGTCGAGCACCTCTGTATAGAAGCGCCGCGCCGCCTCAAGATCCGTGACCGGGAAGGCCAGATGAAAAGGTCGCATCACATTGAATCCTCGTGGTCGCAGGGCTGACTGCGCTAAACTGGTACATAGCCAAGTTGGTACATAGTATGCCTGCCGAACAACGCCGACCGGAGATTTCAGTGACACAATCCCTTTCCCCGCGCGCACCCTGGCCAGCCACCCGTCTGCGTCGCATGCGCCGTGATGACTTCTCACGCCGCTTGATGCGGGAAACCGTGCTGACCCCGGCAGACCTGATCTGCCCGCTGTTCGTGCTCGAGGGCAAGCAGCGCACCGAAGCCGTCGCCTCCATGCCCGGCGTCGAACGCCGCAGCATTGATCTGCTGGTGCGCGAAGCGGAGCAACTGGCTGCATTGGGCATCCCCGCGGTGGCATTGTTCCCGGTCACCCCGCAGGACGCCAAGAGCACTGACGCGGCGGCCGCCTGGGACCCGCAGGGCCTGGCACAGCGCGCCATACGCGCCATCAAACAGGCCGTGCCGGAACTCGGCGTCATCACGGACGTCGCACTGGACCCGTTCACAACCCACGGGCAGGACGGCATTCTTGGCGAGGCAGGCGATGATGAAGGCTATGTGCTGAATGACGTTACCGTGCAGGCACTGGTGCGCCAGGCTCTCAGCCACGCCGAAGCCGGCGCCGACGTGGTCGCCCCCAGCGACATGATGGATGGCCGCATTGGCGCCATCCGCAACGCCCTGGAAGACGCCGGCCATGTTCACACCCGGATTCTGAGTTACGCCGCCAAGTACGCGTCAGCCTACTACGGCCCGTTTCGTGACGCGGTGGGCTCCGCCGGCAATCTCGGCAAGGCCGACAAGAGCACCTACCAGATGGACCCGGCCAACAGCGATGAAGCGCTGCACGAGGTCGCCATGGACCTGGCCGAAGGGGCTGATATGGTCATGATCAAACCCGGCATGCCGTATCTGGACATCGTCCGGCAGGTCAAGGATCACTTCCGGGTGCCGACCTTCGTGTATCAGGTGAGCGGCGAATACGCCATGCATGTGGCCGCCTTCGAACGCGGCTGGCTCGACCGGGACAAGGTGATTCTGGAATCCCTGCTGGGCATCAAACGGGCCGGCGCCGATGGCATCCTGACCTATTTCGCCCGCGAAGCGGCCACCCTGTTGCGCCAGCGCTGAAATAGCCGCCTGTCATACCGCCGTCACATGAATGTCATCCAATAGGCCACGAGAGATAAGGTATTTCACAAGGCATTTCACAAGGTAAGGCGCACCATGACGACTCCAGTGACCGATCTGGCAGAACAGGACCTGAGCGACCCGACGCTGTATATCAATCGCGACCTCAGCCTGTTGCAGTTCAACCTGCGGGTGCTCGAGCAGGCCATGGATGAGCGCCATCCGTTGATGGAGCGGCTCAATTTTTTGCTGATTTTTTCCGGCAACATGGATGAGTTCTTCGAAATCCGCGTGGCCGGCCTGCAGAACCAGCAACAGACCGGCACAGGCCAGCCCGGCCCCGACGGCTTGCTGCCCGGCGAAACACTGCACCGCATCAGCGAAATCGCCCACGAAGCCGTCAGCCGCCAGTACCATATTCTCAACGACATCCTGCTGCCCGCTCTGAGCAAGGAAGGCGTCAACTTCCTGCGCCGCGAACACTGGACGCCGGAGCAGGAAGCCTGGGTCAAACGCTACTTCCGCGACCAGATATACCCGGTGCTGACTCCCATCGCGCTGGACCCGGCCCACCCGTTCCCCCGGCTGGTGAACAAGAGCCTGAATTTCATCGTGCCCCTGGACGGCAAGGACGCGTTCGGCCGCCAGAATGGCCTGGCCATCGTGCCGGCACCGCGCTCCCTGCCGCGCCTGATTCGCATGCCCGACGACATCTGCATCGACGGCAACGACAACTTTGTTTTTCTGTCGTCCATGATCCATGCCCATGTGAGCGACTTGTTCCCCGGCATGAAATCCACCGGCTGCTATCAATTCCGGGTGACGCGCAACGCGGATCTGGAAGTGGATGAAGATGTGGACGACCTGGCCCTGGCGCTCAAGGGCGAGCTGCTGCTGCGGCGCTATGGCGACGAAGTGCGGCTTGAAGTCGCCGACAACTGCCCACGCCATCTGATTGACTATCTGTTGCAGAAATTCGAGCTGGGCGAAGAAGATCTTTACGAGGTCAACGGCCCCGTCAATCTGGCCCGCATGTTTACCGATGTGAAGCGCCCGCGCCTGCGCTACCCGCCGTTTACGCCGCGCATACCGCAGCGCGCAAAGGGTATTGAAAGCCTGTTCCAGGCCATCAACCAGGGCGACATTCTGCTGCATCATCCGTTCGAGTCGTTCAACCCGGTGGTGTCATTCCTGGCAGAAGCGGCCCGCGACCCGAAAGTGCTGGCCATCAAACAGACGCTGTACCGCACCGGTACCGACTCGGAAATTCTGGATCATCTGGAAACAGCGGCGCGTAACGGCAAGGAGGTGACCGTGGTCATCGAACTGCGGGCGCGCTTTGACGAAGAAAGCAATATCGAAGGCGCGCGCCGACTTCAGGAAGCCGGCGCCATCGTGGTGTACGGCATCGTCGGCTATAAAACCCACGCCAAGATGATCCTGATTGTGCGCCGCGAGAACGACGGCATTCGCCGCTATGCCCACATGGGCACCGGCAACTACCACACGAAAACCACCAAGGTGTACACCGACTACGGCCTGCTCACCGCCGACGAAGGCCTGTGCCAGGATGTGCACAAGATCTTTCTGGAATTGACCGGCATGGGCAAGGCGGCACGCCTGCGCCAGCTGATGCACTCGCCGTTTACGCTACACAGTGGTTTGCTGGATCTGATTGATGCCGAAACCAGCGCAGCGGCCGCCGGCCGGCCGGCGCGCATCATCGCCAAGGTCAACGCCCTGACCGACCCGCAGATCATGACCGCCCTGTATCGCGCCAGCCGCGCCGGTGTGCAGATCGACCTGATCGTGCGCGGCATCTGCTGTGTGCGCCCGGGCCTGCCCGGTATTTCCGACAACATACGCGTGCGTTCGATTATCGGCCGTTTTCTCGAGCACACCCGGATTTATTACTTCCACAGCAATGGCGAAGAAAAGCTGTACCTCTCCAGTGCCGACTGGATGGAACGCAATCTGATCAACCGGGTGGAAACCTGCTTCCCCATCAACGACCCCAAGCTGAAGAAACGGGTGCTGAAGGAAGGCCTGGAAAACTATTTGCAAGACGAAGGCCAGGCCTGGTTGCTGGCCGCCGACGGCAGCTATCGCCGCGCCGCCCTGCCGGAGAACAGCGAGCCGGTCATCGCCCAGCAACGGCTGCTGGAAAGCCTGGCCGGCTGACCTGCGGCGGGTTCAGTTAACGTTGAGCGTGAACCCCGCCGCAGTGAAATAAGCCTGCTCCTGCTCCAGATCGGCCTGGGTCAGGGGATGTTCATCCAGCCAGCCCGCCGGGAACGTCAGCCCGACCTCCTGATCCGCCACAGCCAGCACCGGCCGGGGCAATGGCGTATCACTGCGCGCATGGTGCAAACGCGCCGCCAGACGCAGCAGCAGGCATAGCCGCAACATCGGCGCCTGATCCTCCGGGGCCAACTCACCAAGCGCCTGCAACGGCACCTTGCGCCGATGCGCCCGCACCAGCACCGCCAGCGCCTGCTGGGTCTGGCGCGAAAAACCGGGCAAATCGGAATTCTGGATCAGATAGGCTCCATGCTTGTGGAACTGGCTGTGGGACACCGACAGCCCGACTTCATGCAGCATCGCGCCCCAACGCAGGTTGGCCGCCAGCTCTTCATCGTCCAGCTGCCAGGGCGTGGCCACCTGCTCGAGAAACGCCTGTGCCGTCTCCCTGACACGCTCAGCCTGCGCCTGATCCACGTGATAGCGGCTCATCAATGCCGCAATAGAGCGCTCGCGCACATCCTCATGCTCCAGCCGCCCCAGCAGGTCATACAGCACCCCCTCACGCAGGGCGCCGCCCGAGAGGGTCATTTCATTGATACCGAGCTGCTCGAAGATACCCGTCAGAATGGCCAGGCCCGCAGCAAAGATGCTCATGCGATCTTCCCGCAACCCGCGCAACCCGGCATCCGCCACAGAACCGGCGCGCACCAGCTTGCGGCGAATACGCTCCATGGCATCCAGCGTGATCCCGGACTCGGTCCAGCCGTTTTCCTGGCATACCTGGGCAATCGCCTTGATCGACCCCGATGCGCCCACGGCCTGCTGCCAGCCCGCACGCCGGTAGGCGGCCTCCAGGCTCAGCACCTCCTGCCGCGCCGCCGTTACCGCCTTGCTGAACGCCTTGTCGTTACAGGCCCCGTCCGGGAAGTAACGCCGGGTAAAGCTGACACAGCCGATGTGCAGCGACTCAGTCTCCAGCGCATCGAAACGCTCGCCGATGATCAGCTCGGTACTGCCACCGCCGATATCCACCACCAGCCGTCGCCCCGCCTGATCCGGCAATGAGTGACTGACGCCCAGATAGATCAGGCGCGCCTCTTCCCGGCCGGCCACGATCTCGATGTCGTGGCCCAGCACCTTCTCGGCCTCGCGGATAAACTCCCCTGAATTGCGGGCCATCCGCAGTGCGTTAGTGCCAACTACCCGAACGCCGGCAGCGGGAATACCGGCGATGCGCTGGGCAAAGCGCCCCAGGCACTCCAGCGCCCGGGCACTGGCCTCGGCCGTGATGCGGTTCCCCTCATCAAGCCCGGCGCCCAGGCGCACCTTCTCGGACAGCGCCTCCTGCACCTGCAGTTCCCCATGCACCAGACGCGCGACCACCATGTGGAAGCTGTTGGAGCCCAGATCAAGCGCGGCAAAATGTTCCAGATGACGGGGCAACAGCATGTCCTCCCTGAAAAGGCTCGATTGTAACCAAATAGCCCGACAACGCGATGACAGATCGCCCTGAATCGCCAATTGCCCCTCGCTATGACAACAATCAGACCGACAGGCTTGAAAATTGCGGGCTGTGATCTGATATCATCCCTGACGCTAACCCCAATCTGGAGATCCCAATGAGCGGCGACATAATCAACGCCTCTGACAGCAGCTTCGAGGCAGACGTCCTCAAGTCCGATGAACCGGTCCTGGTGGACTACTGGGCACCCTGGTGCGGACCCTGCAAGATGATTGCCCCGATCCTGGAAGAGGTGGTCAAGGAATATGACGGCCGCCTGAAGATCGTCAAGATCAATATTGACGAAAACCCCGAAACGCCCCGCAAGTACGGCGTGCGCGGCATTCCCACACTGACCGTGTTCAAGAACGGCAATGTGGAAGCGACCAAAGTCGGCGCCCTGTCCAAATCACAGCTCACCGCGTTCCTGGACAGCACCCTCTGACGCACCCGCTTCGAAGGTGATAAAACGACGGCAGGCTTTTCAGCCCGCCGTCGTTCGCCACCTGAGCCGGCTGATAACCCCGGCCAACCGCATCGCAAGGCACATCACAATTCGCTCCGAAGACCCAGCGCGGGGGGTGGACAGCCATCAGCACCGGTGTTACATTCCGGGTCAGTTTCGCACTTCCTTTGGCCTTCCGGCACCTTGCCGCGGCTATTTTTCCTGAAAAAACCAAATACCTGCCGGCACCCCGCCTGGCCAAACCACTAATCTTTCTGGAACCAAACCACGCCGATGAACCTGTCTGAATTAAAGCAGAAGCCTATTGGAGAGCTGCTGGATATTGCCCGCGAAATGGGCCTCGAGAACCTCGCCCGCACGCGCAAGCAAGATGTCATCTTCTCCATACTCAAGAAAGCCGCCAAAAACGGCTCCGACATCTACGGCGACGGGGTCCTCGAGATCCTCCAGGACGGCTTCGGCTTCCTGCGCAGCTCGGAAGGCTCCTATCTGGCCGGCCCGGATGACATCTACGTCTCCCCCAGCCAGATCCGCCGCTTCAACCTGCGCACCGGCGACACGGTTTCCGGCAAGATCCGGCCCCCGAAGGAAGGCGAACGCTACTTCGCCCTGCTGAAAGTCAGCGAGATCAACTTCGACAAGCCGGAAAACGCCAAGAACAAGATCCTGTTCGAGAACCTGACCCCCCTGTTCCCCACCGAACGACTGGTCATGGAACTCGGCAACGGCTCCACCGAAGATGTGACGACCCGGGTGATTGACCTGGTGGCCCCCATCGGCAAAGGGCAGCGCGGCCTGATCGTGGCCCCGCCCAAAGCTGGTAAGACCATGCTCCTGCAACAAATCGCCCACTCCATCGCCCGCAACAATCCCGAATCCCACATGATCGTCCTGCTCATCGACGAGCGACCGGAAGAAGTGACCGAAATGTCACGCACCGTGCGCGGCGAAGTGGTTGCCTCGACCTTCGACGAACCCCCGGCCCGCCACGTGCAGGTTGCCGAAATGGTCATCGAAAAAGCCAAGCGCCTGGTCGAGCACAAACAGGACGTCATCATCCTGCTGGACTCCATCACCCGTCTGGCCCGCGCCTACAACACCGTACAGCCCAGCTCCGGCAAGGTACTCACCGGTGGTGTTGATGCCCACGCCCTGGAAAAGCCGAAACGCTTCTTCGGCGCCGCCCGGAATATCGAGGAAGGCGGCAGCCTGACCATCCTGGCGACTGCGCTGGTAGAAACCGGCTCCAAGATGGACGAAGTGATCTACGAAGAATTCAAAGGCACCGGCAACATGGAACTGCATCTGGACCGCAAGGTCTCCGAGAAGCGCGTGTTCCCGGCGATCCACATCAAGAAATCCGGCACCCGTCGTGAAGAGCGGCTGGTGAGCGAGGATGAACTGAAGAACATGTGGGTGCTGCGTAAAGTGCTGCACCCCATGGACGAGATCGGCGCCATCGAGTTTCTGATTGATCGGCTGAAGCAGACCAAGACGAATAATGAGTTTTTTGATTCGATGAAGCGGAAGTAATAACGGAAGTAATCAAAATAGAAAGGGCCGGCGAGTTAGCGCCGGCCCTTTTTTGTTCCATCACTGCAGTAACAGCCCCCTCAATACGCCCAACGCAACGCTAAGATCTTGGCAATCAGCGCTGTCAGCCGACTGGATTGATCTCACAGTACAGCCCAAAGTGATCGGATAGCCTGGTAGCGCCGTACTCGCTCGATACGTTACCGGCAAAACATGCATCCATCTCTGGCGTAGCTACGATGTGATCTATGGCGCGCTCGCCTGATGCCCCAATCTCCCCTGAAGTTACCCAGGTCATATGGGAAAACGCCTTATCGAGGGCCCTGAACACATCCTGAGGCTGCCGATGCCGAGGATTCCGCTGGTTAAAATCCCCACCGACAATAGTGTTTGAGTTGAGCGGCTTTATAAGGCTATGAAGCGCCTCCAGATAACGGCTGTGCTCTTCCCAGGGCGAGGCATCCTTGCGGCCTGTTCTTACATGCGCGTCTCGCCAGGGAATGCAGACGCCCAAAACCCTCATCCCGTTAATTCTGGCTGCGACGAATCGGCCCGGCGGCAAGTCAGGACTGCCCGTAGAATCGACATCAACAATAGGACTGCGTGACCACAAAGCAACTTTCCGGCGAAGCGGCTTCACGCCGTAGCCATGATCAGAGGACGAATACGCGGCGCAGCCACCCAGCGCCTCGACCAATGGAGTCGTCACCTCGGTGAGGATCGCGACGTCTGGCTGAACCTCTTCAATGCGGCGTATGATCTCCTGCCCTTTGGCTGAAGTCACAGTTGCCCAAGCCAGGTTCCATGTGAGAATGCGCATGATTCTGAGCCCCAACACCAGCAATACACAACACGTCATCCCGAACCGATAAAACGACACTGGCAGCATGAAACAACCAGCTCAGGACCTTGAATTTTGCACCCCTGAAATTTCTTCCAACTCTATAATAGAGTCTTGCCCCAGCAATCTCGTCGTGCCATCGGCTCTTTCTATACGATATGACTTCGGTGTCTTTTTGACGCACCTAACGCCATTTTCATACTCAATTTCATATCGGCCTGTTGAAAAGACAACGTCATAGATCTTCCCGACTTCCATTCCATGCTCCGTGCGTCAGTAGGTCAAGCCTCTCATTTCCCAAAGGCAAACTTTTAGTGAGAAATGGGAGACCTGACCCCAGAGACCGCATCCCCGGTCCCTGGTTACTCTCCACACTTCTCTCTGAATAGCGAAAGCGGCATATCGCCCAGGCTGGATATCCTCTCCCCTCGGTAAGTCATTGACACACTCATCCGTGCCGGCGATCCGGTGAAGAACAGTATCACGCCATCCCCATGACTACGGCCTTCCATCGGATAGTAACTGGACCCCGGATGCTCATCACCCACATCATAATATGACACTGTGCCCGGCTCTTTTTTGAGAATATCCGTTATGATTGCCCGCATCCTGCCATCGCTGCCCTCTTTATATTCCGCCACTGCAATCACGCTGGCTTGCTCGATCTGTTCTTCAAGTGGCAGCTCGTAGAAGGGCCTACCAGGCTCACTGTGCTGAGCCGAAACCGACATCGGGAAATCTTCCTGAAATCCGTCGGACTGCGCAGACCAAGATTCATTGAACTGGCTAATGTAGGGCGGAGCAAGCATCCAGGGGATAATTGACACAACTGCATTAATGAGCAAGGCAACCACAGCCGCCCAGACAGCTATGACAAGCCTGTTAACCGCAGCTCTGATTAGTTCACTTTCTGATTTCATCTTCCCTTCCTCTATGTCTGACACCCAATGGGCGCCCCAATCCATATTATGTACGAACGTCACCAGGGTCAGGTCTCTCATTTCCTAAAGAAAAACTTTTAGTGAGAAATGGGAGACCTGACCCCAGGGACTGTGACCCCAGGGACTGCGCAAAAACATAAGGTTTGCTTCAGTCAGGCGGCGCAGCCTGTAGCACCACCGTCTCCCCATCATCCGGCACCCGCAACCGCTCCCCGAGACCCTGCTTGTCTCTCAGCGTTATCAGCTGCTCGCGCGTGACCGGACAGTGATCCAGCGCTTCAAGATGATTGGCGATAATCACGCCTTTTGTGATGCCGCTGACCGCCAGTATATCTTCAGCGCCCATGATGATCTCGCCACCCAGATCAAAGCGTGCACCGCCCGCCGGGAGCAGGCAGATATCCGGTTGCTCCCAGGTAATGAAATCCCTGATTTGCGCCGTCAGGATGGTATCCCCGGCGAGATAGAGCGACGGCTCCCCCGGGAACGTCAGAAAGTACCCATGCCCATGGGCCATGAAAGAGCCGACCAGACCCGTACCGTGCGTGCAGGGAACGGGAGTGACCTCTCCTGAGAGAAAGACCTGACGCCCTGACGCCAGCGGCTGCACCACCAGCCCCTTCTTGCGCAGAAAATCAGCATCCTCCGGCATGCAGAACACGGGGATCTGCCGCTCCCTGAGCCATTTACTGCCGGCACGATCAAGGTGGTCGAAATGACCCTTCTGACAATGGGTAATCAGGGCGTGGGTCACCGTTGAGAGCAGGGCCTCGGTATCAGCGGGCAGATCCACCAGCGGGTTGCGCCTGCGGCTTCGGGTGGCGTACTTCAAGGCCGGGATACTGCCCTTGGGGGCCAGCATGGGGTCGACCAGGATACGATAGCCCCCGGTAGAGATCAGTATTGTGGCGTTGCGCAGTTGGGTGATTTTCATAGCAACCTCTTCTTGTTGAGGTAGCTATTGTGCGGACCTTCGCCTGCCGCTACGCTGGCATTAATCGACATAATTAGTGCGAATCATGCCAACATGAAGATCGGCCTGGTGATTTACCCCGACTGCCTGCCTGCGGGCCTGTTTGCGTTCTCGGACTTGCTCCTGGCGGCCAATCTGCGCCTGGGACGCCGCCGCTTCTCCTTTTGCTGGCTGAGCGAACCGGGCGGTGACATAGCCACGGCCAACGGGCTGACGCTGCCTACCGAACCGCTGGCTGATGCCACCGTCGACGCCGTACTGGTGCCCGGCGCCTGGCGGGACCGCAGCACCGCGATGGCCGCCACGGACAAGGGGCTGGTGCAGGCCCTTAAAGCGCTGCCACGAAGCACACGCTACTGGAGCTACTGCACCGGCGTCATGCTGGTGGCCAGTACCGGGCGCCTGGATAACGCGCCCGCTACCACGACCTGGTGGCTGCGCGAACTGGCGGGGCAGGCGTTTCCCGCCGTGCAATGGCGGCCCCATGAAACCCTGGTGTACGCCAGCCCCCATGCGACCGCCTCAGGCGTGAGCGGCTACCTGCCCCTCGCGCTGGCCATTCTGGAGGCCGAGTGCGGGGCGCCGATGGTGGCGGATATTCGGCGGCATATGGTGCTGCCTCGCCCGGAAGGCAAACAGACCCCGTTGCAGGATGTGCCCACACTGATCCAGCGCGGGGGCTGGTTGCGCACCCTGATTCAGCATATCGAGACCATGCCCGCGACCGAGCTGGATACCGCGAAGCTGGCCACCGCCATGAACACATCACCGCGCACCCTGCAGCGGCGTGTGCTCGAGAAAAGCGGCTATTCCTGCGGCAAGCTGATGCGGCTGGTGAAGATGAATCAGGTCGGTGAGCAGCTGATCAGCACAGAGCGACCGGTGGCGGTGATTGCCCATGGGCTTGGCTTTGCTGACGAGGCGAGTCTGAGGCGGTCTTTTCGGCAGGTTGCCGGGATGACGCCGGGGCAGTATCGGAAGCGGGGGTGATCCAGGAACCGGATGCCTGCCGCAACGAGCAGCTGGAGCAACCTGCCAACGGGGGAGGCTAGCTCCTTGATAAGGAGTAGGCCTTTATAGCTTCAATTAGGATCTTCGCGAAGTAAACATTGTATCGCAAAACTGAACTCTCGTGCGCGTATCGCCACTTTTCGAAACCGTCGCTGATAGAAATCAGTTCGCACTCCAACTGTGCTTCGCTCCAACCAAACTTTACTATCGAATGATGAGAAACAACCTCTTTCCTCACTGATGTCGGAAGTGCCTTGAAAAGCTTAGCGATATTGTGCCCTCTGGGGATCTTTCCTTCTACCACGCGATGCAGCTCCTTCAAGTGCAACTCGACAGAGAATGCCAAGCAAACGATATCGATGCCCATCGCCGGACGCGAGCCATAGGCAGCCGAAGAAGATACTTTTTCTGCGGAACCTGTCCTCTGATGGACCAGCAACTCATTGCTTTCTCTTAGGATCTCGTAGGCATTCAGGAAATCCTGTGCGTGTGTAGATAGGAAGCTCATGTAATTCTCCATTCTCGCTGATCTAACACCAGAGCGCACACATCATTGGGGGCAGGTCTCTCATTTCCCAAAGGAAAATTTTTATTGGGAAAAGGGGTATCTGACCCCATACATGCTACTGAACTGCTTGTCGGACAGCCGCCTATACTGCCGACGCCAGTTATAGATCTGGCCGGGGTGAATACCGAGTTCCTTCGCCACCTCGGCGGCACTGGTATTGGGATCATCGGCACGGCGTACCGCTTCGCGTCGAAAATCCTCAGTGTAGTGATTGTACTTGTTCCGGGTCTTTCTGGTCATAATGACACCCTCCGTTAAGTGGGGATTAGGTGTCTACTTTTCTTGGGGAACTCGGTAACGCTTGGCTCTGCGGCGTGCCGGAGCGCAGCGTAGGCACGTCCGGCAGAAGCCACTTGTTAGGGCATTATACGCGCCCTGGACGCCTGAAGTGACTGCGTGCCTGTTCGACTTTTTCCCTGAACACACATCCCTCAGAATGATCATTTATAAGGCCCATTGCCTGCATAAAGGCATAGACGGTTGTGGGGCCAACGAATTTCCAACCCTGCTTTTTCAGAGCCTTCGACAGTGCAATGGATTCCTCTGAAGTTGATGCTGTCTGTGGCTCAGGCAAACTATTCTCATCTGGTTCGAATCGTCAGAAGTAAGCGGCCAGCGACCCTTCCTGCTCCACAAGCTCTATCGCCCTTTTTGCATTGTTGATCACAGCTTCTATCTTTCCGCGATACCTGACAATTCCTTCATCCTTCAGTAATCGATCAATATCAGCGCTATTGTACTTTGCCACCACATTAAAATCGAAACTTGAAAAGGCAACACGAAAATTCTCTCGTTTAGCGAGAATCGTTCGCCAGCTCAAGCCAGATTGAAAGCTTTCGAGGCACAGCTTTTCAAACAGCCTGATATCGTCACCAACTGGATAGCCCCACTCATTATCGTGGTATTCAAAGAACTCCGGAGCCGCCGAACACCAGCTGCAACGCAACTCCCCATCAGGGCCTCGAACAGTAGAGTTCATCGCTCACCCCTCATTTGGCCAGAAGAAAGCCCAGACGCTCATCTGCTTTTTTTGTCTCAATTTCAAGTATTTCTGCCGTAACGACATTTTCGACCACAAACGGGTCTTGATTAACTCGGCTTTCAAGGGCTTCCCTTGACTCACCATGAGCAAGAACAGATCCTCCAAGACCGGGTTGAAGACTACCAACTACCAAGAAAACCTTATCCTCAAACCCCCGCTTGATCCATTGATTGTGGCCCTCCATAAAATCACTGGCCTTATCCTTATTTTCTGAAAACCGCAAAAGAACGACAAACATTAAAGCACCTCCGATTCAGTGTTGGTTGCAGTTTTAAAAGAGGCCAACCAGTCGTCTAGACGTTTTACCTCGCTGTGTATAAATTTCTCATCCTGGAATGCACTAGAAAGTGTCGCTACTCCTTGACTGAATGCGAGCAGGTGCATTGCCAGCTCATCTGCGTCATCAGAACGGCCAAGTTGCTCGAATTGTCGGCGCAACCAAGTTCTAAATAGCGTTAACAACTCGTTTGCATGGCTTCTTGCAGGATGATCCAGCTTGGCAAGTTCCGTACAGAGCGTCCCTACCGGACAGCCATAACGCTTAATTTTTGCCCGATTCATTACCAGAATATTGATGAAACTATGGATACGATCAGCTGGCGTATCGCCTTCTAGCTCCCAGTTATCGAGCATTGAGTTCGTGCGAACAAGGCGGTGACTGATTACGGCATTCAGAATTTCGTCCTTGGTCTTGAAGTGGTAATAGAAATTTCCTCGGGAAATGCCTAGAGCTCCCGCAATCTGCGCAAAAGATGTGTGCTCAAACCCCTGCTCATAGAACAGTTGATCTGCCTTATCGACGATGCGATCTCTTGTTAGCTTATTCGCCACCCGAGCGCCTCCTGACACCTCTGAACGCCATAGGACAACCGTCCTAATTCCAAATTTAGGACAGCTGACCTAATAAGTCAAGTGAGAAATATTCGCAGGTTGACGGGGCTGAGTACTCTGGGGCCCTAACGCAGCCAGCACGCGCGGCTTTGTAGTGAAGGCGAAGCCGCAACGGAAAAGCCGTCGCCGTGCCTGGCCTTGTTATAGCTTGCGGATTTTGTTTGCAACACCAAACCCTTTTTCCATCAACAGCGTCGATAACTCCGCTTTAGGGAGATTCAATTCTAACGAAACCCTTAAAGATCTTCTGACTATATCTTTTAGCTGCAAAACATCGGCTTTAGTAATCTTACTTTGATTTCCAGTATGGACTAGAACTGATCTTTTATCGTACAGATTCTTAACTAGCTTAAACACCGAATTTGATTCTGCTTTTGTTTTACCGAGTAGAACTGCACAACCACGAGAAACTCGAAATCTAAGCTCGGAATTTGCATCGTTATGGAGGGCTTCTAGTGATATCATGAGCGACAAAAATTCCAGCTGGTATTGGGATATCGAATAGGATAGCTCAAAATTTTGGACGGCAAACTGAAGATATTTATGCTTAGAATCAATCAGACCATCCGACAAATATGCGTTCGCTTCACGAAGTTCTCTCCTTGTAAGGAAAAACAACCGATTTTCGCATGCCGATGTAGACTCTCTTGAGCTGTCCATTTCCCAAGAATCATCTTCAATCCTAAAAAATAATTCCAAGCTTAATCGAATGGATCCTTCCTTCAACAACCTGAGCTTCCGAATTTGGCCTTGAAGATAGTCAATTATCTTATCTTGATATGCGTGCTCTACATCCCAATAGGCTACTCTTGCTTCAATGTCGTCAGCTTCACCGCTATACTCAGGATAATCATGTAAAGTCTTGCGAATTAGATAAACATAATCTGGTCTTTTGAATTTATCTTGAGAGCAGCAACCCCAATCATAATCTAATTTAAACCATACATCCGCAATACCAAAATCTTCCTCACAAATATGAGCAAACTCGCTCATATCCATCGCTTCTACAACAAACCCTCGGCCAAAATCGATTTCGAGAATGGAATGATCAACATTCCCAAGTAATCCTAAGAACTCCATTTGTAACTCTCTGAGCTATAACGCCAGCGCACAACGGCGCCCTTGTAATGGAGGCGCAGCCGCAATGTAAAGGGCGTCCGGCGGCCGTAGGCCGCGAATTGATGCGCCTTGTTAGGCACCGCGACCTCGATTTTCAGGATAGATAACATACGTTTTCACATTACTTAGTTCATACTTGATGACTGCACTAAACTTCGAGATCAGAGAGCGCATGGCCGTATTGTCGTTGGCGACAACCAACTCAATTGGAAGATCGAGGTCTAGAAGATGAGATATGGTACTTTTCCCTATCCCCTTCCTTTTTCCAGCCTCGCAGACATGAAGCTCATGCAAATACAGGGTCGTCGTATCTGGCACCTCTAAGCAGGTATTCGTTATTTCAGCTTCGCAAAAACCCGCAATTCTTTGCTGATACAATATTAAGCAAACATTGCCCGTATCTTTTTCACTGTAAACTCTCTGAGAATACGGGTAGTTACTTCTAGTTTCATTAACAAAGGAAAGAATCTCCTCTGACTTTCCTTTATCAATATAACGTTTAAATTTTCTTAGCTTGATCATTTTAACGCCTAAAAGGTATTAGGACGCCGGCGCATATATCCAATAACGACGCCGGCGGCCTATCACAATATGCAATTTCGCATATTGAAAAATAATGCTTTTTATTCAATGGGTTGTGGCGCGCATGCGCCTTGCTTTCCCAATAACAGCGCCTTCTTCTTTTCCCATTTCAATAACACTGTCCAAACCGGAGGGGATTCCAGACACGCTACCGCCCTACCCGACATACCACGCATCATCCCATTCAGCGGCGAGCATCTTGCTGTGTTGCGTTGTATTGAAGAAGGCATTGCAGGCAGCACCTCTGCTGGGTGCTTGTCCGGCTTGCCAGTAACCCTGCGCTTGATACTGCCGCGCCGGGCAGGTGAAGGCAACCCTGTCGGGATGAGGTGCCGGGCGAAAAAAAGGGAGCCATACGGCTCCCCTTTTCCTTGCCCGAGGGCATCAGCTTCCCACAACACCCCCGTCGTCCTTGGTAATCACCACCGTCGCAGAGCGCGGATAGATGTTGTTGTCGTAATCCGGCCAGCGGCTGTTGATGTTGCCGGTCGCAAAGTCTGCTGCGCTGGTGGTGGCGCCCGGGTGCTGCACGTTCATGAACATGGTCTTGCCATCCGGGGTGGTGACCACGCCGGTGATTTCCTGGCCTTGGGGCCCGGTCAGGAAGCGGCGGATCTCGCCGGTGATCGGGTTGGCGGCCAGCATGGCGTTGTTGCCGAACACTTCGAAGATGCCGCTGTTCATCACGCTCTCGCTGATATCGCTCTGAATCCACAGGCGGCGGTCGTGGTCGAACCAGAGGCCGTCCGGGGAGCAGAAGATATTGTCGTCGGTCAGCGCGTTGCCGGCCAGGTCTTCGCTGTTGTCCTGGTCGCCGGCCAGCACGAACAGGTCCCAGGTGAAGTGCACGGCGGTGGGCAGGTCGTTGCCTTCTTTCCAGCGGATGATATGGCCGAAGGGGTTGGGGCCACGGGGGTTGGCGTTATCCACGTCAGAGCTGCTGCCACGGCCGCTGTTGTTGGTCAGCGTGAAGTAGACAGAGCCGTCCACCGGGTCTACCGCGCCCCACTCGGGACGGTCCATTTTGGTGGCGCCGACGAAGTCGGCAGCGGTGCGGGTGTTCACCAGCACGTCGGCCTGGCTGGTGAAGCCGTTGGCATCGGTCAGGCCGTGCTGGCCGTATACCAGCGGTAGCCATTCGCCGGTGCCGTCGTCGTTGAAGCGGGCGACATACAGGGTGCCGCTGTCCAGCAGGTGGCCGCCGGCGGTGGCCTTGTTGTACAGCTGCGCCGATACGAATTTGTAGATGTACTCGTTGCCGGCGTCGTCGCCGGAGTAGCACACCACGGGAATGCCTTCCACGGCGCGGGCAAATACAACACCTTCGTGGGCAAAGCGGCCCAGGGCGGTGCGCTTCACCGGCGTGCTGTGTTCATCAAACGGGTCGATTTCCACCATCCAGCCGAAGCCATTGGTCTCGTTGCGATAGTCTTCCAGCGCAGAACCGGCGGTAGCGCCGACATCGAAGCGGGCAAAGCGCTGTTGGTTGATGGCCGCATCTTCATCCGCCTGTTCCCAGCGGTAGCGGGAGGACTGGCCGGAATGACGCACGCCGTAGCGGGCTTGCTCGCGGGGGCGCTCCGCTGCGGCTGCCGTGCTGTTACGGAAGTAGCCGGCCCAGTTTTCTTCTGCCGCCAGATAGGTGTTCCAGGGGGTGACGCCGTGGGCGCAGTTGTTCAGGGTGCCGCGGGTCCGGGTGCCTTCCGGGCTGAACAATGTCTTGACGAAATCCGAGCCGCGCACGGGGCCGCTGATTTCCATTTCGGTGAGGCCGGTAATGCGGCGGTTGCGCGGATCAGCCACCATGGCCCAATGGCCGCCTGGCTGCTTCTGGACACGCACCACGCTGACACCGTGCGCATTGATTTCCTTGAGCACTTCATCGGCATCCCGGTCGTTGTTGGCGTTCAACACGGTGAGGCCGTTGCGATCCAAAGAGAGGCCGACGGCGGTCATGTGCATGAAGCGCGGCTCAACATATTCATGGTTCATCACCAGCAGGCCGTCTTCCGAGCTGCCGGTCCAGGGGTCTTCCCCTTCGATGGGGAAGAAATGCATGCCGTCGTGGTGCGAGCCCATCTGCATGCCTTGCTCTTCACCGCTGTTGATCAGGTCATAGGCAGGCATGGTGCCGGTAATCGGCTCGCCCCACGGCAGGATAGCCTCAGCCGTGTAGCCTTCGGGGACCACCACAGTGTCTGCATCGCTCACCGGCACCGGCGCGAAGCCGATGCGCGGCCCCGCAGCGCCGCCACCGGAGGAACTGGAGCCGCCACAGCCCGCGACACCAGCGCCCAGAAAGCCGATGGCGGCTACGCCGAGGGAGCCCTTCAGCAGGGTACGGCGCGAATAACGGGCCTGGATGATATCGGCGAAATGACGGTTATCAGAATGGTTGCTCATGGGCTCATCGCCCTGCGCCAACATGTCAGGGGTCACAGGATCCAGCGTCTTCATCGGAATCTTCCTCGGTAACAATGGGAGGGAATCGGGTTCTGGTCGACATTAGGAAAGGCGCGTTAAACGCCGGTTATCGCGGCGTTACCGTCTTGTTGATGCGACGTGGCAGTCCTGTGACAACCTGCCCTTCATGCGGGGAGTGCTATACACTTCCGGTACTCGCGCGGCCCGCGCCACCCCACCGGAACAGATTGAGGTTTGCGATGAAATACAAGGATTTACGGGACTTTATCCAGCAGCTCGAACAGCTTGGCGAGTTGAAACGCATCCGGGTGGAAGTGGACCCGAATCTGGAAATGACCGAGATCTGCGACCGCACTCTGCGCGCCGGTGGCCCGGCGCTGTTGTTCGAAAATGTGAAGGGCAGCGCAATTCCGGTGCTCGGCAATCTGTTCGGCACCACCCGCCGCGTTGCGTTGGGCATGGGGCGCGAGGATGTCAGCGAATTGCGCGAGCTGGGCGAACTGTTGGCCTTTTTGAAAGAGCCGGAGCCGCCCAAGGGCTTCCGCGATGCGCTGTCCAAGCTGCCGATTCTCAAGCAGGTGCTGGCCATGAACCCGAAGGTGGTGGGTTCACCAGATTGCCAGCAGCGCGTTATTGAAGGCAACGATGTGGATCTCTACCAGATTCCGATCCAGACCTGCTGGCCCGGCGATGCCGGGCCGTTGGTGACCTGGCCGCTGGTGATCACGCGGGGGCCGGACAAGACGCGCCAGAATCTGGGCATCTATCGGCAGCAGTTGATCGGCCGCAACCGGCTGATCATGCGCTGGCTGAGCCATCGTGGCGGGGCGCTGGATTTCCAGGCGTGGCAACAACAGCATCCGGGGGAGCCGTTCCCCGTGGCGGTGGCGCTGGGCGCCGATCCCGCCACCATTCTGGGCGCGGTGACGCCGGTGCCGGATACGCTGAGCGAATACGCCTTTGCCGGGCTGCTGCGCGGCGGCCGCACTGAAGTGGCCAACTGCCTGGGCAGTGATCTGCAAGTGCCAGCCAGTGCCGAGTTTGTGCTGGAAGGCTTTATTTATCCTGATGATTATGCGGAAGAAGGCCCCTTCGGCGATCACACCGGCTATTACAATGAGGTGGATCAGTTCCCGGTCTTTACCGTGGAGCGCATTACTCATCGCCGTGACCCGATCTACCACAGCACCTACACCGGCCGCCCGCCGGATGAGCCGGCGATTCTGGGTGTGGCCATGAATGAGCTGTTCGTGCCGATCCTGCGCAAGCAGTTCCCGGAAATCACGGACTTCTATCTGCCGCCGGAGGGCTGCTCTTACCGGGTTGCCGTGGTGACCATGAAGAAACAGTACCCGGGGCACGCCAAGCGCGTGATGATGGGGGTGTGGTCATTTCTGCGGCAGTTCATGTACACCAAGTTCGTGATTGTTTGCGATGATGACGTCAACGCGCGGGACTGGAAGGATGTCATCTGGGCCATGACCACGCGCATGGACCCGGCCCGGGACACGCTGCTGGTGGAGAACACGCCCATCGATTATCTGGATTTCGCCTCGCCGGTGTCTGGCCTGGGTTCCAAGATGGGGATGGACGCCACCAACAAATGGCCCGGTGAAACCACGCGCGAATGGGGCACGCCCATTATCATGGACGCAGCCGTCAAGCAGCGGGTGGATGATATCTGGGAGCAACTGGGTATTTCGCCAGACCCATCCGAAAGCAGTCAGTGAAGACAACGCCTAAGGAAGAAGACAGATGAGCTGGACCACCCGTGACATGCCCGACCAGCACGGTCGCACCGCCCTGATCACCGGCGCCAACAGCGGCATCGGCCTGGAAGCGGCCCGCGCCCTCGCCGCCCGCGGTGCCCATGTGATTCTGGCGTGCCGCAGCGAGGACAAAGCCGCTGCGGCCATGGCCGACATCCAGCGCAAGCTGCCTGATGCCTCGCTGGAATTCCTGCCGCTGGATCTGTCCTCCCAGAAGGCCGTGCACGAGAGCGCAGCGATTTTGCGCAGCCGACACAACAAGCTGGACTTGCTGATCAACAACGCCGGCATCATGTGGGTGCAGCGCTTGCTCACCGACGACGGTTTCGAGAGCCAGCTGGCCACCAATCATTTTGGCCACTTTGCGCTGACCGGTTTGCTGCTGGATCTGCTGGTGGATGTGCCCGGCTCGCGCATCGTGACGGTCAGCAGCATTGCTCACCGTGGCGGGCGCATCTGTTTTGATGATCTGTCACTGGCCAGTGGTTACAGCCGTCAGCGCGCCTATGCCCAGAGCAAGGTCGCCAACCTGATCTTTGCCATCGAGTTGCAACGGCGGCTGGCCGCTGCCGGGGCGCAGACCATTTCCGTGGCCTGTCATCCCGGTGTGTCCGGCACCAATCTGGTCAACCCCGGTGTGATCGAGCAAAGCCCGCTGAAGATTGGTGCGCTGGTCAAACTGATCATGCCGCTGGTGACCCAGAGCCCGAAAAACGGTGCGCTGCCCACGCTGTACGCCGCCACGGCCGATGTCACGCCTGGCGGCTACTATGGCCCCGCGCGCCTGAAAGAAACCATGGGCCCACCCACCGAGGCGTATGCCACCCGCTATGCCCGGGATGAAGAAATCGGTGAGCGTTTCTGGCATATGTCCTGTGCGTTGACTGATCTACACTACCCGGCCTGACACACTGCCGGAGCTCATCTTGAATCAGCCTGTCACCAGCCGCCTTGATCTGGTGCGCGAGTTCATTCTCGCGCACCCCCTGCACCATGCTTGCGAACTGGCCTTTGTCAGCGCCGCCGAGGGCAAGGCGACACTGACCTTTCAGATCAATGATTTTTGCGCCAGCCCTCAAGGCACGCTGCATGGCGGCATTCTGTATGCGCTGATGGACGTGAGCTGCTTTTTTGCTGTCGCGACCTTGCTGCCCGCTGATCAACACGCCGTTTCTGTGGATGTGGGCACAACGTTGCTGCGCGCCGGACAACGGGGCGACACGGTCTACTTGCGTGCCCATGTTGACCGCCTCGGCCGCACGCTGGCCGCCATGCGCGTCGAGGCCTCGGTCATCGTGAACGGAGAAGAGAAGCTGCTGGCCACCGGGCATGTCAACAAGGCGCTGATCAGTGCGCCTTAAATAATTCCCCCGTTTCAATAATCAGCTTATTATCCTCAACCTGTTACCCCAAGTACTCACCGTCATATCAAAAACAACGCGGAGGAACCGCAATGTCTTTCCTGAAACGTTCTGCACGGCTTGCGCTGTGTACCCTGCCGTGCCTGTACGGCACAGCCAACGCCTCAATGAGCTGGGATTATGTCGATCTGGCGCGCATCGTGGATGGCAAGTCATACGCTTTGCTACCGGACGAACGTGTCTATCTGAGCGGCTTTACGCTGGATACCGCGTTCTCCGTGCACGATCAGGTGCACCTGCGTGCAACGAGCCGCACCTGGGATGGCCGGGCACCGGGCCCAGGGGGCGGCTACGTGAACCTCAGCAATAACGACTGGCACAGCGTGGCCGTGGGCGCTCATCTGCCCTTCGAACTGGCCGGGGTGCCCATGCAGGCCTGGGGCAACGTTTCTCTGGACCACTACTCACTGGCTGGCATAACCGGCACGGGCGTCGGCGCGGGTGCAGGTGTGCGCGCCCAGGTACTGGACCCACTGGAAGTCGGCCTGTGGTATCGCATGGCCCGCACCGACGTGCGCCTTGGCAGCACCCTGGACATCGAGCCCTGGCTCGCAGGCATCAACCTGCTCTACAGCCTGTCGCCCAATGTCGCGCTGCACCTGGCCATGACACGCGGCGATCTGGAACTGGCACAATCGGGGACCTCCGAATCGTTCCGTACCAACACGACCGAACTGGGTCTGCGTTATATGTTCGACAACACCGGTCGCCGTGCCGGTGAGGCGCCAGCTCCCCTGTCCTACAACCAGATACAGATCGCTTATCTCTTCGACGGCGACCTGAAAGACGATAGCGGCGGCCCCGAGTGGGACCTGAACGAAGGCTTCCTGATCAGCGGCATGCTGTCGCCGCTGCCGCATATGTTCCTGGCCGCGACATTCCAGGGCACCAACTACGACGCATCCAGCGGCATGGGGCTCGAGTCCACCAACCCGCTGGATCACCTCTACATGGGGCCGGGCGCCTACTACACGCTGACACAGGGTGATCTGCACTACAGCGGTTACGCTCAGATCACTTACGACCGGCTTACTCTCATCGACGGCATCATCCTTCATGGCGAAGGTTTTCGCGTTGGTGCGCGGGCTGCCCTGGGGCACCTGATCGACGCTCATATCTACCATGGCGAGGCGCGCGCCCGTGAAGACATCGGCGGCACCGCGTTACGCCTCAAGCCTCGCACCACGGGCATCGAGCTGGGTAGCGCGCCGTTCGGGAACGGCTTCGGTGTCACTCTGGGCTATGAGGAAACCCGCTATCGCGCGCGTATTGGTGGCGATTTCAAGCTGGATACCAGCCACTGGCGTATCGGGGTACGGCAACAGTTCTGACGGGGATAGCGAACAGCGGTCCGACGCGCTCTGCGGCGCGCCGGGCCTCAGCCGCCGGTCATGTTCATGAAGCGCACCAGCTGCTCGCTGTCGTCATCCACACGAAAGTGATGCCGCTCCGGTTTGTTGTCCATGGCGGCCACGATGGCCGCCATCACCGGCTGATCGTCGTCGGGGTAATCCCGCAACAAGGGTTTGAGATCCACGCTGTGCTCGTTGCCCAGGCACAACAACAACCGCCCCTCCACCGTGACCCGCACGCGATTACACAGATGGCAGAAGTTGTGCGAGTGCGGTGAGATAAAGCCGACACGATTCGCCGCGCCAGCCACGTGCCAGTAACGCGATGGGCCTGCCGTGCTGTCGGTGGCCGGCACCAGCGTATAGCGTTGCGCGAGTGTGGCGCGCAGCTCGTCGGAGGAGACAAACATCTCTGCCCGGCTGTGCTCATCAATCGCGCCGAGGGGCATCTCTTCGATAAACGCGATGTCCAGATTGTTGTCCAGCGCAAACGCCGTCAGCCCCAGCACCTCGTCTTCATTGCGGCCGCGCATGATCACGCTGTTCAGGCGGATACGCTCGAAGCCCGCGTCCCGGGCGGCCTGAATACCGGCCAGCACATCGGCGAGCTTGCCGGTGCGGGTCAAGGCATGGAATCGGGCTTCATCCAGGCTGTCGAGGCTGATGTTCAGGCGTCTGACGCCCGCAGCGCGCAGCGCGGCCGCCTTGCTGGCCAACCGGCCCGCATTGGTGGTCAGCGTCAGCTCATCGAGCCCTGGCTCGGCGGCGATCCAGCCCGCCAGTTTCTCGATACCCGGGCGCACCAGCGGCTCGCCGCCGGTCAGCCGGATGCGCTTCACGCCCAGCGCCACAAACACGCGCGCCACCCGGTGCAGCTCTTCCAGAGAAAGGATGTCTGCGCGCGGCAGGAAGGTCATGTCCTCCGCCATGCAATAGACACAGCGGAAGTCACAGCGGTCTGTCACCGACAGCCGCACGTAGTCCACCCGGCGGCCGAACCCGTCAATCAGTTCACGTTGCGCCAGAGATTGAGTCAGAGATTGAGTCAGAGATTGCGTCATACTGTGAGTGTAGCCGCTATCCCGGAATGCAGCGACCTGCTGCGATGGCGGCCGGGCAAAGAAAACACGCAACCTGCTGATTATCTTCACTTTCCCGGCATAACTACGGAAAAAGAACCAGCCTGTTGGCCCGCCCTGCGGTGGCCAGCAGCGCCCCGGACCGTTAGCATGGGCCTTCCATTCATAGTCAATACCGGATTTTTCATGCAGATCGCAGACAATGCCGTAGTGGCAATCCACTACACCCTGACCGATGACGCGGGTACCACCCTGGACTCTTCCCGCGAGCGCGACGAACCACTGGCCTACCTGCACGGCCATGGCAACATCATCCCCGGCCTGGAAAATGCCCTCACCGGCAAGCAGGCGGGCGACAAGCTGAATGTCAAAGTGGAACCGGCTGAAGGCTACGGCGAACGTCATGACGGCCTGATCCAGACCGTGCCGCGCAATGCCTTTGAAGGCGTGGAAGAAGTGCTGCCAGGCATGCAGTTCCAGGCACAGACCGATGCCGGCCCGCGCCTGTTCACCATCACCGAAGTCGAAGGCGACAGCGTCACCGTGGATGGCAACCATCCGCTGGCGGGCTCGACCCTGAACTTCGATGTGGAAATTGCCGAAGTGCGCGAAGCCAGCGAAGAAGAGCTGGCCCATGGCCACGTTCACGGCGAAGGTGGCGTCGAACACTGACACGCCCTGCACAGGGCGCCGCGAGGCGCCCTTGCTCTGCTCTTGCACGGCCCTACTTGCGTAGCCACCGCACTGACCCGCTATACTGATTGTGCTGCACGGGGCTTGCCACATGGCGAGCGTCTTGCGACGGCGGAGCACTGTCGCCCCGCCGCTGCGGCAAGCGGGAGGCCGAATGCTCGACGACGCCGAACGACAGCACGATCTGCTCCTGGCACAACTGGACGCCATCGCGGCGACCCATATCGACCCTGCCTCTCTGGCTCGTTTTCGTCCCTTTCTGCATCACTACTATGAGATGGCCACACCAACGGCGCTGACAGCGCGCTCACCGGCGCAGTTGTTCCAGATCGCCTGGCAGCACTGGCTGCTCACCGAACAACGCGCCGCCGGCGAGATAAACCTGAAGGTGTCACCGCCCGCCGATGACAAGCCGGATGACTTTGCCTCTGTCAGTACCGTGATCGAGGACATGCCGTTTCTCATGGACTCCATCAGCATGGCTATCCGCGAGGCGGACAGCGCCATCGACTGGAGCGTGCATCCGCTGCTGCGCATTCGCCGCGACAACGCCGGGCGTTTGCAGCAGGTACTGGGTGCGGGTGACGACACATCGTCATCCCGCGCACTAACAGAATCACTGATCCATATGGAGTTCGAAGCGCTCACTGATGAGCAGGATTACGCGCAACTGACCGACACCATCCGGCAACTGTTGCATGACCTGCGCATCGTGGTCGAAGACTACCCCGCGATGCGCGACACCCTGCTGGCGCAAGCGGCCCGGCTACGCCAGGCGCCGCCCAACCTCGACCAGGACGAGTGCGATGAAGTCGCCGATTTTCTGCGCTGGCTGGCCGACGGGCATTTCACGTTCCTCGGCTATGCGCGCTCGCGCGCTGGCACGGATGCTGGTACGGATACTGGCACGGACAGCAGCCCGCACGGTGCCGCCCCGGAATTCCTGCTGCATACGCTGACAGAACATGGCCTGGGCCTGACCCGTGCCGACGCGCGGTTTGCCGACACCGATGAGTTCATCGCACCCGTGGAAGAACTGAAACGCCACGCGCAGTCAAATCATCTCCTGGTGGTGACCAAAGCCAACGCACGCTCGCCCATTCATCATCCGCAGTACATGGATATCATCAGCATCAAGCAATTTGATGCCAACGGCACGCTGGAAGAAACTCATCGGTTTATCGGGCTCTTTTCGCTGGACGTTTACATCAACCGCCCCAAGGACATTCCGCTGATCCGGCGCAAGGCGCAGTACGTGATCGACCGTTCGCGCTTGCCGGAGAATTCCTACTCCGGCAAGAACCTGCATGACATTTTGCATCAGCTCCCCCGGGACGAGCTATTCCAGTCCTCTGAAGACGAGCTGTATCACACCTGCATGGGCATTCGCGGGCTGCGTGACAGGCACCAGCTTCGCCTGTTCATGCGCCGGGACCGCTACGGGCGTTTTTATTCCTGCATGGTGTATTTGCCCCGTGATCGCTATACGCGAGAAATGCGCGACCGCATTGCCCAGGAACTGCTGCGCGTCTGCAACGGGCTCTCCATTGACCGCAATGTCGATTTCTTGCGCGGCGAGCTGGCGCGTATTCATTATATTGTGCGCACCGCGCCGGGCAGCCGCATCGGCCTGCGTACCGAGGAAGTGGAAGAGCGACTGATTGCCGCAACCCGCAGTTGGCGTGACCGCCTGCGCGACCAACTGACGCGCGACGCGCTTTCCATAGAGAACGCACAGACAGGGCAGCGCCTGGCGCGTCGCTTCTGCGATGCCTTTCCGCTGGCTTATACCAGCCACACCGATATCGTGGACGCGGCCACCGACATCCATTATCTCGCGCAACTGAACACGGATACGCCGGTGTTGCCGCGCCTGTTAGTGGACCGCGCGGCGGCCGGGCAATCCTGCCCGACGGCACTGCGGCTGTACTGTCTTGATCAGCCGGTGGCGCTGTCGGATGTATTACCCACGCTGGAAAATTTCGGCCTGCGCGTTATTCGTCAGGACCCGACACAGGTGACGCCGCGGGACGGTGGCACCTTGTGGATTCAGGCGTTCGATATCCAGGTGCAGGGAGATTGTGCGCTGAGCCAGGAGGCACTGAAATCCGTCTTCGAAACCGCTTTTCTGCAATGCTGGCATGGCGAAACCGAGAACGACAGCCTGAATCAGTTGACCATGAGTGCCGGGCTCGACTGGCGCCAGGTGGTCTGCCTGCGCACGCTGACGCGCTACCTGTTGCAGACCGGGCTGCCTTATTCACAACACTACATGGCAGAGTTGCTGGCCGAGCATTGTCAGTTTGCACGCCTGTTGGTCGAGCAATTTGAAACCCGCTTCGATCCGCAACTGGATGACAGCAGTCGCCAACAGCGGTCGCTGACCCTCGCCCAGGCGCTGGATCATCATCTTGATGCCGTCACCACCCTGGATGGTGATCGCGTGCTGCGCAGTTTTCTGGGCGTCGTGCGCGCCAGCCTGCGCACCAACTATTTCCAGCGCACGCCGGATGATTTACCGAAGCGCTATGTCAGCATCAAGCTGAACCCCGAGCTGGTGCCGGAACTGCCAGCACCACGGCCCATGTTCGAGGCCTTTGTCTATTCCCCCGAAATGGAAGCCATCCACCTGCGCGGTGGCAAGGTCGCCCGTGGCGGCCTGCGCTGGTCGGACCGGCGTGAGGATTTTCGTACCGAAGTGCTTGGGCTGGTGAAGGCGCAGATGGTGAAAAATGCCATCATCGTGCCGGTGGGCGCCAAAGGCGGGTTTGTGGTCAAGCGCGGCGACCCCACGGATCGCGAGGCCTGGCAGGCGGCAGGCAAAGCCTGTTATCGCACGTTTCTGTGCGGGCTGCTGGATATCACCGACAACCGCCGCGGGGATGACATTGTTCCGCCGGACAACGTCGTCCGCTATGACGATGATGATCCTTACCTGGTGGTTGCCGCAGATAAAGGCACCGCGACGTTCTCTGATGCGGCCAATGCCGTCGCCGAGGAATACGGTTTCTGGCTCGGCGACGCCTTTGCCTCGGGCGGTTCCGTCGGCTACGACCACAAGAAAATGGGCATTACCGCACGCGGCGCCTGGGAAAGTGTCAAACGCCATTTCCGCGAGGCGGGCAAGAATATTCAGGAAACCCCCTTTACCGTCATCGGCATCGGCGACATGTCCGGCGATGTCTTCGGCAACGGCATGCTGCTGTCCCCGCATATCCGCTTGCTTGCCGCATTCAATCACCTGCATATCTTTATCGACCCGGACCCGGACACCACGGCCAGCTTTGCCGAGCGGCAACGTCTGTTTGATCTGCCGCGCTCCAGCTGGAGCGATTATGACACCGGGCTCATCTCGCCCGGTGGCGGCGTCTGGCCGCGCAGCGCCAAGAGCATTCCGGTATCGGCAGCAATGCGCGCCATGCTGGATATCAACGACAAGGCACTGACCCCGGACGAACTGCTCAATGCCCTGCTGCGCGCACCGGTGGAACTGCTCTGGAACGGCGGCATCGGCACCTACATCAAGGCCAGCACGGAAAGCCATCAGGAGGTCGGCGACCGCGCCAATGATGCCTTGCGCGTTAATGCCCGCACATTGCGCTGCCAGGTGATCGGTGAAGGCGGCAATCTGGGCGTGACCCAGGCCGGCCGGGTTGAATTTGCCTTGCAGGGGGGACGCATCAACACGGACGCCATCGACAATGCCGGCGGCGTGCACAGTTCGGACCGCGAAGTGAATATCAAGATTCCGCTCAATGCGCTGATGCAAGCCGGTACGCTGACACGCGCACAGCGGGACCCGTTGCTCAGCAGCATGACCGACGAGCTGGCGGCGCAGGTGCTACGCGACAATGCCATTCAGAGCCTGGCATTGAGCCAGCTCGAACTTGAGGCCAATGAGCGCCTGGATGAGCACACCAACCTGATGCGGATTCTGGAACGCGACGGCCTGCTGGTGCGCGAACTGGAATATCTGCCCGACGATGAGGCGCTGGCTGAACGCCGCACACGCGGCGCCGGGCTGACGCGCCCGGAACTGGCCGTGCTGCTGGCCTACAGCAAGATTGCCGTGTTTGATCTGCTGTGCGCGTCTGATGTGCCGGACGATCGCTTTTTCGACCGGGAACTGCTCGCCTATTTCCCGCAGGCGCTGCAGGAAAAATACCGCGACAGCCTGCTGGATCATCGGCTGCGCCGCCAGATCATAGCCACGATACTTGCCAATGCGGTGGTCAACCGCATGGGCTTTTCGTTTGTGCACCGCCTGGCTGAAGATCATGACTTCAACCCGGCGCATGTCGTCAAGAGCCACGCCATGGCACACGCCATCTACGACGGCGATACCTACTGGGCGACACTCGACACGCTGGACAATCAGGTAGATGCCGCACTGCAACTGCGCCTGTATGCCAGAGTCGCCGGCTTGCTCAAATATGCCACCAGCTGGCTGCTGAACAATCAGTGGACTGACCGCAGCACCACTGACGCACTGGCGCATTTTCACGAACCCATCCGAAAACTGGAACGCACACTCCCCGATGCACTGACACCCCGTTATCGTGCGGACTGGGATGACGCCTTCGCTGCCATGCAGGAGCAAGGCGTACCGAATGACGTCGCGCGCATCATGGCCAACACACTCGTGCTGGGCAGTGCACCGGACATCATTACCCTGGCCGCCAGCAGCGGCCACACCACGGAAACAACAGCCGCCTGCTACTTCCTGGCCGGTGACCGCCTGAACATTCTCTGGCTGCTCTCCGCCATCATCAATCTTGCCGTGCAGGACAAGTGGCAGGCACTCGCCCGCACCAACTTGCGCGAAGACACCTACCGGCTGCACCGGCAGGTAACGGAAACCCTGCTGGCATATCCTGGTGAGACAGCCGAGGCAAAATTCGCCGCCTGGGAGGCGGCGCACGGGACCCGGATCGCCTTTGGCATTCGCCGCATGGAGAGCTTGCAGGCGCAGAACCCGACAGATTTCATGACGCTTGCGGTCGGCGTCAGGGAGCTGCGCAAACTGCGCAGCCTCCCCCGCCCGGAAGCTTAACCGTCAGAGCACATCAGTCGTCAGCGTCGTCATAGTCTTCGTTTTCTTTGGCGTTGGTCTTTGCGCGTGGATCCTGCTTCGCGGACCCCGGCAGGTTTTTCGTTGCCGGCTGTTGCAGCACCAACGGCGCCGGCGGTGCAGAGCCATCCTTGTCCTGACCGAAGTAGAGCGTCATGTGCGGGAACGGAATTTCCACGCCTGCCGCGTCCAGATGCTGTTTCACCAGGCGGTTATAGGCACGCCCCACCGCCCACTGCACACCGGGCAGCGTCTTGATGCGAATCCGGATATCCACCGCGCTGTCGCCCAGCGCCGTAACACCATGCACCTCGAGTTCGCCAATGATCTTGGCGCGCTGCTCGTCATCGGAAATCAGCTCATCAAACGCGTTGCGCAACAGTACGATGACTTCGTCTGTATTCTCCCGATACGCCACACCATAGACGCCCACATGGTAAGCAAACTCCCGCATGTAGTTGGCCACGGTATCCACCGATGAAAAGGGGATCAGGTGATAGGTGCCGGACAGATCGCGAATACCCAGGGAGCGAATGGTCAGCTTCTCAGCGGTGCCGGTTACGCCGCCAGCGGTAACAATGTCGCCGGCATTGATCGCATTTTCCAGCTGGATGAAGACCCCGGTGATCACATCCTGTACCAGCTTCTGGCCACCGAAGCCGATCGCCAGACCCAGGACACCGGCGCCGGCAATCAACGGCCCGATATTGATGCCGATTTCTGCCAGCACGATCATCACCGTAATCACGATCAGCACTACGGCAATCGCGTTGCGGAAGATGGTCAGCAAGGTGCGCTCCCGGGCGCTGGGCTCACCGTTACCGGTGTTGGGGTTAAGCCGTTGTTCGATCCAGCTGGCCAGGCCGATCCAGAGTACGGAGGCCAGTAGAATGATGACCAGCACACTGATCAGCGCACCCAGCATGTGCGTGCCGGCATCCGAACCCAGCCAGGTCGCCACATCGAATACGCCCCAGGCATTGATCACGACCATGGCTACCGCCGCAATGATCAGCAGGCGCATAACCCGTAATGCCTTCGGTACGAAACCATTGATGCGCCCTTCCAGCATCGGGAAGCGCTCGCGGGTTTCCGGCGGCAGTATCAACTGGCGGCTGATGATCTGCGTCAGCACCAGCGAGACAAAGGCGCCTACACCAATCGCAGCAAGCGTCTGCACGGTGGCCGACAGCATCATCGGCAGCGCCGTATCCGGCCGCAGCAGCGTCACGATGGCCAACGCGGCGAAGTAAGCCACCGCAAGGATATGCCAACTGCGCGCCAGCATACCCAGCGCCACACGCGTCACCGCCATGTCCGCGTTATTGGCCCGCTTCTGCAACGCGTCAGAGACGCGGTCGCGGTTTTGCAGAATGACAGCCAGTGCATAGATGAATGCCAGTCCCATGATGGCCAGCGTCACCATGCGACCCAGCGCCGGGGAAATATTGAAATTGATCATCGGCACGATCAACAGCACCCCGTAGCCGATAAAGCCACTCAGGCGCGCCAGCCAGGCATTCCAGTAAGCCGCCTCTTCCGCAGGCATGGGCAGCAGGCGCAAGCTGTCATCGCGGGAAGCAAACAGCACTCTCAATGCCGCCTTGAATACCTCGATCAACAGGAAGGCGTTGAGGAACAGGGATTCCCGTGCATCCATGCCGCCGGACTCGCCAATCACGAACAGCGCCAGCAGATAGCCGCCCACCCAGGCGAAGACCACTACACTGACATCCAGTATTGCGGAACCGATAATCGCCACACCGCGCCGAATCAACGACGGCCCGCTGCCTGCCTTGACCCACATATTCGCACGATGAAAGACCGGCCGCGCCAGACGCCGCAGCACCATGAACAGCACCACCGTCGCCACAATCACCAGCCCGAGATTCAGCAGTGCGCTGCCGATGGCCGCCAGGTTAAGACTCTCACGGGTCTCGGTCAGCGAGGCCAGCGCACCAACACCGCCGGAGAACTCGGACACCAGGCTCTGGGCAAAATCCTGCGTGGTGTTGGCGATCTTGCGTGCGAAGGACACCTGATCCGGCGCCTGGCCGCTGGGCGCGACCATATCCTCTTCAGCAGGAATGGCGACACCAGCATCATCATCCAGCACGGATGACCCCGCCAGACGGCGTAATTCACTGATCAGTTCAGCGCGCGATTCGTCGTTCTCGAGAATTTCCGCCAGGCTATCGTAGGCAGAGACGCCATGCTGCGTTTGCGTCGGCGCCTGGCCCCCTTCTTGAGCCCGCGCCGTATTCGGCGACATACCTATCAGTAAGGACACGCATAACGCGGCACATATGATCACGAAAAACGCAGACGACGATTGCCAGCGCAGCAGGCGGGAATGATTCAACAGTAGTCTCCAGTCTTTTACCTTTTGTGGCACTCAGGATAAAAAGCCGGGCACCCCATTACCACCCCTGTCACGTGACAGTTCGCAACTGAAAAACAAGATTTTGAAAAATACGGACGAACAATTACTCGCTTGTGAAAATGCCGTGAAAAATGAACATTCCTCGACCAGTCGGCACGCCACTCGCCTCGCGCCCCCATCCCGGCAGTCATCCGTTGCAATGCCGGGCAAGCCCCCTTCCTTCCGTGGGCACGAGTCCGCAGGCACCTGCCCCGGCGACCACCGCCTCGCCAACCCGATGAACCAGGTTAATCTTGCGTGAAGGCCATGCTATGCTTGCCGCTCGCTAGCCCAGAGTCCAGGCCGCCGATGAACCATTATCTTTCCAGATACCTGTATAACCGCTTCACCTTGCCATACCGCCCTTTCTATCGCGCTTACCCGTATGACGGGGGCCTTTCCATCAACAGTGCCGACTCACGCGGCATGGTGGATCTGGCGCTGGGCTTCTTCTGCAACCGGGTACCGAAAGCGGCCAACTCTGCCATCGTCACTCACCTGGCGCAGCTCAAGTTCGGGCGGGATATCGCATCACACGACGCCAAGCGCGCCTTTCGCACACCGGGAACATTGAACCGGAAAGAGGTTGAACAGTTCGCGGATCTCTTCCGCTTCACCGTGGTGCGCAACCCTTATAGCCGCGTCTTGTCCGCCTACCTGGACAAGATGGCACGCTTTCCTGAGCGCAACACCAGCTACGCCACTTTCGACGCCTTCGTCGAACGGTTATCACAAGACCCGGCATATCTGCTCAGCAATGCGCACTGGGCACCCCAGACAGCGCTGATGCTGATTCCGGTTGAAGACTTTGATTTTATCGGCAAGGTTGAATCGCTGGATCAGGACCTCGCGACAATCACCGCAAAAATACACGGCAAGGCAACGCCTCTCGCGACGGCGGATGCCGGACCACCGTCAACCGGTGCGTCAAAAAAGCTGCGGCAGTATTATCACAACGATGCATTGATTGCTGCGGTGAGAGATATTTACCAGGCGGATTTTTCCCGACTCACTTACCCCACCGACTTTCCCGCCTGAACCGGAAAAAACACCAGCAAAATGACTGCAACTTTCCCGCGCTCGGGCTACAGGCGCATCACCGGCAAAGATCGGCGAGGGCGGCAGGGTCCAGGTGGCTGTCCAGCATATCCGCAAGGCGGTCGAGCTGGCTGTCGCGATGGGCGCGGTAGTCCACCGGGGTGGCCTCGGTAAGGCCCGCCCAGCGCAGGAGGGCGGTGCAGGCATCGGGGTGGTCGAACACACCGTGGACATAGGTCCCCGCGATCTGGTCGTCATCGCTGCGGGCACCGTCCGGGCGCGAAGCCGCGTCGTCATCCAGAGTCAGCAGCGGGCGCGCCAGTGCCGGGCCGTCGCTGACGCCATTATGGATTTCGTAGCCCGCCACCCGGGCGGCCCCGCCCGTCATGACGCCCTGCACCTGACGCAATTGTTTGCCCGGCACCATCCGGGTGTTCAGGCGCAGCAGCCCCAGGCCCGGACTGTCGCCGGGCGGTCCCTCGAGGCCGTCCGGGTCGGCGATGCTATCACCCAGCATCTGGAAACCACCACAAATGCCCAGCACCCGGCCGCCGTAACGCAGATGCCGTTGCAACACCTGCGGCCAGCCCTGCTCGCGTAACCAGGCCAGATCTGCGCGGGTGCTTTTGCTGCCGGGCAGCAGGATGAGATCTGCCGGTGGCACCGTCTCTCCGGGGCCGACAAATGTCAGTTGCACTTGCGGATGCAGGCGCAGCGCGTCCAGGTCGGTGTGATTGCTCAAGCGTGGCAACAGTGGCACTACTACTTTGAGCATCTGCGATGCGCTATCGCCAGACGCGGCCGCCCCACTCGTCCCCAGGCCAACACTGTCTTCCGCATCCAGCAACAGGCCCGACAGATACGGCAATACGCCCAGCACCGGTTTGCCGCTGTGGCCGCTGAGCCAGTCCAGGCCGGACTGCAACAGCGCCACGTCGCCACGAAACCGATTGATGATCAGCCCCGTGGTTCTGGCACGTTCGCTGGCCGACAGCAGCGCCAGTGTGCCGGTGAGCTGCGCGAAGACGCCGCCGCGGTCGATGTCGCCCACCAGCCATACCGGGCAATCAATCGCCTCGGCAAACCCCATATTGGCAATATCGTTGGCGCGCAGGTTTATTTCGGCGGGGCTGCCCGCGCCTTCGGCAATAATCAGATCATGCCGCCGGGACAGGCTTTCCCACGCTGCCAGCACGGTCTCCCGCGCTTCTGCCTTGAAGGCGTGATAATCCAGCGCCTGCATGTTCCCATGCACCCTGCCCCGCAAGATCACCTGAGAGCCCATGTCCGACTGCGGCTTGAGCAATACCGGATTCATATCGCTGTGGGGCGCAATGCCGCAGGCCTGTGCCTGCAAGGCCGTGGAGCGACCGATCTCGCCACCGTCTTCGGTCACGGCGCTGTTGAGCGACATGTTCTGCGGCTTGAACGGCGCTACCGACACACCACGTCGCGCCAGCCAGCGACACAGCGCGGCGACGACCGTGCTTTTGCCGGCGTCGGACGTCGTGCCCTGGATCATCAGCGTCGGCATGGGGGTTACAGCTCTATGCCTTTCTGGGCGCGCACGCCCAGGTCTTTGAAGGCGTGTTTGACGACTTTCATTTCCGTCACTGTGTCGGCCAACTCCAGTAATTCGGCGGGCGCGTAACGGCCGGTGACGATTACGTGCTGCATGGCGGGGCGTTGCTGCAGATCATCCATGACCCGGTCGCGATCCAGATAGTCATAGCGCAGTGCGATATTCAGTTCATCCAGCAGAATCAGGTCGTAGCTGTCATCTTGCAGCATGGCCGCTGCAATGTTCCAGGCGGCTTCGGCGGCACGCACATCCTGCTCGCGATCCTGGGTATCCCAGGTGTAGCCCTCACCCATGACGTGGTAATCCACGTTTGGCAGATTGCGAAAGAAGCGATCTTCGCCGGTGCTGAATTTGCCTTTAATGAACTGCACGATACCGACCTTCATGTCATGCCCGAGGGCGCGTGCCACCATACCGAAGCCGGAGCTGCTTTTACCTTTGCCCGGCCCGGTGAGCACCAGCAAAACGCCCTGATCTTTCTGCGCCTTTGCCATGCGTTCCTGCATGATTTTCTGTTTGCGCGCCATGCGAATGGCGTGGCGCTCGGGGGTCTTGGCATCTTCTCGCACAATGCGTTCCTCTTGATTAGCGCACTCGATTCAGCACGCGGACCCACCCAGCAACCGGGCAACCAGCGCCGGTGCGGACGGGAAGTATCCATGAAAATAACTCGCCACCAGGTTGCCCTGCTGGTACACCGGCTCTGCCACTGTGCCGCCCAGCCGCCGGGTGTGGCAGGCTGGTGCCAGGGTCGTGGTCAGTGCCGAATGATGGTAGGTGTGGCCGCGCAATATCTCTTCCGCGCCACCGGGCGGTGTCATCGCCATGCTTTGCAGGCCAAGCCCTTGCAAGCGTCCGACCATGCGTGATTCACCCGGCAGCAGCCCGCTCATGGTGTGAGCGAGACCGTCCTTGTCCACCAGCGTCTCCATGCAGTACATGAGCCCGCCGCACTCAGCCAGGATCGGTTTGCCGCCTTCGTGGTGCGCACGCACCGCGCGGATCATGGGCTGGTTTTGCGACAGGGCGGCCGCATGCAATTCCGGGTAGCCGCCGGGGAGCCAGAGCGCATCCACATCCGGTAACTGCGCATCCTGCAACGGCGAAAAGTAATGCAGGCTGGCGCCCATGGCTTCCAGCAATGCAATGTTGGCGCGGTAAATAAACGCGAACGCCTGATCCCGCGCAATGCCGATACGCACGCCCGCCAGCAGCGGCGGTGGCGCAGCAGGCACCGGCGCGCTCAATGTCACACTGGCTGGCAGCTGGTCGAGCCCCGCGTCGATCAACACCTGGGCCGCTGCGTCCAGCTGCGCATCAAGGTGCGTCAACTCCGCTGCCTGCACCAGGCCCAGGTGGCGGTCCGGGATACTGAATGCCTCGCTGCGCGGAATCGATCCCAACAGGCGCACGTCGGCCGGCATGCTCGCCGCCAGCATTTCCACATGCCGTGCGCTGCCAACGCGGTTGGCAATCACGTCATGAATACGCACGTCGCTGCGGTAGCGGGCCAGGCCCAGCACGACGGCACCGAAGGTCTGCGCCATCCCGGTCGCGTTAATTACCGGCATGGCGGGCAACCCTGCCAGCACAGCAAGGTCGGCACTGGACGGATCGCCATCGAACAAACCCATGGAGCCTTCCACCAGCACCAGGTCGGCCTCGGACGCAGCCTGGGCCAGCCGCCAGCGGCATTCATCCTCACCGGTCATCCAGGGGTGCAACTGATAAACCGGCGCACCGGATGCCACTTCCAGCACCATGGGGTCCAGGTAATCGGGGCCGTGTTTGAACACACGCACGGTGCGACCTGCATTGCGGTGCAGGCGCGCCAGCGCGGCGGTCACCATGGACTTGCCCTGACCGGAGCCGGGTGCCGTAATCAGCGCCGCAGCGGTGGTGCCTGTATAGCTGTTTGTCGTCATTCAAAAGTCCGTATGTATACGATGCGATCAGCGCGCGGCCATCAACGCGCAACAAAGACCCGCACGCCATCCACCTCGCCAACTGCCAATCGCTGGTCATAGAGTTTTTCCAGTGCCGCAGGCACCAGCATGTCGTCGGTGGGCCCCCAGCAGGCCTCGCCGTCGGGGTACAGCAACAACAGATGATCACACCAGCGCGCGGCGAGATTCAGATCATGCAGACACATCACCACGGCACGGCCGTCGCGGGCCTGCTGATGGAGCAATGTCATCACCGCCACCTGATGATGCAGATCCAGGTGGTTGGTCGGTTCGTCCGCCAGCCAGACGGCGGGGGTCTGGGTCAGCGCCAGTGCCACCGCCACCCGCTGGCGTTCGCCGCCGGACAGGGTGCTCACCAGCCGGTCCCGTAACGGCAGCAGGTCCAGCTGTGTCAGCGCCGCCTCCGCCAGGGCCAGGTCTGCAGCGCTTTCCATCTGCCAGGGGGACAGGAACGGATGTCGTCCGATCAGCACCGTCTCCATCACTGTCGCGGGAAAACCGTCCTGGCGTTCCTGGAAGATCACGGCCAGTTGCTGCGCCAGGGCGCGACGGCGCCAGCCGGGCAGCGGCGCATTGTCCAGCAGCACCGTGCCACCGCGGGGCGGGCGCAGCCCGGCCAGGGTATGCAGCAAGGTGGTCTTGCCGGCGCCGTTGGGGCCGAGCACGCCCCATACCTGGCCGGGCTCGATACGCAGATTCAGCGCCCGGCCGGCCGCACGGCCCGGCACATCCACCACCAGATCACAGGTTTCCAGCACCATCACATGCGGCTCCTGTAAAGCAGGTAAAGGAAGGTGGGCACGCCCAGCAGTGCGGTAATGACGCCCACCGGCAACTGCTCCGGCGCCAGCACCGTGCGCGCCAGCGTGTCGGCCAGGGTCAGCAGAATCCCGCCCGCGAGGGCCGCCGCCGGCAAGATGATGCGCTGATCATTGCCCAGCACCAGGCGCAGCATATGCGGCACCACCAGCCCGACAAACCCGACACTGCCCGCCGTGGTCACGGCCACCGCCGTCAGCAGGCTGGCAAGAATATAGATGCCCCACTCCAGGGGCCGCACCGCCACCCCGAGGGCCGCCGCCTGCAGGGGGCCGCGCGCCAGCACATTCAGCACGCGCCCGGCGGGCAGCAACAGCAGGCAGGCCAACACCAGCGTCAGCACCGGTGGCCAGGGGCTGCGTGCATAGCTCATATCGCCCATCAGCCAGTAGAGCATGCCGGGCAAACGCTCTGCCGGGCTCAATGCCAGCATCAGCGTGATCACCGCGCCCCACCCGGCGGCCACCACCACCCCGGTCAGCAATAGTCGCGTGGGCGTCCAGCTGCCGGTGCCATGGGCCAGCCCGAACACCAGCAACGTCGACAGCAAGGCACCGGCAAACGCCGACCCGGATATCAGTGCGGTGCCCAAGCCGGACAGCATCGCCGCCAGCGCGCCCACTGCCGCGCCACCGGAAAGCCCGAGCACATAAGGGTCCGCCAGAGGATTGCGCAGCAGGACCTGCATCAGGGCACCGGCCACGGCCAGTAAGCCGCCGGTGGCAAAAGCGGCCAGCGCCCGGGGCGCACGCAATTCCAGCAACAACAGCCGATGCAGCGGCTCGCCTTCGCCGCGCAGCACGGCGAAGACTTGCATCGGCTGGACGGTTTCACTGCCGATGGCCACGGCCAACGCCAGCGCCAGCAGCGAGGCCAGTATCAGCACCAGCCAGGTCAGGCTGTGGCGCAGCCCTGCATCAGCGCCGGGCACGGGCTGTCTCCAGGTGCTCGCACAGGATTTCCCCGCCCTGTAGCAGGCGCGGTGTGGGACGCTGTATGCGCGAGGGCGGCACGAAGAACAGGTTGTCGCGCTGCACGGCGGTCAGTGACGGGTAGCGCCGCCAGTCGGTGAGCCAGTCTGTATTTTCCTCGCCCATGCCGCCCGCCACGATGGCTTCCGGGTTGCGCACCAGCACCGACTCCACGCCAATGCGCGGCACCCGGCGCGGCAGCGTCGCAAACACATTTTCGCCCCCGCAGAGCGCGATGACCTGATGGATCAGGTGGGTCTGGTTGACCGTCATGATCGGCTCATCCCAGACCTGATAAAACACGGGCACCGGGGCCGCCTCGGCATAGCGTTGCCGCAATGCATCAATACCGTCCCGGAATGCCTGCGCTGCACTGGCGCCGATGTCCTCGGTGCCCGCCAATCGGGCCAGCCGCTCCAGCGACGTGGCCACATCCTCGAAACTGACCGGCTCGGTGAAATACAGCGGAATGCCGAAGCGCTCCAGCAACGCCACCTGTTCCGGCGGATTGCCGGTGGGCCAGACCAGCACCAGGTCCGGTTCCAGCGCCAACAAGGCCTCCATGTCCACGCGCCGATTGCTGCCCAGTTGTGGCAGCGTCGCCGCATCGGGCGGGTAGTCGCTGTAGTTCACGGCCGCCACCATCCGCTCACCACCACCGGCGGCATACATCAGTTCGGTGGCACCGGGCGACAACGCAATGATGCGCTGCGCTGGCGCAGCCAGGCACACCTCACGCGCCGCATCGTCAACCACGCAGCGCTCGCCCTGCTCTGCAGCCACCCCAAGGGGCAGCATCAGCAGCACGCACGCCAGGGCGCCTGCGCGCAGCGCGTTAACACACCGTGTTCTGATGAATCCGGCCGTGCGGGCCATAGCGTCTTCCTGTTCAGTGCTGCGTGTTCAGCGAAGGTCGTAACGCAGTGTCAGGAACGCATGTCGCCCGGCACTGACATCGTTTGCGACCACTTCGTATTGCTTGTCGAGCACGTTCTCGATACTCAGCCGCGCCGACCAGTGTTGCGCAAAGCGCACGCCGGTGCGCAAGTGCAGCAACCCATAGCCCGCCAGACGCTGCTGGTTGGCGGCATCATTGTAGCGGAAGCTCTGGCCGACGGCGGAAAGCCCGACAAAGGCATTGCCGATGTCGTGATCCAGATCCAGGCGCACCGCCTGCCCGGCACGGCGCTGGATACGGTTACCGGAATCCCTGTCACGGGGGTCCATGGCCGTCGCCGCCGCGCGCCAGCGCAACCCCGACAGCTCGCCGCCCGCGCCGAGTTCGACACCGCGAATACGCGCCCGCTCCACATTGGTCGGCCGGCGCACACCATCATTGCCCACCGCATTGACGATCAGGTTGTCCACCTCGTTATGAAAGACCGCCAGATCCCAGAACATCTGTGTGTAGTCCGCGCGCAGCCCGAGCTCGGTGCTGACTGATGTCTCCGGTGACAGATCCGGGTTGCCGGCAAAGGTGGGCGAGGCGGGGAAATACAGATTATTGAACGTCGGCGCACGAAACGCTGTGGCGCGGCTGACACGCAGCCGATGCCGCGCATCCAGGGCCAGCCCCAATGCAAACGCGCCGGTGGTTTCTGTGCCGAAGGCTTCATTGTCATCCCAACGCAAACTGGCCTGGGCATCAACGCGCCCGGCCTGGCTCAGCAGTTGCGCATAGGCTGCGGTGTTATCGCGGCTGTCTTCGGCAAAGGCCGTGCTGCTGTCGACCTCATCGCGGAAATACTCGCTACCGACAATCAGTTCGTGGCGCCCCAGGAACAGATGATTATCCCAACGCACGGCGCGTGTGCGGGTATCGAAGAAGGATTCATTGCCGGTGCTGGCCGATGTGGTCACCCCGTCGTCGCGCGCTTCACTGACCTGCAGATTGATCAGCCAGCGTTCCGTCATCGGCAGTGCGCCGGTCAGCGCGCCCACCTGTTTGGTGAAATCCGTATCGCCCGTGGTGAATACCGTATTGCCCTGGGTGCGAAACCCCAGCACGCCGACCTCGGCACCGTTATCCAGCTGCTGCACCACGCGGGCCATACCCGAGGTGTTGTAGAACCCCTTGTCCTCATTGTCATTGGCGCGGATGCGGGTGCCATCGGTATGAAAATGATTGGCTGCCACGCTGTAACGGGTGTTGCCATGACGCCCCGCATGGCCTGCGCCATATTCATGGGCGCCAAACGACCCGCCGCCAACCTGTACCCAGCCACGGTCATGGTGGCCGGAAGGCACAAACGCCTGCACCACACCGCCCACGGCATCGGCGCCATAAATACTGGCGCGGGGGCCGCGCACTATTTCCACGCGCTCCAGCAACTGCGGCGGCAGGAATTGCCACGGTGCATTACCGGATGTCGCGGAGCGAATGCGCACGCCTTCAATCAACAGCAGCGTCGATTCGCCGCTGTTGCCGCGAATGAAGACATTGGTGTTTTTACCGAAAGAGCCGTTGCTGGCGACATCCACGCCGGGCTGGCCGCGCAGCAATTCGCCCAGTTCTCGGGGTTGCTGCTGACGCAGCATATTCTGATCGATCACCGTGACGGAGGTCAGGCTGTCACTGACCGTGCGCGCCGTCAGGTTGGCGGTCACGACCACCGGGTCCAGCGCGTTGTCACGGTGTGCAACATCCTGATCCGCCACCGGGTGGTCGGTATCGTCGGCATAGGCCGGCAGGGTAGCAACAAGGCAAAACAGACCCAGGGCTGTCACGCTCCCCGGGAAGCGACAAGCACGAAAAAAAACAGACGTCGTCAAAAGGCTATTCAAGAAAGTATCCCCTGCAAGCCGTGCTCACCCGCACGGCATCATGGGCGTGGCGGGGGTGGGCTTACAGGAACAGCAGAGCGGACACGGCATCAGGCGCCGGCATGGTCGACTGCCCCGCCGCTGCCCTCCGCAACGCCTGGCTTACGCCGCCCGAAGCATGGGCGGCACTGACGCTCCTGGCCGGTATCCGGGCTGATGAGTGGGCGGCGCGGACGCGCCGACCGGAATGATTGCCTTCCCATGTCCGCAGACACAGTGGCACTTCAATCATTCTTGTCTCAATCACCGTTGCGGGGGCAGCGCTGGTTTTACACCAGCTTCCCGTTTAACCCCGCCGGCTGTCGGCGGGGCACCTGGAGGCGGGGCGGACATTAGCACAGCGACGCGCGGGCGCGCCAGCGTCAACCTTGCAGGGCGACGGCCCAGACCGTTGCCTCAGACCGTTGCCTCAGACTGAAGCGCCGCGTCGAGTCGCGCCATGGCCGCCGCGTCGGCGGGCAACGCAAAACGCAGCGCCGGGGGCTCGGCAAAACAGCGCACCAGAATGCCGTGCCGTGCCAGCCCGTCGGCGAGACGCAAGGCGTCCGGATGCGGGCAGTAGCAGAACAGATCACACGCCCCGGACGGGGTCAGGCCATGACGTCGCAGCAACGCCTGGAGCGCCTGGGCGGCGGCGGCGAGACGCGTGCGGGCCTGTGCCTGCCAGGCCTGATCGGCCAGGGCCGCGCGCATGGCAAAGCGAGCGGGGCCGCTCACTGCCCACAGCCCAAGCCGCTGCGACAGTGCGGCGCACAGCGCCGGCGGCCCGCACACCAGTCCGGTGCGCGCCCCGGCCAGACCGAAAAACTTGCCCAGCGAACGCAGCACCAGCAGCCCGTCAGGTCCGCAATCCGGGGCCAGCGATTGCGCCGGTGACGCGTCCAGAAAGGCTTCGTCCACGATCAACCAGCCGCCCCGCGCCGCCAGCGCCCGGTGCCATTGCAGCAGCTGCTGGCGGGGCACGATCTCGCCGGTCGGGTTGTTCGGGTTGATCCATACCAGCACCTGCAGTTGCGGCAGCATCGCTGTCACCTGCGCTACCGAGGACAAGGGCACCACCTCATATCCTGCCGCTGCCCAGCTATGGCGGTGCTCACTGTAGCCCGGCGTAATCACGCCGACGCGGGCGGCAGCGGTCGATGCCTGCTCCGCCGGGTAGCCCTGACGCAAACCAGGCAGCGCCGCAATCACCCCCTGGCTGCCCGCCACCGGCACACATCCGGCGGTCGCCGGCGCGCCAGCCCAGCGCGCCGCCAGACTGGCCAGCCCGTCATCGTCTTCCGGTAAACGCTGCCAGATTTCCGGCGGTAACGGCGGCACCGGCCAGGGCCAGGGGGTAATGCCCGTCGACAGATCCAGCCAGTCTTCCCGGGCAATGCCCCAGCGCCGCACGGCAGCATTCAGTTGGCCGCCATGCTCGGCTGTCTGATGGATTGCCTGATGGATTGTCTGGTCGATTGTCTGGTCGATTGCCGGACCGGTTAAAGCATCTGTCATAGCGCCAATCCCTCCGCCAGTCCCAACGCCACGAGCGTCACGACCAGCAGCCATACCAGCACGCCACGCCGAACCAGCCGCAGCGCGCGGAGAATACTGTCAGCATCCGGCGGGGCGCCCTCGCCCAGCACCGGCCGCGTTTTCCAGCCCCCGTGATAGGGGGCATCGCCCCCCAGTTGCACACCCAGCGCACCGGCACCCGCCGCCATCACCGGCCCGGCATTGGGGCTCTCCCAGCGCGCCGCCTGCTGCCGCCAGCAGCGCAACGCCGTGCGGCACTTGCCGCAGAGCGCGTAGGTCAGCGCCACCAGCCGTGCCGGCACCCAGTTCAACAGATCATCCAGCCGTGCTGCCGCCCGACCAAAACGCAGATAGCGTGGCGTGCGATAGCCCCACATGGCATCCAGGGTATTGACCAGCCGGTGCAGGACCACGCCGGGCAGGCCCCCCAACAGAAACCAGAACAGGCTGGCGAACACCGCATCTGCGCCGTTCTCCAGCACCGACTCCGTGGTAGCTGCCGCCACGCCCCGGGCGTCCAGTTGCGCAGCATCGCGACTCACCAGACAGGCCACTTTTTCCCGCGCCATCGCCAGGTCTCCGGCGGCCAGCGGTGCGGCCACCGCCCGTGCATGCTCGCCGAGGCTGCGCCAACCCAGCGCCCACCACAGCCCCAGTGCCTGCACCACAAACAGGGCAACACCATCCAGCACATGGCTCAGCAACAACGCCAGCACAACCCAGGGCAGCACCAGCACAAGTAGCGCCAGCGCGCCGGTGCGAATACGCCCGGGCGCATGATTCAGGCGCTGTTCGAGCGCCGCCGCAAGCCGCCCGAAACCGACCAGGGGGTGCCAGCGCCGCGGCTCACCCAGCAGGGCATCCAGCAGCAGCGCGCTGAGCAACAGCGCAGGCAGCATGAGGTTCAGGTGTGTCAGCAAGGACATCATCGTCAGGCAGGACCGGGGGCACGAAACGGAGCGACAGTGTGCGACAGGTGCGCACGACTGGCCAGTAGAAATGGTTGACTTCCCCGGGCAACGCCCTAGCATGCCGATGCGTGTTGAACCGGGCTGCCACTGGCTATCGACGCCGCCGCGGTATGCTGTGTCCCGTCGTGCCAAGGAGCCAACTGCGATGACAACTGCTTCATTTTCCCAACGCTTTTTGCAGGCGCCGCCAGCGCCAACATCAGCGGCCGCCGAGCGCGCCCGCGACCGCCAGGCCTCGCTGACCAAGCCCGCAGGCTCACTGGGTCGACTGGAGCAACTGGCCATCACCCTCGCCGCCCAACAAGACCGGGACAGACCCGCTGTGGATCGGGTACACATTGCCCTGTTTGCCGGCGATCACGGCGTCTGCGAAGACGGCATCTCCGCCTTCCCGCAAACAGTCACCGGCCAGATGATTGCCAATTTCGCGGCCGGGGGCGCCGCCATCAGCGTTCTGGCGCGACAGCTTGGCGCCACCCTGGAGATCATCGATACCGGGACCGTATCGGCGCGACATCCGCAAGCCATCGACGCACGCATCGCTGCGGGAACCGCCAACCTGGCGCGCACCGACGCCATGACCGCTGCCGAGCGCGATCAGGCACTGATGGCGGGCGACGCAGCCGCCGAACGTGCCGCAGCGGCCGGCGCCGAGCTGTTCATCGGTGGCGAGATGGGCATCGGCAACACGACCAGCGCCGCCGCGCTGGCCTGTGCCCTGCTCGACGCGCCTGCCAGAGCGCTCACCGGACCGGGCACCGGGCTCGACGCAGCGGGCGTGACCCACAAGACCCGCATCGTCGAGCAAGCGTTACACCGGCACGCGGCGACGCATGCGCGGCTGGCGCAGGACCCGCTGACGGCCATGGCGTCGCTCGGCGGCTTCGAGATCGTCGCCCTCAGTGGTGCCATGCTCGGTTGCGCGGCGCGCCGCATTCCGGTGCTGGTGGATGGCTTTATCGTCTCCGTGGCGGCACTGGCTGCGGTACGCCATGCCCCGGCGCTGCGCGACTGGCTGCACTTCGCGCACCGCTCCGGCGAGCCCGGCCACGCCCATGTGCTGGCGGCACTCGACGCCGAACCACTGCTCGATCTGGGCATGCGTCTGGGCGAAGGCAGCGGCGCGGCCGTGGCGGTGCCACTGTTGCGCGCGGCTTGTGCGCTGCACAATGAAATGGCCAGTTTCGAGCAGGCGGGTGTGGATAAAACCCGGGAAACCTAGCGGACAAAAAAAAGCCGGCATGCACAGGTCATGCATGCCGGCGAGGCTGTTTTACTTGAAGGGCTGTTGCGGGCCTGCTGTGCCGTTGCCGGTCAGAGCTTGTCGGCAATCAGGATTGCCAAGGCGCCGCAGAACACGCCGACACCGATGACCCGGAACGCCCAAAGACGCAACGCCAACCAGTCTGTTACTTGCAATCGATAAGCGATCGCAGACCATCCCGTACGTGATATCTGCATAGTTTCCCCCCTTTGCAATCCGGGCACCCGCACTCCCTTACCGGCCCGTCCATGCAACATGACAGTGCGACGCTTCCCCTACGCCGCACCCACCCCAAAAGTCTTCAAGCGCCCACCCGCGATTCTTTCTCTATGCAAACCGTCTATGTGCGAACCGCATCATGAGCAGGCGCCATTCTGTGGCCCACCCGCATGAGGAGCTTGTCCATCCGTCTCAGATTGCTGGCCTGTTTGTCTCAGGCCCTCTGTGGCAACGGAGTCGCGACACATCCTGCCCAGCCACTGACGCAACACCGGGTGCGCGTTGTCCGCCCCCTCGTCAGTGCGGGCCGCAACCGATGGCGCCGCTTCTCGGTTTGCCAACAATTCCCCCGGCAGTACATCAAACCTGCGACGGAACAACCGGGTAAAATGACTCTGGCTGGTAAAGCCCCAGCGCATGGCGACATCGATCACGCGTGACGGAAGGTCTTGTGCGCCCGCGTGTGCCAACTCGTCGTAACAACGACGCAGGCGCGCTTCACGGATGAAGCCGGCCACGCCACCCAGCGGCGCGAACAGCCGATAAAGCCCGGCCCGTGAAAAACCAAAACGCTGACACAGATGTTCGGGTGTCAGATCATCCTGACCCAGGCGTTGCAGGATATAGGCACACACCGCGTTGAGCCGGGCCTGCTCCGGCAAATTCGGGAGCACCTGCTCCAGGTCCTGATGCAGCCCCCGAAACGCCGCAACCGTCGTGGCAATCAGCGTTTCATTAATGCAGGACAGCGCCTCCGGTCCCGTCAACGCCAACTGCCGCCACACCGTCTGCAGATGATTGCCCAGTATCGACGCCAGCGGCGACCCGGCGCGCAACACCGCACCCCGGGGGAGCGCGCCCGCCTCCCGCACCTGCTCTCGCGGGATGACCAGAGACAACACCCGCGAATCATCTGCACGGGTTGCCATGGCGTCGGCCATGTCCAGCAAGCCGATGTCCCCGGGCTGCACCAGCATCTGCCGATGGCCGTTGGTACCACGGTATCCGCCGGTCATGTACAACTGCACGAGCAGCGGCTCCGCGCCGTCGGCCGTACTGTGACGCAGGCCGCGTTCATAATGGCTGGCGGGAAACCGGCTTTCGGCCAGCATCAGTTGCTGTAAATCATAGGTGTCGATCCGCGCATTGAATCGGCCTCGAGGCTCGTCCGCAGCGCGAGCGTGGAACAAGGGGGACAGGCTATCGCGCCAGAGGGCGTGCCCCTCCTCTGCGGGTAACGACGCCGTATCCAGTGAATCAAACGGCAACCCCAGGGACGCCGTACTGTGATGATTATTCGACATGACCTGTACCCCCCGTACCGCTTGATCTTACCGTGAGACAGGTCGTTGTGTGAACCGTGTCACACTTTGTCAATTTGCGCCTCTCAGGGTCATCCTTTATTCGGCAGCGCGCCACGCTTGCCCTTTGCGCCTGCCGCCACTACCTTCGTGCCTCGTATTCGCCAGCGGCCTCTTTGCCGTGACATTTAGCCCATGAGCAAGCACCCCATGACCGAGACCACCACCTGTCTCATTGATCTGTTGCGCCACGGCGAGCCCGAGGGCGGTGTCATGTACCGCGGCCGCCGTGACGACCCCTTGAGTGAGACCGGCTGGGCCCAGATGCGGCGCGCCACAGCGGGCATCAGCAGCTGGCAGCATGTGGTCAGTTCGCCCCTGCAACGCTGCCAGGCCTTCGCCCGGGAGCTCGCCGACGCGCGCGGCCTGCCACTGACCGTGGAATCCGGCCTGTGCGAAATCAGCTTCGGAGACTGGGAGGGCCTGACCCCCGAGCAGGTCGAGGCGCGGGATGGCGATCGCCTCGCCGCCTTCTGGGCCGACGCCGAACGCCACCCGCCGCCCGGCGGCGAGCCCGTCAGCCTGTTCCATCAGCGCGTGGCCAGCGCCTGGCATGCCCTGCTTGACACACCGCCCGGCGAGCACCTGTTGATCGTCGCCCATGGCGGTGTCATTCGCATGATCCTGGCGGAGGTGCTGGGCCTGTCGCCGGCGCGGGCCATGGCCGGCTTCCAGGTGCCATTCGCCTGCCGCACGCGGGTCCGCATGGACCTGACGCCCCACGGTCGCCTGGTCAGCCTGACCAGCCATGGCCTGGCGGAGGCGCTGTGATGCAATCCCTGCGCCTGGCCCTCGCCCTGCTGACCCGTATTCCGGTGCGCCTGACGACACCCGTGACGGCAGCGGACCACGGGCGCGCCGTCGCCGCCTATCCGTTCGTGGGCGCACTGTTGGGAGGGGTATTGATGGGGCTTGCGTGGCTGGCCGTGCACAGCGGCTTGCCAGTCTGGCCGGTTGCCATCGTCCTGGTCACCGTGCAGGTCGTCCTCACCGGCGCACTGCATCTCGATGGTCTGGCGGACAGTGCGGATGCCTGGCTGGGCGGTCAGGGTGATCGGGAGCGCACCTTGCGCATCATGAAGGACCCGGCCTGTGGTCCGGCGGGCGTGTGTGCGTTGTTGCTGGTATTGCTGGGACGCTGCGCGGCGCTGGCCACGCTGCTGACGCTCGCTACTGAACTCACCACTACGCTGGTACTCATGCCCCTGCTATTGGCACCGATCCTCGGGCGCAGCGCCTGCGCGGCACTGTTTCTGAGCTTGCCCTATGTGCGCGCTGGCGGTCTCGGGCAGGATGCCGCAGCCACCCTGCCGCGCCAACGGGTCAGCCTGATGCTGGCGCTGGCGGCGTTGGCCACCGTGCTGCTGGGCGGGTGGGTGGGCGCCTTGATGCTGGGCATCACCCTGGTGGTCTTCCTGCTGGCACGTCGGCAGATGCAACAGAAGCTGGGCGGCTTTACCGGCGATACCGCCGGCGCACTGGTGGAAATCACGGAAACGCTGGTATTGCTTGGCGCGGCCCTGTGGCTGGGCCGCGGCTGAGCCCAGACAGCCCGTATCAGACAGCCCGTATCAGACAGGTCGTTTGAGCGGCAACGACAGCCCCGCCATGACCAGCTCCACGCTCTGGCAGCGCGCCGCCAGCGCCTGGTTCAGCCAACCCAGCTCATCACAGAAGCGACGCGTGAGCGGGTCCATACCGATCGTGCCCAGGCCCGTTTCATTGCTGACGATGACCACCGGCGCCGGATAAACCGTCAGCGCCTGCAAAAACGCATCACGCTCGCGCCCGAAGATCGCTTCGCCTGCGTGCAGCAGGTTGCTTACCCACAGGCTCATGCAGTCCACCAACAGGCAGGGGGGCTCGGGCATCATGGCCGCCTCGCGCAGCACCATACCTAGCGACAGCGGTGCCTCGATCAGTTGCCAGCGAGCCGGACGGCGGGCGCGGTGGCGATCAATGCGCGCCGCCATTTCCTCATCGCCCGCTGTCGCCGTGGCGACATAGGCCACTTTCGGATGGGGCCGGACCAGCGCCTCGGCACGCGCACTCTTGCCACTGCGTATGCCTCCGAGAATCAGCGTTTTTTGCATACGTGTTGTCTTCCTGCTCTGTCGACACCTCTGATGTATCAGCCCTATGGTATCGGATTTGCCGCCGCCCACGTGTCGAGCTAATGTAAAAAGCCTTCCCCGACAGCCCGACCCGGTAACCGCTGCATGCCCTTGAATACCGTTGACATCAACCGCCAGCGCGGCCACTTCAATGACCGCGATCAGTTGTGGCTGTTCGGCTATGGCTCGCTGATCTTCAAGGTGGATTTCCCGGTCACCGATGCGCGCCCGGCCTTTATTCGCGACTGGTCACGGCGCTTCTGGCAGGGCTCCCACGATCATCGCGGCACGCCTGAGGCGCCCGGCCGCGTCGCCACGCTGATTCGCGAGCCCGGCGCCTGCTGCGTCGGCATGGCCTACCGGATTACGCCGGCGGTGTTCGACCATCTGGATATGCGCGAAAAGAACGGCTACCTGCGTTTCAGCACACCGCTGACCTTTACCGACGATCGCGCACCCGATCAGGAGGAAGGGCTGGTCTATATCGCCACCGAGGACAACGCCGCCTTTCTCGGCCCGGCCGCCGAGGAAGACATCGCCCGCCATATCGCCGGGGCCGAAGGCCCCAGCGGCCCCAATCGCGATTATCTGCTGAGCCTGGCAGACGCGCTGCGCGAACTGAACGCCGATGATCCCCACATCTTCGCCATCGAGCGCTTTCTCAGATGATCAAATGAACGGCGCGGGTTTTACCGCTGTACCCCCATCCAGCGCGATGACATTGCCGGTGATATAGGCCGCCGCCGGTGAGGCCAGGAATACTGCCAGCCCTTCCATATCCCGCGGCTCGCCCAGGCGCTGAAGCGGCACCTGCGCCGCCTGGGCGCTCGCCATGGTGTCGTCCTGCATGATGAAACGGGTCATCTTGCTGGGGAAAACACCCGGGGCAATGGCGTTGACCGTGATGTGCCGGGCGGCCAGTTCATTGGCCAGAATACGGGTCAGATGATTCAGTGCCGCCTTGCTGGGCCCGTAGGCATAGGCCTGCATGCTGGCGGTAGTTTGCCCGGCGATGGAGGTCACATTGATGACCCGCGCCGGATCATCGGCACTGCCTGCGGCGGCCAGCAGGGGCGTGCATCGCTGCGTCATGACGAATGCGGCTTTCACATTCAGGTTCTGGATCTTGTCCCAGGCATCACCGGGGTAGTCCTCGAAGGAGGCCCCCCAGGTCACGCCCGCGTTGTTCACCAGCACATGGAGTTTTTCTTCCCGGGCCTTCAATGCCTCCACCAGCGCCTGGCAGCCGGCTTCGGTGGACAGATCAGCCGGGATGCCGATGCAGGTGCCATGGGCCGACAGGGCTTTCGCGGTCTCGGCGCAGGCCTCGGCCTTGCGCGATGCCACATAAACGGTGGCGCCATGTTTCACCAGCCCCTCGGCAATCATGTAGCCAATGCCGCTGGTGCCGCCCGTGACCAGGGCAATCTTGCCGTGGATGGAAAACAGATCCACCATGAGCTTCTCCTGCTTGCTGTGGTTTACCGGAATGCCAGCAAGGTTGCAGCCCACAAAGGAATAACACAATGACCGATCGGATCTTCGAGGGACTACTGATTCTGGTGGCCGCCGTGTTCACCGTATTTTTTGCCGTGACCATTGTGCCGGCGTTGCTGGAAAGCGGTGATATTGTCGGCGCTATTCTGGCGGGCTTCGTGAACCCCTTTGCAGCGGGGTATTCAACGGATGTCATTCTCTGCTGGTTCGTGCTGCTGATCTGGGTGGTTTATGAACGGCAGCGGCACGGTATTCGCCACGGCTGGATTTGCCTGCTGACGGGGCTGGTGCCCGGGGTTGCCGTAGGCTTTCCGTTGTATCTCGTCGTGCGCAACCGGCAATTGTCGGCAACCCGCGGCTGAAAAAAAGACATAAAAAAGGCGGGCTTGCGCCCGCCTTCTTCATTCAACACATCAGGTTGTCGAGATCAGACGTTCTCGAACTGACCCATGGTGTTGTCTTTGCCGCCTGCTTTCAGTGCTGCTTCGCCAGCGAAGTACTCTTTGTGGTCATCACCGATGTTGGAACCGGCCATGTCCTGGTGCTTCACGGTAGCGATGCCCTGACGGATTTCTTTCCGCTGAACGCCAGCAACGTAAGCCAGCATGCCTTCGTCGCCGAAGTAGCCTTTGGCCAGGTTGTCGGTGGACAGTGCCGCAGTGTGGTACGTCGGCAGTGTGATCAGGTGGTGGAAGATACCTGCTTCACGGGCCGCGTCACGCTGGAAGTTACGGGTCCACTCGTCAGCCAGCTGGGCCAGCTCGGAGCTGTCGTAGTCAGCGCTCATCAGCTTGGCGCGGTCGTAGGCGGAAACGTCTTTGCCTTCAGCCTGCCATGCATCGAACACCTGCTGACGGAAGTTCAGGGTCCAGTTGAAGGACGGGCTGTTGTTGTAAACCAGCTTGGCGTCCGGCACCACTTCGCGGATACGGTTGACCATTTCTGCGATCTGGCCGACGTGGGGCTTCTCGGTTTCGATCCACAGCAGGTCAGCGCCGTTCTGCAGGCTGGTGATACAGTCCAGCACAACACGGTCAATGCCGCTGCCTTCCTTGAAGCAGAACAGGCCAGAGGCCAGACGCTTCGGCTTGAGCAGTTTGCCCTGGGACTTGATGACCACGTCGCCGTTCTGGATTTCGTCAGCGCTGGTGATGTAGTCGCCGTCCAGGAAGCTGTTGTACTGGTCGCCCAGGTCGCCCGGCTCGTTGGTTACTGCGATTTGCTTGGTCAGGCCAGCACCCAGGGAGTCGGTACGGGCAACAATCACGCCGTCGTCGATACCCAGCTCCAGGAACGCGTAACGTACCGCGTTGATCTTGGCCAGGAAGTCAGCGTGAGGAACGGTCACTTTACCGTCCTGGTGGCCACACTGCTTCTCGTCAGACACCTGGTTTTCGATCTGGATGCAGCAGGCACCCGCTTCGATCATCTGCTTGGCCATCAGGTAGGTCGCTTCCGCGTTACCAAAGCCAGCGTCGATGTCGGCGATGATCGGCACAACGTGAGTTTCGAAGTTGTCGATCTTGCTGACCAGCTCGGCTTCTGCCTTGCTGTCGCCCTTGGCACGTGCTTCGTCCAGGCTACGGAACAGGTGGTTCAGTTCCCAGGCATCGGCTTGCTTGAGGAAGGTGTACAGCTCGCGAATCAGGTCAGCAACGGTGGTCTTCTCGTGCATGGACTGATCCGGCAGCGGGCCGAACTCAGAGCGCAGTGCGGCAACCATCCAGCCGGACAGGTACAGGTAACGACGCTTGGTGCTGCCGAAGTGCTTCTTGATGGAGATCAGCTTCTGCTGCCCGATGAAACCATGCCAGCAACCCAGGGACTGGGTGTACTGAGAAGAGTCCTTGTCGTAGGCAGCCATGTCGTCGCGCATGATCTTCGCGTTGTACTTGGCGATGTCCAGATGCGTGTTGAAACGGTTCTGCAGACGCATGCGGACGGCAGACTCAGGGTTGATCGCGCTCCAGGTCTTGTTGCTCTTGACCACAGATGCGACGGCTTCGATGTCCTTGGTGTATGACATGGTCCGATCCTTTACGGTTGGCATTGGAAACTGTGGCCACTCAGCGCTGGGCCACCCAGGCTGCGCATTCTAAGCCCTGGCCAAGCCATAAATGAAATCGATATTTCGTATACTCAGCATTCACCGCATGAATAACGTATAAAAACAGCCAGTTAACCCCCAGTCAGACCGCATCGATCATTCGAATCGCAAAAAAGCCAGCCGGTCACCCACCGCCACAGAGGTCTCTGCGGGCACCACCGCCAGCCCGTGCGCCCAGCAGGCCGAGCTGAGCATGCCGGAACTCTGGTTGTCGTGGGGCACCAGCTGTTGCGCGCCCGCTGGCCCGGCGACCTGCACGCGCAGGTACTCCTGCCGTCGCCCCGGCTTGTCCACACTGAAGCCCGCGGGCAGCCAGGTGACCGGCCAATGCGGATCACCCGCCAGACACTGGGCGCGCCGCAACCAGGGCAACACCAGCACCATAAAGGTCACCAGTACCGCGCTGGGGTTGCCCGGCAGGCCCATAAAGGGCACCTCGCCCACCCGACCAAACGCAAAGGGCTTACCGGGCTTGATGGCGATGCGCCACAGATCCAGCGCCCCCTGGGCCAGCACGGCACCACGCACATGATCTTCTTCGCCCACGGACACACCGCCGGTGGTCAGGACCAGGTCAGCCTCGGCCGCCGCCCGCGCCAGCGCGGCCTCCGTGTCCGCGCGCCGATCTGCCACCCGGCCCATATCCACCGGCACGAAACCGGCTTCGCGGAGCAAGGCACACAATAAAAAGCGATTGCTGTTGTATATCTGCCCCGGCGCCAGCGCCTCGCCAGGCTCCGCCAGTTCATCACCGGTGCTCAGCACCGCCACGCGCAACGGCCGGAACACCCGGACCTGCGCCAGCCCGACCGAAGCGAGCAGCCCGATATGCCGCGCCGTCAGCCGCGTGCCAGCGGCCACCACCTCGGCGCCCGCATCGATATCCTGCCCTTGCCGGCGAATATTGCTGCCTTGCCGGGCCTCCGTCGGCAGCACGGTTTCTGCATCGTCCTGCACCGTGCACTGCTCCTGCATCACCACGGTATCCGCGCCCTCCGGGACGCTGGCGCCGGTAAAGATGCGCGCCGCGGAACCGGGCGCGAGGGGCAACGGCATCGCGCCCGCCGGAATACGCTGGCTGACCGGCAGGCCTTCCGGGTGCGTCGCCAGATCCGCATAGCGCAGCGCATAACCATCCACCGCACTGTTATCCGATGGCGGCACCGTGACCGCGCTGAACACCGTCTCTGCCAAGACATGATGCAGGCTCTCGCCCAACGGCACGGTTTGCACGGCGGGCGGCGCAGGCACGGCAGCCAGCAGTCGCGCCAGCGCGGCGTCCACGGACATCATGGCGCGGCGCTCCCGCTGCCCCCGGCACGCTTGCGGCTGACCAGACCGACGAAATTGCAGGGCCGATGTCGGCTGTCGAGCTGCTCGGCCAGAATGCCGTCCCAGCCGGTGGCGCAGGCGTTGGTGGAGCCCGGCAGACAGAAGATGGCGGTGTGATTGGCCACCCCGCCCAGGGCGCGGGATTGCACGGTGGACGTGCCAATCTCGGCCAGGGACAGATGCCGGAACAGCTCGCCAAAGCCTTCTATGGGTTTGTCGAACAGCGGCGCCAGCGCCTCCGGGGTGACATCCCGCCCGGAAAACCCGGTGCCGCCGGTGACGACAATGACCTGCACGCCGGTGTCCACGATCCAGCCGGACACCACCGCCCGCAATTGATGCACGTCGTCGCGCACCAGCGCACGGGCCGCCAGCCGATGCCCTGCCTCGCTCAGGCGCGCCACCAGCAGATCACCGGAGGTGTCATTGGCCTCGGTGCGGGTGTCGCTGACCGTCAGCACGGCAATATCAAGGGGTACGAATGCAGCAGCAGCCTGGCCCATGGGAACGTGTTCTCCTGTCAGATTTCAGGGGGAAGCTCGAGGCCCGAATGGTACCGCATTCCGGCGGCGGTTATCCGGCCTCGCCGCCGGAAACAGGCATGAACACGGCGTTTTGACACTTCAGCGCAAGCACTGGCTTTCCGTGAAGGCTAAAGTACATTCATTGTATACCTTTCGGCCCGGGCCTCCCGGCAGCCGTTGACTGTTCTCCGGAGAGACGCGCATGACTTCTTCAATGCACACCGCCCAGGCCGATGCCGCCAAACTGCCGCGCATGCCACAGCGCAAGCTGGACCATATTCCCGGCGACTACGGCATGCCACTGCTGGGCCAGACCTTCGAATTCCTGCGTGACTTTCATGGCCTGATCAATCGCATGGCCAAAGAGCACGGCCTGATCTTCCGGGGCAGTTCGTTCTTCCAGCGCGGTGTCACCGTGCTCGGCCCGGAGGCCAACGAGTTCGTGCTGCGGGATACCGCGCATGTGTTCTCCAGCCGCGCGGCCTGGAATCCGCTGCTGGAAAAACTGTTCACCGACGGCCTGATGCTGCGCGACTTCGCCGATCACAAATATCACCGCCGTATGTTGCAGCAGGCGTTCAAGAAAAAAGCCCTGTCCGGCTACATGACGCGCATGAATCCGCATATCGCCGAAGGTATTGCCCAATGGCCGCAGAACAGGGAATTCCTGTTCTTTGACCACGTAAAATCCCTGCTGCTGGATGTGGGCGCGGGCATCTTCCTGGGCCTGCAAATGGGACCGGAAGCACAGAAAGTGAATGAAGCTTTTGTTGCCTCAGTCGATGCGTCACTGGCCGTGATGCGCCTGCCGATTCCGGGCACGGTCTGGCATCGCGGCATGAAAGGCCGGCGCTTCCTGGAACAGTTCATGATGGACCTGATCCCCGGCAAACGTGCGGGCGACGACATCGACTTTTTCTCGGAACTGTGCCGCGCTGCCGACGAAGAAACCGATACGCAGCTGACCGACCGGGATGTCATGAACCACATGATCTTCCTGCTGTTCGCTGCCCACGACACCACCACCAGCACCCTCAGTTCCATCGTCTTTACGCTGGCCCGTTATCCCGAGTGGCAGGACCGTCTGGTGGAGGAATTCGAGTCGCTGGGCAAAGACGAGCTGGAATACGACGACCTGGAAAAGCTGACCCTGACCACCCGCGTGTTCAAGGAAGCCCTGCGCATGTTCCCGCCGCTGCCCACCATGCCGCGCCGCACGGTGGAAGATGTGGAATGGCAGGGCTACCGCATTCCGAAAAACACCCTGGTCAGCGTCGTACCGCTGCACACCCATTACATGGAAGAGTACTGGAGCAATCCGTATACCTTTGACCCGGATCGCTTCTCTCCAGAACGCGCCGAAGACAAGAAGCACTTCTTCCAGTGGGTGCCTTTCGGCGGCGGTCACCACAAGTGCATCGGCCTGAATTTTGCCGAGTTGCAGACCAAGACCTTCCTGTTCCACTTCCTGCGGCAGTACCGGGTCAGCATCAAACCCGGCTACGTGATGCCGCATCAGCTGGTGCCGCTGGCGGTGCCGAAGGATGGTTTGCCGGTGTCGATTACGCCGCGTTGAGAGGTCATGGTGCGCTGGTGCGCCAGTCCGATTCGCTGTGCTCAGCACACCCTACGAAAGCAGGAGGCACCCGTAGGGTGTGCTGAGCACAGCGAAGCGCACCGTCTCCCAAGCTGCCTCAACCCTGCCCCACCCCCAAATTTGTAAAACAGCCCCAGAGAGCTGAGTACCCGCACCGCGCCTGATATACTCTGCGGCTTCGAGAATCAGGCACGGTCATACCCCATGAAGTACGCCATCCTCCCGGTCACCCCGTTCGAGCAGAACTGCTCGCTGCTGTTGTGTGAAAGCAGCAACAAGCTGGCCATTTGCGATCCCGGTGGGGATATCGAACGCATTCTGGCCGCCATTGAGGAGTCCGGTGGGGAACCGGAGAAGATCCTGCTGACCCACGGCCACATTGATCACGCCGGTGCCGTCGCCGAGCTGGCACAGCGCCTGCATCTGCCCATCGAGGGCCCGCACCGGGAAGACCAGTTCTGGATCGACATGCTGCCGCAGCAGGCGCAGATGTTCGGCTTCGCGCCTGCCGGCGCCTTCACGCCGGATCGCTGGCTGGAGGATGGCGACACCGTCAAGGTCGGCGACACGGCACTGCAGGTGCTCCATTGCCCGGGCCATACGCCCGGCCATGTGGTGTTCTTCTCGCCGGAGGCGCAACTGGCGATCGTTGGCGACGTCCTGTTTGCCGGGTCCATCGGGCGCACCGATTTTCCCCGTGGCAATATGGATGACCTGGTCAACGCCATTCGCGGCAAGCTGTTTCCGCTGGGTGACGATATCGCGTTCATCCCCGGTCATGGCCCGATGTCGACCCTGGGCCAGGAACGACGCACCAACCCGTTTGTCAGTGACAGCCGGTACGGCTGAGGAGCTTCGGTACCGAATGAATATCAGCGATATCGACCAGACACTGCTGCGGCTGCTGATCAGCGCCAGCGTCATCATCAGCATGATGGTGTTGTCTGCGCTGCTACGCAGGCTGGTGCGCCGCCTGGGCCAGGGTCACGGCTATGCGCCGTCGCGCGTTTTTCAGGTGTCGGTGTTGATCAATGTGACCACACTGATTCTGCTCGCCTTCGCGCTGAGCGCCATCTGGGGCTTCTCCGGGCAGGGCTTCATGGTGTTCGCCTCTTCCGTGTTCGCGCTGGTCGGCATTGCCCTGTTTGCGGCCTGGTCACTGCTCAGCAATACCACTGCCGCGCTGATTCTGTTCTTCAGCGCACCGTTTCGCGTGGGTGATCGCATCCGCATGCTCGACGGTGACAACACCGTTACCGGCGAAATCCGCCACATGGGTTTGATGACACTGACCCTGGCCGATGGTGACGGCAATCTTTACAGCATCCCCAACAACATGGTGTTTCAGCGCACCGTTATCCAACTGGCTCCTGACAAGGAACTCCCATGCGACAAGAAACACGTTCGATGACACGGCGCGCCGCGCGTACCGCTGGCCTGCTGACGGCGCTGGCCGCCGCTGTAATGCTGGGCGCCTGCACCAGCACACCGATGGCGCAAACCGCCCTGCCGGCAAGCTGCAGCGAAAAGCCGGAAGCCGGCATGTGCCGCGCGGCCTTTACCCGCTACTACCATGACGCAGAAAAAGGTGAGTGCCGCAGCTTTATCTGGGGCGGCTGTGGCGGCAATGTGCCGTTCGACACCATGGAGAGCTGTCAGGATGCCTGTCAGGCGCCCGCGTCCGAAGACGGGCCGGTGGCACCCGTGAAGCAGGGCCTGTCTTTCTGAGGCTGTGCTTCCAGGAGCTACTGACTGCCATGCTGCCGACTGTCATGCTGCTATCATATTTTTTTCATATAACAGGCATGAGACATATTCTGAACGACGGAATCATCAAGAACAGGAGCTGGCGATGAAACAGAGATTGCACAAGGCAAGACATGGCGCGATGTTGCCTTCGCTGGCGTTGCTGGTCACCCTGCTGACGCTGGCGGCTTGCGCCAGCAGTCCGGTCATCCAGCTGTACGACGGCCCGGAGCGGGCCGAAAGCGACATCACCGTAGTACGGGTGCCGGAAACGCTGGAAATCCTCAACATCAACGGCCAGCGCCCGGCCGGCGTCAACACCCTCTTCTCCAGCGGCTACAAGGACCTGCATCTGACGCCCGGGAATTACCAGATCGTCGCCTTCTATAAAGAGATCTGGTATCCGGATTCCACCAGCAGCCATGTGGTGTTGCGCTCTGAACCGGTGGTCTACGATATCACCGGCAAGGCAGGCGAGGCCTTTACCCTGACCTATGCCACGCCGGGCAACATGCGCGAGGCGGAAACGCTGGCCCGGGATTTCAGCGGCTGGAGCGAGAACCGGGCCACCGGGCAGCGCACGGCAACGCGCGCCAGCGGCATGGCGCGGCCGGGACTGATCAGCAACCTCACCTCCGGCGCCGCAGAACCGGCCGCCGAGACCGTAGCACCGGCACAAGCTGCCCGCGACACATCACCGCAAAACGACGATGTCGAAACGCTGGATATGCTGAAAGTCTGGTGGTCACAGGCCAACCCCGAAGAGCGCCGCGCCTTCCTGCGCTGGGTCGCGGAGTAGGTTAGCTACTGCCCCTGAAGCGTTGCCACCAGAGTGCGGGCGCCACCGTGATCGCGGTGCTCGCACAGATAGATGCCCTGCCAGGTGCCCAGTTGCAGGCGCCCCGCCTTGACCGGAATCATCAGATCCGGCCCGATCAGCACGCTCTTGATATGGGCCGGCATGTCGTCCGGGCCTTCCAGCGTATGGACGTAGTGCGGCGCCCGTTCCGGCACCATCACATTGAAGTGCCGCTCCAGGTCGCCCCGCACATCCGGGTCTGCGTTCTCGTTGATCGCCAGTGACGCCGAGGTATGCTGGATAAACAGATGCAGCAACCCCACCCTGACCTCCGCCAGCGCAGGCAAGGCGGCATACACCTCACCCGTCACCAGATGAAATCCTCTTGGCTGAGGCCTCAGCACGATCTCTTGTTGCTGCCACACAGGCATCACTCCTCTGCTGCCGAACTGGCGCACACCCAGTCGCGGACATTATTCGCCACACCGTCCAGCAGGCGCTGGCGGCATTCGCGGCTGATCCAGGCGTTGTGCGGGGTGATGATCAGGTTGGGGATATCCGGCGCCAGCAGCACATGATCCGCGGGCGGTGGCTCTTGCCCCAGCACATCCAGTGCGGCCCCGGCGATCTCGCCGCGACGCAGGGCGTCGGCCAGGGCCGGCTCGTCAATCAGTGCGCCGCGTGCCGTGTTGATGAGAAAGGCGGTCGGCTTCATGGCCGCCAGCTGGCTGGCGCCAATCAGGTGGCGGGTGTCCTCGGTGAGCGGACAATGCAGCGACAGCACATCCACGTCTGGCAGCAACGTCCGCAGCGGCACGCGCCCCGTGTCTGCATCCGAGTCAGCGCCGGGGCGCAGACTCGCGGCCACCTTGACCCGCATACCGAACGCTTCGGCCAGCCGCGCCACCGCCTGGCCCAGGCTGCCATAACCGACAATGCCCAGCGTCTTGCCCGCCAGCTCCACGACCGGGCGGTGCATCAGACAGAAGGTGGGCGAGCGGCTCCAGTCACCGGCACGCACATCCGCATGGTAATCGTGCCAGCGGGTGGCCAGCCCCAGCATCAGCGCCAGGGTGTGCTGGGCCAGGCTGGCGCCAGCATAATCGGGCACGTTACGCACGGGAATACCGCGCGCAGCGGCGGCCTCGCTGTCCACATTGTTGGTGCCGGTGGCGCTCACGCAGATCAGCTTCAGGCGCGGCGCGCCGGCAATCAGCGCGGCATCCAGCACCACCTTGTTGGTCACCACCACGTCCGCATCCACGATACGCTCTGCTGTTTGCGCAGCCGTGGTCTGGTCGTGAAAGCGCCACTCGGGCAAGCTGTCATCAGCACCGGTCAGCGCATCGCGCAGCCCGGAAAAATCCAGTTCATCCGCCGCCCCGGCATGTGTTGCCAGGGTTGCCGTGTCCAGGAAAACACCACGCATGTCCGACCCCACTTCTCCATCCACATCAACATCAACGTCATCAACAGGACCGGAAGCCGTCGCGTCGCCATCCGGCGCCGCCGACAGTCGGCTTGATCGCTGGCTGGCGATGCTCGACCTCCCGGTGCTCCGTGATGATAAACCACGCGTGGGTGTCAGTGCCTGCTTGCTGGGCAGACTGGTGCGCTACAACGGCGAAGCGAAACGCCATGGCACGGTGGCGGACGTGCTGCCGCGCTGGCTGCAGTTCACCGAATACTGCCCTGAAGTCGCCATCGGTTTGCCGGTGCCCCGGCCACCGGTGGACATCATTGCCACGGAGACGGGCCAACAGATACGCAACCGTGACGGCCTGGTGGCCGATATCACTGATGCGCTGCATGCCTGTGCCGATGATGTTTGCCAGCAAAACGCCCGCACTGACAAAACCCCGCCGCCCGATGGCATGATTCTGAAAGCCCGCTCACCCAGTTGCGGGCCCGGCAATACACCACTGTTGAATACAAACGGCCAACAGATTGGCATCACCCATGGCGGTTTTGCCGCGCGCCTGAAAACGCATTGCCCTGACATGCCGATGGTGCACGAAGAGCAGCTCGTCCGGGCCGTGGATATCGAAGTGTTTGTGCTGCGCGTCTTTCTTTATCGCGAACAGCGTCGCTGGGGCAATGACGGTAAGAATGTAGCCTGGTGCCGGGATATGCGAGCACGCATCATGACATTGCCGTCAACCGACATTCGGGCTCGCCTGCTGCAGCAACTGGAAAAGCAAGTCACGAAAAAGTAAGTCACGAAGGTGAAAAACCCCGGCAGCCGAAGGCGGGCCGGGGCAATAGATCACAACTGCGTTCAGTTCCAGAAACGATACCAGGGACGCTCGGACTGTTCTTCCCCGCGGCCTTCGCCACGACCTTCGCCACGGCCACCTGCCTGAGCATCAACGTCAGCATCAGCGCTGGCGCCAGCCGCGTCGGCCTCGACCGCCGCGCCGGCACGCGCGCCTTCAGAACGCTCTGCCGCACGCTCTGCCGCAGCGTCACGCTGGGCCTGGCCGTGCTCGCGTGCCTCTGCGGCGCGCTGCTGGCCCTGCTCTCGTGCTTCGTCACGGGTTTCACGGCCACGCTGTGCTGCGGCATCACCTGTTTCGCGCGCGTCTTCCGCTGCAGACTCGCCACGTTCACGGGCGTCGTCACGCGCTGCCGCTGCCTCACTGCGTCGGGCATCTCGTTGCTGGCGGACATCACGTTCCGTCGCTTTCAGATCCGCCTCTACCGACGCGTCGGCTGACACACCCGCAGTATCCGCCTGCGCAGCGGGCATCACCCCGACGGAAAACGCAATCGCGGAGCTGGCCAGAAAATTTCTCACTGCATGCTTTTTCATCATTTATCTCCCTGTTCGTCATTGACGATCAACATAAACAGTTCACATCATGCTCGCGATTATTGGCCCATTCCAGACCCGACTCTCTCTATAACGGTTGTACTTCTGTATAACAGCGTAAAATACGTGCGCGGCACGCGCGTCCCGGGTTGCATTCGGATGTCGGCAACGGCAGGACTGGAGTATGCCTGATGCGAATACAGACGTTATTCGCCACAGACGTCTCTTACGCCAGACAGGAGCCAACTGATGCGCCGAATCTATTTTTTACTGCCGGATGTGACCGCCGCTGCAAATCTGGTCAAGGATTTCCGTCAACAAGGGATCAAAGAAGAACAGATGCACCTGGTGGCGCGACACGACATGCCTCTGGGTGATCTGCCCGAGGCTGACACTCTGGAGAAGTCCGACCTGGGCCCGGCATTGAAACGGGGCGCCGCCCTTGGCGGCTCCGCAGGTCTGCTGGCCGGTCTGACGGCGATGGCAATACCCACCGCCGGCGTCGCGCTGGGCGGCGCGGCCGTGCTGGGTATTGCACTCGCAGGGACCGGGTTCGGTGCCTGGGCGTCCGCCATGCTGGGCGCAAGCGTGCCAGATGAAGAGATCGAGGCCAGTGAGGCCGCCATCAAACAGGGCAACGTGCTGATGATGGTGGATGCCAGTCACGACCAGATCGACGCCCTGCGTGCCTTTGTCCGCCAACGGCATCCGGACACCGACATCCGCGACACGGAATCCACCGCGCCGCCGCTACCGGACGTGGATCTGGGCGCTGAACACGGCCGCCGCTAAGGGCCCGACTTTACCGCAATCAGGGCTCGAGGTAGGTGTAACCCGCCAACCCGTCGCGTATCTCCGCCAGTAACGCGTCCCGCTCTGCTTCGGGCAAGCGGATGCGGGTAAACTGCTCGCCCAGCAGGGCAAGCAGTTTGTCCGGGTCGTAATTGACGTAACGCAGCACCGAGCTGACGGTGTCGCCCTGGATGGCTTCATCCAGGTGAATACCGCCCTGCGCATCGATATCCACATCCACGGAGTCCGTGTCGCCAAACAGGTTGTGCATGTCACCGAGAATTTCCTGGTAGGCGCCCACCATGAAAATGCCCAGCTCATCGCCGTAATTTTCCGGCAACGGCAAGGTTGTCTCCAGACCTTCGCCGTCCACGTACTGATCGATACGGCCATCGGAATCACAGGTAATATCCTGCAGCACCGCACGCACCGTGGGCGGTTGATCCAGCCCGGTCAGCGGCAGGATCGGGAAAACCTGGCTGATGCCCCACACGTCCGGCACAGACTGGAAGACGGAGAAATTCAGAAACAGTTTGTCCGCCAGAATGGCATTCAACTCATCCAGCAATGCGCGCTGATGTTTGCGCATCGGGTCCAGCTGACGACGCAGGGTCAGCAGACAATTGATGTACAGCTTTTCCGCCACGGCGCGCTGGGGCAACGACACCTCACCGGCCAGATAGCGCTGATGGGCGTCCTGCCATGCACCCAGGACTTCCTGATATGCCTCGAGCAAATGCGGCCGGGGGCCCGATAGCAACTGGTACAGATCCCATAGCAAGGTCAGCTCGACCGGCGAGCCCGTCTCCGGCGCCGCCACCTGCTGCACGCGCAGCTGCTCACGATCAATCACGTTGACGAGAAGCACCGCATGATGGGCGGTCAATGCACGGCCCGACTCACTGATGATGGCCGGTTCCGGCAGATCGGCACGCACACAGGTTTCGCGCAGGGTCTGCACGATGTGCCAGGCATAATCGGCAATGCCGTAGTTCATAGAGCACAGCGAGCGGGAGCGGGTGCCTTCATAATCCACACCCAGACCGCCACCCACATCCATGGTGTCCACCGGCGCACCCAATGCCCGCAGCTCTTGATAGTAGCGCGCGGCTTCGCGCATGCCGGCCTTGATGTCCTGAATATTCGCCACCTGGGACCCCAGGTGAAAATGCAGCATGCGCAGGCTGTCGAGGCTACCGGCCTCACGGCAGATCTCCACCGCCTTCACCAGCTGCGAGGCTGACAGACCGAACTTGGATTTCTCGCCACCGGTGTTTTGCCAGTTGCCCTTGCTGATGGACATCAGCCGCACCCGCAGGCCGATGCGCGGCACCACGTCCAGCGCCCGCGCCTCTTCCAGGATCAGTGCCAGTTCGGACAGCTTCTCCACCACGATATAGACACGATGGCCGAGCTTCTCGCCGGTCAACGCCAGGCGGATGTATTCGCGGTCCTTGTAGCCGTTACAGACGATGGTGTTGGCATCGCCGCCCGCGCCGCTGCCGGACAGCGCCAGCACCGCCAGCAGCTCCGGCTTGGAGCCGGCTTCCAGCCCCACCGGCGCATGCGCCTCGCGGGCGCCGACAATCTCTTCCACCACACGGCGCTGTTGATTGACCTTGATCGGGAACACCGGCGTATAACGGCCGGCGTACCCCTGCTCACTGATGGCATGCCGGAACGCCGCCGACAACATGCGGACCCGGTGCCGCAGAATGCCGTCAAAGCGCACCAGCACCGGCGAACGCAGCCCGGCCTCGCGGCAGGCGGCCAGCACGTCTTCCAGGCGCGCTGCGCCGCCCGCATCGCCATCGGGGCGCACCCGAACCTTGCCCGCGGCATCCACATCAAAATAACCTTCCCCCCAGCGCTCCACATTGTAGATTCGCAGGGCGTCATCGGTGGTCCAGTTACTGCTCATGGTGGCTCTCTTGTGTGCAATCGGGTGCAGTGCAGGTACGACGCGACCAGGCGCGGTACAGTATATGCAGCGCATTATTGCAGGTCCGCCCCGGTGGGAGCGAGCCCTGCCCGCAGGGATTAAGGAACCTCTGAATAACTCCCTGTGCTCTCTGGCTTTCAGGCTGGCGCGCAATCAAGGCGCACTTTCGAAGGCATAGTGGCGCTATGTCGAGAAAGTGCAACGCGGAGTGCGCGCCAGCCTGAAAGCCCCGAAGGGCGCGGCCTGAAGCGTACATCTGCCGCGTTGCGCCGCTTGAAAAGGGCTACGGCCATTCCCTGCGCGACGCGCCTTGCATCTGCACGCTTCAGGCCGCGCAGAGAGCACAGGGAGTTATTCAGAGGTTCCTTAACCGCACAAGCGGCGTATTTATTCATGGGCCGGACATGATTGAGCCGGTAGAATGCGCCCCGTTCAGGCTTTTCGCCGTGAGGGCCACACAGGCCACGCGGCAACCCCAATGCAGAGAGGTGGCACCATGTCCGGAGAAAAGTGGTTTATCGAGCATTTCGACAGCGCTGGCACAGCGTTCGGCCTGCGTCTGAAGAAGAAGCTGGAGGAGGTGCAGACCGAGTACCAGCATATCGAAATGTGGGAGACCGACACCTTCGGCTACCTGATGACCATTGACGGCTGCACCATGGTCACCAGCCGCGACAACTTCCTGTACCACGAGATGATGTCTCACCCCGCCCTGTTCAGCCATCCGGCGCCGAAGAACGTGGTCATCATTGGCGGCGGCGACTGCGGCACATTGAGGGAAGTGCTGCGCCACCCCGGCGTGGAGAAAGCCACCCAGATCGATATTGACGAGATGGTCACGCGCATGTCCGAGAAGTACTTCCCGGAGCTGTGTGAATCCAACGACGATCCCCGCGCCGAACTGCTGTTCATCGACGGCGTAAAGTGGATGCGCGAATGTGACGCTGGCAGCGTCGACGTGATCATCGTCGACTCCACCGACCCGGTCGGCCCGGCAGAAGGCCTGTTCAAGGCGGACTTCTTCCGCGAATGTCATCGGGTCCTGCGCGACGGCGGCATCATCGTGCAACAGAGCGAATCGCCCCTGCTGCACAGCAGCAGCATCATTCGCGACCTGCATATCAACATGCGCGAAGCCGGTTTTACCAGCACCCAGACACTGCCCTTCCCGCAGGTGTGCTACCCCAGCGGCTGGTGGAGTTGCACCATGGCAGGCAAGGGCACCGACGTGACCGCCTTCCGCGAACAGGCGGCAGAGAGCAAACCGTTCGAGACCCTCTACTACACCGCCGCTGCCCACCGGGGCGCCCTGGTGCTGCCGCCGTTCATGCAGAAAGCACTGGCCTGAACCACGGCGGCCTGTGTCATGCCAGCGCAAGGCGCGCGGCAGCGGGAAACGGTGACCTGCGGCGCGCATACTGCCCTGGCGTGAGGCCCACCATGGCGCGGAAATCACGGATGAAATGCGCCTCATCAAAATAGCCCAACTGCTGGGCCAGCTCGGCCTGTGTTGCCAGCGGCGCGCGCTTGAGCAGCGCGCGTGCCTCGGCAATGCGCTGAATGCGCGCATACTGCTTGGGCGACACCCCCACATGATCCGCAAAGCGACGCTCCAGGGCGCGACGGGACACATGCAGTTGCGTGGCCGCCTCAGCCACCGACCCCGCCTTTGACACCGCCGCCATGACCGCCGCCAGCGCATGGCGCCCGGCATCCTCCGCTGTCACCTGCCGCCGCGGCACCACCCCGTCCGCCGATCGCTGCGTCAACCGCTCAGCCAACCACTGCGCAAAATAACCCAGCCCTGTGTCGGTATCCTGCGCCTCACCCAGACGCTGATAGAGCCGCCGCAGGGGGTTACCATGCAGGGCCTCCAGCGCCTCGGTACTGGTTTGCAGCATGGGCAAGCCGTCCCAGAAACGGCGCGCGCCGCCGGGGTGAAAACGCACGCCGTAACTCAACCAGCCCGTCTCCGGTATCAACGTCCCCGAGACAGACTGCACCCCTTCCCATCCCAGCCAGCCGAGCGGCCCCTCGCCGGGGCCACGGGGTGGCAGCGGGCGCCCCAGATTGAGCAAAAATCCGGTGCCGCCATCGGGGTGCATGAACGCGCGATCTTCTTGCCAGCCGCCCTGCCAGTCATCCCGCGTGCCCGCCGTCATCGCAGCGCGACGGGTATCCAGACACCAGATCGCCTGCACCTGCTGGCGCAAGACCGGCGGCGGCGAGAGAAAACGCAGTGGCAAAACAGGCGGTGGTGGAACAGAACGGAATGACATCAGGCAGCTCCGGTTTCACCTCTCAATGCTCGCGGGATTGCCGCAAAACTACAAGCCCCGCACCGGCGCATCACAGACACTACCGGGCATCATTCAAACCATCCCCACTTTGAGAAACTCAGGGAGAACCACATGAATAGCCCCCGGCCCCAGACCCAGTCGCAAACCTCGCAGCGCCTCGACTATGCCGCGCTGAATCCCACCGCCCTGGCACGCCTGGCCGGCGCCCGCCAGCACCTGAAAGCCCTCCCCGAGGCCCTGCTCTCACTGGTGGAGATGCGCGTCTCCCAGATCAACGGCTGCGCCTATTGTCTGTCCTTGCACGCCGACGCTGCGCGCGCGGCAGGCACACATCAGCGCCGCCTGGATTGCCTCGATGCCTGGCAGGAATCCGGCCTGTTCGACGACCGCGAGCAAGCCGCCCTGGCCTGGGCCGAGGCGGTCACCCGGATCGAACAGGGCCACGCGCCCGAGGCGGTCTACCAACGGGCGCAGGCCCATTTCACCCCGTCGCAACTGGCCGATCTGACCCTGGCCATTGCCGCCATGAATGCCCTGAACCGCATCGCCATCAGCCTGCGCAAACAGCCCGACGACGGGCCCAACGACTGACCCGACGATTGAGTGTGCAGCCGGTTCACCCCGGCAACCGGGATTCGGTGTACCCTTTTGCATCGCAGCCAATTAAGGAGACACCCCGTGTCGGAATCCCGAGGGCGCAAGACGCTGATCATTGCCCTGTCATCCCTGCTCGTCCTTGCCGCACTGGGCTACGCCGTCTGGCTGGCCATCCCGAAAGGCTTCGACACCGACCTGTCGAAGATCGGCAACGGCCAGCCTGCGCTGGTGTTTGTCTATGAGCGCGACCTGGTCGCCAGCAGTCGCCAGACCGCAGAAATGAACCGCGAGCGCGCCGCCCTGGAAGAACGGGTGCAGTTACTGATCGCCGATACAGGCCACCCGGAGGCCCGCGCCCTGATATCGCGCTATCAGGTTGGGCCAATCACCTTCATGCTGTTCGATGGTGACGGCAGCCTCATCAACAGCTGGCCCGGCCTCTCCACCGCCGAGGAACTGCGCGCGCTCATGGATCAGGCAGGCCCGGCACTGCGTTGATTTCCCAGCCTTTTTTCACGCTACGCTGACCGCAGCGCCGGTTTTGCGCTGCCCGGGCGGCCAAGCCCGGGGCTGGTGCCACCACCGGAAACGGGCCACCATTACATCAAACGATGTCAATGTTTTGTCCTGATCCGACCGTGCGAACATCGCACAAGATGGCAGGATGCAACTGCCGGGTGTGCCGGCATATGAGACCAATGGGATAACGCTATGCCGAGCAAACATGTTGATGTGCTGATTATCGGGGCCGGCCTTTCAGGCATTGGCGCCGCCTGCCACCTGCGCACCAAGTGCCCGAACAAGAGCTTCGCCCTGCTGGAAGGCCGCGATGCCATCGGCGGCACCTGGGACCTGTTCCGTTACCCCGGCGTGCGCTCCGACTCCGACATGTACACCCTGGGCTACAGCTTCAAGCCGTGGACCAACGACAAGGCCATCGCCGACGGCGAATCGATCCGTGACTATATTTGCGAAACCGCAGACGAGTACGGCATCACCGATCACATTCATTTCGGCCACCACGTAAAGAGTGCGGACTGGTCCAGCGAAGACGCGACCTGGACAGTGAAGGCGACCAACAAGAAAACCGGTCGCAGCACCTCTTTCACCTGTAATTTCCTGCTGTCCTGCACCGGCTACTACAACTATGCCGCAGGCTTCACCCCGGACTTTCCTGGCCGTGATGACTACAAGGGCACCTTCATTCATCCCCAGCACTGGCCGGAAGATCTGGATTACAGCGGCAAGCGCGTTGTGGTCATCGGTTCTGGCGCCACTGCCGTCACCCTGATCCCGGCCATGGCCGACAAGGCTGCGCACATCACCATGTTGCAGCGCTCGCCGACCTATGTGGCCACGGTGCCGGAAAAAGACGTTATCTCCATGCAGCTGCGCCGTTTCCTGCCGGAGAAGCTGGTGTATCGCCTCGCACGTACCCGCAATGTTGGTCTGCAGATGGGCGTCTACAAACTCAGCAAGACGCAGCCGAAACTGGTACGCAAAATGCTGCTGGGCCTGGCGAAGAAACAGCTCGGCAAGGATTTCGACATGAGCCACTTCACCCCCAGCTACAACCCCTGGGATGAACGGCTGTGTGCGGTGCCGGATGGCGACCTGTTCAAGGTCCTGCGCCGGGGCAAGGCATCCGTGGTCACCGACCACATCGACACCTTTACCGAAAACGGCATTCGTCTGAAGTCCGGCCAGGAGCTGGAAGCCGACATCGTGGTTTCCGCCACCGGTCTGGATCTGCAACTGCTGGGCGGCACCGACGTCAAGGTGGACGGCAAGCCGGTGGATGTCACCCAATCCACGGCGTATCGCGCGCTGATGCTCAGCGATATCCCCAACGCTGCCATGATCTTCGGCTACACCAATGCGTCCTGGACACTGAAAGCCGATATCAGCAGCGAGTACATCTGCCGCCTGCTGAACCACATGGACAAGACCGGCACCCGCCAGTGCACGCCGCGCATGCGCGATGCCTCCGTGGTGGAAACGCCGTTCCTGGATATGCGCTCCGGCTACATCCAGCGCGCCGCCAACCGATTCCCGAAACAGGGTTCCAAGGCGCCGTGGAAAGTATTGCAGAACTACCTGTTTGATCTGGCACAACTGCGTTACACCAAAGTGGACGACGGCAGCATGGAGTTTTCCAACCCTGCGCCGGCGAAAATCCGCAAACCGGAACGCAGCACCAGCACCAGTACTGGCAATAAGGGCAAGGCCTTGAAGGCCTCAGCCTGAACCACAAGACGCCGGGGCAACCCGGCGTTTTTTATGGGCGGCAGTTTTTTCTACAACACAGGCACAACACGGAGCACCCGTCCGCATGACCGCAGATACCGGACACAACGACGTCAAAGGCTTTGCCACACCGGCGTTCCGCGCGGTGGAAAATGTGTTTCGTCAGCAGCTGCGGCTTACGCCCGGCGGTGGTGCTGTCTGCATCTATCACCAGGGCGAAAAAGTCGTGGATCTGTGGGGCGGTGTGCGCGATGACGCTGGCACGGCCTGGCAGGAGGACACGCTGGCCGTTTCCTTTTCCACCACCAAGGGGGTCACCGCCACACTGCTGCATCAACTGGTGGCGGAAGGCAAACTGGATTACGACGACCCGGTGGCACAACACTGGCCCGAGTTCGCCGCCAACGGCAAGGCCGGCATTACCGTGCGTGATCTGCTGACCCATCGCGCCGGTCTGTATGGCATGCGCGACCTGAAGCTGAGTTTCGAGGACCTGTGTGACTGGGACACCGTCTGCGCAGCGCTGGCCGCCGCACCCAGCAACCGCAGCAAGGCGCCGCATAGCGTGTATCACGCACTGACCTATGGCTGGCTGGTGGGCGAAGTGATCCGCCGCGTCAGCGGTGAATCCATCACGACACTGGCACAACGTCGTCTGGCCGAGCCGCTGGGACTGGACGGGCTGTATATCGGCGTCCCGGAAGCGGCGCACCCTCGCGTCGCCATGTTGTTGATGGGGCGCCCGGCAGGGGCACCACCGCGCGCACCGTCCCTGGCCGGGCAACTGCGCAAGCAATTCGGCAGTGGCCTGCGCAGCAGTCTCGCCACCCTGCAGCAATACGGGCTGGCGCCGGACTTTTCGCCCTTTGAAGACGCCGTGACGGTACGCGGTTTTCAGCCGCGTAAGCTGGTGACGCCCGCCGCACTCAGCGCCGCCATGCCCGCCGTCAATGGCACGTTTACTGCGCGCTCCCTGGCACGCATGTACGCGGCACTGGCGAATGGTGGCGAACTGGATGGTGTGCGGATTCTGCCCGCCGAGATGCTGCCGCGCATCAGCGCACGGCAGGTGTTCACCCTGGATCGCGCCCTGTTTTCACCGATGCGATGGCGGCTGGGCTATCACCAGCCCTATGTGTTGACACGGCGCCGCCCACGGGAGGCATTCGGGCATTTCGGTTTTGGTGGCTCTGGCGCCTGGGCCGATCCCGCCCGCAACCTGTCTGTGGCCCTGACCGTCAATGCCGGCAGCGGCACTCCCTGGGGCGACATGCGCATTCTCAAACTGGGCGCCGCCGCCCTGCGCAGCGCTGGCTGACATGGCTCAGGCCTGTGCGGGCAACCAGAACACGGCCTGTACACCCTGCTCCGGCAGATTGCGCAGACTGACTTCCCCCTGATGCAGCTTTGCCACTTCCGAGACAAGACTCAGGCCCAGGCCCGTGCTTTTGCGCTGGCTGCCCGGGCGCGGCAGGGAATAAAAGCGCTCGAAGATGCGTGCCAGCGCATAATCCGGAATCGGCGGCCCGGCATTGCTGACCATCAACCACACGCGCTCCGCATCACCATCCAGCACGATTTTTACGTCACCGTGATCCGGGCTGAACTCAATCGCGTTATCCAGCAGATTGCTGACCGCCTGTTCGAGCAGAAAACGCTCGCCGCGCACACTCAGATTCTTGTCACACACCATCTGCAACGTGACGTTACGCGGTTGCGCGCGGGTCTGCTTGGCCAGGATTTCCTGTTTTACCAACTGCCCGAAATCCAGGGTTTCCACGCCGCTGAGATGCTGCTGCTTTTCCACCGTCGCCAGCGACAACAGCCGATCTATCAGGCGCTGCAAGCGCGCTGATTCCATATCAACATTGGTGAGAAAGCGCCGCTGGTCGGCCTCTGGCACATCGGCCTCTTGCAGCAGTTCGGTGGCCGCACGAATGGCCGACAGCGGCGACTTCATTTCGTGGGTCAGCGTGTGGACATAATCTTCCACGTACTGTTTGCCATCAATCTCGGCACGCATGGCGCCGGTGGCCTGCGCCAGCCGATCCAGCTCGCGTTCGCGCAAGGCCGGCGGCGCGGCGCGCTCGCCGCGCCGTAATTTTTCCACATAGGCCACCAGCTGCCGGATGGAGCGCGTCAGCCATAACGACAACACCGCACCCAGCAGCAACGACAGCAGCAGGATCAGGCTGCCGCGCTGCCAGAGCTGTTCCCGGGCCAGTGCGAGGAAGGGCTCGAAGCTCGCGGTCGGCTGCCCCACCGACAGCACGCCCAGCAACTCGCCGCCGCGCTGTACCGGCGCCGCGACATACATGAAGCTGGTGTTTTCATCGCCGGGGTCCGTGCGTGTGGTACGTGCACCATACTCGCCGAGCAGCGTACGTTGCACATCTCGCCAGCCGGAAAAATCCGCGCCAATCAGAGTGCGGTCCGTGTGATACATCACTTGCCCGGTGAGGTCGGTCACATACAGCACAAAGTCCGGGTCGGTCTTGTGCCGTGACCAGATGCGCGCATCAAAGCGCCGTGCGCCGTAGCGCTCCACCGCACGAACGAACGGCGCATCCGAGGCAAAATCCTGATCCCAGTGCAGCGCTGCCAACTCCGCCAGCAGATTGGCACTGTCGACCAGCACTTCCTCGCTGGCCTGGCGAATGGTCGACGGCAATTGTCCGATCACACTCTGCATCACCAGCACCAGACCGCCGCCCACCAGCAGCAGCCACACCAGCATGATGCGCAGATTGATCGTCACAACGACGCAGCGCCTGAGGCGGTGCTGAGACTGTAGCCCAGCCCGCGATGGGTGCGGATCGGATCGGCCGCGCTGTCGACCTGTTTCAGCTTGGCACGAATGCCCTTGATATGGGTGTCCACCGCCCGGTCAAAACTGGCGGCCGGGTCCTCCCAGGCGGCATCCATCAACTGGCTGCGACTGAGTACATGATCCGGTCGCTGCAACAAGGCACTGAGAATCAGATACTCGTAGCGGGTCAGCACCAGCCATTGCCCCCGAAAGCTGATGCGTTTGGCCGCGTCATCCAGCACAAAGTCGGCGTCCTGGCCGCTGTGTTGCGGCTGTGCCACAACAGCGGCCGGCGACTGTCGGGTGCGGCGCAGAATCGCCCGCACCCGGGCGGAAATTTCCCGCGGGCTGAATGGCTTTACCACGTAATCGTCGGCACCGATTTCCAGCCCGACAATGCGATCAACCTCTTCCTTGCGCGCCGTCAGAAACATCACCGGCACCTGCGACAGGGTGCGAATGCGGCGGCACAACTCAAAGCCGCTCTCGTCCGGCAAGCCCACATCCAGCACCACCAGATCCACAGGGTGCGCCTGCAACCAGGCCATGCCGTCGCGGGCCAGCGCGCTCCAGTGCACCTCAAAACCATCCGTGCGCAGTGCATAGATCAGCGCATCCGCAATGGCTGCTTCATCTTCAATGATCAGTATTCTGTCAGCCATATCGGGTATCCCCGGCAGTCGTCCCTGGAATGCTGCCCATGCGTTACCGGAGGATTGTCCCGGCACCTCCGCCATACCGCAACTGCTCATCGCATTTCTTCCAGCCAGGCGGTGACCACATAGCGCAGCGGCCCGCCGCTCTGCAGCGACGCAAACGGATAGCAGGTCACCAGGCGCAACTCCGGTGTGCCGTATTGCAGGCTGATGTGCTGATTGCTGCTATCCACCACATCCGCGCCCGCGACACGGTACTGATAGATCTGCCCATCCACCCCCTGCAACGCCAGCGCATCACCTGCCTTGACCTGTTCCAGAAACGCCAGATGGCTGTCCTGATGTCCGGCGATCAGCACCGTCCCCGCCTCGCCCGGCAGGGCGCTGGCCGACAGATGCCCGGGGCCGAAGGCCAGCGCCTGACCGCTGACACTGGCCAGCACATACAGATGCCGCCCTTGCGGAGTCGTCAGCCGCGCCACCGGCCAGGTATCCGCCCAGGGCCAGGGCTTCACCGGGGCGCCGCTGGCCAGGGTCTGCTGCCAGGCCGAGGCAATCAGCCGCTGCGCCAGCCAGGCCTTGGCGTGCAGCCATAGCGCCTGCCCGGTCACCAGTGTTGCCACCAGCACCAGTGCACCGGCCAGGCACGTAGAGAAACGTTTTTTGCGCGGTTTGCACAGGATCATGCGCCTGCTCCCGACCGCCGTGCTGGCAGCATCCGCTGTATCGAACCCTGGAGCACCACCAGCAACCAGCACACCAGCGCCAGCCACCACAGGCGCGCCAGCCCCAGCGAGGTTTGTGGATAAACATGGTCCACCGGATTGCGATTCGCCACGGCCTCGCGGGACAGTGGTTCCTCCGCACCGCGCACCGGCTGTTGTTCCACCGCCACAAAGCTGGTGTATCGACTGGCCAGGCGATGCGCCAGTGCCACCGCAATGATGTCATCACGCACCGCCGCTTCCGGCTCGCCGCGCACCATGCGATCGCTCAACGCGGTAATCTTTTCCCGGGCCCAGAGCGTGGCCACCCCGGCATGCTGTTGCGCTATCGGTATCACCACCTCCTGCTCCCATGGCACCGGCGATTTGCCCTGCACGGTGATCGACCCGGGCAACTGCGGTGATGTCGTGCCGTCCGAGGCGAGCTTGGGGGTGAACTTGAGCGTAGCGATCAGCGGCTGGCCCGCATACAGGTCCGGCAAGCGCGACGGCCATATCTCTGCCTCCATCCCTTCCGGCAGCAGGATCTTCAGGTCCGTCAGCACCGGCTGCTCCAGCTTTTCAAACAGCCGCGCCATATGCTGCGACACCTCCGCCGAGCCGCCGATATAGGTGAACTGGCCACGACCGATCTCCGCCGCACGACGCAGCAGGTAGCTGTTGGGCGAGGCACCGATGCCGACCGTAAACAGCCGGCCACGATGGATACGGCGCTCAATCATGCGCAGCACCGCCTCTTCATTGCTCACCGCCCCATCAGTGATAAAGATGACCTGACGCAGGTAGCCCGGTGTTGCCGGCGAGGCCAACGCGTCCTCCAGCACCGGCAGCATTTCCGTGCCGCCTCCGGCGTGCAGTTTGCCAACCCATTCTCCGGCGTCCCGGATGTTTTGCGTGGATGCCGGCACCGAAGCGCGATACAGCATGCGGTGCCGGTGGTTGAACTCCAGCACATTGAAGTGATCTTCCGGCTGCAAACGACGCAGCGCATATTGCAGGCTCTCTTTTGCCTGGCGCATGCGCTCGCCCGCCATGGAGCCCGAGGTGTCGACAATCAGAATGACTTCGCGGGGCAGGCGCGGTTGCTCGCTGACCTGCTGACTGGCACGCGCCGCCGCACCAGAGAGACCTGGCGTCAGCATCAGCAAGCCATAGTGCTCCCCGTTCACCTCCTCGGTGAACAGCGCCGCCTGGCTGTCGGCGCCCTCCGGCAAGCGCCAGCTGAGCACGAAATCCCGATCCATGGGCACCTGCTCCTGCGGCAACATGACCTGGTAACCGCGCCCGTCATAATCCAGACCAATGGCATGGCTCGGACTGGTCAAGACGTCCAGCGGCATCCCGGCATCCACATACACGCGGATGCGCGCCTGATGGGACGTCTCCGGGATCGCGCTCTGATGTACGATCGGGCCTTCAACCTGTCCTTCAATCAGCGCCACCTGACCAAAACCAGGCTGCGCGTCGGTATCCGTGGCATGCCCGGCAGGTCCTGGCGAGTAGCGTGGCGTCATGGTCATCGGGAAGCGCAGCCCGAAGGTCAGCGCATCCGGCACCAGCAACTCGGTGTACTCCAGTTCCACAGAGACTGTGTCGCCAGGCGCGATATTGGCCACGGACGTGACAAACAGATTCGGGCGGCGCTGTTCCACCAGCCCCGCCCGCTGCCCCTGAGCGCGGGCCCGGGCATATATCTCCTGTGCCTGCTGCTTCTCGTGTATGGCACCGACGATGCGGCGCTCGCCCACCTGCAAGACCATACCGTGCACAGCGGCCTTCTCCGCCAGCGGGAACACATACTGGCCCTCGACAAAGCCGCTCCCCTGATGCCGGAACTGCTGTGTCACGGTGACATGGGCCACCGGCCCGCTGACGCGGATATCCACCTCGGTATCCAGCAGCAGCGCTGGCGCCCAGGGCGATTCTGCCCCGCCGCGCACCAGCATGGCGCCGCTGCCGGCATTGTTGAGCCAGGTGTTCAGCGACGTCGGCACCGCCAGCGCCGGCTGCCCCAGCATGATGATCAGTACCACCAGTAACCCCGTTATTCTTGCCATGAGACGCTCCTTGAGCCCTGTGTGCAGGGCGTGACCTTGCTATCCGGTCAGGAGAGTATTGCCAGGCTGTTTGGGGAATTGATGTGCGCCGCGTGTGCCTTGCGGGTGCCTTATGTGAGCACTGTGTGAGGGCCGGCCCCGGAAAGAAATTGATCAATCATTGCACTCTTGTCCGCCCGGGCTGTTATTCTTGTCTGCTATCTCGTGGACTTCGCGCCCTGCTACAGTGGGGTGAACGTCGTCGCAGCGCCATCGCAGCATCATCGCAGCACCACAGGACACTGATCATGGCAGTAAAGCGCAAATCCGCAGCAACCAAGACCGCGCAGAAACCCGCCGCCACAGGCAAGGCCAGCGCGCAAAAAGCGTCCGCAGCAAAGAAAGCGCCTGTAGCGAAGAAAGCCCCTGCAGTGAAAAAGCCTCCTGCGGCAAAGAAAGCACCAGTAAAGAAAGCAGCAGCAAAGAAAGCACCGGCAGCGAAACAGGCACCCGCCGCGAAAAAGCCCGCAGCAAAATCCGCCCCGGTGAAAAAACCGGCCGCCGCCAGCAAAGCTGAAGCCGCAAAGAAAGCCAGCACACCAGACACCAAAACCAAGGCTGTGACCGGTGCTGCCGCCGACAAGACGGCCAAACCAGCGGCGCCCAGACCGGCCATGCGCAGAAAATCGGTGCCCGCACCGTCTTCTCTCAAACGCCCGGACCCCTCACGCCCGGCCAGCAGACTGCCGCCACGCCCCGACGCTGGCGTCTCCCTGGTGGAGCGGAATCTGGCCGACCGGCAACGGGCTGCGGAAGCGCGTGCCAAACCGCCCAGCCAGGCGCACGACCCGGATTACATGAACGCCGAGCAGCTGGCTTTCTTCCGCGACAAATTGCTGGCGCTGCGCGAAGACACCGTTGCGCATATCGAGGATGCAAAAGCCCAGCTGTCGTCGCCCCCGGAAATGAACGACGAACTGGATCATGCGCAATATGAAGAAGATGCGCGCATTGCATTGCGCATCATGGACCGCGAGCGGCTGCTGCTGCGCAAGATCGAAAAATCCCTGCAGCGCATCAGCACCGGCGAGTATGGCTACTGCCTGGAAAGTGGCGAGCCCATCGGCGTCGAGCGCCTGATGATTCGCCCGACGGCGGAATACTGCGCCGATATCAAGGCACTGCACGAAGAAAAAGAACGCTTCTTCGCAGACCGCTGATCAGGACGTCAGCCCCAGCAACTCGCGGGCCCGCTGCGCACGCAGCGCCCGCGCCTTGCCGGCAATCCCGAACAGCCGCGCATCCCGCTGCCAACGTGTCGTGGCGGGGTCTGCCGGGTGCTCCGCCAGCAACTGCCCCACCCGCTCATAGAGCGCCGCCGCATCATTGAGCGCCACATCCAGCAACCAGTGCGTCAATGGCGCCGCCGGGTCTCGTCTTGCCAGCGCCGCAGCTGATGCCATGGCTGCCCCCAGCGCAGACAACAGTGACGCCTCCGACGCGCCGCCCAGACGCCGCACCTCACGCAAGGCATAAGCCAGCAGCGCCAGCATCACGTGGATGTCCTCAATGGTGCGGAAAGGTTTGAGGTAATCACTGTATCCATCACCGGGCAGCACCGCGTCTTCCGGCAAAACCACCGATTCAAACGCCACCCCGCAGTGCGGCACTTCGGGAATAAACGGCAACGGCGGCTGCGGTTGGAATTCCACACCCGCTGCGGATGCCGGCACCCGCACCACTTTCAGCCGTGGACGTGGGACGTCTTTCTCATGACAGTCGTCCTCGAATCGGGCCACGACAAACAAGGTGTCGCAGGCCTGCCCGAAAGTGCTCCAGGTTTTTACCCCGGACATGCGCCACTGGTCGCCCTCACGCTGCAGCACCGTGCTGATATCCCGGGGCCGGTTGCCGCCTGCCTCGGTGGCGCAGAATGCTTGCAGGCCCGCCACGGCATCCTGCGGAAAGCCGGCCATCATGGCGGCCTGATAACCCGCTGAAAACGCCCACCCCAACCGATCCGCCATGGCCCCGCCACGGATTGCCCGGTCCGCCGGGCTGTCATCCGGGTGCGCCGCCATCAATGCCAGCCAACGCTGGCGCCAGTCAGCAAGGTCCGCCAGCGGCGCCGCTGCCGGCGCCTGTAAAAGGTCCACAAGCACGTCGTGCGTATCGTTATTTATGTCGTTCTGCATATCGTTTTGCATCGAATCCGTACCTCATATCAGCAACGCCACCGACTTGATCAGCGCGTAGACGTGTTGTCCCGGTGCCAGGCCCAGCTGGCTGACGGCGCGCGGCGTCACTTCCGCCAGCAGCAGTTGCTGGTCCGCCGTGCGGCACGCGACCACCGTACGATGATGCCGGGGCGGATCAATCCGCTCGATGGTGACCGGCAGATGGTTCTGGATACTGATGCGGTGGGGCGCGTCCAGCGACAGGCTGACATCGCGCGCCAGAATACGCAGCCGTGTATTACGCGGCTGCACGGCGTCGCCCGCCGTATCGCCCGACACCCAAAGCGCGGCCCCCGCCGAGCCAAAGCGCCGCATGCCATCTGCCTCGACCTCGCCCAGACGCCCCTCCAGCACCGACGCCGCACCCGCATCATCAAACAGCGGCGAATCGGGACGGGCCAGGGCCGCGTGCAACGACTCCACCCGTTCGATCTGGCCCGCGTGCATGAACGCAACGCGATCCGCCAACCGCTCTACCTCCTCCGGCGCATGACTGACCATGATGATCGGCACCCCGGACTGCGCCGCCATACGCGACAGAAACGGCATGATTTCCCGCTTGGTCTGTGTATCCAGCGCCGCCAGGGGTTCATCCAGCAACAACAATTGCGGACTGATCAGCAGCGCCCGGCCCAACGACAACCGCTGACGCTGACCACCGGACAGCTGGTCGATACGCCGTTCGAGCAGGTCATCAATACCCAGCATCGCCGTCACCTCGGCCGGATGCAGACGCCGCAGCGCCTCGGGCGTGCGGCGATAGCCATACAGCAGGTTGTCGTTCGCCGACAGATGCGGCAACAGGCTGTGCTCCTGAAACACCAGACCAATACGCCGTTTGTGCAAGGGAACAAACTGTCGACGGCCTTGCTGCCAGGACGTTCCGGCAAAGCGCACCGTGGCATCCTGCGCCCGCTCCAGGCCGGCAATAACGCGCAGCAGTGTGGTCTTGCCACAGCCCGAGCGCCCGAACAGCGCCGTGACGCCATCCAGTGGCAGCGCGCTGTCCACATTGAGTTCGAAATCATCCGCCCGCCGCAAGCGAGCCCGAATATGCAGCATCCCACTATGCGATATCCCACTGGGCGACATCATAGCCGGGCCACCGCCAGGCGACGGTTGATGCTGTAAACCACAAACAGCGTGACAAACGCGAAGATCAGCAGCATCAGCGAGAGACTGTGGGCTGCGTCATAGTTCATCGCCTCGGCATGATCGTAGATCAATACCGACAGCACTTTGGTCTCGCCGGGAATGCTGCCGCCGAGCATCAGAATAACGCCGAACTCACCCAGTGTATGGGCAAAGGTCAGCGTCGCCGCCACCACAAAACCGCCCCGGGTCAGGGGAAAGATCACGCTGAAAAAACGATCTGCAAATCCGGCACCCAGACTGCTGGCCACTTCCACCGGGCGCCGGCCCAGATTGTTAAACGCCTCGGTGAGCGGCTGCACGGCAAACGGCATGGAATAAAGCACCGAGGCAATCAGGATACCTTCAAAGGTAAAGGCAAGATGGTGCAAGCCAATGCGCTCCAGTGTTTCGCCCACCACGCCCCGGGGGCCCAGCACGACAAGCAGGTAAAACCCCAGCACTGTCGGCGGCAGTACCAGTGGCAGGGCCACAATGGCCTGCACCACAATACGCGCCGTGGAACGGCCCTGCGCCAGCCACCAGGCGATGGGCGTCGCCAGAACCAGCAATATGAGGGTGGTGTACAGGCAAAGCCTGAAGGTGACGCTGATCGCTTGCCACTCTGCCGGCCCCAGTGAAAACATCGTGCTCACTCTCCGTTGAACCTGAAGCCGTAGCGCAACATGATGCCATGGGCCGTCTCGCTTGCCATGAAGTCTGCAAACGCTCTGGCCTCGGGTTTGTCGCCGCCACGCCGGGTGACGACATAGCCCTGGGTCAGCGGCTGGTGTAACGCATCGTCAATCACATGGTACCCGTGCGCCGCCAGGTCGGGGAACATCGCCAGCGACAGCGCGATAATGCCGACCTGCGCGGCGCCCGAGCGCGTCATCTGTGCGGCGTGGGCAATGTTCTCGCCAAACACCAGCTTGCCCTGCACGGCCTCCCAGACACCCGCAGATTGCAGCGCCTCTTTGGCCCGCAGCCCATAGGGCGCGTGCGCGGGCTGGGCGATGGCTATACGCCGGATGTCGTCGGACACCAGATCCTCCAGCGTCAGGCTGGCGGCGTCGAGGGTGTTACTCCAGATAACGATACGCCCCAGCGCATAAACCGCTGGCGCGGTCGCCGTCATACCCCGCTCCCTGAGCGTTTCCGGGTAAGCAATGTCGGCCGAAAAGAAGATATCGAAAGGCGCGCCATGAATGATCTGGGTCGTCATCTTGCCGGATGAGCCGTAGAGCACCTCGATGTCAGTTTGCGCATGCATCTGCCGATAAGCCGCGACAATGTCATCCAGTGCGTAGCGCAGATCGGAGGCCGCTGCGATACGCAAGGGCTCACTGGCGTGCAACCCGGTACACCACAGCAGCAAGAGCAGTGACAGCCCGCGCATGCTAGAGATGCGCCCCGAGCAACGCGGCGCCATGCCCCACCAGGCGCTTGTACCAGGGGCGCTGCTCCCAGCGCGACAGCGTATACCGCTGTGCCGACTTCATATCGTTTTCAATCAGCATGCGTATGTGCCAGGCGGTGTCTTCGTCGTAAATATTCAGATTCGCTTCATCGTTGATACGGAACGAGCGATTGTCCATGTTGCTGGAACCGACGCTGGCCCAGGCATCGTCGATGGTGAGCAATTTGGCGTGGTACATACTGGGCTGATACTCATACAGCGCCACACCCGCCTCCAGCATTGGCTGCCAGCGATTCACGGAAGCATGTCGAATATAACCCTGATCGATGCTGCCACCCGGCACCAGAATGCGAATCCTGACGCCGCGTTCAGCGGCAGCAGTCAGCGCTTCGAGAAAGGCAGGGTCGGGATAGAAGTAAGCTGTAGAGGCAGTGATGGATGTCTCCGCTGAGGCGATGGCATACATGAACAATGCTCGCATTCGATGACGCCCCTCGCGAGGCGAGCTTTTCACCAGTTGCAGCACCGCATCACCCTGCTCCGACAACGCCGGAAAAAACAGCTCCCCCTCCAGCAATTCACCGGTCGCCTCAAGCCACGTTTCCGCAAACGCCCCCTGCATGTTGGCCACTACCGGGCCCTGAATGCGGAAGTGATGATCCCGGTAGCTATTGTCTCCTTCGCTGGCCAACCAGTTGTCGGCCATGTTCGCACCGCCGATAAAACCGATCTCTCCATCAATCATCAGCAACTTGCGATGCGTACGATGATTGAACCGGGACAGTTGATACCAGGACGGCTCGCGCCAGCGCACCACGCTGACACCCGCCTCGTTCATACGGGTGAACTTCTCCGGATCCGCGGCTCGCGAACCGATGTAGTCGACAAGCACCTTTACCTTGACGCCGCGCTCGGCCGCCTCGGCCAGCACATCGGCGAACACACCTGCGGATGCCGGGCCCCAGAATTCATAGGTCTCGAAAGTGACGCTGTGTTGCGCCTGGCGCACCGCCTCACGCATGGCCGCGTAAATTTCCTCGCCACCTTCCAGCGGCTGGATATCATGCCCGCCCCGAACCGGACTATGCAGCAGCGCGTCCAGCGTCTGCCGAAAGGCCGGGTCAGCGACCGAGTAGGTCGGCGCCAACGGCTCCAGCAAACGCTTGCTTTTCGGCAAGGCATTGAAGACCAGCAGATTGCCGAGCAGAAACAGCAACGCCAGACCTGCGGCAATGACGAGCGGCACACCAATGGATTTCTTCATGCCGCCAGCCTAGCACTTATCCGGGAATCTGACCCACCTGCCCGGGGGCAGAAGCAAGAACGCGCCGGCGCAGCCAGTCCAGGGCCAGATCGGTGTCCTGATCACGGTGCCAGTACAGATACAGAGACAGTGGCGGCAGCCGCACGGGCAAGGCGCGCACCACCACCTCCGGCGGCGCCAGGTCCTGTGCCAGCATGTCCGGCAGCGTGAGCAGCAGATCGGTGGCGGCCACCGTTGCCATGGCAGCCTGATAGTGCTGGCAGCGCAGCGCGATACGCCGGTGGTGCCCGGCCTGGGCCAGGCCGAAATCTTCCAGCCCCGGCCCACGCCGGCGCGAGGACACCAGCACATGTCGGGCAGCCAGATAATCGGCCAGCGAGAGCGCTGTCATCCTGGCCAGCGGGTGCCCGGCGCGCAGCATGACGACCAGTGGCACATCCATGAGGTGCGCCTGGCGGATATCGGCATCCATGGGCAGTTGCACATCCATGGCCAGATCAAGCCGCCCCGCCGCCAGGCTGGGGGCCAGTTCGCGCCGGCCGATGGTCAGGGATTGCAGGTCCACACCCGGCGCGTCCTGTGCCAGCACCTGCATCATAGGCGGCAGGATGCAGGCTTCCAGCCCGTCCCGCAGGCCCAGCACAAATGTGCGCTGCGCTTGCGCTGGCTCGAACCCGCCCACACCGGCCAGGCAGCCTTGCAGCCCGTGCAGGGCTTCGCGCACCGGGTTGATCAGTTCGCGCGCCCGGGGCGTGGGCGCCATGTCCCGACCCCGGCGCACGAACAACGGGTCGTCCAGGCGTTCGCGCAAGCGGGCCAGGGCGTGGCTGGCGGCGGGCTGGCTCAGGTTCAGCAAGGACGCGGCCCGGGTGATGGAGCCCTCGCGGTAGATGGCCTCGAAGACCACAAACAGATTCAGGTCGATACGGCCTATATTCAGTCCATGCATGTCTGGATATTCACACTATTCATTAGATTCATTGACAAGCCTTCCATACACTGGAGGCATTAGCAATGATGGCGATGCATCAGTAATGATGGGACCCAGCCGCCACACGCCAGCCAACGACCGGGAGCACACCATGGACTTCAGCCTGTCGCCCAAAGCCCAGGATTACTACGATCGCGTTCAGCGCTTCATGGACGAGCACATTCATCCCATCGAGCATGCCTACCATGCCGAGCTGCAGAGCCTGGACAACAAGTGGGTGGTGCTGCCAATCATCGAGGAGCTGAAGGCCAAGGCCAAAGCGGAAGGTCTGTGGAACCTGTTCCTGCCGGACGAAAAACTCGGTGCGGGTATTTCCGTGACGGATTATGCCTCCGTCGCCGAGCTGACCGGACGCTCCGCGATTGCGCCGGAGATCTTCAACTGCAACGCGCCGGACACCGGCAATATGGAAGTGCTGTATCACTATGGCAACGACGAACAGAAAGCCCAATGGCTGACGCCGCTGCTGGCCGGAGAAATCCGCTCTGCCTTCTGCATGACCGAACCCGGCGTGGCCTCCTCTGACGCCACCAACATGGCGGCGACAGCCATCGTCGAAGGCGATGAGGTGGTGCTCAATGGGCGCAAGTGGTGGAGCACCGGCATCGGCCACCCGAATTGCAAGGTCATCATCTTCATGGGACTCACCGACCCGTCCGCCAACCGCCATGCCCAGCATTCCATGGTGCTGGTGCCCAAAGACGCACCGGGCGTGCGCGTCGAGCGCATGCTGCAAACCATGGGTATGTATGACGAACCCTATGGCCATGGCGAAGCCGTCTTTGACAATGTGCGCCTGCCGAAGAGCGCCATTATTGCCGGGCCGGGCCGCGGCTTCGAAATCGCCCAGGGCCGTCTCGGGCCGGGCCGCATCCACCACTGCATGCGCTTGCTGGGCTTGTCGGAAATGGCCCTGCGACTGATGTGCGAGCGCGGCACCGAGCGTGTGGCCTTCGGCAAACCGCTGGTCAATCTGGGCGGCAACCGTGAGCGCATTGCCGACGCACGCATCATGATCGAGCAGGCCCGCCTGCTGGTGCTCAAGGCGGCCTGGCTGATCGACAAGAAAGGTGTGATGGCGGCGATGAGTGAGATCTCCCAGATCAAGGTCATCTGCCCCAACGTCGCCCAGCAGGTCATCGACATGTCGATGCAGATTCACGGTGGCGGCGGCATGAGCAACGACTTCCCGCTGGCGGCCGCCTGGACCATGGCACGGGCATTGCGCCTGGCCGATGGCCCGGACGAAGTACACCGTGGCCTGATCGCCAAGTTCGAATTGATGAAGTATCGGAAATAGAGAAGCACAGCAAGCAAGCCCTGAACACACGCCCCGCCACTGCGGGGCATTGTTGTTTATATGAATAACGATTGATCAACACAGGGATCGGAACATGAGCAAGCGAGTACTGATTACCGGCGGCGCGTCCGGGCTGGGCAAGGCAATGGCAGAACGCTATCTGGATGCAGGTGCGCGGGTCCTGATCACCGATGTGCACCAGGAGCGCGGCGAACAGACCGAGTTCGAACTCCGCGCCCGGGGTGATGTGCATTTTGTCAAAGCCAACATCTGTGTCGATCAGGACTGGGACATGCTCGCCAACTGGTGTAACGAGCACTGGCAAGGCCTGGACGTGCTGATCAACAACGCCGGTGTGGCCAGCGCCGGGCGCGTCGACAAGACCAGCATTGAAGACTGGGACTGGATCATCGATATCAATCTCAAAGGCATTGTGCGCGGGCTGCGCAGCCTGGTGCCGATCATGAAACGGCAAGGCAGTGGCCAGATCATCAATATTGCCTCACTGGCGGCCATCGCCAATGCGCCGGCCATGGGTTCCTACAACGTCACCAAGGCATCTGTCGTCGCGCTGTCGGAAACCATGCGCCATGAGCTCTCCGCCTATGGCATTCATACCGCGGTGGTGTGCCCGAGTTTTTTCCAGACCAATCTGGCGGAATCACTGCGCACCCCGGAGCCCGGCATGGAACAGACGGTGCGCAAGCTGCTTGCGGGCGGCAAGCTCACCGCCGAAGATGTGGCGGACTATATTTACCGCAGCGCCGAAAAAAAGCAGTTCCTGATCCTGCCGCACAAGGAAGGGCGGATGCTGTACCGGATCAAGAAGTTTCTGCCCTTCCTGTATAACCGGGAGGCAGGCAAGGCCGGACGGCGCATGAAGGAAAAACTGGAGAAAGCCGGATGAGCAAGGACACGGTGCTGGACCAGGCGAAGGCGGTCCGCGAAGGCGAAAATTTCGATGTCGAAAAAATGGATGCCTGGCTGAAAAGCCAGGTGCCGTCCCTGCAGGGCCAGCCGGAGATCAAACAGTTTTCCGGCGGCGCCTCCAACCTGACCTATCAGTTGCGCTATCCGGAACGCGATCTGATCCTGCGCCGCCCACCGTTCGGCCACAAGGCCAAAGGCGCGCATGATATGGCGCGGGAATACAAGGTGCAGGCCGCGCTCAAACCGGTCTATCCGTGCGTACCGGACATGGTTGCGCTGTGCGAGGACCCGGCTGTCATGGATTGCGATTTCTATGTGATGGATCGCATCGAGGGCATCATCCCCCGCGCCAATCTGCCCAGAGGCGTACAACTGTCACAGACCGAAACCCGGCAGTTGTGCCAGGGCGTGATCGACAAACTGATCGAGCTGCATCAGGTGGATTACCAAAGCGCCGGACTTGATCACCTGGGCAAGGGCGGCGGCTATGTGAAGCGGCAGATTGACGGCTGGTCCGGCCGCTATGACAAATCGAAAACCTGGAACGTACCGGGCTGGCGCTATGTGCGCGACTGGCTTCAGGCGAACATGCCGGATGATGTCGCCACTGTGATCATCCACAATGATTTCCGCTTCGATAATCTGGTGCTGGATGCCAACAACCCGCAACACATTATCGGTGTGCTGGATTGGGAAATGGCGACGCTTGGCGATCCGCTGATGGATCTCGGCAACACCCTGGCCTACTGGGTTGAAGCCGATGACGACCGGCTGCAACAGATGCTGCGCCGCCAGCCGACGCATTTGCCGGGCATGTTCACCCGTGCGGAAGTGGTCGAATATTACTGCGACAAGATGAAGCTGAGCCCGGACAACTGGGCCTTCTATGAAGTCTATGGCCTGTTCCGCCTGGCGGTGATCGTGCAGCAGATCTATTACCGCTATCACCACAAGCAGACGCGCAATCCGGCGTTCCGGAATTTCTGGTTGTTCAACCACTATCTGCATTGGCGCAGCAAACGCGCCATCAAGGCGGCACGGTTCTGATATGGGTGCTATTTATCTGATCCGCCATGGCCAGGCCTCGGCGGGCAAACGTGATTACGACCAGCTGTCCCCCATGGGGATCGAGCAATCGGAGCGCCTTGGCGAGGCGCTGCGCACCCGCATCGGCACACCCGATCGGGTTATCTGCGGTGACATGAAACGCCATCGCCAGACGGCCCACTACAGCCTCGCGCCCATGGGCCAGGGCAATGCCTGGGAAACCGATGCGCGCTGGAACGAGTACGACCACGAAGACCTGATCGTGCGTCACAAACCGCTGTATGCCAGCCGCGCCTTGATGCTGGCCGATCTGGCGCGCACCCTGAAACCCCGCATCGCCTTCCAGGCCATGTTCGAGGAGGCGCTGCAACGCTGGACCAGTGGCCGCCATGACCCGGAATACAAGGAAGCCTGGCCCGCGTTCCAGCAGCGCATCAGCGCCGGCCTGCGCGAACTGATCGACAGCGGACGCTCCAAGAACACGCTGGTTTATACCTCCGGCGGTGTCATCAGCACCGTGGTCCAGCAGCTGTGGCAAATGCCCGATGCCGAGTGGCAAAAACTCAATCGCATCATTGCCAACGCCACGGTCACCAAAGTGGTATTCGGCAGCAGCGGCAGCTTCCTCAGCACCTTTAATGAACACAGTCACTTTGAAGGCGAGCATCAGCATCTGCTGAGCTATCGTTGACTTATCGTTAACTTATCGCCGACACACTGATTAATACATTGCAGACTGAAACGAGAGACATGATGAGCAAGAATATTCTGATCACCGGCGCCAGCTCTGGCCTGGGCGAAGGCATGGCGCGGGAATTCGCCGCCAAAGGTTATAACCTGGCACTGTGCGCGCGGCGCGTGGAACGCCTGGAAGCCCTGCGCGATGAACTGCTGCAAAAGCACCCCGGCATCAAGGTCGTGCTGAAAGCCCTGGATGTGCTCGACTACGACAAGGTCTTCGAGGTATTCCGGGAATTCCGCCACGAACTCGGCTCACTGGACCGCATCATCGTCAATGCCGGCATGGGTAAGGGCCAGCCACTGGGCACCGGTTATTTCTGGGCCAATCGCCAGACTGCCGAAACCAACTTTGTGGCCGCGCTGGCGCAGTGCGAAGCCGCCATGGAAATTTTCCGCGACCAGAACAACGGCCATCTGGTGATGATTTCATCCATGAGCGCCATGCGTGGCATGCCGAAGAATCTCACCACCTACGCCGCCACCAAGGCTGGCGTCGCCGCGCTGGCAGAAGGCCTGCGCTCTGAAATGCTCGGCAAGCCAATCAAGATCAGCACCCTTTATCCCGGCTATATTCGCTCGGAGATCAATGAGAAAGTGAAGAACACGCCCTTCATGGTGGATACCGAAACCGGTTGCCGCCTGCTGGTCAAAGCCATCGAAAAAGAAACCCCCAGCGCCTGCGTCCCTGCATGGCCCTGGGTGGCTGTCGGCTTCCTGATGCGCAACCTGCCTCTGGGTCTGGTCAAGAAGCTCGGTTAAGCGCCCCCGCGGTAGCCGCAGGGGAGCGGGCGATATAGGCCATGGCCTGTGCGGTATCGCCCTCGCTTTCCGGATGAAAGCCCGGCGCGACCCAACGCAGGGTGCGCCGCGCAATCAGGCTGAAGGTCGGCACATTGTCATTGCGCCGACCAATGCGCTCGATATCCAGCAGAATGCGTGCGGTAGTACGCCGCGCCAGCTTGCGCACGGCCGGGTCCGGGTCCTGCCCGGCCAGGCTGCGGCCGCCCTCGGCGATGAACTGCAGAAACAGCGGGAATACCAGGGCCATCAGCGCCTGCCGGCTGAGATAAAAGCCGGTCTGCGTGCGACACAAATGCGCATACAGATCGAAGGCCACGGAGCGATGCTCCACTTCCTCGGCCAGATGCCAGCGAAACAGATCCGCCACCACCGGGTCCGCCTTGTCCCAACTGTCACTGTTCATGCACCAGTCACCCAGCAAGCCGGTGAAGTGCTCGATAGCGGCCACGATGCCCACCCGCGCGATCAACCAATGGCGGGCCAGCCAGCGGTGCTGCAAAGGCTTCAGCCCCAGCGGTGCATCCCCCAGCAACTGCTGAAAAACAAAATCCACCCGGCGCCGATAGGTGCTCACATCCATACCCTGTTCTTGCAGCCACAGCTCCGCTTTGCGGTGCGCCTGGGCATGCATGCCTTCCTGACGAATAAACCCTTGCACATCCTCGCGCAGGATCGGATCAGTGATATGGAGCAGTGCCTGGTTATAGACCCGGCAAAACCACAGCTCGCCCGCCGGCAACAACAGATTGATCCCGTTAATGAGATGACTCGACAACGGATCACCCGGTATCCAGTGCAAGGGCGAGCGGGACAGATCAAACGCCACACGCCGCGCTTGCAGACGATGGCGGGTGTTGGTGGAAGACGCTGTACGTGTGGACGATGCACCCAGGGTCATGATGCAGCCCCCTCAATCCTGTTTTTATGCATACCGGGGACAGGCGCCGTTTCAGCCGTCACCCGCAGACGGGCAAACGCCTCGGCCTGCGTGCCGTTCTCCACCGCCCGCACAAACTCTGCAAGCGTCGTGGCGATCAGTGCCGGGTCGCTCAGCAGCACCCAGTGCCCGGCATCAATGTCGCGACGATACAGCTCCGGCACCCAGCGATGCAGGTCCTCGAACAGTGCGGCGCCCACATAGTTATCCCGCGTCGGCACAACCAATTGCACCGGGCAGGCGGCATAGCGCAGTTCGGGGCGCAGCATCTTGTTGCGGAAATTGGCGCGGTAAAGACGCACGCCGTAGCGGCCATCCCGGCCCTGCGTCGGGTTCGGATGCAACTCGGCGACCCCTTCGACACGATGCAAGAACCTCGGCCAGAGCCGCCCCATGGCGCTACGCCAGACCAGCTCCGGCAGCACCGGCAACTGGAACAAGCCGATGTACCAGGAACTGGCCAGCTGCCGCAGGGCCGCGCGCTGCCGCGCCAGGGACCGGCTAACCAGCCGATCCCGCATCCAGTAGCCCGCATGGTCCAGGCAAGGGCCCGACAGGCTGGTGTAGGACAGGATGCGCGCTTTCAGCGGCCCGGTGGTCACCGACTCCCAACTCTGGATAGAACCCCAGTCATGGGCCGCCAGATGAAAATCCCGCCCCGGCAGCAACGCATCCACCACCGCCGCCAGATCCGCCGCCAGTCTCGGCATGCGGTAATCCCGCAGTGCCGCCGGCACATCGGATTCGCCCGCGCCGCGCACATCGTAGGCCACCACATAAAACTGCGCCGCCAGCTGTTCCGCCACCGGGCGCCAGACACTGTGGTTGTCCGGGTATCCGTGCACCAGCACCAGCGCCGGGTTGCGCGCATCGCCCCACGCCCGCGCATGCAGGCCGGTGCCATCGGCGTCGATACGAAACTGTTGCATCATCGGCTGCCTCGTTCATCAGTTCATTACAGTGAATATAGCGCCATTAGACGATGTAAGGGTGGCCCGAGCGCCCGGCGCTGCGGCCAATTGAGTCTTCACGCGACTGTGGCAGCTCTGGCACAGTAGTGCTCCTTTCAAGTTACGGAGACCCCACAATGCTGCGCACACGCCAACGGCTTGCCTCACTGATCGCCCTGATGCTGCTGCTCCCGCTTCAGACCCTGGCGGACGACGCAGAGTGGGAACAGATCCGCGAAGCCCGCGAGCGCGGCGACGTTGCCACCTATGTGCGCCCCGTCGACGGCACACCGATCAAGCAGTTCCGTGGCATTGTCGAGGTACCGCACCCCCTGGTGACCGTCATGGCAGTCATCAGCGACGTGGCCAACTTCGACAACTGGGTGTTTCAGTGCAAGGGCACGGAGATGCGTGAGGAAGAATGGGGCGGGGAACATGCCCGCGTGATGATTCGCGGCATCTGGCCGGTATCGGATCGCGACGTGCTGGTGCGCAGCCACTATGAACAGGACCCGGATACCCATGCCGTGACAGTACACTCCACGGCCACCGATGACGTGCTTGAAGAGCAACGCGGGTATGTGCGCATTCCGGCACTGAACAATGTGTTCCGCTTCGAACCGCTGAGTGATGGCTGGACGCGCATCACCTTCCAGACCCTGGTCAATCCCGGTGGCGCCATCCCGGCCTGGCTGTCGAACTTTGTGTCCACCCGTGCGCCGCTGCAGACACTGGAAGGCATGAGTGAGCAGATGGAAAAAGACGACTATCAGCTGTCATCACCTGAACAGCTTCCCGTCTCCCTGCCCGGCAGCCCGACGCTGATATTCCCGGAGAATCACCGCGCCAGCACCCGGCTGTAATACAGAAGCCCTGAATACAGAAGCCCTGCGGCGCATGCGCCGCAGGGCTTCTGGAAAAAGGCTATTACTACAAGGCGATTACCGGATCAGGTCCACTCGGTAATCTTGTTGCCCTGCTTGTCGGTAAAGGCGCCGACGATGATCATGATGAAATCGATCAGCGCCCAGATGCCGAGCCCGCCCAATGTCAGCAGTTGCAGAACCCCCGTACCCACCTTGCCCACATAGAACCGGTGAACCCCCAGCACACCCAGAAAAAAGCACAGCAGAAATGCTGGCAGAATGCGTTTTTCACTCATGGTCGTGTTTCCCTTCTTCAGTTGATGTTGTTTTTCCGTTATTACATATGCCCTGCAAGGCCTGCCAGTCAGCAAGCGCCATGGCCGCCATCCCTTCGCGCTGATAGACCTGCGCCTGCGCTACCCGCGCCGGAAAAGAAGGATGGGTACTCAGGATATCGCTGCCACGAGGCCCGCTGAACAGCCGCGCCTTCTGCCGCCGCTCGAAGAACGTCGCCAGGCCCCGGCTGTCCACACCTGCGTTATTGAGTATCTCCAACGCGATGCGGTCCGCTTCCAGCTCAGCCTCGCGACTGTGAGAGCGATTCAGCAGTGTTTCCCCCGCTTGCCCGGCCATACCCGCCACACTCGAGGCATCGCCCAGCAGCGTGGCGAACACCAGTCGATACCCCAGCGCCCGCCCCATGGCACGGGTCGGATGCTGCAGAATCGAGTGCGCGATTTCATGGGCCAGTACCGCCGCCACTTCCTCGGCGTTTTCGGCATCACGCAGCAACCCCCGGGTCAGCATGATCTGCCCGCCGGGGGCGGCGAACGCATTAACCATGGCAGCGTCCATCACCTGCACCACAAAATCCGGGTCATACCCGTTGCGCACAGCGAGATGCGAGACCAGCCGCGCCAGCGCTTCGGTGCCCGGCTCATCCGTGCAGGTGCCCGTGTCACGCGTGATATGCGCAGCGATTTTCTCGCCCATTGCGCGTTCCCACTGCGCGGGCATCGCCGCTGCGGCCTCTTCACCGAGATAGGGCACCGAGGCCGCCAGCCCCACCAGACACACCAGCGTAAAACCGCCCACCAGCACAAAGCGCCGGCCCAGCGACATGCCACCCAGATACTTGCGCCGGAAACCACCGCGCCCCAGCCCGGGATGCACCTTGCGCAGCGCCGCCAGCAGACTGTGGTCCGCCACGACCAGCCGTGCATCGGGTTGCTTGAGGCTATACAGGCGCAGGGGTTGCCCCGGGTAGACGTCGTCAGCCAGCCTCAACTGCTCTATCGGCAAGCTGTGCAGCGTATAGCCCGTGCCGATTGCCAGCAGGGCAAGCTGGCGCCCCACAACGCGCACCTCAACCTCGGTGCGCGCCGCGGACATCCCGTCGTACCAGAGCCCGTGTATCATCCCGGCGGTCACAGCCCGGTGGTCACAGCGCGCCGATATCAGCCAGCTCCGCCATACCCTCGCCCAGAGCATCCGATTGCTCTTGCGTCTGCAGAATGACGGCATAATCCAGTTCACCGCTGACCGCCATGTGCGAGGCCATGAAGCGCAGCGTGCGCACGGTCACCCAGGCATAGGCCAGACCCAGCGTGAGAACGATCAACAGCAGATTGGTGAAAGAGAGCATGAACATCTGGCCGTGACTGGCCTGCAGCGCAAAACGCATATCGCCCAGCGATGTATGGCTGACGACGTAACGCATTTCTTCAACGCTATACCAGTACCAGGCCAGCATCACGCCCAGGGTTATGGCAACTGTCAGTACAATCATCAGCGCCGGCTCCAGACCCGAGAAGAGCAGGATGACACCGATAATCATGCCGGCCGCCGTAAGACCATAGGCCAGCATGAAACGCCCTATCAGATCACCGCCCTGCCCGGTAAAGCCCGCCTGACGGCTGCCGAACCAGGTATTGTTCAGCAGATAGCTGGACAGCTGGGTGCTCATGTACGGCTTGTAGATCCCCAGCGTCAGACCCACCAGCAGGCTGTAGCCGAAAAACTTGAACCCGTAATCAATGGCTTTGCCTTGCAGGCCGAAACGAATACCCCGAAAACGGGTACGGCTGTACCGATAACGCTGCGCCAGAAAAATCAGCATGCCGATAAAGGCGGGCGAGAAGAGATACGCCAGCACGACCACCAGCCCGACCAGTATTTCCGAGACCTGCAGCAGCGCATACAGCGCCAGCATCACCACAACCATTATGGCGAGGGCACGCAGAAAGCCGACGAAAAGCTCCCCTCCGGTGCCGGTATATTCCAGCCGCTCCCCGTCAAACTCCGTGTTGGTCCACAGATAACGGCGCACCCGCGTCTTGGCCCAGAAATGATAGATCCCCAGGGTCAGCACCTTGAGCAGTGTATTAACCAGAAAAATGAGAAACAGCTCCATGCCGGAGCCCAGATAAGCGAGACGCCGCGCAGGCGTCGGGTTGCCGTGATCATTCATGGCAGATCCCCCCGTTATTATTTCCTTCTTATACAAGCAGACAACCCGTGCTGCTGGCACAGCGCCATCTGCCTCCCTCTGCCCCATTTGCTCGAAAGCCCCCCGGGGCAGAGCGCAGTATAATGCGATCTTTTGAATATGGCTGTAAGCCGTGACTTACAAAATACGGGGATGATGCACACGTCACAGGTTGATGCGTCTCTATCTCAGCAGATGGTCAGCAGATAATCAGCGCGCGATCAAAAAGCGCGCGCTGCCCTGATCTGATTGGCATTGGCCTTGAGCTGAGACTGCTGCGCGCCAATCGTCATGGCCTGCGCCCAGGCCCCATCGGCAGCCCCCTCCGAAGAGCTCCAGTAAAACCCGCCCGGGAAATCACCGAGGCCTGCCTGATGCAGATTCACATACATCAGATTCAATTCATCCTTGGACGGCAAAAACCACGTGCAACCGTGATGCTCATAAGCAAGCGTGCGCTGCGCAGCGCGATTACTCTGACCATCATTCGTCAAGGCATCTGCCACCCGCTGCGTGTTGCCCTCGCCGCTGCCTATTGCCTCACTGGTACTGCCGATCAGGAACGCGCCGCCATAGCTGCTCGCCCACGTATAGAGCACCGTAGTGCCGCCGTTGTCGGTAATATTCTCCGGCGCCGCCTCCAGATAGTCGAAATCATGGCTGTCATCGCCATCCACATAAAATATCCAGCCACCGGCGGGGCCCCGATCCCCGACACTGTAAGTCCCGGTAGCCTCCGGGCATACCTGCGCCGACGACCCGCCGCCGCTACCGCTCCCGCCACCACCGCAGGCAGCAATGGCACACACAAGCAGACCCAGCGACGCATGGCGCACCGCATGATTTTCCCTCTGGCATCGCATCCGGAACGGCATCGTGCATTCCTCCTGATCTGACTAAAGTAAGTCAGGAGGATAGATCATGGGGATTGCGGCCTGTATGCCCCGTTTGGGCTAACCCTTTTTGCAACGTTGGTTGACACTGTTTCTCAGTGCGCAGGCCCCGGTAGTCGCAGAGGAACTGGCCCAGAATGGAACCGCCCTGGGTGATTTCGCGCAGGTGGTCGCGCGTTGTAGCTGTAATCACTCACGCCACCGTGGGGGTAGGCGATGCCGCTGAGCTGGTCAGTGCGGCGGTAGCTGTAGCGGGTCTCGCCATCCTGGGTGGCGACGCTGCTCAGGCGGTTGCGGCGGTCGTAGCGGTATTGAGTGACATGCCCGGCGGAGGACAGCAGGCGGGTGCGGTTGCCGTTGTCGTCGTAGCTGTAGCTGACCGTCTGCCCGAAGTGGTCGGTCTGGTGGATCAGGCGGTCGAAGCGGTCGTAGCGGTAGGCGGTGGTCCGGGCGGCGCCGCCTTCTGCGGTCAGGGTTTCTGTCACGCTCAGCAGGTTGTTGTTGGCGTCGTAGGCATAGGCTTCGCTGGCCAGTGCGCCGAGGTTCGTATCCAGCAGCCGGCGGGCGGTGCGGCGGACTAGTAGAGCCGTCGCAGGCATGCTCGGTCTGTGCCTGCAACTTACGGTTTGAATTAATTGTGTGTATTTTCCCTTTACGAAAAGACCTCGGGAAACTCGACAACGACTGAATCAGCATCGATTGGAATTTTATAAGACCTTTCGAATTTGCAAACCCTCCCGCCATCATCTATGTGATGCTCTGGATAATACATCCAATTTCCCGCCAGAAGTCGACCACATTTCGAGCACATCACACTGCGCAGATGTTCTTCCAAATCCGGCTCAATGTATAGCTGCTTTGTTACGTTCACAGCATGGATTTCACCGCAATTTCCACAGCATATGAGGCGGTGCCCCATATCCCCTTCTGGGTAGGTAATGAATAATTCGCCATTCATCCCCACCTTCCAACATCTGACTTTCTCCTTTTTCATTCTACGATCCTCACACTTCCGTTTAAAACATTGGTGTCCATCGTGCCCGGAAGCCGCATGGACGGAGCCGACACACTATCCACATTGTGGAGAGGAAAATTCTCCACATAGTTTCTTGGCGCCACAGCCGCAGAAGCATTCACGCCAGGGCTGTATTCAACTCTCAATACGGAAGGTGTCACACCCGGATTGTGATACTGGAACTCAGCAATCGCTCCAGCACGGGTATTATTCACATATGTTCCAGAAGAACCCAATCGACCCGGAGCAGTCCCCGCTCTAAACCCGCCCTGCTGAATTAGTGGAACTACGTCAGGATGGGTTGCATGGTATCCCACCCTCTTCGTCGCCGCTCCAACTCTACCCACAGGCGGCAACGGCATCGCACCTAGCGTAGCGTCCGTCCGGGCAGCCTGACGCATCCCTTGTGGTGCATTCGCATCACCCGCCAGACGGATAGACGTTACCATCTCGGCGAACCAACCGTAAGTCATCCCTTCCGTGGCTTGGGTTGACGCTGAATTACCCGTGCGCTCCCGCACAGAATCTCTGAAGCGCGCTGTCCCGTGGTCCTCGGCTCGCAGCCACGTCCTGGCAACCGAGTGATCAAAGGCTTCACTGACATCAATCGGTTGCCCGGCATCCGTGCGATTCAGGCGCCGCAACAACTCCCACATGGTTGAGGGCGGGGCATGCCCTCCAATCTTGTCTCGCGCACTGCTGAACGCAGCACTCGGGCTTTCCCCTGCTTCGCGCACTATGATCGCTGTCGGCAGATCACCCCCGCCGCTGCCAGCCAGCACGTCCCGGAGTGCCCTCACACCCGAGGCGTCGAGGATTGTTAAAGAGCTTACAGGCTTTCAGCCGGAGGCTGTGTTTTGTGTCAGCCCAAAGCCATGTTTCTTGTCAGCGATAACGAGAATGGTGGGTGACTATGATTTCGACTTCGCCAATGAGATTTCTTCGTTCCCTAAAGTTCCAATCAGCACTGCGCCTATTGCCTTACCACCTGAATCGTTCAGGTAGACAATTCCAGTGCCTTTCTCGTTCTTGAAAATATAGCTTTTAACTTTACTCTCCTTGCCGCCTTCTGCAAGAGCCCTTCTTAGCTCTTGCATTCCGAAAGTCAAAATTCCGGAATTTTCGGTAGTTTTTATGCGTATATTTATCTCGGCTAACAACTTGTGACATTAGCCTAGCTGACTTTTCGCCTCCTCAACAGCCTTAGTCCAATCATCAAGACTAAAAGACCACGGCACACGTGAAGGGCTCGGGTAGAGGTCGATATAACGGCCACCATCTGGCGATCGACGCAATTCGGCGACCATCTGATCGTTCCACCAAATTTCAGCAACCAAATCATCACGATCTGGACTACTGGCTATTTCTACGATGAAAGTCATAAGCGCGGCTCCAAGAACCCCAAGAACTCTCCCCTGTCGCCATATCGAACTCCACGACCATCAGGTGCTCGGACCTCAGTTACATTGCCAAAACGCGCATGATGGCGCGTAACAGTTGTATTTCCGGGAGCAGTCAGAATGTCGTCAACAACGTTTTGACCCTGTCGATTAATAGCGGCTGGATTCCCCTGAGCTGCAGGAAACACACTGCCGGAACGACTGCCGTGCTTCTGAAGTGCTCGTCCCGCAGCGGACAAGCCTCCGCGATCTAATGCACCAGCGGCGCGAGACAAATCATCTAGCGATCTTGCCCCACTCGTAACTCTACTCACCAGCGGCAACGGCATCGCACCTAGCGTAGCGTCCGTCCGGGCAGCCTGGCGCATCCCTTGTGGTGCATTCGCATCACCCGCCAGACGGATAGACGTTACCATCTCGGCGAACCAACCGTAAGTCATCCCTTCCGTGACCTGGGTTGACGCTGAATTACCCGTGCGCTCCCGCACAGAATCTCTGAAGCGCGCTGTCCCGTGGTCCTCGGCTCGCAGCCACGTCCTGGCAACCGAGTGATCAAAGGCTTCACTGACATCAATCGGTTG
>NZ_JAIOUB010000005.1 GCF_019931215.1 Alcanivorax limicola
TCGTGGCAAAGGCAAAGTTTGAACGTAATAAACCGCATCTTAACGTTGGCACCATTGGTCACGTTGACCATGGCAAGACGACCCTGACTGCAGCGCTGACAAAAGTATGTCACGAAGCATACGGCACCGGCGAAGCGCGCGCATTCGACCAGATCGATAACGCCCCGGAAGAGCGTGCCCGCGGTATCACCATTGCTACCTCTCACGTGGAATATGATTCCCCGACCCGTCACTACGCACACGTAGACTGCCCGGGCCACGCGGATTATGTGAAGAACATGATCACCGGTGCGGCGCAGATGGACGGCGCGATTCTGGTGGTATCGGCTGCTGATGGCCCGATGCCGCAGACCCGCGAGCACATCCTGCTGTCCCGTCAGGTTGGCGTTCCCTACATTGTCGTGTTCCTGAACAAGGCCGACATGGTAGACGACGAAGAGCTGCTGGAACTGGTTGAGATGGAAGTGCGTGAGCTGCTGAGCGCCTACGACTTCCCGGGCGACGACACCCCGATCATCAAGGGTTCTGCTCTGAAGGCGCTGGAAGGCGACCAGTCCGAGATTGGCGCACCGGCGGTACAGAAGCTGGTAGAGACCCTGGACGAGTACATTCCTGAGCCGGAGCGTGCTATCGACGGTGCCTTCCTGATGCCGATCGAAGACGTATTCTCCATCTCTGGTCGCGGCACCGTGGTAACGGGTCGTGTAGAGCGTGGCATCGTGAAAGTGGGTGAGGAAGTGGAAATCGTCGGTATCAAGGATACCGTGAAGACCGTCTGCACCGGCGTTGAGATGTTCCGCAAGCTGCTGGACGAAGGTCGTGCAGGTGAGAACGTGGGCGTGTTGCTGCGTGGCACCAAGCGTGACGACGTTGAGCGTGGCCAGGTACTGTCCAAGCCGGGCACGATCAAGCCGCACACCGGCTTTGAAGCTGAAGTGTACGTGCTGAGCAAGGAAGAAGGCGGCCGTCATACCCCGTTCTTCAACGGCTACCGCCCGCAGTTCTACTTCCGTACGACGGACGTGACCGGTGCGTGTGATCTGCCAGAAGGCGTTGAGATGGTGATGCCGGGCGACAACGTGAAGATGACGGTCAAGCTGATTGCGCCGATCGCCATGGAAGAAGGCCTGCGCTTCGCGATTCGCGAAGGTGGCCGTACCGTGGGCGCCGGCGTCGTCGCCAAGATCATCGAGTAAGCAGATTCAGCTGCCGGCAAAGGGGCCGAGGTGTCGTTGCAATGCACCTCGGCCTGCTGCGTTTGGCAGAAACAGGTTACAGGCCAGTAGTTCAATTGGTAGAGCACCGGTCTCCAAAACCGGGGGTTGGGGGTTCGAGTCCCTCCTGGCCTGCCAAGTTTTCCCGACGCCATGGATAGATGGCAGGGTGTATCGGTCATGAGTGAAAAGACAGAAACGCAGTCGGGCTCTTCGCCAGCGCAGGTCATCAAGTGGGCTGTGGTGGCGGTATTGCTTGGTGTGGGTATATGGGGCAACACCTACTACGGCGAAGATGTGTCGCCGTTGTATCGTGCCCTTGGCGTGGTGGTGCTCGCGTTGCTGGCGGCGTTTGTCGCACTGCAGACAGAGCAGGGCCGTGCTTTCAACCAGCTGCGCAAAGATGCAATGGTGGAAATGCGCAAGGTCGTATGGCCGACACGTCAGGAGACCGTACAGACCACCCTTATCGTGCTGGCCTTCGTGGTGCTGGTGGCGATCATGCTTTTCTTTTTTGACTGGATACTCAACGGGCTTATTTCCCGGGTCATCGGCTAAGAGGTAGACATGGCGAAGCGTTGGTATGTGGTTCATGCCTATTCCGGCTTTGAAAAGCATGTGAAGCGGGCACTTGAAGAACGCATCAAGCTGCGCGGCATGGAAGATGATTTTGGTGACATCCTGGTGCCCACCGAAGAAGTGGTGGAGATCAAGGGTGGCCAGAAGCGCAAGTCCGAGCGGAAATTCTTCCCGGGCTATGTGCTGGTACAGATGGAAATGAACGACGGCACCTGGCACCTGATCAAGGAAACGCCAAAGGTGCTGGGCTTCATTGGCGGTACCCCGGACAAACCCTCGCCGATCACGGATCGGGAGGCAGATGCCATCCTGCGTCGTATGGATGACAGCACCGACAAGCCGAAGCCGAAGACATTGTTCGAGCCGGGTGAAGTGGTTCGTGTCACCGATGGCCCGTTTGCCGATTTCAACGGTGTTGTCGAAGAAGTGAATTATGAGAAGAGCCGTCTGCACGTTGCAGTACTGATCTTCGGTCGCTCTACCCCGGTAGAGCTGGAATTTGGTCAGGTCGAAAAGAGCTGATCATGGCAGGTGTCGTACGCCCGCGTGTCGGGTTGCGACTTAAGACAAACCTCAGGGGAGCCATAGCCGGACACACCGGTGAGGCGTTTGCACCCAAGGGAGTTGAACATGGCTAAGAAAATCCAGGCCTACATCAAGCTGCAGGTTGCAGCGGGTGCGGCCAATCCAAGCCCGCCGGTCGGCCCAGCACTGGGTCAGCACGGCGTGAACATCATGGAGTTCTGTAAGGCGTTCAACGCCCAGACCCAGGAAATCGAAAAAGGCGCTCCGGTGCCGGTCGTGATCACGGTATACAGTGATCGCAGCTTTACCTTTGTGATGAAGACGCCGCCGGCCTCTTTCCTGCTGAAAAAAGCAGCAGGTATCAAGAGTGGCTCTGGCGTGCCGAACAAGAACAAGGTGGGCAAGGTAACCCGTGCCCAGCTTGAAGATATCGCCAAGGCGAAAGAACCCGACCTGACTGCTGCTGATATGGATGCGGCAGTCCGGACTATTGCTGGCAGTGCCCGATCCATGGGTCTGGACGTGGAGGAATAAGCGATGACCAAGCTGTCCAAACGCGCCCGAGTGATCCGTGAAAAGATTGAGCCGGGCAAGCAGTACGCAATTGAAGAAGCAGTGACCCTGCTGGGTGAGCTGTCCAAGGTCAAGTTCAAGGAATCCATCGATGTTGCGGTGAACCTTGGCGTTGATCCGCGCAAATCCGACCAGAACGTGCGTGGCGCTTCGGTGCTGCCGCACGGCACCGGCAAGACCGTGCGTGTTGCGGTTTTCGCCCAGGGCGCCAACGCTGATGCCGCGCGTGAAGCGGGTGCTGATGTGGTGGGTTTTGACGATCTGGCCGAGCAGGTACAGGCTGGCGAGCTGAACTTTGATGTGGTCATCGCGACCCCGGACGCCATGCGCGTCGTGGGCAAGCTCGGCACCATCCTGGGTCCGCGTGGTCTGATGCCAAACCCGAAAGTGGGCACTGTAACGGCGGACGTGACCACAGCGGTCAAGAATGCCAAAGGTGGCCAGGTGCGTTACCGCACGGACAAGGGCGGCATCATTCACTGCATCGTTGGCCAGGTCGGTTTCGACGCCAACGCAGTGAAAGAGAACGTCGAGGCGCTGCTGGCTGATCTGAAAAAGATCAAGCCGTCTTCTGCCAAGGGTGTGTATGTGAAGAAAGTCACTCTGTCGACCACTATGGGTCCGGGGCTGGCAATCGATCAGGCCACTCTGATTCTGTAAGCAGTTTTTACTTCTTTGATCTCGGCGGCGCTTCCCAGGAAGCAAAGCCGGGGCGTCAAAGACCGCAGGTCGCGCTGGAAACAGCGGGGTAAAGGTGCAAGTCGCCTGCGCAGGCGCGGTAGTTCAAACCTGGAAACTCAGGGGCAGGCTTCCGCGATACCGACCGGGTAACCGGTCATGGCAACCCTGTCGACGCTGTTTCAGATGTCGGTGTTGATGGGTGAGTTTGTGAATCCAGGAGGTTGTATGCCTTTGAATCTGGAGGACAAACGCGCGATTGTTGCTTCGGTTAACGCTGTTGCCGCCGATGCACTTTCAGCAGTGATTGCCGACTATCGTGGTCTGACGGTTTCGGAAATGACCGAACTTCGTCAGAAAGCGCGTGAAACCGGTGTCTACGTACGTGTTGTGCGTAACACACTGGCGAAACGAGCCGTTGAAGGTACTGAGTATGAGTGCCTGAACGATGCGCTGGTTGGCCCTACGATCCTGGCGTTCTCCCAGGAAGATCCCGGTGCTGCGGCCCGGCTCTTCAAGGACTTCGCCAAAGATCACAAGCTGCTTGAAGTGAAGGCGCTGGCAGTGGGTGGTGTGGCTTATGGTGCGGCGGATCTCGACATCCTCGCCAAGCTGCCGACTCGCGACCAGGCTCTCTCTACGCTGCTGTCCGTTATGCAGGCACCGATTGCCAAGTTTGTTCGTACGGCTAATGAAGTCCCGAGCAAGTTTGTGCGCGTTGTGGCTGCAGTGAAGGATCAGAAACAGGAAGCTGCCTGAATATTTCAGGTTGCTGAACTATCGAAACCCGGTTTCACCCTCACCGAAAGGTGAATGAGGAGATTGAAAATGGCTTTGTCCAAAGAAGATATTCTGAATGCAGTTGCTGAAATGAGCGTTATGGATCTGGTCGAACTGATCAGCGCCATGGAAGAGAAATTCGGCGTGAGCGCTGCTGCAGCTGTTGCTGTTGCTGCTCCTGCTGCTGGCGGCGACGCTGGTGCAGCTGCTGAAGAGAAGACTGAGTTTGACGTTGTTCTGACTGGCTTCGGCGACAAGAAAGTCGGCGTGATCAAGGCAGTGCGCGAAACTACCGGCCTGGGCCTGAAAGAAGCCAAAGACCTGGTAGAAGGCGCTCCGGCTGCAGTCAAGGAAGGCGTGAACAAAGACGAAGCTGAAGCGATCAAGAAGAAGATCGAAGAAGCTGGTGGTACTGCAGAACTGAAGTAAGCGCTTATGCGCCAGTCTTTCCGGCACATTGGAGAGACGCCGGCTGGCAGCCGTCTGGGCTGCCAGCCTTTTGTCGTTTCTGAACGATATATGAATGCGTAACACCTGATCACGTATTGCGTGGTCACGTATTAAAGAGACATCGCCGGCGGGTGATGGGTCAAACAGCCGAGGAACGCAGATGGCATACTCATTTACTGAGAAAAAGCGGATCCGCAAGAATTTCGGCAAGCTTCCGCAGGTTATGGAGGTTCCGTACCTCCTGGCGATCCAGCTTGATTCGTACCGGACCTTTTTGCAGCACGATAAAGGTACCGAGGTTCGCGAAGCAACTGGTCTGGAAGCTGCCTTCAAGTCCGTATTCCCGATCTCCAGTTATTCGGGTAATGCGGCGCTCGAGTATGCCGGGTATGAACTCGGTAAGCCGGTGTTTGATGTCAAAGAGTGTATGCTCCGCGGCGCGACCTATGCGGCCCCCTTGCGGGTGCGCATCCGTCTGGTGATTTACGATAAAGAATCATCCGGCGCGATCAAGGACATCCGCGAGCAACAGGTCTACATGGGCGAAATTCCGCTCATGACCGAGAACGGTACCTTTGTCATCAATGGTACCGAGCGGGTCATCGTGTCCCAGCTGCACCGTTCCCCGGGCGTGTTCTTTGATCACGACAAGGGCAAGACGCACAGCTCCGGCAAGCTGCTCTATTCCGCACGCGTGATTCCTTACCGTGGCTCCTGGCTCGATTTCGAATTCGACCCGAAAGACATGGTGTTTGTCCGTATCGACCGTCGCCGCAAGCTGCCGGCCACGGTACTGCTGCGCGCGCTGGGCTATAACTCGGATGAGATTCTCGAGATGTTTTTCGAGACCAACGAGATTGCCCACGAGAACGGCATTTACCGCATGCGCCTGATCGCAGAGCGCCTGCGTGGTGAGACGGCAACGTTCGACATCCTGGCCGACGGCAAGGTTGTTGTGGAAGCCGGTCGCCGGATTACAGCCCGCCATATCCGCGAGCTGGAAAAAGCCAATATCGAATTCCTGGATATCCCCGGTGAGTATCTGTTCGGCAAGGTGCTGGCACGTTCAGCCATTGACGAAAAGACCGGCGAAGTACTGGTTGAGTGCAACACGGAAATTACCGCCGACGTGCTGGCCAAGCTGGAAGCCGCTGGCGTCAAGGCGTTCGAGACGTTGTACACCAACGATCTGGATCATGGCGCCTTCATTTCCGACACGCTGCGCACTGACGCGACCCGCAGTCAGCTCGAAGCGCTGGTGGAAATCTATCGCATGATGCGTCCCGGCGAGCCGCCGACCAAGGATGCTGCAGAGAACCTGTTCAAGAACCTGTTCTTCACCGAAGAGCGTTATGACCTGTCCGGCGTTGGCCGGATGAAGTTCAACCGTCGTCTGGGCCGCGAAGAAATTGAAGGCCCCGGCATCATGTATGACGGTCGTTACTTCAGCTTGCGCAATGACGAAGAAGGCAAGCGTTACTACGAACAGCTTGGCGATGGCGTTTCCGACATCGTGGATGTGATTCGTACGCTGGTCGATATCCGTAATGGTAACGGCATCGTCGATGACATCGACAACCTCGGTAACCGTCGTGTGCGGTCCGTCGGCGAGATGGCAGAGAACCAGTTCCGTGTTGGCCTGGTTCGGGTAGAGCGCGCCGTCAAGGAGCGTTTGAGCCTGGCAGAATCCGAAGGCCTGATGCCGCAGGATCTGATCAATGCCAAGCCGGTGGCGGCTGCCGTGAAAGAGTTCTTTGGCTCTTCGCAGCTGTCCCAGTTCATGGACCAGAACAACCCGCTATCTGAAGTGACCCACAAGCGCCGTGTATCGGCACTGGGCCCGGGCGGTCTGACCCGTGAGCGTGCCGGCTTTGAAGTCCGTGACGTGCATCCGACCCATTACGGCCGTGTCTGCCCGATTGAGACACCTGAAGGTCCGAACATCGGTCTGATCAACTCACTGGCGGCCTACGCGCGCACCAACCCTTACGGTTTCCTCGAGAGCCCGTACCGGAAAGTGGTGAACGGTCAGGTTACCGACGAGATCGAGTACCTGTCGGCGATTGAAGAAGCCGAATGCGTGATTGCGCAGGCGGATTCCAAGACCCAAAACGAACGCTTCATCGAGGAATTCGTCGCGGTACGTCACCGTAACGAATTTACCGTGATGCAGCCGGACCAGATTACCCACATGGATGTATCACCGCGTCAGGTGGTATCGGTTGCTGCGGCACTGATTCCGTTCCTGGAGCACGATGATGCAAACCGTGCGTTGATGGGTTCCAACATGCAGCGTCAGGCTGTGCCGACCCTGCGTGCCGACAAGCCGCTGGTAGGTACCGGTATCGAACGCCACGTAGCGCGGGACTCCGGCGTTTGTGTGGTGGCGCGTCGTGGTGGTGTGATCGACAAGGTCGATGCCAGCCGTATCATCGTCAAGGTATTTGATGACGAGATCGCCGAAGGCGAAGCCGGCGTTGATATCTACAACCTGACCAAGTACACCCGGTCAAACCAGAACACCTGTATCAACCAGCGTCCGCTGGTGAAGGTTGGTGACAAGGTAGCTCGCCAGGACATCATGGCGGACGGCCCGTCCATCGACATGGGTGAGCTGGCGCTGGGCCAGAACATGCGCGTCGCGTTCATGCCCTGGAACGGTTACAACTTCGAAGATTCCATCCTGATCTCCGAGCGGGTGGTGCGTGAAGATCGCTTTACCACGATCCACATTCAGGAACTGACCTGTGTGGCGCGTGACACCAAGCTGGGGCCGGAAGAGATCACCTCTGACATTCCCAACGTGGGTGAAGCGGCACTCTCCAAGCTGGATGAGTCCGGCATCGTGTACATCGGTGCGGAAGTGGGCGCTGGCGACATTCTGGTAGGCAAGGTCACGCCGAAAGGCGAGACCCAGCTGACGCCAGAAGAGAAGCTGCTGCGTGCCATCTTCGGTGAGAAGGCGTCGGATGTGAAAGACACATCCCTGCGTGTTTCCTCCGGCATCAAGGGCACGGTCATCGACGTTCAGGTCTTCACCCGTGATGGTGTCGACAAGGACGAGCGCGCCAAACAGATCGAACAGCAACAGCTGGATCAGTTCCGCAAGGATCTGAAAGACGAGTACCGGATTCTCGAGCAGGATTTGCTTGAGCGTCTGCGTCGCGAACTGAAAGGCAAGAAAGTCAACGGCGGTGCTGGCCAGAAGCGTGGCGCAGAGCTGACCGACGAGCTGCTGGACAGCCTCAAGCCGGAACAGTGGTTCGAGCTGCGCCCGGCGGACGACGATGTTGCCGAGCAGCTGGAGCGTGCCCAGCAATACCTTGAAGCGCACAAGAAAGAGCAGGAAGAGCGCTACAAGGACAAGCAGGGCAAGATCTCCGGTGGCGACGACCTCGCCCACGGCGTCCTCAAGATCGTCAAGGTCTACCTGGCGATCAAGCGTCGCATCCAGCCCGGCGACAAGATGGCCGGCCGTCACGGTAACAAGGGTGTGATCTCCGTCATCATGCCGGAAGAAGACATGCCGTACGACGAGCATGGCGTGCCGGTGGATGTGGTGCTGAACCCGCTGGGTGTACCGTCGCGGATGAACATTGGTCAGATTCTGGAAACGCACCTTGGCTGGGCGGCAAAAGGCCTGGGCGAGAAGATCGGACGCATGCTCGACGAGCAGAAGAAGATCAGTGAAGTGCGTGAGTTTCTGGAGCGTCTGTACAACCAGACCGGCGATGTTCATAACCCGGAAGAAATTGCCAGCTTCTCCGATGCGGAAATTATCGAACTGGCGCAGAACCTGCGCGCCGGCGTGCCGATGGCGACACCGGTATTCGATGGCGCCAAGGAGCCTGAGCTCAAGGCGCTGCTGGAACTGGCTGATCTTCACCCGTCAGGGCAGTCCGTCCTGTGGGATGGCCGGACCGGTGACAAGTTCGATCGCGCGGTAACGGTAGGCTACATGTACATGCTCAAGCTCAACCACCTGGTGGATGACAAGATGCATGCCCGTTCCACCGGCTCTTACAGCCTGGTTACCCAGCAGCCGCTGGGTGGTAAGGCGCAGTTCGGTGGTCAGCGCTTCGGTGAGATGGAAGTGTGGGCGCTTGAAGCATACGGCGCGGCCTACACGCTGCAGGAAATGCTCACGGTGAAATCTGACGACGTAAATGGCCGTACGCGCATTTACAAGAACATCGTCGATGGCGATCACCGTATGGATCCGGGTATGCCGGAATCCTTCAACGTATTGCTGAAGGAAATTCGTTCCCTCGGTATTAACATCGAGCTGGAAAATGAGTGATCCGGCTTTCCTGAACAACGGAAAGCCTGGGTCATCCAGCACCCGGATTAACGCATAGCGAGCAAATGCTCCTATTGGAGGACTGGCCTTGAAAGACTTGCTGAATCTCCTTAAAAGTCAGGGACAAGTCACGGAGTTTGACAAGCTCAAAATTGGACTGGCGCCGCCGGATCTTATCCGGTCCTGGTCCTTTGGCGAGGTGAAAAAGCCCGAGACGATCAACTACCGCACCTTTAAGCCGGAGCGGGATGGTCTGTTCTGTGCGCGCATTTTTGGTCCGATCAAGGACTACGAATGCCTGTGTGGTAAATACAAGCGCCTCAAGCATCGCGGTGTGATCTGCGAGAAATGTGGCGTTGAAGTGACGCTGTCCAAAGTGCGCCGCGAGCGCATGGGCCATATCGAACTGGCCAGCCCGGTAGCGCACATCTGGTTCCTCAAGTCACTGCCCAGCCGTATCGGTCTGATGCTGGACATGACCCTTCGCGACATCGAGCGCGTGCTGTATTTCGAATCCTTTGTCGTGGTTGAGCCCGGCATGACGGATCTGGAAAAAGGCCAGCTGCTGTCCGACGAAGAGTACTTCGAGAAGCTGGAAGAGTTTGGTGATGAATTCGACGCCCGCATGGGTGCTGAAGCCGTTCAGCAGTTGCTCGCAGATCTGGATCTGGAGCAGGACATTGCCGAGCTGCGTCAGGATATCGAAACCACCGGTTCCGATACCAAGCTGAAGAAGCTGTCCAAGCGACTGAAGCTGATGGAAGCCTTCCAGGCCTCCGGCAACCGTCCCGAGTGGATGGTCATGACCGTGCTGCCCGTGCTGCCGCCGGATCTGCGTCCGCTGGTGCCGCTGGACGGTGGTCGTTTCGCGACCTCGGATCTGAACGATCTGTATCGCCGCGTCATCAACCGGAACAACCGCCTCAAGCGCCTGCTGGATCTGTCTGCGCCGGATATCATCGTGCGGAACGAAAAGCGCATGCTGCAGGAGTCCGTGGATGCGCTGCTGGACAACGGTCGTCGTGGCCGCGCCATCACCGGCTCCAACAAGCGCCCGCTGAAGTCCCTGGCCGACATGATCAAGGGCAAGCAGGGTCGTTTCCGTCAGAACCTGCTCGGCAAGCGCGTCGACTATTCCGGCCGTTCCGTGATCGTGGTAGGTCCGACGCTCAAACTGCATGAAACCGGTCTGCCGAAGAAAATGGCGCTTGAGCTGTTCAAACCGTTCATCTTCGCGAAGCTGGAAGCGCGCGGTTTGGCGACGACCATCAAGGCTGCCAAGAAGATGGTGGAGCGCGAAACCGCAGAAGTGTGGGATATCCTCGCTGAAGTGATTCGCGAACACCCGGTGATGCTGAACCGGGCGCCCACGCTGCACCGTCTCGGTATCCAGGCGTTCGAACCGGTACTGATTGAAGGCAAGGCGATCCAGCTGCATCCGCTGGTCTGTGCGGCCTTCAACGCCGACTTTGACGGTGACCAGATGGCGGTACACGTACCGCTGACCCTGGAAGCCCAGCTCGAAGCCCGTGCACTGATGATGTCCACCAACAACATTCTGTCTCCGGCCAGTGGTGAACCCATCATCGTGCCGACCCAGGACGTTGTACTGGGCCTGTACTACATCAGCCGTGACCGCGTGAACGCACAGGGCGAAGGCATGACATTCGTGGATACCCGCGAAGTCAGCCGTGCACTGGGCAACAAGGCGGTGCACCTGCATGCGCGCATCAAGGTGCGTGTGTCCGAGAAAGTACGTGACCGTCATGGTGTCGTGACCGAGCGGACGTACATTGCGGACACCACGCCGGGCCGCTGCAAGCTGTGGGACATCGTGCCGGAAGGCATGGCGTTCGAATCAGTGAACCAGCCGATGACCAAGAAAGCGATTTCGCGCCTGTTGAACCAGTGCTATCGCATCCTGGGCACCAAGCACACCTGTATCTTTGCTGACCAGTTGATGTATCTCGGTTTCCGCGAGGCCACCTATTCCGGTTCCTCCGTGGGCATCGAAGACATGGTCATCCCGGACGAGAAGGTCACCATCCTGGCGTCTGCCGAAGAAGAGGTGCACGAGATCGAGGAGCAGTTCGCTTCCGGTCTGGTAACCCGCGGCGAGCGTTACAACAAGGTGGTCGATATCTGGTCCCGCACCAACGACCAGATCGCGAAAGCGATGATGGACAACCTGAAGTTCGAGACCGTGGTCAACCGCGATGGCGAAGACGAGCAGCAAAGCTCCTTCAACTCCATCTGGATGATGGCTGACTCCGGCGCCCGGGGCTCCCCGGCGCAGATTCGTCAGTTGGCCGGTATGCGTGGTCTGATGGCGAAGCCGGATGGCTCGATCATCGAGACGCCCATTACCTCCAACTTCCGTGAAGGTTTGAACGTACTCCAGTACTTCATCTCTACTCACGGTGCGCGGAAAGGTCTGGCGGATACGGCACTGAAAACGGCTAACTCCGGTTACCTGACCCGTCGTCTGGTTGACGTGGCACAGGATCTGGTGGTGACCGAGGAAGATTGCGGCACCGAGAACGGCGTTCTGATGACCCCGCTGATTGAAGGCGGTGACGTGGTCGAGCCACTGCGTGAGCGGGTGCTGGGTCGCGTTGTGGCACGGGATGTGGTCAAGGCCGGTGCAGACAATGTGCTGGTGCCTGCCGGCACGCTGCTGGACGAAAACTGGGTCGAGATCCTCGAAGCCAATGCGATTGATGAAGTGCTGGTGCGCTCACCGATTGCCTGTGACACGCGCTTCGGTGTCTGTGCCAAATGTTACGGCCGTGATCTGGCTCGCGGGCATCAGATCAACATCGGTGAAGCGGTCGGCGTTATTGCTGCCCAGTCCATCGGTGAGCCGGGTACCCAGCTGACCATGCGGACCTTCCACATCGGTGGTGCGGCGAGCCGGGCGTCTGCGGTGTCCAGCATCCAGATCAAGCATGGCGGTACCATTCGTCTGCATAACATCAAGACAGTGGCGCACAAGGACGGCCTGGTGGCGGTATCCCGTTCTGGCGAGTTGGCCGTGGCTGATGAGCTGGGTCGTGAGCGTGAGCGCTACAAGGTGCCCTACGGTGCGCTGATTACCGCGAAAGAAGGTGATGTCGTTGAAGGTGGTCAGGTCGCTGCGACCTGGGATCCGCATACACACCCGATCATCGCGGAAGTGAAAGGTAAGGTGCAGTTCGGTGATATGGAAGAAGGTATCACCGTGAACTACCAGACCGACGAGCTGACCGGCCTGACCACCATCGAGATGATCGACAGCAAGGATCGTCCGGCGGCGGGTAAGGACATGCGCCCGGTAATCCGTCTTCTGGATGCCAAGGGCAAGCCCGTGAACATGGCCAATACCGATACGCCGGCGCAGTACTTCCTGCCTTCCGGCTCCCTGACCAGCCTGCGGGATGGTGTGGATGTGGGTATGGGTGACGTTATTGCGCGGATTCCCCAAGAATCGTCCAAGACACGGGATATCACCGGTGGTCTGCCGCGGGTTGCTGACCTGTTCGAGGCGCGCCAGCCGAAAGAGGCGGCGATTCTGGCAGAGAAGAGCGGTGCAGTGTCCTTCGGCAAGGAAACCAAGGGCAAGGTGCGGCTGGTGATCACCCCGGATGACGGCGGTGATACCCACGAAGAGCTGATTCCGAAGTGGCGCCAGCTGAACGTCTTCGAAGGGGAGCATGTGGAGAAGGGCGAGGTGATCTCTGATGGCCCGCTGAATCCCCATGACATCCTGCGCCTGCTGGGTGAAACCGAACTGGCTCGTTACATCGTCAATGAAGTCCAGGAGGTTTACCGCCTCCAGGGTGTGAAGATCAACGACAAGCATATCGAAGTGATCATTCGCCAGATGTTGCGCAAGGTGGAAATCACCGAGCCGGGCGAATCGACCTTCATCAAGGGCGAGCAGGCAGAGCTGTCCCGTGTGCTGATCGAGATCGACCGCCTCAAGGGTAACGACAAGATGCTGCCCCGCTACGATCGACTGTTGCTGGGTATCACCAAGGCGTCCCTGGCCACCGAATCGTTCATCTCTGCGGCCTCCTTCCAGGAGACCACCCGGGTGTTGACCGAAGCGGCGGTGACCGGCAAGGAAGACGATTTGCGCGGTCTGAAGGAAAACGTGGTAGTGGGTCGTCTGATCCCGGCCGGTACCGGCTATGCCTACCACATGGAGCGTCGTCGTCTGCGCGAACTGGGGCGTGCCCCGGATGCGCCGACCATGGATGAAGTGGAACAGGCCCTTTCCGAGGCGCTCAGCTCCTCGGATGAGGGTTAAAAAAGCCCGGTTTCGACCGGAAACAGGAAGACCCGACCCCCGCTGCTTGACTTGCGGCGGGGTCGTTCCTAGAATTCGCCCCCTTTCCGGTGTCGGATTCCCCTGGGGCAGTCCGGTCATCGTCACAGAATTGTAAGCGTGGAGCGTTAGTTTTCATGGCAACCGTAAACCAGCTGGTGCGTAAACCGCGCAAGAGCAAGGTCGAAAAAAGCGATTCGGTCGCCCTTCAGGGCAGCCCTCAGCGTCGTGGCGTGTGCACTCGTGTATACACCACGACTCCCAAGAAGCCGAACTCAGCGCTCCGTAAGGTGTGCCGTGTGCGTCTGACCAACGGTTATGAAGTGACTTCCTACATTGGTGGTGAAGGTCATAACCTGCAGGAGCACTCGGTGGTACTGATTCGCGGCGGTCGGGTCAAGGATCTGCCTGGTGTGCGTTACCACACCGTGCGCGGCACCCTGGACACCGCCGGTGTGAACGGTCGCCAGCAGCGCCGTTCCAAGTACGGCGCCAAGCGCCCGAAAAAGTAATCCGATCCGGGTGTCGGTGACCGCTTTGCGGTAGTGCCGGCAGGTCAGATCACACCGGGGCTCCGGCCCCGTGCCGATAGCCGCAGCGCGCGCGAGTGCTCTGCGGCGTATTGGTAAGTAAAAGGGGCATTTGCCCCGTTCAGACTACCGTACCGGGGCTCGGGCTTTGCCTGAGCCGCTTTACGGCGGGATGAGTAAGGTCCGGGCGCCCGTTAACAAACAGGCGTGGCTGTCCCGGTTAACCCTGAAGCCTTCCCCGCCCTGCGGGGGTGTTAGAGGAACACATCCGATGCCTAGAAGACGCGTCGCAGCAAAACGTGACATTCTCCCTGATCCCAAGTTCGGGAGTCAGCTCCTGGCCAAGTTTATCAACCACGTCATGGAGTCCGGCAAGAAGTCGGTCGCCGAGAGCATCGTTTACGGTGCCCTGGCGGTGGTAGAAGAGCGCAAGAAATCCGAGCCGCTGGAATTCTTCGAGAAAGCGCTGGATTCCATTCGCCCGATGGTGGAAGTGAAATCCCGCCGTGTCGGTGGTGCAACGTACCAGGTGCCGGTAGAAGTGCGCCCGAGCCGTCGTACCGCACTGGCCATGCGCTGGCTGGTGGATTCCGCCCGCAAGCGTGGCGAGAAGAGCATGGCTGCTCGACTGGCCGGCGAGATTCTCGACGCTGCCGACGGTAAAGGCTCTGCGATCAAGAAGCGTGAAGATGTTCACCGTATGGCGGAAGCCAACAAGGCGTTCTCGCACTACCGTTTCTGATTGGCACCATCTTTGTAACCGGCCTGATGTCAGGCCGGTTTTTGAATTCGCAGCATGACGCGAGGATAGCAACGTGGCACGCAAGACTCCTCTGAACCGCTACAGAAATATCGGCATCAGCGCCCACATCGACGCTGGCAAGACCACCACCACCGAGCGGATCCTGTTCTACACAGGCGTATCCCACAAGATCGGTGAAGTGCATGATGGCGCGGCCACCATGGACTGGATGGAGCAGGAGCAGGAGCGGGGTATCACCATTACCTCCGCTGCGACGACCTGTTTCTGGAGTGGCATGGCCAAACAGTTTGACGAGCACCGTATCAACATCATCGATACCCCCGGGCACGTGGATTTCACGATTGAAGTGGAACGGTCCATGCGGGTACTGGATGGTGCTGTGATGGTGTACTGCGCTGTGGGTGGCGTTCAGCCCCAGTCAGAAACCGTATGGCGTCAGGCCAACAAGTATCAGGTGCCGCGTCTGGCGTTCGTCAACAAGATGGACCGTACCGGTGCCAACTTCCTGCGTGTCGTTGAGCAGATGAAAGCACGTCTGGGTGCTAACCCGGTCGTGATGCAGCTGCCCATCGGTTCGGAAGAGAACTTCAAGGGCATCGTTGATCTGGTAACCCTGGAAGCGGTGTACTGGAACGAAGACGACATGGGCGTCACGTTCGAGCTGAAGGCGCCGCCGGAAGACATGGCTGACCAGGTTGCTGAATACCGCGAAAAGCTGGTGGAAAGCGCAGCAGAAACCGACGAAGAGATGATGGAAAAATATCTCGGCGGCGAAGAGCTGACCCCGGAAGACATCTACAAGGCCCTGCGTGGTCGTGTACTGACGGGTGAAATCATTCCGGCTTTCTGCGGCACCGCTTTCAAGAACAAGGGCGTTCAGGCGCTTCTGGATGCCGTGGTGCGTTACATGCCGGCGCCGGACGATGTTGAATCCATCCGTGGTGAGTTGCTGAACGGCGAACCGGCCGAGCGTCATTCTGCGGACGACGAGCCCTTCGCGGCGCTGGCGTTCAAGATCGCCACCGACCCGTTCGTAGGCTCGCTGACCTTCATTCGCTGCTACTCCGGCGTACTGGCCTCTGGTGACACCGTGCTCAACGCCACCAAGGACAAGAAGGAGCGCGTTGGCCGTCTGCTGCAGATGCACGCCAACACCCGCGAAGAAATCAAGGAAGTGCGCGCTGGCGATATCTGCGCCTGTGTCGGCATGAAAGATGTGACCACGGGTGAAACCCTGTGTGCCCTCGACAAGCCGATCATCCTCGAGCGTATGGAATTCCCGGAACCGGTAATCTCGGTTGCGGTGGAGCCGAAAACAAAGTCAGACCAGGAAAAAATGGGCCTGGCGCTGGGCCGTCTGGCACAGGAAGATCCGTCTTTCCGTGTGCGCACCGACGAAGAGTCCGGCCAGACCATCATTTCCGGTATGGGCGAGCTGCACCTGGAAATCATCGTCGACCGCATGAAGCGCGAGTTCAGCGTTGAGGCCAATATCGGTCAGCCGCAGGTGGCTTACCGCGAAACCATCACCAAGTCTGTTGAGGCGGAAGGCAAGTTCGTCAAACAGTCTGGTGGCCGCGGTCAGTACGGTCACGTGCGCGTACGCTTCGAGCCGCTGGGTCTGGATGCAGAAGAAGATTTCGTCTTCGTCGAGCAGATCCACGGTGGTGTGGTGCCGAAGGAATACTTCAACGCCATCGAGAAGGGTGTGCGTGAGCAGCTGCAGTCAGGTGTTCTGGCTGGCTTCCCGGTCCTGGGTGTGAAGGCGACACTGTACGACGGGTCCTACCACGAGGTGGATTCCAACGAAAACGCCTTCCGTATGGCGGGCGGTCTGGCAGTGCGCGAAGGCGCGCGTCAGGCAGGTATCGTGCTGCTTGAGCCGATGATGAAGGTCGAAGTGGAAACGCCGGAAGACTACATGGGCGATATCATGGGTGACCTGAACCGTCGTCGCGGTATTGTCCAGGGTATGGAAGACATGTACGGCGGCAGCAAGCAGATCCGCGCCGAAGTACCGTTGGCTGAAATGTTCGGTTATTCCACATCGCTGCGTTCTGCGTCCCAGGGGCGTGCAACCTACAGCATGGAATTCGTCCGTTACGCGGAAGCCCCCAATAACGTCGCAGAACAGGTCATCAAGAACCGGGGTTGATCCCGGTTCCTGAGAGTCAATCGAGTTTAAAGCGAAAAGATCAAGAGGATACAGATCGTGGCAAAGGCAAAGTTTGAACGTAATAAACCGCATCTTAACGTTGGCACCATTGGTCACGTTGACCATGGCAAGACGACCCTGACTGCAGCGCTGACAAAAGTATGTCACGAAGCATACGGCACCGGCGAAGCGCGCGCATTCGACCAGATCGATAACGCCCCGGAAGAGCGTGCCCGCGGTATCACCATTGCTACCTCTCACGTGGAATATGATTCCCCGACCCGTCACTACGCACACGTAGACTGCCCGGGCCACGCGGATTATGTGAAGAACATGATCACCGGTGCGGCGCAGATGGACGGCGCGATTCTGGTGGTATCGGCTGCTGATGGCCCGATGCCGCAGACCCGCGAGCACATCCTGCTGTCCCGTCAGGTTGGCGTTCCCTACATTGTCGTGTTCCTGAACAAGGCCGACATGGTAGACGACGAAGAGCTGCTGGAACTGGTTGAGATGGAAGTGCGTGAGCTGCTGAGCGCCTACGACTTCCCGGGCGACGACACCCCGATCATCAAGGGTTCTGCTCTGAAGGCGCTGGAAGGCGACCAGTCCGAGATTGGCGCACCGGCGGTACAGAAGCTGGTAGAGACCCTGGACGAGTACATTCCTGAGCCGGAGCGTGCTATCGACGGTGCCTTCCTGATGCCGATCGAAGACGTATTCTCCATCTCTGGTCGCGGCACCGTGGTAACGGGTCGTGTAGAGCGTGGCATCGTGAAAGTGGGTGAGGAAGTGGAAATCGTCGGTATCAAGGATACCGTGAAGACCGTCTGCACCGGCGTTGAGATGTTCCGCAAGCTGCTGGACGAAGGTCGTGCAGGTGAGAACGTGGGCGTGTTGCTGCGTGGCACCAAGCGTGACGACGTTGAGCGTGGCCAGGTACTGTCCAAGCCGGGCACGATCAAGCCGCACACCGGCTTTGAAGCTGAAGTGTACGTGCTGAGCAAGGAAGAAGGCGGCCGTCATACCCCGTTCTTCAACGGCTACCGCCCGCAGTTCTACTTCCGTACGACGGACGTGACCGGTGCGTGTGATCTGCCAGAAGGCGTTGAGATGGTGATGCCGGGCGACAACGTGAAGATGACGGTCAAGCTGATTGCGCCGATCGCCATGGAAGAAGGCCTGCGCTTCGCGATTCGCGAAGGTGGCCGTACCGTGGGCGCCGGCGTCGTCGCCAAGATCGTCGAATAAGGCAAAATATAGCGAAAGTTTGGCCGGGGCCTTGCCCCGGCCTTTCTTTCTCTATACAATTCGCGCCCTCTCGTCGGGACTTCTGCAGCAAGAAGCAGGTTCCGGGCCGATATAAAGGCACCTTTCAGGTATGGGAAAGGCGAGACCAACCGGGGCATTGTTCCCGGGACTGATTTGCCACTCACCGCCTCCTGAATGGAAGGGCGGGTGGGTTTTTTGCCATCTGAAGCATGGTTTGAACAGTCTGGAGCTAGTTAGCTATGGCTAACCAAAGAATCCGAATCCGTCTCAAGGCGTTTGATCATCGTCTGATTGATCAGTCTGCCCAGGAGATCGTGGATACGGCAAAGCGGACCGGTGCACAGGTTCAGGGTCCTATTCCTCTGCCTACGCGGAAGGAAAAGTTTACGGTTCTGGTCTCACCGCATGTGAACAAGGATGCGCGGGATCAGTACGAGATTCGCACCCACAAGCGCCTGGTGGATATCGTCGAGCCTACGGACAAGACCGTAGACGCGTTGATGAAACTGGATCTGGCTGCTGGTGTTGACGTGCAGATCAGCCTGGGATGACGGCACGCTGTGCGAACGCACGGCAGGTTGTGAAGAGGTAGACAATGGCTATTGGTGTAGTCGGTCGGAAATGCGGAATGACTCGGATCTTCACTGAAGATGGCGCCAGCATTCCGGTTACCGTTATCGAGGTGAGTCCTAACCGGATCACCCAGATCAGAACCGAAGAAACAGACGGTTATCAGGGGGTGCAGGTCACCACCGGTGAGCGTCGTGCGTCCCGGGTGACTCGTCCGGCCGCCGGGCACTTCGCGAAAGCGGGTGTTGAGGCAGGTCGTGGCATTTGGGAATTTCGCGCTGAGACAGGTGATCTCGAGGTTGGCGGTGCCATCTCTGTTGAGATCTTTGAGGCTGGTCAGATCATTGATGTGACCGGGACATCCAAGGGTAAGGGCTTCCAGGGCGTTGTAAAGCGCTGGAACTTCCGCACTCAGGATGCCACTCATGGTAACTCCCTGTCCCACCGTGCGCCGGGCTCCATCGGCCAGAACCAGACCCCGGGTCGTGTGTTCAAGGGCAAGAAGATGGCTGGTCACATGGGTGCTGAACGCGTCACCGTCCAGAATCTGGAAGTGGTGCGTGTAGACGCCGAAAAGAATTTGCTGCTGGTGAAGGGCGCAGTGCCCGGTGCCACAGGGGCCGATGTTATCGTGCGCCCGGCAGTGAAGGCGAAGGCCTGAGAGAGGATATAGAGGATGAATCTCAATACTGCCTCTGGAGGAACAGTTTCTGTGTCTGAAGTCGCCTTCGGCAAAGACTTCAATGAGCCGCTCGTGCACCAGGTTGTCGTTGCCTTTATGGCAGGCGGCCGGCAGGGCAGCAAGGCACAGAAGACCCGTTCAGAAGTAAGCGGCGGCGGCAAGAAGCCGTGGCGTCAGAAGGGTACGGGCCGCGCTCGTGCCGGCACCATCCGCAGCCCGATCTGGCGCAGCGGTGGCGTCACTTTTGCTGCCAAGCCGCGTGATTTCGAGCAAAAGGTGAACCGCAAGATGTATCGCGGTGCCCTGCAGTGCATTCTGTCTGAGCTGGTGCGTCAGGAGCGTCTGGTGGTGGTCGACGAGTTTGCGGTCGAAACCCCCAAGACCCGGGTGCTTCAGGAGAAGCTGAAAGCGCTGGGCCTGAGCAACGTACTGATCGTGGCGGACGAGGTGGATGAGAATCTGTTCCTGTCTGCGCGCAATCTGCCCCGTGTTGATGTGCGTGATGTTCAGGCAATCGATCCGGTCAGCCTGATCGCCTTCGAGAAGGTGCTGGTGACAGTGTCTGCTCTGAAGAAGCTTGAGGAGGCGTTGGCATGAACCAGGAACGTATTTTTCAGGTCCTTCTGTCGCCGCACGTGTCTGAAAAGGCCAGTGTCGTTGCGGACAAGAACGAGCAGTACGTATTCAAGGTGGCGCGCGACGCATCCAAGCGTGAGATCAAGATTGCTGTAGAGCAGCTGTTTGATGTCAAGGTTGAGGCGGTGCAAACCCTGAACGTGAAAGGCAAGAAGAAAGTCTTCGGCCGGGTTCAGGGTAAGCGCAGCGACTGGAAAAAGGCTTATGTCTCGCTGCAGGCTGGCCAGGACATTGATTTTCTGGCTGCAGAGTAGGGGTAACGCATCATGGCACTCGTGAAATGTAAACCTACTTCCCCGGGCCGTCGCTTTGTGGTCAAGGTGGTAAGTGAGGAGTTGCACAAAGGTGCACCTTACGGCCCGCTGACCGAAAGTCAGTCCCGGAATGGTGGTCGGAACAATAATGGCCGTATCACGACCCGTCATAAGGGTGGTGGTCACAAGCAGAAGTATCGGATTATCGATTTCCGTCGTAACAAGGATGGTGTCGTGGCCGAGGTAGAGCGTCTGGAATATGATCCGAACCGCTCTGCGCACATTGCTCTGCTGAAATATGCTGATGGTGAGCGTCGCTACATTCTGGCGGCGAAAGGCCTCAAGGCCGGCGACAAGGTTCGCTCGGGCCAGGACGCTCCGATCAAGACAGGTAATGCGTTGCCGCTGCGCAACATCCCGCTGGGCTCCACGGTACATAACGTGGAAATGCGCCCGGGCAAGGGTGGTCAGCTGGCACGTTCCGCCGGTACTTCTATTCAGGTACTGGCTAAAGACGGCGAGTTTGTGACCCTGCGTCTTCGCTCTGGCGAAATGCGCAAGGTGCATGCTGAATGTCGGGCGACCCTGGGCGAAGTCTCGAACAGCGAGCACAGCCTGCGGTCTCTGGGTAAGGCGGGCGCATCCCGCTGGCGTGGTGTTCGTCCGACCGTTCGTGGTGTTGCCATGAACCCGGTAGATCACCCGCACGGTGGTGGTGAGGGTCGTACTTCGGGTGGTCGTCACCCGGTATCTCCCTGGGGTGTTCCGACCAAGGGTTACAAGACCCGCACCAACAAGCGCACCCGCAAGATGATCCTTCGCGATCGTCGTGCGAAGTAATAGAGAGGGCTAGGCTGTGCCACGTTCACTGAAAAAGGGTCCCTTTGTGGATCACCACCTTCTGAAGAAGGTGGAAGAAGCGGTAGAGGCTAACTCACGTAAGCCGATCAAGACCTGGTCGCGCCGCTCCATGATTATCCCGGAGATGGTGGGTATGACCATCGCGGTACATAACGGCAAGCAACATGTTCCTGTGCTTGTTTCCGAACATATGGTTGGCCACAAGCTGGGCGAATTCGCCCTGACCCGCAATTTCCGCGGGCACATCGTGGACAAGAAAGCCAAGCGGTAAGGGTGACAACCATGGCGACTGAAGTTGCAGCCCGCCTTCGCGGGGCCAGAATCTCGGCACAGAAAGCACGTCTGGTCGCTGACCAGGTGCGCGGTCTGAAAGTTGAACAGGCACTGAATGTGCTGGGATTCAGCCCGAAGAAAGCGGCAAAGATAGTAAAGAAAGTGCTGGAGTCCGCAATCGCCAACGCGGAAAACAACGATGGCGCTGATGTGGACGAGCTGAAAGTGTCCGCGATCTTTGTGGATGAGGGTATGTCGCTGAAGCGCATCAAGCCGCGGGCGAAAGGCCGCGCTGATCGCATCACCAAGCGCACCTGCCACATCACCGTCAAAGTGTCGGAAGGCGAGGAGTAGTCAGATGGGTCAGAAAGTTCATCCGGTCGGCATTCGCCTGGGCATCGTCAAGGAGCATAACTCGCTCTGGTACGCCAGCCCGAAGCATTATGCTGACTATCTGGTTACCGACCTCAAGGTCCGTGACTACCTGTACAAGCGTTTGAAGAACGCCTCGGTCAGCAAGATCAAGATCGAGCGTCCGAGCGAGAACGTGCGGATTACCATCAGCACTGCTCGCCCGGGCATTGTGATCGGCAAGAAAGGCGAAGACGTCGAGCGTCTGCGCAAGGAAGTCGCCCAGCAGATGGGTGTGCCGGTACACATCAATATTGAAGAAGTGCGCAAGCCGGATCTGGATGCGCGCCTGGTAGGCGACAACGTCGCTGGCCAGCTGGAACGTCGTGTCATGTTCCGTCGTGCGATGAAGCGCGCGGTACAGAACGCCATGAAGGCAGGCGCAGAAGGTATCCGGATTCAGGTGTCAGGCCGCCTTGGTGGTGCTGAGATCGCGCGGACAGAATGGTACCGCGAAGGCCGTGTGCCGCTGCATACGCTGCGTGCGGATATTGACTACGCCAGCGTTCGTGCTGAAACCACCTACGGTACCATCGGTATCAAGGTGTGGATCTTCCGCGGGGAGATCCTTGGTGGCATGGAGCAGGCGCAGGAAGAGAAGCAGGTCAAGGCGCCCAAAAAGCGTGGCCGTGGCTAAAGGGTAGCGAACGATGTTGCAGCCAAAGCGTACGAAATTTCGCAAGATGATGAAGGGCCGTAACCGCGGCCTGGCACAACGGGGCAGCAAGGTGTCTTTCGGCACCATCGGTCTGCAGGCCACCGGCCGCGGCCGGCTGACTGCTCGCCAGATCGAGGCAGCTCGTCGTGCCATGACCCGTCACGTCAAGCGTGGTGGGAAGATCTGGATCCGGGTATTCCCGGACAAGCCGATTACCAAGAAGCCGCTTGAAGTGCGGATGGGTAAAGGTAAGGGTAGCGTCGAGTACTGGGTGGCACAGATTCAGCCCGGCAAGATGCTGTATGAGATGGAAGGTGTGTCGGACGAAGTGGCCCGTGAGGCGTTTCGCCTGGCTGCGGCAAAGCTGCCGGTCAGCACCCGTGTCGTTATCCGGACGGTGATGTAAGCCATGAAAGCAAGCGAGCTGAGAGACAAAAGTGTTGAGGAGCTGCAGGGTGAACTGCACGGCCTGCTGGAGCAACAGTTCAAGCAGCGCATGAAGCAGGCATCTGGCCAGCTTTCCAAGACGCATGAAATCGGGACGGTGCGCCGCGATATCGCGCGAGTACGTACCATCCTTAGTGAAAGGCAGGGTAAATAGTCATGGCTGAAGCTAAGCAGAAACTGAAGCGGACGGTTACCGGCAGAGTTGTTTCCAACAAAGCCGACAAGACCATCACCGTACTGGTTGAGCGTCAGGTGAAGCACGCGCTTTACGGCAAGTTCATTCGTCGCTCCACCAAGTTGATGGCGCATGACGAGGAAAATCAGTGCCGCGAGGGTGACCTGGTCACCATCGAAGAGTGCCGCCCACTGTCCAGTCGCAAGACCTGGATGCTGGTCAGTGTTGTAGAGCAGGCTCAACAAGCCTGATTTGGCGTTGCGGTGGCTGCCTGCAGAGGCAGGAGTTGGAGAGATAAGCGATGATTCAGACCGAAAGCATGCTCGAAGTGGCCGATAACAGCGGCGCGCGCCGGGTGCAGTGCATCAAGGTACTGGGTGGGTCACACCGCCGCTATGCTGGCATTGGTGACATCATCAAGGTCACAGTAAAAGAGGCGATCCCACGGGGTCGTGTCAAGAAAGGCGACGTCATGACTGCAGTAGTGGTCCGGACTCGCAAGGGCGTACGTCGTCCTGATGGTTCAGTAATTCGTTTCGACGAAAATGCCGCGGTCCTGTTGAACAACAACAAGGCGCCGATCGGTACTCGGATCTTCGGCCCGGTAACCCGGGAGCTGCGTAATGAGCAGTTCATGAAGATCATCTCCCTGGCACCTGAAGTTCTGTAAAGGCGGGTGAAGGTAATGCTCAAGATCAAGCGTGATGACGAAGTCATCGTAATCGCCGGGAAAGACAAGGGTAAGCGCGGCAAGGTCGCGAAAGTTCTGACCAACGGTCGGCTTATCGTCTCTGGCGTGAATATAGTAAAGAAGCACACGCGTGCTAATCCGCAGCGTGGTATTCAAGGTGGCATTCTCGAGCAGGAAGCCAGCATCGAAGCGTCTAACGTTGCGATCTGGAATCCGGCAGCTGAGAAAGCAGACCGCGTGGGCTTCCGGGTAGAGGATGACGGCAAAAAAGTCCGTTACTTCAAATCCAATGGCGAAGCACTGGACGCCTGACAGGTTGGGTGAAGCATGAGTACGCTGAAAGAAGTTTACGAAAAAGAGATCGTGCCCCAGCTCATCAAAGAGTTCGGGTACAAGAACGTGATGGAAGTGCCCAAGATCACCAAGATCACCCTGAACATGGGTGTAGGTGAGGCTGCCCAGGACCGTAAGGCGATGGAAGGTGCGCTTTCCGACATGACCGCGGTCTCTGGCCAGAAGCCGATCGTGAACAATGCCCGGAAATCGGTGGCAGGCTTCAAGATTCGTGAAGGCTGGCCGATTGGTTGCAAGGTCACCCTGCGCAAGCAGCGGATGTACGAATTCCTGGGTCGCCTGGTTGATGTGGCGATTCCCCGGGTTCGCGACTTCCGTGGCCTGAACCCGAAATCGTTCGATGGTCGTGGCAACTACTCCATGGGCTTGCGCGAGCAGATCGTGTTCCCGGAGATTGAGTACGACAAGATTGACAAGCTGCGCGGTATGGATATCACCATTACCACGACAGCGAAGACTGACGACGAAGCTCGCGCGCTGCTGCGCGCCTTCAACTTCCCGATGAAAGGCTGAGAGAAATGGCAAAAGTCTCGATGATAAACCGGGAGCAGAAGCGCGCCATGTTGGTGGCCAAGTATGCGACCAAGCGTGCTGAGCTCAAGGCAATTATCCAGGATCCCAATGCGGAGGCGGAAGCCAAGTGGGATGCACAGGTCCAGCTGCAGAAGCTGCCCCGTGATTCCGCCCGCACCCGTCAGCGTAACCGCTGCCGTATTACCGGGCGCCCTCACGGTGTATACCGTAAGTTCGGCCTGGGTCGTAACAAATTGCGGGAAGCGGCCATGCGCGGTGATGTACCGGGCCTGGTTAAGTCCAGCTGGTAAGAAGCCTGCAAAGGCATGAGTAGCGGAGCGACAGCAGCATGAGCATGCAAGATACCCTGGCGGATATGTTTACCCGTATTCGCAATGCGCAGATGGCAAACAAGGTCGCGGTGGACATCCCGTCCTCCATTAGCAAGGTGGCCATTGCCAAAGTGCTGCAGGATGAGGGTTACATCGCTGGTTACAAGGTGGACGGTGACGAAAAGAAGCCGACCCTGACCATCGACCTCAAATATTTCGAAGGCCGCCCGGTGATCGAAAAGATCAAGCGGGTGAGCTCCCCTGGTCTGCGCGTCTACAGAGGCGCAGATGAGATACCGAAAGTGAAGGCCGGTCTCGGCATCATGATCGTATCCACAAACCAGGGCTTTATGACAGATCGCGCAGCACGCAAGGCCAATGTTGGCGGCGAGCTGATTTGCGAAGTGTCCTGACGATAGCGGCATAGACGGGTTAGGTGCAGCAATGTCGAGAGTAGCGAAAGATCCGGTAAAACTGCCGCAAGGCGTCGACGTCAAGGTCGACGGCCAGCACGTGGCTGTCAAGGGTAGCAAAGGCGCCCTTGAGCACGTGGTACACGAGCTGGTGAAAGTGGCACTGGAAGATGGCGTCATCACGTTTGCGCCGGCCAAGGAGTCTCAGCAAGGCTGGGCCCTGGCAGGTACAACACGGGCGCTGCTTCAGAATATGGTGACCGGCGTGTCTGCAGGCTTCGAGCGCAAGCTTGAGCTGGTAGGCGTAGGTTATCGTGCTCAGGCACAAGGCAAGGTCCTGAATCTGTCTCTCGGGTTTTCTCACCCGGTGGCTTACGAGCTGCCAGAGGGTGTAACCGCTGAAACCCCGACCCAGACAGAAGTCGTGATCAAGGGTGTCGACAAGCAGTTGGTGGGCCAGGTGGCTGCCAATGTGCGTGGCTTCCGCCCGCCTGAGCCATACAAGGGTAAAGGCGTCCGTTATGCCGGCGAACAAGTTCGCCGCAAGGAAGCCAAGAAGAAATAACTGTCGAGACTGAAGTCATGAAAGACAAAAGAGTAGCACGTCAGCGCAGAGCGAAACGGACCCGGATGAAGATCCGCGAGTTGGGTGAGTTCCGTCTGTGTGTCAATCGCACACCGCGCCATATGTATGCCCAGATTACGACGGCTGCGGGTGACAAGGTGGTGGCAACGGCCTCCACTGTTGAAAAGGATCTGCGTGGTTCCGCCACCGGTAATGTGGATGCTGCGGTCTCCGTCGGCAAACTCATTGCCGAGCGTGCCAAGGCAGCCGGCGTTGAACGCGTCGCCTTTGATCGTTCCGGCTTTAAGTACCATGGTCGGGTGAAGGCGCTGGCCGATGCGGCGCGTGAAAACGGGCTTGAATTCTAAGGGTATTGGTTATGGCGAAGGTTGATCCCAACGAAGGTCTGCAGGAAAAGCTGGTTCAGGTGAACCGGGTTGCCAAAGTGGTTAAAGGCGGCCGTATTTTTGCCTTCACCGCGCTGACTGTTGTGGGCGATGGCAAAGGCAAGGTCGGTTTTGGTCGTGGCAAGGCGCGTGAAGTGCCGGCTGCGATCCAGAAAGCCCTGGAAGCCGCCCGTCGCAACATGATCCACGTAGATCTGGACGGCAGCACGATCCAGCACCCGGTGAAGGCCCGTCACGGCGCCTCCAAGGTGTACATGCAGCCTGCATCCGATGGTACTGGTGTTATTGCCGGTGGTGCCATGCGAGCAGTGCTGGAAGTGGCCGGTGTCCAGAACGTACTGGCTAAATGCTATGGCTCCACCAACCCGGTGAACGTGGTTCGGGCGACCTTCGAAGGTCTGCGCGCCATGTCGTCTGCCGAGCAGGTTGCGGCCAAGCGTGGCATGACAGTTGAAGAAATTCTGAACTGAGCGAATAACCGGAAGCAGAACGATGGCGGCTAACAAGATCAAGGTAACCCAGACGAAGAGCACGGCTGGTCGGCTGGAAAAGCACAAGGCCAGCGTCCGTGGCCTCGGCCTGCGCCGGATCGGCCATACGGTTGAGGTTGAAGATACGCCTGCTGTGCGCGGCATGATCAACAAGGTCTCGTACATGGTACAGGTGGAAGGAGAATGACGATGCGCCTGAATGAATTGAGCCCTGGCGCCGGTGCGCGCCCCTCGGCCAAGCGTGTAGGTCGTGGTATCGGTAGCGGCCTGGGCAAGACAGGCGGCCGTGGCCATAAAGGTCAGACCTCTCGCTCCGGCGGCACAGTGAAGCCCGGTTTCGAGGGTGGCCAGATGCCACTGCAGCGCCGTCTGCCGAAATTCGGCTTTGCGTCCCGCAAGGCAATGACAACGGCTGAAGTGCGTCTTTCCGAGCTGGCTGCTGTTGACGGTGATGTGGTTGATCTGGCTGCGCTGAAGAAGGCGAACATTATTCGTCACGACATGCTGCGCGCGAAGATCATGCTGAGCGGCGAAGTCACCCGTGCTGTAACGGTGCGCGGAGTGCTGGTAACTCGTGGTGCCCGTGAGGCGATCGAGAAAGCCGGCGGTAAAGTCGAGGAATAACAGGGCAGCCCACTCATGGCGAAAAACCGTGCACAGACATTGAACCAGAACACCCCTGACGGGTCCGCACTGCGGACCCTCTGGCGCCGTATCGGGTTCTTGTTGGCCGCGCTTGTGGTGTTTCGTATTGGTGCGCACATCCCCGTCCCGGGTATCAACCCGGACGCGATGGCGCGACTGTTTGACCAGAATCGCGACACCGTTCTGGCGATGTTCAACATGTTCTCGGGCGGCGCCCTGGAGCGGATGAGCATCTTCGCGCTCGGTGTGATGCCCTATATCACTGCCGCCATCGTGATTCAGTTGTTGACTGCGGTGAACCCGACCCTGGAACAGTTGAAGAAAGAAGGCGAGCAGGGGCGACGCAAGATTACGCAGTACACCCGTTATCTGACGGTGGTGCTGGCGCTGGTTCAGTCTTTTGGTGTTGCTGCAGGCCTTTACAGCCAGAACGTGACACTGGTGGCAGAGAATGCCGCCACCATGGAAATTGCGTCCTTCTACTTTGTGGCGGTCACGTCACTGGTAACCGGGACAGTGTTCCTGATGTGGCTGGGTGAGCAGATCACCGAACGTGGCATTGGTAACGGTATTTCGATGTTGATTTTCGCCGGTATCGTGGCTGGCTTGCCGGGTGCGATTGCCCAGACATTTGAGGCCTCCCGCGAGGGTGAGCTGAATCTGCTGGTGATGCTGCTGGTGCTGATTGTTGCCATATCAGTCGTGTACGCGGTGGTGTTCTTTGAGCGTGGTCAGCGACGGATAACGGTGAACTACGCCCGTCGCCAGCAAGGTCGCCGGATGTACGCGGCGCAGCAGAGCCATCTGCCGTTGAAAGTGAATATGGCGGGCGTAATTCCGGCCATCTTTGCCAGTTCCATTCTGCTGTTCCCGGCGTCTATCGCCCAGTGGACCGGCGGAACCGGAGACGGATGGTGGGCGAACGCAATGCGCGCCACGACTGACGCGCTGATGCCGGGTTCGCCGCTGTATATCCTGCTGTTTACGCTGGGTATTGTGTTCTTCTGCTACTTCTATGCGGCGTTGATGTTCAACCCGAAAGATGTAGCGGATAACCTGAAGAAGTCGGGTGCCTACATCCCGGGGATTCGTCCGGGGGAGCAGTCCGCACGTTATATCGATACAGTCATGGGCCGGTTGACCCTGGTGGGTGCCACCTACATGACGCTGGTATGCCTGCTGCCCCTGTTCTTGCAGGGGATCTGGAACGTGCCCTTCTATCTGGGTGGCACGTCCCTGCTGATCGTAGTTGTGGTGGTTATGGACTTCTGGGCCCAGGTCAATGCTCAGCTGATGTCCACCCAGTACGAGAAGATGATGAAGAAGGCGAATATGAAAGGCTATGGCGGCACCGGTCTGGTGCGCTAACGCTAACGAAAGAGGCGAGAGCAATGAAGGTTCAGGCGTCAGTCAAGAAGGTATGCCGTAACTGCAAAATCGTGCGCCGTAAGGGCCGTGTGATGGTGATTTGCAGTGCCGAACCGCGGCACAAACAGCGTCAGGGCTGATCCGGTGGGCTCCTCCGGAGCTCCTGACTCAAGGTTAAGTTGAAAATATGCCGGTCTGCGGCTACTATGCGGCGCCTTCCCGGGCCCTTAGACCTCAGGTCTAGTACGACCGGCATTGAACAGTTGCGTAAAGCGGAGAAATTTGGATGGCCCGTATAGCTGGCGTAAACATCCCGGACAACAAGCACGCGGTAATCTCGTTGACGTATGTCTTCGGGGTTGGCCGTACTACGGCACAGAAGATCTGTGTCGCCAGCGGCATCGCGCCGACCGTCAAGATCCGTGAGCTGTCTGAAGAGCAGCTGGACGTGATCCGTGGCGAGATCGCCAAACTGTCGGTGGAAGGTGACCTGCGCCGGGAAGTGAGCATGAACATCAAGCGATTGATGGACATGGGTTGCTACCGTGGCATTCGCCACCGTCGCGGCCTGCCGCTTCGTGGTCAGCGCACCAAGACCAACGCCCGGACCCGTAAGGGCCCGCGGAAACCGATCCGCAAGTAAATTCTGATTTCGGGTAGGCATCATGGCAAAGTCAAAGAAAGACAGCGGCGCACGTCGCAAGAAAGTGACCCGGACGGTAGCGGACGGGATTGCGCACGTACACGCGTCGTTTAACAACACCATCATCACCATCTCTGATCGCCAGGGCAATGTACTGTCCTGGGCGACCTCTGGCGGTGCTGGTTTCCGTGGCTCTCGCAAGAGCACCCCGTTCGCAGCGCAGGTAGCGGCTGAGAACGCGGGTAACGCGGCCAAAGATTACGGTCTCAAGAACCTGGAAGTTCGGGTCAAAGGCCCGGGTCCGGGTCGTGAATCCTCGGTGCGCGCACTGAATGCCTGTGGTTACAAGATCACCAGCATTTCAGACGTGACGCCGATTCCGCATAACGGCTGCCGGCCGCCGAAAAAACGCCGCGTGTAACGGGAGTTAGAGCAAGATGGCAAGATACATCGGTCCCAAGTGCAAGCTTTCCCGTCGTGAAGGCACCGACCTGTTCCTCAAGAGTGGTATCCGCCCGCTGGATTCCAAGTGCAAGGCGGAGCAGGCCCCGGGGCAGGCAGCAGCCAGCCGTCGGATGGGTCGTCTGTCCGACTATGGCGTGCAGTTGCGCGAAAAACAGAAAGTACGTCGTATGTACGGCGTGCTGGAAAAGCAGTTCCGCAGCTACTACAAGAAGGCTGCCCGCTCACGCGGCGCAACCGGCGAAGTACTGCTGCAACTGCTGGAAGGGCGTCTCGATAACGTCGTTTACCGCATGGGTTTCGGCGCTACGCGCTCCGAGGCACGCCAGCTGGTCAGTCATCGCGCGATTCTGGTTAACGGCCAGATCGTCAACGTGGCGTCCTACCAGGTGCGTCCCGGTGATGTAGTGTCCGTGCGTGAGAAAGCCATGAACCAGCTGCGTGTCAAAAACGCGATGGAACTGGCTCAGCAGCGTGGTTTCGCAAGCTGGATCGAAGTCGACGAGAAGAAGCTTGAGGGTACCCTCAAGGCGCTTCCCGAGCGTACTGATCTGCCTGCTGAAATCAACGAGAACCTGATCGTCGAGCTGTATTCCAAGTAACGGACAGCCTGAGGGAGCCCTATGACCGCCGTGAATGACTTTCTCACGCCACGCTCGATCGCTATCAATGCGATCAGTCCTACTCACGCCAAAGTCGTGCTGGAGCCGCTTGAGCGTGGTTTTGGCCATACTCTGGGCACGGCGCTGCGTCGTATCCTTCTGTCCAGCATGCATGGTGCTGCGATCACCGAAGTCGAAATCGACGGTGTGCAGCACGAGTACTCCTCCGTTGAGGGGATTCAGGAAGATGTCATCAACATCCTGCTGAACCTCAAAGGGGTCGCTCTGCGTCTGAACGACCGTAGCGAAGCCAACCTGGAGCTATCCAAAAAGGGCCCGGGCGTGGTGACCGCTGGTGATATTCAGAGCGATCACAGCATTGAAATCGTCAACCCGGATCACGTGATCTGCAACATCACCGGTGATACCGAGCTGAAGATGAAGCTCAAAGTGACTTCTGGCCGTGGCTACGTTCCGGCAGATGCGCGCTTGAGCGAAGATGATGAAACCCGTGGTATCGGCCGTCTGCAGATCGACGCCAGCTACAGCCCGGTGTTGCGCGTCGCCTATGTCGTTGAAGCGGCACGGGTCGAGCAGCGCACCGATCTGGACAAACTGGTTATCGATCTGGAAACCAACGGTACCATTGATCCGGAAGATGCGATTCGCAGCGCCGCGACCATTCTGCAGCAACAGATTGCTGTATTTGTGGACCTGGAGCAGGACCGCAAGCCGGAGCCGAAGCAGGAGCGCGAAGAAGTCGATCCGATTCTGCTGCGCCCGGTAGACGATCTGGAGCTGACAGTGCGTTCCGCCAACTGTCTCAAGGCGGAAAACATCTACTACATCGGTGATCTGGTACAGCGCACCGAAGTAGAGCTGCTCAAGACGCCGAACCTCGGCAAGAAGTCCCTGACCGAGATCAAGGACGTGCTGGCATCCAAAGGCCTGTCACTGGGCATGCGCCTGGAAAGCTGGCCGCCGGCAAGCCTGCGGGACGATGATCGCCTGACGCACAAACTGCGTTGATCATCGAGCGCTCGCGCCACTGGCGCGGGCGCCGACTGCAGCACAACATTAATTCGAGAGTGAGGGCGTCGTGAGACGCCCCGAATGAAGGAAACGGAACCATGCGTCATCGCAAAAGTGGCAGAAAATTCAACCGGACCAGCGCGCATCGTGCGGTGATGTTCCGCAACATGGCGGTGTCGCTGTTCGAACATGGTGCGATCAAGACGACCTTGCCGAAAGCCAAGGAACTGCGTCGTGTTGCAGAGCCGCTGATCACCCTGGCCAAAGTCGATTCGGTAGCGAACCGTCGTCTCGCGTTCTCCCGTACGCGCTCCAAGGAAATCGTGGGTATCCTGTTCAATGAACTGGGTCCGCGTTACAAAGAGCGTCCGGGCGGCTACATGCGCGTCCTGAAGATGGGCTTCCGTGCCGGCGACAACGCGCCTATGGCGTACGTCGAGCTGGTGGATCGTCCGCAGGCTGGCGCTGCTGCCGAGACTGCTGAGGCCGAATAAGTCTCAGCAAAGGACGCTGTGCAGGCGTCCATCGGTGTGAAATAGCGTCAAGACTGCGCTTCAAGACAGCACTTCAAGAAAAAGGCCGGGCACTCGCCCGGCCTTTTTCGTTTTTGTGATCTCCCGTCGTGCCTCTCCTGTCTGAGCTCCCCTGTCTGACCTCCCCGAATGTTTCCCGGTATGCAACGCCGCTCGCGGCCGATGCGCCCGGCCTCACGGTCTGATGCCTGTCGCATCCCGTCGATCAACGCTGGCCGGAGTATGGCCTTGTTCGTGGCCGCCCTGTTCGCCCTAATCAGGACTAATGAAGGTCAGGACTCAGGAAGGTCAGGACTCAGGAAGACGTGAGCGGACTACTGGAGACATCATCGTGATAACCGCAGCCGTAATGGATAACCGGCACCCCCTGGGCTATTTGCGCCACATGCTTCTGCTAAGCGTCGCTGTCACGATCCTGACGGGCTGCGGCGGCGGTTCTTCCGGTGGTGGGAGTGACGCACCGCCAGACCCCGCGGGCCCCTGTGAAAGCCAATGGGGCGATTTCGACTGGGACGGCAATAGCTGGTGCTGAGCTCAGCCGTGATACAGGCCACAACACAAGGGAGTAAAGGCTCATGAATGGACAGCCAATTTGGTCAGCAGCGGTGCTTGCCCTGCTGGTGATACCCGCGCTGAATGCCGGGGCGGCGGGCATGCCGCATATTTTTTCTCCCGGTGATCCGGCGCTGGCCGATGAGGTCAATGAGAATTTCGAGTACGCGGCCCCGCGCAACATCATCAACGTCAATCGGGTACCTGGTGCCAGCGATACGGTCAGTGGGAGCCTTCTGCTGGATGCGCTGGATCCGGCGTCTCTCTCGGCCATCAATGGGGCGCCGAGCGCCAGCAATCAGTATCTGGTCCGCCTGGCGCCTGGCGTGTTCAACATTGGCGGCAGCGCCGCGACGCTATCGCCGCATGTCTATCTTCAGGGGGCGGGTCCCGGCGCGACGCGCATCACCGGTAACGGGTCTAACACCGTGATATTGGCGAACAACTCCGGGGTCAGTGATGTGACGCTGGCCGCCACCGGTAGCGCCACGGGTGCGGCGCCACTGCGTGCCACGAGCATCGCCAATGCGAGCGTGACCAACGTCGAGATACTGGTAGGTGGAACGGGCACCTCGGTGCAGCCCGGAATAGCCGTAAGCGGCGCGTCGCTGCTGGTACGCAACTCGCGTATCCTGCACAACCTCAGTGGCAACACCCAGGCGTCGCTATCCATAGCGGGCAGTAATTCGGTGGTCAATATTGATGGTTTGCGCATCGATATGGCTGGCAGCAGTGCCACCACCGCCTATGCACTGGAAATGATCACGGGCAGCAATAACGCCATCAATGCCAGGAACCTGCGTGTTGTCGCGCACAATAATGGCGGCACACTGATGGGCGTGCGGCTGGGCGGTAGCAACCCGATCGTCAACCTGGATCAGACGCGCATTACCCTGACGGGGTCAGCCACGCGAGACCCCTTGTTTGTGGGGTCGTCCACGGCGCGCATCAATGTTAACCACTCAGTGCTGATCAGCGGCAATGGTGGCGCCAGCGATCATTTCTTGCGCCTGTCCGATGCCGGGGGCATTGTCCGGGTAGGCGCAAGTCAGCTGGGTTCTACCAATTACACGCACAGCGCAGGGGCGAGCGGCGTCAACGTCCAGTGCGTATACGTTTATGGCACCAACTATACGACAGGCAGCTGCCAGGGCCCGCTTTTCTAGAGCATAACCATCGGTTGTCGCCCCGCCTCTTTCTGCCGATGTCGCTCAACGAGCGGCGCGGCGCTGAGCGAGGGCGGCGTTATTAACCGGGTTGTAGTAGCGGGCGATGATGCTGCGCCATCTGGCTGGATCGTCCGGACCGATCAGGCGCGCAGACCAGAGAATTGCCCCGCTTTCCACATCGATCACTGCGGCGTCGATCACCGCATCGGCGGTAGCATTGAAACCCCTGGCGCCGGTACCAAAAGAATGGGAAATGGCGTCAGCGATCTGGCTGCTGGTGGCACTGCCGCGGGTCAGCCTCCAGCCCCGATGGCGTGTGATCATCAAACAGCAGTGTTGATCAGGCAATATGGCTCGCAGGTCATCGTCAAGGGATACCTGCTCCACTTGGGTAGGTGCCCCGAGGTCCTTGCTGGCAAAGGGGTTCGCGCTTTGCCCCCTGCGTAGCTGTTCTACCTGAACTTCGTCTGCCCAAATGGCGGCGTGCAGTGCCGCAACAGGTGCTGCATGGTCTTCGGAGTAGGGCAGGTAGCTTTGCGTGAAGCCGTAGGCGTTCCCGTGTCGCTCCACAGTTTCCCAAAAATCCAGGCCGGCGTGCTCCATGCGTGTAATACGCTCCAGAACCTCGCCGTTACCCGCACGGACTTCCGTGACAAAATCGGGTTCCAGTACGACCAGAGTATTCAGTTCGGCCAGCACGGCCTGGTCTTCCGGAAATGAGGGATGGTCCTGAACACAGATTTCGTTGCAACTCATGTTCTCGGACAGGTTGCCGAGCCCCTGGCAGCCGCCCAGGAGTACGAGGCCGCCAATTACGGGCAGCACAGTTCGGATATGAAATGACATGATGATCCCCATAGCTTGTATCTGACAGCAGCCCCCGGTTCTCCCCGCCGGGGGCTGTTCAGTGTAGCGTCGAGTGGCGCTGATGGGTATAGAGGCGATAGCGTGTTGCGCCGCTCAGGCCTGCTTCTTGCGTCTGGAAGGAGATGCCGCCGGCAGCATACCTTTCAGAAAACGCCCTGTATGACTGCCCTTGGCCTTTGCCACATCCTCCGGCGTACCTTCGGCGATGATCTGCCCGCCACCGTCGCCCCCTTCGGGGCCCAGGTCTACGACCCAGTCCGCTGTCTTGATCACGTCCAGGTTGTGTTCGATCACGACGATGGTGTTGCCGTGGTCGCGCAGACGGAACAGCACGGTCAGTAGCTGCTGGATGTCATGAAAGTGCAGCCCGGTGGTGGGCTCGTCGAGGATGTAAAGCGTCCGTCCGGTGTCCCGCTTGGACAGTTCCCGCGCCAGCTTGACCCGTTGTGCTTCACCGCCGGAAAGCGTGGTGGCGGCCTGCCCCAGAGTGATATAGCTCAGGCCCACATCCATCAGGGTCTGCAACTTGCGCGCCAGCGCCGGGACAGCGTCAAAGAATTCCCGAGCGTCCTCGACCGTCATTGCCAGCACCTCATAGATGCTGCGGCCCTTGTAGAGAATCTCCAGCGTTTCCCGGTTGTAGCGCTTGCCGTGGCAGACCTCGCAGGGCACGTAGATATCTGGCAGGAAATGCATCTCTACCTTGATGACGCCGTCGCCCTGACACGCCTCGCAACGGCCGCCACGCACGTTGAAACTGAAGCGCCCGGCCTTGTAGCCTCGGGCGCGGGCTTCCTGGGTGCCAGCGAACAGGTCGCGGATCGGCGTAAAGAGCCCGGTGTAGGTGGCCGGGTTAGAGCGTGGTGTGCGGCCGATGGGGCTCTGGTCGATATCGATAACCTTGTCGAACTGATCCATGCCATCAATGTGCGAATGGGCCGCCGCTCGCAGGGTGGTGGCGCCATTGAGTTCCGTGGCGGCGACGGGGTAGAGCGTGTTATTGATCAGTGTGGATTTGCCAGACCCGGAGACGCCGGTCACACAGGTAAACAGCCCGAGAGGCAGCTTCAGGGTGACATCCTTGAGATTGTTGCCGGTGGCGCCTTCCAGGGTCAGCCAGCGACCGTCCGGTTTGACCCGGTTGGCCGGGATGGCGATCCCCTTGCGGCCGGACAAATAATCGCCGGTGAGTGATTTGCGATTCGCGGCAATCTGTTTGGCCGTACCCTGGGCAATCACTTCGCCACCGTGCACACCGGCCCCGGGGCCGATATCTATGACATGGTCTGCACCGCGGATGGCGTCTTCGTCGTGCTCCACCACCAATACGGTATTGCCCAGATCACGCAGTCGCGTGAGGGTGCCCAGCAAGCGCTCATTGTCGCGCTGATGCAGGCCGATGGAGGGCTCGTCCAGCACATACATGACGCCCACCAGCCCGGCGCCGATCTGGGATGCCAGACGAATACGCTGCGCCTCGCCGCCGGACAGGGTGTCGGCGTTGCGCGCCAGCGACAGATAGTCGAGGCCCACATTGACCAGGAACTGCAGCCGCTCACGGATCTCCTTGAGAATCTTGTCGGCGATTTCACCTCGATGACCGGCCAGTTTGAGCTTGCCGTAGTAGTCGCAGGCCTTGCCGACGGGCATGGCAACGATATCCGGCAGATTGCGACCGTCGATGAATACGTGCCGGGAGGCTTCGCGCAGGCGAGAGCCGCCGCAGTCCGGGCAGTCGGAGGTGCTCAGGTAGCCCGCCAGATCTTCCCGCACCGCATCGGATTCTGTTTCCCGATAGCGGCGCTCCATGTTGGGGATGATGCCCTCGAACGGGTGTTTGCGTTTGACGATGTCACCGCGGTCGTTGAGGTAGCGGAACTCGATAGCCTCGGTGCCCGTGCCATAGAGAATCTTGCGACGCACGCTTTTCGACAACTTGCTGTAAGGCGTGTCCAGATCAAAACCAAGGTGTGTCGCCAGCGAGGTGAGCATCTGGAAATAGTAGACATTGCGCCGGTCCCAGCCGCGGATAGCACCGCCGGACAGCGACGCCTCCTGTGACACCACCACCTTGTCCTCATCAAAGAACTGCTTCACGCCCAGGCCATCACAGGTGGGGCAGGCCCCCGCAGGGTTGTTGAACGAAAACAGGCGTGGTTCAAGTTCCGGGATGCTGTAGCCGCAGTGCGGGCAGGCGAAGCGGGCCGAAAACACGACCTCCGCATCATTGCCTTCCATCGGGGCGATGACGGCAATACCGTCGGCCAGCTCCAGGGCGGTCTCGAAAGACTCGGCCAGACGGTTTTGCAGGTCGGCACGCACCTTGAAGCGGTCCACCACGACCTCGATGGTGTGTTTCTTGTTCTTGTCCAGTTCGGGCACGTCATCCAGATCCGTCACGCGGCCGTTCACTCTGGCGCGCACAAACCCCTGGGCGCGCAGCTGATCGAACAAGTGCAAATGCTCGCCTTTCTTGTCCCGTACCACCGGCGCCAGCAGCATCAGCTTGCTGCCTTCCGGCATGGCCAGGACCTGATCCACCATCTGCGTCACGGTCTGGGCCGCCAGCGGAGCATCATGCTCCGGGCAGCGGGGCTCGCCAGCGCGGGCGAACAGCAGACGCAGGTAATCGTAGATCTCGGTGATGGTGCCTACGGTGGAGCGCGGGTTATGACTGGTGGATTTCTGCTCGATGGAAATCGCCGGAGACAAGCCCTCGATATGGTCCACGTCCGGTTTTTCCATCATCGACAGGAACTGCCGGGCGTAGGTGGAGAGCGATTCCACATAGCGTCGCTGGCCTTCCGCATACAGCGTATCGAAGGCCAGCGATGACTTGCCAGAGCCGGACAGACCGGTGATGACCACCAGCTTGTCGCGGGGGATATCCAGATCAATATTCTTGAGGTTGTGCGTGCGTGCGCCACGCACCAGGATCTTGTCCATGGGCATCCGGGTACTGTTCAAAATGACAGCATAGTATAGGGAAAGGAAACCGCAGGCGCCATTGCGCCAATCCCGGTTCGGGAAGACGAGCGTCGTCGGTCAGCCGTGAAGAACGTGAGAGCATGCCGGCGGCGCGTCCTGGAGCAACGCGGGGCCGCCGTGATATGCCGGGGAAGAGTGTGAGGGAGGCTGATGACAGAAGCTGGCAGCAGCCTCTGGTCAGCGCGGGTTACAGGTTTTCCTGCGCCCAGTTCACAGCCTGCAAGCGGTTGGAGGCATTGATCTTTTTGAAGATGTTGTAGATGTGCGTCTTGATGGTATGCGGGCTCAGATTCAATGAGCGGGCAATGTCGGAATTTTTGGCGCCGGTGGCCATGACCTTGAGCACCTCCACTTCGCGGTCTGTCAGATTGACTTCGCTGCGGGAGAACGTCTTGTTGAAGGCGCGGCTTTTCATCAGGTACTGCTGCAGCACCTTGCGTGGCAGCCAGAGCTCGCCCTCGAACATGGCCTTGATGCCCTTGAGCAACAGCTCCTGAGGGCAGTCATGCAGAAAGCCGCCATTGACCATGGGCAACCCGGCCAGCCGTGACAGGGAGTCTTCTTCGTCGACATTGAACACGGCAATGAAGATATCGTTGTCGATTTTCGGGTCGATTTCGAGCAGATGGCTGATGGTGTCGTTGATGTCCACGGTGCTGAAATCCACCAGGAAAAGTGACTGGCCAACCCCTTCCAGCTCATCCGCGAGCACATCCTGAACACGCTTGATACTGCGCGCTTTGACATCCTTCTTGCCGAGAAACTCCGCCAGAAGAGAGTTCTGCAGTTGTTGGCCGCCGGCGACGTAGACCTGATGATCACTGACAAAGGGGGGCATCTGTTCTGTTCCCTGTTCTTCAATTATAGGGTCCGCTGTCCAGCGGACGCGTGGTCTGGAGAGCCATCCTGCCGGGGCGTTGCGCCAGGACCTTTTTGATGGACATCATGCCAGCCTCATACTTTACTACGAATAAACACTTATTGGCGCCTAATTTATCACCAGTCGCGAGGCGGTTCAATTTGATCAGGTCAGGGCGCCTCTCTTCGCCCCTTCCGGTGATCCTTTCTGCTACACTCGGCGGCTTTCCCTGGCAGCCCGTTGAAGGTCATGAGCAGCTCATCCCCTCGATCAGTCCTGGTGCGCACCGAGTTGCGTGTCACTGGCGCCCTCGCTTCCATTTTTGCCCTGCGGATGTTCGGTCTGTTCATGCTGTTGCCGGTGTTCGCGGTCTATGGCGCGGCGCTTCCCGGTGCCACCCCTTTCCTGATCGGGGTGGCGGTGGGGGCTTACGGTCTGATGCAGGCACTGCTGCAATTGCCCTTCGGCATGCTCTCGGACCGCCTCGGCCGGCGCCCTGTGATCCTGGCCGGGTTGTTGTTGTTCGTGCTGGGTGGCGTGGTGGCGGCGCTGGCGGACAGCATTTACGGGGTCATTGCAGGGCGCGCCTTGCAAGGCGCGGGGGCCATCGCTGCAGTGGTCATGGCGCTGGTGGCTGATGTGGTGTCCGAGCAGCATCGCACCCGCGCCATGGCGGGTATCGGCATGTCCGTGGGGGCGTCCTTTTTGCTGGCGCTGGTGCTGGGGCCGATTCTGGCGGCCTGGCTGGGTTTGTCCGGATTGTTCTGGTTTTCTGCGGTGCTCGCTCTGGCGGGCATTGTGGTGGCGCTGGTCTGGGTGCCTGATCCGCGGGTGCGGGTGAGCGAGCCTGTGCTACCGCTGGGCCCGCGTCTGGCTCGTATCCTGCGGGATCCCATGCTGTTGCGGCTGAATGCCGGTATTTTTGTACTGCACATGGTGCTGACGGCCATGTTCGTGGTGGTGCCGGGGCTGTTGCTGGATGTCGGCTTGCCGCTGGCACGCCACAGCATGCTTTATCTCGGTGTCCTGCTGGCCAGTGTGCTGGTGATGATACCGCTGATCATTGCCTCGGAACGTCGCGGGGTACGCCCGGTCAAAGCGGTTGCCGTGGTGTTGCTGGGACTGTCCATGGTGGGGTTGGCGCTGGCGGGCAATCAGTTATGGCACTTCGTGCTCGCGCTGTTCCTGTTCTTTTCCGGCTTCAATCTGCTGGAGGCCCTGCTGCCTTCGCTGGTGGGCCGGGTTGCGCCAGCAGGTACGCGGGGCACCGCATTGGGTATATATTCCAGCAGTCAGTTTCTCGGCGTATTTGCCGGGGGCGCTCTCGGCGGCCTGTTGTGGCAGCAGGCAGGCGCGTCGGCCGTGTTCTGGACCGGCAGTGTATTGGTGCTGCTGTGGTTGGCGCTGGTGTTGACCATGCGAGTGCCGCCGAAGTCAGACAGTCGCGTGGTCACCTTGCGTGACCCGGTGACCAGTGCCGATGCAGCGGCCCGGCGGTTGCTTGACGTGCGTGGCGTGCTGGAAGCGATGGTCATGCCGGAGACCGGTCTGGCGGTACTGAAGGTGGACAGCGGCAACCTGGATCAAGCGGCCCTGGATCAGATGGCGGATGGTGCAGCGCAGGACCCGGGTAGTAGACAATAACGTAGCGGGACGATAACAGGCAGCCTGAGCGGCCCGCGTGACGCGGATTGCATCAGGTATCCCAACTGGCCGATAAAACTGCCAGAATGGAGCACTTTTCACGGATGAACAGATAAGACGGAGACGCAAGATGGCACGTGGTATCAACAAAGTGATTCTGATCGGTAATCTGGGGGCGGACCCGGAGACGCGCTTCATGCCAAGTGGCGGCGCCGTGACCAACGCCAATATCGCTACCAGTGAATCCTGGAAAGACCGCAACAGCGGTCAGATGCAGGAGCGCACCGAGTGGCATCGCGTGGTGTTCTTCAACAAGCTGGGCGAAATTGCCGGTGAGTATCTGAAGAAGGGCAGCAAGGTGTATATCGAAGGCAGCCTGCGCACCCGCAAGTGGCAGGGGCAGGATGGCCAGGACCGCTATACCACGGAAGTGGTTGCCAGTGAGATGCAGATGCTCGACAGCCGCGGTGGTAGCCAGGGCGGCGGGCAGGACAGCAACTACGGCAATCAGGATAGTGGTTACGCCGGTTACGAGAGCCAGGCGGCCCCCCAGGGTGGCAGACAGCCAGCGCCAGGTAATGCTGGCGGGGCTGCAGCAGGGGGCAACGCAAACAACAATGCCGGCAAGCAAGGGGGTGGTTTTTCCTCCCCTGCGGATGATTTCGACGACGACATCCCGTTCTGATCATGCCTCGCCTTCTGACGCTGACAGGCGTTTTCGTTGCCAGCCTGGTGATATTTCTTGTCTGGCTTATGCCAGCGCAACCGCTGGTGCGTAAGCTGGATGGCGTTGTCCTGGGTGATGCGCCATTACAGCTGCATCAGATCCGGGGCCGGATCTGGCAAGGCGAGGCGCGTTGGCGCTGGCAGGGTTATCGCGGTGAATTGCGCTGGGAGACGCGCTGGCGCGGCTTGAGTCCGGGTCTGCGGGTCGATGTCGCCGGCGGGGGGCTCGAACTGGACGGCTGGGCCGGCGTGTCGCCGGCCTCACTGACGGTGCGGGATCTGGCGCTGCGTGTGCCGTTGGCAGAGATCAGCCGGAATATGCCCGAAGGCCGCGCAGACGGTGTTCTCACGGGCAATATCGAGCAGCTTCGCTGGCACCGGCGCAGTGGTGATGTGTTCGCCAGCGGTGCCTTGCGCTATGGTGGCGGTCAGGTCAGTTGGCCGCCGGACGGTAGTGCCAGAGTGCCACCACTGGAAGGACGACTGTACACCGAAGATAATGTGGCGCGGGTAGAGATTACCGACCCCCAGGGCGTGCGCCTGATGGATGGTGATGTGGGCAATGGCGAGGCCGTGTTGCGCGTCTACCGGGCCTGGCCGCGGTTGCTTGGTGTCAGTCAGGGGGGTAACGACGGTGACGTCGTGTTTCAGGTCAGTCAGCAGCTGTAGTTTGCCATCTGCGGACGTTCGATGGTCATCATAGTCACACAGGTTGTCAGTACTGTCGTCACGAGGAATTAACGTTCGTTTGATGACAGGCTGTCGCACTGCCTGCTTCGCGGGCAGTCAGCAGTCAGGATGGAACATGGCTTTTACGCTTGACCAGACACAGCTCAATCGCCTCACTGGCGTTGCCCGGTGGTTGGTTGCTGTGCTGGTGGTCATTTGGCTTGCAAAGGTGATGGCTGACAGCGCGCTGCTCTGGCTGGCGGGGCCCCAGCAGGTGCCGCCGCCGGATCCGTCATTGCAGCGGCTTTCGGTGGTGGAGAACCGGCAAAACGGTACCTTGTCCCGAGAGCACGTAGAGCGCTGGAACCTGTTCGGCGTACCACCGGAGGAGGCGCCGGAGGAGCGCGTGGTGGATGCGCCGGAAACCCGGCTGCGGCTTGAATTGCTGGGGCTGTTCCAGCATCGTGATCAGTCTCTGGCGCGCGCCATTATTGCGGAGCAGGGCCGCGACGCGGCCCTGCTCAAGCCCGGTGACAAGGTGCCGGGCAATGCCGAGTTGGTCGAGGTGCTGGCAGATCGGGTGATCCTGCGGCGCCAGGGGCAGCTTGAAACCTTGCGTTTCCGCGAGCCGGAGCTGTCCGGGGGCGGGGTGTCAGTGACACCGTCCGGCCGCCAGGGGCAGGCTGCCGCGCGCAGGCCCGGGCGTACCGCTACGCCCCAGGCGCAGGAGTGGCAGCAGGATCAGGGGCAGAATCTGTTTGAGGGTGATGCCGGCCAGCAGCGCAACATGATTATTTCCCAGCTGGCTCTGGAGCCAGTGAGTGAGGGCAGCGCCGAAGGGTATCGCATTACCGAAGGCGCTCCGGCGGATGTGATAGGCAGCGTCGGGTTGCGCCCCGGGGATCAGCTTCTGTCGGTCAATGGTCATGCACTGGGCGACGAGGCAGGGGACATCAGGGCAATAGAGGAGGCGTTGGCCGCCGGGTCTGCCACCATAGAAGTGCAGCGCGGTTCACGCCGGTTTACGGTTAACTATCCGCCATAACGCGATAAAGGCGAGCGAAGAATGAAGACAATACTGCGGCTTGTCGCAGTCGTATGGATCGGGGGGCTGCTGACAGTGTCCCAGGCCATGGCTGACGATGAAAAGACCTGGACAGTGAATATCCGGAATGCGGATATTCAGGCATTCATCGGCCAAGTGGCGGATATGACCGGCAAGAATTTCGTGGTCGATCCTCGCGTGCGGGCGCGCGACGTCACCGTCATCTCCCGGCAGGCACTGACGGCCCCGGAAGTCTACGAACTGTTCTTGTCTGTGTTGCAGGTGCATGGTTACGCAGCAGTTCAGGCCGGTGAGATCATCAAGATCGTGCCCAATACCACGGCCAAGCAGAGCAACTTGCCGTTGACGCAGGAGATGGCGAGTGGCGAGGCACTGATTACGCGCGTTATCAGCGTGGACAACTCGCCGGTAGAAGAACTGGTCCCGGTACTGCGCCCGCTTGTTCCCCAATACGGCCATCTGGCCGCTGTCGGATCGGCCAACGCCCTGATTATCAGTGACCATGCGGACAATATTCACCGCATGGAGGCAATCATCGCGCATCTTGATGGCGCCGAGGCGGAAGAGGTCGAAATTATTTCGCTGCAGCACGCCTGGGTGGGTGACGTCATCAAACTGCTCGACTCGCTGGCGCCACAGCAACAGGCCCAGCAGGGGCGGCGCGCACAGCCCCGCGACGGCCGTCTGAGCCTGGTGGCGGACGAACGGACCAACCGGCTGATCATCAAGGGCGACACCATTGCCCGGCGCAGAATCGTGGAACTGGTATCGGAACTGGATGTGCGTCCGAGCCAGAGCGGCAGTGTGCAGGTGGTGCGCCTGAGCCATTCTGACGCTGAGGGTATGGCGGAGTTGCTGAAGAATTTTTCTGACGTGGCGATGGAAGGCGGCGGAGGCAGTGGCGAAGGCGGCAAGCCGCCCGGAGCCCGGGTGTCGATTCAGGCGGATCCCTCGCTGAATGCCCTGGTGATCCGTGCCGAACCGGCGCTGATGCAGGAACTGCAGTCGATTATCCGTCAGCTGGACATTCGGCGTTCCCAGATTCTGATCGAAGCGGCTATTGTCGAGGTGGGCGGCGATCTTGGGCTGCAGCTCGGCGTGCAGTTTGCCGCAGGCAACGAAACCTCGGGTGTCGGCGGGACCAATTTCAGTAACGTGGGTCTCAGCGTGAATGATGTCATCGCCAGCATTCTCTCCGGGCAGCCGCAGGGCAACCTGAATGATGGTATTACCATCGGCGGCGGCCAGCGCGATAGCCAGGGGAACTTTCGATGGGGCGGATTTCTGCAGGCGCTGGCAAGCACCACCAACGTCAACCTGCTCTCCACGCCCAGTATATTGACGCTGGAGAATCAGGAAGCGTCCATCATTGTCGGTCAGAATGTACCGTTCGTTACGGGGCAGAGCAGCAGTACCGGCTCCGGGGTGGATAACCCCTTCCAGACCATTCAGCGCCAGGATGTCGGGGTCACTTTGGTGGTCACGCCGAGTCTGGCCGGTGAAGGCACGGTACGTCTCGAACTGGAACAGGAGACGTCAGCGGTTCAGGCGGCCGCTGAGGGCGTCAACTCGGTGGATCTGATCACCAGCAAGCGCTCTATCAAGACCACGGTGCTGGCGGATGATGGCGAAACCATCGTGCTCGGCGGGCTGATTCAGGATGATGTGCGCCGCGTGGTGCGCAAAGTGCCGTTGTTGGGCGATATTCCCGTTCTGGGCGTGCTGTTCCGCTCAACCAGCGACACCCGCGAGAAGCGCAATCTGATCGTTTTCCTGCGGCCTACCATTCTGTCGGATAACCAGCGCCTTCTGGAACTGACCCGTCAGCGCTATCTGGGCATCACTGCAATGCAGTTCCGGGTCAACCGGCGCGGCGATCTGGAGCGTGTTGTGGCGCAACCGCTGCCCACGAGTGTCGATGCACTGTTTGACGGCCGCAATCCGCCACCAGAGGAATTGCGCCGCTACATGGAGCTGGATCAGCTGCCTGACGACAAACGCACCATGCAGGATGAAGCGCTGGAGTGAGTTGTCTGACACTGGGGTTGTCTGCGCTGCAGCCTCGTAGCACAATGGTGCCAGTCTCGGAGTTGAGTGACATGCGTCACATTCCGGGGTGGGCCCTGTGCCCGATATCACAACAATATCGGCATACGAAGAACAAAGGACGCCCGCATGTCGCCCTGGGGGGGAGGCGTGCAGGGCCGGAAAAGGAAGGCTGCAATGTTGCAATTGCGATTCAACGATCGTCGCGAAGACAGCGGCATCTGGTTATCCGAGCCCCGCTATATCATCGGCCGTGATGCGGCGAACACCATCGTTATCGACGAGCCTGGTGTGAGTGCATTTCATGCTGAACTGATTGTCGAGGCGGATAATCGTGTTTATCTCACCGACCTGGGCAGCCAGAAAGGTACCTTTCTCAACGGCGCCCCCGTGGATCTGCCTACCCGGGTCATGCCAGCCGACGTTATTCGTCTCCATGATGTGGAGCTTGAGCTGACGGACCCCTCACACCGATTGATGCGCATGCCGGACGATGCGCTGAGTGTGATGTTCCCGGAGTTTCGGCGCGTCACGGGCAACGCCTCGCCCTACGACACCTGGACACTCTACGCCACGGCCGGCCCGCTGCTGGGGCAGCGCTTTCCGGTGCCGCCGGCAGGCAATCTGGTGCTCGGACGTTCCCAGAACAGCGATGTCGTACTGGCTGGCGTGCATATCTCCCGGCGCCATGCCCAGATATGGTCCAGCAATGGCCGCTTGTTCGTCTGCGATATGGATTCCGCCAGCGGCACCTGGGTCAACCGGAACAAGATCAGCGAGACAGAGTTGCATCCCGGTGACGACATGCGTATCGACAACGCGGTATTCCGTATTGAAAGTCCGCGCCCTGATGCCGCTGCTACGCATTCGGATGTGGCAGGGGATGTGGGTGGCGTAGCGGAGCCGCAGGCCGTCTTTGCGCGCCGGGGACGGCGGCGAGACAGCGCCCCTGTGTTGTCGGCGGGGGTTATTGCTCGCTTTGCAGGGCGTAACTGACAAGCCCGATATCGTGCGTCATGCCTGGCTATCTTACGGTTGCCGGAGCTGCTCGAGAGACGTGAGCACGCGACGGGTGCGCTCGAGCTTCTTTTCCAGTTCCCGGTCACCGGGCATCAAGGGCGCAATGGCGCTCCAGTGACGGTAGGCGCCCTGGTAGTCACCGCTGGCATACAGGGCATCGCCACGCGCCAGGTCCAGCTCGAAGCGCTCCTTGCACAGGGCGTCCACCTGGCTCGCTTCCTGCTGCAGATTGCCGCGTTGGCGGTGTTGATGGATATAATCCCGCGCTGCCAGCAGGTCCTCCATGGCACCGCTGCGCTCGTAGCGAGTAAGACGTGCCCTGGCTTCGCGTTGTAATGTCGCACTGCGGCGCTGCTGTGCTTCGCGAGTACTGCTGGCGAGAGCCTGTTCGGCCTGTGCCAGTTGCGGGTGGGCGGGCGCGTCAGGCATCAGTCTGTGGGCCGCGCGCAGGGAATCACGCGCCAGCGCAGCATCGCCCGCGGTGAAATGCCATTCCCCCAGCATGCTCAATTCCTCGGCCAGTTCGGCGCGCCGCCGGGCGAGCCGTTGGTGTAGCGATGCTGCCGAAGGGTCGGCAAAGCGTTCCAGGTCACTTGCGGCATCTTGCTGCTGCCGCAGCCACTCTGCCTCGCTGATCAGTAACCGGGACCGCGTTGCCAGCAGCTCGCGCAGCTGTCGCTGATCGATATCGGCCCGGGCGTCCGGGATGGCATAACCGTGGGCCCAGTGCTTGCGGGCCTGATCCAGGCTGTCCAGCGCTTCCCGCCATTGCCCCGCGTTGGCGAGCTGTCGAGCGCGCGTGATACGGGTGCGCTCAAAACGGATGATATCCTGGTCAAGCGTATCCAGACGTTGCCGCAGCTCGGGCGAGGCCTGTTCACGATCAATCCGCGCGGCGGTGCGCCAGGCGCTGTTGTAATCCTGCGCTTCGATGCTTTGATCCAGGGCGACAATCGGGTCCTGGGCCGGGCGCAGCAAAGCGCAGCCGCCGAGCACCAGCTGAGCGAACAGGGACAGAGCAAGCAGCAGCGCAAACCGCTGCATCGGAACAGGGCGGGATTCAGGATGCCGGGCTTCAGGAAACATGGCGCACCCGGGGGATGGGGGTGTCCGTACACTCGCTGAGAAAGCGCGCGATGCGTTGCTCCATGAGTGCTTCTGATTGCGGATGCACACCTTCCAGCTGGTAAGTGAGCACCGGCTCGCTCTTGCCCCGGACGCGCATGGTACCGGCGACGCGGGTGCGTACACGCGGTGCAACATTGGGGTCGTTGACCAGATGGTCGGGCATGATGATTTCGCCTGCCGCGGCCATGGTCGAGAGGCGCGAGGCCAGATTCACGGAATCACCGACCACGGTGTACTGCATGCGGTCCTGTGAGCCAAGGTTGCCCGCCAGCATCGGTCCCGAGTTCAGACCGACGCGGAAATCGACGACCACCTGGCCGCGGGCCTGACGCTGTGCGTTGACGCGCTGTACCAGGCGCTGAATCATGACGGCGCAGCACAGGCCGTGATACAGATGCTCGTTGTCCTCTTCCGGCACGCCAAAGACCAACATGGCGCAGTCGCCCATGAACTTGTCGATATTGCCGCGATAGAAGTCGGCTGCGGTGGAGATGGCATTGAAGTAGTCATTCAATAGCGCGGCGACGGCATCCGGCGCCATGCCCTCGGACAAGCTGGTAAAGCCGACGATATCGGCAAACAGCACTGTTGCGTGGACCTCCCGGCCGCCCAGCTGCACCTCGCCAAGATCGGCCATCATCTGCTCTGCTACCCGGGGGCTGACAAAGCGCGACAGGGCCCGTTCAACCTGGGTCTTTTCCAGCAGGCCATGAGCCATGTTGTTGTAGGCGTCCAGCAGCTGGCCGATCTCGTCATTACTGCGGCCCGTGAGGCGCACATTCAGGTCGCCGGCGCGCAGCGCGGTGGTGGCGGCAACCAGATCGCTGAGCGGCTGCGCCAGGCGGCGACTGATCAGAAAAGCGGCGATGACCGCGATCAGGCTCATCAGCACTGTGGCGGTGATCATGGTGCGGCGCGCCTGCGCCTGGGCCGCAACGATGGGGGCGCCGGAGAGCGTTACTGCAGCATAGCCGGCGGTGGCCTCTGCGGCGCGAATCGTTGCGAAGTAAGTCGTCATCGGGGCGCCGGTGTCGCGCCATTGGCGCACCGGGCCGCTGATTGTCGGGACGGCATCGGTGGGCAGGCGGCCCGCACGGTATTTCAGTCGCAGATCGCGGTCAAACAGCGCAGCGCCTTCCAGATTTTCGCTGTCAGCGAGATTCGATACCAGCACGTTCAATGCCAGAGGGTCATCCGCCAGCAGCGGCTCCCGGGCACTGTCTGCCAACTGCGTGGCGATGGTGCGTCCAAGCCTGTCCGCCTGGCTCTGCATGGTGGTGAGCTGGGTGCTGAGGATGATCGAGCCGAGCACGCTCATGCCAATAAGCACCAGCGCAGAAAAAGTCAGCCCGAGCTTCCATGCTACCGGGAGATAATCGGGCAGCAGTGTACGCAGGCCACCAAACAGATGGCGGCCGGCAAAACCTGCAGTGTCTCGCCAACGGGATGTCACGGTGGTTCGGGCCTCGGTTTATTGCCTCAGCAGTGCCTGGGCCCAGAGAGAGCGGGCACTGCGATCGGTTCCTGAGGGCAACCATACCACTTTGTTATGCCTTCGTAACGATTCTGTAAGCCCGCAGGGACTACTGGCGCCGCCGCCGGCGCAGCGGCCGCACATTGTCACCATAATCGCCGTCACCCACCGGTTTGCGAGGTGTTTTGCCCCGCGCGGCGGCGGACTCCGGTGTCATCTGGTATCCCATGTTGACGATGGCTTCGCTGAGCTTCGGCAGGCTCATGTGCATGAGCGTGGCCAGTTGCGCGGAGACGCCGCCAACCCGCTTCTGTCGCGTGATGATTGCCTGGCAGATCCAGTCCACGGCCTGTGCCGGTGTCAGCGCCGGGGAGTAACGGTAGATCTCTGTCGGGGCGATCATCGGCGTGCGCACCAGCGGAAAATTGACCAGCGAAAAGTGGATGTTCTCGTGCCCGAGTTCATTGGCCGCCACCTGGGTCCACATTTCCAGTGCCCCTTTGGAGGCCAGATAAGCAGAAAAGCGAGCCGGCAGTGTCTGCACGCCCAGCGTGGAAATGTTGATGACCTGGCCGCCGCCCTGCTCACGAAAGCGTGGCAGTAGCGCCATGGTCAGGCGAATGGCACCGAAATAATTCAGCTGCATGGTGCGCTCGAAATCATGGAAACGTGCCAGGGAGTGGATCACCGGGCGACGGATCGAGCGTCCTGCATTATTGATCAGGATATCGACATGCGGATGCTCTGCGAGAATCTCGGCCGCCATGCGCTCACAGTCGTCCGGGTTGGCGATATCGCATGGATAGGCGTCCGCCTGGCCGCCTGCATCGACGATGGCGGAAACCACCTGCTCCAGCTTTTCGGTGCTGCGAGCACTCAGCAGCACCCGCGCCCCGGCATCTGCCAGACGGTAGGCCAGTGCCTCACCGATGCCGGTGCTGGCGCCGGTGATCAGGACCGTCTTGCCCTGGATTCTCCTGCGCAGATGCATGCCCGGAAACAGCGTGGCATCCAGGCGCCGGACCAGCGTACCGGCGAGTTCGCGCGCATGGGGGCGGATGTCGGGAAGCTTCAGATGCAGTCTGCGGGCCATAGGGTTGCCTGATACAGGTAGTCTGTGGGAAGTCCAAAGATACCCCCGGAGTTCGGGAACGGGAACCACCGCATAGACAAAATGCAACCCGGGCACGGAATTCGGGTCAATCTGCAGGCATGCTTTGTGGCGCTCATCTCATGGAGCGTCGGCCACGTGTCAGCCGCCATGTGTCAGCCACAGAGAAATTCATACCCATTCATAGCGAGATCAGGCCCTTGTCCATGTTTCGAGAATATCTGCCGGGTTACCTGGCGACCTGTTTGATGACCTGCCTGCTGGCCGGCATACCCACGTTCGCGCTGGCGGCATCCGTCAGTTCGGAGGTGGCGCCCCGTCCGGACTGGCGCGCGCTGTTTGAGGCCCGGGATGTCGTGGGCACCTTCGTGCTGTGCCAGCGCGGGGGCGCGTGTCAGGCCCACGATACCGAGCGCGCAATGACACCTTATATTCCGTCCTCCACGTTCAAGGTCGCGCATACGCTGATTGGGCTGGACGTCGGTGCCGTGGCGGATGTCGACGAAGTGCTGCCTTACGGCGGCGGCCCGCAAATGTTCTCGGTGTGGGAACAGGATCTGCCCTTGCGTGAGGCCATGCCGGTATCCAGCGTGCCGGTCTATCAGGCGCTGGCGAGCCGCATCGGGCTGCCGGATATGCGCCGCCTGCTGGCGGAGCTGGACTACGGGAATGCCGAAACCGGCGAGCACCTGACCCGGTTTTGGCTGGACGGGCCGCTGATGATATCAGCGCTGCAACAGGCGCATTTTCTGTTGCGCCTGGCGTCCGACGATTTGCCTGTGAGCCCGGAGCACCAGCGCGCAGCACGCGACATCCTGTTACTGGAAGGTGGCGACGGGTATGCGCTGTACGGCAAGACCGGCTGGGTCTTTACCCAAAACGAGGAGTTGGGCTGGTGGGTAGGATGGGTCGAGCAGCGAGGGCAAATGCATGCTTTCGCCCTGAATATCGATTTGCGGCAGGCCGGGGATGCGGACAAACGCCAGTCCCTCGGGCGCGCCATTCTGGCGGCCGAGGGACTGTTGCCCTGGTCGGGTGCTTACCAGTGAATGCCTTTGAACAGACGAGAGAAGGCGCGCTGTTCACGGCTGATGCGTTTGGGCGTGTCCTCCTTTTCGCCCCGCGCAGCTGCCGAGTCGGCAAACAGCTTGTAGCCCGTGTTCATGATGGTTTCCGTCACCTTCGGGGTCAGGAAGTGCATCACCGACCCGAGAATCCCCAGCTGTGTGGCAATGCGCTTCGGCTGGCGGATGATGGCATCGCAGATCATGTCGGCGGCCTGGTTCGGGCTGATGGTCGGCACATGATTGTAGATCTTGGTCGGTGCAATCATCGGTGTGCGAACCAGTGGCATATTGATCGTGGTGAAGCGAATGCCCTGGTGCGCCATTTCTGATGCAGCACAGCGGCTGAAGGCATCCAGTGCGGCCTTGGAGGCCACATAGGCCGAGAAACGGGGTGCATTGGTGAGCACGCCGATGGACGAGATGTTGATGATGTGCCCGCCCTGGTTCTCTGCCATGCCCGGCAACAGTTTCATGATCAGGCGCAGTGAGCCGAAATAATTCAGCTGCATGGTGCGCTCGAAGTCGTGGAAGCGATCGAAGGAGTGCATCACAGAACGGCGTATCGAGCGGCCAGCATTGTTCACCAGGACATCGACATGGCCGTGATCCTTGAGAATCTGCTCTACCAGGCGGTCGCAATCCTCGAGATCTGACACGTCGCAGCTGTAGGCTTCCGCCCGCCCGCCGAGCTTCTCGATTTCCTGCAGGGTCTCATCCAGCTTTTCCCGGGTGCGTGCGACCACCAGCACGTGGGCGCCAGCCCGCGCCAGCTTCAGCGCTGAGGCCTTGCCGATGCCCGACGTGGCGCCAGTGATCAATACGATCTTGCCGTCGACGCGTTCTTCCAGCGTCGGCAGTGGCATGGTGTCGTCCTTGCGCCCTTCGCGGTCCGGGTCCAGATGGTTGGCCCAGTAATCCCACAATACCTGGGTGTAGGACTCCAGTTCGGGAGCCTCGATGCCGCTACCCGCCAGTGCCGCCTTGGTCCGCTCATTGCTGTAGGTGGTCGGGAAGGTGAGGAATTTCAGGGTCGCCTCAGGAATGTCGAGGCTTTCCATGGCCTGATGCAGCATGTAACGCGAGGGCGGCATATTGCCAACCCCGCGGCTGAGCGCGCCCAGGCCGGGGATCGAGCGGAACAGGCTGTTGTCCAGACGTACCGCCATTTTCGGTGCGTCGGCGACACTGGCGAACAGGTTCATCACCTGACCCAGGCTGTAGTGACGGTCGGCAGTCAGGTGGAAGCACTCACCATCCAGATCCGGCTGATGCGCCAGGTAGTCGATGGCGTCGGCAACATAGTCCACCGGTACGATGTTGAAACGTCCGCCTTCGATGCCCAGCAGCGGAATCCAGGGCGGCAGCAGATCGTGCAGGCGCTGGATCAGCTTGAAGAGGTAGTAAGGGCCGTCGATCTTGTCGATTTCGCCGGTGCGCGAATGCCCGACCACCATGGAGGGCCGGTATATGCGCGTGGCGATGCCGGCGTCGCGAACCAGGCGCTCGGATTCGTGCTTGGTGTAGAGGTAGGGGTCATCCAGCGGGCCGGCTTCCTCGAACATGGTTTCATCGAAGGTGCCTTCATACAGGCCGCCGGCGGCAACCGAACTGATGTGGTGGAAGCAGCCTGCGCCCATTTCTTCGGCCAGCGCGAGTGCATTGCGTGTGCCTTCGATATTGGTCAGTTGCTGGCTGTCCGCGTCCTTGCTCAGATCGTAAATCGCGGCCAGATGCATGAAATGCTGTATCTGGCCGTGCAGGTCATCCCGGTCGCGCTTGCTCAGGCCCAGATGCTTTTTGGTCATATCGCCCTTGATGGCGATCAACTCATCCGGCTTGGCGTTGAGACGTTTGCGCAGCGCATCCAGTTTGTATTCCGAGCCTGGTCGCACCAGGGCAAAAACGCGGGCGCCTTCTCGACGCAGCAGGCGAGCGACCAGAATACGGCCGATAAAACCAGTGGCTCCGGTGACGAAGTAATTCATGAACTGACCCCTTTGCTTCCCTGTTGTGTTCCGCTGCGCGCACAGCGGTGTCTGTCGTAGTCGTGTCTTGCAAAATCCTGTTGGTGATCACTATGATGTAGATTGCGACGTACAGTTGTGAGTTGAATTGTCTGTATCTCGCGGTAGTATGTCAATAATTCGTACAAAAAAAGAACATTTTAATCTGACGAGCTGTTTTTTTAGTCAAAACCAGCTTACAAGTGTTCTTCGTAATGGCATGATATGCAGCATGATCAGCGCCGCAGCGACACAAGCAGCGACATAACGTGCGGCGTGAACCTGGCGCCAGGTGCCAGTCCAGGGCCAAGTGTCAGCATAGACGTTTGATGGGCATCCATACTCATTGTTTCGCAATAACAGGTTTGGTTATGGCAGCGATTCCGATTGATTCTCCTCCTCGCCGCCCCGGCTCTCAAGATGCCGGGCCGCAATCCGGTGCCGTTAACGGGCCTGACAAGCCTGGCAAACTGTCCCGGGCCGAGAGGAAGCTGCATACCCGCGAGCGAATTCTCGACGCGACGCTGTCCCTGGTGGCGCAGGGGCGGGGCCTGGACAGTCTCGGGCTCCGGGAAGTGGCCCGGGCGGCGGGCCTGGCGCCGACATCCCTCTATAACCATTTTCCGGATATGGAGGCCCTCGGGCTGGCGGCGGTAGAGCAGGCCTGCAGGCGTCTGCGCAGCACCATGCGCGAAGGGCGGGCAAGCCTGATTGCCGGCAGCGCGACCTCGGCCATTCGCAGCATGATCGAGCGTTTTATCGCCTATCTCGAGGATCATGAGGCGGAATTCAGGTTGCTGGTCATCCAGCGCATGGGCGCCTCCCGGCTGTACCGGCGGCGGATCCATCGGGAGTTGCAGTTGCTGGTGGAGGAGTTGGCAGAAGATGTGCGGCAGGTGGTCATGGCCCGGGTTGCAGTGCCGGTAGATGTACTGCGCGAGGCGGAGGCAGCGGTGGCTATCATGTTCGGTTTCGGCATTCTGGCCCAGGACATGGCGCCCGAAGCCCGCGTGCAGGAGTTGCCCCGGCTGGAGGTGCAACTGCAGATGGTGTTCCTGGGGGGGCGGGCGCTGGCGGCAGGAATGCGGCTGGATGCGTGAAGGCCTCCCGCCATCCCGGATAAACCCAGATTACTTTAACTTTCGTGCGTAACTTTTTGACTTGTATCACATAAAGCCGACAGGCGGCATTGTCTTTGTGCATGAGTTACTTTAAAAAAGCCTTATAACTCATTGATGCATGGAGGCAGGGCATGGCTTTTGATCCCCGCGACCCCTACGACGCAGCGGCACTTTACGACATGTGGCTCAATTGCCAGGCTTGCCCGGCGACCTTCGATTTCGAGCCAGAGCGCCCGCTGGGGCTGGATTACTACCACGACATCGGTCAACGCGCGAAGACAGAGGGTTGGGTGGTGCGAGAGCAGCCGCCAGAGGAGGGTGATCAGGACGTCAGCTATCTGGTCTGCTGCCCTCAATGTGCCAATCGTCTGGGTCTGTCTCCCACGCATACGCACCACCAGCGCCATGGTCGAGCGCCGGGCACGATCATGGACATCTGTGCCGCCGTCCGCGCAGCGGAGAGCGAAATCGCGGCCTGACTGGCGCGCTCTGGCACACCCGTGGCACGACGTGTGGCACGACGTGCGTTATGTTGAGCAATCTGGCCATGGTTGAGACGTGTCCCCGCCTCCTATACTCCCTGCTGCCTGTCCTGCCACGCCATGTGCCAGAGACCATCACAGACAGAGGGGAGTGAGTATGTCCGCCACCGAAATGAGCCTTGAACAAGCCCTGCACAACCGTCGTTCGGTGCGGGGCTTTCTGGATAAGCCTGTGCCGCAGAAGGTGCTGGAAGAGGTTTTTTCCCTGGCCCAACTGGCGCCCAGCAACTGCAATATCCAGCCCTGGCGGGTGCTCGTGGCCTCCGGCGACGTGCGTGATACCTTGCGGCAGCGCATGGTGGACAGCGCCACGCAAGGCAAGCCCATCAGCCCGGATTTCGAACATCTGCCCAATTTCGAGGGGGTTTACCGCCAGCGCCAGGTGGATTGCGCCGTGGAGCTGTACAACAACATGGGGATTGCCCGGGATGACAAAGCCGGGCGGATGCGTGCCACCTTGCGTAATTTCGAGCTGTTTGATGCCCCGCATGTGGCATTTATCGGCATGGACCGCCAGTTCGGTGTGACCGTGGCGCTGGATGTCGGCATGTACATCCAGAGCCTGATGCTGGCCATGACCGCGCACGGTATTGGCTGTTGTGCCCAGGGCAGCATGCGCTACTACCCGGATGATGTGCGGCAGATATTCTCCGAGCCGGAGTCCACGGCCATTCTTTGCGGCATCAGCTTTGGCTATGAGGATACCGATGTGGCCGCCAACCGCACCCGGGTTGGCCGGGCGCCGCTGGGTGACTCGGTCACCTTCCTGTCGTAACAGGGGGGGCTGGCTGTATTGCCTTGGCTATAGCGTAAGTGCGCGCTCACTATTGCCGGGAGGAAATGCGCGGCGCTCTGTGCTATACTGCCGCGCTTTCCGCAGACGCAACCATGAGTAATGTGTGGGTGATATGACAGGCGCCATGATTATCGTCAAAGGTTCTATTCCGGTCCGGTCCGACTGCCGTGAAGACGCAGTGGCATTGGTGCAGGCGCTGGCGGAAGCCTCGCGCACGGAAGACGGCTGTCTGGCCTATGAGGTGCTCGTTCAGGCTGATCAGCCTGAAGTCATTGTGATCTGGCAACAGTGGCGCTCCATGGACGCCCTGGAAGTGCATTTTGCCTCCGCGCACGTGGACGCATTCCTGGATGCGATCCCCGATATGATCGACGGCCAGGTACGGTCGACGCGCTACGAAGTGCAGGCGGAAGAAGGTGACGAGGATCTTGATGATCACACGGTCCTTGAAGTGGATCTGCCCGGCGTACTGCTTGGTGACGAGATCGTGCTGCACTGACACGATTCAGGTCTGATTCCCGTCTCTTTGGCGACATACACCGCAGCACACTATCGCAATCTGTTCCGCAACCTTCTCCGCAGCCCCTCTCCGCACCCTCTCTCCGCTATTTCTGCAGCGGGCCTGCCGCACGATAGATATCGATCAGGTCATTGCGGCCGAGTATCGTCTGTAGCGCATGCAGGGCGGTGTCCGGCGCCGTGACCTTGATGGTATGCATGCCCAGCGCACGGGCTGATTTCAGGTTTATGCCAAGATCGTCCAGAAAAACCACGGCCTCGGCGGGCACGCCCGCCTTCTCGCAGGCCAGTTGATAAAACGCCGCTTCCGGTTTTCGCACGCCGGCCTTGCTCGACTCCAGTACGAAGTCAAAGCGTGTCATGGCATCAGCCACGGTGCTTGCCCCTTCGGTGTCCAGACTCATGCCTGCACCATGCCCCACTGGCAGATTATTGGTCAGGCAGGCCAACTGATAGCCATCGCGCAGCGCGTCCAGCACGCGCAGCATGCCGGGGCGCACCTGCGTTGCCAGCAGGGGAGGCAGGTCACGGCCGGGTACTGCGTGCCCGCGGGCGCGGGTCTCGGCCAGAAATGCCGCATCGAATTCCGGCAAGGTGATGTCGCCTCGTTCGAAGCGGGCCCAGGCGTTGCTGTCGGGGTTGATGGCATTGGTCTGGCGCAAAAAGTCCGTCGGCAGCCCTCTGGCGTGCTCATAGTCGCGCAGCGCATCGAACGGACTGGTGCTGATGACGCCGCCAAAATCGAAAAATATCGCTCTGATCGCAGTAGTCATGGTGGTGTTTGCTGCCATGGTTTAGTCTCGCAGAAAGCCTGATGGAGACATTGATGAAGACCCGCATAGCATCTGTGGATGAAGTCCGCGAGAGTTTCAAAGGGCAAGGCTATATCTGTAATGATGAAATCGCCACCGCCGTCTTCCTCGCGGCCCAGCTGCGCAAACCCATTCTGGTCGAAGGGCCGCCAGGTGTTGGCAAGACGGAGCTGGCCAAGGCATCAGCCGCCTTTCTGGAGGCGCCGCTGATCCGGCTGCAGTGCTATGAGGGGCTGGATGAAGCCAAGGCGCTGTATGAGTGGAAATACGGCAAGCAGTTGCTCTATACCCAGTTGCTCAAGGAGCGTCTGGGTGATCTGCTCGGCGATGCCGTGACCCTGGAAGAATGCATGGCGCGCCTGTCCGGCTTTGGTGATGCCTTCTACGCCGAAACCTTCCTGGAGCCGCGACCGCTGTTACAGGCCTTGCGCTCGGAAGAAGCACCGGTCTTGCTGATCGATGAAATTGACAAGGCAGACCAGGAATTCGAGGCGTTTCTGCTCGAGCTGCTGTCGGATTACCAGATATCCATTCCCGAGCTGGGTACCGTGACGGCGCGTACCGAGCCGCTGGTGTTTCTCACCAGTAACAACACCCGCGAACTTTCCGATGCGCTCAAACGGCGCTGCTTGCATCTGTATATCCCATTCCCGGACATGCGACTTGAGCAGCAGATCATTGCCGCGCGCGTGCCTGAGGTTGCCGAAGGGCTGCGCAAGCAGCTGACATTGTTCGTCTCGCGCCTGCGGGATATGGATCTGAAGAAGCAACCGGCGATATCGGAAACCATCGACTGGGCCAGAGCGTTGGTGCTGATGCATGCCGATGTGCTGTCTCCCGCGACGGTGGACGCGACATTGCGGCTGCTGCTCAAGCACGAAGAGGATATGGTTACCGTGCGGGGCGAGATACATCGGTTGCTCAAAGACTGATGGCGACGCAGGTACTGACAGAATTCATCAAGGCGCTACGCGGTGCAGACATCAATGTCTCGACCGCAGAAAGCCTGGATGCCGTGCAGGTGGCGGAGAAGATCGGTTATGCCGATCGGGCCCGGCTGCGCACGGCGCTGTCTCTGGCATTGGCCAAGTCGGTGCCGGACAAGATGCGCTTTGAAAAATGCTTCGATGACTTTTTCCGTTTTACCGACGCCCCGCAGGTGTCGCCGCCGGCATCCGGCACTGCTGCAGCGATGCCGCCGCAGCAAGAGGATGTCAGTAGCGGGCAGGGCGCGGGCGCTGCGGGTGGCGCCGGTGGCAGCGGCGACGGAGAATCCGCGGCAGCGGGATCCGAGTTGGGCCAGTTGCTTGAGCGGGGCGACAATGCCGAGATCGCACAGCGCATGGCTGCAGCGGCGCGACAGGTGGACCTCACCCGTATTACCGTAATTACCCAGAAAGGGCTTTTTGCCCGGCGCATGATGATGGCCATGGGGCTTGAGGCGCTGGATCAGGAAATTTTCCAGCTGACCGCTGCCCGTGACCCCAGAGCATTGTCGCTGCGCGCGGCACGTAACGCGCTACGGGAAGCGAGCATCGAGGAAGTGAACCGGCAGTTCCTGCTGCATGCGCGGGAGACCCGGCAACAACTCCGTGAGGAAGTGATGCGGGAGGTCAGCTTGCGGGACCTGGCGGAGTTCCGCGATGTGCGTTTGTTGGTGGAAAAAATGGCGCGGCGGCTGGTGAGTTTGCACGGTCGCCAGAAGCGGCGCGCGCGGCGTGGCGTCCTTGATGCACGCCGCACGCTGGTGGCCAGCGTGCGGCATGATGCGTTGCCAACAGAGCTCCACTGGAAAGCGCGCCGGCCTCGAAAGCCGAAGCTGTTTGTGATCTGTGATGTCTCCAGCTCGGTTGCGGCGGCGTCGCGCTTCCTGTTGTTGTTCCTGTCTGCGGTTAACGAGGTGCTGCCGCGTGTGCGCAGCTTTGCCTTTGCCTCCCGGACAGGCGAGGTGACGGACTATTTCAACGAAGCGGGCCCGTCAGGGGTGGAGGCGGCCGTTGATCGCGTGCTCAGCGAGTATGCGGGAAGTGGTACAGACTACGGGGAAATGCTCGCGTATTTCTGGCGCCAGTGCGAGTCGAACCTGGACAGGCAAAGCACCGTGATCATTCTGGGAGATGCCCGCAATAACGACCTGCCCGCAGCGCAGCAGGACCTGGCGCGTATCGCGGAACGTAGTCGTCAGGTGTTGTGGCTCAATCCCGAAGGGCGAAATCGGTGGGGGAGTGGTGACTCCGTGATGCCGATGTATCTGCCTTACTGTCGCCGGGCGATGCCGTGTCGGAACCTGAACCAGCTTGAGCGATTCGTTGAGGCCTTGCTGCGTGATATGAAATAGCACAGAGGCGCGCCGTCACCGCTGCTTCATGATGTTTCGCAGCCCCTGTGCGAGCTTTTCGAGGGTGACGGGTTTGGCGATGTGGCTGATCATGCCGGCCTCATGGCAGGCACGGATCTTGTCCGTCACCGCATGGGCTGTCAGCGCGACAATCGGCGTATCCGGGATCCGCCCGTCCTGCTGCATCTGTATGATCTGCCGCGCTGTGGTAAAGCCGTCCATGCCGGGCATTTCGCAATCCATCAGGATAAGATCAAACGCTTCTTTCTTGCCGAGTAATACCGCCAGGGCCTCCATGCCGCTTTCTGCAACATCGACGGTGTGACCGAGTTTGCGCAGCAGCCCTTCGGCGACCATCAGATTGATATGATTGTCATCGACGACCAATACCCTTCCCGACTTCATGTCCGTGGGCGCTTCAATATAGGTGCCGGGATTCTCGGCTACGCTGGAAACAGGCAGCGGCAGACGGAACCAGAAGCAGGAGCCATTCCCTGCGGAGCTGCGCACACCGATTTCGCCGCCCATCATTTCTACCAGTTGACGACTGATGGCCAGGCCCAGACCGGTGCCGCCATAACGACGGCTGGTGGAGTTGTCGACTTGATGGAAGTGTTCAAACAGGCGGGGAAGCTTGCTTTCCGGTATGCCGATGCCGTTGTCCTCGACTTCAAACCGGACATAGTCAGGGCTGGCCTCCTCGCGCCGGGCGCGCACTGTGATGGTTCCCTCTTCCGTAAATTTCACTGCGTTGCTGATGAGATTGACCAGTACCTGCCGTAACCGCATGGCGTCACCGCAGCTATGCTGTCCGTGCGGAACGGAGGATTGTTGTTGTAGCTGGTTTCCGCTCACCTGAGCACGGTGCTGGAACAGTTCAACGCATTCGCTGATCAGTGCCTCCAGATCGAAGGCTGTCTGCTCCAGGGGCATTTTCCCCGCCTCGATACGGGCATAGTCCAGAACGTCATTGATCAGATCAAGCAGGCTGTTGCCGGATTGCTCGATGACGTGCAGATGGCGTTGCTGCGCATCATTCAAACCCGTGTCCCGTAGCAGATCAAGGGTGCCTATGATGCCGTTCAGTGGTGTACGTATTTCGTGGCTCATCACGGCGAGGAATTCACTGCGCGCACTCAGCGCCTCATTCAGTTCGCGCGTGCGTTCGCGTACACGCAGTTCGAGCACCTCATTGGCCTCTCGCTGTATGCGCTCGTTTTCATCTTTCAGTGCCGTCATCCGGCTCGCCAGGGCGAATGACAGCAGCAGAGCCTCGAGGGCCGTGCCTATCTGCATGGAATGTTCCAGCCACCAGCTGCCGGGCAGTACCTGGAAGACTTTGAGTACGTAAAGGGATGCGGCGATGGCGAGAGTCAGAAACGCCGCCAGGAAGTAGCGCGCGGCACGAAAACCCTGTCGTGCCTCAATGGCGGCGATGCCTGAAATGATGATGATCCAGATCAATGCCAGGGCGCTCGAGGCCTGGATGAAGAAGCTGAAATTCAGCAGCGACAAGGGGGCACTGATCAACAACAGGACGCCACAGATGACAAGGCCACGGTTCAGCCGGGGCTTATGCCGTGATAGCTGAAGAAAGCTGCATGCAAAGAGGATGGAAAAGCCCACTGATAAAAGATTCAGTACGGGCAGACTGTGGTGATTCCACCAGAGCGCTTCGGGCCATAACCATTGATAGGCCAGGCCTTCCCGTGCGAAAAGATTAAGACCCAGTGTGCCGAGGTAGAGAACGTACAACAAAAAACTTCTGTCCCGCAGTGACAGGAATATCAGCAGATTGAACAGGCACATGATGGCGATGGCGCCATAGTACAGCCCGTTGCCAAGCTGACGGCGGCTGTCCTGTTGCTGAAAGGCACGATTGCTGGACAGGGACAGGGGCATCTCTATGGCATTGTCCCCCTGGGCACGTAACAGGATCGTTGATTTGCCTTCGGGCAGATGCAAGGGGATCACGAGATGAGGGTGGGGGATAGGACGTTTGTTGAAGGCGACTCTGTCGCCGACGTGCCAATGGCCTATGGCGCGGTCATGTGCATCCAGCAGGTGGATATCAAGATAGTCCAGGTGCGGGCGACCGGCCTGCAGAATCCATTCCGACTCACCCGACTGGTTATCCAGGGTCAACAGAAACCACTGCTGTCCCCGCCGGAACCCCAGGGAGGGAAACGGACGGTCCAGCGGGGCGCCGTTGCCCTCGCGGAACTGACTCAGGGCCAGTTCGGCTGTTAATTCGGCATCGCTGTCATCAATCCACAGCAGGCCTTCCGGGGTGTCGTAGCGCTGCTCCACGGTGGCGAGCTGCTGAGCAGCGAACGCCCCGGCCGATAACATTGATCCAGTAAGGACTATCAGGCCGATTACTAATAGGGGTTGCCAGAATCGCATGTTGTTATGGTCCATTCCCTGTCCCTGGACCTTGATGGTAGCGCGTCCTTGCGAGGACACCAACATCTGTAGTCGTCAATTCCGGATTACCTTGTTTTACAGCGGCCAGGATAAAAGAACGTTAAGTTACCGCTACGATCACAACTTTGTGGATTGGCGCGATAATCACCTGAACAAACTCTGCGGCTCCTCCTCAAAGCATGTGTTACCAGGTGACATTCAATGAAGCATGTCGCGCAATGCAACATCAGTGACTGAAACACATCAGTATCTGAAACAGGAGTACCGCACCATGAAACACAACTATCTGAAGCTACTCGTAGCCGCCGTCGCGTTGGGTGGAAGCAGTGTTGCACTGGCCGCTGGCCCCTACATCGGTGCAAACTACACCCAGTTCCAGTTCGAAGGTGAAGACACTGACAACAAGCTCAAGCCGGAAGGTGTCACGATTCGCGGTGGTTTTGAGTTCAATGATTTCGTAGGTCTGGAAGCACGTGGTGCCATGGGTGTGCGCTCTGATGAGCGGAGCAATGCGCTCGGCAGCGTCAAGTATGACCTTGATCATCTTTACGGCGGCTATCTCAAGCTGTCCGCACCGGTTGGCGAGCATGTGCGCCCCTACGTTGTGGGTGGCTACACAGAGGCGCGTGGCAAGGTGACAGTCAGCTCCGGCGTTGGCAGTGCCTCACGTGAATCAGATACGGTCAGCGATGAGTCTTATGGCGCAGGCGTGGATCTGAAGCTGAGTGATGCGGTGGCGTTGAACGTGGAATACATGCGCTATCTTGACAAGAGCGATTACGATCTCAACGGTATCAGTGTTGGTTTCCGTTCTGCATTCTGAACCGCCAGAATAAAAAGGGCCGCGAAAGCGGCCTTTTTTTCATGTATCTCCTGGTTCATGGTTGCTATGCGTTAACGCGGTCAGCTGCTCATGGATTCACTCATGATAGCTTCCAGTTTTGGCCGGAAACTGGCAACAACGCCCAGATTAACGAGTGTCCAGTAGTGCCCGCCGAGCACCCGGTCAACCAGTAAAGTGCGAGCTGAGGGCTGGAATGACTCCAGATACTTCCATGATGTTTCCCGTGTCTTCTTTGCCAGTTTCAGGTGCAGGCGCGAGCCGGCAAAATCGAAAGGCTGGTCGCCGAAAGGAGGGAGCAGTAATTGCGCCCAGCCGGCGTAGAACTCTGCACTGACCTCCGGTCCTCGGGATTTGCGGATGCCCAGTTCTTTCAGTACGCCCTCGAGTGCGGCGTAGTCTTCAGCGTAGCCGGCTTGTGTCAGGCGGCGTAGTGCGTTCAGATCCTCTTCCGGGATGCGCTTGATGGCACCAAAGTCGTAAATCACGATACTGCCGTCCGGACGATAGGCAAAGTTGCCCGGGTGCGGATCACAGTGGACTTCGCGCAGCACAAAGATCTGGCGCGCGATAGCATCGAAAAGGCGCTCACCGAGTTGATTGCGGAGTGCCTGACCATAAACATGATTGCTGCTGCGTACCGTATCCATGTCATCGCCGGATTCGTACGTCAGCGTCAGCACCTTGTCGCTGCTTAATGCATCGACCACGTCAGGAATGATGAGCCAGCTCTGGTCGGCATGGAAGGCACGAAAGCGCCGCAGATTGTCGGCTTCCTGCCGATAGTCGAGTTCTTCTTCCAGCTGGTTACGGATTTCGCTGAAAATGGCATCCAGTGTTGCTTCCTCCACCTTGAGCAGGCCGCCCAGGCGCAGGATGCGACGCAGGTGGCGCATGTCGGAATCGATGGACTCCTTCACCGCCGGGTATTGCACCTTGACTACAACATCCTGACCCTCGTGAGTCGTGGCCCGGTGAACCTGGCCGATGGACGCGGCAGCGAAGGGCTTCTCGTCAAAGCGTGCAAACAGGGCTTCCGGTACGTCGCCCAGCTCCCGCCGGACCTGCTTTCGGATGACCGAAAAGGGCATTGGTGCCGATGCCTTTTGCAGGACGGACAGCGCTTCGGCGATTTCATCGGGCAGCAAATCCTGCATCTGGGATGCGATCTGGCCGACCTTCATGACGGCGCCTTTCATTTCGCCCAGCGTAGAGGCGACCTCACGGCCAATGTGGCGCATGAGTTTTTCACGGTCCCGAGACTGGGCTTCTTCAGACTGGAACAGTTTCTTGACGGAATGGGTGGCGACCCTTGAGGCGATGGAGGTCGTCATGCCGGTCAGGCGCAGGAGTCTGCCGGTTTGGGTGGTAGTGCGGAATGAAGGTTTGTCGCGAGCCACGATGATCCCGGGTCAGCTTACAGAGGCCCTCAATCTGTGCTTCGCTCGCTAATGTGTCAATGCCCACAGGGGCCAAAACGAATAAAGGGCCCGCAGGCCCTTTATTCGTTACACGTGTCACGGACAGTTCACCAGGAATCGGCCGTAACGGTCATGCTACAGCGTGCTCAGGCGCGCTCTTCGCCGGCAGAGACCAGCTCGTTGAAGAACTTCTCGCTTTCGGCACGGGCGGTCTTCACGGCGCCCAGGCCAGCCAGTACGAATTCACTGGTGCTCTCTGCCTTCTCGCCACGCTCGGCTTTGCCGGTTTCGACAAAACGCTCGTACAGCGCTTTGCGCTTGTCCGGGGCGGTTTCGACCAGCTCGCGTGCTGCTTCGAGCAGACCGCGGCCTGCCAGCAGTGCCTTTGGCTTGCCTTCGGCGCTTTCACCCAGCACCGTTGCACCGGTGGCAGCATACTTTTCATACAGCTCGCCGGAAGAGCCTTCCGCTTTGCTGTAGGCGCCCAGGCCGGCCAGGTAGATCTTGCGGTTCAGGTCTTTGGCGCGTGCGACCAGAGTTTCCTGCTGTTCGCGGAGTTGTTTCAGTTCGCCCATCACTCGATTCCTTCTCAGTGGCTGCAGTTAAAAGGGTATTCTGCATGCGCCGACTGCGATGTCGTCTCATGCAATGGGCGCAGGATAACGACTGAATGCGGTGCTTGCCGGTCTGCTGTCTGACAATCGCACACAGGGCCTCGCCCAGAGAGAAGAGACCGCAAGGCCAGAGAAGTGTGCCACGCTGTGATCTGGGTCATAGAGTCAGGGTTACGTGGTACACGCGAGCTTCATGGATGAGTGATAGACTGCGAAAAAAGAATGAGGTCGCCCCCTCAAACACGCTCTGGAGTCCGCATGATCGAAAAATTCATAGCCAAAGTGCCCGCCAGGATCTGGGAAGAGGGCAGACCGGCCCGATTGCGGGTCTGGGACGGCGAGTACAATATCGCGTCCTGGGTGCGCGTGTCAGGGGCTGTCGGGTCGATCGAGTTGTGCGTGACCTACAGTGATGAGGCTGGTGAGCACCGCGTGCGGGTGGACGGGGCAGAGATCGCCAGCGATGGCAGTGCGTTGCTCTCTGGGACAGCGAAATTGCGTTTCACCGGCCAGGTAGAGCAGGTACAGGCCGTATTGGTGCTGAGTGATCCGGGCATGCGTTTTGTGGTGGAGGAGCTGTATGTACAGCGCCGCGGCAGCACGCTCAGCCGCACCGACAAGCTGATTTCCAACTTCTGAGCAAAAGCGCCGAGCAAAAAAAGGCCGGCTCTTCCTCTCGAAGGCCGGCTTGACTCCCCGTTTTTCTTTCTGCTTCTGCCTACTACCGTTTTGCATTGGCGGCTGGTGCCGCCACGTACTCGCCCCCCGGCGCTGAACACTTTGCGTCGACCTCGGATGGAGGCCCGCCCTGTACCGATTCGCGTAGCAGCGACTCAGGCCAGCTTTCGAAATCGAGACCGGTCAGGCGCTGAAGGCGTTCCAGCGCGGCGTCCGGTGCTCTGTCCTGTATTCTGATGACCTTGCCCATGTCCGTATCCCCCGAAGGCGTATACGGTGATTGATGCGAGAAGCATGCCAGCAGCTGAATTATTATTTAATCCATTTATTTCAATGGGTTGCGATTTCTTTTGGCGACGACCCGCAGGCGCCTGACGAATCAGGCGTCTGCGGGCTGACAGGAAGTGACACTTTGTGTTCGTGGTGGTCCTGGTGCTCGTGAGGGGCCGGTTTGGGCTCAGTCGAGGAAAAAGTCCGGTAGCAGGGTCTTCTCGTCCATGGACGGGTCTACCTGGTACTGCCGGAGATCCGTGACCCCGGCTTCGCGCATGACCTCATCATCAATGAAGAAGTTGCCGCTGCAGGTTCGGGCATCCTGGCACAGGATGTGATACGCGGCATCTGCCATGATCTCGGGCTGTCGCGCGGCAGCCACGCTTTCCTGCCCGCCAAGATGGTTCTGAACGGCCGCTGTGTTGATGGCCGTGCGAGGCCATAGCGCATTGAAGGCGACTTTGCCCCGGTATTCTTCTGCCATGCCATAGACGCACAGGCTCATCCCGTATTTGGCCATGGTGTAGGCGCAATGCCGGGCGAACCAGCCCGCGCTGAAGTGCAGTGGCGGGGACAGGTTCAGGACATGGGGGTTGGCGGCTTTCTTCAGATGGGGCAGGCAGCGCTGGCTGGCGAGAAACGTGCCGCGAGTGTTGATCTGGTGCATCAGGTCAAACCGCTTCATGTCCGTGGCTTCGGTGGGCGTGAGGCTGATGGCGCTGGCGTTGTTGACCAGGATATCGATGCCACCGAAGGTGGCGACGGCCTGGTCGACGGCCGCTTGTACCTGGTCCTCTTCGCGGATGTCGCCGACACAGATCAGGGTCTTGCCGCCTGCCGCTTCCATTTCTTCTGCCGCTGTGTAGAGCGTGCCGGGCAGTTTCGGGTGCGGGGTGGTGGTCTTGGCAAACAGTACGATGTTGGCGCCATCCCGGGCGGCGCGGACACCGATGGCTTTGCCGATACCGCGGCTGGCGCCGGTGATGAAGAGCGTTTTGCCGGACAGGTTGCTCATGGTTGATCTCCTTGTGAAATGCGCAATCAGACTGTAAAGGCCAAACCTAGCAAGCGCTTGGTTATTGGGCCATGACCGAAAAGTTCAGCCCTTGTTCTCATGATGCGCCTCTCGCGACTTGCGGACACCCGTTCACTGACGGTATTGTGTGCGCTCTTCGGTCATTTCGGGCCACCGCCTGGTGCGCGAGGCAACAATAAAATGACAATTCTGAAAATGAACCCGGATGAATATTCGGTTGCAGCAGAATACGTGCCCCTGCTCGTCGGTCTGATGGAGCAGCGCAAGATTTCCCGGGAGGTGTTGTTCCGGGACACGGACATTGCCCCGGATTGCTGGCGTGAGCCTGGCGCCCGGGTTGCTGCCCATCAGTTCGAACAACTGATCAGTCGGGCTATGGCGCTGACCGGCGACGACTGGCTGGGCTGGGAGTTCGGCGCAGCCATGACCATGTCCACCCATGGCTTCCTCGGCTATGCCGCGTTGTCCAGCGAAACGCTGGGCGATGCCATCGAGCTGGCGGTGAAGTTCTTCCGCACGCGCAGCACGGTGGTTGATCTGCAATTCGTGGTGGAGGGCGATACGGCGGTATTGCAGCTGGAGGAGATGATCGCACTGAACGAGTTGGCGCCCTTCGTGGTGGAGAGCCTGTTCAGCAGTTTCCATTTCATGGCATTGAAAGTGCTGCCGGATCTGGAGATGGATGGCGAACTGCGCTTTGCCTACCCGGAGCCCCATTATTTTCGCAAGCTGAAGCCGATGGTGCCGGTCCCGTGTCTGTTTGATTGCGCCTATCACCAGATGCGTTTCCCGGCGCACCGCCTGGAGCGCCGCCTGCGGTTCGCCGATCCGCGTCTGGCGCGTATGGCGGCAGCCCAGTGCGAGCAGGAGCTGGCCAATATCAAGGCTCCACCGCGCTTGCTGGGGCAGGTGCGGCGCATCGTGCTCAGCCGCGCTGGCCGCTTCCCCGGCGTGGATGAGGTGGCCTCGGATCTTCACATGTCCTCGCGTACCCTCAAGCGCAAACTGCAGCAACTGGGCACCAGTTATCAGAAGGTGCTGGATGACCTGCGCAAGGGGCTGGCGGTGGAGCACCTGACCCAGACCAGCGCCACTGTGGACGATATTGCGTTATTTCTGGGGTATTCCGATGCCTCGAATTTTGCCAGGGCGTTTCGTCGCTGGACGGGCAGAAGCCCCACTGACTATCGGGAGTAATTGATGCTGCTGCACCCGCGTCTTGCTGCGGACACTCAGGCAATCGGCGAAACCGGTGAATACTGGCTACGCTGGATGAACGACCAGCGCTTCCCCTGGGTGGTGATCGTGCCCCGCAAGGCGGCGGTGCGCGAATGGCACGAGCTGGACGAGCCGGCCCAGCAGGACCTGCTGACCATGGTGAATCGCTGCAGCCTGCATCTGCAGCGCCTGACCGGCGCAGAGAAGATGAATATCGGTGCCCTGGGCAATGTGGTGCCACAACTGCATGTGCACGTCATCGCTCGCCATCAGGGGGACCCCTGCTGGCCCGGTCCGGTCTGGGGGCAGGGTAGTGCCGAGCCCTGGGCAGACGGGCAGCAGCCTGCATGGCTGCCGGCACTGCGCGATGCCCTGGCCTGGCGGTGCGCCTGACCATGCAGCAGGAGTCGGCTTACATCACCTGCCCCTACTGCTGGGAAACCATTGAGATACTGGTGGACCCGTCAGAGCCCGCCCAGCAGTACGTGGAGGATTGCTCGGTATGTTGTCACCCGATCGAGTTGTCGGTGTCTGTCGCGCCGGGCGGGGATATTGCCGTAGAGGCGCACAGCGACGACGACTGAGGTGGGTGCAGGTGTGGTCGCCGGCTATTGGCCGGAAGAGCGGGGCTTGTCGATGTGGCCCAGGTGCCGTTCCGGCGCGACGACATCACGGACTCGTCGCTTCAGTTCGGTGATTTCCGGAAAGCCGCCATCGCGCTGCCGCTCCCAGATCAACTGCTCATCCGCATGGACGGTGAAAATGCCGCCGGTGCCAGGACGCAGGGCGACTTCCGCCAACTCGTCACTGAAGCTGCTGAGCAGCTCCTGTGCCATCCAGCCCGCCCGCAGCAGCCAGTTGCACTGGCTGCAGTAGGTGATGACGACACGGTGGGCGGGGTTGTCCGGAGAGGTCATGGCGTGCCGGCTTCAGGGATTGTCGTTGCCAGCAAGAAACGACAGCAGTTTCGGGTCTGACAGCAGCCGCACCAGTGTGCGTTCCAGCACGTCATTGATCATCACTTCGTTGCGTCGTGCGCTGGGGGTGATGGGCATGTCGTGGGTGACGCTGCTCTGGTAGCGTCCGGTGTGCTCGACGCTGCCGTCCGGGCTCTCGCGGCGGCCGATGGCTTCGATGCGGGCCGAGACTTCGATACGGTTGACCACAGAGGTGTCAGCTGGCACATAGCTCAGCTCGGTCAGGCGCACTTCCAGTGTGGTGGCGTCTGCCGAGGGGTTGAGCGCGTTGAAGCCCTGTTGGTGCAGCCCCTGCGTGACCGCTTCGTACAGTGCTTTGGGCACGTCATTGGCTGGCCGGATCAGGCTGGTTTCCTGGTAGATGCCGCCACGCGAACCAAAGGCATCACCCTCGCGGGCATCGCGGGCCGTCACGGAAACGGAGGCGTTGCCGCCCAGGGATGAGCGGGAGACTTCGGGCTCAGGCTGGATATTGATGACCTGGGGGCTCAGACCACAGGCGCTGAGCAGTGCTGCCAGGCATGCGACCAGCCATACCCGGGTCGCTGTGCTGCGAATGCCTGCATGGGAAGACATCATTACCGGTTTCTCCATCGAAGGGTGGGGGTGCAGTGTCAGGCCGCGTCAGAACGTGCGTTCTGTGGCCTCGCGTGCCAGACGCTCAAGGGATTCCTTGTACCGGGAGTCGGGTACATCCGCAAGGGACTGTAGCGCAATACCGGTATGTTTGCGCGCCATGTCACGGGTGTACTCCAGGCCGCCGGCCTGCTGCACGGTATTGATGATCTCGTCGAGCTGGTCCAGGCCGCCGGTGCGGATGGCATGGCGGATCAGCGCTGCCTGCTCCGGTGAGCCTTCACGCATGGTGTAGATCAGCGGCAGGGTGGGTTTGCCCTCGGCCAGATCGTCGCCGACGTTCTTGCCCAGCGCCTCGGCGTCGCCAGTGTAGTCCAGCACATCGTCGATCAGCTGGAAGGCGATGCCCATGTGGCGGCCGTAGGCACCGAACACGTCCTGGGCGCGGGCCGCATCGGCATCGTTGTCGGCGGCCAGCACGGCGCCAGTCTGCGCGGCAGACTCGAACATCTTGGCGGTCTTGTGGTGAATCACGCGCATGTAGCGCTCTTCCGTGGTGTCCGGATCGCGGCAGTTGATCAACTGCAGCACTTCACCCTCGGAAATGACATTGGTGCTGGCGGACAGGATATTGAGCAGTGTCTGGTTGCCGATGCGCACCAGCAGCTCGAAGGCCCGGGAAATCAGGAAGTCGCCCACCAGCACGCTGGCGGCGTTGCCCCACACGGCGTTTACCGTGGGGCGGCCACGCCGCATGCTCGACTCGTCCACCACATCGTCATGCAGCAGGGTAGCGGTGTGCAGGAATTCGATCACGGCGGCGATATCCACATGCCGTTCGCCCTGATAGCCGCTGGCTCGGGCGCTGAGAATGGCGACCAGCGGACGCAGGCGCTTGCCGCCGCCGCTGACAATATAGTCGCCGACCTCCCGGATCATGGGGACATTGGAGTCGAGATGGTGGGCAATGAAGCGATTGACGGCGTCGAAGTCGTCCGCCACAACGGCTGAGATGGCCTTGAAGTCCATTGGACCCTCATCATTAGACAGGCTGATCGCACTAAATCGGGGAGAGAGGCTACCCGCCCGAGCGCGAGGATGGCGGCAATGCTAACAGCCGCGGGCGCTGAGTCAAGAAATGCCGGGAGCGCGGGCCTTGCCGCGGTGGCGGTCATGGCGTAGAATCCGCGACCCGCAGTGGCCTTTGCTATAAGGTTGCTGGCAGATCACTAAACCGTTGCAGTGGCCGCCAAGTGGTTATGTCCTTACTGATGTTCCCGGTAAGGGTCGACCCGCCACCCGTGACTCGCTCGGAGTAACAGCAGATGTACGCAGTCATCAAGACCGGTGGCAAGCAGTATCGCGTGGAAGAGGGTGACCTCCTGCGCATTGAGAAGCTTGAAGTTGGCACCGGTGAAACCCTCGAATTCGACGAGGTGCTTCTGGTCGCCGATGGCGACAATATCACGGTAGGTCAGCCGCTGATCGAAGGCGCGAAAGTGACCGCCGAGGTTGTCGAGCAGGGCCGCCACAAGAAAATCAGAATCGTGAAGTTCCGTCGCCGCAAGCACTATCGCAAGCAGCAGGGCCACCGTCAGTGGTTTACGGAAGTGAAGATCACCGGCATCACCGGCTGATCCGGGCACAGCGAGAGGTATAGGACAATGGCACATAAGAAAGCGGGTGGTAGTACTCGTAACGGTCGCGATTCAGAAAGCAAACGTCTTGGCGTCAAGCGCTACGGCGGCCAGGTGGTGCAGGCAGGCGAAATCATCGTCCGCCAGCGCGGCACCCGGTTTCACTCAGGTGCCAACACGGGCCTGGGTCGTGACCACACCATTTTCGCCACGGCGACCGGCCGGGTGAAGTTCGAGACCAAGGGTCCCGAAAACCGCAAGTTTGTCACCATCGATCCGGTGGCCTGACAGACTACTGATCAGCGCTTCCCAGCCTGAGCAGTCAAGGGCCCCGCCGGGTAATGCCGGCGGGGCTTTTTGGTTTATTATTTGTTGTCCGGCACTGACAAGCGCCGGGCATTGACGCTACAGGAGCGCCTCCGAGCGCAATCGCCATGAAGTTTGTAGATGAAGCCGTTATCGATGTGCACGCAGGAAAGGGGGGCGATGGCTGCCTCAGTTTCCGCCGTGAGAAATACATTGAGTACGGCGGCCCTGACGGTGGCGATGGTGGCGCTGGCGGCCATGTCTGGATCGAGGCTGACAGCAATATCAACACGCTGGTGGATTACCGCTACGATCGGCTGTTCCGCGCCGCCAATGGCGCCGGTGGACAGGGTCGCCAGTGTACCGGCAAGTCTGCGGACGACATCGTATTGCGCGTGCCGGTCGGCACTACTGTGGTAGATACGGCCATCGACGAAGTGCTGGCCGACCTTGCCACGCCGGGCGAGCGTATCCTGGTGGCGCGCGGTGGCCGCGGTGGCCTGGGCAACACCCACTTCAAGAGCAGTACCAATCGCGCGCCACGGCGCACGATTCCCGGCTCGCCGGGCGAGTCCCGCCAGTTGCGGCTGGAATTGAAGGTGCTGGCGGATGTCGGCCTGCTGGGTCTGCCCAATGCCGGCAAAAGCACACTGATTCGTGCCGTGTCTGCGGCCAAGCCCAAAGTGGCAGATTATCCCTTTACCACCCTGGTGCCGAATCTCGGGGTGGTGAAGGCCGACCGGTACCGCAGCTTCGTGATGGCCGACATTCCCGGTCTGATTGAGGGCGCCGCCGAGGGTGCGGGGCTGGGGATTCGCTTTCTCAAGCATCTGGCGCGCACCCGGCTGCTGCTGCATCTGGTGGATGTGGCGCCTGCCGACGACGGTGATCCGGTGGCGCACGTCAATGCCATCGCGGCCGAGCTGGACAAGTTTTCCCCGGCGCTGGCGGCCCAGGAGCGCTGGCTGATTCTGAACAAGCTGGACCTGGTGCCGGCCGATCTGCGTGATGAATACTGCAACGACCTGATTCAGCGGCTCGGCTGGGAGGGTGAGGTGTACCGCATCTCGGCCGCCACCGGTGAGGGCTGCGAGGCGCTGGTGTTTGCCCTGATGAATGCCATCGAAGAGCGCCGCCTGCAGGAACAGGAAGACCCGGAATATGCTGCCGAGCAGGAAGCGCTGCGGGCCCAGCTGGAGCAGGAGGCGCGCGAGCGGGTGCAGTTGCTCAAGGCGCAGGCGCGTCTCGAGCGGCTGGCGCAGGAAAGCGATGACGATGATGATGATGACGACGATGATCACGATGTGGAGATCATCTACACCCCGTAAGTGCGGATGTGAAGCGGCATGACAGCCACCAGCAAGCAGGATAACGAGAATATTGCCGCAGCGCGGCCCGCACGTTGGGTCATCAAGATCGGCAGCGCGCTGCTGACCAATGACGGCCAGGGGCTGGACCTGTCCCTGATGCAGCGCTGGGTCGACCAGATGGTGGCCCTGCGGGCGCTGGGCGTGGAAATCGTGGTGGTGTCCTCCGGCGCGGTGGCCGAGGGCATGCGGCGCCTGGGCTGGGCGCGCCGTCCCGATTCAGTACATGCGTTGCAGGCCGCCGCTGCCGTCGGCCAGATGGGTCTGGTGCAGGCCTGGGAATCCCGCTTTCAGGTGCATGGGCTGCATACCGCCCAGGTGCTGCTGACCCATGATGATCTGTCCCACCGCACCCGTTATCTGAATGCGCGCACTACACTGCTGACCCTGCTGGGTCTGGATGTCATTCCCGTGGTCAACGAGAACGACACAGTCGTCACGGATGAAATCCGTTTCGGCGACAACGATACCCTGGCCGCGCTGGTGGCCAATCTGGTGGAGGCCGATCGGCTGGTCATTCTCACCGACCAGAGCGGCCTCTACGAGCGTGACCCGCGCAAGGACCCGGAAGCGCCGATGATTCGTGAGGCACAGGCTTCCGACCCGCGCTTGCTTGAGGTGGCCGGAGATGGCGGGCATCTGGGGCGTGGCGGCATGATCACCAAGGTGCGGGCCGCAACGCTCGCAGCCCGAAGTGGCGCACGCACTACCATCGCCAGTGGCCGCAGCCCGGAAGTGCTGGCGGCGCTGGCGGCGGGCGAGGCGCCCGGGACCACGCTGCTGCCGGATACCACCCCCTACAATGCACGCAAGCAGTGGCTGGCGGGCCATCTGCAGATGCGCGGCCGTCTGGTGCTGGATGCCGGCGCGGTGCGGCGTTTGCGCGAGGCAGGTTCGAGCCTGCTGCCGGTGGGCGTGATCAGCGCCCATGGCCAGTTTTCCCGTGGCGAAATGGTGGCCTGCGAGGATGAATCGGGTCAGCGCGTGGCCTGTGGGCTGGTCAACTATGATGTGGACGAGGCGGCGAAACTGGTGCGCCGCAAGAGCAGCGAGATTCAGGCGATCCTGGGCTACATGAACGAAGAAGAGCTGATCCACCGGGACAACATGGTAGTGCTGTGAGAGATGGTGGTGCTTTGATTTGACGGGCAGTGCTTTGATGCGGGCATAAAAAAACCGGCCAGAAGGCCGGTTTTTTGTCGTGCTGTGCGTCAGATCAGGCTTGCTTCAGGCTGCTGCTGCACCCAGTGCCTTGATCTTGGTGTTCAGGCGGCTCTTGTGACGCGCTGCCTTGTTCGGGTGGTACTTGCCCTTGCGGGTTGCCTTGTCCAGGACCGAAACAGCTGACTTGTATGCTTCCTGAGCAGACTGCTGGTCACCGGACGCAATGGCAGCGTTTACCTTCTTGAGGTAGGTCCGCACCATGGAGCGCATTGCTGCATTGTGCTGACGACGCTTCTCCGCCTGACGAGCACGCTTTCGCGCTTGCGGTGAGTTAGCCAAGGTCCTGCTCCTGTCGAAATTAGGTTGTCATCGCGAGCAGCTGACGGACGATAATCCGCCACCTGCCGGAAAGACGCGCAACTATGCCCACGCAGGGGGCGGTTGTCAAGGCGATCAGGGCAGGATTCGTGTCTTTCTGGTGTGGTTTGTGCGCCGGCATGCTGGCGTGAATCCGCGTATCCGGCTACGCTTCCCCGGTTTCAGGGCATCAGACCTCAAGCACAGACCTCAGGGAGGCCCCGGCGGCATGAGCCAGCCCACTGCAACGCCGACACCTCCTCCGGGAGACGCGCCGCCGCCCACAGGGCCGAGCCGATTGCTGGCCTCCACGCTGGTGGTCAGCAGCATGACCCTGCTGTCGCGCATCCTCGGGCTGGTGCGGGACGTCGTGCTGGCGCGCATGTTCGGCGTGTCGGCGGGGACGGATGCCTTCTTTGTCGCGTTCCGCATTCCCAATTTCCTGCGCCGCCTGTTTGCCGAGGGGGCATTCAACCAGGCGTTTGTGCCGGTGCTCAGCGAGTACAAGAGCGGTGGCTCGCCCGCCGCAACCCGGCTGCTGATCAATCGGGTTGCGGGCTCCCTCGGCTCGATACTGATCCCGGTGACGGTGCTCGGCGTGGTGGGGGCCCCGGTGCTGATTTCGATATTCGCGCCGGGCTTCGGGGATGACCCCTACAAGCGGGGCCTGGCCATCGAGATGCTGCGGCTGACCTTCCCGTATCTGTTCTTTATCGCCCTGACCGCCTTTGCTGGCAGCATTCTCAATACCTGGGGCCGTTTTGCCGTGCCCGCGTTTACGCCGGTGGTGCTGAACCTGTGCCTGATCTCTGCGGCCCTGTTTGTGGCGCCGCTGTTTGCCGAGGAGCGCATGGCGGTTGCGCTGGCCTGGGGGGTGCTGGCGGCGGGCATGCTGCAATTGATGTTGCAGTTGCCTTTCCTGGCGCGCCTGGGGCTGATGCCGAAACCGGCAGTCGCCTTCAAGGACCCGGGGGTGAAAAAAATCATGGCCCTGATGGCGCCAGCGCTGTTTGGCGTCTCGGTCAGCCAGATCAACCTGTTGCTGGATACGGTGCTGGCGTCCTTGCTGGAGACCGGCAGCGTGACCTGGCTCTATTATTCTGATCGGCTGGTGGAGTTGCCGCTGGGGATTTTTGCCATTGCCATCGGTACGGTCATCCTGCCCAGTCTGTCGAAGACCCATGCCACCTCCTCGCCGGCGGAGTTCTCCCGCACGCTGGACTGGGGCATTCGCCTGGTGTTGCTGCTGGGGCTGCCTGCGGCGTTGGCATTGATGGTGATCAGCGAGCCGCTGCTGGCGGCCCTGTTCCTGTATGGCGACTTCACGCTTTTTGATGTGCAGCAGGCATCGCTGTCGCTGCGGGCCTACGCCTTCGGCGTCGTGGCCTTCATGCTGATCAAGATCCTGGCGCCGGGTTTCTTTGCCCGCCAGGACACGCGCACCCCGGTGAAGATCGGCATTATCGCCATGGTGGCGAACATGGTCTTCAACCTGATACTGGTCTGGCACCTGCGGCACATGGGGCTGGCGCTCGCCACGGCGCTGTCAGCGTGGCTCAATGCCTGGCTGTTGTGGCGTGGTCTGCGGCTGGCCGGCTTCTACCAGCCCGCGCCGGGTTGGTGGCAGACGATCCTGCGCATGCTGGTGGCGGGCCTGACCATGGCGGTGGCCATCCATTTCCTGGCGGCGGCGACCGGTATCTGGTTTGACGGCACGGCAGTGATGCGCGCCGCCTGGTTGTTGCTGGTAGTGGCCTCCGGCGTGCTCGTGTATGGTCTTGCCCTGATGTTACTGGGCTTCAGGCCTCGTCACTTGCGCCGCTGATCCTCTATACTTTCCGGCTTCCGCCGTTTGTTCGCCAGCCGCCCTTATCGGGCGGTACCAGGGCCGCGGCCTCACGACTAAACCGAACGCCGTTACCCTGCACAGGGGCGGCGCTCCAGAACCCAGGCTGTGCAATTCCGGCATGCAGTTGATTCGCGGCACACACAATCTCCACCACGCCCAGTTCGGCTGCGTCGCCACCATTGGCAATTTTGATGGTGTGCACCTCGGCCACCGCAAGATACTGGCGCGGGTCAGGGAGCAGGCACGGGATCTGGGCGTGGTCAGCACCGTGATGCTGTTTGAGCCTCAGCCCCAGGAATTCTTCGTGCCCGAGCAGGCGCCAGCCCGGCTGATGTCGCTGCGTGATAAACTGCGCACGCTCGCTGCCCTGGGCGTGGACCAGGTGTTCTGCGCCCGTTTTGACAACAGCTTCCGCAGCCAGAGTGCGGATGCGTTTGTGCGGGATCTGCTGGTGGATGGCCTGGGTGTGCGGCACCTGGTCGTGGGCGACGATTTTCGCTTTGGCAGTGGCCGCGAAGGGGATTTTGCCTACCTGTGTGAGGCCGGGCGCCGCTTCGATTTCAGTGTCGAGGATACCCCGACCTGCGAGTTGCTGGGCGCGCGGGTGTCCAGCACCCGGGTTCGCGAGGCGCTGGCCGTCGGTGATGTGGCGCTCACGGAGCAACTGCTGGGCAGGCCTTACGTTATCAGCGGGCGGGTGCATCAGGGCGACAGGATCGGCCGCACCATCGGTGTACCCACGGCGAACCTGCCGTTGCGGCGTTTGCGGGTACCCATCTCCGGTGTGTTTGCCGTGACGGTGACCGGCGCCGGGCTCAAGGATGCGCCGGCGGTGGCCAATATGGGCTACCGGCCCACAGTGGGCGGTGTTGACTGGCGCCTGGAAGTGCATCTGCTGGATTACACCGGTGATCTGTATGGCCGCCACCTTGAGGTGGCGTTACGGCATTACATCCGGCCGGAACAGAAATTCGACGGGCTCGAAGCACTGCGCTCGGCGATCCACAATGACATCGACAACGCCAGACACTGGTTTGCAGAGACTGGTTTGTGAGAGAAGGCATCAGGTTATGACCGACTACAAAGCCACGCTGAATTTGCCGGATACCTCCTTCCCCATGAAAGCGGGGCTGGCTCAGCGTGAACCGGCACAGCTCGATATCTGGCAGCAGAAAAAGCTGTACCAGGCGATTCGCGAGCGCTTTGCCGGCAAGCCGAAATACGTGCTGCACGATGGCCCGCCGTACGCCAACGGCAGCATTCATATCGGCCACTCGGTCAACAAGATCCTCAAGGACATCATCGTCAAGTCGCGCACGCTCAGCGGCTTTGATGCGCCCTATGTGCCTGGCTGGGACTGTCATGGTCTGCCCATCGAGCACAAGGTCGAGCAGAAAGTCGGCAAGCCGGGTCACAAGGTAGACGCGCGCACCTTCCGGGCGGAATGTCGCAAATATGCTGCCAGCCAGGTAGACGGCCAGCGGGAAGATTTCAAGCGGCTGGGCGTCTTCGGTGACTGGGACAATCCGTACCTGACCATGGATTTCGGCTTTGAAGCCAATATCATCCGGGGGCTCGGTCGTATCGTTGATAACGGGCACCTGCAGAAAGGCTTCAAGCCGGTGCACTGGTGCCTGGATTGCGGCTCCGCGCTGGCGGAAGCCGAAGTGGAATATCAGGACAAGCAGTCCTATTCCATTGATGTCGCATTTCCGCTGGTTGATGTCTCCGACTTTTCCAAGCGCACCGGAGTCAGCGCAAGCAATTATCGCTTGGGGCTGGGTGGGCCGACGCTCGACGAAGCTTATTTAACAAAACTGGCCGTCGCCATTTGGACCACCACACCGTGGACGCTGCCAGCTAACAAGGCTGTGGCGGTGCACCCGGAACTGGATTACGTAGTACTTAGCGGCAGCAACGAACAGGGACCGCAGATACTGATTGTCGCGGCGGAATTGGCCGAGGCAGTTACGCAGCGGGCCGAGTTGACCGAAGCCAGTACCTCGGCGCCTTTCAAGGGCGCGGTGCTGGAACACCTGCAGTTGCAGCATCCGTTTCTGGATGTGGCGGTGCCCGTTATTCTTGGTGAGCACGTCACCACGGACGCCGGTACCGGCTGCGTGCACACCGCGCCTGGCCATGGCCAGGATGACTTTATCGTCGGGCAGCGCTACGGCCTGGAGACTGACAGCCCATTGCTGGACAACGGCCTGTTTGCCGAGAGTGCGCCGGTGGTGGGTGGCCAGCATGTGACCAAGGCCAATGAACCGGTGCTGGATGCGCTGCGCGAGGGCGGCCGTCTGGTGGCCTGCGAAAAGATTACCCACAGCTATCCCCATTGCTGGCGCCACAAGACACCGCTGATTTTCCGCGCCACGGCGCAGTGGTTCGTGAGCATGGATCAGGCCGGTCTGCATGCGCGCGCCAACGAGGCCGTCAACGAAGTGACCTGGCTGCCGGATTGGGGCAAGGCGCGCATCGAAGGCATGCTGCGAGACCGCCCTGACTGGTGCATCTCGCGTCAGCGCACCTGGGGTGTGCCCATTGCATTGTTTGTCGATCGCGAAACCAGCACGCCACATCCTGAAACGCTGCGTCTTATTGAAGCTGTGGCAAAGAAGGTGGAAGGCGAGGGCATCGATGCCTGGTTTGACCTGGATGCGGAAGCGTTTCTTGCCGAACAAGGGCTGGCGGATGATGCCGCACGCTACCAGAAAGTGACCGACACGCTGGACGTGTGGTTCGATTCCGGTGTCACACATTTCTGCGTGCTGGATCAGAACCCGGCATTGAGCGTGCCCGCCGACCTGTACCTGGAAGGGTCTGATCAGCATCGTGGCTGGTTCCAGTCGTCGTTGCTGACCAGTCTGGCGATTCGCAATGCAGCGCCTTACAAAACCGTGCTGACCCACGGTTTTACCGTGGACGAAGACGGCCGCAAGATGTCCAAGTCGCTGGGCAATGTGATTGCGCCGCAGGAAGTGACCTCGACCCTCGGCGCTGACATTCTGCGTTTGTGGGTGTCGGCTACGGATTACCGTGGCGAGATGAGCGTGTCCCACGGGATCCTCAAACAGATGGGGGATGCCTACCGTCGCATCCGCAATACCTCCCGCTTCCTGTTGGCCAACCTGAACGGGTTTGTGCCGTCAGAGAATGCATTGCAGCCGGATGACATGCTGGCGCTGGATCGCTGGATTGTGGATCGTGCCGCAACCTTGCAGGACGAGATCCAGCAGCTGTACGAACAGTTCCAGTTCCATCAGGTGTATCAGCGTATCCATCACTTCTGTTCTGTGGATCTGGGCGGCTTCTATCTGGATATCATCAAGGATCGCCAGTACACCACGCAGGCCGATTCCCGAGCGCGGCGTTCCTGCCAGACGGCGCTGCATCATATCGCCGAGGCACTGGTGCGCTGGATGGCGCCGATTCTCAGCTTTACTGCGGAAGAAATCTGGCAGCATCTGCCGGGCGAGCGCGACAGTTCGGTGTTTCTGGTGGAATGGTACGACGGCCTGTTCCGGCTGCCAGCAGACAGCCCCATGGATGCGGCGTTCTGGCAGCAGGTGCAGCAGGTCAAGCAAGCGGTCAACAAGGCCATCGAAGACGCTCGTAACGAGAAAGTGGTGCGCGCCAATCTGGCCGCCGATGCGGTGTTGTATGTGGAGCCAGACCTGCATGCCGTGCTGACCGCATTCGGAGACGAGCTGCGCTTCGTGACGATTACGTCCACGGCGACGCTGCGGCCGATGGCGGAGGCGCCCGCGTCGCTGGCGTCCTCGTTGTTGCCGGGTCTGAAAGTGGCGATTACGGCGTCACCGCATCCCAAATGCGGTCGGTGCTGGCACCACCGCGAAGATGTGGGCAGCCATGCGGCGCATCCGGAAATCTGCGGCCGTTGTGTCGACAATATCGAAGGCGACGGAGAGGTGCGTGACTATGCTTGACCAACAGCCTGACGAACAACCGGGTATGTTTGGCGCAGTGTCCTGGCGCCGCCTTCACTGGCTCTGGCTGACGCTGATCGTGGTGGTGCTGGATCAGTGGACCAAGGGGCTGGCGGAGGCGAGTCTTGCGCTGTATCAGCGGGTGGAGGTGCTGGGCTTTTTCAATCTGACATTGGCCTACAATCCGGGCGCCGCCTTCAGTTTCCTGGCGGACGCCGGGGGGTGGCAGCGCTGGTTCTTTACCGGGGTTGCCATTATCGCCAGTGTGGTCATTCTGGTCTGGCTGGTCCGGGGGCGCGAAGGCCCGCTGGTGGCGGCGGCGCTGGCGTTGATTCTGGGCGGCGCGCTGGGGAATCTGTGGGATCGCATTGTGCTCGGGAAAGTTGTGGATTTTCTGGATTTCCACTGGGCTGGCTGGCATTTTCCCGCGTTCAATATTGCTGATGCTGCCATCTCTGTCGGAGCGGCCCTGATCATCTATGACATGCTTTTCGGTGGTCGCAACCGTGACGAGGGCTGATGTGATGACGGATGCATTGAAGATTGGCCCGCAGATGCGCATCACCCTGCATTTTGCGGTGCGCCTGATGGACGGCACCGAACTGGACAGCACGTTTGGCGGCAAGCCCGCGTCGTTTGTCTGGGGTGATGACTCCCTGCTGCCGGGTTTTGAACGCGCACTGCTGGGCCTCAAGGCCGGTGACAAGCGCAGCGTGTTTCTCAGTGCCGAGGACGGCTTCGGCGAGTACAACCCGGACAATGTGCAGCATTTTCGCCGCGATGAGTTTCCGGACGACGCCGAGCTCGAGCCGGGCGTGGTGATGAATTTTGCCGATGCGGCCCGCGCCGAACTGCCCGGTGTGATTGCTCGCCTGGAAGATGACTGGGTCTATGTGGACTTCAATCATCCGCTCGCCGGCCGCGAACTGACTTTCGAGGTCGAAATCATCGACGTCGCCCACAACGCGCCCGAACAGCCCGTTACCCTTCAGTAGCCAGTAGCCAGTAGCCAGTAGCCAGTAGCCATTAGCGTGCCTGCCACGGAAAGTGTGGTGTGCAGAGCGGCGTTGGTGTGCAGGGAGCCAAGCGGGCGCGTACAATAGGGGCACGTCACCAGGCAGGCTTTCCCATGCAAATCCGTCTCGCCAACCCGCGCGGCTTCTGTGCCGGCGTTGATCGCGCCATCGAAATCGTCAATCGTGCCCTGGAAGTGTTCGGGGCGCCGGTCTATGTGCGCCATGAAGTCGTGCACAACCGCTTTGTGGTGGAGGATCTGCGCGCCCGGGGTGCCGTGTTCGTGGAAGAGCTGGACGAGGTGCCCGAGGACGCCATTGTCGTGTTCTCGGCCCACGGCGTGGCCCGGGCTGTCCAGGACGAGGCCGGCCGTCGTGAGCTGCAGGTCTTCGATGCGACTTGCCCGCTGGTCACCAAGGTGCATATGGAGGTGATCCAGTACGCCCGCGAGGCGCGTGAAAGCATTCTGATCGGCCACGCCGGCCACCCGGAAGTGGAAGGCACCATGGGGCAGTATGACACGACCGCCGGCGGCGCCATCTACCTGGTGGAAGACGAGGCGGATGTCGCCGCATTGCAAGTGCGCGACCCGTCCCACCTGGCGTTTGTGACCCAGACCACCCTGTCCGTGGATGATACCGCCCGCATCATCGAAGCCCTGCGCGCCCGCTTCCCCGACATCAAGGGCCCGCGCAAGGAAGATATCTGCTACGCCACCACCAACCGCCAGGACGCCGTGCGGCAGCTGGCGCTGGAGTGCCAGCTGGTGCTGGTGGTGGGCAGCCCCAACAGCTCCAACTCCAACCGCCTGCGCGAGCTGGCGGAGCGCTGTGGCACCCCCGCCTATCTGATTGATGGGCCGGCCCAGATTGACCCTGAGTGGCTGGTCGGCAAGGGCGTGGTCGGCGTTACCGCAGGTGCCAGTGCCCCGGAGGTGCTGGTGCAGCAGGTGGTGAATCGCCTGCGCGCGTTGGGCGGGCAGAGCGCGGAGGAGGTGACAGGTCGGGAGGAGAATGTCCGTTTCTCGATGCCGAAGGGGCTGCGCGGCGAGCGCTGAAGGCGCCGTAACCCCCGCCCTGAGCCGCTTGGCGCTGGGTTTGTCCCGCCTGTCTGGATTGCATTGCTCCCTTTTTCGCCAAGGTTAGTCTAGGGCTTGATCCTCTTTTTCTGGACGAGCCTGGATGATGAACACAGTGGGAACCTCTACAAAGACGGCTTCGGAGCGCCTGGCACAGACCCGACGCGCGACGGCGCGCCTGTCTGCGCGACAGCGCGGTGTGACGCTTGTCGAACTGGTGGTCACGCTGGTTGTTGCCTCCATTACCCTCGCCATTGCCGTGCCCTCGTTCAATAACCTCAATGCCAGCGCCAATATGCGCAGCACCGCCACGGATCTGATCAGCGCCATCAATGGTGCTCGGGCGGATGCCGTCAATCTGCGCGGCCAGGTCACCCTGCGCCCGATCACCGGATCTGACTGGTCCAGCGGCTGGGTGATCGACTACAGCAGCGGCACCCTGAACGAGGAAAACCGTGAGTTTCTGCCCGCGCGCGGTGTGACGGTTTCCGAAGAGTCGGATATCGCCAGCCTGGTGTTCCTGCCCAACGGCACGGTCAACACGCAGGCGCGGTTCGAACTGTGCGGCCCGAACGACGGACGACTGATTGACGTCAGTCGCGTCGGGCGCATCTCCAATACCAACCAGAGCTGCCCATGAACGCATTATCGGTTTGCAAATACTCGAGGGCTGAGCGCCAACAGGGTGTCAGCATGATCGAGATACTGGTGGCGCTGCTGATTGTCAGCATCGGCGTGCTGGGGTACGCGGGCCTTCAGTTGCGCGCATTGAACAGCACAGAAGATGCCCACTATCGCACGCAGGCCACAGCGCTCGCGCAGGATGTGATCGAACGGATGGCCGCCAATCCGCGTGGACAGAATGGTTACACCACGGGTAACGACTGGCCGCTGGAAGCCCCGACCTCCGGGATGCCTGCCAGCTGGGGCGCATGTCTGGGCGCAAATGATTGCACGCCGGCGCAGATGGCCGCCTCGGATATTGAGCAAGCGCGCTGGTTCGCAGCGCAGATGCTGCCAGGTGGGCGGGTACGGGCGGAGCAGTGCACGGGGGCGCAGGGCGTCTGTGTGACCGTGGCCTGGGGCAATGCATCGCCGGCGGAATGCAATCCGCTTCGCGACCAGTGTGTGCGTATGGAGGCGATCATATGGACCGCACCGTGAAAACCGTTCGGGGCAATACTGGCTTCGGCATGCAGCGCGGCTTCAGTCTGGTTGAGTTGATGGTGGCATTGTTGCTGGGGTCGCTGATTGTGATTGCGTCGACGCAGCTGTTCATTACCAATCAGCGCACATTCCAGTTGCAGCAAGGGCTGACAGATATTCAGGAACAGGGTCGGTTTGCACTGGATTTTGTCGCCCGGGATTTGCGCCGCACAGGGTTGCGCCAGCCGGATTTCGTTACCGGCCCGGATGTCGGTATCGAGCTTGATGCGCTGACCGTCAATGGCCAGAGCTTCCCGGCGAGCAGCGAAGGGGGCGGCGATAATGCGGCCAATGACAGACTGACTTTCTCGTTTCACGGCAACGCCGGAACCCAGGACTGCGAGGGCAGTACCCTGGCCGCCGCCGCGGCGCCGGCGCGCGTCGTCAACACCTACTGGGTCAACGACCAGGCGGAGCTGATGTGTCGCGGCAGTATAGATGCCGGCACCAATGGTATTGCCATCGTGTCGGGCGTCGACAGCTTTCAGGTGCTTTATGGCGTAGATACTGATGAGGACAGGGTGCCGTTTGCCAGCCGGTATGTGCGGGCCGATCAACTCACTGCGGCGGATCCTGTTGTGACGGTACGGGTGGGGTTGCTGGTGCGGGCCACTCAGGGAAACCTGCCCGAGTTGGCGGAGCCGGTGGATTTCATTGTGCTCGACAAGCTGGTGGAGGCAGGCAGTGCGCCGCTTGATGTCGCCGCTGTAAGGCGCCTGTTCATTACCACGGTGCGCGCCCGTAACTATACTTGGGAGAGTATCTGAATGAACGCATTCCCGATATCCCGTCGCGGTGATCAGCGCCCGAAGAAGCAGCAAGGCGCCGCCATGCTGGTGGCGCTGATGATTCTTATTGTGGTGACGATCATTGGCGTTGCTGCGATGCGCTCCAGTGTTTTCAATTCGAAGATTGCCACCGGCGCCCGGGCCAGCACCATGGCATTCCAGGCGTCCGAATCAGCGCTGGCGGCACTGTTTACAGAAGCCGGCGATCAGAATGATGCCAACCCTGACAATGCGCTCAATGTCGCCATCGGCCAGCTGAGCCTGGGCGTGTTCGAGAGTGTCGAGCGCTGTCTGACGGTGTCGGATATGTCCAAGCCGGGCGCCTGTGCCCCTCGTGATCGTTACGACAGTGCCGGGTTGATGCAGGCCTCGTACCGTCTGGCGGTGAACCCCACTCCCCGTGTGGCGCCACCGTCCCTGGATGTGAACGACGGCGGTCAGATCAGTCGTGCCGGGGAAGGCACTACCATTTTCGGTGACTATCAATTTGTCGGCGTCGGCCACGGCCGTCTGGATATGCTTGATGTCAATCAGTTTAACGTTCAGGAATTTGCCCGACGCGGCATTATCCCGGGAGATGATCTGTGAATAATCATAATCCTACTCAGGAAGGCTATGGCAGCGCTACGCGCTCAGCCGTGACGCACATTGCTGACAGATTGCGGCGTTCCCGCCTGTTCTTGCTGGTGACAGCCTGCGTGCTGTTGTCGGCGCGTCCGGTCTATGCCGAAGATATCCAGATCTACCTGCAGGCGGGCAGCGAAAGTGCTGGTGCCAACGTGGTATTTCTCCTGGAAACAGCGGGGCAGGTGAATACCAATTTTGCCAACGGCCATCCGGGCTGTCCGGGTCGCAGCGTCAGTGACGAGATGTTTTGCGCCATGAACATGGTAGTGAACGCGCTCTCTGGCAATATGCGGGTCGGGATTGCGGCCCAGAACCGGGGGGGCACTGATGGTGGGCACATAGGTTTTACCGTCACCAACCTGGAAGAGAGGGCCGGCACACGCGTGGTATCGCGCGTCCGCGACGAGGCCGCAGATGCGGTACAGGATCGGGCGAATCGGGATGATCCCTGGAACGCGATTGATGTGCAGGCCACTCAGATGCGGCTGCCGGGCAGTCGGGGTAACGCTGGCCATCTGGAGGCCACCCGTCGGGTGGGGTTTGTCTTTAACGACGTGGCCATCCCGAGCTGGGCAAAAGTCACCAGCGCGCGGCTGGAGTTGCGCATGCCGATGAGTCGCTCGGGCAATGCACAGGCCTACGTGGCTTTTGAAGAAGTGGATCATCCCGCCCTGTTTTCGGATCAGCCTGGCGAAGATCTGGCTGATCGTCTCTGGAGTGACACGGTCGCCAGCGATCTGAAGATGGAAGGCACGCAGATGTCCATTGATGTCAGCGCCGCCATGCAGGGTGCGGTGGCGCGCTCCGACTGGTGCGGCAGAAACTCTGTGACGCTGATGATCGATCGCACATCGTTTGGCAATGGTTCAGAGCCGGATGTGTACAGCTACCGTGCGCAGAACGCGGACGGTAATCGGTTGGGGCAGCCAGAGCTCGTCGTCGAGTGGGACCCGGACACGTCGCACAATCAGCCTGCGGGTGCGCAGTCCTGTATGGGAGGCGTGCGTCTGGACCTTCAGGCGGATGCGGATGATGCATCGGAGAGTCTGTCAAACTCGTCGGTGGTGGCGACGGCGGCGCAGCTTCTTGCAGGCCGAAACGCCAACCCCGCTCGTGTGGCCGGTCTCAACAATAACCAGAATTACATCAGTGGGCTGCGTTTCAACAGTGTGGCCTTTGGCAGTGATGCGAGCATCGCTGAGGCAAAACTGAATCTGCGCGTGGACGAAGCTGGCAGCCAGCCGCTGATCATCCGCCCGATGCTGGGGAATACGCCGGCTTTTGCGGGCAACGGATCAATATCCTCCCGGCCACTGGGTACGCCCATCGAGACCACGGTGGCGGTGGGCAACCAGGTCATCGATGTAACTGATGCGGTCCGCAGTATTCTTGCCTCCGCCGGCTGGGTGGCCGGGGGGGCAATGGGCTTCCGTCTGGATGCCAAAAACAGTACCACGGTTGCTGAGCGCATCAAGGTTCAGGCGCGGGAAGGGGGCGCGGCCTCTGCGTTTCTGGTCATGTCGGTACTGAGTAACAAGCCCGGGGATTTTGCCCAGTCATTGACCCGGCGGGATGACGTCAGGCTGACGCTCGATGCCATGCAGAGCGGTGCGGGCGGTGGTAATACCAAGACCGGCGCCTCCTATGTGGAAACGATCCGTTACCTGCGGGAAATGTCGCCCCGTTACGGCAATCAGAATTACGCTGATCCGAACGCGTTCACCGATGCCTCGCGGACCCGTTATACCGGAGTCGAATACGATATTGATGAATGCCCGGGCGAGACCCATGTGATTATGGTGAGCAACAAGGACCCCAACGGCCAGGATCCTGCCGAGGCGGCCAAGGGATATCAGGAATTGTCTGGCAATACCTGCTCATCGGGAGACCAGTCAGGTTGGGGATGCATCCAGAGTCTGGCAGGTTATTTGCGCTCTGAAGGTGTCGTGACCCATGCGGTCAACTTCGCCGAGACCGAAGCGCTCGCGGACAAGATGAAGAAAGTGGCTGCCCGTGGGGGTGGTGAATATCGCTATGCCAGCAATGCCCTGGAATTGTCAGAAGTGATTGCCGAAATTCTCGACAGCATCGTGATCAGTGACGCCTCCATGGCTGCGCCGGGTGTGGCGGTCAACCAGCTCAACCGGTTCCGGCATCTTGACCAGTTGTATTACGCCTTGTTCCGGCCGTCTCTGGATACCCGTTGGGACGGCAACCTCAAGCGCTATCGCCTGGATTTCAGCACAGATCCTCCCTCCATCGTGGATGAAAAGGGCCGTGCAGCGGTGGATCCGGTCACAGGCTTCTTCAAAGGCACCTCCAACAGCTGGTGGGGGATGCGTGATGACGGCTCCGATCCGGACGATGGCTCCGACGTGACACTGGGTGGTGCGCGGGAGGAGCTGGAGATGAGCGACACGCCGCGGCGATTGCTGGTGGCGGAAACGTCGCCGTCCGCCGGGGGCAGTGTCAGCGCTACCACCAAACCTGCCGGTATGACGCTGCATCAGGTGCGTTCTTCGGCAGATATCTCGTCACCATTGCTGTTGGGCATGGAGTCTGATGCCTCCGACGCGGAAGTGCAGAGAGGGGTGGAGTTCCTGCTGGATGGCTGGGGCGATCCGCTGCACTCCGAACCGCGGCTGGTCAACTATGGCTTCCAGGGCAGCTTCGGCGATGCCAGCCAGGACGACAGCCTCCAGGACAACACCCTGTTCGTCGCCACCAACGATGGCATGCTGCACGCCATCGAAGCCAAGACCGGCAGAGAGCTGTTTACCTTCATGCCGCCTGAAGAGCTGGCAAAAACCGAAGATCGTCTCGTCGGCGGCCGGCTGGACGCAGACGACCCGCAGCGGACCACTTACGGCCTGGACGGTGGTATCACTGTATGGCGTCAATCCAGTGGTGATGGTTCCGGTAGCGCCAAGAACGTCATCCTGTACGTGGCGCAGCGTCGTGGAGGCCGTAATTACTATGCGCTGGATGCGAGCGACCGGGAGAACCCTCGTCTGCTGTGGAGCATCAATGGTGGTAGCGGTGCTTTCAGTAATCTGGGGCAGACCTGGGCCGCACCGACGTTGGCGCAGATCGTGCTGGACGGCAAGCTGGTGCCGGTACTGGTGATTGGTGGTGGCTATAGCCCGAACGATCACGACACCCCCGGGAGCGTCAGCACCGGTGATGCGATGGGTAACGGCATCTATATCGTCAATGCCAATAACGGAGCCTTGATCTGGTCTGCTTCCGACTCCGGTGCGACGGTCAATCACCCGGATATGAAATGGGCCATGCCGGCAGCGGTATCGGTCGTGGATGTGGATTTCAATGGTGTGCTGGATTACCTCTACGCCACGGATCTTGGCGGGCAGGTATTCCGTGTGGATTTCAACCATAACAACACGGGCAGCAGCGATCTCGTTCACCGTGTGGTCACACTGGCTCAACTCGGTGCCGGTGACCCGGATACCAGCGGCATTGCCAATCACCGCCGTTTCCACTCACCGCCCGTGGTGGCGCTGGGCCGTCGTGACGGTGAAACCCTGCTGCAGGTGTCAATCGGTTCAGGCTACCGGGCACACCCGCTGGATACGCGCACGGACGATCGCATCTATCTCCTGGATGATGTCGATGCGCTTGAGGCTCGCGGCCCTGGCACGATCACCACGCCAGCGATCACGGAGCCGGCCTTGCTGGATGTGACCAGTAATCTTGATCCCACCCCCGCGGAGATGGAAGGCAAGCGAGGCTGGATGATCCGTCTCGACAAGGGTGAGAAAGTCCTGGCGCCGTCAGTCATCACAGAAGGGGTGATATTCATGAGCTCCTATTTGCCGGAGACGGCCTACGCCGATAAATGCCAGCGTGTGATCGGTGGCTCCCGCCTTTACGGTCTGCGGCTTTCCGATGGTGGTCCGGCATTGCGCAACAACTCCGGTGATCTGGTGCGCTCTGAGGACCTGATTCTGCCGGGGCTGCCCCCGTCGCCCCAGGTGCTGCTGGGTCCCGAGGCGGAGCGTGTTGTGCTGGTGGGCACGGCTGCGGTGGATGTGGGGCCCTCCGGTGGATTTGGTCTGCGTCGCACCCGGTGGTACGAGGTGCCCACGGAGGCAGAGGCTGACGCTATCCTGAATGAGACGATGACCAAGACCGAGCAGGAAGAGTGATCATGAGACAGCGTAATGCCGGGTTCACCCTGATGGAGTTGATGATTGTTGTCCTGATCATTGGCATCATTGCGGCCATTGCGGTGCCGTCTTATACGCGCCAGGTGCAGGATGGTCGTCGGGCGGCCATGCAGGGCGATATGATGGATTTCTCCTCAAGGCTGGAAGTCTATCGCTCCCAGCGTTTCTCTTATGAGAGCTGGGGAGATTCACTGACCGCCCCGACCAATGATTACTTCACGCTGGCGGTGACACTGGGCGCGAATAATCAGACCTTCGTAATGACGGCAACACCCAAGGGCCAGATGGCGGGCACAGGTGTCATGATGCTCAATAGCCAGGGGCGCAGTTGTTTTGTACGTAACGCCGGTTCCTGTGATCTGAATGATCCTGATCAGTCCTGGAGCAGTCGCTGAACACGGTTGATGGCTGGCGTGGGATCAAAGGCAGGCGTCGGGCGCCGGAGGGTTTCTGTCCACCCTTGGACGCCCGATACGGGTTACTACGACCCGACTTGCCCGGCCTCGATAACACAGCAGGAAGTGGCCATTCTGGAAGTAGCTGGTGGCGTGGGCCCCGTAATGCAACCAGGGGCGATTGCGGAAGCTCCGCCACTGTATCGTCATGCCTTCCGGCAGTATCAGTGAATCGATGGTTTCTCCCATTGGACCGGGGTGGGAGGTCGTGCCGGCCGCACGGGCAACCAATACGCCGGTACTGATATCGAATTCCTCGCAGTCACTGCCAAGGGCGCATACTAGCGCACCACCGTTTTCCGCTCCGGCAATTCGCGCCCGGTAGAGCAGGCCTGTGAGCGCGTTGCTTTGTGCAATGAGTGATTGCCGCGTCGCCAGGTCGCGCATGGCCGGTAATGCCATGTTGGCCAGCAGTGCCATCAGGCAAAGGCCGATCAACAGCTCTGGCAGTGTAAATCCCTGCGTTCTGTTCATTTCAGTCTCATCCGTGAGTCTCGAAAATATTCTCCGACAGTAAGGGAATCCGGTTCTGCCCGGGGCGGTGCGCTGGGCTGGCGGCCGGCGACGTAGCCCCTTTGGCGGCGGTATCAGCCTGTCTCCCTCCTTTTTTTCAGCAATATCCTGCAGCAAGTAACGGCATGGGCTGACGCGAGCACAGGCGAATGTCGCACAGCTTGGGTGCAGTGGGTGCGGCGGGTATCATGGCGGTCTTCATTTCACGGTCCATTTCACCGGGTGGTACAGCATGCGAGCAGTGGTCATCGGGGCGGGCGTTGTCGGCATGCTGTCGGCGCTTGCGTTGCGCGAGCGTGGTTACCACGTCACCGTGCTGGACATGGCCACAGCCCGGCCGCCGGCTTCCTGGGCCGGGGGCGGCATCCTTTCGGCGCTGTTCCCCTGGCGCTATCCAGCCCCCCTGACGGCACTGACGCAGGATGCAGTGCCCCGTTATACGCAGCTGGCGGCGCGGATCCTTGCCGCAGGTGGTCCCGATCCCGAGGTTTACACCTGTGGCATGCTGGTGGATGCGGGAGGAGAACATGACGCCGCCCTGGCCTGGGCGGCCCGCCACGGAAAGCCGGCGGACTACCGCTCGGCAAGTCAGGTGGCGCCGGTGCTGCCGGACGCACCCTGGATATGGCTGCCGGAAGTCGGCACGGTGCGGAATTCCCGATTGCTGAAAGGGCTGCATTGCCTGCTGGCCCGTGAGGGTGTATCCCGGGCACCGTCAGCGGCGGTATCGGCGATCGTGCCAGAGCAGGGGGCGTGGCGGGTATCCAGTGCTGAGGGCGCCATCATGACGGATCAGGTGCTGATCGCGGCAGGCGCCTGGAGCGCCGAGCTGTTGGCCGATGCGGGCCTGCAGCTGGGGTTGCAGCCCGTTCAGGGGGAAATGCTGCTGTATCCGCCGGGTCTTGCGCCGCCGCCCTGTGTGTTGCTCAGTGACGCCGGTTACGTGATTCCGCGGCGTGACGGCCATGTGCTGGCTGGCTCAACGTTGCGTCATGGCAGCCAGGATCAGCGCCCGACTGCCGGGGCCGCACAACAACTGCGTGCTATGGCGGAGACGCTCTGGCCGCCATTGAAGGACACGACACCTGTGGCACATTGGGCCGGCATCAGGCCCGGCAGCGCGCGACAGTGGCCCTGGCTGGGCGAAGTGCCGGATGCGCCGGGCCTGTTCCTGGCGACGGGGCATTATCGCAACGGGTTGGTCAGTGCGCCGGCCAGTGCAGAGCTCATTGCGTGTCTCATGGCGGGGAAGCGCCCGTCCATTGATCCGCGGCCTTATGCGCTCTCTTCAGCACTGTCCGCGCCATCATCCTCGTCATCACCGCCTTGATCCAGGCCAAGCTTCTTCAGCCGATAGCGCAGGGATCTGAAGGTCATGCCCAGTTTTTTTGCGGCCGCCGTGCGATTCCACAAGGTGGCATCCAGTGCGCGCAGGATTTCACGCTTCTCGATTTCCTGCAGGTAGTCTTCAAGAGGCTGGCTGGCGGGACGTGCGGCCTCTGAACTGGACGGGCTTGCTCCGCCGCCGGCGGGTTCGACGTTGTTGCGCAACTGCAGATGCCGGCTGTCGATCTCCGTGCCATCGGCCAGCGTGAGTGCGCGCTCGAGAATATTCTCCAGTTCGCGGACGTTGCCCGGGAAAGCATAGTGCGCCAGTGCCTCGGTGGCTTGCCTGTTCAGTGTTGGAACGCTGATCTGCCATTGTTGGCACAGGCGCTCGAGAATGTGCTGTATCAGCAACGGCAAGTCCTCGATGCGCTCGCGCAGCGGCGGCACGTTGGCCTCGATCACATTCAGACGATAATACAGATCCTGCCGGAAGCGCCCTTGCACGACTTCTTCCGCGAGATGCTTGTGGGTTGCACAGAGAATGCGCAGGTTGACCTGGAATTCCCGCGGCTCACCCACCGGGCGTACACTTTTTTCCTGAATTGCGCGCAGTAATTTCACCTGCATGTGCAAGGGCAGGTCAGCGACCTCATCCAGGAACAGGGTGCCGCCATCCGCTTCACGGAACAGGCCTTTGCGATCCTCGAATGCCCCGGTAAAACTGCCTTTGCGGTGCCCGAAGAACTCGCTCTCCATCAATTCAGACGGGATGGCGCCGCAGTTGACGGCAATGAACGGCTTTTCCTGGCGCGGGCCCAGCATATGGATCAGGCGTGCGACCCGCTCCTTGCCGCTGCCGGACTCCCCGCTGATATAGATCGGCGCCTGGCTGCGCGCCAGCTTGACGATCTGCCGGCGCAACTGCTGCATGCCTGGCGCTTCACCAATCAGCTGATCTTCAACCGGGGTATCAGGGGTTCTGTCGCGAATGCCGAGGCCGTCGTCCACCAACTGACGAAGCCGGTCCAGTGAGACCGGTTTGGCAATGAAATCGAAGGCGCCTTCTTTCATCGCCAGCGTTGCCGTTTCCATATTGCCGTGGGCGGTGATCATGGCCACAGGCAGATCGGCGTGATGCTGATTGATGTGGCGCACCAGTTCGATGCCGTCGCCATCCGGCAGATTCATGTCGGTCAGACACAGGTCAAACCCGCCTTTGCCGAGGGCCTCCAGCGCTTCACTGACAGTGCCCACGGCGTGGGCGTCAAGTTTCATGCGGCCAAGGGTGATGACCAGCAGTTCGCGCAGATCTGCTTCGTCATCAATGACCAGAATACGTCGTTGTTGTGTCATTTACTGGAATACCCGATCCGGATGAGCAAAGGTTATCACAAAGCTGGCGCCCGGATCGGCAGCCTCATGATCGAGCCGGGCCTGGTTACTTTCGCAGAGTTCCCGGCACAGAAAAAGACCTAGCCCGGTGCCGTCGCGCGATGTAGTAAAAAACGGCTCGAAAAGATTGGCCACTGCCTCGGGGGCAACCCCCGGTCCATAGTCACGCACCTTCAGCCATGGCAGGCCTGTTGTGGGATGTGCGCCGGCCAGAATATCGATTTTGCCGCCGCCACCATGACGCAATGCATTACCCAGCAGGTTATCCAGGACCTGATCCAGCTGGCGCGCATCAAAGCGAACATCCGGCAGATTGTCCGGAATCATGGCACGCAGCAGCGAGGCATCCCGCCCGGCCTCGCGCCAGCGGTTTACGCAATGGCCGACGACTTGCCGCAGATCGAGTTTCTCGGCGCTGCTGGCCTGGCGGCGCGACAGCGCGAGAATGTCTGTAATGATGCCGTTCACTCGCGCCACGTGCTTCTGGATGATGCCCAGCAGCTTCTTGTCTTCTTTTTCGGCGATGCCCTCTTCCAGCAGTTGTGAGGCATGGTTGATAGCGCTCAGGGGGTTGCGGATCTCGTGGGCGATGGTGGCGGACATGCGCCCCAGGGACGCGAGTTTGAGCTGCTGCACTTCCTGCATCAGGCGTGCACGGTCCTCCAGGAAGACGATCACGGAAGCGTTGGCGGGGCTCTTGTCGGCATTGCCGCTATCCAGCAGTGCGAAGCGCGCGTCCAGTGCGGGGCGCTCGCGGTCAGCGGGCAGGGGAGGGAGCTGTTCGTTCGGGTCGGCTTGCCATTGGCGAAAATGCGTCATGAGGCATTCAGGCAGTGTTTTGCCTGCCGCGGTGCCAGGGAACAGCTCCTGCGCCGAGTGGTTGCACAGCTCGATGGTGAATGCGTTGTTGAAGACCAGAATGCCGGTGCGCATGCGCTCGACGACTTGCTGATTCAGCGCCTGCAGATGCTGGATTGCACCATGCTGGAGCACCGCCAGCTGCTCGCTACGGGCGAGCCGCTGGGCAACCTGGCGAGTGATGAGTGCGACAGCGAAGAATGCCACGCCCAGGGTGCCGGATTCGGTCATCAGGAATGGATCATCGGCTGCTGTCTGCAACGCGAAGTACACCTGCTCGAACATGACCGCGAAGGTGGCCAGTGCCGCCGTCAGCAGCCCGAGCCGGCCCGGCAGAATAATGCTTGCCGATGCCACAGTGACCAGCAACAAGACTGTCAGGTTGCTTTCTATGCCGCCGCTGGCATGGATCAGCAGAGTCAGCACCAGTACGTCGGAGAGCACCGGCACGAGTGGCATCAGCGGACGGCCGCGATACAGTGGCGCTTTCAGCAACACCGACATGAAGGTCAGTGCGACGTAGGCCAGGGAGGTGTAAAGAAACAGCGAGGGGTTGGACTGCCCCAGCAGTGACGGGCCCCTGTTGGCCAGAAAGACCACCAGCAGTAACACCGCGAGCAGAATGCGGTAGGCGGTGTAGACGCGTATCGGCGTCCACAGCTGGGTGTCTTCCAGCGGCCGGCTGGTATCAATCACCCTGTTGCTCCAGCCAGGCCTGACGGTGATCGTGGCAGCAGAAATGATGCGCTTTGTGCGGCAGTGCCAGATGCTCGGGCACATAGACACCGCAATGGGCACAGCGCAGCATGCGCTCGGTGCTCTGTGGCACGGACGATTTGCCGCGCCCGGTGACGGTCTTGATCAGGCGCCAGACCAGATAAACCAGCAGCGCGAGGATGATGAGTCGGATCAGGCCCATTTCCCGGATTCCTTGAGGATCGATAAAAACAAGACCACTAGATTCTACGGAACCGGCGCGCATCGCAAGTGCCGGGAATCGCGGCAGAGGGTACAATCGCGGCTCTGGCAAACGAGAGGCGGACAGTCATGCGAGTAGTCATCGCACAGCGCAACATGCTGGTGGGCGACATTGAGGGCAATGCCGAGCGTATCCTGGCTGCGGCCGACGAGGCCCGGCGCCTGCTGGGCGCTGATCTGGTGGTCTTCCCTGAACTGGCTCTGACAGGCTATCCGCCAGAGGATCTGCTGCTGCGACCGAGCCTCAACACGCGCATCGAGGAAGCCATCCGTGACATCGCAGCAGGCACGGAAGTGCCGCTGGTCATTGGCTACCCGGGCGTGCGTAACGGAGTGCGCTACAACGTGGCCGGGCTGATACGTCCAGGCGAAGCGACCGCCGCGTGCGAATACTTCAAGCAATGCCTGCCCAACTACCGTGTGTTTGATGAGAAGCGCTATTTTCAGGCCGGCCATCAGTCGCAGCTCTTCGAGCTCGATGGATTGCGTTTCGCCTTGTCCGTGTGTGAAGACATCTGGCATCCGGGGCCAACGATTGCCGCGCGCGATGCAGGTGCCGAGCTGGTGATCAATCTCAACGCCTCGCCGTTTCGGCGCGACAAGCATGAGGAGCGCCTTGAGCAGGTGCGGGCGCGCGCCCGGGATACCGGACTGCCGGTGATCTACTGCAATCTGGTGGGCGGCCAGGACGAACTGATTTTTGATGGTGGTTCCTTCGCCGTGGACGGTGCCGGGCAGTGCGTGGTGCAAGGCGGATTTTTCGAGGAGGCTCTGATTCCGCTGGATATTCATCGTGGCGCAGACGGCCTGATTATCGATGGTGAGCAGCTGCCGACCCCTGATGAAGAAGAGAGTGTGTACCGCGCGCTGGTCCTGGCCGTGCGTGACTATGTTGGCAAGAACGGCTTTCGCGGCGCACTGCTGGGGTTGTCTGGCGGCATCGATTCGGCCCTGACGCTCGCCATTGCCGTGGACGCGCTGGGCCCGGAGCGGGTTGAGGCGGTCATGATGCCGTTCCACTATACCTCCGATATGAGCCGCGAGGATGCTGCTGCCCAGGCGCGCACCATGAACGTGAACTATCGCGTACTGCCGATTGAGGGCATGTACGACAACGCCATGACCGTGCTGGCTGACAGCTTTGCGGGTCTCAACGCCGATACTACCGAAGAAAATCTCCAGGCGCGCTGCCGTGGCGTGCTGCTGATGGCGCTGTCGAACAAGCTCGGGCATGTCGTGCTGCCCACCGGCAACAAGAGTGAAATGGCGGTGGGATACGCCACGCTGTATGGCGACATGGTGGGCGGCTTCAGCGTGTTGAAAGATGTGTCCAAGACCTGGGTCTATCGCCTGGCGACCTATCGCAACAGGAAGGCCGGGCAGGACATCATTCCGCAGCGCGTGATTGATCGCCCGCCCTCAGCAGAACTGGCCCCGGACCAGGTGGACCAGGACAGCTTGCCGGATTACAGCGTTCTGGACGCCATCCTGGCGCTGTACGTCGAACAGGATTACAGCGCAGAAGCGGTGATTCGCGCTGGCTTCGAGCGGGAGGATGTGTACCGGGTGGTGCGCATGGTGGATCGTAATGAGTACAAGCGCCGCCAGAGCGCCGTTGGCCCCCGGGTAACGCGGCGCGCCTTTGGCAAGGACCGTCGTTACCCGATCACCAATGGCTGGCGACCGGGCGATTGAGTGGAGCGTGATACAGGGCTGTAGCGGTAAACCGTGCCGTTACAGCAGATCAAAGGTAATCAGGCTGAGCCAGTTGCGCTCATCCCGCGGCCACCACTCCAGTGCCACCCGCTGGCGACTATCCAGGTATTCGCTTTCCGGCCAGTTGTGCACCAGCACCGTCTGGCTGCGGCTGGCCAACTCGTCCTCACCGAGCGAGCGGTAGGCACGCGCCATGATGGCCAGTGCCTCCTCGACGGCGGGGGTTTCCTGATAATGCAGCACCACCTGTTGTGCCCGATTGATCGCCGCGACGTAAGCGCTGCGGCGCGCATAGTAGCGCGCGACGTGCAGTTCCTGTGCCGCCATCTGGTTGCGGATATACACCATGCGCGAGCGCGCATCCGGGGCATAGTCACTGTCGGGATAGCGGCTGGCCAGTTCATGGAAATCCCGGAACGCATCACGCCAGGACGACAGATCCCGAGATGCGCGATTGGTGCGCACGAGGCGGTCAAACAGGCCGCGCTGCATGTTGTAGTTGGCCAGGCCTTTCATATACAGCACATAGTCCATGTGCGCGTTGGCCGGATAATTGCGGATGAAACGCGTGGCGGTGGCCACTGTCGCCGGGTAATCCAGCGCCCGGTACTGGGTGTAGATCAGATCAAGCTGCGCCTGCTCGGCAAAATCACCATAAGGGAAACGTGCTTCCAGCTCGCGCAATTCGTCAATCGCCGACAGGAAGTTATTGCGGTCGAGCTGCTTGCGCACCTCCTCGTAATGCTCCGATTCCGTGCGCTCCGGCCGTTCTTTGGGTTTGTTGGAGCAACCGGCGACCGACAGCAGCAGGGCGAGGATGACGACAAGGCCGACAGGAAGGCCGGTACGAAGACGAGTATGTGCGCGCATGATGACCTGATGCATGATGACCTGATGTTGGTAACTCATTGATTGCCGGACGTGTCCGACCTGAATATCCGGCTGCCCTGCTATGCAGGGTGCCACGCCCTTGTTGCGGCGTGATCAGCGCCCGCCATTTAAGCATGGGCAGGCTGGCGCGGCCACCCGGCCGCCGACCCGGAACCGACACGTCCCCGGGCTGTCTGCGTTATACTGCCGCCTGACGCAGGGTGCCGGGCAATCGGCACGCTTCACATCTGATGCCGACACTGTCTACCGAGGTTCCCTGATGGGACAACCGACCACCGATAAAATTCAGCTCAGCGCCCGGGCTGCCCCCGAGCATGCAGGCCAGCGCCTGGATCAGGTCGCTGCCGAGCTGTTTGACCGCTTTTCCCGGTCCCGCCTCCAGCACTGGATCAAGGCCGGTACCCTGACCGTGAATGGCAAGCAGGCCAAGCCCAAGGACAAGCTGATGGGCAGCGAAGAGCTGGTCATCGACGCCGAGCTGGAAATCGAGGTTGATGACGCGCCCCAGGCCATCGATCTGCCCGTGATCTACCAGGACGACGATCTGCTGGTGATCAACAAGCCCGCCGGACTGGTGGTGCACCCGGCCGCTGGTCACCATGACGGCACCCTGCTGAACGGGCTGCTGCATCAGGACCCGGGCCTCAACAACCTGCCGCGCGCCGGCATTGTGCACCGTCTGGATCGCGACACCACCGGCCTGATGGTCGTGGCGCGCACGCTGGAGGCGCACACTTCGCTGGTGGCTCAACTTCAGGACAAGTCCCTGTATCGGGAATATGAAGCGGTTACCGTTGGCGTAATGACCAGTGGTGGCATGGTAGATGCCCCCATCGGCCGCCACCCCCAGGACCGCAAGCGCCAGGCCGTGGTCGAGGGCGGCAAGCCCGCCGTAACCCACTACCGTGTCATCAAACGCTACCGGGGCCATACCCACATCCGGGTGCAGCTGGAAACCGGGCGCACGCACCAGATTCGCGTGCACATGACGCACATTCGCTACCCGCTGGTGGGCGACCCGGTCTACAGCGGCCGCCTGAAACTGCCCGCTGGTGCAACCCCGGCCCTGCGCGAGGCGATTCAGGGTTTCCGCCGTCAGGCGCTGCACGCCCGCAAACTGGGTCTGATACACCCGACGTCCGGTGAGTACATGGAATTCGAATCGCCGTTGCCCGCTGACTTCGAGGCGCTGCTGGCCAGCTTGCGCGCCGACGTGGCCGAGCAGGCTGAACGTCCGTGAGCCGTGCTGGATGATGAAGGACGCCGTGGCACTGCCCGCCCTGGGCGACTGGCTGATTCCCGATTGGCAACCGCACCCGAGCGTGCGCGCCTGCGTGACCACCCGTGCCGGCACGCTGTCGCCCCCCCCCTGGCGCGGCTTCAACCTTGGCGCCAACTGTGGCGATGAACCGGAGCGGGTGGAGCAGGCCCGGCGGCATGTGCATCGGTTGCTGGGCACCCCGCACCCGCCCACCTGGTTGCGCCAGGTGCATGGTGTGGCCCTGGTGCCCGCCGGGCATGCTGATGCTGAGGCGGACGGTGTCTGGACCGATAAAGCCGGTTGGCCTTGCGCCGTACTCACCGCAGATTGCCTGCCAGTGCTGCTGGCGCGTTGCGACGGCCAGGCGGTGGCGGCGGTGCATGCCGGTTGGCGTGGTTTGCAGGCCGGGATTATCGAACGTGCCGTGGCGCAGCTTGCTCCCGATGGCGAGCCACTCTCGGCGTGGCTGGGCCCGGCGATTTCCCAACCTTGCTATCAAGTCGGGCGGGACGTGTACGAGGCCTTTGTCGGCAGTGATCCCGCCGCGGCTGCCGGTTTCGAGCCAGATGGCACCCCCGAGCACTGGCACTTGAGCCTGACCGGGCTGGCGGGTCAGCGCCTTGAGCGCGCTGGCGTTACGGATGTCAGCGGCGGTGAGCAGTGCACCGCGTCCGACCCCTCACGTTTTTATTCCTACCGTTATGAAGGCCAGACCGGCCGCTTCGCCAGCCTGGTCTGGCTCGATGCAAGTGCTGATTAAGCCTTCCCTCCGCATCGCTGTTTATTGATCTGGCGCAACTATTGATCTGGCGCAACAAGCGCGCTTGGGCACCGCTTGAAAATCATCCAGGTCGACCTCATTTTCAGGCTATCTGAAGTACTGCTAATCAAAGTGCTGCGACGATTGAGGGAAAATCATGCGTCCTGACCGTTTTACAAGCCGTTTGCAAGAAGCGCTGGGTGAAGCCCAGTCCCTGGCTGCCGGCGCCAGCCATACCACCATTGAACCGGTACACCTGATGCTGGCGCTGTTGCGTGCCCGTGGCGGTAGCGCCCGGCCGTTGCTGGAAAAAGCCGGCGCCAACGCCAACGATATTGATACTGCCCTGCAACTGGCCGTGGAAAAGCTGCCCACCACACAACAATTCAGTGGTGACGTGCATCTCTCCCGCGGGCTGGGCAATCTGCTCAACCTGGCGGACCGCGAAGCACAGCAACGCGGCGACCAGTACATTTCCAGTGAAGCCGTTCTGCTGGCAGCCTGCGACGATAGCGGCGAGCTGGGCAAGCTGCTCAAGCGCGCCGGGGTGGTGAAAAATGTGCTGGCGCAGAAGATTGATGACGTGCGCGGAGGCGAAAGCGTGAACGACCCCAATGCGGAAGAAAAACGCGAAGCGCTGGACAAATACACGGTGGATCTCACCAGCCGCGCCGAAGACGGCAAGCTGGACCCGGTGATCGGTCGCGACGATGAAATTCGTCGCACGATTCAGGTGCTGCAACGCCGGACCAAGAACAACCCGGTGCTAATCGGTGAACCCGGTGTCGGCAAAACCGCTATCGTCGAAGGCCTGGCCCAGCGCATCGTCAATGGCGAAGTGCCGGAAGGCCTGAAAGACAAGCGCGTCCTGTCTCTGGACATGGCGGCGTTGATCGCCGGTGCCAAGTATCGCGGCGAATTTGAAGAGCGCCTGAAAGCCGTGCTCAACGAACTGTCCAAACAGGAAGGTCGTATCATCCTGTTTATTGATGAGCTGCACACCATGGTGGGCGCCGGGAAAGCCGATGGCGCCATGGACGCCGGTAACATGCTCAAACCCGCCCTGGCCCGTGGCGAGCTGCACTGCGTCGGCGCGACCACACTGAATGAATACCGCCAGTACATCGAGAAAGATGCCGCCCTGGAACGTCGCTTCCAGAAAGTGCAGGTGGACCAGCCCACGGTGGAAGACACCATCGCCATCCTGCGCGGGTTAAAAGAGCGCTATGAAGTGCACCACGGCGTCGAGATTACCGATGGCGCCATCATTGCTGCGGCCAAGCTGTCCCAGCGTTATATCACCGACCGCCAGCTGCCGGACAAGGCGATTGATCTGATTGATGAATCGGCCAGCCGCATCCGCATGGAAATGGATTCCATGCCGGAAGAAATGGATCGCCTCGACCGCAAGCTGATCCAGCTGAAAATGGAGCGCGAAGCGGTGCGCAAGGAAGAAGACGATGCCAGCAAGAAGCGCATGGCAAAGCTGGAAGAAGACATCAGCCGTCAGGAAAAGGAATACGCCGACCTGCGCGAAATCTGGGAAGCGGAAAAAGCCAGCCTGATGGGCGCCCAGGAATACAAGGCCGAGCTGGAGAAGGCCCGGGTTGAAATGGACCAGGCCCGCCGTGCTGGCGATCTGACCCGCATGTCAGAATTGCAATACGGCCTGATTCCCGAGCTGGAAAAGAAAGTGGCTGAAGCCCAGGGCCAGGAACAGCAGGATATGCAGCTGCTGCGCAACAAGGTGACGGACGAAGAGATTGCCGAAGTCGTGTCCAAATGGACCGGCATTCCGGTATCGAAAATGCTCGAGGGCGAGCGCGACAAGTTGCTGCGCATGGAAGACGCCCTGCACGAACGTGTAGTGGGCCAGCACGAAGCGGTGGAAGCCGTGGCGAATGCTGTGCGCCGCTCCCGCGCCGGCCTGTCCGACCCCAACCGCCCCAATGGCTCCTTCCTGTTCCTGGGCCCGACCGGTGTCGGCAAGACGGAGCTGTGCAAATCCCTGGCTTCTTTCCTGTTCGATACCGAAGAGGCCATGGTGCGCATCGATATGTCAGAGTTCATGGAGAAGCATTCCGTGGCTCGACTGATCGGCGCACCGCCGGGATACGTGGGGTATGAGGAGGGCGGTTACCTGACCGAAGCGGTGCGCCGCAAACCCTATTCCGTGCTCCTGCTCGATGAGGTGGAAAAAGCGCACCCGGATGTGTTCAACATTCTCTTGCAGGTGCTGGAGGATGGCCGCCTGACCGACGGCCAGGGTCGCACGGTGGACTTCCGCAACACCGTGGTGGTGATGACCTCCAACCTGGGCTCAGACCTGATTCAGCGGATGGCGGGTGAAGAACAGTACGACACCATGAAGGCAGCGGTGATGGAGGTGGTGGGCACCCATTTCCGGCCCGAGTTCATCAACCGGGTGGATGAAGTGGTGGTGTTCCATCCGCTGGCCAAAACGCAGATTCGTGGTATTGCCGAGATTCAGCTGGCCGGGCTACGCAACCGCCTGGCAGAGCGGGACATGCGCCTGGCGCTGACCGATGGTGCACTGGACCTGCTGGTGGAAGCCGGGTTCGATCCGGTTTACGGCGCGCGCCCGCTGAAGCGGGCGATCCAGCAGAAGATCGAGAACCCCCTGGCGGCCGCCATCCTGCGCGGCGACTTCGCCGCCGGCGACCTGATTCAGGGGGATGTCAGTGGCGAGGGCCTGGTATTCGGCAAAAGCCACTGAGGCGAGAAAGACTGACGGGCCGGATGGATGATCAGTTGCAGGCGCGCAGGCGCTCGCGGGTGTCATCCAGCATCTTCTGGCGTGCTTCGGTATCCAGCGTGGTGACTTCGCCAGTGTCCGGGTCTTCCATGCGTACGACCGGGCGGTTGGTGAGGGTCTCCAGATTGTCCCGCAGTTGCTTGCAGTAGGCCTCGTCGACCGGGGGTACGGCAGGCTCTGCGGGCGTTTGCTGGCGGTTACTGCCTGCGCGGGCCGGCGGATTGCCGGCTTCCCGATCCCCGCCGCCCTGGCGTTGACGGCGATCCGATCCCTGGCCCCAGGTGCGGACTTCACGGCTTTCCTCACCTTCCGGCGCGCTCTCGGAATAATGGGTAACCCCTTGTTCATCCACCCAGCGGTAGAAGGTCTGGGCGCTGGCGGCCTGAGCCAGCAGGGCAAGGCCCAGCAATGGCAGGATCGTGCAGATCGTTATTATACGGTTCACCCTGTTTTCTCCCCATCTTGTTGCGCCACAGGTTCGGCGGCTTCGCCGTGCGGAGCCGGTGCTCCGCCTGCGGTTAGAATGCCTGCGCCGGGCTGTGCTCCGCAACTGCCCGTGTCACGTTTTCCTGCCCCCAAGTGTTTGACACCACGCATAAATCTGCGACAATCGGGGCTTCCGGAAATCGGGACCCCTGCATCTTACCCAGGTGACAGTGCGGCCGGGACCGGGGGCGTCATTACCGTGGCGCTCAATGCAGTGACACTGCCGCATCGTCCCAGCTTCCACCTGTCCGCGTTCTTGCCGGTCACCTCCGCAAGAGCCCCCGGGAAACCAAATCAGGGTTTTCTATCTGCGGACACTCTTACTGAAACGTTGAAGAAACGTAGATGAATTTATCTGCTGCGCAGACCGCGTGGCGCAGGCGTCGATGCCTGCGTTGCCTTGTGTCCGGTGCGGCGTGCAACCGAGGTGACAGTCGTGGAAAAGCTTAGCGGTGCGGAGATGATCGTCCGTGCGCTCCAGGACGAAGGGGTGGAATACCTGTTCGGCTATCCTGGTGGTGCGGTACTGCACATATACGATGCAATTTTTCAGCAGGACAAGGTGCACCACATTCTGGTGCGCCACGAGCAGGCAGCGACCCACGCGGCAGACGGCTACGCCCGCGCCACCGGCAAGCCCGGCGTGGTCCTGGTGACCTCCGGCCCCGGTGCCACCAATGCTGTCACCGGCATTGCTACCGCCTACATGGATTCCATTCCCATGGTCGTGATCTCCGGCCAGGTGCGCTCGGACTGGATCGGCGATGACGCCTTCCAGGAAACCGACATGGTCGGCATCTCCCGGCCCATCGTGAAGCACAGCTTCATGGTGCGTGATCAGTCCGAAATCCCGGAAATGATGCGCAAGGCGTTTCACATCGCCACCACCGGCCGTCCTGGCCCGGTGCTGATCGACATCCCCAAGGACAAGACAGCGCCGAACGTCAAGGTGCCCTACGAGTACCCGAAAAAGGTGAAGATGCGTTCTTACACCCCGGTGACCCGTGGCCACGCCGGCCAGATCCGCAAGGCCGTGGAAGAACTGCTCAAGGCCCGGCGCCCGGTGATTTATGCCGGCGGTGGCGTCATCAGTGGCGGCGCCAGCGACCTGCTGACTGCGCTGGCGCGCAAACTCGGCTACCCCGTCACCAATACGCTGATGGGCCTGGGCTGCTATCCGGCCACCGACAAGCAGTTCGTCGGCATGCTGGGCATGCACGGCACCTACGAAGCCAACATGGTCATGCACAACTCCGACCTGATCCTGGCCGTGGGCGCCCGCTTTGACGACCGCGCCACCAACGACACCAGCAAATACTGCCCGGGCGCCACCATCGTCCACATCGACGTGGACCCGGCCACTATCTCCAAGAACGTCCGTGCCGACGTGCCGATTGTCGGCCCGGTGCAGCAAGTGCTGGAAGACATGATCACCATGCTCGACGAGCATGGCGGCCAGCCGGACCAGAAAGCCCTGGCCCGCTGGTGGGAAGAGATCAACGGCTGGCGCGAAGTCCACGGCCTGCGCTACGAGGTCAACAAGGACGGCCCGATGAAGCCCCAGCAAGTCGTCCAGGCCCTGTACAAGGCCACAAAGGGCGACGCCTATGTCACCAGTGATGTCGGCCAGCACCAGATGTTCGCGGCCCAGTACTATCACTTCGACAAGCCGCGCCGCTGGATCAACTCCGGTGGTCTGGGGACCATGGGCTTCGGCCTGCCCGCCGCCATGGGTGTGCAGCTGGCGTTTCCGGATGCCATGGTCGCCTGCGTCACTGGTGAAGGCAGCATCCAGATGAACATTCAGGAGCTCTCCACCTGCCTGCAGTACAACCTGCCGGTGAAGATCGTCAACATCAACAACCAGGCCCTGGGCATGGTGCGGCAGTGGCAGGACATGCAGTACGGCGGCCGCCACAGTCACTCCTACATGGACTCCCTGCCGGACTTCGTGCGTCTGGCCGAGTCCTACGGCCACGTCGGCATTCGCGTGGATCACATCGAAGACCTCGATGCGGCCATGGAGAAAGCCTTCAGCCTGAAAGACCGCCTGGTCTTCCTGGACGTGTATGTAGACCCCTCGGAGCATGTGTACCCGATGCATATCGCAGACGGCGCCATGCGTGACATGTGGCTGAGCAAGACGGAGCGGACCTGATGCGACGCATTATCTCGATCCTGATGGAAAACGAGCCGGGTGCCCTGTCACGCGTCATCGGCCTGTTCTCCCAACGCGGATACAACATCGAAACCCTGACCGTGGCCCCGACAGAAGACCAGACCCTGTCGCGCCTGACCCTGACCACCATTGGCGATGACCGCACCATCGAGCGCATCACCAAACACCTTAATAAACTCATCGAGGTGGTCAAGCTCGTGGACCTTACCGAAGGTGCCCACATCGAGCGCGAACTGATGCTGATCAAGGTCAAGGCCACCGGCGCCCAACGCGCTGAAGTGAAACGCTCCGTGGATATCTTTCGCGGCCAGATCGTCGACGTCACCAGCACGGTCTACACAGTGCAACTGGCTGGCGCCAGCGACAAGCTCGACGCTTTTATCGGTGCCATCGGCGAAACCCAGGTGCTGGAAGTGGTGCGTTCCGGCGTCAGCGGGATTGCTCGTGGAGAAAAGGTGCTGAGCATATAACGGTGTCTTTCGAGTGATGGCGCTTTGACATCAGACCCCGCCTTGTGCGGGGTTTTTTGTGCGTGGCGAGCAGGCTGAATTGTTCCGGCTTCAAGGAATCCGGACAGATGTCTTGTGTCGAGCGTTCTCGGCGAGCCTTTGCCAGTAGGAGGCAGATGCCACAATGCTGCGCACTACAGGTGGCCAATGCAGCCCCTGCTGTTCCCGGAAGTGCGCCATTACGGTGGTATCAAAGCGGACTGGCTGAAGAAAATGCAGCGACTCCGGCGCTGTGTTCATGAGTCTTGGCAGCCCCGGCACTTTCAGCAGTGCCCGGAGCACAGTTATGGGGATATGCCGTTTCGGCGGCTTGCGTCCCAGCGCTTCGGCGATGACGGATAGCAGGCCGGCCAGGTTGGGTGTATCCGGGTCGAGAGCAAGCAGGCGTTCCGGTACCGCGTCAGCCAGGGTGGCTGCGGCAATGGTTGCTGCAAGGGCATCCACACTGATCAGCGGCAGCCAGTGATCCGGGGTGCCGGGAATCATGGACAGGCGACCGGTGGCGAGATTGGAGATCAGGGTAAACAGCGGTTGTGCGGGGTCCAGCTCGCCGGTGATGCTGTGGCCGGAGACGGTAGCAGGCTGGATTTCTACCCAGTCCATTTGCTGGCGCCTTGCGAAAGCCCGCACACGCAGTGCGCCCTCAATCTTGCTGGTCTCGTAAGCACCTGCCTGTGCATTGACCTGCGCCCAGTCGGTGCGCTCCGGCGCGTCTGGCAGGATGCCAAGCCGTGCCAGATGGGCCTGATTCTCCAGCATAAAACCGCTGATCATCACCAGTCTCGCGTTGTGGCGTTGCGCCAGCTCAGCCACGGCGACTGCGCCATCGACGTTGATGTGTCGGGCCTCTTCGGGGTCCAGTCCCCAGGCGAACACCGCCCCCAGATGGATAACCGCTGTGATGGGTGCAAGCGCGTCTGTGATCCCGAGATCCGGTGCGGCCAGGTCGCCGGCAACGCTGCGGACCAGCGTGCCGTTGCCGCCCAGGGCGTCGATGCACTCGCGCAGGTCCTGCAGTTGTGCCGGGCACCGCATGAGGGCCAATACGGGGTGATGATCGGCGGTGAGTGCCGCCAGGACATGTCGACCGATGAAGCCGGTGGCGCCTGTCACGAGAATCGTCATGCTGTTCTCCTTATGGTGTGGAGAGCATGCTCAAGTGTAGAGTGGGGTCTACAGTCAAGAGGGGATTCACATGCGCATTGCTGAGCTGGAACGTCGTACCGGGGTTGGCCGTCATGCATTGCGTTACTATGAAAAGCAGGGCCTGCTGGTGGATGTTTACCGCGGTGATAACAACTACCGGGAGTATCCGGAGGCGGCCGTGGCTCAGGTGAATCTGTTACGGCAGCTGCAAACACTGGGTTTCTCGTTGAAGGAAATACGGCAAGTCCTGCTAGCCATGCGCGCCGGTCATATGGATTGCGCCGAGGGGGCGCAGCGCATGGCTGAGCAGCGCAAGAAGGTGGACGCGCAGATCGCCAGTTTGCGGCAGGCAAGCAAATTACTCGCCCGGGAGCAGCGGCGCCTTGAAGAAAGTGCGGCCCGGCAACGTGCTGAGGGTGAATGCTGACGCCCGGGTTGGGCGTGTCATTTCCGGATTATGGCTCTTTATAAGGAATAATTATGATAGCGGCTTTCAGGGTTCTCGGGATAATCATTGCATGGTTTGCGCTGAATGAGGTGGTGCGGACAGGTTTATACCTGTTTCTGGGAGATGATGCGGACTATGGCGTTCCCGCTGTAGTGGTGTATACGGCAATATTTTCAATTGCAATAAAAGTTGCGGGTGCGGCGCTGCTTCTCTTCTATACTGAGAAGGTAGTGTCGATGCTTCAATTTGGCTTTAATGAGAGCGTCCGGGAACTGGATCTTTCGTTGTCAGTGGCGGCTGCCAGCTTGGTGGGAATCTACTTCTTTATACAAGGCCTCTCTACATCGATATCGACGTATGTGGTGATGCGGATGCGGGTATCAACAATGGATGGGCCTCGCATTGGAGTGTTTGATCTCAATCGGTTTCACTGGGCCTGGCAAGATTTTGTGTATGGCCTGGTCCAGGCGATTCTTGGTGCCATACTGGTCATTGCGGTGATTGCTTATGGAAAATCGATAAAGTCCCGTGGTGAGAGAATTTCCTGAATGGTGGATTGGTGGGCTTGATATGGGGCGGGTAATCGCTTTGTTCATTTCGCTGATGATCGGCGTGACATCCCTGTCGTCCGCCGCGCCTCTTCGCGATGAGAATATAACGGACTCTGAAGTGATCGAGATTCAGAGGCAGGTCGAAAATATGTATCCCGGCGCCATCGTCATGATCTCTGGAGTGACAGCGCCATGCGGGTGCCGCGAGGGTGCCGCTTGTTCAGCAGAGGTCAGGGTGGCTGGTGTTTCCGGGAGTGACCAGGTATCCATGTCGTTATCGAGGATTGATAATGAATGGGTGCCCGGGATCTATTGGCTGTGGTCTCACGAACTCACGCACCTTCTTGAGGTGCGGAGGCAGTCTTCCCGGCGCGAGGCGCTGGTTGCCCACGTAGAAGCTATGCCGGAATGTATCGGGCCAGAACGATAAATACACTATTCAGGAGTGCTTGCGATGACGATAACGATAGAGCTTCTCGGGCCTGTAATCGCGTTGGTTGCCTGGTCAATGGTCATGTGGGTCTGGATGTACGTTACGCGCCTTCCTGCCATGCGTGCGGCAAAGATGACGCCCGATCCAAACGCTCCTCGTGGGCAGCAGATGTCACTGCTGCCGCCGCAGGTGAGGTGGAAGGCCGATAACTATAACCATCTCATGGAACAGCCAACAGTATTCTATGCGCTTGCCATCTCGCTTGTATTGCTGGGGGTGCAGTCCGGGGCGGCCTTGTACCTTGCGTGGGGGTACGTTGCCCTCAGAATTGTGCATAGCCTGGTACAGTCATTGATCAACAAGATTGAAGTGAGATTTTTGCTGTTCGCGCTGTCCAATATCCCGCTGATTGCGCTGACATACATGGCCGTGAAGGCATTCTTGAGCGCCACAGGGGCCGGGTAGCTGCCGGGCTCTTCCGTGGTATATGGGCTGCTTGCTGCCGGCGGCCAACCGGGTCGTCGGCCTCTGGAACGGGGGGCGCGTGAAAGGCACGCCATGCCAGATGTGCCGCTGACTGGAGACTGCACCCGTAATCGGATTACCATGCCAGTCATGGCTCCGGAAGGTCCCCACGGGGCATGATGACGGTGCGCGGGATGGATGGATCAGGCCCATGGCGACAGCGAAGGACAAGCGACGTTACCCCAGAACGGCCCACGAGGTGGCGCTGGCGTTGATTCTGCGGCCCCGGATACCGGGTTCCCCGGAAGCGTCTCGCGGATTGCACGTCAGTACGCGCGATATCTCCCTGACGGGCATCAGTGTCCTCCTGTCTGAGCCGATCAGGCCGGACACGGATGTGGAGCTGTCACTGGTGCTGGAGGAAGACGCTGACAGCGTCTGCCATTTGCATGGCACCGTGGCCTGGTGTGGCCGCAACGATGGTCAGTTGCTGGCCGGCATTGCACTGGATCTGGAGCGCGCCGACGGCCGCACCTGGGCGGGTTGTTTCCAGCCGGATGGCAGCTTCGATTAGGCCCTTGTTATCAGGTCCTTGTTATCAGGCCCTTGCCCTCGCAGCTCCACCTCTCTCATCCCGCCTTCAATCATATACCCCACCATGTCCGCCAGCCCCTCGGCCAGCTGGTCGAAGCTGATGGTCGGGTTATCCTCACTGAGCTGACTGATCATGCTGGCGATACCGCCCTGGATGATGATGTAGGCCATCACCGGGATATTGGGCAGCCGCGCGTACTGCGGGTTGTGGCTGAGGTACTGCATGGCCAGATCCGAAAGGACTCGTTTCACCGGCTCGACATGGGCAGAGGGAAATTGCCGGCCGAGCCAGCGTGCGCAGTTCAGGTAGCGGCCGTTGTCACGTTGTAGCAGGTCCCTGAATGCGAACTGCAGCGTGCGCACGGCGTCGCGCGGGGGCATCCGGGTCAACTCGGGGATCAACGGCTGGACCATGGCCACCACATCGTTGGCGAACTGCTGGTTCATGGCGTCCAGGATTTCTTCCTTGTTGGCGAAGTACTCATACAGGGTGCCGACGCTCACGCCAGCGATATCCGCCACCTTCCGCGTTCCCAGCCCGTCCGAACCGTCCCGTGCCACGGCGATGAATCCGGCCTCGACGATGGACGTAACCGTCTGTTTTGAGCGGGATTGTTGGGGCTTCCTGATTTTGGCCATAACCGAATTGAAACCGATCATCTGTTCGGCTTACTTTGGCAGTGCGGTCCTGCGAGGTCAAACGGTTGTGAGCGAACCCGCCGATGGGTGCCTTTGATCCGCAACCTTTGATCCACAAGGAGACAAACGATGGCGATGATCGACCTGGAAAAGATGCTGGACAAGGTCAAGGTCTCACAGTGGGCCCTGGTCGACATCGACTGGGACGCGCCTGGTGCGGAGCTGATTACGGCGGAGCAGTGGCCGAAACTGCGCGACTTCATGATTGATCTGGTCTGGATCGAACATGTCGGTGCCCGTGGTTTCGCAGCCATGGCAAAGGGCGCGCCAAACGAGACGCTGCGCCAGCTGTACACCTTTTTTTATGCAGAAGAGCAGCGCCACGCGAATGCCGAGATGGCACTGATGAAGCGCTGGGGCATGCTCGAAGGCGATACGCTGCCCGAGCCCAGCAACAATATTCGCCTCGCCGTGGCCTGGATGCAGAACTACGCGGATGACATGCCCTACCATGTGATGGGCACGGTGATCCCGGCACTGGAAGTAGCCCTCGACGGTGCCCTGTGCCAGTTCCTGCTGGACACCGTCGACGACCCGGTATGCCATGCCGTGTTCGACAAGATCAACGACGACGAATCCCGCCACCTGGGTGTGGGTTTTACGGTGATGGAGATGCACGGCCACAGCCCGCAAAGCATTGAGGCTGTGCGCATGATGGGGCGTCTTCTGAAGCCGCAAGTACTGTTGGGCCTGGCGGTGCATTTCCCGCTGCTGAACAAGATGCGCGACAACGTCGTCAAGGCGGGGTTGCCCGAAGAGAAACTGTACGCCGCAATGGCCAAGTTCGAGAAGATCGGCGGGCGAACCAGAAACGGCCGCAAGAACCCGCTTTTCCGCGCGATCAGCAGCCATAACAAGATAATGGCTGACCGCACACAGAAGCTCTACCACATCCCCGTGGACCTGATGGTCAAGGTGACCGACATGATCCCTCAGTGGGCGTTACCGGCCAAGCCCAGTTGGGTGGGCGATGTCACCTGGAAACCCACGGATTGATGGACGCTACCTCGTTGTTGTGATTTCCTTTACTGAACATGCCGTCACAATGAGCCCGCCGTATGGGGCTTCCGTTGCTGCAGTAAAATCCTGGCTGCGTTTCGTGCCCGTCGAGGGCGAGGTGGATAACCATGGCCCGTCAGTCAAAGACCCGGGGGACCTCCCCCCAGGCGCTGCGCGAGCGAGTGCGCGAGATCATCCAGCGGGAGCTCGACGATGCGAGGGCGAAGACCGAGGAGTCCTGGTACTGGGGCAACGTCGGGCCCACGGTGCGCGCAGCCGCCGAAGGCGCATGGGCTCTGGTTGAGTCGGTGCCGCTGACGGATGATCCGCTGGATGACCTTCACTCGCTGATCCTGAAGCTGCAAGCGCGCCGAACGGCCGTGCGTGCGAGTTTGTTCGACGAAGACGGCTATGCCCTGGCCACCTACCATATGATCATCCGTGACGTTCTGGCCCTCTATCGCGCCGCCGGCGGTACGCAGCTGACCGACGAGACGGATGAGTAGCAGATGATTTGGCCGCACATCACATTAATGCAGAGGTGATGACGCAAGTAAGCTGATCAAGTAGATTCTGGTTCTCTTGTATTCATACTTAATAAAAAAGGAAAGAGGTATGTCAGAGGGGATTGAGGGGGGCAATGTGCGTGCCCGGGCGGCGGCTGTGGCCTCCCTGGTTGTTGTTGTCGCTATATATATGCTTTACAAGTTTGTGTCGCCGGGCTTCCCGTTCAGTGTGCTGTTGGCGCCGGTCATCTTTGGTCAGGCCATACTTTACCTGGTGCTTGATAAGGTCGGCTTGGCCAATGCCGTTGGCGAGGATGCGCTGCTGGTGCTTACCTGGATCGCCGGGGGGCTGGCGCTCTGGTATGTGTACTACAAGTTGGTGTACTTCGTATTCTGGTTGCTGGGCTTGTACAAGCCAGTTCAAGCTGTCACAGAAGGCGAGGAAGGTGCGCAGCCGGCCACTACCGAAGATGGCTGGCTGTATCGTGTGGGCCTCGTGCTCAGTGTGCCCCTGTTCGCTGTCGTGGTGCTCTGGTGGCATGCGACAGGCCATGACTCGCAGCATTCTCGCCAGCATAGCGTGGTGCTCACCGCTGCTGAAGCATCATGCTCCGGCAGACCACTCTGTGTTGAGCGGATCGAGCAGCACTTCGAGTCCTGCTTCAGTAGTCACTTTACGCGTCAGGGCACCCGGTGGCTGAGAGCGCGCTATGCCATAGAGCGAGAGGCTTTTCGCGATTGCCTGTTTCCACAAAAGAGGTCGTAGGTGGGCAGCGAATCGTTTACCCAACCAGTGACTCGTAGAGGTTGAAGCCCCCGGGAGAGAATGAATGCGTACAGCTATCCTGGTATCAAGCGCGATGCTGGCTTTTCAGGCTCATGCCGAAGAGCTGTTTGCGCTTAACGCCGGCGCCGAGTGGTTCTATGAGATGGAGGGTGGCGAGGCGCCGGAGGCGGTAGTGCGCATCGACGAGACGCGCTCTGTCCATGGTGTGGTCTGGTACCGCCTGGATGAGTTCGGCGATGTCTTCTGGGTCCGCAATGGCGATGGCGGCCAGATCGAGGCTGTTGAGGCGGGTGACAATGGCCCTGATGAGAAGCGCTTTTATGAGGAGGTGCTGGTGTTCCGCTATCCGGCGGAGCCGGGAGAGCGCTGGGAGCTCTTCGACACTGAGTTTACTTATCAGGGTTTGCGGCCTGTTGATGTCCCGGCCGGGCGCTTCGATTGTCATGCATACCATCTGGATATGGGCGATGGTCGTTACGCCCTGTCATGTTTTGTGCCGAAGATCGGGTTGGTCTACAGCGAGTCGGTGCTCGATGACGGGGAGAAAACAGTGGCCCGCCTGGTGCGATTCGATATATCGCCTGAGCAATGACCCGGGCCATCAGAAAGTGCCCCCGCCGACGGGTCGTTCTGCCGAACCGGCCTGAACCGGTCGGGCAGGTCGGCGGTGCTCGCTGCCCATTGACCAGAGACTCAACCAGAGACTCAACGTGATGCTGAACGTGCTGTATATCGGTCTCGGGGTGCTGTTGCTCACTTGTGGTGGCGAGGCATTGATAAGGGGCGCGCTGGCGGCTGCGCAGCGATTGGGCGTATCGCCCTTGCTCAGCGGCCTGCTGATCGTCGGCTTCGGCACGTCAGCACCAGAACTGGTGGTGTCTGTTGACGCGGCGCTCAATGCGCGGCCGGACATTGCTGTGGGCAATGTCGTCGGCAGCAATATCGGGAATATTCTGCTGGTTCTGGGGCTATGTGCGCTGATAACGCCGCTTGCCGTGAAACCGCTGGCGCTGCGCCGGGATGCCGTCACGGTTTTGGCTGCCAGTATCCTGTTTCTGGTGCTGGTGGGTGGGAGTGCGCTGGCGAGATTCGATGCAGCGATACTGCTGCTTGCGCTGTTGGCGTATCTGGTCTGGGCTTATCGGACAGAGCGCTTTGGCGGAGCGCCTTCGGGCGCACTGCACGAGGCGGAGGCGCAGGAGCTGACCGCGATACCTGGCAGCGTGTTCGGGACCGTTGCGGCGTCTGTGCTGGGGCTGGCGCTTCTGATCCTGGGCTCCCGGGTTTTACTGACAGGGGCGGTGGGCATCGCGGAAGCATTCGGCGTATCAGAGGCCGTGATCGGCCTGACGCTTGTTGCGGTGGGCACATCGTTGCCGGAGCTTTCGATTTCCGTGATCGCCGCATTTCGGCGGCATGCAGATGTCGCGATCGGGAATATTCTGGGCAGCAATATCTTCAACCTGTTGGGTATTCTGGGGATTTCTGCATTACTTCAGCCGCTGCCGGTCCATGCACGAATTTTACAGTTTGATCAGTGGGTGATGCTGGCTGTATCGCTGCTGCTGTTGGTCTTCCTTTACACAGGCAGGCGGTTAAGTCGGATTGAAGGCGGATTACTTGTGTTGGGATACGGTGCTTATCTGGGGCTGAGTTTTACGGTGTTTAGCGCATAGCGTATGGAGATGCGAAGTGCCGGGCGTATACGATGAGATGATATCCGGTTTGTGCTGATGCCACGGACAGGAGTGCTGGAAATGGAGCCCTGCCCCATCCGGGGCGTCATCAAATCGGAGTCTGGAATCAATGTTCTGGGTAATCGGGATCACCGTGCTTGCCACCGTCCTGTTACTGGTGTTCTTGCTGAACTTCAAGACACCGGAAAAAGTGATGGAGCAAAAGGTCGGGCATCGGCACGCAGTTTCTGATCCGCAATTTCGGCGCGAGATGTCGGTTCTGCTGGGCCCGTCGATAGTAGGCGGTAACCGTGTGAGTGCACTGCAGAACGGCAATGAAATTTTCCCGGCAATGCTGCAGGCAATCCGGTCGGCGCAGACGTCCATCACCTTCGAGACACATATCTACTGGTCCGGAAGGACAGGTGACACGTTTGCCGACGCTCTCTCAGAGCGTGCCCGTTCAGGGGTGCGGGTCAGCGTTATTATCGACTGGGTTGGTAGTAGCAAGATTAAGCAGTCCATGCTGGACGCCTTGGTGGCTGCATGTGGCCGCGGGGTGCGTGTTCGAATCCTGTTGCCTGGTCCCTATATCGACTCACTGACGGTCAAGGTGGCCTCCAAACACGATTGGGGAGTGCTACTGCGGGCCGGCGCGCTGATATCAGTTTATCAACCCACCATGCTCCACACCAAACTGATGGTGATTGATGCCGAGTTTGTTTCAGTGGGTTCAACCAATTTTGATATGCGTTCGATCCGGCTGAACGACGAAGCAAGCCTGAATATTTACGATCATGGTTTTGCCAGCAAGATGGCGGTCGTTTTCGAAACTGATCTGCAGCTTGCGGTGCCATATTCCCTGGACCGCTGGAGAGCCCGCCCGCTGCGAGACAGGCTCTATGAGAAGGTTCTGTTGCCAATCAGGTCGCAGCTTTGATGCAGGGTGAAAGTGGATTCTCGTCGGTTGGGCACCGCACAGACCCGATTGTGATCTTCAAATAACGTGGGGCATTCATCCTTGATCTGTATGAGTACAGGGTAGGGGGTGTGACCCGGCCTGAATAGTCATTTGGAGATCAGATTATGAATAAGGATCAGGTAGACAGTCACCCGCGCAACGAGGACGAGAAAGCCCGGGAAGCCGCCAGGAAGGCAGCCGAGGGAAGAGGTAAAGAGGAAAATAACGCCGAGAAGCAGGGCGGTAACAATGCTGCCGTGCTGGGAGACATCAATGACGACGCCGGCAAGGCGCCGAAATAAATGGCTCCATGGTCAAGCCGCAGGGCTTGATCGGCGCTGACGCCAGCTCATCAACAGGATGAGCCGGCGTCAGTAGATGGCGGGAGTGCCATAATGTCGCGTACTGATCCGGAGAGTCTCTCGGAGTCGCCAGCAGCATTGGTTGCGTCGGTGGCGGTGCTCTTTGTGGAGAGCAATGGCGATGCTGCCCGGTTGGTTGAGGTGGCATTGCACAGTGCCGGCGAGGGCCGGTTTCAGGTTGAAAGAGTGGCAACGTTGGCGGGCGCGCTGGAGCGTCTGGCACGCGGCGACATAGAGGTTGTGCTGATCGGCACGAATCTGCCTTGCTGTCTCGGGGCTGACGTCTTCAAACCCTTGCGGCTGGCAGCCCCCGATGCGTTGGTGCTGCCGCTCGGTGAAGCGGGCACACCATCGGCGTGGTCCCATGACAAAAACGGTGGCTGCGCTGAAAGTGCCATCGACCTGAGCTGGTTGCTGGGCGCTCTGGATTATGTCGCGCGGCGCAAGGTCGCTGAGGCAGCATGGCGCCGGGCGGATGAAGCCCTGTTTGAAGAAAAGGAGCGTGCGCGTGTGACGCTCGGCTCCATAGGTGATGCGGTACTGGTCACTGATATCCAGGGTAACGTCACTTATCTCAATCAGGTTGCTGAGAATCTGACGGGATGGGGCAGTGCTGCGGCGATTGGCAAGGCGCTGCCTGATGTCTTCAACATCACCAACAGTAAAACGGGTAAGCGCGCCAGAAATCCGGCGTTGCACGCTATGGCGGAGAACGCCACGGTGGGATTGGCGGCGAACTGTGTTCTGCACCACCTTGACGGCAGCGAAACCGGTATTGAGGACTCAGCGGCGCCGGTCTATGACCGGCACGGTGAAGTCACCGGTGCGGTGATCGTGTTCCGCGATGTCAATCAGTCCCGTGCGGTGACACGCAAGATGGCCTGGTTGGGTAGTCACGACTCACTGACCGGGCTGGCGAATCGGGTGCTGCTTGAAGAGCGCTTCAAACAGGTGGTCAGTCTGGCCAATCGCAATGCAAGACAGGCTGCCATGCTGTTTGTGGATATGGACAACTTCAAGCAGATCAATGATGTACTGGGCCATCGCGTCGGCGATCATGTTCTGCAAGCGGTGGCCGGGCGGCTTCTTCGTGGTGTGCGTGACACTGATACCGTTTGCCGCCACGGCGGCGATGAGTTCGTCATCCTGCTGGCGGACGTGGCCAGCCCTGCGGCGACCGAGCAGGTCGTGACCAAATTGCTGGCCCTGTTCAGTGAACCCTTACCGATTAACGGCCATAAAGTGAAAGTGGCCATGAGTATAGGTATCAGCATGTATCCCGCCGATGGCAAGGATATGCACGCCTTGATCGGGCATGCGGATGTCGCCATGTATCAGGCCAAGGCACAAGGTGCCAACACCTTCGGATTTTGCGCGGCCAGCCTGTAATCCCTTCCTGTACTTCTCCTGCGTTGTAATTCAATGTATATCCGCCATCTGTGTTCTGGACAAGGCTATGGCGCCTTGCAATAGTGGATGGCCATTTTTTCTCGAACCTCAACGACGCCTGGTGGCTGGCAATCACCGGCATCGGGCGCTATCCGGATTGCGGGGTTTGAGGCAGGCGAATACCAGCACACATTACAGGGAAATAATTCGTCTGCACTGTTCCATGGAGGATCAGAGCCATGTCCGACACGCCTTCTCCCAACCAGAACCGTCTGCTGGCCGCCCTGTCAGATTCGGTTCGAGCACGAACATTTCAGTATCTGGAATATGTGTCATGGCCCCTGGGCACGGTTGTACAGGAGTCCGGTGACGATGCCCACTATGTGTATTTTCCGACGGATTCTATTGTCTCATTGCTCTGTGTGGCGATGGACGGCGGCTCGGCGGAAATATCAGTAGTTGGCAAGGATGGTGTTGTGGGCATTGCGTTATTTATGGGCGGTGGCAGCACGCCCAGTCGCGCAATCGTCCAGAGCGCCGGCGGGGCTTACCGGCTGGCCGGGAAATACCTGCAGGCAGAATTCAATCACTCGGATCCGGAGTTCCGGCGGTTGATGCTGCGTTATACTCAGGCGTTGATTACGCAGATGGCGCAAACCGCCTACTGTAATCGCCACCATAGTATTGTTGAACAGCTTTGCCGTTGGCTGCTGCTCTCCCTGGACCGGCTGGATTCCAACAAGCTGGTGATGACCCACGAACTGATTGCCAATATGTTGGGCGTGCGCCGGGAGGGTGTTACAGAAGCAGCGGGTACCTTGTATCGCGCCGGTGCTATCGAATACCAGCGGGGCAAGATTACAGTTGTGAATCGGCAGAAACTGGAAGAAATATGTTGTGAGTGTTATGCGGTGGTGAAACGGGAAACAGATCGCCTGATGGCGGGGGGCGATGATCAGCCCGGGGTGTGATGGCAGCCCAAAGCGGTGCGGTCTTTCGACCGCACCTTGCCTTGTTGACTAATACGCCGTTGATCAATCCTTCTCGATAACGATCTCCACCCGACGATTCTGCTGACGACCTGCTGCTGTGTCGTTGCTGGCGATGCCTCGCTGCAAGCCGAAACCTGATGCGGAAAGCCGGTTGGCAGTAATGCCCCGCTGGGTCAGATACTGTTTGACTGACTCGGCGCGCTGCAGCGAAAGTCGCTGGTTGTAGTCCGCGCTACCTACGTTATCGGTATGGCCCTCGATCAATGCGCGCTGGTCGGGATACTGATCCAGGAAGCTGACAAGCTTGTCCAGATTGCTGTTGGTGCTGTCGCGCAGCTGGGCGCTTCCGGTATCAAATAGCACATCACCGAGGGTGACAACCATGCCGCGCTCGGTTTCCTTTGCTTCGAGCTCGGCAAGTCGCCGTTGCATGTCCGCCTCTGAACTGCGTGCTTGCGCTGCATCGGCATGGGCTCTGTCAGCTTCGCGAGTACGTGCCTGCAATCGTGCCTCACCGCGTTGCTCGCCGAGCTCGGCGCGCTGATCCTCAGCCAGCTTGGTCGCGGCTGTGGCACGCGCGATCTCTACCCGGCGATCGGCCATATAGATGCGGTGCGAAGCCAGTGCTTTCTCGGAATCGGGTAGCGGACGTTCTGCGAGCTGCACGGCCTGCTCTGCCTCCCGGAGCTCGACACGCGCGCGTTCGGACAGTTCGGGATCATTTTGTAGTGCAGTGAGTTTATTGCGCACCTCTATGGAGCCATCCGGACTTGTCGGCTGGCTGGCGCAGGCCGAAAGTAGCAGCAGGGATACCGCGAGCGCGGGCAAGGCGCCTGCGAAAGTCTTTTGACGTCCAGTCAGAGCATTCATTGTTGACCTCCCATACGCTGCAATTCTTCATTCAGTGCATCGGCATCCTGGTGCAGTTGCCGGTTGACCTGCGAGGCTTTGGCGGTCGCTGTCCTCGCGATGGCAAGCTCTGCAACGACCCTCGCCTGTTGTGCCAGACGTTCCGCATCGAGCATATCCTCTGACTCGACAGCCTTCTCGGCTTGCATGAGCTTCTGTTTGGCCTCATCCAGCTCGGCGCCGGCATGTTGACGTGCGTCGGACTGCTCGGCACTGGCAATCGCCTCTCTGGCAGAGGTCAGTGATCCTGTCGGGGGTTCGGGTGTCGACGCGCAACCAACAAGTATTGCGAGGATGACAGCCAGACCAGCGCTCATGCTACGCCGTCCAATCAAGCCTGGTTCTGATGATTTGTGCATCGTTTCTCTCCGTATACCCGTACCGTATGCCGCAGGATGCCGGCCACGATGTTGTGGGCCCATCCCGGGTCAAGCCAGCAGATGAATGCTGAAGATCAGGATAGGAGACGCGGAGAGTCGGGTCGGTACGTTGGCACACAAAAGAGAAGCTATGTTTCAAGGTCGCGGCGTAACGCCTGTTCCAGCTCCTTGGTTTCAGTGATCTCGACAAAAGTGATTACCACGCCGTCGACGACGTTCTCAACCCGATAGTAGGGAATGATGCGGATGGCAAACCAGCGATCGCCGGTGGCGCGAATCTGTTTCTCGGAGAAAGTGAGCGTGCGCATGGCTTCCCGGGCATCCGCATGCATCTCCGGGTAGTCCAGCTGGGTTGTGAGATCGCTGAGGGGGCGTCCAATATCGTTTTCCCTGATGTTGACAAGCTTTGCAGTTCGGTCGGTATAGCGCCTGACATGCAGCTCCTTGTCCAGGAACAGAATGGCGATCTCGATGCTGTTGAGCAGATTCTTCATGTCGCTTTGGGCCAGCGCCAGATCATCCAGTTTGGTCTGCATTTCCGCGTTGATGGTTTGCAGCTCTTCGTTCATGGACTGCATTTCTTCCTTGGATGTGGTCAGTTCCTCATTGGTCGACTGCAGTTCCTCGTTGGCGGATTGCAGTTCCTGCCGGGACGCACGTGCTTCTTCGCGCAGGTCATGTATTTCATTGCGACATTCCTGTAGCGCTGCTTCGTGGGTTGCTTCGATCGTGATCTCGGTTTCGCTACCGCGCTCTGCAACGGTCGTCCGATACTCATCACGAAATACAATCATTGTTGCGCCGCGCAGCGCGGTCGGTTCGCGAAGGGCCTGCACTGTGACATCGACGCCCTGGCTGCCTCCGCCCGGCAGTGCCACGCGCAGCCCGTAGAGATGTAGCGGTTCGCTATGTGTCTGGGCCTCCTTGATGGCCACCGCGATCGGGGCGCGCAGGCCGTCGCGCGCCATGGCGTGAAAATTCCAGTTGGCCTTGCCTGCAGCCGGTTCCAGATATTTGCCGGTGCGCCCGTTGATATAGAGTATGTCGCCGTCGCCCGTAATCAGGACCGCAGCCGGCGCGTAGACCTGCAGAAGGACATGGTCTGCAGCGGCCTGCAGATTATTGACGGGCGTTACGCTGTCATTGGGCATGGTGTTCTCCAGAGCGCTCTCGAGGGCGCTTTCCAGGGCGTTCTCAGCGAGGCTCGTCGACAAAGGCGGAAAGGAGTTCATCATGAAATCCAGTCCGCCGCTCGGCGCATCATCCTCGCGGCGGTAGAGACGCAGCCGGGGGCTGAGAGGCGTGAAAAGATGATTGAATGGCTCTGTCGTCTCGGCGCTGCCCAGCACCAGCATGCCGCCTTTGCGCAGGCTGTAGTGAAAAAGCGGTATCAGACGCCGTTGCAGGCTGGCATCGAAGTAGATCAGCAGATTGCGGCAGGAGATGATGTCGAGTTTGGTAAAGGGCGGGTCGAGCACCACGTCCTGTTCCGCGAACAACACCATGTCGCGGATGCTGCTGTTGATCTGGTAGCCGTTTTCGTGAGCAACAAAGAAGCGTGCCAGCCGCTGCTTTGACAACTGCTCCTTGATGGACGCCGGGTATCTGCCCCGGCGCGCCGTGGCGACGGCATCCGGGCTCAGGTCGCTGGCGAAGATCTGAAGCGAGAAATCACGGAATGTATCGTCCTGCTGGACCAGCTCTTTGAACACCATCGCCAGCGAGTAGGCCTCCTCCCCGGTGGAACAGCCTACGATCCAGGCGCGCAGCTCTGGCTCTGTAGCGCGGTCTTTCAGCAGCGCTGGTAGCGCGACTTCTGCCAGATGTGCCCAGACGGGCGCGTCGCGAAAGAAACGCGTTACCCCGATAAGCAGCTCTTTGAAGAGAAGGTCGATTTCGTGGTCATTCTCTTGCAGGAAATCGGCATAGCTGGATAGCGTTTCCTGTCCGTGAATTGCGATGCGTCGCTCAATGCGGCGGTGCAACGTGCTGGGCTTGTAAAGAGAGAAGTCATGCCGGGTCCGTCGTTGCAGCAGCCTGAAAATGCGTTGCAGCGGTGCAACCTCCCGGCCAGCGCCGTCGCCATGACTCACCGCGAGGGCGGGATCTTGCGCCTGGGCGATGCAAGCCATGATGCGGTCCGGCAGCTCTGCAGCCGATGCAATGATATCGGCACAAGCAGCGGCGACGGCATTCCTCGGCATGGCGTCGAACTGTGCCGAGTCCGGCTGCTGCACAAGCGTCAGTCCACCGACCGCTTTGATAGCCTGCAAGCCCAGCGTGCCGTCGGAGCCCATGCCGGAAAGCACTACGCCGATAGCACGCTCTCCCAACGCGCCGGCCAGTGAAGAGAACAACACATTGATGGGCAGGCGCAAGCCCCGCGGCTCGCTGGGCGCGGCCAGTTGCAGTAGCCCCTTGGCAACGCTGAGCTCGGTATTCGGCGGGATGACATAGACACAATCGGGCCGGATGGCCATGTTGTGCTGCGCTTCGTGAACCGGCATGTCGGTGACGCGCTGCAGCAGTTCCGGCAACAGTGCTTTATGGGTGGGGTCAAGATGCTGCACCACGACGTACGCGAGGCTGCTGTGTGCCGGTACCCCGGCAAGGAATTGTTCCAGTGCGGCCAGGCCGCCAGCGGAGGCGCCGATGCCGACGATGCGCGGGGCCGGTGGGGCAGGCGGGTGGGTGCCGGGAGCGTTCGCAGGAGAGTCCGCTGCTGTCAGGGAAACCATGTGGAGCCTTCTGCCGCGCGGTTAGGGTACCTGGAAACAGACTAGCAGAACGCAATGCTTATCGGGGGAAAGATTCGCCATTATCCGCAATAGCCTGGAGTTGTTGTCAGCGTCAGCCGCAAAGACCTCGCCAGCTTGTCCTGAAATACCCTGGCGCAGCCGTTCCAGCATCCCGGCCAGCACTGACTGGCTGTCGGCGGTAAGCAGGCGATCCATCTGACTGCCGCGCAGGGAATCCGGCGCCACGCTGAACATCTCCGCACCCGCCTGGTTTATCTTGAAGATTTTGCCTTCGAAGTCGACAAGCAGATAGCCGATGGGCGCGCTCTGGTATAGCGCCTTGTAGAGCATGAGCTCGTCGGACCGCGCATTGGCGTCGTTCTGTATCACCTCGTTTTGCAAGTCAATTTCTACCTGATGGACTTGCAACTCGTGCAACAGCTTCAGGGCGTCGCCACTGGTCAGGGGATCACTGGATAGCCGATGCAGCAGATTCAGCGCATCCAGGCCCAGCGAGTAGTTTCCGGCTGCGATGGCCGTGCCCGTCTTGAGACGGGTTTCGGCCATGTCCCGCAGTCTGGTGTCAATACCGGTTTCGGTGGCGGATGCAGACATCGTGACTCCAGCGGTTACAGAGATGTGCGGGTGATTGATGTGCGGGTGATTGTGGCGGCGAGAGTAACGGGTCAGATGCGCCGCCCCTTCACTACGCGTAACACGATCACGATCACAGCGATGACCAGAAGAATATGAATCAACCCGCCCATGGTGTATGAGCTGACAAAGCCCAGCAGCCAGAGTGCGACAAGGACGATTGCGATGGTTTCCAACATGAGTGGTTTCCCTGTGTTGTTGTGAAGGGTGCTGTCCTGGATGGTATTTTTGTAGGTGGGATATCTTGCGCTACGCACGGATGTTCCGCTGCATTGCAAGCAGTATCACACCGCACAGCGCTGCGGCCGCGCCGCCGATAAGATACCAGGTGGTGGACTCCGTGAAGCGACCGGCAAAGGTCTCAAACACCTGTTCGCCGACACTCTGGGATGCCTGGTAGCCGAAGAAGAACAAGGCCGCGCCGCCGATAAGCAGCAGGATTCCGAGGATGGTTTGTGGCTTCATCATGATGCACCCGCGTTATGAATGATTGCTTTCGGCTGCAGCGTCCGGATCGGCGCGCCCGAATATGCAAGGTTCATATCAAACTGGACTGTCTGTGGCAGCCGGTCTGTGCGTTGGCCAACATACCTGGCCTGCTTTGCGGGGTGTTGTGACAGGGTGCATGGGCCGGAGAACGGGCCATGCACCGCAGGGTCAGATTGGAACAGGGCCAAATCAGAAGAAGAACAGATACCCCAGTTCGATCTGGTTGGCTTCCGCATCAAAGAAGCGTGTCAATGTCACGGTAAAGCGGTCATAGGACAGGCCGGCACGCAGGCTGGCCTGGTCGACGAGGTCGTTGGTGTCATAGCGCAGCACACCCTCGATCAGCATGCGCGGGTCCGGCGCGGTGCGGAAGCCCGCCTCCACGCCAAAGCCCACATCATCCAGGTTGTCGGAAGCGCCCTCGATGCTCACGAGCTGGAAGTTCAGGTCTGCAGCCGCGTAGGCAATGGTCGGGTTGGCCATGTCCAGGCGCGTCTGGTAGCCCGCGCCCAGGTAAGTGCCGAAGGTGGAGACGTCGCTTGTGGCGAAGCCACCAAAGCGCACATCCATATGCACCATGACGCCGTTGCCATCCTGGCTGTCGCTGAAGCCCGCAGCGTCGTGCCAACGCCAGAACAGCCCATCCAGATCGTTGTCGTCGTTGGTATACACGCCAATGGTATTCATGCGTAGCATCCACTCGGGCGTTTCAGCGTCTTGTGCCATCACCGTTCCGGTGAATCCCCCGGAGAGAAGGCCAGCGGTCAGGAGACCGGTCAGCAGTTTCTTTTGCATTGTGTCGCTCCATGTTCGGGCCCGATATGAGCCGGTGGTTGGGAGGGACAGAGGCCTCCGCCTGAACCGCGTGCCTTGGTGTGTTGATGCAAATGAGACCCCCTATGCATATAAGTCGGCCCATTGCGTGTAAGTTTGGACGCTTGTTTTGGTTTCTGAACGCTTGGGGGAATAATGCTGAATAAAATGTCTACCGCCTCGGCGCTGCTCGGGGCGGTATTGCTGTTGTCTGCCTGCGGCGGCGGCTCGGGTTCATCAGGCCAGGGGCCGGGGCAGAACGTCGGCCCGCCCTGGATGGACAGCCTGCATCACGGGGCGTTATCGGTGCAGCATCTGGGCCCCACTGAGGTTGTGATCGACTGGCCGATGGTCGACGGCATCACCTACGACCTCTATATCACCGCTGAACAGAATACTGACCCCACCAACCACGGCGCCTATGGCGCCACGCTGATCCCGGATGCCCAGCCGCCGGTCCAGCATGCTGGCCTGGTGCCCGGCGAGCCGGTGTATGCGGCCCTGGGGATCGACGGCGAACTGGTGGCCTGGACCAGCTTTGTGCCCAATGTCGCGGGTTTGAATGGCGCGCCGCGGGCGCAGGCCGTGGCCGACGACGGGGTGCGTTTCGTCGGTGGCAACTTCACGGTGGTGTCGCCGGTGGTGGGGTTCGGGGCCGCGTTTGCCAGAACGGCCGATGCACCGCATGCCCTGGCGTTTCCCGAGGTCAACGGCCCGGTGGACGCGGTGCTGTCGGATGGAGAAGGGGGCTGGTTCATCGGCGGACGCTTTACCACGATTGGAGGGCAGTCCCGCGCGCGGATCGCGCATATGGACCATCTCGGCCGGGTCACCGACTGGAACCCGGGTGTGACAGGGAGCGCCGTGGAGGCGTTGCTGCTGCATGACGATGTGCTGTACCTCGGTGGTCAGTTCAGCGCGGTGGGAGGCGTGCCACGCCAACAGCTTGCGGCGATCACTCGCACTGGCGAGGTGACGGCGTGGGGCGCAAGCGTTACAGGCACTGCCAGCGTGGCGGTGAGGGCGCTCGCCCTGCGTGACGGGCTGATCTATGTCGGCGGGAATTTCAACGCGGCGGCAGGTGTGCCGCGACAGCGCCTGGCAGCGTTCGATCTGGAGGGCGCCCTGGTGGACTGGGCGCCCGGGCTGGACGCTCAAGTGTTCGCGTTGCTCGTGCACGACGGGGTGCTATACGTGGGGGGCCAGTTCTCGCAGGTAGACGGAGCGTCGCGGGGCATGTTGGCCGCGTTTAATGCAGACGGCGCGCTGACCTCCTGGGGCACTGCAGCCACCATCGGGAATCCCGTCAAGGCCCTGGCGGCCTATCAAGGTGTGATCTATATCGGTGGCGAGTTCGGCACGCTGACGACGGGCTCGGGCCCCGGCCTGGGCGCCATGAGTACGGCCGGGGAAATATTGAGCTGGGCGCCTGCACCGTACGGAAATACGCTGGGTATTGATGCGCTGGCGGTGCGCGATGGCGTTATTTACGCAGGCGGCCGTCAGGCCACGGGTACTCAACCCGCTGAGCCGTGGCCGTGGATGTGGGCCTTCGATACGTCGGGGGCGAGCGTGCCCTGGGCCGCCGGGGTCAACGGCCCGGTCAATGCGCTGGCGGTGGATGACACCACGGTCTACGCCGGCGGGAACTTCACCGGCCTGCGTGGCGTCTGGCGGCACCGTGTGGCCGCATTCGGGCCAGCGGGCAACCTGCTGCCCTGGGCACCGGTTCTGACGGGCGGTGGCACGGCGGCCGGTCATGTCAATGCGCTGGCTACCCAGGGTGAGCGCATTGTTATCGGTGGCGGGTTTACCCATGTAAACGGGGCGCTTCAGCCACGTCTGACCGCGATGGAACGAAATGGTGATCTCGTCAGCGCGCCCGCCTTCAGCGATGCCATTCGCAGCCTTGCCATGGTGGGGGATCAGCTCTACGCAGGAGGTGAGTTCACCGTGGCGAATAACAGCCATGACCAGCCTGATGTGGTACGAGAGCGACTGGCGCGTCTGAATATCAGCGCATCCGCGCTGACGCTGGCGGATGCGCTGCCAGCGGTCAAGGAGGGTGCCGTGACGATGATGGCGGCGGCGGGTAGCACCCTGTACTTCGGCGGTAGCTTTACGCAGGTGGGTGTGAGCACGGTGCCCGGGCTGGCGGCCATGGAGGGAGGGGCCTTGCTGGACTGGACGTCGGGCTTGCCGGGCTCGCTGCGTGCGCTGGCAACGGGTAACGGGCGGCTGGCGGTGGGTTATGCAGCCCACGGCTCGGCTGGCATGCCGTCTTTTCTGGCGCTCTACGATGGCGACGGCGAGCTTGTGAATACGGGGCTGTCACTCAACCAGGCGGTGCTGGCGCTGGCGGCCGATGACACCACGCTGTATCTCTCTGGCGATTTCAGCCAGATCCGTGGCGATACGCCGCGTTCGGGACTGGCAGCGGTGTCACTCTATGACGGGACGCCGCGGCCGTGGCAGCCGGTGCTGGACAGGCGGCCGGACGGGCTCGCGGTCCACGAGGGCACCGTGTACGCCATCGGCGAGTTCAAGCATGCAGAGGGCCGGGTGCGCGCGGGCATGGCCGCCTTTGATCAGGCGGGTAATCTGCTGTTGCGCTGAGGCTGCCAGTGGCCGCGCCAGTTCCCGGTGGCCTGCCGATGGCGAGTATAGATGTGCAGGGCGTACTGGCCTGTCGGGCGCTCGCGCAGCGCCTGTTGCACGGCCAGCAAATCGGGGCTGATGTGCGCGGCGCTGTCCCGTGCTGCTGGCGCATCAAGCGAGTCGGGGACCGACCAGGGTGTGCCAGGGGGCAACAGGATGGGCCCCAGCATGCTGCACAGGGCGATGTCCGCCAGGCTCAATGTGTCGCCGACCATAAAATCACTGCTGCGTGACTGTGCCAGCGCGTCAGCCTGATCGAGCAGTACGGCCAGGGCCTGACGTGTGGCGGGGATATGGCGGGGGTGCGCCTTGTACAGATATTTTACGGCGGCGCGAAATGTGGCTTCTGCCATGCGACGTTTGAGCGCAGAGACCGGCGCATCCTGAAAATACATGGCCACCGGAATGGGGGTGTCGATCAGGTGCGACATGACCAGTTGGCGCACCTTCTCGCCGATGCGTTCCGCCAGGATATTGATCGCCAGTTGAGTGTCGCGCAGCGGCGGGTCGGCATGTAGCAGAGGCGGCATGTCGGGGTAGTGCCTGTCCAGATGCAGGGCGATGGCGGTACTGTCACCCACCCATTTGCCGTTGTCGTTCAATGCCGGAATGGTGCACACGCGGGTGCGTGGCCATAAATAAAAGCGATGCAGGCCGGGGTAGAGATTGTGGACCTGATAGTCCAGGCCTTTGGCGTCCAGCAGCCAACGGCCTTTTTCGGCGAAATGTGACAACGGAAACTGATACAGGATACGAGTCATAAAAGCCTCACCAGAGGTGACTGTTGCTGTGGAGTGTCAGAATCACGATAGCGCCATCACGTTGCCCGAGGGTCAGCTTGACCTCGTTGCGTTGACCGGCGTCCTGGCCGAAGAGCTTGTGTCGCTCGGTTTCGGTAAACCCTATTTCAAGCGTGCCATCGGCATGTGCGGTATAGCGGGGTGTTTCGAAGTGCTGTTGCACATCGCTGGCAAAGTGCCAGAGCGTGCGTCGGTGTTGCAGAAAACGGTGGCGGGGCAGGGTGAACTGCTGTGGTGCTTCATCGCCGGGCTGCACCAGCGCGATGTGCAATACGGCGTCCTCGGCGATCAATGCGGCCAGGCGTTCCGGCGCTTGTGCATTCAGGGCGGCCTGGTACCGCTGGAAGAACTGTTGTCCGTCGCTGCGCGTCAGAGCGTTTCTCTGGTCGGTGTCGCCCCGCGGGACGTGCAAGGGCTCGGCGTGCAAGGACCCTGTGTACAAAGACATAGCGCCACCCAGGCAAAGCAAGCACAGCAGGCACAACAGGTGCTGTTTTTTATTCGCGATCATCGGTGCACTCCGCCCGGTCAGGTTCTCTGGTGCAGCGCACCCGTTTCATCAGTCGCATCATCAATGGGTCATAGTGGCCCGCCTCCGTCAGCGCGATGCGGGCTTCGTCGAGTAGCTGGTCGTAGGCAGCCCGGTCCGCGTCCGGCGGCGGAAAAAAGAACAGCATTTCGTCTTCAGCAGCCTCCACCAGCCGCAAGGCACGGGAGAACTGGTCCAGAAAATAAGCGCGCGTATGGTTGGCGTAATCTGCGGGAAAGCGTTCGTGACGCAGCACGAGTTGCAGGGAGAGCTGTGCCACGGGTAGGTCAACCACCGCGCCCGTGGCGCCGACACCGCGATAGATTTCCAGCGGCATGTACGCGGCCGCTGGCGCCGCGATCACATCCACGGCACCGTTATTGAAGCGGTTGGAGAAGTTGCTGACGTCCGAGGGCACCGGCAGCGCACCGATGCGCAGCGCCATCATCTGCTGGGCCGGGTCATGCTCCAGCACGGCCAGGCGTTTGCCGGCCATCTTGCTGACGTTATTGATGCGGCGATCATTGAGAAAAATGTAGGCCGCACCCAGCGGCAGCAGGCCGGCGACCTCGTATGGCCCCTGGCGCATGCGCGCGGCCAGTTCGGGGCGTGCCAGTGCGGTGAACAGCATCTTCAGGGTGTCGTAGTCCTGCAGGCCGCCGATGGCATCCACGCTGCCGGTGAACCTATTGAACTGGCGCGCACGCATGCCCGTCAGCAGGGCGCCATCGCATTGCCCCGCCTGGAATTCCTCGGCGGCAATGCGCTCATTGGTGACCGGGCGCAAGGTCAGCGGGGCGCCCAGCGCGTGAGAGGCCAGCGCGAAATCACGCATGGTGTCGAAGGGTTCGCCGTGTACGCCGGTCAGGCTGAACACGCACACTGTGCGGGTTGGTGCCGCGCTGGCGCTTGCCATGCCCGACAGTGTGCTCAACAGCAGGGCCAGGGCGACCCCGAGTGTCCGTGTCATGCTGCTTCCTTATGTGTACAATGCTCACATTGATCCTGCCGGGAAAAGTATACAGTGTCAACATCAGGAAAAAGCAAGCCGTCAGACAACCAGAAAGACCCGCGCTACCACCACGGCAATCTGCGTCGTGCGCTGGTGGATGCCGCCCTGGGGCTGATGGTGGAAACCGGAGGCACGAGCTTCAGTTTGCGCGAAGCCGCGCGACGGGTCGGGGTGACGGTCAACGCCAGCTATCGGCATTTCCGCAACAAGGATGCGCTGATGGTGGCTATTGCGGCGGAGGGCTTTCGCCGTTTCAGTCAGGCGCTTATGGATGGCGCGGCGACGGGATCGTCGGCGCGTGATCGGTTGTTGGGTAGCGGCCGGGCGTACGTGCGTTTCGCGCGGGCCAACCCGTCGTTGTTCCGGCTGATGTTTGGCAGTGTCAGCGCCGGCGATGCCGGGCGCGAGGATGAAGAGCTGGTCCTTGCCGGCAGTGCGGCGCTGGATGTGCTGAAGTCGGGGTTGGCCGCATTCATGAACAAGCCACCGGAAAGCCCGGCGGTGACGGTGGCGGCGTTACGGGCCTGGGCATTGGCGCACGGGTTGAGCTACCTGCTGCTGGACGGGCAACTGGCGCACCTGCCGCTGGACCCCGACGCCCTGATTGATCAGGTGATCAGTGCCGATGTCTGAGGCGCCGCACACAACGGCGGGTTATGCGCCACATCGAGTCCGATCCGCGTATACTCTGCGTGAAACGTCACCCGGCAGGGTGCCCGTACCGACCAGAGTGATTGTCAGCGTTCCATGAAAACCCCCAAGGCATTGATCCCGTTACAGGAAGAAGGCGTCATCAGCGAAGTGCTGTATCAGTTACAGAGCGGCAAAGAAGCCACTGTGTATCTGGTGCGCGCTGGCGGTGATGAGCTGTGCGCCAAAGTATATAAAGACGCTGCCCAGCGCAGTTTTCGTCAGGCGGCCACCTATCGGGAGGGTCGTGGCACGCGCAATACCCGTGATGCCCGCGCCATGGCGCGGGGCTCGAAGTTCGGCAAGCAGGTGACTGAGGGCAGCTGGCGGAATGCCGAGGTGGATGCCCTGTATCGTCTGGCGGAGGCCGGTGTGCGGGTGCCTCGGCCATACGGTGTCTTCGACGGTATTCTGTTGATGGAATTGATCACGGACGACGAAGGCCAGGTGGCATCACGCTTGTGTGAGCTGGTATTCAGCGAAGCGGAAGCACTCGAGGTGCACGAAGAACTCATCGGCGAGGTAGTGCGCATGCTGTGCGCGGGGCTCGTGCACGGTGACCTGTCGCAGTACAACATCCTGATGGATGCCTGGGGCCCGGTGATCATCGATCTGCCCCAGGCGGTGGATGCAGCCGGGAACCCGCACGCCAAGGGCATGCTTGAGCGGGACGTGAACAATCTGCGTGATTTCTTTGCCGAGTTTGCGCCGGCCTTGCGCGAGACACGTTATGCGGCAGAGATCTGGGGGCTCTATGAAGACGGTGCCCTGACACCGGAGACGCCACTCACCGGGCATGCAGAAGAAGACCTGCATGAGGCAGATCTGGTCAGCGTGTTGCGGGAAATCGAGGATGCGCGCCTGGAGGAAGAAGAGCGGCAGCGTCGCATGGCAGGCCCGGAAGACGACTGAGCACACTCTGGTTTTTTGTTGAATACCTTCTTGAACGCCCTTTTGAACACGTTGCTGAACACGGTTCGTCTCTTCGTGCCATAAAGGCCATGGCCTCTCCCTTTTGCGCTGCAACGGCGTCAGACTTTTCATCGTTTTCACGATGGAGAGCAATCATGTATTTCAGGGTGATGTCGCACGTGCTGTATTTCTTTTCTGCGCTGCTGGCGCTGTTGCTTCTGCTCGGTTGCAGTGCGGTGGGAGGCTACTATTCTGCTACGCAGCCGCGCCCGGCGTCGGCGCCAATAACGGCTGACGCTAGCCTGGATTTCGAAGATGCCAGCGCCGAAAAAAGCAAGTCCGAACAGGTATTGCATGAGATCAATCTCCCGGAGATGTCAGATCGCTTCCCGGCGCAGATTGTTGTGGCCCGCGTGGTGCCGCGCAGTGAGCACCGTGGTGCCTACACCTGTCATGCCAGTAGCCATTATTGTCTGGTCACGTCCCGGGATGTGGAATCCCAGGAGCAGTATCACCAGTTGATGTCGCTGCCAGGTATTGCGGGCATGCGCATGCTGACACCCCTGATTGTGTCCGAGCGGATCATGAATATGGCAGATCTGCGTGGGGCCGCCGCAGAGCTTCAGGCAGACCTGTTGCTGGTCTACACCCTGGACAGTCAGGAGAGCACATCCGTGGGTCGAAGATGGCCGCTTGACGTGGCAACGCTGGGCCTGATGCCGAGCAAGCAGAATAATCTGGTGGTGACGGCATCCGCCACGCTGTTCGACGCGCGTACAGGTTACGTTTTTGGCACGCTGGAGGCGGCCACGCGGGCCGACATTCGGACTTCCATGTGGAACGGGGGTGTCGTGGATGCATCGCGTATCGCCGAACTGGAACGTGAGGCCTTCGCAGCACTGGTGGCGCGTTTCGGGCCCTTGTGGGAAAGCGTATTACGCATCCATGCAGCGGAGCTGCTGGCGCACGGGCCGTGAGGCCCGGCGCCGTCAAGCAGGTAATCAGAAGAACTAACCTGACTCAGGCTGATGCCAGAAGGCGTCGATCAACGGCTCGCTGAGCCGCTTTTCCAGTGTGAAAAGGCCCACCTCGTAGGGGGCCAGTTGTGGCGCTACATCCAGAATGCGGATGCGGCCAGCCAGCGGGCTGTTGTCCAGCACGATCTGCGGTACAACGCCCACACCAAAGCCGAGGCTCACCATGCTGACAATGGCCTCGTTGCCGCTGACCTGGGCATAAATGTCCGGGCGCAAACCCAGATCACGGAACCAGCGGTCGGTGCGTTCCCGGGCCAGGCCCTCCTCGGACAGAATCATCGGCACCCCGGCCCAGGCTTCGGCGTTCGCCTGCCCCGTCAGGCGCTCGCCAAGTTGCGGTTGGCTGGCTGGCGCGATGAACAGCAGCGCCGAGCGAGTGATAGGGTGGAAGGCAACCCCGCTCGGCAGTTGGGCCGGGCGGGCACCTATGGCAATGTCCTCGGTGCTTGCCAATACCCGCTCTACGGCCTGGGCCGGGTCGCCGGTGTGCAAGGTGATTTCGATGCGCGGGAAGTTCTGCCGGAAGCTGCTGAGCATGTCGTGCAGAAAGCTGTAGCTGGCGGTTACCGAGCAATACAGGCTGAGTTCGCCGCGCAGCACCTGCTGCTCATCCTGCAATGCCAGCCGCACGGCGCGCCAGTCGCTGAGCGCCTGGCGCGCGTAGTCGCGAAAGTGCTCGCCTTCGCGGGTCAGGCTGACGCGCCGGTTATCGCGATAGAAGAGGGTGGTATTCAGCTCGCTCTCCAGTTGGCGGATGCTGCGGCTGACAGCCGAGGGGCTGACATGGCACAGGCGACTGGTGCGACCGAAGTGCAGGGTCTCGGCCAGGGTCAGGAACAGCTCAAGCGGGCGGGTATCCATCGTCGTTTCATTAATCGGCATGTAATGTTGCAAATATATCATTTTACGCAACGAGGCCGATAGCCTAAGGTGGCCAGCCTGCATCGGCCTCCGGGCCGTCTCCACGACTTCCAGCACAGGATACGCATCATGAGCATGACCGTGTACTACGACAAGGACTGCGATCTTTCCATCATTCAGGGCAAGAAAGTGGCCATTATTGGTTACGGCTCCCAGGGGCACGCCCACGCCTGCAACCTGAACGACTCCGGCGTCGATGTCACCGTTGGCCTGCGCCCCGGTTCGTCTTCCGTGGCCAAGGCCGAAGCGCATGGCCTGAAGGTGTCTGACGTACCGTCCGCGGTCGCCGCCGCTGATGTGATCATGGTGCTGACCCCGGACGAGTTCCAGTCCCAGCTGTACCGTGACGAGATCGAGCCGAACCTGAAGAAAGGCGCCACCCTGGCGTTTGCTCACGGTTTTGCCATTCACTACAACCAGATTGTGCCGCGTGCCGATCTGGACGTGATCATGATCGCGCCGAAAGCGCCGGGCCACACCGTGCGTACCGAGTTCACCAAGGGTGGTGGTATTCCTGACCTGATCGCGATCTTCCAGGACGCTTCCGGCAATGCCAAGAAGCTGGCGCTGTCCTACGCCTGTGGCGTTGGCGGTGGCCGTACCGGCATCATCGAAACCACCTTCAAGGACGAGACCGAAACCGATCTGTTCGGTGAGCAGGCGGTGCTGTGTGGCGGTGCTGTCGAGCTGGTCAAAGCCGGTTTCGAAACCCTGGTAGAAGCCGGTTACGCGCCGGAAATGGCCTACTTCGAGTGTCTGCACGAGCTGAAGCTGATCGTCGACCTGATGTACGAAGGCGGCATCGCCAACATGAACTACTCCATCTCCAATAACGCGGAGTATGGCGAGTACGTGACCGGCCCGGAAGTCATCAACGCAGAATCCCGTGCCGCCATGCGCAATGCGCTCAAGCGTATCCAGAACGGTGAATACGCCAAGATGTTCATCGCCGAAGGCGCGCACAACTACCCGTCCATGACGGCGGCACGTCGCAACAATGCGGCGCATCCGATCGAGCAGGTGGGTGAAAAGCTGCGCGGCATGATGCCGTGGATCCAGGCCAACAAGATCATCGACAAGAGCAAGAACTGATCGGCCTTCCCGTCAGGGAAAGCGGATACACAGACGCGGCCCTCGGGCCGCGTTTTTTGTTGGCGGCGACTCGGTTACACTGAGTGTCCTGCCAGTAAGCGCCCGACGAGATCAGACCATGACGGAAGATAACAAGACGCCTGCGGAGCAGCAGGAAGAGCAGCACGGCTTTGAGGTCATCGAACCGGGGCAGGATCGCCACGGCGCCCGCCACAAGGGCGTGTACCTGCTGCCGAATCTGATCACCACGGCAGCGCTGTTTGCCGGGTTCTACGCCATCGTGGCGGCGATGAACGGCATGTTCGGCCATGCCGCCATAGCCATCCTCGTGGCGGGGATTCTCGACGGCATGGACGGCAGTGTTGCCCGCATGACCAATACCCAGAGCCGTTTCGGCGCCGAGTACGACTCACTCTCGGATTGCGTGGCCTTCGGCGTGGCGCCGGGACTGGTAGCCTATTCCTGGGGCTTGTCCGAGCTGGGCAATCTGGGCTGGGCGGCGGCGTTCATCTATCTCGCCTGTGCCGCGTTGCGTCTGGCACGCTTCAATGTGCAGGCGGCCAGTTCCGACAAGCGCTTCTTTACCGGGCTGCCCAGCCCCTCAGGGGCTGGCCTGGTGGCGACCCTGGTGTGGTTGGGTGCCAGCCGTGAGATTGACGGTAATGACATCAGCTACCTGGTGGCGTTTTTTACAGCAGGCGCGGGCCTGTTGATGGTGTCATCCATCCGTTACAACAGCTTCAAGGAGTTCAGCATCGGCCGGGTGCCTTTCCGCATGCTGCTGGGCGTCATCGTGGCGTTTGCCATCGTCTTCCTTGATCCGCCGCTGGTGCTGCTGACTGTCGCGGTGGCCTATGTGGCCTCCGGTCCGCTGCAAACGCTCTGGCAGTTACGCAAGCGCCGCGCCAGTACATGACGGGCGGCACCTGACGGGCGGCGTTTGGCGTTCGGGCTTCCTGCTGGTACATTTGTGCCAAAAAAGGAAGCCCCGCCATGTCTGACATCCCGGTTATCAATCCCGCCACGGGCGCGCAGCTCTACGCCATGAAGCCCGCTACAGACCTGGAGTGCGAGGCCGCCATGGGCGCCGCACGGTCAGCAGCGGAGGCACTGCGCGCTACCCCGCTGACAGCGCGCCTGGAAGCACTCACGGCCTTCCTGGATTACCTGCGCGATCATCGTGAGGCGCTGCTCGACCAGATCGTTGCGGAGTCTGGCCGCAGTCGCGGCGATGCGATGCTGTCGGATATCTTCCAGCTCACCGAAGATTGCCTGTGGCTGCGCGATCATGCCGCAGCGGTGCTGGCGGACGAGAAGGTGGCAACCCCCATCAGTCTGCTCGGTAAACATTGCCGCATCCGGCGTGACGCCCACGGCGTCGTGCTGGTGATCTCACCCTGGAACCTGCCGCTGGCGATTGGTATGACGGCGGCAATGTTTGCCTTCGTGGCCGGCAACGCGGTGATTCTCAAGCCCTCAGAGCACACCCCCATGGTGGCCGTCTTCGAGGCGATCCGTCAGCGGCATCCGTTGTTGTATCTCGGCTTGCAGGTTGTGCACGGCGGCGGTGATGTGGGAGCACGGCTGGTGCAGGCGCGACCGGATCTGGTGGTCTTTACCGGCAGCCAGCCCACCGGGCGGCGTATTCTCGCCAGCGCCGCACCGCTGCTGATTCCGGTATTGCTGGAGCTGGGTGCCAAGGACCCCATGCTGGTGTTTGACGACGCGGATCTGCCCCGCGCAGTGGCTGCCGCCTGCTGGGGGAATCTGCATAACAGCGGCCAGAGCTGCACGGCGGTGGAGCAGCTGCATGTTCAGGAAGGCATCTTCGAAACCTTTGTTGCGGCATTGGTGGCAGCCAGTGGCGAGATTCGGCTGGGTACCGGTGCGGCGCATGATCTGGGCGCCATCACCACCGCCTTCCAGATGACGCATATCGACGCGCTGGTGCAGGATGCCGTGGCGCAGGGGGCGGTGCTGCATTGCGGCGGTCGGCGCAGTGAGTGCGGGCATTTTTATCTGCCGACAGTGCTCACCGGCGTTACGTCGGCGATGCGTATCAGCCAGGAGGAGATCTTTGGCCCGGTGGTTGCGGTGTACTCCTTCGCATCAGAAGCCGAGATCATTGCCCGGCACAACAGCAATCCGTCCGGGCTCAGCACCAGCGTCTGGAGCCGTGACAAGGCACGCTGCCGTCGGCTCGAGCAGGCCCTGTCCACCGGCTGTATCAATATCAACAATGTCATGCTCACGGAGGGCAATGCCGGGCTGCCTTTCGGTGGCGTGCGGCAGTCCGGTTTCGGGCGCATGAAAGGCGCCGAAGGCCTGCGGGGCATGACCCGCAGCAAGGCGGTGCTGGAAGATCCGACGCGTGGCAAACCGGAGCCGAACTGGTACCCCTATTCGGCGGAAAAACTGGCACTGACGGGCGAGTTGCTGGACCTGCTGGGCCAGAAGGGCCTGCGCCGCTGGTGGCGGCTGGCGAGAGTGGGGCTGGCGATTGATCGACTGGTGAAGCGTCAGCATCGAGCGTAAGTCTTTTTCAGCAAGCGTTGGCAGTTCCCGTCCGGCTTCACGCGGTTTATGGTGCAACAGGAACAGACTGTAGGGAGGCAGGTGCCCTGACATGTACCTGAGCCGCCACCGGGAGAGCCAACATGCTGATTCGCCACCGTCGCCGGGGAGACATTGCCGCCTCCGAGATCACCCCGGAATCTGTCTACCTGCGCCGCCGGGAATTCATGGCGGGCGCGATGGGTGCGCTGGCGCTCGGGGCGGCCGGGCCGTCTTTCGGTGCCCTGATCAAGAATCCCGCTGACGAGGATGCCACGCGCCCGCAATGGTGGCGGGATGCGGTCAGCGCGCGCACCGATGGCAAGCCCGATACCCGTGAAAGCCTGACGCCCTACGGCGACGTTACCCGTTACAACAACTTCTACGAATTCGGCACAGACAAGGGCGATCCTGCACGCAACGCCGGCCAACTCCGTACTGACCCCTGGACCGTCGCGGTCGCTGGCGAGGTAGGCAAACCCGGTGATTATGCGCTGGAAGACATCCTTGCCGCGCACCCGCTGGAGGAGCGTATCTACCGGTTCCGATGTGTCGAGGCCTGGTCCATGGTGGTGCCGTGGATCGGTTTTTCCCTGGGCGACATGCTGAAGCGATTTGAGCCCACGTCGAAAGCGAAGTATGTGGCCTTCACCACCTTGCATGATCCGGAGCAGATGCCGGGACAGCGCGCGCGACTGTCCGGCATTCGCTGGCCCTATGTGGAAGGCCTGCGACTGGACGAAGCCATGCATCCGCTGACGATGATGGTGACCGGCCTGTACGGGCGCACGCTGCCAAATCAGAACGGCGCGCCACTGCGACTGATGGTGCCATGGAAATATGGCTTCAAATCGATCAAGTCGATTGTCCGCATCGAACTGACTGAAACGCAGCCGCCGACGACCTGGAACCTGATGCAGCCCGGCGAATACGGGTTCTATGCCAACGTGAATCCGGCGGTGAGTCACCCGCGCTGGAGTCAGGCGCGCGAAAGGCGCCTGCCGACCTCGCTGTTCAATCCCAACTGGCGCGAGACGCTGCCCTTCAACGGCTATGCGGACGAGGTGGCGCATCTGTACCGGGGGATGGATCTGAGCAAGTTCTACTGATGACGTCAGGGGCATTGCGTCGTTTGTGGCTGATATGGCCGCTGGGGCTGGTGCCGCTGGTCGTAGTGGTGTGGCAGGGGCTTTCCGGCGCCCTGGGGCCAGATCCGGTGCTGGCGCTGATATCCCGCCTCGGCTGGTGGGGGCTGTTGCTGCTGGTGTTGACGCTGGCGGCGCGGCCACTGGCGGTGATCACCCGGCGTGGCTGGCTGGTGGCCTTGCGGCGGCCCCTGGGATTGCTGGCGTTTGGTTATATCTGCCTGCATCTGCTGGCCTGGGCCGGGCTGTTGCTGGGTTGGGACCCGCGTTATATCGGCCCGGAGCTGGTTGAGCGGCCGTATATCGTGTTGGGCATGCTGGCCTGGCTGTTGTTGCTGCCGTTGGCGGTGACCAGCACGCGCCGGGCGCGCCGGCGCCTGGGGCGGCGCTGGGGTCAATTGCACCAGCTCATTTTTCCGGCCATTCTTCTGGGTCTGGCCCATCAATGGTGGATCCAGAAGTCGGACTACACCGAGCCGGTGCTGTTTTCGCTGGTGGTGGTGGCATTGTTCGGGTGGCGATGGTGGAATCGCCGTGTGGTAGCGGCCGTCGCAGATCGGAAAAAGGTTAAAAAACCACCGCTAAGCACCTGATTTCTGATCAAAAAGCACCCGAAGCGTGAAGAATTGGCTAAAAGGTGACCGGTTGATGAAAATGCTCGAAAAAAGTGTTGACCGGCAGCCAAATCTCTCTAGAATGCGCCTCCACAACGACGGCACATGGCAACAACGGTGACCGACGCGCTCTTTAACAATCAGGCAGACAAACGTGTGGGACCTGCTCTGTGTCGGGTTTAGTAACATTCGGCATTAGAGCAAGTTCAACTCATTATGAGTGTAATTTGCGATTTATGCTGAGCATGTATTA
>NZ_JAIOUB010000006.1 GCF_019931215.1 Alcanivorax limicola
GTGAGAGTAGGTCATCGTCAGGCTCCTAAATATAAAAGACCCCCGCCGCTCCGCGTCGGGGGTTTTTTATATTTAGGAGCGAAGTCCTCCTCCCACTACCTCGCAGCGCAACGCGCTGCCATGTGACCGCCGATGCACCGCAGGTGCCAGGCGGGGGCGCCACCGGCGTCGCGCAGCGATCGCGAGCATGCTCGCGACCCAAGTAGGTCTGCCCAACCCCCAGCGCACCACCGCACCGCCCGACAACCACCGTCCCACTCCGTAGGTCCGGCCCCCGGGCACAGCCCGGCGGCGCTCCGCCACACTCGCCGCAGTGCGGCGAAACCCGTGTGGCTACGCCCCCATGTGAGGGCGGTCATAGCAACCTCTGTGCGATCTCCTCCCACTACCTCGCAGCGCAACGCGCTGCCATGTGACACCGGCTATCGCCGGTGGACGCCGCAGGCGCCCCGAAGGGGTCAACGCACCGCGTTGATCAAGTAGGTCGACCATCTCCCAGCTTACTACCGCAACCGCCCAAGTACTCCGGACCACATCCCGCCACACTCGCCGCGGTGCGGCGAAACCCGTGTGGCTACGCCCCCATGTGAGACGCTCGCCTTACTGCCACAACCGCCCAGGTATTCCCTTAACTACCGCATCGCCAACCACTACATCGCAGTGCTACCCTCCGCCATACGATACCCCGAACCCCCACCCGCCGAGTGCTACCCGCTGGTGCAAAAACCTTGGTGCGCCCGCACCATGATGATGCGCAACATATCAATGAAACGACGCTACACAAATCCCCTGAATTGCCCTTCCCGAAAATTATCCGATAAGAATCAGTGCCTTAATATCTACTGTCACGAGTAATTCACACCCTGGCACACCCCTTGCTTTTCAAGAACACAAACTTGTGTACAAGAAGGTGCTCAAAAGCATGTACGGGTGGATGATCAACGATTGGCTGGCCGCATACCGGGACGGACCCGCCACACCGCAGGTGCTGGTGGGAGAGCTGGTCGAGCAGTTGCGGCGGGGGGATCCGGCAATCTGGATAGCGGTCGCCAACGACAGCCAGCTGGCGCGCCAACTGGCGCAGCTTGCCGAACGCCTGGTGGCGGCGGGGGGCGCACAGGAGGCGTTGCCGCTTTACGGTGTTCCCTTCGCCATCAAGGACAACATTGATGTGGCCGGTTGGCAGACCACCGCCGCCTGCCCGGGGTTTGCGCGCGAGGCCGAGCAGACGGCTGCGGGCGTACAACGGCTGATGGAGGCCGGCGCCATTCTGGTGGGCAAGACCAACCTGGATCAGTTTGCCACTGGCCTGGTGGGAACGCGCTCGCCATACGGTGCCGTGCGCAATCCCTTCCATCCCGAGTTCATTTCAGGCGGCTCCAGCTCCGGTTCGGCGGTGGCGGTGGCGCTGGGGCAGGTGCCGTTCGCGCTGGGCACGGACACGGCGGGTTCTGGTCGCGTGCCCGCCGGCTTCAATAATCTGGTCGGTTTGAAGCCGACGCGTGGTGCCGCCAGTGTGCGCGGTGTGGTGCCGGCCTGCCGCTCCCTGGATTGCCTGTCGGTGTTCGCCCTGGATGTGGGCGATGCCGAGACGGTGGCCGGGCAACTCTATGGTTTTGATCCCGAGGACGAGTATGCGCGCCCCTGGCCGGATACTGCGCCGCGTGCGTTTGGCGCGGCGTTGCGTCTGGGCGTGCCGCAGTCGCCGGCATGGTTTGGTGATACAGAAGCCGCCGCCTGCTTCGAACAGGCCTGCGATGGGTGGCGTGCACTGGGCGCGACGCTGGTGCCGCTGGATTTCTCGGCGTTTCATGACGCAGCGGCGCTGCTCTACCACGGCCCCTGGCTGGCCGAACGCCATGTCGCGGTCGGTGATCTGGTGGCCGAGGGCGGGCTGGAGGGTGTTGATCCCATTGTCGCCAGCATTATCGCCTCGGGCGGTCAGTCGTCAGCCACGGATTATTTTCGCGCCGAATATGCACTGGCAGGGCTCAAGCGCAAAGCCGATGCGCTGATGGCGCAGGTGGATGCCTTGCTGGTGCCGACGACGCCCAGCCATTACCGGCTGCGGGACATCGAGGCTGAGCCGGTCGAGCTGAATACCCGCCTGGGCACCTACACCAACTTCGTCAACCTGTTGGATATGGCCGCGCTGGCCTTGCCGGGTGCCATCCGCCATAGCGGCCTGCCCACCGGCATTACCTTGATCGCCCCGGCCTGGTCGGATGCGGCGCTGCTTGAGCTGGGGCGTCGCTGGCAAACCGCACAACCCTGGCCGCGCGGCGCCACCGGGCAGGCGCTGCCGCCCCTGGTGTCCTCTGTTCCCGTCACGGTGCCGCAGGGGTGCGTGCGCCTGGCGGTGGTCGGCGCCCATCTCTCCGGCATGCCGCTCAACGGCCAACTGATTGAGCGCGGCGCCGCGTTCGTCGAGCGCACGACCACCGCACCGGAATACCGCTTCTATGCCCTGGCGGGCACGGTGCCGCCGAAGCCGGGGCTGCTTCGTGATGCGGAGGGTGCCGCGATCGAGGTGGAGCTGTGGGATGTGCCGGTGGGCGCGTTCGGCTCCTTTGTCGCCCTGATCCCGGCGCCGCTGGGCATCGGCACGCTGCGGCTGGCCGACGGGCGCGAAGTAAAAGGATTCATCTGCGAGGGCTGGGCGCGGGACGACGCCCTGGACATCACCTCATTCGGAGGCTGGCGCCGCTACATGGCGAGCGTCGCCAGCGCCACCGGACAGACAGCGGAGTAAGCAGCATGTTCAGCAAAGTATTGATCGCGAACCGGGGTGAGATTGCTGTACGCAGTATGCGTACCCTGCGCCGGTTGGGTATCGCCAGTGTGGCGGTGTATTCCGAGGCAGACCGCAACGCCATGCATGTGGAGCAGGCGGATGAAGCGGTGCACATCGGCAATGCGCCCGCTGCCGAAAGCTATCTGTGCGGGGATCGTATTATTCAGGCAGCGCGGGATACCGGCGCTCAGGCCATCATTCCCGGCTACGGTTTCCTGTCCGAAAATGCCGGTTTCGCTGAAGCCTGTGCGGAAGCGGGGCTGGTCTTTCTCGGGCCAACGCCCACGCAAATGCGCCAGTTCGGGCTCAAGCATGAAGCGCGCGCCCTGGCCGAGGCGGCCGGTGTGCCGCTGGCGCCGGGTACCGGGCTGCTGCGCGATCTGGAGGAAGCGCTGGCTGCCGCCGGGCAGATCGGTTACCCGGTGATGCTCAAGAGTACCGCCGGTGGTGGCGGTATCGGCCTGTCCCGGTGTGACGACGACGCGGCGCTACGGGATGCCTTCGAATCCGTGCAGCGCATGGGGCAGAACTTTTTCAGCGACGGCGGTGTGTTTCTGGAGCGCTTTGTGGATCGCGCCCGGCATATCGAAGTGCAGATATTTGGCGACGGCGAGGGCCGGGTGCTGGCCCTGGGCGAACGGGACTGCTCCATCCAGCGCCGTAACCAGAAAGTGATTGAGGAAACCCCCGCGCCCGGGCTGCCCGCCGCCACGCGAGAAAAACTGATGGCGGCTGCTGTGCGCCTCGGTGAGTCGGTGAACTACCTGTCTGCGGGCACCGTGGAATTTATCTACGACGCGGGCCGCGATGAATTCTATTTTCTGGAGGTCAATACACGCCTTCAGGTTGAGCATGGCATCACCGAGACCGTCACCGGCATTGATCTGGTGGAATGGATGCTCTGCGTCGGCGCGGGCGAGCTGCCCGCGCTGGACACGGTAACGGTAGCGCCACAGGGCGCCGCCATCGAAGTGCGACTGTACGCGGAAGATCCGGTGCGGCAGTTTCAGCCGTCCCCGGGTGTGCTGACCGAGGTCGTGTTTCCGGACAATGTGCGCCTGGACGGTTGGGTCGCCACCGGTACGGAAGTGTCGCCCTACTATGACCCGATGATCGCCAAGCTGATTGTGCGGGGTGATAACCGTGAGGCCGCGATTGCCGCACTGCGCGCTGCGCTGGACGCGACCCGTTTGTGCGGCATCACCACCAATCTGGATTATCTGCGCGCCATCAGCGCCAGTGATGCGTTCATTGAGGGTGTGTTTTCCACCCGCTATCTCGACAGCTTTGTGTATGCGCCGCAGGCGCTGGAAGTCGTGGCGCCAGGCACCTATACCACGGTGCAGGATTATCCGGGGCGCACCGGCTACTGGCATATCGGCGTGCCGCCCTCCGGGCCGATGGATGATTACGCCTTTCGGTTGGCCAACCGTATCGTCGGCAATGATGAGAGCGCCGCCGGGCTGGAAAGCACCTTGATAGGGCCGACCTTGCGCTGCCACAGCGATACGGTGATTGCGCTGACAGGCGCGCCCACGGACGCCACCCTGGATGACGCACCCGTACCCTTCTGGACGCCGGTGACGGTACGCGCCGGGCAGGTACTCCGCATGGGCCGGGCCAGCGCCGGGTGCCGCACCTATCTGGCCGTGCGCAACGGTATTGATGTGCCGGATTATCTGGGCAGCAAGGCCACCTTCGCGCTGGGTCAGTTCGGTGGTCACGGCGGTCGGCCGCTGCGTGGGGGCGATCTGCTGGACATTTGCGCGCCGAGCCGCCCGGGCTGCCCGACGCCAGCACCGGTTGCGGCACCCGAGCCGGCAGGCCAGGCGCTGGTACCCGTTTACGGCGACACCTGGGATATCGCGGTGCTGTATGGCCCGCATGGCGCACCGGATTTTTTCCAGCCGGAATCCATCGAGACGTTTCTCGCGTCCGAATGGACGGTGCACTACAACTCGAACCGGCTCGGCATTCGCCTGAGCGGCCCCAAGCCCACCTGGACGCGCAGTGACGGCGGCGAAGCCGGGCTGCATCCGTCGAACATTCACGATTGTGAATACGCCATCGGCAGCATCAACTTTACCGGCGACATGCCGGTGATCCTGACACGCGACGGCCCCAGCCTCGGCGGCTTTGTTTGCCCGGTCACGATCTGCAAAGCGGAACTGTGGAAAGTCGGCCAGGTGAAGCCCGGCGATCGCATTCGTTTCCGGCGCATCGACTTTGATGAAGCGCGGGCGCTGGAGCTGGCCCAGGATGCCGCGATCGCGGCCTTGCAAGAAACAGCAGCGACCGTGGCGCCTGGCCTGGCCATGGTGCCCGCAGATACCGTCTCGGAAACCGTGCTGGCAGAGCTGCCCGCGCAGCCGGGTCGCCCTGTGGTGGCCTACCGCCAGGCCGGAGACCGCTACATCCTCATTGAATATGGCCCCAACGTGCTCGACCTGACGCTGCGCTTTCGCGTGCACGCGTTGATGCAGGCGCTTGAGGCGCAGCCGATCAAGGGCGTGCTGGAGCTGTCGCCGGGCGTGCGCTCCTTGCAGGTCAATTACGACAGCCGCGTGATCAGCCAGCGGGATCTGATGACCGCATTGCTGGCTATCGAACATGAACTGCCGCCGGTCGGTGACATGAAGGTGCGCACTCGAGTGATTCGGCTGCCGTTGGCGTTCGAGGATTCTGCCACGCTGGATGCGGTCGCCCGTTACCGCCAGTCGGTGCGCGACACGGCGCCGTGGTTGCCCAGCAACGCCGAGTTTATTCGTCGCATCAACGGCCTCGACAGTATCGAGCAGGTGCGCGACATCATCCATCAGGCCAGCTATATGGTGCTGGGCCTGGGCGATGTCTACCTGGGCGCGCCCTGCGCCGTGCCGGTGGACCCACGCCATCGTCTGCTGACCTCGAAATACAATCCGGCCCGCACCTACACCGCCGAAGGCACCGTCGGCATCGGCGGCGTATACATGTGCATTTACGGCATGGATTCCCCAGGCGGTTACCAGCTGGTGGGCCGCACGCTGCCAATCTGGAACAAGTTTCTCAAGAACAGCACCTTCGCCGATGACAAGCCCTGGCTACTGCGCTTTTTCGATCAGGTGCGCTTCTACCCGGTGACGGAAGAAGAGCTCACCGCACAACGGGAGGCTTTCCGCGAAGGGCGTCTGACGCTGGATATTCACGAAGAAGATTTCGATCTTGGCGAGCATCACCGCTTCCTCGACAGCATCGCACCGGAACTGGCCGCGTTTCAGGCTCGCCAGAAACAGGCCTTCGATGCGGAGGTGGCGCTGTGGCAGGAAGAGGAAGCGCTGGACGCTATGCATCGCGACCAGGATGCACGTCAGGTCGATATCGATACGCCTGTGGGGGGCGAGCTGGTGTCCGCGGACATCAGCGGCAACATCTGGAAGTTGATGGTGGAAACCGGCAAACCGGTGAAAGCGGGTGATCCGCTGCTGATCATCGAAGCCATGAAAATGGAGTTTGCCGTTCATGCGCCGGCGGATGGCGTGGTGCACGCGGTGCATTGCGCGGAAGGGCGCGTTATCCAGGCGGGCGATCCGCTGGTGGTCATCATGGAGCAGGCATCATGATCGAATTGTCGCGTACCGACTCGGGCAATGCATCACGCAGCGCCACCCGCGCCGCCAATCTGGCGGAGCGCATCTACGGCCAGCTGAAGCGGGACATCTTTGATTTCCGGCTGTTGCCCGGCGACCGCTTTACCGAAACGGAAGTGGCCGAGCGCATGGGCGTCAGCCGCACCCCGGTGCGCGAGGCGCTGTTCCGCTTGCAGCGGGAAAGCTATGTCGAGGTGCTGTACCGCAATGGCTGGCGCGTTCGCCCCTTCAATTTCGAATACTTCGAAGATCTGTACGACGTGCGCACCATTCTGGAGTGCGCGGCGGTGCGGCGGCTGTGCGATCGCGAAACGATGCCGCAGCAACTCGAGGATCTGAAGCGTATCTGGCTGGTGCCGGAAAGCGCGCGCCTGGAAGACATGAACACGCTCTCGGCCCTGGACGAGCGCTTCCATGAAATGCTGGTGGAGGCGGCGGGCAACAGTGAGATGGCGCTGATCCACCACGATATCACCGAGAAGATCCGCATTATCCGGCGGCTGGATTTCACCAAGCCGCCGCGGGTGGATGCCACCTATGTGGAACACGGCATGGTGCTCAAGGCGATTCTCGAACGCCGCCCCGAGCCTGCCCAGATGATGCTCAAGGCACATATCGAAGAAAGTCGCCGTGAGGTTCGAAAGATCACATTGCACATGCTGCACAGCGCCCGGCAGGACGCGCAGGGCAGGGAATAACAACAGTGTTCAGGACCAGGGAAAACACGACAGTCCATCCAACCACGGAATCGGGGGTTCAACCATGAAAACGTCTTACTCTGCATCACGTCAGACCTGTCGCTCCCTGCGGCGGGGGCTGGCTTCGGCACTGGCACTGGCGGTGGGCAGCTACGGCACCGCCCACGCGCTGGAACTGCCGGGCGTCACGGTCGGCGCGGGCATGCGTACCAGCTTTGTCAGCGAGGAATCGGCAGCGCCGGACGGTGGCTCATCCAATGACTTCAGCCTCGACAGCATCCGGCTGTATGTGAATGGCCAGGTCAACGAGAACATCGGTTTCACGTTCAATACCGAGTACTACACCGACGTCAATGATGAAGAAACCCTCAGCGTGCTCGATGCCATTGCACGGTTTGAGTATTCCGATGTGTTCAATATCTGGGCGGGGCGCTTCTTGCCGCCGAGTGATCGCTCGAATCTGAGTGGTCCTTACTATCTCACCACCTGGAATTTCCCGCCGGTGCAGGCCTACCCCGCCATCTTTGCCGGACGTGATGATGGCGTGGCGTACTGGGGCCAGGTGGGAGGCGGTCAGTTCAAATGGCAGCTGGGCGTGTTCGAGGGCCCGGCCACCCCGGGGGATGACCTGTTGTACGCGGCGCGCCTGACCGCGAACTTCTGGGACCCGGAACCGGGTTACTACAACAGCAGCACCTATTACGGCGACAAGGACATTCTGGCAGTCGGTCTGGTGGCGCAGAGCCAGGACGGCGAGAACAGCTACAGCGTGGATGTGCTGATGGAAAAAAACCTGGGTGACGCCGGCACGGTGACCCTGGAAGGCGCCTATTACGACTACGACATTCTGGGCGGCCTGGATGCGCTCGGCGCTGAACCCAGCAACGGCTATTTTCTGCTGGCGGGTTACCTGTTCCCGCAGGAAGTCGGCATCGGCCGCATCCAGCCTGTAGTGCGCTACAGCTACGGCGAAATTGATAACGGCGCCGACGGCAAGGTTACCGATTACAACATCAACTACATCATCAGCGGCCATGGCGCGCGCATCAGCCTCGCCTACCAGGACAAGAAAGACACGCTGTTTGGTGACGACAACGTCTTTGTGCTCGGCCTGCAATTGCAGATGTAACCCGCGCGCGCAGACAAACCGGAATTCAAGGAGTCAGACAATGAAAACGAGATCATTACTGAGCAAGATCGCTGGGGTTTGCATGGCTGCCAGCGCCGCCCTGGGCATGACCGCCGCCCAGGCCGACACCATCAAGGTGGGGGTGCTGCACTCACTCTCCGGCACCATGGCCATCAGTGAAACGACACTCAAGGACACCATCCTGATGCTGATCGAAGAGCAGAACCGCAAGGGCGGCCTGCTTGGCAAGCAGCTGGAAGCGGTGGTGGTGGACCCGGCCTCCAACTGGCCGCTGTTTGCCGAGCGTTCCCGCGAGCTGCTGCAACGTCACAATGTGGACGTGGTCTTCGGTTGCTGGACCTCGGTATCGCGCAAGGCCGTGTTGCCGGTGTTCGAAGAGCTGAACGGATTGCTGTTCTACCCGGTGCAGTACGAAGGCGAGGAGTCCTCCCGCAACGTGATCTATACCGGCGCGGCGCCGAACCAGCAGGCGATTCCGGCGGTGGATTACCTGATGAACGACATGGGGATCGAGCGCTGGGTGCTGGCGGGGACCGACTATGTCTACCCGCGTACCACCAACCGCATCCTGGAAGCCTATCTGAAGAGCAAGGGCGTCAAGGACGAAGACATCATGATCAATTACACGCCGTTCGGCCATTCCGACTGGCAGAGCATTGTGTCTGACATCAAACGCTTCGGCTCGGCGGGCAAGCCTACTGCGGTGGTGTCCACCATCAACGGTGATGCCAACGTACCCTTCTACAACGAGCTGTCCAACCAGCAGGTGTCTGCCGAGGACATTCCCGTCGTGGCCTTCTCGGTGGGTGAAGAAGAGTTGTCCGGGATCGACGCCCGCAATCTGGTCGGCCACCTGTCCGCCTGGAACTACTTCATGAGCATCGAGAGTGACCAGAACGCCGAGTTCATCAAGAACTGGCATGCGTTTATCGGCGACACCAATCGTGTCACCAATGACCCGATGGAGGCGCATTACATCGGCTTCAATCTGTGGGCCCAGGCGGTGGAAAAAGCCGGCACGACGGATGTCGACAAGGTGCGCAGCGCGCTCTACGGCCTGGAAGTGCCGAACCTGACGGGCGGCACTGCCACGCTGTTGCCGAACCACCACATCACCAAGCCGGTGTTTATCGGCGAGATCCGTGCCGATGGCCAGTACGACGTGGTCTGGCAAACCGACGGTGAAGTACCGGGTGATGCCTGGTCCAGCTACCTGCCGGGCAGCAAGGATATCAAGGCGGACTGGGTCGAGCTCGAGTGCGGCAACTACAACACCAAAACCAAAAAGTGCGCAGGTCAGAACTATTAATACCTGAACAGTTGAAGCCAGACCTGCCGGGCGGGCAGCCGTCCGCCCGGCGTTTCGCAGCAGTACAGGAGTAGCCGGGTGAACAGCATCGTGGCAAGGCTGCCGCAGACAGGCAGCATCATCGCATTACTCTGTTATCTGATGTGGCCCATGTCGGTGCACGCAGAGAGTGGGGCGCACGCGGATAATGGTGGCGTGGCCGAATCATTCGCCCAGGAAGAACGGGTTCAGGAAGCGAACCATGACGATTTTCCCGCCTTGCTGGCGGAGCTTGCCACGGCAAGCTTTCCACGCAAGGTGGCGCTGGTGAACGAGCTGCAGCTACGCGGCTGGCCGGGCGTGCGCGATGCGCTGGCGGGTCTGCTGGAAGGCGATCTGTATTATCAGCAGGATGACGCCGATACGGTGCGTGTCTATGTGGTGAGCGCTCAGGGCGACGCAGTGACCCTGTTCGATCCGGTCACACAGCAGATCCTGGAGCGGGACGCTATGACAGGGCTGCGACGCATTACCACCAACAATCCGCTGCGCCGCAACCTGCGGGGTGCCGTGGCGCGCTTTGATCTGCAGGATGCATCACCGGCGGTACGCCGGGATGCGGTGGCTGAACTGCGACGGGGGCTGGATGACGCCACCATCGCATTGCTGCGCGCACAGCAGGCCCATGAAACCCATCGTGGTGTGGCGCGCGATATCGATGTCGCGCTGGCCTTGCATGATCTGGAAGACGCTGACGTCGCAGTGCGACTGGCGGCATTGGAGGTGCTCAGCGGCGAGCTGGGCAATGATGTCTATAACCGCGTCCAGCGATTGCTGGCGACGGACGCCAGCGGCGAGCCGCTGGAACCCGATGCCGCCGTGCGGCAGATGGCCGGGCGGGCCATTGAACGCATCGAGCAGCGGCGCAGTTTTTTCGGTTTTCTGGAAACGCTTTTCTTCGGCCTGAGCTTTGGCTCCGTGCTGGTGCTGGCGGCTATCGGGCTGGCCATCACCTTCGGTGTCATGGGCGTGATTAACATGGCCCACGGCGAGCTGATCATGATCGGCGCTTACACTTCCTATGTCGTGCAGCTGCTGATGCCGAATCAGATCGGTGTCGCGATACTGGTGGCGGTGCCGGCGGCCTTCATGGTGTCCGGTCTGGTGGGGGTGCTGATCGAGCGCGGCGTCGTCCGGTTCCTGTATGGTCGCCCGCTGGAAACGCTGCTGGCCACCTTCGGTATCAGCCTGATCCTGCAACAACTGGTGCGCACGATTTTCTCGCCCCTCAATCGTCAGGTGCAGACCCCGGACTGGATGAGTGGCCTGCTGCGCTTCAATGATGTCTTCGCGATCACCTATAACCGGCTGTATGTCCTGATCTTCATGTTTATCGTGTTTGCCCTGTTATGGCTGGTGATGCACCGCACCTCCCTGGGACTGAAGGTGCGTGCGGTATCGCAGAATCGTGCCATGGCCCGGGCCATGGGCGTGCGCTCTGATCGCATTGATGCCCTGACCTTCGGGCTCGGTTCCGGCATCGCCGGGGTGGCGGGGGTGGCCCTGAGTCTGCTGACCAATGTCGGCCCCAATATGGGCCAGGCCTACATCATCGATTCCTTCATGGTGGTGGTGTTCGGCGGCGTGGGAAATCTCTGGGGCACGCTGATCGGTGGCCTGAGCCTGGGGCTGGGCACCAAGCTGGTGGAGCCGCATGTCGGCGCGGTGATGGCCAAGATACTGATGCTGGTGTTCATCATTCTGTTTATTCAGAAACGTAAACAGGGGCTCTTTCCGCAGAAAGGCCGTTCGGCGGAGGGGCACTGATGAGTGATCGCAGTGTATTGTCCCGTTTGATGCAGCACGATCTCGGCAGCCGCATCTTCCTTGGCCTGCTGTTGCTGGTGGGCGCCGGTATGCCCCTGGCGCACCTGCTGTTGCCGGAATCGTCTTTCCTGCACCCCTCCACCTATACGCTGGGGCTGGTAGGCAAATACATGACCTATGCCTTGCTGGCGATCTCGATTGATCTGATCTGGGGTTACTGCGGCATTCTCAGCCTGGGCCACACCGCGTTCTTTGCGCTGGGTGGTTACGCCATGGGTATGTATTTGATGCGCCAGATCGGCACCCGTGGCGTCTATGGCGATCCGGTGCTGCCGGATTTCATGGTGTTCCTGAGCTGGGACAGCTTGCCCTGGTACTGGCTGGGCATGGACATGTTCTGGTTTGCCATGTTGATGGTGCTGCTGATCCCCGGCCTGCTGGCGCTGGTATTCGGGTGGCTGGCCTTCCGCTCCCGCGTTGCCGGGGTCTACTTCTCGATCATCACCCAGGCACTGACCTTTGCGCTGATGCTGGCCTTTTTTCGCAACGAAATGGGCTTTGGTGGCAACAACGGGCTGACCGATTTCAAGGACATTCTGGGGTATGACCTGCAGGCCACCAGTACCCGCATCGGTTTGTTCGTTGTCACCGCCGTGGCGTTGGGGCTGGGGTATATCGCCTGCCACTGGATTGTCCGTTCACGCTTCGGGCGCGTCATCACGGCGATCCGTGACGGCGAAGGCCGCGCCCGTTTCATGGGCTACCGCGTGGAGCATTACAAGCTCTGGCTGTTTGTGTTTTCCGGCATGCTGGCGGGCGTGGCGGGTGCCCTCTATGTGCCCCAGGTGGGCATCATCAATCCCGGCGAGTTCGCCCCGCTTAACGCCATTGAAGCCGTGGTCTGGGTCGCCGTCGGCGGTCGCGGCACCTTGTATGGCGCCGTGATGGGGGCGGTGCTGGTCAACTATATGAAGACCTACTTCACCGTCGCCTGGCCGGAAGCCTGGCTGTATGCCCTCGGCACCTTGTTTGTGGTGGTGACGCTGTTCCTGCCGCGCGGCGTGGTCGGGTTGCTGGAAAGTCTGAGGAGGCGAGAACGATGAAATTGCCGAAGTTTATCGAAGACTTTGCTGATCGCAGCCAGGTGTTCGACATCGTTAATCCGGCGGTGCGTTCGCCAAAGCTGGATGTCAGCCACGGTACGATTCTGTACCTGGAAGACATCACGGTCAGTTTTGACGGCTTTCGCGCTCTCAACGAGCTGACTCTCTATGTCGAGCCGGGCGAGCTGCGTTGCATCATCGGCGCCAATGGCGCCGGCAAAACCACCATGATGGATGTGATTACCGGCAAGACACGGCCGGACAGCGGCACGGCGTTTTTTGGTCAGAGCATCGACCTGTTGCGCCTGAGCGAACCGGCCATCGCCCAGGCGGGCATTGGCCGCAAGTTCCAGAAGCCCACTGTATTCCCGGAGCACACTGTGTTCGAGAATCTGGAGCTGGCCATGGCCGGTGATCGCCGAGCCTGGCACATGCTGTTCGCGCGCCTGACCTCAGAGCAGTGTGACCGCATTGACGAAACGCTGGCCCTGATCGGTCTGACCGCGCAACGGCAGGCCCGCGCGGGCAGCCTGTCCCATGGCCAGAAGCAATGGCTGGAGATCGGCATGCTACTGATGCAGCGCCCGGCGTTACTGCTGGTGGATGAACCCGTGGCGGGCATGACGCCGCAGGAAACCGAACGCACTGCCGAACTGCTGGTGTCGCTGGCAGGCAAGCACACCGTCGTGGTGGTGGAGCACGACATGGATTTCGTCCGTTCCATTGCTCGCACCGTCACGGTGCTGCACGAAGGCAGCGTGCTGGCGGAAGGCAACATGGCTGACGTGCAGGCTGACCCGCGGGTTGTCGAAGTCTATCTGGGGGAGCCGGCATGAGTGGTGAGGGCGTGGAGAGAGAAGGTGTAACGAGTGCAGAGCGCGCCGCGCCGCTGCTGAGCGTGGAGGGCGTGAACCAGCTCTATGGCGGCAGCCACACCCTCTGGGATGTGGCCATGACGGTACCGCAAGGCGGCTGCACCTGCCTGATGGGCCGCAATGGCATGGGCAAGACCACCTTGCTGAAATGCATTATGGGGCTGCTGCCGATAGCGTCCGGCACGATGCGGTATGCGGGTCAGGACCTGGCGCCGCTGCGGGCGGAAGCTCGGGCCGCCCTGAAAATCGGTTACGTACCTCAGGGGCGGGAAATCTTTCCGCAACTGACCGTGGAGGAGAACCTGCGCCTGGCGGTCTATGCGCGCCCGGACAAGTCGTTCGCGATTCTGGATCAGATCCACACGCTGTTCCCGGTGCTGAAATCGATGGCCCGCCGCCGGGGCGGTGATCTGTCCGGCGGCCAGCAGCAACAACTGGCCATCGGCCGGGCGCTGGTCATCGAGCCGGAGTTGCTGATCCTGGATGAGCCCACGGAGGGCATCCAGCCGAATATCGTTCAGGAAATCGGGGACATCATCCTGCGACTCAATCGGGAGCAGGGGCTGACGGTGCTATTGGTAGAACAGAAGTTGCCCTTTGCCCGCCGCGTGGCCACCGATTTCCGCATTATCGACAAGGGGCGTCTGGTGGCCGACGGCCCCATGGCCTCTCTGGATGACGGTTTGATACGCCGCCATCTTACAGTTTAGCGGTCTGGTCCACCGCAACCTGTCGGCTGGCAGCCGGCGTACTCCGAATGCGCCCCCGGGCTTGCCCGTGGGGCGTTTTTTTTGGGGTTCCTTTGTGGCGTTTCTTCAGCGCGCACGCCGGCGGTATATCAGCCACATGATGAGCGCTGCACCGATGCCCCAGGCGCCGTTGACGATCAGGCCGCCGACCACCGTCTGTGCGGAGACCGGCAGCGACTTCAGGGGGAATACGATCAGCATGGCTATCGCCGTCGGCGCAATGGCGCCGAACGCCAGGGCACGCAGCCAGTAGCGGGCGCCACGGCATGTGCGGATCACAGCCCACAAGGGGAGCCCCCAGAGGCCGCCCCAGAACGCCAGTGACACCACCTGCGGTACGCCCAGCGGCGGCATCGGCGTCATGTTGAACGGCGGCGCGGGAAATGCCCCCAGGGTATAGAAGGCACCGATCACCGCTTGATGGAACAGCAAGGTGGCGAGAAAACCTGCGACAAACGCTTTGATCCAGAGCATGGAGGCCTCCCGGGGCCCGTGGCTGGGCCGTGCCGGATCATTATGGCGCGTCGGGTGTGACGGTGCACCCCGGATGGCAGCCTCAGTTTTTGCTCACCTCGCCAGTCTAAAATGGTATCGTTACGGGCTATGTGTCGGAGGACCGTATGTGGTGCCCATGCACCCGGGGTGTGCCGATGCCTTGTTATGCGCTGAATCAATAACATCAGAGAATAAAACGGGAGACGCAGCATGAATGCTACAGCCAACACTGATCTCAAGTCGCCGCTGGAGGCCCTGCAAGAGCGGGTAAGCCAGCAGAAAGATACGGTCGCCATGGTGCAACCGCTGGGCGGCGGTACGCTGCGCGAATACACCTGGAAAGAACTGGATGACGAAGCCCGCCGCATGGCGAGCTACCTGAAGGGCCTGAACCTGCCCGCGGGTTCCAATATTGCCCTGATGTCCAAGAACTGCGCCGAGTGGATGCTGGCCGACTGGGCGATCTGGATGGCGGGCCATGTCAGTGTGCCGTTGTACCCGACTCTGACCGCCGAAAGCGTCCGCCAGATCCTGGAGCACAGCGAGTCAAAGCTGCTGTTTGTCGGCAAGCTGGATGTCTGGGACGAGGCCAAAGCTGGCGTGCCTGCGGATATGCCGAAGCTGTCTTTCTCGCTGTCGCCTGACGATGCCCGCAAAGAATTCCCGTGCTGGCCCGATATTATCCGTGATCAGCAGCCGCTGGCAGACGTGGCCAGGCCGCGTGGTCAGGATCTGGCGACCATTATCTATACCTCGGGTACCACCGGCGTGCCAAAGGGCGTCATGCACAGCTTTGGCAATCTGGCGCTGATGGGCAACAAGATGCCGGACGTCTACGAGCTGTCCTCCAGTGATCGCATGATCTCCTATCTGCCGTTGTCCCATGTGGCCGAGCGCGCGGCGGTAGAACTGTCGCTGCTGTATGTCGGGATGCGGGTTTTCTTTGCCGAGTCCCTGGAGACCTTTGCCGACGACATCAAGCGTGCAGAGCCGACACTGTTCTTCGCCGTGCCGCGCATCTGGACCAAGTTCTATCAGAAGGCGAGCGACGCGGTGCCGCCGGAGAAGCTCAACAAGCTGCTCAAGATCCCGCTGTTGAACAGGGTGATCAAGAAGAAGGTGCTCAGCGCCATGGGCCTGCAGCATTGCCGTATCGCGCTGTCCGGTGCCTCGGCGCTGTCCAAGGAAGTGATCGTCTGGTTCAAGAAGCTCGGGCTGGAAATCCTGGAAGTGTATGGCATGACCGAGAACATGGCCTGGTCCCATACCACGCGCCAGGGCGATCAGAAGATCGGCTGGGTGGGTACGCCCAACGACGGTGTGGAATGCCGCATCGGCGATAACGGCGAGATTCTGGTGCGCAGCCCGGCCAATATGCAGGGCTATTTCAAGTCACCGGAGAAGACCCGCGAGGACCTGACGGAAGATGGCTGGCTGCACACCGGTGATGTCGGTGAAATCGACGAAGCCGGGCGCCTGCGCATCACGGGCCGCGTGAAAGAGATCTTCAAGACCGAGAAAGGCAAGTATGTGGCGCCGGCGCCGATCGAAGGGCGCTTTGTGTCCCACCCCGGTATTGATCAGGCCTGTGTCATGGGTGTTGATATGCCGCAGCCTGTGATTCTGGTGTGTCTGTCGCCGGAAGAAGAGGAGCACCTCAGCAGCGACAAGGCGCGAGACGAGTATGTCGAGGGGCTGAAGGCACTGTTGCAGCGCGTGAATGGCGAGATCGATGCCCATGAGCGGCTGGATGCGCTGGTGGTGGTCTCTGAAGCCTGGGGCGTGGAAAACAACCTGCTGACACCGACGCTCAAACTCAAGCGCAATGAACTGGAAAAACTGTACCAGGACCGCCTTGCCGGCTGGGCGAAGCAGCGGGGCGTGGTCTGGGCGCGTTGATTTCTGCGGACGGGGCAGACAGCGCGCTGGTGCGCTGTCTCGCCGACGGCAGCTATCACTCCGGGGAAGCGCTCGGTGCACTGCTGGGCGTGTCGCGCGCTGCGGTGTGGAAGCGTTTGCAGAAGCTTGCGCCCTACGGGCTGGAAGTCGAGTCCGTGCGGGGCAAGGGTTACCGGTTGCCCGGTGGCCTGAGTCTGCTTGCCGAAACGTCCGTGCGCCAGGCCATGGCTGACGCAGGTGCCGACCCCGATGCGCTGGATCTGCGCATTCTGGATATCACCACATCGACCAATGCTGATGCGCTTGCGCTGGCCCGTGAGGGGTTGCGCAAGACCGTGGCGGTGCTGGCGGAGTACCAGAACGCGGGCCGCGGCCGGCGTGGCAGGCCCTGGCAATCCCCCTACGGACGCAATCTCTATCTGTCACTGGCGACCAGCTTCAGCGGCGGCGCGGCGGCGCTTGAAGGGCTCAGTCTCGCGGTGGGTGTGGCGGTGGCTGACGCCCTGAAAGCACTGGGGCTCGGTGACCGGGTGCAGCTCAAATGGCCGAACGACATCTGGGTCGCGGAGCGCAAGCTCGGCGGTATCCTGGTGGAGCTGGCCGGTGACATGGACGGCATCTGTGTGCCGGTGATCGGCATTGGCATCAACGGCATGTTGACGTCGACGGCGGCTGCGGCAATTGATCAGCCCTGGACCGATCTGACCCGTGAGTTGGGCCGGGCGCCTGACCGCAATCTGCTTGCCGGGCATGTGCTCAGTGCGTTGATGTCCGTGCTTGGCGAGTTCCGGCAGGCGGGCTTCGCGCCCCTGCGTGAGCGCTGGCAACGTTACGATTGTTGTGACGGGCGCGAGGTGCAGGTGTTGCTCGGCGAGCGGCGCATCATCGGCGTGGCCCGCGGGGTCAGCGAGCAGGGGGCATTGTTACTGGAAGTGGATGGCGTCATACAGCGCTTCCATGGCGGCGAGGTAAGTCTGAGGCTGGCATGAGATTGTTTCTGGATATTGGCAATACCGCCATGAAGTGGCGTGCCTGCGATGATGTGCAGGGCGTGCGCACGCAGGGCGGGCGGGCGCACCAGCGTGACTGGGCGCTGCTGGCCGAAGAGCTGGCGGCGGTCTGTTCGGCGCCGGTGACATCCTTGTGGGTGGCGTCTGTGGCCGGGCAGGAGGGCGATGCAGCGCTTGCCGTCGTGCTGGAGAAGGCATTGGGTTGTGCGCCGCGCTTCTATTATTCTCCGGCTCGGGATGCTGGCGTAACCAATGCCTACGCAGAGCCGGCGCGTCTGGGGGTGGATCGCTGGCTGGCGGTGGTGGAGACCTGGCACCGCCACGGTGCGTCGATCATTGTGGATTGCGGCAGTGCCCTGACCGTGGACGCCGTCAATGCCGACGGACAGCACCTGGGCGGGTATATCGTGCCGGGGCTGACCATGCTGAAGGGGAGCCTGAGCCGTGGCACGGCGCAGGTGCGTATTACTGACCAGGTTGAACACAGTCTGGCGCCGGGTTGCAGCACCAGTGCCGGTGTGGAAAACGGTGTGCTGCGGATGTCCGTGGCGTTCATCGCCGACACGGTAGTTGAACTGCGCAAGGCCCTTGATGATACTGACAGCGTCTATCTGACAGGCGGTGATGCCCGTGTGTTGCAGCCGTTTCTGCCGCCGCCGATGCGCTACGACCCGGATCTGGTGCTCGACGGGCTGGAGCGCGTGACCGGCACTGGCGGTGAAAACGCCTGAGGCGTCCGTTCTGTGACGTCCGGCTCAGGGCCGGCGAGTGTGAAGGGTTACAGTAGGGCGCCTCGGCGGGTGCTGCTGTCAGAGCGAGCCGGTGGCAAAAGCGGCATAAAAACAGCGGTGCAACACATAGCGGTGCAACAACGAGACAGAGCTGCAATCACTGCAGTTCGCGGGGATAGGGGCGTTCATGCGCTGGGTTTTCTATAGTCTTCTCATACTCAACATCGTATATCTGGGCTGGAACCTGCTAAGCCACGTGGCGCCGGTGTCTGTGCCGGTATCTGCGCCCGTGTCCGCCCCGCAAACATTGCAGTTGCTGGGTGAGGCCCGGCTGCCGGGGGCGTCTCGGGCCGATCAGGCTGGCGTCACGGAGCGCACAGGCGGCGCTGGGGCTGCGTCCACCGCAGGTGTGCGACTGTGCGAGGTGGTCGGCCCCTGGCCGGACCGGCAGCGAGCAGAGCAGGTGCGCAGTGAGCTGGGTGCGCTGGCTCGAACGGGGCGTATCCATGCGGTACCGGTGCGCCGGGATCGTCTGAGCTGGGTGTATCTGCCGGCCCAGCCGCGCCGGGAAGACGCGCTGGCGGCGCTGCGTGAGCTGCAGGCTCGCGGCGTCGACAGCTTTATCGTGTCGGAAGGTGAGGACGCCAATGCCGTGTCCCTGGGCTATTTCAGCAGTGAGGAATCCGCCCGGGGGCTGAAGGTCAAGATGCGCAATGCGGGGTATCCCGCTGAAGTGCGCGAGACCTGGCGCGAGGCCCTGGAATACTGGATTTATCTGGATGCCCAGCCCGATGAGGCGCTGGATCGTCTGATAGCCGCCGTTGGCGGCCTTCCCGAAGCGCTTGCCGAGCCCGGTAGTGGGGTCGATCGAGCGGCCTGCCGTTAAAAAGCTGCCTGATTCAATTGCTTGCCGGCCCCACATTCATTACAATGCGCGACCTTTGCAGGCTGGCGTAGCTCAGTTGGTAGAGCAGCTGATTTGTAATCAGCCGGTCGGGGGTTCGACTCCTCTCGCCAGCTCCATATACAGCAGCAGGGTGTCCGCAGGTTGGATGGCGCGCTGAGGATGGCAATCTGCCACCTCGAAAGTACCTGAAAACAAGTTGACAACCTGTTAATGCAAAATGAGAATGTAGGCCCTTTTTTGGAGGGGTTCCCGAGTGGCCAAAGGGATCAGACTGTAAATCTGACGCGCAAGCTTCGCTGGTTCGAATCCAGCCCCCTCCACCACATTGCAAGTAGTAAGGAAGTGACCGGTGCTCGGGCCGGGAGCTTCACAAGGTTTCAAGGCATAGCGCCAGGCAGCCGAACCAGGCCGCTGGAAGGCAAGGTTCGCGGGTATAGTTCAAAGGCAGAACCTCAGCCTTCCAAGCTGATGATGCGGGTTCGAGTCCCGCTACCCGCTCCATATTTGTATGGCTGCAGGAAGCCGCTGTGCCGACAGAGAGTTCATCGCCTGCGGGGTGATGTGAAGGTAATGCTCATATAGCTCAGTAGGTAGAGCACTTCCTTGGTAAGGAAGAGGTCACCGGTTCAAATCCGGTTATGAGCTCCAATTTCCGGATCCGGAGTGCGCTCCGGGTCTGGCTTCGCGTCATGCTGGTGGTGCTGAAGGCGGTCACGATGTCCGGGCGGGCGCGTGTCCTTTTTTGTGTTTCCCGGGCAATGCTTCGCTGTTCAGGCAGGAATGCACAACCGAGCTGAGAGGTAGAGAGTCGTGGCAAAGGCAAAGTTTGAACGTAATAAACCGCATCTTAACGTTGGCACCATTGGTCACGTTGACCATGGCAAGACGACCCTGACTGCAGCGCTGACAAAAGTATGTCACGAAGCATACGGCAC
>NZ_JAIOUB010000007.1 GCF_019931215.1 Alcanivorax limicola
CACAGAATCTCTGAAGCGCGCTGTCCCGTGGTCCTCGGCTCGCAGCCACGTCCTGGCAACCGAGTGATCAAAGGCTTCACTGACATCAATCGGTTGTCCGGCATCCGTGCGGTTCAGGCGCCGCAACAACTCCCACATGGTTGAGGACGGGGCATGCCCTCCAATCTTGTCTCGCGCACTGCTGAACGCAGCACTCGGGCTTTCATCTGCTTCGCGCACTATGATCGCTGTCGGCAGATCACCCCCGCCGCTGCCAGCCAGCACGTCCCGGAGTGCCCTCACACCCGAGGCGTCGAGGTAGGTGTAGCTTTCCCCGCCCCAGTTGCTACTCCGGCTGAAGGTTTTCAGGTGATCGCCCAGATCATTGGCCCGAACCACGTCCTGTATGGCACCGCTGGGCCGTCTGAAGCTGCGCTCCTCGTCTGCGGCGGCATAGACGCGCTGCAGCTCATCTGAGATCAGTGCTGCCCACCCATCCGGGTCCACATACACCGTCGGGTTCTGATAGGCATACAAGTACTTATGCAGGCTCGGCGGCATGCTCACATCGCCTGACCACGGGTCCTGGCTCAGGAAGCGGGCCGTCTCCGGGTCGTAATACCGGGCTTTGGCGTAGATCAGGCCGGTTTCCTGATCGTGTTCGTGGCCGGTGAAGCCGAAGCGGTTGAAGGAGGTACCGCTTTGTTGGCGGGTGTTGCCCCAGGCGTCATAGCTGTAGCGGGCGCTTACTGTGCCGTCTCGCCGTGTTAGCGCGATGGGGCTGTTCAGGGCATCGAACAGGTAATACTCGGGGAGGCTGTTGGCCGCCCGCAGGCTCAGCAGGCGGTCCGGGCCGTAGTCGTAGCGGGCGGTCAGGGTGTTGTTGCCGTCGCTCTGGAACAGCACGGCCTGGTCGTCGTGGGTGTAGCGCTCGATGCCGCGCTCGCCCTGCTTCTCGGTGCGCATGCCCCGGTAGTCGTAGAGGAACTGGCCCAGGGTGGAGCCACCCTGGGTGATCTCGCGCAGGTGGTTGCGGGCGTCGTAGGTGAAGGTGGTGGTGTTACCGCTCTGGACCTTGCTGATCTGGTTGCCGTTGGCGTCGTAGCCGAAGGTGGCGTTGTGGGCCGGCTCGATGCTGTCGCTGATGTCGGTCAGCTGGTGGCGGCTGTTGTAGGCCAGGGTCTTGTTGCTGAGCAGCTCGTCGCTGGCCAGGTCGGTGACGGTCTCAGTGACCCGGTTCCAGGCGGCGTCGTAGGTGTAGGTGGTGATCTCTTCCCCGAAGCCGTTGTGCTCGGTCTGCTGAGTACGATTGCCGTTGCCGTCGTACTGGTAGCCGTAGCGGGCCACTTCGCCGCCGTGGTTACAGCGAAGCGGAAGGGGTACAGATTATTAAAGAGCTTACCGGTTCATCGACAGGAAGCAGGATCCCGCCATAAAGTTGTTCGGAAAACACCGGGCATCGACTACTTCTTCTGATCGAGGGACTTCAAGAACTCTGGATCGATCCATGCGCTCTTTACTTGGTCAGGCTTGAGCTCAACGCTGCCCGGATCGAATGGCTCGAGCAGCTCAATGAAACGCGAGAAGCTGTCCGCCAGTTTTGTATCCCTTTTCGGTTCTTCGTGGTCCCAGAAAAAGACACCGCCTCCGGCCAAGACGTCCAGGCAAACATAGTTACCCCCTTCAGCCCATGCGATCGGAATGCGGCCATCAACCAAATTCTCAATAAAATTACATTCCTTGCGGATCCGATGTAAAGGAATGAACTCATTGATCCCGGATTCGTTCGATTCTGAAATCGAAAAGATATTCAGTTTTGGTTTTGCGCCATCGTGTTTCGCGACAAAATGCCGATAATCAACGGGGAAAGAGACCCTCATATCCTGTTCAACATTACGGATCTCCTCTTCCGATAGACTGCGCCCACCTAAAATATCGATCATTGAGTGCCTCTATGCCGAATCACTGCCGCACCACCTGTATGGCGCACAGCATTATGAATTTCCTGCGGTATCAGCTGCATCGTTCTACCATCTTCCACGTGATGCCAAACATAACCAGATGGAGTCTGTGGCAATCCCACGGCCCTATTCGCTACCAAGGCGTCCTTCGCGTAATTCCCTGTCAACCCGTCAAGTTCGACTTGAGCTCTGCTGTGCGGAGAGAAATCTGGGAATCCCCTTTCGTCGAACCTCACTCCAGAGGGATGTGTCTGGCCAGCGTACTGACTATTGATAGGCCTCCGCCCACCGACAGTTGCCACCTCTCTGTTTGTAACTGCTTCAGCCGCACCCGAAGAACGCCCACGAATACTCTGAACGCCCTTCGTCGCCATCATACCACCAGGAACGGCATAAATGGCTCGCTCCCAGTTTGCCAGCTCCTGCTCACTGACCGGGAGGCGGCCTTCCTTAAGGACAAACGCACTGCACACAGGCGTTGCGTCACAAGCGACATCGCCCATTGTGTTCGTCATCTGGATCGCTTGCGCATGCGTTTCCCGCAACTGACGTTGCCCGGGCGAACCTTCGGCCAGAAGCTCTTCAAGCCAGTCACGGGCGCCCGGGTTACTTTCCGCTTCTGCTACCTGTCGCTGTCCTGCCGCAGCAGCTGCACGTCGGCCGTCTTCGCGATCCAGCTCAAACAGGTTGCAGTTTCTTCTGTCCGCGACACAGTCCGCATTGCGCCGGTCCCTCGGATTCTCCGGTCTGGGCTGGATATTGCTGACGTCGGCGACCGGCTGGCCGCTGACGTGCTGGTCGCCTGCCCCGCACTGATGGGTGTAGACACGGTCCACCAAACAGATGGGCTGCCACCCATCCGGGTCCACATACACCGTCGGGTTCTGATACGCATACAGGTACTTATGCAGGCTCGGCGGCATGCTCACATCGCCAGACCAGGGGTCCTGGCTCAGGAAGCGGGCGGTTTCCGGGTCGTAGTAGCGCGCCTTGGCGTAGATCAGGCCGGTTTCCTGATCATGTTCGTGGCCGGTGAAGCCGAAGCGGTTGAAGGAGGTGCCGCTTTGCTGCCGTGTATTGCCCCAGGCATCGTAGCTGTAGCGGGCGCTTACTGTGCCGTCTCGCCGTGTTAGCGCGATCGGGCTGTTCAGGGCATCGAACAGGTAATACTCGGGGAGGCTGTTGGCCGCTCGCAGGCTCAGCAGGCGGTCCGGGCCATAGTCGTAACGGGCCGTCAGGGTGTTGTTGCCGTCGCTCTGGAACAGCACGGCCTGGTCGTCGTGGGTGTAGCGCTCGATGCCGCGCTCGCCCTGCTTCTCGGTGCGCATTCCCCGGTAGTCGTACAGGAACTGGCCCAGGGTGGAGCCGCCCTGGGTGATCTCGCGCAAGTGGTTGCGGGCGTCGTAGGTGAAGGTGGTGGTGTTGCCGCCCTGGACCTTGCTGATCTGGTTGCCGTTGGCGTCGTAGCCGAAGGTGGCGTTGTGGGCTGCATCCACGCTGTCGGTGATATCAGTGAGCTGGTGGCGGCTGTTGTAGGTCAGGGTCTTGTTGCTGAGCAGCTCGTCGCTGGCCAGGTCGGTGACGGTCTCAGTGACCCGGTTCCAGGCGTCGTCGAAGGTGTAGGCTTCAGCCTTGTCCGGGTAGTGCACGGCCTGGAGCCGGTCGGCGGCGTCGTAGGTGTAGGTGGTGATTTCTTCCCCGAAGCCGTTGTGTTCGGTCTGCTGAGTACGGTTGCCGTTGCCGTCGTACTGGTAGCCGTAGCGGGCCACTTCGCCGCCGTGGTGGCGGTGGACCAGGCTGGTCAGGCGGTGGCCGGTGTCGTAGCCGTAATCGCTCACGCCGCCATGGGGGTAGGCGATGCGGCTGAGCTGGTCAGTGCGGCGGTAGCTGTAGCGGGTCTCGCCGTCCTGGGTGGCGACGCTGCTCAGGCGGTTGCGGCGGTCGTAGCGGTATTGGGTGACATGCCCGGCGGAGGACAGCAGGCGGGTGCGGTTGCCGTTGTCGTCGTAGCTGTAGCTGACCGTCTGCCCGAAGTGGTCGGTCTGGTGGATCAGGCGGTCGAAGCGGTCGTAGCGGTAGGCGGTGGTCCGGGCGGCGCCGCCTTCTGCGGTCAGGGTTTCTGTCACACTCAGCAGGTTGTTGTTGGCGTCGTAGGCATAGGCTTCGCTGGCCAGTGCGCTGAGGTTCGTATCCAGCAGCCGGCGGGCGGTGCGGCGGTCCAGGGCGTCGTAGTCGTGCTCGATCAGGGTGCCGTCGGGCAGGCTTTCCAGGCGCAGGTTGCCGTGGGCGTCGTACTCCAGATAGGCGTGGATGGTGTTGTCCGGGTAGCGCTGCTGCAGCGGCCGGCCCAGGGGGTCGTAGGTCCAGTGGGTCTGCCGACCCGCGCCGTTCGCCCCATGCGTCCACTGATATTTCCCTGGGTTCGACAAATATCGATAAGATCCGCACCTACCGCGCGATGAACATGCGCAACACCAGACAGGCCTTCCGACAAAATCCGGTTATAGTTGTGCGTAGCCAGTTCATCAATACGCGAATATGCGCAGCCCACCGCTCAGGACTCAGATGCCCATAATTGCCCGCACTTCCGCTCCACGACTTAACGTAGTATTTGACTCTAGAAATTGATAAACGGGAAAATCCTTCGAAACATTTCCTCTACCTCGTGATTCTCCGACAAACTCTGTTGAATCGCATCAGGAGACGCGGGCATATCGTAGATTTTCTTATTCCTTTTTATCGCCAAACCCGTTAATGCGAGATCTTCATCATCGGATCTATTCCAAACAGGATCAAATCCAACGATGCGGTAAACGGACGACAATGGCCCGTCAAACTCCATTAGATCAAGCAAATATCCTGGCATCTCGGAAACATCCATCTCCCCCACTGTCAGCACTGCCCACTCTCTCAGTTCACCGGTATCGATAGCCGACGAAAACAGACTGGCGACCACAAATCCGATGGTCTCACTATCTTCTTTCGTTAATCCTGTAGTAACCATGACGCTATCGCCCTTGTGACATCCCTTCCCAACCAAGATGGCCGGTACGTTTATGAATATCTCGCGGAACTAACTGCATGCGGCCAGTATCTTGGTGATGGTGCCACGAATAACCATCAATCCTTGGCGAACCGCTTCTTATCTGCTGCAACTGGGCATCCGTGAAACTGGCGGTACGGACCTGCCCTCTACCAACGGCTTCCGCCAAATCAGATGTGGCCATTTGCATTTGTTGTGTGTAACTCGCCCCTCTGAACTGATCAACTGGCAGGCGCGTGTCAAAACGAGCCACATCATCAAAGATCGGAAAGCCTCGCCGGTCAAAGACGATCCCGGTCACAGGATAGCGTTGCCCTGTCAGGAGAACGTTCCTGCCACCCAGCGGCGGAACGGTCGTAGAAGTCACGCTGCCTGCACCATGGACGGTTTCTAGCTGCTGTCTAGCAGCATGAGGCGCATACGGAACATCGTTACCTAAAGAGCGGGCGGGATTGTTTGCCCCCCCTTTTAGATTATTTCCTTGCGAATTTCTCCAATAGCTTTCGCTAATGGCTTGAAGCTTTCTGGCTGCTCAAAGTATACGTCTGACCCCTGCCTTGAGAAAGTGAGGACCTCCAGCTTTGCTTTACTGAGATCATTACAATCCAAAGCATCAATTAGACGCTGTGCAGTCGCAGCTATCATTTCCATTCCTGCCCGTCGTTCTTCATCAACCCCCGGAGCAGGGATGTCCATTGTATATGCATGAAGCTCAGTTTCAGCCCACGTTTTTAGGTGTGCATTCATTACGGAAGCTCCTCAATAATCGCTCTTGGACCCAAGACATTATATGTTTGATCAGCCCCGCCGGTTAGGTGGCTGCCGTACTGAGTCTGCGGCGCCACTCTACCTTGAAACACCGTTGTGCCCGGCTGCAACCTAACCGTAGCTGCTTGAGTAGCGTTATTATTGGGGAGTGCCAATCGTTCGATCCTAGATTGTGGCGTGGACAACCATTCCGATGTAGACCACCTACCTCCCAACTGTGCATTAACTCCATCAAAATAACGGAATTCAGTCAATTCTTGAGCAAGTGTGTTAACCCGGAATGTTTCTAGATCAAAAGCTCGAATAAGCTGATTTCGTTCGGATACGGGAAGATCCGGACGAGCCTCACGCAATATTTGTCTTCCTTGTCGGACATTCGCCGCCGCTTCCGCTCGAATGGCAGCCGTATTGTTGTTTGGAACCACCGCCTGCGCCCGCCGACTCACCGGCGCTTCCGAGATATCCGGTACGGCATTATCGTATCGGGAACCTTGTCCGCCTGTCTGCACCGTATTGATCTGCGGGACGCGCTGGTTCTCCACAACCCGTGTTTGCCGCTGGGGAGCAGTATCTACCGCTTCGCTGATTTTACGGCTTCGATGCAGCATCCCGGGGAGTCGCGACGGGAAACTCCCCGTCATCAGAAGGAGGGCTGCTGGCCCCGTCGACGCCGTGAGCGAGGCGGTGTGAGTCTCAAACTCCTCAACCGTGACATCAAAGTACGCCGCCCCGGCCCGGCTCGGAAGCGACAGGGCATTCAGCCCCGCATTGGCCAGCGCGATGGGCACATTCAGGACAGACGAGCCTGCTGCGGCAGCGTAATCCAGGCTCTTGTAGCCGCTATTCACTCGCTGGAACGGCTCCAGCTGGAAGGTTTCATCCGTCAGGCGACGATTGAAGGCCGGTATGGGCTCTTCGCCATCCGGGTCCACATACACCGTCGGATTCTGATACGCATACAGGTACTTATGCAGGCTCGGCGGCATGCTCACATCGCCAGACCAGGGGTCCTGGCTCAGGAAGCGGGCGGTTTCCGGGTCGTAGTAGCGCGCCTTGGCGTAGATCCGGAATGGTTTGAGGCCTGGAATGGGCGGTTGGCGGGGTATTGGTTTTCGTCGGGGTAGTGGGTAGGGATGGCGGGCAGCGATAGCAAATGAAGTGCTTGTGGCTGCCACTTTACGGTGACCACGGGAAAGTGTGGCCTGTCAGTACGGATTGGTGAAAAAACGAACGGTCAGGAGGAGGGGAAGCAACAGGAATTTACAGCGCAGCTGTCTCTGGCGGCCCTGCGAGAAGCAAATCTGCTCAGAATCTGAGCAGATGATGGGTAGCTGGATGTGAGGGAGGTCCGCCGGACAGGCGGACGGGACAGCCAGAGCTTCGCCGACCATTGCCTGGACTACCGTCCAAATCCAGCCTTTACATCTGCCTTACTTCGCCCGCAACCTGATAAAACACCTCCGCCGCCTCATCATCTATAGGCTCGATCTCCCGAGCTGTCAGAACGCCAATGGTTATATCTTGCAACCGTGATCTATCTGAATGCCTCCCTGATTCCAGACCAATCAAATAATAAAGCTGTTGCTTAATAGATTTAAGCGGCTCATGAGTTGGATACTTCACGAGCAATTCATCACATTTTTTAGATGCCTTATCAAGCATGATTAATCTCTGGTTCATGGGCTCGGCACCTCCAACATCAAGCTTCTGTTCGGAACAAAGTACTGTGTCCCGCCACCGCTGGCTTGAAACGGCTGACTAGGCACAGTCCACGTATCTGTGATTCGCGCTGCGGTACTTTGTAACGCTGAAGTCGGCTGTGACGGAGTGAAATGCATAGGAACTCGCCCTGCTGGATTGATCCCTAGCATCCCCGCAGGAGAACCGGTAGGCGCGAAGTAGCTTCCTACCCGGCCATCCAATACGTGCTGCACGTAGCTAGTGCCGGGCGCCAGCTCCGTAACTCTGACGGGCATCGAAAAATCAATTCCCTCCAGGTGACCAAGGGTCCGGTCCGCGTTGAATCCACCACTGCGGTAAAAGTCATATGCCGTGCCATATCGCGCATGGTTACCAAAACTAGAAGCTTCACGGGCTGCAACGCTTTCTGCGACATTCGCTTCGATTCGAGCTCTAGTGGCAGAAGCTGGAGAGGTGTTTGGAACATCAACTCCCGGCCCCTGCACACTCTCCTGCACCCGCTGCGACCGAGCACTGTCATTCCCACCGCTTCTGCGTGGCGATGGTGTCCGGCCGATCCGAGCTGCACCTGCCCCGGGTGTCGCCGCTGCAAACAACCCGCCCTGAAACTGACCCGCTGCTTCCAGATCACCTCGGATAAACACATCCCCGAGGAAGGCGCCCGTGGCATCTGTCGTGCGGCTCGCCGCCCGCCCCGTGGCGCCAATCACACCATGCTCGGCCACTGAGCTGCGGGTGGCTTGAGCGATGGCGGAGCTGGTGTCTCGCGTGTACTGGATCGTACCAGAAACTCGCTCGGCGGACTCTTGGCCCACGGCCGAGCGTTTCAGGAAGGGGTTCTGCGATATCCCTACATCCATGGCCAGATCAGCGAGATTGGCAATGGCGCCACCGGCTTCCAGCAAGGCACCGCCGCCGGAGGTAAAGGTGTTGAGGGCTCGAATACCCAGATCCTTGCTCAGGCTCTCCCCCATCTGACCAGCCATGTAGCGGGTATGCTCACGCTGATCCGCTGCCAGGCCTTGCAGGAAGTCCCTCATATGGCTGGTCACGGGCGCCCTGCCATCCGGGTCCACATACACCGTCGGGTTCTGATAGGCATACAAGTACTTATGCAGGCTCGGCGGCATGCTCACATCGCCAGACCAGGGGTCCTGGCTCAGGAAGCGGGCGGTTTCCGGGTCGTAGTAGCGCGCCTTGGCATAGATCAGGCCGGTTTCCTGATCATGCTCATGGCCGGTGAAGCCGAAGCGGTTGAAGGAGGTGCCGCTTTGTTGGCGGGTGTTGCCCCAGGCGTCATAGCTGTAGCGGGCACTGATGGTGCCGTCTCGCCGGGTTAGCGCGATGGGGCTGTTCAGGGCATCGAACAGGTAATACTCGGGGAGGCTGTTGGCCGCTCGCAGGCTCAGCAGGCGGTCCGGGCCGTAGTCGTAGCGGGCGGTCAGGG
>NZ_JAIOUB010000008.1 GCF_019931215.1 Alcanivorax limicola
ATTACCACGGTGTGGTTCATGACTGGGGTGAAGTCGTAACAAGGTAGCCGTAGGGGAACCTGCGGCTGGATCACCTCCTTAACGACGACCCGCACACATTGCAGGGACCCACACGTTTGTCTGTCTGGTTAAAGGGTGCAGAACCGAGAGTTTCGGGTCTGTAGCTCAGTTGGTTAGAGCGCACCCCTGATAAGGGTGAGGTCGGTGGTTCAAATCCACCCAGACCCACCAGATTTATCCGAGCAGTAGCGGGATGAATCTGAGACGCCGGAAACCTGGGGCCATAGCTCAGCTGGGAGAGCGCCTGCCTTGCACGCAGGAGGTCAGCGGTTCGATCCCGCTTGGCTCCACCAGGTGTCCCGGCTGATACAAAAGGTGAAAACCCAAAAGCAAGCGCGTTGCTTGAGGAATAAAGACGCAGCTTGTTTGCTTTTGGTTTTACACCAAACACCATGATGACGAGTCTGGTGTGCTATTTAACAATATGGATAGAGAAGTCGATTGTTTTAAGTAAAGACGTAAGTGATTGGAGTACTGACACTTGTGTTTTTCGGCGTAATCGATGTGTCGTCCGATCGTGTGATCCTGGTGGTCTTTGAGTTTTGAAGACTGTTTTGGGTTATATGGTCAAGTGACGAAGCGTACACGGTGGATGCCTTGGCAGCCAGAGGCGATGAAGGACGTTGTAGCTTGCGATAAGCTTCGGGGAGGTAGCAAACAACCTTTGATCCGGAGATTTCCGAATGGGGCAACCCACCTGCTGTAAGGCAGGTATCCCTTGACTGAATACATAGGTCTTGGGAGGCGAACGCGGGGAACTGAAACATCTAAGTACCCGTAGGAACAGAAATCAATTGAGATTCCGTCAGTAGCGGCGAGCGAACGCGGATTAGCCCTTAAGCTTGTTTGAATCTAGCAGAACGCATTGGAAAGTGCGGCCATAGTGGGTGATAGCCCCGTATGCGAAAGGTTCTTATGAGTGAAAACGAGTAGGTCGGGACACGTGTTATCCTGACTGAACATGGGGGGACCATCCTCCAAGGCTAAATACTCCTGGCTGACCGATAGTGAACCAGTACCGTGAGGGAAAGGCGAAAAGAACCCCGGAGAGGGGAGTGAAATAGAACCTGAAACCGTGTACGTACAAGCAGTCGGAGCCCGTTTAGGCGGGTGACGGCGTACCTTTTGTATAATGGGTCAGCGACTTAATTTCAGTAGCGAGGTTAACCGAATAGGGGAGCCGTAGGGAAACCGAGTCTTAATAGGGCGCATAGTTGCTGGGATTAGACCCGAAACCGGGCGATCTACCCATGGCCAGGTTGAAGGTGCGGTAACACGCACTGGAGGACCGAACCGGGATCTGTTGAAAAAGATTCGGATGAGCTGTGGGTCGGAGTGAAAGGCTAATCAAGCCCGGAGATAGCTGGTTCTCCCCGAAAGCTATTTAGGTAGCGCCTCACGTATCACCCTCGGGGGTAGAGCACTGTTTCGGCTAGGGGGCCATCCCGGCTTACCAAACCGATGCAAACTCCGAATACCGAGGAGTGCAGCGTGGGAGACACACGGCGGGTGCTAACGTTCGTCGTGAAGAGGGCAACAACCCAGACCGCCAGCTAAGGTCCCTAAATCCAGTTAAGTGGGAAACGATGTGGGAAGGCTCAGACAGCCAGGAGGTTGGCTTAGAAGCAGCCATCCTTTAAAGAAAGCGTAACAGCTCACTGGTCGAGTCGGCCTGCGCGGAAGATGTAACGGGGCTCAAACTGGATACCGAAGCTGCGGATGTGCACTTAGTGCATGTGGTAGGGGAGCGTTCTGTAAGCCGTTGAAGGTGAGTTGAGAAGCTTGCTGGAGGTATCAGAAGTGCGAATGCTGACGTGAGTAACGATAATGCGGGTGAAAAACCTGCACGCCGAAAGACCAAGGTTTCCTGCGCAACGCTAATCGGCGCAGGGTGAGTCGGCCCCTAAGGTGAGGCTGAAGAGCGTAACTGATGGGAAACGGGTTAATATTCCCGTACTTCTTGTGACTGCGATGGAGTGACGGAGAAGGCTATACCTACCGGGCGTTGGTTGTCCCGGGGAAAGACCGTAGGCTGGGATCTTAGGTAAATCCGGGATCCTAAGGCTGAGAGTCGAGACGACTGGCCCTTTGGGCCGGGAAGTGGTTGATGCCATGCTTCCAGGAAAACCTTCTAAGCTTCAGGTCATGAGGAACCGTACCCTAAACCGACACAGGTGGTTGGGATGAGTATTCTAAGGCGCTTGAGAGAACTCGGGTGAAGGAACTAGGCAAAATGGTACCGTAACTTCGGGAGAAGGTACGCCGGTGGATGTGAAGGGCTTGCCCCGTAAGCGTCTGTCGGCCGCAGTGAAAAGGCCCCTGCAACTGTTTATTAAAAACACAGCACTCTGCAAACACGAAAGTGGACGTATAGGGTGTGACGCCTGCCCGGTGCCGGAAGGTTAATTGATGGGGTTATCTTCGGAGAAGCTCTTGATCGAAGCCCCGGTAAACGGCGGCCGTAACTATAACGGTCCTAAGGTAGCGAAATTCCTTGTCGGGTAAGTTCCGACCTGCACGAATGGCGTAATGATGGGGGCGCTGTCTCCACCCGAGACTCAGTGAAATCGAAATCGCAGTGAAGATGCTGTGTACCCGCGGCTAGACGGAAAGACCCCGTGAACCTTTACTATAGCTTCGCATTGGACTTTGAGCCTGCTTGTGTAGGATAGCTGGGAGACATTGAAACCGGGACGCCAGTTCCGGTGGAGTCAACCTTGAAATACCAGCCTGGCATGTTTGGGGTTCTAACCTAGGTCCGTTATCCGGATCAGGGACAATGTGTGGTGGGTAGTTTGACTGGGGCGGTCTCCTCCCAAAGAGTAACGGAGGAGCACAAAGGTACCCTAAGTACGGTCGGACATCGTACGGTTAGTGCAAAGGCATAAGGGTGCTTGACTGCGAGACCTACAAGTCGAGCAGGAGCGAAAGCTGGTCTTAGTGATCCGGTGGTTCTGTATGGAAGGGCCATCGCTCAACGGATAAAAGGTACTCCGGGGATAACAGGCTGATACCGCCCAAGAGTTCATATCGACGGCGGTGTTTGGCACCTCGATGTCGGCTCATCTCATCCTGGGGCTGAAGCCGGTCCCAAGGGTATGGCTGTTCGCCATTTAAAGAGGTACGCGAGCTGGGTTTAGAACGTCGTGAGACAGTTCGGTCCCTATCTGCCGTGGGCGTTGGAGATTTGAGAGGAGCTGCTCCTAGTACGAGAGGACCGGAGTGGACGAACCTCTGGTGTTCCGGTTGTCACGCCAGTGGCATTGCCGGGTAGCTACGTTCGGACGGGATAACCGCTGAAAGCATCTAAGCGGGAAGCCTCCCTCAAGATGAGATCTCCCTGGGCACTTGATGCCCCTGAAGGGCCGTGGAAGACCACCACGTTGATAGGCTGGGTGTGGAAGCGCAGTAATGTGTGAAGCTAACCAGTACTAATTGCCCGTGCGGCTTGACCATATAACCCAAAGCGGTCATCGACAGCGAGAGCTGAGCGAAGATCCGGGTGGCAAGCACGATCAGAAGACACGGATTGCGGTCTGCAAAGACCAAGCCGAAAGACACAAGGTCAGTACCAATGCTGACGTCTTACGCGAAACACTCGACACCGGCAGCGTTATCAAGCCGACTCTATCCAAAGTCTTGAGCTGCACCCGATACAGGGTGTGACTGAAGGCAACCCAATTTGGCCTCGGCCATACCGGTTTGCCTGACGAACATAGAGCGTTGGAACCACCTGATCCCATACCGAACTCAGAAGTGAAACGACGCATCGCCGATGGTAGTGTGGGGTCTCCCCATGTGAGAGTAGGTCATCGTCAGGCTCCTAAATATAAAAGACCCCCGCCGCTCCGCGTCGGGGGTTTTTTATATTTAGGAGCGAAGTCCTCCTCCCACTACCTCGCAGCGCAACGCGCTGCCATGTGAC
>NZ_JAIOUB010000009.1 GCF_019931215.1 Alcanivorax limicola
CCCTGACCGCCCGCTACGACTACGGCCCGGACCGCCTGCTGAGCCTGCGAGCGGCCAACAGCCTCCCCGAGTATTACCTGTTCGATGCCCTGAACAGCCCCATCGCGCTAACCCGGCGAGACGGCACAATAAGCGCCCGCTACAGCTACGACGCCTGGGGCAACACCCGCCAACAAAGCGGCACCTCCTTCAACCGCTTCGGCTTCACCGGCCACGAACACGATCAGGAAACCGGCCTGATCTACGCCAAGGCGCGCTACTACGACCCGGAAACCGCCCGCTTCCTGAGCCAGGACCCCTGGTCTGGCGATGTGAGCATGCCGCCGAGCCTGCATAAGTACCTGTATGCGTATCAGAACCCGACGGTGTATGTGGACCCGGATGGGCGGCAACCCATCTTCAGGAATGTCGACGAGCGCGGAACCGTTACCTTCTCGGACACCGGCGGCAGCGACAGCCAGATTGTCCATGACCCCGGCGGTCGTGAGGCCCGCCTCCGCGCGGAACAGGAGCACCGGAACCAAGACATTGCCCGGCACCAAGAGAACGTACAGGAGGGTGACAGAGCCCGGCGTGCCGGAACAAACCCGGCCTGCGCGGGTGCGAACCCACCGGCTCACTGTGTCGCCCCGCTTGACCTAGATAGATCGGAGCGGCAGATTACCATTGCAGAAAGCGGAGCTGCCCCGGGAGTCGATATTCCTGGACTTGAGGAATATTTCGTCCACCGGGAGAAAGTCACTAGGGCGGTCATGATTGCCGGCGCTACTGTGGTGCTGGCGGAAGTTGCGACACCTGGGCGGCAGGCAGGAGGGGCCGGCCAGAGTATCATTCGAGGCACTACCAGCATAACCACATCTGCACCTGTTACGCGCGGCTCGAATATCCTTGTTACAGAAAGGCGCTCGCGGCTATCCAGCGACGTGAACCAAGAGATGGGACGGCTAGGATATCGCCCGCCATACGCTCGGAACCGAGAAGTGATTGAGGCGACCTTATCTAACGATCAAAGCTTTGTCCGTGTCTATAGTCCCGGCCGCTCCAATATTGAAGGAAGATGGGTTGTGCGCCGCGAAGACATTAACGGCTTAAGTCCTAGACAAATACAGGAGAGGCTTTCATTGCCATATACACCTACACACATAGTTGATGTCAATATTCCAGCCGGGACCAGAATCAGAACGGGACAGGCGGGGGCGAATTTTGGAAATCCAGGAGGAATGACTCAGTTTGAACTCATTGACCGAGTCGAAGGGGCTTTCTCTAATGGCAGGAGGTTAAAATGAACCTTAAACACTACGGAGACACCCTTATACTCAATAATGGAAGGCAGATTAGAATGCCTGCGGAAGTGAAAAAAGCTGTATCCGTCGAGAACTTTATTGCTGTTCTCCTACGAGTTCCAGAAGGAATGGTATCGAATGACAACATTATTTTTTTTTCCGAAAGGAATCCTGAGAAGCGATGGAAATCTGCAGACCCTTATCCTGACGAGACTGACTCTCCATTTGTCAATATAGAAGAAAGCGGACATAAGATTACAGCCTATACATGGATAGGAGAAAGAATAACCATAGAACCTGCGACAGGAAAAATCCTTAATCGCCGAGAAACTAAATGAACAGAAATCGTAGCAGCATACTGCTCCAATCATGGTGCCCGTCCGCCTGTCCGGCGGACCTCCCTCACATCCAGCTACCCATCATCTGCTCAGATTCTGAGCAGATTTGCTTCTCATAGGGCCGCCAGAGACAGCTGCGCTGTAAATTCCTGTTGCTTCCCCTCCTCCTGACCGTTCGTTTTTTCACCAATCCGTACTGACAGGCCACACTTCCCCGTGGACACCGTAACGTGGCAGCCGGTTCAACGCCTCGAACGGTGTTCGCCCGTCCAGATGCTGGTGGGTGACAATGGCAGAGGAGTTGTATATCAGCGACCGGGGGTTGTCGGGAGCGCTGACATGATTTGGATCATGGATCCGACAGCTCGTTACCCATTCGTCGTGGTGAACAATAAGTCGAAGGTTATCGCCGAGAATTGGAATCCACCACAGGCGAATGTTGGACATGTAGAGTGGAGACTTACGACTGATGGCCGACTCAAAATTAGTTAAAGAGGCGCTTGGCGCACCTCTTAAAGAAGCAGGCTTCAAGAAAAAATCAGATAGTTGGTGTTGGAGTGACAACGAGGTTGTTTTGCTGGTTAATATCCAGAAATCTCAATACGGTGGCCAATACTATGTGAATGGTGGCGTTGCTGTGAAAACGTTAGGAGAGGCTGAATTCCCTAAAGAGCATCATTGCCACATTCGCTTTCGATTGACGGCTGTTGTTTCTGATGAGGAAAGAAAAGAAATTGAATCGGTATTCGACTTGGAAAACGAGTCGTTGTCTGATCAGAAGCGGAAAGAGGAGATATCAAGGCTGGTCAAGGACGTTGCGCTGCCGATCCTTCAAGGGTGTTCGTCCGAGAGCAGCATGGCTGAAACAGTCAAAAGTGGAAGGCTTGCAAAAGCAATGGTTCACAAACAGGTTAAAGGCTTAGTTAGTTTATTGTTTTATAAGCTGAAAATGCCCGCCCAAGCCCCGCAATTCGGGCTTTTCGTATAGGTTGGGCGTCTCGTCAGCGAAGGTAAAATGCGCACAGCGACTGGGTCGTAAATTGACTGCCTCGGAATCTCGGGAATTGCGGAACAATACCAATACTTTGGTAATTGACACTGATCTTCATCAGCAGGAATCTCGTACATATGGTGGTCGAAATGCTCGCTCAAAGATTCAGCAGGATGCTGCAGATTTAGGGGCGGCAGCTCGACGAGACGAAGCTGTTTTGCGGGAGAGGCTGGCTTCACAAGGGCACGGTCAGCGTGAAATTGATGCCGCCTTCGAACAGCTTCATGAGGCAAATCGCAAGAGTGGATTGTACTAATGATAAGTCCAACTTTAATGTTAGGCAGAGATTTCTACGAATCGATCAAACAAGGTGCCTTCGATCCTTTTGAGGTCCCGGATCCTGAGATTATCGGTGACGAGGCGTACGTCGAAATTCCAGAAGCAGGTTTATCTATTGTGCTTTATGAGAATGGGAAGATTCAGGCAGTTCATTTACACTCAGATGGGCATGGAGGGTATCAAGCACGTGTGGATGGATTGCCAGAAGGGCTCGCTTTCGATATGTCGCGGAAGCAAGTTCGTGCGAAGCTTGGTGAACCGCTGGAAAATAGCGAGGGTGTGATGCTGCCTGTTTTGGGCCAAAAGCCTGCTTGGGACGCATTTGGTATGCAGGGCTACGTCATGCATGTTGAGTATTTGACCAGCAAGCTTGGCATCCAGCTCGTGACACTAAGCTTAGGTGAATATTAAATACGTCGCCTGAGCGTGACAGAAACCCTGACCGCAGAAGGCGGCGCCGCCCGGACCACCGCCTACCGCTACGACCGCTTCGACCGCCTGATCCACCAGACCGACCACTTCGGGCAGACGGTCAGCTACAGCTACGACGACAACGGCAACCGCACCCGCCTGCTGTCCTCCGCCGGGCATGTCACTCAATACCGCTACGACCGCCGCAACCGCCTGAGCAGCGTCGCCACCCAGGACGGCGAGACCCGCTACAGCTACCGCCGCACTGACCAGCTCAGCGGCATCGCCTACCCCCACGGCGGCGTGAGCGATTACCACTACGACACCGGCCACCGCCTGACCAGCCTGGTCCACCGCCATCACGGCGGCGAAGTGGCCCGCTACGGCTACCAGTACGACGGCAACGGCAATCGTACTCAGCAGACCGAGCACAACGGCTTCGGCGAAGAAATCACCACCTACACCTACGACGCCGCCGACCGCCTCCAGGCCGTGCACTACCCGGATAAGGCTGAAGCCTACACCTTCGACGCCGCCTGGAACCGGGTCACTGAGACTGTCACAGACCTGA